>NZ_JAJHPV010000001.1:0-469 GCF_020831365.1 Massilia agrisoli
TAACCGCAAGGAGGGCGCTTACCACGGTAGGATTCGTGACTGGGGTGAAGTCGTAACAAGGTAGCCGTATCGGAAGGTGCGGCTGGATCACCTCCTTTCTAGAGTAGCACCGGGGCCTGGAGCCCACTCATTGAGCGTCCACTCTTATCGACTGTTGAAATTAGAAGAAACAGTAGCAGTGTCCAAGTCGGGGCTGTAGCTCAGCTGGTTAGAGCACCGTGTTGATAACGCGGGGGTCGTTGGTTCGAGTCCAACCAGCCCTACCAACGCGGTCGTGTATCATCTTGGGGGATTAGCTCAGCTGGGAGAGCACCTGCTTTGCAAGCAGGGGGTCGTCGGTTCGATCCCGTCATCCTCCACCACTCTACTTAATATCTTGAAAGTGCAAACGTAAGCATAGATGCTTAGGTTTGATCTTTTAGAGATCATTAGCTGTTTCGTTCTTTAACAATCTGGAAGAAGTAAAGTT
>NZ_JAJHPV010000001.1:569-883 GCF_020831365.1 Massilia agrisoli
TTTCCGAATGGGGAAACCCGGCCTTTTAGGTCATTGCATACTGAATACATAGGTATGCAAAGCGAACGCGGCGAACTGAAACATCTAAGTAGCTGCAGGAAAATAAATCAACCGAGATTCCCAAAGTAGTGGCGAGCGAAATGGGATGAGCCTGCATGATTTAGCATGACGCATAGTGGAACAGACTGGAAATTCTGGCCATAGCGGGTGATAGCCCCGTACACGAAATGCGATGTGTGGAACTAAGTATGCGACAAGTAGGGCGGGACACGAGAAATCCTGTCTGAACATGGGGGGACCATCCTCCAAGGCTA
>NZ_JAJHPV010000010.1 GCF_020831365.1 Massilia agrisoli
CGGCCATTGGGGCCGCCATGCGGAAGCTTGCACATTTGTGCTTCGGTGTCGTCAAAACTGGACGGGCATACGAGGCAAATTTTGCCGTTCAGGCTTGACGATCAAGACGGTATCTACGAGACTACTTCTTCTGCACGACCACGCAACCGATCGAGTAACCCGCGCCGAACGAACAAATCACGCCTTTCGCGCCCGAGGGCATGTCTTCATGGTGCTTGTGGAACGCGATAATCGATCCGGCCGACGAGGTGTTCGCATACGTATCGAGAATCACCGGCGCCTCTTGCGGCTCCGCTTCACGGCCAAGCAGCGTGCGCGCGATCAGCTGGTTCATGCTCAGGTTCGCCTGGTGCAGCCAGAAGCGTGAAATATCCGATACCTGCAGGCCCGCGCGCTCGACCGTATCCTTGATCATCGCAGCGGCCATCGGGCACACTTCCTTGAATACCTTGCGGCCCTGCTGGCGGAACAGCTTGTCGGCCTTGCCCACGCCAGATTCGTCGAAGCGGTTCATGAAGCCGAAGTTGTTGCGGATGTTGTTCGAGAACTGGGTCTTGAGCTTCGATTCGAGGATCTCGAACTGGTGGCGGCCTTTGGCAGTCTCCTCGGCTTCAATCACGATCGCCGTGCAGGCGTCGCCGAAGATGAAGTGGCTGTCGCGGTCGCGGTAGTTCAGGTGGCCGCTGGTGATCTCGGGGTTCAGCACCAGCACCGCGCGGGCCTGGCCGCTTTGCACGGCCGACATCGCGGTCTGGATGCCGAAGGTGGCCGACGAACAGGCGACGTTCATGTCGAAGCCGAAGCCCTCGATGCCGAGCGCTTCCTGCACTTCGACCGCCATCGCCGGATAGGCGCGCTGCATGTTGCTGCATGCGACAATCACCATGTCGATATCGGCGGGCGCGCGGCCGGCGTTGTCGAGGGCCTGATGCGCGGCCTTGACGCAGATCTCCGCCTGCAGCGACAGTTCATCGTCGCCACGCTCGGGAATCCGCGCGGTCATGTGGGTGGGGTCGAGGATGCCGGACTTTTCCATCACGTAGCGCGACTTGATGCCGGAGGCTTTTTCGATGAAGGCGGCGCTGGACGGCTCGATCGCGGTGACGGTGCCTTCGGCAATCGCCTTGGCATTCTCGGCATTGAACAGTTCGGCGTAGCCGTTGAAGGCGGCGACCAGCTCTTCATTCGTGATCGAATTGGCCGGCGTGAAAAGGCCAGTGCCACTGATGACGACTTTTTTCATATCAAACTTTCAAATAGGGTAAGCCGGGGCGCGCCCGGCAGGTCGTGTGATTCTACACGCGGGGTTCAAGCCAGGCATAGAAAACTGCTGCTCTTTGGAGGAGACATTCGAACCGCGCGCGGCTCAAGAAATTGCCGTGCGAGAATAGTTGACCAAACGCATATTTTGATAATCATTCGTCTATAATTCCCTGTTATTTCGTGCTGGCGGTCCGCCACGCGCGAGCCAGCCGGCACTTTCCCATTTAGGCGCAGCGAAACATGACTGACAAGTCGCACAACAAGACCGTATTGATGATCGCACTGGAAGTGCCTCCTGCTCGGAGTGCCGGAGTGCAACGGCCATACCGCTTCGCTGAGTATTTGCTGGAAATGGGCTGGAACCCGATCATCCTGACCGCCACCACCGATGTATACGGCCGTTTCGACCATGAATTGCAGGTTCCGCCCGCACTGGCGTCGAATATTTACCGCGCCAAGGCGGCCGACATCAACAAGGTGGTGTCGATTGCCGGACGTTCGCCGGATTTCCTGGCCTTGTCCGACCGTTACTGGCCGTGGTATTTCAGCGCAACCAAGCTCGGCGCCGAGCTGATCCGCAAGCATAAGGTGGGCGCCATCTGGTCGACCTACCCGGTGCTGACCGCGCACCTGATCGGCCGCAACCTCGCCAACCGCTTCAAGCTGCCGTGGATCGCCGACTTCCGCGATCCGATCCAGTGCCATTACAACCCGCACTACAAGAACTTCAACGGACTGACCCGCCACCTCGAGCGCAAGATCGTCAGCTCGGCCAGCAAGGTCTGCCTGACCAGCGCCGAGTCGGCCCAGCTGTACCGCGACTTGTATCCGGGCGAGCCGGCCGACAAGTTTTTCGTCATCGAAAACGGCTTTGCCTCGATCGATCTGCCGCCGTCGGCGACGCCGGAAAAGTTCATGCTGCTCTACAGCGGCGCCCTGTACGGCAATGGCCGCGACATCAACGGCATTTTCCGCGCGCTGCGCCAGCTGAAGGACCAGCAGCTGATTAACGCCGACAACTTCGTGCTGCGCTTCCGCGGCAGCGCCAAGCCCGGCCGCTTTGACGCCGAGCTTGCCGCCCATGGCGTGGCCGACATCGTCGAATTCGCGCCGCCGGTGCCGTTCCAGCAGGCATTGGCCGAAATGCAACAGTGCTCGGCAAATATGCTCATCCAGGACGAGGTATTCCGCTACCAGGTTCCTGGCAAGCTGTACGATTACATCCAGAGCCGCAAGCCGATCCTGGCCATCTGCCCGGAACGCAGCGCCACGGCCAACGTGTGCGCGGCGATTCCGAATGTCTGGCGCGCGTGGAGCGACAGCGAGCTGGCCGCGGCGCTCGCCGACATCCTGAAAGGCCGGTTTGCCGCGCCGCTGGCAGCGCCGGAACTGGAAAAATACAGCCGCCGCGGGCGAACCCGCCAGCTTGCCACGGCGCTTGAAGGCCTGGCGGCAGCAAAACCATAACGTGGACGCATAGTGGATCAGCTTAAAAGTAAAACCCTGCAGGGCCTGATGTACCTTGGATTCGGCAAGGGCCTGGGGCGGCTGATCTCCTTCGTCAACACCTTGCTGCTGGCGCGGCTGCTGTCGCCGAAAGACTACGGCCTGATGTCGATCGTGATGGTGGTGGTCGGCTTTATCGGCTTCTTCAATGAGATCGGCCTTGGCAGCGCGATCAAGCAGCGCCTCGACATCACCAAGGAACAGCTCAACGGCGCTTTCGCGCTGGCGCTGTTGATCAGCATTCCGCTGTACCTCGCGCTGTACGCCGTCAGTCCGCAGATTTCGGCGTTCTACGAGCAGGACATCACGGCGGTGCTGCGCTTTATCGCGCTGACCTTCATCATTGGCGCCGTGGCCACCGTGCCTGACGCGCTGATGGCGCGCGACATGCGCTTCAAGATCTACGGCGGCATCGATTTCTGCATGATCCTGATCCAGTGCGTCGTCACGCTGGTGCTGGCATGGCTGGGCTACCAGGTATGGGCGCTGGCCTGGGGCTTTGTCGCCGCGCAGGTGTTCAAGACCAGCTGCATTTTCTACTTCAGTAACTGGCGGCCTACGCGCCTGGGCAACCTGGGCGCCGCCACCGACCTGATGAAGTTCGGCGCCACCGTCACCTATTCGCGCCTGACCTGGTACTTCTACAACAACGCCAAGACCCTGATCATCGGCAAGGTGCTCAACCCGCAGCTGCTGGGCGTGTATTCGATGGCGTCGACCCTCGCCACGCTGCCGTCCACGCACATCACCAGCATGGTGATCCAGATCGCCTCGCCGCTGTTCTCCAAGCTGCAGCTGGACCTGCCGCGCCTCGACAATGCGATGCGCCGCCTGACCTCCGGCATCGCGCTGATCGCCTTCCCGGTCATGGCCGGCATGGCGCTGACCGCCACCGAGCTGGTGCCCGTCCTGCTGGGGCCGAACTGGATCGAGGCGGTGTTCCCGCTGCAGATCCTGTGCGTCCTGGGCTTGTTCAAGTCGGTCGATCCCTTGATCACGCAGGCGTTTATCTCGATCGGCAAGGCCCACGTTACGGCTCGCTACACGACCCTGTGCGCGGTGGTGATCCCGGTCAGCGTGTATGTCGGCGCGATTACCGGCGGGCTGGTGGGCGTGGCGATCGGCATGGCGGTGTCGTATCCGCTGTCGTCGATCTACCTGTTCCGTTCGGCGCAGGTCCACCTCGACTTCTCGATGCGCCGCTACCTGCGCGCGCTGCAAACGCCGATCGAAGGCTGCGTATGGATGGCTTCCATCGTGCTCGGCTACCACTACCTGTCGGTTAGGGCCGGATTCGACCTGCCGCTGTGGCTGCTCATCAGCAAAACCGTGGTCGGGGGACTGAGCTACCTGCTGTTCCTCGTGTATATCCGCCGCAGCGGCCTGAACGACTGCTACGAGGTGCTGCGCGAGCTGGGCGTGTCCGCCAAGAAGCTGGACCGCTGGCCGTTCAACCGCGCCATGCCGCCCGCCTGAGTCCAACAACACACCCATCGGATTTCGCATGCAAGTGATCAAAGACATACAACACGCGTGGACGCTGCTTGAGACGCGCAAGGCCGACACCGCCTACCTGCCATTCTGGCGCCAGCTGCTGGAAATGGCGGCGCTGTGGGGCGTGCGCGGCATCGGCCCCGGCTATTACCTGCAGGCGCGCTGGTGGCGCCCGAGCGTGCCGTTCGCCGACAAGTGGGCGCACACCAACCGCAAGGAATACAACGCCTTCATCGACCGCTGGAATGCGCGGCCGTACCAGAAGGCCTCGCAGCACAAGGTGGTCGAAAAGGCCGTGCTGCAGCTGCTGGGCGTGCCTACACCGGAGTTCATCGGCTTCCTGCACCCGAACAGCGGCGCGCGCGCCGACGGCACGCCGCTGCGCGGCCTGGACGACCTGACGCGCCTGTGCCGCGAAATGGTGGGCCAGAAGGTCTGCTTCAAGCTGGTCGAAGGCTACGGCGGCGCGGGCTTTGCCGCGTTCAGCATCGGCGAGTCGGGCGGCCAGCCAGTCTTCGTCCATCCGATCAGCGGCGCCGAAACCAGCATCGCAGACTGGTATGCCAAGGCCTCGCAAGACCGCGACGGCTACATCGTCGAACACTACCTGCAGCAGCACGAGGTGCTGTCGAATATCCATCCGAACTCGGTGAACACCTTGCGCATCTGGCTGTACCAGGCGCGCGGCGAAGTGAAGATCGCCGGCGCCTTCCTGCGCGTGGGCCGCAAGGGCAGCCTGGTCGACAATACCAGCAGCGGCGGGGTGTTCTGTCCGGTGGACCTGAAAACCGGCGTGCTGCGCTACGCGGCCAACGCCAAGAACCCCTTGCAGACGATGGACAGCCACCCGGATACCGGCGGCCGCATCGCCGGCGTGCAGCTGCCGTTCTGGCGCGAATGCCAGGATGTGGCGGCGCGCGCCATGCAGGCTTTCCCGCATGTGAACGTGGCTGGAGTGGATGTGGCCATCGCCATCGATGGCCCGAAGATGATCGAACTGAATGTGCGGCCGGACCAGATTGGCTGCGCCCGCATCGACCTGCCGCTCAAGCAGGTCGACCAGTGGATGCGGGGCGGCTGAGCCCCGTTCCAGCTTGAGGCTTAAGGCTTCAGCGGCGCGGCAGGCTTGGCAGAGCGCTGGGCGACGGTGGTCCTGGTCTGGGTTTTGGACAGCTGGACTGGCTGGCCTTTCAGGTGGTTCAGGGCCTGCTTCAGCTGGAAGTCTTCAGTACTGCCATATTCCAGCGGGCCGCGCTTGCGCTCCATGGCGATGATGCGCATCTGCTCTTCCATCTCATCGTTGCGCGCGCTGGCGGCTTCCTCGTCGCGGTCGTTCGACAGGTGCTTTTCCAGGTCCGCCTCGCGCATGCGCAGGCCGTTCAGGCCATCGCCATCGGCATGTTCGTCCACCAGCAGGTCAGGCATGATGCCCTTGGCCTGGATCGAGCGGCCTTTCGGCGTGTAGTAGCGCGCCGTGGTCAGCTTGACGGCGGTGTCGTTGGTCAGCGGGCGCACGGTCTGCACCGAGCCCTTGCCGAAGGTCTGGCTGCCCATCACGATGGCGCGCTTGTAGTCCTGCAGCGCCCCAGCCACGATTTCCGACGCCGACGCCGAACCGGTATTGACCAGCACCACCAGCGGTACGTTCTTGACGGCCAGCGGCAGGCGCGCGAGCGCGTCGTTGTCGCTCAGCGAATAGTACTCGGCGCGGCCGTAGAAGCTCTGCTTCGAGTCGGGCAGCTGGCCATTGGTCGAAACGATTTCGGCATCCTTCGGCAGGAATGCCGCAGACACGCCGATCGCGCCTTGCAGTAGGCCGCCCGGGTCATTGCGCAGGTCGAGCACCAGGCCTTTCAGGTTCGGGTCCTGCTTGTACAGGTCCTTGATTTTGGCCGCCATGTCGTCCACGGTCGGCTCCTGGAACTGCGAGATGCGCAGCCATGCGTAGCCCGGCTCGACGATCTTGCCCTTGACGCTCTTTTGCACGATCTCTTCGCGCGTGATGGTAAAGGTCAGCGGCTGCGGCGCGTCCTTGCGCAAGATGGTCAGGTTGACCTTGGTCTTCGGCTCGCCGCGCATCTTCTTGATCGCCTCATCGATCGCCAGGCCCTGGATCGGCACGGAATTGATGCGGGTGATCAGGTCGCCCGCCTTGATGCCGGCGCGGTAGGCCGGCGAGTCCTCGATCGGCGAGACGATGCGGATATAGCCTTCCTCGCTTTCGGCGATCTCGATGCCGAGGCCGACGAATTTTCCCTCGGTGCCTTCGCGCAGTTCGCGGAAGGCTTTTTTGTCGAGGTAGGCCGAATGGGGGTCGAGCGAAGCGACCATGCCGGAGATGGCGTCGGTCAGCAGTTTTTTGTCCTGCACCGGCTCGACGTAATCGCTTTTGATCAGGCCATAGACGTCGGCCAGCTGGCGCAGCTCTTCAAGCGGCATGCCCGGATTGACCGGGCGCTGGGCAAGCGCGGAGAACTGCATCGACACTGCGACGCCGGCGATGACGCCCAGGCCGACAAGGCTGGTATTTTTAAGTGTTGAGCCCATGAGATCACCTGACCGATGCTAGATATTCAATGTGTTTGCGCTGAGTTCGCGCACGGACCAGTATAAACCCGATTGCCACCTGCGCGCACCCACCGCGCAAGCAACGGCGCCCTATGGCATGCATACATTGTGTCGTTCTGTATCGAAAAGTAAAAAACGGCTTCCGCGCATTTGCGGGGAGGTAACAGAAGCTAGAATGCCATCATCCCCCATCCCCGTGTTGAGCGGCATGCTCCACCTCCGCTTGCGGTAAAAATTTGAATGGCCCAATGAAAAAAATAATCCCCCTCGCGTGCGCGGCCCTGCTGAACGGCGCCAGCGGCTACGCTGCGGCGCAGGTGGCAAGCGAGCCCGCCGCCGCCCAGCCGGCGCCCGACACCACGCCAGCCACCCCGCCGGCCCCCGCGGCAGAGAACAAGCTGCAGCAGGTGACGGTTACCGGCACCCGCGCCAACGATACCGAAGCACGCCGCAATGCCACCGCGGCGAAGATGATCTTCGGCCGTGAAGAACTCGACCGCAACGGCGACAGCAATGTGGGCGAAATCCTCAAGCGCCTGCCGGGCGTGACGATGGGCGGCGCGCCGGGCCGGGGCGGAGGCGGCGTGCGCATGCGCGGGCTTGGCAACGGCTACACCCAGATGCTGGTCAACGGCGAGCGTCCGCCTCCGGGCTTTTCGCTGGAATCGCTGGCGCCCGACCAGGTCGAGCGCATTGAAGTGATGCACGGCCCGGTGGCCGAATTCTCCACCCGCGCCATCGCCGGCACCATCAACATCGTGCTGCGCGAGGGCTACCAGCAAAAAGACATCCAGCTGCGCGTCACCGACAGCATCGAAAATGGCCTGCACAGCCCCGACGTATCGCTGACGGTGCCGGGCAAGCAGGGCGCGCTGACATGGCTGCTCAATGGCTCGGTCGGCGTGCGCCGCGAGCGCGATGAGAGCTATTCCTTCGACCAGGACATCCTCGATAGCGGCGAGATCCAGAAGGAGCAGGAAATCTTCGGCAGGGGCGAGCGCCGCTCGACCCGGGTGCACCTGGGCCCGCGCGTGTCGTACAAATTTGAAAACGGCGATACGCTGACCTACCAGCAGTTCCTGATGCACGCCAAGAGCGTGGGCACCACCGACAGCGTGTTGGCGCAGCGTGTCGGCCTGATTGCGCCGGAATATGCGCTGTCGCAAGGCACGTCCGACTCCACCTCGACCTTCACGCGCGGCTTCGGTAACTGGGTCCACCGCTTTGAAGGCGGCGGCAAGGCGGACGTCAAGTTCGGCCTTGGCGGCGGGCGCAGCGAAAGCGACTCCGAGCGTTACCACTACAACGCCGACGGCGCGCTGACCGACCGCTTCTTCGACGGCGACGAATCGCGCAGCACCAGCTTCAGCTTCGGCGGCAAGTACACCAAGCGGGTAGGCACCGGGCACACGCTCGCCGCAGGCTGGGACATCGAAACGGGCAGCCGCAGCACCACCCGGGTATCGCTCGACAACGGCCTGCCGCAGTTCGAGGACTCCGGTTCCGACCTGTCGGCCGACACCCGCCGCCTGGCCGCCTTCGTGCAGGACGAGTGGGACATCAGCAAAACCTGGTCGGCCTACTTTGGCCTGCGCTGGGAAGGCATCCGCACCGAAAGCACGCGTGCCGGCGCGGACGTCGAGAACAACACCAGCGTGTTCAGCCCGGTGCTGCACACGGTCTGGCGCATTCCCGGTTTCGAAAAGGACCAGATCCGCGCCAGCTACACGCACAGCTACAAGTCGCCCGACCTGAATGACCTGATCGCAGCGCCGTCGTTCTCGCGCCTGAACAGCGCCACCCGCCCCGACCGCATCGGCAACCCGGACCTGAAACCGGAACTGGCCAAGGGCATCGACATCGCGTATGAGCACTACCTGGGCCGCAACGGCATCATCTCGGCCAGCGGCTTCGTGCGCAACATCGACAACCTGATGCGCCGCGAGATCAGCCTGCGCAACGGGCGCTGGGTATCGAGCCCGGCCAACATCGGCAGCGCGCGCACCAGCGGCATCGAACTGGAGGCCAAGTTCCAGCTGGCCGAATTGATGACCGATGCGCCAGACGTCGACTTCCGCGCCAACTACAGCCGCTTCTGGTCGGATGTCGAAGGCATTCCGGGCCCGGACAACCGGCTCGACCAGCAGGCAAAGCAAACCGCCAACATCGGCTTCGACTACCGCCTCAAGGCGGTGCCGCTGACCCTTGGCGGCGGCTTTAACTGGACGCCCGCGATCGAAGTGCAGACCAGCCTGACCGAGCGCGTAAGCACTGGCCCGAAACGCCAGCTGGACCTGTACGGCTTGTGGAAGTTCACCCCTGACCTGCACCTGCGCGTCTCGGGCAGCAACCTGCTTGGCGAAGACTACGACAGCGGCCGCATCGTCCACACCGGCGGCCTGTCGCAGACCTCCTTCACGGCCGCTCGCAGCTACCCGAGCGTGAGTGTTAAGCTTGAGATGAAATTGTAGTAAAGCGGGCAGGTGGAGACCCTCGCCCGAGACGCACCAAATGGCCACGAGCCTTTTTATCCAGACCCATAAGGACAATCCTGTGAAACGACATTTGCTGACAACCCTGTCCCTGAGCCTCATCGCCGCCTTTGCCAACGCGGGCGACGTGGCCAAGCCTGCCGGCCCGATTTCGGGCATCGACGTGCAGTACATCGACCCGACCGTGCGCGCGCAGGACGACTTCTTCGTGCACCTGAACGGCAAGTGGCTGAAGGCGACCGAGATCCCCGCCGACAAATCGAGCTGGGGCAGCTTCGCCAAGCTGCGCGACGACACCCAGCCGCAGCTGCTGGCGCTGATCGAAGCCGCGCAAAAGGACAAGGGCGCCAAGGCAGGTTCGGAAACCCGCAAGATCGGCGACATGTACGCCAGCTTCATGGACGAAGCGCGCCTGGAAAAGCTCGGCTACAAGCCGCTGACCGGCGAGCTGCAGCGCATCCGCGGCATGCGTGACAAGAAGGCAGTGCCGGCGATGATCGCCCACCTGTCGCAAATCGGCGTGCCTGTCCCATACGGCATCTATGTCGGCCAGGACGCGCGCGAATCGACCCGCTACGCCGCCTACGTCACCCAGAGCGGCCTTGGTATGCCTGACCGCGACTACTACCTGAAGAAGGACGACGAGAAGCTGGCCAAGACCCGCGCCGCCTACGAAAAGCACGTCGAGAAGACGCTGGCGATGGCAGGCGAGAAGAACGCCGCCGCTGCCGCGAAAGCGATCCTCGACTTCGAGACCCAGCTCGCTGAAGTACAATGGACCAAGGTCGATAACCGCGACCCGGTCAAGCGCTACAATAAGGTAGAAATCGCCAAGCTGGCCGAGCTGACCCCTGGCTATGACTGGAAGGCCGCGCTGGCCTCGGCCGGCATCGCCAACAAGGTCGACTACGTGATCGTCAACCAGCCAAGCTACCTGAAAGGTTTTAACGACATCCTGGCCAGGACCGACCTGGCGACCCTGAAGTCGTACTTCGAATACCAGCTGCTGCGCAGCTACTCCGAATACCTGTCCAAGCCGTTCGTCGATGCGGACTTCGCGTTTTACGGCACCACGCTGACCGGCGTGACGGAGAACCGCCCGCGCTGGAAGATCGGCGTATCGACAGTGGAAAGCGCGCTGGGCGAAGCGGTCGGCAAGCTGTATGTCAGCCAGCACTTCCCGGCCGAGCGCAAGGAGCGCATGGGCGTGCTGGTCAAGAACCTGCTGGAAGCCTACCGCCAGAGCATCGACACGCTCGACTGGATGGGACCTGAGACCAAGAAGGAAGCGCAAGCCAAGCTGGCCAAGTTCACGCCGAAGATCGGCTACCCGGACAAATGGCGCGACTACTCCACCCTCAGCATCGACCGCAACGACCTGGTTGGCAACGTGATGCGCGCCCGTACCTTCGGCTACAAGCGCAACATCAACAAGCTGGGCAAGCCGATCGACCGCAGCGAGTGGGGCATGACGCCGCAGACGGTGAACGCGTACTACAGCTCGACGATGAACGAGATCGTGTTCCCTGCATCGATCCTGCAGCCGCCGTTCTTCGACATGCGCGCTGACGACGCGGTCAACTATGGCGCAATTGGCGCGGTGATCGGCCACGAAATCAGCCACGGCTTCGACGACAAGGGCAGCCAGTCCGACGGCGACGGCAACCTGCGCGACTGGTGGACGGCCGAAGACCGCGCCAAGTTCCAGGCCAAGGCCGACGCGCTGGTCAAGCAGTACAACGCCTTCAGCCCGCTGCCTGGCTATAACGTCAACGGTGCCCTTACCCTCGGCGAGAACATCGGCGACAACTCGGGCGTGGCGATCGCCTACAAGGCCTACAAGCTGTCCCTGGGCGGCAAGCCTGCGCCTGTGATTGACGGCCTGACTGGCGACCAGCGCTTCTACATGGGCTTTGGCCAGGTATGGCGCATGAAGATGCGCGAAGCCGCGCAGATCGTCCAGGTAAAGACTGACCCGCACTCGCCAGGCCAGTTCCGCGCCAACGGCACGATGCGCAACCAGCAGGGCTTCTACGAAGCGTTCGACGTCAAGGAAGGCGACAAGATGTACCTGGCGCCGAAAGACCGCGTCACCATCTGGTAATCGCCCGCTGAAAAGCAAAAGCCGCTTCTGACCGAAGCGGCTTTTTTATGCGCGCCGTTTGGAAGTCCGGTAGGGCGGATAAGCGCAGCGCATCCGCCGAATCAACCTGGTACAGGCCAAAAAAAACCGCCCTGCGAGGGCGGTTTTCATCAAGCCTGAATCGTCTTACTTGGACGAAGCAACCATGTAATCAACGGCTGCCTTGACTTCAGCATCCGAAGCGGTCGAACCGCCTTTAGGAGGCATCATGCCTGCTTTGCCCTGGAAGCCCTTGATCGCGTGCTCGTACAGCACTGCGTCGCCCTGCTTGATGCGTGCGGCCCAATTGGCCTTGTCGCCCAGCTTAGGCGCGCCTGCGATACCGGCGCCGTGGCATGCTGCGCACGAAGCGTTGTAGATGCTCTTGCCGACGTCACCCGACAGCTTGCCTGGTGCGGCCGCTGCTGCAACTGCCGCAGGAGCGACAACCGGTGCCTGTGCTTCAGCTGGAACAGCCGCTGGTGCAGCGGCAGGAGCCGCTGCCGCAGGAGCCGCTTCAGCCGTCGCCGCTGCTGGAGCCGCCGCTGGTGCTGCAGGTTCCTTGAACGATGCGCCGCTCTGGTTAGCCATGTAGACAACAGCGCGGGCAACTTCTACGTCATCCAGGTCAGGGTTGCCGCCTTTGGCTGGCATTGCGCGGATACCTTCGATGGCGTGCTTGACCAGGGTGTCATAGCCTTGGGCGATACGTGCGCCCCAGCCGCCTGCGTCGCCCAGCTTAGGAGCGCCGGCAGCGCCGCTGGTGTGGCAGGCTGCGCAGTTAGCGGTGTAGACAGCGTCGCCAGCGAGCAGTACTTTCGGTGCGTTGACGTCTTTCAGGGTGAAGCCTTCGTCGGCGACAGGCGCGAGGCGGGCTGCAACTGCTTCAGGGCTCTGGCTGTCGGTGCCGGCGCCTTCCAGCGTGCCAGTGGTGACGAACGACACCAGCAGGATGATGCCGATGACAGTAACCAGGAAGAAAGCAGCGACAGCAGCTGCAAGCTGGCCAGGGGTCCGGATAGGGGAGTGGTGTTCGTTGTGTGCGTCGCTCATGATGTCCTTAAAGCAATTTTCAAACCTGCAAGGCGAAAAAGCCCGCCAAACCCGCGATTATAGACGTAAAGCACGTGCTTTGGAACGGAAATCAAGGGCCAGCACGACAGTTTCCATGGACGGCAGGTTGGAAAAACTGTATCCTTCGCCTCACTTCAGAAATTCCCCTACGCGGCTGTAGCTCAGTGGATAGAGTATTGGCCTCCGAAGCCAAGGGTCGTGGGTTCGATCCCCGCCAGCCGCACCATCTCCAGCATCTTTTCCTGTCACGAAAAGCCTGACGGCACTTTCTCCCGGCGTGGCGACACTAATTTTCGCTAGGCATTATTATTGACGTATTGTTAAAGCAAACGTACGGCAACAGGGATAGTGACCAAATGAATTTGCATGCCATTCAAGAACAGGCCTTGGTAACGCGCGCCTCCGCACTGGGTGCCGTGGGCAAGCTGCCGGATGGCGTCTCGGTCGACTCCTTCCTCGCTGCGGCATCGCGGGTGGGTGACTTCGACCACTACAAGGTCGTGCCTGTCGAAGCGCGCAACATCGTCAAGCAGGTTGCGGCGAGCGCCGGTGAGATCGGCGTGCGCGCTTTCCTGCGGGCGGCGCTCGCCCAGGGCGCCATCAACGCGCTTGGCTCCGCTGAACTGGGGCGCCTGCCGCCAGTGATCGCCGCCGCGCACACGCGCGAGCTTGGTCGGGTCGTGTCCAATTCCGACCTGCATGCTGAATGGCTGTGCCTCGATAACGATTTATTCCAAAAAGAGTTCGGCATCGTCAGCTTCCGCCTGTACGCCGCCGGCGCCCAGCTGGTCGACCCGCGTTGCGGTGTGCCCCGTTCCTACATGCTCAAGGGCGGACTGGCCGATGTGCCGCGCCGCATGCTGACCATGCTCGGGCTGGGCGGCTTCCGCCCGTTCTTCCAGGTCCATGCGCATGAGTTCATGCTGGACTTGCTCGACGAGAAGGGCAGGGAGGATTGCTACCGCGGCTGTATCGCGCTGTTCGACTTGTTCCCAGCCGTGCGCGGCATCATCGCCGGCAGCTGGTTCTACGATCCCGCAGTCACGGTGATCAGCCCGCGCGTGGCCTATTTCAGCCAGACGCCCTTGAAGCACGGCGGCCACGTGATGTTCGTCGAAGAAGCCGGTCAGGCTGCCATCGATGCGCTGGCCACGTCGCCTACCCGCCGCAGGCTGCATGCGGAAGGCAAGTATGTGCCCAAGACATACATGCTTATCTGGGGAAAGAAGCAGATGATTGCGTGGGCTGCAAGGCAGCCGCAGGTTGCGGTGGCCTAAGCCGGGCTGGCGGCGCGGCCCGTGACGCGGCGCAGGAATTCGGAAAAACCGCTCATTTCCGCCTCGAACTCCAGCATTTCCACGTCGCGGCCATCGAGGAAGCGCGGCAGGAAGTACACCTGTTCATTCTCGGCTTTGGAAATCAATCCGGGGATGCAGGTCGTCGCGGAGACCACGCCCAGCTCACCCAAGGTGCCTGCGGCATCGGCGTCGAAGCTGCCGCTCGGGTAGCAGTAGTGCTTCGGCACCGGCAAGCCCAGGCTTTGAATCGCGCCCGAACATTGGCGCAAATCGTCCTTCAGCGCCGCCGGGTCGCCTACCGGGTAGTGGTGGACGTGGCCGTGCAGCTCGACGGCGCAACGCTGGGCCGGCAGTTCGCGCAGTTCGTCGCCGGTCATGTACTGGAAGCGCCGCGTTCCCAGCTGCAGCTCGCCGGCGGGCACCGCCAGGTCTTTGGCAAACCGTTCCAGCGCGTCGACCGCCGCGGTGTTGTCGGCGCCGAATCCTTCGATCCATGCCGCGACCTTCTTCGCAAGTTCCTCGCGCCCGGCGCCGCTCGACAAATCATATTGCCCGTCAATCGCCGGGGTATAGCCGCTCAGCGCGACACTCTTGAGCGGCGACTTCCAGATGATGTAGCGCGTGGTGACGGTGGCAACCGGCGTGCCTTCCAGCACGTGGCTGGTGCACAGGTAGAGCGTGGAGGGCATCTCCAGCTTGTCGAGCACCGGCAGCAGTTCGCTGCGCGTCGAGTACCAGCCGTCGTCGAAGGTGATGACCGTCGCCAGCGGCGGCGCCGGGCGCTTTCCGCCGGCGCTTTCGACGGCTTCATCGAGCGATACCACATTGAAGCCTTTTTCCCGCAGCCATTTCATCCGTTGTTCGAAGGTTTGCCTGGAGAAGAACAGTTTTCCGTTGTACTCGCTTTCGTCGCCGATCGCGCCGCCGTGGTAGCAGAGAATGCGCAGTTGCGACTGGGTCAGGTAACGGAATAGCTTAAAGACGCCGAAGGTGCGTGCGGCGCGAAGAAAGCTGAGTTTTAACTGTTTCGACATGTGGGTACTAGCGTGGGGCAGGCTAAAAGTTTATCTGAAAAGAACGCAATATAGTTGTTAAATATAAACAATCGATTGACATGCCGGCCGCCGGCGCCGGTCAATAAAGGGGCGGTCGGTGACTTGCGTGTTTGCATTTAATAACGAATGATATACAGTTTTTGATAAAGGCTTGTTCCGTTGGTGCCTACCCGAAATTTTTCCAACTGGACAACCGTCTGACGAGGCTTCCAAATGAATAAAACCTTCCTGCTCATCGCCGCCGCGGCCGCCGTCACTGCCGCCGTCGCCGCCGTGTGGTTCACGCAGCCAGCTACGCCCGCTGTCCCCGGGTTCATTTCGCCCTCCGACGCAGCCCAGGTGGCGCGCGGCAGGATCGTGTACGACCAAAACTGCGCCTCCTGTCATGGGGCCAAGCTCGAGGGCCAGGCAAACTGGCGTCAGCGCCTGCCCAACGGCCGCCTGCCGGCGCCGCCGCACGATGTCAACGGCCATACCTGGCACCACCCTGACCAGGTGCTGGTCGATATCGTCAAACACGGGCTGGTGCCGGGCAAGACCGCGCCGGAAGGCTACCAAAGCGACATGCCCGCCTATGCCGGACTGCTGAAGGATGAAGACATCGTGGCGGTGCTCGCCTATATTAAAAGCAGCTGGCCGTCGGACGCGCTGGAGGCGCAGCGCAACATCACGCTGCAGCGCGACTAGGCCAGGGTGTTGCTGTTAGGTACCGAATCCCGTGCCGCATGTTGAACATCATGACGCGATGGGGTATTTTCCTTAGTATGTTTCTTTGAGGTATGAATTGTGTCCGCGCGTTGCCTCAACAGTTCGCGCGGTACAACGTTTCTTGTTGTTTTGTTGTTATCTCGATATAGAATGAAGGAATCTTTCTATCGTGCACGGCAGCCTGTCTGCCAGACGGTTATTCCATTCATTTAGTTGTTACAAGGTAAGCCATGCGAAACACAAAGAGCAAGAAACTCGTCGGCGCAACGATGGCCTCGGCCGTTTTGTTGATGGGCGGCCTGGCAGGTTGCAGCAAGACTGAAAGCTCGGAGGCCCTCGTTGCCGAAGCGAAGCAGTTCATCCAGAAAGGCGACACCAAGTCCGCCGTCATCCAGCTCAAGAATGCACTGCTGAAAAACCCATCCGACGTGGAAGCGCGCCTGACCCTCGGCGCCTTGTACAACGATACCGGCGACTCCGTGTCGGCCGAAAAAGAATTCCGTAAGGCCGCCGAGCTGGGCGCAGGGCCGGACAAGACGGTGCCTGGCCTGGCGAATGCCTTGCTGGCGCAAGGCCAGTTCCAGAAAGTGCTGGACGAGACTGCCGCTACCTCGGCAGGCAAGGCCGACTTGCTGGCGCTGCGCGGCGACGCCCACCTGGGCCTTGGGCAGGGCGACCTGGCCAAGCAGTCCTATGAGCAGGCCCTGCAGGTGAACCCGAAGCTGGGCGCGGGCCTGATCGGCCTGGCGCGCCATGCCCTGATGCAGCAAGACTTCGATGGCGCCAAGCGCCTGGCGGAACAGGCCGCCACCGAAACCCCGAACGACCCGGCCGTGTGGATGTTCAAAGGCGGCCTGCTGCGCGCCGAGGGCAAGGCCGACGAGGCGCTGGCCGCTTACGACCAGGCATTGAAGGTCAAGCCCGGCCATCGCGGCGCCAATATCGAAAAGGCGTACATCGAAATCGCCACCGGCAAGTTCGAAGCGGCGCAGGCCGACATCAACGCGGCCAACAAGGCCACCCCTGGCAGCCTGATGGTGTTCTACACCCAGGCCTTGCTCGACCATACCCAGGGCAAGCACGCGGCGGCCAAGGAGTCGCTGCAAAAAGTCCTGCGGGTCGCCCCGGACCATATGCCAAGCGTGCTGCTGGCAGGCTCGGTCGAGCATGCGCTCGACTCGATGCCCCAGGCCGAGCAGCACCTGAAAAAATACATTGAAACCGTGCCAGGCAACAGCTACGCCCGCAAATTGCTGGTCGCTACCTTGATCAAGCTGGGCAATATCACCGAGGCGCAGGCGGTGCTGGCGCCGATCATGCCCGAAGCCGACAAGGACCCGCAGGTGCTGGCGCTGGCAGGCGAGCTGTCGATGCATGCGCGTGACTTCGGCAAGGCCACCGATTACCTGGAGCGCGCGGCAAAGATGGCGCCGAAGGCGGCCGCGGTGCGTACCTCGCTGGCAATGAGCAAGCTGGCCCAGGGCGATGACGCCCGCGCCATCGCCGAGCTGGAAGAATCCACCCGTCTCGACAACAAATCGACCAAGGCCGGCACCATGCTGGTGCTGACCGAGATGCGCCTGAAGCATTACGACAAGGCGCTGGCCGCCGCCAGCGCGATGGAGGCGCAGCAGCCGAAAGACCCGGTGGTTCACAACCTGAAGGGCGGCGTGTACTTGAGCAAGGGCGACAGCGCCAATGCCCGCGCCAGCTTCGAGAAAGCGCTGGCCTTGCAGCCTAGCTATTTCCCGGCGGCGGCCAACCTGGCCCAGCTGGAAATGAAGGAAAACAAGCCGGAGATGGCGAAAAAACAACTGACCGCCTTCCTGGAGAAAAACAACAAGAGCGTCGAGGCGATGTCGGGCCTGGCCGAACTGGCCCAGCTGCAGGGCAAGACGGCCGAAGTGACGCAGTGGCGCGAGAAGGCGCTGGCGGAAAACCCGGACGAGGTCATCCCGGCTCTCTTGCTGGGCAGCCATTACCTGCGGACTGGCGCCAAGGACAAGGCGCTCTCCCTGGCGCGCAAGTTCCAGGTAGCGCACCCGAAGAATCCTGAGCTGCTGGACCTGCTTGGCCAGGCGCAGATGGCCAACGGCGACCGTGAGGGCGCGCTGGAGTCGTACAGCAAGCTGACCGGCATGACGCCGAAATCGCCGCAGGCCCAGATGCGCCTGGCGTCGGTGCACATGGCGCTGAACAACCCGAACGCCGCCGCGGACGACCTGAGGAAAGCGCTCGCGCTGGACCCGAATTTCCTCGACGCCCAGCTGGCCCAGGCCGAGCTGTCAGTGCGCAACGGTAAATTCGACGATGCGATGGCGATTGCCCGCCAGATCCAGAAGCAGCGCCCGAAAGACGCGGTCGGCTTCGTACTGGAAGGCAGCGTGCTGCAGTCGCAGGGCAAGGATGCGCTGGCGGTGCGTCCGTACGAGCAGGCGGTCGCGCTGGCCGACAAGCACACGCTGGCCAAAACCAAGCTGCACAGTGCCCTGGCGCGCTCCGGCAAGGCCAAGGAAGCAGACGCACGCCTTGCGCAGTGGCTGAAACAGGCGCCGAACGACGCCATGCTGGCCATGTATCACGCCGACACGCTGCTGGCCAACAAGCAGTACACGGAAGCGATTGCCCAGCTCGAGCCGATGCTGAAAAAAGCGCCGAATAACCCGATCCTGCTGAACAACCTTGCCTGGGCCTACCAGCAGGTCAAGGACCCGCGCGCGCTCAAGACGGCTGAGCAGGCGCTGGCCGGCGCCGCCGATAGTCCGGCCATCCTCGACACGCTGGGCACGATCCTGGTCGAGCAGGGCAACCCCAAGCGCGGCCTGGGCTACCTGCAGACGGCGGTGGATAAGTCGCCCAACGACGCCAACATCCGCTTCCATCTGGCGCAGGCGCTGGCCAAGTCGGGCGACAAGGCCGCGGCGCGCAAGGAACTAGAGAAAGTCATGGCCTCGAAAGGCTTCCAGAAGATGGATGAGGCGCGCGCGCTACAGCAAACTTTGTAACGACATGTAACGCCTGGTGGCGCGATGACGGCGACATCCCGTCGTTGCGACCACTGTAAGAAATGCAACAAACGATGCGATAGAGAATTAATATTTTTGCAGCATTGTGAAGTCGGTGATAGGATATTGTTCAGTTAAGCCTGTTTTTTTTGGCGCGCAAGTAACAACCCTGGAGTAGACCTGATGGAAAAGATCCTTGATGAAGTGGTAACAATTGGGTTCGATTCCGAAGGGCCGGGGAGCGCGCACGATAGCGAGCTCAGCGGGACACGTTCAGAATCATCTGATACCATCAGTGAGATGACGATCAACGAAAGAGCCTTCGGTATCCGCGTCGCAGATACTGAAGAAGGCCGAAATCACGCTAGCATGCTCATCAATAAGATGTATGCGTGGCGTGGCTATGCAGGAAGCCATCGCGTTGACGATAATCCGAACCGGATCACGCTGTCAGCTTCCGACAAGGGCGCCGTCATCGGTACGGTTACGCTCGGCATCGACTCGTCGATCGGCATCCTGGCCGACGAAGTGTTCAAGGACCAGATCGACCTGTTCCGCCAGCGCGGCGCCAAGGTCTGCGAGATCAGCAAGCTGGCCTTCGACCCCACCGTGCGGTCGAAAATGGCGCTTGGCTCGCTGTTTCACATTCTCTACATTTACGCGCACCATCTGTACCAGTGCACCGATGCGTTTATTGAAATTAATCCGCGTCACCGCCGTTACTACGAGCACATGCTCGGCTTTAAGACCCTGACCGAAGTGCGCAGCAATCCGCGCGTCGACGCCCCGGCCTATTTGCTGTGGCTCAGCCTGGAACACATGGGCAATGAAATCGACCGGCTCGGCGGCACCAGCGACAACCCCGGCAACGAGCGTTCCCTGTATCCCTATTTCTTCTCCAAGCGGGAAGAAATCGGTATTGCCAACCGCCTGTTCAACATCGGCTAAACTACGTTCGCTGTAGTTCCTTCTGAACAAACTCGCCCTTCAGGGGCTTTTCGTCATGATCAATCCCTTTTCCTATTCTGAAGCTTTCTCGCGCAACATCGGCTGGGTCACGCGGGAGGAGCAGGAAAAGCTGCGCGGCGCGCGGGTGGCCATCGCCGGCATGGGCGGCGTCGGCGGCATCTACGCCGTCACCCTGGCGCGCCTCGGGGTCGGCAACTTTCACCTGGCCGACTTCGACACCTACGACATCGCCAATTTCAACCGCCAGGTCGGCGCCATGATGTCGACCCGCGGCAAGCCCAAGGTCGAGGTGATCGCCGACATGGTGCGCGACATCAATCCCGAAGCCAACATCAAAATCTTTCCCCAAGGCGTAGATGCGGCCAGCCTGCCGGCCTTCCTCGACGGGATCGACCTGTATGTCGACGGCCTCGACTTCTTCGTGTTCGATATCCGCCAGAAAACGTTCGCCGCCTGCGCCGAGCGCCGCATCCCGTCCACCACGGTGGCGCCGCTGGGCATGGGCGCGGCGGTGCTGAACTTTTTGCCCGGCCAGATGACGTTCGAGGAATATTTCCAGTGGGGCGAGCTGCCGGAAAACGAAAAGGCCATCCGCTTCCTGGTCGGGCTGTCGCCGGCCGGACTGCATCGCGCCTACCTGGTCGATCCGTCGGCGGTCAATTTCGCCGAGCGCCGGGGGCCGTCCACCATCATGTCGGTGCAGATGTGCGCCGGCATCGCCGCCACCCAGGCCCTGAAAATCCTGCTCAAGCGCGGCAAGGTGCTGGCCGCGCCGCACGGCCTGCAGTTCGATCCCTACCGCAACAAGCTGGCCCATACCTGGCGCCCTGGCGGCAACAAGAACCCGATCCAGCGCCTCGCCATCGCCATTGGCCGCCGCCACCTGGACAGCCTGCTGCGCGAGAGCGCCGCCGCCAGCGCGCGCCAGGCCGCCCATCACTAGCCGGAACCCACCATGACCCCAGAGCACACCAGCGCCGGACGAGACCGCATCGTCGCCATCCTCGAAAAAGCCAAATGGGCGCCCAGCGGCGACAATGACCAGCCGTGGCGCTTCGAAATCCTTGACGGTTCGCGGGTGCGGGTGCACTGCAGCGACACCAGCGACCATTGCGTGTACGACCTGGAAGGCTGGCCGAGCCAGATCGCCATCGGTGCCATGCTCGAGACCATGGCCATCGCGGCCACCGCGCATGGCCTGGCTACCGACGTGCGCCGCTGCGAAGGCTGCAGCGACAAGGACCCGGTGTTCGACGTGCGCTTTACCGCGCAGCCCGGGCTGGCGCCCGACCCCTTGATTGCCGCCATCGAGGTGCGCAGCGTGCAGCGCCGCCCGATGAGCCGGCGCGCGCTGACTGCGGCGGAAAAGCAGGCGCTCGAGCAGGCCGTCGGCGCCGGCTACCAGGTCCAGTGGATCGAGGGCGGCGCGCGCATGGACGCGGCCCGGCTGATGTACAACAACGCCCGCCTGCGCCTCCTGATGCCGGAAGCGTACAAGGTCCACAAGCGCATCATCAAGTGGGGCAAGGTCACCTCCGAGTGGGGCGTGCCCGACCAGGCGCTGGGCGTCGACAACATGACGATCCACCTGATGAAATGGGCTATGGTCAGCTGGGACCGCCTCAAGCGCATGAATACCCTGATGGGAACCTGGGCGCCGCGCCTGCAGATGGACCTGGTCCCGGGCCTGGCCTGCGCGGCCCACTTCGTGATCCGCGCCAAGGTACAGCCGGCATCGGTGGCCGACTACGTCGCCGCCGGCCGCGCCATGCAGCGCTTCTGGCTCACGCTCACCCAGCTGGGCCTGGTGATGCAGCCAGAAATGACGCCGCTGATCTTTTCTTCCTATGTCCGCAACGGCCGCCATTTCACCGACACCGGCAAACTGAAGGAGATGGCGGTGGGCCTGGCGGGCCAGTTTGACAAGCTGCTGGGCAAACAGCCGGGATTCCCGGTCTTTATGGGACGCCTGGGACAGGGCAAAACGGCGGTGGCGCGTTCGACCCGTCCAGAACTGGCAAACCTGATGCATAAGACAACACCCGGCCAGCCTGACCAACCCGCCGCTTAAGTGTGCTGGCGCACTGTCGGTTTACTTTACAGCCGCTCATCCATTCAGTGACATGGACTTGCGCTAGATCATGTAAGTCATTGAAGTTAAACAGATTGGGAAGAGCTGGCACGGTTACTGCTTATACAGGTTGGCAAGCAAGAATTTTAAGATTCCAGCGACATAACCTAATAAAGTAATCGGAGCCACAAATGATCAAATTCAACAAAATCGGCAAGCTGGTCGCCGGCGCAGTTCTGGCACTGTCGAGCTCGGTAGCAATGGCTGACCACGTACCAGGCCTGGCGTTCAGCGAGACCACCTTCACCATCAACCCAAGCGCTGTTGGCCTGGAAGGTTGCAACGGTGGCACCTGCACCGCGAAGTTCATCGATTTCAGCTATCGCGCTGAAGTAGACCAGGTCAGCACCAGCCCGTTCAGCGCATCGTTCACCGAAACCGGCGGCGGCTTCTTCGGCACCTTCCGTACCGACCTGGGCGGTAGCCCGGTTGCACGTACCGGCCTGGGCAACAGCTACCAGATGTACTTCGTGTTCACCGCTGCCGGCAACACGGCTCCAGGCGGCCTGGGCACCATCGACGGTACCTTCACCGCGTTTAACTACTCGGTCTACCTCGACCCTGAGTTCGATTCGGCGCTGACCGACCCAAGCCCGAATGGCATTAACGAAACCGTTGTCCGCACCGGCGGCCTGTCGGACGATATCGAAGTCCTGCGCGGCACCCTGGTGACCGGCGGCTTCCACATCGCTGACGGCCTGGCAAACGGTGACTTCGACGTCATCGCCAGCGCAATGGCAATGAATGGCTTCTTCGGCGGCGAAGCATTCGCCAGCGGCAGCGCACGCACCGACATCAACGGCGTGAACAGCCTGATCGAAGGCATCCCAGCCGGCAGCCCGTTCGCTACCACCACCGACATCACCATCGACGGTTCGGGTAACGCTTCGTTCGAGCCAGTACCTGTACCAGAGCCAGCAAGCCTGGCACTGTTCGGCCTGGCACTGGCTGGTGTTGCATTCACCCGCCGCGGCAAAAAAGCATAAAAAAAACCGCTGCGAAAGCAGCGTTGGTTGACTAGCTCAATCACTCAATGCCGTTCAGTCTGACTGAACGGCATTTTTTATTTGCGGCCCTGATCAGGACAGTCAGCCAGGTTTCGGGGAAATGAAGGCCTTGTGGAACAGGTGGCGCGCCAGCAGCAGCGGCGGCATGCGCAGCCAGTTCGCGCGGATGTACAGCAGCAATCGCGCCGGCGCGGTGGCGAAACGGTCGATGCTCGAATGCGCTGGCAACATGGCGTGGCCAAACAGCCAGTCCATCAATGCCAGCAACGCCACATTCGGGGCGTCGCGCCGGCTGTCCTCGAGCACCTGCGCGGGCACCTCGGTGGCGAGCAGGCGCTGGGCCGAGCGCAGGGCGTAAAACAGCGGCCGTCCCAGTTCCAGTTCGCGCGCGCGCGCGGCCAGGCCATCCCAGAATGCGCGGTCGGAGCCGAAGTGGCCCAGCAGGCGGTCGATGTCGACCAGGTCGCGCAGCCCGTGCTCGAATTCGCCATAGAACAGGTGGGTGGCGCTGTGCAGCACCATGTCGGCGGGCGCCAGCGTGCGAAAGCCGGGCTGGCCTGGAATCGCCACCGACGCCGCACGCAACTTCGCCGGCGCCGGGGTGGCGCGCGCCGTTTCCGGCAGAATCGCATGGTGGACGTCGATCAGGGTGTCGCGCTTCACGTTCTGCATCGGCGGCAACTCGTGCATCCATTCCCGGTAGTAGCGCTGGTCGTAGGCGTCGGTGTGCGTGCCTACCCAGCCATGCATCATCAGGGCCGCCTCGACTTCGCCGAGCCGGTCCTTGGGCACCATGATGTCGATGTCCGAAAACATCCGGCCCTCGGCCGGCGGCAGGGCGGCCGCCGCATAGGCCGCGCCCTTGAGCAGGATAGGCTGCAGGCCCAGGCCGTCGAGCGCGCGCCGGATCTGTTCGACTTCCCAGTGCACCGCGCGGCGGTGGCGGGCGGCGAGGGTGTGCGACCAGTCGAGGTGGGTGCGCACCTGCGGCGGCACGGCGTCCAGCATGCCGCCTTCCGCGAGCATCGCGCGCAGGCGGTTGACCAGGCGGGCGCTGCCTGCCTGGCGCAGCAGCAAATCCCAGTCGGCAAGCGTCAGCCCGGCCATCATGCCGGGTTGGCGCAGCGCTTCGACCACCAGCGGCAGCCTCACGCCGGCTCCCCGGCCAGCGCGGCAAACGCCGCTAACGCATCGTCCAGCTTGCTGTAATTGAAGCTGTAGCAGCCCGAGCGGTCGATCACGCCGGCCATGGCGTCGAAGCCGGCCTGCCCAAGCACGGTGTAGTTGAAGGCGTTGGCGGCCAGCTGCATGAATGCGCCGGCGCGGCCCATCGGCGCCAGCCGGGGCGCTGCGCCCGCTTCGTATTTCGGGAAGATCACCCAGGCGGGGATCGCCGGTTCGCCGGCCCGCGCCACGCTGGCGGCCGGGGCCTTGAGGTGGGCCACCGTGCCCTTGACGGTGTCGTGCACCAGGCGGCTGAATACGGTGCCTTCCACATAGTCGCGGATGATGCCGATCGACGCGTTTTTCAGGCTGATCGGCCGCGGCAGCGGCTCGACCAGCCCGTCTTCCAGGCGGATCATCGCCAGCTCATCGGACAGCAGGCGCCAGCCATTGTGCACAAGCGCGGCGCACAAGGTGCTTTTGCCGGAGCCGGGCGGGGCCGGCAGGATCGCGGCGCGGCCATCCCTTTCGACCACGGCCGCGTGGATGACCAGGTAACTGTGGGCGCGGCTCGACACGCACCAGTTCAGGCCCCATTCGAACATCGGGAAGGCCTGGTCGAGCGGCAGCGGGCGGAACATCGAACCGCCGTCGTATTCGAACTTCACCTGGGGACGGAACCAGCGGCGCAGGCCGCGCGGGCGGGTCAGGGCAACATGGAAGTCGGCAAACTGCGCATCGTCGCGCAGGGGATAGTCGGCGTACAGCAAGGCGATGCCGTCGGCGACCTCGCGGATCGGGCTGGACAGGCGGGTGACAAAAGCGCCTGTCTGCAGGCAAAGGCCGGGGCCGGCCATGCGTTTGCCGAGTTCCGCCCTGGTCAGGGATGCTACGGTCAGCATGGCGCCGCTTCCACCAGCGACAGCGCAAGCAGGTCGGACAGCATGGCGGGAATATCGCCGGCTTCCTGGTCGTCCAGGCCGAGGGTGGCGCGCAGGCGCGCGGTGACTGTGGCCGTATCGCCCGGCTGGGCAGCCACGGCGAGCAGCAGTTGCATCTCGCCCTCGCCCAGCAGGTGGGTGTCGCCGGACAAGTTATTAAATACGACGAACCCGTCTTCCCAGGCCCGGTGTTGCAGGGCCTGGCCGGGCGGAACCCGCCAGATGCGCTCGTTCACTGCTCGATGGTGTCCATCGTTCCCTGGAAGTACTCGACGACGTCTGCGTGATACCAGTTGACGCCTGCGGTCGGGCTGTACGAGCCGCGGCGGCTCAGGTCATTCCAGATGTTTTGCAGCATCGGCACGGACAGGAAGTTGATCTTGCCCGACAGGACATTCAGGTAGCTGGCGACCAGGTGGCGGCCGATGCCCTCGGCATCCCATTTTTTCGGATCGAGGATGTCCGCCATGGTGACGGCGTTGTAGGGCGAATCGACCGGGCAGGAGAACACGCTGCCGAAGGTTTTCTGGCGGTCGCATGGCCAGCCGTTGTGGGTTTTCCAGTAGCCAGGGGAGCGGCCTTCGCAAGCCAGCACGGTGCCTGGAACGCGGCTTTGCAGCCCGCCCGACAGCGAGCCCGACGGTGCGGTGCAGATGTCGACCGCCATGCCGGCCTTGCTGGAGATGGTGACGAGGGCGGCCGAGGCGCCGATGCCGGCGCGGGCGAATCGGCGGCGCGCCGCACCGCGTGCGCTGATCTGGGATGGCGTTGGCTCGGCGGCTTGCTGGTCTTGAGTGGTCACGTCAAATCCTCGAAAAAATTCTGGCCGGGCGCACCGGCATGCGTTGGGCCTGCGCGAAGCGCAGGTAAAGGACTCCAAGCAATATTCATTCCACTTGGAAATACTTCAGCGTGAATTGCTTTGCAAATCAAACACTTATGCTGCGCTGGCGCAAATCCGCCGTCGCTCAGTCTTGATATGACGCAAAGGTTTGTAAGGTATCTCGACAGTGCGCGTGCCGATCATGACACAGGACAGCAGGGAACAGCGTGCTGATTTGCCGAAATACAACGCTGTCGAAGGGCGCCAAGCGAAGACGCCGCGGCCATGGGCCGCGGCGCCGAACCTCGTCCTTACCAGGAGGGACTTTAGAAGTAGCTTTCCGGAATAACGAGCACGTCGCCCGGATACATGAAGGTATTGGCCGAGATGTCGCCGTCCTTGATCAGGTCGTCGAGGCGCACTTTCAGGGTTTGCTGCTGGCCGTTGATGGTACGGATGATGGTCGCGCGGTTGCCCGAAGCGAACTCGGTTACCCCGCCGACCGCGATCAGCACGTCCATCAGCGACATGTTGCGGCGGAACGGCAGCGCCTGCGGACGGGCAGCCGCGCCGATCACGCGCACCTGCTCGCTGAAGTTGCCGACGAAGGCAGTGACGATGACGGTGACGACCGGCTGCTGGATGAACTTGGCCAGCGCCTTTTCGATATCGCGCGCCAGTTCGGTGGAGGTCTTGCCGGCGGCCTGCAGGTCTTCGACCAGCGGGGTGGTGATCTTGCCGTCAGGACGCACTGGCACGCTCTGCGAAACTTCCGGGTTGCGCCACACCACGATCGACAGGTTGTCGCCCGGTCCGATCAGGTAGTCGTTGCTGGGGGCGGCCACTTGCGGCTGGGCGGTGGCCGGCTTGCTCATCATGGCGCAACCACCGAGGGTCAGCGCCGACAGGGCGAGCGCGGAATAAGCCAGCAATTTCATCATTTTTTGTTGAAGGGTGTTCACCTGGATATCCTTTTGTGCCGAAATGGTGGAGCGCTTGCGGCGGGGCCTGCAGTCCTGGAGACCGTGATTCCCGCAAGCAACTATGCTTTCAAGTATTTCTATTTTAGCATGCAATTTTTTTAGGAAAAGCTGCACGATTGCAAAATTGTGGCTTAGTTGGTTTTTCGATCCAATAGCGCCCGAATGTAGCTTGCCGGAATCGCATAACTGATGCCGCTCGGACTGGTAATCGCCGTTTCCTTCAATCCTTTGACCAGTACCGAGTTGATGATTCCGTACACCACCCCGGTCTCCGGATCGTACAGGGGACTGCCACTGTTGCCCGGATACGCAGTGCCGTCGAGCTGGAAGATCAGGAAAGGCGACTTTTGCAGCTGGGCCAGCACGCGCGGGTTCAGGTTCCGTGAACCGATGGACGGCATCACGGCCGGCGTAATGGCCGACAGCATGGCGCGGTGGGTGGCATGATGCAGCCCCAGTAGCATGCCGAGCGGGAACCCGGTAAAGGCAAAGTCGCGTCCTTCCAGCACGGTGGCCGAGTCGCCGACCGCCAGTACCGGCAGCGGCGCC
Source organism: Massilia agrisoli (assembly GCF_020831365.1). Classification (GTDB taxonomy): domain Bacteria; phylum Pseudomonadota; class Gammaproteobacteria; order Burkholderiales; family Burkholderiaceae_D; genus Telluria_A; species Telluria_A agrisoli. The sequence goes on from NZ_JAJHPV010000010.1 coordinate 27,153, forward strand.
CCGCTGATACGCAAGTGGGCCAGGTCGTGTTCCTTGTCCAGGCCGGCAAGCGTGGCGGCGCGGAACTGCACCTGGTTGCCGCTGCCCACGACGATGCCGAGGGTCTCCAAATTTGTGGTGTCGAGCACGTCCGGGATGCTGTGCGCATTGGTAATCACCGACAGGCCGTCGCCCACGGCGAAGCCGGTGGCCACAAAGCGGATTGCAGGGCTGCGGGTGCGCTGGTGGGTGCCGACGCCGACCACCGACTGTTTAACCGTCGCAATAGTCTTGCTGAAGTCGGCCGCGCGGGCGGGCGTTTGCGCAACACAAAGCAGGCCGCCAAGCAGCAAGGCGGCCCAGCGAAGCGTTAAAGCGTTGCGATAAATACGGTTGCGGGCGATCATAAGGCAGAAATGGATGTGGACGCTTAACAGGCCGGTTCAGCCTATACGCCAATAGCCAGAAACGCAAGAGTTGCCCAAATGAACGCCTGTCGGGCGCGTCGAGTGTTGTCATTTTGTCTTATTTGCCGCGCACGATTGCGTTTTGGCATCGCGCTTTTCTAGTCTGTGCGAAACTCTTTATTCGCAGAAATAACTTAACCCGCGTTGGATATTTTCACACTTCGTCAGCCTGTCATATCTTGACGTTAAGCTAAGGAAAAAACGCGGATTTAGTAGCAACAAGTAATGAAATGTCATGTATGATATGACACGAATCAATGCCCAGAAGCAATTTTCTCCAAGCGATACGAAGCCTGGAAGGGATTGCCGACGGTGCGTTTAACCATACGTGGCGGCCGCACAGGCCGCTCCTGGCATGGCCGGAAAACCGGCCAGCCATTAAAGGCGAGAACGACAAGATGGCAGAATTAAGCGCCCTGATTACTACCTTACTGAAGGCGATCTGGAAGTACCGCTGGTACGCGGTCATTGTTTCCTGGATCGTCGCGATCGCCGGCTGGGTATTTGTATACCGCATGCCGGACGACTACCAGGCTTCGGCCCGGGTCTACGTGGATACCCAAAGCATCCTCGCGCCACTGCTGGCGAGCATGACCACGGTGCCTAACATTAACCAGCAGGTCGGCTTCATGCGCCGCACCCTGATCAGCCGCCCGAACGTCGAAAAAGTGATTCGCACGGTCGACCTCGACATCAAGGCGAAGACGCCGGCCCAGCATGAAGCGATGGTCGATGAGCTGATGGAAAAGATCACCATCACCGGCACCGAGCGCGACGACATCTATACGATTTCGTACAGCAATCCTGACCCGAAAGTGGGCAAGGAAGTCGTGCAGGCGCTGTTGAATATCTTCGTCGAAGGCAGCTTCGGCAACAAGCGCCAGGATTCGGAACGCGCGGTCCAGTTTATCGACGACCAGATCAAGAGCTACGAGGTCAAGCTGGCCGAAGCCGAGAACGCGCTGAAGGACTTCAAGATCAAGAACATCGGCATGCTGCCGCGCGAAGGCGGCTTCAACAGCCAGATGAATTCGGTCACCGACCAGCTCAGCCAGGCCCGCCTGGAACTGGCCGAGGCCGAGCAGGCGCGCAACGCGATCGCCCGCCAGATCGGCGCCAACAGCGGTGCGGCCAGCGCCGGCAGCACGGCCCCCGCCGCCGTCGACAATCCGGAACTCGACGCCCGCATCTACAACCTGCAGAAGAACCTCGACCAGTTGCGCATGCAGTACACCGAGGAGCATCCGGACATCGTCGCCGCCAAGCGCCTGCTGACCCAGCTCGAAGCGAAGAAGGTGGAAGACGCCAAGCGCGTGCGCACCGCGTCCGACCCGGTCGCCCCGGTCAGCCCGATGATGCAGCAGCTCAAGGTGCAACTGGCCGGTGAAGAAGCCCGCGTCGCGTCGCTGCGCGCCCGCGTCAACGAATACGCCTCGCGCAGCGCCAAGCTGCGTTCGCAAAGCTCGGTGGCGCCGGAAGTCGAAGCCCAGCTGGCCCAGCTGAACCGCGACTACGAAGTCAACAAGGACAACTACAACAAGCTGGTGGGCCGCCGCGAAGCCGCCAAGCTGTCGGGCGACCTCAGCTCGGCGACCGACATGCTGACCTTCCGCGTGGTCGATCCGCCGACCGCGCCGCTGGTGCCGACCGGCCCCAACCGCCCGCAGCTGTTCTCGCTGGTGTTCCTGGCCGCGCTGGGCGCCGGCCTCGGCGTGGCATTCCTGATGAGCCAGCTGCGCCCGACTTTCATGGCCCAGAGCACGCTGCGTGAAGCGACCGGCCTGCCGGTGCTTGGCTCGATCAGCATGAACTGGACGCCCGAACAAAAAGTGAAGCGCCGCTCCCGCCTGTACGCATTTTCCGCAGCAGTCGTCGTGCTGTTCGGCGTGTATGGCGGCGTGATGACGGCAATTCTGATGAGGCCATCGCTGTAACAGCGGCGACCGAGAGGAAATAATATGAGCATTATTGAAAAAGCAGCAGGCAGGATCGAACACAAGAAGGAAGAGCCGACCATCGGGTCTCCAGCACCGTTGAGCGCGCCGGAAAGCATCATCGAGCGTTCGATGCACGCCGCCGCGCCTGCCGCACCGGCTGCCGCAGCTCCGGCTGCCGCAGCTGCCGAAGCGAAGGCCGCGCCGCAGCACAGCGCACCGCCTGTGGCCGAGACCTCGATCGCACCGCGCCCAGGCGCCCGCGTTGTCGAGCTCGACCTTGCGCGCATGCAGTCGATGGGCCTGGTCACCGCCGCCGGCGGACGCACCGCGCTGGTGGAAGACTTCCGCATCATCAAGCGCCCGCTCCTCAAGCGCGCCTTTGCCGAGCCGGCCCAGAATGGCCGCCCCGGCAACCTGATCATGATCACCAGCTCGCTGCCGGGCGAAGGCAAGACCTTCTGCGCGATCAACCTGGCCATGAGCATCGCCATGGAACTCGACCACACCGTGCTGCTGATCGACGCCGACGTCGCCCGCCCATCGGTGCTGAGCACGCTCGGCCTGCCGGCCCACCGCGGCCTGATGGACGTGCTGCTGGACGACAAGCTCGACGTGGCCGACGTCATGCTGCGCACCAACGTCGACACCCTGTCGATCATTTCGGCCGGCAGCAGCAACCCGCGCGCCACCGAACTGCTGGCCAGCCAGGCCATGAACGCGCTGGTCGAGGAAATCGCCCACCGCTACCCGGACCGCATCGTGATCTTCGATTCGCCGCCTTTGCTGCTGACCAGCGAAGCGCACGTGCTGGCTGCCCACATGGGCCAGATCGTGGTCGTGGTGGAAGCCGAGGCGACCACCCAGCACGCCGTCAAGGAAGCGCTGAGCCAGCTCGAAGGGCTGGACAACGTCAACCTCATCTATAACAAGACGCATGAGTTCCCGGGCACGGAAACCTACAATTACAACTATGGCTAAGCAGCGTCGTCACGCAGCGCTGGCGCTGGCCCCGCTGGCCCTGTTGTTGTCGCAGCCGTCCCAGGCGTCGTGGAAGTTCACGCCGACCCTGGAGCTGCGCGAAACCTATACCGACAACCTGCGGCTGGCCCGCAGCGGCCGCGAGCAAAGCGACTGGATCACCGAAGTCACGCCTGGCTTCACGGTCGCGAAGCGCTCCGACCAGGTGCGTTTCGACGCCACCTACCGGCTGCACTACTTTGCCGGCGCCGATGACATCGGCGAGGAAGTCGACCGCGCCCAGTCGGCGCTGGCCGCGCGCCTGGCTGCCGAAGTGGTGGGCGACTGGCTGTATTTCGACGGTACCGCCAACATCAGCCAGCAGCCGGTGTCGGCTTTCGGCCCGCTGCTGAGCCGCCGCTCCTACGCCGCCATCAACCAGACCGAATTGCGCAGCTTCAGCGCCAGCCCCTACCTGCGCCACCGCTTCGGCTCCACCGCGACGGTGGAGCTGCGCTATGTGCGCGACAAGGTCGATACCGGCCGCGAACGCCTTGGCAACAGCGACGGCGAGACCGTCGCCCTGTCGGTGGTCAGCGGTTCGCGCTTTGCCGACCTTGGCTGGAACCTGCTGGTGCGCGAGCAGCGCATCGACGACGAGCTGGCGCCGGAAACCAGCGCCGCCACCGCCTCGGCCGGCCTGCGCTATTCGCTCAGCCGCACGATGGCCCTGACCGGCAACGTCGGCTACGACAAATACGACTACGCGGCGCTGGGCGGGGTGACCGAGGGCCGTTCGTGGTCCACCGGCTTTATCTACACGCCGAGCAGCCGCACCCGCATCGACGCCAGCGCCGGCCGCCGCTTCTATGGCGACAGCTACCACCTGTCGGCCAACCACCGCGCGCGCCGCGCCGCGTTCTCGCTCAGCTACAGCGACGCCGTGACCAACAGCCGCTCGCAGTTCCTGCTGCCGTCGACGGTCGATACCGCGGCCCTGCTCGACAGCCTGTTCCTGTCGGCGTTCCCCGACCCGGTCGCGCGCCGCCAGGCGGTCGAGGCCTACATGCAGGCCACCGGCCTGCCGCCATCGCTGGCCGACAGCATCAACTACTTCAGCAACCGCTACTTCCTGCAAAAGCAGCTGCGCGCCGCTGTCGTGCTGCGCGGCTCGCGCACCCGTACCGTGTTCACCGGCTTCGGCACGCGCCGCACCGCGCTGTCGACGGCTGAAGCGGACAGCGCGATCCTCGGACCGAGCTCGCTGACCCTGAACGACAACACCAGCCAGCGCGGCGCCAGCGCCTTGTGGAGCTACCGCCTCGATGGCAAGACCGACTTCAACGCCAGCCTCCAGACCAGCCGGGTCGAATCGATTACGACCGGCGTGGTGCGCAACCATACCGAAACACGGCTGTCGCTGACCCATCAATTTGAACGCAAGCTGTCCGGCGTGATCGAGGTCCGCCACGTCACCGGCCCGATCACCCAGGGCTTCGGCAAATACGTCGAAAACGCGCTGTCGGCCGGCGTGCTGATGCAGTTTTAAGAGAAGCGAGCAACGCAATGTACGAAAATTATTACGGGCTCTCCGACAAGCCGTTCCGCCTGCGGCCCGACCCCCACTTCTTCTACGGCAGCAAGGGCCACAAGCGCGCCATGGCCTACCTCGAGTACGGCCTTTCGCACGGCGAAGGCTTCATCGTCGTCACCGGCGAAGTCGGCGCGGGCAAGACCACCCTGGTGCGCAACCTGTTCAACCAGCTGCCGTCGGACCAGATCGTCGCCGCCCATATCGTCAACACCCACCTGGACGCCGAGGACACCCTGCGCACCGTGGTGGCGGCCTTCGGGCTGCCGTATGAAAACGCCAGCAAGACGGCGATGCTGGCGCGCCTCGAGCAGTTCCTGCGCGCCTGCGACCAGGAAGGCAAGCGCGCCTTGCTGGTGGTCGACGAAGCCCAGAACCTGACCCCGCGCGCGGTCGAGGAACTGCGCATGCTGTCGAACTTCCAGACCGATGAAAAATCGCTGCTCCAGACCTTCCTGCTGGGCCAGCCGGAATTTCGCACCACCTTGCACAGCGCCGGCATGCAGCAGCTGCGCCAGCGCGTCACGGCCAGCTACCACCTCGGCCCGATGGATGCGGAAGAAACCCGTGCCTACATCGAGCACCGCCTGCACACGGTCGGCTGGCGCGACGACCCGACCTTCAGCGACAACGCCTACGCCGCCATCTACGAATACTCGGGCGGCATCCCGCGCAAGGTCAACGCCTTGTGCGACCGCCTGCTGCTGATGGGCTACCTGGAAGAACTGCACGCGCTGAAGGAAAAGGACGTCAACGAAGTCATTCGCGACATCCAGTCGGAGTACCAGGTGCCGCAAAGCGCCCAGGGCGCGCAGCCCGATGGCGTACAGGACAACGAGCGCCATGCGCAGATGCCGAACCTGGACAACCCCGGTTACATGGATGAGCGCATGATGAAGATGGAAAAATCAATGGCCTCGGTACTGTCGATCCTGAAGAAGATCGTCAGCTCGCTGCCCGCGCCAACGCAAGCCCCGGACAATAATCAAGATGAACGACCGACTCCACCCTAAAGCCGTTGCGGACGCTGTGATCCGCAACGCCATGACGATCGACGTCGAAGACTACTTCCAGGTGTCGGCGTTCGCCCCCGTGATCGACCGCGACAGCTGGGCCGGGCGCGAATGCCGGGTCGAGCGCAACGTCGACCGCATCCTCGCGCTGCTGGCCAGGGGGAACGTGCACGCCACCTTCTTTACCCTCGGCTGGATCGCCGAACGCTATCCGCAGGTAGTGCGCAAGATCGTCGCCGGCGGCCACGAGCTGGCCAGCCACGGCTACGGCCACCTGCGCGCGTCCGACCAGACCCGCGAGGAATTCCGCGACGATATCACCCGCAGCAAGGCGCTGCTGGAAGACATCGGCGGCCAGCAGGTACTCGGCTACCGCGCACCGAGCTTTTCGATCGGCACCGCCAACCTGTGGGCGCTCGACGTGCTGCAGGAAGCCGGCTACCGCTACAGCTCCAGCATCTACCCGATCCAGCACGACCACTACGGCATGCCGGACGCGCCGCGCTTCGCCTTCTACCCGAACGGGCCTGACGGCCTGCTGGAAGTGCCGATCACCACCGTGCAGGTCATGCAGCGCAAGCTGCCCGCCGGCGGCGGCGGCTACTTCCGCCTGCTGCCGTACGCGCTGTCGCGCTGGATGATGGAGCGGGTCAACCAGGTCGACCAGCAAAGCGCGATCTTCTACTTCCACCCGTGGGAGATCGACCCTGGCCAGCCGCGCCCTGAAGGCGCCAGCATGAAGAGCCGTTTCCGCCACTACGTCAACCTGGACCGGATGGAAGGGCGCATCGCCCAGCTGACCCGCGATTTCAAGTGGGACCGGATGGACCGTATTTTTTTAGGTAAGTAATGAGCTCGATCATCGAAGCAGTACAAGAAAAAAAGGCCGCCGCAGCGGCAATCGCCGCGCGCCCGACCCTGCACCTGATGGAGCCGAAGGACATGGCGCGCTGGGATGCGTTCGTCGCCAACTGCCCGGAGGCGACCTTCTTCCACCGCGCCGGCTGGCAGACCGTGATCGAACGGGTCTACGGCCACAAGACCTGGTTCTATTACGTCGAACAGAACGGCAAGATCGTCGGCGTGCTGCCGCTCGCCGAAATCAAGAGCCGCATGTTCGGCCACTCGCTTGGCTCGCTGCCGTTCTGCGTGCTCGGCGGCGTCGTTGCCACATCGGATGCGGCGCGGCCGCTGCTCGACGACGCGGCCGACAAGCTGGCCCGCTCGCTCGGCGTCGGCCACCTCGAAATGCGCAACCTCGTGCCGCAGCATGCGGGCGACCCGAACTGGTACCAGAAAGAGCTGTACGTCACCTTCCGCAAGGAGATCAGCGCCGACGACGAAGCCAACATGAACGCCATCCCGCGCAAGCAGCGCGCGATGGTGCGCAAGGGGATCAAGCTCGGGCTGACCGGCGAGATCGACCAGCACGTCGACCGCTTCTTCACCGCGTATTCGACCAGCGTGCACCGCCTCGGCACCCCGGTTTTCCCGAAGTCCTACTTCAAGGTCATCAAGGAAGTGTTCGGCGACGACTGCGAGATCCGCACCATCGTGCGCGGCGACGAGATCATCGCGGGCGTGTTGAGCTTTTACTTCCGCGACGAAGTGCTGCCTTACTACGGCGGCGGCATGCCGGCCGCGCGTGAATGCGCGGGCAACGACTTCATGTACTGGAACCTGATGCAGGCAGCGGCCGCGCGCGGCTGCCGCATCTTCGACTTCGGCCGCAGCAAGCTCGGTACCGGCGCCTTCGACTTCAAGAAGAACTGGGGCTTCGAGCCGACCCCGCTGGCCTACGAATACCGCCTTTATGCGTCGGCCGAACTGCCGGACAATAACCCGCTGAACCCGAAGTACCAGCTGTTCATCAAGATGTGGCAGAAGATGCCGATCAAGCTGGCCAATTTCCTTGGCCCGTTCATTGTCAGGAACCTGGGGTAAGCCGTGGAAGACCTGCTCCTGCTGATCCACCGGATGCCTTATCCGCCCAACAAGGGCGACAAGATCCGGTCGTACCACCTGCTCAAGCACCTGGCGCAGAACTACCGCGTGCACCTGGCCACCTTCATCGACGACGCCGACGACTGGCAGCACGTGCCGCTGGTCGAGAAGATGTGCGCCAGCAGCCACTTCGCCAGGCTCAATCCCCTGATGGGCCGCGTGCGCAGCCTGGTCGGGCTGCTGGCCAACGAATCGCTGTCGCTGCGCTACTACCAGCACGCCGGCATGCGCGACTGGGTCGCCAAAACCATGGCCGCGCATCCGATCAGCCGCATCGTCGTGTTTTCGTCGCAGATGGCGCAATATGCCGAGCCGTATGGCGACGCGCGCCGCGTGGTCGATTTCTGCGATGTCGATTCCGACAAGTGGCGCCAGTACGCCGACAACAAGCGCTGGCCGATGAGCGCCCTGTACCGCCACGAGGCGCGCCAGCTGCTGCGCTACGAGCGCAAGGTGGCGCTTGAGTGCGACGCGTCGCTGTTCGTGTCCGATCCCGAAGCGGAACTGTTCCGCCAGCTGGCGCCGGAAAGCCGCGCCAAGATCGGCTTCTTCAACAATGGCGTCGATACCGACTACTTCTCGCCGCTGCGCAGCTACGACAATCCATACAAGGATGGCGAGCGCGCGCTGGTGTTCACCGGCGCGATGGATTACTGGCCGAACGTCGACGCGGTGCAGTGGTTTGCCGCCGAGGTATTCCCCCAGCTGCTGGTCAAGTTCCCCAAGGCGCGCTTCTACATCGTGGGCGCGCGCCCGAGCGCCGCGGTGCAGGCGCTGGCCCAGAATCCGGGCGTGGTAGTCACCGGCACCGTGCCGGACGTGCGCCCGTACATCGCCCACGCCGAAGTGGCGGTCGCGCCGCTGCGGGTGGCGCGCGGCATCCAGAACAAGGTGCTGGAGGCGATGGCGATGGCGCGTCCGGTGGTGGTGTCGCCGCAGGCGCTCGAAGGCATCGAGGCGGCGCCCGGCACCGACCTGGTGCTGGCCGACGGCGCACCGGCGTTTGCCGCCGCCGTAACCAATCTGCTCAACCAGGCCGATGGCGCCCTGGGCCCGTCGGCGCGTGCTGCCGTCGAAAACCTGTACAGCTGGCCGAGCAACCTGGCGCGCATCGATGCGAGGCTTGAATGTACCTGAACCCATCGTCCACGGTCATGAACGCACCCCGATCGCGCCTTGACGGCGCCGCCTGGCTCCTGATCGCGCTCGCCTTCCTGTCGCCTTTCGTGCTGTTCTTCGACACCGCGCGCTCGGTCGTATCGATCTGGAACACCTCCGAAACCTTTGCGCACGGGTATGTCATCTTGCCGATCGCCCTGTGGCTGGCCTGGCGCCGCCGCGCGGTGTTCGACGCTTTGCCGCCGCAGCCATACTGGCCCGCGCTGGTGCTGCTGCTTGCGGCGGGCGCCGGCTGGATGCTGGCCGGGATGGGCGAAGTTCGGGTGGTGCAGCAGTTCGCGCTGGCCTCGATGATCCCGCTGGTCGCACTGTGCGTGTTCGGCCCGCGCCTGGCAAAGGAATTCACCTTCCCGCTGCTGTTCGTGCTGTTCGCCGTGCCGTTCGGTGAAGTGTTCATCCCGCCGCTGATTGAATTTACCGCCGACTTCACCATCTGGGCAGTGCAGCTGACCGGCATTCCGGTGCTGCGCAACGGCACCCGCTTCGACCTGCCAACCGGCAGCTGGTCGGTGGTGGAGGCCTGCAGCGGCGTGCGCTACCTGATTTCGTCGTTCACGCTGGGCTGCCTGTACGCCTACCTGACCTACCGTTCGACCCGCCGGCGCCTGATCTTCATCGGCTTCTCGATCCTCGTGCCGATCATCGCCAACGGACTGCGCGCCTACATGATCGTCATGATCGGCCACACCAGCGGCATGACGATGGCGGTCGGCGTCGACCACCTGATCTATGGCTGGGCATTTTTCGGCATCGTGATGTTCGCGCTGTTCTGGGCCGGCAGCTTCTGGCGCCAGGACCACCTGCCGGAGCCTGTCCCTGCGGCGCCGGCGGCCGGCGCGCGCGGCCCGGTTCCGCTGGCGCCGATCGTGGCTGCGGTATTTGCCGCAATGGCCATCTGGCCTGCGCTGCTCACCTATCTCGACCGCGCCGCCTTCAACCCGGACCCAGTGGTGCTCGAAGCGCCTGCCGTCAGCTGGGCGCCGGCCCAGGATTTCAGCTCCTGGCGCGCCAACTTCATGCAGCCCGACGCCAGCTTCAATGGCGTGTTCCGCGCGCCATCGGACGGCACGCCGGTTGCGCTGGACGTGCTCTACTACCGCAACCAGACCCGCGACAAGGCATTGATCAGCTCCGTGAACCGCATGACGGCCACCAAAGACGCCTTCCACGAAGTCGGTTCCTCGGTGCGCACCGAAAAAGTAGGCGAGCGCAGCATCGCCGTGCGCGAAGCGCGCATGCGCGGCCCTCGAGGGACCTTCCTGGTATGGCACTGGATGTGGATCGACGGCCGCGCCACCACCAGCGCCTATGCCGGCAAGATGTGGCAGGCGGGCGCCAAGCTGATGATGCGCGGCGATGACGGCGCGGCCGTCATGCTGTCCGCCCCTTACGCCGACAGCCCGGATGAAGCGCGCGCTGCCTTGCGCTCCTTCCTGGGCGAGAACTTCGGCGCGGTGGAAGCATCGCTGGCCAAGGCGAGGGGTGCGCAGTGAGCAGCCTGTCCCAGGCACCCCTGGTGGTGCATCTTATCTACCGGCTCGACTTCGGCGGGCTGGAGAACCTGATGGTCGAGCGCATCAACCGCATGCCGGCCCAGGCCTACCGCCACGCGATCGTCTGCCTGACCGGCTATACCGATTTCGCGAAAAAGATCAGCCGTCCCGATGTTGAAATCTATGCGCTCGACAAGCAGCCAGGCCTGTCGCTCGGCACCCACGCAGCGCTGTGGAGGCTGCTGCGGCGCCTGAAGCCGGCCATCCTGCACAGCTATAACCTGTCCGCGATCGAATACGCGCCGGCCGCGATCCTCGCGGGCGTGCCGATCCGGATCAATGGCGCCCATGGCCGCGACCACAACGACCCGCACGGCACCAACCGCAAGCACAACGCGCTGCGCCGGGCAATGCTGCCGTTCTACGACTGCTGCTACGCCAACTCGGCCAGCATGCAGGACTGGAACCGCGATGTGATCGGCGTGCCCGAACACAAAAGCCGGCTGCTGCCGAACGGGATCGATTCGGACAAATTCCACCCGCGCGCGGCCGGCCAGGGCAGGGCGCTCGACGTATTCCCGCCTGACGCCATCGTGATCGGCGCGGTCGGCCGCATCCAGGACGTCAAGGACCACGCCAGCCTGGTGGCCGCATTCGTGCTGCTGCGTGAACGCCTGCCGCAGCTGCGCGCGCAACTGCGCCTGGCGATTGTCGGCGACGGCCCGCTGCTGGCGAAGCTGCGCGCGCAGGTAGACGCCGCGGGCATCGCCGACGCTGCCTGGCTGCCGGGTTCGCGCAACGACGTCGCCGATATCCTGCGCAGCATCGACATTTTTGCCATGAGTTCAATCGCCGAAGGCACGCCCGGCTCGGCGCTCGAAGCCATGTGCGCCGGCCTGCCGGTGGTGGGCACGCGCGTTGGCGGGCTGCCAGAGGTCATTGAAGACGGTGTGACCGGCGCGCTGGTGCCGGCATCAAGCCCGGCCGCGATGGCCGAAGCGCTGGAACGCTACGTGCTCGATCCGGCCCTGCGCGCACACCATGGCGAAGCGGGGCGCATGCGGGTTCACCGCAAATACAACATGGCGGCGATGGTCGCCGCCTATCAGTCGCTGTACGACAGCTTGTGCGAACGTAAGACCAAATTCAGGAATCAGGTTAAATCATGTGTGGAATAGTAGGCATTTTTGATACGCGCGGCGCGCGCGAGATCGACCCGGCGCTGGTAAAGCGAATGAACGAGACCCAGCACCACCGCGGTCCGGACGAAGGCGACGTGTACACCGAACCTGGCGTGGGCTTCGGCCACCGCCGCCTGTCGGTGATCGACATCGCCAGCGGCCAGCAGCCGATGTTCAACGCCGCCGGCGACGTCGGCGTGGTGTTCAACGGCGAGATCTACAACTACCCGGAACTGACCACTGAGCTCGAACAGCTCGGCTACGTTTTCCGTACCCGCAGCGACACCGAGACCATCGTGCACGCGTGGGAAGCGTGGGGCGAGGCGTGCGTGCACAAGTTGCGCGGCATGTTCGCCATCGCCGTCTGGGACCGCAAGGCGCAGACCATGTTCATGGCGCGCGACCGCATGGGCGTCAAGCCTTTCTTCTACGCCGAACTGCCGGACGGGATGTTCATCTTTGGCTCCGAGCTGAAGTCGCTGCGCGCCCACCCTGGCCTGCCGCACGCGATCGACCCGCAGGCGGTCGAGGAGTACTTCGCCTACGGCTACGTGCCGGAACCGAAAACGATTTACAAAGGCGCCAAAAAGCTTTCGCCGGGCTACTGCCTGACCGTCAAGATCGGCCAGCCGGTGCCGCAGCCGAAGCAGTTCTGGGATGTGCCATTCAAGCTGCACCACGCAATGACCGAATCGGACGCCAAGGGCGAGCTGGTCGAGCGCCTGCGCGAAGCGGTCAAGATCCGCCTCAAGGCCGAAGTACCGCTGGGCGCCTTCCTGTCGGGCGGCGTCGATTCGAGCGCCGTCGTGGCGATGATGGCTGGCCTCAACAAGGACCCGGTCAACACCTGCTCGATAGCGTTCCAGGAAAAAGCCTTCGACGAGTCGCAGTACGCCGAACAGGTGGCAAAGCAGTACAAGACCGACCACGTCACCGAAACCGTCGACACCGACGACTACGCGCTGCTCGACACGCTGGCCGACCTGTACGACGAGCCGTATGCCGACAGTTCGGCGATCCCGACCTACCGCGTGTGCCAGTTGGCGCGCAAGCGCGTGACCGTGGCCCTGTCGGGCGACGGCGGCGACGAGAACCTGGCCGGCTACCGCCGCTACCGCTACGCGATGGCGGAAGAGAAGGTGCGTTCGAAGATCCCGGACGGGATGCGCAAGATGGTCTTCGGCCCGCTCGGCAAATACTATCCGAAGGCCGACTGGGCGCCGCGCGTGTTCCGCGCCAAGACCACCTTCGAAGCGCTGTCGCGCGACCTGACCGAGGGCTACTTCCACGGCGTGTCGCTGATGTCCGACGCGATGCGCGACCGCCTGTTCTCCGACCGCTTCAAGGCTGGACTGCAAGGCTACAGCGCGGTGGAAGTCATGCGCGGCCACGCGGCCAAGTCGCCGACCGACGACCCGCTGTCGATGGTGCAGTACCTCGACATGAAAACCTACCTGCCGGGCGATATCCTGACCAAGGTGGACCGCGCCAGCATGGCGCACGCGCTGGAAGTGCGCGTGCCGCTGCTGGACCACAAGCTGGTCGAATGGATTTCCGGCCTGCCGCCGGAGATGAAGCTCAAGGGCAGCGAAGGCAAGTACATCTTCAAGAAGTCGATGGAGCCCTACCTGTCGGAAGAGATTTTGTACCGTAAGAAGATGGGCTTCGCGGTGCCGCTGGCCGCCTGGTTCCGCGGCCCGCTGCGCCAGCGCGTGCGCGAGTCGCTGCTTGGCTCGACGCTGGCCGACACCGGCATCTTTAACACCGCCTTCCTGGCCGAGATGGTCGAACAGCATCAGAGCGGCCGCCGCGACTACAGCGCCCCGATCTGGTCGGTGCTGATGTTCGAAGCCTTCCTGCGTAAAGAACTGAACGGAGCATGAGCGTGGGCAAACCAGAAAATATCGCCGCCATCACCGGCGCGCCGCTGCGCGTGCTGCATGTGCTCGACCACTCGATCCCGCTGCACAGCGGCTACACCTTCCGCAGCCGCTCGATTTTGCAGCAGCAGCGCGCGCGCGGCTGGGAAACCCATCACCTGACCGGTTCCAAGCAGGGCAGCAAGAGCGCCGGCCAGGAAACCGTCGACGGCCTGGTGTTCCACCGCACGGCGCCGGAAAGCGGCCTGCTGGCGCGCCTGCCGGTGCTGAACCAGAAGGCGGTCATCGACGGCCTCGCCGCGCGCCTGCTGCCGCTGGCGAAGGAAATCAAGCCGGACCTGATCCACGCCCATTCTCCGGTGCTCAACGCGGTCGCCGCGCTGCGTGTAGGCCGCCAGCTCGGTATCCCTGTTGTCTACGAAATCCGCGCTTTCTGGGAAGACGCGGCGGTCGACCATGGCACCAGCCGCGAATGGGGCCTGCGCTACCGGCTCACGCGCGCGCTCGAAACCTGGGCCCTGAAGCGGGTCGACGCGGCCTTCACGATCTGCGAAGGCCTGCGCGCCGAGATCGTCGGGCGCGGCATTCCGGCATCCAAGGTCACGGTGATCCCGAACGCGGTCAATATTGAAGACTTCAGCACCGACGGCAGGCGCGATGAAGCGCTGGCGGTGGAGCTGGGCATCGCCGGCAAACCGGTACTGGGTTTCATCGGCTCGTTCTACGCCTACGAAGGCCTGGACGTGCTGCTGCAGGCCCTGCCCGAGATGTTGAAGGTGAACCCTGACGTGCGCGTGCTGCTCGTCGGCGGCGGTCCGCAGGACGCCGCCCTGAAAGAACAGGCGCGCCAGCTGGGCGTGGCCGACAAGGTGATCTTCACCGGCCGCGTGCCGCACGACCAGGTGCAGCGCTACTACAACCTGGTCGACATCCTGGTGTACCCGCGCCTGAAGATGCGCCTGACCGACCTGGTTACGCCGCTCAAGCCGCTCGAATGCATGGCCCAGGGCCGGCTGCTGGTGGCGTCCGACGTCGGCGGCCACAAGGAACTGATCGAAGACGGCAAGACCGGCGTGCTGTTCGCCGCCGGCGATGCGCAGCAGCTCGCCGCCAAAGTGCTGGCGCTGCTGTCCGAGCCGCAGCGCTGGCCTGCGCTGCGCGCGGCTGGCCGCACTTTCGTCGAACAGGAACGTAACTGGCGCGCCAGCGTGGCGCGCTACCAGGCGGTGTACCGCGGCCTGGTCGGCAAGGAAACCGCAATTGGCTGAACATGCTTTAAAAATCGGCCTGGTCGGGCCGCTGCCGCCGCCGTCGGGCGGCATGGCAAACCAGACCGAACAACTTGCCCTGCTGCTGTCGGGCGAGGGCTGCAGTGTTGAGCTGATCCAGGTGAACGCGCCTTACCGCCCGGCCTGGGCCGGGCGCATCAAGGGTGTGCGCGCCGTCGCGCGCATGCTGCCGTATCTTGCGACCCTGTGGCGCAGCGCCGGCCGGGTCGACCTGATGCATGTGATGGCCAATTCCGGCTGGTCATGGCACCTGTTTGCCGCGCCGGCGATCTGGATCGGCTGGCTGCGCGGCTGCCCGGTGGTGGTCAACTACCGGGGCGGCGAGGCGGGCAGCTTCCTGGCGAAATCGCTGGCGTCGGTGCGCCCAAGCCTGCAGCGCGCGTCCGCGCTGGTGGTGCCGTCGGGCTTCCTGGAGTCGGTATTCGGCAAGCACGGCATCGGCACCATCGTGGTCCCGAACATCATCAACCTCGAACGCTTCAACAGCGACCGCGTCGCAGCCCAGACGCTGGAGGCGCCGCGCCTGCTGGTGGCGCGCAACCTCGAGCCGATCTACGATAACGGCACCGCGCTGCGCGCGTTTGCGCTGGTGCTGGCGCGCCATCCGGGCGCGCGCCTGGTCGTCGCAGGCTCCGGCCCGCAGCGCGCCGAACTCGAACAACTCGTGGCCGAACTTGGCATGGCCCACGCGGTGACCTTCACCGGCCGTGTCGACAATGCCGGCATGGCCGCGCTGTACCGCGACGCCGACATCATGCTTAACCCTAGCACGGTCGACAACATGCCCAATTCGGTGCTTGAAGCACTGGCCAGCGGTGCGGTGGTGGTCAGCACCAATGTCGGCGGCGTGCCGTTTTTGGTTGACCACGACAAGACCGCCTTGCTGGTGCCGCCGCGCGATCCGCAGGCGATGGCCGATGCCGTGCTGCGCGTTACCGATGAACCCGGGCTGGCCACGGCACTGCGCGTCGCAGGCCTGCGCTACGTTCAGCAGTACGCCTGGGCGGGCGTGAAGCCGCGCCTGATGGCGGTGTACCGCTCCGTCCTGAAACCCGGCACTCCGAAAATGGCGACCAACCCATGATTACCGCAAAACCAAGCAGCGCCAGTCCGTACACCCGCGTCGTCGCGGGCGTGCTGTTCCCGCTGCACGAACTGATGAAGCGCCACAGCACGGTGGCGGTACGCCGCGCAATGGAAAAATCGCAGTGGTGGCCGGCCGCGCGCCTGCGCGACCTGCAGATGAAGCGCCTGCGCGCGTTGTTGACCCGCGCGCAAACAAAGGTGCCCTATTACCGCGACCTGTTCCAGGAAATCGGCTTCGACCCGGCGCGCGACCTGAAGACCGTCGAGGACCTGGCGCGCCTGCCGCTGCTCGACAAGCCGACCATCCGCGCCAACAGCGACCGCATGCGCGCCGACGATGCGCGCGGCCTGGCGCGCTTCAATACCGGCGGCTCCAGCGGCGAGCCGCTGGTGTTCTACATCGGCAAGGAGCGGGTCAGCCACGACGTCGCCGCGAAATGGCGCGCCACGCGCTGGTGGAATGTCGACATCGGCGACCCGGAAATCGTCGTGTGGGGTTCGCCGATTGAGCTGGGTGCGCAGGACAGCGTGCGCGCCGCGCGCGACAAAATGTTGCGCACCTCGCTGCTGCCCGCGTTCGAAATGTCGGAAGCGAAGCTGGACGGCTTCCTCGACGAGATCCAGCGCCGCCGGCCGCGCATGCTGTTCGGCTATCCGTCGGCGCTTTCGCATATCGCGCGCCACGCAAAAGCAAAGGGCCGGCGCATGGACGACCTGGGCATCCGGGTGGCCTTCGTCACCTCCGAACGCCTCTACGACGAACAGCGCGCCCAGATTTCGGGCACCTTCGGCTGTCCGGTGGCCAACGGCTACGGCGGGCGCGACGCGGGCTTCATCGCGCACCAGTGCCCGTCGGGCAGCATGCACATCACGGCCGAGGACATTATTGTCGAGACCATCGACAGCGAAGGCCGTCCGGTCCCTGCCGGCACTGCAGGCGAAATCGTCGTGACCCACCTGGCCACCGGCGACTATCCGTTCATCCGCTACCGCACTGGCGACGTCGGCGTGCTCGGCACCAAGCAGTGCGGCTGCGGGCGCGGCCTGCCGGTACTACAGGAGATCCAGGGCCGCAGCACCGACTTTTTGGTGACGCAAGACGGCGCGGTGATGCACGGGCTGGCGCTGGTGTACATTTTGCGCGACCTGCCGCAGGTGAAGTCCTTCAAGATCATCCAGGAGAGCGTGGACCACACGCGCGTGCAGGTGGTCAGCGACGCACCGCCCGATACGGCGCTGCGCGGCACCATCGAAGCCGGTTTCAAGAAGCGCCTCGGCGCGGGTGTGCAGGTCGACATCGAACCAGTCGAGGCGATCCTGCCTGAGAAGTCGGGCAAGTACCGCTACGTCGTCAGCAAGGTCGACTCCACGGCGGTACGGACCTAGTGTATGTACGCGCAAGCGCCGCGCTACGCGCGGACGCCTTGCGTTGGACCGCGCCCTAAAAAAATCATCAATTGTTGCAAATTGTCACAATTCTCATGAGAAATTCGCCATCGCGGGTGGATTTCCTACAGGCAAATAGTTTCCACTGGGATAGAATTTATCGACCAGCCTGAAAATCCCGATGGCTATTTCTTCTTGGAGACGATGATGACTACCTCCCACAACTCGACCGTTAATTCCCTTTATCTCGCGTTTTATGGCCGTCCGGCCGATCCGGAAGGCCTGAAATTCTGGGCTGAGCAACTCAGCAAGGCAGGTGGCGATGTCGACAGCATCAAGAGCTTCTTTGCCGACTCCGACGAGGCGCGCGCGCGCTTCGGTACCGACACCGCGAGCGAACGCATCACCGAAATCTATCAGCAACTCTTCAATCGCAATCCTGATGCCCAAGGCCTGAAATTCTGGAGCGATGCGATCGCCAACGGTCACGCCACGGTGGCTGACGTCGCTATCGCGGTACTTGGCGGTGCACAAGGTACGGACGCCAGCTTGTCTACCCTTCGCCTCGAGGCTGCGGACACCTTTACCGCCCAGGTTGAGGCGTCAGGCGGCGCCTACCGTGGCCTTGCAGCGGTCGAGGCCGCACGTGTGCTGGTGCGCGCGGTTACCATGAATGCCAACAAGAGCGACATCGCAGCCCTGGTCAAGGCGACTGCAGTGTTGACCGAGGTCGCCAGCAAGACCCCGGAAGTTGTCAGCGCCATGGGCTCGGGTAGCGAACTGCTGGACCTGTTCGACACCGCACAGGGCAGCACCGACCCGGTCAGCCTGGTCCAGTCCATGGCCGAGGTGGCGCGCTCCGCAGCAGAGAGCCCGAACACCGTGGCGGCGCTGATGCGCGGCGGCGGCATGCCCCAGCTCCTGAAGTCGCTGCCGGAGGGCACCACGCTGAAAGACCTCGTTGGCCAGCTGGGCAAAGGCGGACTGAAGGCCACCCTGGACAACATGATGGGCAACAAGCCGGACCCGGTCGAGCCGGGCACCGACGCGGCCGTGACCCTGGAATTCGACCTGGCGAACAGCCCGGCTACGCTGGTCCTGAAGGCCGCCGCCGGCAGCGTCACGGGCCTCGGCAACGCTACCACCCTGGTATTCGAGGACAAAGCCTCGGGGTCCGGCGATGCGCTCGCGCTCGACTACACCGTCACTGGCGACCAGCTTGTTTTCGCCGCGCCGCTGGAAGCGGGCTTGTACGGAATCAGCTGGAAGGACGATACCTTCACCACCGCGACTGGCCACCTGGCCGCAGGCTCGGCAACGTTTGCCGGCGGCCATGAGGGCGTGTTCGCCATGGAGGGCTTTGCCATCGAGAAGGTGACAACTGTGACGAGCGACGTCGCACGCGCCGCCGCCGACGACGTCAACGAGGCGTTTATCGGTAGCGCCACGGCGACCGTGCGCATTGGCACCGGCGGCGGGCAGGATGTGGTAGTCGACCAGGGTGGAACGTTGGCTATTGTGGTGGACAGCCTTGCCAGCGCGGCGCCTGACCTGATCCTTGGCTTCGACACCGGCAACGACACGATCGTGCTGGAAGGCCAGGCGGCGAGCGTAATCGATGACAACGCCGACGGCAAGCTCGGCTGGGCCAGCTCGGGCACGGGAAAGACGACGGTGGATGGCACCTCCGAAGCAGTCGCCATTGCCGTTGGCAGCGCCGTAGGAGTGGGCAGCGAGGCTGGCATCGAGCAATCCCTGCAGGCATTGAACGGCGCGCTCGACGTCACCAAGCTCGCCCTGCAAGATGAGCTGCTGATTCTCGCCACCAGCGACAGCGGCGCTGCCCTGTTCGCGTATGTGAACAAAGACGACAATGGCGTGATTGACGCTGCGGAACTGACGGCGATTGCCATGTTTGCCGACGGCGCCGCAGGCCAGCTGGACATCGTACTGGTGGGCGCCCCGGCCGTGCCGGCCTGATCAGGTTTTCACGCCAAAATGCGCGTTCGAACCCCGCTGCCCAGGCAGCGGGGTTGCGCTTGATTCGCGATTATCAGCGAAGAACCTATTACGCCGCTCGGATCAAGCCTGTTCGTGCTGCTTGAACCACTGCTCCATCATCATCAGTACCCAGACCATGGTGCCGTGGTAGCCCGCGTGTTCGGACAGGTGCTGCCCGACCAGCTGGTCGATGAACGCAGGGCGGACGATGCCGCGCTGCTTCAGGTCCGACAGGCTGTCCATCGCCAGCTGCTTGAGCGGCTGGTGGTGCTGCAGCCAGACGCCGAACGGCAGTCCGAAGCCGTGCTTCTGCTTGTTGATGATCTCGTCCGGCAGGAAGTCGCGCAGCGCCTCCTTGAAGAAGTAGCGCAGCTTGGTGCCATTGAGCTTCTGCTTGGCGGTCAGCTGGCTGGAGAACGCCACCATGTCGTCGGACAGGAACGGGAAGGCGACGTCCATGCCTGCCAGTTCGCACGAGCGGATCACCTTCGGCAGGTCGTTGTCGGCCAGGGTGATCTTGAAGTCCAGCGCCAGCATGCGGTTGATCAGGCTGGCCGCTTCATTGCCGCCGTAGTCGCGGCGCAGGTTTTCGAGCGGGCCGTTGGTGTCCGCGTGCACCAGGAACGCGTCGGTGAACACCTGGCTCGGACCGTAGCGGCCCAGCAGGTTGTAGGTTTCCAGGCGCGCCGGCATCGGTACCGACGCCTGCTCGATGTAGCTGCGCGCCTTGCGGATCAGCTTGATGTGCTCGCCGCCCGGGAAGTTGAAGACCGCCGGTTCCAGCAGCGCTTTGCGCAGCAGGCCGGGGACCTTTTCGTATTTTTCAAACACGTGCTGCTTCGAATAGCGCTCGTTGCCGCCGAAAAGTTCGTCGCCGCCGTCGCCGCCCAGCATGCGGGTGATGCCGTCGGCACGCGCCATGCGCGCGCAGTAGAAGGCCGGCAGCGCCGAGGCGTTACCGAATGGCTGGTCGAACACGGCCGCCACCTTCGGGATCGCATCGACCACGTCGTCCGGCGTCACATAGTATTCGTGATGGCTGGTGCCGAAGTGGCGCGAGGCCAGGCGCGCGTACTCCATCTCGTCGTAGCCTTCGGCTTCGAAACCGATCGAGTAGGTATTGGCCGGCTTGCCGCCCACTTTGGTGAGCACGCCGGCGATGGTCGAGCTGTCGGTGCCGCCGCTGAGGAAGGCGCCCACTTCGCTGCCTGCCGCCGCATCGCGCACGCCGCTTTCCAGCAGCCGCATGAATTCCTGCTTGAGTTCCCCGAACGGGCGCTCAGGACGTTCGTCGAACTTCATGCGCCAGTACTGGCGCTTCTCGATGCGGCCCTGGCGGTAGCGCAGGAATTCGCCCGGCAGCAGGCGCTGCTGGTTCTGGAATACCGTGCCCGGACCCGGGATCATGTGGAAGTAGACGTAGTTGTACAGGCCCTGGTGGTCGAGCACGGACGGGGTCAGCGGGTGGCGCACGATGGAATCGGCGGACGAGCCGAACACCAGCGCTTCGCCCGATACCTGGTAGGCCATATTGCCGACGCCCATGCGGTCGATCGCCAGCAGTGCTTCACCGGCGTCATCATCGACGATACACAGCGAGAACGAGCCATTCAGGCTGGCGCACAGCGCATCCGGATCGCGCCGCCATGCCTGGGCGATGCCGGCGGCGACGCTGTCGGCGCCTTGCCCGATACCCTTGCCCGGCAGTCCCCACAGGGCCACCATCAGGCCATCGCGCTGGTATACATGGCTGGTCGCGGCGCTGGCGACGACGCCGACAGCGCTCTTGCGGCCCTGCATGCTCTGCAGAGGGGCGCTGTGAAAGCGCGCCAATGGCGCAGCCATCGTTTCAATGACCGCCCGGTTATCGGTGGCGCTCGCGCCGTATCCGATGAATCCACATAAGCCGCTCATTGCTGCAACCCCATCATTTTCGGCATGACTTACTCGCTAATTAATCGTTAAACAAAACACCAATGACACATTCTGTACATTTTACCAATTAATTGCTAAAGCATAATTTCAATTGCGCTCGGGTGTCCCAGGAAGGCAACAGGGCTGGCGGACAGCCCGTACGCGCCCGACTGGAACACGACAACCAGGTCGCCGGCATCGGCTTTGGCCAGTTCCATCTGGTCGGCCAGCAGGTCGAGCGGGGTGCACAGCGGGCCGACCACGCTGGCCGTTTCGCGTTCGCCGCCGGCCATGCGGTTGCCAATGGCGACCGGGTAGTTTTTACGGATCACCTGGCCGAAATTGCCCGAGGCGGACAGGTGGTGGTGCAGGCCGCCGTCGGTCACCAGGAACACCTGGCCGCGCGAGACCTTGCGCTCGATGACGCGGGTGACATACACGCCGGCCTCGCCAACCAGGTAGCGGCCAAGCTCGATCACCACCTGGGCGTCGGGCAGCGCAGCTTTTGCATGCGGCAGCAGGCGCGCCAGGTTGTCGCCCACGGGCGCCAGGTCGAGGCGCTGCTCGCCGGGGAAGTAGGGGATGCCGAAGCCGCCGCCGATGTTCAGGGTCAGCACCGGCGACGGGGCGTCGGCTGCCAGCCGCGCTGCCAGCGCAAAGGTCTTGTCGTGCGCCTCGCAGATCGCTTCGGCCTTCAGGTTTTGCGAACCCCAGAAGATATGGAAGCCTTCGAAGCCCAGTCCAAGGCGGCCGATCTCGGCCAGCATGGCTGGCACGCGCTCGGCGTCGACGCCGAACTGCTTCGGTCCGCCGCCCATCTTCATGCCCGACGATTTCAGTTCGAAGTCAGGGTTGACCCGGACCATGACCTTCGGCTGCAGGCCGAGGCGCGCACCGATGGCGGCAATGCGCGCCATTTCGCCTTCCGACTCCATGTTCAAAACCGCGCCGGACGCGATCGCGCACGACAGGTCGGCGTCGCTCTTGCCCGGGCCTGCGAAGCTGACCCGGCCCGGATCGACCGGGGTGTCCAGCGCGGTGCGCAGTTCGCCGCCGGAGGCGACGTCGATGCCGTCGACCAGCGTGGCCATGTGCTGGACCACCGCCGGCATCGGGTTGGCCTTCATCGCGTAATGCAGGTGGATGCCGGCCGGGAGCCGGCCGCGCAGCTCGGCCACGCGCGCGGTCATCGCGGCGCGGTCGTAGGCGTAGAAGGGGGTGCGGCCGGCGCGTTCGGCCAGCCGGGTCAGCGGCATGCCGCCGATCTGCAGGCAGTCGTCGACCACGGCGAACTGCGTCAGCGGCGCGTGCGGCCGGCTCATTGGGCGCCTCCGGTAAATGCGCTGGCATACTCGGTGGCCAGCAGCTTGCGGTCGAATTTGCCGTTCGGGTTGCGCGGCAGCGCGCCGCCAGTGATGACAACTTTCGACGGCACCATGTAGGCCGGCAGCTGGCGCTTGCAGTGCGCCAGCAGTTCGGCCTCGGTGATCGTGGCGCTGGCCACCAGCACGATGGCCTGGCCCAGCGCCGGATGGGCGGCGCCGAAGGCCACCACTTCCTGTACGCCGTCGATGGCGCATGCCACTTCCTCGACCTCGGTCGGGCTGACCCGGTAGCCCGAGGTCTTGATCATTTCATCGTTGCGGCTGATGAAGTACAGGTAGCCTTCTTCGTCCTTGCGCACGGTGTCGCCCGACCAGACTGCGATTTCGGGCAGCGGCAGGCCGGCTTCGACCGGGCGCAGTGGGCGGAAGCGTTCGGCAGTGCGGGCCGGGTCGTTCCAGTAGCCGAGCGAGACCAGCGCGCCACGGTGTACCAGCTCGCCCGGTTCGCCGGGCTGGCATTGGCTGCCGTCCGGGCGCAGCACCATCACCTCGGCGTTCGGGATCGCCTTGCCGATCGAGTCGGGGCGGCGGTCGAGCTGGTCGGGCGGCAGGTAAGTGGAGCGGAATGCCTCGGTCAGGCCGTACATCAGGTAGGGCGTAGCGCCGGGCAGGGCCTGGCGCAGGGCGTCCAGCGTCGGCCTTTGCATGGCGCCACCGGAATTGGTCAGGTAGCGCAGCGTGCAGCCGGCCGGCCACGGCAGGCGCGCGAGCTGGATCCACAGCGATGGCACCGCGGCCAGGCCGGTGATGCGCTCGGCCTCGACCGCGTCGAGTATGTCGCGCGGCAACAAATAATTGATCAGTACCGCGGTGGCGCCCACGCTGAAGGCGGTGGTCAGTTGGCTCAGTCCATAGTCGAAACTGAGCGGCAGCACGGCAAGGATGCGGTCTTCCGGGGTATTACCGAGGTAGGAAGCAACGCTTTCCGCGCCCGCAACGAGATTTCGGTGCGATAAAACAACGCCTTTCGGGCTGCCGGTGCTGCCCGAGGTATAAAGAATGGCGGCGATATCGGCGTCGATGCGCCCGGGATGCGGCGACGCCTGGACAGGCTGGGACAGGAACTCGTCCCACCCAAGCACCATGACATGGGCGGGCAGGGCGGCGCGCTCGCCGCTGCCGGTGACGAGCACCAGGGTCAGGCCGGCGCAGTCGCCCAGCACTGGCGCCAGCGTGCGCAGGCGCGCGTTTGACGTGACCAGTACGCGCGCCTGGCAGTCGGCCAGGATATGCGCCACTTGCGGCGCTTTCAGTTGCGGATTGAGGGGGACGAACACGCCGCCGGCGAGGGTGGCGCCAAACATCGACGCGACGTTTTCCACATTCTTGTCGAGGTAGACGGCGACCCGGCCGCCGCTTTCCAGCCCGTGCGCAGCCAGCCGGGCGGCGACCAGTTCCAGTTGCGACGCCAGCGCGCCATACGAGATCCGCACGTCCCCGTCGACCAGCGCCTCCGCGCCGGGCGCAACGCGCGCCGAACGCAGGATGAATTCGTGGATTAACCGGGTCATCAATTACCTTTTTTTCGTGGTCAACACCGCGTACGATTGTAACGTAGCGATGTTTCAAGAATACTAAAAATGCGCTATTGTTCGGGACGGCATCCATTCTATCGGGAAATTTGATTTCGCCCGTGGAAGAATGTCAAAGCGTAAAGTATTTTGATCGTTGATTACCCCTGGATTGCTATGAGAGACATTGTCCTCACCCTGATTATTGTCTCCCTGCTGCCCCTGATTTTCAGGCGGCCCCATATCGGCATCATGATGTGGGTATGGATCAGCGTGATGAACCCGCACCGCCTGACGTACGGCTTCGCCTATTCCTTCCCGTGGGCCGCGCTGGTCGCCGGCATCACGCTGTACTCGCTGATCATATCGAAGCAGCCCAAGAACCTGCCCATGACGCCGATCGTCAAGGTGGTCATCGCGTTCGCGCTATGGATGTGCGTGACGACTGCGGCTGCCTTCCTGCCCGAGCTGTCGCTGGATATGCTCGAGAAGGTCATGAAGATCCTCCTGATGACGCTGGTGACCATCATGCTGGTGCGGACCAAGGACCAGCTGCACATGCTGCTCTATACGATGTGCGGCGCACTGGCCTTCTATGGCATCAAGGGCGGCCTGTTCACCATCCGCAGCGGCGGCGGCGAACGCGTATGGGGTCCGCCGGACAGCTTCATCTACGGTAACAACGAAGTCGCACTGGCCTTCGTCACCATTATCCCGCTGATGTATTACCTGCTGCGCCGCCAGACCAACGTCTGGGCGCGCTGGGGCATCCTGATCGCGATGCTGATGTGCGGCCTGTCGGCGCTCGGTTCCTACTCGCGCGGCGCCCTGATCGGCATCGCCGCAATGGTCGTCGTGCTGTGGCTGCGCAGCCCGCGCAAGGTCAAATCGGGCCTGGTGATGGCCATCGTGATTCCGTTCGCGATCAATTTCATGCCGGCCAAGTGGACCGAGCGGATGGACACCATCGCGACCTACGATGAAGATGCGTCGGCGGTCGGCCGCATCAATGCCTGGGTCATGGCGTTCAACCTGGCCAAGGACGACCCGCTGACCGGGGGCGGTTTCATCACCTGGACCCCGGCCATTTTCGCCATCTACGCGCCCGATCCGACCGACGTCCACGTCGCCCACAGTATCTACTTCCAGGTCATGGGCGAGCATGGCTTCGTCGGGCTGGCCCTGTACCTGACACTGGCCTTCCTCACCTGGCGCAGGGCGAGCTGGATCAGGCGCACCTGCAAGCAGAGGGAGGACCTGGCGTGGGCGGCCGAATTGGCGTCGATGATCCAGGTCAGCCTGATCGGTTTCGGGGTCGGCGGCGCCTTCCTCAGCCTCGCCTATTTCGACATTCCTTACTATGTGATGGCCATGGTGGTTATCCTCGGGCGCCTTGTCGAGGAAACCGTCGCAAAAGAAGCGCCTGCCGGGTCGCCGATCGTGAGCCGGCACGCGCCGCTCCGCAAGCCTGTCCCTCACTACCACTGAACCGGATCGCACGAATGCCGCTTGCGGGATCTAACTCAATCGCCGGGATGTCGGGCCGCAAGGGCTCCTTCCTCGATTCGCTGGCCAGCCGCCTGCTGATGCAGGCGGTGGTCGCCACCAGCCTGAAAAACAGGCTGTCGATCCTGATTTACCACCGCGTGCGGCCGGAGGCCGACCCCCTGTTCCCGAGCGAGCTCGATGCGGCGCGCTTCGACGAACAACTCACGCAGCTGGGCCAGGCATTCACCATTATCTCGCTGAGCGAAGCGGTGGAAGGGCTGCGCAACGGCACCTTGCCGCGCGGCGCGGCCTGCATCACCTTCGACGACGGCTATGCGGACAACGTCGAAATCGCGCTGCCAATCCTGCTCAAGCACCGCATCTCGGCGACCTTTTTCCTGGCGACCGGCTTCCTGAACGGCGGGCGCATGTGGAACGACAAGGTCATTGAAGTGATCCGCACCGCGCCCGAATCGCTCGACCTGCGCAGCCTGGGCTACGGCCAGCTGACGCTCGACTCGATCAAGGCGCGCCAGGATGCGATCGACGCGCTGCTCGAATCGCTCAAGTACCTGCCGCTCGATGCGCGCGAAGCCCAGGTGGACCGCCTGTGCGGCATGCTGCCGGAAGGCCAGCCGGGCGACCTGATGATGACCTCCAGCCAGGTGCGGACGCTGCACCAGGCCGGCATGGAAATCGGCGCCCACACGGTCAACCACCCGATCCTGTCGAACATGCCGCCTGACGCGGCGCGCCAGGAGATCGCCGAGTGCAAGCGCGAGCTTGAAGACATCACCGGCGCGCCGGTGCGCTGGTTCGCCTACCCGAACGGCAAACCGCACCGCGATTACGGCGCCGAGCATGTCGACATGGTCAAGGCAGCCGGGTTCGAGGCCGCCGTGTCCACCGCCTGGGGAGCCGCGTCGGCGCGTGCCGACCTGTTCCAGCTGCCGCGCTTCACGCCCGAAGGCGCCGGCCAGCTGCGCTTCACCCTGCGCATGATCCAGAACCTGGCCCGCACGGTCAACGCGGCCTGACCGGCAAACGCGTCATGGCAAGCCACGCTTACCCAAGGGCGCACGTGCCGGTCACGCCGGTGCTGTCGGCCGGCGCCTTGCTTGGCCCGCGCGATCCCCACATCAGCGCCATGACCGACAGCGGCGAGGTGCGCCTCGTCACCAGCGGGCGCATTGCGCTTGCGCTGGCGATGCGCGCCATCGGCCTGGCGCCGGGCGACCGGGTGCTGGTGCCGGCCTATCACAGCCTGTCGATGATTCCGCCGATCGTGGCGGCCGGCGCCGAGCCGGTGTTCTACCGGGTCCGCAGCGACGCATCGGCGGACCTCGACGACATCGCGGCCAAAGCGCAGGGCGCGCGGGCACTGGTGGCGGTCAATTACTTCGGCTTTCCACAGGACCTGGCCGCGATCCGCGCTTTTTGCGACCGCCATGGGCTGGCCATGGTGGAAGACTGCGCGCACAGCTTTTTCGGGGCCAGCGGCGGCCGTCCGCTCGGCTCCTTCGGCGACTACGCCATCGGCAGCACGATGAAGTTTTTGCCGATCTACGAAGGCGGCTGCCTGGTGTCGTCGCGCCACAGCCTGGCAAAAGTAGACCTGCGCTCGGCAGGAATCGGCTTTGAACTGAAGGCGTCGCTGGCCGCCGTTGAACGCGGGCTGGAGTACGGGCGCCTGCCGGCGGCCCGGCTTCCGCTGGCGCTGAAGGACGGCTTGTGGAAGCTGCTCAGGCGCGGCAAGGGCAAGGGCAAGAGCGCAGCGGCCGCCCTGACGCCGTCATCGTCGGACAGTAGCTATGATTTCGACCCGCGCTGGCTCGACAAGCGGTCCTCATTGTTTTCGCGGCTGGTGCTGCGCTTCGCCGCGCGCGGGCGCATCGCGCAGCGCCGCCGCGCCAACTACCTCGCCTTGCAGGCTGCGCTCGCCGGCCTGCCGGGCATGGCTCCGCTGTTTCCTGCGCTGCCCGCCGACGTGTACCCATGGGCGTTCCCGGTTGTCGTTGCCGATCCCGAGCGCATTTTTGCCCCGCTCAAAATGGCGGGCGTGCCGGTGATCCGTTTCGCCGAAAAGCTCTGGCCCGGCGTGGACTGCCCCGACAGCATCGAACTGTCGCGCCGGGTGTTCGCTTTCCCATGCCACCAGGAGCTGACGGATGCGGAGATCCGATGGCTGGCCGCTACGATATGTTCCGTGGTGGGCGCGGCATGAAATGGACCATTGAACCGGCGGCGTCCTTCGCGCAGCGCGCGGAGCAGTGGCGCGTGCTTAACGCGGCCACGCTGGCGTCGCCGCTGCTGGAACCGGAATTCGTGACGCAGTTGCTGACGCATTTCGGCAAGGGGGAAGTGCTGGCGCGCTGCGAGGAGGGCGGCGCGACAGTCGCCATGGCGCTGCTGTCGCGCCGCCGCGCCGGCACGTGGGAGACTTTCCAGCCTTCGCAGGCGCCGGTGGGCATGTGGCTCCAGCAGCCCGGTCTCGATACCGGCGTGCTGATGGCTGGCCTGATGCGGGCCTTGCCCGGTTTTCCGCTGGTGCTCAGCCTCCTGCAGCGCGATCCTGCGCTGGAGGCGCGGCCCGCTGGCGGCGCCGGGGTGTCGACCATGGACTATATCGCCACGGCGCGCGTGACGGTGTCGGGCAGCTTCGACGACTACTGGGCTGGCCGGGGCAAAAACCTGCGCAGCAACTTGAAGAAGCAGCGCGCGCGGCTGGCGCGCGAAGGCATCGCCACGCGCATGGATGTGGTGACCGGCGCCGGGCAAGCCGCGGCCGCCATCGACGACTACGCGCGGCTGGAACAATCGGGCTGGAAGGCAGGCCAGGGCACGGCGGTGCAGGCATCGACCGCGCAGGGCCGCTTCTACCGCGCGCTGTTCGAGTCGGCGTGCGCGCGCGGGCAGGGCCGCATTTACCGCTACTGGTTCGGCGAGCAATTGGTGGCGATGGACTTGTGCCTGGCGGTGGACGGTACCGTGATCATCCTGAAAACCGCTTACGATGCTTCGGCGCCGCAAGGACTGTCGCCGACGCTGCTGATGCGCGAAGAGCAGTTCCGCGCGCTGTTCGACAGCGGCGATGTACGCGTGATCGAGTTTTATGGCAAGGTGATGGAGTGGCACACGCGCTGGACTGATGAGGTTCGCACGATGTACCATGTCACCGCGTTCCGCTGGCCCGTCCTCGGCGCCCTCAAACAACTCCTGAAAGCCCGTCCGCGGCGCCAGGCAGCGCGGCTGGAAGCCAGCCCCGATTCAAACTGAAGAAAATGATCATGTACCTCGACGACGTAAAACGACTCCTGATTGATGTGCTGTCCCTGTCCGGCGACCAGGCCGAAATGGATGCCGGCACGCCCCTGCTGGGCAGCCTGCCCGAGCTCGATTCGATGGCAGTCGTCAACGTCATCGGCGCGCTCGAAGAGCAGTTCGGCATCACGGTGGAAGACGACGAAATCAGTGCCCGCACCTTCGCCACCCTTGGCAGCCTGGCCAACTTCGTCGCTGAAAAAACCGCGTAAATGACCCGGGAAAATCCAGGCGCTGAACCGTTTTTCCTGGGGTCTCCCGGGGGGCAGCGATTCTGTGTTTTCCATCCGCCTGCCGGCGGAAAGTGCCTCGGCGCCGTGCTGGTTACGCCGCCGTTCGGCGATGAGCTGAACAAGTCGCGCCGCATGCTTGCGATGCAGGCGCGCCGCCTCGCCGCGCTTGGCTTCGGCGTGCTGCAGATCGACCTCGAAGGCTGCGGCGACAGTGACGGCGAACTGCGCGATGTTCGCTGGGCCGGATGGACGAGCGACCTGTCGGCTGGCGCCGACTGGCTGGCCGCGCGGCTGGACGCCCCCCTGTACCTGCTCGGCCTGCGAATGGGCGCGTTGCTGGCGCTGGACTTCGCGCGCACCCGCGCCGGTATCGCCGGCATCGTGCTGTGGCAGCCGCTGGCCAGCGGCGAGGCATTCATCACCCAGTTGCTGCGCCTGAAGCTGGCGGGCAGCATGGCTGGCGCCAACGGAGCGGAAGCGTCCAATACCGCTACCTTGCGCACCGCCCTGGCCGCCGGCGAGATGCTGGAAATCGGCGGCTATGAAATCACCGGCGCGCTGGCGGCCGATATCGGCGCGCTGGACCTGCGCGCGCTCGCGCCGCTGTCCTGCCCGGCGCACTGGTTCGAGATGGTGGCCGAAGCCGTGCGTCCGATGCCGCCCGCCGCCGTGCGTACCGGTGAGGCGTGGCGTGCCGGCGGGGTGGCCTTGACCGCGTCGCCGGTGGCAGGGCCGCCATTTTGGTCGAGCCAGGAGATTGCCGAATCCGCCGCGCTGCTCGACGCGACCTGCATCGCCTTTGAAAGCATGCGCTCATGAACGTCGAACAGCGCGCGCTGCGCTTCCAGTGCCGCGGCGACTGGCTGTACGGCGTTGCCACAATGCCGGAGCAAGCGCGTGCGCGCGGCGTGATCATCGTCGTCGGCGGTCCGCAATACCGTGTCGGCAGCCATCGCCAGTTTGCTTTGCTGGCGCGCGAATTGGCCGCGCGGGGCACACCGGTGCTGCGTTTCGACTACCGGGGAATGGGCGACAGCCAGGGCGATCCGCGCAGCTTCGAGGACATCGACGACGACCTGCGCGCAGCTGTCGACCATTTCACTGGCGCGGAATACGGCGTGACCGAAGTGGTGCTGTGGGGCCTGTGCGACGGCGCGTCTGCCGCGCTTTTCTACGCGCCGCAGGATGCGCGCGTCACTGGCGTGGTGCTGGCCAATCCGTGGGCACGCAGCAGCGACGGCATCGCAAAAACCACGCTGAAGCACTACTACCGGCGCCGCCTGCTGGAGCCGGCATTCTGGAAAAAGATTATCGAAGGGCGCTTCAATCCCGGCAAGGCGCTGGCCTCGTTCGCGCGCCTGCTTGGTGCGGCAACGGCCGCGCCAGTCCCCACCAGTGAATGCAAGGCGCCACTGCGCGAACGGATGCGCGAGGGGCTCGCGCAGTTCAGGGGAAAGGTACTGCTGCTTACCAGCGGCGTCGACCTGACCGCGCAGGAATTCCTCGAGATGGAAAAGTCGTCCAGCGACTGGAAATCGCTGCTGGCGCGCCCCCAGGTCAGCCGGCAAACGCTGCCAGACGCCGACCATACGTTTTCACGGCGCAGCTGGCGCGACCAGGTTGCACAACACACTGCGAACTGGCTCGACGCCTGGTGACGGCCTAGCGCTTGCAGGCCGCCAGCGATTCGAACGCGCCGTAGCTTGGCCGCGCAGGCCGCTGCGCCCCGCACAGGTCGGGTACAGGGCTGGCCGGCTGCTCCTTGCGCCGTGGCGCCTCGCCGTCCCAGGCCAGGTCGGCCACCGACGCACCGCTAAACAGCGCGCGCACCGGATGGCGGCCGGCATACAGGGCAGTGATACTGGTGTCAAAGTTGTCCTTCGCGCGCACCACGCCGCCGTCGCGGCTGCGGATCGCGCTGTCCACCAGGTTACCCTCGATGTCCGCGCTGCTTTCCGCGAAACGCACCACAATGCCGCCCGTATCAAGCACGGTGTTGTGGCTGACTGTGCTGCGCGCCGCGCTGTTGAGGTAAATGCCGTCGTCGGAGCATGAGGCGATCAGGTTGGCGCGGAGGACGCTGTCCTCCTGTTCGGTGATGCAGCGCCCGTCGCGGCAGTACTGCTTGCCAGTGCCGCCGCCACCGAGCGACATGCCGACGCGCTGGCCCGGTGCGCGCAGCAGATGCTCGCAGATGACGATGTTCTGTTCGAGGATATTGCGCGCGCCCGCGCCCTTGGCGAAGACGCCGTAGCTGATACGGTCGCTGCCGCCTTTGATAAAGTCGGTGATCACATTGCCGCGGATGACCCAGTCGCTGCCCGAGACCAGGTCGACCAGGGTGACTGCCGTGCTGGTGTCGCGGATCGTCGTGTTGGTAACCGTGTTGCCGATAATGGCGCCGTGATCGGGGAACTGGCCGCGGCGCGCGTTAATTTTGAAGTGCGAGTTGAAATCGATCACGGTGTTGTTGCGCGCCGTGAAATGGTCGGCGTCACCGACGACGTGGAAGGCATGTTCGCAAAACAGCTGGTGTTTGCAGACGCCGCGGATCGTCAGGTTCTCGAACGTCCAGTGCGGCGCCGTGACCTTGAAACCTTCGGCAATGCCCATCCCGATGGTAACGGTCCCGGCGCTGTCGGCGCGCACGACGATCGGGCTGCCTGCGGCGCCGGGGCGCCGGGCAGCCAGTTCCCCGCGCATGAAGGTGTATTCGCCCGGCGCCAGCGTGATGACGTCGCCCGGCAGCGCGCCAGCCATCGCGCCACGCAGGCCGTCAGCTGTCGTCACGGATACCGCGCGCGTGGCGGCCGGCGGCGCGATTGGCACAACACCACCCGGGCGCAGCTTCAACAGGTCGCCGTTGCCGGCGTACGGGCTGCCGCGGTCCAGCGACAACAGGGTGCGCTGCATCCATTGGCCGGTTTGTTCGATCGCCTCGTTATGGCCCGAGCTGCGCTTGGCGACATACGGGGCCAGCGCGCGCGGCGTAATGCCGCGGCTGTCGAGGAACCACAGCGTGCCTGCCGCCGCGGCGCCCGCGCCGGCCAGCGCCACCAGTGCCAGGATCGCCAGGGTCCGGCGCTTACGCACCGGTCTTGACCCCGTGGCGGCTCATCAGGTCGTACATGGTAGGGCGGCTGATGCCGAGCAGTTCCGAGGCCTTGACGATGTTGCCATCGACCCGGGCAAGCGCCTTGACGATGGCCTTGTGCTCGGCCTCGTCGCGCACCTGGCGCAGGTTCAGCGGTTCTTCCGGCAGCGCCGCACCCGACAGGCCCAGGTCGTCGGCCATGATGTGCGGGCCGTCGGCCATGATCACCGCGCGCTTGATGCAGTTTTCCATCTCGCGCACATTGCCCGGCCACTGGTAGCTTTCGATCGCGTCCATCGCTTCGCTGCTGAAGTGCAGCCCGCTGCGCGATTCCGATGCGCTGAACTTGTTCTTGAAGTGGTGCGCCAGCAGGGCGGCGTCGCCAACGCGCGCGCGCAATGGCGGGATGGTGACGACGATTTCAGAGAGGCGGTAGTACAAGTCTTCGCGGAAGCGGCCGGTGGTGGCCAGTTCCTTCAGGTTCTGGTGGGTTGCGCAGACGATGCGCACGTCGACTGGAATCTCTTCGTGGCCGCCGACCCGCTCGATCACGCGCTCTTGCAGGAAGCGCAGCAGCTTGGCCTGCAGCGACATCGGCAGGTCGCCCACCTCATCGAGGAAGAAGGTACCGCCGTGCGCCAGTTCGACCTTGCCCTTGGTCTGCTTGGCCGCGCCCGTGAAGGCGCCTTTTTCGTAGCCAAACAGTTCGCTCTCGAGCAGGTTCTCGGGAATCGCGGCGCAGTTGATCGCCATGAAGCGGTTGTTTGCGCGCGGCGACAGGTTGTGCAGCGCGCGCGCCAGCACTTCCTTGCCGGTGCCGCTCTCGCCCAGCACCATTACCGAAGCCGAGGTCGGGGCGACTTTTTCCAGGTTGCGGCAGACTTTCATCATGCCGGCGTCGCGCGTGATGATGCCCGCTGTGGGCGAATCGGCCTGCGATTGCTGCATGCGGCGGTTTTCCTGCTGCAGCGCGTGCAGGAAGAAGGCGCGCTGCAGCACCAGGCCGAGCACCTCCTGGTCGCACGGCTTCTGGTGGAAGTCGTAGGCGCCCATCGCGATTGCCTTGACGGCGTTGGCGTGGTCCTGGTTGCCGGTCAGGACGATGACGCGCGTCTCCGGCGCCAGCGCCAGGATCTGCTGCAAGGTGGCCAGGCCTTCGGTGGCGCCGTCCGGGTCGGGCGGCAGGCCCAGGTCCATCGTCACTACCGCCGGTTCATGGCGGCGGATCTGCGCCAGCGCGCTTTCGCGGTCGCCGGCCACCACGACGTCATAGGCGTCGAAACTCCAGCGCAGCTGCTTTTGCAGGCCCGGGTCGTCTTCGATAATTAACAGTTTTTGCTTAGTCTGAGTCACAACAATCCTCTTGCCTTACGCGGCGATATCGATGCTTGCCGCTTGTACGCGCAACAGCGGCAGCAAAATCTTGAAAGTGGTTCCGCCCGGCTGGCTGCTTGTCACTTCAAGCTTGCCGCCAAGTTCGGAAATGTATTCGCGGCTTTCGAACACGCCAATGCCCATGCCGGCCGACTTGGTCGACTCGAACGGCTTGAACAGGCGCTCGCGGATGAATTCTTCGCTCATGCCTTCGCCGGTGTCGCTGATCGACACCTGCGCCGCGTCGCCATGGCGCTCGACCCGGATCGCGACCTTGCCATCCCTGGCGGTCGCTTCGATCGCGTTCTGGATCAGGTGGCCGACGACGCGCTCGAGGCGCTCGCGGTCCGCCACCACGCGCAGGCCGGCGTCCTGGATGTCGAGCTGCGGGCGCGGTTCGAAAGCCGCCTTGCCGGCCACCGCCTGGCGCAGCACCTGGTCCAGCTGCAGCGGCGACGGGTGCTCCGGCGCTGCGCTGCGGCCCAGCTTTTGCAGCAGCAGGCGCATTTTCTGCACCGAGAAGTCCAGCGTTTCGAGCATGTCGCGCTGGAACTCGGGGTTGTCCTTATGCTTCTCGGCGTTGGAGGTCAGCAGCGACAGCTGCGAGACCAGGTTTTTCAGGTCGTGCACGACAAAAGTCGACATGCGGTTGAACGACTCGAACTGGCGCGCCACCATCAGCGCGTTGGCCGCGTCTTCCTGGGCCAGGTAGCTGGCGGCCTGGCTGCCGGCGATCTTGAGCAGGTCGATCACCTCCCAGTTCAGGGTGATCTTGCTGCGCGGCTGCTGCAGCACCACGAAGCCGAACAGCTTACCCTGCAGGATCAGCGGCACCACCAGCCAGCCGCGCGGGAAGCCGCGCAGCCACGCGGGCAGGGCCACGCTGTCGTACTTGTCCGGGCTGTCGTCGTATTCATCGAGGTCGAATACCCATTCGCGCTCTTCAAGGAAGACGCTGAACGGGGAGTCGGCCGGTTCGGCGTCCTGCGGCATCGGCACGTGCCAGCTGGCGGCCGGCACGCAGGCCCCGCCTTCGCGGCGCAGCCACAGCGCGCCGCCCGGGCTTTCGACCAGCGCGGCCACCGCCTGGATGGCGCGCTCGCCCAGGCCCGGTCCGTGTTCCGACAGGGTGCGGGTAAAGCGCAGCCACTCTTCGCGGTAGTCGTAGTTGTAGCTGTAGAAGTGCTTGGAGATGAATACCTTCAGCCAGGCGCGGAAGGTGCCCGAGAACAGGATCCCGACCAGCAGGACCAGGGCGCCGAACAGGAAGGACACCTGCATCACCGTGCCCCAGCTGCCGCCGAAATAGCGCAGGTAGTAGCCGGCCGATCCCATCGCCAGCAGGTAGATGGCGGAGCCGAACAGGGCGGCCGAATGGAACATCACGCGGCGCGACACCGCCAGGTCGATCGACCATGAGGCGCTGCGGGCGATCGAAATGGCCAGCAGCGGCACGGTCAGCGCGTTGACGATCCCACGCGCGGCCCAGATGTCGGGATTAATCTGGCGGAACAGCATGGTGTCGCTGTACAGGTAGAAGTCGTAGGCGAAGATGCCGCCGATGCCCAGGCAGGCAAACTTGATCGCCCAGCGTTCCTGCACCGGCTTGTTGCGGTACAGCTGTTCGACCAGCAGCATGCCCAGCACGGCGATGCCGACGCGCGCGGCGACGCTCGGCATGAAGCCGCCTTCGATGATCGAATTGATGTCCCAGATGGCGGCGGCGGTGCCGGCGGCGAACACCAGGTAGGCGGCGCTGATGATGACCAGCGCCGGTGACAGGCCAAGGGGCAGGCGGCTGCCTTCCTTGCGGTAGTTGCCGATCAGCAGAACCAGCACCGCCGACCAGCCTGCGCTGCGCAGGATGCCAAGGGTGTTGGCCCATTTCGCCAGTTCGGGGTAGCCGGCGGCCTGCAGGGCGACGGTGACGCCCCACAGCGCGGACAGCAGGCAGGCCGCGGCCAAGACCCGGCTCTGCGGCCGGGCGCGCCAGCGCGTCAGCAGGAGGAAGGCCAGCAGCGCGAACGCCGCGGCGCACACTGCGTAACTAAAGGTAGCGATGCTGGTCAACGTGAACCGTCCATCTCAACAGCCATTGTAAGCATTGGCTTTCTGGAAAAGTGGTCGACTGCCTCGCCAGTTCCTGTTTAACGGCCGCTGCGGAACAGGACGACCTTGAGCGTATCGATCAGGATCAGGATGTCGAGGAACAAACTATTGTTTTTCACATAATACAGGTCGTACTGCAATTTTTGCAACGCATCTTCAGCGGAAGAGCCGTAGCCGTAGCGAACCTGTGCCCAGCCGGTGATGCCTGGCTTGATGCTGTGGCGGACATTGTAGTAGGGAACCACCTCGGCCAGCTGTTCGACGAAGTAGGGCCGTTCCGGACGCGGGCCGACAAACGACATCTCGCCCTTGAACACGTTGAGGATCTGCGGCAGTTCGTCGATGCGGGTCTTGCGGATGAAGTTGCCGACGCGGGTGACGCGCGGATCGTTCTGGGCGGCCCATTGCGGCTTGCCGCCTTTTTCCGCGTCGTTGCGCATACTGCGGAACTTCAGGACGTTGAAGGTATTGCCGTCCTTGCCGACCCGTTCCTGCTGGTAGAAGATCGGCGCGCGGTCTTCGATATAAATCAGCAGCGCGGTAATGAGCATGATCGGGAAGGTCGCCAGCAGGATCGCGCCGGAGCAGATCAGGTCGAACGAGCGCTTCATGAAGGAGCGCACAAAGCTCTGGTCGAAGCCGCCGCCGAACACCAGCCAGCTAGGCTGCAGCGAATCGACCCGGATCTGGCAGGTTTCGCGTTCGAAGAAGGTGGCCGCGTCGGTGACCTTGATGCCCTGCAGTTTGCAGTCGAGCAGTTCCTGGATCGGGAAGCCGGAGCGGCGGTTCTCGACCGAGACCACGATTTCCTTGACGTTGTTGGCGGCAGCCACCCAGGCCAGCGAATGGCCTTCGCGGATGGTCATCAGGCGGTCGGCCGGGACCAGCGCGTCTTCCTGCGGCATCGGGATGAAGCCGGCGATGTCGTACTTGTGATAGCTGGTGTCGCGCATGGCCAGTTCGCTGCATTCCTTGGCCAGCGCGCCGCTGCCGAGGAACAGGATGCGCGACTCGAGGAAGCGCAGTTCGGAAGTCTTGAAGAAGATGGTGCGGGCGGCCAGGATGCCGACGCCGGCGATCAGGAACACCACCAGCAACAGGCCGCGGCCGATCTGGATTTCCGGGGCGACGTAGAACAGCAGGGTCAGGATGACGAAGCCGATCGCGAACGACGGCATCAGCTTGTTGAAGAACGGGTTGCGCAGGCCTTCCGAGAAGTTCAGCTGGTACATGCCCATCGCGCTCATCGAGAAGATGATGGCGGCGGCAAACGCCAGCGCCGAGGTGAAGAAATGGTCAATGCCAGGTACAGCGCCGCCTTCCTCGAGGCCGAGGAAGCGCACCGCCGCGCCCGCGTAGGCGGCGCCGACGAGCACCAGCACTTCGACGAACAGCAGGAAGAAGACGATCTTCGACACGTAGTGATTTGAGATTTTTAGCACTTTATCCTCCAGAATTTCTCTTGCTTTTACTGGTAACGGACGACGGCGTGGCCGGGACGCCGTCCAAAAAAACGGTTTACTTTGTTTGCGCCAGGTTGCGTACGTACCAGGCCATGGCCTGCTGCAGGCCTTCGCCGATCCGGTGGGTCGGCGCGAAGCCCAGCATGGTCGCGGCCTTGGTAATGTCGGCCTGCGAGTGGCGCACATCGCCGGCGCGGAATCCAACGTATTCGGGCTTGTGGTTTTCCAGGTGCGGGAACTGGCCGACGAGGATGGCGCGCATCATCTCGTGCAGCTGGTTCAGGCTGGTGCGCTCATTGAGCGCCACGTTATATACCTGGTTGGCCGCTTCGCTGCCGGAAGTCGCCGCCAGCAGGTTGGCCTGGATGACATTGTCGATATAGCAGAAGTCGCGGCTGGTTTCGCCGTCGCCGTTGATGCGCAGCGTACGGCCCTCGATCAGCGCCGCCACCCATTGCGGGATCACCGCGGCGTAGGCGCCGTGCGGGTCCTGGCGCGGGCCGAATACATTGAAGTAGCGCAGGCCGATCGCTTCGGTGCCGTAGGTGCGCGCGAAGACGTCCGCGTACAGCTCGTTGACATATTTGGTCACGGCGTAAGGCGACAGCGGGTTGCCGATGGTCGACTCCACTTTCGGCAGCGCCGGGTGGTCGCCGTAAGTCGAGCTGGAAGCGGCGTACACAAAGCGCTTTACCTTGGCGTCGCGGGCGGCAACCAGCATGTTCAGGAAGCCGGTGACATTGGTTTCGTTGGTCGCGACCGGGTCGTCGATCGAGCGCGACACCGAGCCGAGCGCGGCCTGGTGCAGCACGTAGTCGACGCCAGCACAGGCGCGCGCGCAATCGGCGCCCTTGCGGATGTCGCCTTCGATGAAGCTGAAATTTGCCCACGCCTCTGCGCCCACCAGTTCGCGCACCTGGTCGAGGTTGTGCTGGTGGCCGGTGGCGAAATTGTCGAGGCCAGTGACGCGCTGGCCCAGCTTGAGCAGGGCCTCTACCAGGTTCGAGCCGATGAAACCGGCAGCGCCGGTTACCAGCCAGTGGTAGCGGGTCTCGCGCAATTGTGCTTGAACGTCGTTAAACCTGTTCACAATGTGATTCTTTCGTGATGAAACCGTGCGTAGAGCAGACGATTGCTGCCAGCTCGCGGCCGGCAGTCTCGTTAAACAAACAAGGGATGCGAATTACAGGCGCCAGACGCTGTAGCCTGCTTCGGCCAGCGCCTTTTTGTCGAACTGCGATTTCACATCGATGAAGCAGCCGTTTTCATTCAGCTTGTCCTGCAGGTCGCCCAGCGGACGGGCCAGCAGTTCCTTGTGGCCGACCGCGGCGACAACGGCGTCCGCGCGCGGCAGGTCTTCCCACTTTTCCAGCTTGATGCCATATTCGTGCATCGCTTCGTCGGCGTCGGCCACCGGGTCGTAGACGTGCACATCGCAGCCGTAGGACTTCAGTTCGTAGACGATGTCGGCGACTTTCGAGTTGCGCAGGTCAGGGCAGTTTTCCTTGAAGGTCAGGCCGATGACGTTGACCTTCGAACCCTTGACGTGGAAGCCGGCGGCGATCATCGACTTGACGGTCTTTTCCGCGACAAACTTGGCCATGCCGTCGTTGATGCGGCGGCCCGCCAGGATCACCTGCGGGTGGTAGCCGATCATCTCGGCCTTGTGGGTCAGGTAGTAAGGATCGACGCCGATGCAGTGGCCGCCCACCAGGCCCGGGCGGAACGGCAGGAAGTTCCACTTGGTGCCGGCAGCCTTGAGCACTTCCAGCGTGTCGATGCCGATCTTGTCGAAGATGATCGCCAGTTCGTTCATCAGGGCGATGTTCAGGTCGCGCTGGGTGTTTTCGATGACTTTTGCCGCTTCGGCGACCTTGATGCTGGAGGCGCGGTAGACGCCGGCGGTGATCAC
The DNA here is from genome assembly GCF_020831365.1 of Massilia agrisoli. Classification (GTDB taxonomy): domain Bacteria; phylum Pseudomonadota; class Gammaproteobacteria; order Burkholderiales; family Burkholderiaceae_D; genus Telluria_A; species Telluria_A agrisoli. The sequence continues at coordinate 66,400 of NZ_JAJHPV010000010.1, forward strand.
CGACTCATACAGCTTGGCGATGCTCTCGAGCGTCTCGGCGTCGTCGCCGGAGACCACTTTCAGGATCGTCGTCAGGGTGTGTTCCTTGTCGCCCGGGTTGATGCGCTCTGGCGAGAAGCCGACGTGGAAGTCTTCCTTCCACTTCAGGCCCGAATGCTTTTCCAGGATAGGAATGCAAACTTCTTCGGTAGCGCCCGGGTACACGGTCGATTCGAAGATGACGATGGCGCCTTTCTTCATGTTCTGGCCGACAGTCTTGCTGGCGCCGGCGAGCGGGGTGAAGTCCGGGTTGTGGGCGATGTCGACCGGGGTCGGGACAGCCACCACAATATAGTCCGCGTCCTTGAGGACGGCCGGATCGGTGCTGACCGTCAGGTGGCGCGCCGCTTTCAGGTCTTCCGTGGCCAGTTCGCCGGTCGGGTCGATGTGCTTGCGGTAGCTTTCGATCTTGCTTTCCGAAAGATCGAACCCGACAGTCGCACTTTTCTTCCCGAACTCAACTGCCAGTGGCAGCCCGACATAACCAAGTCCAACTACTGCGATGACGTCATCTGCTTTCATGATCGAATTCCGTTCCGAGATTAAGTTTTGCAATTATGATAATTTCTACTGTAACACAAGCGCTATGCGGCCTCAACAAAAACAGCAAGCAATTTTGTCACAAAGAAACAACGCATAATCAGAAGTAATATTAAATTTGCACTTTCCACAGTGGCGCAGGCGGTCTGAAGCGCTATTTTTTACGCCAATATGGTCGTGTGGTCCGCGCAACAGCGCTACTGGCTGCCGCTTCGGCTGGCTCGGCAACTCGTTCCTGGAAGGGATGGAAATGCCTTGGACGCCATGCCAAGTTCATATAATTTTAGCATTTCCAAATGTAAATTGTTTTGTACGCGCAATCGTGCGCAACACTTTTGGCGCCATTTTTCTTTTCCTCGAAGAAATTTTTAGTGGTGGTTTCTTCACTCTATTTTGGCGTGGCGTTTGATATAAAAATGCTATCATCCGCGCAAGCGGACTCCACTATGATGAGGGTCTTGCGGGCCACGCGCCTAACCATCTTCCCAGGGCCAACACCATGAACAGAACCACACAAAGCGCATTACCCCTCGTGGCGGCAATTCTATTAGCATCGTGCGGAGGCGAATCGGGATCGGACACCATGGCCCAGGCCAGTGCGGTGCGCGCGGCGACCGCGCCGGCGCCGGTCGCCGACGCCGCGCCAGCACCAGCACCAGCACCAGCGGCGGACATGAGCGCGGCGCCGCAACAGGCCACGACCGCTTCGGGCGGGGGCGCGTCGCTGGCTGCCGAAACGGTTGCGCCGGCCAAGACGCCGCTGCGCACCGGCGGCACGGTCCACAACTTGCTTGCCAACTGGACCGGCAAGGGCTTCCGCCTGCTGTCGACCGCACCGCCCGCGCCGGTGCACGGCAAGTCGTCGCACGCCGGCAGCGTCTGGGACGACGCGCGCCAGACCATGTGGATTTTCGGCGCTGAAACGCACAAATACGCGATGGACAACGCCGTGTACGGGTGGCGCGCCAGCGACGGCTTGTTCGTCAAGCACTACGACGCCGACCCGAGCAGCGGCTATCGCATGGACGCGCAGGGCATCTACTGGTCGAGCGCGGCGAAGATCCGTCCATGGGCGATGCATACCTACCGGCGCATGCGGATGGTGCCGGGAACCGACGAGTTCGAGGTGGTGTACGACCCGCATGAGCACGCCTACATGACGCCGCTGGTGTACGAAAATCCTGCGCATACGACGGCAAACCGCGCTCCCGCGATGTGGTATTACAACGTGGTCACCGGCACCTGGCGCCACCGCAGCTTCGGCAGTTCCACCAAGCTGGTGCGTGCGTCCTATACCTATCCGGTTGGATTTGATCCCGTCCATGGGTGGTTCACAGGCGACGGTTCGACCTGGAAGCGCCTGAGCCCAACCGGGGTGTACAGCACCGTCAGCGTATCGGGCAAGAGCAATGGCCAGTACCACTCGTATATGTTCGTCAAGGACGGCGTTGCGTACCGCGTGGGCGGCAACTCCAGCACGACCCTGTATTCCCGTCACCCGCTGAGCAACATCACCCTGAGCAAGAAGTTCTATGTGGCGGATTTCCCACAGTTGGCCGGTTACACGGTAAACAATATGGCGTCGGCAATGATGTCGGACGGGCGCATCGTCATCTTCCCGACCAAGGGGAGCGAAACGCATGCGATGATCCTCGATCCGGCCACCAACACACTGATGACGACTGGCCACTTCTTTACCGGTATGGATAAGCCGACACTGTATGAGCTAGCCGCCGAGTGGTCGCCGTCGCACAACGCAGTCATTCTGCTGTCGCGCAGGTTTAGCGCCAGCCGCGTGTACGCTTACCGCCCCTGATTGTCGCGCTGAAGCGCTCGCAGCACCGCCGCCTCCGGGCGCCGGTGCTTTTTTTACGCCTGGGCAGGATGCGCTTAATCGGCCAAATAATTTCTATTTAACAATGCATGAATGTTATCATTGATTAGCGACAGTCAATTACATACCAATAGTCGCCTTGTCCTTCCAAAACTACCAGATCGAGAAAACAAAAATGCGAAGCACTTTCCGTCGTTCAGTCCCGGTTGTGGCGGCATTGTTATTGGTCGCCTGCGGGGGCGGGTCCAGTCCGGGCCCGGGCGCGTCCCCATCGTCCCCTGCACCAGCCCCGGCCCCGGCCCCGGCCCCGGCCCCGGCACCGGCACCGGCACCTGCACCTGCACCAGCACCAGCGCCAGCGCCCTCCGACCCGGCACCCGTACCGGGGACAGCGCCGGGCGGCGGCGGCGCGGTCGTCGATCCCGGCACCACGACGCCCGGCACCACCAATCCGCCCCCGCCAACCACGGACGGCGTCCTCGCAGCGAAAACGCCGCTGCGCACTGGCGGTACAGTCCACGCCTTGATTGGCAACTGGACTGGCAAAGGCTTCCAACTCCTGACTACCGCTCCATCGACCCCAGGCACGCTATACACGCGGGTCCATACCCAATCTTCCCACGCCGGTAGCGCATGGGACGAAGCGCGCAAGACCATGTGGATATTCGGTGCTGAGACCCATAACACGGCAATGGACAACGCGGTGTATGGATGGCGCGCCAGCGACGGCTTGTTCGTCAAGCACTACGATGCCGATCCGAGCTCTGGCTACCGCATGGACGCAGCTGGCATCTACTGGTCGAGCGCAGAGAAAGTCAGGCCCTGGGCAATGCACACCTATCGGCGGATGCGGATGGTGCCTGGCACCAGTGAATTCGAAGTGATGTACGACCCGTACGAGCACGCCAGCTTTACCCCAACGGTATTTGAAAACTCTGCGCATACCACGGCAAACCGCGCTCCGGCGATCTGGTACTACAACGTGGTGACCGGCCAATGGCGCCACAACACGATTGGCAGTTCGGTAAAGATGGTAAAGGCCTCGTATATTTATCCGGTCGGCTATGACCCTGTCCACGGCTGGTTCACCGGAGACGGTTCGACTTGGCAGCGCCTGAGCCTGAACGGGACCTACAGTACCGTGAGCGTATCAGGCAAAAGCAATGGCCAATACCATTCGTATATGTTTGTTAAAGATTCCATTGCCTATCGAGTAGGCGGCAACGCTAACACGACCCTGTACTCGAGTCATCCGTTGGGCGATATCTCGCAAAGCAAGAAATTCCTGGTTTCCGCCTACCCTGAATTGACCGGATATACGGTGACGAACATGGCATCGACGATGATGCCGGATGGGCGGATTGTCATCTTCCCGACCAAGTCCACCGAGACGCACGCCATGATTCTCGATCCGGTGGCTAATACGGTGACGCAAACCGGCCACTTCTTTACTGGGATGGAAAAGCCGACCTTGTACGAACTGGCGGCTGAATGGTCATCGGCCCACAACGCGGTCATCCTTCTTTCGCGGCGGTTCGCGCTCAACCGGGTCTACGCGTACCGCCCCTGATCCCTGCGCAAGCTGCGCATGAAAAGCACTGCCGCCCTCGGGCGCCGGTGCTTTTTTTACGTGTGTGCCCGGCAGGCGCTCTCCTGCGGCGGCCGTGGCCCCATGCCGATGAAATCGATATTGTCGCGACAACCCTTACCGATCTTTCTGACAAAAAAGTTTGAGTTTTGCAATCGTGCGCAACAGAAAATTGATAATGAAATGATACTATTTTTTCGAGCGGAACCCAGGTGGGAGTTTTCCGCGGGGCTGTAACGCCGCACAACCGTCTTTTAGAGCGACTAATATGAAAACAACACAACGAAGCGCCTTGTCACTGATCGCCGTCATGCTACTAGCCTCGTGCGGCGGCGGTGGCGGGTCTGACACCGGGGCCAGCGCCCAACCAACGCCGGCACCGGCACAGCCTGCACCGGCACCTGCACCTGCACCTGCACCTGCACCTGCACCTGCACCTGCACCTGCACCGGCGCCGGCACCTGCACCTGCACCTGCACCTGCACCTGCTCCAGCTCCGGCTCCGGCTCCGGCCCCTACCGATCCAGCGCCAGCACCAGCCCCGGCGCCGGGCACGCCAGCACCAGCACCAGCACCAGCACCAGCGCCAGCGCCGACTGAACCCGCGCCGGGCACGCCAACGCCAACGCCAACGCCAACGCCAACGCCAACGCCAACGCCGACGCCAACACCAACGCCAACACCAACGCCGACCCAGCCTGGCACGGGTAGCGGTGTTGCAGAAGCGAAGACCCCGTTCCGCCAGGGCGGCGACGTCAGGAAGCTGATGTCCAATTGGACCGGCAAGGGATTCGAGTTGCTCACGATTGCGCCGCAAGAGGTTGTAGGTACCCCAGACAACTCGATCTATCGTAAATCGGCCCACGCCGGCACCGCCTGGGACGAAGCCCGCCAGACCATGTGGATTTTCGGCGCCGAGACGCACGTCACCAATATGGATAACGCCGTGTACGGCTGGCGCGCAAGCGACGGCAAGTTCGTCAAGCACTACGATGCGGACCCGGTCTCGGGTTACCGCATGGATGCGAACGGCGTCTACTGGTCGAGCGCGGAAAAGATCCGCCCATGGGCAATGCACACCTACCGCCGCATGCGGATGGTGCCAGGCACCGACGAATTCGAGGTGATGTACGATGCGGACGACCACGCCCTGATGGCGCCGAAAGTCTTCGAGAACCCTTCGCAGACGACTGCCAACCGCGTACCGCCGGTCTGGTATTACAACGTGGTGACGGGCGCCTGGCGCGCATCGACCTTTGGCGATTCAGCCAAGATGGTCGGTTCGCCTTACTACGCCTTCCCGCTCGCGCACGATCCGGTGCACGGCTGGTTTAGTGGCGACGGTTCGTTCTGGGCCAGCCTGAGCAATAACGGCACCTACCGCCTCACCAACGTGTCGGGCAAGAGCAACGGTCAGCAACATTCGTTCATGTTCGTCAACAACAGTATTGCTTACCGGGTTGGCGGCGCAGGCAACACCACGCTGTATTCGCGCCATCCGCTCGCCAATATCGCGGGCAGCACTAAGCACCTGGTGTCGGAGTTCCCTGCGCTTGCGGGTTACAACGTGACCAACATGGCGTCGGTGATGATGCCGAATGGCCTGATCGTTATTTTCCCGGTACAAGGCAGTACGATGCAAGCGATGATCCTCGATCCGGAAGCGAAGACCGTCACGGCCACCGGCCACGTGCTGACCGGCCTGGATAAGCCTGCCCTGTACGACCTGGCAGCGGAGTGGTCGACGGCGCACAATGCCGTGGTCTTGCTGAGCCGCCGGTTCACCGGCAGTAATGTATACGGCTACCGCCCATAAACACGGGTCCTGAGTCGCACCAGGCACCGCCGCCCCGCACCGGGCGCCGGTGCCTTTTTTCATGCTGCGGCCCCGTCGCAGGCGTCGCCGCCCAGACGTTCATAATCTTTTTTACATTGCGCAGCCCAAAACCCCTTAGCAGACTCTTAAGTGGTGTATCCTTCAACGCAGCCGTCCCACGTGTAAGCGACTGCGAAAGGCCGTTTGTTTCCATAAAGTCATTTCCGTGATTAACATAGCAATTCGATGGTAAATACAGTTTTCCGCCGAATAATATTCATGGTTTTCTCGTTAATTTTATGTTGCATTCGGTCCTAAATTTCGAATTTTTTTGATTTTTTCCGTACAGCATCTATTCCCGTAAGGTAATCTTCAAGGTATCGGAATTCACCGCCTTGAACCCCTTTTGCAGGAATAGATCATGCGAAACACTTATACGAACCAACCTTCCCGGATGCTGATTGCACTAGTTAGCCTGGCCTCATTGAGCGCTTGCGGCGGTGGATCCGACCTGGACCCAACCCAGCCTGCGCAAAGCGCGCCGGCCGTCACCGCCGCCGCCGTCCAGACGTCGGCGCCAGCCACCGACGCCGCCCCGGTCCCGTCGGCCGACCGCGCCGTGACCGCGTCGGCATCGACCGAAAGCGCCAAGCAAGGCTCGCGCTCCGGCATGCTGCTGACCCCGACCACCCTGACCCCGACCAGCCCGACCACGACGACCGGTACGGTCGTTACCGACGTCCGGTTCGAAAGCACCGGCAGCGGCACCCAGACCGGCGCCCCGGTTACCTTCGGCCAGGTCTTTGTACAAGGCGCCGTGCCGATGACCTCGACCCTGTCGGGCAAGCTGGCCAATGGCACCATGGTGCCGCTGCAGCTCGACGTCAAGGCCAAGCATGCCGATGGCTCGGTTCGCCACGCCGTCATTTCCGCCGTGCTGCCGTCGCTGGTTGCCGGCACGCCGCAAGTCATGCAGCTGGTGACCGCCTCGCCTTACGCCGCCAGCACCGGCGCCACCCCATCGGCGCTGCTGTCGTCGGGCTTTACCGCCTCGGCCCACCTCACCCTGGCAGGCAAGGCATACAGCGTGTCGGCCGATACCCTGCTCAAGGACGGCAAGTTCACCAACTGGCTGGCCGGCCCGATTGTCAACGAGTGGCATGTCATGTCGCCGCTGAAGGCGGCCGACGGCAGCTCGCACCCGCACCTGACCGCGCGTATCGCGATCCGTTCGTACACCGGCTCGAAGAAGACCCGTGTCGATTTCACCATCGAGAACAATTGGGCGCACGAACCGTCGCCGCAGAACTTCCTGTACAACACCCAGCTCGTGGTGGGCGGCCAGACCGTCTATACCAAGACCGACCTGAACCACTACCACCACGCGCGCTGGCGCAAGCTGGCCTGGTGGGGCGGCGAGCCGCAGGTACACGTCAAGCACAACGGCGCGTACATGATGCAGACCCGCGCAGTGCCGAACTACGACCAGACCATCGTGTACCCTGACTCGGTATTCACGTCCTACATGACGACCTACACCGGCACCCGCACCGAGCCAATGGGCGTGGGCCTGGCGCTGTTCGGCATGGGCGCGGCGGGCGGCCGCCAGGACATCGGTATCTTGCCAGGCTGGACCGTGACTTACCTGATGAGCCAGGACAAGCGCGCCAAGCATGTCACCATGGGTACCGCAGACCTGGCCGGCAGCTGGCCGATCCACTACCGTAACAAGGCAACCGACCGTCCGATCAGCCTGGTCGACTATCCTTACCTGACGATCCTGGGCGGTACCGCGGGCACGCTGAACAAGGCCACCGGCCAGCTGGAAGCATTCCCGTCATGCCCGAAAACCCTGTGCACGGTAAAGAACACCCCGGATACCTCGCACCAGCCGTCGTTCGCCTTCGTGCCGTACATCGTGTCGGGTGACTACTACTACCTGGAAGAGCTGCAGTTCTGGGCGATGTACAACACCTTCGTCAGCAACCCAAGCTACCGTGAACACGGCAAGGGCCTGGTGAAGCCTGACCAGGTACGTGGCCAGGCCTGGACGCTGCGCACCCTGGCGCAAGCGGCCTGGATCTCGCCAGACACCGACCCGCTGAAGGCGCATTTCGAGTACTTCATGGGCACCAACCTGGACTGGTTCAACGAAAATTACACGAACGGCGTTGGCGTGTATGCGAATTCGCTGGGCATCATCACCAACGGCTATGCGGTGACGTACAAGAGCGGCCTCGGTATCGGCCCGTGGATGGACGACTTCTTCACGTCGGCAATCGGTTACGCTTCGGAAATGGGCTTCACCAAGGCGACTCCACTGCTGGCTTACAAGGCAAAGTTCCCGGTTGACCGCATGACCGCCCCAGGCAGCTGCTGGCTGGATGGCGCGGCCTATTCGATGAAGGTCCGCGACACCACCACCGGTCCGTTCTACAAAACGTTCGCCGAAGTGTACAAGGGCACCCACACCGCTGAAGTCAATGCGATGGAATGTAACTCGGCGGCAATGGCGGCAGCATTCGGCGTGAAGATCGGCGAGATGCCTGGCTACTCCGGCGTCACCACTGGCTACCCGTCGAACATGCAGCCTGCGCTGGCCTACTCGGCCAACGTTCCTGGCCTCGACGGCAAGACCGCCTGGTCCAAGTTCATGGCCCGTACGGTCAAGCCGAACTACTCGAAGGGCCCGCAGTTCGCCATCGTTCCGCGATAAGCAGTCCTCACCCGGAAGCACGCAACGTGTGCTTCCAGCAACAAAAACCCGGCCCCGCGCCGGGTTTTTTTTCGCCTGCGAAAAGCGCTCATTCCATAGTGCAAGAGGTGCGCACAGTTGGGCAAATTAAATATTCTTTTCCGCAAGAGTCTGATAGAGTACGCGACAGTTAACTAATGTTAAATAGTTAATTCTTGGGGCGGTCGGCCACTGTTCGGCTTTCCTTGTTCCAGATTCAGCCTGCCACAGAACGATGCTTTTCAATTCCTTCAGTTTCCTGCTCCTGTACCTGCCGATCACCGCCATCGGCTTCTTCCTGCTTGCGCGGAAAAGCCATGTGATGGCTGCCGGCTGGCTGGCGCTGGCGTCCTTGTTTTTCTACGGCTGGTGGAGCCTGTCGTACATTCCGCTGCTGCTGGCGTCCATCGTCTTCAATTACGTGATTGGCTGGCGCATCGGCCACTCGACCGGCAGCGTGCGCAAGAAATGGCTGATCCTCGGGGTGGTTGCCGACCTGGCGCTGCTGGCCTATTTCAAGTACGCCGATTTCTTCATCCTTAGCGTCAACGCGGTGGCGCAGACCGAGTTCCCGGCGCTGCATGTGATCCTGCCGGTCGGTATCTCGTTCTTTACCTTTACCCAGATCGCCTACCTTGTCGACACCTACCAGGGCAAGGTCAAGGAATACCGCCCGGTGCATTACCTGCTGTTCGTGACCTACTTCCCGCACCTGATCGCGGGGCCGGTCCTGCATCACAAGGAGATGATGCCGCAGTTCGACGATCCGCAGACCTACCGGCTGTCGGCGTCCAACATCGCGGTCGGCCTGGCGATCTTCGCCATCGGCCTGGCCAAGAAAGTGCTCGTCGCCGACAATCTGGCGCCGCACGCGAACTTCTTCTTCGACCAGGGCGAATCGCCCACCCTGCTGGTGGCGTGGGGCGGGGTGCTGGCCTATGCCTTCCAGCTGTACTTCGATTTTTCGGGCTACTCCGACATGGCCATCGGCCTGTCGCGCATCTTCGGCATCCGCCTGCCGCTGAACTTCAATTCGCCTTACAAGGCGACCAACATCATCGACTTCTGGCGCCGCTGGCACATGACCCTGTCGCGCTTCCTGCGCGACTACCTGTACATCGCGCTGGGCGGCAACCGCCACGGGGCGGTGCGCCGCTACGCCAACCTGATGACGACCATGGTGCTGGGCGGCTTGTGGCACGGCGCCGGCTGGAACTTCGTCATCTGGGGCTTCCTGCATGGCGCCTACCTGATGGTCAACCACGCATGGGCCGCGCTGGCCGAACGGCTGCGCTTCCCGCGCGACGCACGCGCCTGGAAGCTGTTCAGCATCGTTATCACGTTCGCCGCGGTCTGTTTCGCATGGGTCTACTTCCGCGCCACCGACGTCGGCCGCGCCAATACCATCGTGCAGGCGATGGCGGGCCTGTATGGCGTGGCGCTGCCCGACTCGATCGGCAGCCAGCTGGGCAGCCTGCGCGCGCTGTTCGAACAGCTTGGCGTCAGCTTCTACCTCGGGGGCGGCACGCGCTTCGTCGAGACCTGGAGCTGGGTGGTCATCGGCGCGCTGATCGCCTTCGTGTTCCCGAATACACAGCAGATCATGGCCAACTTCGATCCGGCGCTCGACTTCGTCAGCAACCGCATTTCGGCCGGCCCGCTGGCGCGCGTGCTGACGTGGCGGCCGACCGCGGCGTGGGCCTGCGCGATCGGCCTGGTCACGGTCGGCAGCCTGCTGTCGCTGAGCCGGCCGGCAGAATTTTTATACTTTCAGTTTTAGAGGCAAAGAATGACGACTGAAAGGGATTTCAAACGCTTCCTCACCGTGGGCGGGATCATCGTAGCCGCCGGCGTGATCGCATCGGCGGCGCTGGTCGCGGTGATCGACCCGTACCGCTTGTACGGCATGACCGAAATGGCCGGTGTCAACCAGGTCAAGCCGCTGCCGACGCGCTACCAGAACCAGATCAAGATGCATGGCGCGCTTAAACACCAGGCTGATACCTTCATCCTTGGTAATTCGCGGGCCGAACTCGGGCTGAACCCGGAGCACGGCGCACTGGGCGCCTCCGCGTTCAACCTGGCGCTTGCCGGCACCAGCCTTGGCACCGGGCGCGAACAGCTCGAACAGCTGCAGGCGGCAGGCGTCAAGCCGAAGCGCCTTGTCGTTGGCGTCGAATTCCTCGACTTCCTGCTCGATCCGTCAAAGCCTTTGCCGGTGCGCGAGCCAAAGGTAAAAGGCCCGTTCGACGACTTCGCGTGGCAGGCCGACGCTTTGTTCTCGATGGATTCGCTGTCCGATTCGCTCAAGACCCTGCGCCTGCAGCGCGTCTCCGACCCGCAGTCGATTACCGCCCGCGGCTTCAACCCGCTACGCGAGTACAACAAGTTCGCGCGCGACGACGGCTACTATTCGATCTTCCAGCAGCGCGCGGTCGAAAACGCCAAGCGCTTCGTCCGCGTGCCGCGCGGGCTGGTCAACAGCGAGACAGGCAGCTCCCCCAACATCGATAACCTGCGCGCCATCCTGGCCCACGGGGTGCGCGACCAGGCCGACATGCACCTGGTGATCTACCCTTACCATGCGCAGATCCTGGCGATGTTCGAGGAGGCCGGCCTGGCGGGCACGTTCGCCGAGTGGAAGGCTTTGCTGGTGAGCGAGGTAGAGAAGCTGCGGGCTGCGAATCCCGGCGTGCGCCTCACCTTGTGGGACTTCAGCGGATTCTCCAGCTATCAGTGCGAAGCGATTCCGGCCAAAGGCGACAAGAAGGCCAAGACCCAGTGGTATTGGGAAGCAGGGCACTTCAAGCCGGCGCTCGGCGACATCATGCTGTCGCGCGTTGCAGGCGCAAGCGCTGCCGAGAACTTCGGATTCGCGCTGGACCGGTCGACCGCCCTTGACAACAGGGAGCGCATCGCGCGCGAGCGTGCGGCCTGCGCCAGCGCCCAGCCGGAAATCTTTGAGCACGCGCGCGAGCTGATTTCAAAGGCTCGCGGCGCGCGCGGCATGTAAAAGGGACCTCAGTCCGGCTTGCGCAGCCGGCTGAGCAGCCCCTCGACGCTGTCGCTGACCGGCAGCCCGTGGCGCCGCAACAGCTGCACGTTGAGCACCAGGTTTTCCAGCACCAGCTTGGCCGATACCGCGAGCAATGTCAGCAGTTTGTCTTCGGTGCTGAACTTCTCCATGGCGGCGGCCATCTCACACAGGTGCGAGGCTACCAGCTGGCGTAGTTCGGCATCGTCGAAGGGCAGGTCGGCAAAGTCGATCGGATCTTCCTTTTCGACTTCAAGCATCAGCGCTGCAAGTTCTTCAGGTTTGATCGGCATGCTTCACTCCACTGGTTGGCATGTCCCCATTCTAGGACAAGCGGCCGCGTAAAAGATGGCGACAGTGCAAGTAACTGGCGCTACAATCGGACTTTCCGCACGACCCTTGCTCTTCACGATGCCATGGCGCGACTTGTCTTTACCCAGCAGCTAGCCCGGTTTATCGACGTGCCCGAAGTCGAGACCGGCGCGACCCGGCTGCGCGCGGCGCTTGAGGGCGCATTTGAACACAATCCCCTGCTGCGAGGCTATGTACTGGACGACCAGGGCCACCTGCGCGAAAACGTCGTGATCTTCATCGACGGCCGCCGCAGCGCCGACCGCATCGGCCTGGACGACCCGCTGCAGCCCGACAGCAAAGTCTACGTCCTGCAAGCACTTTCCGGAGGCTGACATGAGTGAACGCGCGTTACTCTCGACCCGCAAGGGCCTGTTCGAACTGCACCGCAGCGGGGCCGGCTGGGAAATCGGCCCCGTCCATTTCCTGGGCGAGCCGGTGTCGATTGCACTGGCCGACCCGCGCGACGGCGCCGTCTACGCGGCGTTGAACCTCGGCCACTTCGGCGTCAAGCTGCACCGCAAGGACGCCGGCAGCGACGCCTGGACCGAAATCGCGGCGCCGGCCTATCCGCCCAAGCCGGAAGACAGCACCGACACGGTCGAGTGGAAGAACAAGCTGATCTGGTCACTGGAGGCGGGCGGGGCGGACGAGCCGGGCGTGCTGTGGGCCGGCACCTTGCCGGGCGGCCTGTTCAAGTCGAGTGACCGGGGCAACTCATGGCAGCTGGTGCGCTCGCTATGGGATGTCCCGGAGCGCAGCAACTGGTTTGGCGGCGGCTATGACGTACCCGGTATCCACAGCATCAGCGTCGATCCGCGCAACAGCAAGCATATGCTGGTCGGCGTGTCGTGCGGCGGCGCGTGGCGCACGTTGGATGGCGGCGAGAGCTGGACGGTGTCGTCGACCGGCATGCGCGCCGATTACATGCCGCCCGAGATGAACGAAAACGAAGCGGTGCAGGACCCTCACCGCATCATGCGCTCCGACGGCAGCCCTGACGTTTTATGGTGCCAGCACCACAACGGCATGTGGCGCTCGGAGAACGGCGGCCAGCGCTGGACCGAGATCACCAACGTACCCGTGTCTAACTTTGGCTTCGCCGTCGCGGCCCACCCGCGCGACGCCAATACCGCATGGTTCGCGCCAGCCGAGGCGGACCAGCGCCGCGTGCCGGTGGCCGCTGCGATGTCGGTCACGCGCACCTCCGACGGCGGCAACAGCTTTACCGTCTTGCGCAACGGCCTGCCGCAACAGCATTGCTATGACCTGGTCTACCGCCACGGCCTGGCGGTCGACGACGATGGCGCCAGCCTGCTGATGGGCTCTACCAGCGGCGGACTATGGGCGACCAGCGATGCAGGCGACAGCTGGACCACGGTTTCCACCACGCTGCCGCCGATCTACGCCGTGCGGTTCGGATAAGGGATGTGAGTGCAAACTAAGCGCACCGACCTGCCGGCAGGTTTCTCTCTGTACCTCGACGCCGTGCGCTTTGCCGCGGCGGCGATGGTGGCCGTTGCACACCTGCTGATGCTGCGGCTGATCGACGACCGGCTGGCACCGTATGTGCCGGACCTGGGGCGCGAGGCTGTGATCGTATTCTTCGTGCTCTCCGGCTTCGTCATCAAGTATTCGGTCGACCAGAAGCACGCCAGCCTGCAGGACTACGTGGTGGCCCGCTGCGCACGGATATATTCGGCTGCACTACCCGTGCTGGTGGCGGCGTTTGCGATTGTCGCGCTGGTGCTTAATTTCTCTGACGTCGCCGTCAAGACGGCCTACCAGGTCGCGAAGGCGTATGTTTATTTCCCGTTCCACCTGCTGTTTGCTGGTGAATTCTGGAACCTGGCCGAGTCGCCCCCCTGGCTGCTTCCCTACTGGTCACTCGGCTACGAGGTCTGGTACTACGTCCTATTTGGGATTGCCTACTACCTGACGGGAGCCAGGCGATTGATCCTGCTGGCTTGCGTGCTGCTGCTGGTCGGGTTCAAGCTGTGGATGCTGCTGCCGATCTGGCTAAGCGGAGTGTGGCTGTACGAGTGGTCGAAGTCGCATTCCGTATCGCCTGGATGGGCGAGCGCTGGCTGGCTGGTGTCGCTTGCCGCGCTCTGCGCGTTCAAGCTGGTCGACGCCGACGTGTACCTGCGCGCGCTGGGCAGCGCGATCTGGCCGTTCCCGGGCTTGCGCCTGGTCAGCGCCGACCGCTACCTGGCCGATTACGTGGTATGCGCGCTGGTGCTGGTCAATTTCGCCTGCGCCCGGAGCCTGCGCTTCGCGTGGCTGCGCGCGCTGCACCGGCCGGTGCGGGCACTGGCCGGCTACACGTTCACCCTGTACCTGGTGCATTTCCTGGTGCTGATGGCGTGGAAGAGCTTCTATCCGCACAATCCGGCGAACGTCGCAGACGTGGCGCTGATGCTGTGCGCAGTAGGCGTGGTGACGTATCTGACGGGGTTTGTTACTGAGCGCCGCAAGGGGGCGTTTGAGAAGCTGTTCCGCGGGCTGTATGAGCGCGCCAGCCGAGCCGTCGTTCCCGCGAAAGCCTAGGCGGCCCCGCGGTAACCCATACGCAAGCAATATACAGGCTCGGTATGGGTTCCCGCGGTCGCGGGAACGACGTGGTGGTATTACATATTACGGCGGTACTGGCCACCCACTTCGAACAGCGCGGTGGTGATCTGGCCCAGTGAGCAAACGCGCACCGCATCCATCAACTTCTCGAACACGTTGGCGTTGTCGATGGCCGCCTGCTGCAGCGCCTCCAGTGCCTTCGGCGCCTCAAGCGCGTGGCGCTGGTGGAACTCCTCGAGGCGGGTCAGCTGCGACTGCTTTTCATCGTCCGTCGAACGCGCCAGCTCAATGGTGGCCGGCGTTTCGGCCTGCTTCGGATTGCGGAAGGTGTTCACGCCGATGATAGGCAGCGAGCCGTCATGCTTCTTGTGCTCGTACAGCATCGACTCTTCCTGGATCTTGCCGCGCTGGTAGCCGGTTTCCATCGCGCCAAGCACGCCGCCACGTTCGGCGATGCGTTCGAACTCCTGCAGCACCGCTTCTTCGACCATGTCGGTCAGTTCGTCGATGATGAACGAGCCCTGGTTCGGGTTCTCGTTCTTGGCCAGGCCCCATTCGCGGTTGATGATCAGCTGGATCGCCAGCGCGCGGCGTACCGATTCGTCGGTCGGCGTGGTGATCGCTTCGTCGTACGCATTGGTGTGCAGGCTGTTGCAGTTATCGTAGATCGCGATCAGCGCCTGCAGCGTGGTGCGGATGTCGTTGAAGTCGATTTCCTGCGCGTGCAGCGAGCGGCCCGAAGTCTGGATGTGGTACTTGAGCTTCTGGCTGCGGTCGTTCGCGCCGTACTTGTCGCGCATCGTGATCGCCCAGATGCGGCGCGCCACGCGGCCCAGCACCGTGTACTCAGGGTCCATGCCGTTACTGAAGAAGAACGACAGGTTCGGGGCGAAGTCGTCGATGTGCATGCCGCGCGCAAGATAGGCTTCAACAAAGGTGAAGCCGTTCGACAGGGTGAACGCCAGCTGCGAAATCGGGTTCGCGCCTGCTTCGGCGATGTGGTAACCGGAGATCGACACCGAGTAGAAGTTGCGCACCTGGTGGTGTACGAAGTACTCCTGGATGTCGCCCATCACCTTCAGCGAAAACTCGGTCGAGAAGATGCAGGTGTTCTGGCCCTGGTCTTCCTTCAGGATGTCGGCCTGCACCGTGCCGCGCACGTTGGCCAGTACCCACTCGCGGATCTTGGCTGCTTCGTCGTCGGTCGGGTGGCGCTTGTTCTCGGTGAAGAACTTGTCCATCTGCTGGTCGATCGCCGTATTCATGAACATCGCCAGGATGGTCGGGGCAGGGCCGTTGATGGTCATCGACACGCTGGTCGACGGGCTGCACAGGTTGAAGCCGTCGTACAGCACCTTCATGTCGTCGAGGGTCGCAATCGACACGCCCGAGTTGCCGACTTTGCCGTAGATGTCAGGGCGGATCGCAGGGTCGGCCCCATACAGGGTCACGGAGTCGAACGCGGTCGACAGGCGCTTGGCGTCCATGCCGGTCGAGACCAGCTTGAAGCGGCGGTTGGTGCGGAATGCATCGCCTTCGCCGGCGAACATGCGGGTCGGGTCTTCGCCTTCGCGCTTGAACGCAAACACGCCTGCGGTGTACGGGAAAGAGCCAGGCACGTTTTCCAGCATCAGGAAGCGCAGCACTTCGCCGTGGTCTTCGAACTTCGGCAGTGCGACCTTGCGGATCACGGTGCCCGACAGCGTGTGCTGGACCAGTTGGGTGCGGATTTCCTTGTCGCGGATCTTGACCACGTAGTCGTCGCCCGAATAGGCGGCCTGCATGTCAGGCCACATCGCCAGCAGCTTCTTGGCAGGCGCATCAAGTGCTTGATCGCGCTCGGTGATCAGGTCGTCGAAGTCGGCGCCTTTGCCGGCGGCGGCCAGCATGCGCTTGGTCTCCATCAGCTGCTGGCGTTCGCGCGCCAGCCTGACCTGCTTTGCGGTGTTCTTGTGGTAGCCGCGAACGGTGTCCGAGATTTCAGCGAGGTAGCGCGCGCGGGCCGGCGGCACGATGACGTTCTTGCCGCTGGAGTGGCGCAGCGACAGCTGCGGCAGCTTGCCCGGCTTGACCGGCAGGCCGAATTCGCCCAGCTTCGGCAGCAGGCCCTGGTACAGCGCGGTGACGCCGTCGTCGTTGAAGCGCGACGCCTGGGTGCCGTAAACCGGCATCTCGTCCGGGCTCTTGCTCCACATTTCGCGGTTGCGCTGGTACTGCTTGGCGACGTCGCGCAGCGCGTCGAGCGCGCCCTTGCGGTCGAATTTGTTGATGGCGATAAGGTCGGCGAAATCGAGCATGTCGATTTTTTCGAGCTGCGAGGCGGCGCCGAATTCCGGCGTCATCACGTACATCGACACGTCGACGTGCGGCACGATGGCGGCGTCGCCCTGGCCGATGCCGGAGGTCTCGACGATCACCAGGTCGAAGCCGGCGACTTTGCACGCTGCGATCACGTCGGGCAGCGCGTGCGAGATTTCGGAGCCGGCTTCGCGGGTCGCGAGTGAGCGCATGAACACGCGCGCCTGGCCGTTCCACGGGTTGATCGCGTTCATGCGGATGCGGTCGCCCAGCAGCGCGCCGCCGGACTTGCGGCGCGACGGGTCGATCGAGATCACGGCGATGTTCAGCGAATCGCCCTGGTCCATGCGGATGCGGCGGATCAGTTCATCGGTCAGCGACGATTTGCCGGCGCCGCCGGTGCCGGTGATGCCCAGGGTCGGCACGCGCAGGCCTTCGGCCGCCTTGTGCAAGTCGGTGCGCAGCGTGTCGGCGGCCTTGCCGTTTTCGAGAGCGGTGATCAGCTGGGCCAGCGGGCGGTGGCGCTCGGCCATCTCGCCGGTTTGCAGCGGCGCCAGCGAAGTAGGCGAGTAGGTCGACAGGTCGATGTCGCAAGCGTGCACCATCGACTGGATCATGCCCACCAGGCCCATGCGCTGGCCGTCTTCCGGGCTGAAGATGCGGGTGACGCCGTAGGCGTGCAGCTCGGCGATTTCAGACGGGACGATCACGCCGCCGCCGCCGCCGAACACCTTGATGTGGGCGCCGCCGCGCTGCTTGAGCAGGTCGATCATGTACTTGAAGTATTCGACGTGGCCACCCTGGTAGCTGGAGATGGCGATGCCCTGCACGTCTTCGGCCAATGCGGCGGTGACGACCTCGTCGACCGAGCGGTTGTGGCCAAGGTGGACCACCTCGACGCCGTTCGACTGGAGGATGCGGCGCATGATGTTGATCGATGCGTCGTGGCCGTCGAACAGCGAAGCCGCCGTCACGAAGCGCACTTTGTTGGCCAGCTTTGGATGCTCTGGCAGGTGGAGTTTGGCGGCAGGGGTCAGGTCGTTCATGATGTTCCTTGCGATATCGTTCTGGTACGGTATATGACGTTTACGTTAACGTCAAGCGCCGGGCGCGGGTACGGATGGTGAATTTGCTTCGTAGGGCGGATAAGCGGAGCGCATCCGCCGAATTCTGACGCGAAAACGGCGGGTGCGCCTCCCTTACCCGCCCTACGTGAAACGTGACTCTTTACGCTGCTTTTGCGGTCGTCTTGCCAGCCAGCAAACGCGCCTTCTCGGTACGGAAAGTCGCAACATTCGCTTCCTTCACGTGCCCGAAGCCGCGGATCTGCTCCGGCAGGTTCGCCAGAGCAACTGCATTAGCGTGGTTGTCGGCGTTCAGGCCCCGGACCAGGCTTTCAATCATCTCACGGTATTCCACAATCAGCGCGCGTTCCATCTTGCGTTCTTCAGTGTAGCCAAAGATATCGAACGCGCCACCGCGCAGGCCCTTGAATTTGGCCAGCAGCTTGAACGCGCTCCACATCCACGAGCCGAACTGCGCCTTCACCAGGTGGCCCTTGCCGTCCTTCTTGGCCAGCAGCGGCGGAGCGAGGTGGAACTTGAGCGAGAAGTCGCCTTCGAACTGGGTCTTCAGCTGCTCGACAAAGCGGCCATCGGTGTACAGGCGCGCGACTTCGTATTCGTCCTTGTAGGCCATCAGCTTGAAGTAGTACTTGGCGACCGCGGTCGACAGCTTGTTGCCCAGGCCCGCAGCCGTTTCGGCGGCGCGCACTTTCGCGACCAGCTGCTCGTACTGCGCTGCATAGCCGCTGTCCTGGTAACCGGTCAGGAACTCGACGCGCTTCTTGATGACGTTCTCGAGGCTCTGGGGCATCTGTACGACGATCGACTGCGTCGGCGTGGCGATGCGCTCGACCTTCTTCAGGTCGACGGCGGCGCGGCGGCCCCACAGGAAGCTGCGCTTGTTCGATTCTGCGGCAACGCCATTGAGTTCAATCGCGCGCAGCAGCGAAGCTTCGGTCAAAGGAATGCGGCCCTTCTGCCATGCGTAACCGAGCATGAACAGGTTGGCGGCGATCGAGTCGCCCATCAGCGCGGTAGCGAGCTTGGTCGCGTCGATGAAGTCGGCCGCGTCATTCGCCGGCGCGCCCACCGATTCGTTGATCAGCGCGCGCACCTGGTCGGTCGGGTACTGCCAGTCGGCGTTCTGCGCGAAGGTGCCAGGCGGCTGTTCGTGCAGGTTGATGACGGCCATGGTGCGGCCCGGACGCATCTTTGAAATCGCGTCCTGCGCGCCGGCGGTCAGCATGTCGCAGCCGAGGATCAGGTCCGCTTCGCCGGTGGCGATACGCTGCGAGCGCAGGTGTGCCGGGGTCTTGGCGATCTTGACGTGCGAGGTGACCGAGCCGTTTTTCTGCGACATGCCGGTCATGTCCAGCACCGATGCGCCCTTGCTTTCCAGGTGGGCGGCCATGCCCATCAACGCGCCGACGGTAATCACGCCGGTGCCGCCGATACCGTTGATCAGGATGTTGTACGGCTGCTCGACCGATGGCAGCGTTGGCAGCGGCAGTGCGCCGAAACCGTCGTCTTCGTTCTTCTTCGCGACGCCGGTTTTCGATTTCTTGAGGGTGCCGCCTTCGACCGTGACGAAGCTCGGGCAGAAGCCCTTGGTGCACGAGAAGTCCTTGTTGCAGGAAGACTGGTCGATGGTGCGCTTGCGGCCAAATTCGGTTTCCTTCGGCAGGATCGACACGCAGTTCGACTGCACGCCGCAGTCGCCGCAGCCTTCGCAGACGGCTTCGTTGATGACGACGCGCTTGGCAGGGTCAGGGAACTGGCCCTTCTTGCGGCGGCGGCGCTTTTCGGCGGCGCAGGTCTGGTCGTAGATGATGACCGAGACCCCCGCCACGTCGCGCAGTTCGCGCTGGATCGCGTCCATCTCCTTGCGGTCGTGCAGGGTGACGATGGCCGGCAGGCTCGAGCGGTCGGCGTAGCGCGACAGGTCTTCGGTCACCAGCGCGATGCGCTTGATGCCTTCGGCAGCCATCTGCTGGGCGATCAAAGGCACCGAGGTGGTGCCGTCGACGGGCTGGCCGCCGGTCATCGCGACCGCGTCGTTGTACAGGATCTTGTAGGTGATGTTGACGTTCGCCGCAACCGCCGCGCGGATCGCCAGGTAACCCGAGTGGAAGTAGGTGCCGTCGCCCAGGTTCTGGAATACGTGCGGGATCTTCGAGAACGCGGCCTGGCCGATCCACGGCGCGCCTTCGCCGCCCATGTGGGTGGTCAGCTTGTTCATCTCCGGGTAGATCGAGGTGGCCATCACGTGGCAGCCGATGCCGGCCAGCGCCAGGCTGCCTTCCGGGACCTTGGTCGAGGTGTTGTGCGGGCAGCCGGAGCAGTAGAACGCCGGGCGGAACGGGGTGTTGTTGGCCTTCTTGAGGACCGCGTCCTTGGCGTCGAGGAAGGCAAGGCGGGCGCGGATCAGGTCACAGGTTTTCTCGTCGCTGATCAGGCGCGACACGCGCGAGGCGATCACGCGCGCCACTTGCGATACCGAGAAGTCGGCTTTCGACGTCAGCAGCCATTCGCCGCGCGGCGCAACCCATTCGCCTTTTTCATCGAACTTGCCGATCACGCGCGGGCGCACGTCGTCGCGCCAGTTGTACAGCTGTTCCTTGAGCTGGTATTCGACGATCTGGCGCTTTTCTTCAACGACCAGGATCTCGTCCAGGCCCTGCGCGAATTCGCGCACGCTGTCCGGCTCCAGCGGCCATGGCATGGCGACCTTGAACAGGCGCAGGCCGACGTCCTGCGCCATCTTTTCGTCGATGCCCAGGTCTTCCAGCGCTTCCAGCACGTCGAGGTAGGACTTGCCGGAGGCGATGATGCCCAGCTTGGCGTTCGGGCTGTCGATGGTGGTGTGATTGAGCTTGTTCTCGCGCGCATAGGCCAGCGCGGCGTAGATCTTATAGTCCTGCATCAGCGCTTCCTGGTTGCGCGCCTGCTGGCCCAGCGGGATGCTGGACAGGCGTGCATTCAGGCCGCCTTCGGGCATCTGGAAGTCTTGCGGGATCTTGACCGTGACGCGGAACGGGTCGGCGTCGATCGAGGCCGACGATTCAACGGTATCGGCCAGCGCCTTGAAGGCGACCGTGCAGCCGGAGAAGCGCGACATCGCCCAGCCGTGGATGCCCAGGTCGAGGTATTCCTGCACATTGCATGGATACAGGACCGGGATCATCGACGCGGAGAACAGGTGGTCGGACTGGTGCGGCAGGGTCGACGAGTAGGCGCCGTGGTCGTCGCCGGCCACCAGCAGCACGCCGCCGTGCTTCGAGGTGCCCGCATGGTTCATGTGCTTGAAGACGTCGCCGCAGCGGTCTACGCCCGGGCCTTTGCCGTACCACATGGCGAACACGCCGTCGTACCTGGCCGGGCCGATCAGGTCGACCTGCTGCGAGCCCCACACCGCGGTCGCGGCCAGGTCTTCATTGACGCCAGGGACGAACTGCACGTGGTGGGCTTCGAGGTGCTTCTTGGCCTTCCACAGGTTTTCATCCAGGCCGCCCAGCGGCGAGCCACGGTAGCCGGAGACGAAGCCCGCCGTGTTCAGTCCTTCGGCGGCATCGCGCACACGCTGCATCATCGGCAGGCGCACCAGCGCCTGGATGCCCGACAGGAAGATGTTGCCGGTGGTTGCGGTGTACTTGTCGTCGAGGGTGACCGTGGTCAGGCGCGAAGGCGCGTCCTGCTGGCCGGCAGGCATGATCGTATCAGGCATGTGAAGCTCCAAAATGGTAATTCGGTGGCGCCCGGCAGCGGGTGGCGCCGGGTAGGCGCCGGTCACGGCCGGGGTGGGCGTCGCTGCACGCGACTATTCTGGGCGCGAGTGTATGGCCTTACTGGCCATAGGGGAAATAGGCTTTTGGGATGGGGGTATAAGAAATAATGATGGCAGCTGTTCGCTGCCTATTATTTGTGCGGCTGAACCCGCGCACCGCGCCATCCGCCGCTGTCGCAGAGGTCGCGCGCGACCTGGTGGACCAGCTTGCCGACCGCAGCGGCAGCGTTGGTCAGGGGGATGTTTTTGGAGGCGCACAGGGTGACGCTGCGCGACAGCGCCGGATCGCTCAGCGGGCGCGCGACCAGCGCGCCGCTGTCGATCTGGTCTTGAAGGGGCGCGGCTGGCAGCAGGGTTGCGCCCATATCGGCCAGCAGGGCGGATTTGAGGATGGCGATGGAATTGATTTCGATGACGTTCGCCAGCGCGAGGCCGGCGGCGCGGGCGGCGTTCTCGATGCGCGGGCGCACCCCTTGCTGCTGGGCGGGCAGGATCAGGGTCTGCGTCAGGGCGTCGGCGAACGCCACGCTGGCGCCTCCCGGGTCGAATACCGAGCCGGAGCGGCAAATGAACATCAGGTCTTCGTCGATCAGCGGGGTGCTGGTGAAGGCGCCCAGCTGGCCGTCGTCGAACAGCACGGCAAGGTTGATGCGCCCGGACTTGAGCTGCTCGAGCAGGCTGCCCGACAGTTCTTCGGTGAGCTGCAAGGTGATCTCAGGGTAGCTGGCGCGGGTTGCCATCAGCAGCGGCAGGGCGAGGGCGCCGGAAATACTGTGCGGCAGGCCCAGCGTGACGCTGCCGGAGGGCCGGGTGGTCGACTGGACCACGGCCGAGCGGGCGTCTGCCACCTGTTTCAGGATGGCCTGGGCGTGTTCATAGAAGACTTTGCCGGCGTCGGTGCACAGCACGCCCTGGGCCGAGCGGTGCAGCAGCTGCGCGCCCAGTTCGTCTTCCAGCTGCCGCAACTGCTGGGTCAGCGCAGGTTGCGCTACGTGCAGCACCAGCGCCGCGCGCGACAGGGAGCCATGGTCGACGATCGCGACAAAATAGCGGAGCTGACGTAATTCCATGTTGCTTAACGATCAAAAAGTTGCGTTGATACAAATAATAGTGATAAAAAGAAATGCTTTGAGGGAAGGAAGACGCTATACTGGTTTGATGCCGGGTTCCCGGTCCCGCGCAGATTAAAACACAGCAACCCATCCTATGCTTAAAAACATCGATGCATCCCAGCTCAAGGTGGGCATGTACATCCACAACCTCAGCTGCGACTGGATGACCCATCCGTTCGTGCGCAACCGGCTACTGCTCAAGACCGAGGAAGAGATTCGCAAGATCGTCGACGCCGGCATTCACGATGTGGTGATCGACTGCTCGCGCGGGCTCGACGTGGACCACGCGCCAACCGTCGAGGAAACCCGCATCCGCACCGAGGCGGAGATCGTTGGGCTTGCTGAAAAGCCCGTGCTGCCTGCGCGCACGACGATGGCGGAGGAACTCAAGCGCGCGACCCTGATCCGCCACCAGGCCGCAGGGCTGGTGCGTACGGTGATGCAAGACGCGCGGCTGGGCAAGGCGATTGAAATCGACCGGGTCGGATCGGTGGTTGAGGACATTACCGCCTCCATCCTGCGCAACCCGGGCGCGCTGCTCGGCCTGTTGCGGATCAAGACCAAGGACGACTACACCTTCCTGCACTCGGTGAGCGTGTGCACCTTGCTGGTGGCGTTCTGCCGCGCGCGCGGACTCGACGCGACGACCACCTACCAGGCCGGTCTTGGCGGGCTGGTGCATGACACCGGCAAGGCGCTGGTGCCGGACGAAATTTTGAACAAGCCGGGCCGCCTGACCGAGGAAGAGTTTGCGATCATCCGCAAGCACCCGCAGGACGGCTACGACATCCTGAAGCAGTCGCAGGGAATCGGCCCGATTCCGCTCGACATTACCTTGCACCACCACGAACGCTACGATGGCAGCGGCTATCCGGGCAGGCAGGCAGGCGAGGGCATCAGCCAGCTGGCCCAGATGGCAGCGATTGTCGACGTGTACGATGCGATTACTGCCGACCGCTGCTACCACAAGGGCATGGCGGCGGCCGACGCGCTGCGCAAGCTGTACGAGTGGAGCAAGTTCCACTTCAACCCGCAGTTCGTGCAGGAATTCATGCGTTGCGTCGGCATTTATCCGGTCGGCACGATGGTGCTGCTGGAGTCGGGACGGCTGGGCGTGGTGGTCGAGGCGCATGAGACCAACCTGCTGGCCCCCAAGGTGAACGTGTTCTTCCACACCAAGCGCGACTCCTACATCAAGCCGGAGACGGTCGACCTGTCGCGCGGGCTGGGTTTTGGCGGCGGCGACAAGATCGTGCGCCACGAATCGCCGGAAAAATGGCAGGTGGACCCGGCGCGCTTCATGGCGCTGGCGGCCTAGCCGCCGCCTGGATGGTTTAGAAGAACTCGGCGGTGTCGTTGGTCGGCACCGCGTGCAGCAAGCCGCCCGATACCAGCTGGTCGTAATGGCAGGCCTGGTTGCGGCCATGGCTCTTGGCGTAGTACAGCGCCTGGTCGGCGCGCCCGAGGATGATGACCGGCGACTCGTATGCGCTGATGCTGACAAACCCCACGCTCACCGTCACCCGGCCGACCTGGGGGAAGTCGTGCGATTCAACATTGGTGCGGAAGCGGTCGATGATCTTCTGGGCGTTCTCCAGCGTGGTCGAGCGCAGCAGCACGACAAATTCCTCGCCGCCGAAGCGGAACACGCGGTCCTGCGAACGGAACGATGACTGCAGCAGGTTGGCGATCAGGATCAGCACTTCGTCGCCGTACAGGTGGCCGAACTTGTCGTTGACCAGCTTGAAATGGTCGACGTCGACCACCGCCAGCCACTGCTTTTCCTGGTCTGAATGCTGGCGCCGTTCCGGCTGGCCCGGCAGCGGCGGCAGCGCTTCCTGCTCGCACGAAGTGAGCAGCATCTTGGCAAGCTGGTCGTCGAAGGTCTTGCGGTTGAGCAGGCCGGTGAGCGAATCGCGTTCGCTGTAGTCAAGCAGGTTCTGGAAATTGCGGTAGACGCTGACGATGCCGCTGATGACGTGGATCGTATCGGTGTTGTACGGCTCGTGATGGGTGATTTCGAGGCAGGTGTCGGCCTTGTCGCCCATCCAGATCGGCAGCCACAGGGTGCGCATGCCATCGGCGCGCGCCACTTCGGTGCTCGTTTCGTGGCCGGCCAGGCAGGCCGCCAGTTCGGGGAAGTTGACGATCGGTTCGCCAGGGCTGCTGTTGTCGACTGGCTCGACCATGCGGGCCGGGGCGCCGGCGCCAATGACGGCGCGCGCGCGCACGAACTTCTGGGCCCGGACGGTGGTGATGGTCAGCACGCGCGTCTGCAGCGCGCCGGCCAGTTCCTGCACTGCCGAGATCACCGAGATGTCGAGCATCGTGTGATCGCGGTGGCCGGTCATGTCCACCATGTGTCTCAGAAGGGAATCCATGTCGTTCTCAGAAGTGTAATCAAGCAACCACGCATAGCCCAGGAACCACGCCCGCCGACGAATTTGCTAAGGCGCACCGAGAAGCCAAGCACGGGGCAATTCCAAAGAACAATCGCGCAGCATAATAGTTTTTTGCATTTTGGGCAACTGTCGAGTGCGACCCCGGATCAACGCCATGGCCGATTCTACCGTCATGCCTGAGCTTGCGGATAGCCGTAGAGAAATTTAATCCGATCGATGCCACACCGGCCTGGCAAGGCCGCCGCTCCCGACACCACGAAAATCGCAAACAAAAACACGGGATAAAAATGCCGTGCGGAAAACTTGCGCACAGTCAACTTGCCGGGTGGAATCAAAATGTATAGTGAACTCAATGGCGCACGAAATGAAATCCAGCAGCAAAAGGAGAGCAAGTTACCGCGCTCCGCCGCGCCAGGGCATGTGTTTTTATTCACTCACAAGGAGTCTGTCATGAACACCCTTTCCACTGCACTGAAACAGTTCGTGAATGACGAAGATGGCGTCACCGCCATCGAGTACGGCATGATTGCGGCGCTGATTGCCACCGCACTCGTGGCCGGCGTCGGAGTTGTCGCAGGCGGGTTAGAGAATGCGTTCGATTACATTGCCGGCAAGATGACCGTTGGTCCTTAATCGGTAATCAGCTTTCCGGGCAGGGCCCGGCCCGGAAAGCGTTCTCCACCTGCCAGCGAGTCTGCCATGGTCAACACACTGTATCTTGATGGGTTCCTGATTGCGCTGGTACTGAGCGCCTGCCTGCACGACCTGGCGGCGCGCAAGATTCCCAACCGGCTGGTCCTGTGCGGACTGTTCAGCGCCGGCGTACTCCACCTGCTTTCCGCCACCCCCTTTCACTTTATCTCTGTCGGCCTGGCGGGTTGCGCGGCCGGCCTGCTGGTCTTCCTACCCCTTTACCTGCTGCGCGGCATGGCCGCCGGCGACGTCAAGCTGATGGCCATGGTCGGCGCCTTCACCGGTCCGGCCCTGGCGCTGGAAATTGCACTGGCTACCTTCTGCGCCGGTGGCGTGATGGCGCTGGCCATGGTGCTGCATCAGCGCCGCTGGCGCGATTTCCTGGACAATATGCGGGCGTTGCTGCGCCCCCTGTACATGCGCCTGGCGGGTATGCCATACGCGCCCGAACCACCCTCGCGCGCCAGTGTCGGCGGCATGCCTTATGGCGTCGCGATCGCCGCCGCCACCTGCCTGATGCTGTGGATTCGCCACGGCTGAGTTCGTCCCATGCCTTTCCTTGCTTTCGGTCAAGCGACCACTTTCCGTGCTCGATAGAATCAATTGTGACTTTCGGAAATGCGCTGGTGCAGAGAAGGGGAGAACGATGATCGAAGCCGAACAGACTGCAGCGAGAACCGCTGACGCCGCGCGAGGACAGCCTGGCCCGGCCGGAGAACCGGTGGCCACGCTTCCGCCGCAGCCGAAAACCGTGCGCGAGACCGGGCTGGAGCTGTCGATGCTGGTGGAACTGGCGGCGAAAGCCATGTATCCCGGTGCCAAGATCCCGCTGCCTGTGCTCGCCGGCAAGCTTCGCCTGTCGATCGGCGTCATGCGAGAAGTGCTCGACGCCATGGTGGCCGAGCAGATGGCCGAAGCGGGGTGGGGCGGCGATACCGACCTTGACCTGCAATACCACCTGACGGCGGCCGGCAAACAGCGCGCCGCCGAGTACTTCGCGCGCTGCCGCTATGCCGGCCCGGCGCCGGTGACCTTGCAGGCTTACCGCGAGGTTTGCTTGCGCCAGTCGACCCGCCAGGCCGATGCGCGCCGCATCGGCGCCGCCGAGATGGCCGCCGCCTTCGCCGATGACCACCTCGACGTCGCCGTGTGCGAACA
Organism: Massilia agrisoli; assembly: GCF_020831365.1. Lineage (GTDB taxonomy): Bacteria > Pseudomonadota > Gammaproteobacteria > Burkholderiales > Burkholderiaceae_D > Telluria_A > Telluria_A agrisoli. Next base: position 93,421 of record NZ_JAJHPV010000010.1, read on the forward strand.
GCTCGGCGCCTCGCTGCAGTCGAGCCGCTCGCTGCTGCTGTACGGCCCGTCCGGCAGCGGCAAGAGCACCCTCGCGCGCAAGCTCGGCCAGCTCCAGCAGGGCCTGGTCGCGGTGCCGCATGCGCTCCTGGTCGACCAGGACATCATCCAGTTTTACGATCCGCTGGTGCACCTGGCGCCTTCGCTGGCCGCGCGCCAGGGCGAGAACCAGCGCAGCGTCGATGCGCGCTGGTCGCTGTGCCAGCGTCCGGTGGTTCAGGTCGGCGCCGAACTGAGCCAGGAAATGCTGGACCTGCGCTTCGACAGCGCCAACGGCGTCTACCAGGCACCGCCGCATTTCATGGCCAACGGCGGCATGCTGGTCGTCGACGACCTCGGCCGCCAGAGGGTCGCGCCGGCGGACCTGCTGAACCGCTGGACCACGCCGCTCGAGGCCGGCATCGACCAGCTGACCGCGGACGGCGGCCACAAGATCGGGGTGCCGTTCGACGCCACCCTGGTGTTCGTCACCAATTACGCACCGCAGCGCCTGCTCGACGACGCGTCGATGCGCCGGGTCGGCTACAAGATCCAGATTGGCGCGCTGACCGAACAGAATTACCGCGCGCTGTTCCGCCACCAGTGCCGCCTGCTGCGCATCACCCACGACGATGCGGTGGCCGAACACTTGCTGACCCGCCTGCACGGTCCCACCGGCCGGCCCTTGCTGGCCAGCTACCCGCGCGAATTGCTGGGAAGGATCTGCGACTTCGCCAGTTTCTCCGGCATCGCGCCGCGGCTGACCATCGCTACCCTGGAACAGGCCTGGGTGAGCATGTTTGCCGGCTGCGTCAATGGCTTCGCATCACCTTCTTTGCCACCCGCCCCGTATAACGCCTACGGCTCCGATCCCTTGCTCGAGAGAATCTGATGAAAAACAAGCGCGCGATCATAATGATGGCGATTGCGGTCCTGTTCGGGATCGCCGCCGTGGTGCTGGCCTCGCTCTGGCTGGCCAAGCAGTCGGCCAACAGCTCCCAGCGGGTCGTGGTGGCGGTCGCCGATGTCGGCCGCGGCCAGAAACTGCTGCCCGAACTGCTGAAGCTGGAAGAAATCAGCATCAAGAACCTGCCGAAGGATGCCTTCACCGACTTTTCCAAACTGGCCGACCGCGTCCTCAAAAGCAATGTGATGCGCGGCGAAGTGCTCAGCGAGGACAAACTGGCGCCGCCGGGAACGGTGGGCGGCCTGTCGGCCATGATTACCGAAGGCAAGCGCGCCATCACGGTACGCGTGAACGACGTGATCGGCGTGGCCGGCTTTGCCCTGCCAGGCAACTATGTCGATGTCATCGTGCATCTCGAGCGCGACCCCAGCGAGGCCGAGCGCAACGCCCGCAGCGCGGCGTTGCATGTCTCGAAAATCGTCCTCGAACGCATTTTGGTGCTGGCCGTCGCCCAGGAAGTCAGCCGCGACGACACCAAGCCGCGCGTCGTCAACGCCGTCACCCTGGAAGTCACGCCGCAAGAGGCCGAACACCTGGACCTGGCGCGCAGCGTGGGCACCTTGTCGCTCGCCCTGCGCAACCAGATCGACCCCAAGTCGCCGGCTACCCCTGGCGCCACCAAACGCACCCTGCTCGATGACCTTGCCGCCTTGCCCGTGCTGGCGCAGGCCAGGCCCGCCCAGCCGGCCAGGCGGCCGGCCCCGGCCAAACCGCGCGTGCTGACAGTGGCGGCGCCGGTCAAGCGCGACTGCGTATCGGTGATCATCGGCGGGCGAGCCGCGCAGGAATGCTTCTGAAGCTGAGACGACGGATTTTTTCCTTACTCAAGACTTTTTCGGGATGAGCGATATGGACAAAGGCATCGGGCAGCACACCACGTGCGCAATGCGGCTGGGCGCAATGGCCGTCATGCTGGCGCTGGCGCACGGCGCAGCCGCGGCGGCCCAGCCTGCCGCCGCAGCAAAAGGACAAGCGCCACGCGCCGAGACGGCGCCGCGCTGCAGCGGCGAAGCGGCGCGTCCGGGCAGCATGGCGCTGCAGGTCGGCAAATCCAACCTGATGCGCTTGCCCGAACCGGTCATGCACCGCAGCGTCGGCAACCCGGGCATCGTGCAGTCGATGCTGGTGGCGCCCGATACCTTGTACTTGGTCGGGGTCGATATCGGCACCACCAACATGATTATCCAGGGCAAGGGCGGCTCCTGCAGCGTGATCGACATCACGGTGTCGATGGACCCGACGGCGCTGCAGGCGACCCTGGCCAGCGTCATGCCGGAGGAAAAAAACATCCGGGTGCAAGCCGCCGCCGATTCGCTGATCCTGACCGGCGACGTGTCCGATGGCGCCGCCGTGGCGCGCGCCAACGACCTGGCGCAGGCCTTCGTGCGGCGCGCCCAGCGCCCGCTGGCGCAGAAGAGCGACGACAAGGATGCGGCGCCGACGCCTTCAGCCGCCGCCAGCGCGGGCTTGGGTCCACGGATTGTTAACATGCTGTCGGTCAGCGCACCCCAGCAAGTGATGCTCGAAGTGAAGATCGCCGAGGTGTCGAAGACCCTGCTGGAACGGCTGGAAGCGGGTACCACCCTGAAGTTCAACCACGGCAGCTGGGCCACCACCTTGCTGTCGAACTTCCTGACCGGCACCGCGCGCGGCTTGCTCGACGCGCGCAAGACCAACGGCAACCAGCTGACCCTCGAAGCGCACAAACAGGACGGCCTGGTGCGCATCCTGGCCGAGCCGACCGTGATGGCGATCAGCGGACAGGAAGGCAGTTTTCTCGCCGGCGGCAAGATTTTCATCCCGGTCGCCCAGGAGAACAACCGGATCACCCTGGAAGAAAAGGAATTCGGCGTCGGCCTGCGCTTCACCCCGACGGTCTTGTCGGGTGGCCGCATCAACCTGCGCGTTTCGCCGGAAGTATCGGAGATTTCGCGTGAAGGCATCGGCATCAGCGCGGCCGGCTTCACCGGCGGATCGATCCTGCCGCTGATCACGACGCGCCGCGCCAGCACCACCGTCCAGCTGTATGACGGCCAGAGCTTCGCCATCGGCGGCCTGATCAAGAACAACCTGGTCAACAACCTCAAGGGCTTGCCGGCGATCGGTGAAGTGCCCGTGCTGGGGGCCCTGTTCCGCAGCACCGACTACCAGCAGGACCGCACCGAGCTGGTCTTCGTGGTCACGGCCCATCTGGTCAAGCCCCTGCCGCCCGACTTCACCCTGCCGACCGACAAGCTGATGCCGGCCGGCCGCGCCGAGTTCCTGCTCGGCGGGAAGATGGAGGGCCGGATGCCGGAAACCGACGCCACACCAGCGGTCCAGGCAGCGGCGCCGTCGGCCGACGCCGCGCGCGGGTTCGAACTTAAATAGGAGGCGCCATGGATACCCGACTCAGCATTTCGCGCAGCTTGTCGCTGCTGGCGCTTGCCGCCACCCTTGCCGCCTGCGCGGAGACCACCCCGCGCTGGGACAGCACCTTCGGCAACTCGGTGCGCAGCACCTTCGCGGCCCAGGTCATCAATCCGGCCGCCGTGCGCAACAGCAACCCCGTTGTCGGCGTCGATGGCCGCGCCGCGATGGCGGCACAGAAGAAGTACGAGAGCGGCGAAGGCGCGCAGGAGCCGGCTTCCCCGCCGACGCCCATGATGATCGGCAGCGCTTCAAAATGAAAACCGCGCGCATCACCGGTCGGCCAGGCTACCGCCAGCGCGGGTCGGTCTCGACGATATACGTCAGTGTGCTGATTCCGATCATTGGCTTCGTCGGATTGGCGATCGACCTGTCGTTTGCCTACACTCGCCGCACCGAGATGCAAAGCGTCGCCGATGCAGCCGCGGTGGCGGCGGCGCGCGCGCTTGATGGCACGATGGCCGGCATCGAGGCCGCCAAGACGCAAGCCCGTACCACTGCCCAGCGCCAGAAGTACAGCTTCGGCCGGGCCGTGGTGTGGGTCGACGATGCGCTGCGCTTCAGTGACTCGCCCGACAAGCCGGACGCAGACTGGTTGCCCGCCGGCTCGGTCAATGCCGCCAACGCCGCCAACCTGTATTACGCCAAGGTCGATACCCGCGCGCTGGGCGACGAACATGCCCGGGTGGACGTGGTATTTGCGCAATTCCTCGGTGGCGCGAGGGAAACGATGAGTATGGCAGCGCGCGCGATTGCAGGGCGCACCAGCATCCAGGTCACGCCGCTGGCGGTATGCGCGATCACGAATACCCGGGTGTCGACACGTGATGTCGACAAGGGGGGAAGCGTGGTGCAGGAGCTGCTGCATTATGGATTTCGCCGCGGGGTCAGCTACAACCTGCTGAACATGAACCCGAACGGGACAAGCGCCGTCAGCTACCTGGTCAATCCACTGGATTTTCCCAACCAGCCCGAGGAGCTGGGTCACCGGTCGCTGGCGGTGGTTCGGCCGTTCGTGTGCAGCGGCTCGATCGCGGCAAGCAACCTGCGTGCCGGATCCAGATTGTATGTGGGCAATCCTTTCCCGGCCACTCTCACGGCCGAGCTTAACTCGCGCTTTTCCAACTACACCGGTTCCACCTGCAACCGGGTGCCGGCACCACCTGACCGCAACATCAAGGCATTTAACGCCTGGTATTTTGGCTGGTGGATGAATTCCAGCGGCACCATCAATGGCAGTGCCGAGCCGCGTGAGATTGGCGGCGCCAAGCTGACGATAGCGGATCAGTCCGCAGCGATCGTCGGCATCACCAGGACGCACTACGGCCCGCTATGGGCGTTCTCGAAGGCGGTTCAGTATGACGCTGGCGCGCCGGACGGCGTCGGCGCGCCATTCCTGCTGGCCGATTGGCCCTACTTGTACCCGGTCGGGTCAGGCGTACCCCTCCAGGCCTCCTACGACGATGCGCTGGCAAGCCCATACAACGCGCACGTTGCGCCACATCGCGCCAATCCGCCGGTAACGGGCATGGCGCAACGGCGGGTGTTGAACATTCCCTTGTTGGAATGCCCGGTATCGGGCAGCACCGCCCGGGTCCTGGCGATCGGGCGCTTTTTCATGGGGTCGCAGGCCGACGCTGGAACACCGCCTTCGGTGCACGGCGAATTCGGCGGGCTGGTGGCGGATAACCAACTGGGCGCAACCGTGGGATTATACAAATGAACGCAAACTTCTCCAGGCGCGGGCCGGCTCGGCAAGGCGGGATCGCCCTGATCGAACTGGCCTTGATACTGGTCCTGTCATCTTTCCTCCTGCCCGTGCTGTTTTTGTTTGCACGCGTGTTTTACCACTACAACGTGCTCAAGCAGGCAACGCAGGACGCCGCCAACCATATGGCCGCGATGCCTCGCATCGAACTGATGACTTCAGCGGGAATGGCGGCTGCCAAGGGCAGGGCGGAAAACATGGTGATCGCCGCGATATCCGAGGCGGGAATCACGCCCCCTGAAGAACTTTCGGTTGAGGTTCGCTGTAACAACGGCGGGGTATGCGCGTCCTCGGTACCGGTAACTGACGTTCAGGTCATCGCTTTGTTCATACTTTTTGACGGGTTCTGGCAGGACACCGGGCGCTGGCTGTCGGACGAGTCGGGCGCGAGCTGGACCATTACCACGTCTTCCAGCGCCACTTTTCAGAACTGACGCAGACCATGCCAGCCATCCGTCCCCACTTCCTGCCGCTTAAAGCCCAGCGCGGCGCCACGGCCGTGGAATTCGCCGGGGTCGCGGTGTTCTTTTTCACCTACCTGTTTGCGATGTTCGAGCTGGCGCGCGCGCTCTACCTGTGGAACACGATGACCGAAGTGACGCGCAGGGCCGCCCGGGCCGCCGCCGTGGCAGACTTCGACGATGCAGCGAAACAAGCGATCCGGCGCCACGCGATGTTCGACACGAACAGGCTCCCGCTGGCGGGTGATGTCACCATCGAGAAGCTTGAGATCGACTACCTGCAGGCCGATGGCGCAACGCCGGTTACCGCCCTGCCGCTGTGCCCCACCGAGAACCTGGTCAACTGCACGGCCAACCCGAACGGCCCGAGCTGTATCCGCTTCGTTCGTGTACGCGTGTGCCTCGACGGCCCGGGCAGCTGCTCGCAGGTCCCCTATACAACCATGAGCGGGCTGGAGAATTTTGTTCCCGGCTCGCTATCGTTCCCCAGGTTTACCACCATTTCGCCGGTTGGGTCGCTGGGCCGCACGCCCAGCGTCACCAGTACATGCCCGTAGCCGGCGCGCGATATTGAGCAGAGGAGTGACATGAAAGCGTTGATCATCACCCGCGACAGTGATCTGCACGCGGAAATCGCGACCCAGGGGACGGCGCGCGTGCCGCCCATCAGCCTGGTGGCCAGCCGCGCCAGCCTGCGCGAGGCGCTCGACCGCCTGATGCCCGACAATCCCGCCGTTGTCATCATCGACGCGACCGACCCCGACATCCAGGAAGGCGACCTGCTCGAGCGCCTGGCCAAGCATTACCAGTCCTCCTGCTTCATGCTGCTCACGCGCGAACATCACCAGGACCTCCTGATCCGCGCGATGCGCGCCGGCGTGCGCGAAGTGCTGCAGCTGCCGCTGGTGCACCGGGCCTTCCACGAAGCGATGGACCGTGTCGCAGCGACCACTGGCGTCACCGACATGCGCGACGGGAAGGTGCTGGCCTTCATCTCCTGCAAAGGCGGCAGCGGCGCCACCTTCATCTCGACCAATTTCGGCTACGCACTGGCCACGCTTGGAGAGAAAAAGGTGCTGCTGATCGATTTGCATGGCCAGTTCGGCGACGCCACGCTGTACGTCTCCGACCAGAAGCCGGCCATGACGCTGTCGGACGTCTGCAGCCAGATCGCCCGCATTGACGGCCCTTTCCTGAACTCGTGCCTGGTGCACGTCACCCCTGGCTTCGGCATCCTGGCGGCGGCCGATGATCCGACCCACGCGGTCGACCTGAAGCCGGAACACATGGACACCATCCTGCGCGTCGCGCGCCAGCACTACGACTACATCGTGCTCGACGTCGGCCGCCAGATCGACGCCATTTCACTGCGCGCCCTCGACAACGCGGATGCCATCCACCCGGTGCTGCAGCTGGCGCTGCCCGACATCCGCGATGGCCGCCGCCTGCTCGACATCTTCCGCTCGCTCGGCTACCCGGTCGACCAGACCCGCCTGATCGTCAACCGCTACGAGAAGGGCGGCAAGCTGCGCCTGCAGGACCTGCAGAACGCACTTGGCGCCGATGTGATGCACACCATCCCGAACGACTACGCCGCGGCGACCGATTCGGTGAACCAGGGCGTGCCGGTGCTGGAGCTGTCGCGTTCCAGCGCGGTGGCGCGCAGCCTCGCCGACCTGGTCGAGCTGGTCACGGCGCGGCGTGCCCCTGAAGTCAACAAAGGCCTGTTCGACCGCCTGTTCGGCCGCGCCGACACCGACGCCTGATATCACGGAGACTGTTATGACCCTGCGCGAACGCCTGTCATCATCCGACGAAGCCAAGACACTTTCCGCGCCGCTGGCGGCCGAGCCGGCCAATCACGCCTATCAGGATTTGAAGAAGACAATGCACCAGATGATCCTCGACCGGATCGACCTGGAGCGCCTGAAACGGCTGACCACCGAGCAGTTCAAGCATGAGCTGGCGCTGCTAATCCAGCGCATCATCGAGGAAGAGCGGATTGTCCTGAACCAGAACGAGCGCCATAACCTCGTGCTAGACATCCAGCACGAAATGCTCGGCTTCGGCCCGCTCGAGCCGCTACTGAACGATCCCACCATCTCGGACATCCTGGTGAACACCCATTCCAGGGTGTACATCGAGCGGCGCGGCAGGCTGGAGCTGACCGAGGTGACCTTCCACGACAACGCTCACCTCATGAAGATCATCGAGAAGATCGTGTCGCGCGTGGGCAGGCGCGTCGATGAGTCGAGCCCGATGGTCGATGCGCGGCTGCCTGACGGTTCGCGCGTGAACGCCATCATTCCGCCGCTTGCGGTGGACGGCCCGATCCTGTCGATCCGCCGCTTTTCGACCACGCCGCTGTCGGTGCAGAACCTGCTCGATTACAAAAGCCTGACGCCGCCGATGGTGCAGGTGCTTGAATCGCTTGGCCAGGCGAAGATCAACATCCTGATCTCCGGCGGGACCGGCAGCGGCAAGACCACGCTGCTGAACCTGATCTCAGGTTTCATTCCCGCCAACGAGCGCATTGTGACGATTGAAGACGCGGCCGAGCTGCAGCTGCGCCAGCCCCACGTGGTGCGCCTGGAAACGCGGCCGCCCAACATCGAAGGCAAAGGCGAGGTGACGCAGCGGGCGCTGGTGCGCAACGCGCTGCGCATGCGCCCTGACCGCATCATCCTCGGCGAGGTCCGCGGCGCCGAGGCGCTCGACATGCTGCAGGCGATGAACACCGGCCACGAAGGATCGCTCGCCACGATCCACTCGAACACCCCGCGCGATGCGCTGTCGCGGCTCGAAAACATGGTCGGCATGGCCGGCGTTACGCTGACGCCGCGGGCGGTGCGGCAGCAGATCTGTTCGGCGGTCACGGTGGTGCTGCAAGTGACGCGCCTGACCGACGGCGCGCGCAAGCTGGTCAGCATGCAGGAGATCACCGGCATGGAGGGCGACATCCTGGCAATGCAGGAGATCTTCCGCTTCGAGCAGACCGGTGTCGCGCCCGATGGCAAGGTGCTGGGGCAGTTCTGTGCAACCGGGGTGCGGCCGCGATTTGCCGAGCGCCTGCGCATGTTCGGCGCGCCGGTCCCCGACGCCGCGTTCGATCCATCGCGCGTCTACGAATAACCCGCGGGAGCCGACATGGATGCAATCTATTACGGTTTCGCGGTACTGCTGTTTGCCGCAGTGATCCTTCTGGTGGAAGGATGCTACCTGTGGTGGAACAGCACCCACGGCGGCGAGGCACAGCGCATTTCGCGCCGGCTGCGGCTGATGTCGGGAGGCGCCGAAGGCGGTAATGGCGAGGTGTCGATCCTGAAGCAGCGCCGCTACAGCAAGAACGACGGCATCGACAGGCTGCTGCACAAGATGCGTATCGCGAATGCTATCGACCGGCTGATCCTGCAGGCTGGCGTGCGCTGGTCTGTATCGCAGTTCATCGTCGCATCGGCAGCCATGATGCTGTCCGGGCTGGTGATTGGGCAGGTATGGGCGGTGCCGGTGCTGGCCAAGCTGATCATCATCGCGCTGCTGACGGCCATTCCGTACGGGATGCTGCGGCGCGCGCGCCGGCAGCGGCTGATCAAGATCGAGCAGCAGCTCCCCGAAGCCGCGGACTTTATTGCGCGTGCGCTGCGCTCCGGGCACTCGTTCACCAACGTGCTGCAGATGGTCGGTTCCGAGCTTCCGGAACCGCTGTGCGGCGAGTTCCGCGCTGCGCACGAAGAGATCAACTACGGCGTTCCTCTCAACGAAGCGCTGCACAACCTGGCCGACCGCATCCCGCTGACCGACCTGCGCTATCTCGTCATCGCGGTGCTGATCCAGCGCGAGTCGGGCGGCAACCTGGCTGAAATCCTGCACAACATCAGCCATATCATCCGCGAGCGGCTCAAGCTCGTCGCACAGGTGAGGGTGCTGTCGGCCGAGGGCCGGATGTCTGCCTGGATCCTGGGCCTGCTGCCGTTCGTCGTCATCGTCCTGATGTCGGCAACGAGCCCGAAATATATCAGCCTGCTGTGGACCGACCCCACAGGCGTCAAGCTGCTCTGGTACGGCGCCGGAATGATCTTGATCGGGGTCTTGTGGCTGCGCCGCGTGATCCACATCCGCATTTAAGGGGAAGCACATGACCGGCCCGCAAATCATATTCCTGACCATTGTCTTCGGCATCGTCTGCGGCCTCGCGCTGCTCGCCATGTTCATCTTCTCGCCCGGGTACTTGCGCATCCGGCTTGATAATTTCATGGGCAAGACCGAGCCGAGCGCGCTGGAGACCGGCGGCTGGGTCGAGAAGGCGGCCAAAGTGGCGCAGCCCTTTTCGCGCCTGTCGCTGCCCGAAGAAGGATGGGAGAAATCGAGCCTGCGCACGCGGTTCATGAACGCGGGCTGGCGCAATCCCGCCGCGGCAACCCTGTACTTCGCATCGAAGTCGGTGCTGGCGCTCTTGTTTCCCGGCGCGGTCGCGCTGATGCTGGCGATCTCGGGAACGCCGATGCCCGGCCAGCGGCTGCTGATGGTCCTGCTGGTAGTGGCCGCGGTCGGCTACTACCTGCCGAATGTGATCCTGCGCCACATCGCGTCACGCCGCCAGCGCGAGATATTCGAAACCATCCCGGACGCGCTGGACCTGCTGACGGTCTGCGTCGAGGCGGGCCTGAGCCTGGAGCGCGCGCTGATCAAGGTCGCGGGCGAGATCCACATCAAGAGCGTCACCCTGGCGCAGGAGCTGCAACTGGTGCTGATGGAGATGCGGGCTGGCTTCACGAAGGAGAAGGCGCTGCGCAATTTCGCGCTGCGCAGCGGCGTGGAAGACGTCGACACCCTGGTCGCGATGCTGATCCAGTCCGAGCGCTTTGGCACCAGCATGGGCGACGCGCTGCGCGTCCACTCGGACAACCTGCGCACCAAGCGGCGCATGGCCGCCGAAGAAACCGCAGCCAAGATCGGCCTGAAGCTGCTGTTCCCGCTGATCTTCTTTATTTTCCCCACCTTGCTGATGGTCCTGATCGGACCTGCTGGAATCCAGATTGCCCGCACCCTGCCGAGGATGACCGGGGCAGGTCAATAAAGTCCCGAAGGAGAATGCGATGAAAACGAAACTGAAGCGCTTGACCACCGTATGCGCCGGCGCGTTCGTGTTTGCCGCGTGCGCCGATCTTGGTCAGCGTCCAACGCCGGCGGTGCAACCCGCGCAGGCATCGGCCGCCGCCAACGAGGCCTACGTACTCGGACGCAGCCTGCACATGGCGCGCCGCTTCGAGGCCGCGACAGCGTCTTACATGGCCGCGCTGAAGGCCGATCCGCGTCACGTCAACGCACGCAACGGCCTGGCGACGCTGTATGCGGAGCAGGGCGAGTTCGCCAAGGCGATCCCGATCTGGCAGCAGCTGACGCGCGAGGCCGATGGTAAGGCGGGACCGGAGACCGCCTTCTTGTTCAGTAATCTCGGCTACGCACACTTCCTGAGCGGCGAATATGACCATGCCCTGTCGGCGCTGGAGAAAGCCTGCCTGCTCGACCCGCTTAACTACCGCGCCTGGAACCACCTGGGCAGCGCCCTTGAGAAACTGGGCCAGCCCGAACGCGCCCAGCTGATGTACAAGCAGGCAGAGGCGTTGCGCGAGCACGACTTCAAGGCCGACTACGCGCTGGCGCAGCGCGCCGTCGCGCCGGCCATCGAAAAGGCGGTCAAGGCAAGCGCGCGCCAGGAAGAGGCATGGGCGACGACCGAAGTGCGCCAACTGGCGAATGGCATGTTCGAACTGCACCGGGTTCCGGCCCCCACGGGATCGCGCGCAGCAGAGGCTCCCGCACCGCTGCCAGCGCCCGTTCCATTGGAACAGCTGGCGGTCCTGCCGGCGATCGCGACCCAGCAAAAAGCGCTGCTCGAGATCCGTAACGGCAATGGAGTGACCGGCATGGCGAAGGCCTTGTCGACGAAAATGGATCCTGGCAGCCTGCGCGTCGTGCGCCTGTCCAACCAGCGTCCGTTCGACGTGCGCCAGACCAGGATCGAATACCATCCGGCATTCCGTGAGGCCGCGGAGCGGCTGGCCGAGCGCTTCGGCAACGCAGCCGTGGTGGAAGCAGGCGGCGTCAAGCCGGCCAACATGCGACTGGTGATCGGTCGCGATATTGCCGGCCGCGATTTTGCGCTCAAGCCCGTTGCAAAAGAGCTGCCTGCCACGTTTGTCGAACATCAAACGCGCCCGGGCGGCTCGCGCCACAATGAGGAAGACCAAACCCTCAAACCTGGAGCATAGCCATGACACTCGCACGCCGCTTTACCGCCTTCTTGTCCGCCCTGATGATCGTCGCCCTGGTTGGCTGCGCGCCGACCGAAAAGCGGGCAGGCACCGGTCAATATATCGATGACGCGATGATCACAGCCAAGGTAAAGGGCGCGCTGGTAGCCGACCCGGAGCTAAAGGCCACTGAAATCCAGGTCGATACATTCAAGGGAACGGTGCAGCTGAGCGGCTTCGTCGCGGCGCCCGAACACGTTCAAAAGGCGGAACGGCTGGTGCGCGACATCGCGGGTGTCAAGTCCGTCAAAAACGACATCGCAATAAAAAGATAGGTGACAAAAAACAAAAAGCCGCCTTCGTTAAGGCGGCTTTTGCGCTTGCGGCTACCCGATTATTTCCACGCCACGCTGCCCAGGCCGCGCGACGTTGCATTGCGGCTCGCCGGGTTGCCGTACACGGTGGCCGAACCCAATCCGCTCAGACGCAGGTTGGCGGCGTTCTTGGCGTAGACAGTTGCACCGCCGAGGCCGGTCATGTCGAGGTCGACGCTGTCCGACTGCAGGCCTTTGGCATCAAGGCTGCCTACGCCGCCCAGTTTGGCGCGCAGCATGCGGCTGTTGCCGTTGATGGTGATGCTGCCCGCGCCGCGCATGTTCAGGTCGACCAGGTCGCTGGAAGCTGCGTTCAAGGTCATGCTGCCGACGCCGCCGAGGCGTGAGTTGATGTTCTTGTAGTTGCTGTTCACTTTTACCGACCCGGCGCCGTCCAGTGCCAGGGTGATCTTGTCGCCGCTGAAGCCGCTCACCTCGGTGGTGCCCACGCCCTCGGACGTAAATTCGTTCAGGTTCGGCAAGGTCAGTTCGACTCGCACCTCGTGCTTTTCATTAGTGAATTTCCAAGAGCCTTCATCATTGTCGATGCGCAGCGTCTCGCCGTGCTGATCGGTCTTCACTTTGGCCAGGTGGCGCTTCTCGCCGTATAAAGTCAGCGAAGGCGTCGCGCCTTGTTTTACACGCAGGTTGATCACGCCATCGAGCTTGACCTTGACGATGCGCGCGTCGACCGCGCGGGTTTCGCTGACCATCTCATCGGCAATTGCCGACGTGGCTGGAAGGGAAAGGGCTGCAGCGGTAAGCGCCATGCCGAGGAATTTGTTCATATGCGTTATCTCCTTGCGTTTGTGAATGCAGGCTCAGTCGCCCAATGCTGCTTTTTCGGCCGCGGTCAGGCGCTTGCCGGTGATGGTGACGACGGTCATGGTCGTGTCAGCGGCAGCCTGCGTGACGGCTGGCGGATCGATGCGTTTAACCGCGGTGGAGGCCGTTGCGAAGGTGGTGACCGATGCAAGTGCGATGGCGGTGGCGGTGAGGAAGATGGCTTCCATGTTTTTTGCGATGTTCATTTGAGGCTCCTGTGTGTTTAGTTCGTTGCGTTGAGTGAACTATAGACAGGGGGCCACCGGTCAACTACCTGATTGCGATGAAATGCACTTTTGACGGAGTGAAGTGCGCAAATGCGCACTTTTGCTGATTGCGCGCGACGCATGTGCGGACCATTGCGGGAGTAGGGCGGAAGAGCGAAGCGTCATCCGCCGAATGCCGGCACCGACCGAACGCGTGGGCGCGCAGACGGCACGACGATTTCCCCGTCACCACACTCTGGCGTTAAGATGCGGCCTCCCACAGCCGAAAGCGCACAGCCAGCCGATGACAAATATCCCCAAGTATCCCAAAGGACCGACCAGCATCCGCGCCCATGTGCTCGCCGTCCTGCTCTCGTCGGAGGACATGACCGGCTTCGAAAGCATCTTCGCCTATCGGAAGGCCTCTCTCGCCACCGTCATCCGGGCCTTGATCAGGAAGTACAACTGGCCAATCAAGCGTGAAGACTTCCCCACCAACACCGCCGATGGCCGTGCCGCGTGGGCGACGGTTTATTCCCTGCCGCAGGAAGACATTGACGCTGCCTTCAAGCGTGGCGCGCAGGACTGGCTCGATGGCGTAAAGGCTGCAAGGAAAGCCCGGAAATAAGCATTCAAAGAAAATGCCCCAACCGTTTGCACGGATGAGGCATTGTTAATCAGCGCTGGCGGTCGTTACTGCTCAGACTCCGTTCCCCCTGGCGCGATCCCGGTGGCCCGGTCGGCGACTCCTGCGAGCCAGCGTGCTGGTCCTGCTCCGCGCCGCCGTAGCCCGATTGCTGAGGCTCACCTTGCCGCGCCTCCTCGCCACGTGCGTGCATCCGCGCGCCTTGTTGGCGTGAACTCCAGCCCGACTGTTGGGACGCGGCGCCGCCGCGTTCGCCGGCCTCTGAGCCGCCAAACCCGCCTTGCTGCGAATCCGGGTTGCCGGTCTCAACGCCGGTGTTCCTGCCAGACTGCTCGTTGCCCCGACGAGGGCCCCCGCCTGGCGTCATCGATTGCTCGCTGCCTTCGGCGACCGGAATGGTTTTTCCCTTCCCGATACTGCGCGGCTGCTTGCCGCCTTGCTTCTTGTCCTTTGTATTCATGTTTCGCCCCCCAATGACGGCGCAACCCGTGCGTCAACGACAGGAATCATGCGCGTGGGGTGAGGCACAATGAATCGGACAACTGGCCGATCAAATGTAGGAAGTTCCCCACTGTCGCGCAAACAACATCGACTGGCCACCAACCAGCTCAGCAGGTCAAGAATTATTGTTTGCAGAGGCTGCTGTGCCGCCAGCGCCGTTATGGCCGCCTGCGATCTCCTGTGGGAACAGGCTTGGCGCCAGATGGTGCCGAAAACAAAAAGCCCAGCCGGTGAGGGCTGGGCTAAGTGCTTGATATTAGTGGTGCCGGCTGCCGGTTTCGAACTGGCCACCTGATGATTACAAATCAACTGCTCTACCAAATGAGCTAAGCCGGCGAAACTTTTACTCGGCGCAGATTATAGCCTATTTGATCCGGGTAAGGGTTGGGCGGCCGCCTTTTTTGGGCGGGTCGGTGTTGTCGTCTGGATTTTGCGACAGCTCCGACGCTGCCATTTCCGGCGCCGCGCTTGGCACCGCCGACAATCCTGGGCTGGCCGATGCGGGCGAGGGCGCTGGCTCGGCTGCCGGCGCGCTGGCGGCCGGCGTGCGCGCTTCAGCCGCGGTGGCAGTCACTTCAAACGCCATGCCCTGGCCATTTTCGTTGGCGTAAATGGCCAGCACATTCTGGACCGGCACATAGATCTCGCGCGATACCCCGCCAAAACGCGCGCGGAACTGGATCGCCTCGTTGTCCATTTTCAGGCCCGAAGTCGCGCCGTAACTGATGTTCAGCACGATCTCGCCCTTCTTGACGTATTCCATCGGCACCGTGGTGGCGGCGTCAACCTTGACGGCGAGGTAGGGCGTGAAGCCGCTATCGGTGCACCATTCGTAGATGGCGCGCAGCATGTAGGGCTTGGTTGAGATTTCAGACATGTGGTGTGGGAAAGGATACTTGACGCTACACGCCAGTGTACTGCGATTCGCCGCGAGGCGGCGCGAGCTGGCGTGTAGCGGGTGCTGCAATTAACGGCGCATGACCTTTTCGGACGGGGTCAGCGCTTCGATGTAGGCAGGGCGCGAGAAGATGCGCTCGGCATACTTCATCAGCGGCGCTGCGGTCTTCGACAGTTCGATGCCGTAGTGGTCGAGGCGCCACAGCAGCGGTGCGATCGCCACGTCGAGCATCGAGAACTCGTCGCCCAGCATGTACTTGTTCTTCAGGAACAGCGGCGCGAGCGTGGTCAGGCGGTCGCGGATTTCTGCGCGGGCCTTGTCGTGGCTCTTGTCGTTGGCCTTGGCGCGCTCGCTTTCCAGCACGTGCACGTGGACGAACAGTTCTTTTTCGAAGTTGAACAGCATCAGACGTGCGCGTGCGCGCATCAGCGGGTCGGCCGGCATCAGCTGCGGATGCGGGAAGCGCTCGTCGATGTATTCGTTGATGATGTTCGATTCGTACAGGATCAGTTCGCGTTCAACCAGGATAGGCACCTGGCCGTACGGGTTCATCGTCGAAATATCTTCCGGCTTGTTGAACAGGTCGACATCGCGCACTTCAAAATCCATGCCTTTTTCAAACAGGACCAGGCGGCAGCGTTGCGAGAATGGGCAGGTCGTGCCCGAGTAGAGAACCATCATGTTTATAGTTCCTTAGAAACAAAGGGGTGAAACGACTAGCGGATCACCCCGGAAAATGATTGCCCGCAAAACTGCGGGCAATGAACGACTTACTTAACTTCTTTCCAGTACGACTTGGACAGCAGCCATGCCAGCAGGGCGAAGGTCGACATGAACAGCAGGACCCAGACGCCGAGGCGCTTGCGGGTGTTCTGTGCAGGTTCGGCCATCCAGCCCAGGTAAGCCACCAGGTCGGCGGTCGCGGCGTCGAACTCGGTCGCGCTCATCGAACCCGGGGTCACCTGCTCAAAACCGGCGAATTTGTGCACGGTCTTGCTTGGATCATGCGGATCTTTCTCATCAACCATCTTGACGGTGCGCACGCCTTGCTGCTGCCACATGACGTGTGGCATGGCAACGTTCGGCACCACCATGTTGTTCCAGCCAGTCGGACGGGTGTCGTCCTTGTAGAAGGTGCGCAGGTAGGTGTAGAGGTAGTCGCTGCCGGTGCCGGCCGGCGATGCTTTTGCACGCGCGATCACCGACAGGTCAGGCGGCACCACGCCGAACCATGCTTTCGCATCTTCCGGGCGCAGGGCCGTCGTCATCAGGGCGCCGACCTTGTCCTGCGAGAACAGCAGGTTGGCCTTGATCTGCTCTTCGGTCAGGCCGAGGTCGCGCAGGCGGTTGTAGCGCATCGACGAGGCCGAGTGGCAGTTCAGGCAGTAGTTGACGAACAGCTTGGCGCCATTCTGCAGCGACGTCAGGCTGGCGCGCTCCGGCGCCTTGTCGAGCGGATGGCCGCCCGAGGCTGCCAGTGCCAGGCCTGGCAGCAATGCCAGGATAGCGATCAGTTTCTTAGAAAAAATCATGTAATGTCCTTTGCGCTTTCTGTGATGTCGTCAATTAATGCGGGTGGAACGTCACACGAGCAGGCACTTTCTTGAACGTGCCCATCGAGCTCCACCATGGCATCAGCAGGAAGAAGCTGAAGTACAGCAGCGTGCACACTTGCGAGATCAGCGTGAAGATATCGGTCGGCAGCTGGGTACCGAGGTAGCCCAGGATCACGAACGAGATACCAAACACGATGTACACATACTTGTGCCAGTCAGGACGGTAGCGGATCGATTTGACCGGCGAGTGGTCCAGCCACGGCAGTGCCGCGATGATCATCACCGACGAACCGAACAGGACAACACCCCAGAACTTCGCGTCCAGCACCGCTGGCAGCATGCCGATGATCGCGACCAGCGCAACCACGGCGATGATGGCCTTGGTCTTGAACGACAGGCGCGATTTGAGCCAGATAAACACGACGTAAGCAGCCACGGCGGCCATCAGCACGTACATGAAGTCGGCGGTCGTTGCGCGCAGTACCGAGTAGAACGGGGTGAAGTACCAGGTCGGTGCGATGTGCGCCGGGGTCTTCAGCGAGTCAGCCGGGATGAAGTTGTTGTACTCGAGGAAGTAACCGCCCATCTCAGGCGCGAAGAACACGACCGCGCTGAAGATCGTCAGGAACACCGACACGCCGAACAGGTCATGCACGGTGTAGTAAGGGTGCGATGGAATGCCGTCGACCGGATGGCCGTCAGGACCCAGGTTTTCCTTGATTTCGATACCATCAGGATTGTTCGAGCCAACTTCGTGCAGCGCGATCAGGTGGGCAGCAACCAGGCCCAGCAGGACCAGCGGGATCGCGATCACGTGGAAGGCGAAGAAGCGGTTCAGGGTAGCATCGGAAACAACGTAGTCGCCGCGGATCCACAGCGACAGGTCAGGGCCGATCAGCGGGATGGCGCCGAACAGGTTGACAATCACTTGTGCGCCCCAGTACGACATCTGGCCCCATGGCAGCAGGTAGCCGAAGAAGGCTTCCGCCATCAGCATCAGGAAGATCGCGAAGCCGAACAGCCAGACCAGTTCACGTGGCTTGCGGTACGAACCGTACAGCAGGCCGCGGGTCATGTGCAGGTAGACGATGATGAAGAACGCCGACGCGCCGGTCGAGTGCATGTAGCGCACCAGCCAGCCCCACGGCACTTCGCGCATGATGTACTCGACCGAGCCGAAGGCCAGGTTGGCGTCAGGCTTGTAGTGCATCGTCAGGAAGATACCGGTGACGATCTGCAGCACCAGCACCAGCATGGCCAGCGAGCCGAAGATGTACCAGAAGTTGAAGTTTTTCGGAGCGTAGTACTTGCCCCACTGGTCGTTCCACAGCTTGGTCAGCGGGAAGCGGTCATCCACCCAGCCCAGTGCTTTTTCAGCCGCTGGTGCATCGGCAGGGAATTTCGTCTCTTTAAAAGCCATGATTATGCGTCGCCTTTCGCGTCTTTACCGATGATCAGCTTGTCGCCGACGAACATGTGGCGCGGTACTTCCAGGTTGTCCGGTGCAGGCTTGTTCTTGAACACGCGGCCGGCCAGGTCGAAGGTCGAACCGTGGCATGGGCAGATGAAACCGCCCGCCCAGTTGTCCGGCAGGCTAGGCTGTGGGCCTTCGGTGAACTTGGAGGTTGGCGAGCAGCCCAGATGCGAGCAGATGCCGACAGCAACCAGGATTTCTGGCTGGATCGAGCGGTGCTGGTTGCGTGCGTACTCAGGGGTCAGTGCGTCCGGGGTGCGTTCCGAGTTCGGGTCCGCCAGTTCGCCTTCGGTCTTCTTCAGCGACGCGACCATTTCTGGCGAGCGCTTCAGGATCCAGACCGGCTTGCCGCGCCATTCCACGGTTTGCATTTCGCCAGGCTGCATGCCGGCCACGTCTACCTCTACCGGCGCACCGGCGGCTTTCGCACGTTCCGACGGCTGGAATGTGCTTACCAAGGCTCCCGCCGTGGCTAAACCGACAACACCGCCCGCCGCGCACGTAGCGACGAGCACGCCGCGTCGGCCCGGATCGACCTGCTTTTCGTTACTCATACCAACCCCAATCAGTCAAAATTCGAATCTTATAAAAAGCTACTTGGAACTTCTAGCAACCTTAAATTATAAGGGAAGCGGCAGGCGAATTGAAGAAAAAAAGCGCGCTCGACGGGTCGACAGGCTCGGTTAGCGCCGTTTTGACTGCAAATATAGACAGAAATCCCGCATTTTCACGTAAAACGCCTGCTGACCTCCTTGGCAGCTATTTCACAGCCGGACCGGGCGATGTATTATCGACATGTGAATTTTCACATTCCAGGGAGCTAAAAAATGTCGATGATGAGCGAGTTCAAGCTGTTTGCAATGAAGGGGAATGTGGTCGACCTGGCAGTTGGCGTGATCATCGGCAGCGCATTCGCGAAAATTGTCGACTCGCTGGTGCAGGACATCATCATGCCGCCGATCGGCCGGCTGATCGGCGGCCTCGATTTTGCCAATTACTACCTGCCCCTGAACGGCCAGAGCATGGACCTGACCCTGGCTGAAGCCAAGAAGCTCGGCGCGGTCATCGCTTACGGTAACTTCCTCACGGTGCTGCTGAACTTCGTCATTCTCGCGTTCATCATCTTCCAGATGATCCGCATGATGAACCGGCTGCGCGCTCCCGAGCCGGCTGCCACCGCGGCAGAAGTCGAAGAAGTCCTGCTGCTGCGCGAGATTCGCGATTCCCTGAAACCATCGGCCCGCACCACTATCTAACCGGCAAAGAGGCGGTATCCGATGCGTCGAATCTGGTTGTTGTTTGCACAGGCTGTCACGGTCGCGCTGGCCGTGTATTTCGTGGTGGCCACCATGCGTCCGGACTGGATCGGGCGCAGCGGCATTGGCACGCGGGTGCAGACAGTTGCCGACACAGCGTCGGTGCTGCAGGCGCCGGCCATGCCGGCATCGGGCAGCTACCGCAAGGCGGCGGAACGGGCGATGCCGGCGGTGGTCAACATCCTGACCACCAAGGCGCTGCGCCAGAACCACCCCTTAATGCGCGACCCGTTCTTCCGGCGCTTCTTCGGCGACCGCCTGCCTGAAGATGAGCCGGCGAGCAGCCTGGGCTCAGGGGTCATCGTCAGTCCTGACGGCTATATCCTGACCAATAACCACGTCATCGAAGCGGCCGACGAAATCCAGGTGGTGCTGGCCGACGGCCGCAAGGCTGCCGCGCGCCTCGTCGGCACCGACCCTGAAACCGACCTGGCGGTCATCCGCATCGAGGCCGACGACCTGCCGGTGATGGTGCTCGGACACGCCGAGCAAGCCAAGGTCGGCGACGTGGTGCTGGCGATCGGCAACCCGTTCGGGGTAGGGCAGACAGTGACGATGGGCATCGTCTCTGCCGTGGGACGCAACAACCTGAACATCAACCAGTTCGAAAACTTCATCCAGACCGACGCCGCGATCAACTTTGGCAACTCGGGCGGGGCGCTGGTCGACACCAACGGCAACCTGCTCGGCATTAACACGGCGATTTACTCGCAGACCGGCGGATCGGTCGGCATCGGCTTCGCCATTCCCGTGAGCACCGCCAAGGACGTGATGGAATCGATCATCAAGACCGGCCAGGTGGTGCGCGGCTGGATCGGCATCGAATCGCAGGACATCACCCCCGAACTGGCCGCCAGCTTCGGCCTCGCGCGCGACAGCGGCGCCATCATCGCCGGCGTCGTACGGGGCGGGCCCGCCGACCGGGCCGGTATCAAGCCTGGCGACATCTTGCTGGGCGTGGAAGGCAAGCCGGTGGCGACGACGGCCGACATGTTGAACATGATTGCCCAGCTCGCTCCCGGACAGAAGGCTAAAATGACGGTGATGCGCAAGGACCGCGAAGCGACCGTGAACGTGACGGTCGGCCAACGCCCGCGTGCGCAATAATCCCTCTTTTATCTTTTCCGGACCGACGATGCACCTGCGCGACCTGACGCAATTCCTTACCGAACTGAGCGAAAACAACAACCGTCCCTGGTTCATCATGAACAAGCCGCGCTACGACATCTTGCGCGCGGAATTCCTCGATGTCGTCACCGAGCTGATACGCGAGCTGGGCAAGTTCGACCCGCTCGTGGCCGACTGCAACCCGAAGAAAGCGATGTTCCGGATCAACCGCGACATCCGCTTCTCGAACGACCGCAGCCCGTACAAAACCCGTTTCTCGGCCGGCATCACGCCCAACGACAAGCGCCGGCCCAGCGCCGGCGGCGGCTCGACCTACTACTTCCAGATCGATGGCGACGGCACCCTGGGCTTCGGCGTGGGCGAATACCTGCCGCCGCCGGACCGCCTGCGCGCCATCCGCGAAAACGTGGTCAACGATGCGACAGGTTTTGCCAAATTGCTGAAGAATAAACAACTGCGCGCCACCTACCGCGACCTGCTGGAAGAAGACAAGCTGCAACGCCCGCCGAAAGGCTTCGACCCGGCGCACCCGCACGTCGACTACCTGAAGCTGAAGAGCTTTTTCCTGTGGACGGAGGTGAAGCTGGAGCTGAACGCACCTGGCAAGCTGGTGCCCCAGCTGGCACGCGGATTCAAGGATGCCTCCCCGCTCGTGCACTGGCTGCGCAGCGTGGAGCTTGCAACGGAAACGGACTGACAGGAGCAAACATGGCTTTACAACACGCCGCCTCGGGCGAGCGCATTCCGCTGCAGCGGGGCGATGACGACATTGCCTATTTCACCTCGGTGGCGCTGGCCAAGACCGACAACATGGAATTGATCAGGCTGGTGCTGCCGAAAGAGCGCGCGATGCCCGAGCACATGGTCGAGGGTGAAATCACGCTGCAATGCCTGGAAGGCGAAATCGTCTGCAAGGCACACGGAGGCAATACCGTGCTCAAGCCGGGCGAGATGGTGTTCTTGCTGGGTGGGGTGCCGCATGCGGTGCAGGCGAATGTCGATTCGGTGGCCTTGCTGACGATTTTGCTGAAGAACGGGTCGACGGAATCGAAAGTATTCAATCCCTAATTGCACCGCCATCAGGTAGGGCGGATGAGCGCGCCGCGCGCATCCGCGTGCTGGCGTCGCGTTGACGCCCAATCGGCGGATGCGCGCTGCGCCCTGATCCGCCGTCCGATATTCAGGCGATCTCGCCGCGCGGATCGCGCGCCAGCAGCTGCGCCAGGGTATCGAGCGGCGTACCGCCGTCAAACAAGATGCCCGCCACCGCATTGGTGATGGGCATATCCACGCCCATCTTCTTTGCCAGTTCGCGCACTGCCTTGGCGCAAGGCACGCCTTCCGCCACATGTCCCAGTTCCGCCACGATGGTGTCCAGGGCCTTGCCTTGCGCCAGCGCCAGGCCGACCCGGCGGTTGCGCGACAGGTCGCCGGTGCAGGTAAGGATCAGGTCGCCCATCCCCGTCAGTCCCATGAAGGTCGACGCCCGGCCGCCGAGCGCCACGCCAAGGCGCGTAATCTCCGCCAGCCCGCGCGTGATCAGCGCGGCGCGGGCGTTCAGCCCCAGCCCCAGGCCGTCGGCAACCCCGGTGGCGATCGCCAGCACGTTCTTGACCGCGCCGCCGACTTCCACGCCCACCAGGTCATCGCAGGAATACACGCGGATGCTGCCGCCGTGCACGATCGACACCACCCGGTCGCGCAGCTCGCCTGATTCGGACGCCACCGTCAGGGCGCACGGCAGGCCGCGCGCCACTTCCTGCGCAAACGACGGGCCCGACAAGGCGGCGCCGGGAACGCGCTCGCCCAGCACTTGCTGCATCACCTGGTGGGGCAGCAAGCCGGTGCCGTATTCAAAGCCCTTGCACAGCCAGACAATGTTGGGAATCGGATAGGGCTTGAGCTGCTCCAGCAGCGGGCGCAGCCCTGCCACCGGGCAGGCGGCGATCAACAGCGGCGCTTCGCCGGCGCCGGTTCCGCTGACATGGTCGAGCGCGGCGGCCAGGTCGGCGGTGACCTTGAGCCCCGCCGGCAGCGGGAAGCCAGGCAGGTATCCGGTGTTTTCACCGGCGGCGCGGGTCGCCTCGACCATCGCCGGGTTGCGTGCCCACAGCAGTACGTCGTGGCGCGCAGCCAGCGCGATGGCAACGGCGGTGCCCCAGGCGCCGGCGCCAAGGATGGTGATGTTGCGGGCAGGTGTGATTGAGTTTTGCATGAAGCCGATGGGGGTGGGTGGGGCTAGATGCCCCAGACGTCGGCCATTCTGATATAGCCGGAAATACCGTCGCGGTGGCGCACGCGGATCCAGCTCGACGGCTGGGGGTCGACGAGTTCGAGGATGACGCCTTTATCGGCCGTCATCACGAGTGGCGCGGCGTCGTCCGCCGCGGCACGCACCCGCGCGTTAGGATTGCGCACGACCACGTTGCGTTTGGCGCTGAGCGAGCGCTGTTCGAGCCAGGCCATGTCGCCGCTGGCGTCGCGCACCTTGACCCAGTCGCCATAGGTAAGGACGACCTGGACCGGCATGCCGCGCGGCGCGACAAACAACTTGCCGCCCTTGGTCGACGGTGCGTCGTAGAGGATGACCGCATTCGGTGCAACCGTCTTGAATTCGAACGCGTGCAGCTGTGCCGATGACAGCAACAGAACTGCGCTTGCGATGAAACGGGAGATCGTCATGCTGGCCTTCGCCGGTAGTTGGGAGAGGGCGGCAGCCTGCGCCTTGGCCGCGCAGCGCGCGGGCACAGGCCGCCTTCCCCGGACTTGCTTGCTGCTTACTTGCTTAGTTAGCTGCGCCGGCCGCTGGTGCGGCTGCTGCTGCTTCAGCCAGTGCCTGGCGGCGCTGCTGGTAGAACACTTCGAAGTTGATTTCCGCGAGGTGAACTGGTGGGAAGCCGGCACGGGTGATGATGTCGGCGATGTTGCCACGCAGGTAAGGGTAGACGATGTTCGGGCAACCGATTCCCAGCAGTGGATCCATCTGGTCTTCCGGGATGTTGCGCGCTTCGAAGATACCGGCTTGCTTGCCTTCAACCAGGAACGCAACTTTGTCCTTGACCTTGGCGGTCACGGTGATCGTCACGGTCGACTCGTAGATGCCGTCGGCGATGGATTCGGCTGCCACGTCCAGCGATACTTCGATCGATGGCGCTTCCTGTTCGAGGAAGATGGCGGGGGAATTCGGCTGTTCCAGCGACATGTCTTTCAGGTAGACGCGTTGGATTTGGAATACAGGTTGCAGGTTTTCGTCAGACATGGAACGCTTTCGTGAGATGAAAAAAGAACGGCAGTCGCCGTTCCGGTTGTGCTGAAAGTAAACGCGACGGCAATTGTATCAAAACCGATTAGCTTGTAATAGTTTTACCGCCGCGCTGTTTGATGCAGGACTGGGAATGCGCGGATCAGGCGCCGGCCAGCAGCGGATCGAGGCGTCCAGCCTGGTCGAGCGCATACAGGTCGTCGAAGCCGCCGACGTGGGTTTCGCCCACGTAGATTTGCGGCACGGAACGGCGGCCGGTCTTTTCCATCATGATGGTGCGCTGGTCCGGGTCGAGGTCGACGCGGATCTTTTCGATGTTGGTGACGCCTTTGGCTTCGAGCAGGCGCTCGGCGCGCACGCAGTACGGGCACATTGCGGTATGGTAGAGCACGACACGGGCTGTCATTGGGTTTCCCTCCTTGTTCAGAGATGGCTGTTTATTTGACGGTCGGCAGGCCAGCTGCCGTCCATGCGGTGAGGCCGCCATCGAGGCTGACCACGTCGTCGAATCCGGCCTTCTGGAGCATCCTGACGGCCTTGTCGGCGCGCGCACCTTGCTGGCACACAACGACGACGGCTTTGGTCTTTTGCTTGTCCAGTTCGCCGATTCGCGCACCCAAGTCTGCCAGTGGAATGTTTTTCGCGTCGCGCAAATGCCCTGCGGCAAATTCATCAGGGGTGCGCACGTCCAGGATGGTCGTCTTGGCGCGGTTGATCATCTGGGTCGCTTCGAGAATCGAGGCGCGCTTGCCGCGCGGCTGCAGGGCCGGCAACAGCAGTGCCAGGCCCGATGCGGCGGCGATGGAAACGAGAAAAATATGGTCAAGAATGAATTTCACAGGTGTTCCAATGGTTTAAGTCAATCCGAGCATTATAAAATAGAAGCTGGAACTGATTGAATATGCCCCCCCATTTCCCACTCTTTAAAGAATATCTATGTATAAAATCGTCTTCATGCGCCACGGCGAGTCCACCTGGAACCTCGATAACCGTTTCACCGGCTGGACCGACGTCGACCTGACCGAGAAGGGCATCCGCGAAGCGCGCAGCGCCGGCGCCGTGCTCAAGGAAGCCGGTTTCAGCTTCGACCTGGCCTACACCTCGGTGCTCAAGCGCGCGATCCGCACGCTGTGGCTGACGCTCGACGAAATGGACATGATGTGGCTGCCAATCAAGAACGACTGGCGCCTGAACGAACGCCACTACGGCGCCCTGCAGGGCCTCGACAAGGCCGAGACCGCCGCCAAGTACGGCGACGCCCAGGTGCTGGTATGGCGCCGCAGCTACGACACCCCGCCGCCGGCGCTCGAATCGGCCGACCCGCGCAACTCGTTCAACGACCCGCGCTACGCCAACGTGCCGAAGGAAAGCATTCCCCTGACCGAATGCCTGAAGGACACCGTCGCCCGCGTGATGCCGGCCTGGGACGAAGAAATTGCGCCTGCCATCCGCGCCGGCAAGAACATCCTGATCTCGGCCCACGGCAACAGCCTGCGCGCCCTGATCAAGATGCTCGACGGCATCAGCGACGAAGACATCGTTGGCCTGAACATCCCGAACGGCCAGCCGCTGGTGTACGAACTGGACGCCGACCTGAAGCCGATCCGCCACTACTACCTGGGTGACCAGGAGGCGATCGCCGCTGCCGTGGCCGCCGTGGCCAATCAAGGGAAGGCCAGGTAAGTCTTGTTATTTGCTCAGATGTTTTACCGCAGGGCGGTCGCCACGGCCGCCTTGCTGGCCGTCGCGGCAAGCCTGCAGGCGGCCCCCAAGCAGCCCACCAACCGCAGCAAGCAAAAGGCTGCGGCTGAGGCGACCCGCGCCGGCATCCAGAAGAAGCTGGCCACGCTCAAGCGCGACGTCGTGCGCACCGAAAGCGAGCGCGAGCATGCCGCCGACGAGCTGGCCGCGTCCGAGGAAGCCATTTCCGACGCCAACCGCTCGCTGCGCGAACTGGCCGAGGAACAGCAGCAGACCAACCGCAAGCTGCAAGAGCTCGATGGCGCCCAGGAACGCCTGGCCGCCACCATCGCCAAACAAAAGAACCAGCTGTCCAGGCTGCTGCGCGAGCAGTACGTGGCCGGCAACGAAGACCGGGTCAAGCTGCTGCTGTCCGGCGAGAACCCGAACCGCATCAGCCGCGACCTGCAGCTGATGGCTTACGTGTCGAAGTCGCAGGCGCGCCTGATCGCCTCGCTGCGCAGCAACCTGGCGACGGTCGAGCAGAACCAGCTCGAAGTCCAGAACGCCAAGGACGAACTGGAAGAGATCGCGCTTGAGGAAAACCAGCAGAAGGCCAAGCTGGAAAAGGAAAAGCTGCACCGCAAAGCCCTGCTCGGCAACCTGTCGACCAGGCTGGCGGACCAGCGCAAGCAGATCGGCAACCTGGAACGCGACGAGCAGCGCATGAGCGGGCTGGTGGACCGCCTGTCGGCGCTGATCCAGCAGCAGGCCGAAGCGGCCGCCGCTGAAAAACGCCGCCGCGAAGCGCTCGCTGCCGCACGCGCCAAGGCCAGGGCCGAAGCGCGCGCGGCGGCATTGGCCAAGGCGCAGGCGGAACGCGAGCGGCTCGCGCGCGAAGCGGCCAGGCCGGGCAGCAAGCCGGCGCCAGTCAAGCCCGAACCCGACGAACCGAAGGTCGCCCAGGCGCCGGTGGAGGACAAGCCTGACCCTGACGAAGAAAAGCCGGAAAACATCGCGCTGGCTCCCGCCGCGCCGGAAGGCGCGTTTGCCAGCCTGAAAGGCAAGCTGCGCGCGCCGGTCAGCGGCGCGGTGACCGCCAGCTTCGGCGCCAAGCGTGGCAGCGGCCCGAGCTGGAAGGGCGTGTTCATCAAGGCGCCCGAAGGCAGCGACGTGCGCGCCGTGGCCGCCGGCCGCGTCGTGTTCGCCAGCTGGCTGCGCGGCTTCGGCAACCTGATCATCGTCGACCATGGCAGCCAGTACCTGTCGATCTACGGCAATAACCAGTCGCTGCTCAAACGGGTCGGCGACGCCGTGCGCGGGGGCGACCAGATCGCCGCCGCGGGCAACACCGGTGGTATTGAAGAATCGGGGCTATACTTTGAGCTCCGGCACCGGGGCAAGGCATTCAACCCTGCGGGCTGGGTCAATTTCTAGCGGCCGCAAGCCGCGCAGGCGGGGAACGCAATGAAAGCTAAGAGTATCGGTCTGATCGGGTTTGGCGTGGTTGCAGGCTTTGCGGCGTCGCTGCAGGTCACCGCGCTGGCGCAGCGCGGCGGCGACCTGCAGCCGCTGCCGCTCGATGAACTGCGCCAGCTCGCCGATGTCTACGGCCTGATCAAGACGGACTACGTCGAGCCGGTCGAAGACAAGAAGCTGCTGTCGCAGGCGATCACCGGCATGGTCGCCTCGCTCGACCCGCATTCGGCCTACCTCGACAAGAAATCGTATCGCGAAATGCAGGAAAGCATGCAGGGCCGCTTCGTCGGGCTCGGCATCGAAGTGGCGATGGAAGACGGCTACGTCAAGATCATTACCCCGATGGAAGACTCGCCGGCCTTCCGCGCCGGCATCAAGGCGGGCGACGTCATCACCCGCATCGACAATGTGCCCGTCAAGGGCATGTCGCTCGACGACGCGATCAAGCGCATGCGCGGCGAACCGAAAAGCAAAGTGGTGCTGACGATCGCGCGCAAGGGCGACGACCAGCCATGGGTGCTGCCGCTGACGCGCGAGGAAATCCGCGTGCAAAGCGTCAAGGCCAAAATGGTCGAGCCGGGTTACGCATGGCTGCGCATCAGCCAGTTCCAGGAAAACACCCTTCCCGACCTGGTCAAGCAGGTCAATGCGCTGTACGCGCAGGACCCCAGGATCAAGGGGCTGGTGCTGGACCTGCGCAACGACCCCGGCGGCTTGCTGCCGGGGGCAATCGGCGTCTCCGCCGCCTTCCTGCCGGGCGACAAAAAAATCGTCTCGACCGCCGGCCAGCTGCCCGGCTCGAACCAGGAGTTCTATGGCCGGCGCGAATTTTATTCACGCGCGTCGGGCGACCCGCTGGCCAGGTTGCCCGCTGCGCTCAAGACCGTGCCGATGATCGTGCTGGTCAACGGCGGCTCGGCCTCGGCGTCCGAAATCGTCGCCGGCGCACTGCAGGACTACAAGCGCGCCACCATTCTCGGCACCCAGACCTTCGGCAAGGGCTCGGTGCAAACGCTGCGCCAGCTCTCGCCCGACACGGCGGTCAAGCTGACCACCGCGCGCTACTTCACGCCCAACGGGCGCGCCATCCAGGCCAAGGGCATCATTCCCGACGTGATGGTGGACGAAACGGCGGACGGCGACGGCCTGAACAGCCTGCGGGTGCGCGAGTCCGACCTGGTCAAACACCTGGCCAATGGCAGCGTGAAGGATGCGAAGGAAGCCGCGCCGCCCGTCAAAACCCTGGACGCCATCGACGCCGAACACGCCACGCGGGCGGCTGCCGCACGCAAGCGCAAGCCGCTCGATTTCGGCAGCAAGGACGACTTCCAGCTGCAACAGGCGCTGAACCGTTTCAAAGGCTTGCCGGTCAAGCTGTCATCGGCCGAACCGCGCCCCGACAAACCCGAGCCGAAGGCGCTGGCCAAGCCGGACACCAGGCCAGCCGACATCAAGGGCGAGCGCAAGTGACGGCGGCATGAACGACGACCAGCTGCTGCGCTACTCGCGCCACATCATGCTCGACGAGATCGGTATCGAAGGGCAGGAGCGCATACTCGAGGCCAACATCCTGGTCATCGGCGCGGGCGGGCTGGGGTCGCCAGCGGCGATGTACCTGGCCTCGGCCGGGGTCGGCCACATCATGCTGGTCGATGACGACGACGTCGACCTCACCAACCTGCAGCGCCAGGTGATGCACACGACGGCGCGGGTGGGCCAGAAGAAAGCCCAGTCCGGCCGCGACGCGCTGCTGCAAATCAATCCCGATATCGAAGTCAGCGCGATCTGCGAGCGCGTCGGCGACGAGCGGCTTGCCGAGCTGGTGCGCGGCGCCACGGTAGTGCTCGACTGCACCGACAACTTCAAGACGCGCCACGCCGTCAACCGCGCCTGCTTCGCCGCGAAGGTGCCCCTGGTCTCGGGCGCGGTGATCCGCTTCGACGGCCAGGTCAGCGTGTACGACCCGCGTAGCGATGGTTCGCCATGCTACTCCTGCCTGTTCCCGCAGGACCAGAATTTCGAAGACGTCGCCTGCAGCACGATGGGCGTGTTCGCCCCGCTGGTCGGGGTAGTTGGCGCGATGCAGGCGGCCGAAGCGCTCAAGCTGGTGACGGGCATCGGCACCTCGCTGGCTGGCCGCTTGCTGCTGCTGGACGGCCGCGCGATGGAATGGACCAGCATCCAGGTCGGCAAAAACCCCGCCTGCGCCGTCTGCGGCTAACGGCCGCCCTTTCCCTCGCCAAAACTTGCCAAATTCGGGGTCAGACCACCGGTTTTTTGGAATATTCCAAAAAACCGGTGGTCTGACCCCGAATTTGGCAATTGTTTTAGGGCACAATTAATACCAATAAACATAACTGATGGAGACTCACAGCATGAATCGCATCCTCGCCCTTGCCGTCGCCGCCGCTTTCGGCGTCTCGGCCCACGCGGCTACCACCACCACGCGCTATGACATCCATGTTGAGAATGGCAAGCGCGCCGGCGAACAGGTCGTCGAGCGCGACGACGATGGCACGACCCGGGTGCGCTACATCTTCAAGGACAATGGCCGCGGCCCTGAGCTGACAGAGCAGTTCCGGGTCGCGCAGGATGGCACCATCGCGCAGTATTCGGTCAAAGGCAACTCGACCTATGGCGCGGTCGTCGATGAGCAGTTCGAACGCAACGGCGACCAGGCCAGTTGGCGCTCGACTTCCGAGAAGGGCAGCAAGGCCGTCAACGGCGCAGCGCTGTACGTTCCGCTGAACAGCTCCTTCGAGGTGGCGTCGGTGGCGATCACCGCACTGGCCGCCCGCCCGGGCGCCAGCATGCCGCTGCTGCCGTCGGGAACGCTGTCGCACCGCAAGCTCGATGAGGTGGAGGTCAGCGCGGGCGGCAAGACGCAGAAGGTGCAGCTGCTGGCCCAGACCGGCATCGGCATGTCGCCCCAGTTCTTCTGGGCCACCACCGGCGCCAAGCCGCGCCTGTTCGCGGTCGTGATCCCCGGTTATTTGACGATGACGGAGCAGGGCTGGAGCGAAGTCGGCAAGACCCTCGCCGCACGCCAGAAACTGTCTGAAAGCAAAATGCTGGTCGACCTGGCGGCACGCCTGCAGCACCCGCTCAAGGGGCTGACCGTGGTGCGCAACGCGCGCGTGTTCGACAGCGCCAAGGCGACCGTGGGCGCGCCGTCCGATGTGTACGTGCTGCGCGGGCGCATCACCGCTGTCCTGCCAGCCGGCTCGCCAGTGCGCGGCGCGGTCAACGATATCGACGCGGCCGGACGCATCATGCTGCCGGGCCTGTTCGACATGCACGGCCACGTGGGCCGCTGGGAAGGCGGCCTGAACCTGGCCGCCGGCGTCACCTCGGTGCGCGACATGGGTAACGACAACGCCCAGGTCCAGCAGATCATCGACGAGACCGCCAACGGCATGCTGCTCGGCCCGCAGATCGTGCCAGCCGGCTTCCTCGAAGGCGAGAGCCCGTATTCGTCCAACGGCGGCTTTGTCGTCAAGGACTTGCCCGCTGCCAAGAACGCCATCGACTGGTACGCCGAGCACGGCTATCCGCAGCTGAAGATCTACAACTCCTTCCCGAAGGCGATCCTGAAGGAGACGGTCGCCTACGCCCACAGCCGCGGCATGCGTGTCGGCGGCCACATCCCGGCCGGCCTGCGCGCGCATGAGGCGCTGGACGCGGGTTACGACGAGATCCAGCACATCAACCAGGTGATGCTGAACTTCCTCGCCACGCCGCAGACCGAAACCCGTACCCTCGAGCGCTTCATCCTGCCATCGGAAAAGGTGGCCGGCCTCGACTTCAACTCGCCAGCCGTCAAGAATTTCGTCGCCCGGCTCAAGGCCAGGCAGGTCGTGGTCGACCCGACCCTCGCCACTTTTGCCTTCATGAAGCAGCGCGACGGCGACCTGAACGAGCCTTTCGTGGCCATCGCCGACCACATGCCGCCCGATGTCAAGCGCGGCTTCCATGTCGGTACGATGAAGATCGCCGACGATGCGACCCTGAAGCGCTATGAGAAGTCCTACGCCAAGATGGTCGACTTCGTCGGCATCCTGTACCGCGCGGGCGTGCCGATCGTCGCCGGCACCGACGAGATGGCCGGCTTCACCTTGCAGTCGGAACTGGCGATGCTGGTCAAGGCCGGCCTCACCCCGGCGCAGGTGATCCAGGTCGCTACCCGCAATGGCGCCAAATTTACCCGCACCAGCCACGAGCGCGGTTCGATCGAGCCGGGCAAGCTGGCCGACCTGGTGCTGGTGGACGGCGACCCGACCAAAAACATCGAGGACATCCGCAAGGTGGCCGCCGTGATCACGCGTGGCCATGTGATCTACCCGACCGAAATCGACAGGGAGCTGGGAATCATGCCGTTCGTGAAAGATGCGCCTGCGTTGCGCGCACTTCCGCCGGTTTCGTCTAATATCGCGGCGGGCGGCAATGAGGGGGCCTTGCACCGGGCCGCCGGAACGGCGCGCCACCGCCATTGACCAAAAGAGTGGGCGTCATTTGACCGCCGTGCCTACAATATGCCCCCGCCATGTGGTGGCGGGGGCAAAACCGTCTTATACTCATCTTTCGTTGCAATCACTCTGAGACCTGAACCAAATGCATAAAGCTCCAAACCGTCCGCGCCGCCGCGGCCTCGCGCGCGGCTTCACCCTGGTGGAAATCATGGTGGTTGTGGTTATCATCGGCATCCTCGGCGCGCTGGTCGTGCCTAAGCTGATGGGCCGTACCGGCGAGTCGCGCGTGACCGCCGCCAAGGTCGATATCGCGACCCTGATGCAGGCGCTGAAGCTGTACAAGCTCGACAACCAGCGCTACCCGACCACCGAGCAGGGCCTGAAGTCGCTGATCGAAAAGCCGACCACCGGCCCGTCGTCCAATGGCTGGAAGGCCGGCGGCTATGTTGAAAAGCTGCCGAAGGATCCTTGGGGCAACCCTTATCAGTACCTGTCGCCCGGCGTCAAAGGCGAAGTCGACCTGTTCTCCTATGGCGCCGATGGCCAGCCTGGCGGAACCGGTGAGGACGCCGACGTCGGATCGTGGGATAACTAAGCAAACAGGTTGACGCTTATGCAGCGCGCCCGGGGCGCACGCGGCTTTACGCTGGTGGAGGTGATGGTCGTCATGGTCATCATCGGTATTACGCTCGGCCTCGTTTCCCTGAACGCGATGCCGAGCCCGCGCCAGGACCTGCAAAAAGAGGCGCAGCGCATTGCGCTGCTGCTCCAGTTGGCGCGCGATGAAGCCATCGTGCGCAACCGGCTGATCGCCTTCGAAGCCAACAGCGAGCGCTACCGCTTCCTGGTGCGCAATGAAACCAGCTGGGACCAGGTCATCAACGATGACCTGCTGCGCGAACGCACGTTCAAGAACGCACCCATCACCTTGCGCCTCGATCCGCCGGTCCAGACCGCGGGCGCCATCAATACCGGCCTGCGCATTACCTTTGGCCGCGAGCCGGTCGACCGGCCGTTTGTGCTGACCCTCATCAGCGGCGAAGACCGGGTGGCGGTGCACGCTGATGGCGTTGGCCATTTCGTGGTCGAGTAATCATGAGCAACCATCGCCTCCCACAGCGTCCGCGCGGCTTCACCTTGCTTGAAGTGCTGGTGGCGCTGGTGATCGTCGGCACCGCGCTGGGCGCGTCGCTGCGCGCAGTCGGCAGCCTGGCCCAGAACAGTTCAGGCCTGCGCGCGGCGATGATGGCAACCTGGTCGGCCGAGAACCGGCTGGTGCAGGTGCGCCTGTCGAACAACTTCCCCGAAATCGGCAAGGAAACCTTCGAGTGCCCGCAGGGCGACCTGCGCCTGGTCTGCCAGGAGGAAGTGCTGGCCAGCCCGAATCCGCGCCTGCGCAGGGTCGAGGTCAGCGTGTTCGACTCGGCCAATCCGGAGCGCCGCATCATCAAGCTGGTGCAGCTGGTGTTGAGGGAACGATGAAGCGCACCGCCGGTTTCACCCTGATCGAACTGCTGGTCGCCATCAGCATCCTGGCCATTGTCGCCGTGCTCGGCTGGCGCGGCCTCGACGGCATCGTGCGCGCCCGCGTCGCGCTGACCGACCAGATGGAGACGACGCGCGGCATGCAGCTGGCCTTTGCGCAGATGCAGAGCGATGGCGAACACATCGTCCCGTCGGCTGAAATGCAGGGACGCCCGAACCTGGCGGCGGACGCCGGCGGCATGACCCTGGTGCGCAACTGGCACAGCGAAAACGCGCCGTCCCAGCTGCAAGTGATTTCCTATCGCATCGTTAACGGCGTGCTGATGCGGCGCGAGTCCGCCGGCACGCGCGACCTGGTCCAGCTCGACATGTTCTGGCAGGCCGCCCTCAGCAATGCGGACACGACCCCGCCGGTGATCCTGCAGTCCGGCGTGCAGTCGATGCAGGTGGAGACCTGGGAAAACAATATGTGGCGCATGGCCGGCGCGCCGCGGCCGCAAGGCTGGACGCCGCTGCCGGCATCCGGGCTGCGGGTGGCGTTGCAGGTGCAGGGGCAGCAGATTCCGATGACCAAAGCCTTCCTGCTGGGAGGCATGTGATGAGGCTGGACAAACAGCGCGGCGTGGCCGTCATTACCGCCTTGCTCTTGTGTACGCTCGCAGTTAGCATTGTCGCAAGCCTGTTCTGGCAACAGCAGGTGCAGGTGCGTTCGATGGAAAACCAGCGGCTCCAGCTGCAAACCAAGTGGATCCTGCGCGGCGCGCTCGACTGGGCGCGGCTGGTGTTGCAGACCGCCGGCCAGCAGAGCGCGAGTGGCGTCACCACGCTGAACGATGTCTGGAACACGCCGCTGGCGGAAACCCGGCTGGACCAGTACATCGAACGTGAGCGGGTGGAGGGGGAAGTTTTTGATGCAACGCTTTCCGGACGGGTCATCGATGCAAGCTCGCGTTACAATCTGAGGCATTTAGCGGACGGGCCGAAGCCGAACCTGGATCATCAAGGTATTTATGCGAATTTGTTACGCGTATTGCAGATAGACCCGGCCCTGGCCAAGCGCACCGCCGATTACTTCGCCAGTACGGAGCCGCCGTTGCCGATACCGGGGCAAACGACGCCGCCGGCAAAGTCGCTGCCGGTGGCGATCAAGCGGGTGGAGGATTTACTGGTCATTCCGGGCTACACGCCGGAGATAATTGCCAAGCTGCGCGATTTCGTCATTGTGCTGCCGTTTACGACTGGAACCGCGAACAAGCACGGGCTCAATGTCAACACCGCGCCGCCCGAGGTGCTGGCAGCTGTAATCGGCAACTTTACGCTGGCGGAAGCGCAGGCGCTGGTGGAAAGCCGGAGGCAGGCGTATTTTCGCGACATGGCAGGATTTACGGCGCGGTTGAATGGCAAGGTTCCGCTCGATCCCGCGTCGCTCACGGTCGGCAGCGAGTTTTTCTTAGTGCAGAGCAGGATACGTCTTGATCGCGCGAACCTGGATTCCGAAGCGTTGGTCGAACGCCAGGCGGCTTCAACAACAGTGTTAACCATTCGCCAAAACTAAAACGAAAGCGAGACGGTTTGAGTACTTTATATATCCGGCATCCCGCCCGCGGAGAGGGCGAGCATGCCCTGGCCCAGTATGCGCTGGTCGCCGACAGCGGCACCATCGCGCAGCAGGGCGAGGGCGCCTTGCGCAACATGGCCGACGTGGTGGCGTCCAGCCGCAAGGTGGTGGTCATGCTGGCCGCTTCCGACGTCACCTTGCTCCAGGTAAAAGTGCCACCGCTGTCGAGCGCGCGCCTCAGGGCTGCGCTGCCCGGGCTGGTGGAAGAACAGGTGCTGGGCGATCCATCCGACCTCGTGCTGATGCCCGCGCCGGTGTCGGCCCCCGACGGCACCCGCACCGTGGCCGTGGTCCAGCGCTCCTGGCTCGAACCCATCGTCAAGATGCTGCTGGCGCAAGGCGCCCATGGCGTCTCGGCCCTGCCTGCACAGCTGTGCCTGCCGCTGGAGCCTGGCACCGTCTCTGGCGCCATCCGCGGCGGCGAAATCACCTTGCGCATGGGCCAGTTCCAGGGCCTCGGCCTCGACATGACTGGCGCCGAGCCGCTGGTGGCGCTGCAAACGGCGCGTTCGCTCGCCGGCGACGCGCCGCTGACCCTGTACATTCCACCCGCGCAACTCGGCGAATACCAGGCCATCGCGGCCGAAGCCGGCCCCGGCGTCACGCTGGCGGCCGACAACTGGACCAACTGGGTCGACGGTTCCCACACCACCAGCCTTGACCTGGTTCCCGGTCTCGGTGCGGCAGGCGCCCGCGCCGCCGACTGGAAGCGCTGGCGCTGGCCGATCGCGCTGGCGCTGCTGGCCTTCGTGGTCAACGTCGCCGGGCTGAACGTCGAATGGCTGCGCATGAAGCGCGAAGCCGAGGCGCTGCAGCAGTCGATGATCACGACCTTCCGCGCCGCCTACCCGAACGAAACCGTGATCCTCGACCCGGCCGCGCAGATGCGCAAGAACATCGCGACGGCCAAAGCGGCCCAGGGCGAAGTCAGTGCCAACGAGTTCGTCTACCTGGCCGCCGCCTTCGGCGAAGCCATGCGCGGCGCCGGGCGCGAGGCGGCGATCGGCTCGCTGGAGTTCCGCGAGAGCGCGCTCAACGTCCGGCTCAAGCCGGAAGCGAATGACCCGGCCCTGGCCAACCAGGTGAAAAGCGCGCTCGCCGCGCGCGGCCTGTCCCTGACCGAAACGGCTGCCGGCGTCTGGCAGATCCGCAGCACTGGAGCACAATCATGAAGGCCTCGCAATCAATCGGCCAGCTGAAGGAGCGCCTGGCCGTCTACTGGCTCGCGCGCACCGAGAAGGAACGCAAGTACCTGACCGTCGGCGGCGCCGTCGTGCTGGCCACCCTGGTGTACATGATCTTCATCGATCCCGCCCTGACCGGCCGCGCCGAGCTGCGCCAGAAACTGCCCGAGCTGCGCCAGCAGGCCGCCGAGCTTCAGTCGCTGGCGCTGGAAGCGAGCCAGCTGGCCGCGCGCCCGGTGCCGCAGCCAACGCCGATGACGCGCGAGGCGCTGACCGCCAGCCTGGCCACCCGCAGCATCAACCCGCAGTCGCTGACGATGACGGGCGAATTCGCAAAATTGCAGGTGAGTAACGTATCGTTCGCCAACCTGGTCATGTGGCTCGATGCCCAGCGGCGCGAAAACCGGATCGCGGTGCAGGACATGACGGTGACGGCGCTGGGCGCGCCGGGCCAGGTCGATGCCAGCCTGACATTGCACCAGGGTACCGGGGCATCGGCCCGATGAAACGGGCCGCGTTATGGCTGGGTGCAGTCGCCCTCGCGGTCGGCTTGACCGTGCTGCTGTTTTTCCCGGCGACCTGGCTGGGGCCGATCGTCGAGAAGCAGACCGGTGCACGTTTGACTCTGGGGGATGCCCAAGGTACTCTTTGGCGCGGCTCGGCATTCATCGGCGGCGCCCCGGGCGAAGGCGGCTCGGTGACCCCGCTGTTGCCGGGACGTTTTTCGTGGCGCCTGTCCAAGATGGTGCTGTTCGGGCGGGTCGAGCTGGAACTGGAAAACCCGCAGGCCCTGACGCAGCCGGTGCTGGTCACCGGCAGCTGGTCGGAGTGGCAGGTGAGCCCTGCGGCGATCCGCCTGCCGGCCGCCGGCCTGGCCGGGCTGGGCGCGCCGCTGAACACGCTGGCGCCAAGCGGGGTGATGCAGTTGTCGTGGACCACCTTGGCGCTGGCCCGCGCTGGAAATGCCGTGTCCGTCAATGGCCGCACCTTGCTGTCGATGCAGGATATGGGTTCGCGCATGTCGCCCATCAAGCCGCTGGGCAGTTATGAACTGGCGTTCGACTGGCGTGGCCAGCAGGCGCAATTGAATTTGAGAACGGTGCGCGGCGCGCTGCTGTTGTCCGGAACGGGGGCCCTGAACAACGGGCGCCTGCAGTTTTCCGGCCAGGCAGAAGCCGGGCCCGGGTATGAAGACACGCTGGGCAACCTCCTGAACTTGCTGGGCCAACGACGTATGGTGGGCGGCAAGAAAATAATCGCGTTAGAGTTCAAATGATGAAAACAATATCAGGCAGCACCAACCAATTCCCGGCTCTGCGCCGCATCGCCGCCGGCGCCCTGCTGTGCTGCACGGTGCTCACCAGCGCCGGCCCCGCGTGGGCGCAAACCGAGGACCAGGCCGCGCTCAACTTCGTCGGGGCCGACATCGAATCGGTGATCAAGGCGGTGGGCCACTACACCGGCATGACCTTCGTCATCGACCCGCGCGTGAAGGGCACCCTGACCCTGGTGTCGGAAAAATCGATCTCCAAGTCGCAGGCCTTCGCGCTGCTGACTTCCGCGCTGCGCCTGCAAGGCTACGCGGTCGTCACCGCCGACGGCTTTGCCAAGGTGGTGCCGGAAGCGGAAGCCAAGCTGCAGGCCTCGCCGACCCAGGTCGGCGTGCGCGGCTCGCGCGCCCGCGGCGACCAGATCGCCACCCAGATCTACTACCTTAACTACGAGTCGGCGGCCAACCTGACCGCGGTGCTGCGCCCCTTGATCTCGCCGAACAATTCGATCATGGCCAACCCGGGCAACAACAGCCTGGTGATCACCGACTACGCCGACAACCTGCGGCGCCTGTCCAAGATCATCGCCGCGCTCGACGCGCCGGTGGCGGCTGGCGTCGACGTGATCCCGGTCCGCAACGGCATCGCCAGCGACATGGCGGCGATGGTCAACAAGCTGATGGAACCCGGCCCTGGCGGCGACTCCGGCCGCGTGTCGGTGGTGGCCGACCCGCGCACCAATTCGCTGATCCTGCGCGCGCCGTCGGAAGCGCGGGCGCGCCTGGCCCGTTCGCTGATCTCCAAGCTGGACGCGCCCACTTCGCAGGCCGGTAACGTCCATGTGGTCTACCTGAAGAATGCCGACGCCACCAAGCTGGCGCAGACCCTGCGCGCGGTGGTGTCGGGCGACGTCTCGGCGGCGGCGCAGCCGGGCCAGGGCACGGCCGGCGGCAGCATTCCGAGCGGCGGCGGCATGGCCGGCGGGCTGGGAGGACAGCAAGGCCAGCAAGGCGGCATGATGGGCGGCCAGGTCAGCACCCTGGGCGCGCAGTCGCCGGGCCAGCAGCTGGGCGAAGCCACCGGCGGCGGCGGCGCCGGCTTCATCCAGGCCGACGCGTCGACCAACACCCTGATCATCACCGCGCCCGACGCGGTCTACCGCAACCTGCGCGCCGTGATCGATATGCTCGACGTGCGCCGCGCCCAGGTCTACATCGAATCGCTGATCGTCGAGGTCAACTCGGCCAAGGCCGCTGAATTCGGCGTCCAGTGGCTGGGCCTGTCGGGCAACGAGAACAGCAGCTACCGCGTGGGCGGCCTGCAAGGCTTCACCAGCGGCGCCAATAACATCGGCACGATCGCCGCCGGCGCACTGGCCAACCCGCCGGTGCTGCCGAGCGCCAAAGGCCTGACCATCGGCCTGTTCAAGCAGATCAATGGCCAGCTGGGTCTGGGCGCACTGGCGCACGCGCTTGAAACCGACGGCAACGCCAACATCCTGTCGACGCCGAACATGCTCACGCTCGACAACGAACTGTCGACCATCAAGGTCGGCCAGAACGTACCAATCATCAGCGGCCAGTTCACCACGCCGGCCAGCGGCACCGCCAGCAACCCGTTCCAGACCATCGACCGCCGCGACGTCGGCATCACGCTCAAAGTGCGCCCGCAGATTTCCGAAGGCGGTACCATCAAGATGGCGATCTACAGCGAGAATTCGAACGTGGACCCGACCAGCCTTGCCGCCACTTCCGGCGTGACGACCAACATCCGCGTCATCGAGAACAATGTGATCGCCGACGACGGCCAGATCATCGTGCTCGGCGGCCTGATCAAGGACGACACCAGCGACAGCGAAGAAAAGGTGCGCGGCCTGGGCGACATCCCGGTGCTGGGCAACCTGTTCAAGTACCGCAGCCGCCAGCGTACCAAGACCAACCTGATGATCTTCCTGCGCCCGGTGATCGTGCGCAGCAAAGAGGACAGCAACAGCATCGCCACCGACCGCTACGATTTCATGCGTTCGGCAGGCGTGCGCTCGCAGCCGGAAACCGGCTCGGTGGTACTGCCTGACTACGGCACGCCGGTGCTGCCGCCGCTGGTCAACGGCCAGCCGCCGCTGGGCGGCGCGATGGCGCCGGTGCCGGTGCGCCCGCCTGCGGCGCTGGTGCCGGTGCAGCCGCGCAGCACCCCTGCGCCAGCCGAGCCGGATGCGGCCAAGTACCGCCCTGTACAGAAATAGAGAACTGAGATGAACAATCTTTTGCCTTACGCTTTTGCCCGCGACTTCGGCGTGCTCGCGCGTACGGATGGCGATAACGGCAACCCGGTCGAAGTCTGGGTGTCCGGCGCA
This sequence comes from Massilia agrisoli, assembly GCF_020831365.1. Taxonomy (GTDB): domain Bacteria; phylum Pseudomonadota; class Gammaproteobacteria; order Burkholderiales; family Burkholderiaceae_D; genus Telluria_A; species Telluria_A agrisoli. Next base: position 133,023 of record NZ_JAJHPV010000010.1, read on the forward strand.
ACCGCGCCGGCGGCCATCGCCGAGGTGTCGCGCCGCTTCGGCCGCATCGCGCTGCGTTCGATGCCGCGCGCCGAACTGGAAGCGGCGATCGCCGGCGCGTACGCCAGCGCCGGCGGCGACGCCTCGCAGGTGGCCGACGAATTCGACGCCGACCTCGACCTGACCAAGCTGCTGCAGGACGTGCCGGCCATCGAAGACCTGCTGGAGTCGTCCGACGATGCGCCTGTCATCCGGATGATCAATGCGCTCCTGACGCAGTCGCTGCGCGAAGGCGCGTCCGATATCCACATCGAGCCGTTCGAACAGACCTCGGTGGTGCGCTTTCGCATCGACGGCGCGCTGCGCGACATCGTCCGTCCGCGCAAGGGCATCCACGCCTCGCTGATCTCGCGTATCAAGATCATGGCGCAGCTCGACATCGCCGAAAAACGCCTGCCGCAGGACGGCCGCATCACCTTGCGCGTGGGCGGCAAGCCGGTCGACGTGCGGGTCTCGACCCTGCCGACCGGCCATGGCGAACGCGCCGTGCTGCGCTTGCTGGACAAGGAAGCCGGCCGCCTCGACCTGTCGCACCTGGGCATGAGCCCGGCCCTGCTGCCGCAGTTCGACACCCTGATCAAGCAGCCGCACGGCATCGTGCTGGTGACCGGCCCGACCGGTTCCGGCAAGACCACCACGCTGTACGCGGCGCTGTCGCGCCTGAACGCGAGCACCACCAATATCCTGACCGTCGAAGACCCGATCGAGTACGACCTGATCGGCGTCGGCCAGACCCAGGTCAACGCCCGCATCGACATGAGCTTCGCCAAGGCCCTGCGCGCCATCCTGCGCCAGGACCCGGACGTGATCATGATCGGCGAGATCCGCGACCTGGAAACGGCGCAGATCGCGGTGCAGGCATCGCTGACCGGCCACCTGGTGCTGGCGACCCTGCACACCAACGATTCGGCCGCCGCAGTCACCCGCTTGCTGGACATGGGCATCGAGCCGTTCCTGCTGTCGTCGTCGCTGCTGGGCGTGATGGCGCAGCGCCTGGTGCGCAAGCTGTGCGTGCACTGCAAGGTCCCGGACGGCCAGTTCTACAAGGCGGTGGGCTGCGACAAATGCGGCCACACCGGCTACCACGGCCGGGTCGGCGTGTACGAGCTGCTGCAAACGAACGATGAAATCCGCGCGCAGATCCACAACCGCGCCTCGGAAGCGGACATCCGCACTGCCGCGCAGCGCTCGGGCATGAAGACCATGCGCGAGGACGGCGAACGCTGGCTGCGCGACGGCACCACGACCCAGGCCGAACTGCTGCGCGTGACCAAGGACTAGGCCGACCACGATGCCAGCATTCCGTTACGAAGCCGTCGACGACGCCGGCGCCACCAGGAAGGGCGTGGTCAACGCCGACAGCCCGCGCTCGGCGCGCGCCGACCTGCGGCTGCAGGGACTGACGCCGCTCAATGTCGAAGCCATCGCCGCCCAGCTGGACGCGAGCGGCGTGGCCAAGAGCCGCGGCATCGGCGAAAAGCTGACCCAGGTCGAGCTGGCGCTGTTCACCCGCCAGCTGGCCAGCCTGCTGGAAGCGGGCCTGCCGCTGGAGCAGGCCTTCACCGCCCTGCTGGAGCAGGCCGAACGTCCGTATGTGCGCGACCTGATCGCCTCGATCCGCGCCGAAGTGATGGGCGGCGCGCCGTTCTCCGACGCGCTGTCGCGCCACCCGCGCGACTTCGCCGAAATCTACCGCGCGCTGGTCGCGTCGGGCGAGCAGATCGGCCACCTGGCGCGCGTGCTGTCGCGCCTGGCCGACTACATCGAGCGCCGCAACGCGCTGGTGCAGAAGGTACGGCTGGCCTTCCTGTACCCGGCCATCGTTACCGTGCTGGCGTTCGCGATCGTCATCTTCCTGCTGACTTATGTGGTGCCGCAGATCGTCTCGGTGTTCGCCAACACCAAGCAAAAACTGCCGCTGCTGACCGTGATGATGCTGGGCGTATCGAACTTTGTGCGCGGTTACGGGATCTATGTCGCTGTGGCGATGATCGGCGCCTTCTTCATGTGGCGGCGGGCGCTGCAGAACGCCGACCTGAAGCGGCGCTGGCATACCTGGCTGCTGACCGCGCCGATCTACGGCAAGTTCGAGCGCAGCCTGAACACCGCGCGCTTTGCCAGCACCCTGGCCATCACCACCGGATCGGGCGTGCCGATCCTGCATGCGCTCGACACCAGCCGCGACACGCTGTCGAACGTGGCCATGAAGGAGCTGGTCGAGCAGGCCAGCGCCAGCGTGCGCGAGGGCGTCAGCCTGGCGCGGGCGCTGTCGGCGCAGAAGCACTTTCCGCCCATGCTGATCCACATGATCCGCGCGGGCGAGATTACCGGCGAACTGCCGGCCATGCTGGACCGGGCGGCGCTGTCGCAGCAGGCCGACGTCGAGCGGCGGACGCTGACCATCGCGGGCTTGCTGGAGCCGCTCCTGATCGTCGCGATGGGTATTGTGGTGCTGCTGATCGTGCTCGCGGTGCTGATGCCGATTATTGAAATCAACCAGCTGGTGCGGTAACGAAGGAACCCGATGAAGCGCATGCCTTTACTTTTAACCCTGCTGGCCCTGGTGGCCCTGTCGGCCTCGGTCGCATACTGGGTCCTGCAGCTGTACAAGCCTGAACAGCGTCCGCTGGCCGCCGCGCCGGTTGCCGACCTGCCGGCGCCGGCGGTGGACGCCGCCGCGACGCTGTTTGGCGGCCAGGCCATGGCCGCGGTGGCGACCAACTACCAGCTGACCGGGGTGGTTGCGGCGGGCCGCAACAGCGTGGCCATCCTGGTGGCGGATGGACAGCCAGCCAAGGCCTTCCCGGTCGGGAAAGAGCTGTCGGCCGGCGTCGTGGTGAAGGAAGTGCATCCGCGTTACGTGATGCTGTCGGAAGGCGGCGTGCTGAAGCGGATCGAGCTGGCGGTCGACGTCAAGCCGCCGGCCGACATGGCCGCGCCGCTGCCGATGGATGCGCCGGCGCCGCCGGCCTATCCGCAGCAGGGACAGCCGATGCCGCAGCAGCAGCCGATGCCAACCCCCGCGCCGGCGCCCGCAACGCCGCAGCCACGCCCGCTGCCGCAGTCCCAGCTGACGCCGGAACAGCAGCAGGAACTGCAGCAGGAACAGCAAGAACAGAATGAGCCGCCGCAGGGGCCGGAAGGGGAGCCGCCGCCGCCAGTGCCAATGGCGCGGCCGGTCGAGGGCGCCGCCGTTCCTCCGCCGCCTGCGCCGCCAGTGCAGATGCCGCCGGCGACGCGCAATGTCGGCATGCCGGGGCCGGCGCCGGTGTCGCAATAAATTGACGTGCATGGGTTCCCGCTTGCGCGGCAACGACCGGGATCTTACTCGTCGTCCGGTTTCAGCTTCGCCTTTTCGAGCGCGCGTTTTTCAGCCTGGCGCTGCGCGGACTTGCTCTTGACGTGGGCGCCCGCCGAACGCTGCTTTGCCAGCGCCGCGAGCGGGTTGCGGGGCTTGCCGAACGCTTGCGATGGCTCTATCCGCAGCCGCATCTTCTGCCGCGTCGCCAGTGCCTTGTTCGCCATTCCCCGCCTCCCTTGCCTTAACGATTAAAGAACGTAGCGCGACAAGTCTTCGTTGTCGGCCAGCTTGTCCAGGCGCGCGTTGACATAGCCCGCGTCGATGGTCAGCACCTGGCCGCTGCTTTCGCTGGCGGTGAAGGAAATCTCCTCCAACAGCTTCTCCATCACCGTGTACAGGCGGCGCGCGCCGATGTTCTCGGTGCGTTCGTTGACCGAGTACGCGATCTCGGCCAGCCGGGTAATGCCGTCCGGCGCGAAATCGATCTTCACGCCTTCGGTGGCCAGCAGCGCTTCGTACTGCGTGGTGAGGCAGGCGTCGGTACTGGTCAGGATGCACTCGAAATCGGCGATCGACAGCGACTCAAGCTCGACCCGGATCGGGAAGCGGCCCTGCAGCTCGGGGATCAGGTCCGACGGCTTGGCAAGGTGGAAGGCGCCCGAGGCGATGAACAGGATGTGGTCGGTGCGGATCATGCCGTACTTGGTGTTGACGGTGGTGCCTTCGACCAGCGGCAGCAGGTCGCGCTGCACGCCGGCGCGCGAGACATCGGCGCCGCCCGTTTCCGAACGCGAGGCGATCTTGTCGATCTCGTCGAGGAACACGATGCCGTTCTGCTCGACGTTGGCAATCGCCTTCTGTTTCATTTCGTCGTCGTTGACCAGCTTGGCCGCTTCTTCCTCGGCCAGCAGCTTCATCGCTTCGGCGATCTTCACCTTGCGCGGCTTCTTGCGCGCCGCACCCATGCCCGAGAACATCGACTTGATCTGCTCGGTCATTTCTTCCATGCCCGGCGGCGCCATGATTTCCATCTGCGGCGCGGCCTCAGCCACCTCGACCTCGATCTCGCGGTCGTTCAGCGATCCTTCGCGCAGGCGCTTGCGGAAGGTCTGGCGCGTGTTGTCGCCTTCCTTCGGCTCGGTACTGGCGGTGCCGGCGTTGAAACCGAAGTCGCGCGGCGGCGGCACCAGGATGTCGAGGATGCGGTCTTCCGCGGCGTCCTCGGCGCGCTGGCGCACTTTTTTCATTTCGCTGGCGCGGGTCTGCTTGACGCCGATGTCGATCAGGTCGCGGATGATGGTGTCGACGTCGCGGCCGACATAGCCCACCTCGGTGAACTTGGTCGCTTCGATCTTGATGAAGGGCGCATCGGCCAGGCGCGCCAGGCGGCGGGCGATTTCGGTCTTGCCGACGCCGGTAGGGCCGATCATCAGGATGTTTTTCGGCGTGATCTCGTGGCGCAGCGGCTCCTCGACCTGCTGGCGGCGCCAGCGGTTGCGCAGCGCGATGGCAACCGCGCGCTTGGCCTTGCCCTGGCCGACCACGTGCTTGTCCAGTTCCGAGACGATTTCGGGGGGAGTCATGTTCATGATTGAGTTAGGCACGATGCTTAGTCCAGGGTTTCCACAATGTGGTTCAAATTAGTGTAGATGCACAGCTGGCCGGCGATGGTCAGCGACTTGTGCACGATCTCGGCAGGCGACAAGTCGGTGTTTTCCTGCAGCGCCTTGGCCGCGGACTGGGCGTAGCTGCCGCCCGAGCCGATCGCGCCCACGCCGTCCTCGGGCTCGAGCACGTCGCCGTTGCCGGTGATGACCAGGGTCGATTCGGCGTCGGCGACCAGCAGCATCGCCTCCAGGCGGCGCAGGATGCGGTCGGTGCGCCAGTCCTTGGCCAGTTCGACCGAAGCGCGCAGCAAATGTCCCTGGTGTTTTTCGAGCTTGCCTTCGAAGCGGTCAAGCAGGGTGAAAGCGTCGGCGGTGCCGCCGGCGAAGCCGCACAGGACCTTGCCCTGGTACAGCTTGCGCACCTTGCGGGCAGTGCCCTTCATGATGATGTTGCCGAGAGTCACCTGACCATCGCCGCCGAGGGCCACTTGCCTGCCGCGCCGTACGCACAAAATGGTGGTGCCGTGAAATTGTTCCATGTCAGCCTCTGAGTTATCTAGCCCACAAGAAGTGGGGATGCTCGGGCAAATTGCAAGATATGACGATGACGGGTTGGCCGGTTGCCGCCCGCACTCGATACGTCGTTCCCGCGAAGGCGGGAACCCATGCTGAGCTTGCTTCCTATGGGTTCCCGCATTCGCGGGAACGACGGGATCAGTATTTGTGGGGGAACAGGCGCGCAACCCCGGCGTAGCCAAGCAGTTTGAACAGCGCCGCCACCAGGTGATTCACATCGCGCATCTCAATCTTCTTGCCGCTGCCCGCGAGCGCCCGCAGGCGCGCCTGCAGCGCCACGGCGGCGCCATACTCGACCCGTGCCAGCCTTGAGCAGTCGAGCAGCACCACCTCGCTCTCCTGCGCGTAGCCGTCGATCGCTTGAAACAAGTTAGCCGTATCGCCTTCAATAACTGGCGGCAACATAAACCGTTCGCCACTGACCGGCCCGCTGGTAGCGGTCGCTACCTTGCCGGGCGCCTCGAACGAGGGCGGCGAGACCTCGAAAGTGACGCAGTAATCCATCGCGGTTTCTTCGAAGTCCTTTTCGCGGTTCAGCAATTGGAGCAGGGCGAGCAGCAGCAGCCACGGCGCCGGGCTGCTTTCGCGCTCGCCGATAATCGTGCTTTGCCGCGCCAGCGCCGCCAGCTCGGCCGCACCGGCCACCACCAGCTCGCTGCCGCGCGCATGCAGCCCGGTGAGCGTGCGCGCCAGCAGGTCGCAGCCTTCCGGCGCCAGTTGCGTGATGCGGCCAAGTTCAAGCCGCAAGAGCTTGCCGGGCGCAGCCAGCTGGGCCAGGCGCTCCAGCTTCGGCGCGACATGGGCGTCGAGCGTGCCTTCCAGTACTTCCGTCGGCGTGACGCCGGCGTAGGGCTGGCCGGCGGCGGCGGCAGCCGGCAGCAGTGGATTCCATGCCGGCGGCGAGGTCTCGAAACGGCTGGCGTAGTCGATCGCCAGGTTGTCGAAGTCGAGCGGGCGGTCGCCGGCCTGGTACAGGTCGAACAGCATCCACCACACGCTGCGGTCATGCTGGCCGGCGTCCCCCAGGCTGTCGCGCAGCATATGTTCGGCGGCCACGGCCTGCCCGTTGGCGTACAGGATGGCGCTTTCCTCGACTACCGGGGCGGCCTGGGCTTCGACCGGCGCGTCGGGCAGCACGTCGTCGCCCAGCAGCTCGGTGGTGGGCAGCTCGAGCATCGGCAGGGTGCCGGGGCCTTGTTCTTGCTGGAAGCTGGTCAGCGGCCGGCGCGGTCCGCTGCCCCAGGCCGGTTCCGGCGTGTTGAAAATATCGTTGGCCATGGCCGACTCGATGGCATCGATCTTGGCGGCTGTTGCGCGCGCAATCTCGCGCAGGCGGGCGCGCTCGGCTTCGGTCTCTTGCGGCAGGCGCGAGGGTTCACCCACGCGCAGGCGTGTCTCTGGCGGCGGCACAAGGCTGTCGCTGTCGTCGTTCTTGCGTTTGAACCTGGAGAAAATACCCACGTCATGTCCTGTTACGTCGTTTCACGCTGCGTCAACTACGGTAGCACGGACGGGCGCGCTTGATCGCCACGCCTCGCCCTGAAAGCAAAAAAGCATGCGGCGTGAGGCGCATGCTTTTTTGCGGGAAACGGCGCGATCAGTCGCCGTACAGCTTCTGCTTCAGCTCGCGGCGCTGCTGCGCTTCGAGCGACAGGGTGGCGGTCGGGCGGGCGATCAGGCGCGGGATGCCGATCGGCTCGCCAGTCTCTTCGCACCAGCCGTATTCGCCGGCGTCGATCGAGGCAATCGACTGCTGCACTTTCTTGAGCAGCTTGCGCTCACGGTCGCGGGTGCGCAGTTCGAGCGCATGTTCTTCTTCGATCGTGGCGCGGTCGGCCGGGTCTGGCACCAGGACGGTTTCGCGCAGGTGCTCGGTGGTTTCGCCGGCGTTCTTCAACAGGTCTTTTTCAAGTTGCTGCAAGCGTGCCTTGAAAAACGCCAACTGGTCCGCGTTCATGTAGTCCTTCTCGCCCATTGCCCGGATTTCTTCTTCGGACAGGACGCGGGCTTCTGTGTTCACGGCTGGGGTCGATTTAGTTGTTTTAGTCATGACTTCACTTACCTTCGATACGACAGAGGTTTTCATTTTATCAGCTAACCCAACAGCATCTTCTGCTGCCGGGTCGCTTGCCTTGACGGCCGGCTGTCCGCCCGTCACTTTACTGCCTGCCTTCGCAGTTGCTGCACTTTTGATCTTGCTTCCCGCTGCAGTGGCGCGCGAGGCCGGCTTGGCCGTGGCCGCCGGTTTCGCTTTTCCGCTTGCCGGTGCCGGGACGGCTAGCGCCGTTTCGGTGGCCTTGATGGCCGGTTTCGTATCGCTACTTTTCATGATGCCACCCCTTTAGTCGTCAGGCGCAGGAACCATCCAATGCATATCGGAAACCGGGATAGTTTATACCAAACATTGTTCCAATCCGCGGATAAACACGTCTTTTGGTAAATTTTTGCCAATAAAGACCATTTTGCTGCCACGTTCCTCGTCTTCACCCCATTTGCCGCCGATATCGCTGCCCATGATCTGGTGCACGCCCTGGAACACCACCTTGCGGTCGGCGCCTTCCATCAGCAGCACACCCTTGTAGCGCAGCATGCGCGGGCCGAACACGTTGACCAGGCTGCCCAGGAATTCATCGAGGCGGGCCGGGTCGAACGGGCGCGTACTCTTGAACACGAAGGCGGCGATGTCGTCGCTGTGGTGGCTGTGGTGGTGGTCGTTGCTGTGGTCGCAGGCTTCCGTATGTACATGCTCGTGCTCGCCGTCGTGGTCGTGCGCGTGGTGGTGGCCGTGGTCGCTGGCCTCGTCCGCGGTCAGGAAACCCGGATCGAGTTCGAGCTTGTCGTTCAGGTTGAAGCCGCGGATGTCGAGCACCTCGGCCAGCGGGGCGCGTCCGAAGTCCGACTGGTTCATCGGCGCGCGCGGGTTGATGCGCTTGAGCCGGGTCTTCAGCTCGGCCAGCTGGGCGGCGTCGACCAGGTCGGTCTTGGAAATCAGGATCTTGTCGGCGAAGCCCACCTGGCGCTGGGCTTCCTCGTGCTCGTCGAGCTGGGTCATCGCGTGGCGCGCGTCGACCACGGTGACCACCGCATCGAGCAGGTAGTGGGCGCCGACTTCCTCGTCGACAAAGAAGGTCTGGGCCACCGGGCCCGGGTTGGCAAGGCCGGTCGTTTCAATGACCACGCGGTCGAACTGGATTTCGCCTGCGTCGCGCTTTTGCGCCAGCTTCGTCAGCGCCACGATCAGGTCGCCGCGCACGGTGCAGCAGATGCAGCCGTTGTTCATCTCGACGATCTGCTCGCTGCTGTCTTGCACCAGGATCTCGTTGTCGATGTTTTCCTGGCCGAACTCATTCTCGATGACGGCAATGCGCAAGCCGTGGTCCTCTTGCAGGATGCGGTTGAGCAGGGTGGTTTTGCCTGCGCCCAGGAAGCCGGTCAGGATGGTGCTAGGAATCAATGCCATGTTGTTTTGTCGTTCGTGATGATAATGCGGCCGCCAGGGCGGCAGGTAAGCGAGGGATTATGCCGGATTTCCCGATTTGCTTCCAAAAACCGCGTTTTGGCTTGATGCGGATCATGCCGAGGCTGCCCAGTTACTTGGATTTTGCGCGCGGGTGGGCTTTGTCGTAGGCCGCGGCGAGGTGCTGGAAATCGAGCGCTGTATACACCTGCGTCGACGTGATGCTGGCGTGGCCGAGCATTTCCTGCACCGCGCGCAGGTCGCCCGACGACTGCAGCACATGCGAGGCGAACGAGTGGCGCAGCACGTGCGGATGGACGTTGACGGTGGTGCCCACGCGCAGCGCGTGCTGCTTGAGGCGGGTCTGGATCACGCGCGGCGAGATGCGGGCGCCGCGCACCGACACGAACAGTGCCGCGCTGCCGTCCGATGGGGAAGGGCGCACCGCCAGCCATGCCGCCAGCGCCTCGATCGCGTGGCCCCCGGCCGGCACCTTGCGCATCTTGCCGCCCTTGCCGGTCACCACCACTTCCTTCGCGTCGAGGTCGATCCAGCCGAGCGACGCGGCAGCGCCCGCCGAGGGATCGGCCTTGCGGTAAGCCACGTCCAGTCCAGCCAGTTCCGACACCCGCAGGCCGCTCGAATACATCAGCTCGAACATCGCGCGGTTGCACAGGTCGGCAGGTTCGGGATTGCTGTGCGCGTGGGACGGCGTCGAAACAAGGTGCACCGCATCGTCCACCGACAGCGCCTTGGGCAGGGAGCGCGCGCGCTTGGGCGGGCGCACGCCGTCGACCGGGTTGGCCGCCAGCTGCGTGCTGCGCGCCAGCCAGCCGAAGAAACCGCGCCAGCACGACAGCCGGCGCGCGATCGAGCGCGGGTTCAGGTCTTGCGCATGCAGTTTGGAGGCCAGGCGGCGGATGTCAGCATGCACCACCGTGTCCCAGCCCGCTGCGCCGGTCAGCGCGGCAAGCTCGGCCAGGTCGCGCCGGTAGGCGAGGATGGTGTGCGGGGACAGCTGGCGCTGGGTGGCAAGTTCGAGCAGGTACTGTTCCACCGCTTCAAGCTTGCCGGCCGTGTCCATGAGTTCAGGCGCGCAGGGCTTCCAGCGCCGCGCTGGCGATGTCGCCAATGTGGGTGAGGAAGTCGGTCGCCATCACCGAGGTGAAGCGTTCCGGGTCGGGCGAACCCATGATCAGGAGGCCAAAGGCGCCCGCGCTGCTGCGCAGCGGCAGGATCACGGTCGATTGCACCGATGCCGCGTCGTCCAGCCAGCGCACCGCTTCAAAATCGTGGTTGCTGCCGCAGTAAGGCGCCAGCAGGCTGTTGGCGAAGATGCGGGCGTCGTCCGACACGCCTTCGGCAAACCAGCTGCCCTGATGCTGGGCAGCCAGGTCCCAGAGGCGCAAGGTCGCTTGCGGCACGCCGAAGTGTTCTTTCAGGCCATCGACCAGCACGCGCGGCAGGTCGCCGTTGTTGCGCGCACGCAGCAAGTCCGCGGTCCAGCCGTGGAAACGGTTGGCGATGGCGGCGTTTTCCTGGGCGGTGCGGACCAGCTGGGACATGCTCAGTTCCAGCGTTTTGTACTTGTCGCGCATCACTTCCATCTGGCGCTCCTGCAGGGACACCGTCTTGCCCGTCAGCGGGCTCGACAGTTTTACCTTGGCGAGCAGGCCGGTATGTTCTTCGAAGAAGTGGGGATTGTCAGCCAGGAATTCGGCGACGGCTGCGGAGTCCAGTAAAGCGGTCATTGATGTCATGTGTTCGAGGGGAGACGCAATTCTAACCGACTGCCGCGCCCGGACAGTGAAAACATTTCGGCAATAAAAAAAAGACGTCCGAAGACGTCTTTTTCGTGGTGCCGCCTGAAAATCAGAAGCGGTGACGGATGCCAACCTGGAAGGTGTGGCTGTCGTCGCCTGGCACCTTGGTGAAGCCGCCCGGCGAACCGGACACGCCTGGCGTGTACTGGCCATCGTTCTGGTTCTTGATCTTGGCGACCACGGTGTACACGTCGGTGCGCTTCGACAGGTTGTGGTCGTAGCCCAGCGCCAGCAGGGTGGCATCGCTGTTGGACGCGGTGTGGTCGTTCTGGCGTGCTGCCGATGCCATGATGCGGCCGGCGCCCATCTTGTAGTGCGCGCCCAGCTGGTAGCTGGTTGCATCGACCTGGCTGTTGCGGGTGATGTTGGTCACGAACACGTTACGCAGTGCGGCCGCGGTTGGTGCACCCAGTGGCGCCAGGGTTGGGGCGATGCTGGTGTCCCATGCGCCGATGTAGTCGCGCAGCAGGGCCGAGTTGTTGTTTTCCTGGTCGTGCCAGCCAGCGAAGAACTTGAACGCGCCGGTGGTGAACGAGCCGCCGACGGTGGTGGTCACCAGGCTCTTGCGGTCCATCCAGTCGTAGCCGCGGTTGTGGCCGACGCCGACGTCAAAGCCGTTGGCCTTGTAGGTCACGGCGATGCCCTGGAACTTGTTGTAGCGGCCGAGGTAACCGGACTGCTTGCCGCCGTACATGATCGAACCGCCCAGGCCGCCCGGGGTCGCGATACGGTACTGGACCGATTTCTGCGAGCGGATGTCCGCGCCCAGCGCGGTGAAGCCGGCAGCGCCGCCGGTGATGCCGCCCCAGGTGCCGGCGGTGCCGGTTTCGAACGCGTCAGCTGCCGCGAACACTTCGTAGCCAGGGGTGTACATGCGGCCCAGCAGGACTGCGCCAACCGGGGTGATCAGGCCAACCATCGCGGTACGGTCGAACAGCGCCTTTTCAGGGTTCACTGCAGGGCCGCCTTTTGGCTGGATGGCGTTACGGATGCCTGCCAGCAGCGCCGGTGGCAGCGCGGTCATGCCCTTGGTCAGATACAGGCCCGGGTTGTCGGTGATCAGGGTCGGGGTCTGGGTGCCGGTGTCGAGTTCGACACGCGCTTCCAGGTTGAAGATCGCCTTGTATCCACCGCCGATGTCTTCGGTACCTTTGAAGCCGATGCGCGAACCGTCAGCACCGCCACTGAAGATACGTGCCGACTCTCCCTTGGTCTTCGTGATGCCAGCGTCGGCAACACCGTAGATCTGAATGCTGGACTGTGCCATGACAGGTGCTGCGAAACAGGTAGCGATTACACCAGCGATAAATTTTGTTTTCATTGCGTCTCCAAGAGGATAATTTAGTAAAACGAACGCGCGTACTAAATTCGTTTGATCCAATATGCCATCGTTCAACATTCTTGTACAGAAAGCGAGCTCGGCCGGATTATACGGGTTGCGAAAAAGACACAGTGGAATTTGTGGCTGATAGGCGACGCAAATGCGCCGAGGGCGAAGCAGGGTTTCCCCTGGCTTCGCCCCCGTCTCCGGCTGGCAGGGCTCGCGCCCCGCCGGCTGGGTTCATCAGAATGCGTGGTTCACGCCCACTGCGTAGTGCTTGATGCTCGAGGTAGCGGTCGGGCTGATGCCGGCCTTCTTGTTCGATGCATCGAAGTACAGGTAAGTGCGCTTCGACAGGCTGTACTCGTAGCCGATCGAGAACTGCTTGGTCTTGGCAATGCCGTCCGGCGTCTTCTGGCCGTAACCGATCAGCACTTTGCCCGGGCCCATGGTGTAGTTCGCGCCCACGACCCACGAATCGGTCTCCGGGTTCACCAGGCGGGTGTGCTCCTGGTCTTGCGCGGTGTACGACGCCATCAGTTTCAGGACCGGGGTCGCCATCACCGAACCTGCGATCGACCACAGTTCCGATTCGATTGCGTTGCGCTCGGCTGCCAGCATCATCGCCACCGGACCATTCTTGTAGGTTGCCGACACCGAGAACGGGTTGGTCGACGCTTCTGCGCCGGCTGCGTACTGCGGTGCTGCCGCGGTGCCGCGGCCGATGATCGCTGCGCTCTGGTTGCCTTCTTTGGTGGCGATCGTGGTGTTGATCTGGAAACCGCCGACTTCAGGCGAGTTGTAGAACAGCGCGTTCGAGAAACGGTTGGTCGAGTTGCCGACCATGCCGAGCGGGTCGGAGGTGTAGCCGGCGACGGTCAGGTCGGTCTGGAAGCCGGCTGGGCTAGGAACGCCGTGGAATGGCTCGAACTGGGTGCTGGTCTCCTGGAACGCGGTCAGGCCACGGCCGATGCGGACCATACCGAAGCCGCCCTGCAGGCCGACGCGGCTCTGGCCCTGGAACAGCGGACGCTGGACCCCGCCGCCGCCCTGCTCGATCGTGCCGACGTCTGGTTCGTAACGAATTTCAAGTTGGAAGAGTGCTTTCAGGCCATTGCCCAGCTCTTCAGTACCCTTGAACCCCAGCGTATTGTTCGCGCGCTTGCCGATTGCCATCGACTGGTCGGTGCGCTTGATGAAGCCTGCATCGACGGTGCCGTAGATTTGAACCGCTGATTGAGCTTGTGCCACGCCGGCGAGCGAACCTAAAACGGCCAGGGCCAAAAGTGATTTTTTCATGTAGCTGTCCTCAGAAAAGTAATGCGCTTGGATAGATGGGCAGGTGTCCGGAAAATCGTCATTGATCAGGCGGCACTGCTTCGTAAATATTGTTGTTCCAGTTAATTATGGGGTCTAGTTTTAATTTGTCGGCAATAAATTGCGGCTCTGTTGTATTTTTGAAACGCAGCGACTATGACAAGCCGTCATAGGGGTTTTCCCCTGTAAGCACCGCGTAAGTTTCATGCAATCGAGGGTTTGCGCAACATCAAAGGAGATGCTGTTTTGTCTATTTTTGGCACTTTGCTGACATAGACTTGCCTGCTCGCGCCGGCTGTGGCAGGAGTGCCGCGCGATCAGTGCAGTGGTGGCAATATCGACACTGTTTCTCCCATCAAATCTTGAAGCGTCACCGATGGCAAATCGCGAAGAACTGGGAATCATCCGGGGTGCGCGCGGCGGCAACGCGGCGGCCCAGCTTGAGTTGGGCAAGCGCTACCTGTTCGGCAGCGCCGGCCTGCCGAAAAGCTTGCCGACGGCGCTGCACTGGCTCGACCGCGCCGCGCAGCAGCAATGCCGCGAGGCCTGCGAGCTGATTGGCGCGCACATCCCGATCGAACTGGCCAGCCAGAGCCAGCGTCCGCTGGCGCCCTGGTATGAGCGCGCGCACGACGCTGGCGTGGTACGGGCCGGCATGGTGTTCGCGCAACTGGTGCTGGCCGACCACGATCCCAGGCCCGAGGTGCGCGCCAAGGCGCTGCGCGCGCTCGAATCGGCGGCCGCCGCCGGCTTTGCCGACGCCGCCGAACTGCTGTCGCAGCAGCGCCGCGCCCGGGTCGGGGGCGGCGCCCAGCCAGCGCTTGCAGCCGCTGCGAGCCGGCCCGTGGTGGTGGCCGCCCCGCCCTCCAGCCTGCCCCTGATCGACGCCGCCTGGCAGGCGCGCGATTGGCCAGCCTACCTCACGCTTGCCTTGCCGCAGGCGTGGGCGCTGGTGGCCGCGAGCGCCGAACCCGGCCGCCTGCGCGCGCGGCTGGCCCCAGCCGACGTGCTGCTGCTGTCGCGCTGCGCGCAGCTGCTCGATGGCGAGCACGGCGGGTACGCGGCTGGCGCAGGCGAGATCAGGTTGTTCTGGGAGCTTGCCGCCGCCGAGAACGACCGCGACGCCCAGCTGGCGATGGGACTGTGGTGGGCGCGCATGCGCCTGGACGGCAGGCGCATGCCGCCGGGTTCCGGCTCAGCCAACTTCCGCAAGGCGACCCGCTGGCTGGCGCTGGCGGGCGAACAGGGTCTGGCCGAGGCCTGGTACGCCCTGTCGCGCATCTACATCAAGCCCGAGTTCTCCCAGCGCAACGTAGGCATGGCCCAGCGTTACCTGGAACGGGCGGCGGGCATGGGTTACCGCGCCGCCCAGCTTGAATGCGGCAACAACGCATGGCGCGCGCGCCGCGAAAACGAAAGCAACGATGTGCGCGCTGTGTACTGGCTGCAAAAGGCTTCGGCGCAAGGCTGCGCCGAAGCAAGAGCAGCGCTGGACAAGATCGCCCCGCGCGAGCCGGGCCGGCTGCCCGGGCGGCAGGCCTTGTCCGGCAGCCACCCGTTGCTGGCGGCGCGGCTGGAGCTGGCTGCGCTGTTTGGCCTCAGCCGTGCCGAAGCCCTGCTGCTCGATGTGGCACGGGCCGACCGCGGCCACTGCCTGGTGATCGATATCCGCAGCAGCTACGGTCGCAGCAAACGCCGGCTGGTGATGGTGGAAACGGCGCGCGAACGCGAAGCGCTCGACCGGATCATCAAGGTATTCGAAGGAATCGATGGCGGGCCGGGTGGACCGGAAGGGAATTACCGGCAGCGCCTGTACCGCCTGAAAACGGCGGCGCCGGGAGCCTGCCTGGACACTGACGTGGAATCGTTCGAGATGGCGGCATGAGCGCCGCCCCCGCTAGACCTCGACTTCGCCCTCGAACACTGTCACCGCCGGGCCTGACAGGAACACAGGCTGGCCCGGGCCTGCCCATGCGATCGACAACTCGCCACCGCGGGCGCTGACCCGCACCGGTGAATCGAGCAGCCCGCGGCGGATGCCCGCGACGACCGCGGCGCAGGCGCCGGTACCGCAGGCCAGGGTTTCGCCGGCGCCGCGTTCATGGACGCGCAGCCGGATGTGGTGACGCTCGACCACTTGCATGAAACCTGCATTCACGCGCGCCGGGAAGCGCGGGTGATGTTCGATCAAGGGGCCGGTTTCCGCGACCGGCGCGGTATCGACATTGTCGACCACCTGCACCGCATGCGGATTGCCCATCGAAACGACGGAAATAAACACGGTCTTGCTGCTGCCGCCGGTTTTGACCGGCAGCGGCCAGGTCGTATCGTCGCCCTCCGCCCAGCCGGCCAGGCCGGCCGCGTCGAACGGCACCTCGGCGGGGTCAAGGCGCGGCGCGCCCATGTCCACCGTGATGCTGCCGTCGGCTTCCAGGCGCGGCGCAATGATGCCCTTCATGGTCTCGACCCGGATGCTGCTCTTGCTGGTCAGGCCTTTTTCGGTGACGAACTTGACGAAGGCGCGCGCGCCATTGCCGCACTGTTCCACTTCGCTGCCGTCATTGTTGAAGATGCGGTATTTGAAATCGCAACCCTCGGTGGCCGGCTGCTGGACAACCAGGATCTGGTCGGCGCCGATGCCAAAGCGGCGGTCGGCCAGCCGCTGCCACTGGGCGGGAGAGAGTTCAATCGGCGCGGCGGTCGCATCGATCACGATGAAGTCGTTGCCCGCGCCGTGCATTTTGGTGAATTTGAGTTTCATGGGAGTCAGTATAAAGGGCTAAGCGACCGGGGCGTACGGCGACACTTCGCCTTCCGGCCGGGTCTTGTAGCGCTTGTGGGTCCAGAAATACTCGGCCGGGGCTTCGCGCACGCGCTCTTCGATAAACGCGTTCATGCGGCGCGCCGCCGTCACCATGTCGTCGCCGGGATAGTTCTCCCACGCCGGGTAGAAGGTCACCTTCCAGCCCTGGTAACCGGGCAGGAAGGTCGCCACCACGGGAATCACGGCGGCGCCGGTGCTCGCTGCGATGCGTCCAGGCGCGGTCAGGGTGGCCGCCGGGGTGCCGAAGAAATCGACAAACGCGGAATCCTTTTCGCCAAAATCCATATCCGGCAGCATAAAGTACGGCAGGTGGTCGCGCATGGCGCGAATGATCGGCTTGACGCCTTCCTTGCGCGAAAACAGCTTAACCGGGCGGAAGCGCGAGCGTCCCGCGCGCAGCACGTCGTCGAAGGCCTTGTTCTTCTGCTGCACATAAATTGAGCACAAGCTGGTTTCCAGCATCACCGCCACGCCGGCCACGTCGAGGCACACGAAGTGCGGGCACAGCAAAATGGTCGGACCGGCCTGGATCTGTTCGAGCGGAACCCGCGGCTCGACCCTGATCAGCCGGCGCAGGCGCGCCTCCGGCGCCCACCACAGGATGGCGCGCTCCCAGATGCTGCGCGAATACGCCTGGAAATGCTGGCGCGCCAGGGCAACGCGCTGCTGCTCCGACAGTTCCGGCATCGCCAGGCGCAAATTGGTCAGGGTGATATGGCGGCGCTTGCGCAGCACCATGAACAGCAGCGAGCCCACGGCTTTGCCGATGCGTCCGAGAATCGGCAGCGGCAGCCAGTGCAGCAGCCACATCAAACCCAGCAACAACCTCATGCAGCCACCTGCGCATCCGGCGCCGGTATGCCTTCGGGCTGCTTGTAGCGGTTGTAGCTCCAGAAATACTGCGCAGGGCAGCGCGCGATCAGCTGCTCCATGGCCTGGTTGATGGCGCGGGCCTGGTCGGCGATGCTGCCTTCCAGCGAGCCGGTAAACGGCACGAAGCGCACGATATAACCGCGGCCGCCGGGGCGACGCTCGGCGTAGGTCAGGATCACTTCCGGGGTGCCCATCCTGGCCAGCTTGGCGGGCAGGGTCATCGTGTATGCAGTGCGGCCGAAGAAGGGCGCCCAGACGCCTTCGCCTTCTTGCGGGACCTGGTCGGGCAGGATGCCGATCGGCTCGCCGCGTTTCAGGCACTTGGCCAGGATGCGCACGCCCGACATGTTGGCCGGCGCGAGATGCAGGTTGTGGCGCGCGCGGGCGCCTTCGATCAGCGGTTTGAGCGCCGCTTTTTTGGGCGGCCGGTACATCACGGTGAGCTTGGTGCGCAGCGCGATCTGCTGGGCGGTAATTTCAAAACAGCCCAGGTGCGGGGTCAGGAAAACGATGCCGCGGCCACTGTCCAGGACCGACGCGACATAGTCATAATTCTCTTCAGTGACGTGGGCCGCCACCCGTTCCGGCTTCGCGCACCAGACAAACGGCAGCTCGACAATGGCTTTGCCGGACTCGGCAATGGCGTGGTACAGGTGGCTGCCGAAACCGGCAGCGTCGAGGTTGCCGCGCAAGCGGCGGCGATACGACGGCGATAACAAATAAACAAGCCAACCCAGAGCTGCCCCAAGGAAATGCAGGACCGGCAAGGGGAGGGCAGACAACAGGCGGAATAGGGAAACAAGCATGAAATATTGATCGAAGTTCAAGAACGGCTAGTTGCTCAAGCCAAAAAATCGCAAGCAGCGTAAAATACCACTTTAAGCTGGATCCGCCGAGTTAATAGACAACTTGCGAAGCGGAATATAAATGTCGCTAAAGCGTCGCAGGAACAATTGGTACTGCGACATGTTCAACAGTATCAGGAGCTTCCTCCATGTCTAACGACTACCTTTTCACCTCCGAATCCGTTTCGGAAGGCCATCCCGACAAAGTCGCGGACCAGATTTCCGACGCCATCCTTGACGCGATCCTCGAGCAGGATCCAAAAGCGCGCGTGGCCGCCGAAACCCTCTGCAACACCGGTCTCGTGGTGCTGGCAGGTGAGATCACCACCCACGCAAACGTGGATTATATTCAAGTTGCGCGTGAGACCATCAAGCGCATCGGCTACGACAACACCGAATACGGCATCGACTACAAGGGTTGCGCCGTGCTGGTCGCCTACGACAAGCAGTCGCCGGACATCGCCCAGGGCGTTGACGAAGGCGCCGGTATCGACCTCGACCAGGGCGCGGGCGACCAGGGCCTGATGTTCGGCTACGCCTGCGACGAAACCGCGGAACTGATGCCAGCGGCAATCCACTACGCGCACCGCCTGGTCGAGCGCCAGTCGCAACTGCGCAAGGACGGCCGCCTGCCATGGCTGCGTCCGGATGCGAAGTCCCAGGTCACGCTGCGTTACGTCAACGGCCGCCCGGTCGCGGTCGACACGGTTGTTCTGTCGACACAGCACGCCCCGGAAGTGTCGCACTCGCAGATCGAAGAAGCGGTGATCGAGGAAATCATCAAGAAAGTGCTGCCGACCGAATGGCTGAACGGCACCCGCTACCTGGTCAACCCGACCGGCCGCTTCGTCATCGGCGGCCCGCAGGGCGACTGCGGCCTGACCGGCCGCAAGATCATCGTCGACACCTACGGCGGCGCGGCGCCGCACGGCGGTGGCGCGTTCTCGGGCAAGGACCCGTCCAAGGTCGACCGTTCGGCAGCCTACGCTGCGCGCTATGTCGCCAAGAACGTGGTGGCAGCGGGCCTGGCGCGCCAGTGCCAGGTGCAGGTCAGCTACGCGATCGGCGTGGCGCGTCCGATCAACATCACCGTGTACACCGAAGGCACCGGCGTGATCTCCGACGAGAAGATCGCCGCACTGGTGATGGAACACTTCGACCTGCGCCCGAAGGGCATCGTCCAGATGCTCGACCTGCTGCGCCCGATTTACCAGAAGAGCGCCGCCTACGGCCACTTCGGCCGCGAAGAGCCGGAGTTCACCTGGGAGCGTACCGACAAGGCCGCACTGCTGCGCGCTGAAGCGGGTCTCTGATCTGGACGAAATCGGTCAGCGTAATAAAAACGGGGCGAAAGCCCCGTTTTTTTTGGATAGTCGACCGCGATGGAGTGCAGGCTGTCGTTCAAGGCAGCTCCCCTGCCGACCCGCCGGTTATTGCCGTCATCGCTTTGCGCATGACGGCATTTTCAAGCTCGACGCCTCGGATCATTACCCGCTGTTCTTTTTCAACGTGAAACCCGTGGCGCCGGAAAAACGGCTGCGCCGTGAGACTGACATGAGAAAACAAAGTGTCAATTCCGGCGCAACGCGCAATCTCATGCAGATGGCGCATCAACGCGTTTCCGACGCCCTGGCCAGCAAACTCCGCAGCAACGAAAAAATGGTCGATATAGCCGGACGGCTGCACGTCCGCGAACGCCGCCAGCTGACCGTTCACTTCAGCCACCCAGGGCTGGTTCACCTGTATGCGGCGTATCCACTGTTCGCAAAGCTCGGCGCTCTCCTCGCGGGGCGCCCACGCTTGAATTTGAGCTGCGGTGTAGTTGCGGCGGGCCAGGCCGTGTACGGATGATTTGAAGATTGCGCGAAGAGCAATCTCTTCGCCTGCGGCGCAGGGGCGGATGTGCATGTTGAACTGGAGGAGGCGGTTGTCGATTCTGCCAGGGGCGATGACGCTATTTTACCTGTGTGTATTGCCATACTTCGAAGGCCTGGCTTCCGGCTTGTTCACCGCAGCATGACGCTGAAGTGGTTGCGGCATCTCCACAAGTGCGCAGGGAGACCGGCCCCGCCGCTGGGCAAGCCCACCCGAAAGCTGTTAAACTTCGCCATCCGAGGAGCGTTGCGACGAAATTATTTCGCCAGGCTCGGAGTCTTCAAACTGCGCTCACGTTACTTTTTTCTAACTGAAAGGAGGGCGTGATGAACGCCGTACTCAAAGATTCGCAGGACTACCACATCGCCGACATCTCCCTGGCCGCCTGGGGCGACAAGGAAATCAAGATCGCTGAAACCGAAATGCCTGGCCTGATGGCAATCCGTGAGGAATTCGCCGCCGCCCAGCCGCTCAAGGGCGCACGCATCACCGGTTCGCTGCACATGACCATCCAGACCGCCGTACTGATCCAGACGCTGGAAGCGCTGGGCGCCAAGGTCCGTTGGGCATCGTGCAACATCTACTCGACCCAGGACCACGCCGCCGCCGCCATCGCTGCCGCCGGCACCCCTGTGTTCGCCATCAAGGGCGAAACCCTGGACGAGTACTGGGATTACACCCACCGCATCTTCGAATGGCCAGCCGATGCATCGGGCCCGGTCTACTCGAACATGATCCTCGACGACGGCGGCGACGCCACCCTGCTGCTGCACCTCGGCGCGCGCGCTGAAGCGGACATCTCGGTGCTGGACAACCCGGGTTCGGAAGAAGAAATCTGCCTGTTCAACTCGATCAAGCAGCACCTGGCCGTCGACGCCCACTGGTACTCGAAGCGCCTGCCGCACATCCTCGGCGTGACCGAAGAGACCACTACCGGCGTGCACCGCCTGTACCAGATGCACAAGGACGGCAAGCTGGCCTTCCCTGCAATTAACGTCAACGACTCGGTCACCAAGTCGAAGTTCGACAACCTGTACGGCTGCCGCGAGTCGCTGGTCGACGGTATCAAGCGCGCCACCGACGTGATGATCGCCGGTAAAGTCGCCGTTATCGCCGGCTACGGCGACGTCGGCAAGGGCTCGGCCCAAGCCATGCGCGCGCTGTCGGCCCAGGTATGGGTCACCGAAATCGATCCGATCTGCGCACTTCAGGCGGCGATGGAAGGCTACCGCGTCGTGACGATGGATTACGCAGCTGAGCATGGCGACATCTTCGTCACCTGCACCGGCAACTATCACATCCTGACCGAGAAGCACATGCTGGCCATGAAAGACCAGGCCATCGTCTGCAACATCGGCCACTTCGACAACGAGATTGATGTCGCCGCACTGAAGAAGTATCAGTGGGAAAACATCAAACCGCAGGTCGACCATGTGATCTTCCCGTCGGGCAAGCGCATCATCCTGCTGGCCGAAGGCCGCCTGGTGAACCTCGGCTGCGGTACCGGCCACCCGTCGTACGTGATGAGCTCGTCGTTTGCGAACCAGACCATCGCCCAGATCGAACTGTACGCCAACACCGCCAACTACCCGGTCGGCGTGTACGTGCTGCCGAAGCACCTCGACGAGAAGGTAGCGCGCCTGCAGCTCAAAAAGCTCAACGCCCAGCTGACCGAGCTGACCGAAGAGCAGGCCGCGTACATCAACGTCCGCAAGGAAGGCCCGTACAAGCCTGAGCACTACCGCTACTAAGCGCTGGCGCCCGGCCTCGCCACCGCGGGGCCGGGTTGTTGTACAGTTGACGTTCCTTAACTTTTCGATGAGCGGGGCTTGCCCCGGACCTTCCCATGCGCCTATTGTTGACCTGGTTGATCAATGCTGCAGCCCTGTTCGCGCTGCCTTTCCTGATGAGCTCCGTAACGGTAACCAACGTTGGCGCGGCGCTGGTCGCCGCCCTCGTGCTGGGGCTGGTGAACACCCTGGTGCGCCCGGTGCTGGTGCTGCTGACCTTGCCTGTGACTTTCCTGTCGCTCGGACTGTTCCTGCTCGTCATTAACGCATTGTTGTTCTGGGGTGTGGCGCACTTCGTTGAAGGTTTCCATGTCGAAGGGTTCTGGTCGGCTTTCCTGGCTGCGATCCTGTACAGCGTCATCTCATGGGCGCTGTCTACCTTACTCCTCAAAAACAATGGAAACGCATAATTTCAGTATCGAATTCTTCCCGCCGAAAACGGCGGAAGGCGCTGAGAAGCTGCGCGCCGTGCGCGAAAAACTCGCGCTGCTGAATCCGAAGTATTTTTCGGTGACCTTCGGCGCCGGCGGCAGCACCCAGCAGGGCACGCTCGATACCGTGCTCGAAATCAAACAGGCCGGCTACGTGGCCGCGCCCCACCTGTCCTGTGTCGGCGGCAGCCGCGAATCGATCCGCGCCATCCTCCAGCAATTCAAGGACAACGGCATCGACCGCGTGGTGGCATTGCGCGGCGACCTGCCAAGCGGTTACGGCGGCGCCGGCGAGTTCCGCTACGCCAATGAGCTGGTCGAATTCATCCGCGCCGAAACGGGCGACTGGTTCCACATCGAAGTGGCGGCCTATCCGGAAGTGCATCCGCAAGCGCGCTCGCCGCAGGACGACCTGCAGAACTTCGCGCGCAAGGTCAAGGCCGGCGCGAACGCTGCAATCACCCAGTATTTTTACAACGCCGACGCTTACTTCGCCTTCATGGACGAGACGCGCAAACTGGGTATCGATGTACCGGTGGTGGCGGGCATCATGCCGATCACCAATTACACCCAGCTGATGCGCTTTTCGGAGATGTGCGGCGCCGAGATCCCGCGCTGGGTGCGGCTCAAGCTGGCCAGCTTCGGCGACGACAGCGCCTCGATCAAGGCCTTCGGCCTCGACGTGGTCAGCCAGATGTGCGAGCGCCTGCTCAAAGGCGGCGCGCCCGGGCTGCACTTCTACAGCATGAACCAGGCGGCGGCCACCACCGCGCTGTGGGAGCGTATCGCCAGCCGTTAAGCCTGCTCGGTAATGATCAGGTCGAGCGCGACATCGTGCGGGTCGTCAGCGAAACAGGCCGCGGCCAGCGCGTAGGCGATGCCCAGGGTGAGGGGGCGCGGATGCGGCGCCAGCGTGCGGTCGTAATAGCCGCCCCCGTAGCCCAGGCGGTAGCCGTGCTGGTTAAATCCCAGGCACGGAATCATCAAGGTGTGCGGGCGCGCCACGGGCCGCAGCAGTTGCGGCACCGCGACGCCCATGCGGTCGCGCGCCATCTCTTCCCCAGGCTCCCAGTGGGCAAATCCAAGCGGTGCGTCTTTTTCATGCACCACCGGCAGCGCCAGCCGCACGCCGGCGCGCGCCAGTTCGACATACGCCGGACGCAGGTCAGGCTCGCCCGCCAGCGGCCAGTACACCCCGATGTCGCCGGGCTTTTCGGTGTCCCACCACGCCAGTACGTTGGCGCAGATTTGAGCATCCCAATGCTGTTTTTGCAGCGGGTCGAGCGCGCGCCGCGCCGCCATCAGCGCCTTGCGCAAGGCCGCCTTGTCACCAGGTGAAATGACTGTTGTTTCCCCGGTCGTGCAGGGTGGCAAGGCGTTGCTATCGCGTGGTATTCTTGATTCGCCGGTCATGTGTTCACTGAAGTTTCGTTGAGAGTTGAGTATTGACATACCTACCGAAATTATTCGCCGGCGCCTTGCTTGCCGCTTCCTGCCTGACTTCAGCTGTCGCCCAGTCGACTGAGGGAGCCGCAATTGCGCGCGCCGACGAGGACATCTTCATGCTGCTGCGCGAGGCCGCCCGCCAGGGCGACGCCGCCAAGGCCACCGCTTACGCGTCGCGCCTGCCGAACCATGAGTTCGCACCCTACGTTGAATATTATCGTCTGAAACCGCAGCTGCGCACCGCATCGCCCGCAGAAGTGCTCGGTTTCCTCACGCGCCACAACGGCAGCGCCATCGCCGAGCGCATGCGCATCGACTGGCTGCTTGAACTTGGCCGCGCGCGCGACTGGAACAATTTTGACCAGCAGCTGCCGCTGGTAGTCTCGGGCGACGACCTCCAGCTCAAATGCTATGCGCTGCTCTCGCGCCTGGCCAAAGGCGAGAACGTGGCCGCCGATGCGCGCCTGTTGCTGCTCCAGCCGCCAGCCTACGGCGACGCCTGCGCCGCGCTGATTTCCGGGCTGGCGCAGTCGGGCCAGTTCAGCGCCGACGACCTGCTGTTCCAGCTGCGCCTCGCCGGCGAGATGGACGCCACGGGGCCGTCGCGCCGCACCGCGCTGCTGCTTGGCGCATCCGACACGCGCGCCGCGCAGGCAGTGGACATGCCGGCGCTGGCGATGGCGCGCGGCGTCGGCGACACCCGCGCCGATCGGGCCATTTACCTTGTCGCCGTGTCGCGCCTGGCCCGCACCACCCTGAACCTGGCGGTCGTGGCGCTCGAAAAAAACGCGCCCAGGTTTGACCGTACCGAACTGGCAATCGGCTGGGCCGGGATCGCGCACGCGGCGTCGCTTGCGCTCGACCCGGATGCTTATATCTATTGGCAAAAGGCCGCCGCAGCGCCGTTGACCAACGAGCAGTTCCAGTGGAAGACCCGCATCGCGCTGCGCCGGCAGGACTGGAAAACGGTGGCCGACACCATCCATGCGATGCCCGAGCGCCTGCGCAGCGACCCAACCTGGACCTACTGGCTGGCGCGCGCGATGCAGGCCACCGCCAATGGCGCGCAGAATCCGGAAGCGCTGGCGATGTACCAGCGCATCGCCGACCGCAACCACTTCTACGGCCAGCTGGCGCTCGAAGAGCTGGGCCAGAAAATCGCCGTGCCGCCGGCTCCGGCGCCGCTTACCGCCGCCGAAATCACGGCCATCGAAGGCAACCAGGGACTACAGCGCGCGCTGCGCTTCTTTAACCTGCGCCTGCGCGCCGAAGGCGCGCGCGAGTGGAACTGGGAGCTGCGCAAGTTCAGCGAGCGCGAGCTGCTTGCCGCCGCCGATTTCGCGCGCCGCCACGACATCCTCGACCGCATGGTCAACACGTCCGAGCGCACCCGCACCATGTTCGACTATACCCAGCGCTTCCCGGCCCCGCACCACGACATCCTGGCCCCGACCACGCAGGACCTTGGCCTCGACAAGGCCTGGGTGTATGGCCTGATCCGCCAGGAGTCGCGCTTCATCCTCGATGCGCGTTCCAGCGTGGGCGCGTCCGGCCTGATGCAGGTGATGCCGGGAACCGGCGACTACGTGGCGCGCAAGATCGGCCTTGGCGAATACGTCAAGGGCAAGCTGACCGACCTGCGCACCAACATCGTACTGGGCGCGAACTACATGAACATGGTGCTGCAGGGGGCGGGCGGATCGCAGCCGGTGGCCACCGCCGCCTACAACGCAGGCCCGAGCCGGCCGCGCCGCTGGCGCGCCAATTTGTCGGAGCCGATGGAGGGCGCGGTCTTCGCCGAATCGATCCCGTTTACCGAAACACGCATCTACGTCAAGAACGTGATGGCCAACGCGACCAACTACGCGGCGCTGTTCGAGAACAAGCCGCAGTCGCTGAAAGCGCGCCTCGGCAACGTCATGCCACCAGGGAAAGCGGGCGATACCCTGCCGTGATTTTGCCAAAGTGGTATTCTTGACCATAGTTCAAGCACTGTGGCATAACCAGAGGCGAGCCACCGTTCAGCGTCGTTCCCGCGAATGCGGGAACCCATGCATCGCTGTGCGACCGTTGTATGGATTCCCGCTTTCGCGGGAACGACGGTCTCACATATGACGGTGACCGAGCCTCCCCAACCGGGCGGACTCATGGCAGACATGGAAGACATGGCAGTAGTAGTGTTCGGCGGCTCCGGCTTTATCGGCAGCCATCTGGTGGCGCGCTTGTCGGAAGAGGGCGTGCGCACCATCGTCCCCACCCGGCGCGCCGAGCGCGCGCGGCATCTCACTTTCCTGCCGCGCGTTGAAGTGGTCGAAGCCGACATCGGCGACGACGCCACCTTGCGCCGCCTGCTGGCCGGGCGCGACGCCGCGATCAACCTGGTCGGCGTGCTGCACTCGCGGCGCGGCAATCCGTACGGCCCCGAGTTTGCCCACGCCCACGTCGAACTGCCGCGCCGGATCGTGGGCGCCTGCGCCGAGATGGGCGTCAAGCGCTACCTGCACATGAGCGCTCTGGGCGCCGATTCGGATGGCCCGTCGATGTACCAGCGTTCCAAGGCCGCCGGCGAAATGGCCGCGCGCGCCGAGCCCGAAGTAGCCGCCACCATCTTCCGCCCGTCGGTGGTATTCGGCCCGGGAGACAACTTCCTCAACATGTTCGCGCGCCTGCAGAAGCACTTGCCGGTGATCCCGCTGGCCTGCGCCGACACCGACTTCCAGCCGGTGTACGTGGGCGACGTGGCCAGCGCCTACGTGCACGCGCTGGCCGACCCCAAATCGCGCCACCTGGTGTATGAGCTGGGCGGCCCGACCATCTATCCGCTGATTGAACTGGTGCGCATGGCTGGCCGCTACTCGCAGCACCCGCGCCCGATTATCCGCCTGCCCGACGCACTGGCGCGGCTGCAGGCGATGATCTTCGAAATGCTGCCCGGTACGCCTTTGATCACCCGCGACAACCTCGACTCGATGAAGGTCGATAACGTGGTCGACCCGGCGATCCAGTCCTTGACAGCGGCGAACCTCGGCATCAAGCTCACGGCCATCGAAGCGGTGGCGCCGCACTACCTGTCGCCATCGGAGCCGTACGACCAGTTTCGCGCCCGCGCCGGACGCTGAGAACTTCCTTTAACCACCCACAGACCCACGCACATGCAAACGACTGAACTCGACCCGACCCTTTCGCAAACCCTTGACGACGCCCGCAAGGCCGGCCTCACCCTCGTCATCGGTAACAAGAACTACTCGTCGTGGTCGATGCGTCCGTGGGTGGCGATGACGGCGTTCGGCATCCCGTTCACCGAAGTGCGCGTCCTGCTCGACAAGCCGGACACCGCCGCCCGCATTGCCGAATATTCGGCCGCTGGCCGCGTGCCGGTGCTGGTCGCCGGCGAGATCACGATCTGGGACAGCCTGGCGATCTGCGAATACCTCGCCGAGCAGTTCCAGGAAAAGCACATGTGGCCGCAGGACGTGGCCGCACGCGCAATGGCCCGCGCCGTCAGCGCCGAAATGCACTCGGGCTTCTCCGACCTGCGCACGGCGATGCCGATGAACATCCGCGCCAGCCTGCCGGGCCGCGGCCGCACACCAGGCTCGCAGGGCGATATCGGCCGCATCTGCGAGATCTGGGAAGAGTGCCTGTCGCGCTTCGGCCATCACCAGTTCCTGTTCGGCGAGTTCTCGATTGCCGACGCGTTCTACGCGCCGGTGGTGATGCGTTTCCGTACCTACGGTGTGTCGCTCGCGCCGGCGCTCCAGGCCTACTGCGACCGCGTCGCCGCGCATCCTGCGGTAGCGCGCTGGATCAGCGAAGCGCTGGCTGAAACTGAAACCGCCGACAAGCACGACCAGGAACTGCCGAAGTAATCGCGATGAAAACCTATATCGTCGGCGGCGCCGTGCGCGACGAGCTGCTGGGGCTTGCGGTCAAGGACCGCGACTGGGTCGTCGTGGGCGCCACGCCGGAGGCGATGGTGGCCAAAGGCTTCCGCCCGGTCGGCAAGGACTTCCCGGTCTTCCTGCATCCCGACACACAGGAAGAGTACGCGCTGGCGCGCACCGAGCGCAAAACCGCGCCGGGTTACCGCGGCTTCGTGTTCCACACCTCGCCGGACGTCACGCTGGAGGACGACCTGGTGCGGCGCGACCTGACCATCAATGCGATCGCGCGTTCCGCCGACGGCACGCTGACCGATCCGTTCGGCGGCCAGGAAGACATCCGCAACAAGGTATTTCGCCACGTGTCCACTGCGTTTGGCGAAGACCCGGTGCGCATCCTGCGCGTGGCGCGCTTCGCCGCCCGCTTCCCGCAGTTTTGCGTTGCGCCTGAAACCAATGCGCTGATGCGCAAGATGGTCGAGGAGGGCGAGGTCGATGCGCTGGTGCCTGAACGCGTGTGGCAGGAGGTGTCGCGCGGCCTGATGGAGCAAAAGCCGTCGCGCATGCTGGAGGTGCTGCGCGACTGCGGCGCACTGGCGCGCATCATGCCCGAGCTGGACAAGCTGTGGGGCGTGCCGCAGCCGCCGCTGCACCATCCCGAAGTCGACACCGGCGTGCACATGATGATGGTGGTCGACTACGCTGCCGACGCGGGCTACGAGCTCGAAGTGCGCTTCGCCGCGCTGATGCACGACCTTGGCAAAGGCGTCACGCCGCCGGAAGCATGGCCCAGCCACCACGGCCACGAAGGCCTGGGCCTCAAGCTGATCGACCAGCTGTGCCGGCGCCTGAAGGTGCCCAACGACTGCCGCGAACTGGCATTGATGACCGCGCGCGAGCATGGCAATGTGTCGCGCGCCGGGATCCTGCGCCCGAATACGCTGGTGACCTTGTTCGAACGCTGCGATGCGTTCCGCAAGCCGCAGCGGTTTGAACAGATGCTGCGCGCGTCCGAATGCGATTTCCGCGGGCGCGGCAATGCCGAGGCCAGCTTCCGCGACAAGCCGTTCCCGCAGGCGGCGCACCTGCTGCGCGCGCTGGATGCTGCACGCGCCGTGGACGCTGGCGCGGTGGCGCTGCGCTACGCCGAACAGAAGCAGCGGATTGCGCAGGCGGTGCATGCGAGCCGGGTAGCGGCCGTCCGGGCAGCGTTGCGTTTGCCGCACGGAAACTAATGCTTACAAAGTCGCGCGGAGCGTGGCATGTAATCCTGATATTCTCTGAGCTCGAGTTACCGCAACAGGGACGGAGGAACCAATGCTGGGAATTTCGCGGCGCCGTCTTGCGGCCGCGGCGCTGTTGACCGCGCTGACTGCCATTCTCGGCTACCTGTACAACCGTACCCAGGCCGCCGACATCGAAGCGCAAAACCAGGTGATGCTGAACCTGCGCGAACTCGAAAAGCTCGACGCCGAGTGGACCGTGAATATCCTGCGCTCGCACATCGGACTCGACACCGACTACGCCTCGCTGGCCGCGCCGCTCCCGCGCATGCGCGAGCTGCAGGCGCAGGTAACGGCCGCCCTGCCGATGGCGCGCGGCCCGGAAGCTGAACACGCCTACGGCGAAGTCGCGCGCGCGCTGCACGAAAAAACCGCGCTGGTCGAGCAGTTCAAGGCCCAGAACGCCGAACTGCGCAAATCGTTGATCTATTTTCCGCCTGCCGTCACCGAGCTGAAAAGCGACGTGACCGGCATCGGCGGCGCCACGGTGCCTGCACCGACTGTGCTGGCGCTGGACGCCGCGCTCAACGGGCTGCTCACCGACGTCCTGCGCTACAACCTCGCACCCGACGACGCGCTGGCGCGCCGGATTGAAAAAGACATCGCGCTGACCATGCAGCACAAGAATGCGTTCTCGCCGGCGGTGCGCGAATCGGCCGAAACCATCGTCGCCCATGCGCGCGTCATCCTGCGTAACCGGGCGCTTGAAAACCAGCTGGAAACCCGCATCGCCGCGCTGGGCACGCCCGCCGCGCTCGACCGGCTCGGGCGCCTGTTCGACAAGGCTTTCGACCAGGGGCTGATCGAGAAGCAGCGTTTCCGCACCTTCCTGGCCATCTACTCGGGCATCCTGCTGCTGCTGCTGATTTACGTGGCACGGCGGCTGCTGCGCAGCTACACCATCATCGGCGTGGTCAACCGCAGCCTGCAGGCGGCAAACGAAACGCTGGAGCAGCGGGTCGCCCAGCGCACCGCGGAACTGGAAGCCCAGTCCGCGCAGCTGCAGCAACTGGCGCTGCACGACGGCCTGACTGGCCTGGTGAACTACGCCCAGCTTACCCGCTTGCTCGATCACGCGCTGGTGCGCGCCACGCGGCGCGGCACCATCGTGGTGGTGATGTTCATTGACCTGGACGGCTTCAAGGCGGTCAACGACACCTACGGCCACGCCACCGGCGACCTTGTGCTGAAGGCGGTCGCCGAACGTGTCCAGGCATGGCTGCGCAAGGAGGACGTGCTGGCGCGCCTCGGCGGCGACGAATTCGTCATCCTGCTGGAGGAAGTCAGCGGGCGCGAAGGGGCAGAACGCGTCGCCCAGCTGGCGCTCGACGCCATCCGCGGCATCAAGGAAGCGGGCGGGCATCCGGTCGAGATCTCAGCCAGCATCGGCATCAGCGCCACCTGCGGCGACTGGGGCGTGGAAGGCGCGGCCGACGCGCTCTTGGCCGAGGCGGACCAGGCCATGTACGTCGCCAAGCAAGGCGGCAAATCGCGCTGGGCGCTCAGTCCCAAAGCCCAGTGGGATTCCTGCCCGGACCCGCGCAGCATCGCGCGCGTTAATGACGGCCGCGCCACGGCGGGTTAGAGTACGGGCTCTGCAAACGCAGTGCCAATTTGGGCTACAATGGCGCAATTGGTGCGGTGCACAATAATTGTCGAGCCAGGGGAATGCGATGGGCAGCCTGTTCAAGAATCCGTTAAACCGTGACAGCGGCGCCGCCAGCGAGGCCGGCGCTGGCACCGTCGACGCGCACAAAAAGCGCAAGCGCACGGTGATGGTCAAGGAGCTGCGCGAGCGCGACCGCCGGCGCATGCTCAGGCACTTCCTCGCCCTCGACAACAGCGACCGGCTGCTACGCTTCGGCACCGCGCTGCCGGACGAGCTGGTGGAAGCCTACGTCGCCAGGATCGACTTCGAGCGCGACATGGTCTACGGCGTCTACAACCGCGTCTTCAAGCTCGTCGCGGTGGGGCACCTGGCGTTCGCCCCGAAAGAAAAATCTCCCGGCAAGATCGTGACGACGAAGGAACAGGTCGCCGAGTTTGGCGTATCGGTGTCGAAATCCGCGCGTGGCCTGGGAATCGGCTCGAAGCTGTTCGAACGCGCCGCGATCCACTGCCGCAACCAGGACGTCGACACGCTGTACATGCACTGCCTGTCATCGAACCAGGTGATGATGCGCATTGCGCGCAAGGCCGGCATGGAGATCGAGCGCGAGTACGGCGAGGCCGACGCCTACCTGCGGCTGCTGCCGGCAAACCCCGCCAGCATGCTGCAGGAAGCGCTGGAAGAGCAGTTCGCGACGATCGATTACACCTGGAAGGCCAACGCCCGCGCGGCGGCGAAATGGTTCAGCCCTAAGAAGTAACTACAAGAACCGACGTCGTCCCTGCGAAGGCACGGACCCATAGCACCTGGGATCATACGTCTGTAGGTTCCTGCTTTCGCAGGAACGACGTTAAATCCTGCCACTGTCATCAGACAATCGGCAGCGCGGTCGTGTCCTTGATCCGCTGCAGCGCGAAGCTTGATTTGACGTCGGCGACCGCCGGGTGTGACAGCAGCGTCTTCATCATGAATCGCGAGAAGTGGTCCATGTCCTCGACGTGCACCCGCAGCAGGTAGTCCATCTCGCCCGTCATCGCATAGCACGCCACCACTTCGGGCCAGTGCTCCACCGATTGGGCGAAGTCGGCATGCGGCGAACCGGTCGGCCTGCGCGCCCCGGCCGCGTTGGCGGCGACCTCGCTGTGCTTTTCAAGCCGCACGTTGACGTAGGCGAGCAGCCCCAGCCCGATCTTGGCCGGGTCGAGCAGCGCCACGTACTGGCGGATCACCCCGGTTTCTTCCAGCCGCTTGATGCGCCGAAGGCATGGCGACGGCGACAGGCTGACCTGGTCGGCGACGTCCTGGTTCGACAGGCGACCGTCGGCTTGCAAAATTGCAAGAATTTTGCGATCTGTTTTATCCAGCTCAATTTTTGACATAAATCCTCCGCTTTGCGCATTCGTACGCAATATTATTGCGCAAAACGGCCGGGCGGGGATAGTGATTGAAATTTTATGCCGGGGGTGCCGGACTATACTTGTCGCCTAAATCGCCAGGAGACAAACATGCAATTTACGCCTTGGGAAAACCCGATGGGTACCGATGGTTTCGAGTTCGTTGAGTACGCAGCTCCGGACCCGAAAGCACTCGGCGCGCTGTTCGAGCAGATGGGCTTTACCGCCATCGCCCGCCACCGCCACAAGGACGTCACCCTGTACCGCCAGGGGGACATCAACTTCATCATCAACGCCGAGAAGGACTCGTTCGCGCAGCGCTTCGCGCGCAAGCACGGTCCATCGGTCTGCGCGATCGCGATCCGCGTCAAGGACGCCGCCTTCGCCTACCGCCGCGCGCTCGAACTGGGCGCCTGGGGTTTCGATAACAAGACCGGCCCGATGGAGCTGAACATCCCCGCCATCAAGGGCGTGGGCGATTCGCTGATCTACTTCGTCGACCGCTGGCGCGGCAAGGGCGCCGCCGAAGGCGTGCCCGCCAACGCCATTGGCGACATCAGCATCTATGACGTGGACTTCGTCGCCATCCCTGGCGCGGTCGCCAATCCGGTCGGCCATGGCCTGACCTACATCGACCACCTGACCCACAATGTGCACCGCGGCCGCATGAAGGAGTGGGCCGAGTTCTACGAGCAGCTGTTCAACTTCCGCGAAGTGCGCTACTTCGACATCGAAGGCAAGCTGACCGGCCTGAAGTCGAAGGCGATGACTTCGCCATGCGGCAAAATCCGCATCCCGATCAACGAGTCGTCGGATGACAAGTCGCAGATCGCCGAATACCTCGACCAGTACCACGGCGAAGGCATCCAGCACATCGCGCTGGGCACCGATGACGTCTACGGCTCGGTACAGGGCATGCGCGACACCGGCATCGTGTTCCAGGACACGATCGAAACCTACTACGAGCTGATCAACCGCCGCTTGCCGAACCACGGCGAGAACCTCGAAGAGCTGCGCCGCCTGCGCATCCTCATCGATGGCCACAGCAACGAGACCGAACGCGAACTGCTGCTGCAGATCTTCACCCAGACCGTGATCGGTCCGATCTTCTTCGAGATCATCCAGCGCAAGGGCGACCAGGGCTTCGGCGAAGGCAACTTCCGCGCCCTGTTCGAGTCGATCGAGCTCGATCAGATCAAGCGCGGCGTACTGGTCGATTCGACCGCCAAGACGGCTGCTTAAAAACCAAAGCCGCACAAGCACCACATAACGGAGACACGCAATGAATGCACCACTAGACCGTTCGGCCCTGGAACCCCAGCCGTCGCACGAGATTTCGCTCGACGACAAATGGACCCTGGAGCGCGGCCGCGCCTTCATGACCGGCACCCAGGCCCTGATCCGCCTGCCGATGATGCAGCGCGCGCGTGACCTGAAGGCTGGCCTGAACACGGCTGGCTACATCACGGGCTACCGCGGTTCGCCGGTGACCAGCATCGACATGACCGCCGTGAAGGCCAAGAAGCATCTCGACGCGCACCACGTCAAGTTCCATCCCGGGATGAACGAAGACCTGGCCGCGACGGCAGTGTGGGGCACGCAGCAGACCAACCTGTACAAGGACGCCAACTACGACGGCGTGTTCGCCATGTGGTACGGCAAAGGCCCGGGCGTGGACCGCTGCGGCGACGTTTTCAAGCACGGTAACAACGCCGGCAGCTCGAAGAATGGCGGCGTGCTGATTTTGGCCGGCGACGACCACGCGGCCAAATCGTCGTCCACCGCGCACCAGTCCGACCACATCCTGAACGCATGCGGCATCCCGGTTCTGTATCCATCGTCGGTGCAGGAATACATCGACTATGGCCTGCACGCGTGGGCCATGAGCCGCTACACCGGCCTGTGGGTGTCGATGAAGTGCGTGACCGACATCATCGAGTCGGGCGCAGTGGTCGACTTTGACCCTGACCGCGTGCAGATTGTCACCCCAACCGATTTCGAGCTGCCAGCCGGTGGCCTGAACATCCGCTGGCCGGACGCCATCCTGGACCAGGAAGTCCGGATGAACAACTACAAGTGGTACGCCGCGCTGGCCTACGCGCGCGCCAATAAACTCAACAAGATCATCTGGGACAGCCCGAAGGCGAAGATCGGCATCATCACCGCCGGCAAATCCTACCTGGACACGCGCCAGGCGCTGGCCGACCTGGGCATCGACGAGCAGGCCGCAGCCGACATCGGCATCCGCCTGTACAAGATCGGCATGACCTGGCCGCTCGAAGCGGAAGGCGTGCATGAATTCGCGCGCGGCCTGGACGAGATCCTGGTGGTCGAAGAAAAGCGCCAGGTGCTCGAGTACGCACTGAAGGAAGAGCTGTACAACCTGCCGGACGGCGAACGTCCGCGCGTGGTGGGCAAGTTCGACGACACCGGCGAGTGGCACAACAAGAACCACACCGGCCACGGTGACTGGCTGCTGCCGGCGACCTACGAACTGAGCCCGGCGCAAATCGCGCGCGCCATCGCCAGCCGTATTTCGCACTACAGCGCCGGCCACCCGGTCGAGCAGCGCGTCAAGGAACGAGTCGCCTTCCTCGAAGCGAAAGAGCTGGTACTCAAGAACATCCCGGCCAAGGCCAACCCGGAAACCGACCGCATCCCGTACTTCTGCTCCGGTTGCCCGCACAACAGCTCGACCAAGGTGCCGGAAGGTTCGCGCGCGCTGGCAGGCATCGGTTGCCACTACATGGTGCTGTGGATGGACCGCGAGACCTCGACCTTCACCCACATGGGCGCCGAAGGCGTCACCTGGGTCGGCCAGGCGCCGTTTACCAGCGAAAAGCACGTGTTCACCAACCTTGGCGACGGTACCTACTTCCACTCGGGGATCCTGGCGATCCGCGCAGCGGTGGCGGCCAAGGTCAATATCACCTACAAGATCCTGTTTAACGACGCGGTCGCGATGACCGGTGGCCAGAACCATGACGGCGAACTCGATCCGGGCATGATCAGCCGCCAGATCGCAGCCGAAGGCGTTACCCCGATCATCGTCGTTACCGACGAACCGGAAAAGTACCCTGCAGATTACAACTGGGCGCCAGGCGTCACCGTACGCCACCGCTCCGAACTGATGGACGTGCAGCGCGAACTGCGCGACAAGCCGGGCGTGTCGGCGATGATCTACGATCAGACCTGCGCATCCGAGAAGCGCCGCCGCCGGAAAAAAGGCGAATACCCCGACCCAGCCAAGCGTGCCGTCATCAACGAAGCCGTCTGCGAAGGCTGCGGCGATTGCTCGGTGAAGTCGAACTGCCTGTCGGTGGAACCGCTGGAAACTGAACTGGGCCGCAAGCGCCAGATCAACCAGTCATCGTGCAACAAGGATTTCTCGTGCGTTTCCGGTTTCTGCCCGTCGTTCGTGACGGTGGAAGGCGGCGCGCTGAAGAAGCCGAAGAAGGCTGCCACGACTGAAGCGGCGCCGCCGGTACTGCCGACGCCAGTAATCCCTTCGGTCGAAACGCCGTTCGGCATCCTGGTCGCTGGTATCGGCGGCACCGGCGTGGTGACGGTCGGCCAGATCCTGGCGATGGCGGCCCACGTCGAAGGCAAGGGCGCGCTGGTCCTCGACCAGAGCGGCCTGGCCCAGAAGGGCGGCCCGGTCATGTCGCACGTACGCCTGGCGAACAACCAGGCCGACCTGCACTCGACCCGCGTCGGCACCGGCAGCGCCGACCTCGTGATCGGCTGCGACCAGATCGTCACCGCCAGCCGCGATGCCCTGTCGCGCATGGGCGAAGGGCGCACCTGGGCAGCCGTCAATTCGAGCGGCGCCACCACCGCGGCGTTCGTGAAGAACCCTGACTGGCAGTTCCCGGGCGAAGGCTCGAAGGGCGCCATCCTGCAGGCGTGCGGCGCGCAGAATGTCGAATTCGTCGACGCCGGCCAGATCGCTACCGCGCTGATGGGAGACTCGATCGCCACCAACATGTTCATGCTTGGCTACGCGTGGCAAAAAGGCCGCGTGCCGCTGACGGAAGCGTCGATCCTGAAAGCGATTGAACTGAACGGCGTGTCGGTGGGCTTCAACAAGTCGGCCTTCAACTGGGGCCGTAGCGCCGCGCACGACCTGGCATCGGTCACAAAGCTGACCACACCGGCCAAGGTCATCGAGTTCAAGCGCACCCAGACGCTGGACGACATCATCAGCCGCCGCGTCGAGCTGCTGACTGCTTACCAGGACGTGGCGTACGCGCAGCAGTACAAGTCGTTCGTCGACCAGGTGCGGGCTGAGGAAGAAAAGCTGGGCAAGGGCACGCGCCTGACCGAAGCGGTTGCGCGCTACTACTACAAGCTGATGGCGTACAAGGACGAGTATGAGGTCGCCCGGCTGTACACCGACGGCGCGTTCAAGGAAAAGATCGCGGGCATGTTTGAAGGCGACTACCAGCTCAAGTTCCACCTGGCGCCGCCGCTGCTGGCAAAGCACGACAGTAATGGTCAGCTGATCAAGCAGGAGTTCGGCCCGTGGATGATGAAGGCGTTCGGCCTGCTGGCCAAGCTGAAGGGCCTGCGTGGCGGTATGTTCGACGTGTTCGGCTACACGGCGGAGCGCAAGATGGAACGCGCCCTGATCACCGAGTACCGCAATACGGTCGGCGGCCTGCTGCCGAAGCTGAATGCGACGAACCTGTCGCAAGCGGTAGCGATTGCCAGCATCCCTGAAGACATCCGCGGCTACGGCCACGTGAAGGAGCGTCACCTGAAGGCGGCCAAGGAGAAGGAAGCAGCGCTGCTGGCAAACTTCGGCAAGGCGATTGAGATAACGCGCGTAGCGTAGGTTAGAGTTACACGTAGGGCGGACAAGCGAAGCGCCTCCGCCGAATTACCATGCGCCGCGTTGACGCATGAAATTCGGCGGAGGCGCTTTCGCTTTTCCGCCCTACAATACGCATCAGCCAACAATTTAAATGGAGACCCACCATGCAAGCCAAAGGCGCCTTCGAAGTCCAGCTCAAGCCCGCGCCACCGGAACCCGGTCGCGCCCGCGTCGGCCGCATGCTAATGGACAAACAATACTTCGGCGAACTCGTCGCAACCGCCCAAGGCGAAATGCTCTCTGCCGGCAACCCCGCCGCCGGTTCAGCCTCCTACGTCGCCATCGAACACGTCTCGGGCGCCCTCAACGGCAAGCAAGGCGATTTCGCCCTGGCCCACGCCGGCACGATGCACAACGGCGCCAATGACCTGACGATCACCATCGTCCCCGGCTCCGGCACCGGCGAACTTATCGGCATCTCTGGCAAGCTCGCGCTGAGCATTGTCGAAAACCAGCACTTCTACGAGATCGACTACACGCTGGCTTAACACCTGGCAGCGAAAACGCGACTATAATTTCCGGCTTACAATCCTGCCGGAGCTTTGTCGATGATTCGTTCTGCGTTACTGCTTGCACTCCTGTCCGCTGTTCCCTTTGCCCACGCCGCGCCTGACCTGACGACTGTCTCCGAACGTTCGGGCTTCCAGCGTACCGGCCGCTACGACGAAGTGATCAAGCTGTGCGCAGACTTCCAGCGCGCCTATCCTAAGCAGGTGAAGTGCGTCGACTTCGGCACCACGCCTGAAGGCCGTCCAATGAAGGCGCTGATCGTCACGCGCACAGGCGCCTTTACGCCGCAGGCGGCAAAGCAGCGCGGCCTGCCGGTGGTGCTGGTCCAAGGTGGTATCCACGCGGGCGAAATCGATGGCAAGGATGCCGGCTTCCTGGCGCTGCGCGAGGTGTTGGAGAACAAAGCGGCGCCGGGTGCGCTCGACAAGCAGGTGCTGCTGTTTGTCCCGGTCTTCAACGTCGACGGCCATGAGCGCTTCAAGGAATGGAACCGCCCCAACCAGCGCGGCCCGGTGGAGATGGGCTGGCGCACCACGGCGCAGAACTTCAACCTGAACCGCGACTACGTCAAGGCTGACGCGCCGGAGATGCAGGCCATGCTGGCGCTGGTGAACGCATGGGACCCGCTGGCCTATGTTGACCTGCACGTGACGAACGGCGCCAAGTTCGAGCACGACGTGTCGATCCAGGTCGAGCCGGTGCATTCGGCTGACGTCGAGTTCCGCAAGGCCGGCCTGGCGCTGCGCGACAACGTGCTGGCCGATATCGAAAAGCAGGGCTCGATGCCGCATGCGTTTTATATGTCATTCGTGGAGACTGACAACCCGCAGTCGGGCTTCGTCGATGGCGTGTCGGACCCGCGCTTCTCGACCGGCTACTTCCCGCTGCGGAACCGCCTGGCGATGCTGGTCGAAACGCACTCGTGGAAGGATTACCCGACCCGCGTGCGCGTCACGCGCAACACCGTGGTGTCGGTGCTGGCGCAGGTAGCGCAGCACGGCAAGGTGTGGCAAAAGGCTGCGCATGAAGCGGACGCGCGCGCTGCGAGCCTCGGCGGCAGCACTGTCCCCATGACCTACAAGGCGAGCGACAAGGTTCGCATGATCGACTTCCGCGGCTACGCGTACACGCGCACCCCATCGGATGTCTCGGGCATCCTGATGACGCGCTACGACGAGACCAAGCCGCAGATCTGGACCGTACCGCTGCGCGACGACATCGTGCCTGACCTGTCGCTGACCGCGCCGAAGGCTGGCTACATCGTGCCGGCGGCGCACGCGGCGATGGTGGCGGCCAAACTGAAACAGCACGGCATCAGCTACCGCACACTGGACAAGGAAGCCAGGGCGGACGTCGAGACCTTCCGCGCCGACAAAGCGACCTTCGGCGCCGGCTCGCTCGAATCGCGCCAGCGACTGACCCTGGAAGGCGACTGGAAGCCGGAAGCGCGCACGCTGGCAAAGGGGATGTTGTTCGTGCCGATCGCGCAGCCGAAGGCCCGGCTGGTGATGGCGATGTTCGAGCCAAAGGCGCCGGACTCGATCCTGGCCTGGGGCGGTTTTAACAACGCCTTCGAGCGCAAGGAGTACATGGAAGAGTATGTGGCCGAGGACGTCGCCCGCGAGCAGATGGCGGCTGATCCGGCCATCGCGGCCGAGTTCAGGAAGCGCCTCGAGACCGATCCGGCGTTTGCCAAGAACCCGCACGCGCGGCTGGAGTTCTTCGCGAAGCGTCACGCATCGTACGATGAGCGCTACAACATGTATCCGGTGCTGCGCGCGAACTTAGCACCGTAATGTACCTGTCCCGCGCGGCCAACACGGCCGCGGCGGGAAATTAGGTGAACCTCAGGTGGCCATGCCGCGCAACAGCAGGCCGGTGATGTACGCACCATAGGTGCCCAGCGCATACCCAAGCACCGCGAGCAGTACACCGACCGGCGCCAGCGCAGGGTGGAAGGCTGTTGCGACAACCGGTGCCGATGCGGCGCCGCCGATATTGGCCTGGGATCCCACCGCCATGAAGAACAGGGGCGCGCGAATCAGCTTGGCGACCAGCAGCATCAGGCCGCCATGGACGCTGATCCAGATCAGCCCGAGCAGGAACAGCCACGGTTTCTCAAGCAGCGCGGACAGGTCCATGTGCATGCCGATGGTCGCCACCAGGATGTACAGCATCGCCGAACCGATGGTCGATGCACCGGCGCCTTCCATGCTGCGCGCACGCGTAAAGCTGAGCAGCAGTCCGAAGGTGGTGGCGTACACCACGATCCAGAAGAAATTCGACGTCAGGCTGTAGTCCTGCAGCCGCCATTCGGCCGGCAGCGAAGAGATCCACGCAACCGTCGGTGCGGCCAGGAAGTGCGACAGGCCGGTCACACCCAGCCCGATCGCGACAATGACCATAACGTCGGTCAGGCTCGCAATGCGGGAGTGCTCGGCCTGGTATTTTTCGATGCTGCTTTTTAGTTCATTGATCGCGCTGAGGTCAGCGCCGGTCCATCGGTCGAACGCCTCCGAACGGCTGGCGAGGAACAGCAGCACAGCCATCCAGACGTTTGCCACAAGCACATCGACGGCCACAAACTGGCCGAACAAGGTTGCATCGACTTCAAACACCTCTTTCATGGCGGCCTGGTTGGCGCCGCCGCCGATCCACGATCCTGCCACGGTGGTCATGCCGCGCCAGGTGTCGCCCGCCACCGTTTCTGGATGGATCACGTTCATGGCCGCATACGCCGCCAGCGCGCCCAGCATCACCCCTGCGGTTCCCGTCAAGAACATGATCACCGCCTTCGGACCGAGCCGTATGACGGCGCCGAAGTCGATCGCGATGCACAGCAGCACCAGTGCGCTTGGCAGCAGGTAATCGCGGGCCATCGGGTACAGCTTGGACGCGTTGCCGTCGATAAGCCCCATCGTGTTGAACAGGGCGGGAATCAGGTAGCACAGCAGCAAGGCCGGCACGTAGGTGTAGAACTTCTTCCAAAAACCTTCGGTCCGCGAGGCGGACCAGAAGACGGCGCCGAGGGTGACGGCAAGCATGCCGAGGACGACGGCGTCGTTGGTGATCAGGGCAGTTGAAGCTGGTGGCATCGATACTCCGGAACAGGTGGGCGGGCCGGCCACGGTCGTAATTAACCGGGCCCGGCAGTTTGGTCGGGGTAGTATCGCTGGCGTGCGTCCCAGCGTCAACGCGCGCGGCACAAGCGGATGGTGTAAATACGTTCGGCTTCAGTGCTTGTCTTTGGGTGGTTCCGGCTCCTCGCCAGGATGGTAGGGGCGGGCAGTGGCGTCGATCTCGGCCTGTACCCGGATCTTGCGGGCGCGCCGGCGGGCTGTGCTGCTGCGCAGGAGCATGTAGAACACCGGCGTGAGGAAGATGCCGAAGGCGGTCACGCCGAGCATTCCCGAGAAAACCGCAATGCCCATCGCCCGCCGCATCTCACTGCCCGCGCCGCTGCTCATGATCAGCGGAATCACGCCGGCGCAAAATGCGATGGAGGTCATCAGGATCGGGCGCAGCCGCAGGCGCGCCGCCTCGATGGTCGCCGCCAGCGTGTCCCGGCCTTGCTGCTCCAGGTCCTTGGCGAATTCAACGATCAAAATCGCGTTCTTGCAGGCCAGCCCGACCAGCACCACCAGCGCCACCTGGGTAAAGATGTTCAGGTCGCCCGGCTGGGCAAACAGCGGCAGGCTCGACAGCCAGACGCCGAACAGCGCCGACAGCGTACACATCGGGACAATCGCCACGATTGCCAGCGGCAAGGTCCAGCTTTCATACTGCGCCGCCAGCACCAGGATGACCAGCACCAGCGACAGCGCCAGCAGGGCGGCGAGGGTCGGAATGCGCACGCCGGTGCCGGGCAGGCCAATGTCGCGGGTAAGGCGGTCCTGGTAGGTCAGCTCGGTCCATTCGTAGCTGATCCCGCGCGGCAGGCCGGCCAGCAGCCGTTCCATCTCGGCTTCGGCCTGGCCGCTGGATATGCCGGGCCTGGGCGCTCCGTTGATGTCGGCGGAGGGAACGCCGTTGTAACGCGGCACGCGGGTTGGCCCGAAGGTCGGCTCGACTTTGACAAGAGCGCCCAGCGGCACCATCGCCCCTTGCTGGTTGCGCGTCTCGATCCGCATGATGTCGTCGGCATCCGCGCGGAACGGCGCGTCGGCCTGGACGATCACCTGGTAAGTTTTGCCGAAGCGCGTGAAGTCGTTCACGTACAGGGAACCGAGGTTGACTTGCAGCGCATCGTAGACATCGCCCAGCGCCATGCCCATCTGCTTGGCCTTGGTGCGGTCTACGTCCGCCAGCAACTGCGGCACATTGATGTCATAGGTCGAGTAGGGGGTTGCGAGCGGTGACTCGGGGTTGGCGTAGATCTGCCCAAGCGTGCCCCACACTGCCTGGTACAGGCTTTGCTCGCCCAGGCCGGCGCGGTCCTGCACCTGCAGCTTGAAGCCGCCCGCAGTGCCCACGCCTTCCACTGCCGGCGGCGGCACGACGAACATGCGCGCGCCCGTGATCTGCTGGATATCGCCGTTGACCCGTCCGAGGATCGCGTCCTTCGACAAGTCTGCGGTGGTGCGTTCGTAAAACGGCG
Organism: Massilia agrisoli; assembly: GCF_020831365.1. GTDB lineage: Bacteria > Pseudomonadota > Gammaproteobacteria > Burkholderiales > Burkholderiaceae_D > Telluria_A > Telluria_A agrisoli. The sequence continues at coordinate 174,698 of NZ_JAJHPV010000010.1, forward strand.
CGAGCCCGAAAAACACCAGGCCTTCGTTGGGCGCCGCGGAGAACCCGGCGATCGACAGGCCGGGAAAGGCGACCGCATCGACAATCCCCGGCACTTTCAGCGCAATCTCGCTCATGCGCCTGATCACGGCGTCCGTGCGTTCGAGCGATGCGCCGGCCGGCAGCTGCGCGATACCGATCAGGTACTGTTTATCGGGTGCGGGCACGAAGCCGCTGGGCACCCGCGCGAACAGCAGCGCGGTGGCGGCCAGCAGTACGAGGTACACCAGCATGGCGGCCCGCTTGCGCCCCAACATGCGCATGACCCCGCGCTCGTAGCTTTCGCCAGCGCGGTGAAAGCCCCGGTTGAAGCGCCGGAACAGTGGGCCGAATACGCGGTCGAGCCCGCGCGTAAGGGCGTCCTTGGGCGCGTCGTGCGGCCGCAGCAAAATGGCCGCGAGCGCCGGCGACAAGGTCAGCGAGTTAAACGCCGAGATAACGGTGGAAATGGCGATGGTCACGGCGAACTGGCGGTAGAACTGGCCCGACAGCCCCGGCACGAACGCCAGCGGCACAAATACCGCGCACAGCACCAGTGCAATGGCGATGATCGGGCCGCTCACTTCCTGCATCGCCTTGACGGTGGCGTTTCGTGCGGTGAGGCCATTCTCGATATTGCGTTCGACATTCTCGACCACCACGATGGCGTCGTCGACCACGATGCCAATCGCCAGCACCAGCCCGAACAAAGTGAGCGTGTTGATCGAAAACCCGAGCGCCAGCAGCACCGCGAATGTGCCGATAATCGACACTGGCACTGCCAGCAAGGGAATGATGGACGCGCGCCAGGTCTGCAGGAACAGGATCACCACCAGCACCACCAGCAGCACCGCCTCGATCAGCGTGACCACCACCTTTTCAATCGACGTCTGCACGAAGCGGGTCGGGTCGTACACGATGTCGTAGGCAACCCCGGGCGGGAACGACTTGCTGGCGCGCTCCATGACGGAACGCACGTCCTGCGACAGCGCCAGCGCATTGCTGCCTGGCGCCTGGAAGATGGCGATGGCGGCCGCCTCCTTGTTGTTGAGCAGGCTGCGCAGTGCATAGGTGTTGGCGCTCATTTCGACGCGGCCGATATCCTTGATGCGCACCAGGGCGCCACTGGCCGGATCGGAGCGCACGATGATGTCCGCAAATTCTTCGACCGTGGTCAGCCTGCCCTTGGTGTTGATCGGCAGCTCGAAATCGCTGCCGCTCGGCGCGGGCGGTGCGCCCACCACGCCCGCCGCGACCTGGGCATTCTGTTCGCGCACGGCATCGACGACATCGTTGGGTGTCAGCGCGCGCGCCGCCAGCTGCTGCGGGTTGAGCCAGATGCGCATCGCGTAGTCGCCCGCGCCAAACAGCAGCACGCTGCCCATCCCCCCGATCCTCAGCAACTCGTCGCGCAGCTGCAGCTGCCCGTAATTGCGCAGGTACAGCGCGTCGCGGCTGTTGTCGGGGCTGAGCAGGTGCACCACCATGGTCAGGTTGGGCGCCTGCTTCTCCGTCACCACGCCGATCTGGCGCACGATTTCGGGCAGGCGCGGCAGGGCGCGGTTGATGCGGTTCTGCACCGCTGTCTCGGCTACCTCCGGGTTGGTGCCGATGCCGAAGGTCACAGTGAGGTTCATCGAACCGTCGGCAGACGACTGGCTTTCGTAATACAGCAGGTTGTCGATGCCGCTGATCTGTTCTTCGAGGGGCGACGCAACCGTCTCGGCGATCACGCGCGGATTGGCGCCGGGGAACTGCGCGCGCACCACTACCTGCGGCGGCGCAACTTCGGGGTACTCGGATACGGGCAACAGGAAGATCGACAGCGCGCCGATCAGGAAAATAAAGATCGAGATCACCGTGGCAAAACGCGGCCGGTCGATGAACTTGCTGGCGATGTCCATTGCCGCGCTACCGTTTTTCCGGCGCCGCAGGCGCAGCGGGCGGTTTTATCGGAACCCCCTGATCGTCGAGGGCAACCACTTGCGGCGTGACAGGCGCCCCCGGCATGGCGCGCTGCAGGCCGTCGACAACGATATGCTCGCCCGGCCTGACGCCGCTGACCACCCGCATGCCGTTGACCAGCGCCCCCGGTTTTACCTCGCGCGGCTCGACAATCCCCTTGGGGCCGACCACCAGCACGACCTTGCGCGTCTGGTCGGTATTGATCGCGCGGTCAGGCACCACGGTGCCCTTGTAAGGCTTGCCAGCACCCACCCGCACGCGCGCCGACATGCCGGGCGTGAACCGGCCGTCCGGGTTCTGGAACACCGCCCGCACCTGGATGCTGCCGGTGCCCGGATTGAGGCGGTTGTCGACGAAGTCGATGCGCCCGGTGTGCGGAAAACCCTGCTCGTTGAACAATCCCATCCGCACAACCGGCGCCGAGTTGTCCGCCGCTGCCTGTCCGTACTTGAGCCAGGCGGCTTCACTGGCGTCGAAGTAGGCGTAGATGGGATCAAGCGACACGATGGTCGTCAGTACCGGCTCGTTGACACTGACCAGATTGCCTGCGGTCAGCGCGGTTCGCGATGCGCGTCCATCAATCGGCGCGAGGATGCGGGTGAAGCCAAGGTTCAGGCGCGCTGTCTCAAGCGCGGCCTCGGCGGCTCGAAGCGAGCTGCCCGCATTGGCCGCTGCCGCACGCCGCTCGTCCGCCTCCTGTTCGGAAATCGCCCGCATCGGCAGCAGCTGCTCGGCGCGCGCGAGCTGGGCGCGTGCAAGCTGGGCCTGCGAACGCGCCGACGCCACACTGGCCGAGCTGCGCGCCACCTCGGCCGCGAAGGGACGCGGATCTATCGTGAACAGCAACTCGTCCTTGCGCACGGGCTCGCCGTCGCGGAAGTGGACTTTGTCGAGCGTGCCGGCCACCCGCGCGCGCACTTCCACCTGCTCGACGGCAGCCAGGCGCGCGCTGAATTCTTCGAATTCCTCGACGGTGCGTTCCATGACGGGTGCGACCAGTACCTGCGGCGGGCCAGCGCCGCCTGGTGGCTGGGCGGGAGCCTGGGCCGGGTTGCAACCCGCGCAGGCAATGGCGAACGTAAGCATTCCGACTACGCGCAGGAAAAGCGCAGCGAGCGGGCAAGGCCAGGCAATGCAGGTTGGGCGAGTGGTGTCCATGTTTTCCATACTGGCGGCGCGGCGCCAGGCAGGGGCCTGGATGCCGTTCAGTTGGAGTCAAACTGGAGGGTGTGGTTCGGCGAGGAACATGGCGGAGATCAGCACGTCGAAATGGGATTCGTGCTCATCGCCGCGTCGTCCCCGCGAAGGCGGGGACCTATGCTTCGCAGGATGATCATCTGGAGCATGGATTCCCGCCTACGCGGGAACGACGCAGAGAAACGGCGCCATCGGCGCCGTCTGGTTTATTCCCGCTGCAGGGTGATCGTCCCCAGCCCTGTCGTGGGCGTCGAGCACGGCTCCTCGTCAAACGCGATATCGCCCAGCGGATTGGGCACGCCATCGGTCTTCAGGTCAACGAAGCCGAACATGTCGCGGTCCATCAGGTGCGACGGCACCACGGTCGACAGCGACGAGAAAATATTCTCGCAGCGGCCCGGGTGCTTCTTGTCCCACTCGCGCATCATGTTCTTGATCTGCTTGCGCTGCAGGTTTTCCTGCGAACCGCACAGGTCGCACGGAATGATCGGGAACCCTTTCACTTCCGCATAACGCGTCGTGTCGGCTTCCTTCACATACGCCATCGGACGGATCACCATGTGCTTGCCGTCATCCGACACCAGCTTGGCCGGCATGCCTTTCAGCTTCCCGCCGAAGAACATGTTCAGGAAGAAGGTTTCAAGGATGTCGTCGCGGTGGTGGCCGAGCGCGATCTTGTTGCATTTCAACTCATCGGCCACGCGGTACAAGATGCCGCGGCGCAGGCGCGAGCACAGCGAGCAGGTGGTCTTGCCCTCAGGGATCAGGCGCTTGACGATGCTGTAGGTGTCCTGGTTCTCGATGTGGAATGGGATGCCCAGCTTCTCCAGGTAGGCCGGCAGGATCTCCGCCGGGAAGTTCGGCTGCTTCTGGTCGAGGTTCACCGCCACCAGCTCGAACTTGATCGGTGCGCGCTCGCGCAGGGTCATCAGGATGTCGAGCAGCGCGTAGCTGTCCTTGCCGCCGGACAGGCAGACCATCACCTTGTCGCCGTCTTCAATCATGTTGAAGTCGCCGATGGCCTGGCCGACCAGGCGGCACAGGCGCTTGTGCAGCTTGTTGTTCTCGTAGGCCACCTTGTCGGCCACCGCTTCCATTACTGCCGCGTTCATACGTCCTCCTTGATCCGGAAGACTTCGACGCCGACGCCTTCGCAGTCCGGGTACACGTCCGGCTTCATGGTCGACACGCGCACCGCGCGCACCTTCGGGTGCGCCAGCATCGAGCGCACCACGTCGTCGCACAGCGACTCCTGCAGGTGCACGTGGCCCTGCGCCATGCGGCGCGCGATGGTTTCGCGCATGAAGTCGTAGTCGACCACTTCTTCCAGGTGGTCTTCCTTCGGTGTCGACAGCGCCAGCGGGATGTACAGGTCGACGTTGATCAGGACGCGCTGTTCGCCCTTCTTTTCGAAATCGTGCACCCCGATGTTGATCATCACTTCGTAATTGCGCAGGAACAGCCGGCGGCAGTCGGCGAGCTTGGGGTGGTTAAGGGCGGACAGCATGGGTTACCTCTATTTTTGTAAGAACATGACGTCGCGCGGCAGCTGCAGCAAATGCTGGCCGCCGTCGACGAGTAAAGTGGTGCCGGTGACGGCGCGCGCCGACGCTGCGTAGCAGACCGCGTCGACGATGTCTTGCGGGGTGCTGGAGCGGCCCAGCGGCGTGGCCTGGTGCGCCTTGGCGAAGCCGGTGTCGGTCTGGTCGCCCGACACCATCGTCAGGCCGGGGGCGATGCCGACCACGCGCACCGTCGGCGCCAGCGCTTGCGCCAGCATCGTGGTGGCCGTGTGCAGCGCCGATTTCGACAGCGTGTACGACAAAAAATCCGGGTTCAGATTGTACAGTTTCTGGTCCAGCAGGTTGATGACGACCGCTTCGCCGCCCTCCGGCGTGGCGGCGTGCAGCGCCTGCGCCAGCAGCAGCGGGGCGGTCAGGTTGGCCTGCATGTGCGCAGCCAGCAGGGCCGGCGAAAAACTGGTCGGGTTATCGTATTCGAACAGCGATGCGTTGTTCACCACGCAGGTCACCGGCCCCAGTTTTTCGAACGCGCGCGCCAGCAGGCCGCGCACCTGCGTTTCGTCCGCGAGGTCGCATTGCAGCAGGGCGGCGCGCTGGCCGGCTGCGCCCACGGCGTCAAAGGTTTCCCGCGCCTCGGTTTCCGAGCCGCGGTAATGGACAGCCACGTCCCAGCCTGCTTTGGCGAGCCCGAGCGCGATCGCGCGCCCGATGCGCTTGCCGGCGCCGGTTACCAGCGCAACCTTGCGCGCCGGCGTGGTACTTCCAGAAGTTTGCATAAATTGTTGATCCAAGCTGTTATGGCTACAATGCCGGGATGACCTTACCCGCTCCCGACAGCGACGCGCTGGCCGCGTCCCACGCCTTGCAAAACCAGATCGCCGCCGACATCGCCGCGAATGACGGGGCGATTTCGTTCGCGCGTTTCATGGAGCTGGCCCTGTACGCGCCGAACCTCGGCTATTACAGCGGCGGTGCGGCCAAGCTGGGCGAGGCGGGCGACTTTACCACCGCGCCCGAGATCACTTCGCTGTTCGGCGCCACGCTGGCGCAGGCGGCAGCCGCTATTATCGCCCAAAGCGCAGCTAATATCCTCGAATTCGGGGCTGGCACCGGCAAACTGGCGCGCGACGTGCTCACCGCGCTACACCAGGCGGGTGTCGCGGTCGACCACTACTATATTGTCGAATTGTCGGGCGAACTGCGCGCGCGCCAGCAGGAAGCGCTGCGCGACTTCCCGCAGGTGCGCTGGCTGGACGGTTTCCCGGACTCCTTCAGCGGCGTGGTGCTGGCCAACGAGGTGCTCGATGCGATGCCGGTGGAGCTGGTCAAAAAGACTGCGTCCGGCTGGGTTGAGGTGATGGTCACCATCGACAACGGCGCCTTTGCCTACCTTGAGCGCGAACCGTCCGCATCGCTGGCGGCCCACATCGCCGCACAGATTCCCGATGCCGACCAGCTGCCCGACGGCTACCTGACCGAGGTGCACCCGGTCGCAGCAGGCTTCATGGCCTCGCTGGCGCGCATGCTCGGCAAGGGCAGGGGCGCCGCCTTCCTGTTCGACTACGGCTTCCCCGCGCACGAATACTATGTCGGCCAGCGCGAGACCGGCACCGTGATGTGCCACTACCGCCACCACTCGCATCCCGACCCGTTTTACCTGCCTGGCCTGCAGGACATCACCGCCCACGTCGACTTCACGGCCATGGCGCTGGCCGCCCAGGACAATGGCGTGGATGTCCTCGGCTACATGAACCAGGCGGCATTTTTGCTGGGTGCGGGCATCGGCGAATTGCTGCTGCGCACCAGCCCGGACGATGCGATGCGCTACCTGCCGCAAGCGAACGCGGTGCAAAAGCTGGTGTCGCCGGCCGAGATGGGCGAGCTGTTCAAGGTGCTGATCGTCGGCCAGGGTGTCACGGTGCCCGAGGCAATCGTGCGCGCCGACCGCAGCCACCGGCTGTAGACTTTATAGCATCTTGCGCACAGGATACAATCACGGCTATGCTCCCGGGCCGGGCAGAGCGCCGCATCGGCTATTATGAAGTGAACAGCATTGCCTGAACCTTAAGCCATGGCCAAGATCCACACACACTACGACAACCTGAAGGTGGCGCGCATGGCGCCGCAGGAAGTCATACGTGCGGCGTACAAGGCCCTGAGCCAGAAATACCATCCCGACAAGAACCCGGGCGACGAGAAGGCCGCCCGCATCATGGCGATCCTCAACAGCGCCTACACCATCCTTTCCGACCCGATACGCCGGCGCGAGCACGACGAATGGATCGCGGCGGAGGAGTGGGAAATCGAATGGCTGGAGAGCACCCGCACCGAAGAGGGGCGAGACCGCCACCGCAACGACGGGCCCGACAGCGCCTGGGAGCCGGAACCGGTGGAAGCGCCGGCGCGGCCCTACCGCATCGCGCGCGACCCGCGCTGGTGGGCGGGGCTGGGGGCGTTTTTCGTGGCCGGCTGCGCCGTCGGCGTCCTGCTCACCAGCCAGCCCAAGCTGATGCCGGTGGCGCTGGCCTCGAAACTGGCGCCGGCCCCGGAAATCCGGGTCGACACCAAGGCTGAGACGGGCGTGGCGCTGGCCGAGGCCAAGCCCGACACGGCGGTGGACACCTGGGCCTCGGCGCCGCCGCCTTCGCCGGAAGGGCCGATGCGGGCGCCGGATGTCAAGGCGCTGGCGGTCACCCAGCTGGTGGTGCCGGCGCGCACCCCGGATTGCGAATCGGACCTGTATACCCTGGTGGCGCCCAACGGCGAGCCGTGGCCGAATGCTTCGGGCTATGTGGAAGGCTACCCGGTGGGCAACCGCGGGGAAGAGATGCAGGTGCTGGTCGACAACACCGCCAACAGTTCGCCGGTGTTCGTCAAGGTGTATGACCTCGACCGCCGCTCGAATGTGCGCCACGTCTACGTGCTGGCGCACGAGACGATGACCATCGAGAAGCTATCCGCAGGCAAGTATGAAGTGCGCTACCAGAACATCGAGGCGGGCGGCAGCCAAGCCGAATGCCTGGGCCGCAAGCGCGGGCTGCGGCAGGCCGCCTCGGACCCCGAGATCTAGCACCGTCGTTGCCGCGAAGGCGGGAACCCATACCTGCCAGGCACGGGATGGGATTTCGCGACGCCACTGCTGCTACGGGGTATGGGTTCCCGCCTGCGCGGGAATGACGATCAGGTGGCCAGGTTTTCGATCAGGCCCATCTCGCCCGACGACATCAGCTTGTCGATGTCCATCAGGATCAGCATGCGCTCGTCGATCGTGCCCAGGCCCGTGATGTAGTCCGAGTTGAAGGCGGTGCCCATCTCCGGCGCCGGCTTGACCTGTTCCGGGGTCAGGGTCGTCACGTCCGACACGCTGTCGACCACCATGCCGACGATGCGCCCGCCAATGTTCAGGATGATCACGACGGTGAACTGGTCGTACACCGGCTCGCCCAGCTTGAACTTGATGCGCATGTCGACCACCGGAATGATGATGCCGCGCAGGTTGATCACGCCCTTGATGAATTCCGGCGCGTTGGCGATGCGGGTCACCGCTTCGTAGCCGCGGATTTCCTGCACCTTCAGGATGTCGATGCCGTATTCCTCTTCGCCCAGCTTGAACGCCAGGAACTCGCGCACGGGCGCTTCCTTGGAAGACGTCGAATTTTCTTGCATTTTTGTATTCCTTGTAGAGATTGCTGCCGCCAGTGTGGCTTGTAGCCGTCACCCGGCGGGCTTTTTGCGCTGTTGCGGGAACGTAACTACAGTATTTTCTTCCCCTGCCGTAATATACTCCGAAGCCGCGCTTCCACCCTACTGCCGGCCGCTGCGGAGTTGCTTGATGGATACAAAATGAATGAACTTGAAGGACTCTCCGCCCTGATTATCGAACCGCATTCCGGCATGCGGGCGAGTATCCACAATATGCTGAACCAGTGCGGGGTGACCCGCATCGACCACGCCGGCAGCGCGAACAACGCCGTCAAGCACCTCGGGCTGAAGAGTTTCGACATGGTGCTGTGCGAATATGACCTCGAAGGCGGGCAGGACGGCCAGCAGTTGCTGGAAGACCTGCGCCACCACAAGCTGATTTCGCTGTCGACGATGTTTTTCATGGTCACGGCCGAGGGCAACCACGGCAAGGTGGTCAGCGCCGCCGAGCTGGCGCCGACCGACTACATCCTCAAGCCGTTCACCGCAGACCGCCTGCTCGACCGCATCCTGCGCGCGCTGGCCAGGCGCAATGTGTTCATGCCGGTCTACCAGCTGATGGAAGAGGGCGCCCAGCGCGAGGCGATCGAGGCCTGCATCGCCGGCGAAAAGGCGCACCCGCGCCATGCGATCGACTTCCTGCGCCTGCGCGCCGAGCTGCACATGTTCCTCGGGGAGCCGGCCGAGGCCGAGCCGATCTACCAGCAGCTGATCGACGCCAAGGCGATCGCCTGGGCCAGGCTGGGGCTGGCCAAGACGCTGTTCATGCGCGAGCGCTTCCCGGAGGCGCGCGGCATCCTCGAAAACCTGGTCGACACCAACAAGAGTTTTGTCGACGCCTACGACTGGCTGGCCAAAACCCACGCGGCGGCGGGCGCCCTGGCCCAGTCGCAGGCCGTGCTGGCCGACGCGGTGGCGGTGTCGCCGCATGCGGTACGGCGCCTGCGCACCCTGGGCGAGACGGCGATGGAGGCGGGCGACAGCGAGACTGCCGAAAAAGTGCTCAAGCAGGTGGTGGCCAAGGCCAAGTACTCGGAATTCCGCGATCCGGAAGACCATGTGAAGCTGGTGCAGGTACTGGTCAAGCGCGGCGACCCGGAGCAGGCCTCGGCCGTCATCCGCGACCTCGACCGCTCGATGGGCGGGCGCAAGAACACGGCGGCGTGCAGCGCGGTGGCGTCCTGCCTGGTGCATGAGCACACCGGCGACGGCAAGCGCCTGGCCGAATCGCTCGACGCGGCGCTGGCGGCCAGCAAGGACGCCCCCGGCCTGTCGTCGCATGTGAAGATGGAGCTGGCGCGCAAGTGCCTGCTGCATGACAGGGTAGACGGCGCGGCCGAGGTGATGCGCGACGTGATGCGCAATTCGCCCGACAACGCGGCGATGGCGCGCGCCATGAGCGTGTTTGAACAGGCCGGCCGCGGCGAACTGGCGCTGGCGCTGGCCCAGGAGGCGCGCCAGGAAGTGGTCGACCTGGTTGCGCAGGGCGCGCTGCGCGCGCAGCAGCGCGACTTCCGTGGCGCGGTCGAGCTGATGACCGAAGCGGTCGCCAAGCTGCCGGACAATCCGCAAGTGGTGTTCAACGCCGCCGTCGCGGTCCTCAAATGCCTCGACAACGAGGGCTGGGACGAACGCCTCGGCAAATCGGCGCAGCAGCTGATCGGCGCGATGCGCCGCCTCGACCCGGTCAACCCGAAACTGCCGGCGCTGGCCGGCCTGCATCAGCAGATCCTGAAAAAATACGACAAGGGCGCGCGCATCAAGGCGTGACCCAGGTCCCTTCGATATTGGCATTCATGGCAAGCGCAATTCCTCCTCCCCCGTCGGCCAACGATACGCGCCGCGTGCGCGCAGCCTTGATGAACAAGGTGTGCGGCGACGAGAACATGTTCGCGCTCGGCACCTCGATCGCGCGCGTGGTCCAGATGGCGTCGTCCGACGACCATGGCGCCCACGACCTGGCCTATTACGTGCTGTCCGACGTGGCGCTGACCCAGCGCATCCTGCGCCTGTCGAACACGATTACCTACCGCACCGCGTCCGGCACGGTGGTCACCACGGTGTCGCGCGCCATTTCGCTGCTCGGTTTCGATACGGTGAAAACGGCGGCGCTGGGCATGCTGCTGGTCGACGCGCTGTCCAACAGCGCCCACGCGCAAAGCGTGCGCATCGAGCTGGAAACGTCGCTGTGCGCCAGCCTGGTCGGGCGCGAAATGGCGCGCCACAGCGCCTACCAGGGCGCCGAGGAGGCGTCGATCGGCGCGCTGTTCAAGAACCTGGGGCCGCTGCTGGTCGCCTCGCACGAGCATGGGCGCTACCGCGAGATCAATGCGCTGGTCGCGGCCGGCAAGCACACCATCGGCCAGGCCTCGCAAGAGGTGCTGGGCTGCAGCTACGACGCGCTGTCCGAGTCGGTGCTGGCCGAATGGAAGATCCCCGACGTGATCGTGCGTTCGCTGGCGCCGCTGCCGTCGGGCGCCCTGAAATCCGCGTCGAACCGCGGCGAGTGGATGCGCCAGGTGGCGTCGTTCAGCATGGACGTGTCGCGCCTGATGGCGCGCTCGTCCGACCCGGCCGGCAGCGACGCGGCGCGCGCCTTGCTGGTGCGTTTCGGCCCGGCGCTGAACATCGACGCCAGCCGGCTTGCCGAGCTGTTCACGGCCGTGGACCGCGAGATGACCAATATGCTCGAGAGTATGAACATGGAGCCCCAGCCCAAGCCCGACCCCGAGGCCGGCATGGGCCTGCCAGGCGTGCTGGCGCTGGCCAGCATGGATGCGGGCGAAGACGAGCCGCCCGGCCGCTACCCGAGCGGCAAGCCGTATAACGCGCGCGAACTGCTGCTGGCCGGGGTGCAGGATGTGACGCAGATGCGCGCGTCGGGCCAGGCGCGCCTGAACGAGATGATCCTGGCGGTGCTGGAGACCTTGTACCGCAGCCTGGGCTTCCGCTTCGCCACCGTGTGCCTGAAGGATGCCAAAAGCGGCCAGTACCGCGCGCGCGTGGCGTTCGGCGAGGACGACGAAGTGCGCAAGGCCGGCTTTGTGTTCCCTGCGGTGTCCGCGCGGGACGTGTTCCACCTGGCGATGGAGAACGGCGCCGACCTGGTGATCTCGGACGCGGCCGCACCCAAGATCCGCGAACTGCTGCCGGCGTGGCACCGCAAGCTGCTGCCGGACGCGCGCAGCTTCATCGTGCTGCCGCTGGTGGTCGGCAAAGTGCAGCTTGGCCTGTTCTACGCCGACCGCGCCGAGCCTGCGCCCGAGGGCATCGCGCCCGACGAGACCGCGCTGGTCAAGGCCCTCAAGGGACAACTGCTGGCCGCGCTCTCGCCTCCTGCATAAAGCTGCGGAACTGGTCGGCCGGCATGGGCCGCGCAAACAGGTAGCCCTGCGCCTCGTCGCAGCCGCGCGAGCGCAGGAAGCTGCTCTGGTAGGCTGTCTCGACGCCTTCGGCCACCACGGTCAGGCCCAGCGAATGGGCCAGGCCGACGGTCGCCGTGACGATGGCGGCGTCGTTGGCGTCGGTCTCGATGTCGGTGACGAAGCCGCGGTCGATCTTGATGCGGTCGATCGCAAACAGCTTCAGGTAGCTGAGCGATGAATAGCCGGTGCCGAAATCGTCGATCGCCACATGGATGCCGCGCTCGCGCAGCTGGCGCAGCAGGCCGCGGGTCGATTCCGGGTCGCGCATCGCGGTCGATTCGGTGATCTCCAGTTCGAGCAAGGCCGGGTCGATGCCGGCGCGCGCGATCAGCTGGTCGAGGCGCGGCAGCAGTTCGCGGCCCTGCACCTGGCGCGCCGACAGGTTGACCGCAAGGCGCAAGGTCTCCATGCCGTCGCGGCGCCATTCGGCCAGCACCTCGATCGCGCGCACCAGCACCCAGTCGCCAACCGCGTGGATCAGGTTCGATTCTTCGGCGATCGGGATCACCCGCCCCGGCGCCACCATGCCGAGCTCCGGATGGTGCCAGCGCAGCAGCGCTTCGGCGCCGACCACCTCGCCGGTATCGAGCGACACCTGCGGCTGCAGGTACAGCTCGAACTGCTTCTCGCCAAGGGCCAGCCACAGGCGGTTTTCCATCATCACCCGTTCGTGCGTGGCCGCGTTCATCGCCTGCGAGAAGAACTGGAAGTTGCCGCGCCCCTCGCTCTTGGCCGCGTACATGGCGGTGTCGGCGTGGCGCATCAGGGTCTCGGCGCTGTCGGCGTCGCCGGGGAACATCGCGCAGCCGACGCTGGCGCCGCTGTGGACGATCTTGCCGCCGATGTCGTAGGGCGTGGCCAGCGACTGCACGATGCGCACCGCCACCGCGCCGACCAGCTCGGGCGTGAGCTCGCCCTCCATCACCACGATGAACTCGTCGCCGCCGAGGCGCGCGATGACGTCGACGTCGCGCAGCAGTTCCCTGAGCCGCTGCGCCACCGCGACCAGCAGCATGTCGCCGGCCTGGTGGCCCATCGAATCGTTGATCTTTTTGAAGTGGTCGAGGTCGAGGAACAGCAGCGCCACCGAATGGTCGTTGCGGCGCGCCTGCGCCAGCAGCTGTTCGAGGTGCTGGGTCAGCGACAGCCGGTTTTCCAGCCCGGTCAGGGTGTCGTGGTGGGCCAGGCGGTGGATGTGCTCCTGGGCGCGGCGCTGCTCGGTCAGGTCATGGATCACGCAGACAAACATGTCTTCTCCGGCCAGCGGCACTTCGCTGACCGAGATCGACAGCGGGAAGCGGGCGCCGGTGCGCGCCACGCCGGCCAGTTCGCGCTCGCTGGCGTCGCTGCGCGCCAGGCGCAGCAGCACGCTGTGCACGTCGCCCTCGGGCAGGTCGAGCAGCCGGTCAAGGCCCATGCCGGGCAGCTGGTCGGGCGCATGGCCGAACAGCACGCCGGCGGCCGCATTGCCCGACAACAGCTTGCCGCTGTGGTCGACCGTGATGATGGCGTCGGCCGCGTTGTCGAGGATGGCTTCGAGGCGCGCTTCGCGCTCGCGCAGCCGCGCGGTGCTGTCGCGCACCTGCGCCTTGATCTGGGCGCGCTCGCCGCTGACCACCAGCAGCAGCGCGCCCAGCAGCCCGGTCAGCAGCAGGCCGCCGGTCAGCACGAACCAGCTTTGCCAGCCGGTATTGGCCTGCAGGTAGGCCGGCGTGGGCGCCAGCCGCAGCAGGTAGGAGCGTCCGCCGAAGCTCAGCTGCTTGCGGTAGTCCACCTCGCGCCATGAGCGCCCGATGCTGTCGAGCATGGGCGTCGGTGCGGCGCCAGGTGTGGTGTCGCTGAAGGCAGACAGCAGCTCGGGAAACGCCGCCTGCTGCAGCGCTTGCGCGAGGTGGCGGTCGATCTCGACGGTCAGCACCAGCACCCCGGGTGGCGGCCCCGGCTTGCCCTGGGCGGCGGCAACCTGCAGCAGGTGGATGGCCAGGGTGCGGCCCTGGCTGACCCGTACCGGCGCGGTGGCGACCGGCTGGCCGGTGGCCAATGCGCGCCCGAGCGCTTCGGCGCGCCTGGGCTCGGACATGAAGTCGCGCCCGAGCATCAGCGTGCGGGCGTCCGGCTCGACCACCAGGGCAGGGTAGTAGACCGGGCGGCGCGCGGCAAGGTGCGGGACGCTGTCCGCGCCCACGTCGATGATCGTGAACGGCGAACGGTAGAAGCTGCTGGCCCAGTTTTCCAGCGCGTCGCGCTCGCGGTCGGGAACCCGCGGCAGCCAGCCCATGGCCAGTACTTCCGGGCGCTGCATCAGGTAGGTGCGGGCGGCGGGCGAGAAGCCGCGCGGCGCGACGGTGGCGCCCGTGGTGTCGAGCGCGCGCGCCATCGCGCTGAGGAAGCGTTCATGTTCGGCCAGCGCCGACTGGGTCAGCTGGCCGACCTCCTGCGCCTTCATGCGGAAAGCCTGCAACTGCTGCGCCTGCTCCCATTCGAGCGACTGGCGGTAGATGCCGATGAAGGCGCCGGCGGCCAGCACCAGCGGCACCGCCACCAGCGCGCGGCGGCGCCGCCACAGCGCGCGCGGCTCGCCCGCCACCACCCACGCCAGCGGCGCGGCCACCAGCACGCCGGCGGTGTCGCCCACCCACCAGGTCAGCCAGGCGGCGCCGATGGCGTCGTGCGGCAGCACGTCCATCCAGGCCAGCGCCGACAGGCCGAGGCTGGCGCGCAGGCAGCACACCAGCGGCGCCATCAGCAAAAAGCGCATCACGTCGCGCCCGGACGCGATGGCCGGATCGAGATGGCGCCGCACGATGGCCGCGCCGACCGCGGCCTGGATGACGGCGGCGGCGGCCAGCAGCACGGCCGGCAGCACGCCTGGCGGGCCGATCGGCGGCGCGCCGGGGTAGGAAAGCGGCAGCCCGAGCATGACCGCGGCGACGGCCAGCCCCGGCAGCAGGCGCCAGCCGGCGCTGGCCAGTACCGCGATGCCGATGCCGGCCGCGGGCGACAGCGGCGACGCGTAGCCCGGCGGAATCGCCAACAGCAGGCCCAGCCATCCCGCGGCCAGGTAGGCGATGGCGAACCACAGGTTTGCGGCCAGCAAGCGGCGCCACGGTAAGGCGGGTGCGTTCACGTTCTCGTTCCTGCAAAATCGCGCTGTGGCCTTTGCGCCACGTTCCGCGGGCAATATTTTTTACCGGCGAAACAGTCGCCGGCGCGAAAAAAACATGCCACAACAAACTACTCTTGCGCTCTTGCAGCCGGTGCGGTTACAATCACGCCCCGAAGCAAGACGACAGCGAAAGCGCGGAAAACATTCCGCAAATTTTGTTGACAATGTTTTGACCTTGCTTCATACTCTGCGGTTCCTCGCGGAGGGGTGGCCGAGTGGTTAAAGGCGACAGACTGTAAATCTGTTCTCTATGAGTACGCTGGTTCGAATCCAGCCCCCTCCACCAAGATATTGTAGGAAAATTGTTGGCGGTGTGAAGTACCTCGCGGGTGTAGCTCAATGGTAGAGCAGAAGCCTTCCAAGCTTACGACGAGGGTTCGATTCCCTTCACCCGCTCCAGTGATTCTGCAATGCACGAGTTACATCGCAACATAATAGCCCTTTTAGCTCAGTGGTAGAGCACTCCCTTGGTAAGGGAGAGGCCACGTGTTCAATCCACGTAAAGGGCACCAGAATTCAGTATTCGGGTAAGTCAGCAGTAAATTCAAATCGGACAGTCAGGCTGGGCGTCACAAGGCGTGCCTGGGTAATCTTAAAAAATCGTTAGGAGTCTAAAATGGCAAAAGGTAAATTCGAACGGACCAAGCCGCACGTCAACGTCGGTACCATCGGACACGTTGATCACGGCAAGACCACCCTGACGGCTGCAATCGCTACCGTTCTGTCGAAGAAATTCGGCGGCGAAGCAAAAGCTTACGACCAGATCGATGCAGCACCAGAAGAAAAAGCACGCGGCATTACCATCAACACCGCACACGTCGAGTACGAGACCGCAAACCGTCACTACGCGCACGTTGACTGCCCAGGCCACGCCGACTACATCAAGAACATGATTACCGGTGCAGCGCAGATGGACGGCGCGATCCTGGTTTGCTCGGCAGCTGACGGCCCAATGCCACAGACCCGCG
>NZ_JAJHPV010000011.1 GCF_020831365.1 Massilia agrisoli
AGTCAGGATGTTGGCTTAGAAGCAGCCATCATTTAAAGAAAGCGTAATAGCTCACTGATCGAGTCGTCCTGCGCGGAAGATGTAACGGGGCTAAGCCAGTCACCGAAGCTGCGGATATATTTCTCGTGATTTATCACTTGATCTATATGGTAGGAGAGCGTTCTGTAAGCCTGCGAAGGTGTCTTGTAAAGGATGCTGGAGGTATCAGAAGTGCGAATGCTGACATGAGTAGCGATAATGGGGGTGAAAAGCCCCCACGCCGTAAGCCCAAGGTTTCCTGTTCAACGTTCATCGGAGCAGGGTGAGTCGGCCCCTAAGGCGAGGCAGAGATGCGTAGCTGATGGGAAGCAGGTTAATATTCCTGCACCGTCGTATGATGCGATGGGGGGACGGATCGCGGAAGGTTGTCTGACTGTTGGAATAGTCAGTTTCTGCTTCATAGAAGGCACTTAGGCAAATCCGGGTGCGTAATTCAAGGGAGTGGGACGAGCGGCCTTGTGCTGCGAAGCAATCGGAAGTGGTTCCAAGAAAAGCCTCTAAGCTTCAGTCATACGAGACCGTACCGCAAACCGACACAGGTGGG
>NZ_JAJHPV010000012.1 GCF_020831365.1 Massilia agrisoli
TTTGTGAACTCTCCTTCCAAGGCATCGTCTGCTCCCCAAGGTGGCAAAACGATGATCATAAAAGGTGTTCACCATGTCTCCCGACATGTGTTCACTATGTGTCCCGGCTATACACGCTTATCCACCCTACGGTTCCGGGATGGGATCGTGTCGGGGCCGGTAGGGCGGAAGAGGGCGTAGCCCGTCATCCGCCATTGCTTGCGCCGCCTGCGGCTTTCCAGGCATATCCACCCGCAACACGCCGCACGCGGCCCATGCCCGGATATGTCGCGTGCGGGCATATCACCAGCGCAGCCTTTTGAACCGCCATTTCAAATAGCCGCGCGCGGGATTCCAGCGTCACCTGCGGATCGGTCTCAAAGCTGCTGATCCAATCAAGATGTTCAAAGTGAGGCGGGTGATGGCACAGGTCGCCCAGGTAAATCGCACTTTCCCCAAGCGACTCCATCAACACACTCATGTGGCCCGGCGTATGCCCGGGCGTCTGGATGGGATGCAGGCGGATTGGTTCGGCGACCCGATCAGAAGCGCAGGGAGGCGCCAATGTCGAATGAGCGGCCAGGAGCTGTCAGGCTGGTCAGCGCCCCTTTGTCAGCCGCGAGGCCAGTCAGGTACACCCCGCCCAGCGGATCGCTGTAGGTTTTATCGAGCAAGTTGCTGATGCCAAGCGTCAGCAGCAAGCCGTTTTTCCACTGATAGGCGGTGCGTGCGTTGAGCAGGGCGTAGCCAGCGGTGCGAGGCTCCAGCCGGCGCTGGTCGACGCGGTCTTTCGCTGCGACCGCCTTGACTTCGAGCTGGCTGTTCCACGGGCCGTCGCGCTGCTCAAGTGCGAGCAGCATGTTTGGCGGCATCATCCGATAGAGCACGCCTTCATCGTTTCGCTTCCCGCGCGTGAGCGATGCGTTGCCAGTGAGGTTTAACTCGCCCAGCAGCGCGGTGCGCGCGATCGGGGCTTTCCATGACAGGTTGGCGCCGTATAAGGTGGCGTCGTGGTTGGCGAAGCGCAGCAGCGCGCCCTTCGCCTGCGCCGACTTGTAGGGGTTGAAGCTGCCTACCGTATCGACATCGATGTAGTCGCTGACCCGGTTGTAGTAGGGCGCCAGCTTGACGAACCAGCTGTCGCGCTCGGTCCCGTGCCAGTGCACGGTGGCGCTCAGCGTATTCGCCGATTCGGGCTTCAGGTCGATATTGCCGACATAGCCGTTGCCATCGCCGAACCAGTTCGTCATCGTCATGGCCATCACGCCGCGGCCCCATGCATAGCGCTCATACAGGTTGGGCGAGCGGGTCTTGCGGCCGAAGCCGAAGTCCAGGTCGAAACCGGGGCCCGGCTGGTAGCGCGCCGTGGCGGTCAGGTCAAGGTTGGCGTCGCTTTGCCGGCGCGACCGCGCGTTGAAGGCAGTGGCCGCCGCTGCATCAGCCGCGTTCATCATGTTGTTGGCATAGGCCTGGACGTCGCCCGCATCGGTATGGACGCGCTCAGTGCGCGCGCCCAGCTGGGTGATCCACTCCTGGCCGAAATGGTTGACGACTTCGGCATACAGCGCCAGGCGGGTGCGCTCGCCATCATTGATGTTGACATAGGTTTGCGGCCCCATCATCGCTGATCCGGCCACCGCGGGCCAATAGTCCTGCAGCGCGAAGCGATGGTATTCGTGGCCAAAGCGCATGAGCTGCTCGCCGCCCAGGGGGAGGGTGGCGCGGATCGTGTAGCCGCGGTCGCGGCCTTCGGTCACCATCGGCATCTTGCCTGTGCGTTCGGGCGTGAAGAACCCCATTTTGTGGTCGGTCTGCTGCCAGTAGGTGGTGGCATCGAGCTGGCCCCAGTCATACTGGCCTTCGTAGGCCAGGCTGGCGTGGTTGGCGGTGTTGTCCGTCATGTCCATGTACTGGTTCGGAAAGCCCTGGTACGGAATCTCCTGGGTACCGGCGCGCAGCGTCAGTCGGTGGCCGTCCTGCCGGTAGCCGAGCGTGACGCCAAGGTTGGTGCTCTTGTACATGCTTGCGAGAATGGTGCGGCCGCTGCCATCCTTGTAGCTGTCGGCCTTTGCCCGCGCGCCGTCGAACGAGAAGCTGAACTGCTCGCTCGCAACGGCGCCGCTGGCGCCCACGGAGATGGTGTTGTTAACGCTGCGGGTGGTCAGCGAAACGCTGCCTTCGGTACGCAGGCCGGCGCCCGGTTTGGCGAATACCGGCGTCGCGGTGCTGATGTTGATGGTGCCGCCGATATTGTCGCCGCCGTTGCTCACCGGCGTGACGCCAGCGGTCAGTTCGATCGCCTGCACCTGTTTCGGATCGATGTAGGACATCGGCGGGTTCATGTGATTGGCGCAGGCGGCGGTGACTTCCATCGCCCCGATGCGAATCTTGAGGCGGTCGTCACCCAGCCCGTTTACCACCGGGAAGCCAGAGACACCGCCGCTCGCCGCGGTGGCAAAGCCAGGCGTACTGGCTAGCAAGCCAGCGCTGTCGCTGCTTGCCTCCATACGGTAAGGGTAGCTTTCCAGCAGCTTGGCCGAGATCACTACAGTGGGAATCCCGGCAGCTGCCGTTTCGGCCGCGTGGCTGGCCGTGCTTGCGCCCCCAAATGCCAGCAGGATGGACAGGGACAGGCAGGTACGTTTCATTTTTTGCTTTCTTTGTCGGTGATGTTGTCGCGTGGTGCGTTGCATCAATAGTCATGCATTTAACAAAGATGGCTCAATGAACTAGATCAAATTATGGACAATTGGCGCGGCGTGGGCGCATGTACCGGGTGCTCAGGCAAAAAAAGGCTATGTCACCGTTAGTTATGGAATTCAACACGTCGTGCCCGCCACTGGCGGACCCGACTTCCCGCAAAAGCGGGAACCCCTACTATGTATGCGCTGGAGGTCGAATCGCTTTATTACTGATCGTCTTCCGTATGGGTTCCCGCGTGCGCGGGAACGACGAGGGTGTAGCGCCTCCACACTTAACGGTGGCATAGCCAAAAAAAATGCCGCTATCGCTAGCGGCATTGATGTCCAACGGTGAAACGCTTAGTCAGCAGCGTAAATGTCGTTGTCTTTGGTTTCCTTCACGAAGAGCATACCGATCACCACGGTGATCAGCGCCACGATGATCGGGTACCACAGGCCGTAGTAGATGTCGCCTTTAAATGCCACCAGCGCGAAGGCCGTGGTCGGCAGCAGGCCCCCGAACCAGCCGTTACCGATGTGGTACGGCAGGGACATCGAGGTGTAGCGGATGCGGGTCGGGAACATCTCTACCAGCATCGCTGCAATCGGGCCGTACACCATCGTCACGTAGATCACCAGGATGAACAGCAGCAGCACCACCATCGGCTTGTTGATCTGCTCGGGATCAGCCTTCGCCGGATAGCCTGCGGCCTTGATCGCGGCGCCCACTTCGGTCTTCAGCGCCGTTTCGCGCGCCTTGCTGGCGTCGTCGAAGTTCAGGCCGTCAGGCGTCATGCTGGCGTTGAACGAGCTGTATTCCTTGTCGCCGATCTTGATGCGGGCTACCGAACCGGCTGGTGCGTCGACCTTGGTATAGCTGACCGATGCGGCTGTCAGCATACGCGTGGCGATGTCGCACGATGCCGGGAATTTCTTGGTGCCGGTCATGTCGAACTGGAATTTGCAGGCTGCGGGATCAGCGATCACAACCACTGGCGAATTCTTCAGTGCGGATTCCAAGGCAGGGTTGGCGTAGTGGGTCAGCGCGCTGAAGATCGGGAAATAGGTGAGTGCAGCGATCAGGCAACCGCCCAGGATGATCATCTTGCGGCCGATCTTATCGGACAGCATGCCGAACACGATGAAGAACGGGGTAGCCAGCGCCAGCGACACCGCAACCATGATGTTGGCGGTGGCCAGGTCCACTTTCAGGGTCTGGGTCAGGAAGAACAGGGCGTAGAACTGGCCGGTGTACCAGACTACCGCCTGGCCCATGGTCAGGCCAACCAGTGCCAGGAAGACGATCTTGGCGTTTTTCGGCTTCAGGAAAGCTTCGCTCAGCGGGGCTTTCGAGGTTTTGCCTTCGGCCTTCATCTTGGCGAATGCCGGCGATTCATTCATCGACAGGCGGATCCACACGGAGATGCCCAGCAGCAGGACCGATACCAGGAACGGAATGCGCCAGCCCCAGGCGGTGAATTCTTCTTCGCCCATCGCGGTACGTACGCCCAGGATGACCAGCAGCGACAGGAACAGGCCCAGGGTCGCGGTGGTCTGGATGAACGAGGTGAAGAAGCCGCGCTTGCCTTCCGGAGCGTGTTCGGCCACGTAGGTTGCAGCACCGCCGTATTCGCCGCCCAGCGCCAGGCCCTGCAGGATGCGCAGCGAGACCAGGATGATAGGCGCCGCGATGCCGATCTGCGCGTAGCTAGGCAGCAGGCCGACCAGGAAGGTCGATGCGCCCATGATCAGGATGGTGACGAGGAAGGTGTACTTGCGGCCGATCATGTCGCCGAGGCGGCCGAACACCAGTGCGCCGAACGGACGCACGATGAAGCCTGCGGCAAATGCCAGCAGGGCGAAGATGAAGGTGGTGGTCGGGTCGCCAACGAAGAACTGCTTGGCGATAATGCTCGCGAGCGCCCCGTACAGGTAGAAGTCGTACCATTCGAAAACGGTACCGAGGGAAGATGCAAAGATGACCTTGCGTTCTTCCTTGGTCATCGCCGTCGACGTAGGGGTTACCTTGCGTCCGTCGGCGGTCATGCCGGGTGTGATTGCCATGTTTGTCTCCGTGTATATATTTAGTGTCATCGGATTAGCCGATACTTCTTCGACTGACACGGAGTGTGGGCCGTTAAACTTACGTCATTCTTGCTTCAAACTTACGCAAAGCTTACAAGTATCCCGGGAGGATATTGTCGCCCTCAACAATTTGCGAACGACCGTACTAAATTGTGCTATTCTCGTATCGATCATTGCGCCGCAACGGCGTTCCCACACCCAATCAGGAGACATCAATGTTAGACGCCGTCATCGTATCGACCGCCCGCACCGGCCTGGCCAAATCGTGGAAAGGCGCATTCAACATGACGCACGGCGCCACCCTGGGCGGCCATGTGCTGCAGGCTGCCATTGCGCGCGCGGGCATCGAGCCGGGCGAGGTCGAAGACGTGCTGATCGGTTGCGCCAATCCGGAAGGCGCAACCGGCGCTAACATTGCGCGCCAGATCGCCATTCGCGGCGGCTGCCCGGTGTCCACGGCGGGCATGACGGTCAACCGTTTCTGCTCGTCCGGCCTGCAGACCATCGCCCTGGCCGCACAGCGGGTCATTGCCGGCGAGGGCGAGATTTACGCAGCCGGCGGCGTCGAATCGATTTCCTGCGTACAGCAAGAGATGAACACCCACATGCTGGCCGAAACCTGGCTCAAGCAGAACAAGCCCGAGCTGTACTGGCCAATGCTGCAAACCGCCGAGACGGTCGCCAGGCGCTACAACATCGGCCGCGACCGCCAGGATGAATACGGCGTGCAAAGCCAGCAGCGCGCCGCCAACGCCCAGGCAGCCGGCAAGTTTGACGCCGAGATCGTGCCGATGACTACCGTCATGGGCGTGGCCGACAAGGCATCGGGCATGTTGCTGAGCCGCGAAGTGACTATTTCGGCCGACGAGGGCATTCGCGCGGACACGACGCTGGAAGCGGTCTCCAAGATTCGTACGGCAGTGCCTGGAGGCGTCATCAGCGCCGGCAATGCCAGCCAGTTTTCCGACGGCGCATCGGTTGCCGTCGTCATGAGCGGCCGCGCCGCCGAAGCGAAGGGCTTGCAGCCGCTGGGCATCTTCCGCGGTTTCGCCGTGGCCGGTTGCGAGCCGGATGAAATGGGCATCGGCCCGGTCTTCGCTGTGCCCAAGCTGCTGCAGAAGGCCGGCCTGTCGGTCGCCGACATCGGCCTGTGGGAGTTGAATGAGGCCTTCGCGGTGCAGGTGCTTTACTGCGCCGACCGGCTGGGCATTCCGATGGACCGCCTCAACGTCAATGGTGGCGCGATCGCCGTTGGACATCCTTACGGCGTGTCGGGCGCCCGCCTGGTCGGCCACGCGCTGATCGAAGGCAAGCGCCGCGGCGTCAAGTATGTGGTGGTGACGATGTGCATCGGCGGCGGCCAAGGTGCGGCTGGCCTGTTCGAAGTGGTCTGAGAGGAGAACAAGATGATCAAGCACATCGTAATGTGGAAACTGAAGGACTTTGCCGAAGGCGCCGATAAGGCCGCCAACGCAGTGAAAATGAAGCAGAAACTGGATAGCTGCGCGAACCTGGTTCCGGGCACGCTGAAGTTTGAAGTCAAGCTGCCCGAGCCCGGGCTCGAAGCGACCTACGACATCGTGCTGTATTCCGAATTCGACAGCAAGGAGTCGCTCGACGCCTACGCCGACCACCCGGTCCACGTTGCGGTCAAGCCGTTCATCGGCGCGGTCCGCGCCGAGCGCCAGTGCATGGATTACCACGCATGATGCGCACCGTCCAGGAACTGTTCTCGCTGGCCGGCAAGACCGCGCTGGTTACCGGCGGCTCGCGCGGGCTGGGCCTGCAGATGGCCGAAGCGCTGGGCGAAATGGGGGCGAAGGTCGTCATCTCGTCGCGCAAGCAGTCCGAGCTGGATGAGGCCTGCGCCCACCTGAAGTCGCGCGGCATCGACGCCTCCGCAATCGCCGCCGACCTGTCGCAGGACGAGCAGGTGCAGGCGCTGGTCGGCCAGGCCATCGAGCGCCTGGGCCACATCGACATCCTCGTCAACAACGCGGGCGCCAGCTGGGGTTCGCCCGCCGAAGACCATCCGGTCGAAGCGTGGGACAAGGTCATGAACCTGAACATCCGCGGCATTTTCCTGGTGAGCCAGGCGGTCGGCAAGCTGTCGATGATCCCGCGGAAGTACGGCCGCATCATCAACATCTCCTCGATCGCCGGCCTGGCCGGCAACCCGGCCGGCACGATGCAGACGCTGGCCTACAATACCTCCAAGGCCGCCGTCATCAACTTCACGCGCACGCTGGCCGGTGAATGGGGACGCTACAACATCACAGTCAACTCGATCGCGCCTGGATTCTTCCCCTCGAAGATGACCAAGGGCCTGCTCGATGCAATCGGCGTCAACAAGCTGGCGCGCGGCGCGCCGCTGGGGCGGATTGGCGACGACGAAGATCTCAAAGGCGCAACGGTGCTGTTCGCATCCGATGCTGGCAAACACATCACTGGCCAGACCCTCGCGGTCGATGGCGGTGTCTCAGCGGTATAAATCATGACTACGACTTATCAACGCATCGTCCTGGCTTCGCGTCCCAAAGGCACGGTCCTGCCGGAAAACTTCCGCATCGAAACTGCTTCGCTCCCTGAACTGAAGGCGGGCGAAGTCCTGGTGCGCAACCACTACCTGTCGCTCGACCCTTACATGCGCGGGCGCATGAGCGAAGCGAAAAGCTATGCCGCATCGCAGCCGCTCGACGAGACCATGATCGGCGGTACCGCCGGCGAAGTGGTGGCGTCGAACAATCCCAAATTAGCCGTCGGCGACAAGGTCGTGGGCATGATGGGTTGGGCGGAGATGGGCATCGATGACGGCCGTAACCTGCGCAAAGTCGACACCACGCACGTGCCGCTGTCGGCTTACCTGGGCGCCGTCGGCATGCCCGGCATGACTGCCTGGTACGGCCTGAACCAGATCATCGCGCCTAAAGCGGGCGAAACCGTGGTGGTCACGGCGGCCAGCGGCGCGGTCGGCAGCGCGGTCGGCCAGCTGGCCAAGCTGCGCGGCTGCCGCGCGGTCGGCATTGCCGGCGGACCGGAAAAGTGCGCCTATGTGGTGGACGAACTGGGCTTTGACGCCTGCGTCGACTACAAGGCAGGCAACCTGAAGGCCGACCTGCTGGCCGCCGCGCCAAACGGTATCGACGGCATCTTTGAAAACGTCGGCGGCGAAGTGTTCGACCGCGCGCTGTCGCAAACCAATGCCTTTGCACGGGTTGCGCTGTGCGGCCTGATCGCCGGCTACAACGGCGAAGAAACCCCGCTGCGCAATACGCGATTCTTGCTGACCAATCGCATGACGTTGCGCGGTTTCATCGTGACCGAGCACATGGAGTTCTGGCCGCAGGGGCTCGCCGAGCTGGGCATGCTGGTTGGAACCGGCAAGCTCAAATACCGCGAAACGGTTGCGCCCAACCTGGCGGCGGCGCCTGAAGCATTCATTGGCTTGCTGCAGGGACGCAATTTCGGTAAACAGCTCGTCAAGTTGACCTGATGAAGAACTTCGCCGGCAAGGTCGCCGTCATCACCGGCGGAGCGGGCGGCCTGGGCCGCGAGTTCGCACATGTTGCGGCCGGGCTCGGCATGAAGATTGTGCTGGCGGACGTGCAGCAGGACGCGCTCGACCGTGCGCGCAGCGAGCTGGAAGGGCAGGGCGCGCAAGTGCTGGCCATGCGCTGCGACGTGCGCAAGGGCGAACAGGTGCAGGCGCTGGCCGACGCGGCAATGGAGCGCTTCGGCGCGGTGCACCTGGTGTTTAACAACGCTGGCGTGGGTGCAGGCGGGCTGGTCTGGGAGAACAGCGAGGCCGACTGGGAATGGGTGCTGGGCGTTAACCTGTGGGGCGTGATCCACGGTGTGCGCATCTTTACCCGCCTGATGCTTGAGTGTGCGAAACGCGATGCGCAGTTCGAAGGACATATCGTGAATACCGCGTCAATGGCGGGACTGCTGAACGCGCCTGCGATGGGTGTATATAACGTCTCGAAACATGCGGTGGTGTCGTTGTCGGAGTCGCTGTACCACGACTTGCAGCTGGTTGATGCGCCGATTGGCGCGTCGGTGCTGTGTCCGTACTTTGTGCCGACCGGCATCAGCCAGTCGCACCGGAACCGGCCTGATGACGTCAGGATGGAAGCGGCGCCGACGGCGAGCCAGCTGGCTGCGCAGGCGCTGACCGTGAAGGCGGTTGAGTCGGGCAAGGTGACGGCGGCGCAGGTGGCGCAGATGACCTTCGACGCGGTGCGCGACGGACAGTTTTATATCTATTCGCACCCTGGAGCGCTGGGCAATGTCGCGGAACGGATGGATGCGATTGTGCATCAGAGGAATCCGGGCGACCCGTACGCGGCAACGCCGCATGTGCGAGAGATGCTGAGGTCGAAACTGTAGAGGCCAACCCGGCGGATGCGGCGTTCGCCTTATCCGCCCTACGGGTTTATTGGATTACGCGCTCGTGCAGCTCTGCCGGTGCATTGGAGTACAACTTCACCACCGTCGACGTCCGGGTACCGTAGCCCGGGGTTTCGATGCATACCGCAGACAATTGGCGCTCCAGGTCGAGCGCAATTCCGGTATCGGGCAGGCGCGCATCTGGCGCGCGGGTCGTGTCGGCCAGCATTTCAAAGTAGGCGTCTTCCGGTGCACCCTGGCACAGCAGGCTCGCAAACTGCGCCTTGGTCCTGACGACCTTCGGCCACGGTGCATCGAGCAAGCCATTCGACACGCCATAAATGCCCGGCTCCAGCTGCTTTCCATTGCGCACGTCTTCGGCGCCGCGGTTGGAGTACCAGAACAGGCTCTCGCTGTCGCCCAGCACCAGGTTGAAGCCGTTGTAGGCGTCGCTGCCGTTGGCGATATGCGCGATATATTCCGCTGCCGTCATTTCCCCAGCGAGGTAATCGGCCACCAACGCACCGCGCGACGGCGCATCGGTGCGCCGTTCCTGCGGACCCCGGATATTGGTAATGGCGGCAAACCGCGCGCCATTCGGGCCTTCTTGCGCAACGCCCATCCAGGTGCCGCCGGCCTTCAGGTCGCGCCCGGCGATCACGTGCGGGGCTTCTGGCCAGTTGTCGGCGGCCGTGGC
Source organism: Massilia agrisoli (assembly GCF_020831365.1). Lineage (GTDB taxonomy): Bacteria > Pseudomonadota > Gammaproteobacteria > Burkholderiales > Burkholderiaceae_D > Telluria_A > Telluria_A agrisoli. Next base: position 9,832 of record NZ_JAJHPV010000012.1, read on the forward strand.
CGGGCGGTCATAGAACTCGTCGCGGTTGGCGGCGGCAATCAGCGGCACGCCGGGGATAACCTGCCAGGCGAAAACAATCAGGCACATGGGCTTAGATCCATAAAGACTTCGGTGCGGCGTTCGCCTTCGATCAGTTCCGATAGTGAGGCATCGCGCTCGGCAGCGGCCAGGGCTGCATCAAAGCCGTCGCCGGTTCCCGCGTAGATTTCCATCCACGTCTGCAGTCCGTCGCGGCTGCCGGGGCGGCGCTTGATCTCGCCGTACACGCCGGTCAGCGCGCCCAGCTCGGCCTGCATGATGCGCAGGCGCAGTTCGAGGGCGTCGGCGTGCTGTTCGCCCACCTTGTAATAGATATAGAGGTCGCGCATCGCGGCTACAGGTCGAGCGCGTCCAGCGCGTAGGGCATCGGCTTGAAGCGCAGCGGGGCGCCGGCGGCGGAGCCGAGGCGGATGTCGCCTTGCTCCAGCGCAGCGAGCTTCAGTTCGACCAGGGCGTCAACCCCGCCTGCGCCATTGGCCGCCGCGTTGACGATCATGCCGCAGGGCTGGTCGGGATCGGCGACGTCAAACACTTCGTCGCCCGCGGCAGCGTCAGGGCTGTCGATGGTGGCGAGCGCGGTGCGGCGCTTGAGCTTGCCCAGGTATTGGCTGCGCGCGACGATTTCCTGTCCCGGGTAGCAGCCTTTCTTGAAATTGACGCCGCCGATCAGTTCGTAGTTCACCATCTGGGGTACGAACTGTTCCTGGGTCTTGAGCGTAATCTGCGGAATACCCGCGTGGATGTCCGACAGGCGCCAGGCGTCACTTCCGCCGAAAGCCAGTGTTGCCCCCAGTGCGGGCAGGAGTTCGCGCGCGGTGTCCGGCGAGGTCAGCCATTGATAGCGGGGTGCGCCAAAGGCGTCGGCGACGCGGATGACGGTGCCAAGCGCGTGGTCGATGCGGGTGTAGGGCGCGGCAGGCAAGTCGCCAAGCACTTGCTGGAGCGCGGCGCGGCCGTTGGCGCCGCCGATTCCCAGCGTTACGGAGTTTGCAGTATCGGCGGACACATCGGATAATCTGGCCTTTGCACGAAGAACAAACATCGACAGGCGTTTTTGCAGTGCAGCACGCAGTTCCGACGGCACTTGCAGAAAAATGGAGTCGGCGTTGCGCCACATGAGGAAGCTTGCAAGCAAGCGGCCCTTTGGCGAGCAGTAGCCGGCAAGGCGCGCTTCGGCCTTGCCGAGGTGCTCGACGTCGTTAGTAAGTTGTCCGTGCAGGAAGCTGGCGGCGTCCTCGCCGGTGACGGCGATGATGTCCTGGCCGGTGACCACGGCAACGAAGCCATTGGCGAGCTGGTCAGGCGTAAGTACAGGGGCGCCGTTTGCAGCGAGATAGTCGTTCCAACTGTTTATATTATTCATTTGTTTGCCGATTAAAGCTTTATCATTACGGGCTCATTATAAAGATGTCGAGAAAATCGCGCCGGAAGCCGCGCAAAACCAAGGGATCGGGTATGTCGTTCATAAAAAAAGTAGTAATCGCAGCGATCCTTATCGTGGCTGCCGCGCTCGGCGGTTTCAGCTATTGGGCCAAGCAGCCCATCACCACCCAGGCGGAGTCGATTCCCTTTACTGTGCTGCCGGGTAGCGGGGTGGGCGCGGCGGCGAAAGAAATCTCGGCCGCCGGGGTGCCGGTCAATCCGTTCATGCTGTCGATGCTGGCGCGCGTGACGCAGAAAAGCGGCAAGATCAAAGCCGGCTCGTACGAGCTGAAACCGAACACCACGCCGCGCGGCCTGATCGACCAGATGGTGCGCGGCGAATTTGCGCAAGAGTCGCTGACCATCATTGAGGGGTGGACGTTCCGCCAGATGCGCGAAGCCGTCGCCAGCAACAAGGGCTTGCGCCACGACACGGCAAAGCTGTCGGACGCTGAGCTGATGGCAAAGATTTCGTCTGAGTACAAGGCGCCAGAAGGCCTGTTCTTCCCGGATACCTACCTGTTCGCCAAAGGCGCGAGCGACCTGACGATCTACAAGCAGGCGCACTCCACCTTGCTGGCCAAGCTGAACGCCGCGTGGGAAAAGCGCGCGGAAGGGCTGCCCTACACGACGCCGTACCAGGCGCTGGTGATGGCGTCGATCGTCGAAAAAGAAACCGGCAAGGAGTCGGAGCGCCCGATGATCGCCGCGGTGTTCGTCAACCGCCTCAAGCGCGGCATGATGCTGCAGACCGATCCGACCGTCATCTATGGCATCGGCCAGAAGTTTGACGGCAACATCCGCAAGAAGGATCTCGAAACGGATACCCCTTACAATACCTATACGCGCGCAGGTTTGCCGCCGACCCCGATCGCACTGCCGGGCGAGAAATCGCTTGCCGCTGCGCTTGGGCCGGCCACGACCGAAGCGCTGTATTTCGTATCGCGCGGAGATGGCAGCAGCCAGTTCTCCGACAACCTGCCCGACCATAATCGCGCAGTGAACAAATTCCAACGATAGGCGTCGCGTTTCATGACCCACAGTAAAGCAGTTCCGGGCAAGTTCATCAGCTTTGAAGGCATCGACGGCGCCGGCAAGTCCACCCACATCGGTTTTGTTGCCGATTACCTCGCGTCGCGCGGCAAGACGGTGGTGTCGTCGCGCGAACCGGGTGGCACCGCCGTCGGCGAAAAGCTGCGCGACCTGCTGCTGCATGAAAAGATGGATCTGGAAACGGAAGCGCTGCTGATGTTCGCCAGCCGGCGCGAGCATATCGCGCAGGTAATTGCTCCTGGCCTCGCGCGCGGCGACTGGGTGCTGTCGGACCGCTTTACCGACGCCAGCTTCGCCTACCAGGGCGGCGGCCGCGGCCTGGACCGCGCCAAGCTTGAGGCGCTGGAAAACTGGGTGCACCCGCACCTTCAGCCGGACCTGACCTTGCTGTTCGACGTGCCGCTCGACGTTGCCCGCGCGCGCCTGGACGCAACACGCACCCTCGACAAGTTCGAACAGGAGCAGGCCGACTTCTTTTCGGCATGCCGCAAGGAATACCTGCGCCGCGCCGCGCAGTTCCCCGACCGTATCGTTGTCGTCGATTCGACCCGCAGTATTGAAGAAACCCGCGCCTTCCTTGCCCAGGTGCTTGGAAAGCTGGTCGCGTAATGGCGAAGCCACTTTATCCATGGCATGCACAGGCGTGGGAGCAGCTGCAACTGTTGCGCGAGCGCATGCCGCACGCCATCTTGTTCTACGGCGCTGAAGGCACGGGCAAATCGGACTTCATCGAAACCTTCGCCCAGTCGCTGCTGTGCGAAAACGTGCGGGCCGATGGCCACGCCTGCGGCGCCTGCGCCTCATGCGGATGGTTTGAGCAGCAGAACCACCCCGACTACCGCCGCGTGCGGCCGGAAGCGCTGGAAGACGAGCCTGGCGCGGAGGGCGAAGAGGGTGCGGAAGCCGACAGCGGCAAGAAATCCAAGTCGACCAAGGCGCCGTCCAAGGAAATCAAGATCGAACAGATCCGGAACCTGGCCGACTTCATGAATATCTCGACCCACCGGCAAGGTTTGCGCGTGGTCGTGGTCTACCCGGCCGAGGCGCTCAACACGCCGGCGTCGAACGCGCTGCTCAAGACGCTGGAAGAACCGCCTCCGGGCACGGTGTTCCTGCTTGCGTCAAACAGCCTCGATCGCCTGCTGCCGACCATCCTGTCGCGCTGCCGCAAGTTTGCGCTGCCGATGCCGGACCAGGCGGCCGCACTGACATGGCTGAAGGAGCAGGGCCTGGCCGACGCCGACAGCTGGCTGCGCGAGCAGGGCGGGGCGCCGCTGGCGGCGCTTGCCCAATCGGAGTCGGGCAGCCGCGAAGACATGGAGGCGCTGCTGCAGGTGCTTGCCCGTCCCGGCGTGGAAGGCGCACTCAAGGCTGCGGACAAGCTGAGCAAGGCGCCCCTGTCCGCATTGGTATCGTGGCAACAACGCTGGCTCTACGATCTGTTGTCATATAAGTTATCCGGCAAGATCCGCTACTACCCTCGTTACCAGAAGGAACTTGCAGTACTGGCGGGCAAGGTGCACACTGCGAACCTGATGCGCGCGATCAAGGGTGCGAACGAACGGCGCGCGGTCGCCGATCACCCCCTGTCGGCGAAATTGTTTGTCGAGGACATGCTGCTTGATTACACTGCATGTTGTGCTTGAAAGGACTTGAATGACTGGCAATCCAACTGACCCGAACGCTCCGCTGATCCCGCGGCCATCGGTGCTGTCGCTTGCCATCAAGGAAAAGGCGGCACTGTACGCCGCTTACATGCCGTTTTTGAAGAACGGCGGCATGTTCGTCCCAACCGCCAAGCCCTACAAGCTCGGCGACGAGATCTACCTGATCCTGGCGCTGATGGAAGACCCTAACAAGTACCCGATCGCGGGCAAGGTTGCCTGGATCACGCCTGCTGGCGCCAACAACAACAAGGCCCAGGGCATCGGCGTGCATTTCCCCGACGACGAAGCGGGCCAGCGCGCGAAGCTGCGCATTGAAGAAATCCTTGGCGCCGCGCTGCGTTCGTCGCGCGCCACCCACACCCTTTAATTCCCCTTAGCTTCTTTTATGCCGTCTTTCGTCCACCGCGTTGCACGCCCTGAAGACCTGCCTGTCATTGTCGAGATTTACAACTCCACGATTGCTTCCCGCGAAGTGACCGCGGATACGGAGCCCGTGACGGTTGCGTCGCGCCAGCAATGGTTCGATGATCACGACCCGGCGCGGCGCCCGTTGTGGGTGATTCATGAGGCGAATCACAGCGGCCCGGTGATAGGCTGGATGTCTTACTCGAACTTTTATGGCCGTCCGGCGTATGCCGGTACGGCTGAGGTGTCGATATATATTGCCGAGGACTGGCGCGGCAAGGGTCTGGGGCGGTACTGCCTGGAGCAGGCGATCTCGCACGCGCCGAAGATTGCCGTTCACACCCTGCTGGGATTCATTTTTGGGCATAACGCGCCGAGTTTGGGGCTGTTCAAGAAGTACGGTTTTGAAACCTGGGCGCATTTGCCAAAAGTGGCGAACCTGGACGGTGTCGAGCGCGATTTGATCATCCTGGGCAAGCGCGTCGCTTAAAGGCACCTAGGGCGGACAAGCCCCAACGGGGCGCCTCCGCCGAGTTGGCCAGAATCGCGTCGGCGGTGTTCCGGCCAGTTCGGCGGAGGCGCACTTCGTGCTTGTCCGCCCTACGGCCCCCGCAACTCCCCGGCGGAGGTCGCCATTTCGCCGCGGGTCACGCGCCATTCGCTCACGGGTGATCGCGTACAATACCGCCATGTACATCGATTCCCACTGCCACATTAATTTCCCGGAACTGGCGGCCCGGATGCCCGAGATTCTTGCCAAAATGGCCGAAAACCGGGTGACCCACGCACTCTGTGTTTCCGTCGACCTGCCCGATTTCCCCCAAGTGCTCGCGCTGGCCGAGCAGTATCCCCACATTTACGCTTCCGTCGGCGTCCACCCCGACTACGAGGATACGCCCGAGCCTACCGTCGACCAGCTGGTCGAGCTGGCCAATCACCCGAAAATCATCGCGATCGGCGAGACCGGCCTCGATTATTACCGCCTGGAAGGCGACCTGGAGTGGCAGCGCGAGCGCTTCCGTACCCACATAAGAGCTTCAAGAATCACGCGTAAGCCTTTGATTATCCACACAAGGGCGGCCAGCGAAGACACCATCCGGATCATGCGCGAGGAGGGCGCAGGCACCGACAAGGGTGGCGTCGCCGGCGTCATGCATTGCTTCACCGAATCGCTAGAAGTGGCCGAGGCCGCGCTGGAGATGGGCTTCTATATTTCGTTCTCCGGTATCGTGACCTTCAAGAGCGCCAAGGATCTGCAGGCAGTCGCCCGCGCCGTGCCGATGGAACGTATCCTGATCGAAACAGACTCGCCTTACCTTGCCCCAGTTCCACACCGCGGCCGGATGAACGAGCCCGGTTTCGTTTGCCACGTTGCCGAGTACCTGGCGACACTGAAAGATGTTCCGCTCAGCCAGGTCGCCGAGCAGACGACGAACAATTTCTTCAATCTATTCAAAGCCGTACGCTGAGGACTTCATGTTAAAAATGCGCCGCCTGACACACTTCATGTTCTTTCTCACTTTGTGTCTGGGCATGGCGCGCGGGGCCAGCGCAGACGACCTGACCGACTTCTTCCGGGTCGTCCAGGTCGATAACGCTAACGCCGTCAAGTCGCTGATCGACAAGGGGGTGGATGTCAATGCGCGCGACCCGCGCAGTGGCGAGACCGCCCTGATCATCGCGCTGCGCGAAGATTCGATGAATGTTTTCAAGGTGTTGGTGGCCGATCCTCGCGTAGAAACTGAACTTGCCGCGCCTAATGGCAACACGGCGCTGATGATGGCCGCGTTCAAGCGCAACAAGCCGGCCGCGCTGGCTTTGCTCGAGCGCGGTGCAGCAGTCAACCGCAAAGGCTGGAGCCCCCTTCATTACGCAGCGGCAGGCGGCGCGGACGATATCGCCCGCATCCTCATCGACCGCGGCGCTGCTATCAATGCACGCGCGCCCGGCGGCCTGACGCCGTTGATGATGGCAGCGCGGGAAGGGCAGGATTCCGCCGTGGCCGTCCTGCTGGAGGCTGGCGCGGATACCTCGCTAAAAGGGGACGATGGCTTAAGCGCCGCCCAGCTGGCCGAGCGCATGGACAAGCCGCGCATCGCCAAGGCCATCAACACGCGCCGCAAGCAGGGCCGCCGCGCCCCGTAGTTTCGTTCGGGCAATTCCCGAACTGGCATGGAAACACTGCCCACCTCGCCGCATGGGGCGGGGTGGATGTTGTCGATAATGGCATCGTCACATCGTCAGGAACGAAAAGGAAAACCATGCGGAACGAAAGCGAAATCGAGAGCTGTTACCTGGGACAGTTTATTCCCGTCCATTACCACCACAATATGCTGATGGACCAGAACCGCATGCACGGGTTTAAGTCGGCTATTCACTACGCCGTCCGTCCCGGACACAAAGTGCTCGAACTCGGCGGCGGTACCGGCGTGCTGTCGTGGTTTGCGGCCACCAAGGCCGACAAGGTCTATTGCGTTGAGTTTAATACGGACATGGTCAAGGAAGCGCGCAAGAACATGGCGCGCAATCCGAACGGGCATAAGGTCGAAGTCGTCCACGCCGATGCCTTCGAGTATTTGCCGCCTGAGCCGGTCGACGTCGTCATCTGCGAAATGATCCACGTGGGCATGCTGCGCGAAAAGCAGGTCCAGGTGATCGAAGCGTTCAAGATCCGTTACCTCGAGCGTTTCGGCGGCCCGCTGCCGGTGTTTCTTCCGGAAGCGGCCATCATGGCGGTCCAGCCGATGCAGGTGGAGTACGATTTCGAGGGCTTCTTCGCCCCTATCGTCCAGTTCCACGAAACCAATGTGATTCACCCTGGCACCGTCGCGCTTGCGCCGCCAACGGTCTACAGCATCATGGATTTCAGCCAGCCAACCGACCCGCAGATCGCATGGGAAGGCGAATTCGTCGCGGAAAAGAGCGGCACGGTCAATTCGCTGCGCTTCATCACCAAGAACATTCTTGCCGTCGTCCAGGAAGAGGGCAGCACGATTGACTGGCTCAACCACTACATGAGCTTGCCTGTAGCGACGCCGGTTGCCGTCAAGGCCGGTGATGTGGTGCAAGTCAGCTTCTCTTACCGCGCCGGCGGCTCGCTGCCTTCGCTTGAGGCAACGATGCGGGTATCGGTCGCGCAAGACATGGTGGCCGCCCCGGCTCACCTCACTGTAGCCCGCGCTTAAGCAACTGCAAAAATAACGGCCGGCGGGCTGCCGGCCGTCATCGTTTTCCTGTCGCTTGGCGCCGCCAGCCCGTAAAATGCGGGTTTGACAGCTACCAAGCCATGACCGTTATGGAAAACAACGACCAGCGTTACCTCGTCCAGCAGAACAAGATCAGCGACGGCGACACCAAGCCACCCGTGTTTGCGAAAGTAATGCGCGGCAAAGACGGCAAATTCGAGGGCGTTTCCTTTATCAAGAACAAGGAAAAGGCGACCGTCATGACCGTTGCCCAAGCGCAGGAAGCCATCGACTGGGCGACCAAGAAAAAGCCAAACGCCCACGAATACGCCACCAAGATCATCTGCCTGGGCCAGTAAGCGGCTTTGCCGTCTATCCCTGTTTTTTGCATGCTTGTCGCTCTCACATGCAGCCGGTCGCAAGCCGGTTGCCCGCGGGCGGCGGCTCCCGTACTGTATGCACATTGATTCCCTGTCCTGCGGAGTGTGCAATGCTTAGTTTCCTGGTGTGGTTGCTTGTACTGTTCCTGTGCTGGCCGCTCGCGCTGCTGGCACTGGTGCTGTGGCCGGTCGCTTGGCTGCTGACCCTGCCATTCCGCCTGATCGGCATCGGGGTCGAAGCGGTGTTCGAACTGCTGCGCGCCATCGTGCTGCTGCCGGCCCGCATCCTCGGGTCCGGTCCGGGCCGATAACCCGTCAATGTGGGTGACTTAACAGACAGAACGGGCTGCCTTCTCCAAAGTAAGGAAACGGATCCGCACATCGGATGGCGAGGTCTGCCTTTCTTTTCATAGGAGTTCAGCATGCGCTTGGATATCTACCGCAGGGCCGAGACGGACGGCAAATTCCAGTATCTCGCAGTTCCGGAGACCCGCAACATCCCCGAGGAAGCAACCAATACCGACTGGCAGGTGGAGGCCAGGGCGGTCGAGGTGGAAGACGACGCCACCCAGATCCCGGATTACGACATCGAGCGCCTCACGGAGCAGCTCTCCGAAAAAGGCTACGCTGTAACTTCCTCCGTCCACTAATCATCCGCCACCATGAAACTTACCTTGATTAAACACGCCCTCATCGTTTCCGCCATCGCCACGCTGGCTGGCTGCGCCTCGACCACAAGCCCGGGCGCCGTCGATGTCGACCGCAGGCAATTGCTGATTGTTCCAGCCGCCCAACTCGAACAAATGGCGCAGGTAAGTTTCAACGAGCAGAATGAGAAAGCACGAGCGGCAGGCAAGCTCATCACCCAGGGCGCCGAGTACGAACGCGTCCGGCGCATTGCCGCGCGCCTGCAACAGCAGGCGCCGGTCTTCCGGCCAGATGCGGCAAACTGGAATTGGGAAGTAGCGCTGATCAATTCGCCTGAACTGAACGCTTCCTGCGCTCCGGGCGGCAAGATTACCGTCTACACCGGCATTATCCAGTCGCTGAACCTGACTGACGACGAAATCGCCATGGTGGTCGGCCACGAGATCGCCCACGCACTGCGCGAACATGGCCGCGAAAAAGTATCGCAGGCAATGGCGCAGAACCTGATTGGTTCGGTCGTGCTCGGCGCCCTGCAAAGCACCGAGTCGCAGGCCAAGATGGCCGGCCAGGTTGCCGATGTAATGCTCACATTACCGAATTCTCGCAAGAACGAAGTTGAAGCCGACAAGATCGGCCTGGAACTTGCCGCGCGCGCCGGCTTCAACCCGGCCGCAGCGGTCAGCGTCTGGCAGAAGATGGGCGCCGCGAGCAGCGGCGCGCGTCCGCCGGAGTTCTTGTCGACCCATCCAGCCAACGATTCCCGCATCGCGGAACTGACCCGGATGCAGGCGGCTGTTGCGCCGCTGTACCAGGCGGCCCGCAAGCAATAGGAAGAGGGGAGCGCCAGCAGCGCCGCGGCGATTGTGAAGTAAGATATCCTCGCGCGCGGCTGCCTCCCCACGCGCGATGCTCATGGCGAGGCGAAGGAACGCGCATGCAACCGTTTCTTTTTGCAACCGGCATCGAGAACAGCTATCCCGTCATTGCCTTGCCCGACGGCACGCGCCACCGTGTCGATGAAATGGAGAAGACCGGCCATTACGGCCGCTGGCGCGAAGACCTGGCGCTGGTCAAGGAACTTGGCATCGGCGTGCTGCGGTACGGCCCGCCTTATTACCGCACGCATCTCGGACCGGGGCGGTTTGACTGGGATTTTTCCGATCAGGTTTTCGGGGAAATGCGGCGCCTCGGCATCAAACCGATCGTCGACCTGTGCCATTTCGGCGTGCCCGACTGGATTGGCGACTTCCAAAACCCGGACTTCCCCACGCTGTTTGCCGACTACGCGCAGGCGTTTGCGCAACGTTTCCCTTGGGTGACGCTGTATACGCCAGTCAATGAGATCTTCGTCGCCGCCAACTTCTCGGCGCGGCGCGGGATGTGGAACGAGTGCCTGTCTTCGGACGCGGCCTTCGTCAATGCCACCAAGCACCTGGTCAAGGCGAACATCCTGGCGACCGAAGCCATCGCCAAAGTCCAGCCCGACAGCAGGTTCATCCAGAGCGAATCGTCCGAATACTTCCATGCGGCCGAGCCAGCGGCGATGAAAGTTGCCGATCACCTCAACGAGCTGCGGTTTCTGGCGCTGGACCTGAACTACGGCTACGACGTCTGCGGCACGATGTACGAATACCTGATGGACAACGGCATGACGCGCGAGGAATACCATTTTTTCCTCGACCGCAACGTCAAGGCAGTCTGCATCATGGGAAACGATTACTACGCGACCAACGAACATATTGTGTACCCGGACGGCAGCATGTTCGTCTGCGAGATGTTCGGCTACTACGTCATCACCAAGCAATACTACGACCGCTACCGCCTGCCGGTCATGCACACCGAGACCAACAACCGCGACGACGGCCGCACCGAGAAAGATGCGCGGGTCTGGCTGGAGCAGCAGTGGTCGAACGTGTTGCGCCTTAAAAATGACGGCGTGCCGATCGTGGGATTCACCTGGTACAGCCTGATCGACCAGGTCGACTGGGACAGCCTGCTGACCTCCAACAGCGGGCAGGTGAACCATTACGGCCTGTGCGATCTTGAGCGCCAGATCAAGCCCGTCGGCGAGGCCTACCGCGAGCTGATCAAGACATGGTCCGGCGAGGTCAACAGCGGTCTGATGTGCCTGCGCAAATAAAGAGCTGACATGGAATTCCGGGACCGGGTAGTGGTGGTGACAGGCGGTACGACCGGCATCGGCGAGGCCATAGCGCGCAGGTTCGTGGAGGAGGGCGCGCGTACGGCGATCCTTGGGCGCAGCGATGAGGCCGGGCGCAAGGTCGAAGCTGGCCTGAAGGCGCTGGCACGGCGCCTCGGCGCGGGCGACTGCAGGTATCTGCACGTGGACGTCGGTCACCGCGACGAGGTCAAGGCCGCCATTTCCCGCATCATCAAGGAGTGGAAATCGATCGACGTGTTGGTCAACAATGCCGCCGTCATGGCGACCGGATCGCTGATCGACATGGACGAGGCGGAATGGGACCAGACCATGGCGGTGAACATGCGCGGGCCATTCTTGATGAGCAAATATGGCATCCCGCACATGCCCGAACAAAGCGCCATCATCAATATTTCGTCGGTACATGCGGTTGCCACCGACACCCACAGCACTGCCTATTCCGCGAGCAAAGGCTGGCTGGAAGCGTTCACCCGCGGGCTTGCGCTCGAATGCTACGCGCGGCGCATCCGGGTCAATGCATTACGGCTCGGCGCGGTCGACACCGACATGCTGTGGAATAACCCGCAAGTGAAGTCGGGCGCCGAAGCCATCGACAAGCGCGAGGTGGGAAAAACAGCGGAGGTCGCGGAGGTTGTGCTGTTTCTTGCGTCGCGCCGGTCGAGCTTCATTTCGGGAACGGTACTAACGGCAGACGGTGGCCGCTTGCCTATCCTCGGCAGTCACTCGCAGGGGTAGCGTCATTCCAGCATCCAGCCCATGCGTCCAGTTGCCGAAAAAGATGAAACGAACTGATTGACTCCCTTGGTTGTCCATACAGGAGTGTCGAGCGACAGCGCGCGAAGGTGCGGCTCGGCCGTGAATGGCAACCAACCTAAGGAGATCATCATGAGCGTCACAAGAACCCGCAGCAAGCGGCTTGCCCTGAGTCTGACCATGGTGCTTGCCGCCGCGACGGCCGCGACTTCATCAGCGCAGTCGGGCCAAACCACGACCACGACTTCACCAACCACAACACCCGGCGCGACCACCCAGGGCGGCACGGGAACTGCCGGGACAACAGGGATGGCGCCTGGCGCAACCCAGCGTACGGAACGGGCCGGCACCAGGCCCTACGTGTTCATGCTGGTTCCGGTCGATGTCGCTGCCAAACAAAGCGCCACCAAGGGCGGTTGCTGGGCCAAGATTTATGACGGCGAAAATTACATGGGCGATACCCTGACGCTCACCGGGCCAATATCGCTGGCCGACATGACCGGGCCATTCGGCCTGAACTGGGACGACAAGGTCAACAGTGTTGAAGTCGGCTCGAAGGCAACGCTGACCGTCTTCGACAACGAAGCCTTCCGCGACCAGGTCGCCCAGTTCAAGAGCGGCCAGAAGGTGCCTGACATCAGCAAAAAGCTAGGATTCTTTGACGAGTTCGCGTCTGTCAGGCTGACCTGCAGTAAGTGAGCTGGTCCGTCGGCGCAGCGCCGCAGAAACGCTGCGCCGTTTCAGCGGCCATGTGGCGCATTCGCACTTCTGCCAGGAGTGCGTGTTTTTCGCTTGACTGACCCATAACTGTTTGGTTATAGTTTAATCCATAACCTGTTAGCTATGTATTAAGATGACCCAATCCCATGACACGCTTTTTCGGGCGCTTGCCGACCCTACGCGGCGGGCGATCTTCGAAAGCCTGTGTGCTGGCGGCGAACAAACCGTCGGCGCCCTGACTGCACAGGCCCAGGTTTCGCAGCCGGCGGTATCGAAGCACCTTGCCGTGTTGAAGGAAGCCGGACTCGTGCTGGACAGGCACGAAGGACGCCAGACGCATTACAGCGCCCAGCTCAAAGCACTGGCGCCGCTGGAACACTGGACCCGCCAGATGAGCCGGTTCTGGGAAAGCCGGTTCGACGACCTCGATGACCTACTGAAAAGGATGGACCAATGAACCAAACTGCACAGCAATTGCGCACCGTCGTTGTTGAACGCGATTTTCCGTATCCGGCCGAGAAGCTATGGCGCGCGCTGACCCAGCCGCACCTGATCGAAGCCTGGCTGATGAAAAGCGATTTCCTTCCCGTCGAAGGCCATCGCTTCCATTTTCGTGCGGACTGGGGTGCGGTCGATTGCAGGGTGACGGAAGTCGAGCCGAACAAAACGCTTTCTTATACCTGGGCTGCCCACGGCCTCGACAGCGTGGTCACGTGGACGCTGGAGCCATCCGATCAAGGAACGAACCTGCGGATGGAACAGTCAGGATTCCGCCCAGACCAGGAACAGGCCTACCAGGGCGCCAAGTTTGGCTGGAAGCGCTTCTTCGACACGCTTGAACAGCTGATGGCCAGGGAGCCGGCATGACTAACAAAGCCGAGGCACAGGACGATCAGGCAGCGTCGGCCCTGATCGACGAGAAGATTGCAAAGCTGGGCGATTGGCGCGGCGCAACGCTGGGCAGGATACGAGCGCTGATCCACGAAGCGCTGCCCGACGTGGTCGAGGAAGTGAAGTGGATGGGAACGCCGGTATTTTCGCGCAATGGAATCATCTGCACCGGTGAAACCTATAAGTCGGTGGTGAAGCTAACGTTCCTCAAAGGCGCGTCGGTGAGCGACCCGGCGGGCCTGTTCAATGCGAGCCTGGACGGAAATGCGCGGCGGGCGATCGACATTCGCGAGGGCGAAGCCCTGGACGCTGCGGCTTTCATGGAACTGATCCAGGCGGCGGCAGCGTTGAACGCTGGGCGCGGGGCAACCGGGCGCCAGACCAAAACGGCGGCATAGCAAAGGACTTGGCTTTGCCACGTCGATGTGCAGGCGCCATGGCGAGGCGGCGGATGGAAGCGCGCAGGAATGGCAGCTCTCGCCAAACAAGGGCAGGGCGCTAGGCGCGGTAACGGGCGAGGTCCTCCAGGTCCAGGCATCGTTCGGCCGTCCCGTGGCTCTGGCAGGCAAAGGCGCCGCTGATCGCGCCGGTGCGCATGCATGCCTCGACCTGGCTTCCCGTGAACCAGGCGTGCAGGAACCCCGACGCGAACGCGTCTCCGGCGCCATTGCTATCAAGCGGAGGCGCATCGAGCGGGGCGCAGGCGGTATGCCGGATCGTATCGTGGCCGCGCTCCAGCGAATGGCTGCCGCCGGCTCCGGCCGTCGCCACCACCACCTGCGCACGTCCTTCGCGCATGATCGCGCGCATCGTCTCGAACACGCCATCGCCCAGCACGGCGGCACTCAAAAAGACCAGGTCTGAGCGGTAAGCAAATGGATGGTAATAAGGATTGCTGCCGTCCCAGTCATGCAGGTCGGTCGAGATGGGCACGCCGAGCGCATGGGCATCGTCGTACAGCTCACTCGCCCACGGCATGATGGTGATATGAACATGCTCTGCCTGCCGCATGCGCGGCAGGTAGAAATCGCGCGGCATGCGCAGCGTGTCGGGGTGGCGCCCATCATAGAGAGAGAGCCGGCGCCCGCCGGGTTCGACCAGGTTGACGCTGCGCCGGGTGCCGCTTTCGTGGACCAGGTAATCGAATTCCAGGCCGCGCTCGCGGTAGCGGGCATGAACCAGCGCCGCTTGCGGGTCATTCCCGATAAAGTCCACCAGCACCGGGCGGTGACCGAGGGCAAGCAGCCCGAGCGCGACGCCGTTGCCGGTGTGCGCGACGTAGTCGACAACGGGCTCCACGTGGATCGAATCGGCCAGGGCCAGCGGCAGTGATGGCACGCGCACGATGGTGTCGATGCCAACGCCGCCAGCGACCAGCACACGCTTTCCGCTTGCACCTACTGCAGTGCTCACCATGCCAGCACGACTGAAGTCATGGCCGGCAGCGTCAACGGCGCACCAAGGTCTACCGTCGCTCCCGTCAACACGTTTTTGGCTGTGCGTGCACCTTTGATCATGCCGGCAAAGCGCCCGAGGTCCAGCCGCGTCTCTCCCGCGTTCTTGTTCAGCACCACCATGACGGTCTGCTTGCCGTCATGGCGGAAGTAGACGTAGCTGCCGTCGCTCGGCAGGTAATGGGTAAGCTTGCCGTGCGTGACGGCGGAGCTGGTCTTGCGCCAGTTGAAGAGCGTACGCACGAAGTGCTGCATATCGCGCTGGGGTTGCGACAGGCCTGTGCCGGTGAAGGCGCTCGCCTTGTCGCCCGGCCAGCCGCCCGGCATGTCCGCGCGCAGGACACCGTCGTCGCGCTGTTTCGGGCTGCCGATCAGCACTTCCGTGCCGTAGAACATCTGCGGAATACCGCGCGTGGTCGCCATCAGGATCACGTTGGTTTTCATCAGGTCGATGTTGTTGTCAACTTGCGCCAGGATCCGTGGGCGGTCATGGTTATCCGGAAACACCATCAGTTTCATCGGGTCGGCGTACAGGTAATCTGCCGCCAGGACCTCGTAGATCTTGATCAGGCCCTGGCCGCTGGACTCGGGCGCGGTGAGGGCGCCTGGCGCGGTATCCGTCAGCGGGAAGTCCATCACCGTCGGCAATTCGGATCGGAAGCCGTCGCGGTTAATCACGCCTTTTTGCCAGTACGCGACCATGTACGGGCGGGAATCCATCTCTTCGCCGACAATATTCATGTTCGGGTACTCCGCCACGACAGCGCGGTTCCACTCGTTGAGGAAAGCGGGGTCGGAATAGGAATAAGTGTCTTCGCGGATGCCAGACAGGTTTGCATACTCGATCCACCACAGCGTATTCTGGATCAGGTAGCGCGCCACGAGCCGGTTGCGCTGGTTCAGGTCCGGCATGGTGTCGACGAACCAGCCATCGAAGAAGCGCGCTTTTTCTTCCGGCGCGACGTGGATGTCCTGCGCCACCGTGTGCTGATTATTCGTCGGCAGGAAAGTCTTGCCATGGTTGACCCAGTCGCGTGCGGGCAGGTCCTGCATCCACCAGTGGCCGGTACCGATGTGGTTCAGCACGATGTCATGGATCACGCCGATGCCTCGCGCATTGGCGGCGGCCACGTAGTTGCGAAAATCTTTGTTGCTGCCGAAGCGCGGATCGATCTTGTAGTAGTCGGTCAGCGAATAGCCGTGGTAGGAGTAGCTTGGCTGGTTGTTTTCGAGCAGTGGCGTCGGCCAGATCATCGTGAAACCAAGGCCGCGGATATAGTCGAGCTGCGACTGCATCCCTGCAAGGTCGCCGCCATGCCGTTTCGTCGGCGCGGCGCGCTCAGCGCCTTCCAGCATCCCGGCCGCATCATTCGCCGTGCTGCCGTTGGCAAAACGGTCTGGCATGATCAGGTAGATTGCGTCGCTGGCATCGAAGCTGCGGCGCTGCGCCGACTGGGGCCGGCGGGCTTCCAGCCGGTAAGGATGGCTCGCGACGACGTCCTTGCCGCGCCTGAATTGCAGCTTGAGTTCGCCTGGTCGTGCATCCTTGCCGATGTCCAGGTTAACGAAAAGGTAATTGGGGTTATCGGTGCGTTCGACACCGGTGATGCGGACGCCAGGATAGGCAACGGCTGGCGCCAGCTCAGCGATCTTTTCGCCGTGCACCATGATTTGGAGGCTTGGGCGCTTCATGCCGACCCACCAGTTTAGCGGCTCCACATGCTGGATCTTGTAAGACGATGCACTTGCGTAGGCAGCGAGCAGACAAGCGGGGATTGCGAGGATGAACTTGTACACGTTGTCTCCAAAGGTAATGGTGTGTAGTAAAGTAACAGAAGAATATTGGCCGATCAATCACTTATGACTGGCATATTGTAGTTTTGTTTCTTGCCGCAAGAGCAAACCAATATCAAAACGTCGCATAATTTATATTATGTAAAATCAGGTTCTGGCGAGGATCCCGGCTTTCTTTTTCCCTTCCTCACGCGCTAGCTTATGACAATCGCGCTGTCTTATCCGAATCGCCTCTGCTGGATCCATAGTGCCCCGGCGCCAACGCACTACAGTTGAATTCACCGGAATCCGCACGCATGTTGTCAATCCGCCAGCCCTGGTGCTTCTCCCGGCATCGTGAACATGATGGAAAGCTCTAGCCAACTTCAGCACGGCATTCGGCCCAACCTGACGCAATTCCTGCACCAGTTACTGCAGGTGCTCCTGGTCGGGCTGACGCTCGGCATGATGCGCACCGTCGTGCCGGCCCTCGCGGAATCCGAATTCGGCGTGCCGAAGACGTCCTTCGTGCTGCTGACCGCTTTCGTTGTCGCATTCGGCGTCGTTAAGGCCGGGATGAATTTCCTGGCGGGGGAAATGTCCGAGCGCATCGGACGCAAGAATGTCCTGTTGCTGGGCTGGGCGGTGGCGCTGCCCATCCCGGTGATGGTGTGGCACGCTCCGAACTGGGGCTGGGTGGTTGCCGCGACTGTGCTGCTTGGCGTGAACCAGGGGATGGCCTGGTCGATGACCCAGGCGGCCAAGCTTGACATGACACTCCCGGCGGAACGCGGCCTGACCATGGGCCTGAACGAGTTTGCCGGTTATGCCGGCGTGGCGCTGGGTGGAATTGTCACTGCCCTGCTGGCGACCTTGCTGGGCGCGCGCGAGGGCTTGCTGGTGTTTGGCCTGCTCGTGATTGTCGGCGCGCTGGCGGTGTCAACCGTATGGGTGCGCGACACGCTGCCCTGGGCCAGGGCGGAGGTCTCGCGCGACACCGGGGCGCCTGCGGTAGCAGCGACGCCGCGTTACCCGCGCAATGTGTCGGACGCGCCGGGCGCCTGGGAGGTGTTTGCCGTGATGAGTTGGCGCGACCGGCGCATGTTCGCACTCAGCCAGGCTGGACTTGTCGAAAAATTCGTCGATGCCCTGGTGTGGGTGTTTTATCCGGTCTATCTCTACCAGCGTGGCCTGAGCCTGGCGCAGGTTGCCTGGGTCACCGGCGTCTACGGCCTGGTATGGGGCGCTTGCCAGCTGTTCACCGGCCACCTGTCGGATCATATTGGGCGCCGTTGGCCCAATCTTGCCGGCATGTTCTTGTGCGCAATTGGGGTTGGCATGATGGTCGTTTGGGAAGGCGTGAACTGGTGGGCGGCCTCTGCCGCATTGACCGGTTTCGGCATGGCGCTGCTCTACCCGAATCTGTCGGCCGCCGTTGCCGACATCTCCCCTCCCCGCTGGCGCGGCACAGCCATCGGCATCTACCGGTTTTGGCGTGATCTCGGCTACGGCATCGGCGCCCTTGGCCTTGGGCTCACTGCGCACTTCACAGGGCAGGTCGAGGAGGCGTTCATCTTTGTCGCACTTGCCATGTTCGCGTCAGGCGCGCTGCTGTGGTGGCTTGGGGAGGAAACGCACCCCCACCTGAACCCGGCGATTTCAACCTCTCCGCCAACGCCGCACTCACAGGAAACGTAAGGATTGTACGTTCTCGGCCATCGTCTTCCTGCTTGACCTTCGACAGAAGCCGTCTCAACTTTCGGCCTAATCTCAGACGAAAGCGTCGTGTCTACCATCACACCCGGATGGCCCGTTGACACGCCGCAACACTCTGAACCAGGGGGGCCAAATGCAACGCAGAATTCAAACAAGCACGCCGCTCGGCGTGCGTTGGAAATACATGTTGCCCGTTGCGCTGGTCGTCGTGGCCGCGCTCGGTAACGCCTGGCCCGGCCTCGCGGCTGCGGGCCCACCCGACACGGCAGCAAAGTTTTACGCCGTTCCGCTGTCCGACGATCCCGCCGCTTTTGGGATCGACATTAACAACAAGGGCCAGGTCGCCTTTACCGAGTTCGTCGAGGAGCCGCGACCAGTCGGCACGACCCGCGCGCGATTCTTCGATGGCGCCACTTTACACAGCATCGGCTTCGTTGGCGGCGGCCAGGCACAGACACGCGCGGTGAATCGACACGGGCAAGTCACTGGCTTTGCGACGACGCCGATGGGCCATGGTCACGCGTTTCGATGGAGTAAGGAAACGGGACTGATCGCCCTCAGCCCAAACATCACCAGTTCCTTCGGCGAGGACATCAATAACGGGGGCGAAGTAGCCGGTGCGATCATCGTCAACGTCGACCAGCTACACGCGGCATTCTGGAACTCGCGCAACGTCTTGCAAGACCTGGGGACGCTGGCGGGAACCGCGGCGATGGCCCTGGCGCTCAATGATGCGGGAACCGTGGTGGGCTGGTCGAGCGCCCCGCGCGGGCCCGATTTCAGGCTGCCGTTCCGCTGGACCCTGGCGAGCGGCATGCAGTCGCTCGCCACCTACCCCAGCGAGAACGCGCAGGCGTCCGACATCAATGCTGACGGCTACATTGTCGGGAGTGCCGCTTTCCGGGAGGACGGTCCGGACCGTGCGTTCCTGTGGACGCCACGGGCAGGATTAATGGATATTGGCGGCAGCGGGCCGCTCTCGCGCGCTACCCGCATCAATGACAAGGGCATGGTGATCGGGTTCCTGGGAAATGGATTTGGTTTTGCCTGGACGCGGGAGCACGGCCTGACCGAGATCGGCAGCCCAGATTTCAGCAGTTCGCTCGCCGACGATCTCAACAAACGGGGACAGGTTGTCGGAAGTGTGGGCAACCGCGCCTACGTGTGGACCCGCGCCCGTGGCATCGTCGACCTGAACACCCGCGTCCGTAACGCACCGCAGGGCCTGGTCCTGGTACGCGCGCTGGCCATCTCCGACAAAGGTTCGATCGTCGCGACCACCAATACGGGACTGGTCCTGCTCACCGAGCGAGCCATCTCCGACGTGCGTCCTCTGGCCGGGCCGCTCAGCATTACCGGCAAGCCGCGTGCCGGCAACCTTCTCTCCTTCTCGGCCAGCTTCACCGATGCCGACCAGCACGACACCCATAAGGCTACCTGGGACTGGGGCGATGGCAGCAGTGAGGCGGGCACGGTCAACGAGAGGAACGGCAGCGGCAACGTGAGCGGGCAACATGCCTACCGCGCCGCTGGCGAATACACCGTCCGGCTCACGCTGACCGACTCTGGTGGCAAGAGTAGTACAGTGCAGCAGGTGCTCATTGTGCAGTGCGGGTGCGGCCGGTAATCCGGTACAGCACCAGAGGAAGGGTTAGCCCCAGCAGCAACATCGCGACCGCCGGCGGCTCCGGGACGGCCGGTATCGGGTCGAGCAGCACCGTGCCGTAGCAGAACACGCCGGCACGGTCGCAGGACCGGGCCAGGATCTGCGTTCGGTTGTTGATCTCGATTGCCGATGTCAGCAGCAGGTCGGCAGTGGGATCGATGAGCGTGTTCAGGTCGCACAAATGGCCATCCGAGTACAGGAAAGCGCGGTTGTCGGCGGTACCGACCACCTGCCCCAGGTTGTTGATGTCGTAGCCGAAACTTCTGCTGGCCGATGGCGTCAGGTTGGTGATGGTTTCACCATCGTAGAGATAGGCGTGATTCCGCTCGCCCGGGTTGGTGCCGTAGCCGGTCACCCAGCCGGCGTCGTTGATCGCGCTGCCAAAGACGGGCGCGCCGGCGAACAGCGGCAGGTCGGTCAGCGTACCGCTGCTGTAAATAGCGGTGCGCAGGCCTGTCCCTTGTGGAAAGTACTCGACCAGTACGTCCGCTCGTCCGTTGAGGGCCACTGCCGTGCTGTTCCCGGGGCCGAAATCGTCGACCATCCCGTCGCGGATGACGGCCGCACGGTAGTCGCTGGTCCGTCCGGCAATCTCGCCCCGGTCGTTGATCGCGGTGAGGTTGGCAACGTCGTAGCGTGCAGTCAGGTCATGCATGCGGCCCGACGAATACAGGAAGGCATGGGAAACGCCTGACGCCGTGGTCGAGTCGCCGACCGCATCGCCCAGGTTGTTCAGCGCGCGAATCCGGGTGATAGCGCCGCCCAGGCTGCCGACATTCTCGTTCACCGGCCACCCGGAAATAGCTGCCACCTGATACGGGATATCGGAGGGGAAGTTATTGACGGCATAGCGCCCTGCATCGTTCAGCCCGATCGCAGCCTGGTACTTCCCACTGGCCGGCGACACCGAAAAGGACGGCAGCGCCGCGTTGGCAAGTACGTAGAACCCGGCCAGCGCTGCAGCCACGCCGGCGCATTTCAGTCGCTTGATGATCACGCCGGCCTCCCTTGCGGCCGCTTGGCAAAGCCGCACACACAGTCAGATTCTGGCATGGCGCGCTGCCGGATCGGCTAGGCATCGGATGATTCGGCGTTAGGATTCCGGGAAGGCGCATTTGCCGCAGCGCTTAGGAACGCGCGCGGCATCAATGCCTGCTAGCGCGCATGCGGCCGGAACCGGACTTGCCTTGGCACCAGCAAGTACAAGCCGGTATTCGCCCTGGCTAGGATCGCGCCGTTTTCCGAGATCGCAAACGCCGAGTCCAGCACCAGGTCGGGGGGCGCATTGTAGGTAACGGTATTGAGGTCGATGAAGCCCTGGTTGCGCGTCCAGATAAAAGGACGATCCCCGATCTCGCCAACTACCTGTCCGCTGTTGTTCACATCGTAGGCGGACGTCCGCAACATTGTGTCGCCGGCGCCGATTTCGATCAGTCCGGTTTCCCGCGTCCAGATAAAGCCGTGCAAAAGAATGAAACTGCGGAAAAGGTAGCCTATCACCACGCCATGTTCATTGATTTCCGTGCCCGCTCCGCGTTCGGCCAGACCGACACCCAGGTCGAGCAGTCCCTGCCCCGGCGTCCAGAGGAAGGGGTGTGGTCGCGCCCCTGCAACAAACGGGGTGGCGCCCACAACCTGACCGGCCTGGTTGATGTGGGTCGCCCAGGTGAATTCGTCGGGCAATGTCTGCATGTCGCCGATGCCCGTCGCGCTTGTCCACCGGAACGCAAGAAGGTTGCCTGGCCCCCTTCCCCCATAGCCGACGATCACGCCGTCATCGTTCATCGCGGTGGGGACGGAAAAGTCACCGAGCGCACCGATATCGCGCAGGCCAGTGCGCGGGCTCCAGAAGAAGCCATGCAGGTCGGGCCATTCGCCGCCCGGGAACGTGGCGCGGCCGTAGACGTGGCCGCGGTCGTTGATGCCGTGCACCACGGGATCGCCCAGCCCGGCAGCCCCGAGATCGATCATGCCTGTTGCGCGGCTCCAGCGGTAGGGGTGAAGGATGGCGCCGTCCGCCGAGATGCTGGATGTGCCGGCAACCTGGCCATGTTCGTTCAGGTCGGATACGGTTGCGCCCGGTCCGCCGAGTGTGCCGAGCTCATGCAATCGGTGGCCATCATGGAACATCGCCCGGGGCGTACCGTTGCGAATTACGTTGAAGGCGATTTGCCCGCGGTCGTTAAGGCCGGCAATGGTCGCGCTCGACCCGCCCAGCGTCCCGAAGTCGCGGAAACGCCGCCCGTCGTAGAACATCGCGCGCGAGCTACCTTCGCGGGTCACGTTGAAAGCGACCTGCCCGCGGGCATTGATGGCGGCGCTCGCGTTGCGGTCGGTATCGAG
Source organism: Massilia agrisoli (assembly GCF_020831365.1). Classification (GTDB taxonomy): domain Bacteria; phylum Pseudomonadota; class Gammaproteobacteria; order Burkholderiales; family Burkholderiaceae_D; genus Telluria_A; species Telluria_A agrisoli. Next base: position 32,129 of record NZ_JAJHPV010000012.1, read on the forward strand.
TTGGATAAGCCGATAGCTGCTTGCCGCCGGCTCGCTCGGGGGCGCCGCGCCAAGTGCGGCATGTTGCGCCGTTGCGAACGCGATCAGGAGGCAACACAGGCATCGGCGCCAGTACCGCCCAGGTTCGGCCACCTCGGGAAAGAAAGTGAAGGCATTCATGATTCTTCCTATGCACACAATTGCGCTTTATCACGATGAACGCGCCGCCGCAATGGCAGGCGGCGCACATGAAGCTAAGCGTAGGGAGTAGGCAGGCGCTGGTGCTGCGACCGATCAAGCGACTCGCTGATTCCCACAAAGCGGGCCAGCTGGATTTGCTCAGATTGCGGTAACTGGGATCTTGAGGTAACACACCCCATTTGATTCTGGGCCAGGAACATGCCCGCGCACATGTTGACCTGGACCGCTGGCAATAACAGCGTGGGCATCTCCAGCATTGTGTCGCGCCTGGTGCGCATGGCGACAAATTCTTGTCCACCGAAACCATTGCGGACGTGGATATTACCGCCGCGCTGAGGCATCGACAGCAACCATCGTGCCATGCCGGCGCGCGCCCGTCCATGACAGGCCGCCGCACGCGGGCAGCCTCGCACCGGCGCGCTGCACTGCCATCTGGCAGTATTCTTGACAGTGGCGGCAGTGCTGGGCGAAGATGCGCCCACCATCCGGAGCCACACATGAGCAGCCAGCCCCCCTTCCCCGCCGAGCCGAGTTTCCCTGAGGCGCAGTTGCAGTCACTGGTGTCGTTCCTCGAATATGAAACGCATCCGATGATCGTGCTCGACACGGACCACAACATCCTGGCGGCCAATACCTCGTATTTGCGCCAGTTCGGCAGTGTCGACCGGCCAGTCATCGGCCACAAGTGCTATCGCATCTCGCATCATTACGATGTTCCCTGCGACCAGGCCGGCGAGCATTGCCCACTGAAGAAGGCGCAGGAACTGCGCGGCGCCGACCGCGTGCTGCATATCCATCATACGCCGCGCGGCCCGGAGCACGTGGAGGTCGAACTGCGCCCGATTTTCGACGAGCATGGGACGATTACCGCGTATGTGGAGCGGCTGGCGACGGTGCGCAGCGCGTCGGCGCGTCCCAGCGAGGCGGGCCTGGTGGGGCGCGCTCCCGCCTTCAACCTGGCGCTGGCGGCGCTGCAGCGGGTAGCGCCGTCCTCTCTGCCGGTGCTGCTGCTGGGCGAGTCGGGCACTGGCAAGGAGCTGTTCGCCCGCGCCGTGCATGAAACCAGCGAGCGCGCCGACGGCCCGTTTGTCGTCGTCGATTGCTCCGGCCTGACCGAAACCCTGTTCGAAAGTGAATTGTTCGGTCATGAAAAAGGGGCGTTTACCGGCGCCGCGACGCGCAAGCCCGGACTGGTAGAGACGGCTCAGCGCGGCACCCTGTTTCTTGATGAAATTGGCGACATACCTCTTTCGATGCAGGTGAAACTGCTGCGCCTGATCGAGTCGGGCACCTACCGGCGCGTCGGCGGCGTCGAGACCTTGCACGCCAATTTTCGCCTGATCGCCGCGACCCACAAGCCGCTGGAAAAGATGATGGCGTCGGGCGAGTTCCGGCAAGACCTGTACTACCGCATCAGCGCCTTCCCGATTCGCCTCCCGCCCCTGCGCGAACGCGTCGACGATATCGCTTTGCTGGTTAATTCCTTCCTGCAGCGTGCCGGCGCGGGCCGGGGCAAGTTGACGATCGATCCCGCTGCGCTGGCGAGCCTGCAGCGGGGTGCCTGGCCAGGCAATGTGCGCGAGCTGCGCAACGTTCTTGAGCGTGCCAGCTTGTTCGCCGACGACGGCGTGATCCGGACGGACCACCTCACTCCAGCGCCCGCTGAAGCACTTGGCACGCCCACACTTCCCCCGCCTCGTTTCCAGAGGTGCTTGCGAGCTTCGATGGAACGCGCAGCGAATTGGCCGCCCGCCTCGGCATCAGCGAACGCACACTATACCGGCGCCTGAAGGCCGCAGGCCTGGCCTGAGCGTCATTGGCAGGCGCGCACTGCCAATGACTGCCACATGGCAGCAGTGGCAGTGTCCGCGCCTGCGTCAACTGCGCTATTTTTTGCGCAGTCCCCGCGCTAAGTGCTTGTAAATCATCCACAAACAGTTTTCCAGGGGGCTGGCACAGAACCTGCTCTTATTACTTTGCATGCCTGGGAATGCTCTTCCAGAATTCACAGGCAGGCTTAGCACATTCGAGAGGAAAACATGAAAGCAAACGTAGGAAGCATTGATCGCGCGCTGCGCATTGCCGTAGGACTTGGCTTGATCACGGCGGCATTGACGGGCGTCATCGGCGCATGGGGCTGGCTTGGGCTGATCCCACTGGCGACTGGCCTCTTTCGCGTATGTCCGGCCTACCTGCCGTTCGGCTTGAGTACCTGCCCAATGAAGAAATGACCACAGCGATGAAAGAGATTCAATGACAAACGCAAACAATAACTACAGCGAAATTACGGCATCGGTGTCGAAACAGCTGGTCACCCTGCGCAACGACATCCCCGACGTGATGAAGGGATTCGGCGACCTGGCGCGGGCGGCGACGCGGGATGGCGCCCTCAGCAAAAAAACCAAGGAACTGATCGCGCTGACCCTTGGCGTGGCCGCCCATTGCGATGCCTGCATCGGTTTCCACGTGCAGGCGCTGGTGAAGCTTGGTACCACTAAAGCCGAGCTCGAGGAAGCCCTGGGCATGGCGATCTACATGGGCGGCGGGCCGTCGGCCATGTACGCGGCCAACGCGCTGGCCGCGTACAACGAGTTCACCGCAGTGCAGTGAACATTGCCGGTTCCGGGAATCAGCGGCACGGATGTCAGAGCTGCACCTCTTGCAGATGTTCCGGAACCAGGCAATCCCATTTTAATTCATGCTTGATCCTCGACCGCAGCGCATCGGCCGCGGCCGGTTCTCCGTGAGTGATGAAGGTACGCCGCGGCGGCGTGCCAAGCGCCCCCAGCCAGGCCATGATCTCGTTGCTGTCGGCATGGGCGGACATGCTGTCGACATTGGCCACGCGCGCCCGTACCCTGATGTCCTGCCCGTGGATGCGGATGACCCTGGCGCCATCGACCAAGGCCGCCCCGCGAGTGCCGCCGGCCTGGTGGCCGGTAAACAGGATGGTGTTGCGGGGATCGTCGGCAAAGGCCTTCAGGTGATGCAATACCCGTCCGCCAGTCGCCATGCCGCTGGCCGAAATGATCACCCCAGGTCCTCCGCGGCGGTCGAGCTCCTTCGATTCCTCCACCGTGTTGATGATGGCCGCGGCGTGGCACATGGCCTGGCATTGCGCGGCGCTCAGCCGGTGGTCCATCCGGTGCCTGGCGTAGATCGCGGTGGCGTCCTTCGCCATCGGGCTGTCGAGGAAGATCGGCAGGACCTTGGGGATCGCGCCCGATTCCTTCATCAAATGCATGTAGTACATCAGGTTCTGCGCCCTGCCGACCGCAAACGCCGGGATGACCACCACGCCGCCGCGTGCGGCAGTGGCCCGAATGGCCTCGCCAAGTTCGAGCATCGGGTCGGTATGGTCGTGCAGGCGGTCGCCATAGGTCGACTCCACCACCAGGTAGTCGGTCGGCTGCAGCGGGGACGGGGCTACCATGATCAGGTCGTCCGGCCTTCCCAGGTCGCCCGAGAAGGTGATGCGGCGGCTGCCGTCGTCGATGGCGACGACGGCAGCGCCAAGGATATGGCCGGCGTGGCTAAAGTGGGCGGTCAGGCCGGCGGCCACGCTCACGTCGGCGCCGAATGGCACCGGTGCGAATTGCTTCAGCGACACGCGCGCATCTTCTTCGGTGTACAGCGGCGCCGCCGGGCTGTGCTGGCTGTAGCCATGACGATTGGCAAATGCGGCGTCTTCTTCCTGCAAGTGGCCGCTGTCGGGCAGCAGGATCTTGCACAGGTCGAAGGTCGCTTCGCTGCAGAAAATTTTTCCCCTGAACCCTGCTTTGACGAGCAAGGGAAGATAGCCGCTGTGGTCGAGGTGGGCATGGGTCAGGACCACCGCATCGATGTCCGCGGGCTTGAACGGCTGTGCCGCCCAGTTGCGCAGGCGCAGTTGCTTGTAACCCTGGAACAGGCCACAGTCGACCAGGATCTTCGAGCCGCCCGATGACAGCATGTACTTTGAACCGGTCACTGTGCCGGCGGCGCCAAGAAACTGAATACGCATCGGTGAACCTTGTATAGGGTTGCGCGAACGGAAACGATGAGCTCGCGTGACTTATAGTAGGTTCGAAATATCCTCAATTACTATGATGCAGATCAATTTCGACTGGGTTGCCGGAGCATGCCGGGGACTTCTATTTTTTTCGAGCAGCCCCGCTGGCGAATGACTCGATTTTGCGCGTCGGGCCGGAGACAATCAGCAGGTCGGCAGATTGGATGGAAGTTTCTGGCGTGGCGTGTTGAAAATCAGTGTTCGCCCGCTTGACGCCGACCACGGTCACGCCGAACTGCTCGCGCACGCGCGATTCGGTCAGCGTCTTGTTGTGCGTCAGCTGGGGCGCATGGATCTTGGCAATGGCAAAGCCATCGTCGAACTCGATGAAGTCGATCAATCGCCCGGTGATCAGGTGCGCCACCCGTTCGCCCATGTCGGCCTCAGGCATGACAACGTGGTTGGCCCCCATCTTCTTCGCCAACTGTCCATGGTCGTGGTCCATTGCCTTGACCCAGATGTCCTTGATGCCCAACTCGGTCAGCACCATCAGCGTCAACAGGCTGGCGGCGATGTCGCCGCCGATCGCCACGATGGCGTGCGAAAAGTCGGCGGCGCCCAATTGCAGCATCACACTTTCTTTGGTGGAGTCCGCCTGGACCGTATGAGTCAGCTTGTCGGCCCAGAGCTGCACGCGCTCAAGGTCATTATCGATGCCCATCACGTCATGGCCGAGCCGAACCAGCGACTGGGCGACAGTACTGCCGAAACGGCCTAAGCCGATGACCAGGACACTGTCACCCGCTGAAAACGCAAACTGTTCTGTGAAAATTCTACCCAACAATTGGATGCTCCTCGGGATAACGGTACGGCATGCGCCGTTCGACCAGTATAAGGGACGTCGCCAGGGTTATTGTTCCTATCCGTCCCAAATACATGAGTACGATCAGCACGACCTGTGCTGTCGCGGGTAAATCGGCTGTGATGCCGGTGGACAGCCCGACGGTGCCAAAAGCGGAAATGACCTCGAAGATAATGCGATCTGTCGAAAAGTCGCTGACCATGAGAATAATCATCGTGCCCGACACCACCATGGCACTACCGAGGACCAACACCGTAATGGCCTGCCGCTGCGCACTGGATCCGACACGGCGGCCGAACGCTTCGCTGTCCGGCTGGCCGCGTATCTCCGCGACGACAAGCAGGAACAAGATCGCTACCGTCCCGACTTTCACACCGCCTGCGGTGCCGGCGCTGCCCGCCCCGACGAACATCAGCAGGTAATGCAAAGCCCAGGTTTCGCGGCTGGCAACGGCAAGGTCGATCGAATTGAATCCCGCTGTCCGTGCCGATACCGACGCGAACGCCGCGGATAGCATTTTATCGGGCAGCGCCATCGCGCCGAGGGTCTTCGCATTGCTCCACTCGAAAATCAGGACGCCGATAAACCCCAGTACCAGGAGCGCGGCAGTCACCGCCAGGGTCAACTTGGTATGCAAGGACCAGCTGCGTGGCGACTTTAGCTTGGTGCGCAGGTCGAGCAGTACCGGAAAGCCGATCCCTCCCACAAAGATGGCGATCATCAATGGCAGCAGCACCAGGGCGTCCGGGGCGTAGCGCATCACGCTGTCGGCGTGAATCGAAAAGCCCGCATTATTGAAGGCGGAGACGGCATGGAACAGGCCACTCCAGGCAGCTTCGCGCCACGGGAGCGCGTATTCGAAGTGAAAGCGAAGCGCAAGGACAAGGGCGACGAGCAGCTCAGCGATGATCGCGACTTTCAGCACGAGCTTCGCGACGTTAGCGACGTCTCCCAGGCCCAATGAATGGGTTTCGGTTTGGGTAATGAGTTTCAGGCGTAACCGGGGCGACCGATTGACCATCAGCCCCAACAGCGTTGCCGCCGTCATCATGCCGAAGCCTCCGAGTTGGAACAGCGCCATGATAATTGCCTGCCCGGCCGGGGCCCAGTAGGTGCCGGTGTCGACTACCACCAGGCCGGTGACGCAGACTGCCGAGACTGACGTGAACAGGGCCACCAGGAATGGCGCCGCCCCCGATTCCGCCCGCGCGAACGGCATCATCAACAAGACAGTGCCAATGACGATAGCGCCCAGAAAGGCGAGCGCAACTACGCGTGCAGGGTGCGATAGTCGTTGTTTTATCATTCGTTGTTTTATTTGTTTGCCACCGGCATCATGAGGCCGCCATCTTACCCTACTCTGGTATGCAAAACACGCAGTTCGCGCCGGCGCATCAGCAGGTACACTGCCGGCACCACAAACATCGATAACAGCGGAGCGGTGATCATCCCGCCGACCATCGGTGCGGCGATGCGCTGCATGATTTCCGAGCCCGGACCCGTAGCGATGACAATCGGTACCAGCCCCGCGACGATGACCGCAACCGTCATCGCCTTGGGCCGCACGCGCAGCACTGCACCGTCGCGGATCGCATCAAGCAGGTCCGCCTCGCTGTGCTTGCCCTCCCCCACCCGGCCTTCCCACGTATGTTTCAGGTAGATCAGCATGATCACGCCGAACTCGGCGGCCACCCCCGCCAGCGCAATGAAGCCGACCGCACTGGCGACGGACACGTGGTGCCCCAGTGCCCACAGCAGCCAGACGCCGCCGGCCAGCGCGAACGGCAAGGTCGCCATGATCAGCAAGGCTTCGTCCACGCGCTTGAAGGTCAGGTACAGCAGCACAAAAATGATCAGCAGCGTGGCGGGCACCACCACCTTGAGCCGGGCGGCGGCCCGCTCCAGGTATTCGAACTGCCCCGACCACGACACCGAATAACCGGGCGGCAGCTTCACCTCGCTGGCGACCGCCTGCTGCATCTCGCGCACCGCCGAGCCCATGTCGCGACCCCGGAGGTCGACGTACACCCAGCCCGACAAGCGGGCGTTCTCGCTCCTGAGCATCGGCGGGCCGTCGCTGATGCGGATCGCCGCGACATCGCCCAGCACGATGCTGGCGCCGCGCGGCGTGAGCACGGGCAGCTGGCGCAGCTTCTCGATTGAATCGCGGTACTCGCGCGGATAGCGTACATTGATCGGGAAGCGCTGCAGGCCTTCGACCGTCTCGCCAATGTTGTCGCCGCCGATCGCCGACGCGACCACGCCCTGCACGTCCGCAATGTTGAGGCCATGGCGCGCCGCCGCGCCGCGATGGATGTCGACGTCGATGTAGCGCCCGCCCGCAAGGCGTTCGGCCAGCGCCGACGACACACCTGGCACCCGCTTGACGGCCTTCTCGATTTCAGCGGCGATGCGGTTGATCTGCTGGAGGTCGGTGCCGGCGACCTTGACGCCGACCGGACTCTTGATTCCAGTGGCAAGCATGTCGATCCGGTTGCGGATCGGCGGCACCCAGATGTTGGACAGGCCGGGCACCCTGACCACGCGGTCCAGTTCGGCGACCAGCTTGTCGGTTGTCATGCCGGCCCGCCACTGGTCGCGCGGCTTGAACTGGATGGTGGTCTCGAACATCTCCAGCGGCGCCGGGTCGGTCGCCGTCTCGGCGCGCCCGGCCTTGCCAAACACGCGCTGCACTTCGGGCACCGTCTTGATCAGTCGGTCGGTTTGCTGCAGCAGTTGCGCCACCTTGCCTGCCGACAGCCCGGGCAAGGCCGACGGCATGTACAGCAGGTCGCCCTCGTCCAGCGGCGGCATGAATTCGCCGCCCAGCCTGGTCATCGGCCACACCGTGACGATGGCGACCAGGCCGGCCGCCACCAGGGTCAGCTTGGGAAAGCGCAATACCTGTTCGAGCAGCGGACGATACGCGGCCGTAAGGACCCGGTTGAGCGGATTTTTCTGCTCTGCGGGAATGCGTCCGCGGATCAGGTAGCCCATCAGGACCGGAATCAGGGTCACCGCCAGGCCTGCCGCGGCAGCCATCGCGTAGGTCTTGGTGAAGGCCAGCGGCGCGAACAGCCGGCCTTCCTGCGCTTCCAGCGTGAACACCGGGATGAAGGACAGCACGATGATCAGCAGCGAGAAGAACAGCGCCGGGCCCACTTCCGCGGCGGCGTCGCCGATCACGCCCCAGTGCTCCTTTCCTTTCAGTTCGCTGCCGGGATGCGCGTGGTTCCACGCTTCGATGTGCTTGTGCGCGTTCTCGATCATGACCACGGCGGCGTCCACCATCGCGCCCACCGCGATGGCGATCCCGCCCAGCGACATGATGTTGGCGTTAACGCCCTGGTAGTGCATGACGATGAAGGAAGCCAGGATGCCCACCGGCAGCGTGACGATCGCCACCAGCGCCGAGCGCAGGTGAAACAGGAACATGGCGCAGACAAGCGCCACTACGATAAATTCCTCGACCAGCTTTTCCTTGAGGTTGCCGACCGCGCCCTCGATCAGCGTGGAGCGGTCGTAAGTGGGGATGATCTCGACGCCTTCTGGCAGGCTAGGCTTGAGCGCGGCCAGCCTGGCCTTGACCGCTTCGATTGTCTCCAGTGCGTTCTTCCCCGACCGCATGACGATCACGCCGCCGGCCACCTCGCCTTCGCCATCGAGCTCCGCGATACCGCGCCGCATTTCCGGTCCTAGCTGGATGCGCGCCACATCGCCCAGGCTGACGGCAACGCCTGCGTCGGTGGTGGCCAGGGGGATGGCAGCGAAGTCGCCCAGCGACTTCAGGTAGCCGCCGGCACGCACCATGTATTCGGCTTCACCCAGTTCCAGCACCGAGCCGCCGCTTTCCTGGTTGGCCTTCTGCACCGCGTCGATGATGGCGCCGTGGGCGATGCCATACGCGCGCATCTTTACGGGATCGAGCACGACCTGGTACTGGCGCACCATGCCGCCGATGCTGGCCACTTCTGCCACATTCGGCACCGTCTTCAGTTCGTACTTGAGGAACCAGTCCTGCAGCGCGCGCAACTGCGACAGGTCCATCCTGCCGCTGCGGTCCACCAGCGCATACTCGTAGACCCACCCTACCCCGCTCGCGTCCGGGCCGAGCGCGGCCACGGCCTGGCGCGGCAGCCGCGACTGCACCTGGCTCAGGTACTCCAGCACCCGCGAACGCGCCCAATACGGGTCGGTGCCATCTTCGAACAGCACATAGACGAAAGAATCGCCGAAAAACGAGTAGCCACGTACCGTCTTGGCGCCCGGCACCGACAGCATCGTGGTGGTCAGCGGGTAGGTCACCTGGTTCTCGACGATCTGTGGCGCCTGCCCGGGATAGCTGGTGCGGATGATCACCTGGACATCGGACAGGTCCGGGAGCGCGTCGAGCGGCGTGCGCTGCAGCGACCAGATTCCCCATGCGGTGAGCATGACGGTGGCCAGCAATACCAGGAAACGGTTGCCGATCGACCAGCGGATCAGGCCGGCGATCATGGCTGGCCACCCTGGCTTTTCTTGATGCCGGTGAGCTTGTATGCCCCGTCCTCTGTCTCGCGGAATTCAAACTGCACGGTATCGCCCACCTTCAGCGCCGCCGGCAGGCCGCCCTCGGGCGCCTGGAATCCCATCGTCATCGCCGGCCACTGGAGGGTCGCAACAGGGCCGTGCGACAGGGTGATTTCGTCTTTGGCGAGGGCTTCAATTTTTCCTTGCGCGCTGTGGACCGCGCCGGCCGCGGGCTTTGGCGTCGCCTCCATGCGCAGCGCCGTGCCGCGCAGGCTCGCCTCCGAATCGATCAGGAACTGCCCCGAGACGACGACCTTCTGCCCGGCTTCGAGACCTTTGCGAACCTCGGTCTGGCCGTCCGCCTCAGCGCCGGTCTCAACGTCGACCGGCTGGAACCTGCCTTCGCCCTGCGCCACCATGACGACGGTGCGCGTGCCGGTCCGGATCAGCGCTTCGGTCGGGACGGCCAACACCTGCGCAGGCGCGGATGGACTGAACTGCAGGGTCGCGAACATGCCCGGCACGAGCCGGTGGCCGGGGTTGGGCAGCTCCACCCGCGCGGTCAGGGTGCGCGTTGCCGTGGCCACCTGCGGCAGGACCGCGCTGACCTTGCCCTTCAAGACAGCGCCCGGCAACGCAGCCGCGCGCACGTCGACCGCGTAGCCCGGGCGCACCTGCGCGGCCAGCGATTCGGGCAGCTCCGCGTTGACCCAGACCGTGTCGAGACCGTTGATCCGGAACATGGGCGCGCCCGTCGAAACTGTCGTCCCCTCGCGCACGTTCAGCTCGGCGACGATCCCGCCAGCGGGCGCGCGCACGGTCAGGCGCGGGTGCACCTTGCCGCTCGCATCCACCTGCCGGACCTGGGACTCGCTCATGCCCGCCAGGCGCATCCGCTGGCGCGCGGCGTCGACCAACTGTGCCATGTCGCTACCCTGCATGCGTTTGACGGCGAGGAATTCCTCCTGCGCCGCCACCCATTCCGGGACGTACAGCTCGGCCAGCGGCTGGCCCTTGCTGACCGCATCGAGCGGCGCCCGCACCAACAGCTTTTCAACGTAGCCATCGCTGCGCGCCTGGACCAGCGCGACGTCGCGCTCGTTGTACGCGACGCTGCCGACCGCCTCGATGGCGCGCGCGAGGGTTCCCAGCCTGACTTCGGCGGTACGGACCCCGAGGTTCTGCTGGACCCGGGGATCGATCGACACGCCGCCCTCCGCGGCGCCCTGGCCGCCGGCATAGACGGGCACCAGCTCCATGTCCATGAATGGCGACTTGCCCGGCTTGTCGAAGCGCTGGCCGGGCACCATCGGGTCGTGCCAGTACAGCACTTTCTTGTCGGCGGCAGCGGGGGCCGCGGCGGGCGCGTGTGCCATGCCCTGCTGCATGCCGAGAATGTACAGCCCATAGCCGGCGCCGGCCAGGACAGCGGCGGCCAGCGGCAGGAGGATCTTCTTCTTGGTGTTCATTGTTCTGCCTTGCTGGCGGCGCTGTGCCGCGGGAAGATGAAATGAAGCTTGGCCCACAATTGGGCGGCGTCGGCCTCGGCCTGGAGTGCCTCGAGGCGTACCGACAACTCGGCGCTGCGGGCCGCCAGCACGTCGCCAAGCGAGGCTTTGCCACCCCGGTATGCCGCCGTCTGTGCCGCTGTCCGCGACAGCGCCAGCGGGATCAGTTCGCCCTCGTAGCGGGCCAGCCGTTCGCGGCTGGTGCGCCAGTCATTGAGCATTTCGCGCACCTCGGCAAGCTGGTCGAGCAAGGCGTCGTCGCGTTCGGCTTTTGCCTGCTCGACTTCGGCCAGCCGTGCCGACAACTCGCGGTCCTGGCGGTTTTTCTGGTCCCATTGCAGCGGGACCGATGCGCTGACCGACAGCATGTTGGAGTACGCCGCCCCGCGCTGCTGGAAGGCCACTTCGACGCTCCAGTCCGATTTCCTGTCGGCCTGGGCCAGTTTCGCCTCAGCCACGCCGATGGCTTCGCGGCTGGCCAGCACCGCAATGTGCGGGTGCTGCGCCAGCAGGGACTCGATTGCATGCGGGTCGGGTGCGGTGGCGCTGCTTGCGGGCGGTGCCGCGAGCGGGCGTTGCGCGCTATCGCCTAATCGGCGCGACAGCTTGAGCTTGGCGTTGTCGATGCGGCGGCCAAGTTCGCTCGCGCGGTCGGCCAACACCACCAGGGCGCTGCGGGCGCTCAGGATATCGGCCTGGGAGCCGCGCCCTGCCCGGTACGCGGCCTGCGCGGCCTCGACTTCGCGCTCCGCCTCCCTGGCCTGTTCCGCCACCACGCCGGCCATCGACTCCGCATAGGAACGGTCGAACCAGGCCAGCGCGGTCGCGCGCTCGATGTCCGCCATCGCCACGGCTTTTTCCGCCGACGCCTTGTCGGCTTCACGCTCGTAGCGCTCGGCGCGCAGGCGCCGCTTGGCGGGGGCGGTCAGCTCCTGCATCAGGCCGATACGGCGCTGGGTCATGAAATCGCGTGTCGTACTGAACTGGTCGGGGCCGTCAATGGGCAGGTTGTCGAGTCCGATCGTGAGCACCGGGTCAGGCAGGCGCCCGGCTGCGACCGCCCTGGACTGCGATGCCTGTGCGGCGAATTCCTTTGCCGCGACCAGCCGCGAACGCTCTACGGCAAGGCGGGTGGCTTCTTCCAGCGTGAGCGGGGCGTCGATGGCGAGCGCCCCGCCGCACAGCGTGCCAAGCAGGATGAAACCCAGGGCGCGCGCGGCCCGGGTGAAGTGGGATGACATGAAACCTCCGGATGCAATGGATACGTCGCCGGCGCAAGCGCGCGGCGTTCAGGAAACAAGGCAAGCGGGAGGATCAAATGCGGAAACAGCAGTGGCGAATCGCGAGCGGCGGCGCTGTCGCGTGGGTCAGGAAAGTAGCGTGCGTGCGGCCGACAGGTACCGCATGGCTGGTCGCCAGCGGACTGACCTGCAGGCCGAAACCGACGGCGAGGAAAGGCTGCAGCGGCGGGACCGCTGGCTTGTCGAGCGACTGGTCGCCCACCTGTCCATACGCATGGCACAGGCTCGGCTGCACCGGGTCCATGTCGGTGCAACCCGGCATGCTGTCATCGGCCATCGCGGCGGCCATCGTCTGGCCACCTGCCCCGGCACCCAGTGACGGGCAGGCGTACGAGGCCACAGCAAGCTGCATGAACAGGATGCTGAACAACGCAATGAACGTCGCAATCAGGCGGGATGGGCGGGAAATCTTCATGGTCGGGGGCGATGCTACAACGCTGCCATCATCGCGTCAACCCGCCGATGAGTTGGCCGCGGCTGGTTCAACTGATATAATCGGGACAGTGTTCCAAGGATTCATTGTGCGACGAATCATCTGTATCCTGCTATTGATGTGCCTGCCCCTGCAAAGCTTTGCTCTGCAAGGCGGCGCCGCCATGTTCGGGACGAATGTCAGCATGGAACACGAAATCGCCCACGATGGCCATGTTCCACACCATCACGATGGTGACGGTTCGCTGCACTACGACGATTCCGAAGAATCGTCCGAGCATGTGCAGGACCATTCCAGCTGCACCCAACCTGCCGATCTCTCGGTGCCGAAACAGCCAGTCGCACCTGAACAGCTCGTTTCATTGCTGAAGACCGAGTTTTCGCGCTTCATTCCCGATCCCTACCTGGACGGGCCGCTTCGCCCTCCTGCCCCAGCCCTCGGCTAAGCTGCCGAGGGACCGATTGCCCACGTAATCGACCCGCCCGGGCCGCAACTTCGCGTTGCGCCTGAGCGCTCGCCCTCGGTGATTGTTTTTGATCACCTGATGGAGAAAACATGCGCGCCCGTCGCCTGTCTTTATATATTGCGGGTGCTGCGATCGTCTTGCCGTGCCTGGCAAGCGCAGCACCGCCCGCGAACCTGAAAACCGTTGTAGAACATGCCTGGTCACGCTCAGCCGAGGTCAGGACGCTGGAAGCGCGCCAGGAGGAAGCTGCCGCCGCGCGCTCGACCGCCCAGTCCTGGATCGCTGGAAACCCCACCGTTGGCCTGGCCCAGCGTAACGACCGCTCGCCGAGCCTGCGCGACCAGCGCGAATCGGAACTGTCGGTGTCCGCGCCCTTCTGGCTGCCCGGGCAAAAGTCCGCGCGCCAGGCGTGGGCGGCGCGCAGCACCGACGAAGTCGCCGCGCAGTTGCTGCAAGCTCGCCTTGCCGTGGCCGGCGAAGTGCGCATCCGGTTCTGGGAAGCGGCCGCCGCCCGCGAGGTGCTGGCAGAGAAAGATGACCATCTCCACCACCTGGAGCAGTTTGCGGACGAGGTGCAGAGCCGGGTAAAAGCCGGCGACCTGGCCCGTAGCGACGGCCTGCTGGCGCAGCAGGAAGTGCATGCCGCCGTGGTGGCGTTGGCGATGGCGCGCTCCCAGGCGGCCCAGGCGCTGGCGCGTTATCAGGTGCTGACCGGAACTGCCGAGCTTCCTCCGCTCGAACCGGAACCGCTGCGTGAGCCGGCCGATGGCGTCAACGCACGGCTCGCCGCCGCGCGCGCCACCGAGTCGCGGGCGCTGGCAGGACTGCGGCTGGCGGAGGCGACGCGCAGCGAATCGCCCAGCCTTGCCGTGTCGCTGAGGCACGAGACTGAAAACAACCTGGCCGAACCGAACCGCAGCATTGGCATCGCACTGCAATTTCCAATCGGTAGCAAAGCGCGCAACCGCCCAGCAGAATCGCTGGCCCAGACCCAGCTGGCCACGGCTGCTGCCGAAGCGGCGCAGGCCGCAGCGACGGTCGCGTCCGACGCCGCGCTGGCGCGCGAGCAGGTAGCCCACGCCGAAGCGGCCCTGGCGGCGGCGACCAGCCGCGCGGCGGCCATGCACGAACACAAGGCACTGCTGGAAAAATCATTCCGCCTTGGCGAGAGCAGCCTAGCCGAGGTGCTCCGTTCAAATGCGCTTTCCCATGAGGCCGACGTGGCCGTTCGCCAGCAGCGCGTCGCGCTGGGCGCGGCACACGCGCAACTCAATCAAGCTCGAGGACTTCTTCCGTGAAATACCTACACATACTCCTGATTACATTGTGCGTCATGGCGCCAGCATTTGCCTCCCCCGGCGCACACGGCCCCAACGGCGAACACCTCGACGGTCCTGCCGCCACCGCCAGCGGCAGTGCAGCCCCGCGCGTGGAAACGTTCACCGAAGCGTTTGAACTGGTCGGGCAGTTGTCCGGCGGCGAGTTGTCGGTGCTGATCGACCGGTATGAAACCAACGAGCCCGTGCTGAACGCCATCCTTGAAGTCGAGCACAAAGGCTTGAAGGCCCAGGCCAAGTTCCACAAGGATATGGGCGACTACGCCATCGACGACCCGAAGCTGCTTGCGGCACTGTCGAAGCCCGGTTCGCACCCGCTGCTGTTCACCCTGGTCGCCGGCGACGAGAGCGACCTGCTGGAAGGCACCCTGGTCGTGAGCCCCGAACAAACACATGAACCTGAGCGTTCTGGCGCATGGCCATGGCTTATCGGGGCCGCCATCGCGGCTGCAATCGTTGCCGCCATCGCATTTGTACGCCGCCGCCAGAATCGGAAGGGAAATTGACCATGAATACCGTCCAACTCCGTTTCGCCGCCTGCGTGTTTGGCGCGATCCTGTCGCTTTCCGCCGCCGCTTCTCCAGGCGCGCATGGCCCGAATGGCGAACACCTCGACGACCAGGCCGTAGGCACGGCCGGTGGCCTGGCCCGCCTGCCCGACGGCAGCGTCAACGTGCCGAAGCTGGCGCAGCGGCGCATGGCCATCCGCACACTGATGGTCCAGGAAGGCGAGCATCCGCTGACCGTGCAGCTGAACGCGCGCGCCAGCATCGATCCGAATGCTGGCGGCCGGGTCCAGGCGCCCTTCTCCGGGCGCATCGAGCCCGGTCCCGACGGGCTGCCCGTGGCCGGACAGCAGGTGCGCAAGGGCCAGGTGCTTGCACGCATCAGCCCGGTAAGCGACGCCATCGAGCGCGGCAACCAGGCCGCCCAGCTGGCTGACCTGCGCGCCAACCGCGCCTTGCTGGCGCGCCGCGTGCAGCGCCTTGAGTCGCTGGAAGGCACGGTGCCCGCCAAGGAAATCGAGGCGGCAAAAGCTGAGCTGTCCAGCATTACGGGCCGCGAGCGCGCCGTCGCCGGGTCGATCAGCGGCGTGCAGGCCATCATCGCGCCGGCCAGCGGCGTGATTGCCAGCGCGTCGATCCTGAATGGCCAGATCGTCGAGTCGCGCGATGTCCTGTTTGACATTGTCGATCCGCAGCGCATGCTGGTGGAAGCCATGGCCACCGACGCCACCCTTGCCGGCCGGATCAGCGAAGCCACGCTGCTCCAGTCGCCCGAAGTCAAGCTGACCCTGCTTGGCGGCGCGCGTGCCCTGCGCGACGGCGCCCTGCCGCTCAATTTCCGCGCCGCCGGCAACGATGTCGGCCTCGCCGTGGGCCAGCCTGTCACGGTCCTGGCCAAGCTTAGCACCAAGGTAAAGGGCATCGCACTGCCTGCCGAAGCGCTGGCACGCAACCCTGCCAATGAGACGGTGGTGTGGATCAAGTCGGGCGCGCAGCGCTTCATCGCCTTGCCGGTGGAAGCCAGGGCGCTCGACGCACGCACCGTGGTGGTCACCAAGGGGCTGAGCGCAGACAACCGGGTGGTGGTGTCGGGCGCGGCGCTGATCAACCAGATCAGGTAGCCGCCCATGTTCAATTCCATTGTTAGTTTTAGCCTGAGAAACCGGCTGTTTGTACTGGCCGCCGCCCTGATGCTGATGATCTACGGCGGCTACACGGCCTGGCGCACACCGGTCGACGTGTTCCCCGACCTGAACAAGCCAGTCGTGACGGTGCTCACCGAGGCAGGTGGCATGGCGCCCGAGGAAGTCGAGCAGCTGGTGTCGTTCCCGATCGAGACGGCGCTCAACGGCATGCCGGGCGTGACCCGGGTGCGCTCGGTCTCCGGCGTCGGCCTGTCGATCGTCTACGCCGAGTTTGACTGGGGCACCGACGTCTATCGCAACCGCCAGCTGGTGTCCGAGCGCATCGCCCTCGTCAAGGAACAACTCCCCGGCGATATCGCGCCGATGATGGGGCCGGTTTCCTCGATCATGGGCGAAATCATGCTGATCGCCCTGCCGATCGACGTTGCCGTGACCGACCCGATGAAGGCGCGCGAGTACGCCGACTTCGTCCTGCGCCCACGCCTGCTGTCGATTCCCGGCGTGTCGCAGGTAATTCCGATTGGCGGCGAAGTGCGCCAGCTGCGGGTCGAGCCGGATACGGCGCGCATGGCCCAATTTGACGTTTCGCTCGACCAGGTCAGCAACGCGCTACGTGGGTTCGCCGCCAATACCAGTGGCGGCTTTATCGACCTCAATAGCCGGGAATACCTGATCAGGAACCTGGGACGCACCAACAAGCTCGAGGACGCCAAGGGCCTGGCGGTTGCTTACCGCAACGGCACGCCGGTGCTGCTGGAGCAGGTAGCCAGCGTGCGCTACGCGGCGGCGTTCAAACGCGGCGACGCCGGGCTGAACGGCAAACCCGCCGTCATCCTCAGTATCCAGAAGCAGCCTTCGGGCGACACCGTGCGCCTGACGCGCGACATCGAAACCGCGCTCGCCGAGCTGAAACAGGGGCTGCCCAAGGGAATGGCGCAGCCTGTCGTGCTGTTCCGGCAGGCCAACTTCATCGACTCGTCGATCGGCAACGTGGTCGAAGCCCTGCGCGACGGCGCCATTTTGGTGGCCATTGTGCTGTTCGCCTTCCTGCTCAGCGTGCGGACCACGCTGATCTCGCTGGTCGCCATCCCGCTGTCGCTCGGCGTGACGGCCCTGGCCTTCCACCTGCTTGGCCAGTCGATCAACGTGATGACGCTGGGCGGGCTGGCGATCGCCATCGGTGAGTTGGTGGACGATGCGGTGGTGGACGTGGAGAACATCATGCGGCGCCTGAAGCAGCGCGCCGAGAGCGGGCTGTCCGTGCTCGAAGTGATCTGGCGCGCATCGGTCGAAGTGCGCTCGGGCATTGTGTACGCAACCATCATCGTGGTGCTGGTGTTCGTGCCCCTGTTCGCGCTGCCGGGCATCGAGGGCCGCCTGTTCGCGCCGCTTGGCATTGCCTACATCGCGTCGATCCTCGCGTCGATGCTGGTGTCGATGACGGTGACGCCGGTGCTGGCGTATTACCTGCTGCCGCGCATGAAGCGCCTGCACAAGGGCGACAGTCCGGTCGTGCGCAAGCTCAAAGCGTGGGACAGCGCCGTCCTCAACTGGTCGTTCGGCCGCATCCGCGCCATCCTGGCGCTTGCCCTGATTGCCGTCGTGGCCGCGGCGGCGTCGGTGCCGTTCTTCCCGCGTGCATTCCTGCCGCCGTTTAACGAAGGTTCGCTGGTGATGGGGATGACCTTTACGCCGGGCACCTCGCTGGCCGAGGCGAACCGCATGGGCGCGCTCGCGGAAACCCTGATCGGCCAGGTGCCCGAGGTGACCAAGGTGGGTAGGCGCACCGGACGCGCCGAGCTCGACGAACATGCCGAAGGGGTGCATTCGTCCGAGCTCGACATCGACCTGGAGCCGTCGGAGCGCAGCCGCGAGGAAATCATGGCCAGCATCCGCGCGCAGCTGTCAGGCATTCCCGCTTCGGTGGCGATCGGCCAGCCGATTTCGCATCGCCTCGACCACCTGATGTCCGGTGTCCGCGCCCAGATTGCGCTGAAGATCTACGGCGATGACCTGGATACGCTGCGCGGACTGGCTGACGGCTTGCGTTCGGGCCTGTCGACGGTTCCGGGCCTGGTCGACCTGTCGGTTGAACGGCAGGTGCTGATTCCGCAGATTAAGGTGCACGTGGACTACCGCAAGGCGGCGCAGCACGGCCTGGCAACAGGACAGGTACTGGCCGCGCTGGAGTCGCTGGCGGAAGGTACGCGCGTGACCCAGATTATCGATGGCGCGCGCCGCTTCGACCTGGTCGTTCGCTTGTCTGATGCCAACCGCACGCCGCAGGATATGGAACGGGTCATGATCGACAGCCCGGCCGGGCGCATCCCGTTGTCGGCCATTGCCACCGTCGAGGAAGGCGATGGCCCCAACCAGATCGGGCGCGAAAACAGCCGCCGCCGCATCGTCGTGTATGCCAATACCGACGGCAGCAACATGTCCGACATCATTGCCGATGTGCGCAAGGCGGTGGCAAGCGCCAGGCTGCCAGATGGCTACTTCGTCAGTATCGAAGGCCAGTTCCAGGCGCAGGAGCAGGCCCAGCAGCTCATCGTCGGGCTGTCGCTGGCGTCCTTGCTGCTGATCTTCCTGGTGCTGTACACGCGCTACCGATCGTCGACGCTTGCACTCATCATCATGGGCAATATTCCGTTTGCGCTGGTCGGCAGCGTGATCGCGATGTGGATCGCCGGCGTGTCGCTGTCGGTGGCCTCGATGGTCGGCTTCATTACGCTGGCGGGTATCGCTACGCGCAATGGCATCCTGAAGGTCAGCCACTACGTCAACCTGTGTAAATTCGAGGGCGAGACGTTCGGCTGGCCAATGATCGTGCGCGGCTCGCTGGAGCGCCTGACCCCGGTACTGATGACAGCGCTGGTCGCGGCCTTCGCGCTGCTGCCCCTGCTGCTGGCGGCCGACGCGCCGGGCAAGGAAATCCTCCATCCGGTGGCGGTGGTCATCTTTGGCGGTCTGGTCAGTTCAACGGTGCTGGACTCGCTGCTGACGCCGCTGATCTTCTGGCTGGTGGGACGTAGACCGCTTGAGGTGCTGGTGGCGTCGAGCGAGCAGGAAGCTTTTTAACCATATGGGCCGGGTGGCGGCGCCCTATCCGAGCCGCCACATTCTGGAGAACTGAAATGAAGAAACTGATTGCACTCGCAGCTGTAGCAACCACCCTGGCCTTATCCGGCAACGTAATGGCGCATGGCAGCAAAGCCAAGCACGGCGGCATCGTGCAGACTGCCGGCGACATCTCGTTTGAACTGGTCAGCAAGGACGGGAAGGCGACGATTTACGTCGACGATCACGGGAAAGAGCTGCCAATGGCGGGCGCCAGCGGCACATTGACGGTCTTGAAGGGCACGCAGAAAACCGCAGTGCCGCTGGAAGCCGCCGGCGGCAACATGCTTGTAGCGAAAGGCGACACCGTCCTTGCGAAGGGCAGCAAAGCTGTCGCCGCCATTACGTTCGCCGACAAGAACGTCGTCAGCGTCCGCTTCTCGGTCAGGTAAGGAGGCGGCTATTTCCCAGCGAGTTGTTCGAACAAGCCGTCCAGGTCCGACGCGCTGAAGGTTGGCGCGTGCGCCAATGGAAACACCTGGTTGCCCGCGCGTTCGATAAAGGCGGTCTGCATGCCGGCCCAGGCGGCGCCGGCGACATCCCATGCGTGCGCCGCAACCAGCATGCAATCTCCCGCAGGCACGCCCATCTCGCTCGCCGCCCACTGGTACACATCGCGGTGAGGCTTGAATTTTGCCGGCGTTTCCACGCTCAGCTGGCGTTCGAACAGATCGGCAATGCCGGCATTGTCGAGCTGGGCCCGGCAGGCCGCGGTACTGGAATTGGTCAGCGTCGCCATGCGAAAACCCGCCGCCTTGAACCGTTCGAGCGCGCCGC
Organism: Massilia agrisoli; assembly: GCF_020831365.1. Classification (GTDB taxonomy): domain Bacteria; phylum Pseudomonadota; class Gammaproteobacteria; order Burkholderiales; family Burkholderiaceae_D; genus Telluria_A; species Telluria_A agrisoli. The sequence goes on from NZ_JAJHPV010000012.1 coordinate 52,264, forward strand.
GCACATCGGCATGTGCAGGCAGGCTGAGCATCGGCTTCAATGCTTCCTTCGCCTCAGCGGCGCCCAGCACAACCTCACGGTTTTTCGCCATCATCTGCAAGGTGGCCGCACCAATCTCCCCCAATGGCTGGTACTGGCCGCTGACAGTCATCACCAGCGAATACTGAAGCATTGTCGTGAACCACAGGCGGGACGCGCCATTCTCGAGCAAGACAGCGTCGACGCTCTCCTCCAGCGGCTGCAGGTTGAGCAAGGTTTCGTTGACGTCGAAAAGGAGGACGCTGGGACGGCTGGGCATTGGTTGGTTCAAGATCATTCTCCTGATGTCGTCAGTCAGTTAAGCGGGGAATTCTGTTGTAGCGCGGGCCTTGCCGTGCGGTCGGTTACCTCCCGCACGTTCGGGCTCAAGCACTTGCTGAAATCGTGTTTAGCCACGCGAACACCCGGGGCCAGATGTCACCACGGGCGCTTCGTCCAACCAGTGGACCGACGTGCTGAAGGGCAACGCCAATGTCGCCTCGAATATGATGGCAGCATTTGCTCACTCCTCGTCAATCTCAGCCAAAGGAATGACTGGACTGTCCGGCGACGTTTTTATCGTCTCAAATTCGCGTGCCGTGCTGGCAAATTACGGACGCGCGCCGGCGCTGCTAACCAGGCTTCGAGGAATTGCACGCACACCCTGACATTGGCAACGGTTTCCAGCCGCGCGGGGTAGATGGCCCACACATCCGCTTCCTGGCTGTACCCTGGAAGTATCCTCACCAAACTGCCGTCTGCAAGGCTTTGCCCCACATCCCAGATTGAACGCAAGATGATCCCGTGGCCATCGATTGCCCACTGATGGACCAGCTCGCCATTGTTTGTCGATAGCCTACCCTTGACGCGCACGGTTTCAAGGCCATGTGGCCCGGTCAGTTTCCAGCGCCCGAAATCCTGGTCGCGCTCGCGGGTCGCGATGCACTGGTGGCGCGCCAGGTCCTCCAGTTGTTGCGGCGTGCCGTGCTCGTCCAGGTACGCTGGCGATGCACACAGCACGCGCGCATTCCCGGCGATTCGCCGGGCGATGAGATGCGGTTCATGAACTTGTCCGACACGAATGTCGAGGTGGAATCCTTCCGCAATCAGGTCGACCGGGCGGTCCAGCAACTCCAGTTGCACTTCCAGTTCAGGGTAGTCGCGCGCCATTGCGGACATGGCTTGCGCGACACGATTGCGCCCAAATCCCGAACTGGTGCATATGCGCAGCAGGCCGCGGGGCGCGCTGCCTTTCTGCGAAATTGCTTCCGCAAGCTGGTCAACATCGGCCAGGATGCGCTGCGCCCACTGATGGACGACAGTCCCATGGTCGGTCAACCAGACCCTGCGTGTGGTCCTGTGCAGCAGCCGTACCTGCAAGGTCTTTTCCAGGATGGCGATGCGCTTGCTGACGAGCGCGTTCGACACGCCCAGCTCCAGTGCCGATGCGGCAAAACTCTGCTTGCGCACGACGACGCAGAACAGGTCGAGATCTTCCAGCAGCGGCTGGTTCAGTTTAAGGTTGGAGCGCATTGGCTGGGGATGGCTGGGGATGGCTGGGCCGGAGTATTCACGTTTCGTGTTCTATGGGGTCACATGTTGGGTAATTATATTTCAGGTCGTATGCAGTAAGATTGACTCGTTCTTAACTCTCCGACCAGCAAGAGGCGCCAGGATGAAAACCCATAAGATCGCAGTGATTGCCGGCGACGGCATCGGTAATGAGGTCATGCCGGAAGGTATGCGCGTGCTGGAAGCTGCCGCGCACAAGTTCGACCTCGTCCTCGAATTCACGACCATGGCATGGGCCAATTGCGACTATTACCTGAAGCATGGCCAGATGATGCCGGACGACTGGCGCCAGCAGCTCGACGGTTTCGATGCCATTTATTTCGGCGCCGCTGGCATGCCGGACAAGGTTCCCGACCACATCTCGCTGTGGGGCTCGTTGCTGAAGTTCCGCCGCGAGTTCGACCAGTACGTCAACCTGCGCCCGGTACGGCTGATGCCTGGCGTGCCCTGCCCGCTGGCCAACCGCCAGCCTGGCGACATCGATTTCTATGTGGTGCGCGAGAATACCGAAGGCGAATACTCTTCGGTTGGCGGCAAGATGTTCGAGAACACCGACCGCGAGTTTGTGGTGCAGGATGCGATTTTCACGCGCCAGGGCACCGACCGTATCCTGAAATACGCTTTCGACCTGGCCCAAAGCCGGCCAAAGAAGCACCTGACGTCGGCCACCAAGTCGAACGGCATTTCCATCAGCATGCCGTACTGGGACGAACGAGTCGAGGCAATGGCGCCAGCCTATCCGGATGTACGCTGGGACAAGTACCACATCGACATCCTGTGCGCGCGCTTCGTGCTGTCGCCGGAGCGCTTTGATGTGGTGGTGGCCTCCAACTTGTTTGGCGACATCCTGTCCGATCTTGGCCCCGCATGCACCGGCACGATCGGCATCGCGCCGTCAGCCAACCTGAACCCGGAACGCAGCTTCCCATCGCTGTTCGAGCCCGTGCATGGCTCAGCCCCTGACATCTTCGGCAAGAACATCGCCAATCCGATCGGCATGATCTGGTCGGGCGCCATGATGCTCGACTTCCTTGGGAATGGCGACGCGCGCTACACCGCGGCGCATGATGCGATCATACGGGCAATTGAAACGGTACTGGTGCGGGGCCCGACTACCCCTGACCTCAAAGGCAGCGCGAGCACCACTGACGTCGGCAAAGCGATCGCCGCCGCGCTGGGCGAACGCTAGCCAGCACGCAAGGGCATGGCGGGCGCGGGCTGCGCTGCGGTATGATCAGCTTACGCCCACGCAACTTATCGACGCCATGCACATCAGCCAGCATCCTACCCATACGCTTGAACTGCGCGTTCGCGAGCTGGTACAGCTGTTTAATTCGCTCGATCCGACTCCTTTCCTGAACAAAGACCTCGACCGCGCATGCGAGGCCTTCATCGAGAACTGGGCGCTGTCGCTGCCACATGACAGCCATCTGCACCTGACCATCCACGTCGAGCAAATTGACCAGCCGCAGGGCGCCAGCGAGCTGGTGGCGGACGCCATCCACAATTACTATGGCTACAAGATCGGCCTGGTGCGCGGGGAACTCAAGCAACTGCTGCGCCAGGGGCGGCTCAGCCTGGCGATCGGCCTTGTGTTCGTTACCACCTGCCTGCTGCTGGCTGAGGCAGTGACCACTTTCGTGCCGCAGCCGGCCGCGCGGATTGCCCACGAGAGCCTCACCATCATCGGCTGGGTGGCGATGTGGCGGCCAGTCCAGGTGTTCCTGTATGACTGGTGGCCGTTGAAGGGGCGTATCAGGGTGCTGGAAAACCTGCGCTTTGCCCGTGTCAGCGTGGTGCAGGGCTGACGTCAGCGCCGCCTTCTTCGCGGCCGGGGATCGAACCACGGTCACGCGTGTCTAGCTTGAATGGACCCCGTGACCACAGCTGGGGTGCACCAAAAGCCAGGCGGGAGAGTCAAAGGGCGCGACGAACAGAGGAGCACAATGCAAGGGTTTGATTTCGGCAGCTATCCAATCGGCGTCAATTTCCTCATCTTCAGCGCTGCTGCGGGCATGGTGTGGATTGCCGGTGCCCGGCTCGCACGCTACGCCGACCAGATCGCCCGCGCGACCGGCATCGGCAGCGGCATTATCGGGCTGGTATTGCTTGGCGGTATAACCTCGCTGCCCGAGATTGCCGTGGGCGTGTTTGCGGCCTATTCCGGCACCCCTGCCCTGGCGGTCAATAACCTGCTCGGGGGTATCGCGATGCAAAAGGCGATTCTTGCCGGGGTCGACGGATTCATCGGCAGGGAAGCATTGACTGTCATCGCCGCAACACCCGGCTTGCTGCTGCAGGGGGCATTCAGCACGCTGTTGCTGGTGATCGTTGCCGTTGCCATCGTTACCAAGGACTACCTGGTCGGCGGCGCGGGGCTATGGTCCTGGGCCCTCCTGCTGGCATATGGCTTCTCGGTCTGGAAGATATCTGTGGCCAGCTCACGGCTCCCATGGCAGTTGCGTGAGGGCCTCAAGCCTGCCGAGGAGCCGGCCGCCCCGGTAATCGAGGAAGGCGCGCGAGGCGGGCGCTCGCTGCGCGGCGTCGCCCGCGGCACCATCGTGGCCGCGCTCGTTATCCTGGCCGCGGGTTTCGCGCTTAGTTCCACCGCCGACGCAATCGCCGACCAGTCGGGCCTCGGCGCGAATTTCATTGGCGCCGCATTGCTCGCGCTGGCCACGTCACTGCCCGAACTGAGCACCGTTATCGCTGCAATGCGGTTGCGCCGCTATGAGATGGCGATTGCAGACATCATGGGTACCAGCATGTTCAACGTGATGCTGATATTCCTTGTCGACGCAGTCTACCGCGGGCCACCGGTACTCAGCCTGGCGGGCGACTTTTCCCTGCTCGCCGCGCTGTTGTGCATCCTGATGGCGATGATTTACCTGATCGGCCTGGTCGAACGCAACAACCGCACGATTGCCCGCTTTGGCGTCGATTCGCTCGTCATTCTCGCGGTGTACGCCGGGGGCATGATGCTGTTGTTCCAGCTGCGCTGATGGCAGCCTCGCTAGCCGTGAGCATGCCGCGGCCGGTGAGTCAGCCGCGGGGTCAGGTGCGCAATCTTGTCCCACGCCCCATAGTGGGTCTTGATCCGCCCGGGCGGATACGACAACAGCACCAGTGCGGCGCCGAGGAGCAGCGAGGCCCCCGTGGCCATGCCTGAATATCCCTCAAGTACCCAGGGCGCCAGCATCAGCCATGCCCCGAAGCCGATGTTGGCAAAGCGCAGTGGCCGCGCCATCTCTCCCCACGCCATGATGCTGAAGGTGATGACCAGCGATCCGATAATGTGGTCGTTGTCGGCGGCCTGCCCTGCCGTACCGAACAGCACCCGCGTAAACATCAGTACCACGCCTGCCAGGGTGCACAGCGCAAGGGTCCACGGAACGCTGACCCCGGTCAGCAGCATTTCGCGCAATATGGTCCGGGCCGGCGCCGCAAAGTTGTCGGAGTAATCGGCGTTTCCGCCTTCCATCGTGTCACCGCGCAGCAGCACATACCACCATGGCCGCCCTTGCAGCCGGCGCGCTTTCAGGAACTGCAGGGTCGCCAGGATTTCGTCGAACGAATACGGGATCTGCAGCAGCATGGCCAGCGCGCCCACCAGGCACAAGGTGCACCATGTGCCGATTACCACCGGTTGGATGATGATGAAGAACACGCTGACCGCACCAAGGGGCACGATCAGGATGCCAAACAGCAGTACCAGCCACGGCATGGTGCGTCATCGGCGCTTGTCGCCAATGACGCCGGTGACGATCTCAAGCGCGTACACCGTTGCGCCGAGCCCGGCGTCGGATACCGGCCACGCTTCCGATACAGATGAGGTGATAATGCGCTCAGTGCCTGTGCCAAAGAACGGGTCCCATGCGGCATCGATATGGCCCAGCTGATACGCCGCCAGGTAGCGCGAGATGAACAGCCCGACGAACGCCAGCGCGATGATCGGCAGTCGGTTGGTCCAGCCCGACGGGCTGTAATCCCAGCCGGGCGGCGCGTCCGGTCCGCTGACCCTGGCGACCGGGCTGATGCCTGGCGCAGGCGGCACCGCCACCGCAAATATGATCAGCAGCGAGCCCACAATGGTGTCGCTGGCGTACGCGGCCGCGCTCGGGGTCCACAGCACGATCGGAGCGTACAGCAGCCACAGTCCGAGCGCGGCCGTTGCCCAGCGCGCCCAGCCGGCGTCGCGTGACAGCGACAGTGTGGCGAACAGTACCACCAGCGCGCCGGTCAGCATCTCGCTGGCCGTCATCCAGGTGGCGGAATAGGCGAGGCCGCGCCCGTTAGGGGCCAGTAGCGCGCCCTGCTCCATCCACTGCTGCGCGAGGCCGAGCGCGAACGGACTGGCGATCAGCCACAGGCCCAGTGCAATGTTCGCGAAATGGCACCACAGGGTGCGCTGGTGTTCAGTTCGGTCGAGGCGCTGGTACTCGGCCAGCACGCGGGCGCCGCCGTGGCCCGTGTCGGGCGCGGCTTCCATCCACAGCGGCAGCGGGATCTTGTTGCGCTGGTACCAGCCTGCCGGGTCGGCGCGCAGCCGCGCGATCATGGCCTGGAGCCCGCGCCGAAGGGTATGCTGCGGCCGCCATCCGAGCATGGATTCTGCGCGGGAAATGTCGAGCTCGTAGTGGTCGTCGGCAAGTTGAACCATGAATGGCCGGATGAATGGCTGCACGCCGCGGTCAATTGCGTCGGGCACCACCGCCTCGGCCTTGGTTTCCAGCCAGGCGCCGGCCGCGGCCACGGTTTTCGGGATCGAACGCGTCTCCCATTGCTCGCCGTGCAGGAGCCAGGCGATCAGGTTTTGTAGTGCCTCGTAGCTTTCGGTGGCCGGTTCGCCGACCAGCAAGGTTGTCTCCGGCGGCAACTGCCGGCGCCGGTCGAGCGCGGCCCGGAATGCGTCAGCCACGTCGTCGATATGTACGAATGCCTGGCCGTGAGAGGCGTCGCCCGGGAATATACGGCTGAGCATCTGGCGCTCGAAGATGCGCTGGATCTGGTTGGCCAGCGATGGCACCTCGCAGTCGTCGGTGTAGACGCCGGCAAGCCGCAGCGTCAGCGCAGGGATCTTGCCGTGCTCGAGCGCCACGATGCGTTCCGCCGCCACCTTCGATTCCGGATACGGCCAGGCCGGCGCTAGCGGCGAGGTTTCGCTGATGGGATGGCCCGGCGCCCCCGGCGCATGGACCAGCATGGTGCTGGCATAGACAAACTGTTCGACCTCGAACCCCTGGAGTGCCCGCAGCAGGTTCTGCGTCCCTTCGACGTTGACCGACTCATACAGGGGATTGGGTTCGCCGGAAAAGTCGTAAAACGCGGCAAGGTGGATCACGGACGCCAGCCTGCCCTCGTATCGCTCGCGCAAGGCGGCGAAGGCCGCGGCGAGTCCCTCCTCGGACGTGATGTCGGCATTGATGCAGGCGTCGCCCTTGCATTCGCGCTCGAAGCCAACCACCGTGTAGGCGTCGGCCAGCCGGGCCGCGATGGCGCGCCCGATCCGCCCTTCCGATCCGGTAACCAATACGACAGGTTTATCTGAAGCCATGCATCGCCTCCCGCGGCACGCTACCCGTTCCTTTCAGTATAGCGCCGCAAATGCGTGTGACATTGATGGCGGCGTGGATACCGGATGCAACTTTTTCGGCGCCGCGATGACAGTATCCGCGTGGAACCGGCATACAGGCAGTCCGGCCTGCTACCATCAAGGCCTCCAGACTTGAACAAGGATACGCCGGATGCGCACTGAAAAAGAAAAGATGCTGGCAGAAGAGCCCTACAACTCGCTCGACCCGCAGTTGGTCGAGGAGCGCCTCCGGGCACGCGAACTGTGCCAGCAGTTGAATGCCCTCTCCCCGCGCGCTCCAGAGGCGCAGCGGCAGGAACTTGTGTCCAGCTTGTTCGGCGCGTCGACCAATGCGTATGTCACCCCGCCGTTCGCCTGCGACTACGGCACCAATATCGAATTGGGCAACGGTGTCTACTTCAATTTCAACTGCGTCGTGCTGGATGTGGCCAAGGTCGTCATCGGGAACAATGTGATGTTCGGCCCGGCAGTGCAAATCTACACCGCCACCCATCCGATGGATCGTGTCGAGCGGCGCAGCGGGGTCGAATCCGGCAAGGCGATTCGCATCGGCAACGACGTCTGGATCGGGGGCGCGGCGGTCATTTGCCCAGGCGTCAGCATCGGTGACGGCGCCGTGATTGGCGCAGGCAGCGTGGTGGTGAGGGATATTCCAGCGGGCGTTTTTGCGGCAGGAAATCCCTGCAAAGTGATTCGGAGCTTATAGCACCGCCGCTACGACTGCAGTTTCCCAATCATGTGGTCGAGCACCCTGGTGTGCTCGTGCTGCGGGCTGAACAAGATAACCTCGGCATCTTCGTCAACCCTGACACTGTGTCCCGGCGGCCAATAGAAAATGTCGTTTGCGCGAACCGCTTCTTGTGACCCGTCCGCATAGCTGACGGTCACCGCCCCCTTGATGACGTAGCCCCAGTGCGGCGACTGGCACAGGTCGCCTTCAAGTCCGCGCAGCAAGGGGGCGATGTCCATTCCTGCCGGCAGCGAGAAAAACTCGCCGCTGATCTTGCCGTAGCCAGTGGCGTCGCCGAAGTCGGTCAGCTGGCGCGCTGCGACGCCTGGCCCGCCGATTTTGACCGGGATTTCTTGTTTGGCGATATGCATGGTGCCCGTCCTTTCCTGCGCATGCGGCGGCCAGATGGCGCCAGTGGCATGGCAATTCCCAGTCTAGGTCACCCACGCTGGAAAACAATCATGCATTCTGCTGGCTCGGGCCCGCTGCCCGCGCGGCGCCCCGTAGTCGCCCTCTTACAAGTTGCCAGCATGCGTGCCGATACGCTACGGCTGAGCTTAAGGCAATAATCGGGAACCACCACCAACGAGGCAAGGCGAATGAGCGATCAACTGCGCGATGAAGCACTGCTGGCCCTGGGCCGCCAGTTGCAGGCCTCCGGCTACCGCTTCACCACGATCACGCAGGCGAACCACCGCAGGGTCAACGACAGGCCGGAAAACGCCTGGGCGCGCAAGCTTGCCGATGTGCTCGGCTGGAGCCGGCCTTTCCGCGACGGCACGCTCGATGCCGGCACCGTCGGGTTGATGCGCGCCGCCGGCATCCTGGCCGCGCATGGAGATGGCTGGAAAAGCACCTTGCGCGCCTCCACCATCGGCGACCAGTTGTTCTTCCATTCAGCCTACCCGACATCAAGCGACGATGCGGTCTTTTTCGGCCCCGACACCTACCGCTTCGTGCGCGCCCTCGACGCCTGCCTGGCCGTGCCGGGCAACCCGGTCATGCGCGCGGTCGATATCGGCTGCGGCAGCGGACCCGGCGCCCTCGCCGTGGCGCGCCGCTTCCCCGCAGCGCAGGTCATCGGCGCGGACATCAACGAAAGCGCCCTGCGGCTCACGCGCATCAACAGCCAGCTGGCCGGCGCCGGCAATGTCGTTACCAAACACAGCAACCTGCTCGCTGGCCTCGACGGCGAGTTCGACCTGATCATTTCCAACCCGCCCTATGTACAGGACCCTGACGAGCTGCCTTACCGCCACGGCGGCGGCGAGTTTGGCGCGGGCTTGTCGCTGGCCATTGTCGATGCGGCGATCGAGCGGCTCGCAACAGGCGGCGCCCTGCTGCTGTACACCGGAGTCGCCATCGTTGACGGCGCCGACCTGTTCCAGCGCCAAGCCGGCGCCCGGCTCGACCGCGCAGGCTTCAACTGGGCCTACGAGGAGATCGACCCCGACATTTTCGGGTCCGAACTGTCGAGCGAGGCGTATGCCACGGCCGACCGCCTCGCCGCGGTCCTGTTGCGCGCCGAACGTCCGCAGCATTGAGCGATTCTCTCGCGGGTGCTTTTCAGCTATGATTTCGAGATGACAAGCACTACCCCAGACGATACTCCAGCGCAAGCACCTGTCCCATCGGCGGACGAGGACGCGGCCGTACGCGTGCTGCGCCAGTTCCGCATCGTATTTAACACCGTGAAAGCCCACTTTCGCCAGGTAGAGCGCGATACCGGCGTCGGCGGCGCACAGCTGTGGGCGCTGAGCGAGATCCGTGCGACGCCGGGCATCGGCGTCAATGACCTCGCGCGTGCCCTCGACGTGCATCAGTCGACCGCCAGCAACCTGGTCAAAAGCCTGCTCGACCGCGGCCTGGTGAAGGCCGACCGCAGCGGCCGCGATCGCCGCATCGTGCTGCTGTCGCTGCTGCCGGCCGGCGCCGCCGTGCTCGATTCGGCCCCCGCCCCGTTCGCCGGTGTCTTGCCGGGTGCGCTCGCCGGCCTCGACCTGGCCACGCTGAACCGCCTGGAGACCGACCTGGCCACCGTGATCTCGCTGTTGCGCGCCGATCCGGCCGGCGCCAAGGTCCCGCTGTCCGAACTGTAAAGCCTGCTAGCGCGCGGCGGCGTGGCCCTTGTCGGGCGCCGCGCGCGACGCCAGCACCTTGTCGATCCGCAAACCGTCGAGGTCGACGATCTCGAACTGCCAGCCGCCCCAGGCGCAGGTTTCCCCCGTCGTCGGTATATCGCCCAGCAACAGCAGCATCATCCCGCTGAGCGTGTTGTAGCGGCCTCGGCTTTCCTCCGGCAATTCGCCAAGGTCGAGGCAGTCCTTCAGTTCCGGAATCGGGATCAGGCCGTCGAGCAGCCACGAGCCGTCGTCGCGCCGCACCGCCCAGGCGTCCTCGCCATGGTGGGTCTTGAACTCGCCGGTAATCGATTCAAGCACATCCTGCAGTGTGACAATGCCTTGCACCTGCCCGTACTCATCGACGATGAAAGCCAGCTGCATGCCGGACGACTGGAAGTTCTCCAGCAATTCCATGCCGGTCAGCGACTCCGGCAGGTAGACCGGTTGCTCCAGGTTGCCGGCCAGCTCGGGGCGTTCGCCGCGCAGCACCTGCGCCAGCATCTGGCGCGCCGTGGCCACGCCCAGGATCTCGTCCCATCCGCCCCGAACCACCGGGAAGCGTGAGTGCGGGCTCGCCTCCAGCCGCCTGAGGTTGCTGTCGATATCGTCATTCACGTCAAGGCACACCACCTCGCCGCGCGGCACCATGAACGACGAGATCTGGCGGTCGTCGAGGCGGAACAGGTTGCGCACCATGCGGTGCTCCTTGTGCTCGATGATGCCCGCTTCGGAACCTTCTTCGAGGATCATGTGCAGGTCGTCCTCCGTCATCGGCTTCTGGCTCGAATCCTGTACGCCCAGCAGCCGCAGGATCAGCTGCGTGGACGAGGCCAGCAGCACGACGAAAGGCTTGGCGACGATGGCCAGCACCTGCATCGGGCGCGCCACGGCGCGGGCCAGCGGTTCGGGGTTGATCTGTCCGAGCCGCTTCGGCACCAGTTCGCCGAGGACGATCGTAAAGTAGGTAATTGCGATGACCACCAGTGCGCTTGCCGTGTAGGACGACGCGGCCGCCGGCATGCCCAGCGATTGAAGCCAGGCCGCCAGCGGCGCCGCCAGCGTCGCCTCGCCCACCACCCCATTCAGGATGCCGATCGAGGTAATGCCGATTTGCACGGTCGACAGGAATTTGGTCGGCTCATCGCCCAGGTCGATGGCCACCTGGGCGCCGCCGTCCCCCGCGTTTGCCAGCTTCATCAGCCGTCCCTTGCGTGCGGTGACCAGGGCGATTTCCGACATGGCAAACAGGCCGTTCAGAATGATCAGGCCGAACAGGAGCGCAATTTCCATGGCAAATTCCAAGGGTGGGCCTGGGCCCGTGAATGGCGATTGTACCAACAGTCTCCCGCAGCCTCGTGCGCGGCGCGCATAAAAAAGCCCCCGGCATAGCCGGGGGCAGGAGGCCCGGTAACACACCTCATCGCAGTGTCGTAGCAATCAAAGCGCTTGAATTGCCCACCAGCACATTGTGCCTCAAACACATATTGGTGGCAATCATATTTGTCCAAATGTATAATACCGTGATGATTTTCTTACACTATTTAGTGCGGAGCCAGGGTAAAGACAGCGCGCACAACGTGCGCTTTCGATGCCGTATGGCGCCGCCGCCTTGCCGATGACCCTGACCGGCCCGGGCCCAATTCCTGAAGAAACGCAGCGTTTCATCCTGCTCGCGATCCCGTCCGTTCCCTACCTCGAGGCACTGCTGCTGCTACGCGGCGCACCCCAACTGTCGTGGGACGCCGAACAGGTGGCGCGCCGCCTGTACCTGAACGAGAAAGGGGCGCAAGGCCTGCTGGACCAACTGTACGCGGCCGGCGTCGTCAGCGCGGACGGAAGCAGCTTCTGCTATGCTCCGCAAAGCGAACAAATGCGTTCGATGATCGACGGCCTCGCGGAAATCTATTCCCGCAACCTGATCGGGGTCAGCAACCTGATCCACTCGAAGGCGAATACAAAAGCGCAGCAGTTTGCCGACGCCTTCGTGTTCCGAAAACCACCGGAGAACAACTGATGGCGACAAGCCCCCGTTCCAGGCGCATGCGCGTACTGGCCTCTAGCACCGGCCATGCCGCTCTGCTTGCCGCACTTTTCGCAAGCCAGCTGCCGGCCAGCGCCGCGCCAGTGAAACAGCGCACGAAGGCGCAATCCGACACTGTCGATTTCGCCAAACTGGCCCAGCACCGCCCGCGCAAGTGCGCCCCTGACGTCGCGGCGGTGGCCGGGCCGGCCGGCTGGAAGGAGGCAGCGCCCCAGTGTGTCTGGCAGGGCCGGCTGCAGATGCGGCGCTGGCAGGCCAACGCCGTCCAGGGCGCCTGCGTATCGCGCGCGGCCGGCTGGCTGGCGTGGCAGCGCCCGCGGGTCGGCGTGGCGCCGGTGTCGCCTGGCGCGGCCTGGCACAGCGGATGGAAGTCGCACTACCTGGCCGGTCCGGCCGAAGGTGAAATACAGCGTATCGCCACTGTCGAAATGCGCGAGCCTGGCGTCTGGACGGCAACCGAATGGACATGGTCGCCCTCCCCGCGTCCGGCCACCCGCGCCTGGCAAGAGGGGCGCTGGCGGCTGATTGCGCAGGTAGCGTCGACAGTGCGCGCCGCCGAAGGCGCGCCAGCGGGGCCGCTGCGCCAGGCATGGGAAAAGAACCTCAAGGGCCGGCCCGGCGAAATCGCGCCGGACGGCTGGCGCTGGAGCAGCGAAGGCAAATGCCTGCGCATGGCGCCGATGGCGCCGGCCAGCGTCCCATTGCCGCTGCCGCATGCGCGCGAAGACGCCCGCCTCGAACAGCGCGCCGCGATGCAGATCCAGCTGGCGCGGCGCTACCCTGGCGCCACCTTCCTGATGCCGTTCCGGCTGCTCGATGCACCGGCCGCGGCGCCGCGCTCCGGCGCCAAGTATGCAGCCATCTGGACCGAGCGCACCAACGTCACTGGCCAGCTGTGGATTCCGCAAAAGTCGGGCGAACCGGCCGTGCGCGCCCAGGTCAGCACCTCGCTGCCGGCGCGCTACGACACGCCGTCCGGGCTGGCCGCCAGCAGCGGTGCGCTGCGCGCCATCGAGGGCGAACTGAGCGGCATTGCCGATACCTGGAGTGCCGACCATGAGCGATAGGATCTTTGAACTGGCGCCCTGGCTGTTTTCGCCACTGGCCATCATCGGCGCCGGCCTGCTGCTGGCCCAGCTGATCGGCCTCGGGCTGGCGTCGCGCGGGCTACCCAAGTTGTACGGCGCCGTGATCGCCGGCCTGCTGGTCGGGGTGAGCGGGCTGGGGCTGGTCGACTCGTTCCTGCTGTCGCAATTCCAGGAGCTGTTCAACGCTGCCACTGCGCTGGTGCTGTTCGAGGTCGGCCGCAAGATGGACCTGCAGTGGCTATGGCGCAGCGGGCGCGAAGGCATGAGCCTGGTGCTTGCCAGCGTCCTGCGCGGCGCCGTCAGCTTCGCCTGCCTGCTCGCCTTCGGCCTTCCCGGCGGCGACGCCGCGTTCATCGCGGTGGTGCTGATCGCCGCCAGCCCGATCATCTTCGCGTCGATGGCGGGCGACTCCAACGCCAGCGGCGTCGCCACCTTTGCGGGGGCCAACATGGTCGGCATCGGCAACGTCATCGCGCTGCTCGCACTGGGGCCGGCGTTCGCCTGGATCAAGATGCAGGACCCGGCGTCCGGCGGCTTCGGCGCCGAGCTGGGCGGGCAACTGACCAAGCTGGCGCTGGGCGCCGTTATCGCCGGGGTTTGCTATGGCCTGTATGCGGTCGCTACCCGCGTCACCCGCGCCCCTGCACGCCAGCGCCCTGCCATGCTGCTGGCCGCGCTGCTGATGGACCTGGGACTGTGCTCGGTCACCGCGTCGAGCGCGTTGTTGTCGCTGCTGCTGATGGGCCTCATGCTGCGCAACGCAGAAAAGCGCGACAACGTGTTCCAGGCACAGCTCAAAACCGGGCAGGACATCGGTTATGCGCTGCTGTTCATGATGTCGGCGGCCCTGGTCGAGATCCAGCAGCTGATAAACCCGGCCGTGCTGGGACTGGCGCTGCTGATTTTTGCGCTGCGCATCGGCATCACGCGGGTCGCCCTGATCGGCAGCAGCGCGTGGAGCGCGCGCAAGAAAAACGCCATGGCGGTGTCGATGTGCTCCCTGGTCAGTTTCGGCACCCTGATGGTCGATAACTCCCTCGGCATCTACACCGGCCTTGGGCCGGCGGGGGCGCAGGTGATCGCGTCGCTGCTGGCACTGAATGTCCTGATCGCCCCTGCCCTCACCTGGTGGGGACTGAAGATCGCGGGCGAAACGCACGAGGAGGAAGACTAAATGACCGATAAGGCCGAACAGATCATCTCGCTGGAGGAAGCGCAGGCACGGGCCGTATCGGGCACCGGGCCGGCATTCCTGCCGCCGTTCGCCAACTCGCGCATGGGGTCGATGGGCATCGAGCTGGAGCTGATGGTGCTCGACCGCCTGACTTACGACCTGCTGCCGGCAGCCCCCGATATCCTGCGCCTGCTCGACCAGCGCAAGAAGGAATGGGTCGCGACGCCCGAAATCACCACCTCGATGCTGGAAGTGGCGACCTCGATCCTCGACGGCTACGACCAGGCCGCCGCGCAGGTCGAGGAGATCCGCGCGGCCGTGCGCAGCGCCGCCTTCCAGGTGGGCGCGGCCATTTCGGGCGGCGGCGCCCACCCGTTCCAGAAATGGGCCGAGCAGCGCATCTACCCGAAGGAGCGCTACCGGGCCTCGGCCAAGAAGTTTGGCTACCTGGCCAAGCTGTTTACCGTCTTCGGCATGCACGTGCATATCGGCGTGCCTGACGGGGACGAAGCGATCCGCATCGCGGCCTGGCTGACCCAGCGCGCACCGCTGTTTATCGCGCTGTCGGCCAACTCGCCGTGCTGGCAGGGAGAGGATTCGGGCTTTTGCAGCGCGCGCAGCAATGTGGTGGGCGCCTTCCCGATGAGCGGCACGATGCCGTCCGAGATCCGCAGCTGGAGCGGGTTCGAGGAATATTTCGACCGCCTGGCGGGGCACGGCATCGTCGGCTCGATCAAGGACTTCTACTGGGACGTGCGGCCGAAGCCCGAATACGGCACCGTCGAACTGCGCGTGCTCGACACGCCGCTGCGCCCGGCCCACGCGGCCGCGCTGGCAAGCTACGCGCGCGAGCTATGCATCGAAGCCCACGGCCGGCCCGGCGCCTGGCCATCGGACAGCAGCCGCGAGCTGTATGCGTGGAACCGCTTCAACGCCGCCAAGGAAGGCGTCAGCGCGATCTGGATCGATCCGGAGAACGGCGCGCGCCTGCCGGTGTCGGAGGTCGTCGAGAACGACCTGCAGCGCCTGGCGGGCGTGTCGCTCGATCCCGGCTTTGGCACCGCGTGCGAGGTAATCCGCGAGCTGATGGCCAAAGGCGGCCAGGCGCGCTGGCTGACCGCGCACATGGACGCCGGCTCCGGCGTCAACGATATAGCGCGGGTGGCCAGCGAAATGTTCGACCTGCCCGATGAACGGGTGGGCAAGCTTAAGCCTTGACTGTCACCGCCGCGGCGAGGTCGTCGAGGATCGGGCAGTCGGGCCGGTCGTCGCCGTGGCAGGCGCTGGCGAGGTTTTCCAGCGTGCGCCGCATCGCCTGCATGTCGGCGATCTTGCGGTCCAGCTCCGCGATGTGCTCCCTGGCCAGCATGCGCACATCGTGGCTGGCGCGGTGCTTGTCCTGCCACAGGGCCAGCAGCGCGCGGATCTGCTCCAGCGAAAAGCCAAGCTCGCGCCCGCGATGGATAAACTGCAGCATCTGCACCTCGCGCACCGAGTACACGCGGTAACCCGAGCCGGTGCGTTTCGCCTCGCCCGTCAGGCCGATCGCCTCGTAGTGGCGGATCATCTTGGCCGATACGCCCGAGGCCTTCGCCGCTTCACCGATATTCATGCCGCCCCCTTCCAGCGCCGCAGCAGCAGCGCGTTACTCACCACGGATACACTCGAAAACGCCATCGCCGCACCGGCGATCATCGGGTTGAGCAGGCCGAATGCGGCCAGCGGCACCCCGACAGCGTTGAACACAAAGGCCCAGAACAGGTTCTGGCGGATCTTGGCGTAGGTGCGGCGCGAAATGTCGATCGCATCGGCCAGCAGGCGCGGATCGCCGCGCATCAGCGTCACGCCAGCCGTGTGCATCGCCACGTCGGTGCCGCCGCCCATCGCGATGCCGATATCGGCCGCCGCCAGCGCGGGCGCGTCGTTGATACCGTCGCCCACCATCGCCACCCGCCTTCCTTTCGCCCGCAGCTGCGCGATGACGTCCGCCTTCCCTTCCGGGAGCACCTGCGCATGGACTTCGTCGATGCCCAGCTGGCCGGCGATGTGGCTGGCGCTGCCGTGGTTGTCGCCGGTGAGCATCACGGTGCGGATATTGGCCGCCTTCAGGGCGCGCACCGCTTCCGCGCTTTCGGGCTTGAGCGCGTCACCGAAGGCCAGCATGCCGACCAGTTTCGCCTCTGGCCTGGTTTGCGCCAGCCAGGACACGGTTTCGCCGGCCTGTTCGTGGCGCGCTGCCGCCTCCGCCAGGCCATCCACGGCGACGCCGAAGCGTTCCAGCAGGCGGCCGTTGCCAAGCGCATAGCTTGCGCCTGCCACCGTTGCCGTCACCCCGTGGCCAGGCACCGCCTGCACGTCGCTGGCCGCGGCGATGGCCATGCCGTTCGCCGCATCGCCCACCGCGCGCGCCAGCGGGTGTTCGCTGCCGCGCTGCACGGCAGCCGACAAGGCCAGCAGAGTGTCGTGGTCGCCGTCTGCCGCGAGGTGCGCGGTCAGGCGCGGCTTGCCCGCGGTGAGCGTGCCGGTCTTGTCGAACGCGACGATTTCGACGCCGTGCAGCAGTTCAAGCGCCTCGGCGTCCTTGATCAGGATGCCGCGGCGCGCGGCCACGCCGGTGCCGGCCATGATGGCCGTTGGCGTCGCCAGGCCAAGCGCGCATGGGCAGGCGATCACCAGCACCGCGACGGCGTTGAGCAGCGCGCCGCTCCAGTCGCCGTTGTACAGCCACCAGCCGATAAACGCAGCCAGCGCAATGACCACGACAGCCGGCACGAACACCGCGCTGACCTTGTCCACCAGCCGCTGCACCGGCGCCTTGGCCGCCTGCGCGTCTTCCACCGCGCGGATGATGCGCGCCAGGGTCGATTCGGCGCCCAGCGCCGTGGCGCGCGCCACCACCAGCCCTTCGCCGTTGACCGCGCCGCCGATCACCGTGTCGCCGCTGCCTTTCGTCACCGGCATGCTTTCGCCTGTCAGCATCGATTCGTCCGCGTGGGTGGCGCCCTCGATGATGACGCCGTCCATCGGCACCCGCTCGCCGGGCCGGATGACCACTTCGTCGCCGATGCGCAGCGCCTCGACCGCGATGTCGCGCTCGGCGCCGTCCTTACGCACACGCGCGGTGGCCGGACGCAGCGCCTGCAGCGCGCGGATCGCTTCGGTGGTCTGGCGCTTGGCGCGCGCTTCCAGCCACTTGCCGAGGCGGACCAGGGTGATGACGACTGCGGCCGCCTCGAAATACAGGTGCCCGGCGCCATTCAGCCATTCGAACACGCTCAGGCCGTAAGCCGCCGAGGTGCCGAGGGCGACCAGCAGGTCCATGTTGCCGGTGCGGGCCAGCAGCGCCTTCCAGGCGGCGCGGTAGAACCGCGCGCCGATCCAGAACTGCACCGGGGTCGCCAGCATCAGCTGCACCCAGCCAGGCAGCATCAGGTGCGCGCCGAACAGTTCCGCGGCCATCGGCACCACCAGCGGCAAGGTCAGCGCGATGGCGATGCCGATTTGCCAGGCGTCGCGCGCGACCGGATCCGGACCGGCGGCCGCAGCCTGTCCGCCGGCAGCCGGGGTGGCGGTATAGCCGGCGCGGGCGACCGCCTCCACCAGCGCCGCGGTATCGGCCGCGCCGGCGGTGCGCACGACCGCGCGCTCGGTGGCGAGGTTGACGCTGGCGTCGAGTACGCCCGGCACCGCGCGCAGGGCCTTCTCGACCCGTCCGGCGCACGACGCGCAGGTCATGCCGCCGATCGCCAGGCTGGTCTCCATGCTCGGCACCGCATAGCCGGCGGCTTTGACGGCGTCCGCCACCTGGGCGGCGCTGAGGCCGCCATCGGCGCTCAGGCGCGCCGATTCATTGGCAAGGTTGACCGACACCGAATGCACGCCCGGCAGCGCGGCCAGGGCGCGCTCCACCCGGCCGACGCACGATGCGCAGCTCATGCCTTCGATCGGCACGTTCATTTCCCTGATGGTCGTTGTGTTCATTTCTTTCTCCAATTGATTCTTGACACCAGCATCGACCTTCCCATCATTGTAAGGTCAAGGGAAATTTTTTGTGGCCAAGGCTTGACCTTCCCACGGTGGCAAGGTGCATCATGCTGTCTTCACCAATCTTCCTGGAGCACGAGATGATCAAACTGAGCATTCCAGACATGAGCTGTGGCCATTGCACGGGGGTTATCAATAAAACCGTCAAGGAGCTGGATGCGGGAGCGGCCGTGGAATTTGACCTTACTTCCCGCACAGCAACAATTAACACCAGTGCCGACCCGGCGGAGGTGTGCGATGCGCTGGAAGCGGCCGGCTATCCTGCTGCTCTCGTGCAACACTAACGACAGCCGAAGTCGTGTTACACTGCGCCACCATGAAAGCCCTGAAGTCATTTCTCGTCTGGATCTTGCTGCTCGCACTCCCCCTGCAGGGATTTGCCGCGGCATCCATGTCCATGTGCGAGCCGGGGCCGATGAAGGTGGCAGCGGCCGATGGCCATCGCGCCGGCCCGGGCATGTCCAGTGCCATGGGCTGCGACCATCACAAGGCGCAGCAGTCCGATGACACCAAGACGGGCGGCATGGCCAAGTGCAGCACCTGCGCCTCCTGTTCGGTGGGCGCCGCGATCTTCACCCCGCTTGCGCCCCTTGGCCAGTTCAGTTCCCACGGCGCCGAGCGCATACCCTACGTTGCCGCCCATGATACCGGCTGCATTCATGGGACGCTCGAGCGCCCGCCTCACACCTTCTCCTGACATCTGCCGGCGGCAATGCGCCCGCCTTTGCTATTGAACAGATCCCCCTGCGCGGCGACGCGCATGCCGGGACGTCGCAACTGACGAGAGAATTTCATGAATAAACTGATCCGCTTCGCCCTGCCGGCCATGCTGGCCCTGGGCGCCCAGTTGCCTGCCGCCGCACTCGCGCAGGACAAGGCACTGCTGGCGCCGGCCGATGCCGCCGCCCCGGCCGCACCGCTCGCCTATGACTCGGCGTTTGCCGGCTACCGCTCGGACAAGGACAACCCCGCCGTGGGCTGGAAAGAAAGCAACGAGCGTGTGACCCAGCCGCATGACGAGCATGCCGGACACGACATGGGCGCGATGAAGCACGGCCACCACGGCCACGCAGCCACGCCTGCCCCGGCGCCGGCGCCGGCGGCTTCCCCTGCCCCGGCCCCCAAGGCGAACGATCCGCACCACGGCCACCAACACAAGGAATGAGCATGCCCAAATTGATGACATCGCGTACCGTGGCCGCTGCCGCGGTGGCGGTATTCCTGTCCGGCTGCGCGTCGTTCAGCGCCGATGGCGGCTACGGCGAGGTGCAGAAGCTGGCGCAGGCGCGCAACGCCACCCCGGTTCCCGCGGCGAAGCCGGTTGCCGGCGACGCCACGGCGGAACGCCAGCTGGCCGAGCTGCTGGCAAAGCCGCTCACCGTCGAGAGCGCCGTCCAGATTGCCTTGAATAACAACCGCGGCCTGCAGGCGTCCTACGCCGAGCTGGGCGTGGCCGAGTCCGACCTGGTCCAGGCAGGGCGCGTCGCCAACCCGGTGTTCAGTTTCGGCCGCGTCAAGGGCCATGAAGGCATCGAGCTGGAGCGCACCCTGTCGCTGCCGCTGATGGGCCTGCTTACCATGCCGATCACGCTGCCGCTGGAAAAGCGCCGCTTCGAGCAAGCCCAGATGCGCACCGCCGGCGAACTGCTGCGCGTGGCCGACGAAACCCGCCGCGCTTACTACAGCGCGGTGGCGGCCGAGCAAAGCGCCGCCTACATGGAGCAGGTCAAGGAATCTGCCGACGCCAGCGCCGAACTGGCGCGCCGCATGGCTGCGGCCGGCAACTGGAGCAAGCTGCAGCAGTCGCGCGAGCAGGCTTTCTATGCTGACGCGGTGGCGCAGCTGGCCCGCGCGCGGCAGGCAAAAGTAGCCGAGCGCGAACGCCTGACCCGCCTGATGGGCTTGTGGGGCAAGCAGGCGCAGTTCCAGCTGCCGGACCGCCTGCCCGAGCTGCCAGCGGCGCCCCGCGAGCTGACGGACGCCGAAGCGCAGGCAATGAGCAACCGGCTCGACATGCTGATGGCGCAGAAGGAACTGGCCGGCCTGGCGTCGTCGCTGGGCCTGACGCGCGCCACCCGCTTCGTCAACCTGCTCGACCTGTCCTACCTGCACAACACGACGCCGGACGGCGAGCGTGAAAAGGGTTACGAGATCGAGTTCCAGATCCCGCTGTTCGACTGGGGTACCTCGCGCGTGACCAAGGCCGAATCGCTGTACATGCAGGCCGTGCACCGGGCCGCGGCGTCGGCCATCGACGCCCGTTCCGAGGTGCGCGAGTCTTACCTCGCCTACCGCACCGCGTATGACCTGGCGCGCCACTACCGCGACGAGATCGTGCCGCTCAAGAAGCGCATCTCCGACGAGCAGCTGCTGCGCTACAACGGCATGCTGATCGGCGTATTCGAACTGCTGGCCGACGCGCGCGACCAGATCATGAGCGTCAACGCCGCCATCGAAGCGCAGCGCGACTACTGGGTGGCCGATTCGGCCCTGCACGCTGCGATGACCGGCACCGGCGGCAACGCCCCGGCCGCCCGCGCCAGCGCCGCGCCAGCCGCTTCCGCTGCGCCACAACATTAAGCTGGAAAGGTAGAGAACATGGTTTCACGTAGAGATTTCTTCCGCAACGCGGGCGTTGCCGCGGTCAGTACCGCCGTCGTCAGCCGGGTCGGAGCGGCATCGCTCCCCGAGGCGGTCATCATGGAAAGCGCCGCCACCCAGGCGCCGCTGGCCCCGCCCAACGGCCGTCCGTACAATCCGGTCGTCACCCTGAATGGCTGGACGCTTCCGTGGCGCATGAAGGACGGCGTCAAGGAATTCCACCTGGTGGCCGAGCCGGTGGTGCGCGAGATTGCGCCCGGCATGAAAGCCAACCTGTGGGGCTACAACGGCCAGTCGCCAGGCCCCACCATCGAGGTGGTCGAGGGCGACCGCGTGCGCATCTTTGTCACCAACAAGCTGCCGGAGCACACCAGTATCCACTGGCACGGCCAACGCCTGCCGAATGGCATGGATGGCGTGACCGGCATCACCCAGCCGGCTATTCCGGTGGGAAAAACCTTCGTGTATGAATTCGTGGCGCGCCGTCCCGGCACCTTCATGTACCACCCGCACGCGGACGAAATGACGCAAATGGCGATGGGCATGATGGGCTTCTGGGTCACCCACCCGAAGAATCCCGCGTTCCAGAAGGTCGACCGCGATTTCTGCTTCCTGCTGAACGCCTATGACATCGACCCGGGCAGCTTCACGCCGAAGGTCAACACGATGCTCGACTTTAACCTGTGGACGTTCAACAGCCGCGCCTTCCCCGGGATCGATCCGATGGTGGTCGGGCTGAACGACAAGGTGCGCATCCGGGTCGGCAACCTGACCATGACCAATCACCCGATCCACCTGCACGGCCACGAGTTTGTGGTGACCGGCACCGATGGCGGCTGGACGCCGCCGGCGTCGCGCTGGCCGGAAGTCACCACCGACATCGCGGTAGGCCAGATGCGCGCGATCGAGTTCGTGGCCAATGAACCTGGCGACTGGGCTTTCCATTGCCACAAGTCGCACCATACGATGAACGCGATGGGCCACGACGTGCCGACCCTGATCGGGGTCGAGCAGCGCGATGTGCTTGGCAAGATCAACAAGCTGGTTCCCGACTATATGATCATGGGCGACAAGGGCATGGCCGACATGGGCGAGATGGAAATGCCGCTGCCGGACAATACCCTGCCAATGATGACCGGCACCGGCCCCTTCGGCGGCGTCGGCATGGGCGGCATGTTTACCACGGTCAAGGTGCGCAAAGGATTGGCGCGCAACGACTACAAGGACCCGGGCTGGTACAAGCATCCCGCCGGTACCGTGGCGTATGAGTGGAAGGATGGAACGGCGGCGTTGCCGGAACCGGTGCGGGCGCCGGACACCAAGGCCATGGCGGCCAAGCCGGGCGAAAAGGTCCTGAAAGTCGTCAAACCGGTCAACCACAGCGGGCACTAAGCCGTTTTAGACGTATTGAACAAGTAAAGGAGTACTGATGAAATTTTCAACCCTGGTTTTCGCCGCAGCAGTGGCCCTTCCCTTCGCTGGCGCCGCAATGGCCCAGCCAGCGCCGGCCGCCGCCGCTGCCGCCGCGCCGGTGGCCCTGGTCGCCGGTGAGGTGAAAAAAATTAACAAGGAAACGGGCAAGATGACCATCAAGCACGGCCCACTGGTCAGCCTGGACATGCCGGCAATGACGATGGTGTTCCGGGTCAAGGACCCGGCCATGCTGGATCAGGTAAAAGTTGGTGACAAGATCAACTTTGCCGTCGAGCGCGCCAACGGCGCGATGACGGTGACCCAGCTCGAAGCCGCCAAGTAATCACCGCCACCACCAGCCGCTGGCGCCGCCGCGCTACGGCTTGCCAAGGGTAAGCTGGATCAGCTTGCCTTTGGCAGTTTCATCTTCATTCAGCGTCAGCAGGATACGGCCCTGCGGATCTTCCACCAGCGAGGTCACCTGGCCTGACAGGCTGGTATCGCCCGCCCCCCTGTTGTAGCCCGGCAGCATGGCCGAGATATTGGTCCAGTGGTCGCCGCCATCGTTCGACCACGCCAGGTAAGGCCTTGCGTTCGCCTTGTCGAAACCACCCACCACCAGCACGTTCGGCTTGCCCTTGAGCGCGAGGAAACGCTGCACGTACGGATACATGGCAGCGCCCTCGATCGGGTGCCGGATCACGAACTTGAACGAGCGGCCGCCGTCGTCGCTGCGCAGCAGGCCGCCTTCGACGCCGGCAAACACGCGCGCGGTGCCGTCGATCGAGTCGATAAACTGGATGTTGCGGTTTTCCAGTTCCGGCACCGTGATCGCCAGTTCTTCCTGCGACACCAGGCGCGATCCGTCGGCGCTCAGCTGGTAGGCGCGGATGAAGGCATCGTCGAGCGGGCATTCGCCCCCCACCAGCAGGCGGCTGCCGACCACGTGGAACGACTGGTGGTAGCAGGTCATCGAGTCGAACTGGCCCAGCAGCACGCGCCAGGTCGCCGCTTTATTGTCCGACACGAACAGGTTGAGGCCCGCGCCAGGATTGCTGAACAGGCGGGTGCCAACCATTTTCAGCTCGTCCATCCACAACGTGTAGCAGTACTGCTCGTAGCACGCGCGCAAGGACTGGTCTTGTGCCGCGAAGGCGGCCCCGGCGGCGTCCAGCGCGCACAGCGCGTGCTCCTGCTTGCCGCTTGCCGCGTCTTCGTACCAGGGCTGGAACAGCCACAAGCTGTCGCCCAGCGGCCTGAGCGTGGGCGCGCGTTGCGGGGCCATGTCGTTGAAGGGGGCCAGCCCGCACGGGCCGAGCGCCACGGTGCTCCATTGCGAGGCCGCCGTCACGGGCAAGCCGGTGCGCACGACCGCCGTGCCTTCGGTGGCCGAGTTGGACATGCCGATGTAGGCGCTGCCCTTGTAGAAAGCGATGTTTTGCATGCCGCGCGTGTGGCTCGCCAGCACGTCGATGCGGGTTACCGGATCGGCCACGAAGTTGGCCTCTCCGCCGCAGCCGGCCAGTAAAGCGCACGCGATAACAGTAGCTGTTGAAAAATTGTTCCTGCGAATCATGGCCACTCCAGCTCATCAATAAGATGGCGCTATTCTCGGGCGTTCGGCAGGTGGTTTCCATTGTTGTTGTGTCGGCGGAGTGTCGCGAAAATGTAAGCTTTTACGGCCACCCCGCCACCGATGACGTCGCGACGGCCGGGTTACAAGTCGATCTTGCCGTGCTCGGCCGGATCGACCTTGGGCGGCTCGCCGGTGATGGCGGCCTTGGCCATCGCAAACAGCGACACCATCCTGCTCGATGCGGTGTCCCAGAACTCGGCGCTGTGCGGCACCACGCGCACCAGCGCCACGTGGACATCGTCCGGGCCGTTCGGGAACCAGGCTTCGACAAACGGATTCCACAGCTCGTGGATCTTGGCGCGGTCCACTACCCGCTCGGCGCGGCCGCTGACGGACACGTACAGGCCGTCTTTCGGCTCGGCAAAACTGACGTTCACTTCGGGCGTAGCGGCAATGTCTTCCCACAGCCCGGTATTGATCGAGGTGAAAAACCACAGGTTGCCGGACTTGTCCATGTCCTGGTTGGTCATCGGCGTCGCCACCAGGTGGCCATGCTTGTCGGTTGTCGTAAACATCGCGAAACGGACCGACGCGATCTTGTCAGATAACTCCTTGACGTTATGGGCAGAATTGGTTGGGTACATAGACACTCCTTCAAGTTTGGCATGGACAAGCCGCTATCCTGACCCTTTACCACCTTTTCATCTGTGTGCGTCCTAACTTAGGTCAACGATTCCTCAAGACAGGTTTGCCATTTCGTCAAATTTGAATAATAATGAGAACAATTCGCATTTCACTCTCAACCTTTAAAGATGATGAACCACACTCTCCGCCCAACCCGCACCGCCGCAGCCGTCCACCTTGCCCTCGCCTCCCTCCTGTGCGGCAACGCATTTGCCCAGTCGTCCGAGCAAACCTTGCAAGAGGTTAAAATCGTTGGCGCCAGCGAAGCGGGCTATAACGTCGTGTCGACCTCGACCGCGATGAAAACCGACACCCTGCTGCGCGACACGCCACAGGCGATCACGGTGCTCAGCAAGGAGCTGCTGCGCGACCAGGCAGTCCAGAGCATGACCGACGTGGTGCGCTATGTGCCGGGTATCAATCCTTCCCAGGGCGAAGGCAACCGCGACGCCGCCATCTTCCGCGGCAACAACTCGACCAGCGACTTCTACATCGACGGCATCCGCGACGACGTCCAGTACTTCCGCGACTTCTACAACATCGACAGCGTCGAAGCGATCCGCGGTTCGAATGCCATGATCTTCGGCCGCGGCGGTTCGGGCGGCGTGATCAACCGGGTCAGCAAGCAGCCGCAATGGGCCGCCGTCCGCCAGGGTTCGGTCACCCTCGGCTCGTGGGACAACCGCCGCGCCACCGCCGACCTCGGCCAGGCGATCAACGACAGCATGGCCTTCCGCGTCAACGCGATGGTCGAGGATTCGGGCAGCTTCCGCGACGGCGTCAAGGTCGAACGCAAGGGCGTCAACCCTACCCTGGCCATTCGCGCGGGCAAGAACACCAGCGTCGTGCTTGGCTACGAGCACTTCCAGGACGAGCGTACTGCCGACCGCGGCATCAGCTCGCAAAACGGCCGCCCGTTCGAGACCGACGAATCGACCTTCTTCGGCAATGCCGAACTGAGCCCGACCTGGTCGCGCGTCAACGCATTCACCGCCGTCATCGACCACGACTTCGGCAATGGCGTCTCGCTGCGCAACCGCACCCGCGCCGCCGACTATGACAAGTTCTACCAGAACGTGTTTGCATCCGGCCCGGTACTGCCGGCAGGCACGGTAGCGATTGGCGCGTACAGCAACGCCACCCAGCGCGACAACCTGTTCAACCAGACCGACCTGAGCTACGCGATGACTACCGGCAGCGTCAAGCACAAGCTGCTAGTGGGCGCCGAGTTCGGCCGCCAGGAGACCAACAACCTGCGCCTGACCGGTTACAACCCGGACGGCAGCACGGCGCGCTCGGTTGCGGCGGCCAATCCGGTGTTCACCGGCCCGATCGTGTTCGCGCCATCGGCAACGGACGCCCACAACCACGGCGTTGCCAAGGTGGCGTCGGCCTACCTGCAAGACCAGCTTGAGTTCAGCCCGCAGTGGCAAGCGGTGCTGGGCCTGCGCTACGACCGTTTCAGCGTCGACTTCCGCAACAACCGCAACGGCGCCACCTTGGCACAGACCGATTCGCCGGTCTCGCCACGTGTTGGCCTGGTCTACAAGCCGGTCGACGCCGTGTCGCTGTACGGCAGCTACAGCATCGCCTACGTGCCGCGCGCCGGCGAGCAGCTGAGCTCGCTTAGCGCGTCCAACCAGGCCTTCGATCCGGAAGAATTCACCAACGTCGAGCTGGGCGCCAAGTGGGACATCCGCCCGAACTTGTCGGCTACCGCGGCTGTCTACAAGCTTGACCGCACCAATGTCGTGATCCCTGGCCCGACCAGCACCGATCCGAGCCAGCTGGTGGACGGACAGACCACCAAAGGCGTCGAGCTGGGCCTGTCGGGCAAACTGACGCGCGCATGGAGCGTCATGGGTGGTTACGCCTACCAGGATGCGGAACTGACCGCAACCCAGTCGGCCACTGCGCGTGACGGCGCGCGCCTGGCGCAAGTGCCTAAGCACAGCGCTTCCCTGTGGAACCGCTACGAGTTCACGCCAGCCTGGGCGGCCGGCCTGGGCGTCATTTACCGTGACGAAATCTTCACCACCACCTCGAACGCGGTGACGCTGCCGTCGTTCACCCGGGTCGACGCGGCGCTGTTCTACACCTTGAACCCGAACTACCGTGTCCAGGTCAACGTCGAGAACCTGTTCGACAAGAAGTACTACGGCTCGGCGCATAGCGATACCAACATTTCGCCGGGCTCGCCGCGCGCAGTGCGCGTGGCGCTGAACGCCAGCTTCTAAAGCGGTATCTGGCAGGCCAGCGGCGCCCTCGGGCGCCGTTTTGCGTTTACCCGCCGCATTGCTACGGATGAGGCCGAAAAACCCGGGATAGGTTCGGTCCTTCACATTGAGGCGGGTCATCCGCCCCATCGCGCCCCGGCCGATACTTGAATTCCGGGCGGCGGGCATTTCAAGACGGAGGAAACGTGACATTACCGGGCGACGCGACAGACCAGCAATCGGACCAGCATGGCAATTTCCTCGACAGCCTGAACCAGTTCACCAGGCAGCACCGGGCCGGCCACTGGTCGGGCACCTTCGCCGATTTCATGGAAAAGGTGTTGCCGGCGGCGCCGCACCATGTGGCGCGCAGCTCGCACCAGTACGTGTGGGACATGATCCGCAGCACCTGCGTTGACGCCGGCGAAGGCAAGTTCCGCTGCCGCCTGTTCGAGGACGACCTGTTCGGCATCGACGAGGCGATCGAGCGCGTGGTCGACTATTTCAAGGCCGCGGCGGCCGGCTCGGAGGTCGGGCGGCGCCTGCTGTTGCTGCTCGGCCCCCCGTCGGGCGGCAAGTCCAGCCTCGTCATCCTGCTCAAGCGCGGGCTGGAGGAATACAGCCACACCGATGAGGGCGCGCTGTATGCGATCGCAGGCTGCCCGGTGCATGAATCCCCGCTGCACCTGGTGCCGCATACCATGCGCGCCGCCTGCCGCAACACCTATGGCATCGACATTGCCGGCGAGGTCTGTCCGCACTGCCGCGCCCGGCTGGAAGACCAGTTCTCGGGCGACTTCATGCAGATGCCGGTCGAGCGCTTCTTCATCTCCGAATCGGGTCGCAGCGGCATCGGTACCTACGCGCCGCACGATCCCACCACCGCCGACCTGGCCGACCTGGTCGGCTCGGTCGACCTGTCCAAGGTGGCGCAATACGGCGACGAGGGCGATCCGCGCGCCTGGTCATGGTCGGGCGCCGTGTATGCGGCCAGCCGGGGCGTGCTGGAGATGATCGAAATCCTCAAGGTCAAGCGCGAATTCCTCTACCTGCTGCTGACACTGACGCAAGAGAAAAACGTCAAGGTGTCGCGCTTTCCGCTGATCTACCTCGACGAGACCATACTCGCGCACACCAACCTGGCCGAGTTCCGCAAATTTCTGCAAGAGAGCGAAAACGAAGCCCTGCTCGACCGCATGGTGATCATCCAGGTGCCATACACGCTGAATTACAGGGAGGAAGCGCGGATCTACAACAAGCTCATCTCCTCGGCCGCGCCCGCCTTTCGCGACGTCCACCTCGACCCCCACGTACTGCATGCGGCCGCCGTGTTCGCGATCCTGTCGCGCATCCAGGAGGGCGACGACAAGGAAGTCGAACTGGTCAAAAAAGTGCGCATCCACGCCGACGAAGAGGTCGAGGGCGTGAACCGCGCCGATGTCCGCCGTGTCAAAGATAAGGAAAAGGCGCCCGAGGAAGGCCTGGCCGGTGTCTCGCCCCGCTTTGTCATCAATGCGCTGTCGAACGCCATCATCCAGTCCAACCAGAAAAGCCTGTCCACCATGGACGTGCTGCTGGCGCTAAAGGACGGCATTGAAAGCGACGCGCGCATCGACACGAAAAAAAAGCGCCGCTGGGTGGATTACCTGGTACTGACGCGCAAGGATTTTTACAACCGCTGGGTCAAGGAAGACGTGCACAAGGCCCTGTTCGTGTCCTTCGAGCAGGAAGCGCAGGACCTGCTGAACAAGTACCTCGACGAGGTCGAAGCCATGCTGGACAACCGCCAGATCAAGGACCCGATCACCAACGAGGAAAGACGGCCGGACGAGCGCTTTTTACGGGCGGTCGAGGAAAAAATCCATATCTCGGAATCGGGCAAGCAGTCATTTCGCCAGGAAGTCGTGCGCAAGGCGATGGGCGCCTACAAGCGCGGCGTCAAGTTCGGGCTTGAAAGCCACATGCAATTGAACGACGCCGTCCAGCAGTACCTGTTCGAGCAGCGCCGCGACGTGCTGCGGCTGGTCAGTTCCGCCAAGCGCCCCGACGAAGAAATCCGCACCAAGATTTCCGCAGTCGAGAAGCGCCTCGTCGATGAATATGGTTACGACAGCCACAGCGCGCGCGAAGCGCTGAACTACGTGACGACCCTGCTGGCACAGGAGTAGCACCCTTCTCGGGAGGTGGGCGGTGGCGGCAACGATTAACACGGCGTGGTACGACCTGTTCTCGCGCGGCGCGCGCGACTGGCTGCGCCACAACGACAAGGTGCGCGAAGCCGTGCAGCAGCACCTGCCCGAGCTGATCGCCGGCCCCGACTTGATCACCGGTCCGCAGGAGCGCACGGTGCAGGTGCCGGTGCGCCTGCTGGAGCACGCCCGTTTCAAGCTGGCCGACGGCCGCAGCCAGACTGGCGCCGGCCAGGGCGAGGGCCAGCCGGGTGACGTGCTCCAGCATGGCCAGCCCGAACCCGGCGAAGGCGATGCGGGCGAAGGCGGCCAGGAAGATGGCGAGCTCAGGCTGCTGCTGGAATTCTCGATCGATGACGTGATGGACTGGGTGTGGGAAGAACTGAAGCTGCCCGACCTCAAGCCGAAGCCGTCGGCTCGCATCGACGAGCTGGAACTGGTGCGCGAAGGCTGGGACAAGCGCGGGGCCCGCTCGCGGCTGGACCGGCGCCGCACCGTCAAGGAAGCGATCAAGCGCCGCGCGGTACAGGCCGACCCGGTGCCGTTTACCAATGACGATCTACGGTTCCGCCAGGTGGTCACACGGCCCAAGCCGAGCACCAGTGCGGTGATCCTGTTCGTGATCGATGTGTCGGCCAGCATGACCCAGCTTGAGCGCAAGCTGGCCAAGTCATTCTTCTTCTTCGCGCTGCAGGGCATCAGGCGCAAGTACGCCAAGGTGGAAACGCGCTTCATTGCGCACACCACCCACGCCTGGGAATTTTCGGAAAGCGAGTTTTTCCAGGTGTCGGGAATCGGCGGCACCATCGCGTCGAGCGCCTTCAAGCTGGCGCTGGAGCTGATGCGTAGCGACTACAACGCCGCGCAACACAATGTCTACATGTTCTACGCATCCGACGGCGAAAACTTTACCGAGGACCGGACGGCCGCCAGCGAAGCGCTGACGGAGCTGGGCAAGGTGCTGAATTACATGGGCTATGTGGAGACCTTGCCTGGCATACCGCGCTCGCTGGAGACGGAGATGCGGCGCCTGTGCGGTGAGCTGGAGCGGCGCGGCGTACCGATCGGCAGCAGTGTGCTGTCGAGCCCGGACGACGTGTGGCGTGCCCTGCGCAAGTTTTTCACCCAGGAGTCAGGCGCGGGCAAGGAGGCGCCGGCATGAAAGGCACGCAACAGCAGCAGCTGGCCGACTACAGCGCGCGTATCGAGGCGCTGGCCGTTGAGCTGGGGCTGGATTTTTACCCGGTCGATTTCGACCTGGTGCCGGCCAACTTCATGGTCGAAATCGCTGTCTACGGGCTGCCGGTGCGCATGCGCCACTGGTCCTTCGGCGTGCGCTACATCCACCAGCTGGTGCGGCAGCACATGGGGCACTCGCGCATTTTCGAGGTGATGTTCCCCGGCGATCCCTGCCATGCATTCATGCAGGAGCAAAACTCGCTGGCCGAGAACACGCTCGTCACCGCCCATGTGCTGGGCCACGCCGACTTCGCCAAAAACAACCAGCTGTTCACGCGATTCATGGCGATGGCGGGCGGCCATATCCTCGAGCAGAGCGCAGCGCGCGCGCACCGCCTCGAACTCGCGCTGCAGGCCCACGGCCAGCAACGGGTCGAGGCCGTGCTGGACGCCGCGCTCGCGCTGGAGACCCATATCGACGTCAACCAGCCGCTGCACCGTCCCCGCTACCCGGAGTTCGTCGCGCCGCGTGCCGAATCACAGCCGGACAGGTTCCGCGACCGCTTCGGCCGGCTGCCTGGCGAGCATGTCGAGCCGCCCGCCAAAGGGCCGCCGCAACGCACGCCGCTGCCGCCCCAGCCGGAAACGGACCTGCTGTGGTTCATCGCCAACTACGCGCCGGAAATGGAGGACTGGGAGCGCGACATCTTCCTTGCGGTGCGCGAAGAAGCGTTTTACTTCCACCCGATCTTCGCCTGCCAGATCATGAACGAAGGCTGGGCGTCGTACTGGCATGCGCGCCTGCTGCGCGAGGCCACCTTCCTGCCCCACGACACCTACCTGGCCGCGATCAAGTCCCACTCGGATGTCGTGCGGCCCTTTGCCAGTGGCCAGCAACTTGCCTTGTCGCTCAATCCCTACCACCTGGGTTTTTCCTTGTGGGAGCACATCATCGACAAGCACGGCATGGAAAAAGCCCGCCAGATCTGCCGCGAGGAAGACGACTACGGCTTCATCCGCAATTACCTCGACCAGGAACTGGCCGACCAGCTCGACCTGTTTGTCTACGAGGCGCGGCGCGACGGCGATACCCGCATCACCAGCCGCGACATCCATGCCATCCGCGAAGCGATCCTGGCGCCGAAGTACAACTACGGCTCGCCGTCGGTGACCGTGGCGCAGGTGGGGCCGGACGGCAGCCTTGACCTTCGCCACGACTACCTGCATGACGGCCGTGGCCTTGAGCTGGCGCTAGCCGAGCGGGTCATGGACTACGTCGGCCGGGTCTGGCGCCGGCCTGTCTCCCTGCACACCGTCGACTTCCGCGGGGTCGTGCGCGTTTTGCCGGGTAAACGGACCGGCGCCTGACGGGCGCCGCGCATGGATGCCCTGTCGTTGATAGCGCTCAACAAGTTGCTGCATGGACTCACTACCCTAGTCAGGAGAACCTGACCGGAGAGCTCCATGCTGCAAAAACAACCCCTGTGGTCCCGATCCGTTGCCGCCGCGCTTGCCGTATCGCTTGGCATGGCTGCCGTGGGGTGCAGCGGCGACAGGGAAGTCGGCCCGCTGATTGCGGAAGCCCGCAAGTACCGCGACAAGGGCGAGACCCGCGCGGCGGTCATCCAGCTGAAGAACGTGATCCAGCAAGACTCCGGCAACAGCGCCGCCCGCATCTTGCTGGGCGAGGTGTATATCGAGGATGGCGATGCCGTGTCCGCGGAAAAAGAGCTGCGCCGCGCGCTGAGCCTGGGCGGCGACGCCGGCCAGGTCGCGCCCCTGCTCGGCAAGGCGATGCTGATGCAGGGACAATACGACGCCCTGCTCGGTGAAATCCAGCCCGCCGCCGATGCGGCGCGGCGCCCGCTGATCCTGGCCCTGCGCGGCAACGCCCTGCTCGGCCTCGGCAAGCAGGACGACGCACGCGAGGCCTTTGCCGAAGCGCTCAAACTCAAGCCTGCATTGCCCGAGGCCCTGGTGGGCATGGCGCGCCTGGCGATCGGCGCGCGTGACGAAGCGCAGGCGCATTCCTATCTGGCGCAGGCGCTCAAGGCCAGCCCGGCCAATATCGAGGCATTGCGGCTGCGCGGCGATATGCACCGTGCAGCGGGCAAGCCGACGGACGCGATGGCGGACTACCGCGCCATCCTGGCCTTGCGGCCTGCCAACATCCAGGCGCTCGTCGATGTCGGCAACCTGCACATCGACAGCGGCAAGCTGCAGGAAGCGCGCGCCACCCTCGCCCAGGCGCGCCAGGCAGCGCCGGGCGCAGTTGCGGTTTATCACTCGCAGGCAATGCTGGACTACCGCGAAGGCAAGCACAAGGCCGCCCTCGATTCGGTGCAAAAAATTCTCAGCGAAATTCCCGACCACATGCCGAGCCTGCTGCTGGCGGGCGCGATCCAGTCGGCGCTGGGTAACACCCAGCAGGCGGAGCAGCAGCTGCAAAAGTTCCTGGAATCGTATCCGCGCCACCTGTACGCCAGCAAGCTGATGTCCGCCCTTCACCTGCGCAATAACGCGCCAGGCGAGGCCCTTGCGTTGCTGCGCCCGCTGCTGCTTGCCCACCCCGACGATGTCGAGCTGCTGTCGCTGGCCGGCGAAGCCAACCTGCGCGGGCGCCACTTCACCCAGGCCGCCGAGCTGTTTGAAAAGGCCGCCGCGCTGCGGCCCTCGGCACCCGGCCTGCATACCGGCGTCGCACTGAGCCGCCTCGGCAATGGCGACAACGGACGCGCGGTTGCCGAACTCGAACGCGCCGCCTCACTGGACAAGTCCAGCGACCGCGCCGGCCTGCTGCTGGCGATGAGCTACCTGCGCGCCAAGGCGCCCGACAAGGCGATGGCCACGGTGCAGCGCATGGAGAACCAGGCCAACAACCCGCTGGTGCAGAACCTCAAGGGCGGCATCTACCTTGCCAAGCACGACCTGGCCGCCGCCCGCGCCAGCTTTGAAGCGGCGCTCAAGCTGGACCAGTCCTACATGCCTGCGCTGGATAACCTGGCCCAGCTCGATACGCTGGAAGGACGGCCCGCCGACGCCCGCAAGCGCTACCGGGACGCCCTCGCCAAGGCGCCTGGCGACGCCGCCCTGATGGAGGCGCTGGGCCGGCTGGCGGCGGCGGAAGGCAAGCGCGCCGAGGCCATGGGCTGGCTGGAACGGGCCAGCGCCGAGAACCCGGACAACCTGCGCGTGGCGCTGCGGCTGGTCGACTTCTACGCCCGCGCCGGCGAAAAGCAGAAGGCGCTGGTCCTCGCGCAGAAACTGGAGGCCAGCCACCCGTCCAATTCCGACGTGCTTGCCATGCGCGCCCAGGTGTCCTACCTGAACGACGATTTTGCCGCGGCCGCCGAAGCCTACGCCAAGCTGGTTTCGCTGGCGCCGCGCAACGCGGGGCTGCACGCGCGCTATGCAACCGTGCAGATGAAGCTGAAGGATACGGCCGGTGCGCTCGCCTCGCTGAACAAGGCGCTGTCCCTCGATCCCGATCTTGCGGACGCGCAGGTGAACCTGCTCAATGTCCTGATTGGCCAGGGAAAATACAGCGAAGCGCTGACCCTGGCGCGGTCGGTGCAGAACCGCCGGCCCGAATCGGCGCGCGGCCACAAGCTGGAAGGCGACGTGTTCAGCGCCCAGCAGAAGCACCCGGAAGCCTTGAAGGCCTATGCGCGCGCGTTTGACCTGCAACAAAACGGGCCGTTGCTGATCCAGCTGCATGGCGCCCTGCTCAAAAACGGCAAAGCCGCCGAGGCGCAGGCACGCATGTCGGAATGGTTCCGCCAGCGTCCAAACGACATCCCGACCCGGCTGTACTACGCCAGCAGCATGGTGGTGGCGAAGGACTACGAGGCTGCTGTCGGCCACCTGCACGCCGTCCTCAAGGGCGACCCCGACAATGTGATCGCCCTCAATGACCTGGCCTGGGCCTACCAGCGCATGAACCGCAAGGAAGCGCTGCACTATGCGGCACGGGCCCACAAGCTCGCCCCGAACAGCCCGGCGATCATGGACACGCTCGGCTGGATCTATCTCGAAACAGGCAACATCGGCCGCGCGCTGCCGCTGCTGCAGAAAGCCAGCGCGCTGGCCCCTGGCGCCGCCGAGATCCGCTACCACTACGGCATGGTGCTGGCGAAATCGGGCGACAAGGCGGCGGCGCGGCGCGAGCTTGAGCGCGCCCTCGCCGCCAGGGACTTCACCCGCCGCGACGAGGCCAGGGCCCTGCTGGCCACCTTGTGACGGCATGCCGGCGTCGGATATTTTTACAGGCGCGGCGGCGCGTAGCGGCCCGGTGAAATGATGCCATCCGGATCGAGCGCCGCCTTGATCTGCCTGACCGCCGCCCAGAACACGTCCGAGTTCGGATCAAGCTGCGCCATCGACTGGTTGCCCACGCGGTAAGGCACGTAGCCAGCCGCCATGCACAGGTCGAACACGGCCTGGTAGCACGCCTTGGCGCGCGCCACTTCTTCCTCGTCCTCCTTGTCGTAGGCGACGGTGATCACGCCGCCCAGCGACCGTTCGTTGATCATGCTGAAGGTGACGAACAGGTCGAAACAGTATTTCTTGAACAGCGGTTCGACCATGCGGTGCAGTGCCAGCAGGTCGGCGCCGCGCAGCGGCAGGATCGGCGACACCCACAGCAGTCCGCAGTTATCCTGCGCCGGGTTGGCCTGCCTGGGAAAGCCGGACGGCAGGCCGCCACGCCGGCGCCAGTAGGCGCCGGCCAGGAAGCGCCCGTTCGGCACGCCGCGGTTCATCGCGAACAGCGATTCGCCGAGGTCCACCTTGGCCCGCAGGCGCTTGCCCGCCGCGCTGGCGCCAAGCAGCTTCGCCAGCATGGCGCCCATGCGCAACTTGCCTTCGGTCAGGATGGTGGTCTTCGCGGCCGTCCCTTTCAAGGCCTGCTTGAGCGCGTGGCGCGCCGCGGCGACCTGGCGTTCGCTGCCGTAGATCGCGCCCGACACCGTCCAGGCGCCGACGCCGGCGCCCTCGCGCATTGCCGCGCGCACGCCCTCCGGCAGCGGCATTGCATCGCCCACCCGTTCACGCGGATAAACGGCGCCGCCCGATATCACCCGCAAATCATTGCCGATGTGGAGGATGCTGCGCAGCGTGCCGTTCATCCGCAATGGCCTCAGCGCGTCCACCACCGGGCCGATCTCCTCATGCCGGTCCACCGTACAGAAGAAATGGTTGATGCACTCGGCTTTGGGCATCAGCCAGATGCCGATCCGGGTCACGATGCCGAAGTTCGACTGGGTAAACAGGCCGTCCAGGAAAGGTCCCACACCGTAAGGGAAAAGATGGGTCGCCTTGGCGTTGGGATAATGGCCGAAGCCAGTGTTGAGTACCTCGCCCGAGGCCAGCACGACCTGCATGCCCGCCACATGCTGCAGGCGGTTGCCATACGGTGAATGGCCAAACCCGCGCTCGAGGATGTTTCCCATGAAGCTGGTGTCGGGACCGGCCCCGGTGCAGTCGATCCAGAAATCGAGTTTGTGCTCGATCAGGTAGTCCGACAGTTGTTGCTGGGTCACGCCCGGCTCGATCACCGCGTAGGCCAGGGTGGGGTCGACGGTGATGATGCGGTTCATCCGCGACAATTCGACGATCACCTGCCCGTCGGTGACAGGGCAGGCGTCGCTGTAGCCCCAGTTCTTGCCGGTGCTGATCGGATACAGGGGCGTCTGGTGGCGCCGCGCCACCTTCACCAGCTCCGCTACCTGCTCGGCGCTGCCCGGCGTGACCACCGCCAGCGCGCGAGTGCTGCGCGAGGACGTGCTGCGCGAGTAGCGTTCGATGGTGATGTCGTCGTCGCGCACCTGTTCGAAGCCCACCACATCGCGCAGCTCGCGCAGCAGCAGCGCGCGGCGTTCCGTGCGCGCGGCGGCGGGTAATCCCTGTTCGTGTTCGTCAGTGACTGTCATGCCGGTCTCCATTAGTTACGTCCACCCATCAGGCGCGCGGTGATGCCGGGTTCGTCCCAGGTCGGAAAAAAGTAGGGGTAGAACGAACGTTCTTCGCCATGCGCTTCCATCAGGCCGCCCCAGCGCCGGATCTGGTCGCCCATGTAGTCCAGTTCGAGGCGCAGCAGGACGGCCGGCGCGCCCACCCGCGTGCAGGGGCGCTCGCCGCCGAAATCGCGGAAACCCAGCATGCGCTTGTAGAACATCACGTGGCGCGGGTTGACTTCGATGATGTAGTCGGTGAAGCCGTGGATGTTGTGCGAATAAATATAGGAGATGTGGATCAGGGAGGCGAACACGCGCTTGGTGACGCCCTTGTCGATGGCCAGCCGGGATGGCTCGCACAAGCGCCGCCCCTGCTCGCGCAGGCCGTCGAGCTTGTCGCGGAAGTTCTCGTCCGCCGGCAAGCTGAAGTCGCGGTCCAGGCACAGGCTCATTGTTCCGACCACCACGCCGCCGGTTTCCGCATACAAGGTGATCTTGTTCGGTTCGATGTCCTCCTCCGGTTCGACCGCGTAGCCGCGCCAGCCGTACATCTTGCGGATCAGCAGGCTGGCTGCTTCGCGCCGGCCCGCGGAGTTCGCGAGGCGTATATGGAATACCTGGACATCGAGCGGGTGGTCAAGGCGCGCGTCCGTTCCTTGTTCGCCAATACACAGGTCGCGCAGCCCGGTCGGGCATACGAATGTCGCAATTGGCAGCTCATCTTTAAGCATAGTTGGTCGTCCTCCACAGGAACCGTCGCCACCGATTGCCGGGGCGAACGAAAAGTTGTGCCTGTCTGACATGCTCATCCATAAGATAGTTCCCGCGAACTGAGCAGTAACAGAGCAATTTCAATCCTGCAGGCAGCGTCGGATTTTTTTCCACCGCACTTATTGGGTAGTCGACAACGCATCAGCACAAAAGCCAAGTTGTTGATTTGACAGGGAAAAGAGGCGTGGCACGGAAGCTGCATTAGCTATGGCAAGGCGGCAAGTTGTCGCCCCAGCAATCCAGTTTCATCCCCAACAGGAGATTGACATGAAGATCGTACGCAAAACCATGCTGCTGACGGCCATGGCCGCCAGCATCGCCATCGGTGGGATGGGCAGCGCGCGAGCCGATGCGTTCGCCCAGTCCATCCTCGTCATCGATAACTTCCGCCTGCTGCATTCGTCGGGTACGCCATATAGCGTGACCGACTTTGGCATGCTGACCGGAACCAACGATGCGCATGCCACCGCTTCGCTGAACGGCGTGTTCGCGAACGGCGCACAGTCGTTTGGCATTTTGAGCGGCGTCAACCCGGACGTCGCCCATCAAACGGTTGGCAGTCCCAACCCGGCCCTGCCCGAAAATAATTTCGCGCCCTTCGCCAGTGCACCACCGGTGCCAGGCACCTTTGGCTACGCCGACCAGAACCTGAGCGGCAGCTCGATCACCGTCGGCGCCACGCCGGCTGGCGCAACGGCCGCCACCCGTGCCGATGCGTCGCTTGCCGTCAACGGTATCGCATCGGGCAACTCGGATGTCGGTACTTCCACCACCTTCAGCTTCACCCTCGGCGCCGCCGATTCGATGACCATCGCCTTCGACGCCACGCCATTTACCCAGGCCTATGTGTCGGCCGACGGTACGCCCACCACGAACGCCAATGCGCGGCTGTCGTGGAGCATCAACATCGTCGACATGACGACTGGCATGACCGTGTTCGCGTTCGCCCCGAACGAGCTCAACGCGTTCAGCAATGTCAGCCGCACCGACGGCTTCCCCGGCACCACCACCTACAACCCCGGTGAGCTGACCTTCAGCGCGACCACCGGCATGCTCAGCACCGCCAGCACCTACCAGATCACCATCCAGCACAACACGCTGGCCAACGCGCTGCAGGCCACGCAGGCAATACCGGAGCCAGCCACGCTGGCGATCTTCGGTATCGGCCTGCTGGGCATCACAGCGATCGGCCGGCGCCGCAAGCAGGCAGTGGAATAATTCGTGGCCGGTCCGTCATGGTCACGCCAGGGCCTTCAGACCTGCTTGTCAAGCGGTTTGGGCCTGCTGGGGATGTAGGCGCTAAGCCGCCGCAGGGGCTCTGATGCAGCGTTGCTGGAACGCGCATTTGCCGGTCAGCCGCGCAACTGGCCGGCCCCATTTTTTCTAACAGCTAAGCAGTTTTGATTCGTATCAACGGCGGCCGAGGTAGCCAGATTTGGTTGCCCACACGCCATATAATCGGACCATGTGCGGAGCGGGGCATGCGCTTCTGACCGCACGACTAGGAGATCGACAGAATGGAGGACTTCATCAGCCAGCTGCTGTCGAACGTGCGGGGCATCTGGAAATACCGCTGGCATGCGGTCGCCGTCGCCTGGCTGGTGGCCGTGGCCGGCTGGATCAAGGCGTACTCGATGCCGGACGAGTACCAGACGACCGCGCGCGTGTTCGTCGACACCCAGACCATCCTCAAGCCGCTGCTGTCGAACATGACCAGCGTGCCGAACGTCGAACAGCAGGTCGCCATCATGAGCCGCACCCTGCTCAGCCGCCCGAATGTCGAGCGGGTGATGCGCATGGTCGACCTGGATGTGCGCGCCACCACCGCGCGCGAGCACGAGAAGCAGGTCGAAGCCCTGATGTCGAAGATTAAGATCAGCGGCACCGCGGCCTACGACATCTACGCCATCAGCTACCAGGACAACAACCCGAAGCTGGTGCGCGACGTGGTCCAGTCGCTGCTGACCATTTTCGTGGAGGGCAGCTTCAAGGGCAAGCGCGGCGACTCGCAAAAAGCGGTCCAGTTCATCGATGAGCAGATCAAGAACTACGAGGACCGGCTGGTCGCGGCCGAGAACATGGTCAAGGAATTCAAGCTGCGCAACAGCACCCTGCTGCCGCGCCAGGGCGTCGACTACGGCGCGCAGCTGGCGATCGCCGCCGACCACTTAAGTGCCGCCAAGCTCGAACTGCTGGAAGCCGAACAGGCCAGGGCTGCGATCAAGGCCCAGGTCAGCGGCGACGCTTTATTGATGAGCATCGAGCAGCGCCCCGCCTCCCTGCCCAATCCCGAGATCGACACCCGCATCGCCGCGGTGAACAAGAGCCTGGACGCGCTGCGCCTGCAGTACACCGAGCAGCACCCGGACATCCTGTCGGCGCGCCGCCTGCTGGCCCAGCTTGAAGCACGCAAGGTCGAAGAAAACAAGCTGAGGATGAGCGACGGCGACCCGGGCAAGAACTACAGCCCGATGCTGCAGCAGCTGAAGGTGGCGCTGACCGAGGCCGACGCGCGCGTCGCCGCGATGACCGCGCGGGTCAGCGAATACACGGCGCGCCACGCTCGCCTGCTTGCGCAAAGCAATGCGGTGCCCGAAGTCGAGTCGCAACTGGCGCAGCTGAACCGCGATTACGAGATCAACAAGGACAACTACGAGAAGCTGATCGGCCGGCGCGAGGCCGCCAAGCTGTCCGGCGACCTGTCGTCGACTACCGAGATGATGTCGTTCAAGATCATCGACCCGCCGACGATGCCGATCGCGCCGATCGGCCCGAACCGCCTGCTGTTCTACACCATCGCCTTCCTGGCCGCCCTTGGCGCCGGCCCCGGCGTGGCCCTGTTGATCAGCCAGAGCCGCCCTGCCTTCCTGGGGCCAGGCGTGATGCGCGAAGTCACCGGGCTGCCGGTGCTCGGCACGGTCTCGATGAACTGGACCGAGCCGGAAAAGATCAAGCGGCGCCGCGGCCAGTACCTGTTCGGCTCATCGATCGCCGGCCTGGTCGCGGTGTACGCCGTCATGGTGGCCTCCGCTCTCCTGAAAAGCTGACGCGCGCAACGAGGGATAAACATGGAAACTCCAGATACGCACGACCAGGGCGTGGCCCTGGCCGACCCGGACCACAGCGCCGACCCGCGCCGCTATGTCGACATCAACCTCGCGCGCCTGCACCAGATGGGGATGGTGACGCACGATGGCGGGCGCACCAGCGCGGCCGAGGACTTCCGCATCATCAAGCGCCCGCTGCTGCGCAACGCGCTGCATGCCGGCAGCGGCACTGCCAACCGCAACCTGATCGTCGTCACCAGCGCGCTGCCCGGCGAAGGCAAGACCTACTGCGCGATCAACCTGGCCATGAGCATCGCCATGGAGAAGGACCACACGGTGCTGCTGGTCGACGCCGACGTCGCTCGCCCGTCGGTGCT
Source organism: Massilia agrisoli (assembly GCF_020831365.1). Classification (GTDB taxonomy): domain Bacteria; phylum Pseudomonadota; class Gammaproteobacteria; order Burkholderiales; family Burkholderiaceae_D; genus Telluria_A; species Telluria_A agrisoli. Next base: position 92,654 of record NZ_JAJHPV010000012.1, read on the forward strand.
CAAGGTGCTTGGCCTGGGCGCCGCGCCTGGCCTGATGGACATCCTCCTCAGCGAAAAGCTGGGCGTGGCCGATGTCATTTTGAAGACCAATATCGAGACCCTCAGCCTGCTGCCGGCCGGCCGCAACAACAAGCACGCCACCGAACTGCTGGCCAGCCAGACCATGAGCGCCCTTCTGGTCGAGATCAGCAACCGCTATCCGGACCGGATCGTCATCTTCGATTCGCCGCCGCTGCTCCTGACCACCGAGGCCAGCGTGCTGGCCGCGCAAATGGGCCAGGTGGTGATGGTGATCGAAGCCGAAGCGACCACCCAGGGCGCTGTCAAGGAGGCCCTGCGCCGCCTCGACCACTGCCCGCATATCAGCCTTATCTGCAACAAGGCGCGGTCCTTCCCGGGGGGCGACTATTATGGTTACTACGACTGACAAGGTGCGCAATGCGATGACGGTCGACGTCGAGGACTATTTTCACGCCGACGCAGTCGATACACTCGCGCCCCAGGCCGCGTGGGCCCACATGCCGTGCCGGATCGAGCGCAATATCGACGTCGTGCTTGCCCTGCTCGACCAGCACCAGGTGCGCGCCACCTTCTTCACGCTGGGCTGGATCGCGCGCCGCTATCCGGCCATGGTCAGGGCGATCGACGCGGCCGGGCACGAGATCGCCAGCCATGGCTATACGCACCAGAAGGCCTCAAGGCAGTCGCGCGTCCAGTTCAGGCGCGACGCCATCCGCAGCAAGGGGGTGCTCGAAGACCTGGTTGGCGACGCCGTGATCGGCTACCGCGCGCCGGCCTGCTCGGTCGGTCCCGAACACCGCTGGGCGCTGGACACCCTGTACCACGCCGGCTACCGCTACAGCTCCAGCAGCTATCCGCTGCTGCGCCGCCAGCGCGCGGACGCGCCGCGTTTCGCGTGCTTTCCGGCCGGGGCCTCGGGCATCCTCGAGCTGCCCCGCTCCACCGCGCGCGTGCTCGGGTATAACCTGCCGGCCGGCGGCGGCGCCAGCTTCCGCCTGCTCCCCTACCCGCTGTCGCGCGCACTGCTGCGCAGCGTGAACCGGATCGACCGCCAGCCTGCCATCTTCGGTTTCAGCGCGTGGGAAGTCGATGCCGGGCAGCCGCGCATCGCCGGCCTGCCGCCTGGCGCGCGGCTGCTGCACTACCTGAACCTGGGCCGCACCGAGCCGCGCCTGCTGGCCCTGACCCGTGAGTTTCGCTGGGGCCGCATCGATGAGGTATTCCCGATGCTGCCCGGCGTCTCCGAACCCGTCTTCCGAAGCCAGCTGCGGCCGCGCTGGCAAGGCTTTTCCCGCAGCGACGCGGCCGTCCAACCCGTGCGGAGTCGATCATGACAGTGTCTCTTGAACAGCCAAGGCTGGTAGTGCACCTGATCCACCAACTGGATGCAGGCGGCTTTGAAAATGGCCTCATCAACCTGATCAAGCACATGCCGCCGGACCGCTACCGGCACGCGATCGTCTGCCTGAAGGACTATTCGGACTTCGAATCGCAGCTGCAGACCCGCGGCGTCGAGATCATCAGCCTGAACAAGCGCGAGGGCAAGGACTTCGGCCACTACCTGCGCATGTTCAAGGCCCTGCGCGCGCTGCAGCCCGACCTGATCCACACCCGCAACCTGTGCGGCCTCGAAGGCCAGCTGGTGGCCGCGCTGGCCGGGGTCAAGCTGCGCGTGCATGGCGAGCATGGGCGCGACATGTTCGACCTGTATGGCAAGCGCCTCAAGTACCAGCTGCTGCGCCGCCTGCTGAGGCCGCTGATCGGCCATTTCATCGCGGTCAGCGCCGACCTCGAACACTGGCTGATCGACAGCGTCGGCGCGGAGCCTGGGCGCGTGTCGCAGATTGCCAATGGCGTCGACAGCATCCAGTTCCACCCGCGCCTCGGCCCGCCTGCGGCCATCGGACCGGCTGGCTTCATGCAGGACAACGCCTTCGTGATCGGCAGCGTCGGCCGCATGGTCGACGTCAAAAACCACGTCACCCTGGTGGACGCCTTCCTGCGCCTGATCGCCTCGCCACACCCGGCGCACCAGCGCCTGCGGCTGATGATCGTCGGCGACGGGCCGGCGCGCGCCGAGTGCCTCGACATGCTGACCCGGGCCGGCGCCTCGCACCGCGCCTGGCTGCCGGGCGAACGCGGCGACATTCCACAGCTGCTGCGCGCGATGGACCTGTTCGTGCTGCCGTCGCTGGCCGAGGGCAGCTCCAACACCATCCTCGAGGCGATGGCCACCGGCCTGCCGGTGGTCGCCACTGCGGTAGGCGGCAATACGGAGCTGGTACGCCCCGGCTTTACCGGCATCCTGGTGCCGCCCAAGTCGCCCGAACTGATGGCGGCCGCCATCGCCGATTACTGCCGGATTCCGGAGATGGGAGCGCGCCACGGCATGCGCGCGCGCAGCCAGGTCATCGCCCAGCACAGCCTGCCGGCGATGGCGCGCGGCTACATGGCCGTCTACGATTCGCTGACCCAGCCGCCGCCCTGCCCGCACACGCTTGCCAATGGCGCCTGAACCGGGGATGCCCGCATGCGCATCCTGCACGTGCTCGATCATTCGGTTCCGGTCCACACCGCCTACTCGCACCGCACGCTGTCGCTGCTCCGGCAGCAGCGCGCGCTCGGGTGGCACACGGTGCAGCTGACCGGCCCGGCCCAGGGCAAGGTCGAGACCGAGGACCGCAACCGCGACGGCTGGCACTTTATCCGCACCGCGCCCGGACCCGGCTGGCTGCCGCCACTCCTGCTGGCACGGCGCATGGCGCGCCGCATACGCCACGCCATCAGGCTGGCGCGCCCGGACATCCTCCACGCGCACCCGCCGGCCCTCAACGCGGCCGCGGCGCTGTGGGCGGGCTGGCGCAGCGACGTGCCGGTGCTGGTGGAGCTCCAAGGCGGCGCCATCTCCATGCTGGATAACTATGCCGCCCGCGCGGCCGCGGCGGTTGTCGCGGACAGTTTCGCGCTGCGCGGCGAGCTGCTAAGGCGCGGCGTTGCGGAGGGGCGCATCAGCGTCGTGCACCCGGCGATCGAGCAGCCGCGCCCTGCCATCGCTCCCTGGCCTGCCTACCTGCCCGGGCGGGGCGACCCGCTGATTGCCTACGCCGGCCCACTTGAAGAACGCGGCGGCGTACACCTGCTGGTGACTGCGATGGCGCCACTGCTGCGCATGTACCCGGCACTGCGGCTGGTACTTGCTGGCAGCGGCCCGGCGCAGGCAGCGCTGATGGGCCGGGCGACCGCGCTCGGCACCGCGGTCATTTTTGCAGGCAAGCCGGACCGCGACGAGTTCGGCGCGATCTGCGAGGCCGCGGATATCGTTATTTTCCCGGCGCTGCCAACGGTCTCGCTGGCGGCCGCGCGCAAACCGCTGGAAGCGATGGCGCACGGCGCACTGGTGCTGGCCTCGGACACCGCGCCGCACCGCGAACTTGTCGACCACGGTCGCAACGGCGTGCTGTTCGAAGCGGGAAGCGTGGACAGCCTGGCCGATGCGGTGGCCGCACTGCTGGCCGAGCCGGCATGCATGCAGCCGCTGCGTGAACGCGCGCGCAGCTTCGCGGCCTCCGAGCGCAGCTGGGAAGCGGCGGCGCGCAGTTACGGCCCGGTGTACAAGCGGCTGCTGGAAGATGTGGCGTGTTGAACCAGGCCGGCTGCCAAATCCTCGCGCGGCTCGGCGCCAATCACCTCCAGGTAACAGCGCGCGATACGCTGGGCGATGCGGTCCCAGGTCAGCTCGCCAACCAGCACGCGTACTGCGGCGCGCCCCGGGGGCGCGTCGATAAAACCCAGCACGGCGCGCTTGATGCCGGTGGTGTCGCCAGGCGTCACCGTCCTGAGCGCAAACTCGCTGTCGGCAATCGTCAGCTCGCTGCCCGAACTGTTGACCACCGGCGTGCCGGCCGCCAGCGCTTCAAGCGCCGGCATGGGTTGGACCTCGGCTTGCCCCGGCAAGGCGAACACCGCGGCGGCGGCGAAGGCGCTCGCGAGCAGCGGGTCGTCGTGGCGCAGCTTGCCCATGCAGGTCACCCCGCGCACCTGCCTTACCTGCGCCAGGTAGTCCTGGTCGCGCTCCTGTGCCTCGCCGATCAGCACGAACGGCAACGCCATTTCGGACAACGCATGCGCCATGCCCAGCTGGTCCTTGTGCGGCGCGATGGCGCCAACCATCAGCACGAAGGGGCCTTCGATGCCGGTGCGTGCGCGGAACAGCGCGCCGTCGGCGCTGAAGAATTGCGGCGAGATCCCGTTCGGGAACACGCGCACCCGCGCAGGCGACACCAGGAAGGCCTCGCCGATGGCGCGCTTTTCCGCCTCGCCGAGCGCGACGATCAGGGTGGCCAGCTGCAGCGCGCGGCGCGTCTGCGCGTAACTGGTCTCGACATTCCATGCGGTGAGGTTGCCGAGCAGGCGGTCGGCGACGCGCGCCCTGGTGCCGCTGGAGCGGTTCCAGCCGGGCGAGATCAGGGGCGACAGGATCACCGGCACGCCCAGTTCCGACGCCGCCTCGACGATGCGGTGGTTGCCGTGGATGGCCGCGAACACGTGGATCAGGTCATACGCGCCAAGCTTGCCGCGGCACGGGTCGACCAGCTCCACCGAAATTGCTTCGCCGTCGACGCTGTCGAGCCGGTTCAGTGCGCGGATCGTCTCGCGGATCTGGATCTGCAGGCTGCCTTCGCGCTGGAACAGCATCGGGTACGACAGGATTCCGATACGCATATCTCTCTCCGCCTTGAAAGGGTTTGCACTATGAGCAGGCTCAACAGTTCTGCAAGGCTGCCGGTCTATATTCGATGCACCTGATTCAATTCAGTGTAGTGGCCGGCTCCCGTGAAACGTTGACAGGTATCAATCCACAACGCGCCGCCGGCCCTTCCCTTCACCAGCCTGGACCGGGTTACATGCAAGTACCGCTTTCGATCCTGATCTACCGCCGCGTGCTCGCCAGGCCCGACCCGCTGTTCCCCGAACAGCTCGACGCGCTGCGGTTCGAGCAGCAGCTCCGGCTGGTGACGCGCTGGTTCCGCGTGCTGCCCCTGTCCGACGCGGTGCGCCGCCTGCGCGAGCGCACCCTGCCTGGCGGCGCCGCCTGCATCGCCTTCGAGAACGGCTATGCCGACAATGCCTCGGTGGCGCTGCCGATCCTGCAGCGCCACCGCGTGCCGGCCACCTTTTTCGTCGCCAGCGGCTTCCTCGACGGCGGCTGCATGTGGAAGGACGCGGTCATCGACGTGGTGCGCAGCGCCACCGGCGACCGCCTGAACCTGACGTCCAGCGGCTTCGCCACCTACGACCTCGGTTGCCCGGTGCGGCGGCGCGCCGTCATCGACATGCTGATCGATACGCTGGGCCGCCTGCCGCACGGCGAGCGCCTGGAGCGCATCCGCAGCATGGCGCGCAGCTTCGCGCCAACCATGATGACCTCCGACGAGGTGCTGGCCCTGCACCGCTCCGGCATGGAGATCGGCGCGCAGACGGTCAGCCACCCGGTGCTGACATCGATCTCGAACGCGGACGCGCGCGCCGAAATCGCCAACGGACGCGCGCGCCTGCAGGAGATCATCCAGGCGCCGGTGCGCCTGTTCGCCTACCCGAGCGGCAAGCCGGGCCAGGACTTCGAAATGCGCCACGTGCACATGCTGCGCAGCCAGGGCTTTGACGCCGCGGTCACCAGCGCAAGCGGCGCCGCGCGCCACGACACCGACCCGATGCTGCTGCCGCGCTTCACGCCGCCGGAACGTGGCGCGCCCGGCCTGCTGCTGCGCATGGCCTGCAACTTGGTCAGGACGCCGGCTTGATCGCCAGCAGGGTAGTGTTCGGGGTGGCCACATGGGCGCAGAAGCGCAGCGGCGGCAGCGCCCGCAGCAGCCGCAATGCGGCCCGAAGCGCCGGTCCGCGCGCGCTGGCGTCGAGCATGTCGAAGCGGTCAAGGCTGGTCATGCCGTGGCGCGCCAGGTGGTTGCGCAGGCCGTACCACGTGAACCAGTTGACCGCGGGCTGCAGCGCGTAGCCTGCCAGGTCGGGCCGGCTGGTGCAGGCCAGGTCCTCGTAGTGCCGCTTGACGAAGGCCGGATACCACGAATACAGCGGCAGCTTGAATTCGTCCTGCACCGGGCAAAGCATGTTGCTGGTACTGAGGTAGAGCACGCCGCCCGGTTTGAGGATGCGGACGAATTCGGCCAGGCAGCCGCGCCAGTCGGCCACGTGTTCAATCAGCTCGGGCGCGATGCACAGGTCCATCGAGCGGTCGGGCCACGGAAGCGCGGTCGCCGACGCGACCTCGAAGCTGATCCCCAGCCCCGCTTCCCGGGCGCGCTTGCGGGCCAGCGCGATCAGCGCCTTGTTGATGTCGGCGCCATACACCTGGTGCCCGCGCCCCGCCCACAGCCGGCACTGGATGCCCGTGCCGCAGCCCACGTCGGCCACCTGCAGCGCCGCGCTGGTGCGGCCGGTAGCGCGCGCCAGCGCGGCCGCGATGACGCCCAGGCGATCCTGCGCGGCCTGGCGCGCGCCGCGCTCTTCGACCAGCTGCGCCGGATCGCCGTCGCCGCCCTGGCGCCAGCCCGGCTCCCGTGTCACGGGACGACCTCGGCGAACAAATGCGCCAGTTCGTTTGCCAGCATGCGCCGGTCGAACTTGCCGTTGGGGTTGCGCGGCAGCGGGCCCGGACGAATCTCCACCAGCGCCGGCTGCATGTACGAAGGCAGCCGCGCCTTGCAGGCCGCCAGCAGGGTTGCCGAATCCGGAATGCCGTCCTCGTTGGGGGTGGCCACCACCGCGACCGCCTGCCCGAGCACCGGGTGGGCCACGCCCAGCGCGACCGCTTCGCCCACCATCCCCGTCGCGTACAGCACGTCCTCGATCTCGGTGGGGCTGACGCGGTAGCCCGAGGTCTTGATCATCTCGTCGGTGCGGCAGATGAAGTACAGGTAGCCTTCCTCGTCCATCCGCACGGTGTCGCCGGACCAGACCGCCGCGTCGGGGCGCGGCTGGCCGGCGCACGGCGGCAGCGGCCGGAAGCGCCGCGCAGTCTGCACCGGATCGTTCCAGTAACCCAGCGACACCAGCGGGCCCCGGTGCACCAGTTCGCCCGGCTGGCCCGGCCCGCAGGCGCGCCCTTCAGGGTCGAGCACCAGCACCTCGGCGTTCGGGATCGCCTTGCCGATCGAGTCGGGCCGGCTGTCCACCTGCTCCGGCGCCAGGTAGGTGGAGCGGAAAGCCTCTGTCAGCCCGTACATCAGGTAGATGCGGGTGCGCGGCAGCGCCTCGCGCAACGTGGCCAGCGTGGGACGCGGCATGCAGCCACCGGAACTGGTGATGTAGCGCAGCTGGTGCCGGCCGCGCCAGTCGAGGTTGGCCAGCTGGATCCACAGGGTGGGGACGGCGGCCAGCCCGGTGATGCGCTCGCGGTCGATCATCTCTGGTATGTCGCGCGTGAGCACATGGTTCATCAACACCACCGAAGCGCCGCTGGCGAACGCGGTGGTCAGCTGGCTCATGCCGTAGTCGAAACTGAGCGGCAGCACGGCCAGGATGCGGTCGGCCGGGCTGTTGCCAAGGTAGCGCGCGACGCTGTCCGCGCCGGCCACCAGGTTACGGTGCGACAGCACCACGCCTTTCGGCGGCCCGCTGCTGCCGGAGGTGTAGAGCAGCGCGGCCATGTCGGTCTCGATGCAGCGGTGCAGCGCGGCGCCGCCGCCGTGCGCCAGGCATTCGCGCCAGGCGGTGACCGCCAGCCCTTTGTGGCGCGGCGCTTCGGGGTCGGCGACAACGACGTGGCGCAGTTCGGGGCACTCGTCCAGGATGCCGGTAAGGCCATCGAGGCGGGCGCGCGTGGTCACCAGCAGGCGCGCGCTGCTGTCGCGCAGCACATGCGCCACCTGGGCGGGCTTCAGCAGCGGGTTCACGGGCACGAACACCAGGCCCGCCTCGGCGGCGCCAAACATCGCCACCACCGCCTCGTGGCGCTTCTCGATGTAGATCGCCACCCGGTCGAAACGCTCCAGCCCGAGCGCGGCAAACCCGTGGGCTGCCGCCGCCACGCGCTCGGCCAGTTCGCGGTAAGTGAGGCGCAGCCCGCCGTCGACCAATGCCTCGGCGAGCGGGCGGCGGTCCGCGCTCTCCCCGATCAGTTCATGAATCAGTTCAGCCATGTCGTCTCCTCTATGGGCGCCACCAACCCATCATTGTGAAAATTTGCACTGGCCTTATTGATCAACGTCAACTTTTGCACGCTCCGCATGAGCTTGTGCGCACTCAAGATGAGCCGCTTTTCAGGGGTGTCTAATGAATCAGGGGTAGAAGGCGAAACAACGCTTTCCGCAACGCAATTAACGTGGAGCCGCCATGCGACCAACCGACAACGTCATGCATCTCGTTCGCACCTGGCCCGGGCTGGCGGCAGCCTCTCATGCGCGGCGTGCGACAGATGTGCAAGAGAGGCCAGACCCATGAACGCCCCGCTGGTGTCCACCCCGCGCGTGGAAGCGTTTTTCTTCGATGCCGATCCCGGCACCCGATTCAGCCTGTACCACGCGCCCGACCCCCATCGCCCCGAACGCGGCGCCATCCTGTATGTCCACCCGTTCGCCGAAGAACTCAACCGCACGCGCCGCATGGCGCTGCTGCAGGCGCGCCGCTTTGCCGCGCTGGGCTATGCCGTGTTCCAGATCGACCTGTTCGGCTGCGGCGACAGCTGCGGCGACTTTTCCGCGGCGCGCTGGGACATCTGGAAGCGCGACCTCGGCGTGGCGCTCGAGTGGCTGCGCGGACGCAGCGCCGGCCCGGTCCAGCTGTGGGGCCTGCGCCTGGGCGGCCTGCTGGCCCTCGATTTCGCCAGCAGCACGCCGGTCGACGGCATCATCCTGTGGCAGCCCTTCATGCAGGGACGCAGCTGCATCAACCACTTCCTGCGCGAGCAGCTGATCGCACAGGGCGACAATCCCCCACCCGGCTCGCCGCGCAGCACGGCCGCCCTGCGCGCCTACCTTGCGGCCCATGGCAGCATCGAAGTCGGGGGCTATGCGCTGGCGCGCGAACTGGCGCAGGCCGTCGACGCCTGCGACGCCGTCGCGCTGGCCGTGCCGCCTTGCCCGATCCACTGGTTCGCCAGCGGCGCGCCCGCGCCGACGCGGCTGGCCGCCAGCGCCGCGCGGCTGACCCGCCGCTGGGGCGAGCGCGGCGCGACGGTCCAATTCCATGCGGTCGACGGGGTGCCGTTCTGGAACCCGATCGAGGAAGCCGAGTGCCCCGCCCTGCTGGCGGCCACCAGCGCCGTGTTCGGGGCCGAGCCATGAAATTCGACCAGCGCGCGCTGCGCTTTTGCTGCGCCGGCAGCTGCCTGGTCGGCATCATCGACGTGCCGGAACGCCCGATCGAGCGCGGCCTGCTGGTCATCACCGACGCCGCCCAGTACCGGGTTGGCGGCCACCGCCAGTTCGCGCTGCTGTCACGCACGCTGGCTGGCCGCGGCATCCCCGTCATGCGCTTCGACCACCGCGGCTGCGGCGACAGCGAGGGCGAACCGCGCCGCTGCGACAGCATCGATGAAGACATCCGCGCGGCGATCGCCGAGTTCTTCATGCAGATGCCCGACATGAAGGAAATCGTTATCTGGGGCCTTGGCGAGGCCGCCACCGCGGCTGCGCTTTACGCCCATGCCGACCAGCGCGTTCGCGGCCTGATCCTGCTCAATCCGCGCATCGAGGCGCCGGCGCCTGCGATCCGCCCCGCGCGCCAGTATTATCTTGGCCGGCTTGGCGAACTCGGATTCTGGAAAAAGGTCGCCACCGGCAATGTCGATTTCGCCGCCAGCGCGGCCGCGCTGCGCCAGCACCTGCGCGAGGCGGCCGCCGATCATACCGTGGCGCTGCCGCAGCGCGTCCTGGCCGGGCTGTCCTGCTTCGACGGGCAGCTGCTGGTGATCATGGGTGGCGCCGACGACAGCGCGCGCGAGTTCGACCAGCTGATCGGCAAGCACGAGCTCAAGTGCCGGCGCGTCGAGATCCCGCTCGCCAACCACACCTTCGCCAGCCGTGAATGGCGCGATGAAGTCGCGCAGGTCGCCGCGCACTGGATTGTCGTATGGTAGGCCCCACATGATCGACGCCATCCTGCTGCTGGCCGTACTGGGCGCGCCAGACTGCGGCGAGATCAGGCAGTACGCCATCGGCGGCGACTACACCAGTGCGAAGGACCGCCGCAACCTTGCGCTGGTCGAAGCCTTCCACTTCACCCCCGACATCGAAGCGATCCGGCGCACTGCGATCCGGCCCGGTGAAAACATCGCCACCACCCTGGAACACTATCCCAACCACCACCGCGCGCTGGCGGCAATGGCACGGCTGGGGCAGCGCGAGGCGGCCGCAAAGGTCAACGGTGCGGCGTACACGGTTGACTGCTACTTCGAGCGCGCGATGCGTTACCGGCCGGACGACGCCAAGGTAAGGGTGGTGTTCTCCAGCCACCTGCTCGAGACCGGCCGCGCCGACGCCGCCCTGCTCCAGATGCGCGAAGCGGTGCGCATCGATCCGCTCGACCCGGCCTCGCATTACAACCTCGGCATACTGCTGGTGATGCGCGGGGATTTCGCCGAAGCGAAGCTGCATGCGCGCCAGGCCTACGAGCGCGGCTTCCCGCTGCCCGCCCTGAAGAACAAGCTGCTTGAAGCGGGCCACTGGAAGGATGGCGACTAAGGCACCTGCGCCTTGACGCCGTGGTGGTGCATCAGGTCATACAAGGTCGGGCGGCTGACGCCGAGCAGGTGGGCCGCCTTGACGATATTGCCGCCCGAGCGCGCCAGCGCCATCACCATCACCTTGTACTCGGCTGCATCGCGCACCTCGCGCAGGTTGATGGCCGCGTCCGCGTTCTCCTTCACCGGCAGGCCAAGGTCTTCGGCGCTGATCTGCGGGCCATCGGACATGATCACCGAGCGCTTGATGCAGTTCTCCAGCTCGCGCACGTTGCCGGGCCACTGGTAGTCTTCGATCGCCGCCAGCGCCGCGTCGGAAAACGCCATCATCGGGCGGCCCTCATGCTGGCAGAAGCGGTTCCTGAAATGGTGCGCCAGCAGCGCGGCGTCGCCGACCCGCGCGCGCAGCGGCGGTATCTCGAGCACGATCTCGCGCAGCCGGTACATCAGGTCCTCGCGGAAGCGGCCGTCGCGCACCATCGCGGCCAGGTCCTGGTGGGTGGCGCACACGACCCGGACATCGATCGGTATCTCGTTCCTCCCGCCGATGCGCTCGATCACGCGCTCCTGCAGGAAACGCAGCAGCTTGGCCTGCAGCGGCAGCGCCATGTCGCCGATCTCGTCGAGGAAGAACGTGCCGCCGTTGGCCAGCTCGATCTTGCCCAGTGTTTGCTGGCCGGCGCCGGTGAAGGCGCCCTTTTCGTGCCCGAACAACTCGCTCTCGAGCAAGTCGGCGGGAATGGCGGCGCAATTGATGGCGACGAAGCGCCGTTCATGGCGGGCGCTCAGGCGATGCAGGCCGCGGGCGACCAGCTCTTTCCCGCTGCCCGATTCGCCCAGCAGCATCACGGTCGCCGACGACGACGCCACCTTCTCGACGCCGCGGCACAGCTTGAGCATGCCAGGGTCGCGCGTGACGATGCCGGCCAGCGGCGACTCCGCCTCAATCTGCAGCATGCGCCGGTTCTCCTGTTGCATCTCATGCAGCTTGCACGCGCGCGCCACCACCAGCGCCAGGGTCGCGGGGCAGAACGGCTTCTGGTGGAAATCATAGGCGCCGAGCGACACCGCCTTCAGTGCATTGGCGCGCTGCTGGTTCCCCGACAAAATGATCACCTTGGTGTCCGGCGCCGCGGCCAGGATCTGCTGCAGCGTCGCCAGCCCTTCACTCGCCCCATCGGGGTCGGGCGGCAGGCCAAGGTCGAGCGTCACCACCGGCGGCAGGTGGCGGCGCAGCTGGGCCAGGGCCGTTTCGCCGTCGCCGGCGACGATGACCTCGTACTCGTCGAAATTCCAGCGCAACTGCTTTTGCAGGCCAGCGTCATCCTCGACAACCAGCAGCTTGGTCTTGCCCATCGGCGTCCTCCGTCAACATCAAGTGTCGCGTTCCTAGCGGCTGCCTTTGCCGAACAGGACCACCTGTACGGTATCGATCAGGATCAGCAGGTCGAGGAACAGGCTGTTGTTCTTCACGTAGTACAGGTCGTACTGCAGCTTTTCGATGGCGTCTTCCACCGACGCGCCGTATTGGTAGCGCACTTGCGCCAGGCCCGTGATACCGGGCTTGATGCTGTGCCTGACCCCGTAATAGGCGATGTCGCGTTCGAGCTGGCGCACGAAATAGGCGCGCTCCGGCCGCGGGCCGACAAAGCTCATCTCGCCCCGGAAGACATTGAGCATCTGCGGCAGCTCGTCAACACGCAGCTTGCGGATGACACGGCCGACGCGCGTGATGCGCGGATCGTCCTTTGACGCCCAGGTAGGCGTTCCGCCCTGCTCCGCATCCGTGCGCATGCTGCGGAACTTGAGCACCTTGAAGATGCGGCCGTCGAGCCCGACCCGCTCCTGGCGGTAGAACACCGGCCCGCCGTCCTCCAGAAGAATGGCGGCCGCCGTCACCAGCATCACCGGCAGCGTCAGCGCGGTGATCAGGCCGCTGGCCACCAGGTCGAAGCTGCGCTTGGTTGCGGCGCGCACGAAACTCTGGTCGAATCCGCCGCCAAAAATCAGGTAGCTGGGCTGGAGCGAGTCCATGCGGATCTGGCAGGCCTCGCGCTCGAAGAAGGTGGCGGCGTCGATGACGCGCACGCCGCCCAGTGCGCATTCGAGCAGCTGGCGCACCGGGAAGGCGCTGCTGCGGCGGTTGGCCACGGTGACCACGATCTCGCTTGCTTCGTATTTGCGCGCCATCGCCAGCAGCGACTCGCCCATCGGCAGCAGGGAGGAGTCAGGGACGCAGCTTTCTTCGCCCTTGACGGGCACGCAGCCGATGACGTGGAACTGATGAAAGCCGAACTTGTTCGACGCCAGCGCGATGCATTCGTGTGCGAGCTGGCCGCCGCCGACAAACAGCAGGCGCGCCTCCAGCAGCGCCGACTCGGCCGACTTGAACACCACCAGGCGCGTGATCACCACGCCGGTCGCGCCGATGGCAAAAATCAGGATGCTGATGCCGCGGCCGAAATACAGGTCGGGCCGCACCGCGATCAGGGCCGACAGCAGCGCAAACCCGAGGCCGAAGGAAGGCATGATGCGGATCAGCGTGGTGCGCAGGCCCTCGCGCGTGCTGTGCTGGTACATGCCCAGCGCGCTCATGCTGAAAATGATGACCAGCGCGAAGGTGAGCGACGACAGGTACAGGTTATCGGCCCGGAAGTGGCCACGGCCGTCGGAGAACCACAAGGCGGACGCCACGCTGGCCGACGCCAGCAACATCAGCAGCTCGAGGAGCAGCAGGATGAATGCCATCTTGGAAACGTAGTGATTGAAGATCCGTATCACAGCTTCTCCCGGCAAATGGAAGGCGCCCGCCATGCGGCAGCAGGCATTTCTATCATTGCCGAATCTTGCCTTTAGTGCATTGACTATGGACAAGCACGGCCGGACCATGCAGGGAGCGAGGCAAGCGCCAGGTAAATGGACTATAGTGATGCTTCTGTACAAAACCTAAACACTGTCATGAAATTTGATGTCGCTATCGTCGGCAGCGGCCTGGCCGGTCTGTCGGTCGCCCTGCACCTGGCTGAAACCCGCAAGGTTGCAATCATCTCCAAGCGCGCCTTGCTCGATGGCGCCAGCAACTGGGCGCAGGGCGGCATCGCCGCGGTGCTCGATTCGGGCGACAGCCACCAGAAGCACATCGAAGACACCCTGGTTGCGGGCGCCGGCCTGTGCGACGAGGCGGCCACGCGCTACATCGTCGAACATGGGCGCGCCGCCATCGAATGGCTGATCGCCCAGGGTGTGCCGTTCACCCGCGACCCGACCGCTGAACTGGGATTCCACCTCACCCGCGAAGGGGGCCACAGCGAACGCCGCATCATCCATGCGGCCGACGCCACCGGCCACGCGGTGCAGGTCACCCTCGAACAGAAAGTGCGCGCGCACCCGAACATCAGCCTGTTCGAGCAGCACTTCGCGATTGACGTCATCACCTCCGACAAGCTGGCGGCCCAGGGCCTGCCCGCACCCGGCGAGACGCGCTGCCACGGCCTGTACGTGCAGGACGAGAAGACCGGCCGCGTGCTGACGGTCGAAGCCGAGCACACGGTGCTGGCCACTGGCGGCGCCGGCAAGGTCTACCTGTACACCACCAATCCCGACACCGCGACCGGCGACGGCATCGCGATGGCATGGCGCGCAGGCTGCCGCGTATCGAACATGGAGTTCATCCAGTTCCACCCGACCTGCCTGTACCACCCGTTCGCCAAGTCGTTCCTGATCACCGAAGCGATCCGCGGCGAAGGCGGACGCCTGCTGCTGCCGCCGGAAGCCGGCGCCGCAGCCGGCACGCGCTTCATGCCGATGCACGACCAGCGCGGCGAACTGGCCCCGCGTGACGTCGTCGCGCGCGCCATCGACTTTGAAATGAAAAAGCGCGGCCTTGACTACGTCAACCTGGACATCAGCCACCTGCCCGCCGAGTTCCTGGTCGAGCACTTCCCGACCATCTACGCGCGCTGCCTCGAACTTGGCATCGACATCACCAAAGAGCCGATCCCGGTCGTGCCTGCAGTGCACTTCACCTGCGGCGGCATCGTCACCGACCTGGCGGGCCGCACCGACATCCCCGGCCTGTACGCAGTCGGCGAAACTGCCTGCACCGGCCTGCATGGCGCCAACCGCCTGGCCAGCAATTCGCTGCTGGAGTGCCTCGTCATCGGCCGTTCGTGCGCGATGGAGATCGCAGCGATGGCGCCGCTGGAGACGCCTTCGCTGCCCGCATGGGACGAAAGCCGCGTCACCAACGCGGACGAAGAAGTGGTCATCGCCCACAACTGGGACGAACTGCGCCGCTTCATGTGGAACTATGTCGGCATCGTGCGCACGACCAAGCGGCTGCAGCGCGCGCAGCACCGCATCTCCTTGCTCAAAGAAGAGATCGACGAGTATTACCGCAACTTCCGCATCACGCCCGACCTGCTCGAGCTGCGCAACCTGGTCGATGTGGCCGAACTGATCGTCAACAGCGCACTGACCCGGCGCGAAAGCCGCGGCCTGCACTTCAGCCGCGACTACCCGGGCACGCTACCGAAGGCGCTGCCAAGCGTGCTGACGCCACCGCGACGATAGACCTGGATGGCCGCGGCACGGCCAAAGCACATGAACCACAAACTGACACCCTCAACGGCGGCATTGCTGACGATTCCGCCGCTGCTCTGGGCAGGCAACGCCATCGTCGGGCGCCTGCTGCGCGACGCGGTTCCGCCGATGACGCTCAACCTGCTGCGCTGGACCATCGCGCTGGTGATCCTGTTGCCGCTCGGGCGCGCGGCGCTGCAAAGCGGATCGGGCCTGCTGTCCAACTGGCGGCGCTTCTCGATGCTTGGCCTGCTCGGCATCGGCCTGTATAACTCGTTCCAGTACCTGGCGCTGCAAACCTCCACGCCAATTAACGTCACCCTGGTCGCATCGGGCCTGCCGGTCTGGATGCTGCTCGTCGGGTCGCTGTTCTTTGGCGTAAAGGCGCGCGCGCGGCAGCTGGGCGGTGCGGTGCTGTCGATTGCGGGCGTCCTGATCGTCCTGTCGCGCGGCGAGTGGAGCGAGCTGCTCGCGCTGCGCATGGTCGCGGGCGACCTGTACATGATCCTCGCAACAATCGCCTGGTCGTTCTACAGCTGGCTGCTGATGCAGCCGGGCGACCCCGCGCGCATCCGCGCCGACTGGGCCGCCTTCATGCTCGCCCAGGTCATTTACGGGGTGCTGTGGTCGGGCGCCTTCACCGGCATCGAGATCGCCGCCGGCAGCGCGCCCGTCGCGTGGAGCTGGCCGGTGATCGCCGGGCTGCTGTTTGTCGCCATTGGCCCGGCGATCATCGCCCTGCGCTGCTGGGGCGCCGGCGTGCAGCGGGCGGGGCCCAGCGTCTCCGCCTTCTTTGTCAACCTGACGCCGCTGTTCGCCACGCTCCTGTCGTCGGCCTTCCTTGGCGAGACCCCGCAGCTCTACCACGCAGTCGCATTCGCGCTGATCGTCGGCGGCATCGTGGTGTCGGCGCGGCGGTAGCATAATGCAGCCATGGATCACGACACCTTAGCCGTACAGCGCCTGGCCCAGTTCCTCACGCGCCATTCGCGCGTGCTGGTGCTGACTGGCGCGGGGATCAGCACCGGTTCGGGCATTCCCGACTACCGCGACAAGGACGGATCGCGGCGCGGCCCGACGCCGGTGCAGGGCCCGGACTTTCGCAGGTTCGAGGCGACGCGCCGCCGCTACTGGGCGCGCAGCATGGTCGGCTATCCAACCCTCGCGCGCGCAGAGCCCAACGCCGGCCACCGCGCGCTGGCCGACCTGGCAGCCCAAGGCGCCGTCGGCTCCCTGATGACCCAGAATGTCGACGGCTTGCACCAGCGCGCCGGCAGCAGCGATGTGCTTGAACTGCATGGCAACATCCATTCCGTGGTCTGCCTCGACTGCCATGCGCGGTTCAGCCGCGCTTTCGTGCAGTCCCTGCTGGAGGAAGCCAATCCTGGCATGCTGGGCACGACCGCGCGGCCGCTCCCGGACGGCGACGCGCAGCTCGAACCGGAAACCCTGGCCGCCTTCCACGAACCATTCTGCGTCCATTGCAGCGGCACCCTGAAGCCCGACGTCGTGTTCTTTGGCGACGGCGTGCCGGCCGACTGCACCCGCCGTGCGCTTGCCCGGATGGAGGACGCGGACGCCCTGCTCGTGGTCGGCTCGTCCCTGGTGGTATTTTCCGGCTACCGCTTCTGCCGCATGGCAGCCGCCGCAGGTAAGCCCATTGCCGCCGTCAATCTTGGAAAAACCCGCGCGGACGACCTGCTGTCGCTCAAGCTGGAAGCCTCGGCCGAGCAAGTCTTGCCTCTACTGCGAAATTTCCTGAACTAAGACGCCCTCCGCCGAGTCCCATTGACTGGGCTGTTAAACAGGGAGAGCGCCGTGTCGAACAACATCACACCTTACTACCCCACCCATACCCCCCTGCTGGGCAAGTGGCGTGGCCCAGGCCTGCTGGCGGGTGCCGCGCTGCTGGCCTCCTTCCTCTACGTGCGGGCGAAAACCAGCCAGGCGGAACGCGAAAACCCGCCCGAAGGGCAATTTGTCGACGTCGACGGCGTACGCCTGCACTACACGGTACACGGTGACGGGCCGCCGGTCGTAATGCTGCACGGAAATGGCCTCACGCACAACGATTTCGATGCCAGCGGCCTGACCGCACACCTGGCGCGGCATCACAAGGTCTATATCGTCGACCGTCCGGGCTTTGGCTACAGCGACCGCCCGCGAACGACCATCTGGACGCCGAAAGCGCAGGCCGAACTGCTGTACAAGGCGCTGGAAAAGCTGGGAGTCGAAAGGCCCGTTGTACTCGGGCACTCGTGGGGCACCATGGTCGCCGTCGCGATGGGCCTTGCCCATCCGGGATATGTGCGCGGACTGGTGCTGTTATCGGGCTACTACTATCCCAACCTGCGGCTGGACGCCCCGCTGATGGCGCCGCCGGCGATCCCGCTGATCGGCGACGTGCTGCGTTACACGCTGTCCCCGCTGTTAGGGCGGCTGATGTGGCCCGCGATCGCCAGGCACATGTTCCGCCCCGCCCCCATTCCCGACAGCTTCCGACAGTTGCCGGTCTGGATGATGCTGCGCCCCTCGCAACTGAGGGCCGGCGCCGCGGAAAGCGCGCTGATGGTTCCGTCGGCGATGACGCTCAAGAAGCACTATTCCGAGCTGGCGATGCCGGTGTCAATCATTGCAGGCAGCGGGGACCGTGTGGTCGACCCGTCGGACAACTCGGCGCGGCTGCACAACGACGTGCTGAAAAGTACGCTGAAAGTCGAGCCAGGGGTGGGCCACATGGTGCACTACACCCACCCGGAGCTGATTGTGCGGGCCGTGGACGCGATGAACCTGCCCGAACCTGTGCGCCTGGCGCAAGCCCAGCCCAGCCGCGCGTAGCGTTCTGATCAGAGAAGCTAGAATGGCTCCAGCAAATTACTGGAGCCGATTATGCGAGGGTTACTGATTTTATGCGCGGTGCTGCTGGCTGGCTGCGCGGGCAAGCCGGACAACATCACGCCGGTGCAGGACTTCGACAGTGCCAGGTATCTGGGCAAGTGGTACGAAATTGCGCGCATGGACCACTCCTTTGAGCGCGGGCTGACCAACGTCACTGCCGAGTACAGCGTGAACGCCGACGGCACCATCAAGGTGCTCAACCGCGGCTATAACCCGGAGAAAAAGGAATGGAAGGACGCTGAAGGAAAGGCCAAGTTTGTCGAGTCGCCCAATGTCGGCTACCTGAAGGTGTCGTTCTTCGGGCCGTTTTACGGGTCGTACGTCGTCTACGACCTCGACCGCGAGAACTACAGCTACTCGCTGATCAGCGGACCCGACAAGGACTACATGTGGCTGCTGTCACGCACGCCGACCATGGATGCGGCAACAAAAAAGCGCCTGCTCGATAAGGCGCAGGCGCTTGGGTTCGATACGTCGAAGCTGATACATGTGACGCACGAGGCGAGGTAATGCGGGCAAATCGGCGGATGCGCGCTTTGCGCTTATCCGCCCTACCGTACGCGGCCGGCTGATCGTAGGGCGGATAAGCGCGTCGCGCGCATCCGCCGGTTCGTATGATCAGAGAATCCGCAGCGAATAATCCGTCGCCCGCACATCCTTGGTCAGGCTGCCGATCGAAATCCGGTCGACACCCGTCTCCGCGATCGCGCGCACGCTGTCCATATTCACCCCACCCGACGCCTCGAGCAGCGCGCGGCCGGCATTCAGTTTCACCGCATCGCGCATCATCTGCAGGTCGAAATTATCCAGCAAAACCGACACTGCGCCAGCCGACAGCGCCTCATCGAGCTGCGCCAGGTTTTCCACTTCGATCTGGATCGACACGCCGGCATTGAGCGCTTGCGCCGCCGCGAGCGCGGGGCGCACGCCGCCAGCGGCAGCGATATGGTTTTCCTTGATCAGGATGCCGTCATACAGCGCCATGCGCTGGTTCTTTCCGCCGCCGACACGCACCGCATACTTCTGCGCCTGGCGCAGGCCCGGCAAGGTCTTGCGGGTGTCGAGGATGGCCGCATTGGTGCCCGCGACCAGTTCGACATACTTGCGCGTCGCGCTCGCAACGCCCGACATCAGCTGCAGGAAGTTCAGCGCGCTGCGTTCCGCCGTCAGCAAAGCGCGCGGCGGTCCTTCGATGGTGCAGACCACGCTGTTAGCCGTCATCATGTCGCCTTCAGCGTACTGCCAGTCGATCTCGATCGACTGGTCCAGCGCGATCATCACGCCTTCGAACCACGGCGCGCCGCACAGCACCGCATCTTCACGCACCAGCACGCGCGCACGCACGCGGACATCGTCCGGCACCAGCTTGCCCGTCAGGTCGCCGGTGCCGACGTCTTCCAGCAGCGCCGCCAGCAGGTTCTGCTCGAACGAAGCCTGCAGCTTCTCGTCAAAATCATCAAACGGGTTACGCAAGGTCGTCATGCAGGGCCAACTCCGGAGAACAGTGTGGATTCGGTCGCCAGGTCGCCGGTCGGCAGTGCCTTGGCCTTCTTCGCCGCTGCGAAATCGAGCATGCGGTCGATTGCCCGAACCGCCTGCTTGCCGATTTCAGGATCGACGAAGATCTCGTTCTTGCCGCTTTCGAGCACGTCGGCCAGGTTCTGCAGGCCGTTCATCGCCATCCACGGGCAGTGCGCGCAGCTCTTGCACGTCGCGCTGTTGCCAGCGGTCGGCGCTTCAATGAAGTGCTTGCCCGGAGCCGCCATGCGCATCTTGTGCAAGATGCCGTTGTCGGTAGCGACGATGAATTCGGTCGCGTCCAGCGTCTGCGCCGCGTTGATCAGCTGTGTGGTCGAGCCGACCACGTCGGCCATCGCCACCACGCTGGCTGGCGATTCAGGGTGCACCAGCACCTTGGCGTTCGGATGCTCGGCCTTCAGCAGCTCAAGCTCGACGCCCTTGAACTCATCGTGGACGATGCACGAACCCTGCCACAGCAGCATGTCCGCGCCGGTTTTTTTCTGGATATAGCCGCCGAGGTGCTTGTCCGGCGCCCACAGGATTTTTTTGCCCTGTGCGTGCAGGTGGGCCACGATGTCGAGGCCGATCGACGAGGTCACCATCCAGTCGGCGCGCGCCTTCACGGCCGCGCTGGTGTTCGCATACACGACCACCGTGCGGTCCGGATGCTGGTCACAGAAGGCGGCGAATTCGTCGGCCGGGCAGCCCAGGTCGAGCGAACAGGTCGCGTCCAGGTCCGGCATCAGAATGGTCTTTTCCGGGCTCAGGATTTTCGCCGTCTCGCCCATGAAGCGCACGCCTGCCACCACCAGCGTCTTGGCAGGGTGATCGCGGCCGAAGCGCGCCATCTCCAGCGAATCAGACACGCAGCCGCCGGTTTCTTCGGCCAGGTCCTGCAGGTCGCCATCAACGTAGTAGTGCGCGACGAGCACTGCTTCGCGCTCCTTCAGCAGCTTGCGGATGCGCTCCTTGAGCGCGATCTTCTCTTCTGGCGAAGGCGTGGCGGGCGTACGCGCCCACGCCTGGGCGGTGCAGCTCAGGCCACCCTGCGGGTGGTCGTACTCGACGGTCTTGATCGGAAGGACTCTCATGGTGATAACCCCATCATTGTTATTGCCAGACACCGTGGCTTAGTTAATACCCTGGCTTTGCAGGTAGTCTTCGTAGTTTCCGCGGAAGTCGATGATCTGACCATCCTTGATTTCGAGGACGCGGTTGGCCAGCGACGACACGAACTCGCGGTCGTGCGACACGAAGATGAGGGTGCCTGCGTACTTATCCAGTGCGATATTCAGCGACTCGATCGATTCCATGTCCATGTGGTTGGTCGGCTCGTCAAGCAGCATGACGTTATGACGGCCCAGCATCAGCTTACCGTACATCATGCGGCCCTTCTCGCCACCCGACAGCACCTTGACCGACTTCTTCACCTCGTCGCCGCCGAACAGCAGGCGGCCCAGGATCGAGCGCACGGCCTGGTCGTCGTCGCCTTCCTTGGTCCAGCGGCCCATCCAGTCGGTCAGGGTCAGGTCGTCCATGAATTCTTCGGTCGGATCCTGCGGCATGTAGCCGACGTTGGCGTTCTCGGCCCACTTCACCCGGCCGGTATCGGTGGTCATGCCGCACATCTCGCCGCAGATCGAACGCAGCAAGGTGGTCTTACCGGCGCCGTTAGGGCCGATGATCGCGATACGTTCGCCCGCTTCGACCATGATGCTGAAGTTCTTAAACAGCTGGACGTCGTACTTCTTCGAGATGCCTTCCACTTCCACCGCGAGGCGGTGCAGCTTCTTCTCGCCGTCGAAACGCACGAACGGATAGGCGCGCGAGGACGGCTTGATATCCTCGACCTTGATCTTGTCGATCTGCTTGGCGCGCGAGGTCGCCTGGCGTGCCTTCGACTTGTTGGCCGAGAAGCGGCGTACGAAGTCCTGCAGTTCCGCGACTTTTTCCTTGGCCTTGGCGTTGTTCGCCAGCTGCTGGTTACGCGCTTGCGTCGACGCCAGCATGTACTCGTCGTAGTTACCCGGGTAGATCTTCAGGGTGCCGTAGTCCATGTCGGCCACGTGCGTGCAGACCTGGTTCAGGAAGTGACGATCGTGCGAAATGATGATCATGGTCGAGTTGCGCTGGTTAAGCACGTCTTCGAGCCAGCGAATCGTATCGATGTCCAGGTTGTTGGTCGGTTCGTCGAGCAGCAGGATGTCCGGATTCGAGAACAGCGCCTGCGCCAGCAGCACGCGCAGCTTCCAGCCTGGCGCCACGTTGCTCATCGGGCCCTGGTGCTGGTCGATCGACACGCCTGCGCCCAGCAGCAGCTCGCCGGCGCGCGCTTCCGCCGAATAGCCGTCGTACTCGGCGACCTTGGCTTCCAATTCGGCCGCGTGCATGTAGTCGTCGTCGGTCGCTTCCGGATTCGCGTAGATTGCGTCACGCTCGCTGATCGCGTTCCACAATTCGGTGTGGCCCATCATGACCACGTCCAGGACGCGCTTGTCTTCGTAAGCGAACTGATCCTGACGCAGCTTACCGAGGCGCTCATTGGTGTCGAGCATGACGTTGCCGGCCGACGGTTCGAGGTCGCCGCCGAGGATTTTCATGAAGGTCGACTTGCCGCAACCGTTCGCGCCAATCAGGCCATAGCGGTTGCCATCGCCGAACTTGACGGAAATGTTTTCGAACAACGGCTTGGCGCCGAATTGCATTGTGATATTAGCTGTAGATAGCACTGGTAAAGCCCTTGCAAGCGATGATTTGATTAACCGTGTATTTTACCATCGTGCGGCGGATCACCGCTACCGAAGCGGCGATTGGAACCGCACGGCAGCAAGGTCTTACCAATTCACTACTAACGCATCTATACCCGCTTCGCCATCTTTCCACACAGCCCGTCATGCAGTGCGGGGACCTTCGCCTTCGGGCCCCGCCTCAGCTTGGCGCAAAATTTCATCTCGGGAAGCAACTCCCTTCGCTACACGATCGCGAACGGCAGGATCCTCATCGTGGCCGTAGCGGTCTTCAAGCAGCTGAAACGCCGCAACGGCCTCATTCAGCCTCCCTTCCGCCTTGAGCATAAGACCTTTAATGGTCAAGCCTGCGGCGATCTTACTCCGCACACTTGGCGAATCATCGTTCGAAAAACGTGCATACATTTCATCATATACAGCGATTGACTCATCATGTCGTCCCAACTGGCTTAAGGTAATCGTCCTACTGCTCATACTATTTGCCACCTGCTCGCGGACTGCTGGCGCAGCATCCGCCCCGAACTTCGCAAAAACAAGCTCGTAGACGGCGAGGGCCTCAGCCGCCTTGTCGAGAGTGTCCAACGTAATGCCCTTGAAATTCAAACTTTTAGCAACCTGTTGTCGGATCGAATCAGAAGTATCGAACTCAAAGCGTTTAAAAATGAGATCGTAGACCGCTATCTCCTCACCCGGCCTTTCTGCTTTGCTGAAAGCTAATGCTTTACTGATTAGTGCCCCGACGACGCGCTCTCGCAACTTCGGAGCGTCGTCGGCGCCGAACTGGGCATCAATTAGATTGAACGTGGAAACAGCGGCGTCGAAATCTCCCTGATTAGTCAAGGTAATGCCTTTAAAGTGGAGCGCTTTCGCAACTTGCTCACGGATATCAAGCGCCTCGTCTGAACTAAAGCGATTATACAAAGCGTCGTACACGCCTATCTCGTCGCTTAACGCCCCCATAGAACCGAGCTTAAGCGCTTTCGCGATCATTCCGCGGACAACGTATTCCCGGATTGTCACCAATACGTCATTCCCAAACTTACGATCAAGAACATCGAATGCTGCTAGAGCCTGTTCAGGCGTACCGACATCATTTAGCGTAATAGCCTTGTAGAGCTGCCCTTTCGCTAGTTGCTCACGTACGGCGGCATCGGTGCCAAAGTCGCGATCTAACCTATCGTATGCAGCAAGTTCCTCATCAGGTCTACCAAGACGACTTAGCGCGACACCCTTATTCACCAAGCCCCTCGCCAACTGGTCGCGCACTTCGGAACTGCCATTTTGACCAAAGCGACGATCAAGTAATTCGTAGACTGCAACCGCTTCCTCATTACGCCCGAGGGCACCTAAAGCTGATGCTCGGGCAACCAAATAACTCGCCTCCTCAGCAGGCGATACCCCAACGGATGCGTCTACGGCTGCGGTAAAGGAATCCAATGCGCTCTTCATATTCCCGTTCATGTAGAAGGAAACACCGCGTACATAGTGGTCGTTTGCATTGAAGTCTTGCTCAGGCTTGCGCTTTAGCTCGTCACTCGCAGCCCGAATCACGGTCGTCGCTGCGACATTCGGCTCGCTTTCACGGCTATCAAGGTTTGCATCTTGCGAATCCGGGTGCGACGAGAGATCGCGGATGAATGAGCTTGAAAGGACCATTTCCGCGGCTGCCTTTACCTGGTCTTCGGCGTCCTGAGCTGCCGCACTCACTCGCACTCGGTGCCCGTCGATCGCGGCGAGCGCAGTGGCGACCTTCTGTTCGACTTCGCTGATGAGGGCTGCAATACCGACCGCATTGTCGCGAAACCATTCATCAGCAACCTTGCGCGCCTCACTCCGGGCGCGCGCTGTCGCGCTTACATAAGTTGCCAATCCGGCAATTACCCCAATTAACGTAATGCCGATTCCCGTCATACCAACTAAATTCCCCACCCAGGTGGTCTGCGTGCCCTGTTGAGCCACATGGGTTCCATAATCCGCTAGCCGTTTATCGTTTGCTTCTATACTCAAATGAAGCACCTGCTTATGAACAATGAGTTCATTTTCAAGTTTCTCTATCTGCGCGCGGATAACCGCAAGCTCGGCGCCCCCGCCACCTTTGTCGGGTGTCGCCGAATCAGCATGTCCTACCACACTAGAAAATATTGCCGCCGCAGCTAATGTTCGAAATGTCATTATCGTTTACCAGGAATACACATCAGGTCTGTCTACGTAATTGCACACGATAGCATTCTCGGCAGCTTCATACAACCGAGCAACAGCTTAAGAGCCGAGCGGCGCAAAACCGGCAGATGAAGTGTGGGCAATCGGTCAATCGCATTTTTTGCAAGCGAACCGCCCAAACAAACGAGCGTGTCCAATTTCATGGCCCCTTGCGTCGGTAAAGTTGGTGATAACGGCTGCGTAGGTGGAGGCCAGATGAGATAATAGCGACTCGTCACACGCGAACGTCTCCCTACCAAACCCTATGACTCTGAGAATATCCAGGATCCTCCACGCCGGTTACGTCTTCGAGTGCGACGAAACGCGGATTGCCTTCGACCCGATTTTCGAAAATCCGTTCAGCACGAACTGCCATGCTTTCCCGGACGTGCGTTTCGACCACGAACAGATCCGGCGCGAGCGTTTCGACGCGGTCTTCATTTCGCATTTCCACGATGACCACTGCTCGCTCGACAGCCTGAACCTGCTCGACCGCACCACGCCCATTCACATCTACTGCCTGTTCGACGAGCTATTCGACATGGTCAGGGCGCTGGGATTCGTCAACTTGTACAAGCTGGAAACGAATGTCGCGGTGGACGTCGGACCGATCAAAGTGATTCCGCGCGAAGCGCTCGATTCCGATGTCGACTCGATGTTCCAGATCCGGGCCGGCGGGATGAACGTGCTGAACGTGGTCGACTCGTGGATTTCCCCGGTCGCCCTTGCCGAGCTGGCGAACGAAGGGCCGTGGGACATGGTGCTATGGCCATTCCAGACGATGCGCGAGATCGAGGTGCTGGCGCCATCGCGCGCCGACGCCGCCTCGCTCGAACTGCCGGCGGAGTGGATCGACCAGTTGAAGGTGCTCAATCCCCGCTTCGTGGTGCCGAGTTCATGCCAGTTTACGCAGGAATCGTGGTCCTGGTACCGGCACAGGTTCTTCCCGATCACCTACGCGCAGTTCAAGGCGGAGGTCGAGCACGCCTTGCCCAAGGCCCGCGTCGTCAGGCTTAATCCTTCGGTCTCAGTCGTGCTGGACGAACAGTCGCTTCAGGCTGCCGAGGCCTTGCCATGGGTCATACCGGTCGGTGAACAGGATGTCGACTATCGCTACGACGCCACTGTCGAGCCTCCGCATACATCCGACATCGCACGCCGGTTTGCGGCACTTACGCCGGGCGAAATGCAGTCAGTCCTTGACTACTGTCGCGAGGGCTTGCTGGAGAAATACCGCGAAATGGAGCTGCCGGAAGACAGCTTCTTTGAAGCGGAGCGCATTTGGCGCCTGTCGGTCTACGATCACGCTGGAACGAAAACAGACTTTCACTACCGGGTAAAAGGCGACACCATCGCGCTTCTTGAGGATAATGCCGATCCGCTCGCCTGGACCACCGAGGTTCCGGCGGCAAAACTGTTCGCAGCGCTGACGAAGGGCGAGGCGCTCACGTCTATGTACATGCGGATCAACGATACGGTCTTCGACGCCGATATCGACGAGAAGATCGAAGCGGCGGAACTCGTCGACGATCCGCTGATCCGTTGCCTGTTCAACGATGTATTCGGGGCCTATCAGGCAGCGCAGCTAAACAATATAAAAGGCGCCCGCAGACCAAACTGTATGTCTTCAGCTTTGCCAACACCAAACCCCAGCAAGCTTGATTGATCAAAATTGTGCCGTTAGGCAATGGATATACGTAGGCTTATGTTTGCTGATGCATCTTACGGCAGCAATACCGTTCCGATTCAAGCCTTTAAGCGCAACCGACATTCGCATATTGGCGCGCAGGTGCTACCAGCCGAAAAAGGTAGATATAGTCTCACGACTGCAAGTATCAATGCTATTCTTGCTAGAAATTAAGCCACCCTAGGTCCTAGTATGCATTCCATTCTCCAAAATGTCGTGAGCGAACTGGATCAGATCGCGACCGCCGTCAATTCAGGGATACCGAATGACGAGCCATTCAGCATTGCTCACAATAATTGGAGCTTTCCTGGAATTACACGCCGCGAACTGGTAGCAACCGTTGAATCCTTATCCAAGCTGATTAGAGAACGTGGTTCCGACGAACTGGGTGCGCACGACGGCCAAATCGCAGATTACGGCCGACGGCTTCAATTTCTACGATCACATACTGTTCCCCAGATATGGGGTAGCGCAGCCGCGGCAGTGCCAACATTCTTACATACACTTGATGGCCTTCGACAAGCTGTTGAGCCAGTACTTGTTACTGACGCAGGTACTGCCGGCGATACAGTAAAGCTGACCGCGCGCATTCGAACCAGAGCGACGGCACTGGAGGCGCGACTTAATGAGGTCGAGCCGCGTTCGGCTAGACTCATCGACATGGTCACTAGGATTGAGCACGCGTATGACGCGGCAGACCAGTTACCCGCTGATTTGGAACAGCTGGCTCAGGATCGCGCTCGAATGGCCGAGTTGCTGAAGGATGCGGAATCAGACCGTGTTAGCACGGCGGCTGCTAGAGAGACCGCCACTAAACATAGCGCGGACCTTGCAAGCAGGCTAAACGAAGCCGAGACCATACTGAAACAGTGCCATTTAGCATACGCAGCAGCGACGAGTCAAGGACTCGCGGCAGCCTTTACCGCGCGATCCAAAGCACTTGATATCTCGATGTGGATATGGGTGGGTGGATTCGTCGCCGCGCTCGCATTTGGTGCATTCGTCGGGTCGCAACGCCTGCACGAACTAAGTGAATTGATGAAGAATCCAAGTCTGACCATTGGCACCGCAATCTTGAACCTGTTGCTTGCCGCTCTTTCCCTAGGTGCGCCAATTTGGTTCGGCTGGCTTGCGAACAAACAAATCGGTCAACGTTTTCGGTTATCTGAGGACTACGCTTTCAAAGCATCTGTTTCGAGTGCTTACGAAGGCTATCGACGAGAAGCCGCGCGTTTTGACAAAGATATGGAAGCGCGGCTTCTTTCCTCCGCACTAACCCGCCTCGATGAACAACCGCTTCGCTTTGTAGAGGCAGATAGTCACGGTAGTCCATGGCATGAATTAGCGTCCTCAGACTTGATCAAGAGCGCAATGAATTCAGTTCCAGGGTTCACCGAAATAGTTCGAGAGTCAGCTAGAGACGCTTTAGGTGCGTTGAAGTCAGTCGCGCCCGCTGCGAAGGACTCAACACGAAGTCAACTAAACGACTCGAATTCGCCCGTTTCATGATTAGAGCTAGTCGAGGAAAGCGAACACTTGGCCCGAGCACTCTCGAATATTGACAGGTATCCTCGGCCAGATCGTTATACCTTCCTGACAAACTCCGACTTCAGGCTCATTGCACCAAAACCCTCGATCTTGCAGTCGATGTCATGGTCGCTATCGACCAGGCGGATGTTCTTGACCTTCGTGCCCATCTTGACGGTGCCGCCGGAGCCCTTGAGCTTCAGGTCCTTGATCACGGTGACAGTGTCGCCGTCCTGCAGCACGTTGCCAGATGCGTCGCGGTAGACCTTGGCGCCCTCTTCCTGCGCGCCGGCCACCTGCGCCGTCCATTCATTGCCGCATTCCGGGCAGACCAGCTGGGCGCCGTCTTCGTAGGTGAACTCTGAATTGCACTTCGGGCATTGAGGTAATGCGGTCATCTTGTTATCCTGGCGATCATAAGAAAGCGCAAGTATACCCTCCACCTCAGCGCCGGTACGTGTAACGCCTCCACAGCGCCTCCGCAGGACCCTGGTCGTGGCCGGACATCCACCACCGGCTCACGAGAACCTGGGCCAGCATGATCGCCGCGCTCAGCCCCATCAATTCGGCCCGCGACAGTACTGCACCAAGACCCAGTCCGTACGCCTGCAGCAGCAATCCGCACGCCAGCGACTGGCCAAGGTAGTTGGTCAGCGCCATGCGCCCGACCGGCGCGAGCCATCGTGCCACAGCGTCCATCGCACGCTGGCCAGCGAGCATGAATACGGCCACGTAAGCCGCAGCCAGCGCCGGCCCCGCAAGTTCGAGGACGAGCGATGCCATATGCACCGATCGGGAAGACGTTTCGGGTTCGAGCGCCCAGCTCAGTGCTTCGTAGCCCCACCAAACGTTAAGGGGAAGCGCGATGAATACGCCAACAAGCAGGATGCGGCGCCACAGCGCCCGGTGCTGCTCGGGATGCGTCAGCCATCCAAGCTGCACAGCCGCCACGCCGAGCAGGAACAGCAGCGCAATGCGGGGTACGAACAGCCAGAAACCACCGATGTTGAGGCCGAAATCTCCGATCCGCGCCATCGTCACCTCAAGCCATCGACCATGCGTGTATACCTCGTTGGCGAGCAGCGCTTCAGCCGCAGTCTCGGCGCCGTACTCCGGCATGTTGGCGATCGTCGCCATGATTCCGGCCGTCAGGAGCAGCATGGCGACGTTGACGATGACGGCGAACCTGATCGACCGGCGCACTTCCGGCCACGATTCCCCCGCCCGCCGCAGCAGCCAGAACGCCGTCAGCGCGTACGACGTTAGAATGTCGCCAAACCACAGCAAGGTACCGTGCAGCACACCCACCACGAGCAGCCACTTCAGCCTGCGAAGGTAAATCGCCTTCGCGCCCTCCAATCCCGATTTCTGTTCGAGCGAACGCATTTGCAGCGAGAAGCCAGCGCCGAACAGGAAGGCGAAGATGGGATAGAACTTCTGCTCCGCAAACGCCGCGGCGAAGAACACGGCGAGACGGTCGCCGGTGGTAGCCGATGGTTCGACGACGCCATAGCGCAGCGCTGTATAGCCGTAGACGAAACCCCAGACGTTAATCAGCAGGATGCCGAACACCGCAAGCCCCCGCAGCGCGTCGATCCGCGCCGATCGTGTTGATGACGGTGCGCCCATTACTGGCGCATCCAGTCGCGCAATTCGTAGTACCAGTAGGTCAGCTGCGCCGCAAACAGGCCTGCGCGACCGCCCGCGTGCGGCAGCCCCCACTGGTTGAAGTTAGCCAGCGTGCTCCCGTCACCGCGTAGCGCCGCCGCCAGCAGTTCGCCGGCCAGCGTCGTCGGCCCCACGCCGTGGCCGCCGAACCCCATGCCGTACCAGAGGCCTTCAGGCAGCCGGCCAACTTGCGGCATGCGATGGCGGCCGTAACTCATCATGCCGCTCCACGCGTAATCGACCCGCGTGCCAGCCAGTTGCGGATACACCTTGAGCATGTCCTGCTGGAGCAGGCGCGCGACCTCGGCGGGTTTCCGGTCGCGGATCGCGATGCGGCCACCCCACAGCAGGCGTGTGTCGGCCAGCGGCCGGTAATAGTCGAACGCAAAGCGCGTGTCGTACACGGCGGCGCCGGTACGTACCGACTCCTGAAGGCGCTCGCCCAGCGGCTCGGTGGCCATCACGTAGGTCGCAATCGGCAAAACCGCGCCGCCAAGGCGCGGATACAGGCGTTCGATGTAGCCGCCGCAGCAGACCACGACGTCCTTCGCGCGCACGGCTCCAGCCGCGGTCTGCAGCAGCCAGCCATGGCCTTCGCGCGAGATGCGCGCGACCCTGCTGCGCTCATGCACCGCGACACCCAGTCCGGCCAGCGCGCGGGCCAGGCCCTGGGCATATTTCAGGGGATGGAAATGGAAAGCCGACGGCTCGAACAGTCCGCCGAAGTATCGCTTGGTGCGCAGCCGGTCGCCAAGCTCGGCGCGGCCGATGCGCTGCCATTCCACGCCGAGGCGGTCGGCCATGAAGCGCTGCTGCTCGTCGAGGATGCGGTCGTCGTCGAACCAGTTGGCGAGGATGACGCCCTCGTAGCGCGCGTCGCAGTCGATGGCGTAGCGCCCGATGCGCTCGCGGATCTGTTCGACGGCGGCCAGCGTCAGCCGGTACAGCGCCCTTCCCGCCTCCTCGCCCGCGCTGTCAAGCAAGGCGCGCTCGCCGAGCGAAAAGCCGCCGAACACAAAACCGCCGTTACGGCCCGAAGCGCCGTGCCCGATCGCCTCTCCTTCGAGCAGCACGATGTTGGTCTCGCCGCGCTCCGCCAGCGACAGCGCGGTGGCCAGCCCTGCAAAGCCGCCGCCGATGATGCAGACCGCGGTCTCGACGTTCCCTTCAAGTGATGGATAAGAATCGCCTGCCGACGTAGCCTGGTAAAAGCTGTGCGCCGGCAGCGTGTCAGCCATGCGCTACCGTCGGGTAGTCGCTCATGGTCAGCGTGAAGCCCGCGTCGTTCGATACCAGCCGTGCGTGCGCGCCAAACGGAATCGTCACGCGGGTGCGGCCGTGCCCGAACGGCAGGCCGGTCAGCACCGGCACCGGCATCACGCCGCGCAGGTAGTCGACCATCACGTCGAAGTTGTAGCCGTTGTCGGCCGCGGTGATTCCGTAGGACGAGAAGTCGCCCAGCACGATCGCCTTCTGGCGCTCGATGACGCCAGCCTGCAGCAGCTGCAGCAGCATGCGTTCGATGCGGTACGGATGTTCGTTGACGTCTTCGAAGAACAGGATGCCGTCGTCGATCTTCGGGAAGTAGCTGGTGCCAAGCACCGACATCACCATCGCCAGGTTGCCGCCCCAGATCGTGCCGCTCGCTTCCACCGATGGATTGCCTGGCGCCGCAACCTCGATACGGTGGGTCGGCCCGGCCAGGCACCTCCAGAAGTCGTCCAGCGTGTAGCCGTCAGGTTCGGCGGCGCCAAAGTCGGGATAGAACATCGGTCCCGCATAGCTTTTCGCGCCCGTCTTCGCCATCAATCCCATCTGGAAAGCGGTGAAGTCGGAGAAGCCGACAAAGATCTTGCCGCTGGCGGCCATGGTCTCGAAATCGATGCGCGGCAGCAGGCGCGTGAGGCCATACTGCCCGCGCAGCGCCATCACGACCTCGACATCGGGGTCGCAGGCGGCCGCCTGCAGCTGCGCCAGGCGCGCTTCATCGGTGCCGCCAAAACGCTGGAAGGCCCGGGCCGTGTCGAAGTAGTTGTGGACGACGTGGCCGCGCGCTTCGAGCATCTGGATGCCGCGGGCGATTGCCGCGTCGTCGAGGGTGCATCCGCTGGGCGCAACGATGCCGATACCTGGTTTTGATGTGATCACTGTTTTTCGAAAAGCCGTGGTGTTGGGTCGGCTTCCATCTTACCGTGCGCATGCGCGTCGATCAAGGCAAGCAGCCGCTCGATCAGCTGGTCGGGCAAATCGTGCCCCATGCCCTCGATGATCTCCAGCCGCGCGCCGGAAATGTGGCGCGCCACGTCGATGCCGCAGGCGACGGGAATCAAGGGGTCGGCCGCGCCGTGGATGACCAGGCTGGGCACCCGGATGGCTTCGAGCCGCGCGGTCAGGTCGCCGGCCGCCGCTACCGCGACCATCTGGCGCGCGATGCCCGCGCCGCTGACGTTGCGCCGGATCGCGCGGGCTATGTTGTCGCGCAATTGCTTTTCGGGCGTTGGGTAGGCCGGGCTGCCGATCACCTTGTAGATGTTGGCGGTGTGCTCGATGATGGCTTCCATGTCGCGTGAATTGCGCGGGCGGCGCATCATCACGGCACGCGCCTCGCGCGTCGGCCCCGGCAGGCCGCGGCGCCCGCTGCTGGACATGATTGCCGTCAGGCTGAGGATGCGGTCGGGATACTTGGCGGCCATGATCTGCGCGATCATCCCGCCCATCGAGGTTCCGACCACGTGCGCCTTGGCCACGCCCAGCGCGCGCAGCACGCCGCGGGCGTCCTCGGCCATGTCGTCGAGCGTGTAGGCGGTTTTGATCGGCCAGCGCAGCAGCGATTTGAGGTAGGTGAGCCAGAGATTGGGCGTGCCGGCGTGGTCGAACTTGGTTGACAGCCCGCAGTCGCGGTTGTCGAAGCGGATGACGTAGAAGCCCTGCTCGACCAGTCCTTCGACGAAATCGTCGGGCCAGGCGATCAGTTGCATGCCGAGGCCCATGATCAGCAGGATGGGGACGTCCTTCGGGTCCCCTGCAGTTTCGTAGGCCAGGCGGATGCCGTTCGACTTCAAGGTAGGCATGGTATCGGTGTAGCTGATTTATCCTGATTCAGCATACCATCTTTGCGTGGCGAGGGTGTGCGCAACGCACCCCAACGCATGAGCGGCGCCAAGGCGGCGCCAGCGATTATTCCGGGACGATAACGCGGCGCGCGGCATTGCGCCGCTCGGCAAAGAATCCACGCAGCATCGCAGCAGCCTCGTCCGCCATGACGCCGCCAACGACTTCCGTGTGATGATTCAATTGTTCTTGCTCGAACAGGTTGACGACGGAGCCGGCCGCGCCTGTTTTCGGGTCTTGCGCTGCGTACACAACGCGCGCCAGCCGTGCATGCATCATGGCGCCGGAACACATGACGCATGGCTCCAGCGTCACATACAGCTCGCACCCGGGCAGCCGGTAGTTGCCGATCTTTTCGGCGGCCGCGCGCAATGCCACGATCTCGGCGTGCGCGGTCGGGTCATGCCGCCCGATCGGCTGGTTGTAGCCGACGGCAATCACTTCGCCGTCCTTGACCACCACCGCGCCGACCGGCACTTCACCGAGGGTCCACGCGTGCCGGGCCTGCTCGAGCGCCAGCTGCATGAAGTCGCTATCAGGCATCGGTAATTTCTGCCCAGCAGTTAGGGGTTTCGTGCAGCACCAGCTTGTGCAGGTGCAGGCCGGTGCCGTAACGGTCCTTGTAGGCGGCCTTCAGGATCGCGAAAGCGACCTGCGCCAGGTTCTCGACGGTGGGAATGCGGTCGATGACGACGGTCTTGTGGCCAGGCAGGCTTGCCAGGAACTCGCGCACCTTGTCGTCCTTTTCGTAGACGATGAAGGCGTGGTCCCACACGTCGACAAGGTGTTCCTTGGCCAGCGCCTTGATGTCGGAAAAGTCCATGATCATGCCGTTGTCGGAGTTGCCTTCGACTTCGATCACGGCGCCGGTCAGGGTAATTTCCAGGGTGTAGCGATGGCCGTGCAGGTTGCGGCACTGGCTTTTATGGTCGGGAATCCGGTGTCCGGCATCGAATTCAAGCTTGCGGGTAATGGTCAGCATCGTTCAGGGTATCTGGAGGAGTTTATGGGTTTGCAGGCTCAGCTTCCACTTGGGATTGCGCTTGCAGGTCTCGATGGCGAGACGGGTATTGAATTCGGCCAGCGGGCCGTCCATCGGCTGCACGAAAAAGTTCTCGAAGTCGAGATGCTCGTAGGCGCCAAGATCCTGGTTGGCCTGCGGGATGACCACTTTAAGCTCGTTGCCCTTCTCCACCACCAGCTTTGAGCCCATCTTGGGGCTGACGCAGATCCAGTCGACCCCCGCCGGCACCGGCAGGGTGCCGTTGGTTTCGATGGCGATCGTAAAGCCGACGGCGTGCATCGCGCCGATCAGCGCGGCATCGAGCTGGAGCAGCGGCTCGCCGCCAGTGAACACGACGTATTTGCTGGCGGGATAGGCGGCCGGCCACAGGCTGTCGATGCGCGCCGCGAGTTCGGCCGGGGTCGGGAATTTTCCGCCCAGCTCGCCATCCGTGCCGACAAAATCGGTATCGCAGAACTGGCAGACGGCGCTGGCGCGGTCGATCTCGCGCCCCGTCCACAGGTTGCAGCCGGAGAAACGGCAAAACACGGCCGGGCGCCCAGCGTGCGCGCCTTCGCCTTGCAGGGTGTAAAAAATCTCTTTGATGCTGTAAGTCACGGGGATTGCCTCAATCGTCAACCTTCCATTATACCGCGACCCGGCCGTCACCAGTAAACCACTAAGCCACGCCGCCGGCACGGTTTCTTCCCTCTGCGCAACGAGTTGATCGTGAACAAGAAGCTCAACCGCAGCCCACTGTACCTTGACATAAGTCGATTGAGCCAGCGCAGGAAGGATGCCATGAAACGCGTTCCCCGTACCCCCACCGCCGCCCTCGTCCTTGGCGCAGCATCGGCGCCTTGCCACGCATTCAGCCCTGCGGACTGGATTGGCCCGCCGCCCGGCCTGTGGCTGGCAGCGGTCTGGCTGCTGGCGATCGGCTGGGCTTTCCACGCCCTGCTGCGCTACCACCTGCGCTTTGACGACCGCATGATTGAGGCGCAGGCGCAACTCGGCGTGGAACGCCACGCCCGCATGCTGGCGGAACGGGCGCTGGCGGAGACCCACAAGGTGCTGTGCCGCCTGGTTGAACAACAGGAGGACGTGCGCGAGACCGAACGCCGGCGCATTGCGCGCGATATCCACGACGACCTCGGCCAGAACCTGATGGCGCTCAAGATTGAGCTGACCATGCTGCAGCACGCCACCCGCGCCAATCCCCAGGCGAGCGCCCGCATCGACCTGATGATCCAGAATCTCGACCTCGCCATCCAATCCTTGCGTGGCATTATCAACAACCTGCGGCCGCTGGCGCTCGACGCCGGCCTGCGCTATGCGATGGAGTGGCAGCTGGGCGAATTCACCCGGGTGAACGGCATCCGCCACCACTTCAGCGCAGACCCGGCCGCGTTTGACACCGACAAGACACTCGATGGGATGCTGTTCCGCATCCTGCAGGAGTCCTTGTCCAATGTGGCGCGGCATTCACAGGCGACCGAAGTGCGGGTGGTGCTCAGCTGCGCCGAGGGCCGGATCAGGCTGGCCATCCGCGATAACGGGGTCGGCTTCAACGCCAAGCCAGTTGCCCAGGGTTGCGGGCTGGGCGGCATTCGCGACCGCGTCGCCGCGCTGGGCGGCACGTTCGCCATCGACGGCCCGCCCGGCGGAGGATGCCAGTTGACGCTTGAAATCCCCCTAACCCAGCCATTCGCCCTTCACTGAACCCGGATCACCCGTTGCCTTGCTTAAAATCAATGGTCCACATAAGTTCCGGTAGGAAAATCAAGTCTTGCAGGCAGTCAATTACTTGCCCAGCGGCAGCCAGTTTTTAAGAACAGGGAACGGCCCATGACGAGCGCATCTACAATCCAATGCCTGACCGACAGCAGCGGC
Source organism: Massilia agrisoli (assembly GCF_020831365.1). Classification (GTDB taxonomy): domain Bacteria; phylum Pseudomonadota; class Gammaproteobacteria; order Burkholderiales; family Burkholderiaceae_D; genus Telluria_A; species Telluria_A agrisoli. The sequence continues at coordinate 128,206 of NZ_JAJHPV010000012.1, forward strand.
AAGCCAGAGCGGATTTTCGCCAACAAGTTGATGGAAATGCTGGCGGTTCCAGCCTTCGTGCTGGACACCGAACGGCGCGTAATGATCTGGAACCGGGCCTGCGAACGCCTGACGGGCGTTCCCGCCGAGGAGGTCCTGGGCACCAGCGACCATTGGCGCAGCTTTTACCAGGAACAGCGCCCCACCCTCGCCGACCTGGTCATCCAGAACCGCCCTGGCGAAGTGCTCCACCTGTACGGTTCAGTGCAGGGCGAGCCGCGGACCGGCTCCCAGATCTGCGCTGAAAGCTGGTGCGACATGCCGCGTGCGGGCCGCCGTTACCTTGCCGCCGACGCCAGCCCTGTCTTCGACGACAACAATACCCTGATCGCGGTGGTCGAGACCCTGCGCGACATGACCGACGAAAAGCAGGCGCAAATCGCGCTCGAACAGCTGGCCACGCGCGACGGCCTGACGGGCCTTGCCAATCGCCGCTGCTTCGATGACACCCTGCACGCGGAATGGTCGCGCGCCATGCGCCAGAAGCAGCCCTTGTCGCTGCTGATGGTGGACGTGGACAACTTCAAGGCCTACAACGACGCCAACGGCCACCTCGGCGGCGACGAATGCCTGAAGCGCATCGCGACGGCGGTCGCGTCCGAAATGCGCGCCAACGACCTGGTGGCGCGCTATGGCGGCGAAGAATTCGCCGTTATCCTGCCCAACCAGGCGCTCAAGGGCGCAGCCATCGTGGCCGAACGCATCCGCGCGCGCGTCGAGCAGCTGCGGCTGCCGAACCGGTTCTCGCGCGACGGCCGGATTACCGTCAGCATCGGCGCCGCCACCGCGCTGGCATCGAATGAGGCAGACGCTTCCGAACTGGTCGCCATCGCCGACGCCGCCCTCTACCGCGCCAAGCACATGGGCCGCAACCGCATCAGCCTCCCTACCACCGAAACCGTCTGAATCAGGCCCCGAACGGCGTGTAGGCAAAGCCATTGCCGATCACGCCGGCCAGGGCCTGCTGGTTTTCACCTGACTCCGAAAACGCCAGCAAGGTTTCATTGCGGCTGGCGACTCCCCGTTCCAGCAAGTCCAGGTGCCAGGCCAAGCCGCCCTCATCCGGTTGCCTTCCGAGCACGTTCAGGTACAGCCGCGTGACGTAAGCCATGTTGTCGAGCTGGCCGTAGCTGGACGCAAACTCCGGGCTGTCGATGAAGCCTTGCGCCACCACCGCCAGGCTCACGCCGCGGTCGCCAGCGGCGATCCAGTAGCCAAGTCCGGTCGGGTCGGGGGCACGGTCGAATGCGGCCTGGTAAAGCCGGTACACCTGGCCGGCAACGCCGTCGATGTCGAGCGCCACCAAGGTGTCGGCAAACCGGATGCGCTCTACGCTATCGAGCAGGTCGCGCCCCTCGCCTTCCACCACCCAGCCTTGCGCGCTTGCCGACAATTTGTATTGCGCCGCATGGCCGGCCAGGACCACGGTGTCCAGGCCGTCGCCGCCCGCAATCCGGTCGTTGCCGCTGCCGCCCTGGATGGCGTCTCGGCCCGCGCCAGCGTCGATCATGCTGCCCGCATCGCTGGCGCGGATCGTGTCGTCGCCGATGCCCGTCACAAGCTTGTGGATCGTCGCGCCGTAAGCAATGGCGACGTTGTCGAAGCCAGCGCAAGTCGAACTCATCTGGCCAGGGCGCAGGTCGACTACGGCGCCATCGATGCAGGCGGTGAAATCGAATGTATTCAGCCCGCCGCCATCCCAGACCGTGCGCGGGGCGCCGTCCGGGCTGAACGCATAGACGTCGTCGCCGCTGCGCCAGCCCGTGTTTGCGCCATACAGGTACTGGATCGCCTGGATGTCGAGCAGCATCGGCGTCAGGCCTTCCTTGCCGACCACTGCGTGGTTTGCCGACGGGTTGTAGGACATCTGCGTGTAGCCGCGCGTGTCGAACGCGGCCGGCAGGTAGGGGCCTCCCATCTCATCGAAGGCCTCGTGATACTCCCCCGGATGCTTGAGTCCGAGCGTATGGCCGATTTCGTGCAGCAAGACGGTAAAGCCGCCTTCGCCGGGCGCCAGCATGTCGTCCATCGGAAAACGGTTGTTGGTAAATACGGCGGTCGTATGACGGGTAAGCGCATCGGGAAGATAGGCATATGCATTGGTCTGGTCGCCCTGGTCGTTGGTCGCGAACACGAGATTGCCGCCAGACTCAACCTCGACAAAGACGATGTTTGCCACCGCCGCCCACTCGGCCAGCGCGGCGCGTACCCCCTGCTGCTGCATGGCCGGCATCGGCGCGAAGTCGTTGGCGTCGGCTTCCGGGGAGTTGGGCGGCAGCGTGCGCGGGAAACTGAAGGTCAGCGTGACGCCAGTGTGGGGACTGGTGTTCCAGCTCGAATAGACCAGCGCATCGATGGCATTGATTCCGCTTGAAAGGCTCATGGCGCTCGTTGTCCAGGCTGTGCAGGGATCAGGAATCCTAGCAAGCCGGGTTGCCGCGGCCATTGCGGGATTCGGCCTTTTTGCGACGCCGCGCTATTTTTCCCTGTCCTTTATCAAGCGATTAAATTATCCTTCCCGGCTTGTCAGTTACTCAAGGAGACAGTGTGTCAAAACTTATCCCGATTACCTTGCTCGCGCTCGGCCTGCCCGTGCTCGCTGGCGCAGCGCCGAAGAGCGCGCCGGCCAAAGGCGACGTGCTGCCCTTCACCGCGACCGAGAAGACCTTGCCGAACGGCCTGAAGGTCATCGTTGTGCCGACCGGCTTCCCGAACCTGGTGTCTGTACATATCCCGGTGCAGACCGGATCGCGCAACGAAATTGAACCGGGCAAGTCGGGCTTTGCCCACTTCTTCGAGCACATGATGTTCCGCGGCACCAAGGCCTACCCGCCCGAGAAATACCAGGAAGTCATCACCCGCTCCGGTGCGCGCCAGAACGCCTACACCAGCGACGACCTGACCAATTACTACACCACCTTCGCCAAGGAAGACCTCGAGACCATCCTGAAGGTCGAGGCCGACCGCTTCCAGAACCTGTCGTACGAGGAAGGTCCGTTCAAGACCGAATCGCGCGCCGTGCTGGGCGAGTACAACAAGAACAGCGCCAACCCGATCTCGAAGCTGATCGAGGTCCAGCGCGACGCCGCGTTCACCACGCATACCTACAAGCACACCACGATGGGCTTCCTCAAGGATATCGAGGACATGCCGAACCAGTACGCGTATTCGAAGGTGTTCTTCGACCGCTGGTACCGTCCGGAACGCACCGCGCTGATCATCGCCGGCGACGTCGATCCGAAGAAGACCATCGCCCTGGTCGAGAAATACTGGGCCAAGTGGCAGCGCGGCACCTACAAAGCGGAAGTGCCAGCCGAACCGGCCCCGCGCGGCGCGATCTACAAGCACGTCCCATGGACCAGCCCGACCCTGCCGTTCGTGACCGTGGCCTTCCGCGCGCCGGCGTTCTCGGACACAAACAAGGACCAGGCCGCCCTGTCGACCTTGCTGTCGCTGAAGTTCGGCCGCACCTCGCCGCTGTACAAGCGCCTGGTGCAGGACGAGCAAAAGGTCGACCAGCTGTTCGACTACAGCCCTAACCGGGTCGACGCCAACCTGGCAACCATCGCTGCGCGCGTCAAAAAGCCCGAAGACGCCGTGTACGTACGCGACGCCATCATGCAGACCGTGGCCGAGCTGCGCAATACGCCGGTATCGGCGAGCGAACTGGCCGACGCCAAATCGGCGCAAAAGTACGGCCTGGTGCGTTCGCTCGACAACACCGAGCAGATCGCCAGCACCCTGGCTTCCTACGTGCACTTCAACCGTTCCTACGGCACGCTCAACCGCTACTACCGGCTGGTCGATACGCTGACCCCGGCCGACCTGCAGGCCGCCGCGCGCAAGTACCTGACCGACGACGGCATGATCGTGACCACCCTGTCGCACCAGCCGATGCCGGCCGCGATGGCCACCCTGCCGAAGCTCGACCAGCTCGCCCCGCAAGCGGGCGAAGCGAAGTTCGACGTGCTGGTCCAGAAATCGGCGCTGCCGCAGATCCGCTTCAAGCTGCTGTTCACGGCTGGTTCGGCGCATGATCCGAAGGGCAAGGAAGGCCTGGCGGCGCTGACCGCAGCGATGGTTGCATCAGGCGGTTCAAGCCAGCGCAAGATCGACGAGGTCACCAAGGCGCTGTTCCCGATGGCCGGCAGCTTCAGCGAGCAGGTCGACAAGGAAATGACCACCTTCACCGGTTCGATCCACAAGGACAACTGGGCCGAGTACGCCGACGTCGCGCTGCCGCTCTTGATGTCGCCGGGCTTCCGCGAGGAAGACTTCCGCCGCCTGAAGGATGCGCAGAAGAACGCGCTGCAGCTGGACCTGAAGGACAACAACGAAGAGGAGTTCGCCAAGGAGCGCCTGCAAACCAATGTGTTCGACGGCACCCCTTACGGCCACCCTGTGCTGGGCACGCTGGCCGGCATCGAGTCGATTACGCTGGACGACGTCAAGGCGTTCTACAAGCAGGCTTATACCCAGGGCGCACTGCAAGTGGGCATCTCGGGCGATGTATCGGAAGCGCAGATCGCGTCGCTGAAGAAGTCGCTGGCCGCCCTGCCGCAAGGTGCGGGCGTGTCGTACGGCGCCGCGCCGAAGGGCCGCATGCCGAATGGCCTGGAAGTGGAAATCATCGAGAAGAACACGCGCGCGACGGCGATCTCATTCGGCCTGCCGACTGTCGTCACCCGTTCGCACCCGGACTTCCCGGCTCTGTGGCTGGCCAAGGCCTTCCTGGGCGAGCACCGTGCATCGAGTTCCTACCTGTACCAGCGCATTCGCGAAGTGCGCGGCATGAACTATGGCGACTACGCCTACATCGAAGCCTTCCCGCGCGGTATGTTCCAGTTCTTCCCGAACCCCAACCTGGGCCGCAAGGCGCAGCTGTTCGAAGTCTGGATTCGTCCGGTGGCCCCTGAAAACGCCCACTTCGCGCTGCGCGTCGCGCTCACCGAGCTGGACAAGTTCATCGCCCAGGGCCTGACCCGCGCGCAGTTCGAGACCACCCGCGACTACCTGATGAAGAACGTGTTCGTGATGACCGCCACCCAGGACCAGTACCTGGGCTACGCGCTCGATTCGAAGTGGTACGGCACGCCGGAGTTCACCAAGCTGATGCGTGATGGCTTGTCGAAGCTGACGGTGGACGACGTCAACGCGGCAGTGCGCAAGCACCTGTCGGCCAAGAACCTGTCGGTGGTGATGGTGACCAAGGATGCGGCCGGGCTGAAGGACAAGCTGGTCAGCGATGTGTTCTCGTCGATTAAGTACGATGCCGAGAAGCCGAAGGCGCTGCTCGATGAAGACAAGGCAATTGGCGCCACCAAGCTGAACATTCGTCCGGAGGCGGTGACGATTACGCCGGCAACCGCGGTGTTTGCGAAGTAACACAGTACGACACCGTCGTTCCCGCGCAAGCGGGAGCCCATGCAGAGCTGATATTTCGCACTCAGCATAGGTTCCCGCGTGCGCGGAAACGACGTATAAAACTCAGCTCGTCATACGATCCCACCCATGCCGCACCGCGGCCTTGAAGTTCTCCCAGGCCGAACCTGGATGCGTCCGCGTCCAGTCCGCCCGCAGGTCGGTCTCCACATCCTCGAACGGACGCCCGCGATACAGTTCGCTGCGCCGCATCTCACTGCCATAGCGGTAAGCCGGCGCATACTCGTCATAGGTCGTGCCCGTGCTGGCGTAGTTGCTGGTCCAGTGGTTGCGATAGTAGTCGTCGTCATCGGCGCCAGGGAGCTGCTCCACTTCCACCTCGGTACGGCGCAAGGTATCGGTGATGTGCTCTTCGCGGTTGGTTACTTCCTTGCCGACCACCACCTCCTCCACCACGCGGGCGGACTTGCTGACGACAGCTTCCTCGGCGGTCTCGCGCATCTCAAACGACTTTTCCTGGAACGCGGGAACCTCGGCCGGGTCGACCATCTTGTCGATGGCGCGGCGCTGCACCGTCACATGCTCTTCGCGCAGGTTGACGCTCTCATCGACCGGCGTTTCGACCACGTGCGAGTAGATGCGTACCCCGCCGCGCTGCACTTCGCGCTTGCCGACCTTGAGTTCTTCCTGCACCACCGGGATGGATTGCGACTCGCTACTGGCGTACTGCATGGACCCGGCGGTGCCGCCCTGGACCGAGCCCTGGCTGGCCTGCGACTGCTGCGACAGCGCGGCCGACTGCTGCCATGCGCCGATGCTGCCTGCCGTCGAGCCCGTGGCCCATGCCGACGAGCGCTCGTCGATGTCGACCGGGCCATAGCGCTCGACCAGGTCGGCCGCGCGCTCGACTTCCGGCTCGTTGGGCGCCGTGACCGTCAATACGTAGTGGCCACGCGAAATCGCTTCGTTGTACTGCGCCATGCGGTCGCTGCGGTCGCTGCCGAACAGGTCGCTGAAGAAGTGCTTGATGCTTTCGCCCATCGACTCGTCCTCGTGCAGCGCTCCGGAGGCCGTGGCGCCGGTGTGCGTGCCGCCTTCGGACAGGCGCAGGTCGGAGCGGTTGAAGCCCGACGCCAGCAGGTCGTCCATCGCTTTCTGGGCGTCGCTTCGATTATCAAATACGGCTACAAGTGTGTGTTGCATGATTAATTCCTCCAACTGTTGAAGTCACTCCCCGCGCACCGCAGGGCCTTCATCGAAACGCTCGACGCAGACCGTTTCCGACTTGAGGGGAACGGTCTCCGAGAAACGCTGCGGGCGCTTGCTGCGGGTGATATGGATCTCTTCCTTGATGCGCAGCCGCTTTTCGACTACGAGGATTTCCTCCAGTATTGGAACGATGAGCGTGTCGCCTTCGTAGCGCGAAGCGGGCGCCTCGGACAGGGCGACTATTTTGTCGACGGGCACGTGGCGCACGTCGACCTGGTCATGCATCAGGGTTTCCTCGATGCGTTGTTCGTGTTCGTCGACGGTCTTGCGTACCCGTACGCCGCGCCCGGTGTCGACAGTGCGAATGCCAACGTGCAGTTCCTCCTGGTGCACCGGCACGGCCATGCCCGCGCTATTTTCGACCCTGCCTTCGGTATCGCCTATCATTACATGCACTCCTCAACATTCGCTGTCATTTGCTATTTCGAGAGTACCCCAAAGAGCCGCGAACCTGCGCACCATTGACGTTGCTCAAGTTTGCATTTCGTATGGATAGGAAGCTGGAAATTTCCACATACCGCAGCACGGAGAACCCAATGCAATTGACCAAGCCAGCGCACGAGCACACCTCCCTCACGCTTGAAGTTGCGAACCCGCCGGCGGCCCGCACCGACATGGGCGGCGTGCGTCCCACCGACGTCGAACCGCCCAGCCATGTCGACCGCATGCTGCATGCCCTGATGGGGCACTACACCCAGGGCATCTCGCCCAACAGCCTGGCGCTCGCATGGACCGACTGGATGCTGCACCTGGCGCAGTCCCCCGGCAAATGGCAGCGGCTGGCGCAGAAGGCCTGGGACAAGGACCTGCGCTGGTTCGATTACGCACTGCGCAGCGCGGCCGACCCCAATGCCGAGCCGTGCATCGACCCGCTGCCGCAAGACCGGCGCTTCCGCAGCGAGGCATGGCAACGCTGGCCATACAACCTGATCCAGCAGGCCTTCCTGCTCAACCAGCAGTGGTGGCACAACGCGACCACCGGCATCGACGGCGTGACCAAGCACCATGAACAGGTGGTGTCGTTTGTCGCGCGCCAGCTGCTCGACCTGGTCTCGCCGGTGAACTTCGTCGCCACCAATCCGGAGGTCAGCGCGGCCATTGTCCGCGAGCATGGCGCCAACCTGGTGCGCGGGGCCTGCAACCTGATGGAAGACCTCAGCCTGCGCGCGCGCGGCTTGCCGCCGGAGGGCGCGGAGGCTTACCGGCCGGGGATCGAAGTCGCGGTGACGCCCGGCGAAGTGGTGTATCGCAACGACCTCATCGAACTGATCCAGTATGCGCCGGCGACGCCTAGTGTCCACGCCGAGCCGGTGCTGATCGTGCCTGCCTGGATCATGAAGTACTACATCATGGACCTGTCACCGCACAACTCGCTGGTGCGCTACCTCGTATCGCATGGCCACACGGTCTTCATGATCTCGTGGCATAACCCGACCGCCGGCGACCGCGACCTCGGCCTCGACGATTACCTGCATGAAGGCGTGATGCGCGCCTTCGACACCTTGCGCGAACGGATGCCGGGCAAGAAAGTCAATGCGGTCGGCTACTGCCTGGGCGGCACCTTGCTGTCGATCGCCGCGGCCGCCTACGAACACGACCAGCGCGCCTACCTCAATTCGATCACGCTGCTGGCGGCCCAGACCGACTTTTCGGAAGCCGGCGAACTGATGCTGTTCATCGACGAGAGCCAGGTTGCGTGGCTGGAAGACCTGATGTGGCAGCAGGGCTACCTCGACAACCGCCAGATGGCCGGCGCGTTCCGCCTGCTGCGCTCGAACGACCTGGTGTGGTCGGTGGCGGTCAGCCACTATTTGCTGGGCGAACCCGCGCCGATGAGCGACCTGATGGCGTGGAACGCCGACACCACCCGCATGCCTTACCGCATGCACAGCGACTACCTGCGCAAGCTGTTCCTCAACAACGACCTGTTTTCCGGGCGCTACCGGGTCAACGGCAGGCCGATCGCCTTGTCGGACGTGCACGTGCCGGTGTTCGCGGTGTCCACCATGACCGACCATGTCGCCCCCTGGCGCTCGGTGTACAAGGTGCACCTGATGTCGCACTGCGACGTCAACTTCGTGCTGGCCAGCGGCGGCCACAACGCCGGCATCATCAGCGAACCGGGACGGGCCGGGCGGCGCTATTACACCGCCTTGCACAAGCGAGGCGACCGCTACACCGACCCCGACAAATGGATCGAGCGTGCCGACGAAAAGGCCGGCTCATGGTGGCCCGAATGGCTGGCCTGGCTGGACCGCGTCTCGCCGGCGGGCATGGTGCCGGCGCAGCCAGTGACCGGTTCGCTCGGGCCGGCGCCGGGGCGCTATGTGCTCGAACGCTAGCCGGCGAAAGGGTTCTTTACCGTCTTCACCTGCGGCGGCGCCAGCGCCTCCGGCAGCGCCGACGCTTCGAGCCTGGCCACGATGGCGCCGAGCAGCTGGTGCAGCTCGCGGGCCCGCGCCAGCCCAGCCCGGTCCAGGGTCAGGTCGACGTCGCCGGCCAGGGTGATGCGGTCGAGCCGGTTCTCGATCATCAGCTTGCCGATGATGACGACATCGGCTTCGTTGGCATACGGTTCAAATTCCTTCTTGCTGGCCTTCATGGCAGTTCCTCCTGATTGCGCCGCTGGCGCTTTTGCTTGCGCTGGCGGACATGCGGCAAGCGCAGCATCGCCTCTTTCTCGCGCGCCGACAAGGACGGCATCAGGTCGATACCGATGGTCTTCTCCAGCTGCGCTATCGTCATCGTCTGGTACCGGGTGGTCGGCGCGTTTTCGATGAACCAGGCGCCGCCGGCCTTCTGCTGCGGATTCCACACCGCCTTGTACAGGTGGGTCGGCACCAGCACATTGCCCACCTTGCGCAGGCTGCCACCCAGGAACGCCGGCCCGGTCAGCACGTACAGCGCGCCTTCCCTGGCCGCCATCTTGCGCACGATGTGCTCGATCCCCGACCACACATGGCGGTTGTTCTCCGCATCCTGCGGGACCATGTTTGCCAGCGAAAAGCTCTCGCGCTGGCTGCGCCGGTCCGGCATATTGCCGTTGGGCGCCAGGTGGCCGCGGTCGAAACCGCTAAGCGCATAGTCGGACAGTTCGGCGCGCTGGGAACGCGGCAGGCGCGGCTCGGCGTGGAATGAATTGATGCGCGACTGGTCGCCGGCCGCCGCGACATTGTACGCACGCAGATGCTCGGCGGACCATAGCGCGGTGCGGGTCACGCCCGAATGCATCACGCCGAACACCCCATAGCACAACTCGCGGGTGGCAACGGCCAGCCTGGGATTGCGTATCTCGGGCAGGCGCCCGTCGATGTAATGGGCCGGGCAGCCTGCGGCGGCTGCGCCGGCGCTGCCAGGCAGCGCCGCGGCCAGCACGATGGCGGCCAAAATCTGTTGGAACATTGATGCTTGGTGAAAATTTTCAGGCGGCCATTCTAACCTTTAGGTCGCAAAAGATTATTCCTAGGATAAAATTCGCCCGCGCACGACGCGGTCCGTATCATGCGAGCGGACCAGCCCCTCCCTTTCGTGCAGTAAAGCAACGTTCGCACAATAGAAAAAGCGTTGCCAATTGGAATGTATTAGAATGCTTTTTTTATTTCACTACCTGCGACGGTCAGTCCCCTAATGGCGCAGCAAGCGATCCCCGAAGACATACGCCGGTTTGTGCTCACAAGCATCCCGTCGGTGCCTCACCTCGAAGCCCTGCTGCTGCTGCGCGGGACGCCCGGCCCATGGAGCACCGCAAAGCTGGCCGAACGCCTCTACCTTGGCGAGAAGCTGGCCACCGGCCTGCTGGACGACCTGTGCAATTCAGGCATGGCCACCGGCGGCGCCGAGCCTGCCAGCTACTGCTACCAGCCTGCCAGCGACCTGCTGGCGGCGACGATCGACAGCCTGGCCGAGTTCTACTCGCGCCACCTGGTCGAAGTCACCCACCTTATCCACTCCAAGCACGACCGTAAGGCACAGCAGTTTGCCGACGCGTTTAAATGGCGAAAGGATTCTTAAATGGCCCAGATCATCTACATTTTATGCATCCTCACGTCGCTTGCCTGCGCCTGGTTGCTGCTCGGAAGCTACAGCCGCACGCGCCACCGCCTGCTGTTCTGGAGCGGCATGTGCTTCGTGGTGATTTGCTTGAACAACGTGCTGCTGCTGGTCGACCGCGTCGTATTCCCCACCTCGGTCGACCTGATGCCCTACCGGCTGGGATCGGCATTGCTGGCCCTGCTTTTGCTGCTGTACGGCCTGATTTACGAAAAGGAGTGATGACCGAATGAACGATATTCTCGTTGGCGCAATCGCCATGGCATCGCTGGTCATCAGCATGGTGTTTACGCGCTACTGGCGCAATACCGGTGACCGCTTCTTCCTGTACTTCGCGCTCTCGTTCGGCATCGAAGGAGCGCACCGCATCTATTCCAGCGTCGCGCAGAGCATGAACGAGGAAAGCGCCCTGCACTACCTGATCCGGCTGGTCGCCTACGGCCTGATCCTGTGGGCGATTTTCGAGAAGAACTGGCCGCGCGGCAAGGCCAAGCGCTAGCCCGACGCGCGCCCCCAAGCGATCCACCTGCATTGCCCCATCCGGCCCGCGAGGGCCGGAACCATTTTCGCCGGCAGAAATCCAAGCACTTCGCAATCCTGCCAGTGGATACCTCCCTATGCCCGAACGTTGCCTTGCTTCTGTTTTATCGCAGCACGAGTCGGCCGAGCTGTTCCGCCTGATGGTGGCCGGCATCCGCGAATGCGGCGTGATGATGCTCGACCCCGAAGGAACCATCACCACCTGGAACCAGGCTGCCCAGGAAATGACCGGGTACGCCTCCGAACAGGCCATCGGTGCCGGCTACGCCCTGGTCTACACCGACGACGACCGGCAACAGCAGCTGCCAGGGCACGACCTCGACCTGGCGGCACGCACCGGCTTTGTCGGCAATGAGGTGTGGCGCCGCCGCCGCGACGGCAGCCTGTTCTGGGCGCATACTTCGCTGACCGCGCTGCGCGACGCTGGCGGCGCCTTGCTCGGTTATTCCGCCACACTGGTCGACATGACGCATTTGTGCAGGCTGAAGCAGTGCGAGCGCGAACGCCAGGAAATTGAACTGATCCTGGGGGCGGCCTGGTGCGGCATCTGGAAGTGGGACATCGGGCGCGATGAAGTGACCGTGTCGCGCCACCTGCGCGAATTGCTGGGCTACGATAGCGGCGAACGCACCTTGCGGTTTGCCGACTGGATGCTGTGCGTCCTCGAGGACGACCGCCGCCGCATCGAAGCGCAGCTGACCGCGCTGCGCGACAAGCCCGCCCTCGCGCCGCTCGACACCGAACTGCGCTGCCGTACCCGTGAAGGGCCAGCGCGCTGGTTTTTCCTGCGCGCTAACTGGGAGCACGATGTCGATGGACGCGGCCCCGTGCTAGTGGGCGCCTGCGTCGACATCGACAACCGCAAGCAGGCCGAAAACGAGAAAATGCGCCTGTACCACCAGCTGCGCCAGGAACGCGCGCGCTTTGCCAACATCCTCGAGCAGCTGCCGTCCGGCGTCATCCTGGCCGAGGCGCCGTCAGGCAAACTTATCTACCAGAACCGGGCCGGCGAAGCCATGCTGGGCCGCGGCATCGATGGCGTCGCCAGCACCGAGGACTACGGCAGCTACGTGCTGTACGACGCCAAGGGACGGCGCATGCGTACCGAAGACCTGCCGCTAACCCAGTCCATCAGGGAAGGCAGGCCGGTCGTCCAGGAGCTGCAGTACGACCGCGGCGACGGCAAGCGCGTGCATTTCGCCGTGACCACGGCGCTGATCGCCGACCCCGACGGCAGCGCCCGGACCGCCGTCGCCGTGATGCAGGACGTCACCGAACTAAAGCAGGCGCAACTGTGCGCCGCCACCGAAAAGGAACGCGCACTGGTCACGCTGGCCGCCATCACCGACGGCGTGGTGACGCTAGGCCGCGACGGCCTGGTGACCTCCGTCAACCCGAGTGCCGAGCGCTTGCTCGGCCGCACCGAAGCCGCAGCGGTCGGCCATCCGGTGGCGGACGTGCTCTCGGTCGATGAGCCAGGCGGCGAACAAGCCATCCAGGACGCCGTGATGCAATGCCAGCAGGAGCGGCGCCCGATACCCGGGCTGCCGCACCTGACCGCGCACGGCCGCGACGGGCGCCGCTTTTCGATCGATAACGCAGTCGCGCCGGTGACCCTGGCCGACGGCGAGCTGATCGGGGCTGTGCTGGTGATGCACGACGTGACGGAATCGAAGCGCCTGGTGCGCAAGCTGGGCTTCGAGGCCAGCCACGATTCGCTGACCGGCCTGTTCAACCGGCGCGAGTTCGAGCAGCGCCTCCAGCGCGCGCTCGACCACTCGCGCCAGGATGGCAGCGCCGGGTCGGCCCTGCTGTACCTGGACCTCGACCAGTTCAAGATCGTCAACGACACCTGCGGCCACAGCGCCGGCGACGACCTGCTGCGCCTGCTGGCGCAGTCCTACGTATCGCACGTGCGCGAGCGCGACACCCTGGCGCGGATCGGCGGCGACGAGTTCGCGCTGATCGTCGAACACTGCGATGTCGACGAAGCGCTCGGCGTGGCCTACAAGCTGCTCGACGCCACCCGCAACCTGCGCTACGCCTGCAAGGGCCGCATGTTCCAGCTTGGGGTGAGCATCGGGATCACCCCGATCGACACCGGCACCGCGACCGTCGAAGAAGCCTTGCGGCGCGCCGACCATGCCTGCTACATCGCCAAGGAACGCGGGCGCAACCGCGCCTACGTCCACGACACCAGCGACCACGACTTCGCGCAGCGCCGCAGCGATATGCACTGGGTCACCAGGCTGGCGCACGCGTTCGACCATGACCAGTTGCAGTTGTACCGGCAGCCGATCGTGCCGATCAGCGACGCCGGCGGCGCTGCGCGGCACTACGAGATCCTGTTGAGGCTGGGCACCGGCCAGGGCGCGCCGATCGGGCCCGCCAGCTTCCTGCCGGCGGCCGAGCGCTACGACCTGATCCTGAAGATCGACCGCTGGGTGCTGATGCGCACGCTCGACTGGATGTCCAACCACCGCGACGACACCGAGCACCTTGACATGTGCAGCATCAACCTGTCGCGCCGCTCGCTGGGCGACCAGAGCTTCCACAAGTTCGCTGCCGAGCTGATCGACCGCTCGGACGTGCCCCCGCACAAGCTGTGCTTCGAGATCACCGAGAACGGCGCGATCGCCAACATGAACAAGACCACCAACTTCATCCGCACCCTGTCGGCGCGCGGATGCCGCTTTTCGCTGGATGACTTTGGCAGCGGCATGACCTCGCTGTCTTACCTGAAGGAGCTGCCGGTCGACTTTATCAAGATCGACGGCGCTTTCATCCAGACCATGTCGTCAAGCGAGGTGGACTACGAGATGGTGCGTTTCACCAACGAAATCAGCCACATGATGGGCCGCAAGACCATCGCCGAGTATGTCAGCGACCCCGCCATCCTCGGGACCCTGCACGCCATCGGCGTCGATTACGCGCAGGGTTTTTGGGTCGGCAAGCCGCGGCCGCTGATGGCGTAAGCCCGGCGCGGTCCGCCGCGCCTCGGGCGCCAAACCTCAGTCGCCGGCCACGGCGTCGACCGCGACAGTGCCAATGCCAATCGCCGCCAGCGCATCGCGCACGTCCGCGATCTCGGCCTCCAGGTCGGCGCCGACATCGAGCGGCTTCTCGACCGTAGCCAGCAGCGCGCCGTCCTGCGACAGCAAGGACACGCGCATCACCAGGTCGTCGTCGCTGGCCGCTGCCGCGACCCTGGCGCTGGCCTCGGCAGGTGCGACGCCGCTGCCCTCCAGCGCCTGGTTCAGCTGGGTCATCATGCGCAGGGTCGCCAGCTCTTCGACGCCGTGTTCGAACGCGCCGAAGAACAGGTCCTGGTACAGGAAGTTGACGTCGATGGCATCGGGATCCGCGGCCAGGCAGCGGCGCACCAGCGGCACCGCCTGTTCGGTCCAGGCGCGGTAGCGCGCCATGCGCTCGTCGAAATAGGCCTCGGCGCGCGCATCCTCATCGGGAATGGCGTAGAAGGGATCGTCGACCCGCTTCAGCGCAAAGCCCACCAGGAAACGCAATTCAACGGTCGGCTCGCCGGCCGCCGCGGTATTGGGCGCCCAACCCGTCATGGTGCGGTCCAGCGCGGGCGTTGCGGTAAGCTTCTTCGCCGTCATCGATGCGTGCACCTCGCGCACGATCTCGTTCAGTTCGCAGTAGGTGATCCGCGCCGCCTCGCGCGGGTCGTAGGCGTGCGCCACCAGTACCACCTTGGCTTCCTCGCTTTCCAGCCCGCCGCTGCGCAGGCTGTCGACCAGCGCCTCGAACGCGTCGGGGTCGGCGAACGCGGCGCTCTGGTCCAGCCCGCCCCTGCCGTGGACGAACAGGGGAATCGCGAACGCGTTGATTTCCATCGCCGGCGCGCCCTCGCGCCGCATCACGGCCACGCCGCTGGCTTCTTCTATGCTTGAGCGCAACAGCAGGTAGGCCGGGATGTCCGAATAGCGCGCGCGCTCGACCGCGTCGTACAGCACGTCGTCGTTCTTCTTGCGCAGCGCATTGAGGATCATCCGGTTCAGCTCCTCCTGCTTCTGGCCGGGATGCGCCTCGTCGCCGTCCTCCGGCACGGCGATGTCGAGGGCCAGGTCCGCCATGGCCTGTGCGACGAGGTCGTCATCGTCCTGGGGGGCGGAAGTGGCGGCTGGCTTGCGTGGAACGGGGCGCTTGTTTTTTGGCATGGCTGTTTCTGGTGAGGTGGCTATGCGCCATGTTAGCAAATCGCCAGCAGCGGCGCGACTGCCGCTTTCGATCCCGGCTCAGCAGCGAACGCGGTATGATCTTGATAAGACGGCAAGGCCCATGATCGGGCCTGCGTAACAAACCATACGGGAGAGCACAGTGTCACTGCTGAACAATTATTTCAAACTGCAGGAAAGCGGAACCAACGCCCGCACCGAGGTCATCGCCGGCGTGACCACCTTCCTGACCATGGCCTACATTATCTTCGTCAACCCGTCGATCCTGGGCGACGCGGGCGTGCCGAAGGACGCCGTGTTCGTTGCCACCTGCCTGGCCGCCGCGCTCGGCAGCCTGATGATGGGCCTGTACGCGAACTATCCGATCGGCATGGCGCCTGGCATGGGCCTGAACGCCTACTTCGCCTACGCGGTGGTGCTCGGCATGGGCGTGCCGTGGCAGACTGCGCTGGGCGCGGTATTCATTTCGGGCTGCCTGTTTATCCTGGTCAGCGTGTTCGGCCTGCGCGCGATGATCGTCAACGGCATTCCCCACTCCCTGCGCACCGCCATTACGGTAGGGCTCGGCTTGTTCCTCGGGCTGATCGCGCTCAAGAGCGCCGGCATTGTCGTCGCCAGCCCCGCCACGATGGTCACCGCCGGCGACCTGCGCTCCGCGCCGGCCATCATGGCCATCATCGGTTTCCTGCTGATCGTCACGCTGGACCGCCTGCGCGTGCGCGGCGCCATCCTGATCGGCATGATGGCCGTTACCGTCGCCAGCTTCTTCTTCGGCGGTAATACGTTCAAAGGGCTGGTGTCGGCGCCGCCGTCGCTGGCCCCTACCCTGATGCAGCTCGACATCAGCGGCGCGATCGGCGTCGGCATCCTCAACGTGGTGCTGGTGTTCTTCCTGGTTGAACTGTTCGACGCCACCGGCACCCTGATGGGCGTGGCCAGCCGCGCGGGATTGCTGGTCGACGGCAAGATGGAGCGCCTGAACCGGGCACTGCTGGCCGACAGCGCGGCCATCGTGGCCGGCTCGGCGCTGGGGACGTCCAGCACCACCGCCTACATCGAGAGCGCCGCCGGCGTGCAGGCGGGCGGGCGCACCGGGCTGACCGCCGTCGTCATCGCCCTGCTGTTCCTCGCCTGCCTGTTCATCTCCCCGCTGGCCGGCGTGGTCCCCGCCTACGCAACCGCACCGGCACTGTTGTTCGTGGCCTGCCTGATGCTGCGCGACCTTGGCAACATCGACTGGGAAGAAACGACTGAAAGCATCCCGGCGGCAATTTGCGCGGTGGCGATCCCGTTCACGTATTCGATTGCGCACGGCATTGCATTTGGCTTCATCACCTACGCGATGCTCAAACTGCTCACCGGCAGGGCCCGCGAAGTGAAGGTCATCGTGTGGCTCATTGCCGCGGCATTCACTTTCAAATACGCCTATGTCGGCGCTTGAGCTCGACAATAAATTATCATCTTGACACCGTGTGGTACCGAACAGAGATGACTCCTCCCAGCGCGCATAATTGTCTAAACGCTAACGAGGAGCAACATCATGAACTGCAAAGCCATCCGCCACACACTGTTTGTCGCAGGCATGGTGTTCGTTTCGAACACCTTCGCAGGAACCGAAGTCATCAAATGCACGGACCAGTCGGGCCATGTCACCCTGACCGACCAGCCATGCAAAGGCGAGGCAGCCCAGGTGGTGCTGTCCGCCGCGACCGCACCGGCGGCCGCGGCCGATGAGGCGGCCCCGGCCGCGTCAGGCGGAACCGACCGCTACCAGCTGACCAACCTGCCGCCATCGTCCCGGATGCGCGCCGCCCCGTTCACGCAGGTGCAGGCGCCGGGCCGTTCGCTGGCGCGCGATGTCGCCACCCTGAAGGAAGCGCGCCGCACCCTGATGCTTCTCGACAGTTCGATGGCCGCCAGCCGCCAGCGTGGCTTCGCCGCCAACCCCTGAGCTTTCGGATTGGGGTTTTAATAGCGCGCGTTAGCGCGTATTGACCGCAAGTTGCAGTCAATTGCAGCAAGCCGTGACGGCTTTTCGGGAGTTGTTCGGGTACAATACGCCACACCGACAGCAGCTCCGACACGCACATGAAACTCTTTTCGCTTCTCGCGCTCGCGGCCGTGACTCACGGCAGCGCCTTCGCGGGCGACATCGCCCCCTCGTGGAACACCTCTGCCGAACTCGGCGCGATCACCACGTCCGGCAATACGGCAGGTACTTCCGTCACCGGCCGGATCGACGCGCGCCAGGAGCTGGAGGACTGGAGTAACCAGTACATCCTGTCGGGCTACTTCAAGGAAGACGAGAAAACCATCAGCAACGGCGATACCGTTACCGTGAAATCGGCCGAGCGCGTGTCGATGTCGGCCAAGGCTGCTTACAAGCTGATGGAGGACGGCAAGAAGCTGTTCGTACTCGGCACCTACGTCGACGACAGGTTTGGCGCCTACACCACCTACTCGACGATGGCAGTCGGTCACGCCTGGGGCTGGGAAGATTCCAAGGACCGCCGCATCGACCTGGAAGTGGGCCCGGGCTACTTCACCGGCACGCGCGCCAATGGCGACGAGGAAAACGGCTTCACCGTCCGCGGGGCCGCTGCCGTCCGCTGGCGCCTGAGCCCTTCGGCCACGTTCTCGAACTCGGTGAGCGTGGAACGGGGCACCTCCAACGTCCACTCGATCGCCGAGGCCTCGGTGTCGACCAAAATCAACGACACCATGCAGATGAAGGCGGCCTTCGCCGCCCGCAATGACACCAACGTGCCGGTGAACAAGAAGAACACCGATACGCAAACGTCGGTAACCCTGGTGTATTCGTTCTGAGCCGCTAGGCCACCCGCGTGTAGCGCGCGCTCATGAATTCATGCCACCTGCCGTCCTCGCGCAGTGCGTATGAGCTGAACATGCGCTGCGATTCGCTGACAATCTCGATCACATCGCGGTAGCGCGCCGTCGCGCCGGCGCCATTCATGCTCGGCCCGGTCGACTCCAGGGTCAGGATGCGGCGGGTTGCGTCCAGTTCGCCGTCGTAGTGCCACAGGTAGCTCATCATCGAATGAATGAAGGTCCCGGTGAAGCGCTTGCGCCGCGGATCATAGCCCAGCGTCACTACCATGCGGGCCGGTCCGTCGCCGGGAAACTCGCCTTCCCCTTCCGCGACAATCCAGAATTCCCCCAGGGCCTTGACCCGATCCGTGCCGGTGAAGGTCTGGGTGTCATCGGGGCCGGCCGCCACGGTCGATTCATAGGTCCAGTCGCCGACGAGTTGCTGCAGCCAGCGGTGTTGCTCGGTAACGGTTTCTTTTTCCATTGCATCTCCTGTTCATGTTCCCGCACCTTCGGCCCGACTGCGTGGAAACTCGGGAAGGCCATCGCCGGGAACCATCCAGCTCAGGCGGTATTGTACAAACGTGTGGTCGTCAGGCCGGGTCGTCTCGGGGTCGTCGAGGCTGCACAGCGTGATATCGATATCGTTCGGGAAGTCGTCGTGCTGGTAGGTCAGCTGCGTGCCGCACTCGGCGCAGAAGCCGCGCGTCACATGCAAGCTGGACTGGTAGTGCGCCAGGCTCCCGGAAATGATGTCGAAATCGGACAGCACCACACTGAACCAGGCAACGCAGGGCGCGCCGCTGGCCTTGCGGCAGGTCGGGCAATGACAGATGGTGGCATGGAACACCCGCTCCGTCGTTTCATAGCGCACCGCACCGCAACAGCATCCACCGCTCAGCACCATGGCAACCTCCGCGTGTATCAGGCATGCCGCCAGTGTAAGCCAGTTCGTGCCGCGCACGGATGGCCGCGCGCCGCCCACATGCAGGGAAAATAGTCGATTCGAATAACTAAAAGCCGGCTATCTACATATTTCCTTTGCGGCGATATACCCACGCGATAAAAGATACGGCGTGAAATGAATGTAGCCTACTCGTCAGTGGCTGCGCCAGGCCGCGTCCGGGCGTCGTCACGCGAGCCAGCCCGCAAGTTGGAACGCCGGCAAGCCCGATGTAGAATATGTCTCCTTTCTCCACCACCGGCGCGACGTCATGCTCCAAGCAGTACCGTTCCCGATACGCGTAGAGTGCCCGCCAGGCGCCTGCGTTTGCGACCGCGACAGTTTGCTGGCCGAGCCAGGCGCCGACATGCGCGTGCTGCGGCTGACCCGGGAAGAAGAAAAGAAGCTGATTGCGCGCATCGACAGTATCGAGACCTACGACGAGCTGCAGCGCATCGGCGCCAGGATGCAGGAGCTGCTCGGCATCGGCCTGACCATTACCCCCAGCGCGCGCGGCGTGCGCACGGTGCGCGGCTTTACCATCGCGCTCGACGAGCGCCCGGGACTGTGCCGCAAGACGCGCCAGACCATCCCCGCGGCCGTGCGGAAATGCCTGGAACGCCATCCGGACATCGCCTACGCGATCCTGGATGCCCATGACCTGCTGGGAAATCCTTAACGCGCCCATTTAGACCGAAGTCATTCTCCGGTCATTTTGCGGTACTACCATGGGGGCGTTGGAGGCCTGCACGCGCAAGCCCCGCAGGTTAGTCCGGTGGCCTCAAACACCGGCACCAATTCCCGTTACACCTGCATCTGCGTGATTCCTGTATGCTTCGGCAGTAAACCATTGCCGCACACAATACACGCACATGCGCCTGACCACCTTCACCGATTACACCCTGCGGACGCTGATCCATCTCGGCATGCACCGCGACCGCCTGGTGACCATCCAGGAAATCGCCGACCTGCACGCGATTTCCAAGAATCACTTGATGAAGGTGGTGTACCAGCTCGGCCTGGCGGGCGTGGTGGAGACCCTTCGCGGCCGCAATGGCGGCCTGCGCCTGAAGCTCGAACCCGACCAGATCAACATCGGCGCCATCGTGCGCGCCAGCGAAACCGACTTCTACATGGCCGAGTGCTTCAATCCGGCTGGCACTTCCTGCGGGTTAAGCGGCGCATGCGGCCTGCAATACGTGCTCGGCCACGCCACCAACGCCTACCTCGACATCCTTGACCGCGAGACCCTCGCTTCGGTGCTGCCGCGCCCGCGCGGCGGCGCCGTCCCGGTCCAGTTCTACGCCAACCCAGCCACGGAACAGCTGGCCTGATGTCGCAAATTTAGCGACGTCGTATTTCTTCCTATAAGAAACATCCATATTGCCCACGCATTTATAATGTGGCATCTGATTTCCATGTTAACTGGATGCCATGCATGCTGAACTCACCCGGGCCGCGATAGCGCAGCTGGTCCACGAATTTTACGACGACGTCAGGCGTGATCCGCAGCTGCAGCCGATTTTTGAAGCGGCCATCGGCGACAACTGGGAACCCCACCTTGCGCGCATGGTGGAGTTCTGGTCGACGGTGATGATGGCCACCCACGAATTCCAGGGCAATGTGTATGGCAAGCATATGGCGCTGGACGGCGTCGTGCCGGACCATTTCCAGCGCTGGATCGCCCTGTTCGAAACTACCGCCCAGCGCCTCTTCACGCCCGAGCTCGCCGACGAATTCATGCTCGTCGCGCGCCGCATCGCCGCCAGCCTCCAGTACGGCTTCTTCGGGCGTATCGTGGTCCACTGAGCCAAAGCGGCGATTCAATGCTGGTACGCCCCGATGTCATAGCCTGTCCTCGCATTGCGCGCCCGGCCTTCGAAATCGGTGCTGGCCGCATGCGTCGCCGTGGCCTGCCCCACCGCCGGTGAACTGCGGCTTGGCTTCAGGTTGGGCAGGTTCGCGTCTTCGGCCACGAACAGCGGCGGGGAGCTGACCGTGCCGGTATGGGTCAGGCCATTCTTCAGGCTCCAGTTGAAGCGCGAGTTCCGGTACACCAGGTTGTTGCGGTAGCTGTTGTTCTTGCCTGTCCTGCCCTGCTCCGAAATACCCATCTTGTTGTCGTACACAATATTGCTGTAGACCAGGGTGTGATCGTTGGGGCCCTTGGTGTGGTAGAAGTTCCCGCCGCCGACAATGATGCCCGTGTTCGATTCCGTGACCGTGTTATTGGTGATAATCACGCGGTTGGCGTCGTGCCACAGGTGGATGCCGGCCTCGGCCACGCGGTAGATCACGTTGTTCTTGACGCTGCCCGAGGTGCTGACGTAAATGCCCTGCACATAGTGGCAGCCTGCCGGGCCTATGTCGTGCACGAGATTGGCGATGGCGTCCGATTTGACCCCGCGGTAGTAACTGTCGATGCCGATCGCGGCCCCGCCGCCCGAGGTGCAGCCGATTTTCTGGGCAATGTGGTGGACATGATTATTGCGGATCGAATCGTACGAGCCACCGTTATAAATGCCGTGGGTCCAGCGCGCCCCGCCCTGCCAGTTGCGCCCGTCGACCTCGAAGCCGATCACATCCACGTAATCGCCCCGGTTGTCCCAGCCAACCTTGCTGCGCGAGTTGGGCGGCGGCACGATGCGGGCGCCCCATTTGGTGGACGAGATGTAGGTGATGCGGGCATCCGCCCTGCCGCTGGCATTGGTGCGGAATCCACCGTAGTAGGTGCCGGGGGCCACATACACCGTGGTCCCGGGGCGCACCGCGCGCGCGGCCTTGGCCAGCGAACGGAACGGCCGGTCGGAGGTGCCCGGGTTATTGTCCGATCCCCGCGGCGACACATACAGCGCCTCGCGGTTGGCCCTGGCCAGCAATACCGGCTCCGGCGTCTCTTCCAGCGCACCGGCGGCGCTGGTTCCGGCCATGCCGGGAAATACCGCCGGCTCAGGCGCTGTTGCCGGCGCTGGCGAATAAGCTGACAGCAGGTAATCGTCGGCCGTGCCGGGCGCCGGCGCCCCTGCGGCAGGGTCCGGGGCCCCGATAATCGGGATGCTGCCCGCTGGCAGCTCACCGTTGTCCGGCACGACCGCAGCCGCCACCAGCACCGGCGCCGCCTGCGGCCTGCCCTCGGCGCCGCTGCCGCCGCTGCAGGCGCCAAGCATTGGAAGCCAGCCAGCCGCGCACAGCAGTACGGTCCGGCACGCCATTACAAAAATCACCTTCTTCATCTTTTTCCCCTCGGCGCGCGGGCCTGTCTTCAGGCGCCGCGACTCAGAAATAGCATTCAATGAGATCGGCAGGCATGGCGCGGCGCAAAAAAAGCCGCGCGCCAGTCCTGCCGCGTCAATTCCCGAGCGCCAGGGGGGATCGGGCAAGCTCTGCCCGCCTGGAAGCTCTACAGTGTTCTAGACTGGCGAGCCGGTCATTTAGTTCGCATGAGTGCGCTAGGCTATGGCGCAGCGCAATATGAAAACTTGCGTGATTTGCATGCCAAGGCAGGCACAATTTGGTATTCTTTCGGCGCACCACCTTACCAAGGGGAAGCAATAATGAGCCAGAGTAAGCCTCTGTCGCTGCATGTACCGGAGCCTACCGGCCGGCCGGGATGCAAGACCGATTTTTCCTACCTTCGCCTGAATGCTGCCGGCGAAACCAGGCGTCCGCCCGTCGACGTGGCGCCGCCCGATACCGCCGACCTCGCGTGGGCGCTGATCCGTGTGCTCGATGAGTCCGGCAATGCCGTCGGGCCGTGGGCGCCCGAAGTCGACAGCGATCTGCTGCGCTTCGGCCTGCGCACCATGATGAAGACGCGCATCTTCGACGCCCGCATGGTCATTGCCCAGCGCCAGAAGAAAATGTCCTTCTACATGACCTCGCTCGGCGAGGAAGCCCTGGGCACCGCCCAGGCCCTCGCGCTGGAAGACGGCGACATGCACTTCCCGACCTACCGCCAGCAAAGCCTGCTGATGGCGCACAAGGTCTCGATGGTCGACATGATCTGCCAGCTGCTGTCGAACGAGCGCGACCCGCTCAAGGGCCGCCAGCTGCCCGTCATGTATTCGGTGCGCAAGTCCGGCTTCTTCACCATCTCGGGCAACCTTGCCACCCAGTTCGTGCAGGCGGTCGGCTGGGGCATGGCCTCGGCCATCAAGGGCGACACCAAGATCGCCTCCGGCTGGATCGGCGACGGCGCCACCGCCGAGTCCGACTTCAACACCGCCCTCACCTTTGCCCACGTGTACCGCGCGCCGGTGATCCTCAACGTCGTCAACAACCAGTGGGCAATCTCGACCTTCCAGGCGCTGGCCGGCGGCGAGAGCGTTACCTTCGCGGCGCGCGGCGTCGGCAGCGGCATCGCCTCGCTGCGGGTCGACGGCAACGACTTCCTGGCCGTCTACGCGGCCTCGCGCTGGGCCGCCGAACGCGCGCGCAGCAACCTCGGGCCCACCCTGATCGAATGGGTTACCTACCGCGCAGGACCGCATTCCACCTCGGACGACCCGTCCAAGTACCGTCCCGCCGACGACTGGACCCACTTCCCGCTGGGCGATCCGATCGCCCGCCTGCGCCTGCACCTGACCTTGCGCGGCCTGTGGTCGGACGAGGAGCATGAGGCGACCCAGAAGGAACTGGAAGCGGAAATCGTGGCGGCCCAGAAGGAAGCCGAACAGTACGGCACCCTGGCCAACGGCCGCGGACCCAGCGCCGCGTCGATGTTCGAGGATGTCTACAAGGACATGCCGGAACACCTGCGCCGCCAGCGCGAACAATCGGGAGTGTGACGTGGCGAGAGACAAGGAAAGCAAAACCGTGCCAATGACCATGATCCAGGCCCTGCGTTCGGCCATGGACGTGATGCTCGAGCGCGACAACAATGTGGTGATCTACGGCCAGGACGTCGGCTATTTCGGCGGCGTGTTCCGCTGCACCGATGGCCTGCAGGCCAAGTACGGCAAGTCGCGCGTGTTCGACGCGCCGATCTCCGAAGGCGGCATCGTCGGCACCGCGGTCGGCATGGCCGCCTACGGCCTGCGCCCGGTGGTCGAGATCCAGTTTGCCGACTATTTCTACCCCGCCTCGGACCAGATCGTGTCGGAAGCGGCGCGCCTGCGCTACCGCTCGGCCGGCGAGTTCACCGCCGCGATGACCATCCGCATGCCCTGCGGCGGCGGCATCTATGGCGGCCAGACCCACAGCCAGAGCCCGGAAGCGATGTTCACCCACGTCTGCGGCCTGCGCACGGTGATGCCGTCCAACCCGTATGACGCCAAGGGCCTGCTGATCTCTTGCATCGAAAACGACGATCCGGTCATCTTCCTCGAGCCCAAGCGCCTGTACAACGGCCCGTTCGACGGCCACCACGACAAGCCGGTGGTGCCGTGGTCGCAGCATCCGCTGGGGGAGGTCCCGGAGGGCTATTACACGGTGCCGCTCGACACGGCCTCGGTGTTCCGCCCCGGCGAAGACCTGACTGTGATCACCTACGGCACGATGGTGTTCGTGGCCGAGGCGGCGGCGCGCGAAACCGGCGTCGACGCCGAGATCATCGACCTGCGCAGCATCTGGCCGCTTGACCTCGACGCCATCGTCAACTCGGTCAAGAAGACCGGCCGCTGCGTGGTCGTGCATGAAGCGACGCGCACCAGCGGCTTTGGCGCCGAACTGGTCGCGCTGGTGCAGGAGCACTGCTTCTACCACCTCGAAGCGCCGGTCGAGCGCGTCACCGGCTGGGACACGCCTTACCCGCACGCACAGGAATGGGCTTATTTCCCCGGCCCTGACCGTGTTGGTGCGGCATTCAAACGTGCGATGGAGGCGTAATGGGAATTCATGTGATTAAGATGCCCGACCTGGGCGAAGGCATTGCCGAAGTCGAAGTGGTGCAATGGCGCGTGCAGCCGGGCGATGCGGTAACCGAAGACCAGGTGCTGGCCGACGTCATGACCGACAAGGCCACCGTGGAAATTCCGTCGCCGGTGCACGGCACCGTGCTGGCCCTTGGCGGGGCGATCGGCGAAGCGCTGGCGGTGGGCGCCGAACTGATCCGGCTGGAGGTGGAAGGCGAAGGCAATGCCGTCGCCGGCGCCCCCGCCCCGTCCCGTGCGGCGCCGGCTGCGGTCGCCGCGCCAGCGCCTCCTGCGCCCGCCCCCGCGGCCGCGGCGCCGGCGCCCGCACCGGCGGCGCTGAAGGCCGTCCGGGCCCCGGCCCCGGCGGCTGTGGCTGTGGCCGAGCCAGCGCCAGTGGCCCGGCATGACAAGCCGCTCGCATCGCCATCGGTACGCCAGCGTGCGCGCAACCTTGGCATCGACCTGCACAGCGTCACAGCCACCGGGCCGGCGCGCCACATCACCCACGCCGACCTCGACGCCATCATCGCCGGCAGCAAGCCGCGCGCCGCCGAAGCGGCAAGCCGTTATGCGCCGCACGAAGGCGTGCACGCGGTGCCGCTGCTCGGCTTGCGCCGCAAGATCGCCGAAAAGATGCAGGACGCGAAGCGCCGCATCCCGCATTTCACCTATGTGGAAGAAGTCGACGTCACCGACGTCGAGGCGCTGCGCGTCCAGCTCAACGCCCAGCACGGCAAGGAGCGCGGCCGCCTGACCCTGCTGCCGCTGCTGATGCGCGCCGTGGTGCAGGGAGCGGCCCGCTTCCCGCACGTGAATGGCCGTTTCGATGACGACGCCGGCGTCGTCACCTACCACAAACCGGTTCACATCGGCATCGCCACGCAGACCGACGCCGGCTTGATGGTGCCGGTCGTCCGCCATGCCGAGGCGCGCGACCTGTGGGCCAGCGCGGCCGAAGTGGCGCGGCTGGCGGAAGCCGCGCGCACCAGCAAGGCCGCGCGCGACGAGTTGTCCGGCTCGACGATCACCATCACCAGCCTGGGCGCGCTGGGCGGGATCGTCACCACGCCGGTGATCAACCATCCGGAGGTGGCCATCGTCGGCGTCAACCGCATGGTCGAGCGCCCCGTGGTGCGCGACGGCGCCGTGGTCGTGCGCAAGATGATGAACCTGTCCTGCTCCTTCGACCACCGGGTGATCGACGGCATGTACGCAGCCCAGTTCGTGCAGGCGCTGCGCGCCTACCTGGAGTGCCCGGCCACCCTGTTCATCGACTGAACACGGTCAGAAAGCGCGCAACGCCAGCGGCACCAGCCATGGGGCCAGCAACGCGGTCAGTATCGCGTTGAGCCCCATGCCCAGCCCGGCGAAGGCGCCCATCTCGGCACTGACCTGGAACGCCCGCGCCGTGCCGATGCCGTGCGAAGCGACGCCCAGCGCAAAGCCACGCACCCGGGGCGAGCCGATGCCCATCCAGTTGAACAGCGCGCGCGCCACCACCGCGCCGAACACCCCGGTGCCCACCACCAGCGCGGCCGTCACGGCGCTCATGCCGCCCAGCCGCTCGGCGACCGCCATGGCAATCGGCGTGGTCGCCGACTTCGGCGCCGCCGACACCGCCAGCAGTTCCGAGCCGCCCAGCGCCATCACCAGCGCCACCGCCGACAAGATGGCGCACACCGATCCCGCAAACAGCCCGGCGAACAATGGAAGGAAAACCCGGCGTATCGTCGGCACCTGGCGCGCCAGCGGAATGGCCAGCGCCACTGTGGCGGGGCCGAGCAGGAAATGGACGAACTGCGCCCCGGCGAAATACTCCTGGTACGACATGCCGCTCAACGCCAGCACCAGCGCCACCAGCGCGATCGCGATGGCCACCGGGTTAGCCAGCGGCGACATGCGGCAGCGCAGGTGGATGGCCTGGGCAGCCGTATAAGCGCACAAGGTGAGTGTGAGGCCAAGCAGCGGGGTGGCGGCCAGGTAGACCCAGAACGCGCCGATTTCAGGGAGCTCAGTCATCGCGCGTCATGGCGCGCATCACGGCGGCCGTTACGGCGAGGGTGACGAGGGTGCTGCCCACCATCGCCACCACAAGCGCCAGCCAGTTGCTGCCGATGGCGGATCCGGCGGCAACGATGCCCACGCCGGCGGGCACGAACAGCAGCGACAGGTGCTTGAGCAGTTCGCTGCCGGCCGGCTCGACCAGCGCATGCAGCCTGGGCCACGCCAGCAGCGCCGCAAACAGCAGCAGCATGCCGGCCACCGGCCCCGGAAGCGGCAGCTGCAGCAGGAACACCAGTCCTTCGCCGAGGCACTGGAACACCAGCAGGATCGCAAAGGTCTGCAGCATCAGGCGCCGCGCCCGCGGTGGATCGTCTCAACTGTCATGCCGGCTCCGCTTGTGGTCAGGAGGTCAACTGTACCTGAAGCATATCACGGACGTTTTGCCCTCCCACCAAACCGGCGCTTACCGCCACCCGCGGTGGCCGTGATGGGCACCCCGGTGCCCGCGGCCGTGATGCCCGCGCAAGCCTTGGTGGTGGCCGTGGTGGCCGTGGTGGACGCGGTGCCCGCGGTGATAGGCGCGGCCGAAGTCGTAGAAGCCGAATCCAAGGTCGAGGGAGACCGGCGGCCCGACATACGTCGGCGGGCCGTAGGCATACGGAGCGGGACCGTAGGCGGCGGGCGGATGGCCGTAGACTGCGCAACCGCCCAGCGAGCCCGCCAGCAACAGCGAAAATATCAGGCGTTTCGCGGCGCCCTTTGCGAGGATCTTCATGACCGTACTGAAAGCAACACGCTTACAGTGTAGCCGCCCGCGCCGTGCTTGCAATGCCTGCATGGCCGGGCTCGTTTGCTGCAATGCATTAAAATGCTGCGTTTCGCGTCCTGGACCACAACAATGGCTGCACACGGCAACAATGAACTCAAGCGCGGCCTCAAGAGCCGCCACATCCAGCTGATCGCGCTGGGCGGCGCCATCGGCACCGGCCTGTTCCTCGGCATTGCCCAGACGATCCAGCTGGCCGGCCCGTCGGTACTGCTGGGCTACGCGATCGCCGGCATGATCGCCTTCCTGATCATGCGCCAGCTGGCGGAAATGGTGGTCGACGAGCCGGTGGCGGGCTCGTTCAGCTACTTCGCCGACAAATACTGCGGCCACCTGGCGGGCTTCGCGTCAGGCTGGAATTACTGGGTGCTGTACATCCTGGTCAGCATGGCCGAGCTGACCGCGGTCGGCATCTACGTGCAGTACTGGTGGCCCGGCATTCCCACCTGGATGTCGGCGCTGGCCTTCTTCGTCATCATTAACAGCATCAGCCTGGCCACGGTCAAGGCCTTCGGCGAGATGGAATTCTGGTTCGCCGTCATCAAGGTGGTCGCCATCGTGGCCATGATCGGCTTCGGCATTTACCTGCTGGTGTCCGGCGGCGCCGGCCCGGAAGCGGGTGTCGCCAACCTGTGGCAGCACGGCGGCTTCTTCCCCAACGGGGTCGGCGGGCTGGTGATGGCGATGGCGGTCATCATGTTTTCGTTTGGCGGGCTCGAACTGGTGGGCATTACCGCGGCCGAGGCCGAGAACCCGTCGGAGACGATCCCGCGCGCCACCAACCAGGCCATCTACCGCATCCTGATCTTCTACATCGGCGCGCTGGGCGTGCTGCTGTCGCTGTACCCGTGGCAGAAAGTGGTCACCGGCGGCAGCCCGTTCGTGCTGATTTTCCACGCACTTAACAGCAACGTCGTGGCCAACGTCCTCAACATCGTCGTGCTGACGGCCGCCCTGTCGGTCTACAACAGCTGCGTCTACGCCAACAGCCGCATGCTGTACGGCCTGGCGCTGCAGGGCAATGCGCCGCGCGCGCTGCTGAAGGTCAACCGCCGCGGCGTGCCGCTGGCCGCGCTGGGCGTGTCCGCCGTCGCGACCGGGCTGTGCGTCACCCTGAACTACTTCATGCCGGGCGAAGCGTTTGGCGTGCTGATGGGACTGGTGGTGTCCGCGCTGGTGATCAACTGGTCGATGATCACCTGGATCCACCTGCGCTTTCGCGCCCGCAAGAAGGAACTTGGCGAAACCACCGCGTTCCCGAGCCCGGCCTGGCCGATATCGAGCTACCTGTGCCTGGTGTTCCTGGCCGGTATCCTGCTTGTGATGTTCATGACCCCGGGCCTGCGCTTGTCGGTCTACATGATTCCAGCCTGGCTGGCAGTGTTGGGAATCGGCTACTGGGCCAGGCAGCGCAACGCGCTCAGCGGCCCAGGTCCAGCTTGATCCAGGTCGGCGCGTGGTCGCTGGGCTTCTCGCGGCCGCGCACCTCGCGGTCGACGCCGGCCGCCCTGAGCGATCCGGCCAGCGCCGGGCTCAGCAGCAGGTGGTCGATGCGCAGCCCGGCATTGCGTCCGTAGGCATCGCGGAAGTAATCCCAGAAGGTGTAGATGCGCTCGTCGGGATGCATGGTGCGCAGCGCGTCGCACCAGCCCTGCGCGACCAGCCGGTGGAAGGCTTCGCGCGTCTCGGGCCGGAACAGCGCGTCGTTGACCCAGCGCTCGGGTTTGTAGACATCCAGCTCGGTCGGCATCACATTGAAGTCTCCCGCCAGCACCACCGGCGCGCCGCTTTCCAGCAATTCGGCCGCGCGCAGGATCAGCCGCTCGAACCATTGCAGCTTGTAGTCGAACTTCGGCCCCGGCGCCGGATTCCCGTTCGGCAGGTACAGGCAGCAAACCATCACCCCGTTCACGGCCGCCTCGATATAGCGGCTTTGCTCGTCGGCCGGATCGCCCGGCAAGCCGCGCCCGATTTCCTGCGCCGCTTCGCCCCGCGTCAGGATCGCCACGCCGTTCCAGCTCTTTTGCCCGTGCCAGATCGCGTGGTAGCCAATTTCCTTCAATGCCGCCTCCGGGAACTTTTCCTGTGGCGCCTTCAGCTCCTGCAGGCAGGCGACGTCCGGCTGTTTTTCCTCCAGCCATTGCAGCAGGGCCGGTAGCCGGCTGGTGATGCCATTGACGTTGAAGGTGGCGATAAGCATGTTTTCTCCGCAGTTAATATTCTCCGCTATTTTGACCTCAGACGGGCTTGGTCCGCCGCACGAATGCCCAACGCGCGCACGGATGAAATTACCCGCAAAGCATCAACGTTGCTGCTGATATAATTTCCCGCCGCAAGACTCCCCTCCCCCCTTCAACCACGCAGAAATGGCCCGCAGATGAGCGTCGATCCAACCCCAGCTTCGACCCCGGAAATCCGTTTCCGCGAAGTGTTCGACCAGGCGCCCATCAGCATGCAGCTGGTCGCCGCCGATGGCCGCACCCTGCAGGTAAACAAGGCGTGGGAGGCCATGTGGCAGGGTTCGCTCGGCGACGCGCTCAAGGAATATGTGCTGCACGGCGGCTACAACCTGCTGTCCGATCCCCAGCTCGAAGCCAAGGGCGTCACGCCCTACCTGCGGCGCGCGTTCGCCGGCGAAGCGGTGAATGTGCCGGCCATCCTGTACGACCCGGCCGAGATGGGCATCATCGCGCGGCCGCGCTGGGTGACTTCGCGCGCGCAGCCGATCAAGGACGCGCAAGGCCGCGTGGCCGAAGTCATGCTCATGCATGAGGACATCACCGACCGGGTCGAGGCTGACGACTCGCTGCGCCTGAGCGAGCAGCGTTTTCGTTCGCTGGTGACGGCCAGCAGCCAGATCGTCTGGAACAGCGACAGCGAAGGCCTCATCATCGACGATTCGCCCAGCTGGCGCCTGTTTACCGGCCAGACCTACGAGCAGTGGAAAGGCGTGGGCTGGCTGGACGCGATCCATCCCGACGACCGCCAGCGCGCCGCCAGCATCTGGACCAGCGCCATCGCCAACAAGGCCGTTTACCAGACCGAGTACCGCATCATGCACGCCGACGGCGACTACCGCTGGACCAGCGTGCGCGCGGTGCCCCTCTACCATGGGGACGGCTCGATCCGCGAATGGATCGGCACCAACACCGACATCACCGAACAGCGCCGCGCCGAAGAAGCGCTGCGCAACAACGAGCAGCGCCTGCGCTTCATGTTCGACTCGATGCAGCAGAAGATCTTCACCGCCACGCCGGACGGCAAGGTGGACTACTTCAACCCGGCCTGGATCCAGTTCAGCGGCTTGAGCCCGGAGTCCATCCGCGACTGGGGCTGGACGCAGATGATCCACCCGGACGACATCGACGAGAGTATCCGGGTGTGGACCCGTTCGCTCGAACATGGCGAGGCATTCCAGGTCGAGCAGCGCTGCCGCCGCGCCGACGGGCAATACCGCTGGCACCTGTCGCGCGCGGTGCCGATGCGCGACGAAGCGGGCCGGCTGGCGATGTGGATCGGCTCCAATACCGACATCCACGAGGTCAAAATCGTCGAGTCGGAACTGGCGCGCCGCCTGCAGGCCGAACGCAGGCACTCCGCGGTGCTGGCCAAGGTGGCCGCGGCGTCGAACCAGCTGCACACCGCCGTCTCGGTGGACGACATCGCGCGCGACCTGGTCGGCATCGTGCGCGACATCCTCGGCGTCCACCAGGCCGTCATCTCGCTCAATGCGGGCGACAACTGGGCCCAGTCGATCAATGCGGTGTCGATGTCGGACAAGTATGCGCGCTACGCCGGCTACACGGCCCCGCCGGACGGCACCGGCATCTACGCGACCGTGTGCCGCACCAATAAAGCCATGCGCATGACCCAGGACGAGCTGGAACGGCATCCGGACTGGAAGGGTTTCGGCGCCCACCGCGGCCAGCACCCGCCGATGCGCGGCTGGCTGGCGGTGCCGCTCAAGGCCCACGACGGCGCCAACATCGGGCTGCTGCAGGCGTCCGACAAGGAGGACGGCGAATTCACCGAAGAAGACGAGGCGATCCTGACCCAGCTGGCGTCACTCGCCGCGACCGGATTCGAGAACGCGCGCTTGTACGACACGCTGCAGGAACAGCACCGCCGCAAGGACGAATTCCTCGCCATGCTCGCGCACGAACTGCGCAACCCGCTGGCGCCGATCCGCGCCGCCGCCGACCTGCTGTCGATTGCCAACCTGGGCGAGGACAGGATCCGCCAGACCAGCGCCGTCATCAGCCGCCAGGTGCAGCACATGTCCAGCCTGGTCGACGACCTGCTCGATATCTCGCGCGTCACCCGCGGCCTGGTCGAACTGGCTGGCGCCGACCTCGATATCAAGCGGGTGGTGGCCGACGCGGTCGAACAGGTGCGCCCGCTGGTCGAGGCCAGGCTGCACGAACTGACGGTCACGTCCTCGGCCGAACCGGCGCATGTCAGGGGCGACCACAAGCGCCTGGTGCAGATCGTGGCGAACATCCTCAATAACGCCGCCAAGTACACCCAGCGGGGCGGGCGCATCGTGGTGCGCACCGAGACCACCGGGAGCGACGTGGTGATC
Organism: Massilia agrisoli; assembly: GCF_020831365.1. Lineage (GTDB taxonomy): Bacteria > Pseudomonadota > Gammaproteobacteria > Burkholderiales > Burkholderiaceae_D > Telluria_A > Telluria_A agrisoli. The sequence continues at coordinate 160,721 of NZ_JAJHPV010000012.1, forward strand.
AGCGTCGAGGATAACGGCGCCGGCGTTCCGCCCGAGCTGCAACCCTACGTGTTCGACCTGTTTTCGCAGGCCGAGCGCAGCGCCGACCGCGCCCAGGGCGGCCTTGGCATCGGCCTGGCGCTGGTCAAAAGCCTGGTCGGCCTGCACGGCGGCCAGGTCACCTGCCACAGCGACGGGCCGGGCACCGGCAGCCGCTTCACCGTAACGCTGCCGCGGCTGGCCTCCGATGCGGCGGCCAGCGTGCAGGACGGTCGCAAGCTCCCTGTGCAGCCAACCCACCGCCTGCGCATCCTGGTCGTGGATGACAATGTGGATGCCGCGCGCATGCTGGCCATGTACCTCGAAGCGGCGGGCCATGAGGTGATGGTCGAACACAAGGCGCTGGCCGGTTTGCAGCGGGCGCTGCGCGACAAGCCCGCGGTCTGCATCCTCGACATCGGCTTGCCTGACATGGACGGCAATGAGCTTGCGCGCGCCCTGCGCCGGCATCCGGACATGGCGGGCGCGTTGCTGGTGGCGGCCACCGGCTACGGCAGCGAGCGCGACAGGGAGAATGCGCTGGCCGCCGGCTTCGACCACCACCTGGTCAAACCTGTCAATTCGTCGGTGCTCTCCGGATTACTGGCGGCGACGCGGGCAAGATAGACAAAAAGGCAATGCGAACTGTGTCGCGCGATTGCTATTTTTTCACGTTTAGCGTCGCAGGGGCTGTTTCCGCACGACACTAACTGCTAGACTCCTAACTTTCATTCCCACCGCATACAAATGTTGACAACACGCACGGTGGGACGGGCAACCGGTGGTTCGCCGGAGCCCTGACAAGGCTGGGGAGCGCTTCAATGTCTATTCGCCGGGTTCGCCTGAACCCTACACTTCTGGCCGTTTCAATGTCGGGCATCGCCTGGACCGCGGCCCACGCACAGGCAGTTCAATCACCGCATGCCGGCCAGGCCGCCAGCGACGGACAAATCCATGAAGTTGTCGTTACGGCGCAACGCATGCCGTCCGACGAATCGCGCACGCCTGTCGCCATGAGCGCCATTGCCGGGGAACGCCTGCGCGAGGCGGGCATCGACCGGCCGTCCGACCTGTCCGCACGCCTGCCGAATGTACACCTCGACGGTGCGGCGGACGGGCTGAAGATCACGATCCGCGGCGTGTCGAACGCCGATACGACGGAAAAAGGCGATCCATCGGCGGCGTTCCTGATCGACGGCATTTACATCGCCCGGCCACAAAGCCAGAACCTCCCCTTCCACGACATCGCCCGCGTCGAGGTGCTGCGCGGGCCGCAAGGCACCCTGTACGGCCGCAATGCGACCGCTGGCGTCGTCAACGTCATCTCGAACGCGCCCGTCCGGAAACTGGAAGGCGCGGCAAGCGTGGGAGCTGGAAACCACGGCAGCCGCAAGGGCAGCGCCATGCTCAACGTACCGGTCAGCGCTGCGCTTGCCCTGCGCGCCGCGGTGGCCTACAACAAGCACGACAGCTATCTGGACAACGCGCAGGGAACGCCGCACGCCCTCGGGCTTGACCGCGACGACCGCTCGGCGCGCGTATCTGCCCGGCTGGCGCTCGGCAGGTCCGCTTCGCTGCTGCTGCGCCATGACCGCAGCACGATCGGCGACAACAACGACAGCTTTGTCCCGGATACCAATTTCTATCTTGGCGTCGCCAGCGGCAAGCCGCAGTGGTACGGCGCCAGCACAGGCCAGCGCCTGACCAATGCCTTCGTGCCGCCCAACACGGTGCCGCAGCAGGGATTCAGCGACAAGACAACATCCGGCACCGCCGTCGACCTGTCCTGGGACCTCGGTCCGGTCTCGCTGTCCTATCTCGGTTCGCACCGCGATTACCAGCACGACGCACTGGCCAACTTCTACTACCGGGTGGCGCCGGCTTTTGCGCTCGGCGTGCGCCAGGCTTTCAGCGGCGACTACGAGCAGGATTCGCATGAGTTGCGCGTCGCCACCAACGGCAGCGGCCCGTTGACCGCCCAGGCCGGCCTGTATTACTTCAGCGAAGAGTCGAACTCGCGCTACAGCTTCCGCGACCTGGAGCTGGTTGGCCTGCCGCCGTTCTACGTATTCCCGACCGGGCCGACCTTGTCGCGCAGCCGTGCCGTCTTCGGACAGGCGACATACAGCCTAACGCCGCAACTGCGCGCCACCGTGGGCGCCCGCTACACCGAAGACGACAAGTCGCGCGTCGGCTCCACCAACTTCCAGCAAACGCCGGTGTTCAACCCGGCCACCGACCTGAGGATGCTCAACGCGGCCTCGCTGGCCACGCACAAGACGACCTGGCGCCTCGGCGCCGAATACGACGTGGCCCCGTCGACGTTTGTCTACGGCGCCATGTCGACCGGCTACAAGGCGGGCGGCTTCAATGAAGGCTGCCTGGCCGGCTCCAGCGGCATGGGCATGGCCTGCCCTGCCGCCCTGGCAGTGCCGGCCGAAACGCTGCTGTACCAGCCGGAGCAGCTGCGCGCGTACGAGGCGGGCCTGAAGACGCGCTTCTGGCACAAGCGCGCCAGCCTGAACGTGACCGCGTTCGACTACGACTACACCAACCTGCAGCTGTCGGGCGTGGCGATCGTGCGCGGCGCCCCGCGCTATGTGACCAACAACGCCGGCTCAGCCAGCGTCAAGGGGCTCGAGGTCGAAGGCGTGGTCAGGGCAACGTCGTCGGGCAGCTTCAACTACGCGCTCGCCCTGCTCGACGCCCACTACGTGTCATACATGCCTGACGGCGTGCATTCCTGGGCCGGCGAAAAGCTGGACCGCGCGCCCAGCAGGGTTGTCACGCTCGGCTATGAGCACCGCTTCCGCGCCGCCGGCGGCGAGTTGAAAGCCGGGCTGTCCGCGCGCTCTGCCAGCGCCTACACGATCGCCGTGCCGAGCCAGCTGCTGCAGTACCCGATCCCTGCGCGCACCACGGCCGACGCCAGCCTTGCCTTCCGTCCCGATCGCGCCCGCTGGAGCGTGCACGCGCTGGTGAAGAACATCGGCGACAAGGTCGCGCCGATTGCCATCGACAGCTTCGGCATGCTGGTGCCGAGCGATCCGCGCACGGTCGACGTGCGCCTCGATTACCGCTTCTGATCCCCGGATCCGGCGCCCATGACCCGACTTTCGCACCAACTTCCGCGCCTGGCAGGCGTCCTGCTGCTGGCCTTCCTGGCAGCGATGCTGACCCGCGGCCACGGCGACACGACGCGCCTGTTGATCGCCAGTTCGGTGCTGATGTTCGCCTGCTGCTGGGCGAGCGCGGCCCACCTGCTGGGCGCGCGCGCGGCGCTGCGCTTTGTCGTGATCGGCGTGGCGGTCGGCTGGATCGCCGAACAGCTGGGCGCTTCGTACGGCTGGTTCTTCGGCAGCTATACTTACACGGAGGTCCTCGGGCCGCGCATCGGCGATGTGCCGGCCGTGATCCCCCTGATGTGGTTCGCGCTGTGCTACGCGGCCTACGTGATCGCCAACCTGATGGTCTGGCAGGCGCCGTCCGACGGCGCCGCGCCGCTGGTCCAGGCCATCGCCATGTCGGTGCTGGCCGCGATGATCGTCACCGCCTACGACCTGGGCGCCGATCCCTACATGGTCTACAAGCTCAAGGCGTGGATCATGGCAAAGACCGATGGCTGGTGGTTTGGCGAGACCGTGCAGGGATTCGCAGGCTGGGCGCTGGTTTCCTTCGTCATCGTATTTGGCTTTCGCCTCAGCCTGCGCGGGCGCGCGCCGCGGCCGGCCATGCCCGTGGCGCGGCGCCATGCGCTGGTCCCGCTGGGCATCTACGGCGGCAGCATGCTGTTCCAGGTGATCGAGGGCTATCCGGTCGAGACGCGCACGATCGCGCTGTTCGCAATGGGCATTCCGCTGCTGACGGCCTTGTGCGGCTTCGCGCGCTGGCCGTCTTCGAAGGTGGCCGCATGATGTCCGCCCGCCTGCGCGCCGACCCGCTTGCCGACGATACCATCGCCCGCATGCTGGGCGGAGGCGAAGGGCCGCAATGGGAAACCCTGGCCATCGTCAACCGCCAGCTCGCCCAATGGCAAACCAACGCCGGGCTCGCAGGCTGGAAGGCCGGCGCAGGCGTGCCGGCGCCGGTGGCAGCGGCGCTGGAAGACTATGCCGCCGCCGCAATGAAGCTGCCCGACTGGGCCGACCCGGCGAAAATCGCGCGCGCCGAGACCCTGTTCATGGACATGAGCATGACGTCCTGCACCCTGCTGTTTTGCGCCAGCCTGCCGGAGTGCTATGTGGTTCCCGAGCTGGCAGGCGTGCTGCACGCCGCGGGTCAGCTGGAACAGCACACCGATTACCGCATCCGCGCCACCGCGGCGATGATCTTCCCGGTGATGCTGCACGGCGGCTTGCTCGGCGCGGGCGGCGGGGTTGCGCAGGCGCTGAAGGTCCGGCTGATCCACGCCACCATCCGCTACCTGATGCTGCGCGGCGACCCGGCTGGGGCCTTGCAGCACGGCGGCGCGGTCATTCCAGCGCAGCCGCCGCAGGGCGAAGGCCTGCACCAGAAATTGTCCGCCATCGGCTGGGACGTGCCGCGCAACGGACTGCCATGCAACCAGGAAGAGCTCGCGTACACGCTGCTCACATTCGGTTATGTGTTCCTGCGCGGCCTGCGCCGGCTCGGCATCGGCCTGCCTGACGCCGACGAGCAGGCCTACCTTCACACCTGGAATGTCCTCGGCCACCTGATCGGCATCGAGCGCGCGCTCATGGCCGACACGATGGAGCAGGCCGAAGCCATGTTCACCCGTATCCAGGCGCGCGCCGGCGCCACCTCGTTTGCCCCCGATTCGCGCCCGGCGCTGGCCGCCGCGCTGATGCAGGAGATGGAAAACGAGATTCCCTTCACGCTGCTCAAGCCCTTCCCGGTGCTGCTGACCCGTTACCTGTGCGGCCCCGGCGCGGCGCAGTCGCTCGGGCTTACGGCACGGGTATCGTGGATCTCGCGCGCCCTGTTCGCCATCTCGATGGGCGCCGTGCGCGCCATCGACGCCACCGTGCGGCTGCTGCTGCCGCAGTTCTCAATCGCGCGCCTGCTGACCCGCATCGCCGGCTACCGCTTCACCTCCAGGGTATTGATGGACCAGACACGCCCCCTCAAGCTTCCCGACGCGCTGCTCCACCAGGTTGGCCATGCGCTCGGCGCCTGGCAGGCCGACCCGAAAGCGCCGGACTGGATGAACGCCGTCGAACGGCGCATGACCGGGCGCGCCACTACGCCGGCCGCGCAAGGAACCGTCAAATGCTGATGTTCCTGCGCATCGCGCTCCTGCTGCTGGCGCTGATGCCAGCCCTCGCCCCTGCCGCGCCGGGGCCGCTGGTGCTTGAAGACCGCCTCGGACGGGTCGACGCCTGGCCTGCGGTCACCGTGCTGGAAGACCCAGGCGGCAAGCTGCGCGCCGAAGATGCGATGGCAGCGGCCGCCAGCTTCGCCATCCCGGCATCGGCCTATGCCACGCTCGGCGTCAACAAAGGCGTGGTGTGGATCCGCATCCCTGTCGCGCTGTCCGCGCAAAACGGCGCCGACTGGATCCTCGATATCGATTATGCGGTGATCAACCGGGTCGACGTGTATGTCGCCACCGACGGCCAGCTTCAGCGCCACGCCGTGCTGGGCAACCTGCAGCCGGACAACGGCCGCGGTGGGCGTGCGCCCGCGGTCATGCTGCCGCTGAAACCCGGCCAGCAGCAGCTGATCCTGCTGCGCGTCGAGAACGCCGGCACCATGATCCTGCCGATCCGCCTGTCCAAGCCGGGCCCTTTCCATGCCGACGCGCTCAATGAGCAGATGCTGCAAGGGATGCTGATCGGCCTGTCCATCTGCCTTTTGCTGTATAGCTTCGCGCAGTGGATCAACCTGCGCGAACCGCTGTTCGGCAAATACGCGCTGCTGATCGGCGGGACGACGATGTTCTCGGTGGGCTTTTTCGGCCTCGGCACCCAGTACATCTGGAAAGACAACGCCTGGATGAACCTCCATGCGGGCGGCCTGTTCGCCCTGATGGCGTCCTGCGGCGCCTACCTGTTCGTCGAGCAGGCGCTGGCCCGTCCGGGCGCCGACCGCATCTTCAGCCGCCTGATGAAAACCGGCGCGGTACTGTGCGTGATCAGCGCGGTGGCATACGCGACCGACCTGATCGACGTCAAAATCCTGGTGGGCATCGTCAGCACGCTTGGCGTGATGCCAATGCTGCTCGGCCTTCCTGGCGCCTTCGCGCGCGCCCGCCGCGGCGACGCCGTCGGCCTGTACTTCCTGGTGGGATGGGCGGTCGCCTTCGCCTCCTCGGTGATCTGCAGCCAGGTGATCAATGGCGCCCTGCCTGCCAACTTCTGGACCATGCACGCACTCCAGTTCGGCAACCTGTTCGACATGCTGGTCTTCATGCGCATCCTCGGCCTGCGCACCAAGGAGATGCAGGACGCGATGCTGCGCGCCGAATCGGCCACCCGGCTGAAGTCGGATTTCCTGGCCAATATGAGCCACGAGATCCGCACCCCGCTCAACGCGATCATCGGCATGAGCCGCCTGTCGCTGATGGGCGACCCGTCGCCCAGGCTGCGCAACTACCTGAACAAGATCCTCGGCTCGGGCGAGCACCTGCTCGGCATCCTGAACGACATCCTCGACTTCTCCAAAATCGAAGCAGGCAAGCTGACGCTGGAAGCGGTGCCGTTCGACCTGCACGAGATGCTGGAGCACCTGTCGAGCCTTACCGCCGTCAAGGCTGGCGCCAAGCCGGTCGAACTGGTGTACCGGGTCCAGCGCGGCGTGCCGGCCCGGCTGGTGGGCGACCCGCTGCGCATCGGCCAGGTGCTGATCAACCTGACCAACAACGCGGTCAAGTTTACCGAGCAGGGCGACATCGTGGTCGCCGTCGAAGTGGCCGAACACGGGGCCGACAAAGTCACCTTGCGCTTTTCGGTCACCGACACCGGCATCGGCATGAACCAGGAACAGCTGGCGCAACTGTTCCAGTCGTTCAGCCAGGCCGACAATTCGATCACCCGCAGGTATGGCGGCACCGGCCTTGGCCTGAGCATCTCGAAGCAGCTGGTCGAACTGCTGGGCGGCGCCATCGATGTGGCGAGCACGCCGGGCGCGGGCAGCCGCTTCTCGTTCACCGTGCCGCTCGGGATCGGCGACCCGGCCGCCGCCGCGGTGACCTTGCCGGCGGCCGCGCTGCTGCAGGCGCGCGTGATGGTGGTCGACGACAGCGCCACCGCGCGCGACGCGCTGGTCGAGATGCTGGCGTCGCTGGGCGTCACCGCGCACGCCGCCAGTTCGGGCGAACAGTCGCTGGCAATGCTGGCGCGCGCGGTCGAGGCGGGCGAGCCGTATGAAGTCGTGCTGATGGATTACATGATGCCGGGATGGGACGGGGTTGAAACCATCCGCCGCATCCACTCCGACCAGCGCTTCGCGGCCCCGCCCGCGATCCTGATGGTCAGCGCCTCGACGCGCGACGCAGTGTTGCAGAACGAGGGCGAGGTGCCGCTGCACGCCTTCCTCACCAAGCCGGTCGGCCCCGCCCTGCTCTATCACACCCTGCTGCAGGTGCTGCGTCCCGGCTTGGCTGTTGTCGGGCACGACGCGCCGGTCCTTGCGCAGGCCAGCGGGCGCGCAACCGACCTGCCCGACCTGTCGCGCCTCGACGGCGCGCGCATCCTGCTGGTGGAAGACAATGCCAACAACCGCGAGGTGGCGCTGGACTTCCTGGCGGCGGCGCGCATGCAGGTGGACGTGGCCGTGCATGGCGGCGAAGCCGTGCAGATGATGCAGGAGGCCGACTACGACCTGGTGCTGATGGATATCCAGATGCAGGAGGTGGATGGCTTGACCGCGGCGCGCCGGATCCGCGCCATCAAGCGCCTGCAGCAGGTGCCGATCATCGCGATGACGGCGCACGCCATGGCGGGCGACCGCGAAAAGAGCATGGCCGCGGGAATGAACGACCACGTCACCAAGCCAATCGACCCGGCGCTGCTGTTCCGCACCCTGCTCAAGTGGATTGAGCCGGCGCGCCTGGCCGGCCGCGCGCTGCCGCCGGCGCCGCCAAGGCGCGCCTCCAACGACGAAGCTGCCGCCCTGCCGGCGATCCGCGGCATCGACTGGCAGCAGGCGCTGGCCAACGTCGACCGCCAGCATGGCCGCCTGCACAAGCGTATCCGCGGCTTCCTGCTGGAGTACCGGGATGCGCCGCAGACCCTGCGCGAGGCGTTCGCGGGCGGCCACTACGGCACAATCGAAAGCCTCACCCACAACCTGAAGTCGAGCGCCTTCTACCTTGGCGCGCCGGGCCTGTCAGCGCTGGCCAATACCGTGGAACTGGAACTGCGCGCCGGCCGCCTCGAGCGCATCGGCGCGCTGGTTACGGAGCTGATGGAAGCCCTCGACACCATGCTGACAGGCCTGCAGCAGGTCGAAGCGCCGGTTACGGCGACCAGTTACGCCAGCGCCGACGGGCGCAGGCTGGCGCACCGCCTTGAAACGCTGCTGAAGGCAGAGGACGCGCGCGCCGAAGACGCGCTGCAGGAGCTGCAGGCGCTGCTGGCCGGATCAAGGCATGCCGGCGTGCTGGCGTCGGTGCAGCGCGCGGTCGACGACATCGAATACCACGCGGCCCTGGCGCCGCTGGCGGAGCTGGCGCGCGCGCTGGACACGGACTTGAAAGAGAACGCATGACTTTTGGCGAAATGCAGAAGGTCCTGGTGGCCGACGATGACGCGATCAACCGGATGGTGCTGGGCGAGCTGCTCAAGCCCGAATACACGGTGATCCTGGCCAAGAACGGCGCCCAGACGCTCGAACGGGCGGCGCGCCACTCCCCGGACCTGATCCTGCTCGACGTGATGATGCCGGACATGGACGGCTACGAAACGCTGCGCCGGCTGCGCGAAGACCCGCAGACCGCGCACATCGCCGTGATCTTCATTTCCGGGCTGGACCGGCCGGAGGACGAGGCCAATGGCCTGAGGATGGGCGTGGCCGACTACATCGCCAAGCCGTTCAATTCGACGGTGGTGATGGCGCGCGTGGCCCTGCACCTGCAGGTGGTGCGCCAGCGGCGCATGCTGGAGCGGCTGGCGCACGTGGACGGGCTGACCGAACTGGCCAACCGCCGCCGCTTCGACGAAGTCTACGAGGCCGAATGGCTGCGCGCCTCGCGCAGCAAGCGCCCGCTGTCGCTGGCCCTGCTCGATATCGACGGCTTCAAGCTGTACAACGACCATTACGGCCACCCTGCCGGCGACCGCGCTTTGCGGGCGGTGGCGCGCACGGCGGCCAACGGCATGCGCCGCCCGGCCGACCTGGCCGCGCGCTACGGCGGCGAGGAACTGGTGCTGCTGATGCCCGATACCGACGCGGCCCAGGCGCAGCAGGTGGTGTGCGGGATTTGCAACGAGATCGGCCAGCTGATGATCGAGCACGCGGCCTCGACAGTGGCGCCGATGCTGACAGTCAGCGTGGGCGGCGCCACCCTCGTCGACCCCGGTGCGGAAACCGCGTCCGCGATGTTCGAGGCCGCCGACGAGCACCTGTACCAGGCCAAGCAGGCCGGCCGCAACCGGATCGTGTGGCGGCAGGGGTAGATGCCTTTATAATGTTTCTGAAGAAGCTGTTTTCAGACAATCTCCAGAAAGTTCCTCCCTTTGCTTCAATCAGACCGCGACGGCATCCTGCTGCCTTCCCTTGCGCTGCTCGGCGGCCATATCTCCGTCAATCTCGGCGCTGCGGTTGCCAAGAACCTGTTCCCGCTGATCGGCGTCGAAGGCATCACCGCTTACCGGGTCGGGGTTTCCGCCCTGCTGCTGCTGGCGATCTTCCGCCCATGGCGCTCGCCGATCACCAGGCGCGACGCTGGCAACCTGCTGATCTACGGCACCGTGCTCGGGCTGATGAACCTGTTGATCTACCGCGCCTTCGACCGCATTCCCATCGGCATCGCCGTGGCGATTGAAGTCACCGGGCCGCTCAGCGTGGCGCTGCTGTCGTCGCGCCGCCCGCGCGATTTCCTGGCCTGCGCGCTGGCCGCTTTCGGCCTCTACCTGCTGCTGCCGTTCGACGGCGGCCCCGGCCAGCTCGATCCGGCCGGCATCGCCTATGCGTTTGGCGCCGCGCTGTGCTGGGCGCTCTACATCGTGTTTGGCAAGCGCGCCTCAGCCTTGCGCGGCGGCCAGGGCGTGGCCTGGGGCATGCTGGTTGCGTCGCTGTTTACGGTACCGCTTGGCATTGCCTACGCGGGTGTATCGCTGCTCGCACCGGCCATTGTGCTGACCGGCATCGCCATCGCGGTGCTCTCCAGCGCCATTCCTTACTCGTTGGAAGTGCTGGCTCTGCGCGGCTTGTCGCAGGGACTGTTCGGCATGCTCAGCAGCGCGGCCCCGGCCATCAGCGCGCTGGCCGGCTTTGTCATCCTTGGCGAGATCCTCAGCGCAACCCAGTGGCTTGCCATTGCCTGCATCGTGCTGGCCTCGGCAACCAGCGCCTGGTCGGCCCGTATCAGGAAGTAAATCATACTGGCGGCACAAGATTGCGCTACGGCTTATGATTCCGGTTCCTGAAGAGGTTCCGTATGCGTGCTGTGATGCGATTACTGCTGTTGGGCGTGCTGCTGGTGATCGCGTATGCGTTCGTCGGCCCCTACATTGACGACGCGATCTACGCGATCCGGCTGTCGTCCATGCCCGCGCCCGCGCTTGTCGAGGTCCCCGTGCGCGGCGTCAGCCGCAAGCAGCTGCGCGACACCTGGCAAGCAGCCCGCAGCGGCGGGCGCAAGCATGAAGGCATCGACATCTTCGCGCCGCGCGGCACGCCGGTGCATGCGGCCACCGAAGGCATTGTGATGCGGGTAGGCACCAACCGGCTGGGCGGACAGGTGGTGTGGGTGCTCGGCCCGGGCGGCCAGCGCCACTACTACGCGCACCTCGACCGGTTTGCCGACCTTGCGCGCGGGGCGCGGGTCAGGCCTGGGACCGTGCTGGGCTATGTCGGCAATACCGGCAATGCTGCGGGAACGCCGCCGCACCTCCATTATGGTATCTACGGCCCGGGTGGCGCGATCAATCCCTACCCGGTGCTTCGTCCTGTGGACGAAGGGCAACTGAAAGCTTGACAGGAACGCCGCCATTCCTTAAAGTCAAAGCAATGTCATCCCAACTGCACCTGTCGACTTCCCTGCCGCATGCCAGCGCCCTAGCGCTGGCAGCACGACTACTACGCGCTTAATTGCCGCCGTTTGCGTCCGGCCCTGCCGGTCTCTCAGTAGTTTCAGGAAAGTTGTACCGATGTCTGCCACCTTCAAATCCACTCCGTCGTTTTGCTGCTCCGCCTCCTGCGCGGTTGCCGTCGTTCGCGCGCACTTCCTGCTGCTGCTAAAGCTACCGATCGGTTGCCGGGCCTAGCGTTACGTGGCCCGTCCGGCAGCCTTCGCCACCGCGCGCCGTCCCCGGCACTTCCGTACCGCACTACCCAGGAGCCACGCAATCATGTTGAGCAACCCCGCCGCCAAATACCGTCCCTTCCCTGCCGTCCAGATCAAAGACCGCACCTGGCCGTCCCACACCATCACCCGCCCGCCAATCTGGATGAGCACCGACCTGCGCGACGGCAACCAGGCGCTGATCGAGCCGATGAGCCCGGAGAAAAAGCTGCGTTTCTTTGAGATGCTGGTCAAGATCGGCCTCAAGGAAATCGAAGTCGGCTTCCCGTCGGCCTCGCAGACCGACTTCGATTTCGTGCGCATGCTGATCGATGAAAAACGCATCCCCGACGACGTCACCATCATCGTGCTGACCCAGGCGCGCGAGGAGCTGATCCGCCGCACGGTGGACTCGGCCGCTGGCGCCAGGCGCGCTGTCGTGCACATCTACAACTCGGTGGCGCCGGTGTTCCGCCGCGTGGTGTTCAACATGTCGCGCGAGGAAATCGTGCAAATCGCGGTCAACGGCACGAAACTGGTGAAGGAACTGGTCACAGCGCATCCGGAAACCGACTGGGGCCTTGAATATTCGCCGGAATCGTTCTCGACCACGGAACTGGACTTCTCCAAGCAGATCGTCGACGCGGTCAGCGCGGTGTGGCAGCCGACGCCGGCCAAACCGATGATCGTCAACCTTCCCTCGACAGTGGAAGCGAGCACGCCGAACGTCTACGCCGACCAGATCGAATGGATGTGCCGCCACCTGGAGCGGCGCGAGTCGCTGGTCATCAGCGTGCACCCGCACAATGACCGCGGCACCGCCGTCGCCGCCGCCGAGCTGGCCGTAATGGCCGGCGCCGACCGGGTCGAAGGCTGCCTGTTCGGCAACGGCGAGCGCACCGGCAACGTCGACCTGGTGACCCTGGCGATGAACCTGTACACCCAGGGCGTGCATCCGGGACTGGATTTTTCGGACATCGATTCGGTGCGCCAGCTGGTCGAGGAGTGCAATGAGCTGCCGGTGCACCCGCGCCACCCCTACGCCGGTGAACTGGTGTACACGGCATTCTCTGGTTCGCACCAGGACGCCATCAAGAAAGGTTTCGCGCGGCAAGAGGCCGATGCGATCTGGGAAGTGCCTTACCTGCCGATCGACCCGGCCGACCTCGGCCGTAATTATGATGCGGTGATCAGGGTGAACAGCCAGTCCGGCAAGGGCGGCATCGCTTACCTGCTGGAACAGGAATACGGCCTGGAATTGCCGCGCCGCCTGCAGATCGAGTTCTCACGGGTGGTGCAGGGCCAGGCCGACGCCAGCGGCCGCGAGATCGCCGCCGCCGACATCCACGCCCTGTTCGCGCGTGAATACCTGGAGCACGAGGCGCCTTACCGCTACCTGTCGCATTCGATGACGGAAAAAAGCAGCGGCGCCGGGCGGGTCCAGGTCAGCGTGGCGGTGGTGCACGAGCAGGTGACGCGCACCCTGCCGGGAACCGGCAACGGCCCGATCGATGCGTTTGTGAATGCCCTCGGCATCGACATCCAGCTGATGGATTACCACGAGCATGCCATCGGCTCGGGCGCGGACGCGCGGGCCGCGTGCTACGTCGAGCTGCGCGTCGCCAATGGCCCGACCTTGTTTGGCGCCGGCATCGACAGCAACATCGTCACCGCGTCGTTCAAGGCGGTGCTGTCGGCGGTGAACCGGCAACTGGCGGCATCGGAGCAGGCCGAGCCGCCAGCCATGGCTGCGTAAACCGTTTTACTTGGTCACCGCCAGCATCGTGCGGTGGCCGGACTTGAAGGTGTATAAGGTCAGCGTGCCGTCGCGGATGTCGCCGTGCTGGTCGAAGGCAACCGGGCCGGTGACGCCCTTGTAGCGGATCTTCGCCAGTTCCGGCAGGTACTTCGCCGGTGCGGTGGAACCTGCCTTGGTCATCGCGTCGGCAAAGGTCATCACCGCATCGTAGGCGTACGGCGCGTTGATCTGCACATCGATGCCAAAGCGCTTCTTGTAGTCGGCGCGGAACTTGTCCAGGGCCGGCTTGCCGGCCGCCTCGACGCCGCCCGCCTCGGCACAGACAACCTGGCCGTCGGCCATGGCGCCGCCCGACAGCTTGACGATCTCGTCCGAGCAGATGCCGTCGCCGCCCATCATTTTCGCGTTCAGTCCAAGCTGTTTCATCTGCCGCAGCATCGGCCCGGCCACGGCGTTCATGCCGCCGAAGAAGATGAGGTCGGGCTTGGTGGCGCGGATCTTGGTCAGGATGGCCGTGAAGTCGGTGGCCTTGTCGTGCGTGAACTCTTTCGCCACCACCGCCGCCCCGCCCTGCTGCTTCAGGCCCTTGACGAACTCGGTCGCCAGGCCCTGGCCGTAGGCGGTGCGGTCGTCGACCACGGCAATGCGGCGCGCGCCCATCTCCTTGACCGCATAGCGTCCCAATGCGCGGCCCAGCTGCATGTCATTGCTCACCACGCGGAAAGTCGTATTGAAGCCCTGCTGGGTGTACTTCGGGCTGGTGCTGGAATGCGAAATCTGCGGAATGCCGGCCGAGTAGTAGATCTTTGACGCAGGAATGGTGGTTCCCGAGGTCTGGTGGCCGACGATGGCGTTGACTTTGGCGTCGACCAGGCGGTGCGCCACGGCGGTGGCCTGCTTCGGATCGCCGGCGTCGTCTTCCGCGACGAGCTCGAAGCGCACCTTCTTGCCGCCGATGACGGGCTTGCGCGCGTTCAGCGCTTCGATCGCCATGCGGGCGCCGTTTTCGGTGTCCTTGCCGAAGTAGGCAACCGGCCCGGTGGTGGCGCCGACGTGGGCGATTTTAACGACTTCCTGTGCCGACGCCACACTGGCGACAGACAGGGCAACAACAGTGGTGAGCTTCTTCATTCTGTCCTCTTTAATAAATTCGTGCGTGACTGCAGCAGTTCAAGCGAAAAATACCCCAGGCTCGCGAGCGGGAAACACAGGCCGGCGACCAGCACGCCGCGCCAGCCCCAGGCCGCAAACACCCAGCCGCCCAGCGCCGAGCCGAGCGCGCCGCCGGCGAAAAACAGCGCCATGTACAGGCCGTTCAGGCGGCTGCGCACCTCGGCGCCAAGCGCAAAAATCGTCCGCTGTCCCAGTACCAGGTTGGCCGCCACGCCCATATCGAGGATGATCGAGGCCAGCGCCAGCACGCCAATGGTCAGCACCTTGCCGCCGCTAATGGCCAGCGGCAAGATAAACGCCAGCACCGCCAGCGACAGCGCGGCCGCGGTGGCCACGCGGGTATGCCCCTGGTCGGCCAGGCGGCCGGCAATCGGCGAGGCAACGGCGCCCGCCATGCCAACCAGCGCAAAAATCGCAATGCCGGTTTGCGACACCTCCAGCCCCGGTCCGGCCAGGGCCATCGGCACCGTGGTCCAGAACAGGCTGAACGCGCCGAACATGCCGGCCTGGTAGAACGCGCGGCGGCGCAAGGCAGGCGTGGCCGCCAGCAGCCGCACCATGGACCGCAGCAGCGCCAGGTAGGCGATGGGCGCGGCCGGCATGCGCCTTGGCAGGCGCCGGCTCAGCACCAGCGCCAGGGCGGCCATCGCCAGCGCGCCCGCCACGAAAATCGCTTGCCAGGCAAAGTGGTCGGCGACCAGGCTGGCGGCCGGGCGCGCCAGCATAATGCCGATCAACAGGCCGCTCATCACCTTGCCCACGACCTGGCCGCGGGTTTCCTCGCGCGACAGGTGGGCGGCGTAGGGCACCAGTACCTGGGCGGCAACCGAGCCCAGCCCGATGCACAGCGACGCGGCCAGGAACACCGCGCCGCTGGAGGTGGCCGCGGCAGTGGCCAGGGCCAGCGCGCTGGCTGCCAGGGCCAGCACCACCAGGCGGCGGTTTTCCAGCAGGTCGCCAAGCGGAACGATGAACAGCAGGCCCAGGCAATAGCCGGCCTGGGTCAGCGTGACGATCAGGCCGGCCGCTCCCGGCGACAGGCCGGTGGCCGCACTGATCGGCCCCACCAGGGTCTGCGCGTAATATAGGTTGGCAACAATCAGCCCGCAAGCGAACGCCAGCAAACGAACCATGCCGGCAGAAATGTCCGGCTGGCCGGCAGGCGCGTCGCGCATGGAAACTCCGATAATGTGCAATGCAACATGATATCGCAACAAAAGAATGCAAGTTGAGCGCCGACGTAATCTGGCCAAACTGCGGTTTTCCACAGTTGCACATGTATCTATTAGCTGGTACAACAACCCCTGCGTCCGGCAGCGCCGAACGCCCATACTTAAAACAGAGCTTAGAGGAAGACACCCGATGAAACTTACACTTTTGCGCGCGGCCGCTTGCCTGGCGTTATTCGGCAGCGCCGCACTGGCCCACGCCCAGACCTATCCGACCAAGACCATCACGATGATCGTGCCGTTCGCCGCAGGCGGACCGACCGATACGGTGGCGCGCCTGGTGGCCCAGTCGATGGGTACCAAGCTCAAGCAACAGATCATTATCGAAAACGTCGGCGGCGCCGGCGGCACCATCGGCGCGGCGCGCGTGGCCAAGGCGGCGCCGGATGGCTACACGCTGTTCCTGCACCACATCGGCCAGTCCACCGCGCCCGGCCTGTACCGCAAGCTGAGCTACAACGCGATCGACAGCTTCGAGCCGATCGGCCTGATTACCGACGTGCCGATGACCCTGGTGGCGCGCAAGGACTTCCCGGCCAAGGACATGAAAGAGTTCCTGGCCTATGTGAAGGCCAACAAGGCCAAGGTCACCTACGCCAACGCTGGCGTCGGCTCCGCCTCGCACCTGTGCGGCATGCTGTTCATGACGGCTATCGGCACCGACCTGACCACCGTTCCTTACAAGGGCACCGGCCCGGCGATGAACGACCTGCTGGGCGGCCAGGTGGACTTCATGTGCGACCAGACCACCAACACCACCAGCCAGATCAAGAGCGGCAAGATCAAGGCCTACGGCGTCACGACCAAGACGCGCCTGGCCTCCATGCCTGACCTGCCGACCCTGAACGAGTCCGGCCTGGCGGGCTTTGACGTGGCGGTGTGGCACGGCCTGTACGCGCCAAAGGGCACGCCGAAGCCGGTCATCGACGCCCTGGCCGGCGCCCTGCAGGTGGCGCTGAAAGACCCGGTCGTCAAGCAGCGTTTTGCCGACCTGGGCACCGAGCCGGTACCGGAAGCCAAGGCCCGTCCTGAAGCCCTGCGCGCGCACCTGAAGTCGGAAATCGACCGCTGGGGCGCGATCATCAACAAGGCAGGCGTGTACGCGGACTAAACTGGTTTCCCGCACAAGAAACAAGCGGCCCATGGCGCCGGCCCTGTTCAAGGGGCCTGCGCCATGGGTGACTACAAAAAGCAATAAGGGGACTGCAGTGCCATCATTCATTCGCCATCCAAAGGACTTTTGGACCGGCATCATCTTTCTATTCTTCGGCCTTGGCGCGATCATCATCGGCCAGGATTACGAAATGGGCACCGCGGGCCGCATGGGCCCTGCCTATTTCCCGAGCGTGCTCGGCGGCCTGCTCGCCTTCGTCGGCGTCATCGCCGTGGTGCGTTCCTTCCTGCGCCCCGGTGAAGCGATCGGCAAGTTCTACATCAAGGAACTGGTCATCATCCTGTCGGCGGTGCTGCTGTTCGGCTTCCTGATGCGCGGCGCCGGCCTGGTGCCTGCGGTGCTGGTGATTGTGCTGCTGAGCGCATTTGCGAGCGCCAAGTTCCGCCTCGCCGAGGCGGCGATGCTGGCCGGCGGCCTGGCGATTTTCGCGGTGGTGGTCTTCGTCAAGCTGCTTGGCTTGCCGATGCAGGCCATCGGTCCCTGGTTTGGTGGATAAGTAGAAAAACATGGAAATTTTAGCTAACCTTGGCCTTGGCCTCGAAACCGCATTCACCCTGACCAACCTGATGTACTGCCTGATCGGCGTGTTCGTCGGCACCGCCGTCGGCGTGCTGCCCGGCCTCGGCCCGATCGCCACCATCGCGATGCTGTTGCCGGCCACCTTCGGCCTGCCGCCGATTTCGGCGCTGATCATGCTCTCAGGTATCTACTACGGCGCCCAGTACGGCGGGTCGACCACCGCCATCCTGGTCAACCTGCCCGGAGAGTCCTCCTCGGTGGTGACAGCGATCGACGGCTACCAGATGGCGCGCAACGGCAATGCCGGCAAGGCGCTGGCCACGGCCGCGCTGGCCTCGTTCTTTGCCGGCACCGTCGCCACCATCCTGCTGGCGCTGTTCGCGCCGCCGCTGGCTGACCTGGCGCTCAAGTTCGGCCCGGCGGAATACTTTTCGCTGATGGTGCTTGGCCTGGTCGCCTCGGTCGTGCTGGCCAGCGGCTCGCTGCTGCACGCGATCGGCATGGTCATCCTCGGCCTGCTGCTCGGCCTGGTCGGCACCGACGTCAATTCCGGCGCCCAGCGCTACACCTTCGACATGCCGCAGCTGGCCGACGGCATCAACTTCGTGATCGTGGCGATGGGCATGTTCGGCATCGGCGAGATCATCCGCAACCTGGAGCATGACGAAACCCGCAACCTGGTGATGAAGAAGGTGTCCGGGCTCATGCTCAACAAGGACGACTTCAAGCGCATCATCGCACCGGTGCTGCGCGGCACCGGCCTCGGTTCGGCCCTCGGCATCCTGCCGGGCGGCGGCGCCATGCTGGCGTCGTTTGCCTCGTACTCGCTGGAAAAGAAAGTGTCGAAGAACTCGGCGCAGTTCGGCAAGGGCGCGATCGAAGGCGTTGCCGCGCCGGAGGCGGCCAACAACGCCGGCGCCCAGACCTCGTTCATCCCGATGCTGACCCTTGGCATTCCGTCGAATCCTGTGATGGCCCTGATGATTGGCGCCATGATCATCCAGGGCATCCAGCCAGGACCGGCAGTGATGACCGAGCAGCCTGCGCTGTTCTGGGGCCTGATCGTCTCGATGTGGTTCGGCAACCTGTTCCTGGTGGTGCTGAACCTGCCGATGATCGGCCTGTGGGTCAAGATGATCATGGTGCCTTACCACCGCCTGTATCCGGCCATCCTGATGTTCTGCGCGATCGGCGTGTTTAGCCTGAACAATGCGGAATTCGACGTCGGCCTGATGGCCTTGTTCGGCCTGTTCGGCTACATCTGCGCCAAGCTCGATGCGGAGCCGGCCCCGATGCTGCTCGGCTTCATTATCGGGCCGATGATGGAGGAATACCTGCGCCGCGCGCTGCTGCTGTCGCACAGCGACCCGATGGTATTCGTGCAGCGTCCGATCAGCGCGACCATGCTGGGCATGGCCGTGGTGGCACTGGCGGTAGTGATGCTGCCTGCGCTGCGCAAGAAGCGCGAAGAAGCCTTCCACGAAGAGTAAGACCGCGCTGGCCAGCTCAGTCCAGGCTGGCCAGTTCCGATTCGGTAAAGCCGGCAAGGCGGCGCGCCGCGATGTTGAACGGTCCCTTCAGCGCCGGGGCGCGATAGCGCGCCGCCAGGACATCGTAGGTGGCGCGCGGTTCCAGCGCGCGCTGGCCGCACAGGTAGACATACCAGTGATTGCCGATCGCAACATGGCCGATTTCATCTTCCAGGATCCGGTCAAGTATCCTGGCAGCCGCCATGTCGCCCGCCTGCGCCAGCTTGGCGCGCAGCGGCGGAATGGCGTCAAGGCCACGCGCTTCCAGGGTGCGCGGCACCAGCGCCATGCGCGCAACGATGTCGCCGCTGGTCTTCTCGACCATTTCCCACAAGCTGTCGTGCGCGCAAAAATCGCCGTAGCCGTAGCCAAGCCCCTGCAGGTGCGCCGATAGCATCGAAAAGTGGATTGCCTCTTCGCGCGATACCCGTAGCCAGTCCGTATAGTAGCCAGCGGGCATGCCAGCGAAGCGCCAGAGCGCATCGAGGGCGAGGTTGGTTGCATTGAATTCGATGTGGGCCAGCGCGTGGATCAGCATTGCCCGCCCTTCCAGGGTTGCCATGGAACGGCGCCCCACCAGGCGCGGCGGCACCAGTTCGGGCCTTGCCGGGCGCCCGGGAATGGTGGCGCCAGCCTCGATGGCTGCGTCGGGATCGAGCGCCAGCGCTCCCGCTTTCCACGCCGCGGCCATGGCCGCCACCTTGTCGGCCTTGACGGCCGGATCCATTTCGAGCAAGCACTGCAGCGCACAGGCGCGAAGTTCACTACCAGACATTATTTATATTCAAGAGTTGCGCACACGGGATTATCGGCTACATTGCCCGTTTCGGGTAAGACGCCGTGTTCTTTGCCATAATGGCAGGACACACTTCGGCCCACCCAAGGCCGTCAAGGGCACCTGAACCAACCACGACTGCGAAAAGGGAAAGTATGCCTAAGAACACCTTACACGCGCTGACCAGGGCCTTGCGCGACCTGCACCGCAGCCTGGTTGAAGTGGAGCGGAACAATTACGAACGCGAATGGGGGCCCGTCGGCGACGGCGGCCAGTTGCTCCAGCTCTTGACCAGGCACCCTCAGTTCGACTGGCTGCGCCAGCTCAGCGAATTCATCGTCGAGATCGATGAGCTGGCAGACCAGCAGGTCGTGACGGACAGCGACGTGCGCGCCATCGCCAGGCAGGCGAACGCCCTGCTGTCCGTATCGGAGGACGACGGCAGCGTTTTCGCGCGCCGTTATGTGGCCCTGCTGCAGGATCATCCGGCGCTGGTGATGGCCCATGCCACTGTCCGCCGGGTGCTGGCGGCGCCGTAAGCGGCTGGCGCGCGCCGCTCAACCTGCATCTCCTGCAAGGAATGGCAAGGCGCGGGCCAGCAGGCGGTCTGGGGCTTCCTCCGGGATATAGTGGCCGCACGGCAGCGCCTCGCCAGACACATCGCTTGCCACCTGGCGCCATTCCGCCAGCGGGTCGAAGCAGCGCTGCACCACGCCCTGCGCGCCCCACAGCACCAGCAGCGGCATCGGCAGGCGCTGGCCGCGCTCCAGGTCCGCCCTGTCATGTTCGAGGTCGATGGTGGCCGAGGCCCGGTAGTCTTCACACAAGCCATGCGCCGCGCCAGGCAAGGCCAGGCAGCGCTGGTATTCCAGCAACGCACGCGGGTCGAACGGCGCCAGGCCGGCGCTGCGGCTGCCCATCACATCGCGCACGTAAGCAGCCGGGTCGGCCTCGATCAGGCGTTCCGGCAACGGCGCCGGCTGGATCAGGAAGAACCAGTGCCAATAGGCGCGTGCGAATGCTTCGTTCGTCTTGCCGTACATGGCGAGGGTCGGCGCGATGTCGAGCAGCACCAGGCGCTGCACGGCGTGGGGATGGTCGGCCGCGAGCCGGTGCGCAACCCGCGCGCCGCGGTCGTGCGCCAGCACGCGGAACTGCGCGAAGCCGAGCGACCGCATTACCTTGAGCATGTCCGCAGCCATGGTGCGCTTGCTGTAGCTGGCGTGCGCGGGGTCGCCGCCGGGCTTGGACGAGTCGCCATAGCCGCGCAGGTCGCAGGCGACGACGGTAAACCGTTCGCACAGCGCGGGCGCTACCTTGTGCCAGATGACATGGGTTTGCGGATGGCCGTGCAACAGCAGCAGCGGTGGTCCGTTGCCGCCAATGGCGGCATGAATGTGCACGCCAGGCGCGACCGGCACCAGCGACGTGCGGAATCCGGGAAACAGTTGGGTTGTCACGTGCGTGGCTCCGCAGGGTTTATGATGCGTGCACCAAGGCTCCAATACACACAGGTAAGTTTAATTCTATCAGGCATGATGACTGTCACGATCAACCCAGCAGAAGTCGAATTTAGCGCCATCCGCGCGCAGGGGCCGGGCGGGCAGAACGTCAACAAAGTGTCGTGCGCCGTGCACGTTCGCTTTGACATCAATGCCTCTTCGCTGCCGCCCGCGGTCAAGGCGCGCCTGCTGGAGCTGCGCGACGGGCGGATTACCCAGGGCGGCGTGGTGGTGCTGAAGGCCCAGCAGTCGCGCAGCCTGGAGCAGAACAAGGAAGATGCGCTGCGCCGGCTGCAGGCGCTGGTCGACAGCGCCGCCGAGGCGCCGCTGGTGCGCAGGCCGACGCGGCCGACGCGCGGATCGCAGCGCCGCCGTCTCGACGAGAAAACCCGCAGCGGGCAGGTGAAGGCCTTGCGGGGCAAGGTCAACGAGTAAATCATTGCCGCAGCATCGCAGCGCCAGGCCCGGCTATTTAGCCAGCTTGTAGCGCTGCTCCCGGTACAGTAGCGATGGCAGGATCACGTGCGCCATGGCGGTATCGACCTGGGCGGCGGAGGGCTTGCCGGGCGCCATCGCCAGCCTTCCGCTGGCCGCGTCGTAGCTGGCTAGCAAGGCGCCCTTCCCTGGCTGCAGGATGGTTGCTGCGGTTCCTTCCAGCCAGGCGAAGTAGTTGCCGAACTGGAGCAGCGCGCGGCCCGGCGTGGTACTGTCGCGCGCAAAATCGCGGCCGATCATCGGATGCTGGCTTGACACGCCGATCAGCGACAGCAGCGTGGGCGCCAGGTCGATCTGGCTTGCGATGGTCGAAATGCGTTTTGGCGTGATGTCTGCGCCGAGAATCAGCCCGGGAATGTGGAACTTCTTGATCGGGACCAGGCTGTTTCCATACACGCGGGTGTCATGGTCGGACACAATCAGGAAGATCGTATCCTTCCAGTAGTCCTGCTTCTTCGCCTCGCGGATGAACTTGCCCAACGCGAAGTCGGCATATTTAACGGCATTGTTGACCGTCGCTTTCTGCGTATCGTGCAAGGCAATGCGCCCGTCCGGGAACTCGAAGGGCTGGTGATTCGACGAGGTAAAAATCAGGCTGAAAAAGGGCTTGCCGCCCTGGTGAAGGCTGTTCAGGCGTTCGAGTGACTTGTCGAACAGGTCCTCGTCCGACGCGCCCCAGCTGCCCTCGAACGCCGGCGACATGTCGCTGCGGTCGACCACCCGCTGGAAACCGTTACCGGTGAAGAAGCTGCGCATATTGTCGAAATGCGCCTCGCCGCCGTAGACAAATTCGGTCGCATAGCCTTCCTTGCCAAGGCCGAGCGCCAGCGTGTAGAAGTTTTGCTGGGCCATCGACAGCTTGACCACGCTGCGCGCCGGGGTTGGCGGGTATCCGGCCACTACCGCTTCGATGCCCCGCACCGAGCGGGTGCCGGTGGCGTACAGCTGCTCGAACCACCAGCCGTCGTGCTTGAGCTTCTCGAGTTCCGGGGTGACGCCGATGCCGCCGAGCGACTCGACAAATGTCGCACCCAGGCTCTCTTGCAGCACGATCACCAGGTTCAGCGGCCGGGCGCGCTGCACTGCCGCTTGCTGCCAATGGAGGGTCGGCAAATCTGCCGAGGTAAATTCGGCGTCCCTCAGCCAGGGCGCCGATTTCACCGTCTCAAAAACCTTCTCGCGCGGGAAGGCGCCGTAGATCTCGGACGAATTCGCCTCCTTGCGCATCGACAGCAGCGCATCGAGCACGGCCCACGGCGAATTGATGACCAGCGAATTGACCATGGCGTCGCCGGTGATGGCAAACAGCGCCGGATTGGCCGGGCGGTGCGCGGTGGTGGAGCGGATCTGGAAGGCCACCAGCAGGAGGACCAAAGGCCAGGTCAGCAATAAACGTTTGGCCGGCCAGGCCACCGAGCGGTCGGCTGCGACGCGCAGTACATAGAAGATCAGAACGCCCAGCAGCACGGAAAAGCCGATGGCGGCGATCACGGTCAGGCGGAAGCCGCCCCACAGCATCGACAGCACTTCTTTCGGGTTCAACAGGTATTCGATGAACAAGCGATTCGGCCGCACATCGAACTGCGTGATGAACTGCGGCGACGACAGTTCCATGAAGACGATCAGCAGCAGGGCAATGGTGGCCCACGACGTGAAAACGATCTTCAGGGTCCGCGCCGGCAACGCCCACGTTAATGGGAGCATCAGCAAGACGGGAATCACGGAGAGATAACCCAGCAAGATCAAGTCGGCGCGCAAGCCCTGCAGCATGACATTGACCAGCATGCCGGTCGCCTCGACCCGCTCCCACTGCCACCCGACCAGCGCCAGGCGCGACAACGACAGCGCCGCCATGCCAATAAGGGTCATCTGCAAGAAGATCGCGTACGGGCCGGCCCATTGAAGGCGCCGCCCGAGCCAGTCGGCTGAATTCTTTATCACGTGATGGACACTTGAATACGGTTGGCCAACGTCACTACTTACCGTTTTGGCGTGACGGCGAAGAGAATATACATGTATGCACGTTGTCTGTGTGATACCAACCGGAAATTTTTTTATAGCCGGGGATGCTAGGCGCGCGCGAACCAGGGAGCCGCCCAGTAATGCCATATCGCCCACCCGGAACCCAGCCAGATTGCAATGACCAGGGCAGCGCCGAGATAGCTGCGTGGTTTCTTGCCTTCGCGCGCCATCCACTCGTCGGCGCGCAACCGGCAGGCCTGGAACACGTCCTCCGGTATCACCCTGATCGCCAGCCAGATCAGGGCCGGCAGCAGCAGGGCGTCATCCAGGTAGCCCAGCACGGGAATAAAGTCGGGAATCAGGTCAATAGGGCTGAGCGCGTACCCGACAACCACGATGCACAGCACCCTGGCCAGCATGGGCGTTCCTGGATGCTTGTAAGCGAACCACAGGACCACGGCTTCCCGTTTGACCGACCTGGCCCAGTTGCGGATTCGTTCCTTGAGTGACATCGCTCATCCTTGATGTTCCGTACCGGTGGTTGAGTCGAAAAAAGGGCGCTCCACGCAAATGGAACGCCCTTTTTCCGGTCTGGCCGGGGAATTAGTCAGTCAAACGATTCCAGCCATGGCGGACGGCAGCCTTGATGCTTTCCCAGATCGAGCCAGGATTGCGCTGAGTCCAGTCAGAGCGAAGATCGGTTTCGACATCCTCCCATGGGCGGTCGCGATATAGTTCGTTTCGGCGCATCTCGCTGCCGTACCTATACGCTGGCGCGATATCGTCATACGACTTGCCCGAACTTGCGAAGTTGCTGTTCCAGTGCGAACGATAATAATCGTCATCATTGGAGCCGGCCAGCTTCTCGACTTCGACTTCAGTATGGCGAAGCGTGTCGCGGATGTGCTCTTCACGGTTGGTGACTTCCTTGCCGATCGTGACTTCCTCGACCACGCGGGCCGATTTTTGCACCACCGCTTCTTCTGCGCTCTCGCGCATTTCGATCGTCGTATCCTTGAATGCGCGGACGTCAGCCGGATCGATTGGCTGGTCGACGGCGCGGCGCTGCACCGACACATGCTCTTCGCGCAGGCTCAGGTCTTCGCTCACTGGTTCCTCGACGACATGCGAGAAGATGCGCACGCCGCCGCGCTGGACTTCGCGCTTGCCGATCTTCAGTTCTTCACGCATGACCGGGATTGCCTGGGTATCGGTCTCGGCGAACTGGCGCGAGCTGCCGGTGGACGTGCCCTGCGACGACATGGTGCCGCTCCCCATGGACGCGCCGCTGCCGGACTGCATCGACATCGACTGCTGCGAGGTTTGCTGCGCGCCGCGCGCCATGGCCGCCGAGCGCATATCGGAGTTGCCGCCCATCGGCATATCGTGATGCTCGTCGATATCGATCGGGCCGTGTGCCTCGACCACGTCTGCCGCGCGTTCGACTTCAGGTTCGCTTTGTGTCGTCACGGTGAGCACGCAGTTGCCGCGCGATACAGCGTCCGAGTACATCGAAGAGCGATCGCTGGAGTCGCTGCCGAACAAGTCGGCGAAGAAATTCTTGATGCTGTCGCCAAAGGACTCATCCTCATCGGTCCTCGTTGCCGAGGTGGTGGCGCCGGTGCGCAAGGTGTCATTGGACAGGCGTACATCGGAGCGGCTAAAGCCGGAAGCCAGCAGGTCATCCATCGCCTTTTGGGCGTCGGTGCTGTTATCAAATACAGCGACTAGGGTATGTTGCATAGTATGGTTCCTCCAGATTAGTTGATGTCCGCAAGACACTGACCATTCTAGTGCCCGATATCGCGAGCACCGTCAGATCACACCGCGCCCGGCCGTAGGACCAGAACCCATCGGAATACAACTATTGGAAAAGTGCGCCAGCTCCCGCCTTGGTGCAAGCCCTGCATGGCCGCACTGTGTCAGATGAAATATTCGCGCCGGCTGCCGACATGAGGGCGCCACATTCGCGGATCATCCTCGGTCCTGCAATGCTGGATTCGATTTGCCACGAACAGGAGAACATCATGAAATTTCATTCCGCCCTCAAGGTGCTGGCCTTGCTCAGCGCCGCGGCCTTTTCCCCGTCAAGCATGGGACAGCATGCGCCGGCCAACGCCAACGTCCCGCCGCCAACCGAGGCTGCCGGACCGGGCAGCGCAGCGCCGCAAAAACAGCCGCCGCCAGCGGTGCCGGCGCCCACAAGAAGCGTGGCGATGCAGGTTGGAGATACCCGTGGCGCGGCGACCGGGTCGTCCGCGACGGTTGCACGCCAGCCCTCAATCGCAGGGCGCAGCCGCGATGAGGTAAGGGCCGAGGCCGTGGCTGCAGTGAGGCATCATCGGGCGACGCTTTCCGTGGACCTTGACATGCTAGACGGCAAATAGCCGGTGCCTGGCCGCGCCGTGTCCCTGGCTTAATGAATGATATCGACCGCAGCATTCAATGCGTACCCGGCCCCGCGCGCGGTATGGATCAGGCCATCTTGCAGGCATGCCGATTCGAGCTTCCTGCGCAAGCGGCCGACCTGGACATCGATGGCGCGGTCGTACACCTCGGCGCTGTGGAGGCGGGACAGGTCCAGCAATTGTTCGCGCGATAGCACACGCTGGGGTGCGGCGAGGAAAGCCGTTAGCAGGTGGAACTCTGCATTGGTCAGCGCAATGACCTTACCGTCCGGCGCCACCAGCCGGTGCAGCCAGACGTGCAGTTCGCAACCGGCAAAGCGATACGCCCTCACCCGCGCGAGGCCTTGCGCCACCGACTGATGGGTGCGCGAACGGCGCAGCAAGGCGCGTATCCGCGCAAGCAGTTCGCGCAAGGAAAACGGCTTGCCCAGGTAATCATCGGCGCCCAGTTCCAGCCACAGCACGCGGTCGGCTTCTTCATTACGCCCGGTAATGACGATGATCGGAATGTCGCAATGATCGCGCACGCGGCGCACCACCAGCATGCTGTCCTCATCCGCGAGTTTCGGATTGAGGATCAGCACGTCGAAGGTTTCGCGTTGCAGGGCATCGGCAAGGCTGGGTCCGTCAGGCATCGTGCTGACAAGAATTTCATTCTCAGTGAGATAGTTTGTTAATGCCGCGCGCGTACCGCTATCGCCGTCAACGATTAATGCATGAACTGGCGAGGTCACGGTCGGAAGCGGCGTCACGATGTTCTCTCAGTCAGGTAAATGCTACCGCAGCCGCGGCGCGTGGTAGTCGCAGCGATACTAGCGGCCTCTACGTACTGTGACACATTTCTATGCACTTCGCATAGGCGAAAGTATGTCAGATGACACAAGGCTTAGACAATCCATGCGAGTGTTTTTAACACGCACCGAAACGTTCTATTTGGGAACCAGGTCGGAGAAGTCCCACGCGCATCCATCCGGTGTACCTACCTCATCGACGCATCACCTGCATTAAGATGAGCTATGCACGATGGCTAACGAGGAGTTTTATATGCGTAAGATGATCATGATGGCGTTGGCAGGCTACTTCTGGCGCAAGTTCAGCGCGCGCGGTGTCAAGCAACGTACCGGCAAGGCCATGCGGCGCTGGTAGCAGCGCGGGCTTACTCGTGCCGGCTGGGAATGTCGCGCACGGTCAGGTCGATTGACTGGCCGTGGGCGCCATATCCTTTCGCACGCAAGATACTGGCCGCCAGTTCGCTCTTTCCGAGACGCTCAGCGAGCGCCTCGAGGACTTTCGCATCCCCGCGCTGCACGGCATGGACCATCACTGTGCGCCACCGTGTAGCGCTCATCCGTTCGGCGCTGCTGCGGGCGATCGATATCTTTCCCTGGGCCGGGTGCATATACAGCTCCCCACAAATCAGGTGCCAGCGCTTCTGCTTGGCCCGCTGTACTTTCCGGGCCTCGCGCACCCTGTCCTCAGCCAGGTCGGCGAGTGTTTCCAGTATGTTCTTACTCATGCTATCCCTTCAATCTCTTGCTTTCCTTGCAGGCTGCGCCAACGGCTTATGCCAAGATCGCGTTACCCCAGGTCGGTGCAAGTACTGATGACGCCACGGTAGTTCCCCAGCGTGGTTTCAACGAATGTCGCAAAGTTAAAACTTTCCGCGTTACAAATTCCAAACGGCAAAGTCTACTACGATCGGGGCATCCGCGCGATTGAAGCGAACTCAACCGTATCGGCATATCCAGGAAATTTAATTGCGATAGATGCAATCATTTACTCACTACCGAACCGTTTGCCCTGTGTTTTCTGCAGTTCATCGCAAAAGCATGGACCGAAAAATGGCGCTGGATAGAATCCATGCATACCTTATCAACCCGGAGAAAAACCCATGCTGCGTCCAACCCTCGCCCTTCTTCTGTGCCTTGCATCAGTCACCGCGCACGCCGACGAACAGACCCGCAACGTAGGACAGTTCAAGAAGATTGCGATCTCGGGACCGATGAACCTGATCGTCGATGCGGGCAAGCCTTTCGCGGTTTCCGTCCAGGGCGACGCCAAATTCATCAACCGCGTTACCACCAAGGTCGTCAACGGTGAGCTGCGCATCGGCATGAGTGACGACGGGAACAAGAACGTCAGGAAGCACGACCGCATCGTCATCTCGATGCCGTCCCTATCCGCATTTGAAGGCGAAGGGGCGGGCCTGGCGCGGCTAAACAACATCCAGAGCGACCGCCTCGATGTAGACTATGCCGGCGCCGGCAGCCTGGTCATTAATGGCAAGGTGCGCCACCTGCGCATTGAAGCCGAAGGCGTTGGCGAGGTCGATACCAAAGCGCTGATCGCGCAGGAAGCGGATGTCAGTTTTGAAGGTATCGGCGCAGTGTCGATTCATGCGAGCGAAAAGCTGACGGCCAATGTCGAAGGCATGGGCAACCTGACGTACTACGGTAACCCGCGCATCGTGAATAAATCGGTGTCGGGTATTGGCAGCGTCACCGCTGCGCGCTGATATTCGGTTCTCAACACGGCCACAATGACAAACGCCCCTGGATTCCAGGGGCGTTTTTTCGTCGCTATAATGCCGCGATTTTTTTAGCTGCCAACTTTCAAGGCCGCCTTGCCATCGGCGCCAGCCATCGATTCCAGGCGCTTGGCCGCACGCACTTTCCAGTAATCTGCATTATCGATGCCCATCGCCACGGGGTCGAATTGCGGGTCCAGGCCAGCGGCTTTCTGCGCTTCGTAATCGTTCAGGCACTTGAAGGCCACGTTCCGCAACAGCAGGATCGCCACCAGGTTCAGCCAGGCCATCAAGCCCACGCCAATGTCGCCAAGCGCCCAGGCCATATCCGCCGTCTTGACCGTGCCATACACGGTCGCGATCATCATGGCGACCTTGAGCGCAAACGTCAGCCAAGGACGATGCACCTTGCGGTTGATATAAGCGATGTTCGTTTCGGCGATGTAGTAGTACGCCACGATCGTGGTGAAGGCAAAGAAGAACAAGGCGATCGCCACGAACACCGAACCGAAACCTGGCAGTGCGTTCTCGAGCGCGGTCTGCACGTAACCCGGCCCTGCCGCCACACCCTGAACGCCGGTGTAAATTGCCTTGCCGCCGGCGCCTTCAACATTGTATTGGCCGGTAATCAGCAGCATGAATGCGGTGGCCGAGCACACCAGCAAGGTGTCGATATACACCGAGAAGCCTTGCACGAGGCCTTGTTTGGCCGGGTGCGTGACCTCGGCGGCGGACGACGCGTGCGGTCCGGTGCCCTGCCCCGCTTCGTTCGAATAGACGCCGCGCTTCACACCCCACTGGATTGCCATGCCGATCATGGCGCCAAAACCGGCATCGAGGCCAAACGCGGAGCTGAAGATCAGCTTGAGCACGCCCGGCAACTGGTGCAGGTTCAGGAGAATCACCACGCAGGCGACGATGATGTAGCCAAGCGCCATGAACGGGACGACGATCTCGGCGAAGGTAGCGATGCGCTTGACGCCGCCGAAAATGATGAAGCCCAGTGCGATGGCAAGAATGGCAGCGGTGACATTCGGATCAATGCCCATCGCAGTTTGCAGCCCTGACCCGATCGAATTGGCCTGCACGCCTGGCAGTAACAAGCCGGTCGCAAAGACGGTAGCGATCGCAAAAATCCAGGCATACCATTTCATGCCCAGGCCTTTTTCGATGTAGAAGGCCGGACCGCCGCGGTACTGGCCGTTGATCGGCTCTTTATAGACCTGGCCCAAGGTGGACTCGACAAACGCCGAGCTGGCGCCCAGGAAGGCGACTGCCCACATCCAGAATACCGCGCCAGGTCCGCCAAACGTAATGGCGGTGGCCACGCCGGCGATATTGCCGGTTCCGACCCGGCCTGCCAGCGTCATTGTCAGCGCCTGGAACGACGATACGCCCTGGTCTGACGCCTTACCATCGATCATCAGGCGGGTCATTTCACGCGCATGCCGCACCTGCAGGAATCGCGAGCGGATCGAAAAATACAGCCCGGCGCCAAGGCATAGCGCGATCAGGGCCGGGCTCCAGATGATCCCGTTGATGGTATTGACTAATTCTTGCATATAAAAATGTCCCCTAAATATGAGGCCGTGACAATGACTGTCTGCCTTCTCAGACCGCGATTATAAACAGATGAGCTGACCTGATGTGCTATTTGAAAGTCCACGACGAGCACACGAACAGATAGCTTCCGTCCGGCTGCTGCGACAGGATGTCGATGACCGAGTGTTTTTCGCCATGCCTGCCGGTCGCCGTTGCGGTGGCGTGGGCAATCGGCGGGAAAAAGAAAAACTTACGCGGAGTCATGCGCGGCTTGTCGCGCTCCTTTTGCGGGAGCATTGCGCTGTAATGCTTTGCGATCGCTTCACGGCCCTGCAAGCGTTGGCCGGCCGGAAGGAAAATGATGCCATCCTCGGCGTATAGCGAAGCCAGACGGCCGGCGTCTGCCGCCTCGTAGGCCTCGACCCATTGTTGTACGGTTTCCCTGAGCGGCTCTGGAATTTCCACGGCACCCCCCTCGTTCAATATGTTTGCCCGTTGCTTGACGAGCCGATTGTACGCGAGCCCGGGCGTGGGGCCGCCTGTGCCAAATCGCGGCTCCGGCTAGAATGTTCCAGATTATTGGTTAAAGGAGATATTGATGACTGATCAAGCCAGGTATGTTCCGCCAGCTGTCTGGGTTCCGCCAGCCTCATCCGGCGGCACGTTTGCGAACATCAACCGCCCGGTGGCCGGCGCAACCCATGAAAAGGTACTCCCGGTCGGCAACCATCCGATCCAGCTCTATTCGCTGGCGACGCCCAATGGGGTGAAGGTAACGATCATGCTGGAAGAACTGCTCGCGCTCGGCCATTCCGGCGCCGAATACGATGCCTGGCTCATCCGTATCAACGAAGGCGACCAGTTCTCAAGCGGCTTTGTGGAGATCAACCCAAATTCGAAGATACCGGCGATGGTCGACCACAGCGGCGATACACCGCAGCGCGTGTTCGAGTCCGGTTCGATCCTGGTGTATCTCGCCGAGAAGTTCAACGCCTTCCTGCCGACGGAAACAGCGGCGCGCACTGAAACGCTCAACTGGCTGTTCTGGCAAATGGGCTCGGCCCCCTTCGTGGGCGGCGGTTTCGGCCACTTTTACGCCTATGCGCCCGACAAGCTCGAATATCCGATCGACCGCTACGCGATGGAAACCAAGCGCCAGCTGGATGTGCTCGACCGGCAACTCGCCACCAACCGCTTCGTTGCGGGCGATGAGTACACCATCGCCGACATGGCGATCTGGCCGTGGTACGGCGGCATGGTGCGCGGAGAACTGTACGACGCGGCGGGGTTCCTGTCGGTGCACGAGTACAGGAACGTCAAACGCTGGGCCGATGAGATCGGCGCACGCCCTGCGGTTATCCGCGGCCGCAAGGTCAACCGCGTGCGCGGCGAACCGGAAGAACAAGTTCCCGAGCGCCACGACGCCGCGGATCTAGACTGAGACGAAGGACTAGTCCAACCCGGCATCGGCTTGCTGCGGCAACGGCGCCTCGCGAAGCAGCCGCAGCCCGTTAAACACCACCAGCAGGCTCGCGCCCATATCCGCAAACACCGCCATCCACAGGGTGGCGGTACCGGCAAGCGCCAGGATCAGGAACACCAGCTTGATCGACAGCGCGACGATAATATTCTGGCGCAGCACCGCCGCGGTCTTGCGGCTGAGGCGCACGAAAGTGGCGATCTTGCGCAGATCGTCATCCATCAGCGCTACGTCCGCCGTCTCCAGCGCTGTATCGGTTCCCGCCACGCCCATGGCGAAACCGATGCTCGACCTGGCAAGCGCCGGCGCGTCGTTGATGCCATCGCCCACCATGCCGACATGCCCGTAGATCGCCATCTCCCTGTTGATGGCTTCCAGTTTTTCTTCAGGCAGCAGGTTGCCATGCGCTTCGTCGATGCCGACGTCGCGCGCAATGGCCGCGGCGGTGAGGGCATTGTCGCCGGTGAGCATGATGGTGCGGATACCGAGTGCATGCAGTTCCGCAATCGCCTGGCGGCTTGCGGTGCGAACCGTATCGGCAACGCCGATGACGGCCAGCGGCGTGTCCTGGCTGCTGACCACGACCGCGCTCTTGCCTTCCGCTTCGATCAGGTTAAGGACCTCCTCCATCGCCGGGGTGCAAATGCCCAGCTCCTCCTGCAGCCGATGATTGCCAAGGTAGTAGTCCTTGCCTTCGATGCTGCCGCTGGTGCCGCGTCCGGCAAGCGCGTTGAAATTGGCCACCTCATGCAAGGGAAGCTGCGCATGCGTAGCGGCCCAGTGGCGGCTGATCGCGGCCGACACCGGGTGACCGGAACGCGCGGCAAGCGAAGCGGCGATGCGCATCCAGTCCGTGTCGCCGCCTTCGAGCGGCACCGTATCGGTGACGGACGGAACGCCCTGCGTAATCGTGCCGGTCTTGTCCAGTGCCAGCGCACGCAGCTTGTGGCCCTCTTCAAGGTAGGCGCCGCCTTTGATCAGGATGCCGGACCGGGCTGCCGCAGCCAGGCCGCTCACCACCGCCACCGGCGTTGAAATGACCAGCGCACATGGGCAGGCAATCACCAGCAGGACGAGCGCCTTGTAAATCCAGGGCAGCCAGTCGAAGCCATACGCCAGCGGTGGCACCAGCATGACGCCGAGCGCCGCTGCGAACACGATCGGTGTGTAGACCCGGGCGAAACGGTCGACAAACCGCTGCGTGGGCGCGCGCGATCCTTGCGCTTCCTCGACGGCGCGGATGATGCGCGACAGCGTTGAATTGGTTTGCAGCGCGGTGACCCTGTAGACGAATGAGCCCGCCTCGTTGACGGTGCCGGCAAAGACCTGGTCGCCGCTCTCCTTTGTGACAGGCATGCTTTCACCGGTAATTGGCGCCTGGTTGACACTGGATTGGCCTTCCTCGAGGATTCCATCGAGGGCGATCCGCTCGCCCGGGCCCACGCGCACCTGCGCCCCGATGGCCACGCCCGCGGCATCGACCGACAGCCATTGGCCATCGTCCTGCCACACGGTCGCTTTATCGGGTGTCATTGCCATCAAGCCCAGAATCGCATTTCGCGCCCGGTCCAGCGACATCGCCTCGATGGCCTCGGCGAGCGCGAACAGCGCCATCACCATGGCCGCTTCAGGCCACTGCCCGATCAGGACCGCGCCGGTAACTGCAATCGTCATCAGGGCGTTGATGTTGAGATTGCCGTTACGTAGTGCAATCCAGCCCTTCCTGTACGTGGATACCCCGGTCAGCAGGATAGCGGCGAGGGAAAGTGCGATCGCCAACGGCGAGATGTCCGAACCGGTGGTCCACGCGGCGGCTTCCGCGGCGGCGGCAAGGACTACGCCAGCGCCAAGTTTCAGCCATTTGAGCTTGCTGCCTTCATGAACGGCCGCGGCTGCATCTTTTCCCGGGCCCTCTTCCCCGAGCGGCACTGCATCCATCCCGATGGCAAGAAGCGCTTTCATCACCACGTCCTGCGAACCGGTGTGGATGACCGTCAGGCGGCGTTGAAGGAGGTTGAAGTGCAGGCCCGACACCTCCGCCAGTCCTGATAACTTGTCGCGGATAAGTGCTTCTTCCGTCGGGCAATCCATGTTCTGGATAGAAAACGATGAGCCGATTCCCGCAGGGTCTGCCATCGGGGTGTCCTGGTCGATGGTGGCCGTCGAGGCTGCGCTGGCACAGCTCTTACTGCAGCATTGCGTGTCGGTTGAGGTCATTCGCGTGATCCCGGTTAAGTGTATAGTTGCATTACACACCCTGTAGTCGCTACAGGGTCAAGCACATACGGCCGGGATTGGTAAATATGGCAGGCAACTTCAAAATTGGTGAACTGGCGGATCGTACGTCATGCCAGGTTGAAACCATTCGCTACTACGAGCGCATCGGCATGCTCGCCCCGCCCATGCGCTCGTCCAATAATTACCGTACCTACGGGGAGGCCCACGTCGAGCGGCTGCTGTTCATCCGGCATTGCCGGGCGCTAGACATGACCTTGGACGAGGTGCGCGTACTGCTCAATTTCAGGGACAAGCCGGACGAGGACTGCGACGGCGTCAACGAGCTTCTCGACAAGCATATCAACCATGTCGTCGACCGGATTGCCTCGCTGACCGCTTTGGAAACCCAGCTTCGGCAGCTGCGGGGGCGATGCAGCGCAGCGGACTCATCCAAGGCCTGCGGTATCTTGCACGCCTTGTCTGAACCTGTGCCTGCCGCATCTGGCGCGGTAGGCAATCCGCTGGGTCCGCACTGCTAACATTGAAAAGAAAGCCTGGGCGTGCCACAACTGGCTCTTTTAGCGCAGCGGCCAAAACCAGATTTTGTTCTTGGGCCCAAAGAAGCATGCGCCGGCACATTGAAAGTAGCCGTTGGCACTCGCCTTAATGATGTCAATGTGGCCCTGGGCTCCCGCGAGCGGAAGTATCTCGCCAAAGAAGAACGCGGCGACGCCCTTTCGCCGCCCGATCCCGCTCCTCGCGGCCTCTTCAGAAGCGTACCGCTCCGGCGGCCCCCACATCTCAGCCAGGTGCTCCGCCAGCTTCCTCATACTTGGCTCGATTCGCTTTCCCTTGTGGACCCCTTTATTGATTCGGAGGCCACCCTTTCGCAACGCCAAACCAGCCTTCGTGACGGCGTAGCTCAAGCGAATCGCACAGGTGTTTTCGTACTCGGCCTTGTTCGTCAATTCACCTATTCCTAGTTCCTCATATAGTTGTGCGCGGGGCATACTCTTGGATGGATAGGCAACTTCAAGCGCAGCATAGGTCGGCCTGTGTCCTCCGCTAACGGCAATTGGTTTCACGGCTGTCCTCCTTTTCCAGGTTTGCACGGATAACGCCTGCTCAGCTCATCGAGTAACAGCGGGGCAGCATTTTTCTTGAGCTCACGGGCCGAACGGGTTGCCTTGATAGACGATGCAAGTTCGATGTTCAACTCATGCGGGAGAATGGAGCCAGTAAAGCACCAGATGCTCCCTTGGGTCGCATCCTTCACTCCGTTTACGTAGCTATGGGTCATGTCGCGCTCGATGTAATCAATATCGGTGGACTGCGCTTTTGACAGCTTGCCGACCACCTGTTCCCCCGTCATCGCATTGAATGGGTACACGTACGGGCCCGCATGAACTGACAATGGGAAAAAGATTGCAGTAACAATCCAGCTGCGACTACTCATCATTGCGCTCCAGTGTTTCGAATAGAGCTGCCCTTGGGTACGGTGCCGCTTGCCTCACTGCCTGGTGAGCACAACTACCCCATAGCGTTGTCAAGGCGGCTCGCAAGCCATTTGTTGAGATGACTATTTCCAGGACAACCAAGTGGGGCAACATTACCGAGACCCGGTTCTGCCACTGCATTTCGCTCAACACCGCGCGTAGGAGCGGCCAACGATTGTCCAAAAAGACACCAAAGGTGGGCATTCCTCGGATGTGCAGCAGGGCCGGATCCGTGCCACCGACCTCGACGTAAGCCTGCCGAATATCGTACAGGTATGGCATTGCCCGAAATTAGAAAGAACGTGCGCGCGAATCGTCATCCATGCATACGCCCAGGCTGCAGATATCGCCGCCGTGGAGGACGACATTGCAACAGCGATGGCTGAAGGTGGCACCCGGACAGAGGGAGCGTAATGCGGCGATATCATGCGCGATCCAATTACTGTGCGTTTGCGCGACCGAGCCGCGAGCAACGTCATCATTGTAGGTATCGCTATCACATCGCCATTGCGTGATCGCAACCAAGACGTAGCTTGACCCTGCGGTCACCGTCATGCCGCCGCGCCGCGTCATGCGGTAAGCCGCTTCCATCGCATGCACCGATCCGGCCATCTCGAACGCGTAGTCCACGTCGCCGCCAGTGAGGGCTTTGACTTTATCGATCGCATCCGGGTCGCGGGCATTCACCGTTGCGGTCGCGCCGAGCGACCTGGCGCCTACGACCTTGCTGTCATGCAGGTCGATGGCAGTGACGTGGCGTGCGCCGGCCGCCAGCGCCCCCAACATGGCGCACAGCTCCACCCCGCCAAGGCCGAGAACGGCGACGGTTGTGCCCGCCTGGACGCGCGCCGCGTTGATCATCGCACCGACGCCAGTGTGCACCGAGGTCCGATAACGGGGCCTCGCGGAGCGAAGAGAGGAATTTACGCGGCAATGGGCGGCACGCACGTTGGACATCGCACAACGTCCCCATCAGTTATTCCTTTCATACTTTTGCATTCTTAATCACTTTTGTATATTTTCTCGGGAAAAATATGAAAAATCGAATAGCCGAAGTAGTAGGAATGTTGACAATAACATGGGGTGCCAGCTGCGCTGCCCAGACTACTCCCATGCCGGCGACGGTGACGGTTTGCACGGACATAGACGTTAAGACTTGTAAGGTTGCGACGCTTCCGGCGAAGGCCGGCCATGTTCTCCATATTGTCCGAGGCAACTGGGTTTCTCCTGTGACCGCCACTGCAAGCTGGGTGGCATTCACGCGAACCCACGCCAGCCTTTGCTACATGGGTTCTAAGACTACCGCTCTAGAGTGCTTCCCGATCCGCGCCTACGCACCGAAGGATGCAGATATATCATTCCGCGATATGGGCAGTGGTCTGAAAGCGATGGTATACATGCGACAGCCCGGCGCCACGCAGCCCACCGAGGATTTCTATCGTTCTGTAGACATTTTCAATCGCGCATTGCACACTGTCGCCCAAGAAGTGCAGGAGCACGCGAAGAACGCGTACCACTCAGCGGTAGCGGCGGCGAATGCTCGCAATAGTGCCGACGGCGTCGGCGCGGGGGGCGATAAAGGCGGGGGCGTGCATACCGTCAACAACAATGGTGACGAACAAAATCCGTGCACCGAGGGCGAAGAATGCAGGTATCTTCCCAAGGAGGATGACGGAGGTTATCACGGTGGTAGCGAGGCGACTTGGGACTCGCCGTCAGATCATTGGGAATATGACACTGGCTCGTGGACTCCTGCAACAAACGTAGCGGCCGACCAGGAAGATGAATGGAATTATCAGAAAGTAACTATCGGGCCACCGGAAAGTGAGCCTGAATCGGGCAATACTTTTTTTCCTCCGTTTAACTACGAATGGCAGACTGCGCCAGAGGTTGAACCTGATCTCCCTCCCTCCACTGCCCCCATTTCAGTCGTTGAGATAAAGCCACCGACGTGCGTCTACAGTCCGTTAGGGTTGGTTTGTACGGCACCACGACCCGCTCCGCTACCTCTCGACCCTGCGGATCAGTTCACACCGCCGCGCCCTTGGAACCCTTCCATCCCCACGTGGAACTTTTGCACCACGTTTGGCATCTTTTGCGCAGACAATGATCGGGGCGAAGGATCAACGCAAGACGGCAAGACTTATGATGAACTGGTTCAAATTTGCTGGGAAATTAGCGAGGTCGAGAACGAACAGTGCACCGCTCAAGAGAAAATGGGCGCCGACTATCGAACAGTTCGTGCCTGCCGTGAGCGCGTAGCAGAGCGCCACGCCGCGTGTCTGACTACAGCCCGAAATGTTGGCAAAGATGCACCCTAGTAGAGTGTCAGTATGCTGAAACGGGGAGATCGACTCCCCTCACTTCACACAATTGCGGAGGAAAAATGCAAATACCATACATGGCGATTTACGTAAACGATAAGGGCGAGTTAGTAATGAGCCACGTCATGCGATCAGATGGCGACCCGCTTGACGTGGAGCGACCGCTCAAGGAACTTAGCGATCGCGGATTAGACGAGGCGTCGAAGGGGATTGGCAGAGTGGTGCTTGCCACAATGGCAAACTGGTATCCTCAAGAGTTGGATAAGTATCCTGCGCTAATAATCCCTTACGATGAGGAGGGCGATATGATCCTCATTACGTCCCTAATTAGCAAATCGATTCGAGACAAAACCAGAGTCCACTTTGCCAGCATCGACGCGCTTATCGCCGAAGTAGTGCGGGAAAAACCGGAGCTGGCGTCAAAGAGCAGCACGATTGCCGGGTGGGCGCACGTTCGGTCAATGATAGAAAAACGAAGCGTTTAACTCCTTGCGGCTCGCTTGCAGTTGTTGGGCCGACGCACAATGTAGCCGTCCCGATCCACGCAAGCGTAGAGATGTCAGCCAACTTCATGAGGACATTGCTGCGGCCCGACGACAGACCGCAGCAGTTCTACCTGTCGCCCCATGTCAGGCAGCGGTGGTGAGTAAGGGCGCGCAGAGATCGACGTTACACCATCCGCTGCGGTACGATGTACTGGTGCAGCGCATAGTTGAAGAAGTGGCGGCAAGAATCTGCAGCATGAACGTATCGCCGCCTTAGGGAAGCGTTCCGACGCGTACCCGTCCGGCTCAAGGTTCAAAACACAATCAGGTCCCGCAAGCTTTCGCCCGCATCGAGCCGGTCAAACCCACGGTTAATGTCGGACAGCGCCAGGCGCTCTCCCATCAGGCGGTTGATGGGCAGCTTGCCGGCTTGGTAAAGGCCGATGTAGCGCGGGATATCGCGCGATGGCACGCATGAGCCGATGTAGCTTCCCTTGACGGTCCGCTCTTCGGCTACCAGGCTCACCTGCTGCAACGGCCAGTTATGCCCCGGAGGCGGCAACCCTGCGGTCACGGTCATGCCGCCGCGCCGTGTCATGCGGTAAGCCGCTTCCATCGCTTGCACCGAACCGGCCATCTCGAACGCGTAGTCCACGCCGCCGCCAGTGAGGGCTTTGACTTTATCGATCGCATCCGGGTCGCGGGCATTCACCGTTGCGGTCGCGCCGAGCGACCTGACTACTTCGAGCTTGCTGTCATGGAGGTCAATGGCGATGACATGGCGTGCGCCGGCCGCCAGCGCACCCAGCATGGCGCACAGCCCCACCCCGCCAAGGCCGAGAACGGCGACGGTTGTGCCCGCCTGTACGCGCGCCGTGTTGATCACCGCACCTACCCCGGTCAGTACCGCGCAGCCGAACAGGGCTGCTTCAGCCGGGTCGATGTCGGCGTCGATCCTGACGCATGAGTTGCGCGACACGACCGCATGGTCCGCGAAGGCGGATACGCCGACGTGGTGGTTGATGTCGTGCGCGTGCTGGTGGATGCGGCGCGCGCCCGACAGCAAGGTGCCCTTTGCGTTCGATTCAGCACCCGGCTCGCACAGCGCCGGCCGGCCTTCCGCGCACGGCATGCAATGCCCGCAACTTGGCACGAACACCAGCACAACCTGGTCGCCAGGCTTGAGGTCGGTGACGCCCTCGCCCAATTGGACGACTTCGCCTGCCGCCTCGTGCCCCAGGGCCATCGGGACTGGCCTCGGCCGTACGCCGTTGATGACTGACAGGTCCGAGTGGCAAAGGCCTGCCGCCTTGATCTTGACCAGCACTTCGCCCGGGCCGGGCGGATCGAGGTCGAGCTCTTCGATCTTCAGTGGCTGGCTTTGGGCGAAAGGCGCTGAAGCTCCTACTTCATGCAACACGGCTGCGCGGATTTTCATGACTGATTTCCGAAAAATAGAAAGGTGTGAGGCTCAGATGACGCGGCCGCCATCGACAGGCATTTCGATACCAGTCAGGAATTCCGACGCGTCACTGGCGAGGAAAACGGCAACGTTCGCCACGTCATGCGGTTCGCACAGACGGCCAAGTGGGATGCTCGCGGTGAAGCGCGCGCGGTTCTCCGGCGTATCCGGCACGCCCATGAAGTCGGCCAGCATCGCGGTCGCTCCCATCACCGGGCAGATTGCATTCACGCGGATGCCGTCCGGCGCCAGTTCAACCGCCATCGACTTGGACAGCATGTTGGCCGCTCCCTTCGATCCGTTGTACCAGGTGAGGCCAGGACGGGGACGAATGCCCGCCACCGAGCCCACGTTAAGGATGACGCCCGCCTTGCGCTCACGCATCAGCGGCACCACGGCCTGCGCCATGTGGTACAGCGATTTCACGTTGACCGCATAAATCCGGTCGAAGGTTTTTTCATCGACATCGAGCATCGGCTGGTTGCGGTGGGTTGCGCCCGCGTTGTTGACCACGATGTCCGGCACGCCGAAGCGGTTAACGCAGTGCGCCACGGCGGCGCGCACCTGTTCGGCGTTGGTGACGTCGCATGCGACTGCGCTCGCGTTGGAGCCGAGTTCTTCAGCAAGCGCACGTCCAGCGTCGTAATTCAGGTCGGCGATCACGACTTTTGCGCCTTCCGCAATGTACGAGCGGGCGATTCCGGCGCCGAAGCCGCTGGCGGCGCCGGTGACGATGGCAATCTTGCCTTCGAGTTGGGGCATGGTGTTCTCCTTAGTTATAGAATTGGACGATGGTCTTGGTGGTGCTCATCTCTTCGAGCGCGAGGAAACCTTTTTCGCGCCCGTGACCACTCTTTTTCATGCCGCCGAAGGGCAGCTCGACGCCGCCCCCGGCGCCATAGCAGTTGATGAACACCTGCCCGCTCTGGATCCGCTGCGCCATGCGCGCCTGGCGGCCGCCGTTCTCGGTCCATACCCCGGCAACCAGTCCGTATTCCGTCGCATTGGCCAGCCGTACCGCGTCTTCTTCATCCGTGAATGGCATGGCCGTCAGCACCGGTCCGAACACTTCCTTGCACGCCAGGTTGTGGTCGCGCGGCACCGCGCCAAACAGGGTTGGCTTGACGAAGTAGCCGCCGGCCGGCAGGCCCGGCGCCAGTTGCGCTTCGGCCACCACCGGAATGCCCGAAGCAACCGAGTCGGAGATGAAGCCGCTCACACGCCCGTGCTGCTTGCTGTTGATGATCGGCCCGCAATCGAGGTCCATCTCCGGCGTTCCCACCCTGATCGCCGCGAATCCGGCGCTGACCCGTTCCATCACCTTGTCGTAGATGTCTTGCTGGATCAGCAGGCGGCTGCCGGCCGAGCAGGTTTGCCCGGCGTTCTGCACGATCGCCTTGACGATGGCCGGCACCGCCTTGTCCAGGTCGGCGTCGTTGAAGACCACCTGCGGCGACTTGCCGCCCAGCTCCAGCACACAGGGCACGCTGTTTTTGGCGGTGGCTTCCTGCACCATCACGCCCACCTCCGGCGAGCCGGTGAAGGTGGCGAAGTTGATGCCGGGGTGGGCAGTCAGCGCGGCGCCTGCCTCATGGCCATAGCCGGTCACAATGTTCAGTGCGCCTGGCGGCAGGCCCGCTTCCTGGGCCAGCTCGCCGAGGCGGATAACGCTCAGGCAAGCGTCTTCGGATGGCTTGAGCACCGTCGCATTGCCCATCGCCAGCGCCGGGGCCAGGGTGCGGCCGAACATCTGGGCCGGATAGTTCCACGGAATGATGTGGGCGGTGACGCCATGCGGCACCCGCACCACGCTGACGTTGTAGCCATTCAGGTAGGGAATCGTCTGGCCGTGCACCTTGTCGGCAGCGCCGCCGTAGAACTCGAAATAGCGCGCCACCGCGGTGATGTCGTTGCGTGCCACGGTCATCGGCTTGCCGGTGTCCTTCGCCTCCAGCTGGGCCAATTCTTCGTTGTGCTTCAAGATCAGTTCGCCAAAGCGTTGCAGGATGCGGCCGCGCTCGGTGGCAGTCAGGCGCCCCCAGGCGCCGTCCAGCGCGCGCTGCGCCGCCTTGACGGCCAGGTCGATGTCGGCCGCGCGCCCGCGCTCGATGGTGGTGAACTTGTCGCCGGTGCACGGGTTGATCACGTCAATGGTGCCGCCTTCGACCGGCGTTACCCATTTGCCTTCGATTAACAGGGTGCTCATGTGATGCTCTCCAGGTTGGAATGGTGATGGGGCGCCGTCTCTGCGGGGACGAGTTCGCCGCGTTCAAGGGTCAGGGTCGCGTCCGGCAAGTCGCGCAGCAGGCTGCGGTTCGACTCCGTGACGACCACGCATAAATCGGGGTCCAGGTCGCGCAGCTTGCGCAGCGACTCGGCGTACTGGCCGGCCAGCACGGGCGCCAGGCCCTGGAAAGGCTCGTCGAGCAATACCAGGCGCGAGCCGGCCATCAGGGCACGGCCGAGCGCGACGATCTTGCCCTGGCCGCCAGACAGCGCGGCGC
Source organism: Massilia agrisoli (assembly GCF_020831365.1). Taxonomy (GTDB): domain Bacteria; phylum Pseudomonadota; class Gammaproteobacteria; order Burkholderiales; family Burkholderiaceae_D; genus Telluria_A; species Telluria_A agrisoli. Next base: position 202,729 of record NZ_JAJHPV010000012.1, read on the forward strand.
CGGAACGCGGCAGCATTTCCTTCAGCTGCGGCACCACGGCCAGCACCTTGTCGAGCCGGCGCGCAATCTCGGCCTTGTCCAGGTTTAATACCTCGCACGGCAGGCGCAGGTTTTCTTCCACGGTGAAGGTGGGGAACATCACCCGGTCTTCCGGCGCGTAGCCGATGCCGAGCGCGGTGCGCTTGTATGGCGGCACGCCGGCCAGGTCGGCGCCGTCGCACAAAATGCGCCCTTCCGACAGCGGCACCAGTCCCATGATCGCGCGCAGCAAGGTGGTTTTGCCGGCCCCGTTGCGCCCGACGATCGCCAGCAGGCTGCCGGGCATGAACTCGGTGTCGATCTGGCGCAGCACCGGAATGCCGATGATCCGCGCACTGATCTTTTCTAGCTTGAGCATGTCATTCTCCGATCACGTTCTTGCGGATCATCGGGTCGGCCAGTACCTGCGCCGGCGGGCCGTCCGCGGCCACCTGCCCCGATATCCACGCCGCCACGCGGGTGGCGTAGCGGGTCACGATGTCGACGTCGTGCTCGACGAAGATGGCGCTGACCTTGCGGTCGTCCAGCGCCGCCATGATGGTTTCCATCAGGCCGTGCTTCTCCTCGGTCGACACGCCGCTGGTTGGCTCGTCGAGCACCAGCAGCTTGGGATTGAGGATCAGCGCCATCGCGATATCGAGCAGCTTGCGCTGGCCTTCGGGCAAGGATTCGCACAGCTCGTCACCACGTTCGCGCAGGCCGACGATGTCCAGAACGTGTTCAATTTCGCTTTCCGGCACCGACTTCGCTAGCGGACTCCACAGGCCGAGCCGGCCCAGCCTCCCGGCAGCGGCCAGGCGCACGCAGTCACGCACCGTGTGCTCCAGGAACAGCTGGGGCAACTGGAACGAGCGCGCCAGGCCGCGCCGCACGATGGCGCGCGGCGCCATGGCGGTGATGTCGTGGCCGTCGAACCGGACCTTGCCGCTGTTAGGCCGGATCAGGCCCGTGCAGATATTGATGAAGGTGGTCTTGCCGGCGCCGTTCTGGCCGATCACCGCCAGGCGTTCGCCTTCATGCAGCGAAAAGTTAATGTTATCGGCGACCACCACGGCGCCGAACGACAGCCGCAGGTCGGTTGTTTGCAACAGGGGCGCGCTCATGGCCGGCCTCCTTTCTTGTGTCGGGTCAGCAGGCCCGAGATGCCGCGCGGCGCGAAGAACACCATCACGATCAGCACCACGCCCAGCACCAGGTTGGACATGCCGATCATGTAGGCGCCGGCGAATACCTTGACGAATTCAAACACCGCCGCACCGAGGAAAGCGCCCACCGGATGCCCTACCCCGCCCAGGATGGAGATGAACACGATCTCGCCGGAGCGAACCCAGTAGCCCATTTCAGGCGTTACCAGGCCTTGCGTGATGGCGAAGATGGCGCCCGATAACCCGCACAGCGCTGCCGACAGCACGTAGCCGGTCAGCATGACGCGGTAGGCCGAGATGCCAAGGAATTCGAGCCGCGTTTCGTTGGTCTTGATGGCCGACAGCGCCTGGCCAGAGACCGAATTCAGGTAACGGTGCACCATCAGGCCGAGCACCAGCGCGAGCAGCACCACCGTCACCAGCAGTGCGGTTTCGAACTCGGCCCGCTCAAGCTGCATGCCGAGGAAAGTCGAGCGCGCCAGGCGCATGCCGTCGGTACCGCCGGTCAGCGTGAAGAACTTGCCCAGCACCGCGAACAGCACCATCGACAAGGCCAGGTTCAGCATGCCGAAGAAGATGGCGCGGTAACGCACCACGAAGGCGCCGATTACCAGGCCCGACACGGCGCCGACCAGCGTACCCAGCGCGATCAGTACTGTGCTGTCGAGCGCCGGCCAGGCGCGCGAGGTAAAGGCAACCGCATAACCGGCTGCGCAGGAGAACATCGCGTGGCCGAAGGACATCTGCCCGGCCCGGATCAGCACCGACACGCCAAGCGCGGCGATACCGAAACAGGTCGCGATGATGATCGCCGTCTTAATCCAGGGCATAAGCACCGGCAGCACCAGTGCCAGCACCAGCAGTACGATGGCGGCGATCGCCGGCCTGGACAGGCCGCCGCGGGCTCGCACGGGTGCGGGCCGGGCTTTTTCCGGCGCCGGCATTGCCGCCGGCGCCATTCTTGCGTGGGACTTCGACATCACACCCTCCTCGCTTGCGCGACCGAAAACAGCCCTTCGGGCTTGAACAGCAAGACCAGCACCATGATCAGGTACGGCACCAGTACTTCGATTTCCGGCAACAGGTAGACGGCGAACGAACGCGCCAGGCCGATCAGGATGGCGGCAATCAGCGCCCCCTCGATCTGCCCGAGGCCGGCGGTGGCAACCACCGCAAACGACAGCACGATCATTTCCGCGCCGCTGCCTGGCACCCACGACGTGGTCGGCAGCGCCAGGGCCCCGCCCAGCGCACCGAGGATGGAGCCGACCACGAAGGTGAACAGGCAGATGCGCTTGACATTGATTCCCATCGCCATCGACACCTCGCGGTGATGGGCGACCGCGACAATCTGCTTGCCCATCCGGCTGTACTTGAGGAAGGAGCGCAGCGCGATAAAGATCAGGATCGCGGCCCCAGGCAGCACGAACAACTGGTAGCGCGTGTAGGTAATGCCGATCACGTCCACCACGCCGAGGTAATCGACAATGGCGGAATACGAATACGGCTGGACACCGAAGATCATGCGCTGCAAATCCTCGAAAATCATGAAAGCGGCAAAGGTGACCAGCAGCTGCAGCATCGGTTCCTTGTCGTAGATGCGGCGCAGCAGGCTCACTTCCATGGCGGCGCCCAGCAAGGTGCCGACCAAAATGGCGGCCAGCAGGAGCACCGCCAGCGACCATGCGGGCGGCACGCCGGCGGCAGCCACCCACAGGCCGATGCTGGCGGCGACGTAGCCCCCGAACGCGTACAAGCTGCCGTGCGCCATGTTCAGGATGCGCATGACGCCAAACACCAGCGTCATGCCGAGCGCGACCAGGAACAGCAAGGACGCGTACGACACGCCATCCATGATCGCCAGCATGAAGAGATCAATGTTCATCACACTCTCACTTAACTGCGGGGAACGCCTTGATGGAGGCATCCTTCATGATGGCCGGCGTCAGCGTCTTGACCCAGTCCGGCGACTTCTTGCCGACTGGCGCGGTGACCAGTCCGCCCGGGTAGATCACCATCTTGTCGATCACCGGGAACGGATACGCTGCCGTCTTCTTGGCGACGCCTAGCAACTGGTCTTCCAGGCCCTGGCCGTCCTCGCGGATCACAACCGATCGGGTCAGGCCGCGGAATTTCAGGCCGTGCATCGAGTCAGCCAGCTGCTCGGTGGTCGGCCACTGGCCCTTGGCGCCAGCGATAGCCTTGTCGTAGTTGGCAACGACCGCGTCGATGGCCTGGATCATGTGGTGCACCGAGTAGATCGGGTAAGCGCCGGTCTTGGCCTTGAATTTCTGGGCAAAGTTCTTGAGCTTTGGATCGTCCTTCAGCTCAGGGTGCAGGAAGTAATGGTCGCCGCGCGCGCCGATGATGGCGCCGTCAGGCACGATGGTGCCCAGGCGTTCGAGCGAGCTCTCGGCCAGCGGCAGCACGAACAGCGAGTTGCGGGTCAGGCCGCGCTGCGCGGCCTGGCGCACGAAGGTGTCGAGGTCGCCGCCCCACGAGGTTGACAGGATCACTTCAGGACGCAATGCCTGCAGGCGGCTGACCTCGGTCGAGAAATCAGTGGCGCCAAACTTCGGGAACAGCTCGGCGACGATCTTGGTGTCCGGCTTCAGCGCCAGCAGGGTGTTGCGGAACAGTTCCCACGAGTCGCGTCCATACGCGTAGTCCTGGTTGACCACGGCAATGGTCTTGAAGTTCGGACGGGTGCGCAGCAGGTACATGACCGTCGCGACCATTTCCGCGGTGGCATTGGCCTGTGTACGGACAACGTAGCGGTAGCGCTTTTCCTCCAGCACCTTTTCAGTGCCGCAGTCCCACATGACGTTCAGCACCTTGAGATCTTCAGCGACCGGCGCGACGATGTTGCAGTTGCCGCTGGAAATAGCTGCCAGCATGATCTTGACGCCCTGCTCCTGCACCACGCGGCGGTACTCGGACAGGAACTTGTCGCCGCCGACGCCCTCGTCAATATAGACCGGCACAATCTTCGCACCCTTGATGCCGCCGGCCGCGTTGATCTGCTCGATATACATGTCTGCGGCCGCCTTGGCCGGCACACCGAACACCGACGCCGGCCCGGACAGGAAGGTGGTGATGCCGATTTTGATTTCAGCGGGTTTGCCGGCCTGGGCCATGGCCGAGGCGCTGAACAGCGACGCGGCCGCGAATGCGGCGACGCGGATTGCTTTTGACGAAAACATGTCTTCTCCAAGATTGGGTCGGGCGCGAAACGCCGTGTCCGACTGGTTAGAATGCGAAACCTTCTGTGAGGCCTGGCCGCTCCAATTGCTGCTTCTACAACACGATTTCATTCTAGGACCGTCCCGATAGCGCCACAATCTGCATTTTCTGAAGGGGGGTGCCGGTTCTGGTGTAGGCCCCGTCCCATTGCTACGACACCATCCGCACAACGTCGAGTACCGTGCCGTCCCGGTACTCGACGACCGCGACAATGCGCGCCTCGCCCGACGGACGTTGCGGCTCACGGGTGGCGCGCGCCTCGGCCAGTTCCTTCAGTTCGCCGATGCTACGCAGTTGGATTCCGGACGCCCGCAGGCGTTCCAGCAAGTCGGGCCGCAGCGGACTTACCGCAACGCCTTCGTCGGTCACCAGCACGTCCACGCTTGCGCCAGGTGTCGTTACAGTGGTCACCCGGCCGGTGACCTTGGCGTAGCCGCCCGCGTTCAGCTTCGTTGTGACGATGGACAATTTAGCGCCCGCCGCCGTATCGGCATGCCCCCCGGAACCGCCCATAATCATCCCGTCGGACCCGGTGGTAACGTTGACGTTGAAGGCCAGGTCGATCTCGGTGGCGCCGAGGATCATCACATCGAGCTGGTCGACCACCGCCCCGCGCCGGTGCGGATTGGCGTACAACGAGGCCGACATCGGCTGGTGGCAAGGGTTGCGGCGAAAGGATTCGACCGCTTTCAGGTCGAAACACTGGACGTCGAACAGGGTCCGGAACAAGCCCGCGTCGAGCATGTCGACGATGTATCCGGTAATGCCGCCAGACGCGAAGCTACCCTGCACCCGCCTATCCTGCATCAGCTGCTTGAGTTCGGCGGCCACCGCAAGCGAAATGCCCCCGGCGCCGGTCTGGAACGAGAAACCGTCGACCAGCAGGCCAGAGGCGGCGATGACCTTGCTCGCGCTCCTTGCGATCTCCAGGCCGACCGGGTCGGTCGTGGCGCGCGTGGTGCCGGACAGGATTCCTGCCGGATCGCCGATCGACGGCACCTCGACCACATAATCGACATGGTCCTGGCTGATGGCGATCGGGCACGCGGGATAGGGAACCAGGTTGTCGGTAACGGCAACCACGCAGACCGCGAAATGGGCGTCGGCCACCGCGTAGCCGAGGGTGCCGCAGGCGGACTTGCCCGCCACCCCATTGATGTTTCCAAGGTTGTCGGCTGTCGGCGCCGCGATGAAGGCCACGTCAATACGCAGTGCGCCGGACTCGATGCTACGCGCGCGGCCGCCGTGGGTGTGCATGACGGCGGGACGCCGGAGCATGCCGCGCGTTACGGCGTGGGCCACCGGGCCGCTCATGTAGGCAGTGTGTATGCCGCTGATGACGCCTGTGCGAATATGTTCGACCAGCGGTTCGTGCACGGCAAACAGCGAGCTGGCCGCCACCGTGATATCGCTGAAGCCCATGCGGGCGATCTCGTCCATGACCATGTTCATGACATGGTCGCCGTTGCGCAGGTGGTGGTGGAACGAGACGGTGCCGCCGTTCTTCAAGCCGGACGCCGCGATTGCCGCGCGCAGGTCAGGCATCAGCTTCTGAGTTGACACAGTTTCCCCCAGCTCCAGTTATCGCAGGTCGTTCCCGCGAAAGCGGGAACCTATAGAACATATGATCCAAGGTGCTATGGATCCCTGCCTTCGCAGGGACGACGTTAGCTTTACAGCCGCTCCAGCAGATCAACCCGGAACGGCGCCAGGAATTGCGTCCCGCGTTCCGCCATATGGGCCTCAAACCTTGCGCGCACTTCATCAAGCAGCCCGGGCGACAGGCGGTGCTCGGTATGGGTCACCTGAATCACCTTCTGCTCAAACTCGTCAAAACTCCGGTACCGAACCTGCGCGCGGAAGAATGTCTGCGACACCAGCCTGAACAGTCCGGCGCCGACCGCCTCGCGTGTTGCGGCAAATGCTTCTTCACGCACGCGCTGCTCGTCGTGGAACAAACGCAAGATCTCGTTATAGTCGCCGCCGAAGATCGGCTCGGAGATGTACACCAGTCCGCCCGGCCGCAGCACCCGCCGGATCTCGGCAAAGGCTTCCGCCAGCAGGTGGATCGGCACATGGTGCAGCGACTTGAACAGGAAGACTGCATCGAAAGCGGCATCGTCGGCAGGAATGTCTTCCGCCCCGCCCAGCGCGAAGCGCACCGACGGCAAGTCGTCCACCCGGAGATTAAGGTCATGCTGCACCCGGTCCACTTCCAGCGCGAGAATGGCGGTAAATTTTCCGCTCGCTGCAAGCAGCCGGGTCTGGCGTGCCGTCCCGCACCCCAGTTCCAGCGCCCTCGCCCCGGACAGCGGCAGGCATTCGATCAGTACGCGCTCGTCCAGCACCGCCCCCGGATCATCCTGCGCAATCACCATCATGGCTGGTGGCGCGCTGCCTGGCGCGCGGCATCTTCAAGCATCTGTTGGGCAACCAGTATTACGGGGCGGTCGACCATCTTGCCATCGACCGCCACCGCGGCGCCGTTCGCATTTTCCGCAGCAGCAAGCACTCGGGTGGCCCAGTCGGTTTCTGCAGTGGTAGGCGCGAAGCCGGCGTTGACAATGGGCACCTGCCTCGGATGAATGCACAGCTTGCCGCCGAAGCCGAGGGAGCGCGCGAGGCCGGTATCTTCGCGCACCGGGCCGATGTCGTCGATCGCAACCGTGACGCCGTCGACAGGCGCCTGGATGCCGGCAACCCGCGACACCAGCACCAGCTGCGAGCGGAAGTACAGCAATTGTTGGTGGCCTTCCTTGATGCGCAGGTCGACACTGAAGTCGATCGCGCCGAACACCAGCCGCTCAACCCCTGGCGCGCGGGCCAGGTAAGGGGCATTCCACAGGCCAAGCGCGCTTTCAATCAGCGGCAATATCTTCGTGGCGCCAGCGACCCGGATGGCAGCCAAGTCAGCTGCCTGCTCCGCCTTGGGCAGCACGATGCCGGCCACGCCGGGCAGGCCGCACAGGGCCAGGTCGTCACGGAACCATTCGCTGTCCGCGCTGTTGACCCGCACCAGCACCTGATGCGCGGGAGAGACCCAGGACGCCAGCGCCTCGCGCGCGGCGTGCTTGTCCGGTGCGGGCACCGCGTCTTCGAGGTCGACGATGACGGCATCGGCCCCGGCCGCGCATGCCTTGGCAAAGCGCTCGGGGCGATTGCCCGGCACGAACAGGTAGGAACGGGCTGGCGCGCCGGTCATGTCAGTCTCCGCGCGGCAGCAGATTGCCGACGACAGGCTCATCGGCGATGTGCCAGATGCGCTCGAACGCGGCGCGCATTTCCAGCGCGGTCGCGCCAGCGCCAAATGCGGCCAGGCGCAAGGCCTTCTGCTCCAGCTCGTCGCGGCTGAGCGTGTTGCCCGGGTCGCCCTTCGGCTCGTCGACGCGGCCTTCCAGCACGCGGCCGTCAGTCGTCGCCACCGTGACCTTGCCAATCCAGCGGGCCGGGTAGGCGGTATCGACCTCGCCATCGAGCTTCATCGTCACTTTTTTGCGGAAGGCGGCAATGCGCGGGTCGTTGTAGGCGGTCTCGAATTCCTGCAGGCCGGCGCTGCCGAACTGCGCGATCAAGCCCAGCACGGTGCCCATCGAAAACTTCGCCTGGTGCACCGTCTGCGGGTTGACCACGGGGCCCAGCACGTCGATGGCGCCCTGGTGGACGTGCGCGGTGACGCTGGCGACCTGCTCGGTGCGCAGCTCGTGCCGGGTCATTACCTGCAACAGGGCGTCGGCCGCCGGGTGCGTGTGTCGGCACGAGGCATGGAACTTGAACGAGGTTTCCGCCAGCGTCCAGCGCTCGCCCAGCCGGTCGGTCAGCCTGGCCGGGTCGGCATCGCTCGACATACCGGCCGCCATGCCCTGCTTGCCTTCGAGGATGCGGCGGGCTCCGGTGAAACCATCACTGGCAAGGTAGGCCGACATCAGGCCGTCCCCGGCCGCTTTCGCCGTATGCAATTGCTTGGAGTCGGCGGCGTCGCGCAGGAATTCCCACAGGCCGGCCGCCTGTGTGCCCGCCGAACCGAACGCATGCAGCATCTGTTCTGGCGTCAGTTTCAGCAAGCGCCCCACGGCGGCAGCCGCGGCGACCGTGCCTGCCGTACCCGTGGTGTGGAAGATCCGGTAATGTGAGCGGCCAAGGAATTCGCCCACCCGGATGCCCACCTCGTAGCCGGCCACCGACGCGGTAAGCAAATCACGCCCGCTGGCCTCGGTCGCTTGCGCCACCGCCAGCACGGCCGGAAACACCACCGCGGCAGGATGGAACACCGAGCCGTTGTGCACGTCGTCCTGCTCGGCGAAATGGGATGACGCCGCATTGACCATCGCAGCGAACAGCGGCGTGGTGCCGCGGCGCGAGATCAGCACTTCGGACTTGCCCTCGGCTGGGCCCATCAGGCGGGCAAACGATTCGATGGCCTGCACCGGGCGCCCGGTTTTGCCCGCCAGGGCCGAGCCGAACCAGTCGAGCAGCAGGTCTTCGGCGCGCCGCATCACGGGCGCGGGAATGTCTTCAAAGCGCAGTTTGGCGGCGAATGCGGCCAGGGTTGCGCTTGGGTGGTCGTCGTTCATTAGCTGGTGTCCTTGTTGTGTTCAGACCGCGCGCTGTGTGTGCAGCCGGGCGATGTCGTCGCTGCCGTAGCCGATGCCGGCGAGGATGGCGTCGGTGTGCTGGCCCAGCGCGGGTACCGGGTCCATGCGCGGTTCGTAGGTATTGGGCACGCCGGGCGGCAGCAGCGCCGGCATCGCGCCAGCAGGGCTGCCGACTTCCACCCAGCGATGGCGCGCCGCCAGTTGCGGATGGTTCCACAGGTCGTGCATGTCGTTCATGTGGGCGTTGGCGATCTGCGCGGCGTCCAGTCGCGCGATGACCTGTTCCGCCGTCAGGGTGGAAAACACCTCGCTGATGATGGCGCGCAACTGGTCGCGCGCCGCGGTGCGGGCGGAATTCGAAGCAAACTTCGGGTCGGTCGCAAGCTCTGGCTGCAGCAGCACCTTGGTACAGAACAGGCCCCATTCCCGCTCGTTCTGCAGCCCGAGCATGACCACCTTGCCGTCGCCGGCCGGGAAAGGCCCGTATGGATAGATGGTCGCATGCGCCGCGCCCGCCCGTTGCGGCGGCGCTGCGCCGTCCATCGCGTAGTACAGCGGAAAGCTCATCCATTCAACCATGCTCTCCAGCATGGACACATCGATGTTGCAGCCCTGCCCTGTCCGCCCGCGCTGGATCAGCGCGGCAAGGATGTTCGAGTACGCATACATGCCGGCGGCGATGTCGGAAATCGAGCAGCCTGCTTTTGCGGGCTCGTCGGGGGTGCCGGTAATCGACAGGAAACCGGATTCGCTCTGGATCAGCAGGTCATAGGCTTTCTTGTCGCGGTAAGGGCCGTCGGCGCCGTAGCCCGAAATGTCGCACACGATCAGGCGCGGATAGCGCTCGCGCAACGCCTCGTACGACAATCCCAACCGCGCCGCGGCCCCTGGCGCAAGGTTTTGCACCAGCACGTCCGCGCCTGCCAGCAGCTTGTCGAGGATCGGGCCGGCCTCCTCATGTTTGACGTCCAGGCTCAGGCTCTCCTTGGAACGATTGGTCCAGACGAAGTGCGAGGCCAGGCCGCGCGCGCGCTCGTCGTAGGCACGGGCAAAGTCGCCCACGCCGGGCCGCTCGACCTTGATGACGCGCGCGCCCAGGTCGGCCAGCTGGCGGGTGCAGAACGGCGCGGCAATCGCGTGTTCCAATGTAATTACGGTGATGCCATCCAATGGGCGCATGATGTCTCCTCAGAACGAGCGCGGCATGCCGAGCACGTGTTCCGCCACATAGGACAGGATCAGGTTGGTCGAGATTGGCGCCACCTGGTACAGGCGGGTCTCGCGGAACTTGCGCTCGACGTCGTATTCGCAGGCAAAGCCGAAGCCGCCGTGGAACTGCAGGCAGGCGTTGGCGGCCTCCCATGATGCGTCGGCCGCCAGCATCTTGGCCATGTTGGCCTCGGTGCCGCAGGGCTGGTGGGCGTCGAACAGCTCGCACGCCTTGTAGCGCATCAGGTTGGCCGCCTCCAGGTTGACGAAGGCCTTGGCAATCGGGAACTGCACGCCCTGGTTCTGGCCGATTGGCCGTCCGAACACGATGCGTTCATTGACGTACTTGGTGACCTTGTCGATGAACCAGTAGCCGTCGCCGATGCATTCGGCGGCGATCAGGGTGCGCTCGGCGTTCAGGCCGTCGAGGATGTACTTGAAGCCCTTGCCCTCTTCACCGATCAGGTTCTCGACCGGGATCTCCAGGTTTTCGAAGAACAGCTCGTTGGTTTCATGGTTCACCATGTTGAGGATAGGCTGCACGGTCAGGCCCTTGCCGATTGCCTCGCGCAGGTCGACCACGAAGATCGACATGCCTTCCGATTTCTTTTTCACCTCGGCCAGCGGCGTGGTGCGCGCCAGCAAAATCATCAGGTCGGAATGCTGGACCCGTGAAATCCACACCTTCTGGCCGTTGACCACGTACCGGTCGCCCTTGCGCACGGCCGTGGTGGTGATTTTGGTGGTGTCGGTGCCGGTGGTCGGCTCGGTGACGGCCATCGATTGCAGGCGCAGCTCGCCGCTGGCGATCTTGGGTAGGTAGCGTTGTTTCTGCGCCTCCGAACCGTGGCGCAGCAAGGTTCCCATGTTGTACATCTGGCCGTGGCAGGCGCCCGAGTTGCCGCCGGCGCGGTTGATCTCCTCCATGATGACGGAGGCTTCGGTCAGCCCGAGGCCCGAGCCACCGTATTCCTGCGGGATCAGTGCGGCCAGCCAGCCGGCGCTGGTCAGTGCGTTGACAAACTTCTCGGGGTAGCCGCGGGCCTCGTCAACCTGGCGGAAGTATTCGCCCGGGAATTCGGCGCACAGGGCGCGCACCGCGTCGCGGATGTCTTCGTAGGAGTTTGGATGGAGTGGCATCAGTGTCTCGTCGAATATTTAGTTATCGGAAAGCGTGGCTTCGGCCTGCATGGCCAGTTCACCGCGCATGTTCTGGGCCCACAGCTGTACGGTGCGGCCGTCGGGATCGAGGCGCCCGCACACGGTGAACGGCTCGGTGTCGAACAGCGTGCCAACCGATCGGAAAGAGAAGGCGCTCATGCGCGCCTCGGGCATATGTCGCTGCAGCAGGTCGGCCAGCAAGGTGGCGATCAGCGGGCCATGCACAATCAGGCCCGGATAGCCTTCGACTTCCGTGGCATAGCTGCGGTCGTAATGGATGCGGTGGCCGTTGAAGGTCAGCGCCGAATAGCGGAACAGCAAGACCGGGTCGGGCGTCACGGTGCGGGTCCAGGCGGCGCCTCCAGGCGCGGTCTTTGGCGCAGGGGCGGCCGCGCCTGGCTGCGGGTAGGCGCGGTAGACGATGTCATGCTCTTCGGTAACGCAGGTCTTGCCTGCCTGGGCCAGCTCATGCATCACCGTCACAAAAGCCAGGTCGCCGCTGGCGCCGGTCTTGGCGCTCACGCTCTGCACCCGCGAGGTGCGGGTGGCATCCTGCCCGATGGCGAGCGGCGCGGTGAACGTCAGGCGTCCGCCAGCCCACATGCGGCGCGGCAACGGAACCGGCGGCAGGAAACCGCCGCGCTGGGGATGGCCGTCCGGCCCCAGTTCGGATTGCGGGGCCGCCGTCCAGAAGTAAATCCAGTGCCACAACGGCGGCAAGGCGGACCCTTGCGTGAAGGAGAACGGGCGGTCCACGGTTGCCGCCAGCGCATCCGCCTGGCGCGCGTCGATCCGCGCGTCGGCGGATTCTGTGTTGCCTACCCACTGCTGCAACAAAGCGGAATCGAAAGCATCGGAGATCATGATGGCGGCATAATTAATTGGAACGATTCCAGTGTGTTCCAGCCGGCGTATTGCCACAATCTGCATTTTTTGAAGGGGGGGTGCGATTTCGATGAAGCGTGCACTTGGCGTTAGAATCGATGTACTGAATAGGAAATCGACTTATGCTGTTTGACCTGACTGACCTGCGTTTATTCATCTTTGTTGCGGAACTTAAGAGCCTGACCCGCGCCGCGGAGCGCATGCACCTGTCGCTGGCGGCGGCCAGCAACCGGGTCAAGGAACTGGAGTCGCGCTTCGGCATGCGCCTGCTGTACCGCGAGAACAAGGGCGTGATGCTGTCGCCCGCCGGCGAGACCCTGCTGGCGCACGCGCAGCAGTTCATGCAGCAGCTCGAACGGCTGAAAAGCGATATGCAGCAGTACAACAACGGCATCAAGGGGCACATCCGCATCTTCGCCAATACCACGGCGGTGACTGAATTCATGCCGCAGGTGCTGGGAACCTTCCTGACTGCGCATCCGCAGGTCAATGTCGCGCTGGAAGAGCGGCTGAATCACGACATCCTGCGCGGGGTGCAGGAGGGAACCGCGGATATTGGCGTGGCCGCTGGACCGGTCCAGGGCCAGGGTGTCGAGATCATCAACTTTTCGACCGACCGCCTGGTGCTGGCCACCTCGCTCGACCATCCGCTGGCGAAGGCCGGCACCGTCTCGTTCGCCGAAACGCTGGAATATCCGCATATCGGCCTGCACGAAGGCAGCACCTTGCAGCACTTCCTCAACCGGGTGGTGTCGGACACGGGCGAACACCTGAACCTGCGCATCCAGGTCAGGGGTTTCGATGCGATGTGCCGGATGGTGGAGTCGAATGTCGGGATCGGCATCCTGCCGCAGTCGGCGGGGCTGCGGCACAGCCAGTCGATGAAACTGGCGCTGGTGGAACTGCGCGACCCGTGGGCGGTGCGCGAACGCAGCGTGATCGTGCAGAAGCTTGAAACCTTGCCGGCCTATGCGCGCGAACTGGTGGAATACATCAGGGGAAGCCAGGTAGACGCGAGCCAGGCAAAGTAAGCCAGGCTCGCGCAGCAGCAAACGCTATGCCTCGGGCAGCGAAACCCGGCGCTTCCTGGATGCCATAAAGTGGCCCCGTCCGTGCGCCATCCGTAAAAGCCAGCCGCCGATCACCACCAGGGTAAGTAAAGTGAGCACGGACGCTTCGAGGCCGTAAGCGCCGCCAGTCAGCCATTCGGGGCCGGTCAGTTTTCCGATCAAATAGCCGGTGCTTTCGTTGCCAGAAACCGAGATCGAAAAGATCGAGCCCAGCGTGTAGTTCCACGCGACGTGGATGCCGATGCAGAGCCAGAGCCGGCGCGTCAGCAGGTAGGCGGCGGCAAAGAAGGCGCCTGCGACAACCGTATTGGCGATTGCCAGGACGCCCGCCCCTTCGCCCGGAATATGCGCGAGCCCGAACAGCAGCGCGGAGATTGCGATGGCAGGCCAGCTTCCGAGCGACTCCTCGGTAATGCGGAAAATGATGCCCCGGCCAATCACTTCTTCGATCACGCCTACAAACATCATGACGGCAAGCGGCTGCATGAGCTTCATGGTCCAGTCATTCAATCCGGTCACCTCGTACACGCCGGCGGCATACAAGATGCCAATCTCGGCGGCCACCATCGCGGCGCCGATCAACAGGCCCGCGCCAAACTCCGGCAACGCGTTGAAGCGCGACAGCTCGGCCGCCGGCCGCTTTTCGACGTAGCGCACATAGGCCCAGTAGGTCAACAGGACGCCCAGTGCGGCGAGCAACTCAGGCCAGATGATTCGCGCTTCCTTGCTGGCGATTGCTTTTGCCAACGAAAACACCAGGCCGGCAGACGCCACAACGAGCAGCGACGCAAGGACGATTTTCGTCAGCGGAAAGTTCAGCAGGCGGTTTCCCCAGCCTTTTGGCGCCGGTACGGGTTGGATCATTGTTGTCATGTCTTCTTTCCCTTTTGCGTTGTGGAGCTTTGATTGAGGCGCGCCCTTGCTTCGGAAATGCGCACACCGAATGGTTTTTTCTCGAGTGCCAGGATCGCTTCGTCGAGGATTGCTGACAGCGGCACGGTCAGTTGAGCGTCGAGGCCGTCGGCTGCCGCCTTCGTCGCCGCCCAACGAGATTCCAGCTCCGGCATCAGGTCCTTTCCATGCCGGCTCAACCTCACGAGGCGCTGGCGCCCATCCGCGCCGGGTTCGACGCTGACCAGCCCGTCCTTCTTCATCAGGTTCACCGTTTGCGTCGCCGCCGGCTGCGTGATGCCGGCAGATTCGGCGATCTGGCCAATGCTGGCGGTCTCTAACTGCTTCAGCGCACGCATGACGGGCGTGTAGCGCGGGCGGTAATCGAGGCCGCCGTCTTTGTACTGCTGCGCCACGTCGCCGTCCAGAAGGTCGATGAGATGGCGGAGCTGGGTTCCGAGTCCTTGTTTCATGAGGCGATAGTATCACATTTCCATAAGCGCTTATATACTTTTTCCCCGGCCGGCGGTGCCCGTTACTGTCGCGCTTCTTTACATTTTCCACGCCGCCGCGTCGGCGACGTCCCCGTGGCAAGCGCAAGTTATTGATTTTAAAGACGTGGCACAGTCCCTGCTTATCCATCAATTCGAAGTAGGCATATTCCTACAAAAGCTTAGGCAGTCAGCTGGCGGCCATGACTGTCCAACCAAGTTCTGCGGAGACAGGATGAGCACTTATGTCTACATAGCCCTTGAGGGGCTGCGCACATCGCCGATATCGGAAGAAGCGTGGGTCTGGGCGGCTCAGCAATGCGATGAACTGGTGGTGGAACCCGCCAGGGCGGGCGTGCGCAGCCCTCAGATTGTCCGGCTGAAATCGGACAGGCGAGCGACCGTCCGGCTGGACCGTTTCGGCATCGCCGCAGCGAAGGACCCATCGCGCGAGCTGATCTCGGCCATGTTCAAACTCGCTTCGGCTTTGAACGCAGATGTCTACAGCGAGCGCTTCCACAGGTACGCGTCGACCGATGACTGGATGAGGCGCAGGCAAGCGCACCGGCGCACTTTTGACAAGCAACGCGCGTACAAGGAAAGACAGCGCGAACGGCTTTTTCAGTTTGCGCTGGGGTGCGCTTTATGCGCGGCATCGACTCTCGCTGGTTTCCTGTTGGGCAGCCTGTACCTGTTCCTGCGCGGCTAGCCGGTTTGTGCTAGCCTGAAACGGTATGCATCTCCCTTCCAGCCCTGGCCATGCGCTACTGGTCCATTGACCGCCCTGCTCCCAGCCCCCTGCTCGACCTGTCACGGGTTACCGGGCTGGTGGCCGCGATCGGCCATGCGGACAACACCACCTTCGCCGCCGAGGTCCTGAAGACGCTGGCGGAACCGGCCACGATCTCCCAATGCACCGTGTTCGCCTATGAATTCGGCAACCGGCCGCGCACCGTGTCGGTGGCCGACCACCGCGGCGGGCGCTTCTTGCGCGATGTTGCCGATGTCTACTCGCGCCACTACTACCTGCTGGACGGTAACCAGCGCGTGATTTCGTCCGCGCCGCAAGCCAGCCCGGGATCGTCGCTGATCATCCACCAGCAGACCAGCGACGACATCGAGAACGCGGGCTACCGCGCGGCCTGCTACAGCGATCCGCAGGTGTGCGACCGCTTGTCCCTGATGGTGCAGCCCGCCGAAGGCATCTGGTTGTCCGTCAACCTGTACCGCGACCGCACCTATGGCAATTTCGAGCCAGGCGAAATTGCGCTGGTGGAGGCGCTGGCGCCGCTGATCGGCCACGCCGCGCGCCACCACTATGTCATGCATGGGCAGAACCAGCTCGGCATCCCCCAGCTGATGCTGGCGCGCGTGCGCCGACTGTGCCCGTCGCTGGCCAAGCGCGAGCTGGACGTCGTGCGCGGCGTGCTGGAAGGCCGCACCGCCGCCGAAATCGCCGACCTGATGGGCATCAAGCCCGCCAGCGTCATCACTTACCAGAAGCGCGCCTACCAGCGCCTCGGCATCTCCAGCCAACGCCAGCTGTTCGCCCTCTGCCTGTCGACCGACGCACCGTAAACGCCAGGCTTTGTACCCAAAATGGGGACAGACAGTCGGCATGGCGATCCGCATACTCGGTTAAAGACGACAACAAAAACAAGCGTCAGGTTAAGCAGCCATGTTCGTGGCGGCTCCAACTCAACCGCATCGCAGGAGACCCAGCATGCCACCGGTGACAACATTAATCCAGGCGCCAGCCAGCGGCGCTACCCACCAGCAACTCGACCTCGAACAGCAGGTCATCGGCAAGGTGTCGCGCCGACTGCTGTGGTTTATCTTCCTGCTGTTTGTGTTCTCCTTCCTCGACCGCATCAACATCGGCTTCGCCGCGCTGACAATGTCGGCCGACCTTGGCCTTACCGCCACCCAGTTCGGCCTGGCCACCACCCTGTTCTACATCGCCTACGTGGCGTTCGGCATACCGAGCAATATCGCGCTGGCGAAGGTCGGCGCGCGGCGCTGGATCGGCACCATCATGATCGGCTGGGGCCTGGCCTCCACCGCGACGATGTTCGCCACCAGCCCCGAGACGCTGTACATCCTTCGGATCCTGGTGGGCATTACCGAAGCAGGCTTCCTGCCCGGGATGCTGCTTTACCTGACCTTCTGGTTCCCGCCCGCCTACCGTGCCCGCGCCAATGCCTTGTTCATGATTGCGATGCCGGTCACCGCGGCGCTGGGATCGGCCGTCTCGGGCTACATCCTGGAGCTCGACGGCGCGATGGGGCTGAAAGGCTGGCAGTGGCTGTTCATGCTGGAAGGCCTGCCGTCGTCGGTGCTCGGCCTGGTCGTGTTCTGGTACCTCGACGACAAGCCGCAAGACGCCAAATGGCTCAGCGCCGCCGAGAAAAGCACGCTGGAACGCAGCCTGCAATCGGCCCGCAAACAGCCACCGCGCGCCGAAGCCGCCGCGCCCGAGCGCAGCCTGTTCGCCGAGCTCACCTCCCCGGCCGTCGTCAAGTTCGGAGTTGCCTACTTCTGCCTGGTGAACACGCTGGCGATGGTGGCCGTGTGGACGCCGCTGATCGTCAAGAGCTTCAGCGCCGGCGCCAGCAACCGCACCATCGGCCTGCTGGCGGCAATTTCCCAGGTGGTGACCATCATTGCGATGATCTGGTGGGGCCGCCGCTCCGACCGCAAGCAGGAGCGCCGCTGGCACCTGGTCATCCCGATGCTGGCCTCGGCCGCCGGGTGGATGTTTACCGCCTTGTCCGCCGACCCGGTGGTGCAGATGCTCGGGGTCTGCATGGCTTCCGCCGGCTCGTACACCGCCATGTCGATCTTCTGGACCACACCGGACCAGGCCCTGAGCTGGAAGGCGCAGGCGATCGGCATCGCCGTCATCAATGCAGCCGGCAACGTCAGCTCCGCGATCAACCCGGTGGTGGTGGGCTGGATCAAGGACGCGACCGGCAGCTTTACCGGCGGCCTGTATTACGCCAGCGCGCTGCTGGTGGCCGGCACGGTGATCGTGCTGATGCTGCCGATCGGCGCCCGCCAGAAAACCGATCACTGAAGGAAGATACGATGACTATGGAATTTGCACCCTACCCGTTCACTGCCCGCCAGTACCCGGCCCGCATCCCCCCGCAGCAGGCGGGGCGCGATGCGGTACGCCACAAGGTGGCGATCGTTGGCGGCGGGCCGGTCGGCCTGTCGACTGCCCTTGGCCTTGCGCGCCAGGGCATCGCGTCGGTACTGATCGAAGCGGACGACTCGGTCTGCCAGGGCAGCCGCGCCATCTGCATCTCGCGCCGCAGCCTCGAGATCATCGAACGCCTCGGCGCCCTCGATGGCTTCCTCAAGACCGGCCTGCCGTGGACCGGCGGACGCAGTTTTTACCGCGACACCGAGGTGCTGCACTTTACGATGCCGCAGGACGACAACCAGAAGCTGCCGCCGATGGTCAACCTGGCGCAGTACCACATCGAAGAATTGCTGCTGGAAGCCGCCGAAAAACACGCTGGCCTGATCGACATCCGCTGGCAGACCCGCGTCACCGGGCTTGAACACAATGCGGCTGGCGTCACGCTCAGCCTCGGCACACCCGAAGGCGACTACGCGCTGGAGGCCGACTGGCTGGTCGCCTGCGACGGCGGGCGCAGCACGATCCGCGAGGCGATGGAACTGCCGCTGCGCGGCGCCAGCTACGAGGGCCGCTACATCATCGTCGACATCAGGCTTGACAGCGAGCGCCCGACCGAGCGGCTGGCCTACTTTGACCCGCCATGCAATCCGGGATCGACGGTGCTGGTGCATAAGCAGCCGCACAATGTGTGGCGCATCGACTACCAGGTGCAGGACGGCGAGAACGCCGACGAAGCGGTCAAGCCCGAAAACGTGCTGCCGCGCGTGCAAAGCCTGCTCGACATGATGGGCGAGCGCGGCGCGTGGGCGCCGATCTGGATCACGATGTACAAGGCAAACGCACTGACGCTGGAACACTACCGCCACGGGCGGGTGATGTTCGCCGGCGACGCCGCGCACCTGGTGCCGATTTTCGGCGTACGCGGCGCCAATTCGGGCATCGATGACGCCGACAACGTCGCGTGGAAGCTGGCCTGGGTGGTCAAGGGCCTCGCAGACTTTAGCCTTCTCGACAGCTATTCGAGCGAGCGCGTCGCCGCAACCCACGAGAACCTCAGCTACGGCACCAAGAGCACCGAGTTCATGGCGCCGCCCTCCTTCGCCTTTGAGTTGATGCGCACGGCGGTGCTGGGTCTCGCTGAAAAGCACGCCTGCGTGCGGTCGCTGATCAACCCGCGCCAGAGTTCCGCCATCACCTACACGGAATCGCCCCTCAACGTCGCGGACCAGGAGGTGTGGCGCGCCGGCCCGGCGCCAGGTGCGGTGCTGCCCGAGTGCCCGCTCACCGTGTTTGATGAAGCGAAGGGAGTCCCGGGCCACCTTACCGGCCTGCTGGGCACCGGCCTGACGGCGCTTTGCTTCACCGCCGACGCCAGGGTGCCGAAGAAACTGTCCGCGTTCGCCGACACCATGCGCGCAACCGGCGTCCAGCTGGATATGGTTCCCATCGCGGTGGAGCGCCCGCTCGACCCGACCTCGCGCTGCGCCTGGGACGACACCGGCCGCGCATTCGGCATGTACGGCGCTTCGGTGGGCAGCGTCTACCTGGTGCGCCCCGACGGCCATGTCCTCGGACGCTGGCAGGCGCCGGACGCGGGCCAGCTGACCGCAGCGGTCGGGCGCCTGTTGCATCCATAACCGAATAAAGGAGCTCTCATGAACGACAGCGAACTCGATGCCGTCTACACACGGCTTTGCAAGACCATGACCCAGCTGGGCGCGGACAAGTCGCCCCTGTTCCTTGCGCGCTTCGCGCTGCTGGCGATCGGCCAGATCGGCGATCCCGATACCGCGGCGCGCCTTGTCGACGATGCCGCCGAGGGCCTTGGCCAATGATCGGCCCATCAGGAAAAACCACCATGACGCTCAGTTACCAGTCCGGCTTCGGCAACGAGTTCGCCACTGAAGCGCTGCCGGGCGCGCTGCCAGTCGGCCGTAACTCGCCGCAGCGCGCGCCCTACGGGCTGTACGCCGAACAGCTGTCGGGCACTGCCTTCACCGCGCCGCGCCATGCCAACCGCCGCTCGTGGCTGTACCGGATCCGTCCCGCCGCCGTGCACGGCCCCTTCCAGGCGGTGCAGATCGGCCGGGTTGTCAGCAGCTTCGACGAGCTGCCAGTCTCGCCCGACCAGTTGCGCTGGGACCCGCTGCCCCTGCCGCATGGCCCGACAGACTTCCTCGAAGGACTGGTGACAATGGCCGGCAACGGCAGCCCCGCCGCCAACGCCGGCTGTGCGATCCACCTTTACGCGGCCAACCAGTCGATGGAGGGCCGCTACTTCTACAACGCCGATGGCGAACTGCTGATCGTGCCGCAGCTTGGCGCGCTGACCATTGCGACCGAACTTGGCACGCTGCAGGTCGAACCGCAGGAAATCGCTGTGATCCCGCGCGGCGTGCGCTTCCAGGTAAAGCTGGACGGACCGGTGGCGCGCGGCTATGTGTGCGAGAACTACGGTGCGCTGTTGCGCCTGCCCGACCTGGGCGTGATCGGATCGAACGGCCTGGCCAATCCGCGCGACTTCCTGACGCCCGTGGCGTCGTATGAGGACCGCGAAGGCGACTTCGAGCTGGTGGCCAAGTTCCAGGGCCGGATGTGGCGCGCCGCGATTGGCCATTCGCCGCTGGACGTGGTCGCGTGGCACGGCAACTACGCGCCGTACAAGTACGACCTGCGGCGCTTTAACACCATCGGCTCGATCAGCTACGACCACCCTGACCCGTCGATCTTCCTGGTGCTGCAGGCGCCGAGCGACACGCCGGGCGTGGATACGCTGGACTTCGTGATCTTCCCGCCGCGCTGGCTGGCAGCTGAAGATACCTTCCGCCCGCCCTGGTTCCACCGCAATTTCGCCAGCGAGTTCATGGGACTGATCCACGGCGCCTACGACGCCAAGGCCGAGGGGTTCGCGCCCGGCGGGGCGTCGCTGCACAACTGCATGAGCGGCCACGGCCCCGATGCCGAGACCTTCGGCAAGGCCAGCGTGGCCGACACCAGCCGCCCGCATCATGTGACCGATACGATGGCCTTCATGTTTGAAACGCCGTCGGTCATCCGCCCGACCATTCACGCGCTGGAGTCGGCACAGCTGCAAACCAGCTACGCCAATTGCTGGCAGGGGCTTGAAAAGCGCTTCGACCCGCGCCAGCGCTGAAACTACAAGGAGCATGCATGTCACTACTGAACGAGACCCACGCACCCGAACTGCGTAGCTGGGTCGCCTCGGCCAACGAGCCAGGCACCGATTTCCCGATCCAGAACCTGCCGTTTGCAGTATTTCGCAGGGCAGGCACGGAAGAATTCTTCCGTGGCGGCGTCGCGATTGGCGACCAGATCGTGGACCTTGGCATGGCCGCCAGCCGTGGCGCGCTGTCGATCGATGCCCTGCCGTTTGCGGCGGCGTGCGGCGCCAGTTCGCTCAACCGTTTCATGGCGATGGGGCCAGGCGCGTGGAGCAAACTGCGCCTTGCCCTCAGCCGCGCACTGCGCACCGGCGCGCCGGAACGTGAGCTGCTTGGCGCCTGCCTGGTGCCGCAGTCGCAGGCGGAGTACACCGTCCCTGCGAAGATCGGCGACTACACCGACTTCTACACCTCGATCCACCACGCGACCAGCGTGGGCAAGCTGTTCCGGCCCGACAGTCCGCTGATGCCCAACTATAAATGGGTCCCGATCGGCTATCACGGGCGCGCCTCGTCGATCCAGGTGTCGGGCCAGGAATTCAGGCGGCCGCTTGGCCAGACCATGGCGCCGGGTAAAACGCAGCCGGACTTCGGGCCGTGCCAGCGCCTCGACTACGAGCTGGAGCTCGGCATTTATGTCGGCACCGGAAACGAGTCGTGCACGTCGGTGCCGATGGACCAGGCCGAGTCGCATGTATTCGGCCTGTGCCTGCTGAACGACTGGTCGGCGCGCGACGTGCAAGCCTGGGAGTACCAGCCGCTTGGGCCCTTCCTGTCGAAGAATTTCGCCACCACCGTCTCGCCGTGGATTGTCACGCTCGAAGCGCTGGCGCCTTACCGCGTGCCGTTCGCGCGGCCGGAGGGCGATCCGCAGCCCTTGCCCTACCTGGATTCTGCGGCCAACCGTGCTGGCGGCGCGTTCGACGTACAGCTCCAGGTGCTGCTTGAAACCGAACGGATGCGCGCGGCCGGCGCCGGGCCTGCGCAGCTGTCGGCCACCAGCTACCGGCACGCTTACTGGACAGTGGCGCAGCTGCTGGCGCATCACACCGTCGGCGGATGCAACCTGCAGCCGGGCGACCTGTTTGGCAGCGGAACCTTGTCGGGACCGACGCCCGACCAGGCGGGCGCGCTGATTGAGCTGACCTCCGGCGGCAAGGAGCCATTGCGCCTGCCCGATGGCGACACCCGCAGCTACCTCGTCGACGGCGATACGGTGATCATGCGCGGATGGTGCGAGCAAGCTGGCAGTGCGCGTATCGGGTTTGGCGAGTGCCGGGGGACTGTGCTGCCGGCCATGGAAGCTTGATGCGTCGTTCCCGCAAAGGCGGGAACTCGTCATTCATCACAGGGCAGGCTCAGTATGGGTTCCCGCTTTCGCGGGAACGACGGAGGACCTGAGCCCCTGCTCCAGCACGGCGGGGATGTCGGCTGCCGGCATCGGCCGCGCCAGGTAGTAGCCCTGCACCTCATTACATCCCAGCTCCTGCAGGATGCACAGCTGCTCGGCCGTCTCGACGCCTTCGGCGACCACCGACATCCCCAGCGCATGCGCCATCGAGACGATCGCCTGGAAAAACACCCTCCCCTCGCGCGAGTTGCCCAGCTCGGACGTGAACGCGCGGTCCACCTTCAGCACGTCCATCTTCAGCTTCTGCAGTTGCGACAGTGACGAGTAGCCGGTGCCGAAATCGTCGACATGCAGCTTCACGCCCAGCGCCCGGATCGCGCCGAGTTCCGCCAGCACGTCTTCCTGCTCGCCCATCATCGCCGACTCGGTGATTTCCACTTCCAGCAAGCTGGCAGGAACCTGGTGCCGGTCGAGGTAGACCGCAAGCTGGCGGTGCACCTCGCCACGCGCGAACTGCTTGGGCGAGACGTTGATCGACACCGGCACCACCGGCAATCCCTGGCGCCGCCACGCGTCGATCTGGCGGCAGGCCTTCTCCATCACCATTTCGCCTATCCGCAGGATCAGGCCTGTCGTCTCGGCCATCGGGATGAACTCCAGCGGCGACACCAAACCATGCTGGGGATGAATCCAGCGCACCAGCGCCTCCATGCTGCACACTTCGCCTGTAAAGGCATCGACGCGCGGCTGGTAGTACAGCACAAACTGGTCAAGCTCGATTGCTTCAAGCAGCCGGTGCTTCAGCTGGAGGCGGCTTTGTATCAGGCGCGATTGCGACGCCTCGAAAAAGCGGTACTGGCCCTTGCCGTCGGTCTTCCCGGCGTACATCGCAATGTCGCCGTGCTTGATCAGGGATGCCGCGTCGGCCGCGTCGTGCGGGAAGACGCTGATGCCGACGGACGCGCCGACCTGTAGCGGTTCGCCGTTGATCGTGAATGGACCCTGGAACGCGCTGATGATGCGCTCGGCCACGCGCGCGGCCTGTTGCTGTGCATCGGACGGCATCAGGAGGACGATGAATTCGTCGCCGCCGAAGCGGACGACATGGTCGCCTGGCCGCAGCAATGAGCGCAGGCGTTCGCCCGAGGCCTTCAGCAGCTGGTCGCCGACAGCGTGGCCGTGCAGGTCATTGACCTGCTTGAATTCGTCCAGGTCGATGAAGAGCAGCGACAGCTCAGTCGATTCGCTGCGGCTGGCGGCCATCGCGCCGGGCAGGAAGCCCATCAGCCAGTGGCGGTTCGGAAGCCCGGTCAGCATGTCTTCGTTGGCCAGCCGCTCCAGTTCAACCACATGCGCCTTGCGCTCGCTGATGTCGCGCAGCGTCACCGCAAGTCCGTTACCGACCCGCACGAGGCGGCGGTGGCCCCAGCGGATGTTCAGCCGGGCGTCCGCTGGCATCTCGCGTTCGTCCTCGTAGAAGCCCGAGGTCATCGCTGCGCTGTAGGTGTCCAGCAGTGCATTGCCGAAGACGCCGGCGTCGATCGTCGACAGCCGCTTGCCGATCAGCTCCGCACGCGACGATCCGTAGAAATAGGCGCCCCGTTCGTTACAGTCGACGATCTCGAAGTCGACGATCACTCCGGCCTCGTTGCGCAGTGCCGCCGCCATGTAGAAGCCGTCGTTGGCGCTTTCGGTGGCGGTCCTGTAGGCCAGCCGGACGTCTTCCTGCGCGCTCTGGCGGTGTGCGGCGCGGCGCGACAGGACGGTCGCCAACGCCGCGATCAGCGCCAGGCAGAAGGACGCAAACGCGGCGTCGTTGCGGCCATCGGTCCAGTAGGTTTCGGCCGCGGCCATCGCCTCGCTCTTCGAGAGCGCGACCAGCGCGACCAGCGGGTAGACAGGCGAATGGCGCCACGCCAGGAAGCGGGCCTGGCCGTCCGGGAACTGCCCTGCCGCAGAGAGCAGCACGCCGGCAGGCGCCGCCCATAACGCCGCGTCGCGCGGGAAAGCGGTTGCGGCGCCCGCGCGTGCCTGCTGCTCGAGCCGCAGCCCGGCTTCGGTGCCGACGGTGGCGACCAGTCCGTCGCGCCCCAGCGCGGCAGGCATGTAGAACGACGTCAGGTAATCCGACGGCACGGTGAGCACGACGACGCCGTCGAAATCATCATCGGGCGTATCGAGGCGCCGGCTGAACAGGACCGCAGGGTGAACTTGCGTCTCCGACGCTAGCGGCGTATCGATCTTCAGCGAGCTTGAGTTGTTGTTCCGGTGGTAGCGGAAAAACGCCGATCGCGCGTACGAGGCGTTGAGTTCGCCAGGCTGGGTGGAGCTGACCACCTTGCCGCGCGCGTCGACAACGCTGACCGAGATGAAGGCGCTGTCGAGGAACATGCCGTCGCGCGTCAGGTGTTCGAGCCGCAGCCTGCCGTTCGACTGCTCCCAGCTTTGCTTGAGCTGCATCGACACCTGGTCCATCTGGGCGACCGACCGGGTGACATACTGCTCGTAGGCTTGCGCCGCGGCGTTCGCTTCGCGGCGGGTGTTTTTGTCAGCTTCGGTACGTTCGGCGTTGGCGCGCACGATGGTCGTCGACCACACCGCCACGATCAGGATCAGCGCCGCAACGGGCCAGAACAAGGAGGCGATTAGCGATGGACGCGCGCCGCTGATCGGTGTGGGGTCGTTTAAAGCTTGCCTTGCCATCGCCGTCCTGGATCTTGTACGTTTGCCAGAAAGAGCTGGCAGAAGCACAAGATGCTAAACGGCAATTGTTTCCGCAGCATGACATGCGCGGCGAAACGTTGTCAGGGGCCGGCGCGGTACCACGTGTCCTTTGCCAGCAACATCTCATGGTGGCCATGCCCGGATGGAATCATGGGGAAGCAGTTTTCGGCCCGCTCGACCACGACGTCCAGGAAGTACGGGGTGTCCGAGGACAGGCACTCGGCCAGCGCTGCCTCCAGTTCGCCAACATGTTCGACCCGCCTGGCGTTCCAGCCGAAGGCGCGCGCCAGCGCGACGAAATCGGGCATCGCCTCGGAGTAGCTGTGGCTGTAACGGGCCTCGTGGTGCAGCTCCTGCCACTGGCGGACCATGCCCATGCAGCCGTTGTTAGCCAGGACCACCTTCACCGGGCACTTGTGCTGCACGGCGGTCGCCAGCTCCTGGATGTTCATCAGGATCGACGCGTCGCCCGTAACGCACACAACCGTCTTATCCGGATGCGCGACCTGCGCGCCGATTGCGGCAGGCAAACCGTAGCCCATCGTGCCGGCGCCGCCCGAGGTCAGCCAGCGCCGCGGCTTGTCGAACCGGAGGTATTGCGCGGCCCACATCTGGTGCTGGCCCACGTCGGTCGAGACAATGGCGTCCTTGCCGCCAAGCTGGCCGGCCAGGCTTGCCATCAGTTGCTGGGGGATGATGGTTGGCGATGCCTTGTCGAAGGCCAGGCAGTTTTCGGCCCGCCATGCGGCGATCTGCTTCCACCAGTCTGCCGTGAGCGCATGGTCGATCGGCGCCGCGTCGAGTTTTTCGAGCAGCCCGGCCAGCACGGTATCGCAGTCGCCCGCCAGCCCCACATCCGCCTTCACCACCTTGTCGATCGAGCGCGGATCGATGTCGATGTGGATCACGCGGGCATGCGGACAGAAATCTGGCAGCTTGCCGGTAACGCGGTCGTCGAAGCGCGCGCCGACGCACACCACGAGGTCGGATTGGTGCATCGCCAGGTTCGCTTCGAGTGTGCCGTGCATGCCGAGCATACCCAGCCACAAGTCGCTGGACGCGGGGAATGCGCCAAGCCCCATCAGGGTCAGCGTGCAGGGGCCGCGCTTTCGCTGGACCAGCTCGGCAAACTTGAGGCAGGCGGCGTCGCCGGAATTGACCAGTCCCCCGCCGCCATAAAAGACCGGGCGGCGCGCATGCCTGATCAGGTCAGCCGCCGCATCGAGCGACGCGCTGGACAGTCTGCGTGAAGGCAAATCCGCGTACGGAGCAGGCGCCAGTGGGTTGACTACCTGCGCCGCCTGCAGGTCCTTGGGAACGTCGACCAGCACCGGGCCGGGCCTGCCGCGTGTCGCAATCCGGATCGCCGCCTGCACGGTTTGCGCGATCTGGCTGGCGTCGCGAACCTGCACATTCCATTTCGTGACCGTCCTGGATATGCCGAGGGCATCGCATTCCTGGAACGCGCTGGTGCCGATCGACCTGGTCGCCACCTGGCCGCTGATGCAAAGGATCGGGATGGAATCGCTGAGTGCATCGAGCAGGCCCGAGGTGGTATTGGCGATGCCCGGGCCGGAAGTGACGAACACGACGCCGAGTTTGCCGGTGCTGCGCGCATAGCCTTCGGCTGCATGCACGGCGGCCTGCTCGTGCCTGACCAGCACGTGGCGCAAGCGCGGCTCCTGCTGGAGCGCATCGTAGAGCGGCAATACCGCGCCGCCCGGGTAACCGAACACGGTGTCGACACCGGCTGCGATGAGGGTATGGAGAAGGACGCGCGCGCCCGTGGGCGAGGCGTCGGGATGGTCCAGCAACTGGTCAATGGAGTCAATTTTCATGCATAAATTTTATCCACGCGAGGGCTGAAAGTGCTTCATAATTTCAGCATATTCGCCCCTAGGACTGAAAAAATGACCGAAAATGAGCAGGAAATCGGAAAATCATTCGATATTTATGATCTGCACATCCTGCGCATCCTGCTGAAGGATTCGCGCACGCCCTTGCAGGAGATCAGCAAGGAAGTGGGACTGTCGACCACATCGTGCTGGAACCGGATCAAGAAGATGACCGATTCCGGCGCGATCCAGTCGTACACGGTGAAAGTCGACCTGGCGCGCATCGGCTACCAGGACACGGTCATCGTCCAGGTCACGCTGGAGAGCCACAGCGAGGAAACCTTGTACGAATTCGGCCGCGCGCTTGAGTCTATCCCGGAGGTGCTCGAAGCGCTGCTGATCTCGGGCGACTACGACTACTTCATCCGCATCGCCGTCAAGGACACGCGCGATTACGAGCGCTTGCTGCGCGAACGGCTTTACAAGATACCGGGCATCCGCCACAGCAAATCGAGCTTCGTCTTGCGCACTTTGAAGAAAGTGGAAACCCCGTTGGACTAGCCAGGCTTTCGTACTGCTGTGCCCCCCGGGCGATCAGGTCCATTCAAGCGAAAAAAAGGGCGCCGAAGCGCCCTTGTTGTTGATGCTGCCGGCTTAGTGCGTCAGCCGGTTCCAGCCATGGCGGATCGCGTCCTTGAACCTGTCCCAGGTCGACTCGCCAGCTGAGGCCTGGCGCGATTCCCAACCGCTGCGGACATCGTACTCGACGTCTTCCCATGGACGGCCGCGGTACATCATCGCCACTTCATGGCCATAGCTGTAGGCTGGCGCATAGTCGTCAAACGAATCGCCGGTGGCGCTGTAGGTGCGCTCCCAGTGGCTGACATAGTAGTCCTCATCCAGGTTCGGCCGGTCCGCGCCGAGCGGCGAGAAAACCCGCACCCCGCCGCGCCGCACTTCGCGGCGACTGGCCATGCCGCTGTCGCCGCTTGCGCTGGTGTCTTGCTGCAGCGATCCGCTCAGGCTTTCGCCGTGCGGGTTGCCGAAGCTGCCCACCGACAGTTCGCCGTTGGTCCCCATCGGTTCCTGGTAAGTCTGCCCCATGGGCCGCTCGTCGTTCAGCGACTGCTGCGCAAACAGGTTGCGGTCGCCCTCGAACTGCAGCGATGTCCCTTGTGAGCGCTGCATGGCGCCGGTGCTTCCCATGCGCATCGCGCCCGCACTCGGCGTCGAAGGAACACCCCACTCGGCTGCCTTCTCGTCGATGTCAACCGGGTTGAAGCGCTCGATGACGTCCGCTGCGCGTTCGACCGCCGTGTCGTCCAATGCGGAAACGGTCACCAGGTGGTGACCTTTGCTGATGGCGGTCGAGTACTTGTCTGAACGGAAGTCGTTATCGCTGCCGAACAAATCGCTGAAGAAGTGCTTGATGCTGGCGCCAATTCCTTCGTCTTCGGTCCGGTCGGCATCGGCATAGTCGCCGGTGGCGCTGGTGTCCTCGGACATGCGCACGTTTTCGCGGGAGAAGCCCGACAGCAGCAGTTCATCCATGGCGCCCTGGGCGTCGGCGCGGTTATCGAATACGGCAATCAAAGTATGTTGCATGATGAATCCTCCCATTGTTGAACACTTGAGCAGCAATGCCCGCAAGTCAATAGCGTTTACACAATTGAGAATAGCGCAATTCCCCGCACCTCCGCGCACCGTTGGGTTTCAGCTTTCCGGCGCCTGGCTGGCAGGATACGTGATGCTGCCGTCGGCAACATGCGCAAACGGTGTAAGCGCATGTTTCTTGCGCGCGCCCGGCCCGATGATGTGTTCCACCCGCACGCCGCGCAGCAGCAGCGCGTCGGCGACAAGCGAGCGGTGACAGCGCCAGGGCACGGCTTCGGCGCACATCAGCACACAGTTTTCCTGTCTTGCGGCGGCGGCCAGCCGCGCCACTTCATCCTGGAACGCGGTGCTCTGCATGTAATCGGCGTAGCCGCGGAACGAGGCGTTGCGCCAGCCCATGTTGGGCGAGTCTGGGCGCGCGCGGCGCAATCCTCCCAGCGCGGGAATATGGGTGTAGGCAATACCCGCCTGCCTCAGCGAGGCCGGCAGCAGTTCCTGCCCGAACTGCGGGTTGTGGCGCGAGCGCGGCACCGTCCTCACATCGAGCACCCGGGTGATGCCGTTTTGCAGCAGCAGATCTAAAAAGGTTTCCAGTGGACGGTTCGAATGACCGATCGTGCAGATGAGCGGAGCCACCGCGCCGCCGGCCAGGCGGACGGGCGCTGCGATGTTGATGGCGACCGGATCGCTGGCGGGAAAGCTCTCGCGCAGCGCTTCATCGAGTGCCTGCTCCATACGCTCATCGTTTGCCATTGATCTCCCTGCATTCGGGCCGGCTGGCGCCTTCATCGCATCCGGGTACGGAAACGCCGCCATGCTGCCGGCCCCGCGGCGGCGCCAGCTGGAAGCGATAACAATACCATCGCTGCCAGAATGGCGCTTTTCATATCAGGACACGAAGCCGACGGCACCGGCGCTTCGCCCGGTGCGTTGCGCAGCACCGCCCCTTGCAACGCCTCGTCGCCGAGGATGCTGGCCGCCGCTTTCGACTAGTCGCGGTTGGCGAACAGTGGCACGGCGCAAAGACCAGCGAACGTTCGGTTTTTTGTTGACGTCCAATATTGGATCACGGCACACGGAGCGGCGTTCCCGCCGCCAATTGGCAAGAACTGCGACTTAGCTAACGGAAGGAAATCCTGAACGAGTTCAAAATCCCAGCATACTGAACCAACGACGTGGAAGCGGGATGACGAAAGTACGCCTTACCTTTACAACCGAAGTACCGGCTTCTCCCGAAGAGGTCTGGTCGTGGTCGACCTCGATCAAGGGCATTCAGGCTGAAATGTGGCCTGTCCTGAAAATCACTTTCCCAAAAGGGCTGAACCATATCGACAAAGACACCGCTTTGGGAAAGCCGCTCTGCCGCTGCCACTTCCTGCTGCTCGGCATTTTTCCGATGGACATGTCCAAACTAACCTTTGTCGAACTCGGCCCGGGCTACCGCTTCGTCGAACAGTCGCCGCTGTTTTCAATGCGGATGTGGCGGCACGAGCGCGTCGTGACGCCGACGCGAAACGGCGCGCGGGTCACCGACAATCTTGAGTTTTCGCCGCGCTTCGCGTCGCCGCTGGTGGCGTGGTTCGTCAAGCAGTTCTTCGGCCATCGGCACGCGGTAATCGCGCGCCGCTTCGCCGGCACGGCAACCGCGGGCCTGCCTGGGCGGCACTCCTAGATCGCGGGGTCGTTCGGCACAATGATGTCGTCTACCGGGGAATCGGGGGCAACGTTCAAGGTGCGCAAGGTGTCCTGCGTCACCGCAGAGAACACCGGCGCGGCCACGCGCCCGCCGAAGTAGCCGCCCACGGTCGGCTCATCGACCATCACCGCGACGATGATGCGTGGCTCCGACACCGGTGCAAAGCCGACGAACGCCGACACATACCTGTTGGTGTAGCGGCCGTTGACCGGTTTGTGCGCAGTGCTGGTCTTGCCCGCCACGCGGTAGCCGGGCACCTGGGCGCGCGGCGCTGTGCCTGTGGGGCCAGTGGCCAGTTCCATCATCGTCCGCACAGCGCGCGCGGTCTGTTTTGAAATCACCGGCCGCGCACGCGCCCCGGACCTGGCCTTTAGCAAGGTAACCGGGATCATGTCGCCGTCGCGCGCGAACACCAGGTAAGACTGCGCCATTTGCATCAGCGACGTGGACATGCCGTGGCCGTAGCTGATGGTGGCCTGCTCAGGCTGTCCTGGTGGGCCAGCTCCATGCCGTCCTGGCCCGCGTCGTCGACACTGGTGAAGCCGACGATGTGCGTCGCCAGCTCGCCGTGA
This sequence comes from Massilia agrisoli, assembly GCF_020831365.1. Lineage (GTDB taxonomy): Bacteria > Pseudomonadota > Gammaproteobacteria > Burkholderiales > Burkholderiaceae_D > Telluria_A > Telluria_A agrisoli. The sequence goes on from NZ_JAJHPV010000012.1 coordinate 233,577, forward strand.
GGGTAATAGCGCTTGTATTCCTTGCGTGTATGGACGCCGGGGATGCCAAGCTTGACGACCTGGCCAACCTTTTCCATCCCGACCTGCCGCTTCAGGTACACGAAGCCGCGGCCGGTAGCGAGTTTTCCCGCCAGGTCGGCATCGCTGACATCGAGCAGGCGCGCCAGTTCGCGCAGCTTGTTTGCAGGTGCGCGCGCCGCCTCTTCCGGTATCGCCCACACCGCCTTTACCGGCAGCGATGAGGCCAGCACGTCGCCATTGCGGTCAAGGATGCGGCCGCGCGTGGCGGGCAGCTCCAGCGTGCGCGCGTAGCGGTAAGCGCCCTGCTCCTGCAGGAAATCGTTGGATACCGCCTGCAGCCAGGCCGCGCGGCCGGCCAGCAAGGCGAACATCGCGAACATGGAGAACAGCACCAGCCGCGAGCGCCAGGCCGGCAGCTGGGGCGCCAGCACCGGGTTGCTGCTAAATTGCAGGCCTTTGCCGCTGGTGCTGCGCACAGCAGCCATCAGGCCCTCTCGTCCGGCAGCGCTTCAAAGGCGCCGGTGCCGGCGTCCGGCACGGGCAGCGCGAGCGAGAAGCGGATCGCGAGCAGGCGCAGCGAAAACCCGACGGCGAGCGCAACGCCGGTGGCGAGGTCAGGGCCAACGCCGAAGTAAAGCAGGCCGACGTACAGCACCCCTGTCACCATCGAGACAGTGGCGTACAAGTCGCGCCGCAACACCAGCGGCACCTGGTTACACAGGATGTCGCGCAGCAGCCCCCCGAACACGCCGGTGATCATGCCCATCACCACCACCACGGCGACATGGGCGCCGGTGCCGGCCGCGATATTGCAGCCAATGACAGTGAACGCCACCAGGCCCAAGGCGTCAAGCAGCAGGAACGCGCGCTTCAGGTGATGCAGCGAGCCGGCCAGCAAGGCGGCAGCGACGGCGGCGGCGATGGTGAACAGCAGGTACTGCGGATGCGCCACCCAGCCCAGCGGATAGTGCCCAAGCAGCATGTCGCGGATGGAACCGCCGCCCAGTGCGGTAACTGTGCCGATCACCGAAACGCCGAACAGGTCCATCTGCCGCCGCGTTCCCATCAGGGCGCCGGATGCAGCCTCGGCGGCGATCGCAAGCGGGTAAATCATGTCGAGCAAGGTCATTGGGTCATCGGGCGGTTGCTGGGAACGCCTGCAATTCTGGACGACCGGCCTGCGACTTTGAATAAAATTAAGTATTCTTCGTCTATGCTTAATCTTTTTTAATCTTTGTCGATGAACCTGGACCCTAAACAAACCGACGCCTTCCAGGCGGTTGCCGAGTTGGGCAGCTTCGAACGCGCCGCGGACAAGCTGAGCCTGACGCCTTCGGCGGTATCGCAACGGGTGCGCGCGCTGGAGATCGCACTCGGCGCCGCGCTTGTCCTGCGCACGCGGCCATGCCGGGCAACGCAGATGGGCCAGCGGCTACTGCAATACCTGCGCCGCGCGCACCTGCTGAAAGTGGAACTGCAGGCCGACCTGCTCGACCAGGAAAGCGGCCCGCTGGCGGTGTCGGTGGCCCTCAACTCGGACAGCCTTGGCACCTGGTTCTTCCCGGCGCTGGCAGGCCTGCTGGTGAAGGACCAGATCCTGCTCGACCTGGTCGTCGAGGACCAGGACCACACCTACGCCCTGCTGAAGACGGGCATGGTGACCGGATGCGTCAGTACGGTTGCCCAGCCGATGCATGGTTGCAGTGCCGAGCCCCTTGGCGCGATGCGCTACCGCCTGATGGCCAGCCAGCCGTTCCAGCAGCGCTGGCTGCCTGGCGGGTTGACGCGCGAGGCGGCGCGGCTGGCCCCGGTGGCTGCCTACACGCGCAAGGATACGCTGCAGTCGAGCTTCCTGCTGACCCACCTGGGACTGCCGGAAGGCGCCTTTCCCTGCCATTACGTGCCCGGCATCGAGGCCCACTTCGCCGCAGTCCGCCATGGCATCGGCTATGGCATGGTGCCCGAATGGCTGCTCCCGCCAGCGGGCGGCAGCCACCCGCCGCTGGTCGACCTGGCGCCCGGACATCCCACCGACGTCGCGCTCTACTGGCACGCGTGGAAGCTGCAATCGCCGCGCATGGAACGCCTGTCGAGGCAGATCGTCGACGCGGCGCGCGCCAGCCTCAGGCAGGGCACGAGCTAGTCAGAACTCGCCGGCCGCGCCCCTGTCGAGCATCTTTTGCAAGGTCGCGCGGATCCGTTGCAAGGTCGCGCCGAGGTCGGGCGGCAGCTTGCGCCCCATCTTGATCAGCATGTCCATGTTCATGGTGTAGATCCAGTAGCCGTCGTCCTGCTCGACCACCGAGATCCGGCACGGCAGAAATGCCGCCATGGCCGGGCTGAACCGGACCATCTGCTGGGCCGCCGCCGGATCGCAGTAGGAATACACCTTGAGGAATTTCTCGGGTTTTCCGGTGCGCAGTTCAATCTCTTTTGAAATCGGCATGTCGCCGGCGGCGCGGATATTGTCTTCGGCAGCAACGCTGGCAAAGGCCTCCTCGATCTCGGCGATGGTCACGCCGGGCCTGACCTTGCGCGACCAGGTGGTGGCGGCGGCGATATCGCCGTCCGAGTCGACCCACGCCGACACCATCCGCCCCGCCTCGGCTGCGGCGCCGGGCTGCGTGTTGGCGGCCGTGCGCACGGTGCCGCATCCCGCTGCCAGCAGGCTCGCCGCCAATACGGCCACCGCGCCACCCATCCGTACCACCTTATGCATTCCACGCCCCCGTCATCGTTGTTGAGCCCGGCCGTCGGCCGAACGGGGAGGATAGTGGCTGCGCGCCGCCAACGCAAGCCCGGCGTTGCGTGCGGGCCGCCTCAGGCGCCAGCGCGCGGCAGCGACAAGGTGACCGCGAGGCCGCCGCCGGCGTTGTGGGCAAACGCCAGCGTGCCGCCGAAGCGCTCGGCGATGGCGGCCACGATCGACAAGCCCAGGCCGCTGCCCCTGCCGCTCTGGCGGCGCCAGAAGCGTTGCGTCGCCAGCGCGTGTTCCTGGTCCGGCAAGCCGGGACCGGCGTCGCTGACGCAAAAGTCCACCGCGCCGGGCCGGCACACGACCGCCAGCGACACGCTGCCCGGCCCGGGCGAATGGCGCAGCGCGTTGTCGAGCAGGTTGCGCAGCGCCGTCACCGCCAGCGCGTGCGGCACCGCCAGCTCGACCTCGTCGCAGCCTGGATTGGTGTCGATCCGCACCCCGCCGCCCGGCGCCGCATCGCGCGCGGCCAGCCGGCCGATTTCGTTGGCGCAGGCGCGGCTGCCATCCTCCCACGAAAAGGCGCCTTCGACTTTTGCCAGTGTCAGCAGCTGCGACAGCGTGTGGTGCATCCGCCCCACGCCTTCTTCGGCAAAGTCCAGCGCCTGCTGCGCATCGGCGCCGCGGGTGATGCGCGCCACCTGCAGGTGGGTCTTGATGGCGGTCAGCGGGGTGCGCAACTCGTGCGCGGCGTCGCTGGTAAAGCGGCGCTCGCGGCCGATCACCGTGCCGACCCGCACCAGCAGCGCGTTGAGGGTGTCGACGAAGGGCCGCAAGTCGCGCGCCACCCTGACCCCGGCGATCGGCGCCAGCGTGTCGGGGCTGCGCCGTTCGAGCACCTGGCGCAGCCGCTCCAGTGGCGACAGCCCGCTGCCCACGCCAAACCACAGCACCAGCAGGCTGCCGCCCAGCGCGACGGCGAACGGCACCACGGCCGCGGCCATCACGTCGTCCAGCAGGGCGTCGCGTTCGGCCATGCGGTCGGCGGTGGTCACGCGCAGGCCGTGCGCCTCGACCGTATAGGTGCGCCACTTCAGGCCGCGCACCTCGCGCTCGGCGTACCCCAGCGGTGCGGCGTCGATCGCGGCCGAACTGGCCCCTGGCGTGCGCGCCACCACTTCGCCGCGCAGCGACACCTGGCACATGATGCCGGTGGGCGGTCCCGGCACCGGCATCGTGGTGGCCACCCGTCCCGGCGTGCCGGCCCAGGCCGCGGGGTTCTGCGACATCAGCCCGGCCACCATGTTGGCCGACATCGCCAGGCGCCGGTCCAGCGTGCTCTTCATCTCTTCCTCGACGCCCTTCAGCATCCATACCGAGACGGCGCCCCACAGCAGCAGCATCGACACGCCGATCATCAACAGCAGGCGCAGGCGCAGCGTCACAGCCCGGCGCTCCCGAAACGGTAGCCCATGCCGCGCACGGTTTCCACCAGCCCCGGGCCGAGCTTGCGGCGCAGGTGATGGATATGCACGCTCAGCGCATTGCTCTCGATTTCCTCGCTGAAGTCGTACAGGCGGTCCTTGAGCTGCGCCGCGCTCAGCACCCTGCCGCGCGCATGGAGCAGTGCCGCCAGCAGTGCAAATTCGCGGCGCGACAGCGACACTGGCTTGCCGTCGAGGGTGACCTCGCCGCCGGCCGGGTCGAGGCACAGCGGCCCCGCGACGATCAGGTCGACGCTGCGCCCGCCCACGCGCCGCGCCAGCGCATGCAGGCGCGCGATCAGCTCGCCGAGGTCGAAGGGCTTGAGCAGGTAGTCGTCGGCACCCGCGCGCAGCAGCGCGACCCGGTCTTCCACCGTATCGCGCGCGCTAAGCACCAGCACCGGTACGGAGAAGCCCCTGGCGCGGATACGCGCCAGCAGGCTGGCGCCGTCCTCGTCGGGCAGGCCGAGGTCGAGGATGACGATGTCGCAATGTAGGTTGGCAATAGCAGAAGCCCCCTGCGATGCGGTCGACACCGCATCGGCGATCAGGCCGTGCGCGCGCAGCCCCGCCAGGATGCCGTGGGCAATCAGTTCATCGTCTTCAATCAGCAATACCCGCATGGCGCCTCCTCGTGCGCAGTATGGTGCATTGGAATTATGCCAGCGTTAACGCGCGCTTAACCGGCATGGTCCAGCATGCTTGTTTTTCCTTACCAAACCGGCACCATGAATACCTTCAATCTCGGACCGTTCAGCATCCAGGGCGTCCACCTGCTCATGCTGCTCAGCCTCCTGACCGCCGCGATCGTCGGCCAGGTGGCTGGCTGGCGCAAAAAAACCAGCATCGCCCCGCTGCTCACCGACATGCTGCTGGTCGGCATGGTAACCGGGCGCGTGGCCTTCGTCGCCGTCTGGTTCGACCAGTACCGCAAGGCGCCGCTGACCATGCTCGACATCCGCGACGGCGGCTTCCTGGCCTGGGCGGCCCTTGGGTCGGCGCTGGCGTACGGCGCCTTCCGGGCCAAGCGCGAGCCTGCGCTGCGCAACCCGCTCGCGGCCGGCGTGCTGGCGGGCGCGCTGGCGTGGTTCATGTCGGGTGCGCCGGCGCTGACACAGGTCCAGCACGGCAAATCGATCCCGGCAGTGACCCTCACCACGCTCGACGGCGCCGCTGTCGCCTTGCCCGAGCTGGCGCGCGGCCGTCCTGCCGTGATCAACCTGTGGGCCACATGGTGCCCGCCGTGCATCCGCGAGATGCCGGTGCTGGCCGCCGCCCAGCAGCGCGACATGGGCATCAGCTTCGTGTTTACCAACCAGGGCGAATCGGCCGGCACGGTTTCGCAGTTCCTGCGCACCCATGGCCTCAAGCTCGATAACGTCCTGCTCGACCCGCAATCGGCCACCGCGCGCGCGGTCGGTTCGTCGGGCATGCCCACCACCCTGTTCTTCGACGCCGCCGGCCAGCTGGTCGACGCCCACCTCGGCGCCGTCTCCGACGCCTCGCTGGCCGAAAAGCTGGCCAAGATCCGCACCACCGCTTCACCACCCAAAGGAGACACCAGATAATGAATTTTGCAACTGCCCCCCGCGCCGCGCTCGCCTGCGCCCTGCTCCCCCTTGCCGCGCCGCTGGCGGCCGCCGACCTGCCCGCCGCCGTGAAGGCGCTGCAACAAGAAGGCGTCGAGATTGTCGCGCCGTTCAAGGCCGCCGGCGGGCTTGCTGCCTATGCGGCGATGGCCGGCAAGCGCCCGGTGGCAATCTACATGACGCCGGACGGCAAACACGCGATCCTCGGCACCATGGTGGGCGCGCACGGCGAAGACATGAGCAAGCCGCAACTCGACAAGCTGGTCGGCAAGCCGCTGGCGGCAAAAACCTGGAAAGAGCTGGCTGCCAGCGCCTGGATCGCCGACGGCAGCGCCAAGGCGGCGCGGGTAGTCTATGTGTTTACCGATCCAAACTGCCCGTACTGCAACAAGTTCTGGAAGGACGCCCGCCCGTGGATCGACAGTGGCAAGGTCCAGCTGCGCCACATCATGGTCGGCATCCTGGGGCCGACCAGCCCCGGCAAGGCGGCCGCGCTGCTGTCGGCCAGGGATCCGGCGGCGGCGCTGCACGCGCACGAATCGCGCAAGCGCGAGGCAAGCGCGCTTGCCTCCGTGCCGGCGCGCGCCGCTGCCCAGCTACAGGGCAACCACACCCTGATGCAGCAGATGGAGCTGGGCGCCACCCCGGCCATCATGTACCTCGACAGCGCGGGCCTGCTGCACATTGAACAAGGCGCCCCGCAGCCGGCCAGGCTGGCCCAGATCCTCGGGCCGCGCTAGGCGCTCAAGCGGCCAGCGCCAGGCGCTGCGCCGGCCGAGCCATGCGCGCCGGCGCAGCGGCCGGCGCAGCAGCGGACGAGGCCAGCTTGAACTGGGCCACCGCGGCGGCCAGGCGCTCGGCCTGTTCCTGCATGCTCTGGGCCGCGGCTGCGGCTTCCTCGACCAGCGCGGCGTTCTGCTGGGTGACTTCGTCCATCTGCGTGATCGCCAGGTTGATCTGCTCGATCCCCGCGCTCTGTTCCTGGCTGGCGGCGGCGATTTCGTCGAGGATGCTGGTGACCGCCTGCACCGAGGTGACGATCTGCTGCATCGTGGCGCCCGCCTCGTCGACCAGCGCGCTGCCGGCGTCGACCCGGCTGACCGAGTCGCCGATCAGTTCCTTGATTTCCTTTGCCGCCGCCGCCGAACGCTGGGCCAGGGTGCGCACTTCGCCGGCCACCACCGCAAAGCCACGGCCCTGTTCGCCCGCGCGGGCCGCTTCCACGGCCGCGTTCAGGGCCAGGATATTGGTCTGGAACGCAATGCCGTCAATGACGCTGATGATCTCGACGATCTTGCGCGAGCCGTCCTTGATCGAGGCCATCGTCTCGACCACGCGGCCGACCACCGCGCCGCCCTGGATGGCGATGTCGGCGGCGCTCTTGCCGAACTGCTTGGCCTGCTGGGCGTTATCGGCGTTCTGGTGGACGGTGCTGGTCATTTCTTCCATCGAGCTGGCGGTTTCTTCCAGGCTGGCCGCCTGCTCCTCGGTGCGGGCCGACAGGTCGGCATTGCCCACCGAGATCTCGCGCGCGCCCACATTGACGCTCTGCGCCGCCTGCTGCACATCGTGCAGGGTCTGGCTCAGGCGCACCCGCATCGCATCCATCGAGTACAGCAGGCTGGTCGCGTCGTTGCCGTGCAGTTCGACCGGCACCGAAAAGTCGCCTTCGGCGATGCCGTGGGCAATCCGGGCCGCATAGTCAGGCTCGCCGCCAAGCTGCTTCATCACATTGGTGATCAGCCAGCCCATCAGCGCGGCGCCGGACACCAGCGCCAGCACCGCGAGGGTCAGGCTGACCGTCACCATCTTGCTGGTAAACGCCTCCATTTCGGCGCGGGTCACCGCCACCGCCTCATTCTTGGCCTTCGAGAATTTGGTCAGGCGCTCGCGGATCTGGCGCCATACCGGCGTTTCGTCCGCGGCGATCATGGCGATCGCGCTCGCCTGGTCGGTGGCCGCCAGCGCAACGATCCGGGCCTGGATCGGCTGCTGCTTCGCGCGCAGAGCGATGATCTCCCTGAACGAGGCGAGTTCCGCCGGGCTGTTAGCCAGCAGTTCGATGGCGCGCTCCTGCTGGCGGCCGAATTCCGCGGCCGCGTCGTCGAGGTTCTTGTAGGCGGTGCGGTTGGCCGGGTCCATCACCACATTGCGCAGCGCCTGGCCCATTTGCAGGCCCTGCGCATACATCGTGGTCGCGGTCTGGAGTTCGGCCTGGTCCTGGTTGATGAACTGTTCGAATTTATCCTTGGCGCTGAAGGTCGCCACCAGCGCGGCGGACAGCGCCAGCAGGAAAAGGCCGAAGCAGAGCGCCACGGTCAGGCATAGTTTGGTTTTAAGTTTCACTGCAAATGCTCCAAAAATGAGTTGCCACAGAGAAATTTAATTATCGCTCCGTGCGCATATAATTGCTATTGCGAAATACTGAAATCCATCCCGATGTGGCGTCCGTTCCACATGGCGAGTCCGCAAGTGATGTCACTTCGCCATTTGCGTCATGCGTGCTGCATTGACGATCACGCTCAGGCTGCTTGCCAGCATGGCGGCCGCCGCTGCGGCCGGGGGCACGCTGCCCGCCGCAGCCAGTCCCAATATCGCGATGTTGTAGACGACTGAAAACGCCAGGTTCTGGCGCACGATCCGCAGGGTGCGGCGCGCATGGCGCCAGGCCTGCACCACCGTATCGATGCCGCCGCTGGCGATCACCACGCCGGCGGTGGCCACCGCCGCCGTCGCCGCCCCGCGCACCGCGATGCCACAGTCGGCGGCAGCCAGCGCCAGCGCATCGTTGATGCCGTCGCCGACAAACACCACCGGCCCATGGGCGGCGCGCACGATGGCTTCCTTATCCTGCGGCAGGCAGGCCGCATGCACCTGCGCTGGCGCCATCCCGACCGCGCGCGCCACGTCCAGCGCGGGCGCGTCGGCGTCGCCGGTAACCAGCAGCGCCTGCAGGCCGGCGCGGCGCAGCGTGGCCAGGGCCTGCGCCGCTTCCGGCCTGGGCGCGTCCTGCAGCTGCAGCGCACCGGCCCACTGGCCATTGCGCGCCACCTCGATCCAGGTGCCAGCCCCCTCGTGCGGCGCCGCTGCGGTGGCCACGCCATTGGCAGCCAGCCAGCCGCGGGTACCGGCCAGCACACACTCGGCGCCGTCGCTGCTGGTCCAGCGGGTTCCCTGCGCGTGCCGTTCGGCGCTGCCGGGCGGCGCATCCCCGGGCGGGGCCGCGGCGCCGATGGCGCTGGCGACCGGGTGGGCGATGCCCGCTTCGGCCGCGGCGGCCCAGCGCAGCACATCGCCGGCGCTGGCGCTGCCGGCGGCGGTGACGCCCGCCACCGTCAAGCGGCCGGCAGTCAGGGTGCCGGTCTTGTCGAAATAGATTTCCCTGGCGCGGGCCAGCGCCTCCATCGAGGCGGGGTCGCGAAACAGCACGCCGTGCCTGGCCGCGGTGGCCGCCGACGCGGCATACGCCAGCGGCAGCGCCAGCCCCACTGCGCACGGGCAGGCCGCCACCAGCACCGACAGCGCGCGCTGCAGCGACGCCGCAAATTCCCCGCTATGCCACCACGCCGCCGTGAAAGTAAGCGCCGTCAGGGCAAGCGCGAACGGTATCAGCAAGCGCGCGAAGCGTTCGGCCTGCAGCGCCACCGCGCTCTTGGCGCCGAATACTTCAAGCATGCGCGCGCCGATCCGGTCGATGAAGCGGCTGCCGTAGGGCTGGACCACGCGCACCGTCAGGGCGCATGACAGGTTGATGCAGCCGGCTTGCACCGCATCGCCCGGACCCACCGGGGCCGGCGCCGATTCGCCGTTGACCAGCGCACGGTCGAGGGTGCTCTCGCCATCGACCACGGCGCCATCGACGGGGACGCGTTCGCCGGCATGGACCCGCACCAGCTGGCCGGCTGCCACCGCGGATGCCGGCACCTCGCGCCAGCCCCCTTCACCGCCGGCCACCCGCGCCATTTCGGGCACGGCCTGGCGCAAGGCGTGGATGGCCACCGAATTGCGCCGCCGCGCATACAGTTCGATCAGGCGTCCGCACAGCAGGAAGATGACCAGCATGCTGGCCGTGTCGACATAAATATCGCTGCCGCCCTGCGCCACGCTCCACCCCGACAGCAGCATCGAGGCGATCACCCCGAGCGACACCAGCGCATCCATGCCCGGCACGCCGGCTTGCAGCGTGCGCCAGCCCGCGCGGTAGAACTGCCATGCCGGCCAGCTCACCGCAGGCAGCGCGGCGACGATGGTGGCCAGCGCGATGGTCCAGCCGGCGGGGCTGGCCGCCAGCGCGCTGTCGGTATACAAGGCCAGCGAGCCAAGCATGCTCCACATGCCGAAGAAGACGGCAACTGCCAGCCGCATCCATGCTGCGCTGGCCTGCGCTTCGATGCGCCGGTCCATGTCGTCGGCCTCGATCAGTGGCACGATGCGGTAGCCGAGCTTTTCGACCCGCGCCAGCAGCACGTCCAGTTCAAACGCGCCCGGCTCCCACTTGATCAGTGCAGAACCGCCGGCAAAGGTGGTGCTGGCCCAGGTCACCCCGGGCACGCGCGCGATGATCCGTTCTACCGCCAGCGCGCAGCTGTTGCACCACATGCCCTCGATGGTCACGACCATGCGCCCGGCGCGCTGCAGGGCCGCGCGGTCGATACCGTCGAAGCTGGCGGCCCCGCTCATTGCGTCACGCCCCGGGCGCCGCTGGCCGCGCCACCCCGACGCCGCGCAACTGGCCGTCGAGCACCTTGCCGTAGTAGCTCTTCTCGCCCTTGTGGAACTTGGCGCGCGCCTCCTCGATCGTGCCGGTCTGGCGCGGGTCTCTCGGGCGCTCATGGCTGTCGATGTAGGCCGCCACGTCCCACGCTTCCTGGTCGGTCAGGCTGTACGGTTTACTCAGCGGCATATTGGCCTTGATGAAGCCGGCGGCGGTATCGATGCGCGACATGCCAGCGCCCCAGTTGTAGGCCTCCGGGCCCCACAGCGGCGGGAAGCGCACCTTGCCGTCGGCTTCGCGGCGGCCCTGGCCGTCGGCGCCGTGGCACAGCGCGCAGTTCTGTTCGTAGACGGCCAGCCCGCGCCTGGCGTCGTAGCCCAGCGTGGTTTCCTTGAGCTTGAGGTAGCCGCCCCCGCGCATTTCCTCGCCGGTCGGCGCGCCGTCGGCCAGCCAGTACATATAGGTCATCAGCTCCTTGTAGATGTCGTCGCCCGGCGGCGGCGCCTTGCCGGCCTCTGATGCCTGCGCGTTCATCGAATACTGGAAGCAGCCGTTGATGCGCTCCTCCAGCGTATTGATCTTGTTGTTCTTGGCGCGGAACTTCGGGTACTGCACGTACGCGGCCCACATCGGCGCCGAGTTCTCGCGCCGGCCCGAGTCGAGGTGGCACTGGGCGCAGGCCATGCTGTTGCCGACATACCTGGCGGCGTATTTTGGCGTGTCGACAAAAATGTCGCGGCCGCGCTTGATGGCGTCGCCGACCGGTCCGTCAGGGATCTCCGATTCGGCCGGCGGCACGAAGTAGCCGTCCTTGCCGACCGGCTGGATCGGCGCGGCGGCGCTGCCGTCGGTCTTGCGGGCCTTGCGCGCGGCCAGCATGGCGGCGCGCGCTTGTGCGCCCGCCTCTTCGTGGCTGGCGCTGGCGCCGCTGGCGCCGTCCTGCGCGGCAAACATCTTATCCCACGCGCCGCTCTGGTACACCAGCGCGCCTGCTGCGAACAGCACCAGGCCGCCGCCCGCGGCCAGCAGCAGCCTTTTGGCGGTGACCTTGAAGGTGTAATGGTCCGCCGCGGCGGAGGCTGGGGTGGTACCGGTATCGATCTTTTTCATCACTCAGGAGCCCTTGTTCTGTTTTGCCTTGGTCATCGGCAGGGAGCCGAGGTAGTCGGCGACGGCGCGCATGTCGTGGTCGGCCATGCGCCGCGCGATGTCGTCCATCAGCGCCTGCGGCGAGTTGCCGCGTTCGCCCGCCTTCCATGCGGCCAGCTGCGCGAAAATGTAGTCCGGATGCTGGCCGGCCAGCGCCGGGAAGCCTGGGGCCACGCCCTCGCCGCTCATGCCGTGGCATGAGAAGCAGGCTGGCACGTCGGTTTTCCAGTCGCCCTGCTCGGCCAGCCGGCGCCCGCGTTCGAGGTCGCCGCCCAGCGTCGGCTTGCTGGCCCGCGCCAGACCGATCTGCGCGTAATACGCGGCCAGCGCGTCGATGTCCGGTGCGCTGAGCGCGCGCGCCACCGTCGCCATCGACTCGTGATGGCGGGCGCCGCTGGCGAAGTCGCGCAGCTGCTTGGCCAAATAGCCCTGCTGCAGGCCGGCCAGGCGTGGCGTCGACAACTGGCCCTGCCCCGCTTCGCCGTGGCAGGAGGCGCAGCTCCATGCCGCGCCCTTGCCGACGGCGGCGATCTGCAGGATCGCCGGCGCCGCGTTGCCCAGGCCGCTGGCGACAGGGCTGGCGGCGGCGCCGGCGGCGCGCGCGTCCCGCAACTGGGCCTTGCCGTCGCTGACCGCGCGCAGGCCGGCCTGGTATTCGGAAATGTAGGTCAGCAGCCCCCAGAACGACAGCGCGAACACCACCGCCACCAGCAACAGGGGGATCGGGCGCACCTGCTCCCATGGGTCGAACGCTTCATCGACCTCGGGCGGCCGCTTGTTGTGCTTGTCCATCATTTGGCCGCTCCTTTCGTCAGCGCGTAACCCTGGTCGCCAATCCGCCTGGCCGGGTCGATGTCCTGGTTGGTGCGGTCAAGGCTCTGCAGGTAGGCGACCAGGTCGAGCGCCTCCTGTTTTGCCACCACGACCTGGCCCGGCGGCGCAAACTGCGCTGCCAGGCGCACCACGACGTCGCCCGGCGCGGCCCGATCCTTGGTCTCGAACAGGAAGGGGTAGGAAGGCATGATGCTCCAGTCAAAAATCGCGCGCGGCTGGTACAAATGGGTCAGGTGCCAGTCGCGGCTGGGCAGGCGCGCGCCCACGTTCAGCAGGTCGGGCCCGGTGCGCATGGTGCCCAGCTGGTGCGGGCGGTCGTAGGCGAAATCGGACGCCGACGGCGCCGGGCCCCAGCCGCGCGACAGGTCGGCCAGGGTTTGCCCGGCGGCGCGCGGCTGCTGGCTGTGGCAATACACGCAGCCCAGGTTCAGGTACTGCGCGCGGCCGGCCAGCTGCTGCTGGCTGTAGTCGGCCAGCCCCGGCGTCGGCGCCTGGCTGCGGATCTGCGCGCCAGGGATGATCACCAGCAGCAGCGTCGCGAACGCGAGGATGCCGAGCGCGACAGAAAAAATGGTAACGAGTCGGTTCATGTCATGCTCCGGCGGCGGCAAAGGCGGGAGCGGCCGCAGGCTGGCGCGCCGCGCCTTTGCCCAGCAGCAGCGCCGCGATGTGGAAGGCGAATACGAAGTGGCCCAGCGTCATCAGGGCGCCGCCCAGCGAGCGCGCCTCGAGGTAAGGCATGGTGCCCAGCGTGATGGCGGCAAAGCCGCGTCCCGGTTCCAGCAAGGCCATGCCCTGCAGCCATCCGCCGATGCTCAGGCCGATGAAGTAGATCGAGAAGCCCAGGATCACCAGCCAGAAGTGCACCTTGAGCAGGCGCGGCCACGGCCAGTCGCGCCCGGTCACATACGGCAGCATGTAGTACACCGCGCCGAACAGCACCATGCTGACGAAGCCATACGCGCCGAGGTGGGCGTGGCCCACCGTGTAATGGGTGAAGTGGGTCACCGAATTGACCGCGCGCAGCGCCTCGACCGAACCCTGGAACGAGGCGGCGGTGTACATCAGCGCGCCGATGGCGACGAAGCGCAGCGCCACCGACTGCTTGAAGGCCCAGAAGTTGCGCGCCACCGTGGTGTGCTGGTTGATGCCGACGGCGATGACCGGCACGAACATCATCACGCTGTGGACGATCGACAGCGTCACCAGCCAGGTCGGCAGCGGGCCGCCGATCAGGTGATGGATGCCGACCTGGCTGTAGAACAGCGCCAGGCCCCAGAAGCCGAGCAGCGAAACGCTGTACGAATAGACCGGCTGGCCGATGATCTTCGGGATCAGGTAGTACGCGGTTCCCACGCCAAGGGGCGTGAGCCACAGCCCCAGCACATTGTGGGCGAACCACCAGTTGACGGTGGCCTGCTGCACGCCCGCGTGCAGCCCGGGCAGGTTGGCGATCACGTACAGCACCGGGAACCACACCAGCCCGGCCAGCATGTACCAGCCGCTGACGTAGATATGGTGCGACTTGCGGCGCACCGCGGTAAGCACCAGCGGGATCGCCATGCAGGCGCCGCCGAAGGCGAGCAGCATGCCGATCTGCCAGGGAATTTCAAGCCACTCGATGCCCTGGGTCCAGCCCATGCCGATCGCGCCCACGCCCAGGCACACGCCGATGGTCCAGGTGAAGGCGCCGAACATCGCCAGCGCCGGCTTTTGCAGCGGGATGTGGAAAATGCGCGGCAAAATCCACATCGCCGCGCCGATGCCGGCCACCGACAGCCAGCCGTAGGCAACCAGGTTCAGGTGCATGGTGCGCACCCGCCCGAAGGTCAGCGGCGCATGTTGCACCAGCCAGTCCGGCAGGTGCAGCTTGAGCGAGGCGACCAGGCCGAACACCGAGCCGAGCACCAGGAAGGCCGCGGCCACGCCGATCATCAGCATCACCGTCTTGCGGCCCGGCTCGTCGATGCGCTCGCGGATCACGTCGAAGCGGTGTGCCGCGCTGCCCTTGGCGGCGTGGCCGAAGGCGGTGGTGTCGTCAGGGGTGCCGGTCTCGCCAGCCTCGAAGATCGTCAGGGCGTCGCGTTGCGACAGGGCGAACTGGCGTTTTGCAATCGCCCAGATCAGGAATCCCAGCGCCGTGACGGACGCGAGGAAACTCAATGCAAGTAGTAGTCCAATGGTTGGTGGCATGGTCGTGAGTCAGAAGGGAAAAGCGGGCGGCATGGCCGCGGTGCGGGGAAGTGGTGCGGATCTGGGCGACGGGAGGGGTTGGTACGCGCAAATTGCCAGGTATCACTTCCCTCGCAAGCAGCATCGTAGAAGCGCTTGGTTAACGCAGCGTTAACGGTGTGGCTTCAGGTCAACGGCGCGCCCAAGGCAAATGACTTTTGCTATCTTGATGTCAACAGATTCCGAACCGGGAGCGATCATGTTTTTCCAACGAGTCAAGACCAAGGGCCTGGGCCATAACGCTTACCTGCTCGGCTGCGGAGAAGGGTTGGCGGTGCTCGTCGATCCGCGCCGCGATGTGTCCGAGTACCTCGAGCTTGCGCGGGCCAACAACCTGAGCATCGCGTATGCCCTCGAAACGCATCGCCAGGAAGACTTCGAGTTCGGCTCGTCGAGCCTGGCGGAGCTGGCGGGGACGAAAATCGTCGCCGGGACCCACCCCCTGTTCGGGCGGGTCGACGTGGCGCTTGCCGACGGCGACGAATTCAAGGTCGGGACCACCCGCTTCGTCGCGCTGGCCACGCCGGGGCACACGCCCGAGAGCATGTGCTACGCCGTGTATCCCGCCGATTCCGGGGACAAGTGCTGGGGCGTGTTCACCGGCGACACCCTGTTTGTCGGCGATACCGGACGGACCGACCTGTCCGACCCCGACAAGACCGCGGAGAACGCCGGCGTGCTGTACGACTCGGTGTACCGGAAACTGGCGCCGCTGGGCGACCAGGCACTGGTCCTTCCCGCCCACGGCGCCGGCTCCGCATGCGGCGGCAACATCTCCGAGCGCGACGACAGCACGCTGGGCGTGGAGCGGGCAACCAACCCCGTCTTTAAAAAGAGCCGCAAGGAATTCATCGACAAGAAGGTGAGTGAAAAGCTGCCGCGGCCGCCGTATTTTTCGCACATGGAAGTGGTCAACCTGGAAGCCGGACGGCCGCTGCCGCGGCCCGCCGGCGAGCGCGTCCTGGTTCCCAAGGAGTTCCAGCACCGCCTGAAAGAAGGCCTGGTGATCGATACGCGCTCGCCAGAGTCGTTTGCCGGGGCGCATATCCCGGGCTCCTACAACATCTGGCTGGAGGGGCTGTCTACCTTTGGCGGCTGGATCGCGAACGAGCGCACGACGATTTTCCTGGTTGTCGACCAGCCCGGTCAGGCCGATACCGCGGTGGCTTCGCTCGAGCGCATCGGGATCGACAGTGTCGCCGGCGTACTGGTCAACGGTGTCGAGGCATGGCGCGAGGACGGGCTGCCGATCGAGGCGCTGGGCACGACCAGCGCGCTGGAGGCGGCGCGCTGGATGCAGGAAGAAGACATCTACCTGCTCGATGTGCGCGATGACATGGAATGGGAAGAGAAGCACATCCCCGGCGCGCATCACATGTTCGTTGGCTACCTGGAAGACAAGCCGCCGCAGCTTGCGCCGGAGCGCAAGATCGTGGTCCATTGCAGTGTCGGGCACCGTTCCGGGCTGGCAGTGAGCATCCTGCGGCGCCAGGGCTTCCGCAACGTCCACAACATGCTCGGTGGCCTGACGGCGTGGGAAAAACTCGAGCTGCCGCTGGAAAAGCACAAGCAGGACTGAAACCTGAAAGGAGAACCGTATGAACCCGGCTGGCGGTGCATGGAATCCCTACCTGGTCGGTGCGCTGATCGGCATCCTGTCGATGGCGACCTTCTATTTTTCCAACAAGCCACTGGGCGTGTCGACCGCGTACGCGCGCCTGGCCGGCCTGCTCGGCTACCTTGTGTCGAAACCGCACACCGATTCGCTCAAGTTCTTCCAGGACAAGACGCCAAAGGTGGAGTGGGAAGTGATGCTCACATTCGGCATTGTCGGCGGAGCCTGGCTGGCGGCGGTCTCGGGCGGCGAGTTCCAGGCCGTCCTGGTTCCGCCCATGTGGGCTGAGCAGTTCGGCGCATCGCCAGCGCTGCGGCTCGGCGCCGCCTTTGCCGGCGGCATGATCATGGCATTTGGCGCCAGGCTGGCCGGCGGCTGCACCAGCGGGCACGGCATCAGCGGCGCGCTGCAGCTGTCGGTCGGTTCCTGGATCGCCCTGGCCACTTTCTTTATCGGAGGCGTGGCGACGGCCGCGGTCATGTATGGCTGAATCAGCACTGCCAAAGGCGTCGCCTGGCCAGCCCGACTCCCCCAAGCAGTTGCTGTTGGGCTTGGTGTTCGGCATTGCCTTCGGCTTCCTGCTCCAGAAAGGCGGCGTCGCCAAATACGAGGTGTTGCTGGGCTCGCTCTTGCTGACCGACTTTACCGTCATGAAGATCATGCTGACGGCAATCCTGGTCGGCATGGTCGGCATCTTCGGCATGCATGCGCTTGGGCTGGTCAAGCTGCACGTCAAGCCGACCAGGTATGCCGCCAACGTGATTGGCGGGCTGGTGTTCGGCGCCGGCTTCGCCCTGCTGGGCTATTGTCCCGGCACCGGCGCCGCCGCCCTTGGGCAGGGCAACCTGGACGCCATCGCCGGCATCGCCGGGCTGCTGGCGGGCAGTTATGTTTACGCTGAGCTGTCGCGCGGACTGGGCTCGACCATCCTGAGCTGGGGCAACCGGGGCGGGATCATGTTGCCGGACCTGTTCCGCATCCGGCTGGTTCCCTTCCTGGCCGTCTTCGCGCCCCTGCTGCTGGCGGCGCTGCTGGCCCTGGACAAGTACGCGCCCTGACCCTACAGGTTGAGGTCGTCGATGACTGCGTCGATCGCGGCGCGCGCGCACATGTCGTCGTTCTCGCCCGATGGCGCGCCCGACACGCCGATGGCGCCGTACGGCGCGCCGCCGGCTTCGACCAGCATGCCGCCGCCCACCGCCAGCACGCGCGACATCTGGCGGATGCCGCTCGACGCGGTCGCCGCGCCTGTGGCCTTGGCCAGCGCGGTGGTGTCCATCTTGAAGCTGGCCGCGGTCCAGGCCTTGTCGACCGCGGCTTCCGGCGTGTGCATGCCGGCAAAGCGGTCGCGCAGCACCACCTGCACCTGGCCGGTACGGTCAACCACGGCAATGGCGACCTGGAAGCCGGCCTTGCGGCAGGCGGCCTGCCCTGCCAGCGCCGCCTTGAGCGCGGTCTCCGGGGTCATCAGGCGGATCGCGTAGCCGGCGTCGGCCGCAACGGCGGGCGGCAAGACGCAGCAGGCGGCAATCAGGGCGGCGAGCTTGAGTTTCATGTTGTTATCCTTGGTTTAGTTAACGGATCCGGCAAGCTGCGAGCGCGCCGCGGCCAGCCTGCCGTCGAGATAGGCGCCATACATGCCGGCCGTGTCGCCGCCGGCCAGCGGCGGCGCCAGCGCCTTGCCCGAGGCATCGACGAACAGCACGGTCGGGCCGAAGCGGGCCTTGAACTGGCGCGCCAGTTCGCGGTGGGTGGCCGCCTTGCCGTCGAGCCCGGCGGCCTTGCGCTGGCCGTCGATGACGATTTCACGCACGACGTAGCCCTGCCCTGCTTCACCACGCACCAGCGGCGCCAGGTAGTTCTGGCGCACCGCATGGCAATAGGTGCAGTCGGGCAGCGTGAAGAACAGCACCAGCGGGGTGCCGCTGCGTTTGGCCGCGATGGCGTCCTGGCGCAGGTCGGTCGCCAACGGCACGGCGGGCGCCGCCGCCAGCGCTGCCTGTGCCTGTGCGTAGCGGGCGATGTCGTCGAAGTCTTCGTCGAGCATTTCGCCGACCTCGGTCCTGGCCAGCCTGCCCGAGCGGTCGAACACGTACAAGGACGGAATGCCTTTCGGCTTGCCCAGTACCGCCTCGAACCGTGCATGGTCGGCCGTCACCGGGTGGGTCAGGCCGTACTTGCGGGTCCACGTGCGCGCGCTGGCGACGGCGTCAACGCGGTCGACGCTGACCGCGACCACATTGAGGGTGGCACGGTTGTCGCGGTACAGCTTTTGCAGCTTGGGCGCCTCGTTCATGCAGAACGGGCAGGTCACCGAAAACAGGGCGACCACGGTGACCTTGCCGTGCAGGCTGGCGGCGGGCACGGCCGCGCCGTCGAGCGTGCGGAACGCTGGCAGCTGCGGCGCCGCCAGCGCCGGCGCCGCCTGCAGCAGCAGCGCCGCCGCCAGCAGCACGGCATGGGCTAGGCGGCCCATGTCAGGCCATCAGTCCCGGGTTGCCCTTGACGCCGATCAGGCGCGGCGCGTTGAGCTTGCGCGCCTTGACCGTTTTGTTCGAGCGCAGCCAGCCGCCCACGACGTCCCATACCGGCTCGCCCTGCGCCCCCTCGGCCACCGGCGCCCAGCCGGCCACCTTGTAGACCTTGGCCGCGTCGATCGGCTTGCCGCCCAGGCGCATGTCCTGGATGCGCGCGCCCATTTTGGCGTTCGGGTCGATGGCGTAGGTCATGCCGCCCACCCGCACCATGTCGCCGCCCTGCTGGTAGTACGGGTCGGGGTTGAACAGGTTGTCGGCCACGTCTTCCATGATGGTCTTGATCATCGCGCCGCTCAGGTTCGACACCGTGGTGTGCGAATACGTCGTGGCGGTCTGGTCCATCAGGTGTTCCATCGTGATGGCGCTGTTCGGCAGCAGCGAGGTGCCCCAGCGGAAGCCCGGCGAGAAGGCGATTTCGGCCTGCTTGACGTCCATCAGCGCGTCGACGATCAGCTGGTCGAAGGTGCCGTTGAAGTTGCCGCGGCGGTAAAGCGTACCCTCGGTCATCGCCAGCTTCTCGCCCAGCTTGGCTTCGTAGGGCGCGCGGATGCGGGTGATCAATGCCTCCATCTCCTTGTCGGCCGGCAGGATGTTGGCGAACACCGGCAGCAGGCGGTACTGGTAGCCCTGCACCTTGCCGCCGCGTACGTCGAAGTCGAGCACACCGAGGAATTTGCTGTTGCTGCCCGCGTTGGTCACCAGGGTCTTGCCGCCGGCATTGCTGACGACAACCGGCGCTGGCATGCCGTCGTGCGTGTGGCCGCCCATGATGGCGTCGATGCCGCGCACGCGCGAGGCCATCTTCAGGTCCACGTCCATGCCGTTATGCGACAGCACCACGACTACCTTGGCGCCCTTGGCGCGCGCCTCGTCGACGGTCTTTTGCATGTTTTCTTCCTGGATGCCGAAGCTCCAGTCAGGCACCATGTGGCGCGGGTTGGCGATCGGCGTGTACGGGAAGGCCTGGCCGATGATGGCCACCTGTACGCCGTTCATTTCCTTCATGCTGAAGGGGCTGAACACCTGGTCGCCGAAATCGTTGGTCTTGATGTTCTGGGCGACGAAATCGACCTTGCCCTTGAAGTCCTTGTTGACGATTTCCTGTACCCGCTTGTCGCCCAGCGTCATTTCCCAGTGCGCGGTCATGACGTCGACGCCCAGCGCCAGGCAGGCGTCGACCATGTCCTGGCCGTTGGTCCACAGCGCAGTGGCCGAGCCCTGCCAGGTGTCGCCGCCGTCGAGCAGCACGGCGCCCGGGCGCGAGGCGCGCATGCGCTTGACCAGGGTCGACAGGTGGGCGAAGCCGCCCACCTTGCCATAGGTTTGCGCCGCCTTCTCGAAGTTCAGCGAAGTGAAGGCATACGCCTCGCGGGTGTTCGGGCGCGCGCCGACCGCGCGCAGCAGGTGTTCGCCCACCAGGTGCGGCATGCGGCCACGGGCCTCGCCGAGGCCGAGGTTGACGCTGGGCTCGCGGAAGTACACCGGCTGCAGCTGCGCGTGGCAGTCCGTGAAATGCAGGAAATGGACGTTGCCGAAACGCGGCAGCGAATACAGCGTGTCGGCCGACTGGCCAGCCAGCGCCGCGGTCGAATTGATCGCCATGCCCCCAGCTGCGGCAATGCCGAGCACCTGCATGAAATCGCGACGGTTCATACTCATCTGGATCCTTCCTGCTTAATCTTTATTGACGGGCGACGCCGGGTCGAGCAGCAAGGCCACCACGTCCTTGAGCTGCTGTTCGTCGAGGATGCCCTTGTGGCCGAAGCGCGGCATGTTCGAGCAGGCGTTGAAGGCCTGCGAGTTGTACACCTTGGCCCAGGTGTATTTCATGATCTCTTCGCTCTGGCCGCGCAGCTTGCCGTACTGGTACAGCGACGGCCCGATGTTGCCGAACGAGATTTCCTTCTTGGTCATCTGGTGGCAGGCGTAGCAGTTGCCGCCGTTGGGCACGCCGGCCTTGTCGGACGACTGCATGCCGCGCCCGTTCTGCGCGATCTTCTCGCCTTCCTGCCAGTTGCCGAGGTACTGGCCGTCGGCCGGGTACTTGACCTGCTTGAGCTGGTCCGCTTCCAGTTTGGCGGCAATTTTCTTCGGGCGCTCCATCGGGTAGGCGCTGCAGATGCGCTGCGCCTCGTCCTGGGTCAGCGCGCCCTCCACGGTGGCCATGCCCTTGGAGCGGAAGTCCGCCTTCATCAATGCTTCGGCCTGCTTGCCGTAGTCCGCCGCCAGCGCCGGAACCACGAAGCCTCCCAGCACGGCTGCTGCCGCCATCATGCGTACGATTGTTTTCATGTGTTCTCCTCAGCGCTTCAGTGCTGGTGCGTTATAGGTGCCGCCGTCGGCGTTCTTGGCCAGGAACATGGTCACCGCGGTGATCAGGTCCGACCCGTACACCGGCTCGGGGAAGCGCTGCTGGCGGAAGCAGTCGTTCAGGCGGTGCTGCATGGTGCGCACCTCGCCTTGCGACACGCGGTAGGCCGGCCAGGTGGTGTAGGCAGCCTGGGCGTTTTCCTTGTTGAGGATGTTCGGCAGTTCCTGCAGGCGGATGCGCTGGCCGTTGCTCGAATGGCAGGTGGCGCAGGCGAAGTCATGCGCGCCGCCGCGGTAGAAGAAGACTTTCTTGCCGATTTCATAGGCCGCCTTTTCTTGCGGATGGCGAGTCGAGACGGCCATCTTCATGCCTTTCGACTGCGAGGTGATCCAGGAGACGAGTGCCTCGATGTCGGACGGGTTGCCGGCCGAACCGAACGGGCGCGTGACCGCCTGCTCATGGGTCAGCCCCTGCAGGGTGACGCGGCAGTGCACCAGGCGCTGCTCGAGGTCCATGACCTTCTTGACGTCCTTGAAGTAGCGCGGCAGTTCCACGTAGGCTCCCTTCAGGACGCCCGGGCCCTTGCCCAGGTCGCACTGTTCGAGCGAGGCGGCGCGCGGGCCATCTTTCTTGCTCCAAAGTTCTTCGCCACGCATTTCCCACAACTCTGCAGGATTGCCGTCGGCCAGCAGCTGGCGGTATTTCGCAATCTCGTCGGTTGCCGAGGTCTGCGCCACAGCGCTGCCGAGCGCGGACGCTGCCAGCGCCGCCACGAGGTATTGGCTTGTGCGTTTCATGTCGTCTCCAAAAATTATTCGATGTGGTCTGTGCCACTTGAAAGCCGGCCCGGGGTGTCCCGCGCCGGCCAGTACTGCTGTATCAGGCGATGACGGCTTCGTCGGTACGGCTGTCGCCCTTGTTGTCGGTCCACGACACCGTGACCTTGTCGCCCTTGGCGCCGCCCTTGAACTTGAACGACAGGAACGGGTCTTTCGAAATCGACGTGCCCATCTCGGCGTCGAGCACGACCTTGTCATTGCACTTGGCAACCAGGGTCTGGATGAAGTGCGCCGGCACGGCCTTGCCGGCCGCGTCCTTGCGCTGGCCGGTTTCCATGTCGTGGCGGATCAGGACCTTGACTTCCACGGTGTCGCCTGAAGCATTGGCGCGAATGCGCATCGGATTACCCATGATGATTTCCTTTCGATTCGTTAGTCGGGCAGCTTAGCCGCCGCAGCCGCCAAGGGTGACCTTGATTTCTTTGCTCGCGATGAACCACTTGCCATCGGCCTTGACCAGCGCGTGCACGTTGGAGGTGCCGCCCATCTTGACGCGGGTGCTGACGGTCGGCTCGGTGCCGGCCGGGATGGTGAAGCGGGCCGACAGCGGGTTCGGGTTCTTCTCCACCAGGATCGCGATCATCTCGGTGTTCGGGATGGTGCTCGACACCACCACCGGCACCACCGCGCCGTTCTCGGCGATTTCAGGGCCGGATACCGACACGTCCTTGCTGACGGTGTAGTTGGCGCCGCCGATCGCCTTGACCGCGTCGGCCAGCGACTTGGCGTCGAACGCGCCAGCCTGCCATTCGGCAGCGAATACCTCGCCCGGCTTGAGCAGGCCGGCCGTGATGGCCAGGCCGAGGATGGAACCGATGCGCATCGCATCCCGTCGATTCTGATTCATAATCTTCTCCACTGAAATTGGATTTACTTCACCTGGTCCAGCGCTTTTGCCAGCCGGTCCTTGTTCATCACGAAGCC
Organism: Massilia agrisoli; assembly: GCF_020831365.1. GTDB lineage: Bacteria > Pseudomonadota > Gammaproteobacteria > Burkholderiales > Burkholderiaceae_D > Telluria_A > Telluria_A agrisoli. Next base: position 256,521 of record NZ_JAJHPV010000012.1, read on the forward strand.
CTTGGCCAGTTCGGCCGACTGCTTCTTCGCGTCAGCCAGGTTGACTGGCTTGCCAACCTGGATGACGCCGGCCATGGCCATGACCTTGTGCGGGTCGCAGACATAGACGTACACGCCTTCCTTGTCGAGCTTGACGCTGATTTCCTCGTCCATCTTGCCCTTCCACGCCGTTGCGCCGGCCGGCACGATCACCGCCGCGCTGTTGTGCGAGGCGTCGACCTTGACGAACTTGACGCTGTCGCCTTTGGCCACTTTCAGGAACGACGGCTCGAATACCATCGCGCCATCCTTGCCCGTGTTGAGCATCTTGACCTGGTGCTCGGCCGCGCCGGCCGCGAACGCGGCCATGCTGAGCATAACCGCCACTACTGTTTTCTTCATCCACTTCTCTCCAAGTTACTTGCTGCTTTTATCGGCGGGACTTGTGTCCCGCTCCTGTCCTGGCGGCGTTTATTTCGCGCCGCCCAGTATCCATTCGACCATCACGGCAATGTCGGCGTCCTTGAGGTGGGCCTGCGCCGGCATCGGCACCGGGCCCCAGGCGCCTGCGCTGCCGCCCTTGACCTTGGCGGCCAGCCGCGCGGCGGCGGACGCATCGCCCTTGTACTTGGCGGCGATGTCCGACAGCGCCGGCCCGACGATCTTGTTGCTCACGCCGTGGCAGGCCATGCAGGCATTTGCCTTGGCCAGCGCCAGCCCGCCCGGCCTGGCCGCCGGCGCCGGTGCCGCGGCCGCCACCGGCGCGGCAGGGACGGCGCGCGGCTTGCCGGCCAGCGGCGTATCGACGGCCGGGCGGGTGGTGTCGACGCCGCGGATCGCACCGAACGTGCGGTTCTGGGCCGACAGGTCGCCGTGCACATTGCGCGCCGACGCAGGCAGTTCGGAACGGACCTTGATGTCCTTGCCACAGTTGCTCATGCAGGCGGCGCTGCGCACGTCGGCCTTGCCCTTGACGTCCCACATGCCGTGCGCGGTGGTCATGCCGTTCCGGTTCGGCATCATCGCCTGGACCTGCGCGATGTTCTGGTCCGACAAGGTGAAGTCCTCCGGCAGCACCTCCGCCATGTTGAGGATGTAGGCGGTGACCGCGTAGACCTCTTCGGTCGACAGGCTTTTCGGCGCCGTCCACGGCATCGCGCGGTTGATGTAGTCCCACAACGTGGACACAGTCGGCACCTTCATCATGGTGGTACGCTGAGGCTGGGAGTTGCCGCGCAGCGCAGCGACCTTGCCGGTCTTGATGTCGTCGGCAGTGGTGCCGCCGACGATAGGCGTGAACACCTCGTTCGATTCGCCGAACGTCCCGTGGCAGGAAGCGCACTTCCCTTCCCACACTTCCATGCCTTTCTTCACGCTGCCCGAACCCTTGGGCAAGCCCTTGAAGTCGGGGCGCACGTCGATGTCCCAGGCCGCCACTTCCTTGTCGGTGGCCGCGCGCCCCACGTTGGCGTAAGGTGGCGCGGCGACAGCGGCGGACAGCGCCGCCATCCCGAGCAGCGCGACGCTGGCCTTAATAAACCTGGACATTGGACACCTCCCCCGACGCTGCAACCTTCCACGACTGGATGGCGTTGTTGTGATAAATCGACTTGGTGCCGCGCACTTCGCGCAGCTCATTGATCTTCGGCTGCACATAGCCGGTCTCGTCAATCGCGCGCGACTGCAGCAGCGCCGGCGAACCATCCCAGGTCCAGTCCATGTTGAAGCGGGTCAGCGCCTTCGACAGCACCGGCGTTTCCAGCCGCGCCGTACGCCAGTTCTTGCCGCCATCGACCGACACGTCGACCCGCTTGACCTTGCCGCGGCCGGACCATGCCAGGCCCGTGATGTTGTGGAAACCGGTATCGAGCAGGCGCTGGCCTGCCGATGGCGTGGTGATTACCGACTTGCATTCCTGGATCGAGGTGTACTGGCGGTACATACCATCGGGCATCGCGTCGATGTAGTGGACCGCCTCATCCTTGGCGGCGTACGGCTTGTCGCCCACTTCGATGCGGCGCAGCCACTTGACCCATGACACGCCCTGCACGCCTGGCACAACCAGGCGCAAGGGGTAGCCGTTTTCAGGGCGCAGCATCTCGCCATTCATGCCCCAGGCGACGATCACGTCGTCGAGCGCGCGCTCGATCGCAATGGTGCGCGTCATGCCGGAGCCGTCGGCGCCTTCGGCCAGCACGAAGCGCGCGGTTTTCTTGTCGTAGCCGCAGTCGTCGAGCAGCACCGACAGCGGCACCCCGGTAAATTCGCTGCAGCTGAGCATGCCGTGGGAATACTGCACCGACGGCACCGCCACGTTGCCCCATTCCATGGCGGTGTTGGCGCCGCATTCGATGAAGTGGATCCGCGACACCGATGGCAGGCGCATCAGGTCGTCCATCGTGTAGACCTTCTGCTGCCTGACCAGGCCGTTGACCATCAGGCGGTGCTGGGCCGGATCGATGTCGTGCCAGCCCTGGTGGTGGCGCTCGAAGTGCAGGCCGCTGGGCGTGATGATGCCGAACAGGCTTTGCAGTGGGGTAAACGACACCGACGCCGCGTTGACGCGGGTCAGGCCGGGCGATTCGCGCCGCTGCAGCGCGCCCTCGAAGCGCGACGGCACGCCGTAAGGGTTGGCTGCAACCGGGCGCCCCAGCGTGGTCGAATGTTCGGGAAGTTTCAGGATGGCGGGATCGCCGCCGGCCACCTGCGCCAGCGCCGTGCCGCTGGCCAGCGCCGCGCTGGCGGCCATGAAGCTCTTGCGCAAAAACCCGCGCCGCTCTTCGTTCAATCCGTTCGTTGTAATGTCGAGCGCGAGCGCGCTGTCGACGAAATTCTCAGGGGCGCGCAGAATGCGCCCCTTCCGTGGTACTTCTCCGGCCATGCTGTCTCCTTGCTTATAATTTCTAATTGCAAGGAAAGTATATAGCTAAGTACGCATATTCAAGAAGAACTTTTTTTTCCGTCAATACAAAGCCGGGCGAATCAGGTCGCAGCGGCGGTGACGCTGAAGGTCTCGGCCGCCTGGCGCACGCCGCCCCGTCCCATGATGTTGGATGCCATGCGGGTGCACACGTTCTGGCAGATCTCCAGCGTGGCCGGGTCGTCGATGCGGTAGTAGACCTGGGTGCCGTCCTTGCGGCGCGCCAGGATCTTGGCGCGGAACAGCATGTTCAGCTGGCGCGACACATTGGCCTGGGTAGCCTCGATGGCCGCGACGATGTCGCCCACCGGCCGCTCGCCGTGGCACAGGCTATGCAGGATCTTCAGGCGCGTCGGTTCCGAGAGCAGGAAGAAGAAGTTGGACACTTCATCAAACAGCTCGGCCATCTGTTCCTTGCTAAGGCTATCGTCCACGATTGAGATTCAGGTTAGGTTGTTGCGGAGGAGCCGGCGCGCCTGCGCGCACCGGTACATACTGCGGATTATATACGGCCTGTCAAGGCTTCAGGTAGACGTAGCCCTCTTCGGCCTGCAGGCGGGCAATTTCGGCGACGCCGGACGGCACGATGCGCGCTTCCGGCAGCAGCTTCGACTTGTCGATCTTGCGTCCCTCGAGGGTGTTCTTACACACGCGGAACTCGACGCCGCGGTCGGCCAGCTCCTGCACCGGGACGTCGTAGGGATTGCCGGTCGGGTTCTTGGCCCCCTCGACCAGGAAATCGACGCCCGCGCCGTGGGTGACGACGACGATCTTGGCCTTGGGCGCCGCCGCCAGGTGGTTGCGGATATTGCCCAGCGCGGCCGAGGCGTTGGCGCTGTCGTTGATATGGTAGACCACCTTCAATGGTCCGGCGGCAGCTGCGGCGCCAGCAAACATTGCCAGCAGCACGAGGGCAAATACTCGGAATAACTTCATGGGGTTCTCCTCCGGTTGGTTTTAAGGCTTGGCAAGGCTTTCACGTTCCATCAGCAAATAGGTGCCGTAGGCATTCAGGCGGTTGGCGTCGCTAAACGCCGGGTACTTCTCGAAGCCGCGCCAGTCCACCGCCTTGTAGGCTTCGTCAAAACTCATCATGTCGGCCACCGCCTTGCCCATCTGCTCGCGCAGGAACAACAGGTAGCTGCGCGTCAGCGCCAGGTCGGCCACCGGGTCGGTCGAGGCCGCCCCATGGCCGGGGATCACCACCGCCGGCGCGCTGGCGTTGATCTTGTCGAGCGCCAGCAGCCAGGCCTTGCTGTCGGCCTCGCCCACGAAGGGCAGGCGCCCGGTGAAGAACAGGTCGCCCGCGAACAGCACCTTGTCGTCTTCGGCCAGCAGCATCAGGTCTTCCTGCGAATGGGCGCCGCCCACGTCGATGACGGTAAAGCGCATGCCGCCCAGCGTGAATTTCAACATTCCGGTCGGGGCCAGATCAAGCCAACGGGTCGCCGGCAGCAGGCGGGTGTGCTGGTCCACCCAGGGCGCCAGCGAGCTGCGCCGTTCGGCCAGCCGGGTCTGGGTGAAATCCGATTGCAGCGTTGCCTGGGCATTCCTGTGCGCCCAGATCTCGGCGCCCCCGGCGGCCAGCGACTGCAGGCCGTAGAAGTGGTCGGCGTGGTAATGACTGACGATAATGGTCTTGACCGGCTGCGGCGTCACCCGGCCGATCGCATCGCGCATTGCCGCGCCCAGCGCCGGCGTGGCCAGCGCATCGAAGACCACCACCCCGGCCGGGGTCACCACGAAGCCGGCGTTGGACATGAAGCCGCGGTTCTTCTGGCTGGCCATGCCTGCCTCGCCGCGGAAATAATAGACGTGCGGCGATACCTTGACCGCTTCGAGCCTGGGCACAGCCGGCGCCGCGCGTGCCGCGCCCGCCACCGCCAGTATCGCCAGCATCAACACCATCCTCATTGCACTACCCATCGCGCCTCCCTGTCGTTCAATTCTACAGCGATTAAGTTTTTGCTTGCAGACAATTTTATTACATGATTATATACGCATGGAAGGCTAGTTAGCGCACAGCGGATGCGCGATTTCACAACCAATGGGAGACAGAGATATGACATGCAAAATGATGGCGGCGGTACTTGCGGCGGCCCTGCCCTTCGCGGCATCGGCGCAAAGCAGCGTGGCCGTGTATGGCCAGGTGGACGCGGCGATTGCCCACGAAGACGCCGATGCGCCGGGCGTGGCCAGCCGCACCGCGATCCACGCCGGCCAGGCCAGCAGTCGGATTGGCTTCCGCGGCACCGAGGACCTGGGCGGCGGCATGAAAGCGCTGTTTAACGTCGAAGCCGGCTTCGGCATCGACACCGGCATGGGCGACAGCGCGCTGTTCGGCCGCCGCGCAGTGGTCGGCCTGGAAGGCAACTTCGGCATGCTGACGATCGGGCGCGAATACACGCCGATCGACAACATCAGCGGCGCCACCCACATCCTCGGCCAGGGCTTTTACGGCAGCAACCTGAACGCCTTCGCCAACGGCCGCATGACGCGCCGCATCAGCAATTCGGTCAACTACAAGTCCAGGCCAATGGCCGGACTGAAGTTCAGCGCGGCCATCGGCCTGGGCGAAACGCCGACCGGCCCGTCGCAGGACCTGAAGACCGTGTCGGTGGAATACCAGCAGGGCAAGCTGTTTGCGGGCATCGGCTATGCGACCTACGACCGCCTGGCCAGCGGCAGCGACCGCGAAATGATCTTCGGCGCCGCCTATGGTTTCGGCGCGCTCGAGTTCAAGGGCAATTACATGGTCGGCGACCAGACTGGCCCGAACAACCGCTACACCCAGGCCAACCTGGGCGCGGCGATGGCCTTTGGCCCGGGCAAGCTGTTCGGCAACCTACAGCAGAGCAAGCTACAGAACGGCGCGCGCGGCAATGGCTATGCCGTGTCCTACTCGCACAGCTTGTCCAAGCGCACCAATGTCTACGCTTCGTACGGCACCACGGTCAACAACGAGCGCGCCGCCTTCAGCCTGTCGGCCGCGGGCAGCACCATCACCCCGCCGGCCAGCGCCCTCGGCGCCGACCCGGTCGCTTACGCGGTCGGCATGCGTCATACGTTCTGACCGCACGCCCGGCGCGCACGCGGTTCGCGCCGGCGGCCCGCACATTCGGGCCGTGCCGGGCCGCGCATGCGCCCGGCTTGCTCGCCGATACCACGCTCCGACTGGCAGTATCGCAACGTTCGGCATAGAATGACCTTGCCTATTGCACGGTCATCCAATGATGAAACACAAGGAATTACGGTTAGCGATCGTCTTCTTCGGCGGCGTGTCGCTGGCCGTCTACCAGCATGGCATCAACCGCGAAATCCTGAACCTGGTGCGCGCCTCGAAGCTGTATCACCGCGACGACCGCGACGGCGACAGCACCGCGGCCACGCTGCACGCGCACTATCCCGACGAACCGGAGCGCTCGACGGGTGACGTTTACTACCGCTTCCTCGAAGCGGTGGGCCAGCACCTTGACTTGCGGGTCATCGTTGACGTGATCTCCGGTGCGTCGGCCGGCGCCATGAACGGCGTTGCGCTTAGCCGCGCCCTCGCTCACGACCTGAGCCTCGCTCCGCTGACCAACATGTGGCTGGCCGAGGCGGACATCGCCGCATTGCTCGATCCCGAGGCCAGGGCCAGGCGCTGGAGCAAGTGGATCTTCTGGCCGCTGGTCGGCCCCCTGCTTGCGCGGCTCAAACGGGAAGGCCTGATCATCGGCAGGATCGACCCCGAACTGCGGGAACGGGCATCGCTGTTCCTGCGCTCGCGCTGGTTCAAGCCCCCGCTCGACGGGCGCCGCCTTGCCACCCTGATCCTCGACGGACTCACCGTCATGGAGCGTCCCGGCGCTGCCGGCGAATCCTTGCTCCCGTCGGGCACCCGGCTCGACCTGCTTGTCACGGTGACCGACTTCCGCGGCCTCGACCGCTCGATCTTCATCCATGACCCGCCGATGCTGACCGAGCGCGAACACAGGCGGCCCCTGCACTTCCAGCTCAGCCGCGACAGGGGCGGACACCTGCGCAGCGACTTCGACTTCGACAGCCTGCCCTCGCTCGCGTTTGCGGCAAGGGCCTCGGCCTCTTATCCCGGCGCCTTCCCGCCTGCCCAACTACGCGAGATGGACGAGCTGCTGGCAGCGCGGCACCGCCCATGGCCGGCGCGCGCGCGCTTCCTCCAACATAATTTCGGCAGCTACAGCGAGCAGCGCAAGGACCCGGAAGAAGCGGTGCTGGTCGATGGAAGCATCCTCGACAACAAGCCCATCATCGCCACGCTCGAAGCGATCCGGGCCCAGAGCGCATTTCGCGAGGTCGACCGCCGCCTCATCTTCATCGACCCGCATTCGCAGCGCGACAGGCCGGCGCCGGGCACCGGGGTGCCGGGGTTCTTCGCGACACTGCGCGGCGCGCTGTCCGACCTGCCCCGCACCGATCCGACCTACAAGGAACTGGCCGACGTCAGCCGCTACAACAAGCAAGTGCGGCGGCTGAAACAAGCCATCTGTTACGCACGCCCGCAAGTGGCGCGCCTGATCGATCAGGCCACTGAAGGCAGGTTCCGGGGCAGCTTTACGATCAGCGACCTGCGGCACTGGCGCCTCAGCTCGACCAACGCGCTGGCGGCCACGCCGGTTGTTTACGACTCGTTCATGCGCACGCTGGTGCTGGAGGGGCTCGATTTCCTGGTCGCGCTGATTGTCGGCGCGTGCGGCTTTCCGAGGGAGTCAGCGGCGGAACATTACGTCCAGGAGGTGGTGGAGCTGTGGGCGAAACAGCAAGGAATCCTGCTTGCAGACTCCTACAAGGCGGCGGAAGACGCCTATGAAAACGTTGACATGCCCGGGTTCGCAAAAATGGTGATCGACTTCGGCGTCGTGTACAAGAAGCGCCGTTTGAACTTCGTGCTGCACGAGATTAATGATCTCTATGGCAGCGGTGATTCGCAAGCGGAAACGGTCCAGGCAGCCGAGGATCTCGACCTGATCAACATCCAGATCCACAAGCTGATTGACGCGTTGTCGATGTACGACGATCCCGGTTTCCTGAGCGAGCCCGCCGTTGCCATGTGCCGCAAGCTGTTCGCGCCCATGACTGCCAGCCGGGCCGTCGACGCCGGCCAGTTCGTGGCAGGGCGGAGTGCAGACCTGACCGCCCTGGTGCGGCGCCTGGGCATCGAATGCGACCTGGCAGGCAAAAACGACGATGCTGATGCCCTTTTATCGTCAGCGCTGCTGCAGAATCTCGAATCGCACTCCCGCGCCGCGATCCTCACCGGCTATCTCGGCTACTTTTATTGGGACGTGATCCTGCACCCCGTGGTCAGCGCGCTGGCGCTGGAAACCGGGCCGATCGAAGAAATCCTGGTTGATCGGATCAGCCCTGACGACGCGCCCAGCCTCGCCGCGCCCGGCAATACGCGGATGCTGCTTGGCGGGACATTTGCGGGCTTCGGCGGGTTTCTGAACCGGGCGACACGCGAAAACGACTACCTGTGGGGAAGGTTGCATGCGGTTGAGCGGCTGTTCGACATCCTCGCCAGCACGCTGCCAGTAGCAGTTCGGGGCGCCATTGATTTCCGCGCGCTGAAGAAGGAGGGATTCCAACGCGTGATCGAGGAGGAGACGGAACGGCTTCGCCGCATTCCCGAGCTGGTGAAGGAGATCCGCAGCGCCATCGCTGCACTGTGAACGCGGGCGCCTGCGCCAGCCCGCTTGGGCAGCCGTGCGCCGCGACGCGGCCCGAGGCCGCTCAGCCGCCCCGCGCCAGCTTCCACAGTGTCTCGGAGCGGTTACCGGTGCGACAGTACGCCACCAGCGGCTTGGGCAATTCTTCCAGCAGCGCCGCAAACGCCGCGCCGTCGGCCGGCGTGATCCTGCCCGGAACCACGGGCAGGTAGCGTGCCTGCATGCCCAGGCGCTCCGCTTCGGCGGCGAGTTCGGCAAAAGGCGCCTGCCCGCCAGGCTCCTCGTCGGGCCGGTTGCAGATGATGGCGGCATAGCCAGCGTCCCTGAGTTCGGCCAGCCCCTGCGGCGCCAGCTGGCCGGCGATGGCGACGTCGTGATCGAGCTTCCTGATATCCATGGCTTCCCTTCCTTTCAAAAACAATCTATTGAATTACAAACTGTAAGGCCATATAATATACGAATATATAAAGTGTTGGAGGACAAGTGGAAAAAGATGTTCAACTCGACATCGTCGCGATGCAGGCAGCGGCGGCCAGGAGCGCCAGCCTGCTGAAGGTACTCGGCAACCCCGACCGCCTGATCCTGCTGTGCTTCCTGACCCAGGGCGAGTATTGCGTCAGCGAGCTGCTGGAGATCAGCGGCATTGCCCAGCCTACGCTGTCCCAGCAACTGGCGGTGCTGCGCGAAGAGCAGCTGGTCAGCACACGGCGCGACGGCAAACAGATTTACTACAGCATCAACGATACGCCTGCGCTCGCCGTGATGCAGGTGCTTTATGAACAGTTCTGCGCCAAGCGCGAGGGAGAAGCAACATGATTGACTGGAACAATTTCACACCGGTGGCCGCGCTGGCGGGCGGCGCCATCATCGGCCTGGCGGCCGGCGCCTTCGTGCTGCTCAACGGCCGCATCGCGGGCATCAGCGGCATTGCCGGCGGCCTGCTGTCCGCCGCCAAAGGCGACATCGGCTGGCGCATCGCCTTCCTCGCCGGCCTGATCGGCGCGCCGCTGGTGTTCCAACTGGTGGCGCCGCTGCCGGAGGTCCAGGTCGACGCCGGCACCGCCACCCTGGTTGCCGCCGGCTTGCTGGTCGGCATCGGCACCCGTTACGGATCGGGCTGCACCAGCGGCCACGGCGTGTGCGGCATCTCGCGCTTCTCGCCGCGCTCGCTGGTGGCCACGGCAGCGTTCATGGCCGCCGGTTTCGCCACTGTTTTTATCGTCCGCCACGTGCTCGGCTAAGGGGAACATCATGCGCATCATTACTTCGCTCATCGCCGGCCTCGTGTTCGGCATCGGCCTGATTATTTCCGGCATGACCAACCCGGCCAAAGTGCTCGGCTTCCTTGACCTGGCCGGGCTGTGGGACCCATCGCTGGCGCTGGTCATGGGCGGCGCCATCGCTGTCGGCGTGGTCGCGTTCCAGGTTGCCCGCAAGCGCAGCAAGTCGCTGCTGGGCGACCCGATGCGCCTGCCGTCGGCGACGCAGGTCGACCGCAGGCTGCTGCTCGGCGGACTGGCCTTTGGCGTCGGCTGGGGCCTTGCCGGTTTCTGCCCAGGCCCTGCCCTCGCCTCGCTGGCCAGCGGCGGCGCCAAGCCCGCCATCTTTACCGTCGCCATGATCGGCGGCATGGTGATCTACGAACTGATCGAACGCGCCTCGGCATGGCGCGTGAAGCGGGTGGCGTAATGCTCACCAGCGCCGTTCTTGGGGTTGTCATCGGCCTGTTGCTCGCGCTGACCGGCGCCGGCGGCGGCATCCTGGCTGTGCCGCTGCTGGTGTTCGGCGTGCACCTGGGCGTGGCGCAAGCCGGGCCGATCGCGCTGATGGCGGTCGGCATGGCGGCCGCCATCGGCGCCCTGCTCGGCTTGCGCGCAGGGACCGTACGCTACAAGGCTGCCCTGCTGATCGCCGGCGCCGGCATGCTGCTCTCGCCCGTGGGATTGTGGCTGGCCGGGCGCATCGACAACCGATGGCTGAGCCTGGTTTTCGCGGCGGTGCTGCTGTACGTGGCCTGGAAGACCTGGCGCGGCGCGCGGGGCCCGGCATCGACGGGCGCCCCGGCTGTTGCGCCGGTGTGTGCGCGCAGTCCGGCAACCAGCCGCTTCATCTGGACCCGTCCGTGCGCGGTGGCCCTCGGCCTGTCCGGCACGGTGGCGGGATTCCTGTCAGGCCTGCTCGGCGTGGGCGGCGGCTTTGTAATGGTGCCGGTGCTCAAGCGCTATACCGACCTGACGATGCAGTCGGTGGTCGCCACGTCGCTGGCGGTGATCGCGCTGGTCTCGGTCACCGGGGTTGCCGCCAGCGCGGCCAGCGGCGCGGTCGACTGGAACATCGCACTACCGTTCAGCGGCGGCGCCATTGCCGGCATGCTGGCCGGCAGGACCGTGTCGGCGCGGCTGGCCGGGCCACAATTGCAGATGGGATTTGCTGCCATAGCAGCCATCGTCGCGCTGACCATGATCGCCAGGGCGGCGCTTTAAAAGTTTTGACCAAGGAGATGAGCATGACACTGAACCCAATCCAGCTGTTCGATACCGAATCGTCGACCTATACCTATATCCTCGCCGCGCCGGGCAGCGACCAGGCGGTGATCATCGACCCTGTCGAGCGCCACTGGGAGCGCGACCTGCGCCACCTCGAGCGCCTGAACCTGAAACTGGCGTACATCCTTGAAACGCATGCTCACGCCGACCACGTTACCTCGGCGGGCAAGCTGCGCGAGGTGACGGGTGCGAAAGCGTGCGTGCCAAGCGGCTGCGGCATTCCGCCGGCCGACCAGCAGCTCAGCGACGGCGATGTGATCCGCTTTGGCGCAGGCGAAGAAATCACGGTGCTGCACACGCCTGGCCATACCGCCGGCAGCATGAGCTACCTGTGGCGCGGCAACGTGTTCACCGGCGACACCTTGCTGATCAACGGCTGCGGGCGGACCGACTTCCAGAGCGGCAGCTCGGACGACTTGTACGACAGCGTGGTGGGAAAGCTGTTCACCCTGCCCGACGCCACCCGCATGTGGCCGGGCCACGACTACAAGGATCAGGCCGTGTCGACCATCGGCTGGGAGAAAGAGCACAACGCGCGCCTTGCGCATAAGTCGAAAGCGGAGTTTGCGAAGATCATGAGCGAACTGAACCTGCCGAAACCGAAGCTGATCGACATTGCCGTGCCGGCCAACCAGAACCTGGGCTTGCCGCACGGGGCCTGACGCGCTTGCTGTTGCCGTCCCGGGGACAGCCCCGCGGCGGCACAGTTGCCCTTTAATATTTGATCTGCATCATATATTTTTGTTAATCGACCCTCTATAGTCAACATCATCGCACTGCCGCCAGCAGCCCAGCGCTGGCCGGCCGCGCCGCACCTCAATCCGGGAGCAAATGATGACGCTGTTTCGCCTGCTTGCATTGGCCGCTGCCATGGCGGCCAGCGGCGCCGCGCTTGCCGACACCGATTGCTCCGACCCCATATCTGAATGGAAGCCACGCGAACTGCTGCGCCAGCAGGTTGAACTGCAGGGCTGGACCGTGCAGCGCATCAAGGTCGACGACGGTTGCTACGAAGTCCGGGGAACCGATCGCCGAGGTAACAAGGTCAAGGCCAAGTACAGCCCGGCGACGCTGCGCATACGTAGCCTGGAGGTCGAGTTTGGGCCCGGGGGCAACAGCGCTGACTATATCCACCCTGTAGCGCCGGCGCATGGCCGAGGTGGGCCGCCGCGCGCATCAAGCAAAGGAGTCGATCAATGAACAAGAGCTTAAGCGCCTGCCTGGCCGCTGCGCTGGCGCTGCCGGCGCTGAGCCACGCCCGTCCTGTCGTGCTCACCGCGCAGTTGCAAGCGTACGGCGGCAATGGCGCCTACCTGGCGGTGTATATCACCGACGCGGCCGGCAAGTACCAGAAGACGCTCTGGGTTGCCGGCAAAAAGGCAAAATACTACAAGCACCTTGGCGCCTGGGCGCGTGGCAGCGCGCTCAATGCCCGTGAGTTCGACGGCGTGACCGGCGCCAGCGTCGGCAGCGGCAAGGCGCTCAAGGTAACCGTTGAACTGGCGGACACGCTGATCGATGCAGGCTACGAGATCCGGGTCGACAGCGCCGTCGAGGACGGACGCGACTACCCGGCCGACGCGCGCGCCCCGCTGACCAAAGCCGGCGCCGGCAAACCGGTCAAGGGGCGCGGCTACATCAAGTCCCTCAGCTACGACATGTAAGCACGCCGCATGTTGCGCCAGTTTCATTCGCTCCCGGGACTGTTCAGCGCCGTATTTGTTGTGCTGATGGGACTGACTGGCGCGTGGCTCTCGCTCGATCCCGCGCTCGACCGGCTTTCCACCACCGTGCCGCAAGGCCTCAGTGTGGCGGAGCTGGCCGGCCGGGTCGCGCGCCACTATCCGGGCATCGAACAAATCCAGCGCACGCCATCCGGAACGCTGATCGCCTACTACAGTGAAGGCGGCGTGGCCGGGGCGGCGCGCATCGATCCGGCCAGCGGCACGGCAATCGCCCCGTACGCGCCATCGGCGGTGTCGCGCTGGGTCAAGCTGCTGCACCGGTCCTTCCTCCTCGATACGCCGGGCCGTGTTGCAGCGGGCATCGCGGCACTGGCAATCCTGGTGCTCTCCGTATCAGGCGTATTGCTGCTGCTAAAACGCGTCGGCGGATGGCGGCAGCTGGCGCGGCCGCTGCACGGCAGCCGCAGCCAGCGCTGGCACGCCGAGGCTGCCCGCATCGCCGTTGCCGGGCTGCTGCTGTCTGCGCTCACCGGCACCTACATGTCGGCGGCCACCTTCGAGCTGGTTCCCGGCGGCGAACATCCGGAGCCCGACTTCCCTGCCGCGACGTCGGGCGGGCCGGCGCGTCCGGCGGCGACGCTGGCCGCGCTCAAGGCGACCGACCTTGCGGACCTGCATGAACTGGTCTTCCCGATACCGGGCGACCCTTCCGCCGTGTACACCCTGAGAACCGCGCAAGGCGATGGCTACGTCGACCAGTCGACCGGCGAACTGCTGTCCTACCGCCCCCACGGCAGCGTGAACGAAGCCTACGCGCTCGTGTACAGCCTGCACACCGGCGAAGGCCTGTGGTGGCTCGGGCTGCTGCTGGGCCTGTGCGCACTGTCCATCCCGTGGCTTGCCGCCACCGGCGCTACCGCATGGTGGCAGCGGCGACGCGCCCGGCCGCGCATCCGCGGCAACAGCCCGCCGCAGTCGGCGCAAACGATTATTCTGGTCGGCAGCGAAAACAACAGCACCTGGGGATTTGCCCGCGTGCTGCATGACGCGTTGCGCGCCACAGGGCAGCGCGTCCACACCGCGGCGATGAACCAGCTGGCCGCACGCTACAACGCCGCCGACAAGCTGTTCTTGCTGACCGCCACCTACGGCGACGGCGACGCGCCCGCCTCGGCCAACCAGTTTCTCGCGCTGATCGAACGCGTACCGGTCAACCCGGCCATTCAATTCGCCGTGCTTGGCTTCGGCGACCGCCAGTTCGCGCGTTTCTGCCAGTTTGCCAGCGATGCCGACGCCGCCATGGAGCGGCTCGGATGGCGCCGCGCCCTCGAGCTGGCGACGATCGACCGCCAGTCTTCGCAGGCGTTCGCGGCCTGGGGCGGCCGGGTTGGCGAGTGGATCGGCACCGAGCTCCGGCTCGACCACGCGCCCGTCCATCCGCCCACCTTCAAGCTTGTCCTGCGCGAGCGCATCGACTATGGCCCCCAGGAGCCGGAGCCGAGCGCGGTGCTGCGCTTTGACGCGGGCCGGACCGAGCCCGCCGGTGGCCTGCTGCGCCGCTTGTTCAGGCCGCGCGGCCTGCCGCACTTCGAAGCCGGCGACCTGGTGGGAATCATCCCGCCGGGCAGCCCGGTGCCGCGCTTTTATTCGCTGGCCAGCGATGCCCGCAATGGTGTCCTCGAAATCTGCGTGCGCAAGCAGATCGGCGGCCTGTGTTCGTCCTACCTGCACGGCTTGCAGCCGGGCGACTGCATCGACGCCTTTATCCAGCCGAATCCTCAGTTTCGTCCGGCGTCCGGCAAGGCGCCCGTCATCCTGGTTGGCGCCGGCACCGGGATCGGCCCGCTGGCGGGCTTCATCCGCAATAATGTGGGGCGGCACCCGATGTACTTGTATTGGGGGGGCCGCGACCCCGCCACCGATTTCCTGTATGAACCGGAGCTGCGCAACTACCTGGCTGACCGCCGCCTCACGCAGCTGCACACCGCGTTCTCGCGCGTCAAAAACGGCGAACGCGTACAGAACCGCCTGATCGACGATGCCGATACATTGCGCCAGCTGATCGGCAACGGCGGCCAGGTATTAGTCTGCGGCAGCAGCGCGATGGCCGGCAGCGTGCGGACGGCGCTCAACACGGTGCTGGCGCCGCTCAAGCTTGACGTCCACACGCTGAGGATCACCGGGAGGTACCGTGAAGACGTATTCTGAGGCGCCTGCCCTGCAGCGCTACAGCCTGAACGGCGCGACGATGGGCACGCGCTACACCGCCGTTTTCTACGGTCCTGATACGGTTGATACCGCGGCGATTGGCGCCAGCCTGTTTGCCGCCGTAGACCAGGTTGACCGGCAGATGTCGACCTGGGACCGCGCATCCGATCTCTGCCGGGTCAACGCGGCGCCGGCCGGCAGCTGGATCGCCATCCCGGACCCGCTGGCCGAGGTGCTCGCGGCCGGCATGCAGCTGGGGCTGGAATCGCATGGCGCCTTCGATATTGGGTTGGGCGAGCTGGTCGATGCATGGGGGTTCGGCCCGCCAGCACCAGGCCTTCCGCCGCCACCGGCGCTCGCTGGCAGTCAATACCAGCCGGCGACCGAAAAACTCGAGATCGACCGTGCGCGCGGCCGGATCCGCAAGCTGGGCCCGCTGCGCCTCGACCTTTCAGGCATTGCAAAAGGCTATGGCGTCGACCAGCTGGCGCACTGCCTTGACCGGTGGGGCGTGACCCGCTACCTGGTTGGCATTGATGGCGAAATGCGCGCCCGTGGCGCCAAGCCGGGCGATGATCCGTGGACGGTTGCCGTGGAAAAGCCGGCATACGGCGTACGCGAGGTAGCCGGCGTCATGGAATTGCGGGATACGGCCATTGCCACCTCCGGCGATTACCGGCGCTGGATCGAGGTTGCCGGCCAGCGCTACGGACACACGATGCACCCGGCCTTGCAGCAGCCCGTGCTGAACCGGATTGCCGCCGTGACCGTGCTGGCGCCCACCTGCATGCTTGCCGACGCCTGGGCGACCGCCTTGCTGGTGATGGGTGAAGATGACGGTGTCAACCTGGCCCGCGAACGGGGCATGGATGTGTTGTTCGTGCTGCGTGACGGCGCCCGCCTCACGGAGATAGCGACCGGAGCGTTGGCCGGTTGAGCCACCGCTCAGGTGCGCGCTGGCCGACGGCACGAACCCGCAATCGGAAAACTTCATGCACAGCATCTCGCGCATGTCGTTAATGCCGTTTCTCTGGGCGACCAAGGTTTTGTCGCAATACCGCACCAAGGTCGCGTGCCGTAACACTGTACGACTGGTCAGTGTAGCCTCAGCACTTTCACCTGCCGGCCAAGTTTGCGGTAAGGTACGCTATCGGCATTCCCGCTTTTTTAACTTTTTTTACGAAAAATTGAAATGACGTCTTCGACAGAGCTTGATAACGGCCTTCCCCTCGACATGATCATCTTTGGTGGCATGGGCGACCTCGCGATGCGCAAACTGCTTCCTGCGCTCTACATGGCCTACCTGCACGGCAACTTGCCGGCTTCGACCCGGATCCTGTCCACCGGACGCCAGGAACTCGATCGCGAGGCTTACCTCGCCCATGTCGAAGCGCATTCGCGTTCCTTTATCGCGAGCACCAATTTCAACGAGGCGACCTGGGACGGATTCCTGCAACTGCTGGAGTATGTCAGGCTGGACGTGCAGGCGGCGCCTGACTTCAGCGCCCTGGCGCACGCATCGCGCGCGGGTGCGCAGCGGGTGTTCTACCTGTCTACGGCGCCATCGCTGTTCATCACCATCTGCGACAAGCTTTCCGACGCCGGGCTGGTCGACGGGAATGCCCGTGTCGTCCTCGAAAAGCCGCTGGGACGCGACCTGGCGTCCGCGGTCGACATCAACGAGGCAGTCGGCAAGCACTTCGCCGAATCGCAGATTTACCGCATCGACCATTACCTGGGCAAGGAAACGGTGCAGAACCTGATGGTGCTGCGCTTCGGGAACTCGATCCTCGAACCCCTGTGGCGCGCGCCGAACATCTCCAGCGTGCAGATCACGGTGGCCGAGGAAGTGGGCGTGGGCAGCCGCGCAGGCTTCTACGACAGCACCGGCGCGATGCGCGACATGGTGCAGAACCACCTGCTGCAACTGCTGTGCATTGTCGCCATGGAGCCGCCGACCTCGCTGACCCCGGATGCGGTACGCGACGAAAAGCTGAAGGTGCTGCGTTCGCTGCGCCGCTTCGGACTGGCCGACATCGCGCGCGACACGGTGCGCGGACAGTACACCCGCGGCGTGAGCGGCAACCAGGAAGTGCCGGGCTACCTCGACGAGCACAACGTGCCCCCCGACTCCCGCACCGAAACCTTCGTTGCGCTGCGCGCCCACGTCGACACCTGGCGCTGGTCAAAGGTGCCGTTCTACCTGCGTACCGGCAAGCGCATGCAGCGGCGCTCGTCCAAGATTGTGGTGGAGTTCGCCAATCCGCCGTTCCCGCTGTTTCCGGAAACCCCGGGTGGTGTTGCCAACCGGCTGGTGATTGAACTGCAGCCCGAAGAAGCGATCAAGCTGCAGATCATGGCCAAGCAACCGGGCAGCGGCATGCAGATGCAGCAGGTCGAGCTGAACCTGGACTTGCATTCCGCCTTCCAGCAGCGCCGCGCCGAAGCCTATGAACGGCTGCTGATCGACGTGGTGCGCGGACGCCTGACGCACTTCATGCGCCGCGACGAACTGGAAGCAGCCTGGGAATGGGCCGATCCGATCATCAACGGCTGGAGCGTGCTGGCCGAGAAGCCGCATGCATATGCGGCCGGATCGTGGGGGCCGGCGGAGTCGTTTGCTTTGCTGGCGCGTGACGGATTCAGCTGGATGGAATAAACAGGAAGAAAAACGCCATTCCCGCGCAGGCGGGAATGGCGGAAAACTAGACTGCTGCGGCGAATGTGGCGCGCGCCTTGTGCAATTTCCTGTAGCTGTCGATCAGGCGGTGGTGGCGGTCGAGGCCTTCCAGTTTCATACTCGTCGGCGTCAATCCAAAGAAGCGTACGCTGCCGTTTACTGAGCCCAGCACCGCGTCCATCCGGTCATTGCCAAACATACGGCGGAAATTGACCACGTAATCATCCAGTTCCAGCTCGTCATCGAGCACCACCTCCAGCACCACATTCAGGGCCTGGTAGAACAACTTGCGTTCGACGGTATTGTCGTTGTACTGCAGGAAGGCGCCCACCAGTTCATGCGCGTCTTCAAGCTGCTGCAAGGCCAGGTTAATCAGCAGCTTCAACTCGAGCACGGTCAGCTGCCCCCACTCGGTGTTCTCGTCGAACTCGATGCCGATCAAAGTCGCGATGTCGGAGTATTCATCCAGCTCATTGTTTTCCAGGCGGTCCAGCAGCGCTTCCAGGCCGGCATCATCCAGGCGATGCAAGTTCAGGATATCGGCGCGGAACAACAGCGACTTGTTCGTGTTATCCCAGATGAGATCTTCTACCGGATAGATCTCCGAAAACCCCGGCACCAGAATGCGGCAGGCCACGGCGCCCAGCTGGTCATAGACCGCCATGTACACTTCTTTGCCCATGTCTTCGAGGATGCGCAGCAGGGTCGCGGCTTCCTCGGCATTGGAGTTGCTGCCCTGCGCAGTAAAATCCCACTCGACGAAATCGGCGTCCGCTTTGGCGCTGAAGAAGCGCCATGACACGATGCCGCTGGAATCGATGAAGTGTTCGACAAAATTATTAGGTTCCGTTACGGCGTTACTTGCGAAGGTAGGCTGGGGCAGATCGTTCAAGCCTTCGAAACTGCGACCCTGCAGCAGTTCGGTGAGGCTGCGTTCCAGCGCCACCTCGAAGCTCGGGTGCGCGCCGAACGAGGCAAAAACGCCGCCCGTGCGCGGATTCATCAAGGTAACGCACATGACCGGATAGGTTCCGCCCAGCGACGCATCCTTGACCAGCACCGGGAAGCCCTGCTCTTCCAGGCCCTGGATTCCCGCCAGGATGGCCGGGTATTTGGCCAGCACTTCCTGCGGCACATCCGGCAATGCGAGTTCACCTTCCAGGATTTCGCGCTTGACGGCGCGTTCGAAAATCTCGGACAGGCATTGGACCTGCGCTTCGGCCAGGGTATTCCCGGCGCTCATGCCATTGCTGGCGTAAAGGTTTTCGATGAGGTTGGACGGGAAATAGACCACCTCGCCATCCGACTGCCGCACATACGGGAGCGAACAGATACCGCGCGCGGCATTGCCGGAGTTGGTGTCGACCAGGTGCGAGCCACGCAGCTCGCCATCGGGATCGTAGATCGACAGGCTGTATTCATCGAGTATGTCGGCCGGCAGCGCGTCGTCCGGGCCCGGCTGGAACCAGCACTCGTTCGGGTAATGGACAAACGGCGCTTCGGCGATGTCCTCGCCCCAGAACGAGCCGGCATAGAAGTGGTTGCAATTGAGGCGTTCGATATATTCGCCCAGCGCCGACGCCAAGGCGCTTTCCTTGGTGGCTCCCTTGCCATTGGTGAAGCACATCGGCGAATGCGCATCGCGGATGTGCAGCGACCACACGTTGGGAACGATATTGCGCCAGGACGCGATTTCAATCTTGATGCCCCAGTCCGCCAACATCCCCGACATGTTCGCGATGGTTTGCTCCAGGGGCAGGTCTTTGCCAGGGATGTAGGTAGCCGAATCAGCACCGGGCCGCAAGGTCAGCAAGGCCTGCGCATCGGCATCCAGGTTTGCTACCTCTTCAATCACAAACTCCGGGCCGGCCTGCACGACTTTCTTGACGGTGCAACGCTCGATCGAGCGCAAAATGCCCTGGCGGTCCTTGTCGGAGATATCCGCTGGCAGCTCAACCTGGATCTTGAAAATCTGCTGGTAGCGGTTCTCAGGGTCGACGATATTGTTCTGCGACAGACGGATATTTTCGGTCGGGATATCGCGGGTATTGCAGTACAACTTGACGAAGTAAGCTGCACACAAGGCCGACGACGCCAAAAAATAATCGAACGGTCCAGGCGCCGAGCCATCGCCCTTGTAGCGGATAGGCTGGTCGGCGATCACTGTGAAATCGTCGAACTTGGCTTCGAGCCTCAGCTTATCGAGAAAGTTGACTTTAATTTCCATGAAAATTCCAAAAAATACGCAAAAAATGTAGAGCTATGCACCATGAAGTGGCGAACTGTCGTTCCCGCGAAGGCGGGATTCCATAGCTCGGACGATCAGTCAGGAAGCTGTTTATCGCTACGCTCACCTGGGTATGGGTTCCCGCCTTCGCGGGAACGACGTGTTACGGTGACACAGCAAAATATAAAGCCCTGTAAAGACAGGGCTTTATAGGTTAAATCAACGGCGATTTAGAAACCCCTACAGGAATCTCACTCCCACTCAATGGTCGCTGGCGGCTTGCCCGAAATATCGTAGACCACGCGGTTAATGCCGCGTACTTCATTGATGATGCGGTTCGACACCTTGCCCAGCAGGCTGTGCGGCAGGTGCGCCCACTGCGCCGTCATGAAGTCAAGGGTCTGCACCGCGCGCAGCGCGACGACGTACTCGTAGGTACGGCCATCGCCCATCACGCCCACCGATTTCACAGGCAGGAACACGGCAAACGCCTGGCTGGTCGCTTCATACCAGTTCTTCGGTGCTTCGCCCGCGTCGATGCTTTCCAGTGCAGGAATATCGCACGGCGTCTTGCGCAGTTCTTCGATGAAGATGGCATCCGCGCGGCGCAGCAGGTCGGCAAATTCCTTCTTCACTTCTCCGAGGATACGCACGCCCAGGCCAGGGCCTGGGAATGGATGGCGGTAGACCATGTCATGCGGCAGGCCAAGCGCCACGCCCAGCTTGCGCACCTCGTCCTTGAACAGTTCGCGCAGCGGTTCCAGCAGCTTCAGGTTCAGCGTTTCCGGCAGGCCGCCCACGTTGTGGTGGCTCTTGATGGTCTGGCCCTTCTTGCCCTTGCCCGCGCTTTCGATGACGTCCGGATAGATGGTGCCCTGGGCCAGCCACTTGGCGTTCTTCAGCTTGCCCGCTTCGACCTGGAACACTTCGACGAACTCGCGGCCGATGATCTTGCGCTTGGCTTCCGGATCGGCAACGCCAGCCAGGTGGCCGAGGAACTGGTCTTCGGCATCGATGCGCAGCACCTTCACGCCAAGGTTCTTGGCGAACATGTCCATCACCATCTTGCCTTCGTCGAGGCGCAGCAGGCCGTGGTCGACGAACACGCAAGTCAGCTGGTCGCCGATCGCGCGGTGGATCAGCGCGGCAGCCACGCTCGAATCGACGCCGCCCGACAGGCCGAGGATCACTTCATCGGTGCCGACCTGCTCGCGGATCTTGGCAACGGCTTCGGAGATGTAGTCCGGCATGTTCCAGTCCGACTTGCAGCCGCAGATCTCGTGCACGAAGCGGCCGAGGATGGCCTTGCCCTGCGAGGTGTGCGTTACTTCCGGGTGGAACTGCAGCGCGTAGAAACGGCGCTCTTCGTCGGCCATCGCGGCGATCGGGCAGCTTTCGGTATTGCCCATCAGCTTGAAGCCCGGCGGCATTTCCAGCACTTTGTCGCCATGGCTCATCCATACCTTCAGCATGCCGTGGCCTTCATCGGTGACGAAGTCGTTGATGCCGTTCAGCAGTGCGGTGTGGCTGCGCGCGCGCACTTCGGCATAGCCGAATTCACGCACCAGGCCGTTTTCGACCTTGCCGCCCAGCTGGGCCGCCATCGTTTGCATGCCGTAGCAAATGCCGAGCACCGGCACGCCCAGTTCGAACACGGCCTGTGGCGCGCGTGGCGAGTCGCCTTCGAGGGTCGAATTGTGGCTGCCCGACAGAATGACGCCGGCGGCGCCGTAGTTGCGGACGAATTCGTCGCTGACGTCGTACGGGAATACTTCGGAGAACACGCCGGCGTCGCGCACGCGGCGCGCTATCAGCTGGGTTACCTGGGAGCCGAAATCGAGGATGAGGATTTTAGAATGCATGGAGACCGATTAGATAGATGCGATGGGGCAAATGCAAACGTGGGCAGGAAACCCTGCCCACGCACTGACTGTTATTCCGAACGGTAGTTCGGTGCTTCCTTGGTGATCTGCACGTCGTGGACATGCGATTCGCGCATGCCGGCCGAGGTGATTTCCACGAACTCGGCTTTTTCGCGCAGCTCGTCGATCGTCGCGCAGCCGCAGTAGCCCATCGACTGGCGCACGCCGCCGACCAGCTGGTAGATGATCGCCACCACACTGCCCTTGTAGGCAACGCGGCCTTCGATACCTTCCGGCACAAACTTGTCGACGCGCGAACCTGCGTCCTGGAAGTAGCGGTCCGCCGAACCATCGGCCATTGCGCCCAGCGAGCCCATGCCACGGTACGACTTGTAGCTGCGGCCCTGGTACAGGATCACTTCGCCCGGTGCTTCTTCGGTACCGGCGAACATCGAACCCATCATGACGGTCGATGCGCCAGCTGCCAGCGCCTTCGATACGTCGCCCGAGAAGCGCACGCCGCCGTCAGCGATACACGGAACGCCAGTGCCTTCCAGCGCAGCCGCCACGTTGGCGATCGCGGTAATCTGCGGCACGCCCACGCCTGCGACGATACGGGTGGTGCAGATCGAGCCAGGGCCGATGCCGACCTTGACCGCGTCGGCGCCATGTTCAACCAGCGCCAGCGCCGCTGCTGCGGTTGCGATGTTGCCGCCGATGACGTCAACGTGCGGGAATTTGGTCTTGATCCACTTGACGCGGTCGAGGATGCCCTGCGAGTGGCCGTGGGCGGTGTCGACCACCAGCACATCCACGCCGGCCGCTACCAGCAGCTCGATGCGCTCTTCGTCGCGCTGGCTGACGCCCACTGCCGCACCGACCAGCAGCTTGCCGAGGGCGTCTTTCGATGCGAACGGGTGCTCATGCGACTTCTGGATGTCTTTGACGGTGATCAGGCCGCGCAGTTCGAATTCGTCGTTGACGACCAGCACGCGCTCGAGGCGGTGCTTGTTCATCAGGCGCTTGGCTTCGGCCGTATCGGCGCCTTCCTTGACGTACACCAGCTTTTCACGCGGGGTCATCTTGGCGCGCACTTCCGCGTCAAGCTCTTCTTCAAAACGCAGGTCGCGGTTGGTGATGATGCCGACCACGGTGTTGCCTTCAACGACAGGGAAACCGCTGATGCCGTACTGGACGGTCAGGGCGATCACGTCGCGGATCTTCATGGTTGGCGGAATCGTGATCGGGTCGCGCAGCACGCCGGCCTCGAAACGCTTCACGCGCGCCACTTCACGCGCCTGGTCTTTAGGACCGAGGTTCTTGTGAATGATACCGATGCCACCTTCTTGCGCCATAGCAATTGCGAGGCGTGCTTCGGTCACCGTATCCATCGCGGCGGACAACAGGGGAATGTTGAGCGCAATGTTGCGGGTCAGGCGTGTTTTGAGGGAGGTTTCGGCTGGCAGGATGTTCGAGTAAGCCGGAACGAGCAGCACGTCATCGAATGTGAGTGCTTTCTGAAGTAGACGCATAGTATTTCCTATAGGCGCAAAAGCGAATTATACAGAAGTTCCGGGCGACCGTCTGCAGCAGCCAACATTTCGGCCGAAAAGCATAGACGGGCGTTGACAGGCGGGCTCAAGCATGAGGAAATCGGAACAAAGCTTCTCTATGGAAATAATGCAGATGAATGTACTCTCCCCTTGCGTGCGCCTGGTGGCGGCGGCAACGCTGATGTTTGTTGCCGGTTTGGCACAGGCGCAATATGTGTGGATCGACGCGAAAGGGATCAAGCAGTTTTCCGACCGCTCGCCGCCATCTTCGGTGCCGGATAAGAACATCCTGAAGGCGCCGGGCCGGCCGGTCCTCACGATCGCGCCGGGCGACCAGGAGCAGCCTGCGCCGGTGTCCGTAGCCGATGCGGCCAAAAAGGCGCTGCCGACCATGGCCGAGCGCAACGTCGAGTTTAACAAGCGCGCCAGCGACAAGGCGGCGGCCGACAAGAAGAGTGCTGCCGAGGGGCAGGCGAAAGCGGCCAGGGCCGAACAATGCGCGGCGGCACGTGATTACAAGATGCAGCTGGACTCGGGCATACGCATCGGCACCGTCACCCCAAACGGCGAGCGGGCGTTCATGAGCGATGCAGAACGCGCCGTCGCGAATGCCAAGACCAACAAGGTTCTGGCCGCCTGCCGTTAATCAGGCGGCGGCCGCCTCTTCTCGCTGCGGCGGCGGCGCGAATCCTTTGGATCGGCGATGAGGGGGCGGTAAATCTCGATGCGGTCACGCTCGCGCAGCACCGTGTCGAGTGGCCGCTTCTTGCCGAAGATGCCGACGGGCTGGACCACCAGGTCAATGCCCGGGATGGCCTGCAGCACGCCGCTCTGGATGATCGCCTGCTCGATCGTGGTACCGGGGGCGACGGCCAGCTCGCGAAAATATTCCCGCAACGGCGCTGCGTAACACAGCTGCACGTTGACCAGGTCAGCCATACACGGTTTCTGCGCGCTTGCAGAAGGAATCGACCATACTGTTAGCAATCATGCCGAACACGGGTCCGATCAGTTGTTCGAGGATAATGCTCGAAAACTCGTAATGCAGGTCGAATTCGACCTTGCAAGCGTCGGGGCGCAGGGCTTTGAAGGTCCAGGTGCCGTCCATGACCTTGAAAGGGCCATCGACCAGCTTCATTTTCATCTGGGTCGGGCGAATATTGTGGTTTCGGGTTGTAAAGCTCTGGCGCACGCCGTGGAAATGGATCGCCAGGCAGGCGACCAGCGTGTCCTCGGTGCGTTCCAGGACTTTCACCCCGCCGCACCAGGGCAGGAATTTCGGATAATCTTCCACGTTCGCCACCAGGTCGAACATCTGTTCTGCGCTATAACCCAGAAAAACTGTTTTGTGCACTACTGCCATGAGTCAGCCGTTTGTTATGATGTTGGATATGTTGCATTAGTAGTTTAACCGAACCGCGCCATTTCGCTATTTCATGAGCATTGCAGACAACAGAAAAGCATTTCACGACTACTTCATCGAAGACCGCTACGAGGCCGGCATTGTGCTGGAAGGATGGGAAGTCAAAGCCATCCGCGAGTCGCGCGTCCAGATCAAGGAAGCCTACGTCGTCGTGCGTGGCGATGAGCTCTATCTTTTCGGCGCCCACGTCAGCGCCCTCAACACCGCGTCGGCCTTCAGCCACCCGGAAGCCATCCGCACGCGCAAGCTGCTGCTCCACCGCGCCGAAATCGACAAGCTGATCGGCAAGGTCGAGCGCTCCGGCTACACCTTGGTGCCTTTGAATTTGCATTTCAAGGGTGGGCGGGTCAAGTGCGAGATTGGCCTCGCCAAGGGCAAGAAGCAGCACGACAAGCGCGCCACCGAAAAAGACCGCGACGCCAAGCGCGAAGTGGCCAGCGCGATGAAGCAGAACACCCGCTAACCAGCGTCTTTCCCATTCGGGATCAGACCACCACGTTTCTAGAACATTTCGCAAATTCGGGGTCAGACCACCGCATTTCACAAATTCGCGCAAATTCGGGGTCAGACCACCGCGTTTTTAGCGCAAATTTGGGGTCAGACCACCGCGTTTTTAGAATATTGCGAAAAAACGGTGGTCTGACCCCGATTTTGGCAACTATTGCGAAAAAACGGTGGTCTGACCCCGATCTTGCGAAAAAACGGTGGTCTGACCCCGATTTTGGAAATTCGAAGAACGGTGGTCTGACCCCGATTTTGGAAATTGTTGACGGCCGCCGGGGTCTGTCCCCGGGGACGGACCCCGAAGTTTTTGTTTATTGCTGCGGAGCCTGGACGCGCAGGCTGAGGCGCCAGCACAGGAAGCTGGCGACCAGCCCGGCCATCACGCCGCAGGCTAGCTTGAGCGCGCTGTCGAATAGCACCGGCGCGAGCAGGCCCGATACCAGCGCAAACGCCATCATCTGGATGAACGAGAGCATCGATGAGGCGAGCCCGCGGTTGGCCGGGAACAGCGCCAGCGCGCCGACCTGGATCGCGGGCATCGCTACCGCCAGCCCGAACGTGTAAATCATCAGCGGCAGCACCGCCCACGGAATGTCTGCTACAAACAAGGCGTTGTAGCCGACATTGAGCACGCTCGCCAACGCCATCACGGCAAAGCCGAGCCATACCATGCGCGCGGGCTTGATCTTGTCCGCTTTCTTGCCGCCCCACGCCGAGCCGATGACCATGCCGCTGATGAGCGGCACGAACAGCCAGCCAAACGCCGTTTCCGGCAGCTTCAGGATCTCCAGGATAAAATTCGCCGCCGATCCGATGTACAGCGACAGCCCCCCAAACGCCATGCCGACCGCTAGCGACAGCAGCAGGAACTGCGGGTTCTTCAGCACTTTCAGGTAGTTTTTGGCGATGGCTACGCCGTGGAAGGCGTGGCGCTGCTCTTTCGGCAGGCTCTCGGGCAGCATCCGGTACACCAGCGCAATCAGCAGCGCGCCAAACACGGCCAGGAAGATGAAGGTCGAGCGCCAGCCGAACGTCACGTGCAGCCAGCCGCCCAAAATCGGCGCAATCGCAGGCGCAAGCCCGAATACCATCATGATGTGCGACATGATCCGCTGCGCGTGCGACTGGTCATGCGAGAACCGGTCCTGCACGATCGCTTGCCCGATCACCGAGCCGGCGCCCGCCGCCAGCCCCTGCAGCGCGCGGCATACCAGCAGCCAGCCGAAGGTGGGCGCAAACGCCGCGCCCAGCGAGGACAAGGTATATACCGTCAGCGCCACCAGGATCACCGGCCGGCGCCCGAACGAGTCGGACAGCGTGCCGTAAAACAGCATCATGAAGGCGAAGGTGAATAAAAAGACGCTGAGCGTCTGCTGCACGGCCAGCGGCCCAACCGCAAACTCCCGACCGATGGCGGGGATGGATGGCAGGTAGGTGTCGATCGCAAGCGCCCCCACCATGCCCAGGAGAGCCAGAATAACCGTCAACAGTCGCTGCATGCAATGCCCTCACAGAGTCCGGCACCGCAGTGTGCGCGCCATCAGAGGGCGAGATTTTACGGGAATTTCCGAAAGATTACCGATGGCCCAACTTTTACTACCGTTAACGGCGCTCCTATTCTTTATGCGATCTCAACGCGCCCTGCCGGATCACACCGGATCATCACGGTTGTGTCCGTCTGATTTGATATCGCTGGAGCCTACCATGAACGCCTTCCTCCGCCACCTGACCGGGACCCAGCCCTTGCCGGCCCGCCCCGAGCTGCCGGTCGTGCATGTCCCCTACTATTACGAAGTGCGCAGGCTGGTGGCAGATGTCGCCACGCTGCGCGCCGAAAACATCGACCCTAACCTGGTCAACGCCTGGGGCATTGCCTTCAATCCCTTCGGTTTTGTGTGGGTGTCCGACGAGGGCACCGGCCTGTCGACCCTGTACGACGGCGACGGCCATCCGCAGTCGCTGGTCGTCACGATCCCGCCTCCTGCCGGCTCCACCGCCCGCGGCGAGCCGACCGGCATCGTGTTCTACGGCGGCGGCGGTTTCGTGGTCAGCAACGGCAGCTCGTCGGGCCCCAGCCGCTTTATCTTCGCGGGCGAAGACGGTGTAATCTCAGGCTGGGCGCCGAACGTCGACTTCACCAACGCCATCCGCGTGATCGACAATTCGCCGCTGGGCGCCGTCTACAAAGGCCTGGCCATCGGCGCCAGCGGCCAGGGCGCGCTGCTGTACGCGACCGACTTCCATAACGCCCGCATCGACGTGTTCGACGCCACCTTCCAGCCCGTCGTGCTGCCCGCCCGCGCTTTCCAGGACCCGCACCTGCCGCACGGCTTCGCGCCGTTCGGCATCCAGGCAATCGGCGGCGATATCTATGTGACGTATGCAAAGCAGGATGCGGACCGCGACCATGAAGTGCCAGGCCGCGGCCTCGGACTCGTGTCGGTCTTCAGCCCGACCGGTGAATTCGTGCGCCGCCTGATCACGCGCGGCGCCCTGAACGCACCGTGGGGCCTGGCCCTGGCGCCAGCCAGCTTCGGCAAGTTCGGCAACCGCCTGTTGGTCGGTAATTTCGGCGATGGAGCCATCAACGCCTACGACATCGCCAACGGACGCTTCGCCGGCCGCCTGCGCGGCACCGACCGCGAGCCGCTGCGCATCGACGGCCTGTGGGGACTCGCCTTCGGCAATGGCGTCAACAACCAGCCGCTGAACACCTTGTTCTTCACGGCCGGTCCGGGTAACGAAGAACACGGCCTGTACGGCCGCATCGACGTGGCCCGGGACGACACCCAGGCCGATGTCCAGGACGTTGAGTGATCAGTCGAGCGCCATCAGGAAGCGCGACCCGCGCGGCATCCAGTTGCCCTTGATATCGGCCGAGACCAGGACACGCTCGGCCCTTCCGATCAGCAGCTCGCGCTTAACAAAACCGATAAAGCGCGAATCCGCGCTGTTGTCGCGGTTATCGCCCAACATCATGAACTGGCCCGCCGGTACCGTCACCGGGCCGAAGCTGCGCGCCGCTTTAATCCCAGGCATTACAAGGATTGGACGCTGTTTGCCGCCGGACGTTTCGGTCAGCTGGAGCGCGTCCGTGTAAGTGGTGGTGGACCCGACCTGCTCGGACACCTGGCCCACCATGTCGTATGCCGCCTCCTGGCCATTGATCACCAGGCGCTCGTTGCGCATCTCGACCACGTCGCCCGGCAGCGCAATAAGGCGCTTAATCAGGCGCGTGCCGTCTTTCGGAGAGCTGAAGGTGACCACATCGCCCCGCGCCGGCTCGCCCAGCTGTGCCACGACCACGTCCGTCAGCGGCACCTTCAGGTTGTAAGCAAGGCGGTTGACCAGCACGACATCGCCTTCGAGCAGGTTGGGCCGCATCGACCCCGACGGAATCGGGTTCCAGTCCGCCACCGCGGTGCGGAACACACCGAAGAGGACGAGGAAAACGAGGAATCCCTTGTTCGCGCTAATCCAGCTTTTCATTTCAGGCCCCATCTGTTGTTGGTATGCCCGCAGTTATACGCAGTTAGTCTTTAGCCAAGCTTAAAACAGGAGCCAGACCAACGTCGTTCCCGCGCAGGCGGGAACCTATAGCACCTGTGAACGGCGGCGCTATGGATTCCCGCTTTCGCGGTATGACACTGCCACGGGTGCCCGGGTCAGCGCTTTAATCCGTACCACGCGCAAGCAGCGACGGGCACGCCAAGCGTCACCGCCGACAGCGCATCCCAGACGCCATCGCCAAGCAGCGCGGAGATGAGGCCAACCGTCGTCAGCGCCCCAAATACGATGGGCGCGCGCCAGGTACTGTGTGTCGGTCGATTCATTGTGCCTCCTTGCGTGCACAGGCCGGTTGCGGCACGTTCAGCGATGGCAGCGGGGCCTTGGCCTTCACTACCCTCGCGCGCTTGACCCACAGGTACAAACCGCTGCCCAACACGATGATGGTGGCGATGTCGAGCATCGCCCATAAAAACTGCATCCACGCGCCGCCGTAGTCGCCGAAGTGCAGCGGTTGCGACACCAGCAGCGCGGTCAGGTACCAGGGCAGCGTGCGCCGGTCGGTCATCTCGCCTGTTTGCGCGTCGATCAGCGCGGGCCTGTACAGGCGCGACGAAAACGCTTCGTCGCCGCGCATGAAGACCCCGTAGTGATGCGGCGTAGCGAACGGCGTGCCGGGGAACGCGACGAAGGCAACTTCCATCCCCGGCTCGGATGCCAGCGCCAGCTTGACCGAGCGGTCCATCGAGGCCAGCGTCTTTGGTGCGCCTATGCCCTGGTATGGCTTGACCATCTCTGCCAGTTCGGTCGCCTGCCAGTACTTCAGCAGCACGTCGGCCCAGGTGTTGATCATGCCAGTCGCGCCCACCACCAGCGCCCAAACCAGCGTGACGATGCCAAGCACATTGTGCAGGTCCAGCCACTTGGTGCGCGCCGAGCGGTCGCGGCGCACCGTGCCGAATTCAAGCTTGCGCATGAACGGCGAATACAGCACCGCGCCCGATACCAGCGCCACCAGCAACAGTAAGCCCATCAGGCCGAGGAACAGCTTGCCCCAGATGCCGGCGAACAGGTCGACATGGAGGTGGAACATCGTCGACATGAAGGCGCCGCCCTCGAACGCCGGCTCGGTGATCACCTTTGCGGTGCGCGCGTCGACGGCGATCGGCTTGTAGTTCTCGTCGGTCGGATGGTCGCCCAGGGTCAGGTTCCAGATGTTCGGCTCGTCCGCTTCCTGCGACATGTACATCATGATCTTCCCCGGGTACATCGCCTTCCCCGCCGCGATCACGTCGTCGAGGTTCGCCTTCGGCGTCCCGGCCGGCATGGCCGGCGCCTCGACATCGTTACCCAGCAGGTGGCCAATCTCATGGTGATAGATCAGCGGCAGGCCGGTCAGGCAAAGCAGCAGCATGAAAACGGTGCAGACAAGGCTGCTCCATTTGTGGATCCATGCCCAGCGGCGGACAGTAAGAGGAGTCATCAGGAATGCATCAGAAGGGTATATCCCTCGATGTTAATGCAAATCGTTCTCATTTACAAGAAGCGGATTGCGCAGTACAATGAGAATCGTTCTCATTATGACAAAGAAGCTTCCATGCACACCCTCCCCTTCAAGCTGTCTCCCCTCGCCCTCGCCGCCCTGGTCGTTGCCAGTCCCGCTGCCCACGCACAGACCGCCACCGGCGATGCCGCCGTCATGCCGACCGTGGTGATCAGCGCATCGGCCGACGCATCGGCGCAGGGACTGCCGTCTGTGTTCGCCGGCGGCCAGGTCGCCCGCGGCGGCCGCATCGGTTTGCTGGGCAATGTGGATGTGATGGATACCCCGTTCAACACCACCAATTACACGCAGGCGCTGATCCAGGACCAGCAGGCGCGCAGCGTGGCCGACGTGCTACAGAACGATCCGTCGGTGCGCGTGGCGCGCGGCTTCGGCAATTACCAGGAGCTGTATGTGATCCGCGGCTTCGCGGTGAACTCGGACGACCTGGCCTACAACGGTTTATATGGCCTGCTGCCACGTCAGTTCGTCGCCTCCGAGCTGCTTGAACGGGTCGAGGTCTTCCGCGGCGCGAACAGTTTCGTCAACGGCGCAGCGCCGGGCGGCGGCGGCATCGGCGGCTCGATCAACCTGCTGCCCAAGCGCGCTGCCAACACGCCGCTGACCCAGTTCACGCTCGGCGCTGAAAGCGGCGGCCAGGCTTACGCGGCGGCCGACATCGGACGCCGTTTCGGGCCGCAAGACCGCGCCGGTGTGCGCATCAACGCAGTCAAGCGCAAAGGCGACACCGCCATCGACCGCGAAGAGCGCGAACTGAGCCTGTTCTCGGTTGGCCTCGACTACCGTGGCGATAAGGTGCGCGTCTCCGCCGACGCCGGCTACCAGGACCACGCGCTGGACAAGGCCCGCCCGAGCGTGACCCTGGGCGCGGGCATCCCGGTTCCGGCAGCGCCGGAAGGAACCAGCAACTGGGCGCAGCCGTGGACCACGTCCACCGAGCGCGACACCTTCGGCACCTTGCGCGCGGAAGCCGACCTTGGCGGCGACACGGTGGCGTGGGGCGCATTCGGCGTGCGTTCGGGCGACGAGTTCAACATCCTCGCGTCGCCAACGGTCGGCAAGGCCGACGGCAGCGCCGTGATGTACCGTTTCGACAATGCCCGCACCGACCACGTTCGCACAGCCGAAATCGGCGTGCGCGGCAAGCTGCGCACCGGGACGGTCGGCCACACGCTGAGCGCCACGGCGTCAGGTTTCTCGCAGAAGTCGCGCAACGCCTACGCAATGAGCGACTTCTTCACCGGCTTCGCCACCAACCTGTACCGGCCGGTCGATGTCGCCGCGCCTGCGGCCAACTTCTTCACCGGCGGCGACATGAACAACCCGCTGCTGACCCAGAAGAGCGTGTTGTCGAGCTACGCAGTGGCCGACACGATGGAGCTCGCCGGTGGCAAACTGCTGGTGACTGTCGGCGCGCGCCGCCAGAACATCAAGGCCTACAGCTACGACTACAACACGGGCGCCGAGAATGCTGCGTACGACCAGGGTGAAGTCACGCCGGTCGCAGGCATCGTGTACAAGCCATGGGCAGGCGTCTCCGTCTACGCGAACTACATCGAAGGCCTGCAGCAAGGGCCGGTCGCCTCCGGCGCCAATATCGACAACGTGGGCGAGGCTTTTGCGCCGTTCACGTCCAGGCAGAAGGAAGTGGGCGTCAAGTATGACGCGGGCAAACTGGGCATGAGCGCGGCGTTGTTCACCACATCGCAGCCATCGGCGTATGTCATCGAGCGCCGTTTTGGCGTGTACGGCGAGCAGCGCAACCGCGGACTGGAGCTGTCGGTGTTCGGCACGCCAGTGCGCGGCGTGCGCGTGCTGGGCGGCCTCACCCTGCTCGACGCGGAGCAGCGCGTTACCGCTGGCGGCATCAACCAGGGCAAGGACGTCATCGGTGTGCCTGACACCCAACTGAACCTGGGCGCTGAGTGGGATGTGGCGGGTGTCGATGGATTGACGCTGACAGCCCGCACGCTGTACACCGCGGGCCAGTACGCGGACGGCGCCAACCTGCAGAAGCTGCCGTCGTGGGCACGCCTCGACCTTGGGGCAAGCTACGCCACCCGCATCGCTGACCGCGCTGTCACGCTGCGCGCCCGTGTCGACAATGCGACCGGCAAGGATTACTGGGCATCGGCGGGTGGCTACCCTGGCGCCGGCTACCTGGTGCAAGGCGCAGCGCGCACGGTGGCGGTCTCCGCATCCGTCGACTTCTGAACCCCGTCGTTCCCGCGAAGGCGGGAATCCATACATCAGGGGCTAGACCTCTCAGCATAGGTTCCCGCTTTCGCGGGAACGACGGTGATACGTTTTACCTTGGCTTGGCGTCGTCCTTGACGGCCGCCAGCGCCATGTCCTCCACAACACCGGGCGCGACCAGCTTCAGGAAGCGTCCGACCTTCGACTTCAGCGTCATCACCACCTCGCGCTCACGCTTGTTCATCCCCGCGATGATCAGGCGCGCGCACTCCTCCACGCTCATCGCATCATCTTCCTTCAGCTTGCTCACACCAGCAGGTTTGCCTTCAGCGTTAAACCCGCGCACGCGAATTTTGGTGGCCACCACGCCCGGATAAGCTGTCGTCACACTGACGCCTGCGCCTTTGAGCTCCATGCGCAAGGTCTCGAAGAAGCCGGTCATCGCAAACTTGGTCGCCGCATACGCCGTCCTGCCCGGCACCCCCACCAGGCCGACAATCGACGACACCGCGACAATAGAACCCTTCGACGCCTTCAGGTGCGGCAGCGCCGCGTGCGTGCACCACACGCTGCCCCACAGGTTGATGCGCATGAGTTCTTCGTACCAGCCCAGGTCCGCGACTTCTTCGAACAGCGCGTGCGCGGAGCGCCCCGCATTGTTGATCAGCGCGTCGATGCGGCCGCACCGCTCGACCGCCTGGTCAACCAGCCGGATACATTGCTGCTGCTCCGTCACATCGGTCGGCGCCACCAGGACCTGCGCGCCGAAGGCCTCGCACTGGCCAGCCACTTCCGCCAGCATCTGCCCGTTCCGGGCCGCCAGCACAAGCGCCACATCGCTGCCGTGCGCTTGCGCAAGCTGGCGCGCCATCTCGGCCCCGATCCCGTCGGAAGCGCCGGTGATGATGACGACCTTCATCAAGTCTTTTGCGCTTTGGCGATCTGCATCGCGCTGGCAATCAGCCCGCTCATGTCCGACAAGTTGGCCGGCACAATGATCGAGTTGTTCGTCTTGGCCAGGTTCTCGAACGCGTCCACGTACTGCTCCGCCACCTTCAGGTTGACGGCTTCCGTGCCGCCCGGCTCGCGGATCGCCGCGCCGATCTGGCGCAGCGCATCGGCGTTCGCTTCCGCCAGCGCCACGATGGCCTTGGCCTGGCCTTCCGCCAGGTTGATCGACGCCTGCTTTTCGCCTTCGGACCGGGCGATGGCAGCTTCGCGCTCGCCGGTTGCGATGTTGATCTGTTCCTGCTTGCGGCCTTCGGACGCGGCAATCAAGGCGCGCTTCTCGCGTTCGGCGGTAATCTGCGCCTGCATCGCGTGCAAAATCTCCTGCGGCGGCGTCAGGTCCTTGATCTCGTAGCGCAGCACCTTCACGCCCCAGTTGGCGGCCGATTCGTCGATCGCATTGACGATGGTGGTGTTGATGTGGTCGCGCTCTTCAAAGGTTTTGTCGAGCTCCATCTTGCCGATCACGGAACGCAGCGTGGTCTGGGCCAGCTGGGTAATCGCCGCCAGGTAGTTCGACGAGCCGTACGAGGCGCGCATCGCGTCGGTGATCTGGAAGTAGAGGATGCCGTCCACCTGCAACTGCGTGTTATCGCGCGTGATGCAGACCTGTGGCGGCACGTCGAGTGGAATCTCCTTGAGCGAATGCTTGTACGCGATCCGGTCGATGAACGGCACCACGATATTGAGCCCCGGGGCCAGTGTCGCATGGTACTTGCCGAGCCGTTCCACCACCCACGCATGCTGCTGCGGCACCACGTTGATCGTCTTGAACACGAATACCAGTGCGACGATGAACAGAACCGTCGCTACGCTGCCAAAGAACTCCATGTTTGAACCTCTTTCAGTTTGATTATTATGAATTCGCGACGATCAGGCGATTGCCCTGTACTTCGACAATCTTGAAGCTCCCTGCTTCGGCAATGGCGCCCTGCCCCAGTTCGACGTCCCACAGCGCGCCCCGGTACATCACGCGCGCCTTGCCACCCTGCCATTCGGCGACCGTCAGGCGCTGGCCGATGTCGATGTTCACGTTGTGGTCGCGCGCGGGGTTTTGCTTGGCCGGGTGGCCAAAGCGGCTGCGGTGCAGCACGCCCGTCGCAATCACACCGACCACCGCGGCCACGATCGTCTGCGCCGGCACCGACATGCCAAACAGCGCGGCCAGCGCACCGAAGCCCAGGCCGATCGCAATCATCAAGAGATAGAACGTCCCGGTGAACATCTCCAGCACCACCAGCACACCGGCCATGATCAGCCATAACACCCAGTCGTTCATTTCACCCTCCTTGGGTAATGCGGATTCAAAATGCAAAAACCCCCGAAGCCGGTGAGGGCTGCGAGGGTTCCTGATGCGATCGTATAAGTTTTTATAATGTCGGGATTCGCTAAGTTGATACCCGTAGTGTAGCCATATTTAGCGAAGTGTCAACATCATCCTTCCTTACATGGCCGCGAGCTTTTGCCAGGTTTCGACGACCGAGTCAGGGTTCAGCGACATCGACTCGATCCCTTCGGCCATCAGCCATGCGGCGAAGTCCGGATGGTCCGATGGGCCCTGGCCGCAGATGCCGATGTACTTGCCCTGCGCGCGGCAGGCCTTGATCGCCATCGACAGCATCGCCTTGACGGCCGGGTCGCGCTCGTCGAAGTCGGCAGCCAGCAGCGCCATGCCCGAATCGCGGTCCAGGCCCAGGGTCAGCTGGGTCAGGTCGTTGGAACCGATCGAGAAGCCGTCGAAGTGCTTGAGGAATTCGTCGGCCAGGATGGCGTTCGAAGGCACTTCGCACATCATGATCAGGCGCAGGCCGTTTTCGCCGCGCTTCAGGCCATTCTTGCCCAGCAGGTCGACCACCTTCTCGGCCTGCCCGATGGTGCGCACGAACGGCACCATGATCTCGACGTTGGTCAGGCCCATGTCGTTACGCACGCGCTTCATCGCCGCGCATTCCATTTCGAATGCACCGGCAAAGTCGGCCGCCAGGTAGCGCGCCGCGCCGCGGAAGCCCAGCATCGGGTTTTCTTCGTCCGGCTCGTAGCGCGAACCGCCGATCAGCTTCTTGTACTCATTGGACTTGAAGTCCGACAGGCGCACGATGACCGGCTTTGGCCAGAAGGCCGCGGCGATGGTGGCGATGCCTTCGGCCAGCTTGTCGACGTAGAAAGCCTTCGGCGATGCGTGGCCGCGCGCGACCGATTCCACCGCCTTCTTCAGGTCCGCATCGATGTTCGGGTACTCGAGGATCGCCTTCGGGTGCACGCCGATGTTGTTGTTGATGATGAATTCAAGGCGCGCCAGGCCGACGCCTGCATTCGGCACCGACTGGAAGTCGAAGGCCAGCTGCGGGTTGCCGACGTTGAGCATGATCTTGGTTTTCAGCGGAGGCAGTTCGCCGCGCGCCACTTCCGACACTTCGGTTTCCAGCAGGCCGTCATAGATGCGGCCTTCGTCGCCTTCGGCGCACGATACCGTCACCAGGGTGCCGTCCTTGAGGATGTCGGTCGCGTCGCCGCAGCCGACCACCGCCGGTACGCCCAGCTCGCGCGCGATGATCGCCGCGTGGCAGGTACGGCCGCCGCGGTTGGTCACGATTGCCGATGCGCGCTTCATCACCGGTTCCCAGTTAGGGTCGGTCATGTCGGCCACCAGCACGTCGCCCGGCTGCACGCGCTCCATTTCAGACGGGTCGGTGATGACGCGGACCGGGCCGGCGCCGATCTTCTGGCCGATTGCACGGCCCGAGGTCAGCACGGTGCCGCTGCCTTTGAGCTTGAAGCGCTGCTGCGCGTCGGTCGACTTCTGCTGCGACTTCACCGTTTCCGGGCGCGCCTGCAGGATGTACAGCTTGCCGTCGCGGCCGTCCTTGCCCCACTCGATGTCCATCGGGCGGCCATAGTGGTTTTCGATGATGACGGCGTACTTCGCCAGCTCGACGACTTCCGCATCGTTCAGCGAGTAGCGGTTGCGCATCTCGATCGGCACGTCGACCGTCTTGACCGAGCGGCCAGCCTTGGCTTCATCGGTGAACTCCATCTTGATCAGCTTGGAGCCGATGTTACGGCGAATGACCGGCAGCTTGCCCTGTTCGAGCATTGGCTTGTGGACGTAGAACTCGTCCGGGTTGACCGCGCCCTGCACCACCGTCTCGCCCAGGCCGTAGCTGGAGGTGACGAACACCACGTCCTTGAAGCCGGACTCGGTATCGATGGTGAACATCACGCCGGCCGCGCCCAGGTCGGAACGGACCATGCGCTGCACGCCAGCCGACAGCGCCACCTCAGCGTGGGTAAAGCCCTTGTGCACGCGGTACGAGATCGCGCGGTCGTTGTACAGCGACGCGAACACGTGCTTCATCGCCTCGAGCACGTTGTCGATGCCGACCACGTTCAGGAAGGTCTCCTGCTGGCCCGCGAACGAGGCATCCGGAAGGTCTTCCGCCGTGGCCGAAGAACGCACCGCGAACGACATCTCCGTCGTCGAATCGGCCACCAAACGCTCGTAGAACGCGTGGATCTCCTGTTCAAGGCGCGGCTGGAACGGCGTTTCGACGATCCACTGGCGGATCTCGGCGCCGGCCTGGGCCAGCGAACGCACGTCGTCGATGTTCAGGCCTTCAAGGCGGGTTGCGATGCGGTCGCCCAGCGATGGGCCGCCGTCGATGCTGTGATCGAGGAAATCGCGGAACGCCTGCGCGGTGGTGGCAAAGCCGCCCGGCACGCGCACGCCGGCGTGCGCCAGCTGGCTGATCATCTCCCCGAGCGAGGCGTTCTTGCCGCCGACGGATTCGACGTCCGTCATGCGCAATTGCTCGAATGAAGCGACATACACGCTCGAATCGGCCTGGTCGGGCTCCTTCAGTGCAGCGTTAGACAAGTTGGTCATGGTATTACCTTTAGTGATGATAGAAATCTTCGCGTGAGGCAGTGCTGCCCAACTCCGGGCCGCCCGGTATTCTTGTTATTCTTGGCGTGGTACAGCACAATTGAATCCGTTGCAGAGCATTTTACAGCCTGTGCGTGTAATTTACAGCGCACAACCTTGAATCATTGGCATCCAGATAACAAAATGACATTAGAAACCCGCCCCCCTTTGCCGACTTCGGCGCGCACCGTCTTTTTCGTCTCGGATGGCACAGGCATTACAGCGGAGACCTTCGGGCACGCGGTGCTCACGCAGTTCGAGATGAGGTTCCGCCAGGTGCGGCTGCCGTTTATCGACACGCTCGACAAGGCCTACGACGCCAAGCGCAAGATCAACGAAGCGGTCAACACCGACGGACAGCGGCCCATCGTGTTCTCGACCCTGGTCAAGCACGACCTGTCGCAGGTGATCCGCCAGGCGGACGGCATGCATATGGACCTGATCCAGACTTTCGTGGCGCCGCTGGAGCAGGAGCTTGGCATGAAGTCGACCCACACGGTCGGCCGCTCGCACAACATCGTCGACAGCGAGGAATACAAGAACCGCATCGAGGCGATCAACTTCTCGCTTGCGCACGACGACGGGCAGTCGCACAAGAATTTGTCGGACGCGGATGTGATCCTGGTGGGCGTGTCACGGTCGGGCAAGACGCCGACCAGCCTGTACCTGGCGATGCAGTACGGGATCAAGGCGGCCAACTACCCGCTGATTCCCGACGATTTCGAGCGCGGCAAGCTGCCGTCGTCGCTGCCGCCGTTCCGCCACAAGATCTTCGGATTGAGCATTACGCCGGAGCGCCTGTCGGAGATCCGCCATGAGCGCCGCGCGGGCAGCAAGTATGCATCGATCGAGAACTGCCGCTATGAGGTGAACGAGGCGGAGCTGATGATGAAGCGCGAGGGAATAAGGTGGCTGTCGTCGACCACCAAGTCGATCGAGGAGATTGCGACGACCATCCTGCAGGAGATCAAGCCGGACCGTCGGGACTATTGACGTCAAAACGGCGGATGCGGCCTCCGGCCTTATCCGCCCTACGATTCGCCGCGGGCGGTAGGGCGGATAAGTGAAACGCATCCGCCGGCATACCACTAAAAGAAATGCCGCCAATCCTCCAGCCACCCCGGAAACGCTTCCGCTTCCATCGGCTTGGCGATATGGTAGCCCTGCGCATACGTGCACCCGAGCCCCTGCAGGAAGTCCCAATCCTGCTTGGTCTCGACGCCCACCGCGACCGACATCCGGTCCAGGCTGCGCGCCAGCCCGAGGCATGAACTGAGCACCGTCCCCAGCGCGCGCTTCTTCGAGGCGCCATCGACAAAGCTGCGGTCGATCTTCAGCTCCGAGAACGGCACCCGCGCCAACAGCTGAAGGTTCGACCTGCCGGTACCGTAATCGTCAATCGCCAGCCCGAAGCCCATCATCCGCAAGCGCACCAGCCGCTCAAGGAAGGTCGGGTCGGTCGTCAGCACCGACGACTCAGGCATCTCGAACGTAATATAGTCAGGCATCACGCGGTGCCGCTGCACGCATGCCGTGATCTGCTGGATGAATCCCGCATGCGCCAGCGTCTCGGGCGCGAGGTTGATCGAAATCGGAATCGGCGTGCCCTTGTCCTGGAACTCGCGGCAGCGTTCGACCGACTTTTCGATCATGGTCCAGTCGAGGAAGTCGATGCGGTTGTGCTGCTCCAGCGCGTCGATAAACGCATGCGGACCGAGCACGCCATGCTCCGGGTGCACCCAGCGCGCAAACGTCTCCAGTCCCTTGACCTGGCCGGTGGCCAGTTCGATCTTCGGCTGGAAGTACGGTTCGAACTGGCGCGCCTGCAGGCCGATGCCGATATCCGAAAACGAAAAGGTCGGCCCGCGCGGGCGTTCCGAGCGCTGCGGCGGCGGCACGTAATTTTCTATCAGCGCCTGTAAGCGCGAAATAGTCACCGGCTTGGCGATGGTGCCGAGCAGGTCGAGGCCATAGGCCTGCGCCATCGTTTCGACCGAAAACAGCAGGTTCGATGGCTGCGCGCCGGCGACGATGACGCGGGTGCGGCAGTTCATGCCGGCCAGGGTGCGGATCAGTTCCAGCCCGTCCATGCCGGGCAGCCCCAGGTCGACGATCGCGATATCCACCGCCGGCGCGAACGATTCGTTCAGGAAGCGCAGGGTCGAATGGCCGTCGGGTACCTCTGAAACCTGGCTGGCGCCCAGCTTGCCGAGCATGTCCACGACCGCGAGACGCTGGGCCTGGTCCGCTTCGGCTACCAAAAAATGCAAATGGGCGATGTCCACTGTTTACTCCACTGTTGCTCTAGCCCAAGAGGTTACCCTCAGTTAAGGCTGTCGTCTACGCCTGAATTTGCCGGACTTGCTCAAAAAAGCAAACTGCTGCGCAAGCCGCAACATTTAGGGACTCAACCTGGCCCAAATGGGGAATCACCACCTGCTGGGTGGCCATGTTCAGCAAATCGTCGGCGACGCCCTGCCCTTCATGGCCGAAGATCCAGGCGACCGGCTGGCGCAGGTCGGCGTCGTAGACGCGCTGGGTGGCATAGCCGCTGGTGGCCAGGACGGCAATCTTCGATGGCGCGATCAGCGAAGCCAGGTCGACGTTCTCGTAGATGTCGACGACAAAATGGGCGCCCATCGCGGCGCGCAGCACTTTTGGCGACCAGCAGAATGCGGTGCCGCTGCTGCAGAACACCTGGGTGATGCCAGCCGCCGCCGCGCTGCGCAGGATCGAGCCGACATTGCCCGGGTCCTGCACGTTATCGAGCAAAACCGCGTTGACTGTCAGCGTGGCCGGCAGCTCGCTCGACGGCGTCTCGATCAGGAACATCAGGCCGACGCCGTGTTCGACCTGGCTGACGGTGTTGTACAGCGCGTCCGGCAGCGCGGTCACGTGCGCGTGCTGGTTCTCGCAGCGCATGACGATGTCCGCGACCTCCGGGTTGGCCAGCGCGCTTTCGCTGACGATGCATTGCAGCGGCGCGCCGCGCATGTCAAGCCAGGCTTGCGCCAGGTGCACCCCGTCGAGCAAGGTGCGGCCGGCCTTGCGGCGTGCCTGCGAGCTGGTCGCAAGGTGCTTGAGTTCCTTGTACAGCGGGTTGTCGCGCGACGTGATGGTCTTCATTCTTCAACTTCCATCGCGAAATCGAATGCCAGCGTCTCGCCTATGCCGAGCGCTGCCCGCACGGGCGCGAACGAGCGGCGGTGCACCGGGCACGGGCCGTGCTCGCGCAGGCGCTCCATGTGCATCGCGGTGCTGTAGCCCTTGTGCTGGTCGAAACCGTACTGTGGGTACTGCTGGTGCAGCGTCACGAGGGCGGCGTCGCGCGCTGTCTTGGCCAAAATCGATGCGGCGGAAATCGCGTGCACCTTGTCGTCGCCTTCGATGATCGGGTGGCAGCGAATGGTCATTACCGGGCTGCGGTTGCCGTCGATGAGCGCAACGGTCGGTATCGTCGCCAGCGCTTCGACCGCACGGCGCATCGCCAGCATGGTCGCCTGCAGGATGTTGATGGCGTCGATCTCTTCATGCGA
The DNA here is from genome assembly GCF_020831365.1 of Massilia agrisoli. Taxonomy (GTDB): domain Bacteria; phylum Pseudomonadota; class Gammaproteobacteria; order Burkholderiales; family Burkholderiaceae_D; genus Telluria_A; species Telluria_A agrisoli. Next base: position 297,528 of record NZ_JAJHPV010000012.1, read on the forward strand.
GCACTCGGCGATCGCCCACGCCAGCGCGTTGGCCTTGATCAGCGGGGCCAGTTCGTCGCGCCGCTCGGCGGTCAGCTTTTTGGAGTCGCGCAGGCCGAGGATCGGGCGTTCCGGATGCAGGATCACCGCCGCGGCGAACACCGGCCCGGCCAAGGGGCCACGTCCGGCTTCGTCGACGCCGCAGACGATATCTTCAGGCGTAAACGGCAGCGCGTTCTTCTTCAGCCCAGGGTAAAAATTGACTTTCTTGGTTCTCATGATGCCTTGGACGATTGTATGACGCGCATGACGGCGGCGGCGCTTTCTTCCGCGCTGTTGCGCAGCAGGCTGTGATGCATGTCGGTGAAGCGCTGGACCAGCTTCAGTCGGCCCGGCACGTCTTCGAGCTGCTTCCACACCGCGTCGGCCAGCGCTTCGGGCGTGGCCGCGTGCTGCAAAAATTCGGGGACCAGGAACTCGCGCGCCAAAATGTTCGGCAAGCCGATCCACGGCTGGTAGCCCATGTGGCGCATGATCTCCCACGATGCGCGCATCACCTTGTAGGCAATGACCATCGGCTTCTTGAACAGCGCCACTTCCAGCGTGGCTGTACCGGAGGCCACCAGCACCGCATCGGCGGCGGCAATCGCGGTATGCGACTGGCCGTCGACCAGGTCGATCTGCACGTCCGCCAGCCCGGCCTCCTGCACCAGCTGGGTGAAGTACTGGCGCTGGCGCTCGCCGGCCATCGGCACCACAAAGCGCAGGGCCGGGTCGCGTTTGGCCAGCAGGCTGACGGCCGCCACAAACGGCGCAGCCAGGTATTTGAGCTCGCCCATGCGGCTGCCCGGCATTACCGTCACCACCCGCGCATCCTCCGGAATGCCCAGCACGCGGCGCGCGGCTGCTTCGTCTGGCTCCATCGGGATCATCTCGGCCAGCGGATGGCCGACATAGGTCACGGGCACGCCAGCCTGCTTGTAGATCTCTTCCTCGAACGGGAAGATCACCAGCATGTGCGACACGGCTTTCTGGATCTTCTTGATGCGCCCGCCGCGCCAGGCCCAGATCTGCGGGCTGACAAAGTGCATGGTCGGGATGCCGGCTTCGCGCAGTTGCATTTCAAGGCCGAGGTTAAAGCCGGGATAGTCGGCGCCGATGAACACGTCCGGCTTCTCGGCGATCAGCCGGTCGCGCAGCGCGTTCTGGATGCCCTTGATTTCGCGGTAGCGCGGGATGATCTCGAACAGGCCGCGCACGGTCAGGGTATCCATCGGCACGTCCGACACAAAGCCTTGCTCGGCCATGCGCGGGCCGCCAATGCCATGGAAGCGTGCTTCGGGAAGATGCGGGCGCAGGCCGGCCAGGAGGCGGCCTGCGAGCATGTCGCCGGACACCTCGCCGGCGACGACGGCGACCGTTATGTCAGCGGACGATGCCACGGGTAGCGCTACCCAGGAAGTCCAGCATCGCGCCGACCTGCGGCGCGGCGTCCGGCGTATCGCCCTGCAGCTTCGCCAGTTCCGCCTTGGCCTCGTCGAGCGTGAGGTTGTTACGGTAGATCAGCTTGTAGGCTGCGCGGATGCCGTCGATCTGGGCGCGCGTAAAGCCGCGCCGCTTCAGGCCTTCGATGTTCACGCCGCGCGCGCCCGCCGGGTTGCCCGACACGAGCACGAACGGCGGCACGTCCTGCGTCAGGCTGGTGTACATGCCGACGAACGCGTGCGCGCCGATTTTGCAGAACTGGTGCACGCCGGCGTAGCCGGACATGATCGCCCAGTCGCCCACTTCAACGTGGCCGGCCAGCTGCGCATTGTTCGAGAAGATGGTGTTGCTGCCGACCTGGCAGTCGTGCGCCAGGTGGACGTAAGCCGAAATCCAGTTGTCGTTGCCGAGGCGCGTTACGCCCTTGTCCTGGGTGGTGCCCAGGTTGAAGGTGCAGAACTCGCGCACGGTGTTGCGGTCGCCGACTTCAAGCCGGGTCGGTTCGCCCGCCCACTTCTTGTCCTGCGGCGCGGCGCCGATGGACGAGAACTGGAAGAACTTGTTGTCTTCGCCGATCGTCGTGTGGCCTTCGATGACCACATGCGGGCCGACCACGGTGCGCGCGCCGATCTGCACGTTCGGGCCGATGATCGAATACGCGCCGACTTCAACGCTGCTGTCGAGCTGCGCCTTCGGGTCGACAATGGCGGTTGGGTGAATCATCGTCATTTACTGCCCCGCTGGCTTGCTCGCGTCGTCGGTGGCGCGAATGGTGCACATCAGTTCAGCTTCGAGCGCCACCGCGCCGTCCACGCTGCCTACTGCCTTGTACTTCCAGATGCCGCGCGATACGCGCAGGATCTCGACGTCCATCTTCAGCTGGTCGCCGGGACCCACCGGGCGCTTGAAGCGCGCGTTGTCGATGCCGACAAAATAAACCACCGAGTTTTCGTCCGGCTTGACGCCCATGGTCAGGAACGACAGCAGCGCGGCGGTCTGCGCCAGCGCTTCGATCATCAACACGCCAGGCATGACCGGCTTGTGCGGGAAGTGGCCGTTGAAGAATTCTTCGTTGACGGTGACATTCTTGATCGCGGTGATCGACTTGTTCGCTTCCCAGGTCAGCACGCGGTCGACCAGCAGCAGCGGATAACGGTGCGGCAGCAGCGCCTTGATCTGGCAAATGTCGAGGGTCTTGTTTTCGGTAGTGGTCATTTTTGTTCTGTCAGGGTTTTAATTGTTTTTTCCAGCGCGCGGATTTTATCGCGCATTGTGTCCAGGTTGCGAACGATCGCCGCAGTTTTTTCCCAGTCGGCGTTTTTCGCCAGCGGATAGAAGCCGGTGTACTGGCCCGCTTCCGCAATCGAGCGCGAGACCATGCTGCCCGATGAGATATGCACGTGGTCGGCAATCGTCAGGTGGCCCAGCACCATCGCCGCGCCGCCGAAGGTGCAGTACTTGCCGATCTTTGCGCTGCCGGCCACGCCGACGCAGCCGGCCATCGCGGTGTGCGCGCCGATGTGGCAGTTGTGTCCAATCTGGATCTGGTTATCGAGCTTGACGCCGTCTTCGATGATGGTGTCGGCCAGCGCGCCGCGGTCGATGGTCGTGTTGGCGCCGATGTCGACGTCGTCGCCGATCACCACGCGGCCGGTCTGCGGAATCTTGATGTACACGCCGCCTTCATTGGCAAAGCCAAAGCCGTCAGTGCCGATCACCGCGCCCGAGTGGATGATCCCGCGCGCGCCGATCTGGCAGCCGGCATGGAAGGTCACGTTGGCAAACAGCCTGGTTTCGGCGCCGATGACGGCGTCGCGGCCGACGAAGCAGCCAGCGCCAATCACTGCGCCGGCGCCGACGGAGGCGCCCTCTTCGACCGTCGCATTCGGGCCTACGTGGGCCGACGGATCGACCCTGGCGCTGCCCGCGACATAGGCGCTCGGATGCACGCCGGCCGCAGGCACGAACGCCGTCAGCGCTTCGAAATACTGCGCCGCGCGGGCAAAGTAAGCATACGGATTCTTGGTGACGATGCGCGCACCCGGGTAGGTGGCGCCGACCGTTTCGCTGTCGCTTGGTGCCAGGATCAGGGCCGCGGCCCCGCTTTGCGCGGCTTGTGCGCGCAGTTTGCTATTGCTTAGGAAGCTGATGTGCGAAGCGCCCGCATCGGCCAGCGGCGCGATGCCCGTGACTTCGATATTCGGGTCACCCGCCAGCTCACCGCCCAAGCGTTCGACCAATTCACCCAGTCGAGTGCCCATCTGGTATTTCCTGTTTCTGTTATTTGTCGAGTTGCTGCAAGATCTTGTCGGTGATGTCGATCCGCGGATTGTGCCATCCGGCTTCGTAGATCACGACGTCAAGCTGCTCCTGTGCGGCGATCTGTTCGATGATCTTGTACGCTTTGGTTGCGATGTTGGCGCGTTCTTCGTTCTTGCGCTGCATCAGGTCTTCACGGTACTCGCGCTGCTTGCGCTGCACGTCTTTTTCCATGTCGATCAGCTCGCGCGTGCGGCGGGTGCGGTCCATCTCGGTCATCTTGGGCGCTTCGCGCTCGAACTTCTCGGCCAGCGCGCGCACGCTGCCGATCTGTTCGTTGATCGACTTGTCGCGCTTGGAGAATTCGGCTTCGATGCGCTCGTCGGCCTTCTTCGCCAGCTTCGATTCGGTCATCAGGCGCTCGGTCGCCACGTAAGCGATGCGGCTGCCGGCCATCTGCGCCTGCGCCTGGGCGAGCGGAATGGCGCACAGCGCGAACAGCAGCAGCTGTTTCGACATTGAGGTAAAGGCAGTTTTCAACTTGTTCTCCGCAATCTGAATTGAAACGTCGCTAAATCAGAACCCGGTACCCATCTGGAACTGGAAGCGCTCCAGGCGGTCGCCCGGCTTTGCGTTCAAAGGCTTAGCATAACTCAACTTGAGCGGGCCCACCGGCGAAATCCAGCTGACGCCAAGGCCGGTCGAGAAGCGCAGCTCATTGGCGCGGATGGTCTGGCCTTCCTGGTAGACCTGGCCGGCGTCGAGGAAGCCGAACCAGCGCAGGCTGCGGTCGGGACCGCCGCCAGGGAATGGCATCTGCAGTTCGGCGTTACCGATCACGCGCACCGCGCCGCCCAGGGCGTCGTAGGTGAGCGGATCGACGATACCGAGCGACGAGCTGACATAGCCGCGCACCGAACCGATGCCGCCGCCGTAGAAGTTTTTGAAGACCGGGTACTTGTTACCGCGCAGGCCATGGCCGTAATCGAGCTCGCCCTTGAGCGCGAGGGTAACCATGCTGGTGAGGGGCTTGTAGTACTGCTGCTCGTACACCGCGCGGTAGTACTTGGCGTCGCCGAACAGGTCAACCTCGAGGTTGGCGCGCTGGTAGCGGCCGCGGGTTGGCGTGATCGCGCTGTCGCGGCTGTCGCGGCCCCACGCTGCGGTCAGCGGGAAGGCGTTGGTGGTGGCCGTGCCGATGCCGTCCGGCGAATCGCCGAAGTCGCGCACGTATTCCTTGAAGCGGGTCGGGCTGGTGATATCGGTTTCGATCTGGGTGCGTTCCAGGCCGGCGCCGAAGTAGACGGTATCGTATTCGGAGAACGGCACACCGAACGACAGGCGGCCGCCGGTCTGTTTGACGGTGTAGCTGCCGATGTTCAGCGCAGGCGGGCGCATGGTGCGCAGGTACAGTTCGAACGAGCGCGATACGCCGTCGTCCGTGAAGTACGGATTGGTGTGCGAGAACGCGATCGTACGCAGGTAGCGGCTGGTGTTCAGCTCGAGGCCGACGGTGTTGCCGCTGCCGGCGAAGTTGGCCTGCTGGATCGACGCCGTGAAGGTGAACTTCTCGGCCTGCGAGAACGCGCCGCCGATCATGAAGTTACCGGTCGGCTTCTCAACCACGGTCAGGTTGACGTCGACCTGGTCGGTCGTGCCCTGCGCTTCCGGCGTGTCGATCGTCACGTCCTTGAAGTAGCCGAGGCGGTCGACGCGGTCGCGCGACATCTTGATCTTGTTCGCGTCGTACCACGAACCTTCAAACTGGCGGAACTCGCGGCGGATCACTTCATCGCGGGTGACGGTGTTACCGGCGATGTTCATGTGGCGCACGTAGGCGCGCTTGCCCGGATCGACAAAGAAGGTAAATGCGACTTCGCGCTTTTCGCGGTCCAGTTCCGGGTTGGCGTTCACGTTGGCGAACGCGTAGCCGAAGGTGCCCATGCGGTCGGCGATCAGCTTGTTGCTGAGGGTGAGCAGTTCGCCCGAGTAGGCCTTGCCCGGCTTGAGCAGGATCAGCGACTTGATTTCATCTTCGCGGCCGAACATCTCGCCTTCGACCTTCACGCCCGAGACAGTGTACTTCTCGCCCTCGGTGATGTTGATGGTCAGGTAGATGTCCTTCTTGTCCGGCGTGATCGAAACCTGGGTCGATTCGACGTTCGCTTCGAGGTAGCCGCGGTTCAGGTAGAACGACTTGATCGCCTCGATGTCGCCGGTCAGCTTGGTCTTCGAATACTGGTCGGCCTTGCTGTACCAGGTGAACCAGCCGCTCGTATCGAGCTGCAGCTGCTGGCGCAGTTCCTTGTCCGAGAAGGTCTTGTTGCCGACAATGTTGATCTGCTTGATGCGCGCGACTTCGCCTTCGTCGATGTTGAACATGACGGTGACGCGGTTACGTTCGATCGGGGTGATGGTGGTCGTGATCTTCACGCCATACAGGCCGTGCGACAGGTACTGGCGCTTGAGCTCCTGCTCGGCGCGGTCGACCGAGGCCTTGTCGAAGATCTTCGCTTCGCCGACGCCGATTTCGCGCAGCGCCTTGACCAGGATATCTTCTTCGAATTCCTTGGCGCCGGTGAAGTCGACCTTGGCGATTGCCGGGCGTTCCTCGACCAGCACGACCAGCACGCCGTTGTCGACTTCGAGGCGGACGTCCTTGAAGAAGCCAGTGGCGTACAACGCCTTGATCGCGGCAATGCTCTTGTCATCGTTGAAGGTTTCGCCGACGCGGACAGGCAGGTAACTGAAGACGGTGCCGGCTTCGGTGCGCTGGATACCTTCGACGCGAATGTCCTTGACCACGAACGGGGCAACTGCGAAAGCAGGTCCGGCGCACAGCACCACAACGGCGGCGCCGATCAGGCTGCGGCGAAAGAAAGGCAATGCGAAACGATCAGATTGTAATTTCATCGGCTAAATCAAAGGGTCGATCAATAGGCACAATACGTTATTCAAAGGTTGCAGGCGCGGGCTTTACAGCAGCCGCGCCACGTCGTTGAAGACGGCTAGCGCCATCAGCATCACCAGCATGGCGACGCCAGCGCGCTGCGCAAATTCGGCGATCCGCTCCGGCAAGGGGCGGCCGGTCAAAACTTCCAGCGAATAATACAGCAAAAGGCCACCATCCAGAACCGGAATTGGTAACAGATTCATCACACCAAGGCTGATGCTGATGGAGGCGATGAAGATCAGGAAGGTCACTACGCCCATGCGTGCGGTCTGCCCCGCGTAATCGGCAATCGTGATCGGCCCGGTGACGTTCTTCAGCGAGACTTCGCCGGTGATCATCTTGCCGATCATCTTGACTGTCATTGCGCTGGTGTCCCAGGTCTTGCGAACGGCCTTGCCCAGCGCCTCCACCGGGCCCGACGCGTTGGTCACCATGTCGGGCACCAGCGCCACTTCGGCCTTGATGCGGCCATGGCCGGTTGCCGGGTCGCGCTCGGGCAGCACGGGAATCGTAAACAGCCGCCCGCCGCGGTTCACATCGACCTGCACGGTGCGGCCGCCGGCCGGGCGCAGCGCTTCGATGAAGGCGATGCCGTCGGGGACTGGCTTGCCGTCGACCGCGACCACCAGGTCGCCGGTCTCCAGGCCCGCGCGTTCGGCCGCGCCGCCCGGCAGGATTTTGCCCAGCACAGGCGCCGGCCGCGCCACCGTGATGCCGACCGCGCCTAGCAGGTCGGCATCCGGGTCGAGCCCATCGAAGGATGCGGCAGGCAGCTCCACGTCGACGCGGCCCTGCGACGGGCGCTCGACTTCCAGGCGCACGTCGCGCTTGTCGAGGGCAGACGAAATGACTTCCCAATTGAGTTCGGACCAGGCCCCAACCGGCTCGCCATTGACGGCGACGACCTGGTCGCCGCCGCGCAGGCCGGCCTGCCAGGCTGGCGTGGTTTCAGCCATGAAGCGGATGCGGGTGCCTGGTTCGGCGATGCCGTGCATGAACAAGCCGGCAAACACCACGATGGCGAGGATGAAGTTGGCAAGCGGGCCGGCAGCCACGATGGCGATGCGCCGCCACACGCTCTTGCGGGTGAATTCGTGCTGCTCGTCGCCGGGAGCCAGGGGCGGCGCATCCGGGTCGCGGCTGTCGAGCATCTTGACGTAGCCGCCCAGCGGCAGCGCCGACACCGCCCACTCGGTCTGGTCGCGGCCGAAGCGGCGCGACCACACCACCTTGCCCATGCCGACCGAGAAGCGCAGCACTTTCACGCCGCACAGCCGCGCAACCGCGTAGTGGCCGAGTTCATGGAAGATGATCAGCGGCCCCAGTGCCAGCAAGAACGCGAGCACTGTCTGGATGAAGTTCATCGCTGTATGCCTGAGATGATGGCTTCGGCGGCGCTGCGCGCCCTTGCGTCCTGCGCCATGACGGCCTCGATGCTGCTGGCCGCGCCGTGGTCGTTTTCATGCATGACCCGGGCGATGACACGGTCGATGTCGCGGAAACCGATGCGGTGTTCGAGGAATGCCTGCACAGCCACTTCGTTGGCGGCATTAAGCAGCGCCGGCGAGGTGCCGCCCGCCTCAAGCGCTTCGAAAGCGAGCGCCAGGCACGGGAAGCGCTGGTAGTCCGGCTTTTCAAACTGCAGGGTGCCGATGGCGGTCAGGTCAAGCTGCCCTACCCCGGACTCGATCCGCTCCGGGAAGGCCAGCGCGTTGGCGATCGGGGTGCGCATGTCCGGGTTGCCCAGCTCCGCGATCACGGAACCGTCGATGTAGGACACCATCGAATGGATCACGCTTTGCGGATGGATCACCACCTCGATCTGGCTGGCCGGCGCGCCAAACAGCCAGTGCGCCTCGATCACTTCGAGGCCCTTGTTCATCATGGTGGCCGAGTCGACCGAGATCTTGCGGCCCATGACCCAGTTCGGGTGCTTGCAGGCCTGGTCCGGCGTCACGGCGTCGAGCGTTTCAACCGCGCGCGCCAGGAACGGGCCGCCGGAGGCTGTCAGCAAAATCTTGGCGACACCTGCGCCGCGCGGTGAACGCGCATACGACTGGGGCAGCGACTGGAAGATCGCATTGTGCTCGCTGTCGATCGGCAGCAGCGTCGCGCCGTTCTGCTCGACCGCGTCCATGAACAGCTGGCCGGACATGACCAGCGCTTCCTTGTTCGCCAACAGGATCTTCTTGCCCGCCCTGGCCGCGGCCAGGGTTGGCGCCAGGCCGGCTGCGCCGACGATGGCAGCCATCACGGTATCGGTGTTGGGGCTGGAGGCTACTGCGCACAGCGCTTCTTCGCCGTAAGCGACTTCGGTGCGCAGGCCTTTTTCGCGCAGCAGCTGCGACAGTTTTTGCGCGGCCCCGGCGCTGCCAACGACGGCGTGCGCTGGCCGGAACTGCTCGCACTGGGCGGCCAGTTCGTCGACCTTTGCGTGCGCGGTCAGTGCGAAGACCTTGTACTTGTCAGGGTGACGCGCGAGCACGTCCAGCGTCGACACGCCGATCGAGCCGGTCGCGCCAAGGATTGTAATGCTTTGCATAGTGCGCCTTTTCAGAGCCAGGCGTCGATCAGCGCGGCGAATGGAAGTACCGGGACCAGTGCGTCGATCCTATCGAGCACGCCGCCGTGGCCAGGCAGCAGATTGCTGCTGTCCTTGACGCCGGCGCGGCGCTTGAGCATCGATTCGAACAGGTCGCCGACCACGCTGGCGGCCACGATGACGACCAGGATCGCCATGGCGGCAAGCCAGCCGCGCGCGGCCTGGAGTTTGACCACGAAGGTGTCAGCCACCATCGGGCTGTCGGACAGGATGAGCGCTGCGGAGAACAGCAGCACGGCGATGCCGCCGCCGATCGCACCTTCCCATGATTTACCCGGGGAGATGGACGGCGCCAGCTTGCGCTTGCCGAAGGCTTTGCCCGAGAAGTAGGCGCCGATATCGGCCACCCACACAAGAGCCATCACCGACAGCAGGAAGATTGGCGAGTGCTGGTAGAACACCACCATCGCGGCGAAGCAGCCGACCAGCGACAGGCCATAGACGGTGCCGAGCAGCGTATTGCCGATGCCTTGCGGCGGCGGCAGGCCATGGCCGAGCGCAGGCACGAAGCGCACCAGCCAGATGGCGGCGCACAGCGCAAACCAGAATTGGGTCGACTGGTTGGACTGGAACAGGAAGGTGTAGGCAAAGGCGGCGCCCCAGAACAGCGCAATGGCGAAAGCCTGCTTTTTCGACGAACCGAAAAGCTGGAAGGCTTCCCACACTGCGGCGACCAGGAACAGCACGATGGCGGCGGCGAACAGCGGATAGTAGCCGCCGAACAGGACGCCGAGCAGCGCGACGAGCAAGATGACGGCGGTGATGACGCGGGTTTTCAGCATTATGCGCTCTCTCCCGCCAGTTGGTCGCCGGTGCGGCCGAAGCGGCGTTCGCGCGCCTGGTACGACGCGATGGCGGCGTCGAGCGCATCGACGTCGAAGTCGGGCCAGTAGGTATCGGTGAAGTACAGCTCCGAGTAGGCGAGCTGCCACAGCAGGAAGTTGGAAATACGCTCTTCGCCGCCGGTACGGATGAACAGGTCGGGCTCGGGCGCGTAGGCCATGGCCAGGTGCTCGGCTAGCTGTTCTTCGGTAAATTCGGTGGCGCCAGGGTGGGCGGCGACCATCTTGCCGGTGGCCTGCATGATGTCCCAGCGGCCGCCGTAGTTGGCGCAGACGGTGACGGTCAGGCGGGTGTTGTTGGCGGTGCGGCGTTCGGCTGCGGCGATCATCTCCTGCAGCTTGACGTCGAAGCGCGACAGGTCGCCGACCACCTTCAGGCGGATGTTATTTGCGTGCATCTTCGACACTTCGCGTTCCAGCGCCGTGACAAAAAGGCGCATCAGCAGCGACACTTCTTCTTCGGGACGGCGCCAGTTCTCGGACGAGAAGGCGAACAGGGTCAGGTACTCGATGCCGCGCAGCGCGCAGGCTTCCACGACGCCGCGCACGGCTTCGACGCCCTTGACATGACCGGCCACGCGCGGCATGAAGCGTTTGGTCGCCCAGCGGCCGTTGCCGTCCATGATGATGGCAACGTGGCGCGGCATTTTCGCCACTTCAGGGACAGCTGTCGTCGAACTTTTGAAAATCATAGATCCTGGGGCCAAAAAAAACGTAGGGCGGATAAGCTCAAAGAGCGCATCCGCCGAGCATGCGTCAAGGCGACCCGACCGGGGTACGAACCGCCAACATGCGATTATTACACGGTCAGGACTTCTTTCTCTTTTTCGGCGACGGTCTTGTCGATCTCGACGACGAACTTGTCGGTCAGCTTCTGGATCTCGTCCGATGCGCGGCGCTCTTCGTCTTCGGAGATGGCCTTGTCCTTCACCAGCTTCTTGAGCGATTCGTTAGCGTCGCGGCGGATGTTACGCACGGCGATCTTGGCGTCTTCCGCTTCGCCCTTGCACAGCTTGACCATCTCCTTGCGGCGCTCTTCGGTCAGCGCCGGGGTCGGCACGCGGATCATGTCGCCCTGCGACGATGGGTTCAGGCCCAGGTCGGAGTCGCGGATCGCCTTTTCGATGGTGCTGGCCATCTTCTTTTCGAACGGCTGCACGCCGATGGTGCGGGCGTCGACCAGGGTCAGGTTGGCGACCTGGCTCAGCGCGGTCGGCGAACCGTAGTATTCGACCATGATGTGGTCGAGGATACCGGTGTGGGCACGGCCGGTGCGGACCTTGGCCAGGTCGGCCTTGAGGGTCTCGATCGACTTGTTCATGCGGTCTTGCGCGCTCTTCTTAACGTCAGCGATAGTCATGCTGCTCTCCTGTATTCGGTGATTATTGTTTGGTTGCTTCTTAAACGTGTACCAGCGTGCCTTCGTCTTCGCCCATCACGACGCGCATCAGCGCGCCCGGCTTGACGATCGAGAAGACCTTGATTGGCAGCTTCTGGTCGCGGCACAGCGCGAACGCGGTGGCGTCCATCACCTGCAAGTGCTTGGCGATCGCTTCGTCGAAGTTGATCGACTCGTAGCGGGTGGCGCCCGGGTCCTTCTTTGGATCGGCAGTATATACGCCATCGACCTTGGTTGCCTTGAGGACGATCTCGGCGCCGATCTCGGAGCCGCGCAGCGCGGCGGCGGTATCGGTGGTGAAGAACGGGTTGCCGGTGCCGGCGGCGAAGATGACGACCTTGCCCTCTTCCAGGTACTGCAGCGCCTTCGGGCGCACGTACGGCTCGACGACCTGCTCGATGCCGATCGCCGACATCACGCGCGCGGTGATGCCCACGTGGCGCATCGCGTCGGCCAGTGCCAGCGCGTTCATCACGGTGGCCAGCATGCCCATGTAGTCGGCGGTGGCGCGGTCCATACCCTGCGCGCCAGGCGCGACGCCGCGGAAGATGTTGCCGCCGCCGATGACCACTGCCAGTTCTACGCCCGCTTTCGCCACTTCCGCCACGTCGGCGACCATGCGCTCGATCGTTGCGCGGTTGATGCCATAGGCATCATCACCCATCAGAGCTTCGCCAGACAGTTTCAGGAGTACGCGTTTGTAGGCTGGTTTTGACATGTGTGGGCTCCTAAAATGACGGTTTTATTCGGGTCCGGCCCGCAGCGGCAGTCAAGGCCGCCATCCAGGCCTCACCCGCCAGTGCTGGCAGGTGGCATGAGTTAAAAAAACGGGCCTTCCGGCCCGCTTTCCAAACTTACTGCTTCGAAGCAGCCATTTGCGCAGCAACTTCTGCCGCGAAATCGTCCTGCTTCTTCTCGATGCCTTCGCCAACAACATACATCGTGAACGCTTTCACGGTGGTGTTCTTTTCTTTCAGCATCTGTTCGATCGACTGCTTGTCGTTCTTGACGAACGCCTGGTTCAGCAGCGATACCTCTTTCAGGTACTTCTGTACCGAACCTTCGAGGCGCTTGGCCAGGATTTCCGGCGACTGGGCTGGCTTGCCTGCGGCAGCAGCTGCGTCAGCGTCTTCCTGTGCTTTCAGTGCAGCAACCGAACGCTCTTTTTCGATCAGTTCAGCTGGCACTTCGTTCGACGACAGTGCAACTGGCTTCATGGCAGCGATGTGCATTGCCACGTCCTTGCCGACCTGTTCGTCCGCGCCTTCGAACTCTACCATGACGCCGATACGGGTGCCGTGCAGGTACGAAGCGAGCTTGCCGGTGGTCTCGAAACGCTGGAAGCGGCGGATCGACATGTTTTCGCCGATTTTACCGATCAGTGCGGAACGCACTTCGTCCAGGGTCTTGCCGTCCAGCGGCAGCGCCAGCAGGGCTGCGACGTCAGCAGGGTTGTGCTCGGCGACCAGCTTGGCTGCGTTTGCTGCCAGTGCCAGGAAGTCGTCGTTCTTGGCAACGAAGTCGGTCTCGCTGTTTACTTCGACCAGGGCGCCAACATTGCCGCTGATGTAAGATGCTACCACGCCTTCCGCGGTGATTCGTGCCGACGCTTTCGATGCCTTGCCGCCCAGCTTGACGCGCAGGATCTCTTCCGCACGGCCCATGTCGCCTTCGGCTTCGGTCAGTGCTTTTTTGCATTCCATCATCGGCGCATCGGTCTTGGCGCGCAGTTCGCCAACCATTGCTGCAGTAATCGCTGCCATAAGATTCTCCTAAATTGTTACGTATTCTGTTTAAAAAAAAGGGGGAGCTGATGCCACCCCTTTTTCTACGTGATCAGCAGGTTGCCCTGCCGCCAGTTATGCCTGCTCGGAAACTTCGACGAACTCGTCCGACGACTTAGCCATCTGAACGACTTCGTTGGTCGCGTTAGCGCGGCCTTCGAGGATCGCGTCAGCTACGCCGCGGGCGTACAGGGTGATTGCCTTCGAGGAGTCATCGTTACCTGGGATAACGTGGGTCACGCCTTCTGGCGAGTGGTTGGTATCAACCACGCCGATGACTGGGATGCCCAGCTTGCCAGCTTCGGTGATCGCGCCCTTGTGGTAGCCGACGTCGACGACGAAGATAGCGTCAGGAACGCCGCCCATGTCCTTGATGCCGCCGATGGCCTTCTGCAGCTTGACCATTTCGCGCTGGAACATCAGGTTTTCTTTCTTCGACAGCTTCTCAGCCGAACCGTCTTCGATTGCAGCTTCCATGTCCTTCAGGCGCTTGATCGAGGTCTTGATCGTCTTGAAGTTGGTCAGCATGCCGCCCAGCCAGCGCTGGTCAACGAAAGGAACGCCAGCACGAGCAGCTTCAGCAGCGATGATGTCGCGAGCCTGGCGCTTGGTACCAACCATCAGGATCGTGCCGCGGTTAGCGGAGATCTGCTTGATGGTCTTCATTGCTTCCTGATACATACCCATCGTCTTTTCCAAGTTGATGATATGGATCTTGTTGCGGTGGCCGAAGATGAAAGGAGCCATCTTTGGGTTCCAGAAACGGGTTTGGTGACCGAAGTGGACACCGGCTTCCAGCATTTCACGCATTGTTACGGACATGTAATTCTCCAGGGTTGGGTCTGGAATCCGGCCAGTCACCTCGAGGGCACCCTTTGAGGCCGGATTCGCGATTTAACAAGTATTTTGACAACATTGCCTGAAAACGTAAATCAAGCAACCCGAGATTCTAGCCGGTTTTGGACATGTTTTCAAGTACCGCGTGCAGTGAAGGACATGCATATGCCCCTTCGGGCGGTTCCCGCTTTTCCACCATGCAGCCTACCTGATGCCCTACGATCACTTATAATGTGCTCATTCCCGATTTAACCGCTTTTTGTCGATTGCGACCCTTATGTCCACCATTTCCATCAAAACCCCCGAAGAAATCGAAGGCATGCGCCTCGCTGGCCGCCTTGCTTCCGAAGTCCTCGATTACATCACTCCCTTCGTCAAGAACGGCGTCACCACCGGCGAACTCGATCGCCTGTGCCACGAATACATGGTCAACGTGCAGGGTACCGTGCCGGCGCCGCTGAACTACTGCCCGCCCGGCTACACCCCGTACCCGAAGGCCATCTGCACCTCGGTCAACGACGTGATATGCCATGGCATCCCGGGCGACAAGGTCCTCAAGAACGGCGACGTGGTCAACCTCGACATCACCGTCATCAAGGACGGCTACCACGGCGACAACAGCCGCATGTTCTTCATCGGCGAACCGTCGATCCTGGCGCGCCGCCTGTCCGAAGTGACCTACGAGTGCATGTGGCTCGGCATTTCCAAGGTCCGTCCTGGCGCTCACCTGGGCGACATCGGCCACGTGATCCAGCAGCACGCCGAAAAGAACGGCTACAGCGTGGTGCGCGAATTCTGCGGCCACGGCATCGGCAAGGTGTTCCACGAAGAGCCGCAGGTGCTGCACTACGGCCGCCCGGGCACGCTGGAAAAGCTCGAAGCGGGCATGATCTTCACGATCGAGCCGATGATCAACGCCGGCCGCCGCGACATCCGCGAAATGGGCGATGGCTGGACCATCAAAACCAAGGACCGCAGCCTGTCGGCGCAGTGGGAACACACCATCCTGGTAACCGAAACGGGCTATGAAGTGCTGACCCAGTCGGCCGGTACGCCTCCTCCGCCAGCCATTATCAACGCCCCGGCGCAAGCGGTAGCGGCGTAAAAGCCATGCCAGCGGCGGTGCACAAGAGCGAAACGCGCGACCTGCTTAAGCAAAGGCTGAAGGCGGACCGCGCGCAGCTTATCGCCGCGTTCAGGGAAGACAACAAGCCCGAAAAGCTACTGCGCAGCCTGCGCCAGAGCGTCGACGCGGTCCTCACCGAAGCGTGGAACGCCTCCGGCCTGCCGCCCGAGGCCGCACTGGTCGGCGTGGGCGGCTATGGCCGCGGCGAGCTTTTCCCGTTTTCCGACGTCGACCTGCTGATCCTCCTGGCCGAACCGGCCAACGCGCTGACCCAGGCCCGCCTTGAAGGCCTGGTACAGCTGCTCTGGGACCTTGGGCTGGAGATTGGCCACAGCATCCGCACCGTCGACGAGTGCCTGGTCGAATCCGAGGCCGACATCACCGTCCAAACCAGCCTGCTGGAAGCGCGCCTGATCACGGGCGGCGCCGCCGTCTTCGAAGAACTCCAGCAGCGCTACAGCGAAGCGATGGACGCGCAAGCCTTCTTCCAGGCCAAGATGGCCGAGATGCGCCTGCGCCACGCCAAGTACGAAGACACCGCCTTCAGCCTGGAGCCGAACTGCAAGGAGAGCCCGGGCGGCCTGCGCGACCTGCAGGCGATCCTGTGGGTCGCCAAGGCGGCGGGGCTTGCCAATTCGTGGGGCCAGCTGGCCTTGCGCGGCCTGATTACCCAGACCGAGGCGCGCCAGCTGATGGAGAAGGAAAGCGCCTTCAAGGACATCCGCATCCGCCTGCACCTGCAAGCCAACCGCCGCGAAGACCGCCTGCTGTTCGACCTGCAGACCCCGATCGCCGAAACCTTCGGCCTGAAGACGACCGGCGAAGGCGCCCACGTGCGCCGCGCCAGCGAATACCTGATGCAGCGCTACTACTGGGCCGCCAAGACAGTCACGCAGCTCAATACCATCCTGCTGCAGAACATCGAGGCCCAGCTGTTCCCCCAGGACTCGGTGCCTGAAGCGATCAACGAGCGCTTCGACGACGTCGGCGGCTTCATCGACATCACCGACGACAATACCTTCGAGACGACGCCCTCCTCCATCCTTGAGATGTTCGTGCTGATGACCGAGCGGCCCCACCTGAAGGGCATGACGGCGCGGACCATGCGCGCGCTGTGGCACGCTCGCTCGCTGATCGACGCCGAGTTCCGCGCCGACCCGGTCAACCGCGCCAATTTCCTGCGCATCCTGCAGGCGCCGGTCGGCCTGGTGCACGCGCTGCGCCGCCTGAACGACACCGGCGTGCTGGGACGCTACCTGCCAAGCTTCCGGCCGATCATCGGCCAGATGCAGCACGACCTGTTCCACGTCTACACGGTGGACCAGCACATCATGATGGTGGTGCGGAATATGCGCCGCTTCACGATGACCGAACACGCCCATGAATACCCTTTCTGCAGCCAGCTGATCGCCAACTTCCCGCGCTCATGGCTGCTGTACGTCGCGGCGCTGTTCCACGACATCGCCAAGGGACGCGGCGGCGACCACTCGATCCTCGGCGTCGCCGATGCGGTGCAGTTCTGCGAAGAGCATGGCCTCAGCGCGGAAGACACCGAGCTGGTGGCCTTCCTGGTACGCGAGCACCTGGTGATGTCGACCGTCGCGCAAAAGCAGGACATGTCGGACCCCGACGTCATCCAGGCCTTTGCCAACCTTGTCAAAGATGAGCGCCACCTGACCGCGCTGTACCTGCTGACTGTCGCCGACATCCGCGGCACCAGCCCGAAGGTATGGAACGCATGGAAGGCCAAGCTGCTGGAAGACCTGTACCGCATCACGCTGCGCGTGCTGGGCGGCGAACCGCCGTCGGCCGACCGTGAGCTGAAGAACCGCCAGGTCGAAGCAATGGCCACCCTGCGCCTGTTCGGCCTTGCGCCCGACGCGCACGAAGCCCTGTGGGCGCAGCTGGACATGGCCTACTTCCTGCGCCACGACGCCTCCGACATCGCCTGGCAAACTCGGTCGCTGTACGACCGCATCGACAGCGAGCGGCCGGTGGTCAAGTGCCGCCTGGCGCCAATTGGCGAGGGCCTGCAGGTGACGGTGTACGTGAAGGACCAGCCCGACCTGTTCGCGCGCATCTGCAGCTACTTCGACCGCAAGAACTTCAGCATCCTCGATGCCAAGATCCACACCACGCGGCACGGCTACGCGCTCGACACCTT
This sequence comes from Massilia agrisoli, assembly GCF_020831365.1. GTDB lineage: Bacteria > Pseudomonadota > Gammaproteobacteria > Burkholderiales > Burkholderiaceae_D > Telluria_A > Telluria_A agrisoli. The sequence continues at coordinate 314,958 of NZ_JAJHPV010000012.1, forward strand.
CCTCGTCACCGAGCAGAATTTCGCCAAGAGCTACCGCGACATCATCAACCTGATCGAGCACGAAATCTGCGACCTGCTGGTGTCCCAGACGCCGCTGCCGGCGCCGTCGCGCGGACGGCTGTCACGGCTGTCGCGCACCTTCCCGATTGCCCCGACTGTCGACCTGCGGCCCGACGAGCGTGGCCAGTACTACCTGCTGTCGATTGCCGCCAACGACCGCACCGGCCTGTTGTACTCGATTGCCAACGTGCTCACGCGCTACCGCATCAACGTCCACACGGCCAAGATCATGACCCTCGGCGAGCGGGTGGAAGACGTCTTCCTCATCGACGGCGCGGTACTCAACAACGCGCGCAACCAGATCCAGCTTGAGACCGACCTGCTCGACGCCCTCAAAGTTTAAACAAGCACTCCAAAAGTAAAGAACACGATGACTGAATTAGTACGCCTTTCGAAACGCATGTCCGAACTCGGGCTTTCTTCGCGCCGCGAAGCAGATGAATGGATCGCCCGCGGCTGGGTGCGCGTCGATGGCCAGGTGGTGTCGGAACTGGGCAGCAAGGTACTGCCGCACCAGAAGATCACTGTTGAACGCCAGGCCGCGGCGGAGCAGTCCAAGCGCGTGACCATCCTGATCAACAAGCCGATGGGCTATGTCAGTGGCCAGGCCGAAGACGGCTACACGCCGGCGGTCGCGCTGATCAAGCCGGAGAACCGCTGGGAAGACGATCCATCGCCCGAGCAGTTCCACCCAACCCAGCTGCGTAGCCTCGTGCCTGCGGGCCGGCTCGACATCGACTCGGTGGGCCTGTTGATCCTGACCCAGGACGGGCGCGTGGCCAAGACGCTGATCGGCGAGACCACCACCGTCGAAAAAGAATACCTGGTGCGCGTCGAGTACACCAAGGAAGGCAAGCTGCCCGAGTCCGACCTGAAGAAGCTGTGCTTCGGCCTTTGGATGGACGGCAAGCCGCTGCTGCCGGCCAAGGTGCGCTGGCAGAACGACGACCAGCTGAGCTTCACCCTCAAGGAGGGCAAGAAGCGCCAGATCCGCCGCATGTGCGACATGGTGGGCCTCAAGGTGGTCGGCCTGAAGCGCGTCCGCATCGGCAAGGTCAAGCTGGGCGACCTGCCGGTCGGTAAATGGCGCTACCTGCGACCAGACGAACAGTTTTGATTCCCGTTTTAGATTCGGAGACTTGATGCGTAAATTCCCTGTACTTGCTGCCGGCGTAATCCTGGCCAGCCATGCGGCTATCGCTGCTGCCCAAACCGTCACCGAAGCGCCGCTGCGCGCCCACCTGGCCTTCCTCGCCGACGACCTGCTCGAAGGCCGCGGAACCGGCCAGCGCGGCGGAGAACTCGCCGTCAAGTACCTTGAAACGCAGGCCGCCATCATTGGCCTCAAGCCTGCGGTGGGCAACAGCTACCGCCAGCCGGTCAAGATCGTTGGCAGCAAAACGCTGCCAACGAGCGTGGTGAAATTCGAGGCCCGCGGCAAGGCCATTGCCCCCGTGCTGGGCAAGGACATCGTGTTCGGCAACGCGAACGACGCGCCTGAGACGCGCTTCGAGGCGCCGATGGTCTTCGTTGGCTACGGCATCGATGCGCCGGGCGAAAAGTGGAATGACTTCGCCGGCGCCGACGTCAAGGGCAAGGTCGTGGTCATGATGGTCAACGACCCGAAGCCGACCGTCGCGGAACCGAACCGCTTCGGCGGCAAGTCGCTGACCTGGTACGGCCGCTGGATCTACAAGTTCGAAGAAGCCGTACGCCAGGGCGCGGCCGGCGTGCTGCTGATTCACACGACGGAATCGGCCTCGTACCCATGGAGCGTACCCGCCAACGGCTTCGCCCGCGAACAGTTCCGCCTCGCCGGCAAAGGCAATGCGATGCAAGGCTGGATCACCGAAGACATGGCGCGCACCCTGTTCGCGGCCGGCGGACATGACCTTGACGCACTGCGCGCGAAAGCGGAAGTGCGCGGCTTCAAGCCGGTGGACCTGAACGCGAAGGCCACGGTGGCCATCGACAGCAAGCACCGCAACATCGAAGAAACCAATGTGGCCGGCATCGTGCCGGGCACCGATCCGAAGCTGAAGGACCAGGCGGTAATCTACTCGTCGCACTGGGACCACCTCGGCAAGCTGGAAGTGCCGGGCCAGCCCGACCACATCTGGAACGGCGCCATCGACAATGCATCGGGCAGCGCTGCCCTGCTGGCCATGGCACAGGCGGCAGTCGCCAAGCCAGCCAAGCGCACGCAGATCTTCCTGTGGACGGCGGCCGAGGAACAGGGCCTGATCGGTGCCACCGGGTACACCCGCAACCCGATCTGGCCATTGGCGAAAACCGCAGCGGACCTGAACCTCGACAGCCTGAATTTCGTTGGCCGCACGCGCGATATCGGCGTGGCTGGTTCGGAGCGCAGCAGCCTGCACGCCAGCGCGGCCAAGGTAGCAAAGGCGATGGGCCTGCGCCTGGCGCCGACCGTGCCGGACCTGGGCGGCGCCTTCTTCCGCGCCGACCACTTTGCGTTCGCCAAGGCCGGCATCCCGGCGTTCAATGTCGGTTCGGCCGTGTTCTCGGGCGACGGCTCGTTCGACTTCGAGCACGACCACTCGGCGTCTAGCCAGAAGATGGTCGGCTTCACCAAGCACTACCACCAGGTCAGCGACGAATACAACCCGGCGTGGAACCTGTCGGGCATGGTGCAGCAGGCGCAGTTCACGCTGAACCTCGGCTACGAGGTGGCGAACGCGTCGGCAATGCCGACGTGGAATAAAGGTGAAGCGTTTGGGGAAGTGAAGCGCTGACACCCGCGCGCGTCACGCCTCTTTTTTCTGGATGTGCCAGAATGACCACGGTCCACACATCCAGAATCAGGAGAAAACGATGAACGAACGCATCACGATCGACACGCCGGATGGAAGCTTCGGCGCCTACGTTGCCAAGCCTGCGGCGTCGCCCGCTCCCGCCATTGTCGTCATCCAGGAAATCTTCGGCATCAATGCCGACCTGCGCGAAACCTGCGACCAGCTGGCCGCACAGGGCTTCATTGCGATCTGCCCTGACCTGTTCTGGCGCATGCAGCCTGGCGTCGAGCTGACCGACCAGAGCAAGGAAGATTGGGCAAAGGCGATGGAGTTCTACCAGAAGTTCGACATCGACAAAGGTGTCGAAGACATTGGCGCAGCGTTGCAGGCGGCGCGTACCTACGCTGGCTCCAATGGCAAGGTCGGCGTGATGGGGTTCTGCCTGGGCGGCCTGATGACCTTCCTGACGGCGGCCCGCAAGGATCCCGATGCCGCCGCGGCGTATTACGGCGGCAGGACCAATGAGTTCGCCGGTGAGTTCAAGTCGGTGTCATGCCCGATGATTATGCATCTTGGCGAAGCGGACGAATACATTCCACCTCCGGCGCGTGAGCAAATCACCAAGGCGGCACAGGCGCATGCAAATGTCACTGTGTACACCTATGCGGGACAGAACCATGCGTTCGCGCGGCACAAGGGCACGCATTACGATGCTGCGTCGGCGAAGCTGGCCAATCAGCGCACCTACGACTTCTTCAAGAAGCACCTCGGCTGATCGGCGAATTCGGCGGATGCGCGCCAGCGGTTATCCGCCCTACCGATCCGGACAACCGTAGGGCGGATAAGCGCGCAAGCGCGCATCCGCCGAACTCAGAACAGCTTGAACTTCAGCTGTAGCGATATCCCGCCGTGCAAGCGGTTCTTGTACGTCGGGATCACCGCCAGGTTCACGCCTACCCGCTTATACTCGTACGTCGCTGCCGGGATCAGGGCCGGGAACCATCCGCCGTCGCGCATGTTCGGATACCCGTCGAACGCACCTACCACCGCCCCCAGCTTCACGCCACGGTACGTCCACGGCTGGTAATACACACCCACGTACTTCGAGTGCTCGCGGTCGCTGTTATAAAAGCGTCCCGCCGTCACCGCGGCGACATCCGAAAACCGGTACTCGATACCGACACCGGGATTCTGCCCGTTGAGGTCCTTGTCGCTCTGGAAGTGGTAGGTCGCAAACCCGGTCGCGAGCCACAGCTCGCTGCGCTTGCCGTCGTCCTGCTTTTGCTCCTGCGCATTCGCCTGGGCGCACAGCAGCAATGCCATCGCAATGGCGGTCTTCTTCATCATGTTTTTATCAGTCGTCGTCGTTTGGATCAAGATCCGGAAACATCACTTCGGTGTAGCCGAACTTTGAAAAGTCGGTGATCCGCATCGGGTACAGGATCCCCATCAGGTGATCCACCTCGTGCTGCACCACGCGCGCGTGGAAGCCGTCGACGTCGCGGCTGATCTTGTTCCCGAACTGGTCCACGCCTTCGTAACGCAGCTTGCTAAAGCGCGGCACCAGCCCGCGCAGCCCAGGAACCGACAGGCAGCCTTCAAAAGCATCGTCCTTCTCGTCCGACAGCGGCGTGAGCACAGGGTTGATCAGCACCGTCTCTGGTACTTGCGGCGCATCCGGGTAGCGCACGTTTTGCTTGAAGCCGTAGATCACCAGCTGCAGGTTGACGCCGATCTGGGGCGCGGCGAGGCCGGCGCCGTTCGCCGCGTGCATGGTGTCGAACATGTCTGCGATGAGCGCATGCAGTTCGGGCGTATCGAGTTCGCGCACCGGTTCGGCCACGCGCAGCAAGCGCGGATCGCCCATTTTGAGGATTTCACGGACAGTCATTTTGGGTCGAGTCTTTCACATACGTCGTTAAGGAACTGGCGCAGGCCAGGACCGGTCTCTGGGTGCTTCAGGCCCATCGCGGTCATCGCCTTCAGGTAGCCAAGCTTGGAGCCGCAGTCGTAGCGCTGCCCGGAATAGCGGTAGGCCAGCACGCGTTCGGCCGCCATCAGCGCCGCGATGCCGTCGGTCAGCTGGATCTCGCCGCCGGTGCCGGCGCCAAGGTGTTCGAGGTAGTCGAATATGCGGCCGGTCAATACGTAGCGCCCCACCACGGCAAGCGTCGATGGGGCGGCTTCAGGCTGCGGCTTTTCGACGATGCCAGACACCAGTTCGATCCCCGGCCGGTAAGGCGCCGAGCTGACGATGCCATACTGCCTGGTGTTCTCGCGCGGGACGTCCTGCACTGCCAGCACGCTGCAGTTCTCGTAATCGTATAGTTCGGTCATCTGCTGCAGCACAGGCTTGTCTGCCGGACCGGTGTCCATGAAGTCGTCGGCCAGCAGCACGGCAAAGGGCTCGTCGCCCACCACCGGGCGCGCGCACAGCACCGCATGGCCAAGGCCCAGCGGCTCGGACTGGCGGATGTAGATGCAGGTGATGTTCTTCGGGATGACGCCCCGCACCACTTCCAGCAGCTGGGCCTTGCCCGCCGCTTCCAGCTCGGCTTCCAGCTCGTAGGCTTTGTCGAAATGGTCTTCGATGGCGCGTTTGTTGCGGCCCGTGATAAAGATCATCTCGGTGATGCCAGCCGCGACTGCTTCTTCGACCGCGTACTGGATCAGCGGCTTGTCGACGATCGGCAGCATTTCCTTGGGCTGCGCCTTGGTCGCGGGGAGGAAGCGGCTGCCAAGGCCGGCAACCGGGAATACTGCTTTTCTGATGCGCTGCATCCTGCACCCCCTCTTGTTCTGTTTAAGCGGCCGCGCCGTTTGCCGTCTCCAGCAGGGCTAACAGCGCAGCCTCGTCGAGCAGCGTGATGCCCAGTTCCTGCGCTTTTGCCAGCTTGCTGCCTGCGTCGGCGCCGGCTACCACGTACGAAGTCTTCTTCGATACGGAACCCGACACCTTGCCGCCTGCCGCCTCGATCATGGCCCCGGCTTCGTCGCGGCTCAGTGTCGGCAGCGTACCGGTCAGCACAAAGGTTTTGCCGGACAGCGCGCTGTCCGACTTCGCCATCGAATGCGCGCCCTCTTTCCAGGTCATGCCGGCTTCCCGCAGCTGGGCTACCAGCGCGCGGTTGTCTTGATCGGCCAGGAACTCGGCAATCGACTTGGCCACGACCGGCCCGACATCGGGCACGTCCATTAGCTGGATGCCATTCTCCCACGTTGCCGCATGAAGCAGCGCGTCGATGCTGCCGAAGTGCTGGGCCAGCGCCTTGGCGGTGGATTCGCCCACGTGGCGTATGCCGAGCGCGTAGATAAAGCGCGCGAGTGTGGTCTGCTTCGATTTCTCGAGCGCGTCGAGCACGTTCTGCGCCGACTTGGTGGCCATGCGGTCGAGCGCGCAGAGCCGGTCCATGTCGAGCCGGTAAAGGTCAGCGGCCGTCTTGACGGCGCCCTTGTCGACCAGCTGTTCGATCAGCTGGTCGCCCATGCCTTCCACGTCGATGGCGCGGCGCGAGACGAAGTGCATCAAGCCGCCCTTGCGCTGGGCGCTGCAGTGGGTCCAGCCGCCGGAGCAGCGCGCGATTGCTTCGTCTTCCGGCTTGACGATGGGCGAACCGCATACCGGGCAGTTGGCCGGCATGACGAATTCGCGCGCGTCCGCCGGCCGGCGTTCAGGTACGTGCGCCACCACCTCGGGGATCACGTCGCCGGCACGCCGCACGATGACGGTGTCGCCGATGCGGATGTCCTTGCGGCGCACTTCGTCTTCATTGTGCAGCGTCGCGTTCATGACGTTGACGCCGCCGACGAATACCGGCACCAGGCGCGCCACCGGTGTGATTGCGCCGGTGCGGCCTACCTGCACCTCGATATCCTGTACCTGCGTCAGCGCTTCCTCGGCCGGGAATTTATGGGCCAGCGCAAAGCGCGGCGCGCGCGATACAAAGCCAAGCTGCTGCTGGTCTTCCAGCCGGTTGACCTTGTAGACCACGCCGTCGATTTCGTACGGAAGGCCGGTGCGGCGCTTGCCGATGTCGCGGTAAAACGCCAGCATGCCCTCAAAGCCGCTGACGACAGCGCGTTCGGCGCACACCGGCAGGCCGAGTTCGTGGTACCAGTCGAGCAGTTTCGAATGCGCGTCAGGCATCGCCGCGCCTTCCAGCGCGCCGATCCCATAGGCAAAGAAGCGCAGGCTGCGCTGCGCGGTAATGCGCGAGTCGAGCTGGCGCAGGCTGCCCGCCGCAGCGTTGCGCGGGTTGGCGAATTCCTTTTGCCCTGCGTCGCGCTGGCGCGCATTCAGCCTGGCGAAATCGGCCTTGTACATCAATACTTCACCACGCACTTCGAGCACCTTGGGCACCACGCTGCCGTGCAGGCGCAAGGGAATGGCGCGGATGGTGCGGATATTGGTAGTGACGTCTTCGCCGGTGGCGCCGTCGCCGCGCGTAGCCGCCTGCACAAACACGCCGTCCTCGTAGCGCAGGCTGATGGCCAGGCCGTCGAACTTGAGTTCACTGGCATAGTCCGCCCGCACCGCGCCAAGGCCTTCACGCACGCGGCGGTCGAAGTTTTCGACATCCTCGTCCGAAAAGCCGTTATTCAACGACAGCATCGGCACCGTGTGCGTCACCTGCTTGAATTCGGGGATCGGCGCGGCCCCTACCCGGTAGGTCGGCGAATCGACCGATACCGCTTCCGGGTGCGCGGCTTCCAGTTCCTGCAGTTCGCGGAACAGCTTGTCGTACTCGGCGTCGGGAATGGTCGGCGCGTCTTGTACGTGGTACGCAAAGATGTGGCGGTTCAGTTCAGCCGTCAGCCACTTCATCCGCTCCAGGTAGGCGCTGTTTGCTTCAGTCGTCACGGTACTCCCTGAACTCAGCTGAACAAGCGCATTGCGCGGGTCGAGCCGGCAGGGATGTCGGCCGCTTCCATCTCCTGGTAGAACTCCAGTACCTGGCCATTGATCTCGGCCAGCGCGGCATCCGTCAGCGGCTGGTCGAAGTCGTCGACGATGGTGCAGTCCAGGCGCTCGACCAGCTGCTTGGCGCAGGTGACCATGGCGCCAAAGCCATCGCGCGCCGGCGCCACGCATGGCACGTCGAGCAGCAGCGTCAGGCGCGATGTGGTGTCGGCGCCCAGCGTCACATTGGTCGACAGCGTGAACAAAATGCCGCCCTCGCCGTCCGGCATCGCAAAGCGGCCGTCGGGACGCACGTCGAAGCCCTGCTTTTCCAGCGCGCCGATCAGGGTCGCCATCGACCATGGCGCGCCGTTCGACATCAGGTTGACGCCCAGCTGGGCGTCGTGGCCGGCGACGAAGCGGTGCAAGGTGCGCGATTCGCCCATTACTTCGATCATGTCCGGGATTTCCGGCTCTGCGCCGATTTCGTCAGCCACCGCGCGCAGGCGCGTTACCAGCTCGGAGTATTCAAGTTCGTTCAGCGCCGTGGTGCGGCTGGCCATCTGCACGCCTGCCTGCAGCTTGGTGTAGACGCCGCCGTGCGTGATCGGCTCCCAGTCGCCGTTGACATGCAGGCCGATGAAATGGACCGGCTTGTTGCCGACGTGGCGCAAGGTTTGCAGCACCGGCAAGATCTTGTCGCCGCGGACGGCGATCTCCAGCGCCAGCGGGATCAGGCAGTCGATCAGCGGATCGACCAGCGAGTTGGCCAGTTCGGCGGCGGGCGTCAGCCCGTCCGGGCCCACCGGCGCCTGGGCCGGGGCGATGGGTGCGAAGTCGCCTTCCGGTGCGCCGACTGACGGCTCGGCGTCAAAACCGCCGCCGCTGGCCGCACCCGGGATCGGGTTCAGGCCAAGGTCGAACGACGGCTCCTGGCGCGGTTCGCCCGCGCGCATCAAGACGTCGTCATGGTCGCTCGCGAAGGCCCGCTCCACGGTTTTCTTGGCCTTGTACTCCTGCCATTTGTTGTAGGTATAAACGCCAGCGATAAAAACGCCGCCAGCGGCAAGAAGGCTCACTTGAAGATCTGTCATGCTGCTTGTGCCTCAGTAGCGAAATTTGCGGCGGACTCCATGTCCACCGCCACAATGCGCGATACACCTTGTTCCTGCATCGTCACACCGATCAGTTGATTGGCCATTTCCATCGCAATTTTGTTGTGCGAGATGAAAAGGAATTGGGTATGGTCCGACATCCGCTTGACCATCCTGCAGAAGCGTTCGGTGTTCGCGTCGTCGAGCGGCGCGTCCACTTCGTCCAGCAGGCAGAATGGCGCGGGGTTAAGCCGGAACATCGAAAACACCAGCGCTGTCGCGGTCAGGGCTTTTTCGCCGCCCGACAGCAGGTGGATGGTCGCGTTCTTCTTACCCGGCGGCTGCGCCATCACCTGCACGCCGGAGTCGAGGATTTCGTCGCCGGTCATCACCAGCTTGGCATTACCGCCGCCAAACAGGATCGGGAACAGCTCCGAGAAATGGTGGTTGACGCGGTCGAAGGTGTCCTGCAGCAGGTCACGCGTCTCCTTGTCGATCTTGTGGATGGCGTCTTCCAGCGTGGTGATCGCCTCGTTCAGGTCGGCGTTCTGGGAGTCGAGGAAGTTCTTGCGCTCGGACGCCTGCGCCAGCTCGTCGAGCGCGGCCAGGTTGACCGCGCCAAGGGCCGTGATGGCGTTGGTCAGTCGCGTCACTTCGCCCTGCAGGTAGGACGCCTTCATGTCCGGATGGAGCTTTTCGTTGAGCGCCGCTTCATCGGCTTCCACCGCCTTGAGCGCGTCGGCAAACTGCTCCTGGTTCAGGCGCGCGGCCTGTTCCTTCAGCTGCATCTCGGTGATCTTGTCGCGCTGCGGCTGCAAGCTGCGTTCGGCCTGCATGCGCGCTTCTTCGGCGCTGCGCAGCTGTTGCGTGATCTGGTCCAGCTCATGGCGGGCATCGGCCAGCGCGCGTTCCTGGCTGGTGCGCCGCTCAAGCAGGTCCTGCAGGCCGTCGTTGGCCGCGCCGGACTCCAGCGATTCGAGTTCCTGCTGGCCGAGTTCGATGCTCTCGCCAACCTGCGACGCCTGCTGCGTGGCGGTGGCGATATTGCGCCGCAGTTCTTCGATCTTGCTGCGCTGCGACTTCTCGGCGAACTGCGCTTCCTGCGCTGCGCGTTCCATCTCGCGCAACTGCTGGCGGGCGTCGGCAAGCGCCTGCTCTTTTTCGAGGAAGACGGTCTGGCCGTCTTCGTGCGCGCCCTGCAGTTCGGCCAGCTCCATGTCGAGCTGTTCGAACTTCTCTTCGGCCTCGGCCTGGATCTGCTGCTGTTCAGCTTCCTGCATCGCGATCTCGGCCAGGTCGGTGGCGATCTGGGTGCTGCGCTGGTTGAAGCGCGCTTCGACTTCCGACTGCTTGACGACCTCGATTTGCAGGCCGTGCACCGTCTGCGTCAACGAGGCGATACGCTGGCGGGCGTCCTGCAGGCGGCGCGACAGGTCGGACGCGGCAGCGTCGGCGCGTACCGAACGGGCGCGCGCTTCGTCGGCCAGCAGGGCTTGCGCGCGCAGCTGGCGCGTGATGTTTTCGATTTCCTGCTGACGCCCAAGCATGCCGTCCTGCTCCGCGTCGGCCGCGTAGAAGCGCACGCTCGACTGCGTGACGACGTGGCCCTGGCGGGTGATGAACGAGCCGCCTGTTGGCAGCTTGCCGCGCTCCGCGAAAGCGGTGGCGGTGTCTTCGGCGGCGAACACATTGTGCAGCCAGTCGTGCAGCAGGCCGCGCAATCCGGTTTCATTCAGCTTGAGCAGGTTGGCGAACGACTTGAGGCCATTGACTTCCACAGGCGACGCCGCGTTTTCAAGCGTCGGGGCATACAGCGCCAGCTTGGCCGGCGGTGCATCGTTGAAGAAGGCCTTGGCCCAGTCGATGTTCGACATTTCCAGCGCGCCGGTGCGCTCGCGCAGCACCGCTTCCATCGCGGTTTCCCAGCCCTGGTCGATATGCAGCTTCTGCCACAGGCGCGGCAGGCCATCGAGTTCGTGCTTTTGCAGCCATGGCTGCACCTTGCCCTGGGTTTGCACGCGTTCCTGCAACTGCTTCAGTGCGGACAGGCGCGCTTCCAGCTGCGCGTTGGCGGCGCTTTCGGCATTCACCTGCGCCTGCGCGGCGGAGCGTTCTTCTTCGACGCGCTGCTGCTGCTCGGCGGCCTCCTCGAGCGTCAATGTCTGCTCTTCCAGCGCCTGCTGCTTTTCCTCCAGCTGCATCTTGAGGTTCGCGAGGTGGCTGCTGTCCGGCAGGTTCAAACCGTTCTTTTCCTGCTGCAGGCGCTCGCGCCGCGTGGCCAGGCCTTGCAGGATGTTCGATGCATTGCGCTGGTGCGCCGAGGACAGCTCGATCTGCTGCTGCGCCTGCATGATTTTCTGGCGCGACTGCGTGGTCTTTTCCTGCGCTTCGCGCCACGCCGCTTCGAGCGACGGGATGCGTTCGTTCTGCGCTTCCGCCGCCATCTGCGACTGCTCGACACGGCCGCCCAGTTCCTCCAGCAGGTATTCGGCTTCTTCGATCTGTTCCTGGTACTCCTGGCCCTGCGCCTGCCACTGGTTGCGCTGGGCGGTCAAGGTACCGATCTGGTTCTGCAGGCGCGTGCGCGACTCGATGACGAACTTGATCTGCGCTTCGAGGCTGCCGATTTCGGAGTTGGTCTGGTACAGGTGGCCCTGCGCGGTGTGCAGGCGGTCGCCGACCGCGAAGTGGGCCTGGCGCATGCGCTCGAGGTCCAGCTCCACGTGGCGCAGCTTGGCGGTCTGCTCTTCGAGGTCGGTCTGGGCCTGCTCCATCTCGCGGAAGTACCTGGTCTGCTCGGCCTTCGCCTCGTTCTTGCGCAGCAGCCAAAGCAGCTTCTGCTTCTCTTCCTGGTCGGCCTGCAGGGTGTGGAACTTGTTGGCGACGACAGCCTGCGCCTCCAGCTTCTCGAGGTTGGTGTTCAGTTCGCGCAGGATGTCCTCGACGCGCAGCAGGTTTTCGCGCGTGTCGTTCAGGCGGTTTTCGGTTTCGCGGCGGCGTTCCTTATATTTCGAGACGCCCGCCGCCTCCTCCAGGAACACGCGCAATTCTTCAGGGCGCGACTCGATGATCCGCGAGATCATGCCCTGGCCGATGATCGCGTAGGCGCGCGGGCCCAGGCCGGTGCCGAGGAAGATGTCCTGGATATCGCGCCGGCGTACCGGCTGGCTGTTGATGTAGTAAGTGGAGGTACCGTCGCGCGTCAGGGTGCGCTTGACCGCGATCTCGGCGTACTGGCCCCACTGGCCGGCAGCCTTGCCGTCGTTGTTGTCGAACACCAGTTCGACCGATGCGCGGCCCGCCGGTTTGCGGTGCGTGGAGCCGTTGAAAATAACGTCCTGCATCGACTCGCCGCGCAACTCGGAAGCCTTCGATTCGCCCAGCACCCAGCGCACGGCGTCGATGATATTCGACTTGCCGCAGCCGTTAGGGCCGACCACGCCCACCAACTGACCCGGGACCTGGAAATTGGTGGGATCGACGAAAGACTTGAATCCCGACAATTTAATGGAAGATAGACGCACGTTGTTGACTGTTCTTCGCCTTGCTCGGCTCTAGGTTACCCGGAGATCGGAAAGGCCACCATCATACCATCTGTTGCTTGCATTAAGGCCAAGTACAGAGCCAGGTCCAGCGTACTTTTTCCGGGGCACACGGGGGAATGTAAGGTGCCGGGGCCAGTTGCCAGCCCGGGCGCTGCCAGACGCGGTCGTTGCCGGACAGGGTCAGCGCGGCCGCCACCAGCCATTGCTGGGACATGCGCGGGTCGATTTTAGGGAGCAGCAGCATCAGGGAAAGCGTGATGGCGACCAGGATCGGGCCGGGGCGGAAATTGACCGCGGACCGGGCGCGCGCGATGAACAGCAGCGCTGCGGCGAGGCCGAGCAGGCAGCCGGACAGGGCTTCGGCGACCGAATGGGCGCCGACGACCACGCGCGATGCGGCAATGGCGGCGCCGAGCAGCGCCCCGGCGAGCACGCCCTGGTTGCGCAGGCGCGGTTTCTGGCGATGCAGCAGGAGGCCGATGGCGACCGGGAAAACCGCCGCGGCACGTGCGGCATGCCCGCTGAGGCCGGCAAAATCGAGGGCCTGGGAACCGATGCCCCAGCCGAGGAAGGCGAGTTTACTGGCCACCACCAGCGCCATCGCGGCGAGGAAGACAGCAATCCAGTAGCCGGCCAGGCGCACGCAATGGGCGACGCCGAGCCAGGCGGCAATGCCCACGGCGATGGGCGCCGTGACATTCAGACTGCCAAGGTCGGTGAGGTGCTGCCACCAGTTCATGAGTAGCCAGGTTGTTGTCGTAGCGCTGGATTATGCGCTCAGGACGGCAGGCACCGGGTCGTTCATGGCTTCCGACAGCACGCGCGCGACCACCCCGCTCTCCTGGATGACGCGCGCCTTGCCATCGCGGCACAGTTGCGCCAGCGCCTCGCCCTGCAGCGAAAACGCCTCCTGGCGTGCGCCGGTCGAGAAGATGAACAAGCTGCGCAGCGGACTGACCCACGCCAGCTTGACCTTGCGCACGCTGGCGTCAGGCTGCACGAACTCCAGCCACATGCCGCGTTCCAGCCCATCCACGGTAACGATGGCCTCGTCAGCCTGGGCCGCCTGCTCCAGCTCGGCCGCAGCCTGCTCTTTTTCGATCCGGCGAATCGCGTCCTGCTGCGCAGCCTCCACCGCGATCTCCAGTTGGCGCGCGGGCGACAAATCAAGCGGCGCGCGCACGATCGAGGCGTGGCACTCGGCCAGCCCGGCAAAGAACTGCAGCCGGTCGGCGTCCTGCCACTTGATCACGTCGAGCCACTTGTTCAAGGTCGTCAACAGGCCAGGCAGCTTGCCGATCAGTTCCTTGCGCTGCTCAGTCGTCACCTTCGGCTTGACGCTCCACAGCAGGTCGTCCATGGTGCGCGTCGCGTTGGCCACCGCACCAGGCTTGTCCTCCTCCACCGTATAGGCAACCGTCAGTACGGTGGTCCATTTCTTTTCAAGGAAGCTATCGACGATTTCAACTGCGCCGTTGCCGCCGAGGCGCATCGCCACCGCGGTCTTTGCGCTACGGGTCGCCTCGGCGGCTTTTTCCTGCTTGAGGGCCTTGGCGATCGGCCCCGCGATATCGGTTTCGGCGATGGTTTCGTCGGCGGCAATCGATGCTTCCAGGTCAGCGACCGCCTCCGCAAAGGCTTGCTGCTCGCGGCCGGCATCGCGTCCCACCAGGTCGACGTTGCGGCGCATCGCCTGGAACAGCGGGTCATCCGCGCTCTTGCGCTGTTCCCAGCCCATGCGCGACAACAAGTCGATCATGCGCCGCGCCGGGTGCGCCTCCTCGAAGAAGAAGTTCTTGTCCGACAGCGCCGCCTTGAGGACCGGAATCTGCAGGAACTGGATCAGGTCGCGGATCTCGGGCGGAATACTGTCGTCGAGGAAGACGGTTTCAAAGATGCGCGACAGCAGGTCGATGGTGCTTTCATCGCCGCGCGACAGGCTGCCCTGCGGCAGGCTCTGCTTCAGGCGCGGCAGGTAAAACACGTTGTGGGGCGCCGCGCCCGCATCCGGCAGCTGCGGCATGCGCTTCTGCATCTCGCCCAGCATGCCCAGCAATCCACCGCTGCCACCGCCACTCATCGGTGCAGGCTGTGGGCCCTTGGCCGCCTCCGCAAAGCCCCCGCGTGTCGGCACGGCTTCCCTCGCCGCTGGCGCATCGAATCCCGCAGCGGTGCTCGGGCGCCAGCCGCCGTTACCCTGCGGCATAGATGGGAGGTCAGGAATCAGGGGAATGCCATCGTCCGGTTCGGCGCCGCCGCCAAAGAAGTCCTTCAGCCGCCGCGACAGCGCCGCCTTCTCGGCCGCGCGCGCCGCCCTGGCCGCCGCAGCGTTGTCGGTTTTCTGGATACGGTAGGCGTCGACGGAACCGGGCAACACGCCTTTGCGCAGCATGGCCAGGTTCAGCGCCTCATACATGGGCGCGAACTCAAACAGGATAGCCGGCTTGAGCAAAGGAACGATCAAGCCGTGGCCCGCGGCATCTGGCTCGAAATCGACCCATGCCTGCTGCAGGGCCATCAGGAATACCTGCGGACGGAACGGGTTCTGGTTCATGCGCAACACGTCGCGCCCGAGCATATGCCCGAGGCGCACGCTGAGCGTGGCCAGGGCATCGGAGCAGGTCACGTCGAATGGGCGGCTGATCGCGTCGAAAGCCACCTGGTTGTCCATCTCCTCCAGCGGCACCAGGCTCAGCGGCGCCGCCGGCGCCGCACTTTTGGCGCTGACCGGGGCCAATGCCGCCAGGTCCTTGCGCACCGCATCGGTAAGCGCCGTGCAGGCAAGATGGAAGAAGGCGTAGCTGTTTTCTTTAAGCAGGTTGCCGGATTTGACGCGCTGGTACATTGCGCCGCCATTGGCGGAAGGATCGGTCGCATCGAGCAACCCGGCAATGATGCGGTTCACCACTGCCATCAGGTGTTCATTGACGTGGCTGCTGACGATGCCGACGAGCTTGTCCATCAGGTCCTGGCGCGCTTGGGCGCCAGATGCCTGCGGGGGGCCTGCTTCCGATTGTCGACTCGCCATCATTAGGCCATTCTGACAGGTTATTGCCACAAGGCAATAGCCATTATGCATATTTGCGACGCTTTTTGCGCGGTTTGCGCCATTTTCTGCGAAATATCGGTCCGTCAGCCGGCCTGCCGAACGAGGTCGCGTCTTTGATATCGCGCAATTATTGCTAATAGGACTTCCTTACCATGGGAAAGATGCCCCATCTGGAATTGCCACTGAGAAGGAACCCATCATGAAACTCATCCGTAACCTCGACACCACCCTGAAAATCCACGCCTGCCTTGCCATTGTGCTGTTCCTTGGGGTGGGATTGGCGGCCTGGCTGCTGGCGCAACTGGGGCAATTGAGCGAGCTGACGGCGCAGGTGTTGCAGAGAGGCGGGATCGGGGGCGGCGCCCAGGCGGCCGAGTTACTGCGAACCGGCTATGACGACACGCGCAACTGGAGCATTGTGTGCATTATTGCCGGGCTGGCGGTCGCCGGTACGCTCGCGGCCTGGCTGGCGGCCGAGGTGTCGCGCCCGATCCACGCCGCTGTCGTCGCGGCCCAGCGCATTGCCGGGGGCGACCTCGGCACCCGGCTTGAGCAGGAAGGCAGCGGCGAGCAG
This sequence comes from Massilia agrisoli, assembly GCF_020831365.1. GTDB lineage: Bacteria > Pseudomonadota > Gammaproteobacteria > Burkholderiales > Burkholderiaceae_D > Telluria_A > Telluria_A agrisoli. The sequence goes on from NZ_JAJHPV010000012.1 coordinate 330,936, forward strand.
GGTTTGCTGATGCGCGCCATGCAGGAGATGAACGACAAGCTGGTGACGATGATTGTCGACGTCCGCTCAGGTTCGGAAACCATTTCCAGCGGCGCCGGCGAGATTGCCAGCAGCAGCATGGACCTGTCCGCCCGCACCGAACAGCAGGCCGCCGCGCTGGAAGAAACCGCCTCGTCGATGGAAGAACTGACCTCGACCGTCAAGCAGAATGCCGACCACGCCCACCAGGCCAGCAAGCTGGCGGTTTCGGCGTCGGAAGTGGCCGTCAAGGGCGGCGCAGTGGTGTCGGAAGTGGTCGGCACGATGGCGTCGATCAACGAATCCTCGCGCCGCATTGCCGAGATTATCGGCGTGATCGACGGCATTGCGTTCCAGACCAATATCCTGGCGCTGAATGCGGCGGTCGAGGCCGCGCGCGCCGGCGAACAAGGCCGCGGCTTTGCGGTGGTGGCCGCCGAGGTGCGCAACCTGGCCCAGCGCTCCGCCGCGGCGGCGCGGGAAATCAAGGAACTGATCGACGATTCGGTCGACAAGGTCACCGCAGGCACCCAGCTGGCCGACAAGGCCGGCAACACGATGAATGAAGTGGTGGCGAGCGTCAAGCGGGTCACTGAGATCATTGGCGAAATCGCCGCTGCCAGCGCGGAGCAGACCACCGGCATCGAACAGGTCAACCAGGCCATCGCCGCAATGGACCAGGCCACCCAGCAGAACGCCGCGCTGGTGGAAGAGTCGGCCGCCGCGGCAGCGTCGATGCGCGACCAGGCGGGCGCACTCAAGCACACCATCAGCGCGTTCGTGCTCGATGTCGAGCACAGCCGTCCTGCAGCGCAGATTCACCTAGTCGCCAGCAACCCCAACCCCGGCAAGCCGGCCGCCGCGAAGGCCGAGCCGGCCCGCCGCCCTCGCCCGGTCCCGGTCGCGTCGGCGTCCACGGCGCGCAAGCCGGCGGCGTCCAAGCGTGCCGCTACCAAGCCTGACACCGATTGGGAGGAATTTTGACCGCTGAGTTTCGTTGCAATCCTGTAGGACGCAATCCTACAGGGGTACGAGTAATGTTCCGATACCAGTTCAACAGTGCGGATCGCATCATTGCTTCACCGGAAACGCAGATGAGAACTTTTCTCAACCGCTAAACCGGCGAGCACAGCATCCCAACTTTAAAAAGGAATGAACATGAACTCGAATCAAAAGAACCAAGGCGGCAACAAGCAATCGGGTAACCAGCAGTCGGGTAACCAATCGGGCTCGCGTTCGGATAGCCAGCAATCGGGCAACCAGTCGGGCTCGCGTTCGGGCAGCAACCAGGGCAGCCAGCAATCGGGCAATAACGCCGGTTCGCGTTCGGGCAACCAGGGCGGCACCCATGAGCAGCACGTAGAAGCCGGCCGCCAAAGCCACAAGAACGACGCATCGCGCCAGTCGGATTCGCAAGCGTCGGACGCCAACTCGGCCTCGTCCGGCAGCCGCCAGTCGAGCGGTGGCGGAACCCGCGGTGGCACCCCTGAGCAACACGCTGAAGCTGGCCGTCAAAGCCACAAAAACGACAAGCGCTGATAACGTAGTCGCATGCTGGACGGCGCCGAGTTTCCGGGCCCCGTCATGACAGTAGCCAAACAGGAAGCAAAAAGAAAGAGTCTGCGCCGGACATTCCGGTTGGCAGGCTCTTTTCCTTTGGGCGTCGTTCCCGCGAAGGCGGCAATTCATCACCCGGTGGCATGGTGGCGATGCACGCTTTGGCACGCAGGCGACGGACTATAGGTTCCCGTTTTCGTGCGAACGACACTGTGGCGTAAAAAAACCGGCGCGAGGCCGGTTTGGTTTAGATGTTGTGCAGGTGGAAGCCCTTGGGCGGGGCAAAGTCGCGAATGCTGTTGATCACTCCGGCCACCTCGGCGTCGCGGGCGGTCAGGTGCAGGTCGGAATACTGGTGGATCGCCCACTGCTCCGGCGTCAGCGTAACGTGCTTGCGCAGGATCGATTCGGTGCGCGCGTCATCGGCGCGCAGGCCTTCGACGATGATGTTCAACGCATCCGGGCGCGCGCCTGGCGACGCGGTCGCATGCGACTTGTGCACCATGAAACGCGCCGTCTCGCTGGCATAACGCTCAGTGCCCGACAGGTAAAGGATGACCGCGATCGACGCTACCGCGCCGCCGTTGTACGTCACGAACTTGATCGGCGAATTCGACAGGAAGTTGTACAGGCACAGGCCATCGCTGACATAGCCGCCGTTTGACTGGATTAACACGTGCGCGGTGTCGATGCCGCGCTCGGTCATTTCGGCGACCGCCTCGAACACACGGTGCACCATGTCGCTGTTGACGTCTCCCGACAAAGTGTAATAGGCGTCCGTTTCCTTCGTTACGGTTTCTTCGCTCATGGTTATTGGCTCGCGTTGTTGATAGTCTGATTCTAACAAATTAGAGCACGGCAAGCCTTGCGCCTCCCCTCATTCGTGCGCGCCCCGCCACCACCGGGCCGATGGCGCCGAGTTGACACCAGGGCCATGGTGGCATATCCTCCACAGTCTTGATCGGGAGAGGGCAGCGCACGGCTGCCGCCGAAGGGGCATCACCCAAAAACTCTCAGGCAAAAGGACCGGTCAGGGGTCGGCGGCGCATCGCGCACCGGTTCAACTCTGGAGAGCGGCCGCGGCACATTGCAAGCGGCCCACCGAAGGGGCAGGCGGATCATTCCGCTATCTCTCAGGTATCGAGGACAGAGGGGCGCGAACAAACACGGACGGCTGTGAGGCTTGCCGCGTCTGCTCGGCAGTCCCCTTTTCACTTGCCCTGAGGATTCCATGACGCTTAAAGCGACCCCGCTCAATTCCGCACACCGCGCCGCCGGCGCCAAGATGGTCGACTTCGGCGGCTGGGACATGCCCGTCAACTACGGCTCCCAGATCGAAGAACACCACGCTGTGCGCACTGACGTCGGCATGTTCGACGTCTCGCACATGTGCGTGGTCGACATCGAAGGCGCCAATGTCCGTGCTTTCCTGCGCGGCCTGCTGGCCAATAACGTCGACAAGCTGCAGGTACAGGGCAAGGCGCTCTACTCGTGCATGCTCAAGCCTGAAGGCACCGTCATCGACGACCTGATCGTCTACTTCTTCAACGAGAACTGGTTCCGCCTGGTGGTCAACGCCGGCACCGCCGAAAAGGACCTCGCCTGGATCAACGCGCAGAACGCGGCCACCAACAGCGGCGTCACCGTCACCCAGCGCCGCGATGGCGACAATGCGATGGCGCTGATCGCCGTCCAGGGCCCGAACGCACGCGCCAAGGTATGGGAAGTCCTCCCTACCGCCAAGGAAGCATCCGAACAGCTCAAGCCATTCAATGCCGTGATCGTCAAGGACACCGCCTTCGGTGAAGTGATGGTCGCGCGCACCGGCTACACCGGCGAAGACGGTTTCGAACTGGCCTTCCCTGCTGCGCAAGCCGACGCGCTGTGGAACGCCCTGGTCGCCGCCGGCGTCAAGCCTGCGGGCCTGGGCGCGCGCGACACGCTGCGCCTGGAAGCCGGCATGAACCTGTACGGCCAGGACATGGACGAAACCGTCAACCCGCTCGACGCCGGCCTGGGCTGGACCGTCGACCTGGTCTCCGAGCGCGACTTCATCGGCAAGGCAGCGCTGCAAAAGGCAGGCCAGAACCAGCAATACGTTGGCCTGATCCTGCGCGAAAAAGGCGGCGTGCTGCGCGCGCACCAGAAAGTCATCAGCGCGTCGGGCAGCGTCGGCGAAATCACCAGCGGCACCTTCAGCCCGACCATGCAGCAAGCGATTGCGCTGGGCCGCCTGCCGATGGACGTCGCCGTCGGCGACACCGTGCACGTCGAGATCCGCGACAAGAAGCTGGCCGCCACCGTCGTCAAGCTGCCTTTCGTGCGTAACGGTAAAATCCTGGTTTCCTAAGCCTTTGCTGCCCCGACCAACACCCTATATCAAACACTGGAGCTACACATGAATATCCCTGCCGACCTGAAATACACCGAGTCCCACGAATGGGTCCGAGCTGAAGCTGACGGCACCGTCACTGTTGGCATCACCGAGTACGCGCAGGACGCGCTGGGCGACATCGTCTTCGTCGAACTGCCAAAGGTCGGCAAATCGCTGACCGCAGGCGACGACGCAGCGGTGGTCGAATCGGTCAAGGCGGCAAGCGACATCTACGCGCCGGTATCGGGCGAAGTCGTGGCAGTCAATGATTCGGTCGCCGACGCGCCTGACTCGATCAACCAAGACGCCTACTCGGCCTGGCTGTTCAAGCTCAAGCCAAGCGACGCCAACGCCATCAACGGCCTGCTCGACGCAGCCGGCTACGGCAAGGCAACCGCGGAGTAATCCGTTTCCTGCCGCGCGCCCGCGCGCGGCAGGCCCTGTCCTATCAGCCCTTCATACCCATCGGCAGCCCTCCTCCGGCAGCCAGCATCTTATTTGGCCCCTACCATGACCCGCACCAGCCTGACCCAACTTGAAGCCCGCGACGATTTCATCTCGCGCCACATCGGCCCATCGGAAACCGAACAGCAAGCCATGCTGTCGAAGCTCGGCTACGCATCGCGCGCCGCGCTGATCGACGCTGTCGTCCCGGCCAACATCCGCAACAAGAGCAAGCTCGCGCTGGGCGAGTTCTTCAACCCGATGCCCGAACAGGAAGCGCTGGCAAAGCTCAAGGCGATCGCCTCGAAGAACAAGGTCATGAAGTCGGTGATCGGCCAGGGCTACTACAACACCTTCACCCCAACCGTCGTCCTGCGTAACATTTTTGAGAACCCGGCCTGGTACACCGCTTACACCCCGTACCAGCCAGAGATCTCGCAAGGCCGCCTCGAAGCGATCCTGAACTTCCAGCAGGTTGTCACCGACCTGACCGGCATGGGCATCGCCAACTCGTCGATGCTCGACGAAGGCACCGCTGCCGCTGAAGGCATGACCCTGATCCAGCGCGTCGGCAAATCGGCATCGAACGTGTTCTACGTCGCCGATGACGTCCTGCCGCAGACCCGCGAAGTCATCGAGACCCGCGCCAAGCCGCTCGGCATTGAAGTGCGCACCGTGCTTGCCTCCGAAGTTGAATCGCTCAACGAATCCTGCTTCGGCGTGCTGCTGCAATACCCGGGTGTCAACGGTGAAGTGCGCGACTACCGCGCCGCCGTCGAAAAGCTGCACGCAGCTGGCGCAATGGTCATCGCCGCCGCCGACCTGCTGGCGCTGACCCTGCTCGCGCCTCCGGGCGAATGGGGCGCCGACGTTGTCGTCGGCAACAGCCAGCGCTTCGGCGTACCGCTCGGCTTCGGCGGCCCGCACGCAGGCTACCTGGCCACCCGCGACGAATTCAAGCGCAGCATGCCAGGCCGCCTGGTCGGCGTGACGATCGACGCGCAGGGCAACAAGGCCTACCGTCTCGCGCTGCAAACCCGCGAACAGCACATCCGCCGCGAGAAAGCCACCTCCAACATCTGCACCGCGCAGGTCCTGCTGGCAGTGATGGCGTCGATGTACGCCGTCTACCACGGCCCGAAAGGCCTGGAGCGCATCGCCACGCGCGTGCACCGCTTCACCAGCATCCTCGCCTCGCAACTGGGCCAGCTCGGCTACACGCTCGACAACACGACGTGGTTCGACACGCTGACGATCAAGACCGACCGCGCCGAACAGCTGCACGCTACGGCTGAAGCCAAAGGCGTCAACCTGCGCCACATCGACGGCTCGCACGTCGGCGTCTCGCTCGACGAAACCACCACGCGTGAAGACATCGCCCTGCTGCGTTCGATCTTCGCCGAAGGCATCGACAGCGCCGCCGCGCCCGACCTCGACGCGCTCGACGCGGATGTAAACGACTCCTACCCATCGGCCCTGGCCCGCACCAGCGCCTACATGACGCACCCGACCTTCAGCCGCTATCACGCCGAACACGAAATGCTGCGCTACCTGCGCAGCCTGGCCGACAAGGACCTGGCGCTTGACCGCACCATGATCCCGCTCGGTTCGTGCACGATGAAGCTGAACGCCACCAGCGAAATGATCCCGGTCACCTGGCCGGAGTTCTCGTCGATCCACCCGTTCGCGCCGGACAACCAGACGGTCGGCTACCGCGAAATGATCGGCCAGCTCGAAGAGATGCTGTGCGCCGTCACCGGCTACGCCGCGATCTCGCTGCAGCCGAACGCCGGCTCGCAGGGCGAATACGCGGGCCTGCTGGTTATCCAGGCCTACCACCAGTCGCGCGGCGAAGGCCACCGCAACATCTGCCTGATCCCATCGTCGGCGCACGGCACCAACCCGGCATCGGCCAACATGGTCGGCATGAAGGTTGTGGTCACCGCCTGCGATGAAAACGGCAACGTCGACCTGGACGACCTGAAGGCCAAGGCCGAGCTGCACAGCAAGAACCTGGCGTGCGTGATGGTCACCTACCCATCGACCCACGGCGTGTTTGAAGAAGGCATCCAGGAACTGTGCGAAGTGATCCACTCGCACGGCGGCCAGGTGTACATCGACGGCGCCAACATGAACGCGCTGGTCGGCGTGGCGGCTCCGGGCAGCTTCGGCGGCGACGTCAGCCACCTGAACCTGCACAAGACCTTCTGCATCCCGCACGGCGGTGGCGGACCAGGCGTAGGCCCGATCGGCGTTGGCGCGCACCTCGCCAAGTTCCTGCCGAACCAGCGTTCGACCGGCTACTCGCGCGATGAAGCAGGCATTGGCGCCGTCAGCGCCGCGCCATACGGCTCGGCCAGCATTTTGCCGATTTCGTGGATGTACATTGCGATGATGGGCGGCGAAGGCCTGACCGAAGCGACCGAAACCGCGATCCTGTCGGCCAACTACATCGCCCGCCGCCTGGCGCCGCATTACCCGGTGCTGTACACCGGCCATGATGGCCTGGTAGCGCACGAATGCATCCTCGACCTGCGCCCGCTGCAGGACGCGACCGGCATCAGCAATGAGGACGTCGCCAAGCGCTTGATGGACTTTGGCTTCCACGCACCGACCATGAGCTTCCCGGTACCGGGCACCCTGATGATCGAGCCGACCGAGAGCGAATCGAAGGTTGAGATCGACCGCTTCATCGACGCGATGATTGCGATCCACGCCGAGATCGTCAAGGTTGAGCGTGGCGAGTACGACCGCATGGACAACCCGCTCAAGGGCGCGCCGCACACGGCGGAAGTGGTGATGGCTGACGACTGGCAACACCAGTACACGCGTGAAGCTGCAGCCTTCCCGGTAGCGTCGCTGCGCAAGCAGAAGTACTGGCCGCCGGTTGGCCGCGCCGACAACGTGTACGGCGACCGTAACCTGTTCTGCGGCTGCGCACCGATCAGCGATTACGAGTAAGCTTTGATTCGGCGGATGACGCTTCGCTCTTCCGCCCTACGGTCCATGATGACGTAGGGCGGACGAGCGTGTATAGCCGGGACACATAGTGAACACATGTCGGGAGACATGGTGAACACCTTTTATGATCATCGTTTTGCCACCTTGGGGAGCAGACGATGCCTTGGAAGGAGAGTTCACAAA
>NZ_JAJHPV010000013.1 GCF_020831365.1 Massilia agrisoli
CCCTGAGCGAAGCTCCGGATCTGCGAAGGATTGACGAATGAGACGGTTAGTCCCGCATCGGAGAGGAAAAAAGCGGCCGGTTCATGGTAGACCCCGGTAGGTTCCATCACCACATGGGGAACTTCCGCTTTCTGCTTCTTCAGCCATCTCTGAAGCTCGCTAAAGCCTTCAACGTCGTTAGTGACGACCTTCGATTTAATCTTATCTTTCGCTGCGTCGAGCAGCGCGCAGTCGAGCTTACCTTTTGAAACGTCAATGCCGAGATAGAACATGATTTTGATATCTTGAGAGTTAAGTCAATCACACCCACTCACCTTGTGCATACAGGGTCATTGCCCTTGGCTACCGTCCAGTGTTTGCAATTAGTGTGGAAAGAGAGGTGAAGGGCTTCATCTACATTTCAAGGTCAAGCCTTCAGGGCGGATCCAAGCTGGTCCTCACCTCAGTTAGTAGTAGCTAACCACTAACTCGAACAAGATACAAGGGCGGATAAGCGCGTAGCGCGCATCCGCCGAACTACATTCGCTTATGCCAGCGGAATGCCGGCCTTGCGTAGCAGCTTGGCCGTCTCGTACAACGGCAGGCCCATGATCCCGGAGTGGCTGCCTTCGATGTGCTCGACAAACAGCGCGGCGAGGCCCTGGATGCCGTAGCCGCCGGCCTTGTCGTACGGTTCGCTGGTGGCGCAGTAGGCCTTGATCGACGCGGGGCTCAGCTTGGCGAAGCGCACGTCCGATACCTGCGTGAACTGCTCGGCCAGGTCGGTGTAGTGCACCGCCACCGACGTCAGCACCTGGTGGGTGCGGCCCGACAGCTTTTCGAGCATCGCAATGGCTTCGGCCTGCGAGCCCGGCTTGCCGAGGATTTCGCCGTCGATCGTCACCGTGGTGTCGGCCGCCAGCACCGGGCGGATCTTCATGCGCCGCTGGTGCACCATGTTCCAGGCGAATTCGGCTTTTTCATTGGCGACGCGGGCGACGTAATCGGTGGGCGACTCGTCTTCATACGCGTCTTCGGTCACGTCAGGTCCGCGAATTGTGTCGTTACGCAGCATCAGCAGTTCGAACTCCACACCAATCTGGCGGAGCAGTTCCCGTCTGCGCGGGCTTTTGGAGGCTAGATATATTTTTCGGTCGAGCGGTCTCATCGAATCTTCCAGCAGTTTCTCAAACGCGATGATAGGGGTGGTTCTGCGTAATCGACCACGCCCTATACAATTGCTCTGCAAGCATAACACGCACAATCCCGTGCGGGAGTGTCATGCTGGAAATTCGTATTAGCATTTCGGCACGTGATTTGAGGGCTGGATCGAGGCCGTCGGCCCCGCCGATCAGGAAGGCGGTGTCGCGTCCGTCCTGCTGCCAGGCCTGAAGCTGCTGCGACAGGCCGACGCTGGTCAGGTCCTTGCCGCGCTCGTCAAGCGCGATGATGCGCACGTTTTTGGGAAGGACTGCTTCGATGCGCTCGCGTTCGAGCGCCATCGCGGTGGCCGCTGTTTTACTGCCGGAGCGGTCGACCGGCTTGACTTCCTTGAGCACGATGCGCAGCTCGGGCGGCATGCGCTTCGTGTACTCGGAAAAGCCGGTCTCAATCCAGGCCGGCATCTTGTGGCCAACCGCAGCGATGATCAGCTGCATGGGCCTTACTCAGCGACTTTTTTGACAGCGCGCTTGATGACCTTCTTGGCCGGAGCTTCGTCAGCTGGCGCTTTTGGCGCTGCTGCCTTCTTCGGCAATGCCTTCAGCGCCTTGACGGCAGCCGCTTCGCTCTTGCTCGGCGCGACCTTCACGACTTTGCCAGCTGGGGTCGCGGCCTTCTTGGCAGCGGCTTTCTTTGGCTTGTCTTCGGTGCTTGCTGCCTTCTTGGCAGGCGCCTTGCGCTCGCGGACCGGCTTGACTTCAGGGGCTTCCTGGGTCGATGCGAGGTGCTTCGAGCGGGTCTTCGGCGCAGCTTCGGCAGCTTCGGTCGTCGACTTGCGCTTGGCGGCGCCCAGCTTGACTGGCTTGTCGCCCCAGATTTCTTCCAGGCGGTAGTACTGGCGGATCGGCGCTTGCATGATATGGACGATCATGTCGCCGAGGTCGACCAGCACCCATTCACCGGTGTCCTCACCTTCGACGCCAACGACGTCGCCGCCGGCTTCCTTGACCTTGTCGCGCACCGATGCGGCGAGCGCCTTGGTCTGGCGGTTGGAGGTGCCCGAGACGACGGCGATGCGGTCGAACAGGCTGGTAAGGTGGGTGGTGTCGAAGACCATGATGTCCTGGCCCTTGATGTCTTCAAGAGCGTCCACGACGAGCGCTTGCAGTTTTTTGATATCCATTAGCTTTTATATAAATTATGTTGTTGAATATAGTCTAGCACTACCGGCGAGATAAGCGAGTTTGGCTTCTCTCCCCGTTGTAATGCGGTTCGTATCTGAGTGGCGGATATATCGACCGCCAGCGCTTCCGCCAGGTACACCTTGCCTGACGGCGCAGAGCGGAGCTGCCCGATGCTGCTCCGGCGCTTTTCAAGTTCCTCGGCCACCGCGGCGGGCAGGGCGGCATTGGCCAGGTCGAAACCGGGCCGCGCACCCACGCCGATGTGGGCGTAGTCGAACAGCTGGCGCCAATCGCGCCAGCTGTCCAGTTGCTGCAACTGGTCCGCGCCCATCAGGAACACGATGGAGGCATCGGGTCCGAGTTCGGCGCGCACGTTGCGCAGCGTGTCGATGGTATAGGTCGGGGTGGTGCGCTCGACCTCCTGCAGGTCGATGGCTACCTTCAGCCCGGCTTCGCCGAACGCCAGCCCAAGCATGGCAATACGGTCTTCCGCGCTGGTCTTCAAGCCGTTCTTCTGCCACGGGTTACCCGCCGGGATAACGCGCAGCTGGTCAGGATGAAGGAGCTTGGCAAACAAGGTGGCCAGCGCCACGTGACCATGATGGACGGGGTCGAAACTGCCTCCCAGCAGTGCGACGCAAAATGTCACGTAGCCAGCCAGTCGCGGTGCACCAGGAAGTCGGTGTACAGCTTCGCTTCGGCTGTGCCTTCAGCCGGTTTCCAGTCGTAGCGCCATTTGACGATGGGCGGCATCGACATCAGGATCGCCTCGGTGCGCCCGCCCGACTGCAGGCCGAAGTGCGTGCCGCGGTCGAATACCAGGTTGAATTCGACATAGCGGCCGCGCCGGTAAGCCTGGAAATCGCGTTCGCGCTCGCCGTATTCGATGTCCTTGCGGGCTTTCAGGATCGGCAGGTAGGCAGCGATGAAGCTGTCGCCTACGCTTTGCGTCATTGCGAAACTTGAATCAAAGCCGGTCGAGTTGAAATCATCGAAGAAGATGCCGCCCACGCCGCGCGGCTCCTTGCGGTGCTTCAGGTAGAAGTAATCGTCGCACCACGCCTTAAAGCGCGGGAAGTGTTCATCGCCGAAAGGCGCCAGCGCGTCGGCGCAGGTCTGGTGGAAGTGGCGCGCGTCTTCCTCGAAGCCGTAGTACGGGGTCAGGTCCATGCCGCCGCCGAACCACCACACCGGCTCCTGGCCTTCGGCGGTGGTGGTGAAGAAGCGCACGTTCATGTGCACGGTCGGCGCGTATGGATTGCGCGGATGGAGCACCAGCGATACGCCCATCGCTTCCCATGCGCGGCCGGCCAGTTCCGGGCGGCTCGCCATTGCGGAAGGGGGCAGGCTGGCGCCGGTCACGTGCGAAAAGTTGACGCCGCCGCGTTCGAAGACATTGCCTTCCTCGACCAGGCGCGATACGCCGCCGCCGCCTTCCGGGCGGGTCCACTCATCGCGCAGGAACGGCTTGCCGTCGACCTCTTCCAGCGCATGCACGATGCGCGACTGGAGGTCGACAAGCCAGGCTTTTACAGCCGCTGGGGAAGGGGAAGACATCGGGATCTTGACCGGGGAATAAAAAAGTGAGGACAGATTGTACACTGTCCGGGTGTTCTATGGTATGAGATGGCGGCGGCCACGCGAAAAACGGCGGATGCGCGCTTCGCGCTTATCCGCCCTACCGTTGAACGCCTTCGTAGGGCGGATAAGCACGAAGTGCGCATCCGCCGAATTCCTCCGCAATCCTAGTGCTTCAACCCGCGCCAGCCGATATCGCGGCGGAACTGCGCGCCGTTGAAGTGAATCTGGTCGACCGTCTCGTACGCCTGCTTCTGCGCCATCCTTACGCTGTCGCCCAGGCCAACCACGCACAGCACGCGGCCGCCATTGGTCACCAGCTGCCCGTCGACCAGCCTCGTCCCCGCATGGAAGGTCACGCACTCCGGCGTCTCGGCCGGGATACCTTCGATGACGTCGCCTTTTTTCGGATCATCCGGATAACCGGCAGCGGCCATCACCACGCCAACGGCCGTACGGCGATCCCAGTCCAGCTCCACCGCATCGAGGGTGCCGTTGACCGCGTGCTCCATCACCGTCACCAGGTCGCTTTTCAGGCGCGCCATGATCGGCTGCGTTTCAGGGTCGCCCATGCGGCAGTTGAACTCCAGTGTCTTCGGATTGCCGGCCGCGTCGATCATCAGGCCGGCGTACAGGAAGCCGGTAAACGGAATGCCGTCTTTGGCCATGCCGTTGATAGTCGGGTTGATCACCTCGCGCATGACGCGCGCGTGCATCGCCGGCGTGACGATCGGGGCGGGCGAGTAAGCGCCCATGCCGCCGGTGTTCGGGCCTTCGTCGTTGTCCTTCAGGCGCTTGTGGTCCTGGCTGGTGGCCAGCGGCAGGATGTTTTTACCGTCGCACATGACGATGAAGCTGGCTTCTTCGCCGGCCAAAAACTCTTCGATGACGACGCGCGCGCCGGCGTTGCCGAGGCGGTTATCGAGCAGCATGTCGTCGACCGCGGCATGCGCTTCTTCGAGCGACATCGCAACGACAACACCTTTGCCGGCGGCCAGGCCGTCGGCCTTGATGACGATCGGCGCGCCGTTGGCGTCGATGTAGGCGTGCGCCTGGGCGGCGTCCGAGAAGGTCTGGTAGGTCGCGGTCGGAATGCCGTGGCGCTGCATGAAGGCCTTGGCGAAGTCCTTCGAGCTTTCCAGCTGCGCCGCTTCCTTCGTCGGTCCGAAGACTTTCAGGCCACGCGCGCGGAACAGGTTGACGATGCCGGCTGCGAGCGGCGCTTCCGGGCCGACCACGGTCAGCGCGATGCCTTCGGATTCGACGAAGCCGGCCAGCTGCGCGATGTCGGTGATCTCGACATTGATCAGGCGGTTATCGCGCGCGGTGCCGCCATTGCCAGGGGCGACATACACCATCTGGATGCGTTCTGATTGGGCCAGTTTCCAGGCCAGGGCGTGTTCGCGGCCGCCAGAGCCGACTACCAGGATTTTCATAAGGTGCTTACTCTTCGATGACGGCGTTGGTATAGACTTCCTGGACGTCGTCCAGGTTCTCCAGCGCGTCCAGCAGCTTTTGCATCTTGGCTGCGTCGTCGCCGGTAAATTCGGTTTCGGTGGCTGGCTTCATGATGATCTCGGCGACTTCGGCCTTGAAGCCGGCCGCTTCCAGCGCGTCCTTCACGCCTGCGAAGTCGTGCGGGCCGCACAATACTTCGAAGCCGCCTTCTTCGTCCGCCACCACATCTTCGGCGCCCGCTTCGAGCGCCGCTTCCATCAGCTTGTCTTCATTCACGCCAGGGGCGAACAGGAACTGGCCGCAATGCTTGAACATGAAGGCCACCGAGCCCTCGTTGCCCATGTTGCCGCCGTTTTTGTTGAAGGCGTTACGCACTTCGGCCACGGTACGCACGCGGTTATCGGTCATGCAGTCGACGATGATGGCCGCGCCGCCGATGCCATAGCCTTCGTAGCGGACTTCTTCATAGTTAACGCCTTCAAGGCCGCCCGAGCCGCGCTGGATCGCACGGGTCACATTCTCCTTCGGCATATTCGCATCGGCCGCCTTGTCAACGGCCAGGCGCAGGCGCGGGTTGGCGGCGATGTCGGCGCCGCCCATGCGGGCCGCGACCGTGATTTCCTTGATCAGGCGCGTCCAGATCTTGCCGCGCTTGGCATCGGTAGCGGCTTTTTTATGCTTGATGTTGGCCCATTTGCTGTGTCCAGCCATGACGGATATTCCTTAAAGACGGTATGCGGAGTGGCCGATATTTTACCATAGCGACACTTTCAAAAAACGGCGGCCACTGTCGGTCACGCCGCGCATGGAACCACGCAACGTTTCCAAAATTCGGGGTCAGACCACCGCTGTTTTGGAATATTCCAAAACAGCGGTGGTCTGACCCCGAATCGGGAAATTGTCCGGGAGTCAGCGGCGGCGGACGTTTGCTTTTACAATGAGGCTATGAGCAAAAACGCAACGGCCACGGCGCACCCGTCGATCCCTCGCCCGGCCCTCGTCGCCGGGCTGTCCATCGCCATCGGCGGCGCGGTGCTGTTTTCGACCAAGGCCATCGTCGCCAAGCTGCTTTACCGCTACCACATCGATGCCGTCACCCTGATCGCCTTCCGCATGCTGTTTTCGTTTCCGTTCTTCCTCGCCATCGCGGTGTGGAAGATGCGCAGCGAGGCGCCTTTGCCCGCCATCGACCGCTGGCGCATCCTCGGGCTGGGATTGATCGGCTATTACTTGTCCAGCTTCCTCGATTTTCTCGGCTTGCAGTACATCAGCGTCGGCCTTGAACGGCTGATCCTGTTCCTGACGCCGACGTTCGTGCTCCTGCTGACCTCGGTTTTCCTGAAACGCCACATCAGCCGCATCGAGTGGGCCGCGCTGGCCACGTCGTATGGCGGCATCGTGCTGGTGTTCGTGCATGACCTGCATGGCGGCGCTGGCAACGCCGTGCTCGGCTCCTCGCTGGTGGTCGCTTCGGCTATCTCTTACGCGCTTTACCTGCTGTTCTGCGGCGAACTGGTCAAGCGCATCGGCACGCTGCGGCTGGTGTCGTACGCGATGTGCGTGTCGAGCGTGGCTTGCATCGCGCAGTTCTTCGCGTTGCGCCCGGCCGCGCTGTTGATCCAGCCGGCCGAGGTGTACTGGCTGTCGCTGGTGAACGGGATTTTCTGTACTATCTTCCCAGTGTTTATGACGATGTACGCGGTCCAGCGCATCGGCGCGGCAACGGCGTCCCAGGCCGGCATGGTCGGCCCGGTGTCGACCTTGTTCCTCGGAGCACTGGTGCTGGGCGAGCCGATCACGTCGGTCCAGCTTGCCGGCACCGCCCTGGTGCTCGGCGGGATCTACATGCTGTCCAGAAAAAAGTAGCGGGCTTCGATCAACCAATAACCGGAAAATGCAGGCATGAAACCACGTATCGCGCTGATTGCGCACGACATGAAAAAAGACGACATGATCACGCTGGCCGCCCAGTACATCGATTTCTTGCGCGGCTGCCACCTGGTTGCCACCGGCACCACGGGCGGGCGCCTGGCCAATGAGCTGGGCCTGACGATCGACCGCAAGCACTCCGGCCCGTTCGGCGGCGACCTGCAGATCGGCGCCCACCTGGTCGACGGCCAGATCGACGCGGTGATCTTCCTGCGCGATCCGATGACCCCGCAGCCGCACGAGCCGGACATCAACGCGCTGGTGCGCGCTTGCGACGTGCATAACGTGGCCTGCGCCACCAACCTGTCGACCGCGCACCTGGTCTTGTCGCAGCTGAAGCTCGCGGCACGCAAATGACACTACAAGGAGAACAGAGTATGGCAAAGGCGATTCGCATCAACCGCACCGGCGGGCCGGAAGTGATGGAGTATGTCGACGTGGAAGTGGGCGATCCTGGCCCCGGCGAGGCGCGCGTGCGCCACCACGCCATCGGCATCAACTTCATCGACGTCTACTTCCGCACCGGCCTGTACCCGCAGCCATTGCCGGCTGGCCTGGGCAAGGAAGGCGCCGGCGTGGTCGAGGCGGTCGGCGAGGGCGTGACCGAGGTGAAGGTGGGCGACCGGGTGGCCTACGCGGGCGGCCCCAACGGGGCGTATGCGCAGCTGCGCAACATGCCTGCCTCCTTGCTGATGCGCCTGCCCGATGCGATTTCGTTCGAGACGGCGGCGGCGATGATGCTGCAGGGGCTGACGGTGCAGTACCTGTTCAACCGCACCACCCAGCTCAAGCGCGGCGACACCATCCTGTTCCACGCGGCGGCCGGCGGGGTCGGGCTGATCGCGTGCCAGTGGGCGCGCGCAATGGGCGTGAACATGATCGGCACGGTGGGTTCGGACGCCAAGGCCGAGCTGGCGCGCGCCCATGGCTGCACGCATGTCATCAATTACAACACCGAAGATTTCGTCACGCGGGTGGCCGAGATTACCCATGGCGAGAAGGTGTCGGTGGTGTACGACTCGATCGGCAAGGACACGTTCTTCGGCTCGCTCGACTGCCTGCGCCCGCGTGGGCTGATGGTCAGTTTCGGCAATGCCTCCGGGCCGGTGGAGCCGTTTGGATTGAATGAGCTGGCGTCGCGTGGTTCCTTGTTTGTTACGCGGCCGAGCTTGTTTGCTTATGCCGCCACCCGCAAGGACATGGAGGAGATGTCGGCCGATTTGTTCGGGATGGTCGAGGGCGGAAAGGTGAAGATCGAGATTAACCAGCGTTACAGCCTGGCCGATGCCGCGCAGGCGCATATCGATCTCGAGGCGCGCAAGACGACAGGGTCGTCGATTTTGCTGCCGTAATGAATTCGGCGGAGGCGGGCTGCGCCCTTGTCCGCCCTACGAACCGCCGTGGGGTGTAGGGCGGACAAGGGCGAAGCCCGCCTCCGCGCGGCATGCCACCGGCGTTCCTACTTCGGCTCGCGCTTCAGTTCAACAGTGCGCGCAACCCCACTGACACCCGGGAACTCCGCAAACGCGCTCTGCACCAGCGCCGGCATGATATCGGGCGTAGACATGTTGCGGCTCAGGTTATGCACCGTGACGTCGAACAGCCGCTTGCCGTCCTTGATCGACTTGATCCCCACCTGCAGCTCGCGCCGGTAGTGGTGGACGATGGTTTCCTGGTAGGACGGCGTGCCGTACCAGAACGGGTCGTAGAACGGGCTGTACCAGCCGCGCCAGTAGCCGTAACCGCGGCGGTACGGGCGCATGAAGGCCGTGCGCGGCATCCAGTAATGGTCGAAGTGCGAGAACACCGGCTCGATCACGCGCACCGGTATGTCGGTCGTCATGAAGCGCATCGATACCGCCAGCGTCGGCGTGCCTGTCGCCCCGGCATCCTGGAAACCAAGCCGCGTCAGCTCGCCGCGTACCATGTTCTGGTAATTGCGCCATTCCAGCGTGTCGTCCTGCACCGGCGGCGCTTCGAACACATAGGTTTTGTCCGGCAGCTGGTCGGGCCATTGGTGGAAGGTGGTCACATTGCTGCGAATGGTCGTGGCGCAACCGGTCAGCAGCAGGGTCAGCGCAGCGGTCGCGGCAATCATCAGGCGTTTCATCTTGGTTTCTCCGTCTCGCGGGCGTAGTCCACCCAAAGTAACTTTATGTTCTGAATTGTATTTTCGCAGATTATTTACAGAATGTTACCCGGTGCACATGACGTTACAACGAATATTGTGAAGTGTGCATCTGGCAGGTATTGGTAGAATAGCCGCCTGTCCACCTGCCAAAGTCCGATTTCCTATGCGTACAGATACCCCCCAGACTATCTACCGGAAAGACTACACGCCGCCAACCTACCTGGTCGACACCGTCGAGCTGGGCTTTGACCTGGACCCGGACCGCACCATCGTGGCAAGCCGGCTGGCGATGGTCCGCAATCCGGACAGCGTGGGGGAGGGCATCGAACTGCATGGGGTGAACCTGCAACTGGTGACGCTGCGCATGAACGGGAAGACCTTGCATCCCGGCGATTACGATATTTCAGGCGACATGCTGCGCATTCCGTCTGCGCCCGACGAGGTGACCCTGGAAATCGAAACCTTGACCGCGCCCGTCAAGAACACGACGCTGAACGGCCTCTACGTCTCCAACGGTAATTTCTTCACCCAGTGCGAGGCGGAAGGCTTCCGCTCGATCACCTATTTCCCGGACCGCCCGGATGTGATGGCGAAGTTCACCGTGATGCTGCGCGCGGACAAGAAGAAATACCCGGTCCTGCTGTCGAACGGTAACCTGATCGACGAGGGCGACCTCGGCGATGGCCGCCATTACGCCAAGTGGGAAGATCCGTTCAAAAAGCCGTCCTACCTGTTCGCGCTGGTCGCGGCCAGGCTGGTCTGCCAGGAAGAAACCTTCCGGCTGAAGGATGGCCGCGACGCCTTGTTGCAGGTGTGGGTGGAAGACGGCAACCTCGACAAGACCGACTACGCGATGCAGTCGCTAAAAAACAGCATCCGCTGGGACGAGGAGCGCTTCGGCCTCGAACTTGACCTCGACCGCTTCATGATCGTCGCCGTCAGCGACTTCAACATGGGCGCGATGGAAAACAAGGGCCTGAACATCTTCAACACCAAGTTCGTGCTGGCCAACCCGCGCGTCGCGACCGACGTCGACTACGCCGGCATCGAAGCGGTGGTGGGCCACGAGTACTTCCACAACTGGACCGGCAACCGGGTCACCTGCCGCGACTGGTTCCAGCTGTCCTTGAAGGAAGGCCTCACCGTGTTCCGCGACCAGGAGTTCTCGGCCGACATGATCGGCACCGACAGCGGCCGCGCCGTCACCCGCATCGAGCAGGTGCGCACCTTGCGCCAGGCACAGTTTCCTGAGGACGCAGGCCCGATGGCCCACCCGGTGCGGCCAGACTCCTTCGTCGAAATCAACAATTTTTACACGGTCACCGTGTACGAAAAGGGCGCCGAAGTCGTGCGCATGTACCAGACCCTGCTGGGCCGCGAGGGTTTTCGCAAGGGCATGGACCTGTATTTCGAACGCCACGACGAGCAGGCTGTCGAGTGCGACGACTTCCGCGCGGCCATGGCGGACGCCAACAACCGCGACCTGGCGCAGTTCGAACGCTGGTACAGCCAGGCCGGTACCCCGGTGGTCACCGCATCGGGCCGCTATGACGCTGGCGCCGGCGCCTTTGCGCTGACCCTGACCCAAAGCTGCCCGCCAACCCCCGGCCAGCCGGACAAGCTGCCGTTCCACATTCCTGTCGCCGTCGGCCTGCTGGGCGCCAGCGGCAAGGACATGCACCTGACCCTGGATGGCGCCAAGGCAGGCACGACGGCCATTCTCGAACTCACCGAGCCATCGCAGACTTTCCGCTTTACCGGAATCAAGGAAGAGCCGACTCCATCGATCCTGCGCGACTTTTCCGCGCCGGTCGTGCTTGAGTATCCCTACACCGACGAGCAATTGTTGCATCTGTTCAGCCACGACAGCGACCCGGTCAACCGCTGGGAAGCGGGCCAGCGGCTGGCGATGGAACGCCTGCTGAAGATGACCGCCGCCGTCGGGTCCGGCAACAAGCTGGCGCTGGACGACACCTTCATCGACGCCATGCGCAAGATCCTGGTCGACGCGTCGCTCGATGCCGCGTTCCGTGAAAACGCCCTGTTGCTGCCGTCCGAGAGCATGGTGGCCGAGCAGATGGATATGGTGAACCCGCAAGCCATCCACCTGGCGCGCCAGGCCATGCGCCACACCATCGGCACCAGCTTGCGCAAGGAACTGCTGGCGCAGTATGAAGCCAACCAGACGCCGGGCGAGTACAGCCCGGACGCCGTCTCGGCCGGCAAGCGCGGCCTGAAGAACCTGGCCCTGGCTTACCTGTCGGCAGCGCCTGACGATGACATCAACATGCTGGCGCAGCGCCAGTTCGACCGCGCCGGCAACATGACCGACCGCGTTGCCGCGCTGGTGTCGCTGATCCATTCGGCGGCGCCCGGCGCGGCCGACGCGCTCGAGCGCTTCTACGCCGAGTTCGACAACGAGGCGCTGGTGGTCGACAAGTGGTTTGCGATCCAGGCTGCGGCGCCGGGCACCGATGTCGCGGCGGTGCGCGAGCTGATGAAGCATCCGGCGTTCACCCTGAAGAATCCAAACCGCGCGCGCAGCCTGATCTTCAACTTCTGCAATGGCAACCCGGCACAGTTCCACGCCCCGGATGGCAGCGGCTACGCGTTCTGGGCCGAGCAGGTGAAGGCGCTCGACGCGCTCAACCCGCAGGTTGCCAGCCGCCTGGCGCGTTCGATGGATCGCTGGCGCCGTTACGCGCCGGCATTGCAGACGCAGATGAAGGGTGCACTGCAGAAAGTCTCCGGCTCGGGGAAACTGTCGAACGACGTGAACGAAGTTGTCAGCAAAGCGCTCACCAATTAACGACGGCAAAAACAATTCAAACAAAACTGAAGGAAGTCCATGAAACGCGTCAGTCTCACGCAGTACCTGGTTGAAGAACAGCGTCACAACAATTCCATTCCCGCCGAGCTGCGCTTGCTGATCGAAGTCGTCGCGCGCGCTTGCAAGACCATCAGCCATTCGGTCAGCAAAGGTGCGCTGGGCGATATCCTCGGCAGCGCCGACACCGAAAACATCCAGGGCGAAGTGCAGAAGAAACTGGACGTGATTTCCAACGAGATCTTGCTCGAAGCGAACGAGTGGGGCGGCCACCTGGCGGCCATGGCATCGGAAGAAATGGAGTCCATCCACCCGATCCCGAACCGCTATCCGATGGGCGAATACATGCTGCTGTTCGATCCGCTGGACGGCTCGTCGAACATCGACGTCAACGTCTCGATCGGCACCATCTTCTCGGTGCTCAAGGCGCCGGACGGCATGGGCACGCCAACGGAAGAGCACTTCATGCAGCCAGGCAGCTCGCAAGTGGCGGCAGGCTACGCCGTGTACGGACCGCAGACCATGCTGGTGTTGACAACGGGCAACGGCGTGAATTGCTTCACCCTGGACCGCGAAATGGGTTCGTGGGTGCTCACCCAGCGCAATATGACGATTCCGGAGACGACCAAGGAATTTGCGATCAATATGTCGAACCAGCGCCACTGGCATCCGCCGGTGCAGCGTTATGTCAGCGAAATGCTGGCAGGCGCGACTGGTCCGCGCGAGAAAGATTTCAACATGCGCTGGATCGCCTCGATGGTGGCCGATGTGCACCGCATCCTGAACCGCGGCGGCATCTTCATGTACCCGGCCGACATGCGCGACACCTCGATGCCAGGCAAGCTGCGCCTGATGTACGAAGCGAACCCGATGGCGCTGATCGTCGAACAGGCCGGCGGCGCTGCCACCGATGGGCGCCAGCGCATCCTCGACATTCCTCCTAAGAAGCTGCACCAGCGCGTGCCGGTTTTCCTCGGGTCCAAGAGCGAAGTCGAGCGCGTGACCAGCTACCACGAGGCGTAAGCGGCGTTTTTATTCAGAAAATGGCAAGTTTCGCTGATTCGGGGTAGCAAGAGTTGGCGAAACTTTGCTAGAATATCGGTCTTCGCCGCTTTAGCTCAGTTGGTAGAGCAGTTCATTCGTAATGAAAAGGTCGCCAGTTCGATTCCGGCAAGCGGCACCAGAACAGTAGCAGGAACAAAGGGTTATCAGCGTCGCTGGTAGCCCTTTTTTCTTTTTGCAACATTTACCATAAAAAGTTTGCATTTTGCTGTTCGGCACCGTCCTTAGGGGCATCCCTGACGATAGAATTATCATCAACAGGACCCATGGCGCATGTGCGCGGGCGCTTGGTTTTATTTGGTGTGATAATCATTCGGCGACCAGCCGGCAAAGGCTTACTACTGAGCGAGCTGACCATGCGTACGCCAACCCTTTCCCCCCGCGTCGATGCTGCCGGGCGCGACACCGAGCGCGCCCTTCGCCTCATCCGTAAAATCGAACAGCGCTACGGCCTGCTTCCCGCAACGGCCACCGGCAACGCCGACGGTAAATCGGACGCTGAAGCGAGCATGCCGCCACCCGCCGCGGCCCAGTTGAGCGACGAGCAGATGCTCGTCAACGAGGCGCTGGTCGCCAAGATTTTCCAGTGCGAGCGGGCCGAAACGGCGCTGCGCCAGTCACAGCAGAGCTTGCACGACCTGCTGATCCGCCAGCTGCAGCTCAAGGAAGAAGAGCGCAAGCGCGTGTCCCAGGAAATCCACGACGCCCTGGGCCAGAACCTGCTGGCCCTGCGGCTGGACGTGTCCAGCCTGGCCCAGCTTGCCGGCGACAGCCACCCGCAGCTGCGCAGCTGGGTGGGCTCGGCGCTCGACAATATCGACGGCGCGATCGTCACCGTGCGTACCCTGATCGCCGCATTGCGTCCGTTCGAGATCGAACTGGGCCTGGAGGCGGCCATCGAGCATGAGCTGGCCCAGTTCCGCCGTACCAGCGGCATCGCCAGCCACCTGGGAATGGATCAGCGGGCCAGGGACCTGCACCTGGGCGATGAGCAAATACTGGCCATCTACCGCGCCCTGCAGGAATGCCTGAGCAATATCCTGCGCCATTCCCGCGCCACCCGGGTCGACGTGATCCTGCGTGCCTTGCCGGGAACCCTGACCATGGTGGTCTCGGACAATGGGGTGGGAATCCAGCGTGGCAGCCGCAGCAAGCCAGATGGCTACGGGCTGCGCGCCATGCGCGAGCGGCTCGCTTCCCTCGGCGGCAAGGTTTCCGTGAAAAGCGTGCGCTCGCATGGCACCTCGGTGTCGGTGTCGCTTCCGCTGCTGCTCCCCGAGGCCGCGGCAGACCCCGCGCGATCGGATAAAATGACAACATAACCCTTACGGATCCGAATCGTGAAAGCACTGCTGCCCGCGTATGTTGCCGTCCCGGCGTCGAAAGCACCATCGTGCCCCTGACCGCGCGGTTGCTGTCCGACATTACCCGCACGTTACGCGCCGCACCCGCCCCGGACGCAGCGCATGAGGCCATCATGATATGGCAGCGGCTGGCCGGCAAGTTCGTGCCGCTCATCGGTCCGGCCAGCGTGCAGTTGATTGTCGTGCGCAGCATCGAAGCGAACCAGGCCGCCTTCCCCTGGCTGGGGCCGTTTGCCGGTCCCGGCATGTCCACGCCGCCCTACGACGGCCTGCGCACCGCCATGGAACAAGTTGAACGAGAGGCGATCCTCGCGGCCACCTCTGCCATGCTGATGACCTACCTGAATCAGCTCAATACATTGATCGGCGCCCGCCTGACCGAGCAATTTGTGCGGGCTATCTTCCCAATCGTTGCCGATCTTAAAGAAAACCGGAGCAAATCGAAATGACTGAGAAACTTGAACTGCCACTGGCCCAGACCGGGGTTCCCGGCCTTGACACGGTGCTGGGCGGCGGCCTGCCGGAGCTGTCGTTTAACATCATCGGCGGCTCGCCAGGCAGCGGCAAGACTACCTTCGCGCAGCAGATCATGTTTTCGCTTGCCCACCCCGGCCGCAAGGCCTTGTTTTTCACCGCAATGGGCGAGCCGCCGGTCAAGATGCTGCGCTATCAGCAGCAGTTCAGCTTTTTCGATTTCGGCAAGGTCGACAGCTCGATCCAGTTCATCAGCCTGGCGGCGGAAGTCGAGGGCGGCAACTATGACGACGTGCTGGCCCAGATTTGCGAACAGGTGCGCCTCCATTCGCCCGCGCTGGTCTTCATCGATTCCTTCCGCTCCTTCGTCGAGGGCGCCAAGGGCGAACACCGGGAAGTGCATGCCTTGCAGGCTTTCGTGCAAAAGCTGGTGACCCAGATGACAGGCTGGAATGCCACCACCTTCCTGGTCGGCGAATACCTGGTCAACGAGGCCGACCGCAACCCGATTTTCACGGTTGCCGACGGCATCATCTGGCTGACCCAGAACGTGCACCGGAATGCCATGGTGCGCAAGATCCAGGTGCTGAAGATGCGCGGACTCAAGCACCGGCCAGGACTGCATACTTTCCGTATCGACCGCACCGGCATCGAGATTTTCCCGCGTATCCTGCCCGCGCCTGAACCTTCCGGGCAGGCCCGCCGCGCCGATCGGACGGGACGGATATCGACGGGCGTGGCCACCTTGGACCAGATGCTCGGCGGTGGCGTTCCGGTGGGCTATTCGATCCTGGTCGTCGGACCATCCGGCAGCGGCAAGACCATGCTGGCGACGGAGTTCCTGGCCGAAGGCGCGCGCGTCGGCGAGACTGCGGTGCTCGCCCTGTTCGAGAAGACCCCGAGCCAGATGATGAACGACAAGCTCGACAAGCTGGTGGACAGTGGCAGGGTCGAACTGCTCAACGTGCGCTCCCTCGATGTCTCGGTCGACGAAACCTTGCACGAGATCGTCAAGATGATCGATCGCCTGGACGCCAAACGGGTGGTGCTCGACTCACTGTCCGGCTTCGAACTGGCGCTGGCGCCCGAGTTCCGGGTAGATTTCCGCGAATCGCTGTACCGGATGACAACCGTGCTGAGCGAGAAGGGCGTGACCTTGCTGATGACCAGCGAGCTGGAAGACCGTTTCAGCGACTTCCGGTTCAGCCCTTACGGCAATGCCTTCCTGGTTGACGCGATTATCGTGCAGCGCTTTATCGAAATTGGCGCTCAGCTCAAGACCATCGTTTCGGTGGTCAAGGTGCGTGGAAGCGCGCACAGCCGCGACATGCGCCTGTTCGAAATCACCGAAGATGGCATCGTCATCGGCGACGGGCCAGCGCCTTACAGCGATATCTTGCTGGGCGGACCACGCTGTCTGCCCGCGTTGCCAGCAGCCTGAAACAGCGGCGGGCCGGACACCGCTGCCGGCCTCGTTTAATGTCATGCGGAAATCAATAAATTTCCGCCTGAACTCTTTCAATTCCTCTTAGCTATTTTCCTGTAGAAAGCCCGCCGTTGCTGCATTTCCTTCATGTCACGGCTCTGTTAGTCAGCGCACAGTGAGCATCTCCTCAACGTTATATTTTTTGTATTCGCTCATCCGAATTCACAGCCGGACATCGCCAACGGTTTGATCGAGGCCGGGTTGGGAAAAAATGTTGAAGGGTCGATCGCTTCACGCCGCATTGGTATAACTATTTAAAGGGAATGGATCATGGATAATCAAAAGTCGAACGAGGGAACGGGCAGCACTATCGGTAAGGATTCCGCACAAAAAGGCGCCGGCGGCACGCAGTCGAGCAGCGGCTCCCCAAGTGTCTCCGGTTCGGGCAACCTGGGCTCCAGCAGCTCGGGCAACATGGGTTCGTCAAAGGGCGATACCTTGAACAAGCAATCCCCATCGACCGGCGGCACCCAGGCCAGCAGCGGCTCGGCTTCGTCGAGCGGCAACTCGGCAAGCGGCTCGTCCGGTAACAAAGCTTCGTCGACAAGCGGCGGCAGCATGGCCAGCGGCTCGCTGGGCGGCAGTTCCTCGTCCAGCGGCAACATGGCCAGCGGTTCGCCGGGCAGCTCGGGCTCCTCGCTGAGTGGCAACCAGGCCAGCGGTTCGTCGGCCACCGGCGGCCCTTCTTCCAGCGGCAACCAGGCCAGCGGTTCGATGGGCAGCAGCGCGTCGTCGACCAGCGGCAGCATGGGCAGCGGCAGCGCAGGCTCGATGGCCTCCGGCGCCTCCACCTCGATGGGCAGGGACATGGACAAGGGCATGCCAAAGAACGCCGACGACATGCACAAGGCCATCGACAAGGCAGCCGACTCGGCCCAGCCAGCCGTTGACCGCATGGTCAGCAGCGCGCATGCCGGCGTCGACAAGATGTCGGAAATGTTCTCCGGCGCGTCGGGCAAGATGGACGAGCGCAAGCGCCAGGTGACGGATGCGTACAACAACTTCACGGCGACCGGCCGCGAATACGTGCGCAACAGCCCGGGCACGGCAGTGCTGGGTGCACTGGCTGCAGGCTACCTGCTGTCGAAGATCCTCGGCGGCCGTCGCCACTAATCCAGGCGCTGCGCCTGCCAGCTCCCATGGCAGGCGCAGAACCTGCAAGCTCCGGTCGCCTTCGCGCGGCCGGACGCGTTTTTGCGTCCCCATATTCCCATCCCCAAAAATTCAGAGGTACCAAATGGCCACACGTAAAAAGAACGGGCAGTCCACTGACGGCGCCGGTTCCATTCTCAGTACCGTTTCAGGTCCGTCCGCCGCCCAGCCGCCTTCCAGCCTGGGCATGAAGAACGACGTCGCCGAGCAGCTGCGCGAAAACAAGGTCGCCGGCATGAACCTGGCGGCTGAGATGCCTTTCAATCCGAACAAGCCAGGCGAGCACGGCGAGGCCGCGCGCACGCCGCAAGCCGGCGCCACCGCGGAGCCGGAAACGCTGGCCGCCACGGGCAGCACCAGCACCGAAAACGCCGTGTCGGCAAAAGTGGGCAGCGGCGTGCCGCCCATTGGCACCAATCCAGGCAATGGCCCGCTCGACCGCGTGCGCGCCGACAGCTCGGGCCAGATGCTGACCACCAACCAGGGCGTGCCGGTTGCGGACAACCAGAATTCGCTGAAGGTCGGCTTACGCGGACCAACAGCGATGGAGGACTTTATCCTCCGTGAAAAACTCACCCATTTCGACCACGAGCGCATTCCCGAGCGCGTGGTCCACGCGCGCGGATCGGCAGCGCACGGCTACTTTGAAGCGTATAAGGACTTCAGCGACCTCACGCGCGCCAACCCGTTCTCGCAGGCCGGCAAGCGCACGCCGGTGTTCGTTCGATTTTCGACCGTCGCCGGTGAGCGCGGTTCCGCCGATACCGTGCGCGACGTGCGCGGCTTCGCCGTCAAGTTCTACACGGAAGAGGGCAACTGGGACCTGGTCGGCAATAACATCCCGGTCTTCTTCATCCAGGACGCGATGAAGTTCCCCGACCTGGTGCATGCCGTCAAGCCTGAGCCGCACCACCAGATGCCGCAGGCCTCCAGCGCGCACGACACCTTCTGGGACTTCGTCTCGCTGATGCCGGAATCGGCCCACATGCTGCTCTGGCAGATGTCCGACCGCGCCATCCCTCGCAGCTACCGCACGATGCAAGGCTTCGGCGTGCACACCTTCCGCCTGGTCAATGCCGCAGGCGAGTCGCGGTTCTGCAAATTCCACTGGACGCCACTGCAAGGAACGCACTCGCTGGTCTGGGACGAAGCGGCCAAGATCGCCGGCGCCGACCCCGACTTCCACCGCCGCGACCTGTGGGAAGCGATCGAAGCGGGCGCCTTCCCTGAATGGGAACTGGCAGTGCAGGTGTTCACCGAAGAACAGGCTGAAGGTTTCGGCTTCGACGTGCTCGACCCGACCAAGCTGGTGCCGGAAGAACTGGTACCGCTGCTCCCGCTGGGCAAGATGGTGTTGGACCGCAATCCCGACAATTTCTTTGCCGAGACCGAGCAGGTCGCCTTCTGCACGGCCCACGTCGTGCCGGGCATCGACTTCTCCAACGACCCGCTGCTGCAGGGCCGCATCCACTCCTACCTCGACACGCAGCTGACCCGCCTTGGCGGCCCGAACTTCCACGAAATCCCGATCAATGCGCCAGTGACCCAGGTCCACAACAACCAGCGCGACGGCATGCACCGCCAGGCCGTCAACCGTGGCCGCGTCAACTACGAGCCAAACTCGCTGGCGGGCGGCTGTCCGTTCCAGGCTGGCATGGCCAAAGGCTTCACCACCTTCCCGGAACGCATCGCCGAAGACAAGGTACGCGGCAAGCCGGAACTGTTTGCCGACCACTACTCGCAGGCGACGCTGTTCTTCAACAGCCAGACGCCGGTCGAGCAGGCCCACATTGCCAACGCATTCCGCTTCGAGCTGACGCGGGTCCAGGTACCGGCAGTGCGCGAACGCGTGCTGGCATTGCTGGCCAATGTCGACGCCACCCTGGCGGGCGATGTCGCGGCCGGCCTTGGCATGGAAGTCCCGGCGCCGCTGCCGCTGGCCACTGACCGTCCGGCGCCGGAATACGAGCCATCGCCGGCGCTGTCGCTGCTGAGCCGTCCGGGAGAAACCGGGATCAAGACGCGTCGCGTTGCCATCCTGGTGGCGCATGGCGTCGACGCCGCGATGGTCCGCACCATCTACGACTCGCTGCTGGCCGACGGCGCGGTACCGCGCGTGGTGGCCAGCACGCTGGGCAAGGTCAAGGCGAAAGATGGCGGCATGCTCGATGTGGAGATCTCGCTGGAGGCCGGTCCTTCGGTGCTGTACGACGCGGTGGTGGTGCCCGATGGCGAAGACGCCGTCAACGCGCTCAGCCGCGACGCGCATGCACTCGACTTCGTGCGCGAGCAGTACCGCCACTGCAAGCCGATCCTCGTGCTGGGCGCTGGCGCTGGCCTGCTTGCCAAAGCCAGCGTCCCGCCGGCGCTGCCGGACGGCTCGGACGATCCTGCGCTGCTGGGCGCGCACGGCGAAGACCTGAAGCAGGCGCTGGCCGCGTTCAAGGAAGCGCTGGCGACGCACCGCTCGTTCGCCCGCGAGACCGATCCGCCGATGGTGTAAGCGGTAGGCAGATGTGAGCACGCCGGCTTGCGCCGGCGTTATCCACTCCGTCGTCGTTCCCGCGCAGGCGGGAACCCATAACAGGCAAGCTTAGTGGCGTAGCGATTTGCTCATTGTTCGAGTGCCATGGGTTCCCGCCTTCGCGGGAACGACGGGCATTTTCTAGTGGCCGCGCGCGGGCGCTTCGGCAGCCGTTTCGGCCTTGGTGGGCGCGGCGGCGCCTTTGCGCCTGCGCATCCGCGCCATCCCGCGCTTGAGCAAATGCTCCAGGTCGTCGATATAGGTGAACACCGCCGGCACGACCAGCAAACTGAGCAGGGTCGATGTAATCAGGCCGCCAATCACCGCCACCGCCATCGGCGAACGGAAGCTCGGGTCCGCGCCCCAGCCCAGCGCCAGCGGCATCATGCCCGCACCCATCGCAATCGTCGTCATGATGATCGGGCGGCTGCGCTTGTGGCATGCGTCGACCAGCGCGTCAAACCGGTTCATGCCCGCCTCGCGCGCCAGGATCGCGTAGTCCACCAGCAGGATCGAGTTCTTGGTCACGATCCCCATCAGCATGATCAGGCCGATCATGGTCGGCATCGACAGCGCCTTCCCGGTCAACAGCAGCAGCACAAAGGCCCCGCCAATCGACAGCGGCAGCGCAGCCAGGATGGTAATCGGCTGCATAAAGTCCTTGAACAGCAGGACCAGCACGCCATAAATGCACAGCACCCCGATCGTCATCGCGATGCCGAAGCTGGCAAACAGGTTGGCCATCTCCTGCGCGTCGCCCAGCTCGGCCACGGTGACCGATGGCGGCAGGCTGTTCATCGACGGCAGCGCGCGCGCTTCGTCATTGACTTCACCGAGCGAACGGCCCGACAGCTCCACGTCCAGCGTCACATTGCGGCTGCGGTTCAGGCGGTCGATCTGGGCGGGCCCGCTTTCCATCGTCACCGTCGCCACATTGGCCAGCATGACCGGGCCATTCTTTCCCGGAACATTCAGGCGCTCGATCGCCGCCAGGTCGGCGCGCACCGCGTCCGGCAGCTTGACCCGGATCGGCACCTGGCGCTCGGACAGGTTCATCTTGGTCAGCGCGACGTCGTAATCGCCCGCCGTCGCCACGCGCACCGTCTCGCCGATCGAGGCCGCCGTCACGCCCAGGTCCGCCGCGCGCGCGAAGTCGGGCCGCACGATAATCTCGGGACGCACCAGCGACGCGCTGGAGCTGACATTGCCGATGCCCTTGAGCGTGCGCAGTTCGCGCTCCACGCGCTGCGCCGCGGCCGTCAGCGCGGCCGGATCTTCGCTTTGCAAGACCAGCTGCATCTTGACGCCGGTGTCGGCCGGGCCGACGGTGAATTTTGCGCCGGGGATCTGGTCCAGGCGCGTGCGGATCGCCGATTCCAGCTCGTCCATCGACTCGTCGCGGTCGTCGCGGTGCAAGGTGGTCAGGGTCAGCACCGCGCGCCGTGCTTCGGCCGCCGCGCCTGGCGCGAACGCGTCGCCGCTGGAGCCGCCGCCGATCGAGCTGAATACGCCCGTGACGCCTTTGACCTGCATCGCCGCCATGCGCGCCTGCTCGGCCACGGCGCGCGTTTCGGCAAGCGTCGAGCCGGGCGGCAGTTCGAGGTTGATCAAGGTCTGGGCGCGGTCGGCCGGCGGCACGAAGCCGGTCGGCAGCAGCGGCACCAGCATCAGCGAGCCGACAAAGAACAGGCCCGAGGCGATGGCGGTGGCAAGCCGGTGGCGCAGGCACCATTTCATGGCACGCATGTAGCGCTGCATGATCCAGCCGTCTTTCTCCTCGCCGTGTTTGGCGGGCTTGAGGATGTACGCCGCCATCATCGGCGTGAGCAGGCGCGCCACCACCAGCGACGCCAGGATCGCCAGAACCGCGGTCCAGCCGAACTGCTTGAAGAACAGCCCAGGAATGCCGCCCATGAAGGCGGTAGGCAGGAACACCGCCACCAGCGCGAAGGTGGTGGCGATGACGGCCATGCCGATTTCGTCGGCCGCTTCCATCGCCGCCTCCATCGGGGTTTTACCCATGCGCAGGTGGCGCGAGATGTTCTCGATCTCGACGATGGCGTCGTCGACCAGCACCCCGACCACAAGGGCCAGCGACAGCAAGGTGACGGTGTTGAGCGTGTAGCCGAACCAGTACTGGCCGAGGAAGGCGGGGATCACCGACAGCGGCAGGGCGGCGGCGGCGACCAGGGTCGCGCGCCAGTCGCGCAGGAACCACCACACCACCAGCACGGCCAGCAGCGCGCCTTCGTACAGCAGCTCCATCGAGCCTTCGAAGTTTTCGGCTACCGGCGCGGCGTTGTCGATCACCTGCTTGAGCTGCACGTTCTGGTGCTCGTCGCCCAGCTTGGCGATGGCGGCGCGCACGCCGTCCGCCACCGCGATTTCGCTGGCGCCCTTGGTGCGGAATACCTCGAAGCCGACCACCCGCTTGCCGTTATATTCGGCCACCGCGCGCGGCTCGGCCACGGTGTCCGTGACGGTCGCGATCTGGTCCAGCCGGACGTGGCGGCCGTCTGCCAGCGGAATGTCCATTGCCGACAGTTCCGTCGCCGTCTTGACGGTGGCGATGGTGCGCACCGACTGCTCGGCGCCGCTGACGTCGCCGCGTCCGCCAGGTTCTTCACGCTGCACCAGCCTCAGGCGGCGCGAGACGTCGATGGCCGACACCCGCAGCGCAGCCATGCGCGCATCGTCGAGCTCCACGCGCACCTCGCGCGAGACGCCGCCGACGCGCTTGACCGAGCCGACGCCAGGCACGTTCAGCAGCCGCTTGGACACGGTATTGTCGACAAACCAGCTGAGCTCCTGCGCGTCCAGCGGCACGCCGCCTTTGCCCTCGGCGGCAGCGGCGATGAAGGTCAGCACCACGCGGCCGGCAGTCGATGCCTTGGTCACCACCGGGTCGCGCATCTCGGCCGGCATGTCGGCCTTGACCCGCGAGACCGCGTCGCGCACTTCGTTCACCGCTTCGGAGATGTTCTTTTCCAGGATGAATTCGACCGTGATGTTGGCCACCCCGTCGAGCACTTTGGTGTAGACGTTCTTTACGCCCTGCAGGGTGGCGATCGAATCCTCGATCTTGCGCGCCACCTCGGTTTCAAGCTGGGCCGGCGCCGCGCCTTCCAGCGTGGCGGTCACCGTCACGATCGGCAGCTCGATGTCGGGGAAGTCCTGCACCGCGTTGGCGCGGTAGGCCAGCAGCCCCGCCAGCGTCAGCAGGACGAACAGCATAATCGCCGGGACCGGGTTCTTGATCGACAGGGAGGAGAAGTTCATCGCTTGCCCTCGGCCTGGACGGCCGGCACATTGCGCACCAGGTCGCCCTCGTTGAGGAAGCCCGCGCCGCTGACGACAATCTGCGCGTCCGGCGACAGCCCTTCGGTCACTTCGACGCGCTCGCCCAGGCGGCGGCCCGTCTTGATCTTCAGCTGGCTGACCCGGTTGTCCGGCTTGAGCGTGAACACATAGGAAAAGCCGTCGCGTACCGCCACCGCCTGCTGCGGCACCGTCATCGCCTGCGAGGCGCCCAGTTCAAACTGGCCGCTGGCGAACATGCCCGACTTGAACGGGGCGGTCGCCCCCATCACCGGCGGCAGGTCGACGTAGACGAGGGCCGAGCGGGTCTGCGCATCGATGGTCGGGGCGATCATGCGCACCTTGCCTGTCAGTGCGCTGCCATTGGCCGCGACCACGCGCGCGGTGATGCCCGGCCTGATGCGGGTCAGTTCGGTGGCTGTCACCTCGGCGCGCCATTCAAGGCGGCCCTGGCGGATCATGCGGAACAATTCGGTGCCGACGCCGACCACCGAGCCGACAGTGGCGGTGCGCGCCGAAATGACGCCGCTGTCGGGCGCGGTCACCTGCGTGTACTTCAGCCGCAGCTGCTGGGCTGCGAGGCTGGCGCGCGCGGCGGCGATGCGCGCGTTCGCGGTCTGCTCGGCGGTGATGTACTGGTTGATCTGCTGGGCCGACAACGCGCCCGAGTTCTGCAGGCTGCGCGCGCGCTCGGCGTTTGCGGCGGCGTCGGCGGCGCTGGCCTGCGCCTCCATCAGCGCGGCGCGCGCCTGTGCTACGTCGGCGTTGACGGTGTCGGCGGAGAACACGGCCAGCACCTGGCCCTTCTTCACCACGTCGCCGACATTCACCCGCACCTCGGTCAGGCGCAAGCCGCCCGATTCGCTGCCGATGACGGCTTCCTGCCACGCGACCACGTTGCCGGTGGCGGCCAGCTTGATCGGCAGGCTGGCCGAGGATGGGCGCGCAGTGGTCACGGTGAGCGCGGGCTTGGGCGCGGCTGCCTTTTCGTCAGCTGCCGCGCCGTCCGGCTTGCCGGTGAATGCGTAGGCAATGGCGCCGAGCACGATGACGCCAACAACGGCGATGGCGATTTTCGCCGCTGGGGTGAGTGTGAGGTTTTTCATGTGTGCTTATTCAGGTTTCGGTTCGGTGTTCGGCGTGCCGGTCCAGCCGCCCCCTGCGGCGCGGTACAGCGCAACCCATGCCGCGCTGCGTTCGCGCTGCAGCGCGACGACGGCGTTCTCGGCAGCCAGCCGGGTGCGGCGTGCGTCTTCCAGTTCGAGCAGGCTGCCGAACCCGCCCTTGTAGCGGTCTTCGGCGGCGATAAACGCGGCGCGGTAGCCATCGAGCGCCGCCTGGGCGTCGCCGGTGCGCGCCGCGGTGCTGGCGAGGCGCACCAGCGCCTCTTCGACTTCGCGCACGGCCTGGCGCGCGCTGGCGCGGTAGCGCACCACGGCTTCTTCATAGTTGGCGCGCGCCGCATCGACGTTGGCACGGCGGGTGCCGGCGTCGAAGATGGGCACGGACAGGGCCAGCGGCCCGATGGTCCAGGCTGTCAGTTCGGTGTTTTCCCCCCCGCTGCGGAAGTTCGCCGCGCCGATCATTCCCTGTAGCGACAGGCGCGGATAGCGCTGGGCCTGGGCGCTGCCGACGTCGAAGCTGGCGGCGGCGACGGCGCGCTCGGCGGCGTAGACATCGGGGCGCTGCGCCACTACCTGCGCAGGCAGGGCGGCAATTGCGATGGCCGGCGCCGCCGCCGGTGGGGACGCTGCGAGCTTGCTGCGCAATTGGGCCTCGGGCATGGCGGCCAGCGCCACCAGTGCCTTTACCTCGATGTCGCACTGCGCGCGCTGCTGCGTGGCGCGGTTGCTGGCGTCGGCGGCGCTGGCGCGCGCCAGCGCGGCGTTGGCAGGCGCCTGGAAGCCGGCACCGGCGGCAAGGTCGGTCAGGCGCGCGCTGTCGCGGCGCGAGGCGGCGTCCTGTTCGGCCACCTTGAGCAGCTGTTCGCAGGTGCGCAGGCTGTAATACTGGTTGGCCGTTTCGGCGGCCACCGCAACGCGCGCATCGTGCCATTGGGCTCCGGCGCCAAGCAAGCGTTCCTCGGCCGCGTTGCGCCCGGCGCGGCGCGCGCCGAACACGTCGATCTCCCATGCCGCCTGCACGCCGGCCTGGGTCGTGGTCCCGCCTGGCAAGGTGCTTTGCTGGCTGGCGCGGTCGATGCTGGCAAAGCCGTCGAGCGAGGGCAGCAGGGCGGCGCCTGCGGCGGTGCGTTGCGCGCGCGCGTTGGCGATCCGCGCAGCGGCCGCCGCGACGGTCGGGCTGGCGGCCTGGCTCGCTTCGACCAGCTCGGCCAGCAACGCATCGCCGTGGCCGGCCCACCATTGCGACAGGTCGGCCACGCTGCCGTTATGGGCCAGCGGCGCTTGCCATTCGGCGGGCATCTGCGCATCGACCCTGGCCGGGGGCGGGGCCAGTGCGCAGGCGCCAAGCACCAGCGGCGCAGCGGCCATGGTAAACCATCGCTTCATCATCATTTTTTTCCAACGTTTCTATTTGGATCAATTGTGGGAAGTATATCTTCGCTCCGATTGCCATGTTGTCGCGATCTTGTAGTGGTGGCAGCCAAGATCGCCGCGAACACAGATGCGAGGCGACGAGCTGAAGGGGGGAGGGAGCAGTGGCCGGGCGGACAGCGGCGCTGCAAATACAGTATTTTTACCGTATTGCAGTGCACCATGGGGGAGACTATATTGGACTTGTCTCCTCCAATCTCCGCATTGGATTATCGCCCGCCCGCCGCAATGGCCTGCGGGCGTTTTTTTTGCTCAGGTATGACAACGTCGTTCCCGCGCAGGCGGGAACCCACACCCGGGACGATCAGTGAGGAAGTGATTTATCTCGCTGAGCTAGCTTGGCATCGGTTCCCGCCTGCGCGGGAACGACGACGGGGATAGCAGCACTGCACGCCGGTCAAGCAGGATGGAGCTGCTTCACCTGCGCCCCGGCAGGACCGGGCACCAGCATCACTTCGACCATGCCCTGTTCGACAGCCTGGCCAAAGTCCGCTTCGAGGGCGGCCATCGCCTGGGTTTCGTCGGCGGACAAACCCGCCACGGCCACGGCCCGGTTGCGGCCCTGTTGTTTGGCGTGGTGCAGTGCCTTGTCGGCCAGGCTGACCACCTTCTGCCAGTCGAAATCGTCCTCCGGAATCCCCGCGAACGGCACGCAGGCCAGGCCCGCGCTGATCGTCACCGTGATCGTGTGCCCGTCAACCTGGATTGGCGTGGAGCCGACCGCGCCCATTACCCGCTCGAGCATCACGCGCATCTGGTTCGGGTGCGCGTTTGGCGAAAACACGAGGAACTCCTCGCCGCCCCAGCGCACCAGCATGTCGGTATCGCGCACCACCTTGTTCAGGCGGCGCCCGACTTCAGCGAGCACCGCGTCGCCCACATCGTGCCCAAGGCGGTCGTTGACCAGCCTGAAATGGTCGATGTTCATCAAGGTGATGCAGTCGGTGGCGGTGCGGTTGACCGGCATCGATTCGCTGCGGTCGGCCATCTTGTCGAGGAAGGCGCGGCGGTTCTTCAGCCGGGTCAGCGGGTCGCGCCGCGCCTGGTCGTTCAGCTCGCGGTTGAGCTGCGCCAGCTTCTCGCTCTTGTCCTGCGCGCGCCGGTACATCATGAAGACCGCAGCGGCTGCAGCGGCGGCGGCCACTGCCGCCAGTGTCGTCGCCAGCAGGCGCAAGCGCTGCGCGCGGGGGATGACCTCGGCGCGCGAACCGGCAGGCTTGGCGCGGTCAAGGCCCGGAGCGCGGGCCGGCGTGCTGCCCAGGGCGGGCACGCCGAGCGCAGGCTTGCCGGCGTTTGCGGTACCAGGAACGCCTGCCGCAGCCGCCGCACCGGCGGCCAGCGCCGCGGCGCCTGGCAATGCGCCCGGCGCCACGCAGCCGCTGACGCGCGCTTCGGTGTCCGCCAGCTCGCGCAGCAGCAGCGGCGACGCATCCGCCGGCAACGACATGCGCACCATCCCGATACGGCGCGCCGCTTCGGCGTCGGCGTGGTCGGCCAGCGCGCGGATCGACTTCAGCTCCGCAAGCGCGCTTTGTTCATTGGCGAGCGCCACGGGCGGCGCGAGGAAAAGGGCGGCCACGATGCCGGGCATGGCGAGGCGGCGCAGGGGAGCTTGATATTTGAGCATCTTAAAACGGGCGAATGGCCCCGTATCGTCAAATTAAACCCTCTCACATTAGCCGAATTTTAGATGCTTGTGGGAATCATTTGATGTCATGACGACTTATCTCAAGGCGCGGCCCTATGCGGCGGAGCGGAATTCGCGGGTTGGAATGGCCAGGGTAAAGGTGCTGCCGCGGCCGAATTCGCTGGTCAGCGCCAGGGTTCCGCCCAACAGATTGGCCAGGTTCTGGCACAGGTAAAGGCCGAGGCCGGCGCCTTCGACATTGCGGGTCGAGGTCGAGTCGAGTTGCGAAAATGCCTGGAACAGCTTGGCCTGGTCGTCTGGGCGGATGCCGCTGCCGGTGTCCACCACCGCAATCTCGGTCAGCGAGCCGCCGTCCGCCGTGCGTTGCGACAGCGAGACCCTGATCGATCCCTGTTCGGTAAATTTGATGGCGTTGTTGATAAGGTTGATCACGATCTGCGTCAGCGCGCGCCGGTCCGACGCGATGATGATCGGCGTTTCCGGCAGGTCGAGCGTCAGTGCCAGGCCTTTTTGCGCGGCCAGCGGGCGCAAGGTATCGGCCGTTTCGTTCAGCAGGTTCTGGCAGTGCACCCGTTCGGCCGCCAGGGTTACCTTGCCCGATTCGATCTTGGCCACGTCGAGGATGTCATTGATCAGCGAGAGCAGGTGGCGCGCGCTGGTGCGGATCGTGTTGAGCTGCTTGTCCTGGTCGGCCGTCAGCGGGCCCGCCAGCTTCATCAACAGCGCGCCGGTAAAGCCGATGATCGCGTTGAGCGGCGTGCGCAGTTCATGCGACATGTTGGCGATGAAGGCCGACTTCATGCGGCTCGCTTCCGCCAGCTCAAGGTTCTTGTGGGCGATCTCGCGGTTGGTGTTTTCCAGTTCGGATGCGTGGTGCGCCAGCCGCATGTTCAATTCGATCACCTGGCGTTCGCGCGCCTGCAGCTCGCCATTGACCTGCACGGCCTGTTCGTAAGTCGAAATCAGCAGGTCGAGGATCTGCTGGCGGCCGGCGTTGATGAAGTGCTTCTGTTCGCCCAGGTACAGCGCCACGCCGACTTCCACGTTCATGTCGCGGCGCAGCGCCTGGTTGGCCAGCATCTGCCTGATGCGGCTTAACAGGTAGTCTTCGGCATACGGCTTGCGCACGAAATTGTCGGCGCCGCACTCGATGCCGCGGATGATGTCCTTGGCGTCGTTCAGGGCGGTGACCAGAATGACAGGGATGTCCTGCAGCGCCGGATCGTTCTTAATCGCGCTGCACAGGTCATAGCCGTTCATCTCGGGCATGATGATGTCCGACAGGACCAGGTGCGGCTTGCGCTCCCTGATGGCCTCCAGCGCCAGCCTGCCGTTGGCGGCAACCCGCACAAGGTAGGAGCGCGCCTGGATCAGCCGGCGCAGGCGTTCGGCCTGGGTCGGGCTGTCCTCGACGATCAGGATTTCAAAAGGCTTGTTATCAATGTCGTGCGTAAGTTCCAACGAACCGCTCCTCTGCGCCAGGCCAGGCGGCGTGCCTGGCCATGTTGTGGCCACGGCTCACGCCGCTTGACCACACACTATATCGAACTGCGCGCACGGTAAAGATGAAATTTAGGCTTGCGCAATGTCACATTTTTTACGACAGGTGCTCGCCCTGGAAGCCGGCCGCCCGCCACGTCAATACCAGCGTGTCGCGATGGCCGTTGGCGCCGTCCGGCTGGATCGGCGTCGACTCGTGGATCACGCGCGCGTCGTCGAGCAGCAGCAGGGTCCACGGCTCCAGCATGGTGAAGCGCTTGCCATTCGGGCCTTCGGCCTGGAACAGGCGCGTTTCGCCGCCCTTGATATGCCTGCGGCCCACCAGCAGCACGGCGACAAAGTCGACGCCGTCGCGGTGCGCGCCTTCAGGCGTCGGGCGGCCGATGCCCTCCAGGGTATCGATGCGGAACTGGTGCGCTTCCACATACCAGCGGCGCGCTCCCGCGACGCTTGCGCAAACGTCGCCCAGGCTGAGAAGCAGGCGCTGCCAGCCGGCTTGCGCCACGGTGGCAGGTTCGACAGGTTCGAACAGGCGGTGCATGCCGCCGTGAAGGGCGTTGTACTCCACCGGCTGCCAGTGGGCGCGATGCGGCGCCTGCGCCAGGCCGGCGCCGTCCTGGATGAAGCATGAGTGGCGGCGGCGGCGATAGCGGCCGCCGTCCTTGAGGTAGTTATCGAGTTCGAGATTGTCCCAGCTGGCGGAAAGCGCGGCCAGGTCGGCCTCGGAGCAGCCTGCCAGCGCGCACACGTCGGCAGGGCGCAGCACGGCGTAGCCGTCGTCTTTCAATGCGGCGGACAGCCGCGCGGGATCGGTGTAGGGTGGTTCAACGTAGGTCATCTTGCAAGCGTACCATTTTTCAGGCTTGCCGGCGGGGGAGGGCCTACCACTGCATGATGGCGGCGAGCCGGAAACTGCGCGGTTCGAGCGGATGGAAGTGCAGGTCGCCGCGCGCTTCGCTTTCGCCCTGCAGGCGCGACGCGTAGAAGTACGCGATCGCCGCGTCGCGCCGGTCGAGCAGGTTGAAGCCTTCCAGCTCCAGCCGCAGGCGGTTGTTGACGCGGTAGCCGATACGCCCGTTCAGGGTGGTGCTGCCGCCAGTGCGTACGCTGTTGTCCTCAACGAGCGGGCGCGGCCCAGCGTAGCGCAGGTTGGCCGAGCCTGACCATGGGCCGCGCCAGTCCACCGTGACGCCAAGCTGGCCCACGCCTTCCACGGCGCCGGCGATAAAGTGTTCGCCAGCGGCGGCGCCGCGCGAGCGCGCATGCGCGTACGCCAGGTCGAGGTCGACCGACAGCCACTTGACCGGCTTGTAATAGTTCGACCATTCGACGCCGTGGCGCACGCTCGGCAGCCCGGCTTCGGTGGCGCCTGCGTCGCCCAGGTAGGCCAGCTCAGAGTCGAAGGCCAGCCGATACACGGCCACGCTGGTGTGCAGGCCCGCAGCTGGCTCCAGCCGCAATCCGGCCTCGATCCCGCGCGAACGCACCAGGCCGGGCGAACGATCCGCAGGGCCGCCGCTGGCCGGATCGACTGTGGCGGTGGTGCCGCGCGCGTCGTTGCTGTGAAATCCCGCGCCCACGTTGAAATACAGCTCGGCGCCGGCGCGTGGCGCAAAGGCGATGCTGAGCGAAGGACTGAGCAGGTGGTCGCGGGCGCTGCCCGAGTTCTCGCGCCGGTCGCTGGCCACCTTGAAGCGGTAGTGATCGCTGCGCACGCCGGCGGTGGTGCGCAACATGCCGCTCCATTGCGTGGCCGCTTCGGCGAACATGCCGGCGCTGCCTTCGACCACATGGTCTTCGCGTATGACGGAGAGGCGCCTGCGTTCGCGCGTGTTGTGCAGGCCATTGAAGATATTGTCGTTCTGGAGCTGGAGGCCAGCGGTGAGGTCGGTCGAGCGCAGGCCGCCATGCAGGTGCCAGGTGTGCGTCGCATTCAGGCCGCTGGTGACCCGGCGGTCCGGCTGTGCGAACTGGTCGCCGTTGACCGGATCGTTCAGGAAGTAGGTAAAGTTCGAATACAGCTCCGTGCGGTTGCGGATCACGAAGGCGTTGACCTTCGACGCGGAATCGGCCACGGTCCGGCGCCACGTGCCCGATAGGCTGTAGCGCTGCGCCTGGCCGCCGTCGCTCGGGTCGATGGTGTCGAAGCGGCCGATTGCGCCCGCATCCACGGCGCGCTGCGGAACCTGGTCGCTCGCATTCCAGCGGCCGCGATAGGCGATGGCGGCGACGCTGAAACCATTGTTGGCGAATCCGCGGCTGTAGCGCAGCACGGCGTTGGCCTTGCGGTAGTCCTCCGGTCGCGTAAAAGGTCCGTCCTTGTGCAGCAGCTCCAGCGCATACAGCAGGTTGCCGCCAAATGCTTCGGGCGACGCTGCCGTCATTGCGCGGCGGTAGCCGCCGTGCCCCGCCGAGACACTGCTGATGGCGCGCGCCAGCCGGTTGGCGTAGGTGACCGCCACGCTGCCGGCCGACGCAAAGTCGCCTTCGCGCGCGGAGTACGGGCCCTTTTTGTAATCGAGGCGCGCCGCCAGTTCGGGTATCAGGAAATTGAGGTCGGTCCAGCCCTGGCCGTGCGCATGGCTGCGCTGGTTGACTGGCATGTCGTCGACGGTGGAGCGCAGGTCGGTGCCGTGGTCGAGGTTGAACCCGCGCAGGAAGAACTGGTTGGCCTTGCCTTCGCCGCTGTGCTGGGTTACCAGCACGCCCGGCGCCGCCTCCAGCAGTTCCCCCGGACGGTAGACGGTACGCGCTTCGAGCTGCTGGCGCGAGACGCTGCCAGCGCTGGCCGAATCGGCCAGGCCAAGGTCGCTGTCGCGCGCATTGTGGATCAGCACCGAAGGGAGCATCGGGTCAGCCCAGGCGGGCAGGTGGCAGCACAGGGCGCCGACGGCAACCAGCCGCAGCGTCGTGATCATGGGTGCTGGCGGACGCTGTCGCGCTGGAAGGTGAGCGAGCGCACAGCCGCCCCGGGTCCCAGGTTGATGGTATTGACCTGGTCGGGCAGGAAATCGATCAGCACGTCGTCATGGATGGTGGCGATTTTCTCCAGCGGCGTGGCGTCCAGCTCCTGGTAGATGATGACGCTTTGCGTATCGACCGCCACGCCGACCCAGCGCAGCGGCAGGCGCGATTTGTCCGGCGCCAGCAGGTAGAAGCGCTGCTCGATGTACTTGCGTAGGACCGCTTCGTCGTCGGGGTCTTGCAGGTCGAACCGGCGCTGGTACAGGTTCGCCAGCAGCGCTTCGACATCGTGCAGCATGTAGGTGTGCACGATCTCGGTGCTGCCGGTACGGGCATTGAACGACATGTCGGTGATGCCGGCGTGGTAGCGGTGCGCGTGCGCCGCCGCGCTGATGCAAACCAGCGCGGCGGCGGCGAGGAACTTCAGGCGGCGCAAGACAGGCTCACTCCTTGGCCTTCTCTGGCGCGGCGGCCTTGTCCTGCTCCCTGGCCTTGGTCTTCAACGGCGTATTGAAGTCCTTCATCATGTCGCCTTCGCCGCGCTTGGTCTTGAACAGCTCCAGGCGCGACGGGGTGACCTTGCGCGGCCATGCGTTGTTGCTCACGTCGATGTCGGCGGTTTCCCAGTACGGGTCCTGGGTCAGGCCGACCATCGGCTCGTCGGTGACGATCAGCTTGGTGATCTTCTTCGACGACATGCGCCACACTTCGGCGGGAATGCGCTCGATGTACTTCTTGCCGCTCTTGAGTTCAACTTCCAGTACCAGCGGCGTGACCAGCCCGCCGACGTTGGTGAAGTCGACCAGGTACAGGTGCTTGCCCTGCGCGAGCAGCGCTTTCTCCCAGTCCTCCAGCGACTCCATCGTTTCGTTGTACTTGTTGCGGTCCTTGTTGGTGACCGTGAAGTCGTCGTGCTCGTTGTAGAAGTCCTTCAGCTCCGGCTGCGCATCGACGCGGCGCGGCATGCCCTTGTTGCGCTGGTCGGTGACCGATACCGGCTCTTCGGCGCGGCGCGCCCGCGCCAGCGCTTTTTCGGTGTCCGGGTTCTTGCTGCTGATGCCGTACTCGGTGATGCCGTCGACGCTGACGTCGACCGGGTCGGTGGTGTAGAACCAGCCGCGCCAGAACCAGTCGAGGTCCGTGCCCGAGGCATCTTCCATCGTGCGGAAGAAGTCGGCCGGTGTCGGGCGCTTGAACTTCCAGCGCTGCGCATATTCGCGGAACGCGAAGTCGAACAGCTCGCGGCCCAGCACCGTTTCGCGCAGCACGTTCAGCGCGGCGGCCGGCTTGGCATACGCGTTGTTCCCGAACTGGAGCAGCGACTCCGAGTTGGTCATGATCGGCACCTGGTTCCGGCTGCGCATGTAGTCGACAATGGCGCGCGGTTCGCCGCGCGACTGCGGATAGTTCTCTTCCCACGCCTGCTGTGCCATGTACTGCACGAAGGTGTTCAGGCCCTCGTCCATCCAGGTCCACTGGCGCTCGTCGGAGTTGATGATCATCGGGTAGTAGTTGTGGCCTACCTCGTGGATGATCACGCCGATCAGCCCGTATTTGGTGCGCTTCGAGTAAGTCAGCTCGCCGGTCTTCTTGTCCTTGGTCGGACGCGGGCCGTTAAACGAGATCATCGGGTATTCCATGCCGCCCACCGGGCCGTTGACCGAGATCGCGGCAGGGTAGGGGTAGTCCAGCGAATACTTGTTGTACTGCTCGATGGTGTGGATGATCGCCTGGGTCGAATACTTTTCCCACAGCGGGTTGCCTTCCTTCGGGTAGTACGACATCGCCATCGTGTTGGTGCCGCCCTTTTTGTAGCCCTGGGCATCCCAGATGAACTTGCGGCTGGTGGCAAACGCGAAGTCGCGCACGTTCTTTGCCTTGTAGTGCCAGGTCTTGGTGGTGGTGGCGCGGCTCTTCTCGGCAGCCTCGGCTTCCTTCTGGGTGACGATGATCACCGGCTTGTTGGAGGTGCGCGCGCGCTCCAGGCGTTCGCGCTGTACCGGCGTGAGGACGGCGCCAGGGTTTTGCAGCTCGCCGGTGGAGGCGACGATGTGGTCGCTTGGCACGGTCAGCTGCACGTCGTAGTCGCCGAATTCGAGGGTGAACTCGCCGGCGCCGAGGAACTGCTTGTGCTGCCAGCCGTAGACGTCGTAGTAGGCCGCCATGCGCGGGAACCAGTGGGCGATTTCGAACAGGTCGTTCTTGTCGTCGTCGAACTTCTCGTAGCCGGTACGCCCGCCCATCACCTTCGCTTCATTGATGTTGTAGCTGAAGTCGATGTTGAACGTGAAGCGCGAGCCCGGCTTCATCGGCTGCGGCAGGTCGATCCGCATCATGGTCTTGTTGATCGTGTACTTCAAAGGCTGGCCGGAGGCCGTCTTGACGGCGCCGATCTTGAAGCCGCCGTCGAAGGTGCGGCTCTCCAGGATGCTGCGCATGCCTTCGAACTTCATGCCTTCTTCTTCGCCGCGCGCCTTGGCCCAGGCGTCGCGCGAGGCGACGGTGGAGGTGCTGCGCGCATCCGAACCGGGATGGAAGATGTTCTGGTCCAGCTGGATCCACAGGTAGGGCAGGCTGTCCGGCGAGTTGTTGTGATAGGTGATGGTCTCGGTCGCCGAAATCGCGCGATTGGCTTCGTCGAGGCGTGCGCGGATCGTGTAGTCGGCGCGCTGTTGCCAGTACGCGTGGCCGGGAGCGCCCGAGGCGTTGCGGATGGTGTTCGGCGTCGGCAGCACTTCTTCCAGCTGGCGGAATTTGTCGTCGAACGGTTCGGCCGCGATCGCGGTCATGGAAAGGAACAGCGCCGCAACGCTGGCTGGCAAACGTCTCATATTCACCCGTTGTTATTATAGAAAA
Organism: Massilia agrisoli; assembly: GCF_020831365.1. Lineage (GTDB taxonomy): Bacteria > Pseudomonadota > Gammaproteobacteria > Burkholderiales > Burkholderiaceae_D > Telluria_A > Telluria_A agrisoli. The sequence goes on from NZ_JAJHPV010000013.1 coordinate 35,151, forward strand.
ATGGAAAGTGCATTCTAATCGTTACTTTTAAGTATTGTTTCGGCGATTTGTAAAAAAGCTGAAACATGGGCCCAGCCCGGCGGTATGATGGCCGCAAGGGAACTCAAGAGGTAAATACGCATGGAGAAGCGGCAGACGCGCACCTATGGCTACCTGGCCTTCGCGGTCGGTATTTGCCTCACCGTCTGGACCTGCATCCTGGTCAGTAACGCGCAGGATGCCCGCATCCGCAACAACTTCCAGCGCGACGTCGACAAGGTCGCCAGCGACACCCGCGTGCGCCTGCAGACCTACTTCGACATGCTCATCAGTATCAAGGGCATGTTCGCCGTCAACGACCAGGTCACCCGCGCCCAGTTCGCGCAATTTATCGGCGAACTCAATCTCGCCGAGCGCTATCCCGGCTTCCAGGCGATCCAGTTTGTCCGCTACGTGCCGACCGGCCAGCTCGGGACCTTCAGCGACGCGGTCCGGCGCGATACATCGCTGGTGCCCGGTGGGTACCCAGGCTTTGCGGTGAAGGCGGCGCCCGGCCGGAGCGACCACTACATCATCGACTTCAACGAGCCGATGGCGGGCAACGAAATCGCCTTCGGGCTTGACCTTGCCACCCTGCCTGGCCAGCTGGCGGCCGTGGAACGGGGGCGCGACACCGGGCTGATCGTCGCCACCGAGCCGATCGCGCTGATCCAGATTGTCGACGGCGGCGCCGGCTTTGTCGCACGCACGCCGGTGTACCGCCAGCACATGCCGCTCGACACGGTGGAGCAGCGGCGCGCCGCGCTGGTCGGCATGCTGGCGATTGTATTCCGGATGAATAACCTGATGAGCGAGGTGATCGACCCTGCGCTCGCCAGCCACCTGGCGGTGCGCGTGCATGACGCCGGCATTAACGGCGCCGCTGTCAAACGCCAGCTGATGTACGACAGCACGCGCGCCGGCGTGGGCCTGGTGCCCGGGCTGGCCCTGGAGAGCACCGTCGACGTCCCGCCGCGCCAGTGGGTGATGAGTTTTAGCGCCGTCAACGGCGCCCGGTACAGCCGCAACGCCACCAACGTGATCCTGGCCGGCACCGCGGGATTCATCATCAGCGCGCTGGTTGCGGCCCTGATGATTGCCTCGAGCCGCAGCCGCAACCTGGCGCTGCGCCTGGCCGTCTCGCTGGACGAACAGCGCGCCTTCCAGGACAGCGCCAGCGTCGGCATTGCCTTGTTCTCGGGCGGCGTGATCGTGCGCTGCAACCGGGGCATGGAAGAAATCATGGGATACGACCCGGGCGAGCTGACGGGCAAGCGCACGCGGATCCTCGTGCACGGCGGGCCGAATCCGTTTGGCGGGCGGCCCCAAATGCCCCGGGTTGAGCTGGAAGCGGAGCTGGTGCGCAAGGACGGCGCGAAGATCTGGTGCCTCATCCACGGCAAGGCCCTGAACCGGACCGACCTGGCCGGCGGCGGCGTCTGGGTGATCCAGGACATCAGCGACCGCAAACGCACCGAAGCGGCGCTGAAGCAGGCCGAGACCAACCTGATCACTTCCGAAAAGATGGCGTCGCTCGGCGCCCTGGTTGCGGGTATCGCCCATGAACTGAACACGCCAATCGGCAACAGCCTGCTGACGGCAACGGCGCTGGCCGACATGGCCGCCGAGTTCGAGGCGCGCTGCGCGGACGGCGCGGTCAAGCGCTCGGCGCTGGAATCGCACCTGGCCGACACCAGGCTGGCATGCGGCATCCTGGCCACCTCGCTGCGCCGGGCGGGCGACCTGATTACCTCGTTCAAGCAGGTCGCGGTCGACCAGACCAGCGACCAGCGCCGCCGCTTCGACCTGTGCGACGTCGTGCGCGACACGGTTGCCACGTATTCGGCGCAGTTCAAGCGCGCCAATTGCGAGATGGAGATCGACTCCTGCGACACGCTGGTGATGGATTCGTACCCGGGCAGCGTGGGGCAGGTGCTGTCGAACCTGATTAACAACGCGCTGCTGCACGCGTTTGAGGGCCAGCGCGCCGGGCGCATCACGGTGCGCGTGCATCCGGTTGGCGACGAGCAGGTGCTGATTTTGTTTGCCGATAATGGCGCCGGCATGCCGGCGCGGGTGATGCACCAGGTGTTCGATCCCTTCTTTACGACCAAGATGGGGCAGGGTGGCACAGGCCTGGGGATGAATATCGTTTATAACATTGTCACCGGCATGCTGGGCGGGACCGTGGAGATCGACTCGGCGCCGGGTAAAGGGACCACTGTCACCATCAGGGTGCCGAAGCGCGCGCCGGACCGCAGTCCGGCATTAGTGCCTGCCGATGACGCGCAACCGCTGGCCAGCACGTAGGGCGGAGTCGCGTCGCTTATCCGCCCTGCATCAGTATTGCGTCAGCTCTTCTTCCAGGTCTGCCGCAAGCTGCGCCGGATCCACCACCACGCCATTCATGCCAGCCGTCGGGAACACGATCGCGTTCATGCCGCGTTCACCCATCGCGCCAAGCCAGTCATCGGCAAAGTCATACACGTCGATTCCAGCAGGCGCGGCGCCTGCCCACTCGCCGGTCGCGCACTCGAGCGCATAGGCCGGATGCGGCCAGACCGGCAGGCCCTCGGCGCCGTCGTCATCGCAGGCAGAGACCCATCCTTCTTCAGTACGCAGGCCGTACACGACCTCGGTATGGGCAATGCGGCCAATGAAATGCTTATAGCGGTGCGGGCCATCGAGCGCCGTCACGGCGTCGTGCTGCTGGGGTGAGAGTTCGTATGGTGTGTCCATGGTTGCCAGCTTTCAGGGCATGAAACCGCGTACCGGAAAGCTGCTGTCGCGCTGTATCCAGTTTTGCGGCGAATAGGTGGTGCGGCCGTCGGTCACGTGCAAGGTGTACGCGTGGCGCGATACCGGCGAGCGGTTTGGGGCGCTGTAGTGGGGCAGCAGTCCGTGGAAGATGACCAGCGTGCCGGCTTTCGCCTCGACTGGCACCGCCACGCTGTCGCCCGGCCACGGCGTGGTGTCGAGCTTCTCCATGCGGATGTCGTCGCCATTGCGCAGGAAGCGCTCGCGCATCGGGCCGCGGTGGCCGCCCGGCTGGACCCACAGGCAGCCGTTGTCGACGGTGGCGTCTTCCAGCGCAAACCAGAAGGTGGTGACGCTGACCGGGTCGGTGTCGAAGAAGGTCGCGTCCTGGTGCCAGCGCACCTCGCCGCCGATGCCCGGCTGCTTGAAGATGTACATCGACTGCCAGATCAGTGGTTCGGCCAGCCCGATGCCGCGCGCCACGGCATCGAGCGCCGCGCCGCGCGAGAACTCCCCGAATACCGGGTCGAGGTCATGCATCGCGTGGCCGATCTTGTTGATCGACAGCGCCTTGGACTGGCGCAACTGGCCGTCCGGGCCAAAGGCTTCTTCCTCGAAGAAGCAGCGCATGGTGTTATCGGAGCCCAGGAAATAGGCGTCGGTGGCGGTTTCCTGGTTCTGGGTCGTAAAAATCGACCGGCTCTGGCCCGGGTCGAATTGGTCGACAAGCTGCATTGCCCGCTCACGCAGGCGCGCAATGTCGTTCGCGTGTTTGAAATCAGGTATGGTCAAAAAACCATCGTTAGCATAGTTGTCTAATTGAAGATCAGATAACATTAGTTTCCTTCCATGTCGATTTTCTTTACATTCTTATTAGATACAAACGTGTCCGTCTTGTAAGTACTTGTTTACCTTGTCATTATTTTTGTGGCACGGTTTGTGCTACAAGGGAGTAGGAACAATCCTACATAATTCCTCGAAGGAAAGACAATGAAACTAGTCCACAAACTTACTTTTGCCTTGCTGTCCCTGTTCGCCCTCGGCACCGCGTGCGCCGAAAACATCAACATGACCGATATCTGGGCAGTCAGCCCAGACCAGCGTATCGGTGGCGAGTTCCCGGCAAGCTACAGCTTCACCCACAGCTTCCTCGACGAGGCGACGCCGTACGTTGCCGATGTCGACTCGCTCACCGCGGCGACCCTGACCATTCGCCTGCAGGATAACGGTAACAGCCAGGGCGGCGATGAAACCTTCCGCTTCGTGTTCGGCGGCCAGACCTTCAGCGGCTCCAACCAGACCAACGCGCCTTTCGACTACGTTATCAACGTTGGCTCGGCGCTGGCTGGCCTGAGCGCTGACGGCATCCTGGATGTCACGATCTTCGCCGACAGCGGCTCGTTCCGCTTTGTCAGCTCGACCCTGAACATCATCGGCGCACGTGGCGAAGTGCCGCCAACCGAAGATATCCCTGAGCCACTGAGCATCGCGCTGATGGGCCTCGGCCTGGCTGGCCTGACCGCAGCGCGCCGCCGCAAGTAATTCACTGTACTTCAATGCCAAAGGCCCGCGCAAGCGGGCCTTTTCTTTTGGCTATGTCACCGTTAGGTATGGAATTGAGCACGTCGTGCCCGCCACTGGCAGACCCGACTTCCCGCGAAAGCAGGAACCCCTACTATGTATGCGCTGGAGGTCGGATCGTTTTATTACTGATCGTCTTCAGTATGGGTTCCCGCGTGCGCGGGAACGACGAGGGTGTAGCGCTTCCACACTTACGGTGACATAGCCTTTCTTTTCGCGGAGGCTGGGCTTACACCACCCACTGGCCGTCTTTGTAGACCTGGCGGTCATCCAGGTAGACGGCCTCGGTGACTGCGAAGATATCGATGTGATAGCGCGCATCCTTGCGCTTGAAGCCCGGCTTCGGGTAGACCCCATGCTTGGCGCCCAGCGACAAATGGATGCCGCACATGCGCTCATACGTGCCGATGTCGTTGACCCTGCGGTCGATGGTGAACGCGCGGTTCATGCCGAAACCCAGTTCGCGCACCCAGACCTCGCCTTCGTCGGCGCGGATCATCTCCAGCACCTGTTCGAACTCCGGCGTGGCGTCGCGCGTGCCGGTGACGCGGCCCCGTTCGATCACCAGCGTTACCGGCACGGCGGGGCGGTTGACCATGTAGGCGGTGTCGCCAAACACGTGCACCCGCACTTCGCCGTTGACGGCTTCCAGGTCCTGCGCCTCGGTGAACACTTCGCCGATCGGGAACTGGCCGCCGACATTGTTCATCTCGCTGTAGTCGCCGATATTAAGCTTGGCCGGTTCAAAGGGCGAACCGAACACCAGCGGCCTGGCGCTGCCGCTGTACACGGTGCCCGAACCGGCCTTGTCGATCAGCGCCTTGAGCGCGCGCCCGGTGCCGCGGTAGTAGGCGGGATCGTAAGCGAGCGACTCGATGTAGTGTTCGCCCTGCGCGCCCGGCATGCGCGACAGGTGCACATGTTCGATCACCTTCAGGCCCAGTTTGAACAGTTCGACGCGGATGCGGAAAGCTTCAAGCCGGAAATTGGTCGATTGGACCAGCACCACCAGGCTTGATGCCGTCATTTGCCGGAACGCTGACAGAACTTCATCGGGCCCGACGGTGTCGAAATCGATGAAAGTGGCGTCGGGCATGTTGCGGCGATAGCCTTCGGTCAGTGCGCGCGCCAGGTCGCAACGGGTATCGAACACGACCAGCGCGCCGTGGGTTGGTCCGTGCTCGACGACAATCGACAGGATGTCGCGCAGGTAACTGGCGGCGGCATCGACGGCGTATGCAGGAATCGCGCCGATATCGTCAGCGGCGGCGGGGGCGGGGGTGGTCATGATCAGGCTCGGCGGAGGAAACAACCCGCCATTATACGGTTGGGGCTGCACATTTTCCGCGCAGGCCCGCATTTTTGCAGCCCGGCAGTAGCGTATTTCGCACCCGCCGGGCTCGCATGATAGTACCGGGCAATCAAACCGCCCGCAGTTTCCAGTTGCGCTATGATTTATCAAGCAACAGCGCCCCCGGTGTGGTGGGCATCGTTGCGTATATTCATACATATATCAGGCGAGCGAGATGGCATACCGATGGGAAACGCCAGCCAGCGTCTGGCTGGAGGACGACAGGAGCGGAAGGTTTGAACTGGTGTCGAGCGAGGGCTTGAGCCGGATCGACTGGCATGCGCAGGAGCGCGGCCGCGTGCCGGACTGCGCCCAGCTGCTCGGCGCCTCGCTTCCGCTGTCGTGCGACTGTTCGCCCATCTTCCCGGAAGGCTTTGCGTTTTGCCCAAACTGCGGCAATGCGCTCGACAAGCTGGCCGGCCAGTATAAAAGCCAGCCCGACTGGTGGGGCCCGTGGTGCGACCAGTTCTTGCCGCGCCATGTGCCGCACGGCCTGCCCGTGACCATGCTGCCGCTCGGCGACAGCCTTGAAGAACGTCCCGCCGCGCCCGCGATTGGCCGCGCCGAACTGGCGATGCCGGTGCCGCCCAACGCCCATTGCGTGTTTGCCGCCGGCGCCTACGGCTTTCCGGTGCAGCGCCTGCTGGCGCTGGCCTGCACCCGCGGCGTGCTGCAGTACTGGGACCCGATGGCGCAACTGTGGCATGTGATGGCCGCCGAGGACGGCGCCGCGCCGCTGGCCTTTAGCGCGTCCGACTACGCCTGGATTCCCGCACTGAACCCCATGCGCGGCGAAGTGGCGCTGCTGCCCACCGATTCCGGCCTGCACCGGCTGTGGATTAACCCGGTCAGCGAAACCTACCGCACCGAGTGCGTGCTCGATGCGCCGTTGGCGAGCAGCCCGGGAATGATCCGCCGCCATGTCGCCTGCCTGTTCAACAGCGATACCGGCGCGCGCCTGTGGACCGCCCCTGCGGACGGTGGCGAGCCGGCGGTGTTCGATTGCGCCGGCGTCCCGGCCAGCGGCTGGAGCCGCTCGATCGGCTACGACGACCGGCTCACCTGGCTGCATCCGCAGGGCCAGCTGGCATGGCGCGCCGGCGCGGCGCCGCAATGGCTGCCGTGGCCGCAGGGCTGGACCCCGCGCCTTGAATTCGGCGGTCCCACCCAGGGCCGCGATGGCCGCCTCTGGCTGATCGGGCATGGCGCCGATGGCTACTCCTTCCTCGAACTCGGCACGGAAACGCCGCAGTCCGAGCCGATCAGCGGCGCGCGCCTCGGCTTTGCCAGCCTGCTGTTCCGGCGCGGCCACGCGGTGGTGGGCGAACCGTGGGATCCCGAACACGTCGAAGACCCGCATGACGACGACACGCTGGTGCTGCCGCTGCTGCGCGGCTTTAACAACAACCGCAGCCAGCCAAGCGGGCTGGTACTGCGCTTTCATAAATACACCGGCAGGGCGGAAGACGCGCTGTCGGGCCGCACCATTGCACGCACCACGGTCGAATGGATCGGCAAGCGCAACGTCATCCTCGACGACATCGTGCGCCTTGCGCGGCCGCTGGAGTGCGTGCCGTTCGTGTACGACAGCTGCCTGTGGCTGCACCATCCCGACTGGAACCAGATGCGCGGGTGGCGACTGGAAGAACTGTCGTGAGCCGCGCGTTTCGCCACATTGCCGCGGCCGGCGCGCTGGCCGGCGCCTGCCTGCCCGCGTGGGCGGTGTCGCACGTGTTCCTGGTCCAGAACTCGGGCTGGATGGAGCCGTTCTATGCCGACCCGGCGTCGCAGTTCAAGCCGCTGGTGGTCGAACTGGCGGCCGCCGCCACCCAGCCGGGCGACCTGATGGTGCTCGCGTCGTTCAATCAAAGCCGGCCCGGCGCTCCATCGCCGAAAGCGCTGCTGTCGGCGCGGGTGGCCAGCGGCGGCGCGCGCGAACAGGTACGCGCCGCCATCGATGCGCTCGGGCCGGCGCGCAAGCCGGGCAGCAGCGCGCTGGCCGATACCGACCTGGGCGAGGCGGTCCAGGCGGCCACCGGCAAGGCGCTGGGCGGCAAGCCGGGGCTGGTCTGGCTGGTGACGAACAACCGCAACAGCCCCAACAACGACCAGGCGACCGCGCTGCGCAACCGCGAGTTTTACCAGCTGATCCACCAGGGCGGCGGCATCACCAAGACGCTGGCGTGGCCGCTGAAGATGCCGGTGCAGGGACAGCAGTTTCGCGCCAATGGCTTGATGGTGTACGTGTTCGCCGTCGGGGCGCAGGGCGCCAGCGAGCTCGATGCGCTGCTGGCGTCGGGCCGCATCGCCAAGGTCATCACCGAGCCGCCCGCGCGCCTCAAGCCGCTCGACCGCGCCACCGTGCGGCTGGTGCCGCGCAAGGTCGAAGACGCGCCGGGCGTGTCGTTTTCGATGGCGTCCAACGGCATGCTGCGCGCGGATGTCGCGCCGGATGCAAAGACGCCGGCCGCCAAAATCGGCTGGCGCCTGGAGAACACGATGTACCCGTACACGATCGCCAGCGCCACCCTGGCCGCGCGCTCGGTGCTGGGCGGCGAGGACCGCCCGATACGCCTCGCCGATGCGAGGGTCGATGGCCTCGCACCCGGCAAGAGCGTGCCGCTGGCTTCCGTGATGCAGCTGCCGGTGGCGCAACTGCCGGGCAAATGGTCGCTCGAAGCGCTCCGTTCCGCCGGTTCCGCCTACGTGCTGCCAGGCCGGATCGAGCTGACGCTGACCGGCCAGCGCCTTGAGCTGTCGCGCGCCTTCCGCGAACGCATGGCCGCGCTGTTCCCGGGCGACCCGCTGCCGGACATCTTCATTCCACCGTCAAGCATCGACGGTTCGCGCGCGGTGCTGCCGATCGAGGTGCGCGTCCACTACGGCGTCGGACCGCTGCTGGCCGTGATGGCCGCGGCACTGGGCGCGCTGGCCGCTGCCGCAGGCGCGGCGTATGCATTCGGCCGCCCGCGCAAGGCTTACCTGACTGTGGAAGGCGAGCAGCGTACGATGATGGCGCGCGCCGGCACCACGCAGCCGATTTACGACAAGGCCGGCGCCAAGGTCGCCAGCCTGAAGACGACCCTTTTCGGCCACCAGCTGACCGACTTGCGCGATGGCGCGCAAGTCCGGCTGGGCCGCTGACCCACGAGGAAACCACGCATGCAGAACGACCAGACTCCAGCCGCGCCAACCGACGACCCGGGCTTCAAGCTGCCGGGCGAAACCGATGCCCAGCCCAGGACCGGCACCCAGGCGGAACCGCCAGCCGCGGCCGCCGGCCAGGTCGAGGTAGTGCCCTCGACGGTGGAGGGCGCGCCCGTCACCGATACGTCGACACGCGACATGGCCATCGGCGCGGCGGTGTTCGCGGTGCTGCTGCTGGTGTACTTCTTCGTGCGTAACGCCTATGTGCACCACCTGGTGGTGCGGCGGGTGGCGCCATCGTCGGCGGGCAGCGCCGGCTGGCTGATGTTCGTCGGGCTGGCGTTCATGAGCGCCGCCGCGGTGCTGGCGATCATCAACGCCAGCAAATTCCTCACCTTCGCCGTGACCGCGCCGCTTGTCGCCGTGGGCCTGGTGGCGCTGGCAGCCGCTTTCTTCGTCGGCCGCCGCTGATTTTCACAGAACCGAAAGAGTCGAACATGGCAGATTTTCCAAGCACAGAGAAGAAGGCGGAACTGAAGGTCGACCTGCGCCCGACGCTGTTCATCGGCGCGGGCGGCACCGGCATGGAGGTGATGCTGCGCATCCGCCGCCGCATCCTGGCGGCGGTGTGGAACAAGCAGGACCCGACGCGGGTCGAGTCCATCGGCCAGTTCCCGGTGGCGCGCTTCCTGCACTTCGACCTCGATAACAGCGCCATCATCGACGAAGGCAAGTCGCAGCGCACCGACCCCTGGTATGAGCTGGTCAAGCTGTCGGACGAAGAACGGCTGGTCGAACCGATCGACCTGCCGCAATACCACGAGTCCGACGACAGCCTGGCGCGCTTTCCGCTGATCGAAAACTGGATGCCGCTGCGGCCCAAGAAACTGCGCTCGCTTGGCATCGACCCATCCAAGGGGGCGGGGCAGATCCGCGCGGTGGCGCGGCTTTACCTGTTCGACAAATACCCGAAGCTGCGTGGCCGCATCAAGGGCGCGCTCAATTTCTTGAGCAGTAACGCGGGCAACGAGCGCAAGGAGAACTACCAGCGCCTCGGGCTGCAGGTCGACACGTCCAAGTTCCGCATCGTCGTCATCGGCTCGTGCGCCGGCGGCACGGGCGCCGGCACGGCCCTCGACCTGGGCTGGATCTCCAAGGCCATCGCGCGCCAGGAAGTGTCCGACAGCCAGGTCGACCTGGTGATGTTCCTGCCGTCCGGGTTTGCCAAGGCTAACAAGGAGCGCACCGAGGCGAATGCCTACGCCACCCTGATGGAACTGGAAACCGCGATGCGCGACATGAACGCGCAGGTGCGCTGGGCCGACCCGGATTCGCTGGTCGGCAAGGGTGCGCCGTTCGACGACGTCTACTTTGTCGATACCGCCAACCTGGCCAACAAGGCCACCGGCGACATCAAGGACATTTACCAGATGGTGGCCGACACCCTGTTCGAGGACTTCGCATCGGCCGATTTCGCCAACCGCAAGCGTTCGGTGGCGGTCAACCAGCAGCAGCACAAGCTGGGCCCGTACAACCCGCGCGTGCCGGAGCAGCGCTTCGGCGATATGCGCCTGTCGTATTCCAAGGTGTATTCCGCGTTCGGGCAAGCGGTGCTCGACACCCAGCAAAGCCTGCGCGACGATATCCGCGCTTACGAACTGGCGGCGCTGATGGTCAAGGCCTTCTTCGGCCTTGTGGGCCGCGACGGCGCCAGCGCGCGCCGCGCCGGCGACCAGGAACGCGACATCTTCATGCGCGAGCAGATGCAGATGAGCGAGCACCCATTCAGCGAATTCCCCGATTTTAAAAAGGGAACGGCCGACGTGACCCCGTTCCAGGAATACGTGCTGACCGGCCAGCTGTTGATGGACAAGGACCAGCGCTCGCTGCTGGAACGCGTGGAGAGCAAGGTGCAGGTCGAAATGGACCGCATCATGGCGTCGTACGACGTCAAGCAGTGGCGCGAGAAGGTGGCCGAGCTGCTGCCGCACCTGGAACGCGACGCGATCCGCGAAGCCGGCGCCACCGCCGAGACCAGCGAGGACCGCATCAAGCGGCACACGGTCGAACTGACGGCGCGCCTGAGGGAACGCGCGCGCAACCAGCTGTATGCGCTGCTGGACGACCGCAAGCAGGGCGGCCTGGAGTTTGTGCTGTCGCTGCTGGAACAGGTCAAGGCGCGCCTGCTGCAGCGCGACCTCGGCAACGCTGAACGCAACGGCAAGCGCTACCGCGACATCCGCGACGCGCTGCGCACGCGCCAGGTCGAGGAGTCGCTCGGCAACCTGGCGCAGGCGTCCACCCGCCTGATCGGCAAGGAGGCGCAGGCGCGCGAAGTGATGGGCCACCTCAAGCGCGACATGTCGGATTACCTGCGCTTCCACCTGCTGGCGGTGGCGGCCGGCCAGTCGATCGAAGTCATGCGCGCCATGTCCGCCTGGCTGGGCGACCCGCAGTCGACCGACGAGCAGGGCCAGCCGGTATGGACCGGCATCGCCGGCGAATTCCAGGAAGGGCGGCGCGCGGTGCAGGCGATGCTCGGCGCGGTCGACCGCCGCATCGGCCAGCTGCGCGCGGACGCGCAGCACGAGCACGCCACCTATATCAAGCTGGCCGGCGACCTGGAACCGGAACCGGCCAGGCTGACCGGCGACGTCAGCGCATGGAGCGAGGAAGTGCTGCTCGAATTCGGCGGCTCGGCGCGGCTGTTCCCGCAACTGGACGACGACAAGCTGCGCTCGAACCTGCTGCTCAAGCTGTTCCGCCGCGCCCAGACCCAGCTCTCGCGCGAGCAACTGGGCGAAGAAGCGCCGCAGGACCCGCTGCTGGAGCGGCTGGCGGCGATGTCGCCGCAAGAGCGCCACCGCATTTTCGGCGAATGGATCAAGAGCGCGATGCCGTGGATTAGCGCGCGCTTCTCGGCCGAGTTTACGCCGCGCGCCGACCAGTTCAAGTGCTTCATCGGCGTCGGCGACGCCAATGCATGGCGGCGGATGGAAGCGGAGATCCGCGCGGCGGTGCCGTCCGGCTTCTTCCACGGCGACCTGGTCTCGATCGTCAACACCGGCATCACCGGCAAGGCGGTCTGCTACATCGAACTGTCCGGCTATCCGATGACGGTGCTGCGCGGGCTGCCGACCTGGCGCACCTCGTACCAGATCGAGAATCCGAAGATCCCGACCCACCTGCATTTCGACTCCACCCGCTTTCGCCATCCGATCTCGCCGTCGATGGATGAACTGAACCGGCTGGCCGATGACTACGAGTGGTTCCTGCAGGCCAATGCGCTGGGCGTGATACGGCGCAAGGCCGACCTGGGCGACCGCGAGGCCTCGTTCCAGCCGCGCGGCCAGTACCTGTTTGAAGTGGAGCCGGGTTCGGGCGAGTGGCTCCAGATCGGCAACGAGTTCGCGATCCGCTCCAACGGCCTGCCTGCCTACTACCGCGAGCAGGTGATCGAGGGCGTGCGGCGCAAGCTGGCCGCGATGGGACCGCACCAGATGACGTTGCTGGCGGCGCTGATGCGGCACTACCAGCAGCGCGTGTATGAGCCGCGGCTGGAAGTCGACGAGACCGGCGCGCAGCTGCCGTCGCCGTCGCTGCCGACGATTACCGCGCGCCGCCTGTACGAGGAATGGTTCAAGCGCGCCCGCGCGCTCGATCCGGCGGTCGGGCCGCGCCACATCGATGCGGCCTTCGCCAGTATCGGCACGTGGACGGAAGTGGTGCCCGGTTCGTCAAGCGACGCCTACGCATGGGAAGTGGAGCGCCCGGTCGACAAGCGCATCGTCGGCAGCGACTACCTGGCCAGCGAACAGGCGGCGGCCGCCGTGGTAGCGCGCCCGGCTGCGCCGCCGATTGCGCCTGCGGGCGCCCGTTTCAAGCTGTTCCTGCATGGCGCGCAGGCCGGGCCGTTCGGGCTGGACGAGATTGTCCAGCGCATCGCGCGCGGCGAGGTGATTGAAGCGACCAAGGCGTGGAATATGGCGTGGAATCCGAAGTCGGACAAATGGCAGGCAGCCGGCTCGCTGCCCGAACTGGCGGGCTTGTTCGGGCACGCGCCTGCGATTCCTGACCCTGACGACGACATTCCCGATCCGGATTAAGGGCTTACGTGCAAGAGCAAGTGTACCGATGTATCCACGCGGCCTGTGCGCGCCCGATGCCGCGCAGGGTGGACTTTTGCCCTTATTGCGGCACCGGGCAGCACGCCGGCGTGAACAACCCAGCCCATGTGCGCCCGGCGGGGGCGCCGTTCATTGCGCCGGCGCCCCCGCCGGCCGCGCCGCCACGGATGCCGGCGCCGGAGGCCGTGATGGCAGCCGCGCCAACGGTGGCCGCCGCCGCGCCCGCGCCCACGCCCGCAGCCAGGGGATGGGGACGCAAGGCGGCGCCGGCGCCCACGCCGGCCAAGGCGGAACGCGGCCCCGTCAGGCTGCGCTGGTGGCTGCTGCTGCTGGCCGTGGTGCTCGGCCTGTGGGTGTGGGACAAGCCAAGGAAAATCGAGGCCAGGGTCGAGCGCGCGCTTGCCCTCGGCGCCGAATGCAAACTGAACGAAGCGCAGGCGGAGCTGATCGAACTGCGCTCGACCCGGGCCACGCCCGAACAGCTACGGCGTCTCCAGCAGGGCCTGAACAAGGCATCGGCCGACTGCGAGCGCAAGCACGAGCGCGCCAGGGCATGGCGCGATACCGAAGTGGCGGTGGAGGCGGCGATCGACGACGCCAGTTTCATCAGGGCGCAGCAGCGCCTGCAAGGTTTTGTTCGCAAGTATGGCGAAGACGGGGATACCCGCAGCCTGAAGGAAAAGATCACCGCGGCCAGGATCGCGTGGCAAAACAGCGACGCCGGCAAGCTGGAAATGGAAAAAGCCGATTGCCGTACGCGGGGTGGCAGGTGGCTGGCCGGGAGTTGCTGGTGAGCGCCAAAATCGCAAGCCGCCTGGAACAAATAATTAGCAAAATATTATAATTTCAACTACTATTTAGTCTTCCTGACGGAGGATTTCCATGAAAGCTTGCCTGACCATCGCCACCCTGATGCTGGCATTGGCTGCCGCGCCAGCGCTGGCGTCCAGCTTCGATTGCGTCGCGCCGGAACTCCCCCACCGTTCGATCACGAACCAGGGCGTGCACCGTGTGCAGAAACAGATCAAATCGTGGCGCGACTGCTATGCCAGCCAGGAAGCGGCGGGCCATGTGACGGCCGACGCGCAAAAACTGAACGCCGAGGTCGACGCCGACATCCAGAAATGGATCGATGCGACCCGCGCCGCATCGCGCAACTCCACCAGCGCGGCGGTGCTCGCCCATATCGAACATGAACGCACGCGCTACCTGCGGTCGCGGCACCTGCGCTGACTCGCGCCGTTCCCGGCTGCACAGGTGTATTCTAACGAGCAATATTATCGACCGGACTTCACCATGAACACCACATTCATTTCCAAGGCCTTGCTGGCCGCGGCCATCCTCGCCGGTGTTGCCGCCTGCACCCCGCGTGAAGACACCATGGGGCCGGCGCAGAAAGCCGGCGCGGCCATCGACGATGCGGGCGAGGAGGTTGCGCGCAAACTCAAGGAAAAGCTCGACAAGGCCGAACAGGCGGGCGAAAAGATGGCCGATGCCGCGCGCAGCACGGGCGACAAGATCGAAGACGCCACCAGCGACGCCAGCCGCGGCCTGGAAGAGGCGACCAAAAAGGCAGGCAAGAAGGTCGAGCAGGCCGGCGAAAAGATCCAGGACGCGGCCGAGCCGGATTAACCAGCTTCGGCTAAGTCAGCGCGGCGCGCTCCGCGGCAAGCTGGCCGGTTTCCGGCCACTGCGCCAGGGGCGCCGCGGGCGCTTCGCCCAGCACCACCGTCATGTCGACAAAGCCTTCGCGCCAGGCGCGCTCGAGGTCCTGCTCGATGGCTTCCATCGAGGTCTTGTCGAAGTTGGCAAAGCCGCGCACGCCGTAGGCGCGGTTGCGGCCGTGGGCCTTGGCCAGGTACAGCGCCATGTCCACCAGGTTGACGGCGCGCTCCCACGACAGTTCCGTGCGGCCCGGCTTGAGCGGGAAGGGCGCGTAGCCGACCGAGACACGCACCGCGATCCGGTTGCCCTGGTAAATGATGTCCTGTTCCGCGATGCCCGCCAGCAGGCGGCTGGCGATCTCGTCGACGCCGCTCCTCGGGATCGCTGGCAGGAACGCCAGGAACTCCTCGCCGCCCCAGCGTACGATCATGTCGGTCTCGCGCAGGATGATGCCCAGGTTCTGCGAGATCATGTTCAGCACCGCGTCGCCCGCGGCGTGGCCGTGGCGGTCGTTGACGTGCTTGAAGTGGTCGACATCGAGCAGGAACATCGCGCCGACGATCTCCTCGCCCGAGGTGCCGGCGCCGCGCTGTTCGGTGTGGACGTGGGTGCGCATGAACTCCTGGAAGTGGCGCCGGTTGTACAGGCCGGTGAGCGGGTCGCGCGAGCTTTGCTGCTTCAGCTCGAGGTTCTTTTCATGCAGGCGCGCGTTGGCGCTGCGCACCTTGCGGTACAAAATGCCGACAATGACGGAGGCCATCGCGAACACCACCGCGAGCAGCCACCAGACGCGCTGCTGCAGCCGGCGATTGTCGATTTCAGTCGACTTGAGCTGGTTCTCGCGGCTTAGCAGTTCGATCTGCCGCTGCTTTTTCTCGGCCTCGTATTTTTCCTGCAGTTCCAGCATCGACTTCTGGCGGCGCTCCTTGAACAGTTCGTCCGACAGGGCGCGTTCGCGGTGGTAGGCCGCCACTGCTCCGGCCATGTCGCCCGCGCGTTCCAGCGCTTCGCCATACTCGGCCAGCACCGCTTGCAGTTCCGGTTTGTCGCCAGACTGCTCGTAGTAGGCCAGCCCAGATTCAAATTCGCGCTTGCCTTCGGCGATGCGGCCACGGCCCAGGTGGGCCTGTCCCAGGTTGACCCGGGCCGTCGCTTCGTAACTGCCGTTGCGTATTTGGTTCGCGGCCGTGATGGCCTGGCGCGCGTAGCTGGCCGCGCGGTTGTAGTCGTGCCGTTTCAGGTAGCTGTCGGACAGGTCGACCAGGGAACCTGCAATCATCGACGTTGCGCCAATCTTGCGCTCCAGCGCGAGCGCTTCAAGCAGCACGGTGAGGGCGCGGTCGGCCTGGCCGGTCTCGATGGCCAGGCCATATTCGGTGTTCTTCAGGGTGGCCATACGGCCGGGCGAGTTGGTCCTGGCCGCGATGGCCGACGCTTCCGCCAGCGCTTCGAAGCCCTTGTCGTATTCCTTCATCCGCCCATACTGGTTGGCCAGGGCGTTCAGCGACATCGCGATCGGGATAGGGCGGCCGTAGCTGCGCGCCAGCGCAACCGCGTCCTGCAGCTTGCCCAGCGCGGCAGGCAGGTGGCCTTCCTCGGCGTGGGCGTGGCCGGAAGTGATGGCCGCTTCCACCCGGAGCGCCATGTTGTCGGTGGTGACTGCGATCCGTTCGGCTTCCCAGAACAGCTGGTGCGACAGGTCGAGCTGGTTCTGGCGCGAGACGACATAGCCTTTCGACAGCAGGGCCTTGGCGACCAGGACCTTGTCCTGGTGCTTTCTGCCGAGCGCCAGCAGTTCGTCGGCGAGCGCAATGGCCGCGTCATGGCGCCCGACCGCGCGCTCGGCCAGCGATTGCAGGTTGAGGAACTCGCCCTGGGTGGCAGGGGGTGCGGCGCGCGATTCAGCCTCGACCTCGCGCAGCAGCACCAGCGCTTTCTCGGGCACGAAGCGGCCGACCTCGCGGATGTCGGCGAGGCGCCGGTCCAGCTCGGCATGCTGGGCAAACGACGGGGACGACACAAGGCACAGCACTGCCAGCAACGCTCGCGCCTTATGGTGGTGGATAGTCCTTATCATGGAGCCCGGCGGCATCATGTCCCTCTGTGTGGATCCGTCGCACAATTATATTCGTGTTGCATACCGGAAAAATCATATGCATGGAAGATTTTTCCCATTTCTGCACACGCTGTATTTACGCGCAAGGTATGCATCCCGTCTATTGGAAATGAGTAACAGGCGTCACGGCGCCCCGCGGCGTTGTGAGCAAGCAACGGAATCAGCAAAGGGGTCTGTATAATTTCCCGCTTGCCACCCGGGCTTGCGCAGTCCGGCCCGTCGCGCTTTCATCTTCCCCTGGAGTCTTATGCAACCCATCCGGAAACCCCCGGTCCTGCGGCGCGCCGTCGCGGCAAGCCTGCTCCTGCTCAGCGGCGGCGCGCTCGCCGACGACCAGGACCTTCCATCGCTGTCGCTCGAGCAGTTAAGCGATGTGGTGGTCACGTCGGTGTCGCGGCAGGAGGAACGGCTGGCCAACGCGGCGGCGTCGATCTACATCATCAGCGCCACCGACCTGGCGCGCAGCGGCGTGCTGACCCTGCCCGAAGCGCTGCGCCTCGCGCCCAACCTGCAGGTGGCCCGCGTCGATGCGCGCAACTACGCGATCACCGCGCGCGGCTTCAACAGCGCCTTCCAGAACAAGCTGCTGGTGCTGATCGACGGCCGCAGCGTGTACACGCCGCTGTTCTCGGGCGTGTTCTGGGATGCGCAGGATGTGCTGATCAGCGATATCGAACGCATTGAGGTCATCAGCGGCCCGGGCGCCACGATCTACGGCGCCAATGCGGTCAATGGCGTCATCAACATCATTACCAAATCATCCAAGGACTCGCAAGGCGGCCTGGCGGCTGCCGCAGGCGGCGACGAGCTGCGCACGGCGGGCATGCGCTACGGCGGCCGGATCCGCAACGGGCACTACCGCATGTACGCCAAGGCGATCGAGGTCGACGACACTTTCAACGCGGCGGGCGCCGACACCAACACAGGGTTCCGGCGCCAGCAGGCGGGCTTCCGGGCCGACTGGGACCTTGGCGGCTACGGCCTGCGTATCTCGGGTGACGCCTACCAGGGGCGGCTGGGGCAGACCGGCACGCGCGAGATCCGCATCAGCGGCGCCAACCTCACCGGCGCGTTCGACAAGCGCCTGGCCGGGGGCTCCGACCTGCATCTCGCCCTCATCTTCGACCATACGGAGCGCAACCAGCCGGGCGCGTTCTCCGAGCGCCTCGATACGATAGACCTGGCGCTGCAGCACAACGTGCGGCTGGGCGAAAACCACCGGCTGTCGTGGGGCGGCGGCTACCGCAACGCCAGCGACCGGGTCGACAACGGCCCGGCCTTCGGATTCCTGCCGGGCGACCTGCGGCTGCACTGGGCCAACCTGTTCGCCCAGGATGAAATCACCTTGTCGCCGGACCTGAAGGCGACGGTCGGACTCAAGGTCGAACGCAATCACTACACGGGCCTCGAACACCTGCCCAACCTGCGCCTGGCATGGACGCCCGGCGCCCGCCACCTCGTATGGGGCAGCCTGGCGCGCTCGGTACGCGCGCCGTCGCGCATCGACCGCGACCTGTATTCGCCGACGCAGCCGCCGGTACGGGGCGGCGTGCCGCAGTTCGCCATCGCGGGCGGACCGGAGTTCGTGTCCGAAGTGGTGAAGGTGGCTGAACTGGGCTACCGTTCGCAAATGACCGATACCTTCTCGTATTCGCTGACGGCGTTCCGCGGCGACTATGACAAGCTGCGTACCTTCGAACCGCGCCCCCAGGGCGGATCGGAGTTCCGCAACCTTGGCAAAGGCGCCAGCAAGGGCGTCGAAGCGTGGTGGCGCTGGCAGCCGGTGGCGCGCTGGCGCTTGTCGGGCGGCGCCGTGTTCCAGGACGTCGACGTATCCTTCAGGCCGGAGAGCCGCGACGCCAGCGCGGGCAGCGCGCTGGCAAACAATGACGCGCGCCGCCAGTGGTTCCTGCGCTCGTACTTCGACCTGTCGGACGCGCACAAGGTCGATTTCTCGCTGCGCTATAACTCGGGCCTGCCCAATCCGGCGGTGCCTGCGTACACCGAGCTGGACGCACAATGGACCTGGAATCTCGGGCCTGACCTGGATCTCGCGCTGATCGGCAAAAACCTGCTGCACGCGTCGCATGCCGAATTCGGCAGCGCGCAGGGGCGCAACCTGTACGAACGCGCCGCCTTGCTCAAGCTGGTGAGCCGCTTCTGACGCCAGCCATGCCTATTGCCTCCCATCCGGTTTCCCTGATGCGCCGGCTCTGCAGCCAGGCAGCCCTGCTGGCGCTGGTGGCGGCGGCGGGGCCGGCCGCCGCCGACGTGGGCAGCGAACGCGGTATCAAGGCCGCGTTCGTGTCGAAGTTTATCGGCTATGTCGAGTTCCCCGGACAGGCCGGCGCCGCGCCCGCGCCGCTGGTGATCGGCGTGGTCGGCGCCGATGATATCGCGGCCGAATTGTCGCGCATCGTGGGCGCGCGCGGCATCAACGGACGCGCCGTCAGCGTCAAAACCCTGGCCGCCGGCGGCCGGCTGGGCGCCGTCGACGTGCTGTTTGTAGGATTGAGCGAGGCGGACCGCGCCGAGCGGCTGCTGCGCCAGGCGGCGGCCGAAGGCATCCTGACCATCACCGAATTCGACCGCGCGCTGCGCCAGGGCAGCGTGATCAACTTTCGCATCGTCGACGAGCGGGTCCGCTTCGAGGTGTCGCTGGCCGCCGCCGAGAAGGCCCAGCTCAAGCTCAGCTCGCGCCTGCTGTCGGTGGCCTACTACGTCGACAAGGGCGCGCGCTAGGCTTCCAGCTGCTGTAGCAGGTACAGGCGCTGGTACAAGCCGCCGTCGATGCGCATCAGCGCCTCGTGGTCGCCGCTTTCGGCAATCCGTCCGTGGTTCAGCACAACGATGCGGTCGGCGTCGCGGATGGTCGAGAGCCGGTGCGCGATCGCGATGATCGTCACCTGCCCACGCAGCTCGTTCAGGGCGGCCTGGACGATCTGTTCGGTCTGGCTGTCGATGTGCGAGGTCGCCTCGTCCAGCAGCAGGATGCGCGGCTTGCCAGCGAGCGCGCGCGCAATCGCAATGAGCTGTTTCTGCCCGGTCGATAAACGTCCTCCCGCTTCGCCCAGCGAGGTGTCGTAGCCCTGTTCCAGCGCCGTGATGAAGTCATGCGCGTGGGCGGCGCGCGCCGCCGTTTCGATGTCCTGCTGCGTCAGGCCGCGGCCCATGTCGATGTTTTCGCGCGCCGACGCCGCCAGCAGGAACGGGTCTTGCGGCACCAGCCCTACCTCGGCGCGGAAGCGCTCATTGTCGATGCTGTCGAGCGCCTGGCCGTTGATCTCGATGCTGCCGTGCGGGCTGGGGTAGTAGCGCAGCATCAGCGACAGCAGGGTCGACTTGCCGCTGCCGGTGTGGCCGACGATGCCGATGAAGGCGCCGTGGCCGATCTCCAGCGACAGGTCGTGCAGCACCGGCTGGCCGGGCGCGTAGCCGAAGGTCAGGTGGGCGATCTTTACCGCCGGGGCGCCGGCCGCCTGCGGCTGCGCCGGCGTGCTGCCGCGGCCAATCGCGTGCTCCGGGGCGCCCGGTTCGTCCAGCAGCGCCTTGACGCGCGCGCTGGCCACGACGGCCTGCTGCAGGCCGCTGAACTGCATGGTGATCTGGATCAGCGGCTCGACCACGCGCGCGATATAGCTGATGAAGGCGTACAGGATGCCGACTTCGACCGCGTTCATCTCGCGCTGTCCGAAGCTGAAGATGACGACCGCCAGCAGCACCACGTTGAGCAGGTCGAGCGCGGGGCGCAGCAGGAAAGCGTTGGCGCGCAGTTCCGCCACCCGCGCCTTGTAGTGCTCATGGTTGGTCGCGGCGAAGCGCATGGCGAAGCGTTCCTCGGCGTTGTTCGCCTGGAGCACGCTCATGCCGCCGATGGTCTCGGCCATCTGGCCGTTGATATCGCTGCGCAGCGCGCGGGCGCGGGTGACCGCCGGCGCCGACAGGCGCTGGTACAGCCAGACGATGCCGAGCACCGCGGGCAGCAGGGCCAGCACGATCAGCATCAGGCGCCAGTCCAGCCACGCCATCGCGATGATGGTGCCGGCCAGGACGATGCTACTGTCGAGCATGACGAACAGCACCTGGATGTACAGGGTCTTGACCGCTTCGGTGTCGTTGGTGACGCGGCTGATCAGCTGCCCGGTGATGGCGCGGTCGAAGAACGACATCGGCAGGCGCAGCACGTGCGCAAACACCCATTCGCGCAGGCGCTGCACCGAGCGCATCGCCATGCCGGACAGGCGCACCAGCTGCAGGTAGCGCAGGCCGGTCGCGATCCAGCCGGTAACCAGGAAGCCGCCCAGCAGCAGCGCCATGCGCGGCACGTCGAGCTCGCGCGGCAGCAGGTGCTCGTCGATCAGCGCCTTGCCGAGGATCGGGCCGGTCACTTCCAGCGCCGCGGCGATCACCAGCCAGAACGTGGCCCAGCCAAGGTGGCGCCGGTCGGGGCGCGCGGCCCGGCGCAGCAGGGCGGTGGCCTCGGCCGCGTTCTGGCGCATGCTTTTTTGTTTCGGGTCAGTTTGCATCGAGGCTCGCCTCCAGTTGTTGGTAGCGCCACTGGCTGGCGTACCAGCCGTCTTGCGCCAGCAAGCTGTCGTGGGTGCCCGCTTCGGACACCTGGCCGTTGCGCAGCACCACGATATGGTCGGCGTTCACCACGCCCGACAGGCGGTGGCTGGCGATGACCACGCTGCGCTCGGGCCGTTCGCGCCGCAGTTCGGCAAGGTGCTCGAGGATGCGCGTTTCGGTGCCGGTATCGACCGCCGACAGGGCGTCGTCGAGCAGCAGCAGGGTGCTGTCGGCCAGCAGCGAACGGGCAATCGCGACGCGCTGGCGCTGGCCGCCCGACAGCGTGATGCCGCGCTCGCCCACCGGCGTGTCGTAACCCTGCGGGAAGCGCAGGATGTCGTCGTGGATGTCGGCCATCCGGGCCGCGTGTTCGATCTCGGCGCGCGAGGCGCCGGGACGCGCCAACGCGATGTTCTCGGCCACCGTGGCGGAGAACAGGAAGGATTCCTGCGGCACCCAGCTGATCGCCGCGCGCAAGGTGGCCAGGGTGTACTCGGACAGGGCATGCCCGCTCCAGGTGGCCGTGCCGTGCTGCGGCGTGGACTGGCGCAGCAGCACGCGCAGCAGGGTCGACTTGCCGGAGCCGGTCGGGCCCACCAGGCCGAGCGTCTGCCCTGGCTGCAGCGACAGCGTGATGGCCGAGAGGGCCGGGACGGCCTGGCCGTCGTAGGCGAAGCTGACCTGGTCGAGCGCCAGCGTGCCAGGCGCCAGGTGCGCCAGCGTGCCGTGGTCGTCGACGGTGAGCGGCGCGTCCAGCAGCGGCTGCAGGCGCGCCAGGCCAGCGCGTCCGCGCTCGATCAGCGAGAGCACCCAGCCGGCCGCGAACATCGGCCAGATCAGCTGGCCCAGGTACATCGTGAACGCGGTCAGCGCGCCGATGGTCAGCATGTCGTGCCACACCAGGTAGCCGCCCAGGCCCAGGGTCAGCACGCTCGCGGCGGTGAGGGTCAGCCCCACCGCTGGCTCATACGCGGCTTCCCACTTTTGCGCCGACAGGCCGGCTTCCGCTGCGCGCGCGGCCAGTTCGCTGAACTGCTTCGCGTTGCGCTGCTCCAGCCCGAGCGCGCGCACGGTGCGCACGCCCGACAGCGATTCCTGCACATGGTCGTTGAGGGCGGCGAAGCGCTTGAGCGAGTCGGACGCGGCCACGTGCATGTGGCTGGAGATGCGCCAGAACGCCAGCGCCATCAACGGGAAGGGCAGCAGGGCAATGGCGGCGAGGCGCCAGTCGACGCCGAGCGTCATGATGCCCAGCACCATAACCAGGGTCAGGGTGCCGTCGAAGCCGGCCAGCAGCGCTTCGCCGGCCGCCATTTCGATGGCGTCGATGTCGTTGGTCCCGAGCGCCATCAGGTCGCCCGTGCGCTGCTTCTGGTAGAACGCCGGGCCTTGCGCGGCCAGCCGCGCAAACAGGCGGGTACGCAGCTCGACGCCGAGCTGGTAGGCTGCCGAGTACAGGCGCAGCCGCCACGCCACCCGCAGCGCGTAGATGGCCAGGCCCATGCCCAGCAGCTGCGCGAGCCCCATCAGCAGGTCGCCGCTGCCCAGGCGCTGCGCTGCCATGCCGTCGATCATCGCGCCGATCTTGCGGGGTATCAGGATGGTGAACAGGGCCACGCCGAACAGCATCGCTGCCGACGAAGCATAGGCGCGCCAATGACGGCGGACGAACCCGCCGATCAGCTTAGATAAAGTCATGCACAATCCCTGGAGATTGGCCCGTAAAACAAAGAACGGGCCGAAGCCCGTCAATGTACACCGTTTGGCAAGCGGACGCAGCGAGCGCCCGGCCCGGCCCGGTCAGCGCTTTTTGCCGCGTTTGGGCGTCAGCAGGTTTTGCTCGAACACCGTTGGCGGAGGGCTGGCCTCGACCGGCTTCACCTGCGGCAGCACGTGGGCGCCGTCGGTGTCGAGCGGCGCCGCGGCAGGCTTGATATCGAGCGGCTTGCCGGCCACTTTGCCGGCAGCCTTCGCGATCGGCTTTTCTTCCGCCGCCGGCCCGGAAGCGGCTTCCGGCCTGGCTGCCACCACCGGCTTTTTGCTTGGCTTGACCGAACGCGCGTGTTCTTCAATGCCCTCTGCAGGTGCAGCCGCAGGTTCGGCCACGGGTGCTTGCGCGGCCACGCCTGGCGCCGGCGCTGCCTGCGGTGCGAACGCGAGGGGCGATGGTGCTGCCGCCTTGAACAGCCCGGCCTGGACGTCGGCCATGATGCTGAGCCACTGGCTGCCGTAGGCCACCATCTTGCTGAAATCTTGTGGGCCCTTGGCCAGGGCCAGCAGGTCGCGCGGGTCGCGCAGGGTGGCCAGCTGCTTGAGCGCGGCCGAGGAGCTGTCGACGGCGGCGCGGCTGGTATCGATATTCAGGGCGATCAGGCGCGCGGCGCCATCGAATGCACGGGCGCCAAACGACTCCAGGAAGTCGAGCTGGGCGTGGATCTGGGATTTGCTTGCTGCGGAAAACTGTTCTGGGAGAGTACTCATGGGGTTTCCTTTCGTTTATGACGCGCTGCAATATTGATTAGTGTATCTACGAAGTGCCGCCTTGAAAAGCTCTTTATGGTGCTAGTTTCCTAAAGAAATCTTGCGATGCAGCATCACTGATCAATATCAATGCTGCCAAGGCGCGCATGGGCTAGGAACCGCTACAATCGAGCCGACCCAGCCATAAGGATAGCCAGATGGATCTCGTGATTCGCAATGCCACCCTGCCAGACGGCCGCCAGGCCGATATCGCCATCGATGGCGCGCGCATCGCCGACGTCGGAGCGCGCCTGCCGTGCAGCGGGGCGCGCGAGATCGACGCCGAAGGCGACCTGGTCACGCCGCCTTTCGTCGACGCCCACTTCCACATGGACGCCACGCTCAGCTACGGACTGCCGCGCGTGAACGCCAGCGGCACCCTGCTCGAGGGGATTGCGCTGTGGGGCGAACTGAAGCCCCAGCTGACGCAGGACGCACTGGTCGAGCGCGCGATGCAGTACTGCGACTGGGCGGTGGCGCGCGGCCTGCTGGCCATCCGCACCCATGTCGATGTCTGCGACGACCGGCTGTTGGCGGTGGAGGCGCTGCTCGACGTGCGCCGCCGCGTGGCGCCTTACCTCGACATGCAGCTGGTTGCCTTCCCCCAGGACGGGCTGCTGCGCAGCCCCGCCGCATTCGGCAACCTGAAGCGCGCCATCGCCATGGGCGTGGACGTGGTGGGCGGGATTCCCCATTTTGAACGCACGATGGCGGCGGGCGCCGAATCGGTGCGCCTGCTGTGCGAGTTCGCGGCCGACAAGGGCCTGCGCGTGGACATGCATTGCGACGAGTCGGACGACCCGATGTC
Source organism: Massilia agrisoli (assembly GCF_020831365.1). Classification (GTDB taxonomy): domain Bacteria; phylum Pseudomonadota; class Gammaproteobacteria; order Burkholderiales; family Burkholderiaceae_D; genus Telluria_A; species Telluria_A agrisoli. Next base: position 59,810 of record NZ_JAJHPV010000013.1, read on the forward strand.
GCGCCATATCGAGACCCTGGCGGCCGAGACCCACCGCCTCGGGCTGCATGGCCGGGTGGCGGGCTCGCACCTGACATCGATGCATTCGATGGACAACTACTATGCCAGCAAGCTGCTGCCGCTGATTGCCGAATCGGGCGTGGCGGCGATCGCCAACCCGCTGATCAACATCACGCTGCAGGGGCGCCACGACAGCTATCCGAAACGGCGCGGCATGACGCGGGTGCCGGAACTGCTGGCCGCCGGCGTCGACGTCGCGTTCGGCCATGACTGCGTGATGGACCCCTGGTACGGACTCGGTTCGGGCGACATGCTGGAGGTGGCGCACATGGGCCTGCACGTGGCGCAGATGACGGGCAAGGAAGCGATGCACCAGTGCTTCCTGGCGGTGACGGAGACGCCGGCGCGCATCCTCGGACTGGAAGGCTATGGCCTGGCGCCGGGCTGCCACGCCGACCTGGTGCTGCTCGACGCCGGCAGCACGGTGGAGGCGATCCGTCTGCGCGCGGCGCGCAGGCTGGTGCTGCGGCGCGGCCAGGTCGTCAGCGAGGCGCCGCGTGCGCGCGCGTCGCTGGCCTTGCCGGGGCGGCCACGGGACATCGATTTCAGGCTGGGGCGGTAACAAGCACGGGAGTCGGTGCTAGACTTTGCGGTTCCACCAACCCAAACCGCCGCCTATGAAGATCCTTGAAACAGAGCGCCTGCGCCTGCGCACGCTGGACCAGAACGACGCTGTTTTCTATCTCGCCCTGGTCAATACGCCGGGCTTCATCGCATTTATCGGCGACCGCGGCATCCGCACCGTCGAAGCGGCCGCGCAGGCAATCGTTGACGGACCGATGGCCATGCAGGGCAGGCTTGGTCATTCGATCTACCTGGTCGAGGACAAGGCGAGTGGCGAACCTTTGGGCATGAGCGGCCTGATCAAACGCGACACCCTCGAGCATGTCGACATCGGCTACGCCTTCCTTCCCGAGCATTGCGGCAAGGGCTATGCGTACGAGGCGGGGCAGGCGGTGGTGGCGCATGCGCGCGATGAGATCGGCTTGCCGCGGCTGCTGGCGATTGTTTCGCCCGGCAATGTCGCCTCGATCGGCCTGCTGGAGAAGCTTGGCCTGGCCTTCGAACGGGTGGTGCACCTGACCGCAGAGGACACCGGCACTAGGCTTTATTCGCGGGTGTTTCTCAAATAATACTTTTGTTAACAGCCCGATTCAATTGTGCAACAGTTGGTTGGTATGTCCGCTATACTTGCGAGCTGGGTGAATTAATATTTCCTGCGCCCAAGAGATTTCCTGAATGTCCACACAGATCAACAAAAGGACCCGTATGAGCAACGATAAAAGCGTTCAATTAGCAGCGATCATCACCAAGCACGAAGCTGAACTGCTGGAGGGTTGGTTCTCCGGCATGATGTCCCGTATGCTTCGCCGCGATAAGAACGCCGAATCGGAGCTGCGCCAGCAAGGCGCGGCCTTCCTCAACCTGCTCAGTGAAGCGCTGCGCAACGGCGCCGGCGCCGACATCGAGGCCCCTGCCTGGGATGAAACGCGCCGCATGCTGGCCGAGATTTCGCACGCGCGCGTGCGCCAGGGCTTCTCGTCGATCGAAACCGCGCACTTCATCTTTGCACTGAAGGAGCCGCTGTTCGGCTACCTGCGCAATGAGCTGGCGAGCGAACCGGCGCTGCTGGTCGATGCGATGTCGACCACCGGCTCGCTGTTCGACCGCCTCGGCCTGTACACCATCGAGGTGTACCAGAAAGCGCGCGAACAGGTCATCCTGCGCCAGCAGCAGGAGCTGCTTGAGCTGTCGACCCCGGTCGTCCAGCTGTGGCAGGGCATCCTGGCGCTGCCGCTGATCGGTACCCTCGATAGCGCGCGCACCCAGGTAGTGATGGAAAACCTGCTGCAGAAGATCGTCGAAACCGGCGCATCGATCGCCATCATCGACATCACCGGCGTGCCGACCGTCGACACCCTGGTCGCGCAGCACCTGTTGAAAACCATTGCCGCCGCACGCCTGATGGGCGCGGACTGCATCATCAGCGGCATCCGCCCGCAGATCGCGCAAACCATCGTGCACCTCGGCGTCAACCTGGAAGACGTGCTGACCAAGGCCACCCTGGCCGATGCGTTCGTTGTTGCGCTCAAGCGCACCGGCTCGACCATCAGCCACGGCCAGTCGGGACACTGAGATCATGGACCGCATACCGATTCTGAGGATGGGCCGGCTGCTGCTGGTGACCATCCAGGTTGACATGCACGACCGGCTGGCGATGACCCTGCAGGACGACCTGACGACCCGCATCGTCAAGGACCGCGCCACCGGCGTACTGATCGATATCTCGGCGCTCGACATCGTGGACTCGTTCATCGGGCGCATGATCAGCAATACCGCGGCGATGGCCAAGATCCTCGACGCGCGCACGGTGCTGGTCGGGATGCAGCCGGCCGTTGCGATCACCCTGGTGGAGCTTGGACTGACGCTCGAAGGCGTCAGCACGGCGCTCAACGTCGAGCGCGGCGTCAAATTGCTCCAGCAGGAAAGCGAATGGGACTGAACCAGCTCCGCATGACCCACCTTGCCGGCCTGGGAGCACTCCCATGAATGCAGCCGTCACGGGTGATGTAGTCGCACAGCTCACTTCCGATGAGGACGTGGTCAGGGTGCGCAAACTGGTCCGCGACCAGCTGGTGGCGCTGGGCTTTTCGCTGATCGACCAGACCAAGATGGTGACGGCGGCCAGTGAACTGGCGCGTAACACGCTGCGCTACGGCGGCGGCGGCCACGCCGAACTCAATGTCGTCAATAACCACGGACGCCGTGGACTGTCGATCAGCTTTGTCGACGAAGGTCCCGGCATCGAAGATATCGCCAAGGCGCTGACCGACGGTTATACCACCGGCGGCGGCATGGGCCTCGGACTGTCGGGCGCCCGCCGCCTGGCCGACGAGTTCAACCTTGAATCCAGCCCGGGAAACGGTACCCGCGTAACAATCACGAAATGGAAACCGTTTTGACTCAATCCGCAGTACATTCAACTTTCCACGTCGGGGAGTTGAGCGAAATAGCGGCCGCCCGGCGGGCCGCTGCGGAGATGGCGCGCCGGCTCAGTTTTGACGAGACCCGCGCCGGCCGGCTGGCCCTGGTCGTGACCGAGGCTGCGACCAACATCGTCAAGCATGCGCGCGAAGGCGAGATCCTGCTGCGTCCGATCGTCACCCACGGTCACTGCGGCATCGAAGTGCTGGCGATCGATTCTGGTCCCGGCATGGCGAGCGTCGACCTGCTGATGGCCGACGGCACTTCGACTGCGGGCACTTACGGCGTCGGACTGGGGGCCATCCGGCGCCAGGCCGACAGCTTCGATATCTACTCGGCGCCGGGCAGGGGCACGGTGGTGATGATGACCGTCTGGTGCGCCGACGGACCGGTGCCGGAAACGGGCTGGGAAGTCGGCGCCGTCTGCCTGCCGATACCGGGCGAAGATGAATGCGGCGATAACTGGGGCGTCTCGTTCCGGCGCGGCGGCATCAGCGTGGTGGTGGCCGATGGGCTGGGCCACGGCCCCGAGGCCGCGCTGGCGTCGACTGCGGCAGTCGGCGTCTCGCTCGATTTCGACAGGGGCCCGCCTGGCGTGCGCATCGAAGACGCGCACGGCGCCCTGCGCTCGACCCGCGGCGCTGCGCTCGCCATCGCCGACATCGACGCCTACGACGGCAAGCTGTTGTTTGCAGGCGTAGGCAATATCGCTGCCAGCATCATCAGCAACGGCCCGCGCCGCCACCTGTTGTCGCACAACGGCATCGTGGGCAGCAACCTGCGCAAGGTGCAGGAATTCGAACAGCCGTGGGACAGTTCGTCGCTGCTGATCCTGCACTCGGACGGCATCAACACGCGCTGGGACCTCGGTGCGTATCCGGGCCTGTCATTCAACCATGCCTCGGTGATCGCCGCTGTCATCTACCGCGATTTCTTGCGCGGCCGCGACGACGCATCGGTGGTCGTCATTCGCGAACACCCGGTGTCATGAGCAGCCTGCGCATCGTCACGATCAACATCGCGACCGAGGTCGACGTCGTCAACGCGCGCCAGCGCGCGCGCGAAGTGGCGCGCATGTGCGGCTTTGGCGTGCAAGACCAGGTGCGCATCGCCACCTCGGTGTCGGAACTGGCGCGCAATGTGTTTAACTATGCGGGTGCGGGCCGGGTCGATTTTTCGGTTGAACAGCAGGGTGCAAAACAGGCCCTGCAAATTCGCATCGAAGACCGCGGCCCCGGCATCCCGCACCTCGACGTCGTGCTGTCCGGCCGCTATCAGTCGCAGACCGGCATGGGCCTCGGCATCCTCGGCGCGCGCCGCCTGATGGACAGCTGCGAGATCGATACGACCCCTGGCAAGGGCACGACCATCGTCCTGCGCAAGATGCTGCCGCCCGATGCGCGCCGCGTCACCTCGGCGACGCTGGGAGAAGTGGCGGCCATGCGCGTGTCGCAGCCGCCCGACATGCTCGACGAACTGCGCCAGCAAAACCAGGAGCTGCTGGGCGCCCTCGACGAACTGAAAGTCAGGCAGGAAGAACTGATCCAGCTGACCCGCGAACTGGAAGACACCAACCGCGGCGTCGTCGCACTGTACGCGGAGCTGGACGAAAAAGCCGAGCACCTGCGCCGCGCGGACGAAATGAAATCGCGCTTCCTGTCCAATATGAGCCATGAGTTCCGCACGCCGTTAAGCTCGATCCGCGCGCTGGCGACCCTGCTGCTGAACCGGGTCGATGGCGAGCTGACGCCCGAACAGGAAAAGCAGGTGTCGTTCATCCTGCAAGGCTCGGTGTCGCTTAATGACATGGTCAACGACCTGCTCGACATCGCCAAGATCGAAGCCGGCAAGGTCGACGTGCGCGCCGAGGAGTTCGATGTCGGCGAGATGTTCCGCGCACTGCGCGGCATGCTGCGCCCGCTGCTCGACGACGGCGGGGCCGTGGCGCTGGTCTTCGACGAACCGCCTGAAGGCATGGCCATGAACACCGACGAGGGCAAGCTTTCGCAGATCCTGCGCAACTTCATTTCGAACGCGCTGAAATTTACCGAGCGCGGCGAGATCGTGGTGCACGCCGAGGCGCTGCCCGCCAAAGGCTGCGTGCAGTTTTCGGTCAGCGACACCGGTGTGGGCATCGACAGCGAGCACCTGCAGATCATCTTCGAAGAATTCGGCCAGGTGGCCAACCACCTGCAGGCCAAGACCAAGGGCACGGGACTCGGGCTGTCCCTGTGCCGCAATCTCGCAGCGCTGCTCAACGGGTCGGTGAGGGTCGAAAGCACGCCGGGCAAGGGCTCGGTCTTCTATGCGATCATCCCTGTTGTATATACTGCAAGGCACGGCGATCAATTCGCGCCCGTATCAACTTAATCCGCCATGAGCCAGTCCATGCTATCGAACCTGCTTAATTCCGTCATTCTCATTGTCGATGACAGCGACGCCGCGCGGTATGCGCGCTCGCGCATCCTGATCCGGGCAGGGTTCAAGGTGATCGAAGCTGCAACCGGTAACATGGCGCTGACGATGGCGCGCGAGAACCGTCCCGACCTGGTGCTGCTCGATACCAAACTGCCTGACATCAACGGCATGGATGTCTGCCGCAAGCTCAAGTCGGACCTTGACACCAAGGCGATCCTGGTGCTGCAGACGTCCGCCTCGTACATCGGCGTGGCCGACAAGATCCGCGCACTGGAAGGCGGCGCCGACAACTACCTGTTCGAGCCGATCGAGCCGGAGGAGCTGGTTGCGAACGTCAAGGCGCTGCTGCGCCTTGCGATTGTCGAACGCGAACTGCGCGACGTCGACCGCCGCAAGGACGAATTTCTGGCAACACTGGCGCATGAACTGCGCAACCCGCTCGGGCCGATCCGCAGCTCGGTCGAGCTGCTGTGCAAGCTGGAGCCGTCGGTGCCGGAAGCGCAGGACCGCGCCCGCAAGACCATCGCCCGCCACACCGACCACCTGGTGCGCCTGGTCGATGACCTGCTGGACGTGGCGCGCATCTCGCAAGGCAAGATCACGCTGCACCAGGAACGCGTTGAACTGAAAAGCGCCGTGGCCAACGCGCGCGAATCGGTAGCGGGCATTATCGAGAGCCGCCGCCATACCCTGAACGTGTCGCTCCCCGAGAACGACGTGTGGATCAAGGGCGACCATGTGCGCATGTGCCAGATCATCGGCAACCTGCTGCACAACGCGGCCAAGTTCACGCCGCCGGGCGGCGTCGTGGGACTCGACCTGAAAGTTGAGGACGACGAAGCGGTGCTGCGCATCAGCGACAACGGCATCGGCCTCGAGGAAGCGAACATCGACTTCATCTTCGGCCTATTCGCGCAGGACGGGCATGCGCGCGACCGCGTGCAGGACGGGCTGGGCATCGGCCTGTCGCTGGTGCGTTCGCTGGTGGCGCTGCATGACGGCACCGTGACCGCGACCAGCCCGGGCCTCGGCAAGGGAAGCGTCTTCGAGGTGCGGCTGCCGGCCTATCCCTACGACCGCAGCAACGATGAAAAGGCGCTTGACCCGCGCCAGGGTACGGCGGCAACGCGTATCCTGGTGGTCGACGATAACGCCGACGCGGCCAATACGCTGGCGGAACTGCTGGGGATCGACGGCCATGACGTGATCACCGCTTATTCGGGCCGGGAAGCCCTGGCCCGGGCGGCCGACTTCCATCCGCGCTTTGTCTTCCTGGATATCGGCCTTCCGGATATGACGGGCTATGAAGTGGCGGCGCAAATGCGCAAGCTGCCGGGGATGGATACGGCGGTGCTGATCGCGCTGACCGGCTATGGCCAGGCACGCGACCGGGAGCTGGCGATGGATGCCGGCTTCGACGAGCATGTGGTCAAGCCGATCGACTTCGCCAAAGTCACCTCGCTCAATCTCCACACCCGATAACACGTCGTTCCCGCGCAGGCGGGAACCCATACGTCGCCTGAATATCAGCCTCAGCATGGGTTCCCGCTCCTGCGGGAACGACGTTCCTAGTTCGACTTCAGGATTCGAATGCCGTAAATATCGAACACGTTCGACGGCCCTTCGACGCCGCCTGCCGCGCTGAAGGTGCTGTTACTCTCCAGGTAGCTCATGTTGTAGAAGTCGCTGAGCTCCAGCCGGTACGTGCCAGCTTTTAGCCGCGCTTCGAGCGGCGTCGAATACACCAGCGGCGTATTTTCCTTCTCCACGCGCGCATGCGGCAGCTGAACCACGCCCTGCGCCGCAATGCGTCCCGCCGCGTCCTTCACCGCCAGCCACTTCACGCCGCCGCTGATCCCGAGGTTGATCTGGTTGGCGGCGTTGTGATACTGGACCTGCACGCGATACCTGCCTGCGCTGTCGACCTTGATTCCATCGACAGCAAAGCGGTCGCCCGGCTTGCCCCAGCCCTTGATGTGCGGCGCGGCGAAGCGCGCGTTCTGTCCCTGCACGCCCAGGCTCGCCTTCACGCGCGCATCGGTCACAGGAATGTGCAGCCCGCCATCGACGCAGCGCGGCGCGCTGTGGTGACTACGGTTGCCCGACTTTTCGAACTGGGCTTCAACCGCGTAGCAGCTGCCCTTTGTCGCGCCCGGATCGCGCCAGGTTCCCGCCGCCAGCCCGGCCGCGACCAGCTTGCCGTCGCGGTAGACGTTGTACACCGTGCCGGAAGGATTCCCACCCGCGCCGATGTCGATCGCCACCGCCTGGCCGTTTGCGGCAGCCAGGCTCGAAATGACCGGCTCGCGCGGACCGAAGACGGCGGGCGATTCCGCGTACGGGTCGGCGCTGACGCGGTGGATTGCGGATTCACCGGCACGCAGCGCGCCCAGGGTGACGGTAATCGTGTTCGCGGCTTTGAGCTGGTCGAGGCGGATCTGCTGCGATACCTGCGCGCCGTTCAAGGTCACTTTTGCGACCTCGTAATAGCCCCCGGCGGCGGACGCTGGCGGCAGCTCGACCCGCACATCGACCTGCTTGCCGTGCAGCCGAAGGCCATGCAGCGCGATCGCATCGGTTTTGCCGAACGCCTCGCGCCGGAGTTTGGCGGTGATGAAAGGCTGAACCCGAATGCCTCCGGGCTCCATCGACACGCCAAACACGTTTTCGACCACCATGCCAAGGTAGGCGCCGACAGACCACAGCTGGCGACGGGAGTTGATGACTGGGCCGATCAGGGATGGGTTGGCTTCGTCAAGCAGCAGCGGCTGGCCGGACAGCCACTCCAGGTTCTCCATGTTCGACAGGTTGACCGCGGCGCCGCGCATCAGCGTGTCATAGGCGGCGTCGGCGACGCTTGCATTGCCGGCCATCGCCGCGGCCTTCAGGCCATAGGCGGTGACGAACGGCCACATCGCGCGGTTGTGATACACCGGCATGCCTTGCTGCTGCGGATAGATGACCGGGGCGCCCATCGGGCCGTGCGGGTAACGGGCCAGGATGCTGCGCGCCTTGGCGCCGTCAGCGATGCCGGTGACGATGGCGAGCGACTGCCCGAGCCAGTCGAACTTGTGCATCGGCGCACCGTCAAAATGACCGGCGCTCAAGCTGCTGTACATGCCTGCGCCCGGAAGCCACAGCCGCGCGTTGATTGCGCTTTTCAGCTCGCGCGCCCAGCCCTTGTACTTCCTTGCGCGCGCATCGTCGCCGTGCTCCGCCGCGAGCGAGGCTGCCAGGGTCAGCGCCTTGTAGTGGCCGACGTTCGTCGACAGCGATTTCGAGCTTGCCATCGATGACAGGTCGTTGACGATCCACGCGGCGTAGCTCTGGTCGCGCCAGTCGAGGAAGGACTGTTCGCCGGTGTACAGGCCGCTCGCCTTGTCGAAGGCGGCGATGCGGTCGTTCTCGATGGTGTTCGAGAGCGCCTTGAGCGCGCGCGCGGCGAACGGCTTGCGCTCGGCCGCCGGCAGCGATTTGAGCGCCTCCTCGGCGCCGAAGGCCCAGGTGACGCGGTCGGTGCTGACCGGCCAGCTGCCGCCGCTGCCGGTATCCTGGATGACCTGCAGGCCATCCGCGCTCCCTGCCACCTGCTGCGCACGGGCGAGGCCTTTGCGGAACGCTGACAGTTTGAAGTCGAGCGAATTACGGGTGCGCGCCGGGTCCAGCATCGCCAAACCCAGGTCGACCGCGTAGGACAGGTCGCGGGTCCATACGTAGTGCCACTTCTCGCCGGTTTCGAAGCACTCGCAAGGGATGGCGGCGCCGCCGTTGTAGTTGCCGTCCTTGATCTCGCTGACCGAATCCTGCCGCATCTCGGTGGCGGCCAGCGCAAACAGCGCGTCGAAGGCCAGGTTGCCGGTGCGCGATACCGGCAGGCCCTCCGGTTCGCTGTAGACCGCGTACTGCGGCCCCGGATCGCGCAGCTGCATCGTGGTCGACTGCGCGTAGGTGCGCAGCGGCGCGGCTGCGTCCTGTACCGAGAAGCGTACTGTCTCCTGCTTGCCGTCGAAAGTCGGGTAGGCCACCGCCGTCTGCTGCTGGTGGCCCTTGTGCGGGTTGATGGCGGCGACGGCCGGATTCGGCAGGCGCGTCACGCGCAGCTTCGGCGCCTTCGGGTCCGACACGTCCACGCTGAATTTATAGGGCGCGGTGGTTTTGACGAACAGGTAGTCCTCGGGACCGGCGCTGGTGTCCATCCGGTAGTCGGTATCGGTCGCCACCTTGACGCTGGCGTTCGGGTCGATCACCCATTCCGCGCTCCAGTCCTTGCTGCCCACCTTGAACGCGTGGTTGCCCGGGCTGATCAGGATGTCGGCTTCGTACACGCCCTTGCCCTTGTAGACCATCGCATTATCGGTTCCCCAGCCGTTGAAGGCGCCGCGGATGAACAGGTCTTTGCCCACCGGCCCTTGCGCGCCCGCGGCAGTGCCGCAGGCGAGGAGGGCGGCGATGATCCAGCGTGATTTGTTGGTCATGGCGGTGTTCTCAGATTTCGAGGATGAGTGCTGTTTTGGCAGGCAGCGTGAGCGCGCTATCGAGCGCATACGTTTTACCGCTGATGACGTCGACGCCCGATTTCACGCCCTTGAGCATCTCGTGGAAGCGTGCGGTCGGCAGCACTGCATCCTTCGCGCCCTTGTTCAGCGCGACCATGACCTTCTTCTGGCCGTCATAGCGGAAGTACACATAGGTGCCGTGCTCCGCGCCAAAGTGCATCGTTTTCCCGTGGTGGATGACCGGCTGCGCTTTGCGCCAGTTGACCAGTTTCCTGACGAAGGCCTGCGCTTCGCGCTGTTGCGCGCTCAAGCCCTGGCCGGTGAATGCGTTGACCTTGTCGCCGGCCCAACCGCCAGGGAAGTCTTCGCGGTAGCTGGCGTCATTGCGCTCGCCGGTCGCGCTGGTCATCAGCATCTCGGTGCCATAGTAGAACTGAGGGATGCGCGGCATCGTCATCACGAACGCCAGGTTGATCTTGTACAGGCCGAGGTCTTCGCCGACGACGCTGAACAGGCGCGAAATGTCGTGGTTACCTTCAAACAGGACCAGGTTGCCGGCGTCCGGATAGAGGTAGTCCTGCGACAGCGTTTCATACACGTCGGTGAAGCCGGTGTCCTTGTTCGCGAGCGCGCTGCGCATCGCTTCGGCAATCGGGAAGTCCATCAGGCTTGGCAGGGAGCTGGTGTAGCCGTCGAAGTTGACCTTGCCCTTCTGCCAGCGCGATACCACTGCCGGCGACTTGTGCCACTCCTCGCCGACCATGTTCAGGTTCGGGTATTCGGCCATCAGCCGGCGCGTGTACTCGGTCAGGAAGGTGCTGTCGGAGTAGCCGTAGGTGTCGATGCGCAGGCCCGACAGGCCGGCGTATTCGATCCACCAGATATTGTTCTGGATAAGGTAGTTGGCGACCAGAGGATTGGTCTGGTTCATATCCGGCATGCCGGTCGAGAACCAGCCGGTGGTGAAGTTGGCTGCGTCCTCTTTCGATGCATACGGGTCCTGCACGGCGACCCGGTGGTGCATGGTAGGGACAAATTTGCCGCCGTGGTTGGTCCAGTCGGGCGTCGGCATATCCTTCATCCACCAGTGGCCAAGGCCGATGTGGGACAGCACCACGTCCTGGATCATGCCGATGCCTTTCTTGCGCGCCTCCTGCGTCAGCTTGCGGTAATCCTCGTTGCTGCCATAGCGCGCGTCGACCTTGTAATGGTCGGTTGCCGCATAGCCGTGATACGAGTAGGCAGGCATGTCGTTCTCGACGACGGGCGTTGGCCAGAGCTGCGTGAAGCCCATGCCGGCGATGTAGTCGAGGCTGTTCAAGATGCCCTTCAGGTCGCCGCCGTGGCGTCCGCCGCCATTGGCGCGATTGAGCTTGTCGGCCATCGGCGCCAGGCTGTCGTTGGACGGGTCGCCGTTGGCGAAGCGGTCGGGCATGATCTGGTAGATCGCGTCGGTACTGTTAAAGCCCACCCGCGCGGCGGAGCCTTTTTCGCGCGCCAGCAGCTGGTATGTGTACTTGACGCTGTCGGCGCCATCCTTGAACGTGATATCGAACTTGCCCGGGGCCGCGCCAGGTTCGATGACCAGGTCAACGAAGAGGTAGTTCTTGTTGGCGACGCGGGTGACCGTGGCGATGCGCACGCCCGGATAGCTGAGGACCGGTTCGAGGTTTGCGATCTGCTTACCGTGCACCATCAGCTGGACCTTCTTCTCCTGCATGCCAGCCCACCAGAACGGGGGTTCCATGTGCTCGATGCGGTAGTCCTTCGCGATGGCGGCGCCGGGAACCAGCAATGCACTCGCAGCCAGCAGGGAAAGGGTAAAGCTCTTCATCGCGTTCTCCGTCGATTAGTTGTTTCGTTGTTCTGTTGTGGATCAGGCAGCGCAGCCTTCCAAACGTGAAGGGCTGCGCTGCGGCCTGAAAAGTGAGAGAGGGAAACGGGTCAAGTTGTCCCACTTTTTATCGACAACTGCTACAGCCACTGGCTGTCTTGTTGCTTTGTTTCACGTTTGCGTAGTTCGACTACACTATTTTTTGTCATTCGAGCATACTACAGAATGAAACGCCCTTCAATTAACGCCAGCGGACTGGTCACGCGCGAGTCAGGCCGGAGGCTAGTTTAAGTACATCGGCTGAAAAGCGGCCTTGACACTGCGAAACGGACGCCGAAAGCGCCAGCGTAAATATTGTCCGCATAGAAAAGTTTCGCACCGGAATGGTGCAGCCAAGGCCCCAAGTAGTGCAAATAATGCGAAATGTAGTCGTACTACATCATGCATATGCGCGCTTTGTACCCGAAATACAACGTGTTCGCCCTTTAGCTACGGGAGTTTTAGTAAAATTGTGGCATTTTGGTAGTGCGATACAACTGTCGTTGACAGTGCATCTAGTTTTAGTACAAAATTATTATCGAGCATGTAGTACCGCTGGGTTAATTAATGGATCCCGTAAATAAGCTGCCAAGAAACGGGAATTGTGTAGTACTGATGAACGAGGGGACAAATGAATAAGTTAACAAACACGGCTGGCCAGGTAGCATTCAGGCTGAGCCCAGTGGCAGCTGGTTGCGCCATTTTCGTTTCTGCAATGGCTGGTTCGGCCTTTGCGCAAGAGGCAGCAGCACCTGCCGCCCAGGCAACCCCGGTGCAGTCCGTTGTCGTTACCGGCATCCGCCGCGGTATCGAAGCTGCAATTTCGGTTAAGAAAAACCAGGATTCGATCGTTGAAGCGATTTCCGCTGAAGACATCGGCAAGCTGCCAGACCAGAGCATCGCAGAGTCGATCGCCCGTCTGCCAGGCGTGACCGCACAGCGCTCCGGTGGCCGTGCTTCTGCCGTATCGATCCGCGGCATGTCCCCAGATTTCTCCACCGCACTGCTGAACGGCCGCGAACAAGTGTCGACCGGCGACAGCCGTGGCGTGGAATTCGACCAGTACCCGGCAGAACTGCTGGCCGGCGTCGTCATCTACAAGACGCCTGACGGCGCGCTGGTTGGCCAGGGCCTGTCGGGCACCGTCGACCTGCAAACCGTGCGTCCGCTCGACTTCGGCAAGCGCACCGTTGCAGTCAACTACCGCCGCGAGAAGAACGGCGTAGGACTGGACAGCGAAGGCCAGGGCAACCGCTTCAGCGTGTCGTACATCGACCAGTTCGCTGATCGCAAGATCGGCCTGGCGCTCGGCTTTGCCCGCCTCGAAGGCACCAGCGGCTCGACCACCAAGTTTGACTCGTGGGGCGGCGGCGAAGCCCAGTTCAACGGCCAGACCGTCAAGGTTCCCTACAACGGCTTCGGCGCGTTCACCAACAAGGAAGAGCAGACCCGCGACGGCCTGATGGCAGTTGTCCAGTTCCGCCCGAACCGCGACTTCAACTCGACCCTCGACGTGTTCTACTCGGAATACGACCGCAACAAGGTCACCTATGGCTTCCAGGCTCCGCTGAACGACAGCTGGGTTGGCAACGACAGCCCGTACGACCGTCCAGGCCAGCTGGTCAACGCCACCGTTGCCGGCGGGTCCGCTACCAGCGGCGCGTTTAACAATGTGCGTGCGATCATCCGTAACGATGCGGAAAAGAGCATCGACGACATGCTGTCGCTGGGCTGGAACACCAAGTTCCGCGTCAGCCCAACCTGGACTGCGCAGGCTGACTTCAGCTACAACGAAGCCAACCGCGACGGCCGCAACACCGAAACCTACGCAGGCACCAGCAGCGTCAACCAGCTTGACACCGTCTCGTTCACCGCAGGCAGCCACGCATTCGGCACCGGCCTGAACTACTCGGACCGCAACATCACCAAGCTGACCGACGTACAAGGCTGGGGTGGTTCGGACATCCAGGCTGGCTACACCAAAGCACCAATGGTGGAAGACAAGATCAAGGCTGTGCGTTTCTCGGCCAAGCGCGACCTGCCTGAAGGCATGTTCTTCAGCAACGTCGACGTGGGCGTGAATTATTCGGACCGTTCGAAGCAGCGTGAATTCACCGAAGCACTGCTGGCTGTCAAGGGCGGCGGCCGTTCGGCTACCGCTGCGATTCCAGGCACCGGCACCGGCGTCGCTGGCGACACCGGCATCCTGGTTCCAGTGTTCGATGCCGTTGCAAGCATGAACGACATCTATGACCTGAAGCAAAAGCTGCATCCGGACATCTACAACAAGGACTGGATCGTCAACGAGAAGATCACCACCGTCTTCACGAAGATGAACATCGACTCGACCCTGGGCGGTTTCCCGCTGCGCGGCGCGGTTGGCCTGCAGGTGCTGAACACCAAGCAGGACTCGACGGCTTACTCGGTCAACAAGGCCGGCGGCACCAGCGATTCGGATCGTCCGGCAGCGCCATACAGCGCAGGCACCAGCTACACCGATGTGCTGCCTAGCGCCAACTTCATCCTGGATATCGCCGACCAGCAGTCGCTGCGCCTGTCGCTGTCGAAGATCATGGCTCGTCCAACGATGAACGACATGCGTGCAAGCAACGGCTTCGGCGTCGATACCCAGAAGGGCATCTACACCGGCAGCGGCGGCAATCCTGAGCTCGACCCATTCCGCGCCAAGGGCCTGGACCTGTCGTACGAGCGCTACTGGGATAGCAAGGCTTACATGAGCCTGGCCGGCTTCTACAAGAAGCTCGACACCTACATCATCTCGACCACCCGCGCCTACGACTTCAGCCCGTTCATCACCCCTGGCACCCCGGTGCTGGCATCGAAGATCGGCGAGTTCACCGCACCGATCAACGGTTCGGGCGGCAACATCAAGGGTATCGAAGCGACCGCATCGCTGCCATTCAACATGGTCAGCAAGTACCTGGACGGCTTCGGCGCAGTTGCCAACGCGGCTTACACCACCAGTTCGGTCAGCCTGCCTGACACGGCTGAAGGTGGTTCGGGCAGCGACATGCCTCTGCCAGGCCTGTCGGAAAAGGTCGGCAGCCTGACGCTGTACTACGAGAAGCATGGTTTCTCGGCACGCGTAGCTAACCGCTATCGTTCCGACTTCGTCGGCGAAGTGTCGACCTTCACCGGCGACCGTACCCCGACCTACATCGCCGCTGAGCGTATCGTCGACCTGCAGCTGGGTTACGAGTTCCAGGACGGTCCGCTGAAGAACCTGTCGTTCAGCCTGTCGGTGAACAACCTGACCGATGCAACCTTCCAGCGCTATCGCAAGACGAAGGACAACATCATCGAAGAAGTTAAGTACGGCAAGACTGTCCTGTTCGGCGTGAACTACAAGCTGTAAGCTGTAGGCTGACGGATAGAAACCCCTTTCCAGGCTATCCTGGGGAGGGGTTTTTTTATTGATTTCGAAATCAGGCACGAAACATGATGAAAAATATTGTGATCGTCGGCGGCGGCACGGCCGGCTGGATGGCGGCCGCGGCCCTGTCCAAGGTGGTTGGCAGCAAGTGCGCGATCCGAGTGGTCGAATCGGACGAGATCGGCACCGTAGGCGTGGGCGAGTCCACGATTCCGATGATTCGCCGTTTTAATGAGGTGCTGGGGATTAATGAAGACGAGTTCGTGCGTGAAACGCGCGCCACCTTCAAGCTCGGCATCGAATTCGTCGACTGGGGCAAGATCGGCGACAACTACATGCACGGCTTCGGCAATTTCGGCCGCAACCTGGAGACGCTCGACTTCTACCAGTACTGGCTCAAGATGCACGCCGAGGGCAAGGCGCCGGACATCGAGGCGTACTCGATCAACCGGATGGCGGCGCGCAGCAGCAAGTTTATGCGTCCGGCGCTGGACATGCCCAATTCGCCCCTGTCCGAAATTACCTACGCTTTCCACATCGACGCCGGCCTGTACGCGCGCTACCTGCGCAAGTTCAGCGAGGCGCATGGCGCGGCGCGCACCGAAGGCAAGGTGGTCGATACCGTGCTGCGCGCGGACGGCTGTATTGCCGCCATCGTCATGGAAAATGGCGAGCAGATCGCGGGCGACCTGTTTATCGACTGCACGGGCTTCCGCGGCCTGCTGATCGAGCAGGCGCTGAAAACCGGCTTCGAAGACTGGACCCACTGGCTGCCATGCGACCGCGCCTATGCGGTACCGTGCGAACTGGGCCCGGACCTGCTGCCGTACACCCGCGCCACCGCGCGGCCGGCCGGATGGCAGTGGCGCATCGGCCTGCAGCACCGCACCGGCAACGGGCACGTGTTCTCCAGCAAGTTCATGAGCGACGACGAAGCGGCGTCGATCCTGATGTCCAGCCTCGACGGCGCGGCGCTGGCCGAGCCGAAGCTGCTGCGCTTTGCTGCTGGCAAGCGCAAGAAAACCTGGAACAAGAACGTGGTTGCGGTAGGTCTGTCGTCCGGCTTTATGGAGCCGCTCGAATCGACCAGCATCCACCTGATCCAGAGCGCAGTGGCGCGCCTGATCACCTTCTTCCCTGATGAAGGGTTGGACCAGGCCGATATCGACGAGTTCAATCGCCAGTCGGACTTCGAAGTCGAGCGCATCCGCGACTTCCTGATCCTGCACTACCACGCGACGACGCGCAACGACACGCCGTTCTGGGACTACTGCCGCACGATGGAGATCCCGGAAACCTTGCGCCGCAAGATGGAACTGTACCAGGCGCACGGGCGTATCATCCGCGACAATAACGAACTGTTCTCGGAAGTGGGCTGGCTGCAGGTGATGCATGGGCAGGGCCTGAAGCCGCGCCGCCATCATCCGCTGGTGGAGCTGATCGACGAGCGGGAAGTGGCTGCGTACCTGGAAGAAACTTCGTCCGTCATCAAGAAATGCGTGAACGTGATGCCGGCGCATGCGGAGTTTGTTGACGCGGTGAAGGCGGCAGGCAAGCGCTGACGGAGCAGGGCGGATAAGGCCAGGGGCCGCATCCGCCTGCATACTGTTGCATTAGCCAGCATTTGCATGCAAATAGCTTGCCAATGAGCACCCATTCATCCAGTTTGCGCCCCGCCCAACCTTACAACAGAGTAAACTGGAGGTTTAGCACCATTTAGCGAGTACCTCCAATGTCCGACACCCCCCTTCCGTTGTTTTCCGACCTGAACCTTTCGACCGCCGTCCTCAAGGTCATGAAAGAGGTTGGCTACGAAACGCCATCGCCGATCCAGGCCGCCACCATCCCGCTGCTGCTGGCCAATCGCGACGTGCTCGGACAGGCCCAGACCGGTACCGGTAAAACCGCGGCGTTCGCGCTGCCTATCCTGTCGCGCATCGACATCAAGCAGCAGACGCCGCAGGCGCTGGTGCTGGCGCCGACCCGCGAACTGGCGATCCAGGTCGCCGAGGCGTTCCAGAAGTACGCCACCCACATCAAGGACTTCCACGTCCTGCCGATCTACGGCGGCCAGAGCTACGGCCCGCAGCTGTCGGCCTTGCGCCGCGGCGTGCACGTTGTCGTCGGCACCCCGGGCCGCGTCATCGACCATCTTGAAAAAGGCTCGCTCGACCTGTCGAAGCTGAAAACGCTGGTGCTCGACGAGGCCGACGAGATGCTGCGCATGGGCTTTATCGACGACGTCGAACAGATCCTGCAAAAGACCCCTGAATCGCGCCAGACCGCGCTGTTCTCGGCCACCATGCCGCCGCCGATCAAGCGCATCGCCAAGACCTACCTGCGCGACGCCGCCGAAGTGACCGTGGCCGCCAAGACCGGCACCGCCGAAAACATCACCCAGCGCTACTGGCTGGTAAGCGGCATGCAGAAGCTCGAAGCGCTGACCCGCATCCTGGAAGCCGAGCCGTTCGACGGCATGATCATCTTCGCGCGCACCAAGCTCGGTACTGAAGAACTGGCGACCAAGCTGCAGGCGCGCGGCTTCGCCGCCACCGCCATCAACGGCGACATGCAGCAAACGCAGCGCGAGCGCACCATCGAGCAGCTTAAGCAGGGCAAGATCGACATCCTGGTGGCGACCGATGTCGCCGCGCGCGGTCTGGACGTCGAGCGCATCAGCCACGTGATCAACTACGACGTGCCGTCGGACCCTGAAAGCTACACCCACCGCATCGGCCGTACCGGCCGCGCTGGCCGCAGCGGCGAAGCGATTTTGTTCATCACCCCGCGCGAGCGCGGCTTGCTGAAGGCGATCGAACGCGCGACGCGCCAGCCGGTGACCTTGATGACGCTGCCAACCATCAAGGCCGTCAACGACGTGCGTATCGCGAAGTTCAAGGACCAGATCGCGGAAACGCTGGCAGCTGGCGGCCTGGACGTGTTCCGTTCGCTGATCGAAGAGTACGAGAGCGAGCAGAATGTGCCGGCGATCGAAATCGCGGCGGCGCTGGCCAAGCTGGCGCGCGGCGATATCCCGCTGCTGCTGGAAAAGCAGGACCGCGCACCTGCGGCCTGGAAGGAAGAGCAGCAGTCGTCGCCACGCGCACCGCGCTCCGATTCGCCTTCGGCGGCAGCGCCGTTCAAGCGTGACCGTGAGCGTGTGGCACGTCCGCAGGAAGAGGGCATGGGCAGCTTCCGCATCGAAGTCGGCCACGCGCATGGCGTCAAGCCGGGCAATATCGTCGGCGCGATCGCCAACGAAGCTGGCATCGAGTCGCGGCATATCGGCCGCATCGAAATCTACGACGACTACAGCACGCTCGACCTGCCTGCGGATTTGTCGCCGGACCTGATCGAGCACCTGAAGAAGGTGTGGGTGGCGGGCCAGCAGCTCAATATCACGCGCGATGGCGAAAAGCCTGCGGTGAAAAAGCCAGCCGGTCCACGCA
The DNA here is from genome assembly GCF_020831365.1 of Massilia agrisoli. Taxonomy (GTDB): domain Bacteria; phylum Pseudomonadota; class Gammaproteobacteria; order Burkholderiales; family Burkholderiaceae_D; genus Telluria_A; species Telluria_A agrisoli. Next base: position 78,485 of record NZ_JAJHPV010000013.1, read on the forward strand.
AGGAAGGTGGCCCGAAGCCGGGCGGCCCGAAGTTCAAGAAGCCGCACCGCAAGGGTCCTGACGCCTAACAGGAACGGGCGCTGATCGTTCGTACTTCGTAGGGCGGATAAGGCCGGAGGCCGCATCCGCCGTTCTGGTCGGTGGCGGGACCGGCGGATGCGGCCTTTGGCCTTATCCGCCCTACAGGGTCGCGGATTACCTCGCAAACATCCACAACACCGCTTCGCGGAACTCTCCGCTCCAGAAGCCTTCGTTATGCTTCGCGCCCGGCACGACCTTGAACGTGAGGTTGTTGGCCGGGTGGCCCGTCTTCGTCATCAGCGCAGCCATGCGCTGCGCGTCCGGCACCATGGCTTCGCCTTCCTCGCTACCCATCAGCATGTAGACGCGCGCGTCCTTCGGCACCTGTTTGGCCGCGACAAAGTCGTAGACCGGCATTGCGGTCCAGTAGGCTGGCGAGAACACGCCTGCCTTGCTGAACACATCGGGATACTGGTTGATCGCGTAGTGCGAGATCAGGCCGCCCATCGAGCTGCCCATGATCGCGGTATTGGCGCGGTCGGGCAGGGTGCGGTAGTCCTTGTCGATCAGCGGCTTGACCACCTTGACGATAAAGTCCATGTACTGTTCGCCTTCGGCCACGCCGAAGCGCGGGCTGCTCCACGCGTTCAGTTCCGTCATGCGCTTTGCCTGGCCGTTGTCGATGCCGACCACGATCAGTTCAAGCTTGCCCGACTTGGACAGCGCATCCATCGTTTCGTCGACCTTCCATTCGCCCGAGTACGAGGTGGCGTTGTCGAACAGGTTCTGCGCATCGTGCATGTACAGCACCGGGTAACGCTTGCCCGACGTCGCATAACCGGGCGGCAGGTAGAGGCGTACCTGGCGCTTGCGGTCGAGACCGGGCATATCGAGTTCGGAAGCGAGCAGCTTCACGCCTGGAAGCGCGGTGGAAGGGCGCGCGCCGGGCGCGGTGTCGGCGGCAATCGCGGGGGCGGACAACAGCGCGCCCGCGAGGAACGGCATGAATGGCTTGACCAGGGATTTCATCGTCTTCGCTTTCTCTTGTGATTAATGGGACGCGGCGAGGGCGGGCGCGGCTGCGCCGGCCTGCTGCTTTTCAGTCACGAGCATCCACAGCACGCCCGACACCGCAAGGCAGGCACCGCAGATCACGAATAGCACACCCTTGTCGGCCGAGCGGTTCAGCACGAAGCCAATCCCGGTCGACATCAGCTGTGGAATCACCACCGACAGGTTGAACAGGCCCATGAAGTAACCCATGCGGCTCTTGTCCACTTTCTCGCTCATGATGGCGAACGGCAGGCTGACGATCGCCGCCCAGCCGATGCCGACCAGCGCCATCATCAGGTACAGCATCGATGGCGTACGCGCGATGAAGGCAATGCCGAAATAGGCCAGCGCCATGATGGTGACGCAGGCGGCCTGCGTGCGCACCCGTCCGAACTTTACTGCCAGCGGCGCCAGCACCAGCGCCGGCAGTACGAAGCCGACCACGTTCATCACCGCGAACGAGATCGCGATCACTTTTCCGGACTGTGCCGAGGCTTCGGCGGCAGTGACGCCGGCCGGCACGATGTGCTGCTGGATGAAGGCGATGATATAGACGAACATGGCCTGCACGCCGATCCATGAGAAGCCGTGGGCGAAGTAGATGCGCCACAGCTGGCCCCATTCGGTGCCGGTGGCCGCTGCGGTTTCGCTTGGGGCGGCCAGCACGCGAGGCTCCTCGACAAAGAACATCGGCACGATCGAAAACGCCAACACGAGCACCACGCCGACCGAGATCAGCGCATAGTTATCGATGAAGGCGCCGATCAGGTAGGCCATCACGCCCCAGAAGCCGGAGATCGTCTGCATCCAGGTAAAGCCGCGCGTGCGCGCTTCGCCGTCGGGGGTGACGTCGGCGATCAGCGAGCGGGTAGGATTGAAGCCGATATTGATCGACAGGTCGAGGGTCAGCGCGACGATGACAGCGACCACCAGCAGGTTGCCGATGCCAAGCACCTCGCTGACCATGTCGATGCGCGGCAGCAGGAACACCATCAGCGCGGCCAGCGCGCCGCCGATCATGATGAAGGGCCGGCGGCGCCCTCCCCAGAACCATGTCTTGTCGCTGATGAAGCCGATGATGACCTGGCCGAGAATGCCGGCCAGCGGGCCTGCGGCCCAGACGATGCCGATTTCATGGATCGCCAGGTTGTACTTGGTACTGAGCAGCCAGCTGAGCGCCGAGATCTGGATGCACAGGGCGAAACCCATGGCCGTTGACGGCAGGCCAATGATCGCGAAGAAGGAATTGCTCAGGCGCTTTTGCATGTCAAGCATGTTGTCCCCATCTATATTTTGTTATTTGACTACAAAAAGAAACTTTTTATTGTCATTCTCTGGTCATTCTACTATGAAGCAGATTGGATTGACACTTAGAAATCGCCATGTTATTTTGCTACAAATACCCGCCACCCCGCCCATCCACATTTCCTGTCAGGCCGAACCGATCTTCAGTACGCATTGTGCCGTTGCAATTGGCGCCGGAATGATCCGGACGCGTGTTTTCTGCAACACATGATCGGATATGATGCAGCGGCAAGGTAAGGTGGCATCGCTCGCGGCAAGCAGGTGGTCGGCAATCGAATCAAAGGCCCGGAACTGGGCAGGTCTATTTGGGGACAACGTAATGAAGATGGAACTATCAACGCTCAAGCCGCGCCTGAGCTTCTGGCAGCTGTGGAACATGAGCTTCGGCTTTTTCGGCATCCAGTTCGGCTTCGCGCTGCAAAACGCCAATACCAGCCGCATTTTCTCGACGCTCGGCGCCTCGCCGGACGACCTGCCGCTGTTCTGGCTCGCCGCGCCGGTCACCGGCCTGCTGGTGCAGCCAGTGATCGGCTACCTGAGCGACAACACATGGCACCCGTACTGGGGCCGCCGCCGCCCGTTCTTCTTCCTCGGCGCGATCTTCGCGTCGATTGCGCTGTTCATGATGCCTAACTCGACCAGCCTGTGGATGGCCGTCGCGGTGCTGTGGATGATGGACGCCGCGATCAACGTGTCGATGGAGCCGTTCCGCGCCTTCGTCGGCGACAAGCTCGATACCAGCCAGCAGACCGCCGGCTTTGCGATGCAGACCTTCTTCATCGGCTGCGGCGCGGTTGTGGCCTCGCTGCTGCCGACGATCTTCTCCGACTACTTCGCGGTCAGTAACGTGCCGGTCGACGGCATGATCCCGGATACCGTGCGCTACTCGTTCTACATCGGCGCGCTGGTCTACCTGCTGTCCGTGATGTGGACCGTCTTCACGGCCAAGGAAGCGCCGCCTGAAGACCTGGCGCAGTTCCGCGCCGAGCGCAAGGCCTCCGGTGGCCTCGGCAACGCCATCACCGAGATCCTCGGCGGCTTTGCCAAGATGCCGAAGACGATGGTGCAGCTGGCGCTGGTCCAGTTCTTCACCTGGATCGCGCTGTTCGCGATGTGGATCTACACCGGCACCGCGGTGGCGGACAATGTCTGGGGCACCACCGACGCGCAGTCGGCGGGCTACCAGGACGCGGGTAACTGGGTCGGCATCATGTTCGGCGTGTACAACGGCGTGTCGGCGCTGGCAGCCTTTATCCTGCCGGTATTCGCGCGCGCTACTAGCCGCAAGTTCGTGCACACCACCTGCCTGGCCATCGGTGGCCTCAGCCTCGCCAGCATCTTCCTGATCACCGATAAGTACACGCTGATCTACCCGATGATCGGCGTCGGCATCGCGTGGGCCAGCATCCTGACCATGCCGTACGCGATTTTGGCGGGCGCACTGCCGGCCAAGCGCATGGGCTACTTCATGGGCCTGTTCAACTTCTTCGTCGTGATCCCGCAGATCGTCAGCGGCCTGCTGCTTGGATGGGTGACCACCCAGTTCTTTGGCGGCCACACGGTCAAGACGCTGATGCTGGGCGGCGCGTGCATGGTCCTCGCCGGCATCCTTACCTTGTTCGTGACCGACAAGGCCCCGGCGGCGAAGTAAAGCGCCACTATCCATGCGCCGTCATTTTTCGTCCTGTCGTATCGTCTTGCCAACATAAGACCACGCCGACAGGACGACAAGAATGACCATCCAGACGATCAGCACGATCCCCTTTGCCGGACAGCGGCCCGGCACTTCCGGCCTGCGCAAGAAGGTAGCCGAGTTCCAGCAACCTGGCTACCTTGAGAACTTCGTACAGGCCATCTTCAACACCCTCGTCGACTTCGCCGGCCAGACCCTGGTTGTGGGCGGCGACGGGCGCTACTTCAACCGCCAGGCTATCCAGGTCATCCTGCGCATGGCCGCCGCGCACGGCGTCGGTAAGGTATTGGTCGGGCAGGGCGGCATATTGTCGACGCCCGCGCTGAGCTGCGTGGTGCGCAAGTACGGCGCTTTCGGCGGCATCGTCCTTTCGGCCAGCCACAACCCCGGCGGCCCGCACGGCGACTTCGGCATCAAGTACAACAGCAGCAACGGCGGGCCTGCACCCGAGCGCATCACCGAAGCCATCTACAGCAATACCCTGGTCCTGGACGCCTACAGCATCAGCGACGCGGGGCCGGTGGACCTGGACCGGCCCGGGGTTGTGCGCATCGAGCAGATGGAAGTCGAAGTGATCGACCCGGTCGCCGACTACGCCCAACTGATGCAGGAGCTGTTCGATTTCGACGCGATCCGGGCATTGTTCGCCAGCGGCTTTCGCATGTGCTTCGACGGCATGGGCGCGGTCTCCGGCCCGTATGCACGCACCATCATTGAAGGCATGCTTGGCGCGCCGGCGGGCACGGTCATCAACGGCGTCCCGCTGGAAGACTTCGGCGGCCACCACCCCGACCCGAACCCGGTCAACGCCGCTGAGCTGATCGCGCTGATGGATGGCCCCAATGCGCCTGATTTCGGCGCCGCCTCGGATGGCGATGCTGACCGTAACATGATCGTCGGGCGGGGCATTGCGGTAACGCCGTCGGACAGCCTTGCCATCATCGCCGCCAACGCGCGCGTGGCGCCGGGCTACCGCGACGGTATTGCAGGCATCGCACGCTCGATGCCGACGTCGTCGGCGGCGGACCGGGTGGCGCTGGCACTGGGCGTGCCATGCTACGAAACCCCGACCGGCTGGAAGTACTTCGGCAACCTGCTCGACGCAGGCATGGTCACCCTGTGCGGGGAGGAGAGCTACGGCACCGGTTCGAGCCACATCCGTGAAAAAGACGGGGTATGGGCCGTGCTGTTCTGGCTTAACCTGATCGCCGCCAGCGGCAAGCCGGTCGAGGCCATCGTCCGCGAGCACTGGGCGCGCTTCGGCCGCAACTACTACTCGCGCCACGACTACGAAGCAGTCGATGCGCTTGCCGCCACCACGATGATGACCCATCTGCGCGCCATGCTGCCCAGACTGGCCGGCATGGCAATCGGCAGCTACAGCGTCGATTTTGCCGACGACTTTATCTATACCGACCCGGTCGACCAGTCGGTCGCCTCGCACCAGGGAGTGCGTATCGTGATGACGGACGGCTCGCGCATCGTGTTCCGCCTGTCCGGCACCGGGACGGAAGGCGCAACCATACGCCTGTACCTTGAACGGTACGAAGCGGACCCCGCCAACCATGCGATACCAAGGCAGCAAGCGCTGGCGGAACTGGCGGCGATTGCCGACAGCGTCGCCGGACTGCGAGCACACACTGGCCGTGAAGGGCCGACTGTCATTACCTGAACCCCACCCACATCAACAGGAACGCTATCAATGAAAACTACCGCACTCGCCGTTTCCCTGGCACTGGCACTCGGCGCACTGGCGCAGCCTGCCGCAGCCGCACCTTCGGGCAAGCCCTTCCTATGGGAGAACGCGACGGTATATTTTTTGTTGACGGACCGCTTTAACAACGCCGACAAGGCCAACGACCTGGCCTACGGCCGCAAGGCGGACAGCGCGCCGATGCGCGGCTACCAGGGCGGCGACCTGGCCGGCGTGACCAGGAAGATCGAGGAAGGCTACTTCACCAAGCTGGGCGTGAATGCCATCTGGATTACGCCGCCGGTTGAGCAGATCCACGCCGGCACTGATGAAGGCACCGGCAAATCGTACGGCTTCCACGGCTACTGGGCCAAGGACTTCACCAAGGTGGATGCCAACCTCGGCACCGAAGCGGATGTCAGGAAGCTGGTCGACACCGCCCACAAGCACGGCATCCGTGTACTGCTCGACGTGGTCATGAACCACACTGGGCCAGTGACGGAGCTCGACCCCGTGTGGCCTGACGAATGGGTGCGTACGGGCCCGACCTGCACCTACAAGGATGCAGTCACCACGATCCAGTGCACGCTGGTGAAGAACCTGCCGGACATCCGCACCGACAGCAACAACCCGGTGGCGCTGCCGCCGCAGCTGGCCGAGAAGTGGAAGAAGGAAGGGCGCTACGAGCGTGAAGTGAAGGAGCTCGACGAGTTCTTCGCGCGCACCGGCTATCCGCGTGCGCCGCGCTACTACCTGATGAAATGGCATGCGGACTGGGTTCGCAAATACGGCTTCGACGGCTTCCGCGGCGACACGGCCAAGCACACGGAACCTGGAATCTGGCTCGAACTGAAGAAGGTGGCGAGCGAAGCGTACGAAGACTGGAAGCGCGCCAATCCAGCCAAGAAGCCGGGCGACGACAAGTTCTTCATGACGGCGGAGGTCTACAACTACTCGATCGGCCATGCCCGTAAATTCGACATGGGCGGCGCCAGCTACGTCGACTTCTTCGCCAACGGCTTCGACAACCTGATCAACTTCAGCCTGAAGAGCGACGCGGCGCAGGGCTACGAAAAGGTATTTTCGACCTACTCCGAACAGCTCAATGGCCCGCTCAAGGGGTTCTCGGTATTGAACTACATGAGTTCCCACGACGACGGCCAGCCGTTCGACCCGCTGCGCGCCAAGCCGTACGAGACCGCCAACATGCTGCTGCTTGCGCCAGGCGCGGCGCAGATCTACTACGGCGACGAGACCGCGCGGGTGCTCAAGCACGAAGGCGCGGAAGGCGACGCCAACCTGCGCACCTTCATGAACTGGAAGGACCTCGCGGCCAACGCCAGGCGCGACGGCTACCGTGTGGCCGACGTGCAGCGTCACTGGGCAAAGCTCGGCACATTCCGCCAGGCGCATCCAGCGGTCGGCGCCGGCGTCCACAAAAAGCTGGCGGACGGCCCATACACCTTCTCGCGCACGCTCGAGCGCGGCGACCTGCGCGACAAGGTCGTCGTCGCGCTGGACGTAGCGGGCGGCAAAGCGGTGCCGGTCACTGTGGCCGGCGTCTTCAAAGACGGCGAGATCGTGCGCGACTACTACTCCGGCAAGCGCGCTGTGGTAAGGGGCGGAAAAGTCGCCTTCACGGCAAGCAAGGGCGTCATACTCATCGGCAAATAAGAACTTCGGGGTCACGTTGACCCCGCTGTTCCAAAATGAAACCGTAGGCGGATAAGCGCGCAGCGCGCATCCGCGTGCCTGCGTCAACGCGCCTCGCATCGACGGATGCGTACCCGGGGTCTGACCCCGAACGTGAATTGCTTTTCGAAATTCAAGTTTTGGTGCATTTCATACAATGAGGTATCCTAGTCGGCATCCAGTTTTTACTGATAGTGATGACCAAAGACCTCGACAACGAACAGAAGTACAGCCGCACAGCGTATGCGGATGGCCCGCGACTGCTGGCCGATATCGGCGCCACCCACGCGCGCCTGGCACTGGAAACCGCACCCGGCGTGCTGCGCGCGGTAAGCGTGCTCAAGTGCGACGATTTCGCCGGCATCGTGCCGCTGCTGCATTCCTATCTGGCCGACCACGCCGGCACCCGCATCAACCATGCGGCATTCGCATTGGCCAATCCGATCAGCGGTGACCTGATCCGGATGACCAACCGCGACTGGCAGTTCTCCACCGACGAAGTGCGGCGCGAGCTTGGCCTGAACACGCTGTTGATCGTGAACGACTTCACCGCGCTGGCGATGTCGCTGCCCGGCTTATCGGGCGACGATGTGATGCAGGTCGGTGGCGGCACGCCTGCCGATAACGCCGTCATCGGCGTGCTCGGACCTGGCACCGGCCTTGGCGTGTCGGGCGTGATCCCGACCCTCGACGGTTTCGTTACGCTGGGCAGCGAAGGCGGCCACGTCAACTTCGCACCGGCCGACGAGCGCGAATTCGCGATCCTGCAGTTTGCGTGGAAGGAGTGGTCGCACGTCTCGAACGAACGCCTGATCTCCGGTCCGGGCATGGAGATCATCTACCGCGCGCTCGCACAACGCAACGGCATGGACGTCACGCCACGCACATCGCCAGAGATCATCAGCGGCGCGCTGGAGCAGAACGACGCGCTGTGCATCGAGGTGCTTGAGTGCTTCAGCGGCATGCTGGGCGGCGCTGCAGCCAACCTGGCGGTGACGCTGGGCGCTTTCGGCGGCGTTTTCATCGGCGGCGGCATCGTGCCGCGCATGGCCGAATGGTTCGCCAAGTCTCCGTTCCGCGCGCGCTTTGAAGCCAAGGGCCGCTTTACCGACTACCTCGCGCAGATCCCGACCTACGTGATCATGACGCCTAACCCTGCGTTCTATGGCGTCGCGACGATCTTGTCCGAACACCTGCGCGGACGCAGCGGCGCGAACACCTTAATGGAGCGCGTGCAGCACCTGCAGCATGAACTGTCGCCAGCCGAACAGCGCGTGGCAACCCTGGTGCTTGAGCATCCGCGCAAGGTGCTCAACGAGCCGATCGCGGAGATCGCCCGCCTGGCCGACGTCAGCCAGCCGACCGTCATCCGCTTCTGCCGTTCGCTCGGCTTCCTCGGCCTGGCCGACTTCAAGCTGAAATTCGCCAGCAGCCTGACGGGTACGATCCCGGTGCGCCACAGCCAGGTGCGCCGTTCGGACAGCACGCACGACCTGTCCGCGAAGGTCATCGACAATACGGTGTCGGCGATTTTAAAGTTCCGCGACCAGCTCGACGTGGTGTCGATCGACCGCGCCATTCACCTGCTGCGCAAGGCGAACAAGGTCGAGTTTTACGCAATGGGGAATTCACGCGTGGTGGCGCTCGATGGCCAGCACAAGTTCTTCCGCTTCCGGATTCCGACATCGTCGTATGGCGACTCGCACTTGTTCACACTGGCCGCGGAGCTGCTGAAGCCGGGCGACGTCGTGATCGCGATTTCCACATCGGGCAAGCTTCCTGAGTTGCTGGCGGCAGTCGATGCGGCGCGCGCGGCGGGTGCGGATGTCATCGCCATCACCAGCAGCAAGTCGCCGCTGGCGAAGAAGGCGACGATCTGCCTGGCTGTGGACCACAGCGAAGACAGCACGACCTTCTTGTCGATGATCTCGCGCATTCTCCAGCTGCTGCTCATCGATATCATCTCGGTTGGCATCTCGCTCGGCGCGCAAGGCGGCGAGACCGCGGGCGAAGCAGAGAACAAGCGCCTGCTTATCTCGCACACTGACGTCTGACACGTTCCAGGAAATCGGGGTCATCGCGTGACCCCGATTGCAGTTCAGGCCTTGTACCTGATCGCGTCAATCACGAGTCCAAGTGCCCGCGATGAGTTGCGGCGGCTCGGATAGTAAGCATGCAGCCCCGGGAAAGTCGGGCACCAATTTTCCATCACGCTCACCAGGCGTCCTTGACGCACATAAGGCGCCGTCATGTCTTGCGGGATGAAGGCGAGGCCGGCGCCATCGAGCGCCGCATGGAGCATCTGGTAAGCGCTGGTGAACACCGCCTGTCCGCGAACACGCACTTCCATTTCACGTCCCTCGTCCTGGAGCTCCCACGCGTAGATCCCGCCGCTGCTTGCCAGGCGCAGCGTGATGCAATTGTGCTTCATGAGGTCTTGCGCCGAAGACGGAATCGGCCTGTGCTCGAAATAGGCAGGCGAGCCGACGATGCTGATCGGGACGTCGGCTGTAAGGCGCACTGCGACCATATCCTTGTCGACCTGGTCGCCGTAGCGCACGCCGATGTCATAGCGTTCCGCCGCGATGTCCACCATGCGGTAGTCCGAATTGATCTCCACCCGCAGGTCCGGATATTGCGGCAGCAGAGGCGCCAGGCGGGGCCACAGGACGCTGTCGATGACGTGGTCGATGGCCGTGATCCTGACGGTACCAACGGGCTTATCGCCCATGTCGCTGACGGCTGCGATTTCGGCTTCAATTTCTTCAAAGCGGGGCGCTACATTCTGCATCAAGCGCTCGCCGGCCTCGGTGGGCGAGACGCTGCGGGTGGTCCGCGTGAGCAGCCGGACGCCCAGCCGGGTTTCGAGCGCCCGGATGGTGTGGCTGAGTGATGATTGCGTCACGCCGAGCCTGGCTGCAGCGCGGGTGAAGCTGCGCTCCCTGGCCACTGCGATAAAAACGAGGATGTCACTGATATTGTCGCGGGCCATTTGGACGAGTCCTGTCGCTTAGAACTTTCGATTGATGTCTGCTTATGATGAGTATTGCACAATTCGGTGCCCTACTCATGATGTGAGTTCATAAAGCCGTATTGCCTCCATTTGTGGAGAAGAACGTGGCGTCCTTGAACGCCCGACTGATTTGTGGTGTCATGCGGATAACGCGGGTATTGCACCTCCGCGACCCTGAAGGCATATCAGATGCGACAAACGCTTTCCCCAGGTCGGCGCCAGGTCCTGCAGTCGTTGCTGGCTTTGGGTGGCGCTGCGGCGATGCCCCTGCGCGCTACTGCGCCAGCACCACTGCTGACGCATCGCATTCCATCGTCGGGCGAGGCCATGCCCGTGATCGGCCTTGGCAGCTGGATTACCTTCAACGTCGGCAATGACGCTGCCGCGCGCGCGGAATGCGCGGCCGTCATGCGCCAGTTCTTTGCAGCGGGCGGAAGGATGATCGATTCGTCCCCGATGTACGGGTCGGCGCAGGATGTGATCGGCGATGGCTTGCAAAAGCTGGGCAATCCATCGCAGCTGTTCTCGGCCGACAAAGTGTGGACCAGTTCGAATGGTCCGGAGCAGATCGCTGATTCGCGCCGCAAATGGCATGTGCCCAGGTTCGACCTGCTACAGGTGCATAACCTGCTCGCGTGGGAACAGCATCTGCCCATGCTGTTCGCGATGAAGAAAGCCGGCCAGTTACGTTATGTCGGCATCACCACTTCGGAGGGGCGGCGCCACGCCGACATCCTCAAGATCATGGCCAGCCAGCCGATCGATTTTGTCCAGGTGACGTACAACGCGCTCGACCGTGAGGTGGAGCGTCGCATCCTGCCGCTGGCGCGAGAACGCAAGATCGCCGTGATCGCCAACCGGCCGTTCCGGCAGGGCGAGTTGACCGAGGCACTGCGGCGCCATCCCTTGCCGGCATGGGCAGCGGAGATCCGCTGCACCAGCTGGGCACAGGTGCTGCTCAAGTTCATCGTGTCGCATCCTGATATCACCTGCGCGATCCCGGCTACGTCGCAGGTGGCGCATGTGCGGGAGAACATGGCTGCGGGAGCAGGGCCCATGCCGGATGCGGCAATGCGCAACCTTATCAGCGCTCACATCGGACGCCTGCTGTGAGCGCGTGGGCGACGTACACGCTGTCCGACTTCCTGATGTTTTCGGCGCGGACCTACTACCGGCTCATCGAGCTGTATAACCTGGACGTGTGGCCGATGCACTTGCTAGCTGCCGCCATGGGCATTGCGCTGGTGATTTTGGCGTGGCGCGGCGGACGCATAGCGCCGGTCGTAATGGGACTGTGCTGGATCTGGGTAGCATGGGCGTTCCATGCCGAGCGATACGCGACGATCAATACGGCTGCGCCGTATTTCGCGGCGGGCTTCGCAATCCAGGGAGTGCTGTTGGTGTTCGTTGGGAGACTAATGGCCACGTACGACCGCTTTGCTTTCGGCCTCCTGATAGGGACATTGTTCGGCTACCCGCTGCTGGCGCTGGCCAGCGGACGCCCGTGGCAGCAGGCCGAAATGTTCGGCATCGCGCCCGACCCCACTGTCGCAGTCACGCTTGTGGTTCTAGGGCTGTCAGCGCGTGTTCACTGGGCGCTTTGGCCCGTTCCCCTGTTATGGACTGCTGTCAGCGGCGCTACCCTGTGGACGATGGACGTTGCCGGCGCCTGGGTATTGCCGCTGATCGCTGTGCTGGCGTTGATGCTTACTCTACGAAGACGACTGCGCTTCGGGCCGGAACGCTGAAGGTGCCGGTGGCGCTGTCGTAGCTCGCTTCCGCCACGCGCTTGTCCGACTTGTGCGCCGGGTGGATGCGCAGGGCTTTGCCCTTGGCTTCAGCCACGGTCACCTTATGGGCCACTTTGTCGACGTTGATGAAGTAGCTCACACCCTTGAAGTTCGCACCCGCGTAGCCTTTGCCGTCAATGTGCGCGGCGATGACAGTCGGTTCCTGCTGCGGGCCGGTGTTGAAGAAGCGCAGGCGCTGCTTGATGTCGTCCGCCGTGCGCAGGCGGAACAGCGTGCTGCTGGCGCGGATCGCAAGCAGGTCGCGGAAGACGTCGCGCGCGTAGGCGATGTCCGCCGGCGATGGCTTGAGCGCGGCGTTAGCCAGCAGCGGCTTGAGCAGCGCGTAGTCCTTGCCGTTGTCTTCCGCGCGCGGCAGGCCGGTACCAAAGTAGTTGTCCTGGTAAGTCCAGTCGATGCGGTTGAACCAGTCGCCGGAGTTGAAGCTGTTCCGGTCGAGCGACTTCGAGCGCAGCGTGTCGATGCCGGCGTGGTAGTACGCCACGCCCTGGCTGAAGGCGTTGATGGCGGCGCCCAGCATTTGCACGCGCGCGCGGTCTTCGGTACTGGTCGCTACCGGCAGCTTGAAGACGTTGATGTCGTACAGCGTGTGGTTATCGTGGTTCTCGACGTAGTTGACCGCTTCGCCAGGCTGGCTGGCGTAGCCTGCAGGCTGGCCGCCGTAGTCGATTTCCTGAAGCGTCTTCTTCTCGCCTTTGTAGGTCGTGAGCGGGTAAGTGCGCAGCGATCCAGCCAGGCCAACGCGAACCATGTCTGCGCTGTTCAACAGGTCCGTTGCCGGGCGTTTCTCGGTCGTGGCGTTCGGGTCGTACACCAGGCCGTTGATATAGCCCTGCAGCTTGAGCATCTTGTCGCCCGAGTCGCCGGCCGAGCCGCCGCGCACGTGGTCGCGCGCACGATCGCTGAACGTGCCGATGCCGCTGCCGTTAAGGGAGAGCTGCGACGCCTGCACAAAGCGCGCGCCGTCCGCCACTTCGCCGAAATTCCAGCCTTCGCCGATCAGTTGAACATGCCGGCCCGCGGCCTTGTCGACGCGCTTCTGCAGCTGTTCCATTACCGAGCGTGGCTGGTGGCCCATCAGGTCGAAGCGGAACGAATCGATCTTGTATTCCCGCGTCCACAGCTCGGCCGAGTCGACCATCAGCTTGCCCATCATGAGGTTTTCAGTTGCGGTGTTGTCGCAGCAGGTGGACTGCTCGACGCCGCCGGTGGCGTTCAGGCGGTGGTAGTAGCCTGGCACGATCCGGTCGAGCACCGACTTTTCTTTCTGGCCCGAAGCGAAGGTGTGGTTGTAGACGACGTCCATGCCGACGCGCAGGCCAGTGCGGTGCAGGTTCATGACCATGTCGCGGAACTCGATGATGCGCTTTGCGCCGTCAGCCGGGTCGCTGGCGAAGCTGCCTTCCGGCGCGCTGTAGTGGTACGGGTCGTAGCCCCAGTTGAAGCAATCGGTTTCCGCCGTCTTCTGGACCAGCGCCTGCTGCGCATCGCTGTCCGGTGCGCCCGTAGGCGCAGGCTGCGCGCATCCTTGCTCGGGCACGCTGCCGATGTCATACACCGGCAGCAGGTGCACGTCGGTCATCCCGGAGCGCGCGAGGGCAGCCAGGTGCTTCATGCCGTTTGATTTGAACTCGCCGAACGCGGCGTACTTGCCGCGGTTGGCGGCACTCACGCTGTCGTCGTTGATCGAGAAGTCGCGCACATGCAGTTCGTAGATCGCCATGTCGGTCTGCGCCTTCACCGTTGCCGGTGCCTTGTGGCTGTCCCAGCCCTTTGGCTTGAGCCCTGGCGCCGACAGGTCGGCGATGTAGCTGCGCTTCGAGTCGGTGGTCAGGCTGACCGAGTACGGGTCGGTGACCATGTTGCGGACAACTCCCACCCCGTCGACGACCACGTCCACCGCGTACTTGTAGTATTTGCCGCTCATGTCGGCTGGCTTCGACGCACTCCACACGCCGCTTTTTGCATCGCGCTTCATTTGTACGATGGCGGTCGCGCGCGCGCTGCCATTGTCGAAGGTGCAGACCGATACATCGCGTGCAGTCGGCGCCCACAGCTTGAAGGATGTGCGGCCCTTGCCAACGGTCGCGCCGAGGTCGCCCACCTTCGCGGCGGCGGCATACAGTTCATCCAGTGCGCCGGCGGACTGGATGCGGGTAGCGGCGATAACCGTGCCGTCAGCCGCTTCATGCACCAGCACCAGCTGCTGGCGGTGCAGTCCGGGCAGTGCCGCCATGTCTTTTTTCGCTACCGCGAGCACCGGACCCTGCGCTACATACTTGAACCGGCTGCTGGCTGCCGCTGGAACGCTGCCTTTGAATACGGCCAGCGTCAGCGCGCCTGCCGCGCCGCTTACCTTCGCGCCCTTCATTGCGCTGATCGCGGCTGTGGGTGAGTGGTAGAGCTTAAAGCTGCCGGCTGCATCGGCGCCCGGCCACTTGACCAGGCCTGCGTTAAGCCACACCGCGCGCGCATCGTACTGTGATGGCGCAGCCTGGACCACGGTCTGGAATGAGGGCGCGTCGCACGCCTCGATCGGTGCGGCGGCATGTACTGCGCCGGAAACGCAGGCAGCGGTACCGGCGAGGGACAATCGGACTAGGACTTGGCGGGAGATGGGGCGCATGGCTGTCTCGAAGAATGGTTGTTATAAAATTACAGGCTGTATGGACGCAAGGCGTCCTGCTTCCTCCATGGTAGCGCAATCTTTGTAGCTTTACTACGTGGATTTAAATGCCCCTCCCAGGACGGGAGGGGCGGTTTGGATCAGGCCGTGGCGACCTTGGTGTCGACGCGGTAGTTGTCGACCATGCGGTAGCGCATGGCGTACAGGCCGAATGCAATGGCTGCCGCAAACGCGAAGGCGGCAAAGAAGAACATCTGGAAGGCCATCACGCCGACCCCGCTGTTTGCAATCTGCGCGAGGACAGCTTCGTTCTTGACCGCCTGGTTGACGATCAGGACCCACAGGCTGCCGACGGTGGTGGCGAGGAACCAGAACGCCATGATCACGCCCTTCATCGAGGCCGGGGCCTGGCTGTAGGCGAATTCAAGCCCGGTCGCAGAGACGAGCACCTCGCCGAATGTGAGCAGCGCGTATGGCAGGATTTGCCACGCCATCGACATCGGCTCGCCGCCGTCCATCGCAACCTGGATCATGCCGATCACGATCCATGACAGCGCCGAGAACACGATACCTACCGTCATGCGGCGCAGCGCGGTCGGTTCGATACCAACCTTGCGGATCAGCGGATACAGCACCAGGTTGTTGAACGGGATGAGGATCATCACGAGCAGCGGGTTCAACGCCTGCATCTGCGCAGGCAAAATGGTGAACTCCGTGCCGAATGCGGCCACCGTCGGCACCATCGACTGGGCCTGTACGATCCAGGTGGAGGCCTTCTGGTCAAACAGGGACCAGAACGGCGTCGACAGGCCGAACACGATCAGGATGCGCAGCACTGCGCGCACGCCGTCGACCGCTTCGTCAGGGTGAATGCCGCGCGCCCGCTCGAGCTGCATCGAGGTGCCGATGCCGCCACCTGCCAGCAGCAGCACTACCGCGGTACACGCGGCGATGACAAAGCCCCACTGCGGGCTCATGGCGAGTGCAGCGAGGGCGCCGACTGCAGCGATGCCTGCGACAACCAGGCCGGGACGCGACTGCCCCGGCTTTGCGGCAAGCAGGGCGGTGCGCGCCACACGGGTGAACGAATTCGGATCTGCTGGCGCCGGCGGTACGTTGACGTACTTTTTACGGCCCGACCAGAACACCATCGTGGCGATGAACATGAGGATGCCGGGGATGCCGAACGCGATCGACGGGCCGAAGTCTTTCAGGAAGATTGGCATCAGCAGCGAGGCGAAGAACGAGCCGAAGTTGATCATCCAGTAGAACGCATCGAACACGATCTTCGCCTTGCCCTTGTTGGTCTGGTCGAACTGGTCGCCGACAAACGAGGAGATCAACGGCTTGATGCCGCCCGAACCGAGCGCAATCAGGAACAAGCCGAAATAGAAGCCATTCAGGTTGTCGTCCCAGATCGCCAGGCAGGCGTGGCCCGCGCAGTAGACAAGGCTGAGCCAGAAAATGGTGTCGTATTTGCCGAAGAAGCGGTCGGCCAGCCAGCCGCCGAGCAGCGGGAAGAAGTACACGCCGATCACGAAGGTGTGGAACACATGCTTGGCTTCGCCCGCGCGTTCCGGCTCCGGCATGAACAGGAGCAGGGTGCTGATCAGGAACGGGGTGAGGATGTTCCGCATCCCGTAGAAGCTGAACCGTTCGCACCCTTCGGTTGCGACGATGAACGGGATTTGCCGGGGCATTTTCCCCGTCCCGCTTTGAATTTCTGCCTGCGACATTTTCGCTCCGAATGTTTTTAACAGACGCGATGCTAAGCGGAAGCGCAAATGCTGGCAACAGATAATTGTTGAGCCTTAAACATAGCTGTAGTTTGACTACTGATCTGCAAAAGTTATGCCCGTCGATTTTTGTTAAGTAGTTGATTTTAAAAGGTATGTACGAAGAAGGGTGACTCGGTGGGAAATTGTAAAACGTCGATAAGTCATGTATATTGTGTACAAATTCCTGTCTCGCATTTCACCGGACCCAGCCATGAACAAAGACCTCGCCCAGCAATCCGCCGAAAATCCCACCTGGTATCGTGAAGCAATCATCTATCAGGTGTATCCACGCAGCTTCCTTGACTCCAATGGTGATGGCGTTGGCGACCTGCCGGGCATTACCTCGAAGCTCGACTACATTGCGAGCCTGGGCGTCGATATTGTCTGGCTGTCGCCGTACTTCAAGTCGCCGATGAAGGACTTTGGCTACGACATTTCCGACTACTGCGACGTCGACCCGATGTTCGGCACACTGTCCGACTTCGACGCCCTGATCGCCAAGGCGCACAGCCTGGGCCTCAAGATCATGATCGACCAGGTGATGTCGCACACCGCTGAAGTCCACCCGTGGTTCGTCGAGAGCCGCAAGAGCCGCGACAATCCGAAGGCCGACTGGTACGTATGGGCCGACCCGCTCCCGGACGGCAACCCGCCCAACAACTGGCTGTCCGTTTTCGGCGGCTCGTCGTGGCAGTGGGACAGCCGCCGCAAGCAGTACTACCTGCATAACTTCCTGGCCAGCCAGCCGGACATGAACTTCCATAATCCGGAAGTCCAGCAGGCGCACCTCGATGCGCTGCGCTTCTGGCTCGCGCGCGGCGTCGACGGCGTGCGTATGGATGCGTGTAACTTCCACTTCCACGACACCAAACTGCGCAGCAACCCGGCCGCTACCAAACGCGATACCGCTACCGTCACCGACGTGAACCCGTACGGCATGCAGGCGCACGTGTACGACAAGACCCAGCCCGAAAACCTGGCCTTCCTGCAGAAGATCCGCACGCTGCTGAACGAATTCGGCGCGGTGGCGATTGGCGAAGTAGGCGCGGACGACGCGCTTGGCGTGATGGCCGAGTACACCGCCGACAACGACAAGCTGCACATGGCCTACAGCTTCAACCTGCTGACCCCGCAGTTCTCGGCGGCCCACATCCGCACGCAGGTCGAAGAATTCGAAGCGCGCGTCAAGGGCGGCTGGGCCTCGTGGTCGGTCGGTAACCACGACGCGATCCGCGTGATGACGCGCTGGGGCGGCGACAACCCGACGCCTGCGCTGGCCAAGCTGGTGCTGGCGATGCAGCTCTCCCTCAAGGGTACGCCTTGCCTGTACCAGGGCGACGAGCTGGCGCTGACTGAAGCGGACGTACCGTTCGAACTGCTGCAGGACCCGTATGGCATCACGTTCTGGCCCGAGTTCAAGGGCCGTGACGGCTGCCGTACGCCGATTCCATGGACCAGCGAGAAGCCGAACGCCGGCTTCACGACCGGCAAGCCGTGGCTGCCGGTGGCCGAGCCGCACATCGCGGTGGCGGCGTCGGTACAGGAGAACGACCCTGAGTCGCCGCTCAACTTCGCGCGTCGTTTGATCAAGTGGCGCCGCAATACGCCGCAGCTGACGCGCGGCGAGATTGTGTTCTTCGATGCGCCGGAACCGGTGCTGGCGCTGCGCCGCGACCTGGCCGGGCATCCGGGCGTGGTGGCGGTGTTCAACCTCGGAGCGAAGCCGGTCGAGGTGGATTTGCCGGCGGTTGCTGGTGCGGTTGAAATGACCGGCCACGGGCTGCAGGGCAGTGTGGTTGGGACGAAGGTCACACTGCCGGCTTACGGTGGATGGTTTGGAACGGTCAATTGATCTTTGTGTGTAGGGCTAAGGACGCTACCAAATGACCAGCCTTCCACGTACCGCCTTCGCTGACGGCCCGCGCCTGCTGGCTGACATCGGCGCAACGCACGCGCGCCTCACCCTCGAAACCGCTCCCGGCATCTTCGGGTCGGTGCGCGTCCTGCGCTGCGATGACTTCGATGGCATCGTCGCGCTGCTGCGCTTCTACCTCGCGGACCACGCAGGCGTCACGCTCCACCACGCCGCGCTCGCGGTCGCAAACCCCATCAACGGCGACCAGGTCCGCATGACCAACCGCGCGTGGGAGTTTTCCACCGACGCGGTGCGCCGTGAGCTCGGCCTGCATACGCTCCTGATCGTCAACGACTTCACCGCGCTTGCCATGGCCCTGCCGAGCCTCAAGCCCGAAGACCTGATGCAGGTCGGCCCCGGCACCGCTGGCGCCAACGCTGTCGTCGGCGTCCTTGGACCCGGCACCGGCCTTGGCGTGTCCGCCGTGATCCCGACAGTCGACGGTTTCGTCACCCTGGGCAGCGAAGGAGGGCACATGAACTTCGCGCCCGCCAACGAGCGCGAGTTCGCCATCCTGCAGTACGCGTGGAAGGAGTGGTCGCACGTGTCCAACGAGCGCCTGATCTCAGGCCCCGGCATGGAGATCATCTACCGCGCCCTGGCGCAGCGCAACGGCGTCAAGGCCGCGCCGCGCACCTCGCCCGACATCATCACCGGCGCCCTCGACGAGCGCGATCCGCTGTGCCTTGAAGTGCTCGACTGCTTCAGCGGCATGCTGGGCGGAGCCGCAGCAAACCTGGCGGTGACCCTCGGCGCCTTTGGCGGCATCTTTATCGGCGGCGGCATCGTGCCGCGCATGGGCGAGTGGTTTGCGACCTCGTCGTTTCGCGCACGCTTCGAAGCAAAAGGCCGCTTTTCGGATTACCTGGCCAGTATCCCAACCTATGTGATCACCACGCCGCACCCGGCGCTGCGGGGTGTCGCCACGATCCTGTCGGAGCACCTGCGCGGCCGCAGCGGCGCGAACACGCTGATGGAGCGCATCGGCCACTTGCAGCACGAGCTGACGCCAGCGGAGCAGCGCGTGGCGAAGCTGGTGCTGGAGCAGCCGCGCCTCGTCCTGAACGAGCCGATCGCGGAGATCGCGCGCTTTGCCGACGTCAGCCAGCCCACCGTCATCCGCTTTTGCCGCTCGCTGGGCTTCCTTGGCCTGGCCGACTTCAAGCTGAAGTTCGCCAGCAGCCTGACCGGTGCGATCCCGGTACGGCACAGCCAGGTGCGCACCGGTGACAGCACACACGACCTGTCGGCAAAGGTAATCGACAATACCGTGTCAGCGATCCTGAAGTTCCGCGACCAGCTCGACGTGCGTTCGATCGACCGCGCCATTGAACTGGTGAGCAAGGCGAACCGGGTCGAGTTCTACGCGATGGGTAATTCACGCGTGGTGGCGCTCGATGGCCAGCACAAGTTCTTCCGCTTCCGCATTCCGACGTCCGCTTATGGCGATTCGCACCTGTTCACGCTTGCCGCGGGCCTGCTCAAGGCGGGGGATGTGGTGATTGCGATTTCAAATTCCGGGCGTTTGCCGGAACTACTGGAGGCGGTCGATGCTGCCCGCGCCGCGGGCGCCGACGTGATTGCAATAACCAGCAGCGGTTCGCCGCTGGCCAGGCGCGCCAGCGTGTGCCTGGCGGTTGACCATGCCGAGGACAGTACGACCTTCCTGTCGATGATCTCGCGGATGCTCCAACTACTATTGATTGATATTGTGTCGGTCGGGATTTCGCTCGACAGCAATGGGAAGGAACTGGTCGAGGCGGATCACCGGCGCATGATGATCTCGCACCTCGATAGCTGAGCGCTATTCGCCGATCATCTCGCCCGAAGTGCGCTCCATCGGGCGCTTCTCCTTGCGCCATTGTTCAAGCGTCATCGGGGTATCGGTGCCGAAGTCTTCCACCAGGATCTCGTCGTCCTGCTTGGACACCAGGAAGCTCTCCCATGGGTGCGCGGCGTCGCTGCCGTTTTCCACGAAGCTGAACTGCCAGTAGTTCTTGCCCTTGATGACGCGTGGCGCGCTGTCGTATTCGATCAGTGCGCCGCGCACTTTGCCGCCTGACGCTTTCTCCAGCTGGCTTGACCAGGCCTGCAGCTCCGGCAGGGCCATCAACGCGCTCATCGCTTGTTCGCGGGTGCGGTTGGCGGCAGGATCGGCCGCGACAGTGGTTGGCGCCGCCGGCGCTGGCGCCTCGCGGCAGCCGCCCAGCACCGAGGCCAGCGCGATGGCTGCGGCCAGCGCCGCACCCCTGACGCGTTGTTTGGACGATTCCTGCTTGAGCATGTCGACACCCCTTTTTATAGTTGCGGCCATACTAAACCAAAGGGTTGGCGGGGGCAATCACGAGGTCTACTTCAGCGCCGCGCTGGCCTTCATCGCCTGGTCGAGGTAATTTGCCAGTTCGGGCGAGGGCGCGCTGACCGCCGGCCCGCCAAGGTGCTTGTGCAGCATCTGCTGGAGCAGGTGGGTGTACGCCTGGCGGACAATCGGCTTGCGCGGGTTGTGTCCTTCGTCCGGGTCGACCAGCAGGCTGACCGGTTTTCCCAACCCCTGCAGGCGCGCGACGTAATCGGTCACGGCCGCGATTTCAACCTTGTCGTCCTTGCCGCCAGCGATCAGCAGCAGCGGTTTGGTGACCTTGCCGGGATGCGCGGCAGGTGCGGCATCGGCGATGCGCTTCATCGCGGCCGTATCGCCGAGGTGGATGCCCATTTCGGCCAGCGTCACCGAGAACGGCACGCCGCCCGCACCCATC
Organism: Massilia agrisoli; assembly: GCF_020831365.1. Lineage (GTDB taxonomy): Bacteria > Pseudomonadota > Gammaproteobacteria > Burkholderiales > Burkholderiaceae_D > Telluria_A > Telluria_A agrisoli. The sequence continues at coordinate 99,838 of NZ_JAJHPV010000013.1, forward strand.
ACGTCTCCCGCATCGCTTGCCAGCTTGAGCGTGCGCGCAAAGTCCGGGGGAGGGACAGTCGCCATACCGAACTGGAACAGGTCAGGTTCATTGGTCAGCGCCAGCAGCGTGGCATAGCCGCCGAAAGAATCGCCCATGATCGCCAGGCGCTTGCTGTCGCCAACGCCGTTGGCGAGCAGCCAGCGCACGCCTTCGATGATGTCCGCCTGTGCGCGGCCGTTGCCGAAGTCCGCCTTCGGCGCGAGCATGTACTTGTCGCCGTAGCCGGTCGAGGCGCGGAAGTTCGGCTGGAATACCGCCACGCCGCGGTTGACCAGCAGCTGCACCAGTGCCGTGTAGTTGTTGTCGAAGCTGGTCCACGGCCCGCCGTGGACCATGGTCAGCATCGGCACGCTGGCGGCAGGTTTGCCCGGCGGGAGGCTCAGGTAGCCGTGGACGACCGCGCCATCGGAGGCGCGGTAGCGCAAGGGGATTTTTGCGGCCAGGTGCTGTTCGGGCAGCGGGTTGCCAAGCTGGCGTTCGTCCGCGAGGATTTCGCTGAAGGTACGCGCTTTGCGGTCGTACAGCCAGAAGCGCTCCTGCTGCAGGCGTGCGCCGCGTTCCGACAGAAGCCACTGGCCGGCTGCTTCACTCGCGCCGATGCTGATCGTGTTGTCCGGGAAGCGGCGCGTGATGTCGGCACTGGCCGTTTTTGCCGAATGCGTCAGCCCGTACAGGCGGCGCTGCGGCATGTCGTAGAGCGCGAACAGCGGCTGCTGCGACGTCGGCGAGGTAACCACGGTCCGCAGGTCGCTGGTTGCTGCGGGATCGGTGTGCAGTACGCGGCGGACCTGCTTTGCGAGGTCGAGTTGGACGAAAGCCTTGCGGTCGTCCGCATGGTTCACCACCATCTTTAAATGCTGCTGGTCGCCGGACACGAGGTTGCATGCGCGCAGCCGCTTGCAGCGAGTCACCTCGATCCATTTGCCGCCGACCTTGCGCGATACGATCTGGTCGTACTTTTCATCGAGCGTGCGGATGAAGGCAAGCTGCCCCGCTTCGTCCAGTAAAAACTCATCCAGCTTGCGCCCTTCGTACAGCAGCTCGCGCTCGCCGTCGGCGCCAACGCGCGAAAGGCGGTAGACCTTTGTGGCCCGGTCGAATTCCTCAGCCAGCGCCGCGCGTGGGCGCGCCAGGTCGACCGCCACGAACTGCTGGCCGAGCTTGCGGTCGAATGCCGCGACCTTGCTGCCAGCGGCGCCCTCGATGGGTAGCACGGACAAGCCGTCGCCGCTGTCGATGAATAGCGCCTTGCTGTCCCCGGCCCAGTGGACTTCCTGCCGCCCGGTGGTGGTCAGCAGGCGCTTCTTTGTCCGCGTCCGCGCATCCATCAGGTTTAGGTGCAGCGATTGCCCGTCGATTTCGACGAAGCTGACGAATGCGCCATCGGGAGACAGTTTGACGTCGCGCAGCCGCGAGCGGCGGCTGAAGTCGTCGTCGCCGATGTGGGGCGCCGCAGGCAGCGCGGCGTTACGTGCGATCGCTTCCTTCAGCGAGCGCGTTTCCGGTAATGGGGCTGCATGCGCGAACGATGCCGCGGCCAGGAGGGCCAAAACGATGGCGCGAACGGGGCCTGCCCGTTCAATTTGACGGGATAACATGGTGACTCCTTGTTGTTATGGTTGGATTTCCGGGTGTGTCAAGCCGCCACTACGGCGGTTGGCGATGCCTGGGTGGCAACTCGTCGCGGTGGCCGTCCCTGCAGCACCATCAGGCAGAGCAGGGCTGGCGGGCCAAGCAGAAGACATGCTGCGATCCACGCTGCCTTGCGCTTCGGCGCAACCCTGGAGCGGCGCAGCCAGAACCATGCACCGGCCGCCGATAGCGCCGACAGCAGGGCTGCCGCCGCCTGCGCCAGCGGCGGACGCGGGTACCAGAGCTGCCGCGCATTGCCGGACTGGCCGTCATCGCGGATGCCGCCGGTATCGAGCAGTGCGTCCGGCAGGGCGTGCACCGCATGCAGCACTGGCGATACCAGCCATGCATGATGCTCGAACAGGGGCGTGAAATCGTGCGCCAGCTGGCGCTTCGCGACGACGCTTGCGCGGCCCGAAGCATCGACAAGCATGATCGTCTGCGCCGCTTCGCCCGCGCCGTCGATCATCGACCTGCCAAAACTGAACGAGATCAGCGACCCGTCCAGCAGGCCGGCGATGTCGATGCGGTCAAGGTCGCTGAAGGCGCCGGGTAGCTTGACGCTGTAGGCTTCCTGTAGCGGGCCAGCGGCGTCTTCCGCTGGTCGCTGGTAGGCGATAAGCCGGTAATTGGTAATCACGTACAGCCGTTCGCCCACCAGTTTTGGCGTACGCGCCAGCGTTTCAGGTGCGCGCAAGGAGATCAGCTGGTCGATGGCGCCGCTGTCGGCGTCAAACCGGTACAGCTGCTGCGGGGTCAGTATGTAATCGCCTTCGGGCAGGATGGGCACCGCAGGGAAGGGTTGATTGTCGCCGATGCCGCGCAGGCCAAGCGTGCCGCGATCATGCGACGTGAAGGTGTCGCGGCCGTGGAAACGCATGGTGTCGTGGCTGAAGGTCCATTCGATGCGGCGTTTGCCGTCCACCCATTGCAAGGTGTCGAGGTTACTGACCTGGTGACGCACAGGGAACTGCTTGCCCGACGGTTCAAAGTTGGCGACATCGAGCAGCGGCACCTGGCGCCGCCACTGCGGCGCGCGCGGGTCGTGCGAGGCTGAAAGGCCGAGCAGGAAAAGATCCTTGCCTTCCGCGCGTGTCGATTCAGTGAAGCCGCCGGCCGGCGGAGCCGGGATGTTGAGGGGGTGGATACCCAGCGCGATCTGCGCGTTCTGGTACACCAGCGAACCGCCCCACAGCAGCACGAAATAAAACCCGAGCATCAGCGGCGCCGCCGTGGCGGCAACCATCGCCGGGTTGGAAGGCGGGACCATGCGGTCCGGCTTGAAGGCGCCCGAGGCGGTAAAGGCGAGCAGCGCGACGCACAGCACCGCAGGCAGCAGCATCGTGAAGCCGGACGCAAGGTGCCCCACCAGCAGGACAGGCACCAGCAGGATGACGATGGCGCTGCGGCTGCGGTTGAGGATGACGTAACTGCCGGCCAGCCATGCGCTCAACGTCAGCATCACCAGGTGCAGCACCAGTACATAGTGGCGCGCGTCGACGGTGCGTGAACTGAGCAGGTCATTGCCAGCTACTGCCAGAAGGGCTGGCAGGCCTACCGCGAACAGGATCAGCGCACTGGCGGCCAGGCCGACAGCGGCAAAGATCGCGCGCGGCGGCAGCGGGCGGTGGAGCAGCCATATCCAGCGGCCGCCCTGGCGATAGCTGCCAAACTGGTACAGCGCGAACGCCAGGCCGGCCAGCATGTACACCGAGAGCACCAGCAGGTGCAGTTCCCAGCGGCTTTGCAGCAGGTCGGTCATGCGGTGGACGAACAGCTGCAGCAGCAGGTGGACGCCGGCGAAGATCAGGGCCGCGTTCCTGAAACGCCGGCATTCGCTCAACAACAGGTCTCTCATGATTCGCCTTTCAGGCTGCGAGTTGGGCGGGCGCGTTCGACACATGGCCGCGCGCGAGGAAGCTGTTCACCGCGCGGTCCAGGCTGACCGGCATGTTGTGAACGCTGCGCGCGCCCAGCAGGCGCAGGCGCGCGCCGAAGTCGTCGTCCTGGTCGAAGACGACGAAGTGGGTCAGCCCTTCAAGCCGCTGGATTTGCAGCACGCCGGGGAGGTGGCTGGTGTCCGGATCGCGGAACGGGAATTCGGCCACCCACAGCTGCACCTTTTCGCAGAATTCAAACGGCGCGGACATGTGGCGCAGCGTGCCGCGTTCGAGGATGACCAGGTTGTCGGCCACGCGCTCGATCTCTTCCATCTGGTGCGAGCAGTAGATGATGGTCGAACCGTCGCCCACGCTGGTGAACATCAGCGCTTCGAGGAAGGCGCGTTTGGCGACCACGTCGAGGCCGAGCGTCGGCTCGTCGAGGATCAGGAGGTCGGGGCTTTGCGCGAGCGCCAGCGCAAGGTTGACGCCAGCGCGTTCGCCGCGCGAGAGCTGGGCGACTTTCTGGTCGGGCAGCACGTTGAAGTGGCGTAGCACCTCGCCGTGGCGCTGCTGGTTCCATTGCGGGTACTGGCGGCGCTGCATGGCGGTGACTTCATCGACGCGCATCCAGCCGGGCAGCGTGTGCTCCTCGTTGACGAAGCCGATCCGCCCGCGCAGCGCATGCGGCAGCTGCGTGCTGTCGTGGCCGAGGATGCGCGCGGCGCCGGAGTCCTGCGTCTCAAAACCGAGCAGCACCCGGAACAGCGTGGACTTGCCCGCGCCGTTCGCGCCGACGATGGCGTGGGTGCCGCCGCGCGGGATGTTCAGCGTGAGATGGTCGAGCGCCATCTTGCGCTGGTACTGGAGGCACAGCTGGCTGGTCTCGATGACGAAATCGCTCATGGTCATTCCTCAGGCGGTTTTTTTGGGAAAGCACTGTTCGAGTTCGCCCGCCACCCTGTCCACGATGGCGCTGGCCGGGTAACCCAGGCCGACCACGTCGCCGACGAAACGCTGCACGGCGTCGTCGAGGCGGCGGCTGCGTTCTTCATCGGACAGGCGCTGGCGCGGGACGGCGACAAACACGCCGAGCCCGGCGCGCGACTCCAGCCATCCTTCGGCAGTGAGCTCGCTGTAGGCCTTGGCAACCGTGTTCGGATTGACCGTGAGTTGCTGGGCCAGGCCGCGCACGCTGGGGAGCGCGGCGCCGACATCGAGTTCGCCGCTGGCGATCAGGCGGCGCACCCCATCGACGATCTGGCGGTTGATCGGGCGGGGATCGCCAGTGGCGATTTGCAGCATCAGGGCGGCGCGGCGGGTCATGGTGGTGTCCTATACTGTACTATTACGGTTAGTACAGTAACACTGCAGTTTTTCACGGTCAACACATTTTTGGATGCTGTGCCAATGCCTGAGTTTGCGCTGGATCAAGCTATTGAGCGCGCGCAAACAATAGATAAGAAGATAATGGACGTGTCTTTTTTATAGGAGTGCCTCCGTGAAACAGATCTCCAAGAAACTGATCGCCGGACTATTTGCGGCATCCGCACTGGCTTCGGCACCCGCCAGCGCAGAAGTAGTGAACTTCGACAGCTTGCGCGGTAGCGGTCCCCTGCCCAGCCTGTACAGCGACATCGCGTGGCAGCAGGGCTGGTATTTCCTCAGCTCTTCCTTCCCGCCCTTCAACGCGCATACCAGCCCGACCCGCATTTTCAGCGAGGCCGCCGAAACGAGTTTCACCTTCCTTCAAAGCGACCAGATTTTCAGGGGCGCGTGGTTCGCCGGGTATTACTACGTCTCGTTCAACCTGTATAACGATGGCGCGCTGGTGCATTCTTCGCGCACGCTGGAGCTGTTTGGGAATGGACCGTCGCGCTATCTGTCGGCCGGTTATAAGGGATTAGTCGACATGGTGACTGTCGTGGGCATCCCGGGTGGCTATGTGATGGATGACGTGACTTACGGCGAAGTGCCGGAGCCGGGTGTGCCGCATTTGATGATTGCGGGGATGCTGGCGGCAGCGGTGCTGAATGTGGGATTGCGCAGGACGGTGAAGCGCGCACCGCGCCGTTCGGCACGGACATCTTAAACGGCCAATAATACAAAAAGCCTGCAAAGCATAAGCTTGCAGGCTTTTTTATTGGTGCTGGGAGCAGGGCGCCAGAAGCTGCGCGCCCTTGTCCGGCTAATTACATCATGCCGTCCATGCCGCCCATGCCGCCCATGCCACCCATACCGCCCATGCCGCCCATCGCTGGCTTGTCTTCCGCCAGTTCGCAGACCATTGCATCGGTGGTCAGCATGAGGCCAGCGATCGACGCTGCGTTTTGCAGTGCCGAGCGGGTGACCTTGGCTGGGTCCAGCACGCCCATTTCGACCATGTCGCCGTAGGTGCCGTTGGCTGCGTTGTAGCCGTGGTTGCCATTGCCAGCCAGTACAGCTGCAACAACGACCGAAGCTTCTTCGCCGGCGTTCTGGACGATCATGCGCAGTGGCTCTTCCATTGCGCGCAGGACGATCTTGATACCAGCGTCCTGGTCAGGGTTGTCGCCCTTGATGTTGAGGTTGGCGCGAGCGCGCAGCAGGGCTACGCCGCCGCCAGGAACGATACCTTCTTCAACAGCAGCGCGGGTTGCGTGCAGTGCGTCTTCAACGCGTGCTTTCTTTTCCTTCATTTCGACTTCGGTGGCTGCGCCAACCTTGATCACTGCAACGCCGCCTGCCAGCTTGGCAACGCGTTCCTGCAGCTTTTCGCGGTCGTAGTCCGAGGTTGCTTCTTCGATCTGGACGCGAACCTGCTTGACGCGTGCTTCGATCGAGGATGCTTCGCCAGCGCCGTCGATGATGATGGTGTTTTCCTTGCCGACTTCAACGCGCTTGGCCTGGCCGAGTTCTGCCAGCGTGACCTTTTCCAGGGTCAGGCCAACTTCTTCAGCGATTACCTGGCCGCCGGTCAGGATAGCGATGTCTTCCAGCATTGCCTTGCGACGGTCGCCGAAGCCTGGCGCCTTGACTGCGCAGGTCTTCAGGATGCCGCGGATGTTGTTGACAACCAGGGTTGCCAGCGCTTCGCCTTCGATGTCTTCTGCGATGATCAGCAGTGGACGGCCAGCTTTAGCAACTTGTTCCAGGATTGGCAGCAGGTCACGGATGTTCGAGATCTTCTTGTCGCACAGCAGGATGAACGGGCTGTCCTGGATGGCAACTTGCTTGTCCGGGTTGTTGATGAAGTACGGCGACAGGTAGCCGCGGTCGAACTGCATACCTTCAACGATGTCCAGCTCGTCGTTCAGCGACTTGCCGTCTTCCACGGTGATCACGCCTTCCTTGCCGACTTTTTCCATTGCTTCAGCGATGCGCTCGCCGATCGAATAGTCGGAGTTAGCCGAAATTGCGCCAACCTGGGCGATTTCCTTGGTGGTGGTGCATGGCTTGGCGATCTTGGCCAGCTCTTCGACGGTAGCAGCAACTGCCTTGTCGATGCCGCGCTTCAGGTCCATTGGGTTCATGCCGGCAGCAACGAACTTCATGCCTTCGCGAACGATTGCCTGGGCCAGGACGGTTGCCGTGGTGGTGCCGTCGCCGGCGTTGTCGCTGGTGCGCGAAGCAACTTCCTTGACCATCTGCGCGCCCATGTTCATGAGCTTGTCTTTGAGTTCGATTTCTTTCGCAACCGACACGCCGTCCTTGGTGACGGTAGGGGAGCCGAACGAACGCTCGAGCACAACGTTGCGGCCTTTCGGGCCCAGGGTGACTTTGACTGCGTTGGCGAGGATGTTGACGCCTTCAACCATTTTGGCGCGCGCTGCGTCGCCGAACACTACATCTTTAGCTGCCATGTTTGTTTCTCCGTTAAATTCGATGGTGGGTCAAACGGTGCGGGCTGATTACTTGACCAGCACGGCCATGATGTCTTCTTCGCGCATCACGAGCAGTTCTTCGCCTTCAACCTTGACGCTCTGGCCCGAGTATTTGCCGAACAGTACGCGGTCGCCGACTTTGACTTCCAGCGGACGCACGTTGCCGTTTTCCTGCACTTTGCCATTGCCGACGGCGAGGATTTCGCCTTGGTCCGGCTTTTCTGCGGCTGCATCAGGGATGATCAGGCCGGACGCAGTTTTGGTTTCCTGGTCGAGACGCTTGACGATTACGCGATCGTGCAAAGGGCGAAGGTTCATGCAAAACTCCTTAGTTTTCAATGGTTTGACTTACTATCAGCAGAAGCGGCGCTGTTGCCGCTTCCTGTCGTAAATGTGCCGTTCCAGGGAATGCAACGGCCAGAAAGAGTTGTTAGCACTCTCTACTAACGAGTGCTAATTATAGGGACGGTCATGGTGGTTTTCAAGGAGCTATGTGTTTTATTTAACTAACAGCCTTGATCTGGCGCAAACGTCGAGTTCGCTTAATCCGCCATGTTGCCGTACAGATCGCATGAATTAACGCGGCTAACGTCCTGAATCTGTTGACGGAAATTCCCCGACACCCCTATAGTTACGGGATGATTTCCGAATTCCAAGACCTATCCGACAAAATCGACCGGCTCGCCGAGATGACGACGTCGCTCCGCCGCGAAAACGCCCTGCTGCGCCAGACCAATACCTTGCTTGGCCGCGAGAACGAAGCCTTCATGGAGCGCCTGTCGGAAGCCCAGCGCCGGGTCGAGGCCCTGCTGGCCCAGTTGCCCGCGCCCGACGCCAGCGATGAAGCCACCACCAAAGAGGCCGCCCAATGATCCACCTCGACGTCACCATCATGGGCACGCCGTACCGTTTGGTATGCAAGGAAGGCGAGCAGGCCACGCTGAAGGAAGCGGTGGCCTACCTGGACGCCAAGATGACCGCGCTGCGCGACTCGGGCAAGGTAAAGGGCAATGACCGTATCGCGGTGATGGCGGCGATCAGCGTCGCGGCCGAATTCCTGTCGGTGAAGTCGCCGCAAGGCCCGCTTTCGGACATGTCGATCCTGGAAGTCAAGCAGAAACTGAGCGCGATGCACACAGTGTTAGACAGCGCCCTCACGCCGCAAGAAAATCTTTTTTAAGAGCCCAAATTCGTTTGACACCGCGACACATCGGAGTAAACTTCGTTCCACCCTGCGGTGTTCGCGATTGCCATATATTCCTTGAACCATTTATGTGCATCGGTTGCGGAATTTTGTTCGATGGGCGTGAGCGTCGCTAGTCCGACGAACCCGAAATTGAACTAACTGTGACCACCTTGAACCATCAGGTTCGGGATGCCGGCAAAAACGGCACAGGCGGGGCTCTTATTCCAAAAGCGGTTGCAAGCATTCGGTGCGCAACCGTTTTTTTTATGGGTGCGCGATTTTTCGCGCCGCTTCAATTCGGGAGTGCAGATGGCGTATTGGTTGATGAAATCGGAACCGGACGAAGTCAGTTTCGACGACGTGCTGGCGGCCCCGCAGAAAACGGTCGCGTGGTTCGGCGTGCGCAATTACCAGGCCCGCAATTTCATGCGCGACCAGATGAAGGTTGGCGACGGCGTGCTGTTCTATCACTCCAGCTGCGCGGTGCCAGGCGTGGCCGGTATCGCGGAAGTGGCCAGCGGCCCTTATCCCGACGCCTCCCAGTTCGACAAGAAAAGCCATTACTACGATCCGAAAGCGACGCCGGAACAGCCGCGCTGGATATCGGTGGACGTCACGGCGGTGGAAGGGGGCAGCTACCTGCCGCTGTCGGAAATGCGCACCATGCCGGAGCTGGAAGACATGGTACTGCTGCAGAAGGGCAGCCGGTTGTCGATTACGCCGGTGACTGCGGCGCAGTGGAAGGCTGTCGCCGCCCGTTTGAAGCAGAAAGTTTGAGGCAAATGGGCCAGGACGGTGGCACCCTGTTCAACTGTGCGGGCAAGGGTTAAATGACAACGGTAGAATAAGTTGCAATTTTTGGCGTCGGCAGGCTGGCGCCAGCCATGGTTTTTTATTTTACTGATGCAGTCATGACGGAGTCCATCGTGGGAACGAACGAAGCACGGTTGTTGACCGGCATACCCGAACTAGATTCCGTATTGCGCGGCGGCCTGCTAAAGGGCCGCATCCACCTGGTGGAAGGGCGCCCGGGCACGGGCAAAACCACGCTCGGCCTGCGCTTCCTGATGGAAGGCGCGCAAAGTGGCGCGCGCTGCCTGTACATCACCTTGTCGGAAACGCGTGCCGAATTGCTGGCGACCGCGCGCAATCACGGCTGGTCGCTGGACGGCGTCCAGATCGAAGAACTCGCGCCGATCGACGAAGGCGAGCACGAGGAGCAAACCATCCTGCTGCCAAGCGATACCGAGTTATCGCGCCTGGTGCACAAGATCCTGGAATTGGTGAAGCAGCACAATCCGGAGCGGCTGGTCATCGATTCAATGGCCGAAATCCGGCTGGTGGCACACGACGGCCTGCATTACCGGCGCCAGGTGGTCACGCTGCGCAATGCGCTGGGAAAACTCGGCCCCACGGTGCTGCTGCTCGACGACCTTACTTCCGACGTGCGCGAATTCGAACTGCAAAGCGCCGTGCATGGCGCGATCTGCCTCGAAATGCGCGAGCGTACCTTCGGCTCGGCGCGGCGCGTGATGCGGGTGGCGAAGCTGCGCGGCGGCGACTTCCAGAGCGGTTGGCACGATTTTGCGATCACCGCCGGCGAGGTGCTGGTATTCCCGAGCCTGATCGCCGAAGAACATCACCGCGCGTATGAAGAAATCGAAGTCGCCAGCGGCGTACCCGAACTCGACCAGCTGATGGGCGGCGGGCTCAGCTACGGCACTTCGACGATGATCCTGGGGCCGTCCGGCGTGGGCAAATCGACGCTGGCGCTGCAATACGCCATGTCGCTGGTGCGCAGCGGCGAAAAAGTCGCCTATTTCACGTTCGACGAGTCGGAATTGACGCTGCGCTCGCGAATGGTGTCGCACATGGCGGAAGACGAGGGCAGGGACGAACCGCGCGGTTTTTTCATCAACCGCATCAACCCCTCGCGCATTTCTCCCGGCGCTTTTATCTGGCGGGTGCGCCGCCATGTGGAAGACCACGGCGTGCGGCTGGTGATTATCGACAGTATCAATTCCTATCTCGACGTTATCCGGGAAGAGCGCGCATTACTGCTGCAGATGAATGAATTGTTCTCGTATTTGTCGAACATGGGGGTCATGTCGATTATCGTTGGCGCGCACTCCGCCAACCTCGATACCTCGCGCGAACCGGATGCGCTGACCATCATCACCGACAATATGATTTCGCTGCGCTTTTATGAGCGCGGCGGGGTGGTGCACAAGGCCATTTCGGTTATCAAAAAACGCCATGGGCGGCATAGCCACGACATTTGCGCATTCCGCCTGAACGAAGATGGCGTCGAGGTGGGACAGCGTATCGATGTGACGGAAGGGCTGATGACAGGCGTTGCGGGCGACGCTGCCATCGGCGCGCCGCTGCAGCGGTGACACCCTGCGCGCCACGGGGCCTCGTCTATGCGCCGCGGGGGCGCGATGCCGCCGTATTGGCGTCGGTACTGGAAGGCTGCGAAGTCGCCGCGCATGTGTGCGGCTCGCCGGAGCAGTTGTACCGCGCGGTCAACGACGATGCCCTGCTGCTCGTGATTACCGAAGAAGGGCTGGCGCAGTGCGACGCGCGCCTGTTGCTGGCGCGGATCCGCGCCCAGCCGGCCTGGTCGAACATTCCGGTGATCGTGCTCGCCGCCTCGGCGCGCGCCGGCCATGGCGAACGGCTCAAGCGGCTTGCCCAGCTGGGCAATGTCACCGTGATCAGCCGTCCCATCGCGCGCGAAGCCATGGCGATGGCGGTCGGCTCGGCGCTGCATTCACGCCAGTTGCAGTTCAAGCTGCGCGACCAGCTCACTGAGCTGGGCCGCTATTCGGTAGAGCTGGAACGGCGCGTGGACGAGCGCTCCGCCGCGCTGGCGCGCGAGGTTGACGAGCGCAAGCGTATCGAGGCTGCGCTGCTGGAATCGCGCCGGCTGGAATCGCTGGGCCGGCTCACCGGGGGCATCGCGCACGACTTCAACAACATGCTGCAGGTCGTGTCCGGCGGCGTGCAGCTGCTGCGCGCGCTTACTGCGGCGGCGCCCGACCCGCGTCTCCAGCGCACGCTGGACAGCATTGAGCGCGCCAGCGGACACGGCGCCAAGCTGACCCAGCAATTGCTGGCGTACGGACGCCGCCAGGCCCTCAGCGCCAGCGCGGTGGACCTGAACGAGCGCATGCAGGACATGGCCGTGTTGCTGCGCCACACGGTGGGCCGCGAAATCCGTTTGACGATCGAGGTGCCGGACGGGCTGTGGCCGGTGCGCGCCGATGCGACCCAGCTGGAAATGGCAGTCCTCAACCTGGTGCTGAACGCGCGCGATGCCATGCCCGATGGCGGCCAGATCACGCTCTCGCTGAGGAACTGCACGTTGCCGGAAGCAGGCAACCGCGACACCGCCAGCCTGCGCGGCGACTATGTCTGCATCGCCTTGAGCGACCAGGGTTGCGGCATGGACAAGGCCACCCTGGGGCAGGCGTTTGAACCCTTCTTCACCACCAAGGCCATGGGCAAGGGCACCGGCCTTGGCCTGTCGCAGGTACAGGGTTTCGCTACCCAGAGCGGCGGGCATGCCTTCATCCAAAGTGATCCGAATGGCACCACAGTGTCGATTCTTTTACCGCGCTGCATCGGGCGTGACGGCGCCACGGCGGCAACGGCGCCGGCGCCGCAGCTGGACGACCTGGCAGCAGGCAGCATTCGGCTACATGGCCTGACCGTGCTGTGCGTCGAGGATGATCCGCTGGTGGCGGAAGTTGCCGCCGGCATTTTCGACGTGCTCGGGATGAAGCTGATCGCCGCGGCCAACGCCGACGAGGCGCTGGAGGTCGACCTGGACGGGGTCGACGCGGTGCTCTCCGACGTCATGATGCCGGGCTCGATGGACGGCATCGGACTGGCAGCTGCCTTGCGGCGCGCGCGTCCCGACCTGCCGGTGGTGCTGGCCAGCGGGTATATCTCATCACCCGAACGCCTGCAGTCGCTCGACGTGGGCTTTGTACAAAAGCCTTACTCGGGCGCGCATATCAGTGCTGCGCTGCTGCGGGAAATCGCGCGGATGGGCCAGCGGTCGCGGCCGCGCTGACCCCGCCCAGTGTCCGCACGCCGGCTGCAAGGCGTAGAATGTGATGCATTCTTCTTGGAAACGCATCATATGACAACAGTCTGCACAGCGGCGGCGCCGGAAAGCGGGGCCCGATGGATTTGGAACTAATCGGAATATTGCTGTTGATGGGAACGGCCGGTGGCTATGCCGCCGGACTGCTGGGGATAGGCGGCGGCATGGTGCTGGTGCCGTTTATTACGATGATTTTTACGGCGCGCGGTTTTCCGCCGGACCTGGTGGTGCACATGGCGATCGCCACGTCGCTGGCGACCATCATGTTCACTTCGCTGTCATCGGTGCGCGCGCATCACCTGCACGGTGCGGTGCGGTGGCCCGTGGTGCGCATGCTGGCGCCGGGCATCCTGATCGGGTCATGGATCGGGCCCTGGATCGGCAAGCAATTGAATACGTCGGCGCTGGCGCTGGTGTTTGCACTGTTCGTGGCATTCTCCGCGACCCAGATGCTGGTGAATAAAAAGCCGCAGGCTTCGCGTGATTTGCCGAAGGCGCCGGGGATGTTTGCGGCAGGGGGCATTATCGGCATCGTGGCCGGACTTGTCGGTGCGGGCGGCGGATTTATTTCGGTTCCGTTTATGAGCTGGTGCAACGTCAAGATTCATAACGCGGTGGCCACGAGCGCGGCGCTCGGGTTTCCGATTGCTTTGGCCGGCACGCTGTCGAATGTGTATTTTGGATTGGGCGAGGCGAATTTGCCGCAATATTCGCTCGGGTATATTTACCTGCCGGCGCTGGTGGTGATTGCGGCGGCCAGCGTGACCATGGCGCCGCTTGGCGCGCGCACCGCCCACAACATGCCGGTGGCGAAGCTGAAGCGGATATTTGCCGTGATTCTGTATGCGCTCGCGGCGTATATGTTGTGGAAGGCCTTCGCCTAGCCGCGCATTCGGCGGATGACGCGCTGCGCGCTTTTCCGCCCTACAAAAACGGTTGCGATAGTAGGGCGGAAGAGCGCGCAAGCGCGTCATCCGCCGACTATGTAGTGTCAGGCCCGGACCGGCTGCCTGCCCTCACGCGAGTAGGCCCATACCAGCATCGCAATCGCTGCGACGATCATCGGCAGCGACAGCATCTGGCCCGAGGTGATCGGAACGCCGGCCACCGTCACCTGCCAGTCCGGCACGCGGAAGTATTCTGTAAAGAAGCGCGCGCAGCCGTACAGCAGCGTGAACATCGCGCCGACAGCCAGACGCGGACGCGCCTTACGCGAATACATCCACAGCAGTACGAACACCAGCAAACCATCGACCAGCGCTTGGTACAGCGGCGACGGATGGCGCGGACCTTCCACGCCGGGCCACAGCATTGCCCACGGCAAGCTCGGATCGGCCAGGCGGCCAGGAAGTTCTGCATTGATGAAATTGCCGATTCGGCCGGCCGCGTAGCCAAGCGGAACCAGCGGGGCGATGAAGTCATACACGTCGAGCACATTGCGTTTCGACTTGCGCGCCCAAAGCGACATGGCGACCAGCACGCCGATGAAGCCGCCGTGGAAAGACATGCCGCCTTTCCAGACCTTGAAGATTTCGATGGGATTCGCGAAGAAATGTTGCGGCTGATAGAACAGCACTTCGCCAAGCCGGCCGCCAATCACCACGCCTAGCATGCCGTAGAACAGCATGTCGTCGAGGTCCTCGTTCTTCCAGCCCTGCGCGGCAATGTGCGGTTGCTTGACGCGCACCCGGCCCAGCAGCAAAAAGAGGCCGAACGCCACCACGTACATCAGGCCGTACCAGTGGATGGCCACGGGGCCGAGTTGAAGGGCTACGGGATCCGGCATCGGATGGGTCAGCATGTCTTTATATTCTTTCTTAGTAAGTCGAGGAATCCTTGCAACACGGGGGATGCGTTGTCGCTGCGCCACGCCAGGCCGGTTTCCACCAGCGGCGTGGGGTCATGCAGCGCCCGGTATTCTACGCCGGGGCGCATCAGGTTGCTCACGGATTGTGGCACAAGTGCCAACCCCATGCCTGCCGACACGAGGCTGACGATGGTCTGCATCTGGATCGCCTCCTGCCCGACTTCGGGCGTGATGCCGGCGGCGCGGAACACCGCCAGGATGGCGTCGTGCAAGGCCGGGGCGATTGGGCGCGGGAAGATGATCAAAGGCATCCGCGGCAAGTCCTTTAGCCAGACGGGGCCGGGCGAGCACAAGGCATCGAGCCCGACGGGGGCGGCCAGGACCAGCGGCTCGTCGAGGACTTTCAGGTAGTCGAGGAGGGGCAAGGCTTTCTCGGGCAACGGAGGGATGATCAGGCCGGCGTCGATGCGCTCGCGCAGCAAGTCGTCGACCTGGATATCGGACGTCGCCTCCTGCAGCACAATCTGGACCTGCGGATACGCTGCACGGTAATTGCGCAGGAAGGGCGGCAGCACGCTGTAGTCGGCCGACGACACGAACGCGAGCGACAGGCGGCCCGATTCGCCGCCGGCCGCGCGCGACACCAGTCCGGGGATCTCGGCCGCTTGCGCGAGCATGCGGCGCGCCTCCGGCAACAATGCCTCGCCGGCGGGCGCAAGCGTTACGGCGCGGCGGTTGCGCACGAACAGGGGCGAGCCGAGCATGTCCTCCAGCGCGTGGATGGCTTGCGACAGGGGCGGCTGCGTCATGTGAAGCCGGTCCGCCGCCTTGCCGAAGTGAAGTTCTTCGGCGACGGCGACGAAATAGCGGAGTTGGCGTAGCTCCAGGTTCATTGATATGCTTTTCGTTTCGTTTTGGCTTCTGTGATATGCGTACAGTATCACAGAGCACTGCATTCGGTATTTGACTTGCCTCTGTGTCGGAGGCATTCTGACAAGATCAGAAAACAGGAGTCCACCATGGCCGACACGCCGCGCTACAACCGCCGATCCCGCAACGTCACCGAAGGCGTCGCCCGCAGTCCGAACCGCTCAATGTATTACGCGCTGGGTTACAAGGAAGCCGACTTCGACAAGCCGATGATCGGCATCGCCAACGGCCACTCGACCATCACCCCGTGCAACTCGGGCTTGCAGAAACTTGCCGATATCGCCATCAGTGCGGTTCGTGAAGCCGGCGCCAACCCGCAGGTATTTGGTACGCCGACGATTTCGGACGGCATGTCGATGGGCACCGAAGGCATGAAGTATTCGCTGATCTCGCGCGAAGTGATCGCTGACTGCATCGAAACCGCGGTCAACGGGCAATGGATGGACGGCGTGATGGCGATTGGCGGCTGCGACAAGAACATGCCGGGGGGGATGATCGCGATGGCGCGCACCAATGTTCCGGCGATTTACGTCTACGGTGGCACCATCAAGCCGGGCAACTGGAAGGGCAAGGACCTGACCATCGTTTCCTCGTTCGAAGCGGTCGGCGAGTTTACGGCCGGGCGCATGTCGAAGGAAGATTTCGACGGCATCGAACGCAATGCCTGCCCGTCGTCAGGCTCCTGCGGCGGGATGTACACGGCAAACACCATGTCCTCATCGTTTGAGGCGCTGGGCATGTCGCTGATGTACTCGTCGACGATGGCCAATCCCGACGACGAAAAAGTCGGTTCCGCGGCCGAGTCGGCGCGCGTGCTGGTGGAAGCGGTCAAGCGCGACCTCAAGCCGCGCGACATCATCACCCGCGAATCGATTGAAAATGCCGTGGCGCTGATCATGGCGACCGGCGGTTCGACCAATGCGGTGCTGCATTACCTCGCCATTGCGCACGCGGCGGAAGTTGAATGGAGCATCGACGACTTCGAGCGCATGCGCCGCAAAGTCCCGGTCATCTGCAACCTGAAGCCGTCCGGGCAATACGTGGCCACCGACCTGCACAAGGCCGGCGGCATCCCGCAAGTGCTCAAGTTGCTGCTCGACGGCGGCTTGCTCAATGGCGACTGCATGACCATCACTGGCCGCACGATTGCCGAAGAACTGGCCGATGTGCCGGCGCTCAACCCGAACCAGGACGTGATCCGCCCGCTGGACAAGGCCCTGTATGCCGAGGGGCACCTGGCGATTTTGAAGGGCAACCTGTCGCCGGAAGGCTGCGTGGCCAAGATCACCGGACTGAAGAACCCGGCGATCACCGGTCCGGCGCGCGTGTTTAACGACGAACACGCGGCGATGGAAGCGATTCTCGCCGACCAGATCAAGCCAGGCGACGTGCTGGTAATGCGCTACCTGGGACCGAAGGGTGGGCCGGGCATGCCGGAAATGCTGGCGCCGACCTCGGCGCTGATCGGCAAGGGCATGGGCGACTCGGTCGGGCTGATCACGGACGGGCGCTTCTCGGGCGGCACCTGGGGGATGGTGGTGGGGCACGTCTCGCCGGAAGCGTTCGACGGCGGCACGATTGCACTGGTACACGAGGGCGACTCGGTCACGATCGACGCGCACCAGCTGCTGATCCAGCTGAATGTTCCCGACGAAGAAATCGCCCGCCGCCGCGCCGAATGGAAGCAACCAGCGCCGCGCTACACCCGTGGCGTGCTCGCGAAGTTTGCCGCGTTGACATCGACCGCTAGCAAAGGCGCCGTCACCGGCTAACAAAAACCTTCGCTTACTCAATTCGGGGTACGCGTGACCCAGTCCGTCCCCCGGGTCGCAAAATCGGGGTCAGACCCCGAAGTTAAAGGAACATTTCCAAAATCGGGGTCAGACCACGAAGTTAAAGGAACATTTCCAAAATCGGGGTCTGACCCCGAAGTTACGCGTGACCCAGTCCGTCCCCCGGGTCGCAAAATCGGGGTCAGACCCCGACGTTAAAGGAACATTTCCAAAATCGGGGTCAGACCACGAAGTTAAAGGAACATTTCCAAAATCGGGGTCAGACCCCGAAGTTGGAGGAATATTTCCAAAATCGGGGTCTGACCCCGATTCTGGAAAAACTTACTTGCGGGTCTTGTCGAAGCTTTGCTTGACCCGGTCCTTGCGGCGCTGTTCGTCGATGTTGTGCTGCTTTTTCTTGTCCAGGCCGAGCAGCTTCTCGATGTACTCGAACCAAATGAACGCAACCACCATCAGGCCAACAATCCACCACCACGAGATCTCGGCGAATCGCCAGACTTCGAAATAGCGCAGGCCTACCAGCAGGACGATGAGAATGATGAGTGGCATGGGAAACTCCTTTTCTGGGGAGCATCTTACAAAGTTTCGCCGAGACCGTGGGAATTTTGGTGTGTCCTTGGTGCAACACGGCGTCAACCGGGGCGGCGGCTCCTGCGTTAAGGAAATGAGAGTCCCGCCTGTGAGCGTGTGAATTACGCGGTAAAATGCCGTTTGTGGTTTTTGTTATCTTGGAGAAATAAATGAAACGGTCCCTGTTGGTAGTTGTGGCGATGTCGGCGCTGGCTTCTTCGAGCGCCATGGCGAGTGCAGACCTGGCGAAGGCAAAGAACTGCATGGCTTGCCACGCGGTTGCAAACAAGCTGGTTGGCCCTGCGTTCAAGGATGTGGCGGCCAAGTACGCCGGCCAGAAAGATGCGGAAGCGAAGCTGACGGCCAAAGTGCTGAAGGGCGGCGCGGGCGCCTGGGGCGCGGTTCCAATGCCAGCTAACCCGCAGGTGAGCGAAGCCGAGGCGAAGACCCTGGTCAAATGGGTCATGGCGCAGAAGTAAATCTTCTCCAGTCCGCCAAAACAAAAACGCACCATCGGTGCGTTTTTTTTACGTCTATCGTTTCCTCACCGGGAACAAGGTCCCCGGCGAGGCTGGTGCGATTAGTAGATTACGTCCATCTTGGTCTTCTTGCCGCCCTTGTAGGTAAACAGGGTCAGCGCGCCGTTCTTGATGTCACCTTTCGGATCGAACTCGATGTTGCCGGTGACGCCCTGGTACTTGATCTTCTTCAGTTCAGGCAGGTACTTGGCAGGATCGGCCGAGTTGGCGTTCTTCATCGCGGTCGCCATTACCATCACAGCGTCGTACACGTACGGTGCGTACAGTTGCACGTCGGCGTTGTACTTGGCCTTGTAGCGGGTGCGGAAGTCGGCCATCACCTTCTCCTGCGGGCCCTTGACGCCGCCAGCTTCGGCGCAGGTCACGTTGCCTTCGCCCAGGCCGTCGCCCGCCAGGCGCGACAGCGCTTCGGTACAGATGCCGTCGCCGCCCATGAACTTGGCCTGGATGCCCAGCGCCTTCATTTGCTTGAGCATCGGCCCGCCCACTGCGTCCATGCCGCCGAAGAAGATCAGGTCAGGCTTCTTGGCCTTGATCGAGGTCAGGATGGCGGTGAAGTCGGTTGCGTTCGGGTTGGTGAATTCCTTGCCGACGATTTTCACGCCAGGGAACTTCTTCTTCGCGCCTTTAACGAATTCGTCTGCCACGCCCTGGCCGTAGGCCGAGCGGTCGTCGATCACGGCGATGTTCTTCGCCTTCAGGGTGTCCACGGCGTAGGCGCCCAGCGTACCACCGAGCTTGTTGTCGTTCGCGACAACGCGGAATGCCGACTTGAAGCCTTGCTTGGTGTACTGCGGCGTGGTTGCCGACGGCGAGATCTGTGGGATGCCGGCGTCGTGATAGATCTTCGATGCCGGAACCGTGGTGCCCGAATTCAGGTGGCCGATTACGCCATTTACTTTGGCGTCGACCAGTTTCTGGGCCACTGCGGTGCCTTGCTTTGGATCGGCGCCGTCGTCTTCCAGCAGCAGTTCGATCTTGACTTTCTTGCCGCCCAGGGTGAAGCCCTTGGCGTTCAATTCCTCAACCGCCATCTTTGCGCCGTTTTCATTGTCCTTGCCGAGGTGCGCGCTGGCGCCGGAGATCGGGCCAACGTGGCCGATGCGGACGACTTCCTGGGCACTGGCTGAGCCGGCAAAGGCGATCGCAATGGCGAGTGGAATGAGTTTCGTCGTGAACTGCATATACTTCCTCCAAGTGGTAGAAAACAGGCGTTCGTGACGCCTTTATGAATTTTTGCGTAGGCAAAAGGTACAACAAATTAAAAGCTTAGCAAAGGCTAAACTTAAATTTAATTGGCCTTGACGGGTTAACGCACCGAGGCAGGGCGCGGTGCACCGGGATTTGGCGGGATTTGTAAGTAGTTGAAAGCCCGGAATGGGGCAGCGGCAGCGCCTCCGCCGGGGGCATGCATGCGGAGGCGCGCTTCGCGCTTGTCCGCCCTACATCAAGAGGGTGCTGGCTTTTACTTCTTGAGGGTTTGCAGGTGCGCGAGCTCCTGCGCCACGGCCCGCACCACGATCTTTTCGATCGTTTGCTGCAGCCCCTGCTGGATCTCCGCCGTCAGCCCCGCTACCGCGTGCCGCAGCACTTCTTCCATGCTGTCCTTGAGCCTTTGCTCCAGCACGAAGTCGACCCGGCCCTGCAGCTGCTGCAAAATCCGCTCGGACAGCCGCCGCTCAAGCAGCGTCCACTCCGGCTCGCTCCAGGTGTCAATGGCGCGCTGCTCAAGGTCCGCGTGCAGGGCATCCTGCACAGGCGCTTGCGCCTTGTCTTCGAAAACTTCGGTCAGTACCGGAATGCTGGCGTCGAAAACCTGGTTGCTCATGTCTGTCCTGCGACAAAATGGGTCAGTGGATAGGATTGCTGCTTGTACGCGACATAGCGCTTGCGCCCCGCCGCGGCGTCTTCTTCATCGGTGGAGATAATCTCGAACACGCGCTGGAACCGGTCCACCGTCGATGGCACCCGCCGCGTCAGGTTCACCAGCATGTCCGCATGCGGCAGCTCGGCTTCTTCATTATCGGTGACGATAATCGGCGTCCGCGCCGCGAGCGCGTCGCCAGCCAGCACGTGCGGCAGGAAGTCGGTTTCGGACAGCGTCCATAACGCTTCATTGAGCGCCGCGGCCTGCGCGGCGTCCTCCGCCAGCAGCACCAGCTTGCCGTTCGCCGCATAGGCCTTGCGGGCCAGCCGGCAGGCGTAAGTGAGCTTGTCGGGGATATTGGTGTGGAAGTCGATGCGTGTCATGTGGTCAGAATTGGAAGGCTGGCGCTGTGTTGGTCTTTTTCTTTTCGCGGGCTTCGGCGTCGCGCGCAGCCGTAGCCGCAGCTTCGGATTGCGCAGCACGCGCCGCTTCACGCGCAAGTTCTTCGGGCGACGGTCCCGCCGCCACGGGAGCAGCGGCGACAGCCTCCGCATAACGGTAGCGCGACGGCAGCATGCTCGTCGCCGGGTAGGAGGCGTTGGTGAGCGCGCTGTTCCAGGCTTCAAGCTGGAAGCCAAGCAGCTTGCTGCGGCCCACCAGCAGCAGCGGCAACTGCCCGTCGCTGCCTGCCTCCTTCAGCTTTTCCTGGTCGGCCGCGGTGGTCACCGTCTTTTCGGAAAACGGAACGCCACGCGCTTTCAGCAGGGCGCGGCCGTCGTCGCAGGCCTTGCATTTTGCGATCGTGTAGAGCGTCACCGGCGCCGCGCGCACAGCGCGGGCCAGTTCGTATGGCAGCGGCACCAAGGTTGCGGCCTTGCCGCCATACGCCTTGACCTCGGCCTGTTTAGACGCAGGCGGCGTGTCGCTGTAATGCGTCACGCCCTTCGCATCGACCCATTTGTAGATCTGCGCGCTGGCGCCCGCCCCAGCCAGGAGCAGCACAACGCCAACCGCCGCAGGAACCATCTTTGCCACTTTCATACCGTCTCCCGCAGCGTGAGGCCCATCAGGCCTTCATGCCGCTATGCCGCAACAGGGCGTCGATGTTCGGTTCGCGGCCGCGGAAGGCCTTGAACGATTCGAGCGCCGGGCGCGAGCCGCCCATCGCCAGGATCTCCCGCTGGAAGCGCTTGCCGGTTTCTTCCGACAGTTTGCCGCCACCCGCTTCCACCGCTTCTTCAAACGCGGCGTAAGCATCCGCGGACAGGACTTCTGCCCACTTGTAGCTATAGTAACCGGCGGCGTACCCGCCTGAGAAGATATGCCCGAACGAGTGCTGGAAGCGGTTGAACGATGGCGGCATCATCACCGAGAACTTCTCGCGTACTTCGTTGATCAGTTCCTGCACGCTGCGCGCGCTGGCCGGGTCGTAGTCGTAGTGCAGGTGCATGTCGACCAGCGAGAACTCGACCTGGCGCAGGGTCTGCATCCCGGACTGGAAGTTCTTCGCGGCCAGCATCTTGTCGTACAGCGCGCGCGGCAGCGGTTCGCCAGTCTTCACGTGCGCCGTCATGTGCTGCAGTACGTCCCACTCCCAGCAGAAGTTTTCCATGAACTGCGATGGCAGTTCGACCGCATCCCACTCGACGCCGGAGATGCCCGACACGCCCAGCTCTTCGACTTCGGTCAGCATGTGGTGCAGGCCGTGGCCGAATTCGTGGAACAAGGTGGTCACTTCGTCGTGCGTGAACAGCGATGGCTGCAGCTGGCCGTCGACGGTTGCTGGCGGCGTGAAGTTACAGGTCAGGTAGGCGATCGGCGTCTGCACCACGCCGCCGGTGTCCAGCTTGCGGCCGCGCGCGTCGTCCATCCATGCGCCGCCGCCTTTGCCGGCACGGGCGTACAGGTCGAAGTAGAACTGGCCGACCAGCTGGCCGTCGCGCTCGATGCGGTAGAAGCGCACATCCGGATGCCACACTGGCGCGGTGTCTGGTTTGATCTGTACCGAGAACAGGGTTTGCACAAGGCGGAACAGGCCGTCGATGACCTTCGGCTCCGGGAAGTATTCCTTCACTTCCTGCGCCGAGAACGCGTAGCGCTGCTCGCGCAGCTTTTCCGATGCGTAGGCCACGTCCCAGGCTTCGAGCTTGTCGATGCCCAGTTCGTCCTTTGCAAACGCGCGCAGTTCGGCCAGGTCCTTCTCGGCGTACGGGCGCGCGCGCCTGGCCAGGTCTTCGAGGAACTCGATCACGTGCTCAGGGCTTTGCGCCATCTTCGGCACCAGCGACACTTCGGCGAAGTTGCGGTAGTCGAGCAGGCGCGCTTCTTCATTGCGCAGCTTGAGCAGGGTCGAGATGTTTTCGCTGTTGTCCCACTTTTCCATCTCGCTGAAGAAGGTGCCTTGTTCCGACGCCTTGGTGGCGCTGGCGCGGTAGATGGTCTCGCGCAGTTCGCGCTTGTCGGCGAACTGCAGCAGCGGGAAGTACGAAGGGAAGTGCAGCGTGAACTGGAAGCCGGTCTTGCCGTCGGCTTCAGCGGCCGCGCGCGCGGCCTGCTTCACATCATCGGGCACGCCCGCGAGGTCGGCCTCGCTCTCGACCAGCAGCTTGTAGTCGTTGGTTGCGTCGAGCACGTTCTCGGAGAAGCGGGTCGATACGGCCGCCTGCTGTTCCTGGATCTCGGCGAAGCGCGCCTTGCGCTCGGCCGGCAGCTCGGCGCCGCCGAGGCGGAAGTCGCGCACCGCATTGCCGACCAGCTTTTTGCGCGCGTCGGACAGCGTGTTGTATTCAGGGCTGGCGGCAATCGCCTTGTACTTGGCGAACAGCGCTTCATTCTGGGCCAGCGCGGTCCAGAATTCGGTCACCTTCGGCAGGTTTTCGTTGTAGGCGGCGCGCAGTTCGGGCGTGTCGGCCACGTTGTTCAGGTGGTTGACGATGCCCCAGGCGCGGCCCAGGCGCTCGGTCGATTCTTCGAGCGGCACGACGAAGTTTTCCCAGGTGACGTGCTCGCCCGGCGCTTCTAGGCTGGTAACGACCGCGCTGGCCTTGGCGATCAGTTCATCGATCGCCGGGGTTACGTGTTCGGGCTTGAATTGATCAAAGCGCGGCAGGCCGGAAAAGTCGAGGAGTGGGTTTGCAGTAGTAGTCGTCATGTCTTTTTCCAGTTCGTTGTTCGCGGCCTTGCCGCGCTAATTAAGTTCGTTCCGCTGCTTCCACCGTATTCATCAGCAGCATCGTAATCGTCATCGGCCCCACGCCACCCGGTACCGGGGTGATGTGGGAGGCCACTTCGCGCACGCCCGCGGTATCGACGTCGCCACACAGCTTGCCGTTGTCGTCGCGGTTCATGCCCACGTCGATGACGACCGCGCCTGGCTTGACCATGTCGGCGGTCAGCGTATTGCGGCGTCCGACGGCGGCGACCACCACGTCGGCCTGGCGGGTGAAGTAGCCCAGGTCCGGGGTCGCGCTATGGCATATGGTCACGGTGGCGTTGGCTTGCAAGAGCAGCAGGCCCATTGGCTTGCCGACCGTGTTGCTGCGCCCGATGACCACCGCGTGTTTACCACGCAGGTCAATGCCGGTGCTTTCGATCAGCTTCATGCAGCCGTACGGGGTGCATGGGCGGAAGCCGGTCAGGCCGGTCATCAGCTCGCCGGCCGACAACACCGAGTAGCCGTCGACGTCCTTGGTGGTCGAAATCGCTTCGATGACCTTGTGCGGGTTGATGTGCTTCGGCAGCGGCATCTGTACGAGGATACCGTGGATTGACGGGTCGGCGTTGAGCGAGGCGATGCGGTCGAGCAGGGCCGCTTCACTCAGGTCGGCGTCGTATTTTTCGAGCACCGAGTGGAAGCCAACGTCGCCGCAGGCCTTGACCTTGTTGCGCACATAGACCTGGCTGGCTGGATCTTCCCCCACCAGGATGACGGCGAGGCCGGGCTGCTTGCCCTTGGCGGCCAGCGCGGCGGCGCGCTGGGCAATTTCCGCGCGCAGTTGTTGGGAGAGGGCGATTCCGTCGATCAGTTGAGCAGGCATGATTGTCAATAGGGCAGGGAAAATACGGATTATAAGGCGTCGGCGCTATCTCGCGCCCGACGGGAATACGTAGATTCCACAATATGAAACGATCTTCCGCAATTTGAAAATCTTCAATAGTGCTGTTAGAATCTCCATACTAATTAATGGTATTTTTAAACACTTAGCAAAAACGTCCGACTAGCGATCCCGGGATCGGGTGGGGCACTAACAAAGGAGACGCACCAATGTCAGCTCAACTCGACCAGTTGACGGCACAAGCCGCCAACGATCCGGATACGCTCGAAACCAGGGAATGGCTCGATGCGCTCGAAGCGGTCATCGAAAACGAAGGCCCAGAGCGCGCGCACTACCTGATGGAGCGCCTGGTCGACCTGGCCCGCCGCCGCGGCGCCACCATCCCATTCTCCAGCAACACCGCATACGTCAACACCATCCCCGCCCACCTGGAAGAGCACTGCCCAGGCAACCTGGAATTCGAAGAGCGCCTGCGCTCGTGGATGCGCTGGAACGCGATGGCGATGGTGGTCAAGGCCAACCGCGCCGACGGCGACCTGGGCGGCCACATCTCGTCGTTCGCTTCGCTGGCAAACATGCTCGGCATCGGCTTCAACCACTTCTGGAAAGCGCCTAGCGAAGGCCACGGCGGCGACCTGCTGTACATCCAGGGCCACTCCTCGCCAGGCATCTACGCGCGCGCCTACCTCGAAGGCCGCATCAGCGAAGAACAGCTGCTGAACTTCCGCCGCGAAGTCGACGGCAAAGGCCTGTCGTCCTATCCGCACCCTAAACTGATGCCGAACTTCTGGCAGTTCCCGACCGTGTCGATGGGCCTTGGCCCGCTGATGGCGATCTACCAGGCGCGCTTCCTGAAGTACCTGCATGCGCGCGGCATCGCCGACACCGAGAACCGCAAGGTCTGGGTCTTCTGCGGCGACGGCGAGATGGACGAGCCGGAATCGATGGGCGCGATCGGCATGGCCTCGCGCGAGCGCCTCGACAACCTGGTCATGGTCGTCAACTGCAACCTGCAGCGCCTTGACGGCCCTGTGCGCGGCAACGGCAAGATCATCCAGGAACTGGAAGCGGACTTCCGCGGCGCCGGCTGGAACGTGGTCAAGGTGATCTGGGGCCCGGGCTGGGACACCCTGCTGGCCAAGGACAAGGACGGCATCCTGCAGCGCGTGATGATGGAAACCGTCGACGGCGAATACCAGAACTACAAGGCCAAGGACGGCGCCTACGTGCGCAAGCACTTCTTCGGCAAGCACCCTGAGCTGCTGAAGATGGTCGCCAACATGACCGACGACGACATCTGGCGCCTGACCCGCGGCGGCCACGATCCGCACAAGATCTACGCCGCGTTCAAGAACGCGCAGGACAACAAGGGCAGCCCGACCGTGCTGCTGGTGAAGACCGTCAAGGGCTTCGGCATGGGCAAGTCTGGCGAAGCGCGCAACACCGCGCACCAGACCAAGAAGCTGGACGACGAGGCAATCCGCGAAATGCGCGACCGCTTCGCCATCCCGATCCCGGACGACAAGCTGAAGGACATCCCGTTCTTCAAGCCTGCCGACGATTCGCCGGAAATGCAGTACCTGCACGAACGCCGCAAGGCGCTCGGCGGCTACCTGCCGCAGCGCCGCGAGAAAGCTGAAGAAGTCCTGCCAGTGCCGGAACTGTCGGCATTCCAGAACGTGCTCGACGCCACCGCGGAAGGCCGCGAAATCTCGACCACGCAGGCGTTTGTGCGCATCATCTCGACGCTGCTGCGCGACCAGAACCTGGGCCAGCGCATCGTGCCGATCCTGGTCGATGAATCGCGCACCTTCGGCATGGAAGGCCTGTTCCGCCAGATCGGCATCTTCAACCAGCAGGGCCAGTTGTACGAGCCGGTCGACAAGGACCAGGTAATGTACTACCGCGAAGACAAGGCCGGCCAGATCCTCCAGGAAGGCATCAACGAAGCGGGTGGCATGAGCTCGTGGATCGCAGCGGCGACGTCGTACTCGACCAACAACCGCGTGATGATCCCGTTCTACACCTTCTACTCGATGTTCGGCATGCAGCGTATCGGCGACCTGGCCTGGGCGGCAGGCGACATGCGCGCGCGCGGCTTCCTGATGGGCGGCACCGCAGGACGCACCACGCTCAACGGCGAAGGCCTGCAGCACGAAGATGGCCACAGCCACATCATGGCGGCGACCATCCCTAACTGCATGCCGTACGACCCGACCTTCGCGCACGAAGTCGCAGTCATCGTGCAGGACGGCCTGCGCCGCATGGTGGCCGAACAGCAGGACGTGTTCTACTACATCACGCTGATGAACGAGAACTACACGCATCCGGGCCTCAAGCCTGGCAGCGAAGAAGGCATCCTGAAGGGCATGTACCTGCTCCAGGAAGGCGATGCGAATGCCAAGCAGCGCGTGCAGCTGATCGGCTCGGGCACCATCTTGCGCGAGTCCATTTTCGCCGCCGAACTGCTGCTGAAGGACTGGGGCATCGCGGCCGATATCTGGTCCGCACCGTCGCTGACCCTGGTGGCGCGCGATGGCCAGGATTGCGAACGCTGGAACCTGGTCAACCCGACCGCTACGGCGCGTGTTCCTTACGTGACGTCGCTGATGGACAAGACCAGTGGTCCGATCGTTGCGACGACCGACTACATGCGCCTGTTCGCAGAGCAGATCCGCGCGTTCATGCCGAAGGGCCGCACCTACCGCGTGCTGGGCACCGACGGTTTCGGCCGCTCGGACAGCCGCGTCAAGCTGCGCGAGTTCTTCGAAGTGAACCGCTACTACATTACCGTTGCGGCGCTGAAGTCGCTGGCGGAAGAGGGCACGATCGCCGCATCGGTTGTCGCTGACGCGGTAGCGAAGTACGGCATCGATCCGAACAAGCCAAATCCGGTGACTCAATAAAAACCCCGTCGTTCCCGCGAAAGCGGGAACCCATGCTGAAGGTGAGTAGCACGCTCAGCATGGGTCCCCGCCTTCGCGGGAACGACGCGGCTAATCAAATAAGAACGGAGCAACGATATGAGCGTAGTGGAAGTTAAAGTCCCGGATATCGGCGACTTCAAGGAAGTCGAAGTGATCGAGCTGATGGTCAAGCCGGGCGACACCATCAAGGTCGACCAGTCGCTGGCCACGGTCGAATCCGACAAGGCAAGCATGGAGATCCCGTCCAGCCATGCTGGCGTGGTCAAGGAAATCAAAATCAAGGTAGGCGACAAAGTGGCCGAAGGCTCGCTGCTGCTGACGCTCGAAGCTGCCGAAGGCGGCGCAGCAGCAGAGGCGCCGGCGGCACCTGCAGCCGCTCCGGCCGCACCGGCGCCTGCCGCCGCTGCGCTAGCACCTGCACCAGCACCTGCTGCAGCGCCTGCGCCAGCACCAGCACCGGCTGCAGCCGCACCAGCGCCAGTCTCGAACGGCAAAGCCCACGCGTCGCCGTCGATCCGCAAGTTCGCGCGCGAACTGGGCGTCGACCTGACCCGCGTGCCCGGCAGCGGTCCTAAAGGCCGCATCACCCAGCAAGACGTGCAGAACTTCGTCAAGGGCGTCCTCTCCAGCGGCGCGCCAGGCAATGGCGCAGCTGCCGCAGGCGGCGGCACCGGCGTGGGCCTCGACCTGCTGCCATGGCCGTCGCTCGACTTCTCGAAGTTCGGCCCGACCGAACTGCTGCCGCTGTCGCGCATCAAGAAGATCAGCGGCCCGAACCTGCATCGCAACTGGGTGATGATCCCGCACGTGACGCAGTTCGACGAATCCGACGTGACCGACCTCGAACAGTTCCGCGTCGATTCGAACGCCGCACTGGCCAAGGCCAAGTCCACCGTCAAGCTGACCATGCTGGCGTTTGTGATCAAGGCCAGCGTCGCCGCGCTGAAGAAGTACCCGGCGTTCAACGCATCGATCGACGGCACCGGCGCCAACCTGATTCTCAAGCAGTACTACAACATCGGCTTCGCGGCGGACACGCCGAACGGCCTGGTGGTCCCTGTCATCAAGGACGCCGACAAGAAATCGATCTCGCAGATCGCGACCGAAATGGGCGAGCTGTCCGGCCAGGCGCGCGAAGGCAAACTGAGCCCGGCCAACATGCAGGGCGCGACCTTCACGATCTCGTCGCTGGGCGGCATTGGCGGCACGGCGTTCACGCCGATCATCAACGCACCGGAAGTGGCGATCCTTGGCCTGTCCAAGTCGTCGATGAAGCCGGTATGGGACGGCAAGGCATTCCAGCCGCGCCTGATGCTGCCGCTGTCGCTGTCGTACGACCACCGCGTGATCGACGGCGCGATGGCCGCACGCTTCACCGCATACCTGGCCGAAGTCATGGCCGACCTGCGCAAGTCACTGCTTTAAGGAGATCGGGCGAATGAGCACTATCGACGTTAAAGTTCCAAATATCGGCGACTTCAAGGAAGTCGAAGTCATCGAAGTCATGGTCAAGGCTGGCGACACCATCAAGGTCGACCAGTCGCTCGTGACGGTCGAATCGGACAAGGCCAGCATGGAGATCCCTTCGACCCACGCTGGCGTGGTCAAGGAAGTCAAGGTCAAGGTCGGCGACAAGATCGGTGAAGGCTCGCTGATGCTGACGCTGGAAGAGTCGGCCGGCGCTCCGGCGGCCGACGCTCCGGCCGCCGCCGCACCTGCCGCCGCTCCGGCGCCGGCGCAAGCGGCTCCGGCTCCCGCCGCTGCGCCAGCTGCGCCTGCGGCCGCGGCTATCCCGGCTGGCAGCTACACCGGCAAGGTCGACATCGAATGCGAAATGATGGTGCTGGGCGCAGGCCCTGGCGGCTATTCGGCGGCATTCCGCGCGGCGGACCTGGGCATGAACACGGTGCTGATCGAGCGTTACGAAACGCTGGGCGGCGTGTGCCTGAACGTGGGCTGTATCCCGTCCAAGGCGCTGCTGCACGTGGCGGCCGTCATCGACGAGACCAAGGGCATGGCCAAGCACGGCGTATCGTTTGCCGCGCCGGAGATCAACATCGACGAACTGCGCGCCTACAAGGATGGCGTGGTGAAGAAGATGACCGGCGGCCTGAATTTCATGGCCAAGACACGCAAGGTCAACGTGGTGCATGGCGTCGGCCAGTTCATCAGCCCGAACCACATCGAAGTCACTGCGGCAGACGGCGGCAAGAAGGTTGTCGCGTTCCAGAAGGCGATCATCGCCGCAGGCTCTGCTGTCGTGAACCTGCCGTTCGTGCCGAAGGACCCGCGCATCGTCGATTCGACCGGCGCGCTGGAGCTGCGCCAGGTACCGAAGAACATGCTGGTCATCGGCGGCGGCATCATCGGCCTGGAGATGGCAACCGTGTACTCGACGCTGGGCGCGCGCATCGACGTGGTCGAAATGATGGACGGCCTGATGCAGGGCGCGGACCGCGACATGGTCAAGGTCTGGCAGAAGTTCAACGAGAAGCGCTTCGATAACATCATGACCAAGACCAAGACGGTGGGCGTGGAAGCGCTCCCTGAAGGTATCAAGGTCACGTTCGAGGCGGCGGAAGCCGGCGTTGCCGCACCAGAGCCGAAGATCTACGACATGGTCCTGGTGGCAGTGGGCCGCAGCCCGAACGGCGGCAAGGTTGGCGCCGACAAGGCTGGCGTTACCGTCACCGACCGCGGCTTCATTCCGGTCGATGGCCAGATGCGCACCAATGTGCCGCATATCTTCGCTATCGGCGACCTGGTAGGCCAGCCTATGCTGGCGCACAAGGCGGTGCACGAAGCGCACGTGGCTGCGGAAGCCGCCCATGGCGAGAAGGCCTTCTTCGATGTGAAGGTGATCCCGTCGGTGGCGTACACCGATCCGGAAGTGGCGTGGGTTGGCATTACCGAAGACGAAGCCAAGGCCAAGGGCATCAAGCTGGAAAAGGGCCACTTCCCATGGAACGCCAGCGGCCGCGCGGTTGCGAACGGCCGTGACGAAGGCTTCACCAAGCTGCTGTTCGACGCGGAGACGCATCGCATTGTTGGCGGCGGCATCGTCGGCACCCATGCAGGCGACATGATCGGCGAGATCGCGCTGGCAATCGAGATGGGCGCCGATGGCGTCGATATCGGCAAGACGATCCACCCGCATCCAACGCTGGGCGAATCGATCGGCATGGCGGCGGAAGCATACGAAGGTGTGTGCACCGACTTGCCGCCACCGCGCAAGCGCTAACGCCGCTCGCGCGACAGCGGGAGCCCATACTGAGCTGGCTATTCAAGTGACGTATGGGTTCCCGCCTCCGCGGGAACGACGGGGCATCGGTAACGGTACAACAAAAAACGGGGGCGGACACATTGTCCGCCCCCGTTTTTCATTGATGCGTCCTGGCCGGACGCCACACAGCGCAGGCTGTCGTCGTTGTCTTAGTTGTAGATTGTCGAACGCGTGGGAATATCGATACTGCCCGAGCGCGCGGCATCGGCGTACGCGCGCATCTCTGCGACCATTGCTTCCATCTGGTCGGTTCCCGGATTTTGCAGGAACCCTTTTAACCTGTCATTCAGCGACGCTTGCTGATCGCGCCATTCGTAACGTGCGGACTTGCTCATACTGCCTCCCTACGGTGCGGTTACCCGCGCCTATTATTAGATTTTGAAAATACGTCCCTTAAAGGCGTCAGCATGCCCGAACGCGTGCCAGCGATCAGTGCGATAGCGCACATTGAGATTACAATTGGTTTCTCGCGATCTTTTATCCAAAGGACCCATGAAGACTCTACTCCTTCCCCTGATGCTGGCGGCAGCAATCGGCAATGCATGCGCCGCGGCCGCGGCGCCGACCGCAGCGCAACTGACGACAATGGCCAAGCGGTTCGAGCAGGTTGACATGCGTGCAGACACCTCGCATCTGTCAGCAGGCGACAGGGCTGCCATCGCCAAGCTGATCGAGGCCGCAAAAGTCATCGACACCCTGCAGCTGCGCCAGCGCTGGGCGCATAACGAGGCGCTGTTGGAGGCGTTGAAGAAGGACACCACGCCGCTGGGCAAGGCGCGGCTCGACTACTTCTGGCTTAACAAAGGGCCGTGGTCGCACCTCGACGAAAACAAGTCCTTCATGCCGCCGCAGTACAAAGGCATCGCGATCCCGGCACAGAAGCCGCCCGGCGCGAACTTCTATCCTGAGGGCGCAACCAAGGAGGCGCTGGAGGCGTGGATGAACGCACTGCCGCCGCAGGAAAAGCAGGATGCGCAATGGTTCTTCACGACGATCCGCACCGGCCCTGACGGTAAGTTCAAGGTGGTGAAGTACTCAGACGAATACCGTCCCGAACTCGAAAAGCTGGCCAGGCTGTTGCGCGAAGCGGCTGGCTTGACCGACAACGCCTCGCTGAAGAAATTCCTGACCCTGCGCGCGGACGCCTTCCTGTCGAACGACTACCTCGAGTCGGACTTTGCATGGATGGATCTCGATTCGCCGGTCGATATCACGATCGGCCCCTACGAGACCTACAACGACGAACTGTTTGGCTACAAGGCCGCATTCGAAGCGTACGTGAACATCCGCGACGACAAGGAGACGCGCAAGCTCGACTTCTTCGGCAAGTACATGCAGGAGCTGGAGGATAACCTTCCGATCGACCGGCGCTATCGCAATCCGAAAGTGGGCGCGATGGCGCCGATGGTGGTGGTGAACCAGGTATACGGCGCGGGCGACGGGAACATGGGCGTGCAGACGGCCGCCTACAACCTGCCGAACGACGAGCGCATCATCAGCAAGCGCGGCTCCAAGCGCGTGATGCTGAAGAATGTGCAGGAAGCGAAGTTCAGGTCGACCCTGACGCCGATCGCCAGGCTGGTGCTGCGTCCCGAAGCGCAAAAGGATCTCGATTTCGACTCCTTCTTCACGCATATCCTCGCGCACGAGATCATGCACGGCCTGGGCCCGCACGCGACCAAAGTGGATGGCAAGGACTCGACGCCGCGCCAGGACCTGAAGGAGACTTATTCGACCATCGAGGAAGCCAAGGCCGACGTCACCGGCCTGTGGGCGCTGATGTACATGATGGACAAGGGCCTCTTGAAGGACACGCTGGGGCAGGGCGGGGCGGCCGAGCGCAAGCTGCATAACACCTTCCTCGCGTCGGCATTCCGCACGCTGCACTTCGGCCTGACCGATTCGCATGCGCGCGGCATGGCCATCCAGCTGAACTACCTGCTCGATAACGGCGGCTTCATTTCGCACGGCGACGGCACGTTCTCGGTCGACTTCAAAAAGATCCGCCAGGCCGTCACTGAGCTCAACCGCGAGTTCCTGATGATCGAGGCAACCGGCGACTACGCACGCGCGAAGGCGATGATGGCCAGGTACGTGGTAATCCGCCCGGATGTCCAGAAGGCGCTGGACAAGATGAAGAAGGTGCCGAACGATATACGTCCATCTTTTACGACAGCGAAAGCACTGGCCGGTAAGTAAGCAGGCTCCTGGCCGAAGCGGGTATCCGGCTTGCGCCGATACCCGCTTTTTTTACATTTAACGGCAATGTCCTGAACAGAAAAATCAGGTCATAGTAGTTTATTAATAGAGTGTGCAAATCAGTTGCTTATTTTCAATAGGCGTTGCACATGGGTCATGTCTTTATGCTAGAGTTCTGTTGTTGCTCGTCGGAACTGGTAGCAACAGCGTCCGGACGTCTTTCCGGGTCTATCTCTACTGTCCACGACAATGAATATTTCCGGTTTAACGATCCGAACCCGCCTGGCCCTTGGCTTTGGCGGTGTCTTTGTGCTGATGCTGATCCTAGGCGCGCTTGCTACCATGCGCGTCAATAACATCGACGACAGCCTCAACCGCATCAATGACGTAAACAATGTCAAACAGCGCTACGCCATCAATTTCCGCGGCAGCGTGCACGACCGCGCGATCGCCCTGCGCGACGTGGTGCTGGCCGGCGACGCTGCCGCCACCAAGCCCCATCTCGACCTGATCAAGAAACTGGAACAGAACTACACCGACTCCGCCGGTCCGCTGGACGCCATGTTCCAGGGCCGCACCGATATCTCGGAAGAAGAAAAGGCCGCACTGGCGGGCATCAAGGAGAGTGAACGCAAGACCCAGCCGCTGGTGGCCCGCGTGATTGAACTGCGCCTGGCCGACAACACGGCGGAAGCGACCGCGCTGCTCGCCACGCAAGCGGCGCCGGCCTTCGTCGAATGGCTCGCGAGCATCAACCGCCTGATCGACCTTGAAGAAAAGATGAACAAGGCCGAGGCGGGCTATGCGACCGACCTGGCGCACTCGTTCCAGATGTGGATGCTGGTCCTGTGCGCGATCGGCATTGCGCTCGGTTCGGCCGCCGCCTGGTTCATCAGCCGCGGCGTGCTGCGCCAGCTTGGCGGCGAGCCCGCCTACGCGGCAGCGATTGCAGGCAGCATCGCCGCCGGCGACCTGGCGGTCAATATCGATACCGCGCACGGCGACAAATCGAGCCTCTTGTTTGCCATGAAGGGCATGCGCGACAGCCTGGTCGACATCGTCGCCCAGGTGCGCACTGGCACCAGCGCCATCGCCACTGCGTCGACCGAGATCGCCGCAGGTAATGTCGACCTGTCGGAGCGCACCGAAGCGCAGGCGGGCACCCTCGAAGAGACGGCTTCGTCGATGGAAGAACTGACCGGCACCGTGCGCCAGAATGCGGACAATGCGCGCCAGGCCAACCTGCTGGCCGTGTCGGCGTCGGAAGTCGCCGTCAAGGGCGGCGCGGTGGTGTCGCAGGTGGTGGACACGATGGCGTCGATCAATGAATCGTCGAAGAAGATCGTCGACATCATCGGCGTCATCGATGGCATCGCGTTCCAGACCAACATCCTGGCCCTGAACGCCGCGGTGGAAGCTGCCCGTGCGGGCGAACAGGGCCGCGGGTTCGCCGTGGTCGCCAGCGAAGTGCGCAACCTGGCGCAGCGCTCTGCTGCGGCCGCGCACGAAATCAAGAGCCTGATCGGCAGCTCGGTCGAGCGCGTTGAAGTCGGCGCGAAACTGGTGGACGAAGCCGGCGCCACGATGGACGAGATCGTCACCAGCGTCAAGCGCGTGACCGACATCATGAACGAGATCAGCCTGGCGAGCCAGGAGCAGACCGCGGGCATCGAGCAGGTCAACCAGGCGATCGGGCATATGGACGAAGCGACACAGCGCAATGCGGCGCTGGTGGAACAGGCCACTGCCGCCGCGGCCTCGCTGCAGGACGAAGCGCAGGCACTGGAGCAGGTGGTCAGTATCTTCAAGCTGGACGCCGCGCAGTCGGCAACGGTGCACACCTTGACGAAGCAGGCGGCGCCAAAGCGCCCTGCCGGCCGCGCGCCGCAGGCAGTACAGAAGATCGCTCACTACTAAGCATCAGGGTAGGGCGGATAGGGGCGCGGCCCGGATCCGCCGATCGTTTCTCAAATCGCTTTTTGACAAGGTTGCTGTTTTATTTCTACGCAGAAATAAACTTCCAGCGGGGGCTGTCGCAGGCTATAGAATTGCCGATAGGCATTTATGGACCTGTAGGAGCCCGCCATGCTGAAGACAATCATGATCGCTTCGCTGTACCTGTTCTCTTCTCCTTCCTTCGCGTCAGCCGACCTGACCGCGCAGGAAATCCGCTGGCTCAAGGCCGCGTCCCCGGTCCTCGCTTATTCCAAGCGGATCAACCTTCCCATTGATGTTGTTATCCAGCCAAACGCGCGTCCGGGCACGGTGCCGTTTGCGATGGGATTTGTCGACGGCCGCTGCAAGCTGGTGCTGTCGATGCGCGGCAACCCCGATGCCGAAAGCGTGCTGAAACATGTCCCGGAATCGCAACACCGCCTGCTGATCGAAGCGATGGCCGCCCATGAACTCGGGCATTGCTGGCGCTATGCGCAGGGCGTGTGGCACACGCTGCCGGCGGGCTTCACCGAAGTAGGCGAAGAGTTTGCCGACGACAAATCGCTGCTGGAAGAATCCAAGGCCCTGCGCGAGAACCGCCGCGAGGAAGGCTACGCCGACCTGGTCGCGCTGGCCTGGACCAAGCACAAGCACCCGGATCAGTACGCCGAAGTCTATGGCTGGCTGGAATCGGTGCGCGGCCACAGCCCGGAAGTGCGCACTTCCCACGATACATGGGCGTGGGTCAAGCTTGCCAAAGACGCCAAGGTTTTCGCTTCCACCGACAACCCGTTCGAAGATGTGCGCGCGACCTGGAGCCGCGGCCTGCTGGAAGATGAATAAGGCATGGCGCGCGGCCTGTGCGGCGCTGGCGCTGCTGTGCGCCGGCCAGCCTGCGCTGGCAGCCGAGGCCAGCGAACAGCAATGGATCGCCGCTGCCCGCCACGCGGTGGCGTTCGGCAAGGCGCACGGCCTCGACATCGTGCTGGAAGTCGAGCGCGGCAACGGCTTGTCCGGCCACACGCCGATCGGTGTATGGAACGAGGACGGCCGCTGCACGCTGGTGGTGTCGGCGCGCGACAACCCGACCGCGCGCCGCCTCGAAGCAATGATCGATCCCGCGCTGCTCGACCTGTTCCTGCAAGGCGCGGCAATGCATGAAGTCGGGCATTGCTACCGCCGCCTCAACGGCTATCCGCACAACGAAAAACTGCTGCCCGTGGTTTCATGGATCGGCCCGGTGCGCAGCTGGTTCGCGCGCCGCATCCGCACCGAGGAAGTGTTTGCCGACATGACCGAAATCGCCTGGCTGGCGCGCTACCATCCTGAGCATTACGACGCCATGGTCGGCCAGATCCAGCAGGTGCGCCGGCGCTTCCTGGAACCAAAGCACGACACCCTGGCCTGGCTGGACGGCGCCCGCCGCGATGGCGCGATTGATGCCGAGGGGAATATTTTTGCCTTGGCAAAAAAGCGAATGTTGAGATATCAATAACCCTTTATGTTCGTTCTCGCACAGAACGCTTGCGAGAACGGGCGTTAAATCGTGTACCAACAATACACATGAAGGGACACCACCATGAAAGCTCTTACCGCAACTCTGCTGGCAACGGCCATCAGCGCCAGTTTTTCCGTCTACGCCGCCGATGCGCCTAGCGATCCGGCCAGCTACAAAAACATGACCCAAAAGGCCGCCGCCGACTACAAGGCCGCTGCCGCGAACTGCACTGGCATGAGCGGCGCCGCCCGCCAGGTCTGCGTTGAAGAAGCTAAAGTTGCGCGCGCCCGTGCTGAAGCAGATGCTGTCGCGCAATACAAGAATACCCAGAAGGACCGCACCAAGGCGCGCACCGCGCTGGCGAATGCGGACTACGCACTGGCCAAGGCCAAGTGCGCCGCGATGACCGGCGGCGAGAAGGACAGCTGCATTTCGACCGCGCATACCGTGCACACCGCAGCACTGGCCGACGCCAAGGCTGACCGCAACATGGCGGTCGCCAGCACCAACCCTGCCAGCCCGGTCACCACCACCGAAACGCGCGACCCTGCCAAGGCAGCCGCTGTCGACAAGTGCGCCCAGATCGCCGGCCAGCCAAACACCGGCTGCCTGATCCAGCACGAAGGCAAAACCATCGCTGACCGCACCGAGCGCGCAGCAGACCGCGCCGAAAACGCCACCGAACGCGCGGTAGCCCGTGCCGACAATGCGACCGACCGCGCCGCAGCCCGCGCAGACAACGCGACCGACCGCGCGGCCGTGGCTGCAGGTACCGCTGCCCAGCGCACCGAAAACGCTGCGGAACGTGCAGGCGAGCGCACCGAGCGCATGGCCGAGAACGCTGCCGTGAAGACCGAACGTGCCGCCGAGCGCATGGGCGACAAGACCGAGCGCATGGCGGAAACCGCAGCCGTGAAAACCGAGCGCGCTGGCGAGACGATTGCGGCCAAGACCAGGAACGTCGCTGCCGAAACCAAGGAAAACGTGGCGGACGCCGTGATCACCACCAAGATCAAGGCCGACCTGTTCGCGGAGCCTGAGCTGAAAGCGCTGGCCATCGACGTCGACACTGAAAACGGCGTGGTCAACCTGAGCGGCTTCGTGTCGTCGAAAGCGGAGGCCGACAAGGCAGTGCGCCTGGCAAAAGGCGTCAAGGGCGTCACCAACGTCAAGAACTCGCTGAAAGTGAAGTAATCCAGTCCGGTTCCTGGCCGGCGACACAAAAGGGGAGCGCGAGCTTCCCTTTTTTTCATTTCCGGCCTAAATCGGCGCCGAAAAGAAAACCTTTGGTCACCGGCGGCGGTGCGGCGGGGTATAATTTTTCCCGTGAACAGACTAGAAGCCTTTGGATACATCGCCGCACAGGCCGCCCGCGGGGAAATGACCTTTCCCACCAGCGTGAATGCCGCCCTGCGCCTGCAACTCGCGCTGGACGATCCCAACTGCCACATCGAGGACGCGATCAAGCTGGTGCTGTCCGAGCCGCAGCTGGCGGCCCGCACGGTGGCGCTGGCCAATTCCGCCGCCTTCAACCCGAACGGCGACGCCCCGATCACCAATGCGCGCGCCGCGGTGATGCGGGTTGGCTACCGCAGCCTGCAGACGCTGGTGGCCAGCCTGGTCGTGCGCCAGTTTGGCGCCCGGATCGTCGATCCGGCCATCCGCGCAAAGGCAGAGCAGCTGTGGGAGCACACCGCCCATGTTGCCGCGCTATCGCAGGTGATTGCCAAGCGCGTCACCTTCGTCAATCCCGACACCGCGGTGTTTGCCGCCATCATGCACGAGGTCGGCGGCTTCTACCTGTTGTCGCGCGCCGACGAATTCCCGGGCTTGCTGGACGATGATCCGGAAAAATGGTCCGAGCTGTGCGAAGAGGTGGTCAGCCGCGAAGCGCTGAAAAAGCTGTCCGTGCCCGATCCGGTGCGCAGCGCCATCGAAGCGCTGCGCGATGCATG
Source organism: Massilia agrisoli (assembly GCF_020831365.1). GTDB lineage: Bacteria > Pseudomonadota > Gammaproteobacteria > Burkholderiales > Burkholderiaceae_D > Telluria_A > Telluria_A agrisoli. Next base: position 137,913 of record NZ_JAJHPV010000013.1, read on the forward strand.
GCTGAGCATGCCGCCAAGCACCTTGCTCGACACCTTGATCCTCGCCAACCAGTTCTCGCCGGTGGCCTCGCCCCTGGCCGCGCCGCTCGAGGACATGCCGCGCCACGAGGATTCGGTGCTTGATTTCGTCCTTGACGGTGACACGCTCGAGAGTATACTCAAGGAATCGGCCGACGAGGTCAGGTCGATGAGTACCGCGCTGCTGGTCTGAGCGGACCACGCTCGCCAGCACCGTCCGGCCGCATGGCCGGAACCTAATCCCCCGCTTGCTTTCTAACCCGACAAAAGGACACCTGTCCTGTCCGGAGAAGGTATGTTCCGACGTTCCAGCCTGGCCGGTGCAGACTGCATGCGTGCGCTGGTGGTTTTCCTGCTGATCTTCCTGTGCGCGCCTGCCGCCCGCGCCGCCGCGCCCATTGCCGTGCTGACCATCGACGGCGCCATCGGGCCGGCCAACGCCGATTACGTGGTGCGCGGCATCGCGCGCGCGGCGCGCGAGGGCAACCAGCTGGTCATCCTGCAGGTTGACACGCCGGGCGGACTCGATACCGCCATGCGCGACGTCATCAAGGCCATCCTGACGTCGCCGCTGCCGGTGGCAAGCTATGTCGCGCCGGGCGGCGCGCGCGCGGCCAGCGCCGGCACCTACATCCTGTACGCCAGCCATATCGCGGCGATGGCGCCGGGCACCAACATCGGCGCAGCCACGCCGGTCCAGGTCGGCATCGGCCCCGACAGCGGCGGACCCAGGCCGCCGCCGGACAAGGACGGCGCCGCCAAGGACGACAGCACAGCCGGCTCGATGGCGCGCAAACAGATGAACGACGCGGCCGCCTACATACGCGGGCTGGCGCAAATGCGCGGGCGCAACGCTGACTGGGGCGAGCGCTCGGTGCGCGAATCGCTCAGCCTGCCCGCCGAGGAGGCGCTCAAGCTGCAGGTGATCGACCTGATGGCGGCCGATGTGCCGGCGCTGGTCAAGGCGCTCGACGGGCGCAAGGTAGCGGTGCTGGGGCGCGAGGTCACGCTCGACACCGCCGCCGCGCCAGTCAACGCCAGCCAGCCCGACTGGCGTACGCGGGCGCTGTCGGCGCTGACCAATCCCAGCATCGCACTGATCCTGATGACCCTCGGCGTGTACGGGCTGATGTTTGAATTCATGAGCCCCGGCGCGGTGGCGCCTGGCGTCATCGGTGCGCTGTGTTTGCTGCTCGGGCTGTACGGCTTGCAGCTGCTGCCGGTCAATTACGCGGGGCTGGCCTTCATTTTGCTGGGCGTCGCTTTCATGATCGGCGAAGCCTTCCTTCCCAGTTTCGGCATCCTTGGCCTTGGCGGCGTGGCCGCCTTCGTTGCCGGCGCGCTGATGCTGATCGATACCGAGTTGCCCGACTACGGCCTGCCGCTGGGGCTGGTGGCCACCGTGGCCGTCATCAGCGCCGTGCTCATCGCCGCCACCGCCAGCATCGCGCTCAAGACGCGGCGGCGCGCCGTGTATGGCGGGCCGGAAGACCTGGTCGGCAGTGTCGCCGAAGTGCTGGACGCCACCAGTGGCGGCGAGGGCTGGGCGAACGTGCGCGGCGAAACCTGGCGCATCGCCAGCACCACGCCGCTCAGGCGGGCGCAAGTCGTGCGCGTGGTCGGCCAGCGGGGGCCGCTGCTCGACGTGGTGCCGGCGGACTATCAATAACAAGGAGAACAAGCATGATTTTCGAGATCGGTTTTGGCGCCGGGCTATTGTTTTTGATCGTGGCCACGCTGTTCGGCATGTCGGTGCGCATCTTGCGCGAATACGAGCGCGGCGTGGTGTTCCAGCTGGGGCGGTTCTGGCGGGTCAAGGGGCCCGGCCTGATCCTGCTTATTCCGGTGATCCAGCAAATGGTGCGGGTCGACCTGCGCACCATCGTGCTCGACGTACCGACACAGGACGTGATCTCGCGCGACAACGTATCGGTGAAGGTCAACGCGGTGCTGTATTTCCGCGTGATGGACCCGGCCCGCGCAATCATCCAGGTGGCTAATTTCCTGGAAGCGACCAGCCAGCTGGCGCAGACGACCTTGCGTTCGGTGCTGGGCAAGCACGAGCTCGACGACATGCTGGCCGAGCGAGAACGGCTCAACATCGACATCCAGCAGGTGCTTGACGCGCAGACCGACGCCTGGGGCATCAAGGTGGCCAATGTGGAGATCAAGCATGTCGACCTGGACGAGTCGATGGTGCGCGCGATTGCGCGCCAGGCCGAGGCGGAACGCGAACGGCGCGCCAAGGTGATCCATGCGGAAGGGGAGCTGCAGGCATCGGAAAAACTGATGCAGGCAGCGCAAGTGCTGGCCCGGCAGCCAGGGGCGATGCAGCTGCGCTACATGCAGACCCTGACCACCCTGGCGACAGACAAGACATCGACGGTGGTGTTCCCAATGCCGATTGAACTGTTCGAGTTGATTGCCGGCCGGGTGGCGCCGGACCGGCCGCGTGCTACTTGACGAGCAGCAGTTCGACGTCGAAGATCAGCGTGGAGTTCGGCGGAATCGCACCTGTGGCCCGGGAGCCGTAGCCGAGCTCCGGCGGGATCACCAGCGTCCGCTTGCCGCCCACCTTCATGCCCGGAACGCCGTGGTCCCAGCCAGTGATGACCCTTCCCGCGCCGAGCGGGAACGTGAATGGCGTGCCGCCTACCGAACTGTCGAACTTTGCGCCGCGCTGGTTTGGGGCGCTCGGGTCGTACAGCCAGCCGGTGTAATGGACGACGATTTCCTTGCCGGCGACGGCCGTGGCACCGGTGCCGACCAGCACGTCGGTTTTTTCAAGTCCGGAACTGACGAGCATGGAGCCCACGCTGCGTTCCGCGTCGGTTGCGGCAATCAGGATGTTGCGCTTGCTGCCGTTTTTAACAAGATAGGAAAACGCTACGCCGCTGGCGGTCTTGCCCGACAGCGGACAGGTGCCCGCGCCAAAGGTCCATGTCACGTTGAAGACGTTCGTGCCTGCCGCGCGTGGCGAAAGCCTGCCCGTGTAGGCGCAGCGGAAGGAGGCGCCGGAGAACGATCCGTCGGCGGCAATGTCCAGCAGGTGATTGCCCAGCACGCCGCCGCCAACACTATGGTACCCGGCGATTTGTGCCAGGTTCGCTGGCGCGTCGTAGTTGTAAGCGGCCGTATCGATACCGGTGGCAGTGAAGGCCACGGCTCCGGTCGGCGTTCCGACATCGCCGTTCAGGGCGGTGCCTGCGAAGTAGCTCGCCGTCACACTGCCCGGATTGGCGGGAACACTGCCGAAGTCTTTCACGTCGGGAGAACTGAAGACCCCGTTGGAGACACTCCCTGTGCCTTGCAGGAACGCGCCCGGATTGTAGGTGCCACTGCGGTCGGCGGTGTAGAAGGTCCAGAACTGGCCATCCTCCAGGATCAGCGAATTGATCTGCGATCCATTGGCCGTCAGCTTGCCGGCATACATGCCTTGCGCGCCGCGACGGCCCAGGGCGGCAAAGGCGGCATCGATGTTCGGCTGGAAGGCGGCGGTGTCGGTAGCCAGGGTGACAGTGCCGAGCAAGTCGCGCACGACGACGTTGGCGGCCAGGCCCGAATAAGACGCCTGGCGCTCCGCGGAGTTCAGCGAAGCCGTAAAGTTGCCCGCCACCGAAGTCTTTTTATTGATCACGTCGCGGTCGGTGCCCTGCGCTCCGACCATGATCCACATCGCGGCGTTAGCGCGCGTCATGCCGCCGGTATTGATGGCGTTGATCCAGTGGGCTTTGCCGCCGGCTTCCGCCGCGCGGCCGAACAGGTTGCGGTACACCGCTTCAATGAAAACACTGTTGTCGCCCGCGTACAGCGCCTGCGATTCAGCGCTGTTGCCGAAACCGTCGATCACCGCGCGCAGTTCGGCATTGTTGCCATAGGCGGTGTTGAGGTCGACGATATTGGTCGGCGCGCCAAGGTTACTCAGGTGCTGGGCGAAGAAGGCGAGGCCGCCGGCATCGGCCGGACGGCCGAAGTAGCCAACGTAAATATGCTGCACCACGTTGTGATACGCGCTGGCCGGCTGGGCCTGGGCGGCGACGTTGGCGGACACGCGCGAGGCGGTGGACATTACCTGCACATCGGCGCCACGGTCAGACCCGCATGCGGCTAACAGGGCGGACAGGGAACACAGTGCTGCATACTTGATCGGCTTGGTCATGACGGGCTTTCGGTCAGCGAAAAGGTCTTGGTAATCCGAAAGATTATACCGGGGCGCCTGTCGCCAATCTTCGCTAATTTGTAAGGCAGGCCGCGAAATCCTCGAAGGCGCCGTAAGCGGGTTCGGCCGGACGGGCCGTTCCGCACAGGTCGGCGCCTGCGGCCGGCAACGCATCGCGCCGCGGCGCTTCGCCGCGCCAGTGCAGGTCCAGGCTGGCCGAGGCGGCGAACAGTTCGCGCAGCGGGTGCGCGCCCATGAACAAGCGGGTCACCCCGGTGTCGAGGTTGTCGTCCTCGCGCACTGTCGCGCCATCCTTGGCGACGATGCGGCCGTCGACGATATTGCCGTGGATGTCCGCTGCGCTTTCCGCCCATTGCACCGCCATGCCGGCGGTGTCGAGCAGGGTGTTGTGGGTAATGGTCGTTGCCGCGGCGCGGTTCAGGTGCAGGCCTTCGTCCGAGCACGAGGCGACCAGGTTCGAATCGATCACGCCGCCGTCTTGTTCGGGCACGCAGCGCTTGCCGCGGCAATGCGCCGCGATGCTGCCGGCGCCGCCCAGCGACAGGCCGATGCGTTGTCCGGGCGCGCCGCGCAGGCGGTTCTCGCAAACCAGCACATTGCGCTCGATGCGGTTGCCTTTGCCGCCGCCGCGCGCCTGCACCCCGAAACTGGCCAGGTCGCCTTTTGCCTTGGCGAAGTCGCTGACGAGGTTGGCGCGGATCGTCCAGTTGCTGGCGGCGACCACGTCGATCGCACCGACACTGCGCACGGTGTCGCGGGCGCTGCGGTTGCTGATCGTATTGTGTTCGATGACGCCGTTGTCGGGATACGCGCTGCCATTGCCGCCGATCTTGAACGGCATGTTGAAGTCGGTCACCGTGTTGTTGCGGGCGACGAAACCGCTGCCATTGCCAATGACGTGGAAGGCATGGTCGCAGCCGTCATGGGTCGTGCAGGCGCCGCGGATCTGCAGGTTTTCAAACGTCCAGTTGGGCGAGGCGACCAGGAAGCCGCCCGGCAGGCCGAATGCCAGCATCACGCTGCCCGGCAGGCCTGCGCGCACGGTGACGCCGCTGGCGCTGCTGGTGGCCAGGTAAGGGCGGCCATTGAAATGGTAGGTGCCGGGCGCGAAGGTGATCACATCGCCTGGCTGCGCTTTCTCGATGGCCTTGATGGCGGCGTCGGCGTTGTCCACCGGGACGACGTTGCCAGCAGGCGCAGGGCCTACGGTGGCAGCCTGTGCGCCGACGCGCAGGGCCGGCAGCCCTGCCAGCGGTTCGCTGCGGTCGAGGCTGCTGAAGGTGCGCGCGAACCAGGCGCCCAGTTGCGTGAAGCCGTTGCCCGCCAGGCGGCTTTCGATGTGCGGGCCGAACTGGCGCGGCGGCAGCGCCATGCTTTCCAGCGTCCACGCGATGGCGGCGGCAATGAACAGCACGATCAGCAACAGGGCGATGGCGATTTTTTTGATGGGGCGCGGACGGCGCCGGGATTTCTTGGGCATGGGGTTTTCTTAGTTGCTGCCAATCGCTTCGCGCAGGCGGTACCACGCGAGGCCTGCCAGCTCGTAGCTTGCGTAATAGGATTTCTGGAGGGCCGATGCGCTTGGCACGAAGTCGAGCGGCATCAATGGACCTGCGCCGTAGAACATGGTCGGCGCGGGAATGACCTGCAGGCCGTTGCGTTCGAAGACGCGGCGGGCGCGCGCCATGTGCAACGCGTCGGTGACCAGCAAGATGCGCTGCACGCCGCTGGTGTTCAAGATGCGCGCCGAGAATGCGGCGTTCTCGGCAGTCGTCGTCGACGCATCCTCGACCCAGGCCACCGGCGTGCGGAAGTCTTCACGCAAGGCGCGCTCCATGCTGCGTGCCTTCGGCTCATGGCGTCCGTCCGGCGTGCCCTGGCCGCCTGTCACAAGCAGGGGCAGGCCGGTCTTGTGATGCAGGTGCGCACCGTAGCGCAGGCGCGCCAGCGCAGTGAGGTCGGGAATGTCGTGGCCGCCATATTCGGGCGCATGTTCGAGCCTGCCTGCGGCAAGCACGACGATGGCGCCGGCGCCATCGATGCGCGCCAGGTCAAGCGGCGGCGCGAGGCGTTCCAACGGGGCCATCAGCAGGCGTGCGCCCGCATTGGTGAACAATACCAGGAGCAAGGCCAGCGACATGCCGGTAAGCGCCCGGCCGGCGCGGCGATTGCGGCGGCTGACAAGCAGGCCGGCGGCGGCGGTGAGCAGCAGGCAAACCGGCGGCAGCAGGACGACGTGGGTCAGTGTTGAGACGAGCAGGTCTGTGTTCATGTTGCCATTTTAAATGGCAACGTTGTTCTCCAACAAAATCAATCGAACGGGGGGCGAAAAAACCGGGGCCGGCGCCGGCCCCGAGCCGTTTCAGTTCAGGGCGAACCGGAACGGCACGACTTCAGGCGGTTTTTGCGACAGCGCGCGCGAGTCCTTGCGCGTATCGATCAGCAGGTAGCCCGTCACCTCGCCGAACACCGGTTCCGACAGCACAACGCGGTACTTCTCGTCCATCGACACAAAATCATAGTCCCCGACCGCAATGACTTCCGTTCGCGGGCCGTCGCCGACCTTGATGAACTTGCGGTTTATCCTTTTCATCATGGCCATCGTATCGCCGTTGGACAGGTCGTACGTGCCTTGTAGGTTGTCAAATTCTCCCGCGCGCATCCGGCTGTAGTTGGCGGGAAGCTCGATGGTACGCGGTGCATCGCGCGTGATGGTGACCTGCCCGAGATCTGGTGGCGCCTGGGCCGCGACAGGCAAGGCAAGGGCAGCAAGGGTTGCGGCAAGTAGCAGGGTTTTCATGACGTACCTCCAGAACCGTTACCGGCGAGGCTGTCGTCGCTTAGGCACTCGGCGAGCGGAATGTCTGAACATGGCAGCCGCGGGGGCTCAGGTTCAACAATGGTGCAAGGGTAGATTGCTCGCCAGGCGGAAGGCATGCAGGCGCCCCCGTCTAATAGCACTATAGGTCGGAATCGGCACTGCGGAAGGGGGAGATTGCGGCGCGCTAATCGAAGGAAACGATACCGGCCCTGAACGCTTTGGTTTTTGCGAGGATGCGCTGGTCGCGCAGGAACCGCGTGACGACCTGCATCGCTTGCGAGCGCATCGCCTCAGGCCGGGCTACCAGAGCGAACTCGCGGCGCGCGGGCAGCGGCAGGTCGACGATACGGACATCGTCGGGCGCGGGAAAAGCCGCCAGCCGCGGCAGGATCGAATAGCCAAGGCCGCGTCCGACGAGGGCCGCGATGCTCGTGTCATTTGACATGATCCGGCTTGGCTCCGCGCTGAAACCGGCCGCGCGGCAACGCGCCAGGATCGACGCGGCGCCGGAACAAGCCAGCGCGATGAAGGGCAGGGCGTCGAGCTGGTGCCAGGCGACGGGCGCGTCGAGCCTGAACGAGGCCGGCACCACCAGCGCGTAGGCATCGTTGACATAAGGCCTGGCCACCAGGTCGGCGCTGGCAGGCAGGTGGGCAATGCCGATATCGGCGCGGCCTTCGTGCACCGCTTGCGTTACCTCGTCGCGCTCTTCGCAGCTGTCGTCGATGTCGATGCGGATGCCCGGGTACTCGCGCGCCAGCGCCTCGAGCGCGTGCGGCAGCAGGTGGGTGCCGACGCTGCGGAAGCATGCGATGCGAACATGCGCGGACAGCGCGCCGCAGTCGCGCGCGGTTTCCAGCAGGCTGGCCTCGATGCGCAGCATCTGGCGCGCCTTGTCCAGCACCCGGTGGCCGGCGTCGGTCAGTGCCGCGCCGTCATGCGAGCGCAGCAAGAGCCGCACCCCGAGTTCCCGTTCCAGGCCGGCGACCGCGTGGCTGATGCGCGATTGCGTGCAATCGAGCTGCGCGGCCGCGGCGCTGAAACTGCCGTTCTCGACGACGGCGACGAACATCTTGAGTTGGCTGAGCTTCATGCGATCCCATCGAAATTTTTCATACCTCAACGGTAATTATCTGGCATTTCGGTTGTGGCTGTACAGGCTTTGGCCGGACCATGGCGGCTCACTCATTTCATCAAGGACCGCACCATGCACCCACTGCCAGCCGATGCCGTACTGATCCTGATCGACGTCCAGCAAGCCTTCAACGACCCCAGCTGGGGCAAGCGCAACAATCCGCGCGCCGAGCAAAACATTGCCGCCCTGCTGGCCGGTTGGCGCGCGACGGGGCGCCCGGTGATCCACATCCAGCACCGTTCCCCGCGCCCGTACAGCCTGTTCCACCCGGACAAACCGGGCTACCCGTTCAAGCCCGAAGCGCAGCCCGTCGCCGGCGAGCCGGTGATCTACAAAGACGTCAACAGCGCCTTCATCGGCACCGACCTGGAGCAGCGCCTCCGCAGCGCGGGCGCATCGACGCTGGTGATCGCCGGCTTGACGACCGACCACTGCGTCTCGACGACCACCCGCATGGCCGGCAACTTCGGCTTCGACACCTGGCTGGCCGGCGACGCGGCCGCCACCTTCGACCGCCACGGCCCGGATGGCAGCTATTTCAGTGCAGGCCAGATGCACGACAGCGCGCTGGCCAGCCTGCACAAGGAGTTCGCCACCGTGGTAACCACCGCCGAAGTCCTCAACAGCCTGGATTGAATATTTTGTTTGACAGAACTATAAAAGTGGGTATATAGTTATTTCATGAACCTCGCCACCTCCGCAAAACGCCTTGCCGGCCTCGGCCACGAACACCGGCTCGAACTCTTCCAGTTGCTGGTACAGGCTGGCGATGACGGCATGACCGTCGGCGAACTGCAGGCGGTGACCGGCCGCCCGGCATCCACGCTGGCATTCCACCTGCGCGAGCTGGTGGCGGCCGACCTGGTCACCCAGCAAAAGGAAGGTCGGATGGTGCGGTGCCGCGCCAACTACCAGGCGCTGGACGAGGTGCTGCAATTTGTAAAGCAAGACTGCTGCAAGGGCGTCACGCTGCCGGTATTTGGCGCCAAATAATGCGGGGAGGGCGTCGGTCCAATCCGCATTTTTTACCGATCAATATAACCACAAAATTAGGTATATAACTATGAAACCGATACTCGCGAGATCTTCCGCCCGCGCTGGCGTTGCCAGCACCGCAGCACATGCCGCTGCCGCGAAAGCTGCTTCTTGCTGCGCACCGGCGCCGCGTGCCGCCGCCCAGCCCGCCGCATCCGGCGGCTGCTGCGCGCCTGCACCGCGCTTGACGGCCAGCACCGGCGGCTGCTGCCCTGCGCCAGCCGCGTCCGGCGACGGCGCCAACCCTTTGAGCGCGCTATGGAACAAGCTCGACAAGCCACTGCTTGCCGCCGGACTGATCATGCTGGCCATCGCGCTGATCGCTCCGCAGCAGCTGCCTGCATCGCTCGCCTTTACAGGTGAATCGCTGCTGGGCATCGCGCCGTGGCTGGCCTTGTCGGTAGCGGTGGCCGCCTATGCCAAGGCCAGCAAGGCCGACGCGCTGATCGCCAGCGTCTTTGTCGGCAGTCCGGCGCGCATGATCGTGATGGGTTCCTTCTTCGGCGCGCTGTCGCCGTTCTGTTCCTGCGGGGTGGTGCCGGTGATCGCCGGCTTGCTCGGCGCCGGGGTGCCGCTGGCCGGCGTCATGGCGTTCTGGATGAGCTCGCCGTTGATGGACCCGGAAATGTTCGGCATCATCGCGGCTAGCCTGGGCCTTGAATTTGCGATCGTCAAAACGCTGGCGGCGGTGGCGCTGGGTGCATTTGGCGGAATCATCACCCATGTGTTTGTGTCGCGCGGGCTGGTCGGCCAGGCGCTGCGCTCGGGTCCGGCAAGCTGCTGCCCGCCGGCCGCGGCGGGTGCGCGTCCCGACTGGAATATTTTTGCCAATAGCGCGGCGCGCAGCGCCTTCGTGGCCGGTGCCGCTTCCAACGGCTGGTTCCTGCTGCGCTGGATGGTGATCGCCTTCCTGCTCGAAAGCCTGATGGTCGCTTACCTGCCGGCTGAAAAAGTGGTGTCGCTGCTTGGGAATAATGCCGGCGCCATCCCGCTCGCGGTCTTGCTGGGCGTTCCTTCTTACCTGAACAGCTATGCCGCGGTCCCGCTGGTACGCGGACTGATGGACCTGGGCATGAACCCTGCCGTCGCACTGGCTTTCCTGATCGGCGGCGCGGTCACCAGCATCCCCGCGGCGACCGCTGTGTGGGCGCTGGTCCGGCCGCGCGTGTTTGCGCTGTATATCGGCATGGCCTTGTTCGGCGCCCTTGGCGCGGGCTACGCCTATAGCGCCTTGCTCGCATTCCGCTAAACGCCCTGCGTTGCGCCAACTTTTTTCGATCCAGCGTAGAGTCTCTTATCGAATTTACAAAACAACGCTGGAGAATATTATGAAATGGGAAGGCAATCGCCAGAGCGATAACGTGGAAGACCGCCGCGGCAGCGGAGGAGGCGGCGGCTTCGGGTTCGGCGGCAAATCGATCGGCATCGGCACCATCGTGCTGGCGCTGATCGGCTCGGCAGTATTCGGCGTCAACCCGCTGACCATGCTGGACATGCTCAGCGGGGGCTCCGGCCAGGTCGCCCCAGTACAGCAGGGCCCGGCACCGGCGCCGCCAGCATCGGACCGCAAGGCTGCGATGGTGTCGACCGTGCTGGCCGATACCGAGGACACCTGGAGCGAGATTTTCCGCGCCCAGGGCGCGAGCTACGTGAAACCGAAGCTGATCCTGTTTTCGGGGGCGACCCCGACGGCGTGCGGCACCGGCCAGAGCGCGAGCGGGCCGTTCTATTGCCCGGCCGACCAGCAGGTGTATATCGACCTCAGCTTTTACGAGCTGATGCAGCAGCGCTTCCAGGTATCGAGCGAATTTGCGCAGGCATATGTGATTGCGCATGAGGTTGGCCACCACGTGCAAACCCTGACTGGCACGTCGGAGAAGGTGCGCGCGGCGCAGCAGCGCATGTCGCAGACCCAGGCCAACCAGCTGTCGGTGCGCATGGAACTGCAGGCCGACTGCTACGCAGGGCTGTGGGCGCACCACGCCAACCGTTCACGCGGCATCCTCGAACAAGGCGACGTGGAGGCCGCGCTGCATGCGGCAAGCGCGATCGGCGACGACGCCATGCAGCGCCGCTCGCAAGGGCAGGTGGTGCCGGACTCGTTCACGCACGGCTCGTCCGAACAGCGCGCACGCTGGTTCAAGAAAGGTATTGAGACGGGGCAGGTTGAGGCTTGCGATACGTTCTCGGCACGCCAGCTTTAAGCGCTGGCGCAGGGCGGACAAGGCAACGGCGGATAAACTTGGTTTATCCGCCGTTTTTTTACTTCAGGTTTCGACTGTCTTGTCCTCAGCCTGGGCCGCGCGCATCGCGTGGGGCTCAAGCTTTTCGGCATCTACATTCAGGCGGACAAACGCACCCCATGCCGCCAGGATCACCGCGGCCGCCACGCCAATCGACGCGGCATGCGGCAACAGCTCCGGCCTGACTTGTACGAACTGGAAGACTGAAATCAGGCATTCGATGGACAGCGATACCACGACCACAATCAGGAAGCGCGAGAGGAAACGCCGCACCCGGGTCGGCGCGGAGATGTTGGCCGAGCGCTGGACTTCTTCTTCCAGCACGGTCTGCCCGAGCTCCATTGCGGCCACGGCGATGGTCAGCAAGCCGATCGCCTCGAGGATCAGGTTAAAGCGCGACCGCACCCCCATCTCCATGTCCGGTCGCAGCGCTCCCCACAGCTCGCTGCCCGCAAGCACGATCAGCGCCACGGCGCAGACAAAGAACAGCGCAACGACCAGCACGTAGCCGAGCGAAAAAAGTTTCTGGATGATCTTCACGGTTGCAGGCCGATATACGCGATTATTCTTCGTGGTGGTGCTTCTCGTACTCGTCGGCCTCAGCCTTGGTCTTGTGCACGATGCCGTCAGGATGTTCAGGCGGGGTGTACAGCGTGTACAGCCGTAGCGACGTATCCTTAGAGGTGTTGATGACATTGTGTTCAGTGCCAGCCGGAATGACGACCGCGACGCCATCCGTCAGCTCATGCCGTTCGCCGTCGAGAATGGCAACGCCTTCGCCCTCTTCAACGCGGATGAACTGGTCGTGGCCGGTATGGTGCTCCATGCCGATTTCCTCGCCCGCCTTCAAGGTCATGATGACCAGCTGGCTGCGCTCGGTGGTGTACAAGACCTCGCGGAAATTGTCGCTCGCGAGGGTTTTTTCTTCGATATTGATGCTGTAGCCCGACATGTTTTATCTCCCAGAAGGTGAATGTGTGTACTGATTCATCATAATTCAAAAATGCCAATCCAGCAGGGCGCGACGGCCGCGGCACACGCGCTACGGAAAGGTCGGGGTGCTAAACTACGGCCTTCACACTGAGGCCTTCGTCATGACCAACAACAAACAAGCTCCCGCCAAGAAAACCTTCGATACGCCAGGGGGCAGGCCAGAAAATCCTTTCCTCGACGCCGGGTTCTATTCGCGCATGCGCGATTACACCGAACGCGACGCGGCGTTCTCGAAAGAATTGAAGGCGATTGCCGACCACGGCGCCGGCAAGCAGGGCGCCAATCCCCTCTACGCGCCATCGCTTGCGGTTCTGCGGGGTGTCGTCAAGAAAGGCTTGTCGCTCGAAGAAATTTTGAAGCGTATCGTCGCCGGCGTGGAATCGGGCTCGTGGGAATCGTGGCTGGCCGCCTTCGGATTTGAACTGCGCGGCGTGAATTATTCCAAGACCGAGCCGCGCAATGCACGGCTGGCGCTGGACCTCAGCCTGGGGTCGAAAGCGACGGCGGCATTTTCCAATGCGGGCATTCCAAACTGGCGTAGCCTGGCTGCTGAAGACTGCGCGCAAGTGCAGGTGGAAAAGCCAACCGAAAAGACGCCGGCGAAGGCGTGGGCGATTTTCGTCCTGGACCCTGCTGACTGATTATTTGCCCAAGAGCGCGAGGGTGTGCGTCCATTCCGCATCCCAGTCTTCGAGGAACTCGTGCGCCTTGAACGCCTTGCGCAGATGCGATAGCGGCACGCGGTAAACGTCGTTAAGGCCAAGCGCCAGAGTGACCGGATTCCAGAGCGCATGCTTCTTGGATTTTCGGGTGCTGCCATTTACCCGGGCGCCTTCATCGCCAAAGATCCCGCCGCCACCGGCGAGAGCTTGCGCCAGGTCGATGCGCACCAGCTTGCCAAAAGCGGCCAGTACCTGCTCCGTGTTGATGCCGTCACGCGACTCCTGGGCTGTCTCGGCCTTTACCGGTTTTGGCTCGGCGTCGCGCTTTAACTGGTTCGCCAGGCGCTCAAGATCTTTTTTAAGGAAACGCAGTTCGTCGAGCGAGCGTCTAAAACCCGGGGGCGGCAGCGTGGCGACGATTTTGTACGCGTCCTTGGTCATCGTGATCAGGACATCGTCGCTACCGTTTGCCAGCCGCTGGGTATCGCCTTCGAAGAAGATCGGCGCGGCATAGCCTCCGTTGGCCTCGCCGAATAAATCAGGGTGGGCGGCGTCGTAGTCGAGCCAGACGTAGGGAGTCAGGCCGTTTTCGATCAGGCGCGCAAGGGTCCATGGCGAAGCGGTCTGCTGCTCCAGCCAGTCGCATGCTTGTGCTGTGGTTGCGCGGAAGGGAAGGTCGGTTGTCGTCATTGTTCTTTTCACGGCTACGAAGGTAACATTACGTGCAGTATGAGGCCTACCGCAAGCTCGCGCATTCTCCCCTCAAATTAAAGGCAGGACGTTGGACCAATTACAGCAGGGATTTCTCTTAACCCGGCACTGGCGCGATACCGCTGCCGGCACCGAAGTCGACTTCTGGCTTGCGACCGATAACGGGCCGCGCCAGGTCCGGCTCGCGCCGCATCCATCGGTAGCGTTTATCCCGGCCGAACAGCGCGAACAGGCCGAGCTGGTTTTGCGCGACGAGAAATCATACGAACTGCGTCCGCTTTCCCTGAGCGATTTCCATCATCGTCCTGTGGTGGGACTGTATTGCACGCAGTATCGCCAGTTATTAAAGCTGGCCAAGCGCCTGCGCGACTACGGTATCGACGTCTACGAATCCGATGTGCGCCCGCCCGAACGCTACCTGATGGAGCGGTTTATCACCGCCCCTGTCTGGTTCAACGGGCATGGCCAGTTAAAACCGGCGCCTGGCTACCGCCCGCGCCTGACCCTTGCATCGCTCGATATTGAAACCACCGCGCACGGCGAGCTGTATTCGATAGCGCTGGAAGGCTGCGGGCAGCGGCAGGTGTACATGCTCGGTCCACCGAATGGCGGCGACGAAGAACTCGACTTCGACCTCGAGTATTGCGACAGCCATGCCGCGATGCTCGAAAAGCTGAACCTCTGGTTCCAGCGCCACGATCCCGATGTCATCATCGGATGGAACGTGGTGCAGTTCGACCTTCGCGTCCTTCAACGACATGCCGAGCGCAATAAAGTGCCACTGCGTTTAGGACGCGACGGCAGCGAAATGGAATGGCGCGAACATGGCAGGCAACAGCATTACTTTGCTGGCGTTGCCGGGCGCCTGATCATCGACGGTATTGAGGCGCTTAGATCGGCCACCTGGAGTTTTTCCTCATTCAGCCTGGAGCACGTATCGCAAACGCTGCTCGGCGAAGGAAAATCCATCGATAACCCTTACCAGCGGATGGCGGAAATCGACCGCCGCTTTGCGGAGGACAAGCCAGCGCTGGCGAAGTACAACCTGAAGGACTGCGAGCTTGTTACCCGCATCTTCGAAAAGACCGAGCTGCTGACATTCCTGCTTGAACGCGCGAGTGTGACAGGTCTCGCGGTGGACCGGAGCGGCGGCTCCGTGGCGGCATTCGAGCACCTCTACATGCCGATGATGCACCGGCAGGGCTATGTGGCGCCGAACCTGGGCGACATCGCCGGCGAAAACAGTCCCGGCGGTTATGTGATGGATTCGAAATCGGGGCTGTACGACTCGGTGCTGGTACTCGATTACAAAAGCCTGTACCCGTCGATTATCCGCACTTTCCTGATCGACCCGGTCGGGCTGGTTGAAGGTTCGCGTGCCGAAGACGAGGACACCGTAGAGGGCTTCCGCGGAGCGCGCTTTTCGCGGACCAAACACTGCCTGCCGGCGATCGTGAAACAGATATGGGATGGCCGTGACCAGGCCAAGCGTGACAAGAACAAGCCATTGTCGCAAGCGCTGAAGATTATCATGAATGCGTTCTACGGCGTACTCGGATCGAGCGGCTGCCGGTTCTTCGATCCGCGCCTGGCATCATCGATTACCTTGCGCGGCCAGGAGATCATGCACCTGACGCGCAAGCTGATCGAAGACCAGGGTTATGAGGTCATTTATGGGGATACAGATTCCACCTTTGTCTCGCTGAAGCACGCGCATACCGATGAACAAGCGGGGCATATTGGCCGCGAGCTGGTACGCCATGTGAACGCGTGGTTGCGGGAACACCTGCGCGACGAATTCGGTCTCGAAAGCGCGCTTGAACTCCAATACGAAACTCACTACAGGCGCTTCCTGATGCCGACCATTCGCGGCTCGGACGAGGGCAGCAAGAAGCGCTATGCGGGATTGATCCTCCGTGCCGACGGCAGCGAGGAAATGATTTACAAGGGTCTGGAGACGGTACGCAGCGACTGGACGCCGCTGGCGCAGCAGTTCCAGCAGGCGCTGTACCTGAAGATATTCAAAGGCGAGCCTTACCAGGATTATGTGCGTGACTATGCGAACCGCACGGCGAGCGGCGAACTGGACGAGTTGCTGGTATATCGCAAGCGCCTGCGCAGGCCGTTGGACGACTACGAGCGCAACGTTCCTCCCCACGTGCGCGCGGCGCGCATCGCCGACGAATATAACCGGGAGCAGGGAAGGCCGCTCCAATACCAGAATGGCGGCTGGATTCGCTATGTGATTACGCTGGCCGGCCCGGAGCCGCTGGAGGTGCGGCGCTCGGCTATCGACTACGACCACTATCTGACGCGCCAGCTGCAGCCGGTGGCGGACGCCATTTTGCCGTTTGTCGATGATGATTTCTCGACGCTGACCAGCCGGCAGCAAAGCCTGTTTTGAAGCTTATGTCTATTTTGAACCGGGGCAGCGGTGGTAAGCTGCTGGCTCACTTTTCCCGGAACATTCATGGCCATCAAACTAAGCAAGGAAACTGAAGAGCGCCTGCTCACATCGCTGCAGCGCTACTGCTCAAACAACTTCGACGAAGAAATCGGCAACCTGAAAGCGCAGCTGCTGCTTGATTTCTGTTTGCGTGAGATTGGGCCGTCGATCTACAACCAGGCGGTGCTCGATGCGCAGAAGGTTATGCAGGACAAGGTCGCGGAGCTGGAGACGAATTGCTACGAGACTGAGTTCGCGTACTGGCAGAAGAATCGATGATATTTAAGACCCGGTTTCGGGTTTCGGTTGGCCATATATCCTGAAACGTCTGTGGAACGCAAATGGGCGGCTTACTCCCTCAGGGTCTCCGATAAATGGAAGCGCCAGTTCCTCGCGGCCAAGTAGCTCGAGTACCCAAGTGGTGTCGCCGATAAACGCGAAACTAAGCATATTGGGCGGCGACAGTTCCAAGTGATTAAATGAACCAGTCGAATACATCCCGCCGAGCGTTGCAGAGTCGATCAGTTTGAGGTGGGAGTCAAACAGGTAGATTCTCAGCGTATCTTCATGAGGAATGTCGTCTGTAGCGAAGGCAAGATAGCATCCATCCCAGCCAACCGTTGCCTCAAGAATTGCGCCATCGATCAGCGTGCCCGTGGGTTCGCCGCGAATGACGATCTCACTTTGGGGCATGGTCTGATCGCTTAACGGCCGGACCAGCTTCAACGAGAATTCCGAAGGCGATATTAATTTCATCGGCTTTACCACAAGGATGTGACTCCAAAGGCCGCCAGCGCTCCGCCCGCGAACGCACCAACAGCCACGCATACCGGTGCGCCTGGCCCGCACGCCAATCCTGCTATGGCGCCTCCCGCCATTCCGCCTGGAATACCCGCCCCGGTTGTCATTATCTCCCGTTTTGTCGCCGCCACCTTGTCGTCTGCGGTCGCAATGTCATACACGGAGAGCGCTAACGAGAGACCTAGCAAGCCTCTTCCTGCGGAAGAAAGGCGCGACATGACGTTCGTGACTGCTACATTTGATTTAGCTGCGGACGTTACTATGGATGCATAGATTAAGTTTTTTTGCGAAACCGAAAGCGTCGAGAACGAGACTGCCTTGCCATGTGCCCTGATCGTTTGCATCGCAATGATCTCGTTAAGCGTTTTACCATTTGCCTTCAGCTTCTGTGCCATTGCTCGACCGACCGGACTGCTTCGTGCTCTCACAACGCCCATGACAAGGTTGCGTGTCTCTTGCGCTTGCTGCGCCGCTTGCGCCCAAGTTATCCGCTCGCGCATAGCCTGTTCACGCAGGTTGTCGGCCATTCGTTTGATTTCACGCGTGTAGGCAAGGCGGGCCGAGGAATCGACGGTGAGATGCGCACCGAGGTTCGCCGTCTGCGCTTCCAGCGAGTTGATTTCATTTTCGAAGGCCGTGCGGTCCGCTGGCTTCCCTGCAAGTTGCATAGCAATTCCTCCGTGTTGTACTTAAAGGTCTACAGTACGGATGTTGCCGGACAGCGGGTTGCTTTAGCGCATTATTCAGGCTACAGGACATTCGAGAAGAAGTAAGGGTCTGATTCGCCGCAGAAGCGCATCGGACTTCGATGATTTATTCAAGCGCGGCCCTTGCGCGCTTGTGCGGAATGAGGGGCGGGTTTAAGGCACAAATAGCTAAACGAACAAATCAGCTTCACAAAACAAAAAAGCAGTTACGATTTCTCGTAACTGCTTTATTGCTTACTGCGCATTCGTGGTAGGCCGTGCGGGATTCGAACCTGCGACCAACGGATTAAAAGTCCGCTGCTCTACCAGCTGAGCTAACGACCCGAAAGAGGCAAGATTATAGCGCGGGTTTTTCGTTTGCGCTAGGGTCTTGTTGCATTACAACGAAAATCAGGTCAACGCGGCGGTGACTTTCAGCACTTCATCGGCCGTTGTCACCCCCTCGATGATCTTGTGCGCCCCGGCGATGCGTAGCGGCTTCATGCCATCCGCAACGCTCTGCTGGCGCAGCCCGGGCAGGTCGGTGTCTTCCCCGATCAGCTTGGTAAAGTCTTCGGTGATGGTCAGCAGCTCATAGATGCCGGTACGGCCGCGGTAGCCGGTCTGCCGGCACTCCGGGCAGCCGATCGGGCGGTACACGGTCTGCGGCTTGGGAATCTTCCACGCGCCGCCGATGCTTTCCCACACGTCGTCATTGATGTGGCCGTCCGGCGCCTTGCAGTGCGGGCACAGGGTACGCACAAGGCGCTGCGCCATGATGCCGATCAGTGTCGCCTCCAGCAGATAGTAGGGGACGCCAAGTTCCAGCAGGCGCATCACCGCCGATGGCGCGTCGTTGGTGTGCAGGGTCGACAGCACCAGGTGCCCGGTCAGCGCAGCCTGGATCGCCATCTCGGCGGTGCCCAGGTCACGGATCTCGCCGACCATGATGATGTCCGGGTCCTGCC
Source organism: Massilia agrisoli (assembly GCF_020831365.1). Classification (GTDB taxonomy): domain Bacteria; phylum Pseudomonadota; class Gammaproteobacteria; order Burkholderiales; family Burkholderiaceae_D; genus Telluria_A; species Telluria_A agrisoli. The sequence continues at coordinate 156,612 of NZ_JAJHPV010000013.1, forward strand.
GCATCAGCGCCTTGACGCCGTCGGCAAACGACAGGTCGATGCCGGGCTGTACCTGCATCTGGTTGAAGGAGGCCTCCACCATTTCGATCGGGTCTTCCACGGTGCAGACGTTGACCTCCGATGTGGCCAATGCCTTGAGCGTGGTGTACAGCGTGGTCGTCTTGCCCGAGCCGGTCGGGCCGGTGACGAGGATGATGCCGTGCGGCTTCGCCGTCAGCTCGTCCCAGCGGCGCGCGTCGTCCAGCGGGAAGCCGAGTTCAGGCAGCGTCTTGACCACCACTTCCGGGTCAAAAATACGCATCACCAGTTTTTCGCCAAAGGCGGTCGGCATGGTCGACAGGCGCAGTTCGACTTCCTGCCCACCGCTGGTGCGCGTCTTGATGCGGCCGTCCTGCGGGCGGCGCTTTTCAATGACATCCATGCGGCCCAGCAGCTTGATGCGCGCAGTCATCGCGATCATCACCACCGCCGGCACCTGGTAGACCTGGTGCAGCACGCCGTCGATGCGGAAGCGGATGACCGCCATGTCGCGTTTCGGTTCGAGGTGGATGTCGGAGGCGCGCTGCTCGAAGGCGTACTGCCACAGCCAGTCGACGATGTTGACGATGTGCTGGTCGTTGGCATCAACCTGCTTGTTCGATTTGCCGAGTTCAACCAGCTGTTCGAAGTTGTTGCGCAGCGCGAGGTCCTGGCCGGTGGTCTTGTTGGCGTCCTTGATCGACTTGGCCAGGCTGAAGAACTGCGAAATGTATTGCGCGATGTCGAGCGGGTTGGCCATCGCCAGCTGGATCTTGCGGCGCGAGATCTTGGCGATCTCCGCTTCCCATTCGGTCACGAACGGGTCGGCGGTGGCCACGGTCAAGGTCGTTGCCGTCAGTTCCAGCGGAAGGATGTTAAAGCGCGCCGCGTAGCTGGCGGACATCACGTCGGCCACTTTGGTGAAGTCGATTTTCAGCGGGTCGATGCGCACGAACGGCAGGCCGACTTTGCTGGCGGTGTATTCGCTCAGCAGGTCAAGCGTGAGCAGGCGGTGCGGCGGTTGGGCCGAGATCAGCTTGCATTGGGCAATGCTCGACAGCGGGTGCATCGAGCCGACCGCGTTTTTCAGGATGCCTTGTGCTTGCGTGAAGCTGGCTTTGACCTTGGCTTTCTCGACGATGCCGTCGGCAAGCAGCCACGAGAAGATCGTCTGGAGGTCGAGCGAGCGATGCGGCCTTGGGCCGCCCGGCGATGCTGTTGCCGTTATTGGTTTCACGTCTGCGTTCAAGCCGTCTCTCCGTGCTGGCGCTGCTTGTTATTCTGCGGCCTGGATCCCCTTGACCCACGATTTGGCCGGCAGCTTCGTTGTTGCCACAATCTGCGCCGCGCGCGCCTGCAAGGCCTCGAGGTCGAGGGCAGGGCGCTGCTTGAAGCAGATCGCAACCACATTACCATCATGCACTTCTGGCAGGCAAATTACCTCATCGAAGGCGAACTTCATAGCCTTGATGTTCTTGGCGAAGCTTGGGTGGTCACCGAACAGGTTCACTGTCATGATGCCGCGGTCGCCCAGGCACGCGTTGCAGGCCTGGTAGAACTCTGGGGTGTCGAGGACAGGGCCGCGCGCGGTGGCGTCATACAGGTCGCACTGGATGACGTCGTACTGGCCGTGGTTGGCTTCGTCATTGACGAAGTCGAACGCATCCATTTGGACCACGTCCAGCCGCTCATCGTTCGGCGGCAGCTTGAACATCGATGCGCAAATCGTGATGACCGATTCGTTCAGCTCGACAGCGGTAACTGTCGCTTCGGGAAACTGGCGGTAGCAGAATTTGGTGAGGGTGGCCGATCCGAGGCCGAGCTGGACGATCTTGCGCGGCTGTTCGATGAACAGCATCCAGGCCATCATTTGCTGGGCGTATTCGAGTTCCGGCCAGTCAGGCTTGCGGATGCGCATGGCGCCTTGCACCCATTCGGTGCCGAAGTGCAGGTAGCGGACGCCGTCCTGTTCGGACAGGGTTACTGGAGCAAACTTGGGTTTGCGGGCTGGCTTGCGCGAGGATTCGACTTGTTCGATGGATTTGCGTTTGATGAGCATAATGCGGCCTGGGGAGATCGGCGCATTATAGCTTGGGCGGAACATCGAATAGCCGGAAATCGTAGGGCGGGTACGCCCTACGATTTCCGCTTTTCTTACTGATTCATCTCTGGCTCAACCGACACGCGCAGGCGGACACGGTTGCCCGGATCACGCGGCATCACGGTGGTATAGCTGCGGCCACGGTAGTCGTACGTCACTTCATAGCCGTTGGTGCGCGACTCGATCGCTTCGATCGTACGGCACTGGCGCACCGCCTGTTCCTGGTAACCAGGCTGCGGTACCGGACGGCCATCGTTCTGCACCTTGTCGCCCACCATCGTACCGGCAACGACGCCAACCGCCGTCGCGGCGGCGCGGCCGGAGCCGCCGCCGACCTGGTTACCGAGCAGGCCGCCGGCAATCGCGCCGAGGATGGCGCCGCCCGTACCACGTTGCTGCTGCTGGGCGACCGGGACTTGCACGTATTCGGTGCGGCATTCCTGGCGCGGCTCGCGGATCTGCTCGACACGCGGCTTGACGCGGACCACGTTGCCGTAGTCTTCAAACTCCGCGACCTGGGCTTGCGCGAGCGGCAACGCGCATACGCCAAGTACGGTCATCATCAATTTCGTCTGCAAGTTCATCTGGTACCTCGTCTGAATTCGGTGTGGGACTGCATTGGTACTGCTCCAGCTCTAATAGTAATACGGCGCGCGGCGTCGAATTGATCCATGTGGCAACAAGATGTAACAGACCGCTAACTGATCTGCCCGCCGCGGATACGGCCCAGTTGATGCTTTTGCACGGAAATCTTTCTATATTTTCACAAATATAGTGCGGTTAATCACATTCGGGTTGATTCAACTACCACAAAACGTTACCCTTATATGATTCAGGGATATATTGGCGCGTGGCAACCAACCTAGGAGACAAGTGTTTGCACCTGCAAACGCGAAGCGCATCAGCATCGAAAAAAGAAAAAACACCCCGTTCATCAGGTCGACTTGAGGGAAAAATGAGTTTGTTAATTAGAGTGCCGCCTAACCTAGTGCAGTCCATTCGTGCGTTCCGGGTAACGGAACTGCAGGAGGAAGCCGCTCGCCTGGGGCAGCACTTTCTGTACGCTCACTGCGCCGACACCCTGACCAAACAGCAGGTGTGCGCGCGCATTGGCGAGAACTTCCATTTTCCTAAGCCGGCCAGCAAGAATTTCGAAGCGTTGCGTGGCTCGCTCACCGAAACAATCCACAAGGCAGGCCCGCAGCCCGGCTTTATCGTGGTCATCGAGCAATTGCCGAATACGCAGAAATTCGACAAGGAAGCCCGCGAGACCTTGCTCGACGTGTTCCGCGATGCGGCCGACTTCTGGGCCGAGAAAAAGGTCCCGTTCAGGGTATTCTACTCTTTCGAGTAAGCCTGCAAGGGCAGTTCGCCATTGCGGCGAAGTGTATGCTGCGCCGCATCATTTTTAGCCCGTTTCCTTGGTTCGGCCTGTTCGCCGGGGTACAATGCGCGCTATGAAAAACATTGTCATCCTTATTTCCGGTCGCGGCAGCAACATGGAAGCGGTCGTGCGTGCAGCCCGTTCAGAACAGTGGCCGGCACGCATCGCGGCCGTGATCAGCAACAAAGCCGATGCCAAAGGGCTTGAATTCGCCCAGGCACATGGCATTGCCACCGCCGTGGTGCCGAACAAGGATTTCGCCACGCGCGCCGAGTTCGATGCAGCGCTGCAGGAAGTCATTGACAGTTTTTCGCCCGACCTGGTTGTGCTGGCCGGCTTTATGCGCATCCTGACCGCACCGTTTGTCGAGCATTACGAAGGCCGGATGTTGAACATCCACCCGTCGCTGCTGCCGCTGTTCCCTGGCTTGCACACGCACCAGGCAGCCATCGACAGCGGTGTTGCAGAGCATGGCGCAACCGTGCATTTTGTCACCGCCGAGCTTGATCACGGCCCGGTCGTGGCGCAGGCCAGGGTGCCGGTGCTGCCCGGCGACACCGAAGACACGCTCTCCGCGAGAGTGCTGCTTGAAGAACACAAGCTGTATCCGTACGCCATCCGACTGTTCGTCGAGGACCGGCTCAGCATCGTCGGCGGCGACGTTCGCATCGCCGACACAGTAAATATTTAAACGAAGGAAATACATGAGACTGCCACCAGCGATCCTGGCCAATACCGAAGAAGTACTGCGCGAGATTTTGCGTTTTTCGGCGCCAGCCGACACCACCTTGTCGCGCTACTTCAAGGATCACCCACGCCTGGGCGGCCGCGAGCGCGGCGCCATTGCCGAAGGCGTGTACGCAGTGTTGCGTAACAAATCCTTCTTCACCGATTTCGCCGGTTCGGGCAACGGCATGCGCCGCCTGGCCATCCTCGGCCTGGCCGAAGCGGTCGGCGCTGATTCCCTGGGTGGCCTGTCGGAGGAGGAGGTTGAGTTCCTCGCCCGCATCAAGGAAATCGACCGCACGCTGATGCCGGCGCAAAAGCGTTCGAACCTGCCGGATTGGCTGTACGAGAAATTCGTCGCGCAGTATGGCGAAGAAGAAACCGTGACCCTCGCGGAAGCATTGAACCAGCCAGCGCCGCTGGACCTGCGCGTCAACTCCATCAAGGCCACCCGCGACGATGTGATGAACGAACTGGCGCAGGCGCCGATCGCCGCCGAGCCAATGCCGTTTGCGCCGCTGGGCCTGCGTGTACACAAGAAGCCATCGCTGCAAAACCTGCCACTGTTTAAGTCCGGCGCGATCGAAGTGCAGGACGAGGGCAGCCAGGTGCTGTCGCAGATCGTCGGCGCCAAGCGCGGCGAGATGGTGGTCGACTTCTGCGCGGGCGCAGGCGGCAAGACCTTGGCGCTGGGCGCGCTGATGCGCAACACCGGCCGCCTGTACGCGTTCGACGTGTCCGAGAAGCGCCTTGCCAAGCTGAAGCCGCGCCTTGCGCGCAGCGGCCTGTCAAACGTGCATCCGGTCCAGATCGCGCACGAACGCGACGTTAAAATCAAGCGCCTCGCGGGTAAAGTGGACCGCGTCCTGGTTGATGCGCCATGCTCCGGCCTGGGCACCTTGCGCCGCAATCCTGACGTCAAATGGCGCCAGAAGCCGGAAGCTGTCACCGAGATGCACGACAAACAGATCGCGATCCTCGACGGCGCCGCGCGCCTGCTGAAGGGCGGCGGCCGCCTGGTCTACGCGACCTGTTCGCTGCTGGACGAAGAGAACGACCGTGTCGTCGAGCAGTTCCTGGCCGCGCACGATGACTTCGAGCTGGTGCCGATGAGCAAAGTGCTGGCCGAGCAGAAGATCGACCTGGAAATGGGCGACTACCTGAAGCTGTTGCCGCACAAGCACCAGACGGACGGTTTCTTTGCTGCAGTCATGGAGCGCAAGAAAATGGTGAAGCCGGTTGCGCCTGCCGCTGCCGATGAGGCTGACGCCGAAGAAGAATAAGTCAGCTGATGCCACTGTCGAACCTGCTTAACGACCTGCTCACCGACATCCGCGATCCGCACCTGCTGTGGCAGGCTGCGGCCATCGCGGCATGCGCGGGCCTGGGCTGGTTCCTCGCGCGGCTGATCCGCAGCAATATCGGAAAGGGCGCGCAAGAGGGCCGTGGCGGCGTCGTGCGCGCGGGCGTGGCCAGTTTCGGGCACGTGCTGGCGCCCTTGCTGATTGCGGCGCTGATCTTTGTGGCGACGCTGGTTCTGAAACCCTTCCTGCACAATGTCCACCTGCTGCGCGTGGCCTTGCCGGTGTTCGGTTCGCTGGCAGTGATCCGCCTGGCGTTCTACCTGCTGCGCCGCGTGTTTTCCCGCCATGGGCAGATCGGCGCCACCATTCTCACGTTTGAAAAAATATTCGCGCTGCTGGTGTGGCTTGCCGTCGCGCTGTACCTGACCGGCCTGTGGCCGGAGGTGTTTGCCTTTCTCGAAGGCACCATCTTGCCACTGGGGCGCAACAAGGTATCGCTGGCGACGATTCTCCAGGCCACAGTCTCGGTTGCCATTTTCCTGATGCTCGCGCTGTGGGCCGGCACTGCGCTCGAAGAACGGCTGATGCGCGTTGAAGGACTGCACACCTCCTTGCGGGTTGCGATGGCGCGCATGAGCCGCGCGGTGCTGATCCTGGTTGCCGTGCTGGTCAGCCTGTCGATGGTGGGTATCGACCTCACTGTACTGTCGGTGTTTGGCGGCGCGCTTGGCGTCGGTCTTGGCCTTGGCCTGCAAAAGATCGCCAGCAACTATGTATCTGGCTTCGTGATTTTGCTGGAGCGCAGCCTGGCGATTGGCGATACGATCACCGTCGACAAATATAACGGCAAGGTTGCGCGCATCAATACGCGCTATACCGTGTTGCGTAGTCTGGACGGCACCGACTCGATGGTGCCGAACGAAATGCTGGTCTCGGGCGCGGTCGTTAATTCTTCGCTGTCGGACAAGAAAACCCGGGTCGTTACCCTGATGACTGTGGGTTTCGACGCCAGGCTCGATGAACTGTTGCCCAAGCTCGAAGCGGCCGTCGCGTCGCTGCCAAGAGTGATGGCGTCACCGGCCCCGGCGGCCATGCTCAACCGTTTCGCGCCAAACGGCTTCGAGCTTGAAGTAGGGATGTGGGTGGCCGATCCGGACACGCGCGGTAGCGTGCTGTCGGAGGCAAACCTCAAGATATGGTCGCTCTTGCAAGCAGAAGGCGTCTCATTCCCGAAAAATGCGAGTGTTCCTGATAAGACCTGATCAAAGCATTTGAAATGATTGGTGACAATCGTTCCGTGCGTCAGTAGATCAGCGTAAAATGTGGGTTCCCTGCACGTTGTGAAATAAATGCTGCGTGGTGGGAACATCCACCATTTTGGAGCAGGAATGAATTTGTTCAGCAACATCGTCAATGCAGTGCTTGAATTTCTCTCGACCGGCCTGGTTGGCCTGACCGGTTGGCAAGTTGTAATCTACACGCTGATCGTCACCCACATCACGATCGCTGCCGTCACCATCTACCTTCACCGCCACCAAGCGCACCGCGCGCTGGAGCTGCACGCCATTCCGAGCCACTTCTTCCGTTTCTGGCTGTGGCTGACCACTGGCCAGGTGACCAAGGAATGGGCGGCGATCCACCGCAAGCACCACGCCAAGTGCGACACCGAAGAAGACCCGCACAGCCCGGTAACCCGCGGCATCAAGAAAGTGTTCTTCGAAGGCGCCGAGCTGTATCGCGCCGAGTCGAAAAACCTCGAGACCATGCAGAAGTATGGCCACGGCACGCCTGACGACTGGATCGAGCGCAACCTCTACACCAAGTACAGCTGGATGGGTGTGGTACTGCAACTGGTCATCAACGTTGCGCTGTTCGGCGTGATCGGCCTGACGATCTGGGCGATTCAGATGATGTGGATCCCGATCACCGCGGCCGGCATCATCAACGGCATTGGCCACTATTGGGGCTACCGCAACTATGACTGCGCCGATGCGGCGACCAACATCATTCCGTTCGGTATCCTGATTGGCGGCGAAGAGCTGCACAACAATCACCACACGTATGCCACCTCGGCCAAGCTGTCGTCGAAGTGGTACGAGTTCGACATCGGCTGGGGCTACATCCGCGCGCTGGAAATCGTTGGCATGGCCAAGGTCAAGAAGGTGGCGCCGAAGCCAGCCTTCGAGCACGGCAAACTGGTGGCTGACTTCGACACGTTGCAGTCGGTGATCGCCAACCGCTATGATGTCATGGCCAAGTACGCCAAGTCGGTCAAGCATGCATGGCGTGAAGAAGTCGAGCACCTGAAGCACAAGGCCGAGCCGCGTTTCCTGAAGTCGAGCCGCAAGCTGATGCAGCGCGAGCCAGGCAAGCTGGAAGCGCCGCACAAGCAGCAGCTGAGCGAGCTGTTCCAGCATAGCAAGGCGCTGGAGACCATGCACAACATGCGCGTGGAACTGGGCGCGATCTGGGAGCGTTCGCACTTCACGCGCGACCAGCTGCTGCATCAGCTGCAGGACTGGTGCGCACGTGCGGAAGCGTCGGGGATCAAGTCGCTGCAGGACTTCTCGCTGAGGCTGCGTAGCTACGCTTAACTGAACTGCGCTTAAATGAAAAGCGGCTCCCGAGGGAGCCGCTTTTGCGTTTTGGGGCACCTCGGCGGATGCGCGCTGCGCTTATCTGCCCTACTGTTCGCGGATCAATCGTAGGGCGGAAGAGGGCGCAGCCCGTCATCCGCCGTTTTGTGCGCGCCGCAATGCTGTCGCCACAAACAAAAAAGCCGCAAACTTGCGTCTGCGGCTTTCTTCGAACCAGGTACCAGATCAGTATTACTTGATCTTGGTTTCCTTGTACATCACGTGCTTGCGTGCTTTAGGATCGAACTTCATGATCTCCATTTTTGCAGGCATCGTGCGCTTGTTCTTGTCGGTGGTGTAGAAGTGACCCGTGCCTGCAGTCGATTCCAGCTTAATTTTGTCGCGGCCAGTTTTTGCCATGATTGCTCCCTAATTTAGACTTTTTCGCCACGAGCGCGCATGTCGGTCAAGACGGCGTCGATGCCCAGCTTGTCGATCACACGCAGACCGGCGTTGGACAAACGCAGGGACACCCAGCGGTTTTCCGATTCTACAAAAATACGGCGGTTTTGCAGGTTAGGCAAAAAACGGCGTTTCGTCTTGTTGTTAGCGTGCGATACGTTGTTACCAACCATCACGCCCTTTCCAGTAACTTGGCAAACACGTGCCATAGCGCACTCCTTGAAAATATCCAAAATTGGAAAAACGAGAGTATAGCGTGAAAACCATCACTGAATCAATGACTTGTGAAAAACAATGGTGTCATACGCTATCGTCAGGATTTAACAATTGTAAAATCGAAGCAATGCCCTTGATTTGCTGGGGTTTCTCAACAGCCAGCTGTCACATCTGGCCATGTTCTGCGAAGGAATGAACCTGTGGTCCGGCCACAACAAAGTGGTCGAGCACCCGGACATCGACCAAGGCCAGCGCCTGCACCAGCGCGCGCGTGAGCATCAGGTCGGACTCGCTTGGCTCCGCCACGCCGGAAGGATGGTTGTGAACCAGCATGACGCTGGCAGCGTTGTACGACAGCGCCTTCTTGACGACCTCGCGCGGATAGACGCTGGTGTGCGTCAGCGTGCCGGTGAACATCTCCTCCTTCTGGATCAGGCGGTTTTTCACGTCCAGAAACAGCACGACGAAGGATTCGTGATGCTGCCTACCCATCATCATGCTCAGGTAATTGCGCACCGCCGTGGGCGACCCCAGCAGGTCGCCGGCCCGTAGTTGCTCGGCAATCGTCCGTTGCGCCAGTTCCAGCACTGCCTGCAGTTGCGCGTATTTGGCCGCCCCCAGCCCCGGCACCGTCGCGAACTCGCGCAAGCTGGCGTTGAACATGCCGCCGAGCGAGCCAAACCGGGCGATCAGGTCGCAACCGAGGTCAACCGCGCTCTTGCCCTTGATGCCAACGCGCAGGAACACCGCCAGCAGTTCCTGGTCGGACAGGGCAGGGGCGCCGTCCCTGATCAGGCGTTCGCGCGGACGCAGGTGCTCGGGCCAGTCTTTGATACCCATCTGGTTCCTGTCAGAAGTGGCGGTAGATGAGGCGGCCGCGGGCGCGGTGGCTTACAATATGGGATTCCCTATTTTTGCTCTTAATATGTCCAGCCCATCCGCACCAGTTGTCAACGCGTCTTCCTACCTCACGCTGCATTATCGGCTCGCGTCGATGGACGGTACTGATCTGATTACTACTTTCGGCGGGAACCCGGCGACCCTGATGCTGGGCCAGGGCCAGCTGGCCCCGTCGCTCGAAGCTTGCCTGCTGGGCCTGCCAGAAGGCACGCACAAGACCTTCGAGCTGGCGCCGGAACAGGGTTTCGGCGAGCGCAGCCCGGACCTGGTGCAGGCGGTCTCGCGCGCCACGCTGGACGAAAACTCGGCGCCGGACGCCGACTACAAGGTCGGTGACCTGGTCGACTTCGCCGCGCCGGGCGGCGGCCGCTTTGCCGGCGTGTTGCGCGAACTCGGCGAGGAAAGCTGCATTTTCGACTTCAACCACCCGCTCGCCGGCCAGACCCTCAAATTCGAAGTTAACCTGATCTCGGTCTTGTAACAGGAACATCATGGAAAACGAAATTCTCCTGGCCCAGCCGCGCGGTTTTTGCGCCGGCGTGGACCGCGCCATCGAAATCGTCGAGCGCGCGCTGCAACAGTTTGGCGCGCCGATCTATGTGCGCCACGAAATTGTCCACAACGCCTACGTGGTGGACGACCTGCGCAACAAGGGCGCGATCTTCATCGAAGACCTCGATGACGTACCGGCAGGGAATACCCTGGTGTTCTCCGCCCATGGCGTTTCCAAAGCCGTGCGCGCCGAAGCGGAAAGCCGCGGCCTGAAGATCTTCGATGCAACCTGCCCGCTGGTCACCAAGGTGCACGTCGAAGTGGCCAAGATGCGCAAGCAGGGCTGCGAGATCGTGATGATCGGCCACGACGGCCATCCTGAAGTGGAAGGCACGATGGGCCAGACCGACGCCGGCATGCACCTGGTGGAGACGGTGGCCGATGTCGCAACGCTCCAGGTCGCCAACCCTGACCAGCTGGCCTACGTGTCGCAGACCACCTTGTCGGTCGACGATACTGCCGACATCATCGAAGCACTCAAGCGCCGCTTCCCGAACATTATCGAGCCAAAAAAAGGCGACATTTGCTACGCCACCACCAACCGCCAAGAAGCCGTGAAGTTCATGGCGCCGCAGGTGGATGTGGTTGTCGTGGTCGGCAGCCCGAACAGCTCGAACTCGAACCGCCTGCGCGAAGTGGCGGACAAGATGGGTACGCCGGCGTACATGGTCGACAATGCAGCCCAGATCGATCCGAAATGGCTTGAAGGGAAGATCCGGATCGGTGTCACCGCCGGCGCCTCCGCTCCGGAAGTGCTGGTCCAGGCCGTCATCGACCGCCTCAAGGAACTGGGCGCGCGCAGCGTGCGCGCACTGGAAGGCGTCGAGGAAAACGTCACCTTCCCGCTGCCAAAAGGCCTCGACGGCAGTAAGGTCAACATCGTTTAGTTGGGAATGCCAACAGTTGCCAATAGAATATTTTGTGGACTGTTGATTTTCCGGTGTTAGTTTTTACAAAACCTCGCTATGATGATGGCGCTCGGAATTTTTGCTGTCCGGTGCGCTGGCGTCGTTCGCGCATAGGATAGGGTGCGGTTGCAGCGGAAACATGAAACACGTGTAATCCCGGTCGGGATGCGGCGTTTGTGAAGCGCGTCAGGCCATGAGCGGCACTGCGGAGTTCTCTCCGGGGTGCCGTTTTTATTAGATCTATAATAAAAGAGGCAAGCAAAACCATGGATACCTTTATCCAACAGATTATCAATGGTCTGGTGCTCGGCAGTATGTACGCCCTCGTGGCACTGGGCTATACCATGGTGTACGGGGTTCTGAACCTGATCAACTTCGCGCACGGCGATGTCCTGATGATCGGCGCCATGGTCGGCCTGTCGATCCTGAAACTCCTTGATGTATTCATGCCGGGCCTGCCCGGGGCAGTGCAGCTGGCCATTGCCATCGCCGGCGCCATTCCGGTCTGCATGCTGGTCAATATCATCATTGAACGTGTCGCCTACCGGCGCCTGCGCAACGCCCCCCGCCTCGCTCCCCTGATTACCGCCATCGGCGTCTCGACCCTCCTCACCACCTTCGCCATGATGATCTGGGGCCGCAACCCGCTGCCTTTCCCGCAACTGCTGTCGACCGAACCGATCGCGATCGGTGGCGCGGTGATTTCCCAGACCCAGGTATTGCTGCTTGCGCTGGCTGCCCTGTCGATGGGCGCGCTGGTGCTGCTGGTTGAAAAAACCAAGATGGGCCGCGCCATGCGCGCCACCGCCGAGAACCCGCGGGTTGCCGGCCTGATGGGTGTCGATTCGAATAAAGTGATCGTCGCCACCTTCGCCATCGGCGCCGCGCTGGCCGCGGTCGCCGGCGTGATGTGGGGCGCCAACTACTCGTCGATCCAGTTTGCGATGGGCTTCCTGCCCGGCCTGAAGGCGTTCTCGGCCGCTGTGCTGGGTGGCATCGGCAACATCTACGGCGCGATGATCGGCGGCGTGTTGCTCGGCCTGATCGAAGCGATGGGCGCCGGCTACATCGGCGACCTGACCGGCGGTTTCCTTGGCAGCCACTACCAGGACATTTTCGCCTTTGTAGTCTTGATTATCGTGCTCACGATCCGGCCTTCCGGAATCATGGGTGAACGCGTCGCTGACCGCGCTTGAATCGAACCGGATAAGGAAATCAAGATGAAACTTCTCTCTTTCGACGTCGAACACAACCCGCGCAAGGCGTACACCAGCATGGCCATCGTCCTGGCGCTGATGCTGGTCTTCCCGTTCGTTGCCCAGAATTTCGGTAACTCCTGGGTACGCATTGTCGATATCGCGCTGCTGTACATCATGCTGGCGCTGGGCCTGAACATCGTGGTCGGCTTTGCCGGCCTGCTGGACCTCGGCTACATCGCGTTCTTTGCTGTGGGCGCCTACCTGACCGGCTTGCTGGCGTCGCCGCAGTTTGCCGCCTTGCTCGAATCGATCGTCTACCAGTATCCCGTGCTTGGGGAATGGCTGGTTGCCGTGATGGGGCCGGAAATTACCGAAACCGGGATTCACCTGTCGGTCTGGTTCATCGTGCCGCTGGCAGCCGCCATGGCCGGCCTGATGGGTGCGCTGCTGGGCGCGCCGACACTGAAACTGCGCGGCGACTACCTGGCCATCGTCACCCTGGGCTTCGGCGAGATCATCCGTATCTTCATGAACAACCTGAACGACCCGATCAACTTCACCAACGGTCCGCAGGGCATCAACATGATCGACCCGATCCGCATCTTTGGCGTGTCGCTGGCGGGCGAGGCGGGCTCCAAGGCAACGGTGTTTATCGGCGACTATGCGATGCCGTCAGTGAATGCCTACTACTTCCTGTTCCTGTTCCTGTGCATTGCCACCATCTTCATGACCGCGCGCCTGCAGCACTCGCGCCTGGGCCGTGCCTGGGTGGCGATCCGCGAAGACGAGATCGCGGCGAAAGCGATGGGCATCAACACCCGCAACGTCAAGCTGCTGGCGTTTTCGATGGGCGCATCGTTCGGCGGCGTCGCCGGCGCGATGTTCGCCTCGTTCCAGGGCTTTGTGTCGCCGGAATCGTTCTCGCTGATGGAATCGATCGCCGTGCTGGCGATGGTGGTGCTGGGCGGTATCGGCCACATTCCGGGCGTAATCGTCGGCGGCATCTTGCTGGCGGCCTTGCCTGAAGTGCTGCGCCACACTGTCGAGCCATTCCAGAACGCCGTATTCGGAAAAGTGCTGATCGAAGCCGAAGTGCTGCGCCTGTTGCTGTACGGCCTGGCGATGGTGCTGATCATGCTGCTGCGTCCGGCCGGCCTGTGGCCATCGCCGAAGCACGAAGACCGGCCGCAAGCCGCCGAGACCAACAAGCCAGACGCGTTTCCGGCCTGATTAGGAAGACGACACATGAGCGAACAGATTCTGTTGAACATCTCCGGCGTGAACAAGCGCTTCGGGGGATTGCAAGCGCTGACGGACGTCGGCATCCAGATCAAGCAGGGCCAGATCTACGGCCTGATCGGGCCTAACGGGGCCGGCAAGACGACGTTCTTCAACGTGATTACCGGCCTGTACCAGCCGGACACGGGCACGTTCGAACTGGACGGCAAGCCGTATTCGCCGTCCGCGCCACATGAGGTGGCCAAGGCCGGCATCGCGCGCACCTTCCAGAACATCCGCCTGTTTGGCGAGATGACCGCGCTCGAAAACGTGATGGTCGGCTGCCATGTGCGCACCCACCAGGGCGTGTTTGGCGCCATCTTCCGCCACAAGGCGGCGCGCCAGGAGGAGGCGGCGATCCGCCGCCGCGCGCAAGAGCTGCTCGATTTCGTGGGCATCGGCGATTTTGCCAAGCGCACCTCGAAGTTCCTGTCCTATGGCGACCAGCGCCGCCTGGAGATCGCGCGCGCGCTGGCCACCGAGCCCAAGCTGCTGGCGCTGGACGAGCCGGCGGCCGGCATGAACGCGACCGAGAAGCTGGCGCTGCGCGAACTGCTGGTGAAGATCAAGAACGAAGGCAAGACGGTGCTGCTGATCGAGCACGACGTCAAGCTGATGATGGGCCTGTGCGACCGCATCACGGTGCTGGAATACGGCAAGCCGATCGCCGAAGGCTTACCAGCCGACATCCAGAAGAACCCGGCTGTGATTGAAGCCTACCTCGGAACGGGCCATTAATATGAGCGAAAACATTCTCAAGATCCAGGGCCTGAAGGTTGCGTACGGCGGCATCAAGGCAGTCAAGGGCATCGACCTCGAAGTGAACAAGGGCGAGCTGGTCACCTTGATCGGCGCCAACGGCGCGGGCAAAACCACGACCCTGAAGGCGGTCACCGGCACCCTGCCGGATTGCAGCGTGGAAGGCGTGATCAGCTACATGGGCCAGCCGCTCAAGGGCAAGCATTCGTTCCAGCTGGTCGAACAGAAGCTGGCGATGGTGCCGGAAGGCCGCGGCGTGTTCACCCGCATGTCGATTTATGAAAACCTGCAAATGGGCGCGTACACGCGCAACGACAAGGCAGGCATTGAAGCCGATATCGAAAAGTGGTTCACCGTGTTCCCGCGCCTGAAGGAGCGTGCCTCGCAGTTGGCCGGCACCCTGTCGGGCGGCGAGCAGCAGATGCTGGCGATGGCGCGCGCGCTGATGTGCCATCCGACCTTGCTGCTGCTGGATGAGCCATCGATGGGCCTGTCGCCGATCATGGTCGAAAAGATTTTCGAAGTGATCCGCGACGTGTCGAAGCAGGGGATTACCATCTTGCTGGTGGAGCAGAATGCGAAGCTGGCGCTACAGGCCGCTGACCGCGGCTATGTGATGGATTCGGGTTCGGTCATCATGACTGGCAACGCGGATGACATGCTGCATGACCCGCGCGTGCAGGCGGCTTACCTGGGCGAGTAACACTTCCAGCTGATCTTTTGAAGCGTAGGCGGATAAGGGCAAGGCCCGCATCCGCCGAAGGCATGCATTGTGGTGCAACTTGTTGAAGCGTTCGGCGGATGCGGGCTCTGCCCTTATACGCCCTACCGAGTCGTCATCAGCAGGGCATCGTCCTACCGCCCGCCCAGACAAAGTCCTATTTCGGCTTGTCGCCCACATGATTACGATAAAGTTCGCAAATCTGATCGGGAGATGATGATGAGTTCGAAAGTAAGCAGCGGGAAAAATCACGACCACAGCGATAGCAAGCCGGCCGGTGGTTATGCGGGTACTGGCGGCGGTTCGACATCGCAGTCCGGCAACCAGGGCAGCAAAGGCAGCGCCGGTGGCGGGAACCAGCAATCCCAACAAGGCAGCGGTTCAGAGAAGAAATCCCAAGACAAGGCCAGCGGGAAACAATAACGCCGGCAAAAAAAATGCCTCGCAACCGCGAGGCATTTTTGCATCCAGCTAGCTAAGGCGTATTAAGCCTTGGCGGTCGCGCGTGCCGTGACTTTTTCAGCCACTTGCGAGAACTGGTTCACCGCTGCATTGACGTTGGTCTCGATGACCTGCGCTGCCTGCTTGGCGGTCTTGGTGAACTGCTCGTAGCCTGCGCTGGCGTTGTTGATGCCTGCCTTGAACGCAGCAACTGCGTTTTCGGTGCCGGCTGGTGCATTGCGGGTTACTTCATCAACCAGCGACAGGACCTTGCGGCCGTTCTCGGCGATCTGCTCTTCAGCAGCGCGGGTGAACTCTTGCTGGGCGCCGGTGGCGATCGCGGCAACCTGGCGGCCGTACGACAGTGCTTTTTCAGCGGTCGGCTGGGCCTGGGCTGCGGTCAGGGTGAAGAACTCTTGCGGGTTCTTGGCGCCCATCAGCTGCTTGGCGGTCTGCGACGACTCTTCCAGCGTGGCTTTAGCGGCGGTAATGTTCAGTTCGACCAGCTTTTCCATGCCTTCGAATGCTTTCGAAGTCAGCGACGAAAACATCGCGAACTGTGCATCGAGGTTAGCTTTGGTGGCGTTCGAAAATTGCTCAGGGAATGCAAACATGTATGTTCTCCAGATGTGTTGAAACCGTGTTATTGATCAATGTTGCCAACTACCGGTGAAGCAGGGAATCTCGATATCTTGGCCGCGTTGTGCGGCGCAACAAAGCCCTATTCTAATGAAATTGAACCGCAAGTCAAGCGATGATTGTGCGGCGCACCATTTAAATCGAAGAACTTTCCCCAGGTCATTTCTTCGCGGCATTTTAGTGGGCGTTATGGTGGTTTTTGGAGAGAAAGGCCCGGGGCAGGACGCCTTTGACGACCGCGTGTTAGACTAATTTTTTGCGCAGCGGACATATTATTCGAGCGCACCGCAACGCATTGCTGCGCTTGAGCGCTTATTGATATATGTCAAACAGTCCTGCTGAAAATGTTGCGCCGCGTCACTCTCCGTCCTGGCTCTCGCCGATCCCCATCTTTTTTGTATTCCTGTGGAGCACCGGCTTTATCGTCGCCAAGTTCGGGCTGCCGTACTCGCCCGCGCTGACTTTCATCGCCTTGCGTTGTGCCGTGGTACTCGTCGTGTTGCTGCCTTGGGTGATGATTGCCAGGGCGCCCTGGCCCAAGGGACACATGGTCCACCTGGCGGTCGCTGGCCTGTTGCTTCAGGCGGGATACATCGGCGGCGTCTGGTGTGCCATCAAGATCGGGATGCCTGCCGGCGTCTCCGCGCTGATTGTCGGCATGCAGCCGATTCTGACCGCCGCGGCCGCGCCGCTGATCGGTGAAACAGTTCGGCGCAGGCAATGGTATGGCCTGATGCTTGGTCTCTCGGGCGTCGCGCTGGTGGTGTATTCCAAATTCAACCTGTCCGGCCTGTCGCCGCTGGCCGTCGGCTACACCTTGTTCGCGCTGGCGTCGATTACGGTCGGCACCATGTACCAGCGCCGTTTTTGCCCGCAATTTGACCTTCGTACCGGTACCGCTATCCAGTTTGCCGCCGCTCTCGCGGTTATTTTGCCGCTGGCAGTCGTGTTTGAAGGCCTCGACCCCAGCTTTGCCGCAGTAAAATGGACGCCGCAATTTATCGTTGCGTTGCTGTGGTCGGGATTGGCGCTGTCCATCGGCGCGATTTTCCTCCTCTTTCAGCTGATCAGGCGAAGTGAAGCGACCTCGGTCACCAGCCTGCTGTACCTGACCCCGCCGACAACCGCCGTCATGGCCTGGATTGTCTTTGGCGAATCGTTGAGCCTGGCGGGCGTGGCCGGCATGCTGGTCGCCGTCGCAGGCGTTGCATTGGTTGTTAAAAAACAGGAGAAGTAATGATCGCAAGCCAGCAGCAGGAAATCGTCGACGCCGCCATCATCTCGCGCCGTTCAATCCGTGCATTCCTGCCAACACCGGTTCCGCGCGAGGACATAGAGCGGATTCTCGACGTCGCGGCGCATGCCCCGTCGGGGAGCAACACCCAGCCATGGAAAGTGTACGTGCTGACTGGCCAGGCCAAAGAACGCCTGTCCGACGCGATCACCGCCGCCTATGCCGACCCGGTGCAGGCCCGCGAGCACACGGAAGAGTACGCGTATTACCCGCGCGAATGGGTCTCGCCCTATGTCGACCGGCGCCGCAAGGTCGGTTGGGACCTGTACGCGCTACTCGGTTTGACGCGCGACAATAAGGCGGGCATGGCCGCCCAACACGCACGCAACTACAGATTTTTTGACGCGCCTGTCGGTCTTATCTTTACGATCGACCGCGTGATGGACCAGGGTTCCTGGCTCGACTACGGCATGTTCCTCGAAAACATCATGATCGCCGCGCGCGGACGCGGTCTCGACACTTGTCCGCAGGCGGCATTCACGCAGTTCCATCGCATTATTGAACAGCAGCTCGGCATACCAGGCAACGAGATGCTGGTATGCGGGATGGCGCTTGGGTTTGCCGACCGGAGCAAGATTGAAAATTCACTCATTACCGAGCGCGAACCAGTCTCAGGCTTCACTCGGTTTTTAGAATAAACGCGTATAGTGTTGAAACAGAAGAGATTATTTGTTGCGCACGTCGCTTGCGCTGTTGCATCAAGGTTTCCTCGAATGTTAAATTGCTTGTGATTGCCGAGTGCTTTGCTACACTGCAACGAGAAGTAAATCCGTACGCGTCAAAGGAATGTCCAGATGTTCAAGTTAGCGTTGAGTGCTCTTATCTCCTTGCTGTTTGCCATGACCCCTGCAGAGGCGGCCAAGGTCGAGCAGCGCAGCAGCTCGGCGTCAGTCAAGAAGCAAGTTGTCAAGAAGAAAACGGCGGCGAAGAAATCGCGCTACAAGCGCCGCGAGGCCGCCGCTAAACGGGTCACGGTCACCACGCGCGACAAGTCGGTACGCCGCGTCATCATGGTGCGCGGCAAGCGCAAGGTGGTGTACCAGCGCCTGACCTCGGCGCCGGTGATCCGCTCGATGACGGCCGGCGACAAAGCCGGCCTCAACCTGACGCGCGATCCGCTCGACCTGGCGTCCAGCGTCGCCCTGGTGCTGGACCAGACGAATTCCGAAGTCTTGTTTGAAAAGAATGCCGGCGTTGCGTTGCCGATCGCATCGATCACCAAGCTGATGACCGGCCTGATCGTTGTCGAGGCGCAGCAGGACATGGACGAAGTGCTGACGGTAACCGATGATGATGTCGACCGTGAAAAGTTCACCACCTCGCGCCTGCGCGTCGGCGCGCGCCTGACCCGCCGCGAGATGCTGCATATCGCGCTGATGAGCTCGGAGAACCGTGCGGCCGCCGCGCTGGGCCGCAACTATCCGGGAGGCATCCAGGGATTTGTCGCCGCAATGAACGCGAAAGCGCATGAACTGGGCATGACGGACACCCGCTATGTCGATTCCAGCGGCCTGTCGAGCCGCAACGTGGCCAGTGCGCGCGACCTTGCCAAGCTGGTCATGGCAGCGCACCAGCAGCCACTGTTGCGCGAGTTTTCCACTGATCCGGGCTCTGCCGTAGCGGCCAGTGGCAGGATGGTTCAGTACCGCAATACCAATTACCTGGTGTCCTTGCCGGACTGGGATATCGGGCTGCAAAAAACCGGCTTCATTAACGAAGCAGGGCGCTGCCTGGTGATGCAGACGATCATCCAGGGACGCGCCGTGATCATGGTGTTCCTCGATTCAAAGGGCAAGCAGTCGCGGACTGCGGATGCCGGACGGATGCGGCGATGGCTTGAGGCGCTCAAGCCGCCTGGTTTGTCATAAGTCCCGACTTCACCCCAAGCTTCCGTCGTCCCTGCGAAAGCAGGGACCCATAGCAGCTCAGATCATCTGGCGTATGGATTCCTGCTTTCGCAGGAAGGACCTGAACGCGCGGGTGGTGTCCGTTACCGCGCACTGGGCTGCCCCAACAGGATCAATTACCTGACGGGCGAATAACCCAGGGTTGCCGAAATTTGCGCCGCGGTCGTGACCAGGTCTTCCAGCCATTCTTCCTGCAAGCGATCGGCTGGCGCCGAAATCGACAGCCCCGCAACCAGCTTGCCCGAGTCGTCGTGGATACCGGCCGCCATGCAGCGCACGCCCAGCTCCAGCTCTTCATTATCACGCGCATAGCCGCGCGCCCGCACCAGGCTCAGCTCGCGCTCGAGCTTCGACAAATCGGTAATCGAATTCTTGTTATGTCCAGCCAGGCCAGTGCGGGTTGCGTAGGCGCGGATGGCCTTGGGCTCATCCACCGACAGGAACAGCTTGCCGGTCGAGGTCAGGTGCAGTGGCCCGCGCCCGCCAATTGCGCGCACCACCTGCATGCCCGAGCGTTCCGAGAAGGCGCGGTCGATGTAGACAATCTCGTCGCCTTGCCGAACAGACAGGTTAATCGTCTGCTGGGTCTTCTTGTGCAGTGCGCGCATGAATTCGAGCGCAGCCTCGCGCACCGACAGCCGGCTCTTGACCACATTGCCTAGTTCTAGCAATCGCATGCCGAGGCGGTAGGTACCAGGCTCGACCCGGTCGACAAAGCGGGTCACCACCATGTCGTTCAAAATCCTGTGCGCCGTGGACGGGTGCAGCCCGGATACTTTCGACAATTCCTTCAGGCTGACCGGATCGGAGTAGGTGGCCAGCGCATCAAGCAGGGCAACCATCCGTTCGATCACCTGGATCGACGTCTTTGCGGGTTCGACAGTTTCCATTTTCATGATGTGGTTGGTGCGGTGCAGTATAAGTAGCTTACTTTATACCACAATGTGAAAAGAAGTGGCAATCGCACTTGGTGGGAACCGAGGTCTCGTACTATTTCGCGGCGCGGGGCATAATGGGGACCTAACATGCACATTTGAAAACCCATGGACCAACAACCTGTCAGTGAATTCAAAAGTAAGGGCGGTTTCAGACGCATCATCGCCGCCTTCG
Source organism: Massilia agrisoli (assembly GCF_020831365.1). Lineage (GTDB taxonomy): Bacteria > Pseudomonadota > Gammaproteobacteria > Burkholderiales > Burkholderiaceae_D > Telluria_A > Telluria_A agrisoli. Next base: position 177,107 of record NZ_JAJHPV010000013.1, read on the forward strand.
TCAACTCCATCGACGGCTTCCAGGCCGCATGGCGTAGCGAATATGCGTTCAGGCAAGAGGTGATCGTCGTGCTGATCGCAACCGTTGTTGCGCTTCTCCTGCCCATCTCATCCTTCCAGAAAGTGTTCCTGATTTCGGTGCTGCTGCTGGTCCTGCTGGTTGAAATCATCAACTCGGCAATCGAGGCCGTGGTCGACCGCATCTCGCTCGAACGCCACCCCCTGTCCAAGCGCGCAAAGGACATGGGCAGCGCCGCCGTCGCGCTGTCGATCATGATCGCCGCGCTTGCCTGGATCGTCGTTCTGTCCAATCGTTATTACTAAATAACCAGATAGTTTGTTCAAGATTCTCGATCTGGCGCACAATGCAAGACTGTAGTATTTGCCATGATCAAGGGCTTCTTAAACTTTCTACTGGAGATGACGATGACATTACGCTTGGGCGACACCGCACCGGATTTCGAGCAAGACTCTTCAATCGGCAAGATCCGTTTCCATGAGTGGGCGGGCGATTCGTGGGTGGTCCTGTTTTCGCACCCGGCCGACTTTACGCCGGTTTGCACCACTGAACTCGGTCTGACCGCAAAGTTGAAGCCAGAGTTCGACAAGCGCAACGTGAAGGCCATTGCCCTGTCAGTCGACCCTGCCGACCAGCACAAGAGCTGGATCAAGGATATCGAAGAGACGCAAAACACAGTCGTCGGCTTTCCGATTATCGCCGACGCCGACCGCAAGGTATCGACGCTGTACGACATGATCCACCCGGAACTGTCGGCCACCGCCACGGTGCGTTCGCTGTTCGTGATCGACCCGAACAAGAAGATTCGCCTGACCATTACCTATCCGATGAGCACCGGCCGCAACTTCGATGAAGTGCTGCGCGTCATCGATGCCTTGCAGCTGACCGATGGCTACACCGTCGCAACGCCAGGCAACTGGAAAGACGGCGATGACGTGATCATTCCGCTGACGGTACAGGATCCGGAAGTCCTGAAGCAGAAGTATCCGAAAGGCTTCACGGCGGCCAAGCCATACCTGCGCGTCACGCCACAGCCAAACAAATAAGCGATGAGCGTCGTTCCCGCAAACGCGGGAACCCATAGTCCTGACGATCAGTGCGGAAGCAGCTTGCATCATCAAGCTTATCTCGTATGGGTTCCCGCCTGCGCGGGAATGACGCGGCCAGGTGCGCTCCACACGTGGCATAGCGAAACAAATAATCCGAAACGGCCCGAAACGCATAAGCAAATGAGGAAGCTGTTGTTTGGTTTATAGCTGAGCCCCTTTACCCTGTAAGTCACTTTGGGGGCTTTTCATGTTGCTGACATACATCGTTTCGGGTTTTGCGGTCGGCCTGCTGGTCGGGATGACCGGTGTCGGCGGCGGCTCCTTGATGACCCCGCTTCTGACACTGCTGTTCGGCGTGCCGCCGTCTGTTGCCGTCGGCACCGACCTTGCGTTCGCGTCCATCACCAAGGGCGCGGGCACCTTCACCCATCGCCTGCGCGGTACCGTGCACTGGGACATCGTCAAGCTGCTGTGCATCGGCGCCTTGCCCGCGGCAGTCGCCGCGACCCTCGCGCTCAACCATTTCGGCACGCTCAACGCTGAGATCGGCCAGCTGATCCGCTATTCCATCGCCGGTTCGGTACTGCTGACTGTCGTCGCCCTGCTGTTCAAGGGCAAGATGCTGGCGTGGATCAACGCCAAGCCGGAACGCCAGCTGCAGGGCAGGGCGCTGTCGACTGCCACGATCGTTTCGGGTGCCGTCCTCGGCACCCTGGTCACCATTTCCTCGATTGGGGCCGGCGCCATCGGCGCGACCTTGCTGGTGATGCTGTACCCACGCCTCAGCTCGGCTGAGGTCGCCGGCACCGACATTGCCTACGCCGTGCCGCTCACTGCGATTGCCGCCCTCGGCCACTGGTGGCTGGGTTCGATCAACTGGGAGCTGCTGGCCATGTTGCTGGTCGGTTCGCTGCCCGGCATTACGCTGGGCTCGTGGATTGCCCGCGCGGTGCCAGAGCGTTTCCTGCGCGGCTTGCTCGCCATGACCCTCACCGGGGTCGCTGCAAAACTGATCTACTAAGGGCTAATACACGATTCGTCTATGCAAATGACGATTACTTCGTTTGCTATATGATCATTGCGTGAGACGATTGTTCCTTATCTGCATTATGTGAGCAAGGGGATGCAATGCCCGTATCAATTACCACGCCGCGCGCCGCGCCATACCGGGTCATGCCCGGATTCGGCCTGACGCTCGGCTTCACCATCCTGTACCTCGCGCTGATCGTCCTGATCCCGCTGTCGGCGGTGTTCCTGAAAACCTTCACGATGACCTGGGAAGCGTTCTGGAGCGCCGTTACATCCGAACGCGTGATGGCCTCGTACCGCCTGACCTTTGGCGCCTCGCTGATCGGCGCCTTCATCAACGTCATCTTCGGCGGCATCGTCGCCTGGGTGCTGGTGCGCTACCGCTTTCCGGGCAAGCGCTTCATCGACGCGCTGGTCGACTTGCCGTTCGCGCTGCCCACCGCAGTCGCCGGCATTACGCTGACCGCGCTGTATTCGTCCAATGGCTGGATCGGCCAGTACCTTGAAAAGGTCGGCATCAAGGTCGCTTTCACGCCGCTTGGCGTGGTGGTCGCGCTCACCTTCATTGGCCTGCCGTTCGTGGTGCGCACCGTGCAGCCGGTGCTGGAAGAAGCCGAGCGCGAACTGGAAGAAGCCGCCGCCAGCCTGGGCGCCTCGTCGTTCCAGACCTTTGCGCGCGTGGTCTTCCCGAGCATCGTGCCGGCGCTGCTGACCGGCTTCGCGCTGGCCTTTGCACGCGCCACCGGAGAATATGGCTCGGTGATCTTCATCGCCGGCAACCTGCCGCTGGTATCCGAGATTACGCCGCTGTTCATCATCACCAAGCTCGAACAGTACGACTACACCGGCGCCACCGCGATCGCGGTGGTGATGCTGCTCGCGTCATTCCTGCTGCTGTTGTCGATTAACCTGCTGCAGGCGTGGACGCGCAGAAGGGCAGGCAAGAAATGAGCGCCGTGATCCCTGACGCCAGGCCTGTGGCAGTACGCCGCGGCGAGCTGCCGACGTCGTCGAACGTATTCGAGCCCTCGTGGGTGCGGCGCTCGCTGATCGCCGTCGCGCTGGTATTCCTCACGCTGTTCCTGTTCGTGCCGCTGGTTGCCGTGTTTGTCCAGGCGCTCGGCAAAGGCTGGGACGAATACGCGGCCGCCATCGTCGACCCCGACGCCATCTCGGCGATCAAGCTGACCCTGATCGCGGCCGCCATATCGGTGCCGCTGAACCTTGTATTCGGCGTCTGCGCGGCATGGTCGATCGCCAAGTTCGAATTCCGCGGCAAGAACGTGCTGCTCACGCTGATCGACCTGCCGTTCTCGGTCTCGCCGGTGATCGCAGGCCTGATCTACGTGCTGATGTTCGGCGCAGAAGGCTGGTTCGGCGCCTGGCTGATGGAAAACGACATCAAGATCCTGTTCGCTGTGCCGGGCATCGTGCTGGCGACGGTCTTCATCACCTTCCCGTTTGTGGCGCGCGAGCTGATCCCGCTGATGCAAGCGCAGGGCAACGAGGAGGAAGAAGCCGCGCTGGTGCTGGGCGCTTCTGGCTGGGCCACGTTCTGGCGCGTGACGCTGCCGAACATCAAATGGGGCCTGCTGTACGGCGTCATCCTGTGCAACGCGCGCGCAATGGGCGAGTTTGGCGCGGTGTCGGTGGTGTCGGGCCATATCCGCGGCGAGACCAACACCATGCCGCTGCACGTCGAGATCCTCTACAACGAATACAACTTTACCGCGGCTTTCGCCGTCGCCTCGCTGCTGGCATTGCTGGCGCTGGTGACCCTGGCGATCAAGACCTTCGTCGAATGGCGCCTGCACGAATCGACGCCGACCGAAACCGCGGCAGCACGCATCCTGGAGCAGTGAAATGACCATCGAAGTCAGGAACATCAACAAACGCTTTGGCGAGTTCATCGCCCTCGATAACGTCTCGCTGCAGTTCCCGCAAGGCGAACTGACTGCACTGCTCGGCCCATCGGGCTGCGGCAAGACCACGCTGCTGCGCATTATCGCAGGGCTGGAGCACCCGGACTCCGGCCAGGTGCTGCTCGACGGAGAAGACGCCTCTGCGCGCCACGTGCGCGAGCGCCAGGTCGGCTTCGTGTTCCAGCACTATGCGCTGTTCAAGCACATGACCGTGTTTGAAAACGTCGCCTTCGGCTTGCGCGTCAAGCCGCGCAAGGAGCGGCCGAGCGAAGACCAGATCCGCCAGAAGGTAAAGCAGCTTCTCGAACTGGTGCAGCTGGACTGGCTGGCTGACCGCTATCCGCCGCAGCTGTCGGGTGGCCAGCGGCAGCGTATCGCGCTGGCGCGCGCGCTGGCTGTCGAGCCGCGCGTGCTGCTGCTGGACGAGCCTTTCGGCGCGCTCGACGCCAAGGTGCGCAAGGAACTGCGCCGCTGGCTGCGGCGCCTGCACGACGAGCTGCATGTGACCAGTATCTTCGTCACGCACGACCAGGAAGAAGCACTGGAAGTAGCTGACCAGGTGGTGTTGATGAACAAGGGGACGGTCGAGCAGCTTGGCACGCCGGACTCGGTGTACAACCATCCTGCGTCGCCGTTCGTGTACAGCTTCCTCGGGAATGTGAACCTGTTCCACGGGCGCGTGCATGAGGGCGTGCTGGCCAGCGGCGGCGTCAACTTCGATGTGCCGGACCACGCAGGGGTGCAGGACAGCCAGGGCATCGCGTATGTCAGGCCGCATGACCTGGATGTGGACCGCTATGTGGCGGGCGCGGAGGGGATTGTGGTCAAGCTGCGGCGTGCGCATGCCATCGGGCCGCTGGCGCAGCTGGACCTGGAGCGGGAAGATAATGCGCAGCTGATCGAGGCGGTGATTCCGAACGATCGGTTCGCACAGCTGCAGCTGAAGGAAGGCGAAACTTTGCTGGTGAAGCCGAAACGCATGCAGGTGTTCGTGGACCAGGGCGCGTCGATCTGAGGCGCGGAATCGGCGGATGACGCGCTACGCGCTCTTCCGCCCTACATATTCGCTTACTGGCCGGGGTTGGTGATGCGCGCGTGGATCGCGTTGATCGCTTCGACCACATCGTCCGACAACGTCACCTGCGCCGCGTCGATGTTCTCCTTCAGCTGCTCCAGGGTGGTCGCTCCGATAATGGTCGACGCCACGAACCACCGCGAATAACACCACGCCAGCGCCATCTGCGCCGGCGTCATGCCGTTCGCGCGGGCCAGCCCGGTATATTCTTTCACCGCCTGCAGTACCGACGGCCGCAGGTAGCGCGGGCTCCAGTTCGGCGGGAAGATCGTCAGGCGTCCATGCGCCTTCGGATTATCCACGTACTTCCCGCTCAGCTGCCCGAACGACAGCGGGCTATACGCGAGCAAGCTGACGTTCTCGCGCATGCAGGACTCGTCGAGCAGGCTGGTCTCGAAACCGCGCGCGGTCAGGTTGTACAGGTTCTGGATCGTCACAATGCGGGGCAGCCCCTTCATCTCGGCCTGCTTGACGTACTCGCACACGCCCCACGAGCTTTCGTTCGACACGCCCACATTGCGGATCTTGCCCTCGTCGATCAGCCCGGCCAGCGCCGCCAGCGTGTCTTCAATCGCCACGCCAGCGCGTTCCTTGGCAGGGTCGAACGCGGTGGCGCCAAACACCGGCACGTTCCGGCTCGGCCAGTGGATCTGGTACAGGTCGATGTAGTCGGTCTGCAGGCGCTGCAGGCTGGCGTCCACCGCCGCGCGGATATTGGCCGCGTCGAGGTTGTTCTTGCCGTCCCTGATCCAGTGCAGCGCCGGATTCGGCCCCGCCACCTTGGTGGCCAGCACGACCTGGTCGCGCTTGCCGCTTTTCTTCAGCCACGATCCGATAAAGCGCTCGGTCGAGCCCTGCGTGGCCGCGCGCGGCATCACCGGGTACATCTCGGCAGTGTCGATAAAGTTGATGCCGCGCTCAAGCGCGTAATCGAGCTGGCTGTGCGCCTCGGCTTCGCTGTTTTGTTCGCCGAAGGTCATCGTGCCCAGGCAGATGCCGGACACCTCAAGCTGGCTTTGGCCGAGACGCACGCGTTTCATTTGATTCCCCTGACCGCATTCGCGCAGTCGCGCACCAGCGCCGGACCGGCGTAAATCAGGCCACTGTACAGCTGCACCAGCGATGCCCCGGCTTCCATCTTGGCCTTTGCGTCAGCGCCGCGCATGATGCCGCCGACGCCGATGATCGGGATCGCGTCGCCCAGTTCGCGCTTGAGCGCCCGCACGATGATGGTCGATTGCTGGAATACCGGCGCCCCCGACAGGCCGCCTGCTTCTTCATGGTGACGTTCGTTCTCGACCTCGCGGCGGCTAGTGGTGGTATTGGTGGCGATGACGCCGTCGATCTTGTGGCGCAGCAGGGCGGACGCGATGTTGGTGATCTGGTCCGCATCGAGGTCGGGTGCGATCTTGAGCGTCAGCGGCACGTACTTTTTGTGCTGGTCGGCCAGGCGCGACTGCGCTTGCTTCAGGCGCGAGAGCAGGGTGTCGAGTTCGGACGCGTCCTGCAGCTGGCGCAGGTTCTTGGTGTTCGGCGACGAGATGTTGACCGTCACGTAGCTCGCGTACGGATACACTTTTTCGAGGCAGATCAGGTAGTCGTCGGCGGCGCGTTCGATCGGCGTGTCGGCGTTTTTACCGATGTTCAGTCCGAGTACGCCTTCCTTGTTCTGGTAGAAGCGCGATGCCTGGACGTTGGCGACAAACGCGTCCACGCCGCCGTTGTTGAAGCCCATCCGGTTGATGATGGCTTGTTTGGCCGGGATGCGGAACATGCGCGGCTTTGGATTGCCTGCCTGCGCACGCGGCGTGACCGTGCCCACTTCGATGAAGCCGAAGCCAAGCGCTGCGAGGCCGTCGATGTAGGCGCCGTCCTTGTCCAGGCCCGCGGCCAGGCCGACGGGGTTGGGGAAAGTGATGCCCATGACGGTGCGCGGGTCGGGAGCCGGCTTGCGGATCGCGCCGGTGAGGCCGAGGCTGGCGGCGCGGCGCAGGGCCGGCAAGGTCAGGTTGTGCGCCGATTCGGCGTCCATTGCGAAGAGTATCGGACGGGCAAGCGCGTACAGCAGTTTTTCGGACATGGGGTGCTCAGGTTGGACAGACCGCTCATTTTACCGTGTGCGGGCGGCGCCGCCTATCGGTCGAGCAGGCTCCAGGCGCCGTTGATGCGCGCTTCCAGCGGGCGGAAGTTGATTTTGTAGGCCATCTTGGGGCTCTGTTCGATCCAGTAGCCGAGGTAGACGTGCGGCAGGCCGAGCTCGCGCGCCTGGCCGATCTGCCACATCACGTTGTAGGTGCCGAACGAGGCGCCCGGCACGTCCGGGTCGAAGAAGGTGTAGACCGACGACAGCCCGTCGGACAGTACGTCGATGATGGACACCATGCGCAGCACGCCGTCGGGCTCGCGGAATTCCACCAGCCGCGTGTTGACCCGGCTTTGCAGCAGGAACTGGGCGTACTGGTCGCGGCTGTCCTGGTCCATGCCGCCGCCGGGGTGGCGGGTGGTCTGGTAGCGCAGGTAGAGCGCGTAGTGCTCGTCCGAGAAGCTGAGGTTGGCGACGCTGGCGACCAGCGGCGAGTGGCGCGCCCATGCGCGGCGCTGGCCACGGCTGGGGGTGAATTCCTCGGCCTTGACGCGCACCGGGATGCAGGCATGGCAACCGTCGCAGTAGGGGCGGTAGGTGAAGATGCCGCTGCGGCGAAAGCCGTTTTTGACCAGCTCGGAATAGACGTCGGCGTTGATCAGGTGGGACGGGGTGGCGACCTGCGACCGGGCGTGCCGCGCGTCGAGGTAGCTGCACGGGTACGGCGCGGTCGTGTAGAACTGCAGCGTGGCGAAGGGCAGGTCGTTCAGGTGCGTCATGCGAATGCTTTCGGTCCCGAGTGGTTTACCTGATTCTATTGTAGCGAAAGTTTGCCAGGTCTAGCGCGCGTCCGGTAAAGGCGGCACCGGTTCCCAGTGGTCGATTTCGTCCTGGCCGATCGCGCCGCGCAGGTGGTCGAGGAAGGCGGCGCGCGGGATCGGCGCCGCCCCGAGCGAGGCCAGGTGGCCGGTCTCCTGCTGGCAGTCGACCATGCGCACGCCTTCGCTGCGTAGGAAGGCCACCAGGTAGGCCAGGGCGATCTTGGACGCGTCGGTCACGCGCGCGAACATCGACTCGCCGTAGAACATGCGGCCGATGCAGACGCCGTAGGCGCCGCCGACCAGTTCACCATCGAGCCACAGTTCGGACGAGTGGGCGTGGCCGAGCGCGTGCAGGCCGGTATAGCCGCTGATGATCTCCTCGGAGATCCAGGTGCCAGGGCCATCCTTGCGGGGGGCGGCGCAGGCGCGCATCACCTGTTCGAACGAGGTGTCGAAGGTGACCTGCCAGCGGCCTCCCTCAACCCGGCTGCGCTCGACACGGCGCAATGTCTTGCGCAGGCTGTCGCTGATGCGGAAGCGGTCGGTGTGCAGCACCATGCGCGGGTCGGTCGACCACCAGAGGATGGGCTGGCCTTCGGAAAACCACGGGAAGATGCCGTTTCGGTAAGCGGCCAGCAGGCGGCGCGGCGACAGGTCGGCGCCGGCCGCAAGCAGGCCGGGCGCATCGATGGTCAGCGCCTCGGATACGTCGGGGAACGGCGTCGTCGTTTCAAGCCACGGAATCATGATGAGAGTTTAACCGGCGTCGCTGGACATGCGCATTGAGCGCACAAGGTCGCGGCTATGGAAACCATAGCTGCCCCCCTCACGCATTTTGACGCGGTCGGCGAAGAACAGTTCCAAGGTCGTGCGCACAGTGGGGAAGGCCAGGTCGTCCCAGGGAATCTCGTTCTCGGCGAACAGCTGCACGTCGAGGCTCTCGACGCCGGCCGCATAGTCGAGGTCAAGCAGGCGGGCAACGTAAAACAAGTGCACTTGGTGAACTTGGGCAACATTTAGCAGGGTGAACAGCTCACCCAGTTCGACATTGGCGCCGGCTTCTTCCTCGGTCTCGCGGATGGCGGCCTGGGCGGTGGTTTCCTCGTTTTCCATGAATCCGGCGGGCAAGGTCCAGTAGCCATAGCGCGGCTCGATTGCGCGTTTGCACAAGAGCACTTTCAGCTCGCCGTCTTTTTCCCAGACCGGGATCGATCCGACCACCAGTTTCGGGTTCTGGTAATGGATGGCTTCGCATTGCACACACACGTAGCGTGGCCGGTTGTCTCCCTCGGGAACGCGCAGGTCGACAGGGTGGGCACACTCGGAACAAAATTTCATGGTCGCTTGGAATAATGGTATTTCGCTTACTTTACACCGATTGCGCCCGCTGTGCCGTTACCCGTACCAGGCCGGATTCCTGCCTGCGTGCTGCTATCGCACATCTTATTCGGATTGATATTGCCTAAAAAGGCAAACTCCCCTATAATGATTGCACAGACGCGGGGTGGAGCAGTCTGGCAGCTCGTCGGGCTCATAACCCGAAGGTCACAGGTTCAAATCCTGTCCCCGCAACCAAATTCTAAAGCCGTTGAATCTTGCCAAAGATCAACGGCTTTTTCATTTCCGGGTCTGCGAAGCCAGCGTCGCCCAGAGATGGGCCGCCGCCATCGTGCGGTGTGGCTTGTATTGGGCCAGCAGCGCCTCGGTGCGCGCCATGTCCGGCTTTGCCTCCTCACCCAGCAAGCGCTGCAAGGCCGCGCGGATCGCGACATCGCCATGCAGCGAGCAGTCGGGGTAGCCGTAGCCGCGCAAGAGGGCGTAGTTGACCGTCCAGGGACCGATGCCTTTGACCGCGAGAAGCGCGGCGCTGGCGGCCTCGATGTCGTCGCTGCGCTCAAGCGAGAGCGAACCGCTGTCGACCAGCTGTGCAAGGCGCAGCAGCGTCTCTGCCTTCGAGCGCGAGAACTTGCGCGTGGTGAGGTCTTCCACTGACAGCCTGGCCACATCGTCCGCTTCGGGATAGCACCACAAGCCGCTGCCATGCTGGCGGCCGGCCTGCAGGATAAAGGTGCGGCGCAACGCGATGGCGAAACTCAGGTTGATCTGCTGGCCGATGACCGCCCAGGTGAGGGCTTCAAAGATCGTTGCGGACTGCACGATGCGCAGGCCCGCATTGGCGCGGACGGCGTCTCCCAGCAGCGGATCGTTTGCGGCCGCGGCCAGGAACGGCGCGGGATCGATGCGAAGCCCCAGGATATTGAGCAGCGCGTCGTCGAGCAGCGCGTTTGCGCGCGGCGTCAGCGCGGCGTCGGCATCGATGCGGATACGCGCCTCGCTGGTGGACAGCGCGATGTCGAGCGCCACCGGAATCCCGTCGAGCACAATACCTTTGCGGATACGCTCCGGCGTGACCTGCTCGGCCACGCCTTCCGTATCGCGTCCATGGAACGCGACGACGTCGCTGCTGCGGTAGCCATCCGGAAGGGTGATCGATCTCTGCTGCAAAGGTGTGCCTTACTTGCTTTTTGCGGAAAGCGGCACGATAGCACGGCTCAGGAAGGCCGGGCGGAAGCCGGTCACCAGGGCGGTTCCCGTGATGACGATCGCGGCGCCCAAGACCGTGTGCCAGCCAACCACTTCGCCGAGGAACAGCGCGCCCCACAGGATGCCGAACAGTGGGTTGAGGAAGGTGACGGTGAGCGCCGAGGTCGGGCCGACATCCTGGATCAGTTTAAAGTACAGGATGTAGGCGATGCCGCTGCAGAGAATGCCCAGCGCGAGCGCCGCGCCCATGATGCCAATGGTCGGTTCGGCAGGCGCCGGGAAGAACGGCAGCACCGGAATGACGAGCAGCGTCGCCGCCCACATGCTGCCATGCGCGTTGGCGAACGGCTCGACACTCTTGGCCGTCTTCGCATAGGCGCTGGCGATGCTGTAGCTGACTGCCGCCACCAGCGCCGCAACAATGGCGATGCCCGCGCCCGGACGCGAAGTGACCTGGTCGAAGCCGACCAGCAGCGCCACGCCTGCGGTGCCGAGGATGAGGCCCAGCGCGCTGCGGCCCGTGATCGCCTGGCGCGACCACAGTGCGCCGATCAGCGCGCCCCACATGGGCGCGGTGGCGTTCAGCACCGACAGCACGGATGCCGACAGCGTGCGCGCCGCGAACGCGAACAGCAAAAACGGAAACGCGGAATTGAGCAGGCCGAGGACCAGGTAGTGCTTCCAGTTGGCGCGCAGGTCGAGCTTCTTTTTCAGGATAGCGCCGACGATGGCGAGGAACACGGCCGCGAAGCCAACCCGGTATTCGATCAGCACCGCAGGCCCGAGCACCGGCGCGGCGATGCGCATGAACAGGAAGGAGCTGCCCCAGATCGCTGCAAGCAGCACGAGGCGGAGCATATTGGCGGTGTTCATTCAGGCGGTCCCAATTCTTAAATGGTTATTGTCCTGCGTTCGCGCAGTGGCCTGCTAGCCGGTTCTTGCTTTCGAATCAGGCCTGGCCGTCCGCGTGCTTCACCCGCAACTGCTGCGGCACGCCGTTCTTGATTGCGGTGAGTTCGGCCAGGATCGAAATGGCGATCTCCGCCGGCGTCTTGCTGCCGATGTAAATCCCGATCGGACCGTGCAGGCGCGCCAGCTGTTCGTCGGTCAGGTCGAATTCTTTCAGGCGCTCGCGCCGCTTCGCATTGTTCACGCGCGAGCCGATCGCGCCGACGTAGAAGGCGTCCGATTTCAGTGCTTCCATCAGGGCCAGGTCGTCGAGCTTCGGATCGTGGGTGAGTGCGACAACGGCGCTGCGGTGGTCGAGCCGCGCTTCGATCACCAGGTCGTCGGGCATGGCGTGCACCAGCTGCACGCCGGGGAGCTGCCAGCCGGCCCGGTATTCTTCGCGCGGGTCGCATACCGTAACGTAGTAATCCATTGCGGTAGCCACCTGCGCCAGGAAGCGCGACAGCTGCCCCGCGCCGATGATAAACAGGCGCCAGCGCGGGCCGTGGATGGTGGTCAGCACGCCGTCGGCAATCTGCTGAGCGGCGCCGGCGGCGGCAGGCGTCAGCGTGACTTCGCCGGTTTGCAGGTTGAGGTTGCGCGCCACCAGTTCGTGGCGCTCGAGGCGCTCCAGCAGTTCGATGATGGTGCCGGCGCAGGACAAGGGTTCGATTGCCAGCTCGATGGTGCCGCCGCAGGGCAGGCCGAAACGGTGGGCCTCGTCGGCGGTGATGCCATAGCTGACGATCTCGGGCAGGGTGCGCGTGATGCCATGCTGGCGCACGCGCTCGATCAGGTCGTCCTCGATGCAGCCGCCCGACACCGAGCCGACCACGCGGCCGTCGTCACAGATGGCGAGCGTGGCGCCGATCGGGCGCGGGCTGGAGCCCCAGGTTTTGATGACGGTGATGAGCTCACAGCGGTGGCCGGCGCCGATCCAGCCTGCTGCGGTCTTAAGGACTTCGAGGTCTATGCTGTCCATCGTTCGAATATACTGTGTGCTCCAGGACTAAGGAGCAAATGGGAAGATGGACAATCATAAAAGAAAAGACGACGGCTCGCCGAAGTTCGGTCGTTTACTGCTGGTGCTGGTCGCGACCGTGGCGATGCTGGGCGTACTGACCTACGTGATGGCGGTGTTTTTCCCGGATTTCCCCAGCTAAGCCACTCGTCGTTCCCGCGAAGGCGGGAACCGATAGGCAGCATCAGGAATCGCTCAGCATGGGTTCACGCGACGGGGGGCGCCGAGCCCGGGGAATGACGTGGCCAGCCTCTACGGCACCAGGGGTTTGCCGGCGGCCTTCTTGGCCTTGATGTCGGCAATCGTCTTCTCGATCACGGCGATCCGGTAAGCGGTTGCCGGGTGGTTCGCGACATACCCGTTCAGCACCGACGCCGGGTAAGTCGACGCCAGGCGCTTCCAGAACTCCGTCGCACCTTCAATCCGGTAACCAGCGCGCGCCAGCAGGTACAACGCCAGGTTGTCGGCCGCGCCGTCCAGCTCCTGCGGCATCGCCTTGATGCCGCCGCTGCCGATCGTTACCGACGTGTCAGGGCGGGTGCTCATCAAATTGTCGATGATGCTGCCGATCGTACTGGCGTTACGCTGCGACGACGCATGGCCCAGCATGTTATGCGCCATGCCCTTGGCCATCAGGTAAGCCAGTTCTTCGTCGGCTTCGACGAAGTTGATCATCCCGCGCGTGACCATCACGCGCGATCCGTCCGCGTACGAGTTGATGTTGTCCGAGTTCCCGAGTTCGACGCCGAAGCCGCAAGCGCGCGTGACGGGAATCGACAGCTGCTTCTGCTTCTGGTCCCGTTCAACCACGAACGGCAGCGTGGACTGGCTGCGCACCAGCGGTCCGAACACCCCGCCGGCCAGGGTCGATGCATTCGCCCCGGTCGGCAGCGGCTTGCCGCCCGCCGAAATCAGGCGGTCGCCAATCTCCAGGCCCGCTCTTGCCGCGCCGCTGCCGGCCAGTACGCCGGTCACTTGCAGGCGGTCGTTCATGCCGAGCGCAAGATGCGCGGCTTCGTTGTATTCGCCAGGGTAGGAGTAGCGGTTCTTGGCGGTGAAGCCGAGCAGGTTGCGCGCCTGGTTTTTGCACAGGGGCGCGTTGTTGATCAACAGCGGCGCAGCCACCCGGTACAGGCGGTCCTGCAGGGCCGCCATTTTGGTCAGGGTCTGTGCTGCCGCGGCCATGCGCGGCGTGATGACCGGGCGCTGGTCTTCTTGCGCGGCAGGTCCCGGCTTGACAGGGAAGGCAGGTGCTGTCGGCTGGATGGTGCCGCATGCCGACAGGAGTAATGCTAACGATATGCCCAGCAATGCCGGGCTGTGACCGACGAAACGGGTCATGGTAGTCCTCACTTATTATTGTTTTCCGGTGCTTCCGAAACCGCCGGCACCGCGTTCACTCGCATCAAAATCTTCAACGACGTTAAAGCCAACCTGCAGTACCGGCACGATGATCAGCTGCGCGAGCCGCTCCATCGGGTTGAGCGGGAAGGCGGCCTGGCTGCGGTTCCATGTCGATACCATCAGTTGTCCCTGATAGTCAGAATCAATTAAGCCTACCAGATTCCCCAAAACGATGCCGTTCTTATGACCCATGCCGCTGCGCGGGAGGATCATCGCCGCGTAGCCTGGGTCGCCCACGTGGATGGCAAGGCCGGTTGGCACCAGGATGGCCTGGCCGGGCTCGATGGTGATGGCTTCGTCGATGCATGCGCGCAGGTCCAGCCCCGCGCTGCCTGGCGTTGCGTACGCCGGCATCTGGTCTTTCATGCGTGGGTCGAGGATCTTGACGTCGATTGTTTTCATTAGTGGTTCTGTTATGTGAGCAGGGAGCGCTTCTCGATGCGCTTTGCGATTTCTGAAATCAGCTGGCGCGCCAGCGTGAGCTTGTCTGCGCGCGGCAGCACGGTGTGGCCGCTCTCGTCGAACAGCACGATCGTATTGTCATCCTGCCCGAACGTGTGGTGGCCGATATTGCCCACCAACAGAGGAATGCCTTTTTTCTCGCGCTTGACGGCGCCGTATTCGACCAGGTTCTCCGATTCGGCCGCAAAGCCCACGCAGTACGGCCAGCCGGAGATCGAGGTGGTCGACGCGACCGAGGCGAGGATGTCGGGGTTTTGCTCGAACTGCAGGTTGGGGGCCGCGCCGTCGTCCTGCTTCTTCATTTTCTGGTCGCTGGCGTTGGTGACCCGCCAGTCGGCGACGGCGGCCACGCCGATGAAGACGTGCTGGCCGCCGACGGCCGCCATCACGGCGTCATACATCTGGGCCGCGCTCTTGACGTCGATGCGGCGCACGCCGTGCGGCGTCGGCAGGGTGGTAGGGCCGGAGACCAGGGTTACTTCGGCGCCCGCTTCACGGGCGGCACGCGCAATCGCGTACCCCATCTTGCCGGATGAGAGGTTGGTGATGCCGCGCACCGGGTCGATCGCTTCAAACGTCGGACCTGCAGTCAGCAGCACGCGCTTGCCGGCCAATACCTTCGGCTGGAACGAGGCGACCAGTTCTTCAAGCAGCTCCACCGGCTCCAGCATGCGGCCGAAGCCCACTTCGCCGCAGGCCTGTTCGCCGGCCGCAGGGCCGAAGATGCAGGCGCCATCCTGCTCCAGCTGGCGCACGTTGCGCTGGGTTGCAGGGTTTTCCCACATCTCGACATTCATCGCGGGCGCCACCAGCAGCGGCAGGCGGCGCGGTCGCGCCAGGCACATGGTCGAGAGCAGGTCGTCGCACACGCCCTGGGCCAGCTTGCGGATGAAGTCGGCCGAACACGGGGCGATCAGGATCGCGTCCGCGTCGCGGGTGAGGTCGATGTGGGCCATGTTGTTGGCCATGCGCGGGTCCCACTGGTCGGTCCAGACCGTGTTACCCGAAAGAGCCTGCATCGTGACCGCGGTGATGAAGTGCGTCGCGGCGTCGGTCATCACGACCTGCACCGAGGCGCCTTCTTTGGTCAGCGACCGGCACAGTTCCGCCGCCTTGTAGCACGCTACCCCGCCGGACAGGCCGAGGACGATTTTTTTACCCTTCAGGTCCATCGTCATGTGCCGCCCCTTTGATTAGTTCTTGTTCACGCGCCGCAGTTCGTCGTAGATGAACAGCACCGCGCCGATGAAGATCGCGCTGTCGGCGATGTTAAACGCCGGGAAGTGGCCCAGGCTGCCGAAGTGGAAGTCGAGGAAGTCGATCACGTGGCCATAGGCCAGTCGGTCGATCACGTTGCCGATGGCGCCGCCCATGATCAGCGCCATCGCCCAGCAGAACATGCGCTGGCCGGCGTTCTTGCGCAGCTGGGTGATGATGAACACCACCGCAATGATGCCGATCGCCGTGAAGAAGTAGCGCTGCCAGCCGCTTTCGTTGGACAGGAAGCTGAAGGCCGCGCCGCGGTTATACGCCAGCACCAGGTTGAAGAACGATGTGACCACCCGTTCTTCGCCATACACGAACAGCCGTTCGACCGTGATCTTGGTGATCTGGTCGAGCAGGATCACGATCGCTGCGATGCCCAGCCACGGGGTGAGGCTGGAGCGCGCTTTCGCGGAGGCGGAGAACGTCGATTTTTTAGTTGCCATTGGTGATCAGGTAAATGGTTTATGCGAAGGCGCGTTTTTCGCCGCTGCCGAACAGGTTGCTGTAGCAGCGGCCGCACAGGCCCGCGTGCTCGGCGTGGGTGCCGACATCAGGGCGGTAGTGCCAGCAGCGCTCGCACTTCGGCGCGCTTGACGCCGCCACCGCCACCGCTTCATCAGCTTCGCTCGCGACTTCCTCGGTGGTGGCGCTGGAGGTGATGAACACGAACTTGAGGTCATCGTCCAGGCTGGCCAGCGCCTTGTACTTGTCGCCCGACGCCTTGATCGCCAGTTCGGCCTGCAGCGACGAGCCGATGGCGCCCGAGCCGCGTACTTCTTCGAGCTGCTTGGTCACTTCGGCGCGCACTTCGCGAAGAAGGGCGTACTTGGCCAGCAGGGTTGCGGCATCAAGCACTTCCGGCAGCGCCCAGTAGGTCTGCGTGAAGATGGTCTCGTCGCTGTCCTTGTAGGCCTGCTCGCCTGCGAACACTGCCCATGCCTCTTCGGCGGTGAACGACAGCATCGGGGCCATCAGGCGCAGCAGGCTTTGCGTGATGTGCCACAGCGCGGTCTGCGCCGAGCGGCGCGCATGCGAATCGATGGCCGTGGTGTACAGGCGATCCTTCAGGATGTCGAGGTAGAAGCCGCCCAGGTCTTCCGAGCAGTAGTTCTGCAGGCGCGAAACGACAGGATGGAACTCGAACGATTCGTAGTGCTTGCCGATGTCGGCCTGCAGCGTCGCCATGCTGGCCAGCGCGTAGCGGTCGATTTCGAGCAGGTCGGACACCTTTACTGCGTTCCTGACCGGGTCGAAGTCCGAAGTGTTCGCCAGCAGGAAGCGCAGCGTGTTGCGGATGCGGCGGTACGATTCAGTCACGCGCTTGAGGATCTCGTCGCTGATCGACAGCTCGCCGGTGTAGTCGGTCGAGGCGACCCACAGGCGCAGGATGTCGGCGCCGAGCGTATCGGAGATCTTTTGCGGCGCCAGCGTGTTACCGAGCGACTTGGACATCTTCTTGCCCTCGGCGTCGACGGTAAAGCCGTGCGTCAGCAGCGCCTTGTACGGCGGCTGGCCATTGAGCATCGAGGACGTCAGCAACGACGAGTGGAACCAGCCGCGGTGCTGGTCAGAGCCTTCGAGGTACAGGTCGGCCGGGAAGTGGGACTGGGCGCCGTGCGAGCCGCGCAGCACCGTCTGGTGCGTGGTACCGGAGTCGAACCAGACGTCGAGCGTGTCCTTGTTCTTGATGTACATGGCCGCGTCGTCGCCGAGGAAGTCGGCCGGCTCCACTTTCAGCCAGGCGTCGATGCCTTCCTTTTCGATCAGCTGGGCGACCTTCTCCAGCAGTTCAGGGGTGTTCGGGTGCAGCTCGCCGGTCTCCTTGTGGATGAAGAAGGCCATCGGCACGCCCCACTGGCGCTGGCGCGACAGGGTCCAGTCAGGACGGTTGGCGATCATGCCGTGCAGGCGCGCCTGGCCCCAGTCAGGGAAGAACTGGGTCTCGGAGATGCCTTTGAGCGCCGTCTCGCGCAAGGTGGCGCCGCCGTCCTTCGGCTTGATGTCCATGCCGGCGAACCACTGCGAGGTGGCGCGGTAGACGATCGGGGTCTTGTGGCGCCAGCAGTGCATGTAGCTGTGGTCGAACATCTTCAGTTCGAACAGGGCGCCCGCCTCGGTCAGCGCGGTGCAGATCGGCTTGGAGGCTTCCCAGATCGTCATGCCGCCAAACAGCGGCAGGGTCGATGCGAAGCGGCCGTCGCCCATCACCGGGGTCAGGATTTCGTCGTCCTTCATGCCGTGCTCCTTGCACGAGATGAAGTCGTCAAGGCCGTAGGCAGGCGCAGAGTGCACGACGCCGGTGCCGCTCTCGGTGGTGACGTAATCGGCCAGGTACAGCGGCGAGCGGCGGTCGAAGAAGGCGTCGGCTGCATGCAGCGGGTGCTTGAACTCGATGCCGCCCAGTTTTTCGCCAGTAGTGGTTGCGACCACTTTGCCTTCGAGCTTGTAGCGTGTCAGGCAGGCTTCGACCAGGTCTCGCGCCAGGATCAGCAGCAGCGGCTTGCCATCGCGGCTGGTTTCGACCAGCGCGTAGGTGATTTCAGGATTGACGTTGAGCGCCTGGTTGGACGGGATGGTCCATGGCGTGGTGGTCCAGATGACGATGAAGCCGTCGCCCGCGGGCAGGGCGGGCAGGCCGAAGGCGGCCGCGAGCTTTTCAGGCTCGGCAAACGGGAAGCCGACGTCGATGGCCGGGTCGCGCTTGTCCTGGTATTCGACTTCGGCTTCTGCCAGCGCGGAGCCGCAGTCGAAGCACCAGTTGACCGGCTTCAGGCCGCGGTAGACGTAGCCTTTGTCGAGCATCTTGCCGAGCGAGCGCAGTTCGTCCGCTTCGTTACGGTAGGCCATCGTCAGGTATGGGTTGTCCCACTCGCCCAGCACGCCCAGGCGGATGAAGTCCTTCTTCTGGCGCTCGACCTGCTCGGTCGCGTAAGCGCGCGCCTTGGTCAGCACTTCGGCGGTTGGCAGGTTTTTGCCGTACTGTTTCTCGATCTGGATCTCGATCGGCATGCCGTGGCAGTCCCAGCCCGGCACGTAAGGCGCGTCGAAGCCGGCGATGGTGCGCGACTTGACCACCATGTCCTTCAAAATCTTGTTGACCGCGTGGCCGAGGTGGATGTCGCCGTTGGCGTACGGAGGACCGTCGTGCAGCACGAACATCGGGCGGCCCTTTGCGGCCTTGCGAACGCGCTCGTAGACCTTCTTGGCCTGCCACTGCTGGACCCAGCCCGGCTCGCGCTTGGCGAGGTCGCCGCGCATCGGGAACGGGGTGTCGGTCATGTTGACCGGGTATTTGCTTTCCGGTTTCTTGGCGCCTTTCGGGGCTTGCTGGGCTTTTTGCTGGTCTGCTGGTTTGCTGGTATCGGACATATTTTTCTTCAATCGTGTGTATCTGGTTTTTCGGAATGAGGCGTGCCGCGGCGCGGCATGGTCGTCCCGGTCAAATTCGGTCGGTGGCGGTGAGGGCGCCGGCGCGCTGCGCGAAATAGTCGCGCGCCTGGCAGGAGTCGCGCGCGATGGCGGCTGTCAGGGTGTCGAGGTCGTCGTACTTTTCCTCGTCACGGATTTTTTCGAGGAACTCAACCCGTACCAGTTTGCCGTAGCAGGACTCGGCGTAGTCGAACAGGTGCACCTCGAGCAGCACGCGGCCGCTGTCATCGACGGTTGGGCGCACGCCCATGCTGGCCACTGCGGGCAGCGGTTGCGGGCCGAGGCCGTGGACCTGCACGACGAAGATGCCCGACAGGGCAGGGCGGTGCGCCACGCGCAGGTTCAGGGTCGGGAAGCCAAGGGTGCGGCCCAGCTTCTGGCCATGGATGACATGGCCCGAGATGTAGTACGAGTGGCCGAGCAAGGCGCGCGCGGTGGCCAGGTCGCCCTCGGCCAGCGCGCTGCGCACGGCGGACGAGGAGATGCGCCGTTCGCCGTGCATCACGGTGGGCAGGGTCTCGACTTCAAAGCCGTGGCGCTGGCCCGCTTCCTTCAGCATCGCCACGTTGCCGGCGCGTTTGGCGCCGTAGCAGAAGTCTTCGCCGACCATCAGCCATTTGACGTGCAGGCCTTCGGCCAGCACGCGCTGGGTGAAGTCCTCGGGCGCGATGGAGGCGAAGTGCTCGTTGAAGTGTTCGACGATGACGCGGTCGATGCCGGCGGCGGCGAGCGACTCGAGCTTGTCGCGCAGGTTGGCGATGCGTTTCGGGGCCCTGGACGGGTCGCCCATGCGTTCAGCGAAGAATTCGCGCGGGTGCGGCTCGAAGGTCATGACGGCCGCTTCGATGCCGAGGCGGGACGCGGCTGCGCGCACGCGCGCCAACAATGCCTGGTGGCCCAGGTGGACACCGTCAAAGTTGCCGATCGTGAGTGCACAAGGCGCGCGTGCCCTGTCGTTGGGAAGTCCCCGAAAAACCTTCATAGGATTTGTGGCCGGAAAATCTGCTGCTAAATAGTGGATTATACGGTCAAGTTGCGTGTTGCACACGGTATAGGGAGGGTAGGGCCGCTTCCGCGCGACTCGCGGGCGTGGCCGATGGCGGGTTTTTGTCCTTTTCCGGCATACCGGCGCCCGCCCTTCGGGATCCGTCGGCGGGGACAGGCACCGCGTCATGGATCTGCAAGCGGCGGCGTTGCGCGGAGGCGGGCTGCGCCCTTGTCCGCCCTACGAGGCGTCCGGGTATTTCGGCCAGTCACGCCCCTGCAGTTCGGGTCCGTCCACGCGGACGGAGCCCAGATTCTTTTGAAGTTCGATAGCGATAAAGAAAAAGGCGCTGCCGGCTTTCGCTGGCAGCGCCTTCTTTGGCGTATTTCGCGCTGTTACAGCGACATGATCGTGTAGCGGGCGATTTCGGCCGTGCCGTCCTTGCCGCCTACCGTGCGCAGCGTGGAGACAGCCTTCGACTTGTTGCCAGCCATGGCGTATGCCTGGCCCAGGCGCAGCTTGGCGTCGTCAGGACGCTTCAGGCCGCCACCTTTGATCGCAGCTTCCATCATCGCGATGCCCTTGGCCGTGTCGCCAGCGCTGACCAGCGCGTAGCCGAGCGCTACCAGGCCGTCTTTGTCGCCAGTCTTGACCAGGTCCGCTTCGTTCGCGGCTGCCTTGGTCTTGGTCTCGGCCAGGTTCTTCTCGGCCAGGTCCTTCAGGCGCTGGTGACGCGCAGCATCAGGGCCGACGCCCAGGATGCCTTCCTTGTAGCCGCGGTTGATGATCTTGACCGCTTCGCCGGCAGCGCCGTCACGCAGGACCAGCTGGGCCAGTTCCATGTAGTCGTTCGGCTTCTTGAGCATGTTGTGGTGCATGCGCAGGCGCAGCACGTCAACCGACAGGCGCGAGGAGAAGCCTGGCTTGCCCGAGATGCGGTTCAGCAGGATCAGCCAGTAGCTTTCCTTCGGGTAGTAGGTCGCCAGCTTTTCAACGGTGTTGATGTAGCCGTTCTTGTCGCCAGACTTGTTCTGGATGTTCGACAGCATCTGCAGCTGGTCTTCCTGTGGACGGCGGCCGGCTTTTTCGTCCGCTTGCAGGTCGGCCTGGAGCAGGCGGGTCGCTTCGCCAGTCTTGCCCATCGCGAAGTAGTTCTGGATCAGGTAGGCGCGCAGCTTCGGATCGTTGCGGTCCTTCAGCTGGCGTTCGATCGCGGCGTTGGCTTTGCCGAATTCGCGCGCACGCATGTAGATGCCGATCAGGCCTTCGGAGAACTGGGCTTTTTCAGCTGCGCCAAGCTTGCCCGAAGCGATCAGGTTTTCGAACGAGCGGGCCGCGGTGTCGTAGTCGCCGGCAGCCGAAGCGGCAGCAGCGCGCACGCGCTCGATCAGGTAGGACTCGTTGGCGGTCTTGTTGCCGACGTTGTCGGCCTTGCGCAGTTCAGCCAGCGCTTCTTTGTTCTTGCCCGACTTCATCAGCTTCTGCGCGTTTTGCAGAGGGGTGCCGATTTCCGCGCGTACAGCTTCAGCAGCATGGGCGGTCGACAGTCCGATGACTGGGGTTGCAGCGGTAAAACCGAGAGCGGCCATGACGAGGCCGAGGTGCGCGATGCGGGATTTGATCATTTAAGTTCTTTCAATCAAAAGCGAAACAGCAGGGAATCCCTGCTGTTTCTCACAGGGAAACCCTGCGTTGTACGTCAATCAAATGATAGCGACTTACTGGAACTGTTCGTTGCCGACCATGCCGATCTTGGTCACGCCAAGACGCTGTGCAGAAGCCATGACACCGGCTACAGACTTGTAAGACACCAACTTATTAGGACGCAGATGTACTTCTGGCTGGTCTGCCATCGCTGCGACCGAAGCAAGCTTCGACTCAAGCGTAGCACGATCTGGCACAACCTGGCCGTCCCATAGGACGGTGCCATCGAAGTCGACGTCGATGGTCACGACGACAGGCTTGATATTGCTTGGCGGTGGATTGCCAACAGGCATGTTCAGATTGACCGAGTGGTTTTGTTTCGGAATCGTGATAATCAACATGATAATCAAGACCAACATTACGTCGATCAGGGGTGTCATGTTCATTTCCATCATCGGTTCCGGATCGCCACCAGCTTTTGGAGCTCCGACACTCATACTCATAATGTTTCCTTTACTGTTGGGACTTATGCCGGCCGGGCCTCCCGAAAGAGGGCCCGGCGCGGAGGAAGGATCTTAACGACCGCCAGTTTTATCTGGTGGTTCGGTAATGAATCCAACCTTCTGAATCCCAGCACGCTGTGCCGTGTAGATCACCTTGCCGACGTATTCGTAGCGGGTTTCTTGGTCGCCACGAACATGTACTTCCGGCTGAGGCAGCTTCACAGCTTCCTGCTTCAGGAACTCAAACAGTTCCGTCGTATCGGCCAAGCGCTTCTGGCCAAGATACATGTCGCCATCTTTGTTAACAACGATGTTGACATTGGTAGGCTTCGTTTTCAGTGCCTGGTTGGTTTCCGAAGGCAGTGCGACTTTTTGCAGCTTCAGAACAACCGGGCTCGTAATCAGGAAGATGATGAGCAGAACCAACATAATGTCGACTAGCGGCGTTGTGTTGATTTCTGACATTACTGCATCTTCATCTCCGTCTGCATTGCCGACGCTCATTGACATGATTTACCCAATCTTTTTTGCACCAGCAGCACGACCTGCTTCGCTGGTGGACATTGCACCGGAGATCAGTACCGAGTGAACGTCGGCGCTGAACGAGCGAACATCTTCCATTGCCGACTTGTTGCGGCGAACCAGCCAGTTGTAACCCAGAACTGCTGGAACTGCGACGAACAGACCGAACGCGGTCATGATCAGCGCTTCACCCACTGGACCTGCGACCTTGTCGATCGACGCGTTACCCGACATACCGATTGCGGTCAGCGCGTTGTAGATGCCCCAAACGGTACCGAACAGACCGATGAACGGCGAGGTCGAACCAACGGTTGCCAGGAACGACAGGCCGTCTTGCAGGCGCGACTGAACTTTGTCCACAGCGCGCTGGATCGACATCGTTACCCAGGTCGACAGGTCGATCTGCTCGAGCAGGGCGCCGTCGTGGTGCTGGGTTGCCTTGGTGCCGGTTTCAGCGATGAAGCGGAACGGGCTGCCTTCTTTCAGGGTTGCCGAACCAGCAGCGATCGACGACGATTTCCAGAACTTCGACTGGGCTTCTTTCGACTGCTTCATGATCTTGGCCTGGTCGATCAGCTTGGTGATCAGGATGTACCACGAACCCATCGACATGATGCTCAGGATGATGAAGGTTGCCTTGGTGACGAAGTCGCCTTCTTCCCACATCGCTTCAACGCCGTACGGGTTGTGGACTTCTTCTTTTTCGCCGACGGCGACTTCGGATGCTGGCGCTTCAGCGGCGGCAGCGTCAGCTGCTGGAGCTGCTGCGTCTGCTGCTGGCGCTGCTGCATCTGCCGCAGGAGCTGCAGCTTCAGCTGCTGGTGCAGCAGGTGCGTCCGCAAACGCTGGTGCGGAAACCAGCGCGCCGGCTGCCGTGACCGAGAACAGGACAGCCGCCAACATAGCGGACAAACGGGTATTCTTAAACATGCTTCCTCCAAATTTATAAAATAATCAGTTCGCTGAACGTATCGACAACGAAAATCACAGTGTGAGACCTAAGTGCTGCCTCGGTTTTATTCCAGCGTCCAGACGTATTGCATTGTCATCCAAGCTTGTTCCGGTTTGCCGTCGGTCATACCTGGCTTGAAACGGCACTTCGAAATGCCGCTTACAGCCGCTTTGTCCAGATCGCGGAAGCCAGACGACTTCACGATCTTGGAGTCTGCCACCCGGCCATCCGTACCGATCAGGAACTGCAGTGTGACGGTGCCGGTTTCTTCGTTGCGCAGGGAGGCTTTAGGCCACTCTGGTTTTGCGCAAGTGCTGAAATCGGCAACCGCTGCCACGCGCATTGGAGCGGCTTTGGCGACTGGTGCTGCTGGCGGTGCTGGTGGGGCCGGTGGGGCAAGCTCGTTGGTCGCCGGTTTCACGCTTGTCGCATTCGAGATCGTGTTTTGAACCGGCGGAGGCTGCTGCACGTTCACTTCGACCGGCGGAATGAATGGTGGCGGTGGAGCCTTCATTTCCGGTGGTGGTGGCGGCGGCGGTGCTTCCGGTGGCGGCGGAGGCGCTACCTCTTCAATAATCTTTGTCTCCACGGCTTCGGCCATTTTTGTGACCATCCGGGTACCCAGACCGCTGACGACGGCATATCCCACGAGTGCGTGGAAGAGGACGACGACCGCGATGCCGGTCAGGTTCTTCCCGGGATCCTTTTCATGCGAAAAATTCATGCCTGCTTTCTCCAATACCAACTCTTTTTTGTTGCTACTAAACCCACAAAACACGACAAAACCTTGAGCCGCATCCGGGACATCAAAGAATTATACCTACGAATTCTTTTTTTCACATATGTTTTTGCATGCGAAAACCCTCTCGCAGCAAGCTCTTCAGGCGGGTTGAAGAGTGCCGTGGGAGGACGGAAACGTGTTCAAGAAACAGTGAAAAGACAGAATTACAATCTGTCGTGCAATTGCCTGGGAGCCGTTGTAAATTTGCATGGCCGTATGATAGGCGATGCGTTCGCACAGAACTAGTTTATCTAACAAAATATTGTTCAGACGGGCATAGCTTTTATGCTAACTATAGCCAGTTTCGGTAAACGGTGGCGTACTATTGAAAGTCATGCCCGCGCATGCTTGCGGCGGGAGGGGGGAGGCCCGGGTATAAACGCAGGTAATACCCGGACTAATACTACATATACGGCGAAACGCTAGTCGCGATGACGTTTTTCGCGCTTGACTTCGAGGCTGCTGACCACATGTCCAGTGGGGTCGACCGTCTCGAGTTTGACGTCGAATCCCCACAGGCGGGCGACATGGCGCAGCACTTCCTGGGCCTGCTGGTTCAGCGGGCGCCGCTGGAACTGGGTATGGCGCAGGGTCAGCGCGCGGTCGTCCCGTGTATTTACCTGCCAGACCTGGATGTTGGGTTCGCGGTTGCCCAGGTTGTATTGCTCGGCCAGTTGCTGGCGCACGTAGCGGTAGCCGGCTTCATCATGGATCGCCGAGACGGTCAGCTTGTCGTTCTTGTCGTCGTCGAGTACGGCGAAGAAGTGGAAGTCGCGGATCAGCTTGGGCGATAAATACTGGGCGATGAAGCTCTCGTCCTTGAAATTGCGCATTGCGAAATCGAGGGCCTTCTTCCAGTCGGTGCCGGCCATGTTGGGGAACCACTCGCGGTCTTCGGGTGTCGGGTCGTCGCAGATGCGGCGGATGTCGCTCATCATGGCGAAGCCCAGGGCATACGGGTTGATGCCGCTGTAGTAGGGGCTGGTGGCGGGCGGCTGGTAGACAACATTGGTATGGCTCTGCAAGAACTCGAGCATGAAGCCGTCGCCGACCACGCCTTCTTTATAGAGCTCCTGCAAAATCGTGTAATGCCAGAAGGTGGCCCAGCCTTCGTTCATCACCTGGGTCTGGCGCTGCGGGTAGAAGTACTGCGAGATCTTGCGCGTGATGCGCACCAGCTCGCGCTGCCACGGTTCCAGCAGCGGCGCATACTTCTCGATAAAGTACAGCAGGTTTTCCTCCGGCTCGGGCGGGAAGCGCGGCACCGCCTCGTCGGCCACTTCTTCGTCGCGCCGCGGCACCGTGCGCCACAGCGCGTTGACCTGCGACTGTGCATACTCCTCGCGCTCCTTCTGGCGCGCGTTCTCCTGCGCCATCGACAGCTTGGCCGGACGCTTGTAACGGTCGACGCCATAGTTTTGCAAGGCATGGCAGGAATCGAGCAGCAGCTCCACCGCGTCGATGCCGTGGCGCCGCTCGCACTCGGCGATGTAGTTCTTGGCAAAGACCATGTAGTCGACGATGGCGTCGGCATCGGTCCAGGTGCGGAACAGGTAATTGCCCTTGAAGAAGGAGTTGTGCCCGTAGGCAGCGTGCGCGATCACCAGCGCCTGCATCGCCAGGCTGTTCTCTTCCATCAGGTAGGCGATGCAGGGGTTCGAGTTGATGACGATCTCGTAGGCAAGGCCCATCTGCCCGCGCTTGTAGCTCTTCTCGGTGGTGAGGAAGTGCTTGCCGAACGACCAGTGGTTGTACGACACCGGCATGCCGACCGAGGTGTAGGCGTCCATCATCTGCTCGGCGGTGATGATCTCGAGCTGGTTTGGATAGGTGTCGAGGCCGAATCCCTTGGCCACGCGGCGGATTTCATCGTGCGCGTGCTCGATCAGGTCGAAGGTCCACTCCGACTGTTCAGGCAGGGCGCGCGGATTTTTCGGGTCTCTGGGCATCGTCAATACTCTTTAAACTATTTCACCTGTTTCTTGAACAATTCGCGGAACACCGGGTAGATGTCGGCCGGGGTCACGATCTTCTGCATCGCGAAGTTGCGGTGGTGGTCCATCACTTCGGCGTACTGCTCCCACAAGTTCTGCTGCGGGCCATCGGTGATCTCGACATAGGTGTAGTACTGCACCTTCGGCATGATGCTGTTGATCAGGAGCTGCTTGCACAACACCGAATCGTTGTCCCAGTTGTCGCCGTCGGACGCCTGCGCCACATAGCTGTTCCAGTCGCCGTTGGCGTAACGCTCGCCGAGGATCTTCTGCAGCAGGTGCAGCGCCGACGACACCACCGTGCCGCCCGACTCGCGCGAGTGGAAGAACTCGTTCTCGTCCACCTCGGCCGCGGCGGTATGGTGGCGGATGAACACCACGTCGATCTTGTCGTACACGCGCTTGAGGAACAGGTACAGCAAGATGAAGAAGCGCTTGGCGGTGTCCTTGCGGCCTTCGTCCATCGAGCCCGACACGTCCATGATGCAGAACATCACGGCCTGGGTGCTTGGCTTGGGCACCTTGATGCGGTTGCTGTAGCGCAGGTCGAACGGGTCGATGAAGGGAATCGCGTTCAGGCGCGTGTGCAGGTGATGCACCTGGCGCTTCAGTTCGATGAACTGCGGATCGTCCTCGGCCACGCCGTCGTCCAGCATGCGCGCCAGTTCTTCCTCCAGCCGCGCCACTTCCTTGCGCGAGCCGCCGCCCACGGCGATGCGCCGGCCCAGCGCGCCGCGCAGCGAGCGCAGCACGTGGATGTTGGAGGGCGTGCCGGACATGTTGTAGCCGGCGCGCTGGTTCTTGAACTCGGGTGTCTGGGTCAGCTGCGTCTTGATCATGTTCGGCAGCTCAAGATCCTCGAAGAAGTAGTTCATGAATTCTTCGCGGGTGAGCTCGAACATGAAGTCGTCCTGCGTGGTCTCCTCGCTGTTGCCGGCCCGGCCGCGCCCGGCCCCGCCGCCGCTGCGCGGGCGGTTGAACTGGTCGCCTTTCTGGTACTCGGTATTGCCGGGATTGACGGTCTCCCACACACCGCCATGCGCATGGCCGAAATGCGGCTCGCCCACGTCCTTGACGGGGATCGAGACCTTTTCGCCATTCTCGATGTCAGTGATCGAGCGGCCCTTGATGGCGCGCCCGACGGCATCCTTGATCTGGCTCTTGTAACGCCGTAAGAAGCGCTCGCGGTTGATCGCTGACTTGTTCTTGCCTTGCAAGCGTCGGTCGATGAGGTAAGTCAAAGCGGACCTCCTGCTGAAATTCTTGCCTGGCCGGCACGCCTGTGCCGGCCAGTTGCTTCCATCTTACGACGATTTCCGAACGCGCAGGTACCATTCGCACAGCAGGCGAACCTGCTTGGCGGTGTAGCCTTTTTCGACCATGCGCGCGACGAAGTCGGCATGCTTGTTGGCGTCCTCCGCACTGGCTTTCGCGTTGAACGAGATTACCGGCAGCAGTTCCTCGGTATTCGAGAACATCTTCTTCTCGATTACCGTGCGGAACTTCTCGTAGCTGGTCCACGCCGGGTTTTTCCCGCCGTTGGTGGCGCGCGCGCGCAGGCCGAAGTTGACGATTTCGTTGCGGAAATCCTTCGGGTTCGAAATGCCGGCCGGCTTTTCGATCTTTTCCAGTTCGGCGTTGAGCTGCTCGCGGTCGAAACTTTCGCCGGTATCCGGATCGCGGAACTCCTGGTCCTGGATCCAGAAATCGGCAAACGTCACGTAGCGGTCGAAGATGTTCTGGCCGTACTCCGAGTAGCTTTCGAGGTAGGCGGTCTGGATCTCCTTGCCGATGAAGTCGACGTAGCGCTGCGCCAGGTGTTCCTTGATGTAGGAGAAGTAGCGCTGCTCCAGTTCGGGCGCAAACTCCTCGCGCTCGATCTGCTGCTCCAGTACATACAGCAGGTGCACCGGATTGGCCGCCACTTCCGAATTATCGAAGTTGAACACCTTCGACAAAATCTTGAAGGCGAAGCGGGTCGACAGGCCGTTCATGCCTTCGTCCACGCCGGCATAGTCGACATACTCGTGGATCGACTTGGCCTTCGGGTCGGTGTCCTTCAGGTTTTCGCCGTCGTACACCAGCATCTTCGAGAAGATACTGGAGTTTTCCGGCTCCTTCAGGCGCGACAAAATCGCGAACTGCGCCATCATCTTCATCGTGCCGGGCGCGCACGGCGCTTTCTCCAGCGACGAATTGCGGATCAGTTTCTCGTAGATGTGCACTTCGTCCGACACGCGCAGGCAGTAAGGCACCTTGACGATGTAGATACGGTCGAGGAAAGCCTCGTTGTTGCGGTTGTTGCGGAAGGTCTTCCATTCCGACTCGTTCGAGTGCGCCAGCACGATGCCTTCGAACGGAATCGCGCCGAAGCCTTCGGTGCCCTTGTAGTTGCCTTCCTGGGTCGCAGTCAGCAGCGGGTGCAGCACCTTGATCGGGGCCTTGAACATCTCGACGAATTCCATCAGGCCCTGGTTGCCCAGGCACAGGCCGCCGGAGTAGCTGTAGGCGTCGGGATCGTCCTGCGCATAATCTTCCAGCTTGCGGATGTCGACCTTGCCGACCAGCGAGGAGATATCCTGGTTGTTTTCGTCGCCCGGCTCGGTTTTCGAGATCGCGATCTGCTTGAGCACCGACGGATAGCGCTTCACCACGCGGAACTTGTTGATGTCGCCGTTGAACTCGTGCAGTCGCTTGACCGCCCATGGGCTCGGGATGGTGCGCAGGTAGCGGCGCGGGATGCCGTAGTCTTCTTCGAGGATAACGCCGTCTTCGTCCTCATTGAACAGGCCGAGCGGCGACTCGTTGACCGGCGAGCCCTTGATGCAGTAGAACGGCACCTGTTCCATCAGGTGCTTGAGCTTTTCGGCGATTGACGACTTGCCGCCGCCTACGGGGCCGAGCAGGTACAGGATCTGCTTGCGTTCCTCCAGCCCCTGCGCCGCGTGGCGGAAGTACGAGACGACCTGCTCGATCACTTCCTCCATGCCGTAGAACTCCGCGAAAGCCGGGTACAGCTTGATGACCTTGTTGGCGAAGATGCGCGACAGGCGCGTGTCGTTGCGCGTGTCGACCAGCTTCGGCTCGCCGATTGCCGCCAGCATTCGCTCGGGCGCGCTGGCGTAGGTCAGCGGATCCTTTTTGCACAGTGCCAGATACTCGGAAAGCGAATATTCCTCTTCACGGGTACGCTCGTAGCGAGCTGCGTAGTTGTCAAAAATGGTCATTTGAATGTCCTTTAATGTGCTTACACTGATCACTGTTTTGGCAGCCGGCATCCGGCGTCCTGTCCAGGCCCTGGTCTTGGCGGCAGGCTCGAAGTCCCCCTTTTTATTTGAGCGTCCTGAACATTTCTTGTCCTAAAGATTCG
Source organism: Massilia agrisoli (assembly GCF_020831365.1). Taxonomy (GTDB): domain Bacteria; phylum Pseudomonadota; class Gammaproteobacteria; order Burkholderiales; family Burkholderiaceae_D; genus Telluria_A; species Telluria_A agrisoli. The sequence goes on from NZ_JAJHPV010000013.1 coordinate 206,929, forward strand.
GAACAAAAAATGGATGACGAAAATTATTTTTGTGTCCGGCCTGGCCGGTTATTTTTGCGGCTGAAAAAATTCTTCTTACGCCTGTGAAATTTATTATGTGCCTAATAGTTCTCGAAGTCAAAGCAATGTCACGCTGGCGTGGCATACTATCGTAACGCATTGATCCGTAAGGATAAAACATCAATTCGAATGGTATGTGGCAGGCCCATTCGTGGTCGTGGGGGATTCCCCGCGTACGCCTTTTTGCTGAGTAATTTTGATCGAGAAACAAGTGCATGAAGTTCACAATTATGTAATGGATAGTGCACGATCTAGCGGGGCAGTGGCGCACGAAAATGCAGCCTGTTTTGCGCCCCGCTTCACACATTTTCCCCAGTGAACTGAAGAGCCTGCGCAGGTGCGCTACACTGCCCGGTATGACGAACCGCAACGCGACTAAACACGGAGAAATACGATGCTGACCGAACAGATGCGCAACATTTTGCAGCAGATGCCGAAGGCCGAATTGCACATACACATCGAAGGCTCGCTGGAACCCGAGCTGATATTTGCTCTGGCTCAAAGAAACGGCGTTTCCTTGGCATACGCGTCGGTCGATGAGTTGCGCAAAGCGTACGACTTTACTGATCTGCAATCCTTCCTCGACATCTACTATGCGGGCGCCAGCGTGCTGCTCAAGGAGCAGGACTTCTACGACATGACGGCCGCCTACCTGGCGCGCGCGCAGGCCGACAATGTGCGCCATGCCGAAATCTTCTTCGACCCGCAAACCCATACCGCGCGCGGCGTGCCGTTCGAGACCGTCATCAACGGCATCTGGCGCGCCTGCCAGGACAGCCCGGTCAGCGCCACCCTGATCATGTGCTTCCTGCGCCACCTGCCAGAGGACGACGCCCTGGCCACGCTGGAAGAAGCGCTGCCGTTCCGCGACAAGTTCATAGGCGTTGGCCTCGACTCGTCCGAGCGCGGCCACCCGCCCGAGAAGTTCTGCCGCGTGTTCGAACGCTGCCGCCAGCTCGGCCTGCACCTGGTCGCCCACGCCGGCGAAGAAGGCCCGCCCGCGTACATCGAAACGGCGCTCGACCTGCTCAACGTCGAGCGCATCGACCACGGCGTGCGCTGCCTGGAAGACGCCGACCTCACCGCGCGCCTGGCGCGCGAGCAGGTTGCGCTGACGGTCTGCCCGCTGTCGAACATCAAGCTGCGCGTGTTCGACAAGATGGACGACCACAACCTCATGCGCCTGCTCGGCGCGGGGCTGGTCGTCACCATCAACTCCGACGATCCGGCTTACTTCGGCGGCTACATCAACGAGAACTTCTTCAGCACCTTCGATTCGCTGCCGCTTGGCGTCGACCACGCGCATACGCTCGCGCGCAACAGCTTCAGCGCAGCCTTCCTCGAAGGCGAAGCGAAGCGGGGCTACCTCAACGAGGTTGACCGCTTCTTCCAGCAAGCCGCAACCAAGGACTAAAAGCACATGCTGATCCAATCCCTGCGCATGACCGCGCGCGACTGGCGCGCCGGCGAGCTGCGCTTCCTGCTGATCGCCCTGATTGTCGCCGTGTCGGCGCTGTCGGCGGTCGGCTTCTTTATCGACCGCATGCGCACGGGCCTGAACCGCGACGCCCACCAGCTGCTGGGCGCCGACCTGCTGGTGGGGGCGGACCAGCCGGTCAGGGCCGAATGGCGGCGCGAAGCCGAGCGGCGCGGCCTGGTGCTGGCCGATACCGTGGTGTTCCCGAGCATGGCGCAGGCCGGCGAGGGCGAAGCCTCGATGGCCCAGCTGTCGTCGATCAAGGCGGTCTCCAAGGGCTACCCGCTGCGCGGCCAGGTGAAAATCACCCAAGACCCTGCTAGGGCTGGTGAAGCGCTGGGCGAACGCACGCGCGATACGCCGGCGTCCGGCACGGTATGGGTCGACCCGCAAATCCTCACCGCGCTGGGCGCCAGCGTCGGCAGCAGCATCACGGTGGGCGACAAGCGCTTTACGATCGCCCAGCTCATCGCCGCGGAACCTGACCGCGGCGCGGCCTTCGTCAACTTCGCCCCGCGCGTGATGATGGCGCTGGAGGACCTGGCTGCGACCGGACTGGTTGGCAACGGCTCGCGCGTTACCTACCGCATGCAGGTGGCGGCGCCATCGAACAACGACATGGCGCGCGTGTCCGGCTACGAAGCCTGGCTCAAGGGCCAGATCTCGGCGGACAAGGTCAAGGGCGTGCGCATCGAGTCGCTGGAAAACGGCCGCCCTGAAATGCGCGCCACGCTGGACCGCGCCGACCGTTTCCTGTCGCTGGTCGGCCTGCTGTCGGCGATGCTGGCCGCGGTCGCGGTAGCGATGGCCGCGCGCCGCTTCATGCTGCGCCACCTCGACGCCTGCGCGATGCTGCGCTGCCTCGGCCTGACGCAAAACCAGGTGACCGCGCTGTACCTGATCGAATTTACCCTGGTCGGCCTGGCGGGCAGCGTGGTGGGCGTGCTGGTTGGCTTCGGCGCGCACTACGTGCTGCTCGAACTGCTCGGCCAGCTGGTCGCCACCGACCTGCCGCCGGTGTCGCTGCTGCCTGCGTTCCAGGGCATTGCCACCGGCATGCTGCTGCTGGTCGGGTTTGCGCTGCCGCCGGTGCTCCAGCTGCGCAACGTGCCGCACAACCGCGTGATCCGCCGCGAGCAGGCCGCACCCAAGCCGATGGCGCTGGCCACGTACGGCCTGGGCATCTGCGTGTTCGTCGGGCTGCTGCTGTGGCAGGCGGGCGACATCAAGCTGGCCTTGATGACGGCGGCCGGTTTCCTCGGCGGCTTTGCCGTGTTCGCGCTGGTGGCCTGGCTGGGGCTGAAATCGCTCAAGCGGCTGCGCGGCGTGGTCGACAACCAGAGCTGGCGTTTTGCCGTCACTTCGCTGCAGCGCCGTCCGGGCGCGACCATCGTGCAGGTGGTATCGCTGGCGCTCGGCCTGATGGCGCTGCTGATCCTGACCGTCGTGCGCGGCGACCTCACGCAGGCGTGGCGTACCGCGACTCCGCCCGACGCGCCGAACCGCTTCGTGATCAACATCCAGGACGACCAGAAGAGCGCCATTGAACAGCGCCTGGGCGCCGCCGGCGTCAAGGAAGTAGTGCTGTACCCGATGATCCGCGGCCGCCTGACCTCGGTCAACGGCCAGCCGATCACGCGCGACACCTACGACACCGACGACGCGCGCCGCATGTCGGACCGCGAATTCAACCTGTCGACCATGAAGGACATGCCGGCGACGAACGAGATCGTGGCGGGCAAGTGGTTCAGCGACGCGCCGGGCGTGGCCGAAGCCTCGGTGGAGCAGGGCATCGCCAAGACGCTGCGGCTTAAGCTGGGCGACGTCATGCGCTTTAACATCGGCGGCCTGGATGTCGATGTGAAGGTGACCAGCCTGCGCAAGCTGGAGTGGGGATCGATGCGGGCGAACTTCTTCGTCATCATCAACCCGGCGGCGATGGAGTCTGCCGCCCAGACCTACATGACGGCCTTCCATCTGCCCGGTGACGGCGCGCAGCTCGGTAATTCGCTGTCGCGCGAGTTCCCGAACCTGACCGTGATCGACGTCAGCGGGATCATCCGCCAGGTGCAGGAAGTGGTGGACCAGGTGGTTGTGGCGGTGGAGTTCCTGTTCATGTTCACGCTGGCGTCGGGCGTGCTGGTGCTGTACGCCGCGCTGATGGGATCGCAGGACGAGCGCACCCGCGAGGCGGGCCTGCTGCGGGCGCTGGGCGCGACGCGCAAGCAGCTGTCGCAGGCGCAGTGGATCGAGTTTTCGCTAGTGGGCGGGCTGGCCGGGCTGCTCGCCGCGACCGGCGCCGCGGCGCTGGGATGGGCGCTGGCGACCTACCAGTTCAAGTTCCCGTGGGAGTTCAGCCCGACCGTGTGGCTGGCCGGTATCGTGGTCGGCGCGCTGTGCGCGATTATCGGTGGATGGCTGGGATTGCGGATGGTGCTCAGGCAGCCGCCATTGCAGACCTTGCGCGAGGCTTGAACTTGATTCGGCGGATGCGCTGCGCTTATCTGCCCTGCGGTGAGCGGTCCACGGTCCGTAGGCCGGATAAGCGCAAAGCGCGCATCCGCAGGCACACCGCTACCGCATCTGCTGCGGCCCCTGGTGCGTCCGCAGGAAATCGTTATACGAGTAGGTCTCGTTCGCGATCACTCCCGCTTCAAGCTTGAACAGCGCCCAGAAGTAGTTCTGCTCGCCCCGGCACACGTGCGCCGGTTCGATGTACTTGTGCCAGCCATTGGCAAACGCCTCCATGTACATCCCGTCGCCATCATGGAAGTAGGGGATCACACGCCGTTCCTGCAGCGCGTCGAGCAGCGACTGCGGCGCCGCGTTGTCGTTGGCGATCTCGTAATGGGCGTTCATCCCTGCCTCCGTCTCCACCACCAGCAGCATCGCGCGGCCCTCGGTGTCATACATCAGCAGCCCGGCGGGATCGGGGTACAGGTAATGCTCGACGATCCCATGTTCCGCCACCAGCTCGCGCACCAATGTCGCGACCGCGGGATCGGCCACAAAGCTGTAGCTGTGCAGCGCGAGCAGGTCGCGCAGCGGTTCCGAGCGCGCAGAAAAATACTCGCGCTGCAGCGCATGGATCTCGCTTTCGAGCCGATCCAGCGCATTTTCGTCGCTCTTCTTGATGTAGCGGTCGATCAGGCCGCGGTTGAACGCATCGACCGCCACCTTCTCGTCCGCCGCGCCGGTGAACAGGATCTTCTTGCATGGCAGGTGGCGCACCGCTTCGCACAGTTCGACCCCGTTCATCTGCGGCATCGAATAGTCGACCACCAGCACCGAAGGCGTCAGGAAGCGCCGGGCCTCGAAGCTGATGCGGTGGATCTGCTCAAGGTCGAGCGCGACGTTGCATTGCGTCGTCTTGCGCGGGTAGGTGTCGAAACTGGCCGACAGCGCGCCTTCGGCCTGGCCTGGCGTGCCGGTTTGCCGCGATAGCCAGGCCAGCGCGCTGCTGATGTCGTGGAAGGAAACGCTGGCGAGTGTCGGGTCGAGCTGGAAGGACAGGCTGCGCAGGAAGTTTTCGCTGTCGTCGACCAGGACGGTCAGGCTGGGGTGGTGGTAGATGGGAAGGGACATGGTGGCACCGTGACAGTTAGGCGGCCAGTACAGGCGCGGGGGCTGCCAGCTGGACCTTGGGGAATTCGAGCACGAACATGGTGTAGCTGTGTTCGCGCGACGTGACGCGGATGCTGGCGTGCCAGGCCTTGACGATCTCCTTGCACAGCGCAAGGCCGATCCCCGAGCCCGAGCTTGGCGGATAGGAGTAGAAGCGTTCGAACACCAGCGGCAGCTGGGACGGCGCAATGCCGCAGCCGGTGTCGATGAACAGCAGGCGCGGGGTTTTGCGGGCGCCGTCGACCACGATGCGGATGCGGCCCTTGCCGGCCCGGTGCAGCGCCTTGAGCGCGTTGCGCAGCAGGTTGAGCACGATGACCACCGACAGCTCGTAGCGCCCGGCGAAGGTGAAGTCGCAGCGCATGTCGACCGTGACGCAGGCGCGCTGCGAACTGCTGGTGAACGGGTAGCGCTTGATGACCGACTCGACGACATCGGCCATCGACACGTATTCGTTCGCTTCAAGCTGCTGGTTCACCGCCGTCGCCGAGAGCAGGAACAGGTCGATCATGTGGTTCATGTGCCGCACTTCGAACTGGATGCGCGCCATCGCCTCGCTCATCGCATGCCAGTCGGCTTCGCCCGGCAGGCCGGGCCTGCCCAGCCTGCGGTTGATGCCGCGCGCATTGGCGTCGATCGTGACGAGGGGCGTGCGCAACTCGTGGGATACCGCAGCCAGCCCGTGCGCCATGCCGGCCAGCTTTTCCTGGGCCAGCACGCGGCGCCCGACCTTGGCGATCGACACCACGAAGATGGTGAAGCAGTACAGCGGCAGCTGCTCAAGCACATCGTGGCTGAGCAGGAAGGCCGGATCGTCGACCAGCGCGAACACCAGGCAGGCCAGGGCGGTGCCCACCAGGTAGGAGCCAAGCGCCCACAGCGTATCGAAGTGGAACAGCACAATCAGGCCGATCAGCAGCGACTGGGTCCACACGGCGGCGCCGTGGTTCATCAGGTACATGAAGGTGAAGAAGAACGGCAGCACATAGGTGACGCCAACGAAGATGTAGACCCGCATCACCTTGGGCGTGAAGGGCTGGCGCGAGCACACGGCGGGCAGGCACAGCGCGACCCCGGCCAGCCGCAGCGGCAGGCTCTCGAATTCCTGTGGAAACCACCACGTCCAGACCACGTAGTACAGCGGCAGCCCCACGCAGCCTACCCAGGCCAGCATCATGAAGCGGGTGGATGCGTGGCTGTATTGGCGATCCTGGCGCACCAGCCAGAGCAGCATAGCCTGCTGCCCCTTGCCGAGTGCCGCCTTCACCCTGTCAGTCCATTGATCCATGTAAATCCGCCATTTTTCACGCCACAGCCCCGCTCATGGTTGAGCTGGCGCAAATTGATAATTGTCAAACCCGATCTTGTCGCACCTTTGCAATCAGGCACTTGATCTGCCTCAACATCGCGCGCCGCTGCTGGTTTGATAGGCAACTCGAGAACACAATGAAAGTTCTTTTACTAAGGAGAAATCATGACCCTCGCAGCCCGTCAACAAAGCCTGTTTGCCCGCGCCGAACACTGCCTTCCGCCCTTCGTGACGAAGCGCATGGATGAGCACTACGTGACCCGTGTCGAGCAATTGCTCGGCGGCGAACACTTGCATGTTTGGAAACCGGCCGAAGCAGGCGCCATCATGCTCGCCGGGAATGACTACCTCTGTATTTCGGGCGATCCCGGGCTGCTGGCAGCCCAGGCGCGTTGCCTTCAGTCCAGCCAGGCCGGCTTGCTGATGTCGTCCGTGTTCCTCCAGGAAGGCAGCCGCCAGCACCAGCTTGAAGCGAAGCTGGCGCACTTCATGGGCGCCGAGGATGGCGTGCTGGCGCAGTCGGGATGGGCGGCCAACGTCGGCCTGATCCAGAGCATCGCCGAACCCGGGGTTCCGGTCTACCTCGACATGCTGGCCCACGCCTCGCTGTGGGAAGGCGTGCAGTCGGCGCGCGCCGAGGGCGTGCCTTTCCTGCACAACGACGCCGGCAACCTCGCGCGCCAGGTGGAAAAGCACGGCCGCGGCGTGATCGTCGTCGACGCGCTGTACAGCACCAACGGCAGCGTGGCGCCGCTGCACGACATCGTCGATATCGCAGAACGCAGCGGCTCGATCCTGATCGTCGACGAATCGCACTCGCTGGGCACGCACGGGCCGCGCGGCGCCGGCATCGTGGCCGACCTGAGGCTGGAGGACAGCGTCCATTTTCGCACCGCGTCGCTGGCCAAGGCGTTCGCCGGCCGCGCCGGCTTTATCACCTGTTCGAGCAAGTTCAAGGGCTACTTCCTGTCGGCCTCGCGGCCGGCGATCTTCAGCTCCTGCCTGCTCGAACATGAACTGGCGTGGTTCGACGCCGCGCTCGACCTGATCTCCGAGGCCGGACAGCGCCGCGCCGCATTGCACGCCAATGCCAGGCGGGTGCGCGAAGGCCTGCGCGAGCTTGGCTACAACGTCGACGACGGCACCGAGCAGATCATCGCGCTGGAAGCGGGACCTGAACCAAAGACGCTGGCGCTGCGCAAGGCGCTTGAGCGGCGCGGCGTCTACGGCGCGGTCTTCTGCGCGCCAGCCACCGCCAAGAACCGCTCGCTGGTGCGCCTGACGCTGAACTCCGGCCTGACAAGCAGCCAGATCAGCCGCCTGCTCGACGCCTGCGACGATATGCGCCAGGAAGTCGACCTTGAAAGCTGGTCCTCGACGCGCCGTTCGCGCCGCCTCACCCTCGTCTGAGCCGTCGCAGCAAAAACAACAACTACATACATTGGAGTGTCCAAAATGTCGACCTTGTTCCTGTTCTCCGCGATTTCCGCATTCTTCCTCGCCGTGTTCGCGCTGTGCGCGGGCGGCGCCTACCTGCTGGTCTGGACCCTGGGGCGCGAGCGCTACGCAGCGCACCGTATCCAGAAGCGCCCGCGGCCCGCGCAGGTAACGCGCGAAATTTTCTGGTCCGTCGTCTCGATCCTGATCCTGTCGTCGCTGCTGACAATCACCTGGCTCACCGCGGAGGCGGGATGGAGCCTCGGCTACTTCGACGTCGGCCAATATGGATGGACCTACCTTGCCGCCTCGGTGGCGATCATGGCCGTGGTCCACGACACCTATTACTACTGGGCGCACCGCTTCATGCACCACCCGAAGGTGTTCCGCCATGTGCACAAGCTGCACCACACCTTCACCAATCCCACGCCGTTTGCCAGCTACGCCTTCCATCCGCTTGAGGCGGTCGTCGAAGTGGCCTGGTACGCGCCGCTGGCTTTCGTGCTGCCGGTGCACCCCTACGCAGTGGCCGCCTACATCGTCGTGCTCACGGTGCTGAACGTGATCAGCCACCTCGGCTACGAGTTCTACAGCCCCGGCGTCGCGCGCTGGTTCATCACCAGCACCCACCACAACATGCACCACGCGCGCTCGAAGGGACATTTCATGTTGTACTTCAACCTGTGGGACCGCTGGATGGGCACCAACATGCCGGAATACGAGGCTGCCATGCAGCGCAAGGAAGACGACACGGTTCCGCTGCGCTATCATGGCGCACATGAGTGAACCTACTACCCTGTATGAAGTGATCGGCGGCGAGGCGCGCGTGCGCGAACTGGTCGACCGGTTTTACGACCTGATGGAGCTGGAACCGGAATTCGCGGGCATCCACGCGATGCACCCGAAGCCGAACGACAGCTCGCGCGACAAGCTGTTCATGTTCCTGTCCGGCTGGATGGGCGGGCCCGACCTGTTCGTCGAAAAGTACGGCCACCCGCGCCTGCGCGCGCGCCACCTCCCGTTCGCCATCGGCTCGGCCGAACGCGACCAGTGGCTGCGCGCGATGGCGTGGGCGATGGAAGACGTCGGCATCGAGGAATCGCTGCGGCTGCGGCTGATGGAGTCTTTCTACCAGACCGCCGACTGGATGCGCAACAAGGCCGACTGACTACATGACCCAACTCGAATTCCTGGTACTGGCCGCCCTTGCCGTCATCGTGATTGCGCTGCAGCTTGCATTGCTGTTGCGTGGGCGCGGGCGTGACGCCGAACGGATGGAACGCGAACTGCGCGCCGAACTGCAGGCCAGCGCACAGGCCACGCGCCAGGAGCTGGGCGGCACGCTGGCCCAGTACCACGGCGCCACCGTCCAGCAGCTCGACAGCCTGCGCCAGCAAAGCATGCTGCAGGCGAGCAGTGGCCGGGAGGAGCAGGCGGTCGCGCTCAAGCGCTTCGCCGACACCCTCCAGCGCACCTTGAACACGCTGACCGAATCGCACTCGCAGCGCATGACGGAAGTGCGCGCAACGCTGGAAACCAAGATCAGGGACCTGCAGACCGACAACGCGGCGCGCCTTGAAGAGATGCGCAAAACGGTCGACGAGAAGCTGCATGCAACGCTCGAAACCCGCCTGACCGAATCCTTCAAGCAGGTATCCGAGCGGCTTGAGAAGGTCCACCAGGGCCTCGGCGAAATGCAGCAGCTGGCGCTGGGCGTCGGCGACCTGAAACGGGTGCTCACCAACGTCAAGACGCGCGGCACCTGGGGCGAGGTCCAGCTTGAGATGCTGCTCGAGCAGGTGCTCACTGTCGACCAGTACGCCAAGAACGTCGAAACGGTGGCAGGCACCAATGCGCGGGTCGAATTCGCCATCAAGCTGCCAGGCGTGATCGATGGCGGCGCCCCGGTGTGGCTGCCAATCGACGCCAAATTCCCCAAGGAGCAGTACGAGCGGCTGGTGGAAGCGGCCGACCGTGCCGATGCCGAGGGGGTGGCCCTGTACGGCAAAGAGCTGGAAAAGGCAGTGCGTAACGAGGCCAAGACGATTTGCGAAAAGTACGTCTCGCCGCCGCACACCACCGATTTTGCGATCCTGTTCCTGCCCACTGAAGGCCTGTACGCGGAAGTGATGCGCCGACCGGGACTGGCCGACGACTTGCAGCGCAAGCTGCGCGTATCGATTGCGGGGCCGTCGACTCTTGCTGCGATCCTCAACAGTTTGCAGATGGGATTCCGTACCCTCGCGCTGGAGAAGCGCTCGTCGGAGGTATGGGAAGTGCTGGGCGCGGTGAAGACCGAGTTCGGCAAATTCGGCGACGTGCTGAGCGCGACCAAGCTGACCCTGGAGCGCGCGGCCAAGAATATCGAGAACGCCGAAGTGCGCAGCCGCCAGATGGCGCGCAGGCTGAAATCGGTGGAAGCACTGCCGAGCGAAGCGGCCCAGCTGCTGCTCGGGCCGGAAATCGAAGCAGGAGATAGCGACACCCTATAACGTCGTCCCCGCGCAGGCGGGGACCCATAAAGCGTTGGCATCAACGGAGCCCAAATGCGCAACAAGGTCGTGACGGCAGCAGAAGCGGTACAACGGATTCGCGACGGGGCGACTGTCGCCACCGGTGGTTTCGTCGGCGTTGGTTTTGCAGAGAACATCGCCGTGGCGCTCGAACAGCGCTTCACCTCCACCGGACTGCCGCGCGACCTGACGCTGGTCTACGCCGCAGGGCAGGGCGACGGCAAGAACCGCGGCCTGAACCACTTTGCGCACCAGGGGCTCGTCAAGCGCGTGATCGGCGGCCACTGGGGCCTGGTGCCCAAGCTCCAGGCACTCGCCATCGACAACGAGATTGAAGCCTACAACCTGCCGCAGGGCGTCATCAGCCAGCTGTTTCGCGACACCGCTGCCGGCAAGCCTGGCCTGCTGTCGTCAGTAGGTGTCGGCACCTTTGTGGACCCGCGTTACGGCGGCGGCAAGATCAACAGCCGCGCGCGCGACGAGCTGGTGGAGCTGATGACAATCGGCGGCGAAGAATACCTGTTCTACAAGGCGCAGCCGATCGATGTGGCCATCATTCGCGGCACCACCGCCGACGCCCACGGCAACGTCACGATGGAGAAGGAAGCATTGACGCTGGAGGCGCTGGCGATCGCGATGGCGGCGCACAACTCGGGCGGCATCGTGATCGTGCAGGTTGAAAAGGTCGTCGAAGCCGGCACGCTCAACGCGCGCCAGGTCAAGGTGCCCGGCCTGCTGGTGGACTACGTCGTCATCTCCGAAAACCCCGAGTATCACCACCAGACCTTCGGCACTGAGTACAGCGAAGCATATGCAAGCGAGGTTCGGCTCCCGCTGGGTTCCATCAAACCTGCCCCGTTATCGGAACGCGTGATCATCGCCCGCCGCGCCTTGATGGAGCTGCGTGAAGGCGACGTCGTCAACCTCGGCATCGGCATGCCGGAAGGCGTGGCGCAGGCTGCAGCCGAACGGCAGATGCTCGACAAGATCACGCTGACCGCGGAGGCGGGTGTGATCGGTGGAATGCCGGCTTCAGGGCTTGATTTTGGCGCTGCGATCAACGCCGAGGCAGTGATCGACCAGCCCTACCAGTTCGATTTCTATGATGGCGGCGGACTGGACGTCGCTGTCCTCGGACTTGCGCAGGCCGACCGTTTCGGCAACCTGAACGTCAGCAAATTCGGATCGCGTCTGGCGGGAGCCGGTGGCTTCATCAACATCAGCCAGAACGCCAGGAAGGTCGCGTTCGTCGGTACCTTTACCGCCGGGGGACTGGAGATCGCTGTCGACGACGGCCAGTTGCGGATTGCGAGCGAGGGACGCAGCAAGAAGTTTGTTGACCAGGTTGAGCATCGCACCTACTCGGGCGAGCACGCGTACCGTCGTGGTCAGGATGCACTCTACATTACCGAGCGCTGCGTTTTCAGGCTGGTCGAGGGTGGGCTGGAGCTGATTGAAATCGCGCCCGGTATCGACCTTGAGCGCGACGTGTTTGAGCAGATGGATTTCAAGCCGGCGGTAAGTCCATCGCTGAAGCTGATGGACGCGGATATCTTCAGGTAGATTTACTTGGGATATCTACAATCTATCGGCTGGATGATTCACGCCGTCGTTGGTCGGAACGTCCCCCAGGTCAAAAGGATTCACTCCTTCGAGACACCCCACGTTGTAGCCAAATTGATTGGGATTCGACCGGCGCTGGTGGTGGGTGTAGATGCCGCAGCGTGAGCAGAAGTAGTGCTTCGCAGTGTGGGTATTGAACTCGTACAGTGCCAGCACGTCCTGGCCCTGAACAATCGAGATCCCCGACAGGGGCACCGAGGCCACAATCGCTCCTCTGCGCCGGCAAATCGAACAATCGCAGCGGCGCGGGTCGACAATGCCGTCTGGGAGATCCAGCTCGAGTACCACCGCGCCGCAATGGCACGACGCACGATGCTTCGCTTTGATCTCAGTGCCGCCTACGTTCTTTATCATGTCCTCGCTCCGACTATTTTCGCGATTGATCCAGGCGTCTAGACCAGCCCTTCGAACAAGATCACGTCGACCAGGTCCCCAGCCGCGACATTGCCTTGCTCGTCATGCAGCACGACCATGCAGTTTGCCTCCGACATCGAGCGCAGGATGCCCGATCCCTGCGAGCCGGTGATACGCACCTGCTGTTCGCCGTGCTCGTTCGTCGACAGGATGCCGCGCTGGTACTCGGTACGTCCCGGCTTTTTGCGCAGTGCGCCTGCCGACCTGGCCTTGACCAGCAGCTGCGGCGCCTGCGCTCCCATCATGCGCAGCAGTGCCGCGCGGGCGAAGAAGTAGAACGACACCATCACCGCTACCGGATTGCCAGGAAGGCCGAACAGGAAGGCGCTCTTGCCGTTCGAGTTGATGCGCCCGAAGGCCAGCGGGCGGCCGGGCCGCATGCCGATCTTCCAGAACGTCACATCGCCCAGCTCCGCCATGATCTGCTTCGTGTAGTCGGCCGCACCGACCGATACGCCGCCGGATGTGATCACCGCGTCGACGTTTTCGCAGGCGGTGCGCAGCGCTTGTTCCAATGCTTCCGGATCGTCGCGCACGATGCCCATGTCGACGATGTCGCAGCCAAGCCGCGTCAGCATGCCGAACAGGGTGTAGCGGTTGCTGTCGTAGACACAGCCCGCTTCGAGCGGCTCGCCGATAGAACGCAGCTCGTCGCCGGTCGAGAAGAACGCCACGCGCAGGCGGCGCATCACCGGTACTTCCGCGATGCCGAGCGACGCAATCAGGCCCAGGTCGGCTGGACGAATGATCTTTCCTTTCGCGATCGCCGCGCTGCCGGCCATCAGGTCTTCACCGGCAAAGCGGCGGTTGTCGCCGGTGCGGATGGTGCCGGGGTTGATGGTGATCGCGGTCTCGCTGATCGACGCCACGTGCTCCTGCGGGATCACGCTGTCGCAGCCTTCCGGCATGACGCCACCCGTCATGATGCGTACGCATTCGCCGGCTTGCGGAACGATGCCCGACGGCCGTCCCGCGTACACCGTTGCGATGACCTTCAGCGTAGTGGCCGACGATTCGCTCAGGTCCGCGCCGCGCAGCGCGTAGCCGTCCATGGCGGAGTTGTCGTGCGCAGGAACGCTGATCGGCGAGATGATGTCGGCGGCGAGCACGCGGTCCAGTGCAGATCGCAGGGCGACTTGTTCAATCGCGCCGACGGGGGTGATGAAGTCGTTGATGATGCGCTGCGCATGGCGCACCGGGAGCGCATCGGGATCGTAGTCGGACAGGCAGCTGGTGACGTCGTTCAGTGTCGTGTTCTTCATTCTTGCTCGTTCTCGAACTGTTGTAGTTCGCGCAGGGTATTGATATTGCGGAAGGCGCTGGCGTCATCGAAACGCACCCGTACAACCTTGATCGCGCCGTACCAGCCATCCATGCGGCGTCCGCCCGTGGCGAGGAAATTCGCCAGATGGGGCAGGGCGGATGTTTTGACGAGCGCGAACACCGGGTGCGGCTGGACACGCATTTCGCCGCTGTCGTCCGCCTCCTCGGTTTCGGCCAGCGCCAGGTCGGCGCCGTTCGCCTCAAGCGCGGCCGCAAGGCGTTCGACGAGATCGGCTGGCAGGAACGGCGAATCGCACGGTGCGGTCACCAGGTAGTCGGTGGCGCAGCGGCGCAGGCCTGTTTCGAGACCGGCCATCGGACCTTCGAAACCTTGGAGGTCATCCGGCCACACGGGCACGCCAAATGCCGCGTACTGATCGAGGTTCTGGTTAGCGTTGATTGCGATGGCGCCAACCTGCGGCGCAAGCCGTTCGATGACATGTGCAGCCATCGGCCTTCCGCGGAATGGCTGCAGGCCTTTATCGACGTGGCCCATGCGGCTGCCGCGGCCACCTGCCAGAATCAGGCCGGTGATTTGTTCACGAAACGGCATTGGGTCATCCTCCGATGTAGGACATTTCGACTTTCGGTCCGCCGCGGACAAGGCCGTCCGTATTAATGGTGCGCGTTTCGGAGTAGCGGTCGGTGCGCGCGCGCCAGATGTGGGCGATCGCCGTCGAGATTTCGGCATCGCTGCGGCCATCGCGCAGCAAGGCGCGCAGGTCGCTGCCCCGGGTCGCGAACAGGCAGGTGTACAGCTTGCCCTCGGTCGACAGGCGCGCACGCGAGCAGTCTTGGCAGAATGCCTGTGTCACGCTGGAGATCACGCCGATCTCGCCGCCGCCGTCCACGTAGCGCCAGCGCGCCGCGGTCTCGCCGGTGTAGTTGGCCTCAATCGGCAGCAATGGCATGTCGGCCGAGATGCGGCGCACCACTTCGGACGACGGTACCACCTCGCGCATGTTCCAGCCATTGGAGGCGCCGACGTCCATGTATTCGATGAAGCGCAGGATGTACGGGCTGCCTTTGAAGTGGCGCGCCATCGGTACGATTTCCTGGTCGTTCATGCCGCCCTTGACCACCATGTTGACCTTGATCGGGCCCAGGCCGGCCTTGTGCGCGGCGTCGAGCCCGTTCAACACGTCGGCCACCGCAAAGTCGACGTCGTTCATGCGCTTGAAGGTGGCGTCGTCGAGCGAGTCGAGCGAGACCGTCACGCGGTTCAGTCCAGCATCCTTCAGCGACTGCGCCTTTT
This sequence comes from Massilia agrisoli, assembly GCF_020831365.1. Classification (GTDB taxonomy): domain Bacteria; phylum Pseudomonadota; class Gammaproteobacteria; order Burkholderiales; family Burkholderiaceae_D; genus Telluria_A; species Telluria_A agrisoli. The sequence continues at coordinate 221,964 of NZ_JAJHPV010000013.1, forward strand.
TCGCGAGCAGCGAGCCGTTGGTGGTCAGGGTCAGGTCGAGCGGCTTGCCGCCCGGCGTGCGTAGTTCGGCCAGCATGCCGACCAGCCGTTCCAGGTCTTTGCGCAACAGCGGTTCGCCGCCGGTCAGGCGAAGTTTCTCGACGCCGTGGGCGACGAACAGGCGCGCGATGCGGGTAATTTCCTCGAACGACAACAGCGACGAATGGGGCAGGTAGGCGTAATCCTTGTCGAACACTTCCTTGGGCATGCAGTAGACGCAGCGGAAATTGCAGCGGTCGGTGACGGAGATGCGCAGGTCGTGCAGTGGACGCGCGAGGGCATCGCCCAGCAGGCCGGTCGGCGTTTCGAGCAGGTGCGGAATCACGGGCGAGGTGTTGCGTTCGTCCCGGAACATGATTGTTTTTTCAGCCATTCCAATACGATAGCATGAGGCCAGCAAGGGCGCAGGCGGCAATGAGTTTGATGGTTCCCGCCTTGAAGCGGAACAGGGCAATACAGGCCGCTGCGCTGATCGCGACCGCAGCCCAGTCGATGCGTCCTCCAGCCAAGAAAACATGTTGCCCGAAGAACAGTGCCAGGCTGACGATGACGCCCACCACAGCTGCCGAGATCGCCGTCAGCGGCGCGGTCATGCGGACATTGCCGCGCGTCGATTCGACCAGCGGGCCGCCGGCGAGGATGAAAATGAATGATGGCAGGAAGGTGAAGAAGGCAGCGACCGCGGCGCCCGCTATCCCGGCAAGCAACAGGCTGTCCTGCCCGAACAATGCGTGGGTCCAGCCGCCGACGAAGCCAACGAAGGCGACGATCATGATCAGCGGACCGGGCGTGGTCTCGCCGAGGGCGAGGCCGTCGATCATCTGGGTGGCGCTCAGCCACTGGTACTGCTCGACACCGCCCTGATAGACATAGGGCAGCACCGCATACGCCCCGCCGAAGGTCAGCATGGCGGCCTTGGTGAAGAACCAGCCCATCTGCGCGAGCGTGCCGGCAGCGCCATAGCGGCTTGTGAGCAACAGCCAGACAGCGGCGCCGATTCCGGCACCGATCAATGCTACTTTTAACAGGTGTCCCGGAGAAAAGCGCGCCTGCGGCGGGCTTGGCGTTGTGTCATCGATGATGGCCAGGCCATAGGACGCGCTACTGTGTACGGCGGCGCCGCCAACCTGGAACAGGTGTGGCCACGCGCGCCCGCCAACCATGCCGATGATTGCCGCTCCGGCAACGATGGCCGGGAATGGCAGGCGTGCAACTGCAATGGCGAGGCAGGACGCAATGGCGATGGCGATCATCGCGGGATTGCGCAGCGAGCGCGTACCGATGCGCCAGGCCGCCGCGAGCACAATGGCGACGACCGCCGGCTTGATGCCGTAGAGGATGCCCGCCACCACCGGCAGGTTGCCGTAGGCGAGGTAGATCCACGACAGCAAGATCAGGAGCAGCAGCGAAGGGAGCACGAACAGCACGCCGGCCATGATGCCGCCACGGGTGCGGTGCATCAGCCAGCCGATGTAGACGGCAAGCTGGGTCGCTTCCGGGCCGGGCAGCAGCATGCAGTAGTTGAGCGCGTGCAGGAAGCGCTGCTCCGAGATCCAGCGGCGGCGCTCGACCAGTTCGGTGTGCATCATCGCGATCTGGCCGGCTGGGCCGCCAAAGCTGATGAAGCCGAGTTTGAGCCAGTACCAGAAGGCCTGGGACAAGGTGACCGGGGGAGGAATGGTGTCGCGGGGAAGCAAGCTCATATCCGTCATTGCCGCGAAAGCGGGAATCCATACGCAGGGGGCGCCGCCATCGCAGCATGGATTCCCGCATCCGCGGGAATGACGTGGGTTCTAGGTTTGTAGGACAGCATAGATTTTGTCATCAATGAAAAAGGGAAGCGCGAGGCTTCCCTTTTTACCGTATCAACCACCCATCAGGTTATTGACGGGTGTCGACCTGGATCAGCGGCTCGTCAGCTTGCGGCGGCAGTGGCTTGCGCTCGCGCGGCTTGCGTACCGGCGGTGCAACCTGGGCTGCTGCTTCCTGCGCTGCGCGCAGTTTTGCCGGGTCGGTCGATGCCATCACCAGGCCTGCCGAACCGAGCAGTTCATTGATGTCGGCGATCGGCGCCGGGGCAACGGCGGCGGCCGGGGCAACAGCAGCGGCCGGAGCAGGTGCAGGCGCTGCGTCGACCTTTGCTGGCTCGGCTGCTACAGGCTCGGCAACCAGTTCCGATACCGGGTCAGGGGTGAAGATGGTCGGTTCAGCGTAGGCTGGCGCTGGCTCTGCCGCGGCTGGCGCAGGCGCCGCCTCGACAGGCTCAGCTGCTGCCGGCGCTGCAGCTTCGGTCACGACCGGCGCTGCTTCAACCGGGGCGGTTTCAGCCGCAGCCGCTGCTTCAGCCATTGCTTCGGAAGCGACGTACTCAGCCGACGGTACCGGCGCTGCGCCGGATTCCGCGACGTCTGCCGCCACGACCGAGGTCGCTGCGACTGGCGCTTCGGCCACTGGCGCTTTTTCTTCAGCCACTGGCGCCGCTTCGACGACTGGCGCCGCTTCGACGACCGGGGCTGCTTCAACCGGCACTGCCGCTACGACGCTCGCTTCAGGGGCAACATTGAATGTTGCTTCCTGGGCTTGTTCGCCTTCGACTTCGCCTTCCTGGCCTTCCATGCCTTCAACCTGGTCGCGGTCACGGCGATTGCGGTTGCGGCCGCCACGGCGGCGGCGGCGGCGCGGCTCGTCGCCACCTGCTTCGACTTCGATTTCTTCGCCGTTCGGGCCAATGGTCATCACGGTCTTCGGTACCGGCGCCAGTGCTTCCTGCTCGCCGGTCACGCCAACGTTGATGGCCGCTGCCGCAGCTGCCACGACAGGCGCTACTGCCAGCTCGTCGGTGCGGCTTTCGATGGCCGGGGTACGCTCGGCGCGCTCGCGCGGCTGGCGGGCTGGACGTTCAGCACGTTCAGGACGCTCAGCGCGTTCGCCGCGTTCTGGACGCTCGCCACGTTCAGCGCGTGGCCCTGCCGCCGTTACCTCGGCCTGTTCGCGTGGTTCACGCGGCGGACGCGGCTGGCGCGGTGGACGCGCTGGCTTGGTCTCGGCTTCCGCTGCCTTGACGGTTTCGTCCTGGCCGGCCTTCGGCTCGCGCTCTTCGCGCTCACGGCCGCCTTGCTTGCCGCCACGGCCGCGGCCACGCGGGCCACGCACATTGCGCTCGCCCCGGTCGGCTGCCGCCGGCTTGCTTGGGGTGGCAGGTGCCGCCGGGGCTGCAACAACGGTTTCTTCAGGGCCGAAGAAGAAGGCTTTCACCTTGGCGAAGAAGCCCAGTTCGGCCGGTGCGGTCAGCACTGGCGCGGCAACCTTCGGTACTTCAACGGTCGAGCGGTCCACCATCGGCGCAGGCTGGGCCGGGGTAATCGTCTTGACGACGGCTTCCTGGCGCGGCTTGACGTCTTCCTTCTGGCGCTTGCTGTAGGCCATGTCGGTCTCAGCCTGCTCAGCCAGGTTGTAGCTGGCCTGGGTGTCTTCGAGGCGCGGGTCGTCGTGCTTGATGCGCTCGAGCTTGTAGTGCGGGGTGTCGAGGTGCTTGTTCGGGATCAGGATCACGCTGATGCGGTGACGGTTCTCGATCTTCAGCACTTCGCCGCGCTTTTCGTTGAGCAGGAAAGCGGCAACGTCCACTGGCACTTGCACGTGGATGGTGGCCGAGTTTTCCTTCATCGCCTCTTCCTGGATGATGCGCAAAACTTGCAGGGCCGACGATTCGGTGTCACGGATGTGGCCGGTGCCGGAGCAGCGCGGGCAGGTCACGTGGCTGCCTTCGGACAGCGACGGACGCAGGCGCTGGCGCGACAGTTCCATCAGGCCGAAGCGCGAGATCTTGCCCATCTGGACGCGGGCGCGGTCGTGGTGCAGCGCATCTTTCAGGCGGGTTTCCACCTCGCGCTGGTTCTTCGCCACTTCCATGTCGATGAAGTCGATGACGATCAGGCCGCCCAGGTCGCGCAGGCGCAGCTGGCGGGCAACTTCCTCGGCCGCTTCGCAGTTGGTGTTGAAGGCGGTGGTCTCGATGTCCGAGCCGCGGGTGGCGCGCGCCGAGTTGACGTCGACGGACACCAGCGCTTCGGTGTGGTCGATCACGATGGCGCCGCCCGATGGCAGCGGCACGGTGCGCGAGTACGCGGTTTCAATCTGGTGTTCGATCTGGAAGCGTGAGAACAGCGGTACGTCGTCGCTGTAGCGCTTTACGCGGTGCACCATGTCGGGCATCACGTGGCTCATGAACTGGTGCGCCTGCTCGTAGATGTCGTCGGTGTCGATCAGGATCTCGCCGATGTCCGGCTGAAAGTAGTCGCGGATCGCGCGGATGACCAGCGAGGATTCCTGGTAGATCAGGAAAGCGCCGTTGCCTTGCTTGCCGGCGCCTTCGATCGCGCGCCACAGTTGCATCAGGTAGTTCAGGTCCCACTGCAGTTCTTCGACGTTGCGGCCGATGCCTGCGGTGCGGGCGATCACCGACATACCCTGCGGCAAGTCGAGCTTGTCCATCGTTTCGCGCAGTTCCTGGCGCTCTTCGCCTTCGACACGGCGCGATACGCCGCCGCCGCGCGGGTTGTTCGGCATCAGCACGAGGTAGCGGCCGGCCAGCGAGATGAACGAGGTCAGGGCGGCGCCCTTGTTGCCGCGTTCTTCTTTTTCGACCTGGACCATGATTTCCTGGCCTTCGCGCAGCGCATCCTTGATCGATGCATTGCGCACGTCGACGCCGTCGCGGAAGTAGGAACGCGCCACTTCCTTGAATGGCAGGAAGCCGTGGCGGTCTTCGCCGTAGCTGACGAAGCAGGCTTCGAGCGATGGCTCGATGCGGGTGATGACGCCTTTGTAGATATTCGACTTGCGCTGTTCGCGACCCGCCGTTTCGATATCGATATCGATCAGTTTCTGACCGTCGACAATCGCTACGCGCAGCTCTTCTTGCTGCGTAGCGTTAAACAACATACGTTTCATTTTTTATTAACTCCGCGGCCCGGGGGCCGATCCAGTGCCGCTTTTTAAAGCGGCAATAAGTACACGGGATGTACGCTAGAAGTGGAGATGCCGGAGGTGGGTATGCCTAAGCGTACGGCGCGCTGACGCTGCGCGTCATGGCCGTAACAGGCGCTGTGGGGTCGATCGACATGCCGAGTGCACGCATCACCTGCAACTTGCCGAATGCAGCCCGGTCAAACTGGGGCACGGCTACAAGCCAGGCGGTGAGCAAATCAATGGCCAGACCGCGGTTTGGCGAACATACAAAGGCTTGGATACCCAGGCACGCAAACGGCCTTTACCTCACAAGCCTCAGGTACGAGGCGAAAATCCGGTCGGGCGAAAACGACAAGCGTTATCGACGCCATCATCCGGCGAGCCCGCCTACAGGCCGGCTTGCCGGTACTTATCCTTAAAATTCCTAGCAATCCAATTCAGCACCCATGCGCGGTATCCGATTACAACTACGGTGCAACCCTGATTCGCGCAGGAATGTGCGTACACATTTTTTTCCATCGAATTTGCAATTTGGCGAGGCCGATGGAGACGCCCCTGTGTAAAATATCGTTTTAATTCTTACACCAGCAGAGGTTTGACCGCCGCCTGTCGATTATATATTCAAAATGAAGGACTTAGAGAGAATTTCTGGGAAGACAGAGCAAATGAAGATGCAAAACGATGTTGTTCCCCCTTCATCACAGCCGGCAGCACTCCAACCGCAAGCGCAGTTCGTCACCATCACCGAAGAAGAAGCTGGCCAGCGTATTGACAACTACCTGCTGCGCATCTGCAAGGGCGTGCCAAAGAGCCACGTCTACCGCATCCTGCGCTCAGGCGAAGTACGTGTCAATAAGGGCCGCATCGACCAGATGTACCGCCTCGAAAGCGGCGACGTGGTCCGTATTCCGCCAGTGCGCATCGCCGAGAAATCAAGCCAGGCCGCCGTGCCGGGCGCCGAATTCGCGATCCTGCATGAGGATGCCCACCTTTTAATCATCGATAAGCCGTGCGGCGTGGCCGTGCACGGCGGCTCGGGCGTGTCCTACGGCGTCATCGAACAGCTGCGCGCGGCCCGTCCGGACGCCAAGTTCCTTGAACTGGTACACCGCCTGGACCGCGAAACTTCGGGCCTGCTGCTGTTGGCCAAGAAAAGGTCAGCGCTGACCAACCTGCATGAGCAGATGCGCGACGGTCTCACCGACAAGCGCTACCTGACCATGGTGGCGGGCGACTGGCAGAATGCGCGCCAGCATATCAAGCTGCCGCTGCATAAATACACCACAGCGGAAGGCGAGCGCCGCGTCTGCGTGCAGGCGGGCGGCATGGAGTCGCATACGGTGTTCGGCCTGCTTCGCAAGTGGAACAAGTTTGCCTTGCTGGAAGCCGAACTGAAAACCGGGCGTACCCACCAGATTCGCGTTCACCTCGCATCGTCTGGCTTTCCCATCCTTGGCGATGATAAATACGGCGATTTCGCCCTCAACCGCGCCTTGCTCAAGGCCGACGACACCCGCGGCGCGCTCAAGCGGATGTTCCTTCATGCGCACCAGATCACCTTTACGCATCCGGAAACCGGCAAGCCGATGACGGTCAATGCACCTTTACCGGCGGAATGTGAGCGTTTCTTGGTAAGCTTGGGAAAACCGCAGACCACCGCGAAGCGCTAAATCAACCTCATTGGTGGACCCACCCGGTCCACCGACCAAATACCTGGACAGGAGCCGGCCGCCATCAGTGGCTGGAGAACATGGCAAGAAAGCAATTTGATCTGATCGTCTTCGATTGGGACGGCACGCTGATGGACAGCACCGCCACCATCGTCAAATGTATCCAGGCAGCGGCAAAAGACCTCGGCTTGCCGGTGCCCAACGACGAAGCGGCGTCGCACGTGATCGGCCTCGGCCTGTTCGAGGCGATGCAGGCCGTCATGCCTGGCATCGACCCCGCCTGGTATCCGCGCATGGTGGAGCGATATCGCTACCATTTCCTGTCAAAAGACCATGATCTGGTGCTGTTCGACGGCGTTCGCGAAATGCTGACCGAGCTGTCGCAGCAGGCCTACTTCCTCGCCGTGGCCACCGGAAAGAGCCGGGTAGGGCTGAACCGCGCCCTGAACGCCGTGGGCCTGCTGTCCTTGTTCGACGCAACCCGTTGCGCCGACGAGACATTTTCCAAGCCGCATCCTGCAATGTTGCAGGAATTGACAAGGGAATTGGGCCAGGACCTGCGCCGCACCGTTATGATCGGCGACACCACGCACGACTTGCTTATGGCCAATAACGCTGGCGCTGCCGGGATTGCGGTACAGTATGGCGCCCATCCGGTCGACCAGCTGCACGCCTGCTCGCCGCTGTATTCGGCGAGCACGGTCGGCGAATTGCACCAGTGGCTGGCAGAGAACGCCTGATGGGGGGCGCTTCGAACGAGGTATTCATCTGCGCGTCGGACGCCGTGGCCGAAGGCGGCAAGGGCGTGCGTTTTCCCGTGCTGGCGTTTGGCGACCCCGCCACCGGGTTTGTGGTGCGCTACGACGGCAAGCCCCATGCCTACCTGAACCGCTGCGCCCATGTTCCTATCGAGCTGGATTGGGCGGAAGGCGAGTTTTTCGAATCGAGCGGCCTGTACCTGATGTGCGCGACCCACGGGGCGATCTATGTTCCCGACAGCGGGCTGTGCGCCGGCGGCCCGTGCAAGGGAGGTCGGCTGCGCCCGATCGCCGTGCGTGAGCTGGACGACAAGATTTACTGGCAGCCGGATGAATTCATCCGGCCGCCGCAAGCGACGTGAAGTGCGAACCATAAGCGAGTATGAACGAGACCACTAGCCACCAACCCGACAGCCGCAGGACGCCGCGCGAGATCAGCTCCAACTGGGAGCGCGAGACGCTGGAAAAGCTGATGTTCGCCACATTGAAGGAACAGCGCGCGGCGCGGCGCTGGCATATCTTCTTCCGCTTGCTGATGATCGGCATTGCGGTGGTCGGGCTGTGGATCTTTTTTGACCTGAATTTCCCTGGCGACGACGCCGAGGCGCTGGGCCGCCACACAGCGTTGATCGAAATTGAGGGCAACATCGAAGAAGAAGGCAGCGGCGCCGCCGACAACGTGGTGCCTTCGCTGAACAAGGCGTTTTCCGACAATGGCTCGGTCGCGGTGGTCTTGCGCATCAACAGCCCGGGCGGCAGCCCGGTCCAGGCCGGCATCATCGTGGATGAAATCAAGCGCCTGCGCCGCGGTTATCCGACCAAGCAGCTGTATGTGGTGGTGGATGAAATGTGCGCTTCGGGCGGCTACTACATCGCCGCGGCGGCGGACCGCATTTTCGTGAACAAAGCCAGCATTGTGGGCTCGGTTGGCGTACTGATGGACGGTTTTGGCTTTACCGGCACGATGGAAAAGCTGGGCGTCGAGCGGCGCCTGATGACGGCTGGCGAGAACAAGGGCTTCCTCGATCCATTCAGCCCGCAATCGGAAAAACACAAGGCGCACGCCCAGGCGATGCTCAATGAAATCCACCAGCAATTCATCAGCGTGGTGCGCGCCGGCCGCGGCAAGCGCCTGAAGGAAACGCCGGACACCTTCTCCGGCCTCTACTGGAGCGGCGCGAAAGCCGTCGAGATGGGCCTGGCCGACGGCTTCGGCACGGTGGACAGTGTGGCGCGCGACATCGTCAAGGTCGAGGATATTGTGGACTACACCGCCCACGAGGGATTGCCTGAGCGGGTGCTGAAGAAATTCGGTGCCGCGGTGGGGGAAGGTGCGGTCAAGGCTATGGGCCCGGGAAATCTTCCGCAGTTGCGCTAATTTTCCGACAAATATTTTCCTTGAATGTTCAGGCAGGTGTTCTATATTTAGACCTGTAGTTCATTCTAAGGGGGACGCTATTACCAAATCACCGTGTTGGCATCATTTCGATTGAAGCGAACTACCGCTGCATTCTGTAATGCGGTACTGAGAGAATTCTAATTCCTCGTAGTGCGTCCTGTGAAGGGACTTGGAAACGGCGGCGCAATGCCGTCGTTTTCATTTTTTCGGCATTCTCAACAAGACGATTGGTCCTCAGCCCACGCAGGTGCGCGCGCAGCGCTCTTTCTCGTCACTGACGCGGTACAAGATCGGGCGTGTCGCCCCCGCGCCTTTCAGGGACGCGGCATCGTGGGCGTCGACTGGCTGCGAAAAGCCGCCGCGCGCGATCCAGTCTTGCAGCCCTTGATGGGTTTTGGCATACCAGCGGGCCCGGACCGACTGGCTGTGGGGCAAGCTCAGGTTGGCGCAGTGCCGGCGGCTGCCGTCCTGCCAGCGTTCGATGACGAATTTGGCGGCAATGTGGGCGGCACGGCAGAGCGCGGATTGCTCGTCCACGCAGGGCTCGACAGCGCAGCTTGCATTGGCAAGGTCCCGGGAGGTGCTGAAATCCGGCTCAGAATCTTGTTTGACGCTCATGCTGTTTCCCCTTTTTACGTTGCCGGCTTAGCGTTTGCCTTAAGGACGAGCTAGGTATTTTTACCAGAATCATTCAGCCGATTCCTAAAGATGTTTCAGTGTAACAACCCCAAACCGGGCACGCTTGATCTTCCTCAAACGTGTCGCTTGCGCCGACTCAAATTCTCAAAAACAATGAACTTTCCCCGTAGCACCGCCCACGGCGCGCTTCCGAGCACTCTGGCGTTCTGTTAAAGTCTCGCCCATGAGCAAATTATCCCTGGACCGCATCCTGCAATCGCAAGGCTTCGGCACCCGCAAGTACTGCCGCGCCCTGATCGAAGACGGCGACGTGTCGATCAACGGCGACATCCAAGACAGCTACAAGACCACGGTCGAGACCGACGGCCTCGTGCTCGAGGTGTTCGGCGAAGAGTGGAAATACCGCCAGCACGTGTACATCGCGCTATACAAGCCGGCCAACTTCGAATGTTCGCGCAAGCCGAGCCATCATCCTGGCGTGCTGACCCTGCTGCCCGAGCAGTTCACCTGGCGCGACGTGCAGCCGGTAGGCCGCCTCGACCACGACACGACCGGCATGCTGTTGATGTCCGACGACGGCCCGTTTATCCATGCGCAGTCGTCGCCGAAGCGGCACATCCCGAAAATCTACCAGGCAAGCACGCACGATCCGGTGACGCCGGAGCTGGTCGACCAACTGCTGTCGGGCGTGCAGCTGCATGACGAACCGGCGCCGCTGGCGGCGCTGTCGTGCGTGCAGCGCGGCGACAATCTGCTCGAAATCGTTCTCGAACAAGGCAAGTACCACCAGGTCAAGCGCATGCTCGCCGCCGCCGGCAACCACTGCAGCGCGCTGCACCGTTCGGCCATCGGCGGCCTGACGCTCGAATCGCTCGGGCTGGCCGAAGGCGAATGGTGCTTCCTGGAGCAAGCGCAGCTCGACCTGCTCGTCCCTTAAATTTTACCGACCCTATGAAACTCGCCACCATCAACGATGGTTCGCGCGACGGCCAGCTTGCTGTCGTCTCGCGCGACCTGAAAACCGCCCACCTTGCCGACGGCATCGCCCCGACCATGCAGGCGGCGCTCGACGACTGGGCCTTCATCGCGCCCCAGCTGAACGAGCTGTCGACGCTCTTGAACAGTGGCCGCAGCCGCCGCAGCTTCGACTTCGACCCGGCCAGGTGCATGGCGCCGCTGCCGCGCGCCTACCAGTGGGCGGATGGTTCGGCCTACGTCAATCACGTCGAGCTGGTGCGCAAGGCGCGCAATGCCGAGATGCCCGAATCGTTCTGGGAAGATCCGCTGATGTACCAGGGCGGCAGCGACGACTTCATCGGGCCGATGGACGACATCGTGCTGGCGCACGAAGAGTGGGGCATCGACTTCGAGGCCGAAGTGGCCGTGATTACGGGCGATGTGCCGATGGGTGCAACCGCCGACGAGGCGCACCAGCAGATCAGGCTGCTGATGCTGGTGAACGACGTCTCGCTGCGCAACCTGATTCCGCCGGAGCTGGCAAAAGGTTTCGGCTTCCTGCAGTCGAAACCGGCGTCGAGCTTTTCGCCGGTGGCAGTCACCCCGGACGAACTGGGCGATGCGTGGAAAGGTGGCAAGGTGCATTTGCCGCTGCGTTCGACCTGGAACGGCAAGCTGGTCGGCCAGCCGCAAGCCGGTGTCGACATGGTATTCAATTTCCCGCAATTGATCGCCCACCTGTGCAAGACGCGCAACGCGCGCGCCGGCAGCATTGTCGGCTCCGGCACGGTGTCGAACAAGGATGCCAGCCGCGGCTATTCGTGCATCGCCGAAAAGCGCTGCCTGGAGATGATCGCCGATGGCGTGGCGAGCACGCCATTCATGCTGTTTGGCGACACGATCAAGATCGAGATGCTCGATGCTGCCGGGAAGTCGATCTTCGGCGCCATCGACCAGGCTGTGAAACAGGCGGAAGCGAAGCGTTCACGCTGATCGTGCAGTCGCGCCGGCGAAGTTGCGCTCGGCCGACCATGCGTTGCTGGCCCGCGTCAGCAACACCGCCTCGGCGTCGGCCAGCCAATCGTCCGCATCGGCAATGTGCCACATGGCTTGCAATAGACGGCGCCGCAAATCCGGGTGCGCGATCTCTGCCAGCACCCGGTCGAGCAGGGCGTCGTCCAGCTGGATGGCGTCGGCTGGGCGCGACGACAGCAGGTCGTCGCACAGCTCCTGCAACATGCGCTGGAAGCCCGGCAGGTCCAGGTCGATATGGTCGAGGATTTTGCTGCTGTCCATGGCGGCGATTTCCGATACTGCAAGCTTGCCGTCGACGATCATCGTCAGGGCAAGGATACGGCCCGCGGCGTCGGGGCTGTCTGGGTGGTAGCTGCGCATACGTCTCCAATCTAGAACATCTTGTACGAAAAAAATTGAGGGCCCGCCAGGCGGGCCCTCCTGCTTATTTCTTCTTGCGGGTCACCCACACGCTGGCGATGCAGCTCGACGCGATCAGCACGGCCACCACTGTCAGCGAGGCCTGCACCGGCATGTGGTACCACGGCATGATCAACATCTTGGCGCCGATGAACACCAATACCATCGCCAGGCCGTACTTGAGCAGGTGGAAGCGGTCCGCCACATCCACCAGCAGGAAATACAAGGCCCGTAGGCCCAGAATGGCAAACAGGTTCGACGTGAACACGATGAACGGGTCTTGGGTGATGGCGAAAATCGCCGGGATCGAATCGACGGCGAACACCAGGTCGGTCGCTTCGATCAGCAACAGCACGAGGAACAGCGGCGTAACGTAGCGCACGCCGTTCTTGACCACGATAAAGCGCTCGCCGTGATCGCCTTCGGCCACCCGCAGGTAACGCCGGGCAATCTTCAGCACAGGGTTGTTTTCCACATCAGGCTTGGCGTCCACCGCGACGAGCATGCGCATGCCGGTAATGAGCAGGAAGGCGCCGAATACATACAGCACCCAGCTAAATTCGCTGACCACCCAGGCGCCGGCCATGATCATGATGGCGCGCATGACGATCGCGCCCAGCACGCCGTAGAGCAACACGCGGCGCTGGTACTGCTGGGGCACCTGAAAGGCGGTGAAGATCAGCAGGAACACGAATACATTGTCAACCGACAGCGCCTTCTCGATCAGGTAGCCCGAGAAAAACTCCAGCGCTTTCTGGTCGGCGATTTCCGGCCCGGCCGTGCCGTTCAGGTACCACCACAGGCCGGCGTTGAACAGCATCGCCAGGCCGACCCAGACGGCGGACCAGATCGCCGCTTCCTTCACCTTGACCTTGTGGGCCTTGTTGCCGCCAAAAACGAACAGGTCGAGTGCCAGCATGACCAGCACAAAGAAAATAAAGCCTGCCCACATCGGGCCGGTCGCAATGGTGTCTAATCCGTTCATCGACGCTGCCCCGTCCATGGTCATCTCCTTCAATAATCAATGTCAGGTCATCATAACGGCGCGGCAATACTTCGTACAAATCGAATATACTTGAGCGATTCATCGAAAAAAACTGCGAATCTATGGCAACGCTCAACTTCAAGCACCTGCGCTATTTCTGGATCGTTGCCAAGAGCGGCAGCATCGCGCGCGCCGCCCGGCAATTGCACGTGACGCCCCAGACCATCTCGGGCCAGCTGAGCGAGTTTGCCGCGACCCTGGGGGTGGAATTGTTCCGTCGCAGCGGGCGCAACCTGGAGCTGAGCGACAGCGGGCGGCGCATCCTGGCCTATGCCGACGACATTTTCAGCCGCGAAGACGCCTTGCTCGAAGTGGTGCGTGACCAGTCGCGGGCGGCGAGCAGTTTCCGGCTCGGCTTCGCCGATTCGGTGTCGAAGCTGATCGCATGCCGGCTGGTCGAACCCGCGCTCAGCTTGCCTGAGCCGCTGTACCTGGTGTGCCGCGAAGGCCGGCTGGACAGCCTGCTGGCCGACCTTGCGGTGCACCGGCTCGACATGATCATTGCCGACCGGCCTATTCCCGCACACCTGAGCGTGCGCGGCTACAACCATCTGCTGGGAGAGAGCGGCATGACGGTGTTTGCCACGGCGGCGCTGGCGGCCACCCTGAAAGGGGAATTTCCCGCCTGTCTGGACGGCGCTCCGCTTTTGTTGCCGGGCGAGGATTTCGCGATTTACCATCGGCTGCAGCAGTGGCTGGGCACCCACGAGCTGCATCCGCGCGTGGTCGGCGAGTTCGACGACAGCGCCATGATGAAAACCTTCGGCCAGTCGGGCGCCGGGCTGTTCTTCGCGCCGGATGTCATTGCGGAGCAAGTATGCCGGCAGTATGGGGTGATCGAGGTGGGGCGGGCCGAGGCCCTGGTGGAACAAGTGTATGCGATCACGACCGAGCGGCGCTTGAGCCATCCGGCGACCGTGGCGATCAGCCAGGCGGCGCGCCATGAACTGTTTGCGTGAGCCCGGGTGGGAGGAAGCCCCATTCTGCTAAAATAAAGCAGTGTAGGAACGTTGCTACGACGGGGGGCGAATGAGTGTAACAACTACGCTGAGCAGCCGGGAGTTTAACCAGAACACGAGCGAGGCGAAAAAAGCGGCCGACAAAGGACCGGTTTTTATCACCGACCGCGGCCGTCCCGCACACGTGCTTTTGTCCATTGACGAATATCGGCGGCTGACCCGGACCGACCAGATAGCTGATCTACTGGCAATGCCAGAGGCAGCAGAGGTTGATCTCCCACTCGGGCGCGCAGGTGACGTGGCGGTCCCCGCCGACCTTGGATGAACTACCTTCTCGATACCAACGTCGTTTCTGAGATCCGGAAGGTACGAGCCGGAAAGGCGGATCCGAACGTGGTACGGTGGGCCGATCGCGTGTCGAGCAGCAGCCTCTACATTTCAGTAATCACGGTCGAAGAAATCGAAATCGGCACCCTGATCGTCGAGCGCCGTGATGCTGTGCAGGGCGGCGTCCTTCGAAACTGGCTTGAGCAGCACGTGTTGCCAACGTTCGCGAGCCGAACATTGTCTATAGACGTTGCCGTTGCGCGACGTGCTGCTGGACTGCACGTGCCGAATGTCCGCCCGGTCCGTGACGCACTTATTGCCGCCACCGCCTTGGTACATGGAATGACCGTCGTAACACGCAATACTGCCGATTTTGCTGAAATGGGCGTGCCACTGCTCAATCCGTGGGGCTAAGCACTTCATCACGTTACCTGACCATCCCAAAGCAACACTTGTTCGCAGAACGCCACATCTAAATCGTCCATATCGATCCGCCGATCTGGCGGACGCTCTGGTTGACGAGCAGGCGATATTGCGCCAGCTGCACCACATCATCCTGGCTGCTTTAGGCTGGGTTAGCGAACACCACCCTCAACATAAGGCAGGAAATCGCATCTATGCCAACCTAGACTGGGAGGAACGACGTCGCGGGGACCCTGGCCGAGAAATACTGGACGACCGCACGATCATCGCTGCATTAGCCCGCATTGAGACGAACGGCTCGGGCAAGAAGTAGGGATGACGCACCTGCCGTCGTAGGGCAGGAAGCTTTGCTGAGCCACGTCTCCGGCGCGGCATGCTGCGAAATCGCGCCCTGGGTATTGGTAAGTGCTTTCGGGAGGACTTCAACGAAAGAAAAATGGGCTTGAAAATGTTTTGTCACATTGTTGCTTCAGGTGTAAATTCATTTTTCGATACTCGAAACGGAATACCTTTACAGATTTAACACTCCAGCTACGGTTCTGCGAGTTTCTTATACGATTACTGTAATCCTTAGGTAAAAGCTTTGGAGAAGATTGTCAATTTATTTTACGATGCAAATGTTGTCCATTTTAAAAAGACCTTTGTAAAACAATAAGTTCTGATCGTTATAATTTAGATATGGATATACGGGATTGATTCTTGTAGAATTGCATTAATTCGATTCTCCGCTTAATGCTTGTAAAGCAATAAATTAGGCGAAACAACACTCCGTTCAAATAGATCCGAATCGACGAATTGCTAAAGGTTCAAACTGATCCTTTTGTCAGTTGCTTTCGACAGTTATCAATTCAAAAAATTAATTTAATGATCAATACTCCGATTCGCAAAGCCGTGTTCCCGATCGCTGGCTTGGGCACTAGATTTCTACCTGCGACGAAGGCGGCGCCAAAAGAAATGCTCGCCGTTGTTGACAAGCCGCTGATTCAATACGCCGTGGAAGAGGCGTACACCGCTGGAATTCGGCAAATGATTTTTGTTACCGGTCGCACAAAGAGGAGTGTGGAAGATCACTTTGATACGGCCTACGAACTGGAGAGTGAACTCGAGGCTGCTGGTAAACTCGAACTGCTTGAATTAGCGCGCTCCATTGCGCCTGAGGATATGAGCTGTGTATATGTTCGACAGTCTAGGGCACTTGGACTGGGTCACGCTGTACTTTGCGCACAGGGCCTGGTAGGAGAGGAGCCATTTGCGTTACTGCTAGCGGATGACCTCATGGTCGGGACCCCTCCAGTGATGACACAGATGGTCGAACGATATAAAGACTGGCGTACCAGCATACTAGCGGTGCAGGACGTGCCGCCCGAGCACACGCAGCGCTACGGTATTGTATCCGGTGCGGAGATTGATAGCACTATGACTGACGTATCTGGTATCGTGGAAAAGCCGAAACCGGGACTGGCGCCCACAACACTTGCTGTCGCTGGTCGGTATATTCTCACGCCGGGAATTTTCGCTGAATTAGCGAAGCAGACCCGCGGAGTTGGCGGCGAGATTCAACTCACTGATGGCATATCGATGTTGCTAAGACGCGAGAAGGTCTTCGCTTACCGCTATCAAGGAAAAAGGTACGATTGTGGCAGCAAGCTGGGATTTCTCCAGGCGACAGTTGATCTTGCTCAAAGCCATCCCGAGGTTGGGAATGAGTTTTCGACTTGGCTATTGAGTAGTTCACAGCGCTGTTGATATTGCATTCGCAGTAGCCGATAAGGCGATACCGTTGAACTTCGATCGGGTAGGTATGAATTGCGATCGTCGCGTGTTATCATCGGAAGTGACAGGCTGCCGTCCAGGCAGCCTGTTCAGGCTCATATCAATTTCCCCAGTTCTTTCGCTTCATAGTGTGACTCAATAAGCGCACGTACATGACTCTCCGTTGATAAAGGAGTTTCCGACAATTTCTCGACGATTTCCGTCCAAAATTTTGTCGGCCGAACTTTCTTGGCTTTGAGAAGTTCTGCGATCTCTACTAATAGCTTCGGTTCGGTACTAAACCCAAAACGTTGAGGATCTCGACTCTCGGCGAGCACACCGAACATGGTCCGGAGGCATTTTTCGCACTTGCCGCAATTGGTGGCGTGACCGGGTTGCCAGCAAACGCGCAGGGTGACTGGAACATTCAGACACTCCGACATATTGCAGATTTCCCGTAACTTGGCTTGCCGAGTATAGCGAAAGTCGTGATGCGAAACCATGCAGTCAGAGAAACGTAAAAATTGGTCGATCGTAGGCCAGGACGCACACTTCGTATTTTGGTCGTCTTTTATCGAGTAGCTCGACGCGATGTATATTTCGCGCAAGCTGCGCTTCCATGCAAGCGGTGCTGAGTGTCCTATCAGGCCAATCCCGTGTTGGAAACCGTGCCACCAACTAGACGCCTGATTTGGGCGGGCGAATTTTTCGTCCAGTACACGATAGTTGATAAAGAACCGGAAGCTGCTTTTGACGGGCGCGTACTGAAGTCCGAGCGTCCTCGCGACAGCCCTGTTCTGATCGGAGACCACTTCCCATTCCTTGATATTCGAAAAGTAAATATCGGCCCCCCAAAGGGTAACTAAGAGAGGTCGCTTTTCCAAGGTCGAAAGCAAGGTGAAGTTTGCGTCAACCCCACCAGAAAAAAATAATAACGAGCCTTGGGAGACTGGCGACAGTCGATTAGTAATGAGGCGACCGGGTGTTAATGAACCTCTGAGGTCAGCATCCGGATACATTCCTATATAGCCACGTTTAAAACCTGTAATGCTGTTATAGAAATCCTCATCCACTTCGGATGCGATAATCTCAGCGTCATATACCCATGAGATCGGAAGCACGTTGCAAAGAAATGGGATAACTGCGATTGAGTCGGGGACGCTTTCGATATTTTCATCGTATTCGATGAAGAAATCGCGAACGCCACATCCAGCAGTTGCAAACCACCCCTGGATTTCATCAATATTAAAGGCTTCGCACCATTCTCCCGTTACTTCATATTCGTAGGTTATCCGGTTGCCGCACTTATTTACCTTGACGCTAATCGAGTTTTTCATTTCGAGACTTATCCATTAGTAAGATCAGATATGCGGACTCTACCTCCAGACGCGGCTGCCAAAATCTTCCCTCACGACCACCGTTCATTGACAGCGACACCACACGCCATCGCGGCGCGACGATAGAGCTCAAACAAGCTAGAACGCTGAGCATCATAACGAGCTGCATTAAATTTCACCTTATCGAGCACCTCGCGAAGGGATGTCGCTGTATTGACGTCATCAAGGGAAACGTGAGGATAGGCCATCGTATTGACGAGTTCCTGAATGCGGCCATCGGATACAACGCAAACCCCAGCCCCGCCACCTTGAATAGTCGCGACTACGCCGTGCATACGCATCCCGATTCCAAGGTCGCGTCGTGAAGCGGAGTCTATCCAGGCTGCGGCTGAGAAGTAGTATGATCCGTTTTTTGAATAGCAGTCGTTATAGTCCTGCTGCGACATCGATGGAGATAACGCAGCCCGTTCCCACGCAAGGTAGTCGAGTGTTTTTTGGTTATCGCGATCTCCGTCGATAAAGTTGAAGAGATTTGGATTCGTCTGCAAAACGTAGCGACAGTCAAAGCCGCTTACCAGATCGCGCAGTTTTGCTTCCGTAGAGCGATGATTTGACAGAGTGCCGGGATAGAAATCGACTTTCGGATGCGTTAAGTCTGCTGCGCGTGCCAATGCTGCCGATATGGTCGATCCGTCAATCGAGCGGTTAATGAAGTTGGACGGGCAGCCAGTGACTACAACGTTTTCCACACCGTGACGTTCCAGGAGGCGTTGCGTTGCCCGGCCCCGCACTCCGATGAGCGGGGCATGCCGTTTCAGGGCATCGATGAATCGAACTGTTCCTTCAGTCAGCACTATTTCGTCTTCAGAGAGCTCACATTGGAGGCCTAGGCCAGCGATAAATACCGGCTTGGCTATGTAATTAACAATATGTGCCCATCCTGCGAGGTCAAAATTGGGATTAAGCTGGTTAGCTGCGGGAATATGTAGTACGTCGATCGAATCCTTTATTACGTCCAGATCATTGCTTTCGGCCTGGGAAAAGTAAAGCTTGGGATCTGTAATATTCAGGTCGGCAGCATACTGGTAGACTAAATTTCCGGTGTTGTCTCCTGCCAGTTTTAACGATGTTTGGGGCTGGGAGAGCGCGCGGCTTAAAGTTCCGTTGGTGCCAAACACGCCAACGACAGGCCGTTTATGATTCGTCATATTTATACAAGTTAATATTTGATTAGATCCAAATTGTCGGATCGGGACGGCGCTAATAGATCATGCCATCGACAGAAGCTTATTTCTCTATGTTAGTGCCACCGGAAAATTCACGCCTTGTGGATTATTTCTTGGGTCGCAAGCGTCCTTCGTGCTGCCCATGATGGACAAAGTGGAGATAACCCGATTTAAAGTTTCCCATTGCGACACTGTGAGCGATATCAGGATAGCGACCCAGATAGGCTGCGTCGTCGAAGTCAGGCGGGGTCACCAAGTCTATTTTCCCAAGCGACGCTAAGCCGTTCGTTTGATAGTTCCTAAAGAGTTGTTCGACGCACACTTCCTCGTTTGTCGCGGCAGAGAGCTTCGTGGCTAGCGCGCACATCATTACCCAACGTTCATCCAAGTCATTGGACGAATATGCGTTATTCCTTGCGATCTGAGTTGCGCTCCCGGAATATATTGCCTGTTCAGCCAACGATCGAACATGGTCGAGCCGCCCCCTCGTATCGAGCTGCAGGTAGCCGCTGTTAACCAAGTTTGCAAGGGCCGAGAGTTTGGGATTGCTGGCCGACTCGCGGATGTACTTGTTTCGTACAATCGAGTTGTACATTAGATGCTTTTCGATTCCCCCTACTACCGAATTACTGTACGCACCAGCGCTACCGACATTCCGATGGTGGTAGTATGCCAACGGTGCGCTTATAACGCCGATGTCGGCTTCTAGCAGGAAGCGTAAGTTGAAGTCCCAGTCGCCCAGGACGGGAAGTTTATGGTCATATCCGCCAACTCGTTCATATACATGGCGGCTAAAGACAAAAGCGATCGGTGCGAAGAAGTTGCCCGTCGCCATTTCGGCGAGGTGGACCGTTTTAACCCATTCCTGATAAGGATGGCGCGAGTGCTCGATTACCGTGTCGCCGATGATCTCTTCCGACACGAGGACGGTTCCGGTAATAACGCCTTTATACACGGCGCTATTGGCTTTGAGGAAATTGGTTGTTGTCTTCAGGAAATCGGTGTGCCACGAGTCATCGTCATCGTGAATGACCAACCACGTGCTGGCTGAGCACCCGATACCTGCATTTGAGGCCCCTTCCATGCCAAGACTGCGATGGTTATGACAGATCGTTATCCTGCTCGGATCCGCCATGCTATTTCTCACTACAGAGAGTACGTCATCCAACTCGCCGCCATCGTTGACAATCACCCACTCAAGATCCTTGTATGACTGGCTAGCCACACTCTCCGCAGCACGGCGTAACAGCGTCGGCCTGTTCTTGGTGCGCGTTATGATCGCCACGTCATCTTTCTGAACAACACTCTTTTGTGCATCCGTTGACGCCACAAAGTAGTCTGCCGGTTTTTCGTCCGTCGCAGATTTCATAAGGAGCTTTTCCTGGGCGAGCCGACGCATCGCCGGATTTTTGTGTTCGAGCGCTGCCTGGCCTGCCGGCCAAAGCGCATCGTTGATCCGGCATTCGACGCAATCGCCTTCAAATCGCTGAATCGGCTCGATTAGCGGGTCGACGCCGCCCTCACGGCCGAGATCGTTAGAGCGGAATTTACCGGATGCGATGAGGGCTGAATCCGGCGTCGGGAACACTAGAACTTCGGTAATCGCCGCCAGAGCATGTTCGTATTGCTTCGCGCGTAGCGCTGGGCCTGTTGAGGCAGCTTCTACGACGGCTTTCAACACTACGCTGTACATCTCGTCCCATGCGCACGATGGACGCTCGAGCAGTTCCGCCTCGGGAAGGGTATGGGGACCTGCGATATCGCGTTTGGTGATATGGGTTACGGACGGGAGCCCTGGTTCAAACAGGCTCTCGATAAGATGCCGGTGCAACACGAAGGCGGTTTCCGGCGCTTCACGGTTGTACTGGAAGCCCTCGCTGTTGAACATCAAGCCGTGCATTTTTCCGGGAGTATGTCCCAGAATGTTCGCCCTGCCAATGGTTCCAAAATACACGCCCTCGAATGTATATTCCGGGAATGCGTGTTCCAGGACGAGCTGGGAAGTGCCAGCCCAACCTGAGTCGATGAGTAGCATGCGCTTAGAGCCGCCAGATAGTTCTTTTAGATACCTGGCCATCAATGTGGACTGATCTTTAAGGTGGGTTCCGATCTGGAGCGCAACCTCGTGGTCGGTTTTCATGAATTCATGTAGCGGCATGGGGGCGAGCCTGCCCTTTTTCTCAGTCAGTTTTCCATCGAGCAGGATGGATGCGACCGCATGAAGATCTAGTCCGGGCAGGTGCATGCCGATACCAGTGATCGAAAGCTCAGGCGCACGGGCGAAGCCGGCTTTTAGTGCCGAGATACGTGAGGTCTTAATCGTGGCGACATGCGCTGGCAAGGTTTCATTGCGTGCCGCCAGCCAGCATGTGTAAAGATGCAGGATACGCAGCCCAGCACGGTGGCAGAACAGTGAGGGTATTCCCTGATAGGACGCAGCAAGGACAGTGGCGTGCAAACGGCCGAGGAACTCCGACATGATAGGTGCCAAAACACGAGCCCCGAACGCCTCGAACTCGGCTCGATTAAACGCGGCCGCAACATTGGTGTGGTGAGGGTCTTTTGGCCCTACGACCTTTTTAATTTTTTTTGAAGTAACCATAATTTCAGCAGTTAAAGCGCAGGAGACCGCTCAGGGCAACGCCATCGTAGGTGAGGCTTGTTGTTAGAGATTCGTGGCATTTGAGGCGCTCAGCGCGCTCGGTGTCGGAGATCGGCAAATAAAACGCATTCCACCCGTTGCGTTTCGCTTGGCGGTAGTCGCTTTCTAAACTGTCGCCAAAGTGGAGGATGCGTTCACCCGGGAGGCCCAGCTGGTCCGCGGCAATGCCATAGAGCCCGCCACAGCGCTTGCTCCCGCGACCATCTGCAGACGAAAGAACGCTGATGCTTTTTCCGTACCCGTTCTGCAAAAGCCGCTTGATTAGCGGAGATTCGAGGTACATGTCTGAAAGGAATATGCACTTCACAGAAGGGAATGCGCGGATTATTTCAACGATCATCGGGTTGACCGTCAAATGCTCTTTTTCGAACGCAAACTCGGTTTTCACATAGTCGCCTGACATTGCAGGGACACCTAACTGCGAGCAGGTCAGCGAAGAGATAAGCGCGAGACTGCCTTCGCAAGTTCCGTCAGGTGCGGGTGTAGCAAAGGTGTATGCTGCGCGCGCAGCAAGGGCCCGCGCGACCAGTGCATCTTCAACCGAGAACTTACCTTCGTTTTTGCGCGCGAAATTTTCTGAAACCGTATAGAAACGTCTCGCCTCCGAATGCTTGTTGCGCATTAGGGCAGTATCAAACACATCGAACGAGAATACTTCGATATTGTTTCGGGCTATTAGCGCCGACACTTCCCCGATCAGCTTCCGGATGAACTTTTTGTCTGACGACAGCGCGCGATAATCGGTCGCCGTGCGTAGCTCGTGTGAAACCTCGAACGGGTAAATTACCTGGGTTGCGGGCTGCTGCGCGGAACTAGCCTGCTCGGCGACAGCGGCCGGCTCTGAGTTCTTCGTTGCTCTTGTTTTGGTTGGGCTGTACACTAATTCAACTCCATATCAGAAAAATGTTTCATCCGTATTTCTTACATCCGAAGCAATCGAAGCTGGTGCTGCAAGCAATTGGAAAGGCTGAGTGCTTCCGCCTGTATTACGCAGGCGCGCTTCGCAGGTCTCCTGAGTTCTTCGCTGAGATGCTCTGCAAAGGCATCTTTTTCAAAGAACCCCGCGGTATTAATGCTGAGTAGGTCGGAGAACTCGCGTACCGGCGCCGTATCCGAGGCCATAACCGGCAATCCGCTCAGCGCCGCTTCCAGGAACGACCACGACAACACAAACGGCGTCGTCCAATACGCATGCACCCGGCTGATACTCAGCAGGTCGAGGTAGCTCTGATACGGCACCTTGCCCACAAAATGCACGCGGTTCATGTCCAGCTGGTCGCCCACTTCGGCCAGCAGGTGCTCTTTCCAGCTGACGCCGCCCGGCGCCTGGTGGCCGTAACTGACGCCATCGCCACCCACGACGATCGCATGCGCGTCCGGTCGCCTGCGCAGCACTTCCGGCAACGTGCGCATGAACACCTGGAACCCGCGTACCGGCTCGAGGTTGCGTGCCACGTAGCTCAGCACTTCGTCACCCGGCTTGAAAGTGAATGATGGCTTGCTGCCGTTCGCGGCCAGCGTAATGCGGGCTTTCGGATTGAACTTCAGCTTCTCCAGGTCGATGCCGTCATGGATGACGGTAATCTTTTCCTGCGCCCACGCCGGATACGTACTCTTCTGCCACTCGGTCGGCGAAATGGCGGCGTCCGCAATTTCCATGCTGAGCAGGTTGGTCGAATTTTTCATGCGCAAGCGGCAGCGCTGGGCGAACGTCAGCGGTGGAACCTCGGGGTCGAACCCCACGTCCTGGCCCTCTGCTGCGTAGTAGTACTCGCAGTAAAGCACCAGCTTGGCGTGCGGGAACACGTCCTTCAGGAAAAGCGCTTCGCCCCAGCCAGGATGGGCCACGATCACGTCAGGCGTGAAGCCCTCGCGTTTGAGCTGCAGGGCCGCCGCGGCGCAGGCCTCGGCATGCAGCATGCTCGCTTCCTGATCGCGCAGCATTGGATGGGTCTCCGGCGCGGACGGGCGCAGCATCGTGTACTCGCGTACCGCCACACCTTTGATCGGCGGGTTGTCATGCACAGTCAGCGCCACGACCTTGTTTCGTTTTTCCTTGGCAAGGTGGGCTGCCAGATGCACGAATTGGCCGGGGAAATTCTGATGGATGAAAAGTACGTTCATTTCATCACGCTCGCCAGTTCGTCGAATACCCCGTCGCTGGTGCCGGGCATCGTCGCGATCGCCCACAGGTCAAGACGGCTGCCCTCGTGGACGCGCACTTCGGCGAAGCCTGCGTCGATCATCACCTGGCCCAGGCTGCTGGCAGTAAAGCCAGTGCGGTGGGCCATGTAATGGTTGCCGGCGGCGATGGATGCCTGGTGGCCGAATACCACGTCCAGCGCCGAGATCGGGCCCGCTTTGGAGATGTATAGCGGCTGGTCCAGCTTGTCGTTGACGATCTGGCGCGCTACCGCGCGCAGGTCGGGCAGGGTGACCAGGATGAATCCGTCATCCTTCAGTACACGCTTGAACTCGGCCAGGGCAACCGGTACCTCAAATGCGTTCAGGTGTTCCAGGTTGTGCGATGACCAGATGGCGTCGATGCTCCCGTCGGGGATCATGCGCATGTCGGTGATGCTGCCGACAATGTGCGGCTGAACGGCCGGGTTGATGTCGAAACGGATTTCGCGCCAGCCCTCCGTATGGAAACACGCCGGAAGACGGTCCTTGTTGGCCGGGCCACACCCTACGTGCAACAGCCGCCGCGGCGCTGTCGGTCCGGCCTGTGCTGGAGCGTGCACTGGTTTGGCTTGTCCGGCATGGCTTCTCGCGTCGGCGGGAACGGCGAAGTAGGCGGTCATTTTTTCACCTTTGGCAGCGATCCGCCGCGTGGACTGCGGTCGCGCGGGGGCAACGCCAGTCCGCCGAAAGCATGGCTGTGGGCATCGAGGTTCAGGCTCGGGTGGTATGCCGGGTCACGCAGCAGGACTTCCCCCCAGCGCTGGCGCAACTGGTCGAGCTCGCGCTGGGCGCGCGCGCGCTTCTGCGGCGTATCCTCGTGTCCGCGGCTGGCCGATTCGGCATGCAGCAGTGTCGCGTGCGGGGTCCAGACGATGGCCTTGCCGGCCGCGCGCAGCTTCAGGCACAGGTCGACGTCGTTGAACGCCACCGGGAAGGCGACCGGGTCCATGCCGCCGACGGCGATAAAATCTTTCTTGCGCAGCAACAGGCAGGCAGCGGTCACACCGCTAACCCGCTGCACCAGCTGGTTACGGCCGTGGTCGCCCCAGTCAGCGTCCGCCAGGCGGTTGCCGAAATGGCCCGCCACATTGCCGACACCCAGCAGCACGCCGCCGTGCTGGACCATGCCATTGGGCCACAGCAGTTTTGCGCCGACGGCGCCGACGCCTGGCCGCATCAGCTGGCCAACAAGTTCGTCCAGCCAGCCATCATGCAGGGCTTCGATGTCGTTGTTGATGAGGCCGATAATCTCGCCGCTTGCCGCGTCCACCGCGCGGTTGTTCAGGTCGGCATAATTGAACGGACCCGGCATAGGCAGCACGCGCACGCCCGACTTTGCAATTTTGCGGAAATAGGTTTTTGTCTTTGCCTCGCTCGAGCCATTGTCGATGACGATGATTTCAAGGTTGGGCCAGTCCGTGTGCCGCGCTATGGTGCTGATACAACGCTCCAGCAGTTCGACGCGGTCGCGCGTCGGAATCACCAGGCTGACCGTTTTGCTGCGCTCGCGCTTGCTCAGGCGGCGCTGCACGCGGCGCGGCTGGAACAGGGCCGTGTCCGCGTGGCCCGATCGCGTCAGCGTTGCCGCAGGTTCAGCGATTGCCAATGCCCTTTGCGCGGCGTCGGTCCGGGCCTGCATTTCCGCCGTGCCGAGCGCGGAGTTGCACTGGTAAAGCACGCGCGGCACGTGGATCACCGCGTCGGCGCCTTGTGGCCATACCGCCGCCAGCATTTGCCATGCGAGGCTTGCCTGGTCGGCGGGGAGTTCGTTTTGTTCTGCGTACGCGGCCAGCACGCTGCTGCGTATCAGCAGAAGGTCGAGCGGATAGTCGCTTGCCAGCGCGTACTCCGGGTTCCACGCCGGCTTGAACCAGGGTTGGCCGTTGTGCTCGCTGTCCGTGTAGACCAGTTGTGCTGCCGGTTCCGCAAACCCCTCAAGCGCAGTTGCCAGCGCGTGCGGCGGCAAGGTATCGCCAGCCCGTACGCAGCCGATCACCTCGCATCCGGCGTCCAGCGCTGCTTGCAGAAGCGTGGAAAAGGTTGTTGGTTTCCTGCCTTTGGCGACGGAACTGAAGAGCTGGACAGACGCGCCGGCCTGGGCCCTTACGCTGGCGCAGGTAGCTTCGATGGCTTGCGCAGTGGCGTCCCCGGTGACGATCAATCCAGCCTTCAGCGTGGATTGCCCGGATGCCGCTGCGGCCGGCTCAAACATGCGCGACCATTGAGCGTACTGGCCCATGCCGAGGCTACGGGGGAGATATCGTTCGTAGCTGTCCACAACATCGTCGAGCAGTGGCGGCCGTTCGTCCGGCAACACGGCCCTGGCGCCGTTGCCGAAGCAGCAGACTGTCACCGGGCTGCCGTTGAGGGGATGGCCCGTCGCGTCCACCACGCGGACGCTGTGCACGCGTCCGTCGGCCAGCGCCAGTGGCAGGTTGAGCGTAAAACCATGCTTGCCTACCGCGTAGGAGCGCATGGCAGGGTGCTCAAGGTCGGCAGTTGTTTCGGCCACCTGGGTGTGGCCCACGAACGCTTTCACGACGAGTGAGCGCGTTTCGTCGGCGCCGTTGAATGCCCAGCCATGCAGGTTCAGGCCGCCGTCGCCGAACACATTGCTCGTTGCGGAGACCGGAGGCTTGTTGGATGGCGAAAAATTGATATTTTCTGGCAGCGCAATGCCTGTGTTGGCGACCCGTACAGTCAGCACGCCGCCAAGCTCATCTGCATTGCTGCCAAGGTCCGCGATAAAACCGTGGCAGGTGTCGGCCAGCGGCCCTCCTGCGGCGGCGCCAAATGCTTCGGCGAGATCGGTCCGCGCTATATCGGCGAACACGCACCCAATCACATCATCGTCGCGGTACACCTCCAGTACCACTCTGGAACCCGGATTGAGGGTATCAACGGCCCATCCGTAAATGTGGCCGCGATGCACGCCTTCGATGGCGCCTTGCCAGCGCATGACAGGTAGACGCGCAGGCGTCTTCGCGCGAAGTTTGAGCGGGGATTCTGATTTCATGCAGATGCTGTTTTCTTCTGAGGTGTGGGGGCAGGACGCCGCTTCGGGGCCCAGCGGGTTGCCAGCCATGCCTGCGGCTCGAACCCGTCGTCCAGGGTGACATGTTCGATGCCGGGCGCAACGCTACTGTCCCGTTCGCTGAGCAGCACGCTGCAACCGGCCAGGCCGAGCAGGGTAGCGTCGGAGAACAGGCTCGACTCTTGCCAGACCGTCGCGGGAACCACGTCCACGACGCCGGTACGCCACAACGCTTCCGACGCATCGCCAATCACCAGCAGGCGCAGCGGTGGAACATCGGCGCCGCGGCTGGCGAGCAGGCGGGCCAGCTGCAGGACCTTGGCGTTGCCGGGCGCTTCGATGCGGTGCTGCCACACCGCGATGCGGGTACAGCTGCCGGCAATCGGCGCGGGCAGGGTGCGTGCCAGGTCGGCGTCGCCGCCCAACAGCCTGAGCGATGTTTCCAGCCATGCCGATCCGGCCTGCACCAGTGCTTCACGCAGCGCCGAGCGCGCCGCGGTGAGCGGGTCGTCGCTGATAAAGGCGTGGTACTCCGGATGGTAGTGCGGGTAGCGCGCCGCGAGCACCTGGCGGTTCTGGCGCACGCGCAGGGTCTTTTCAAAACGGAACGAAACCGTGCCGGCATGCGCGACAAACACGCCGGTGGCGTTCAGGTGGCGGTAGCCAGCCGCGCTTGCGCGCAGGCACCAGTCGACTTCCTCGCCGTAGCCGCGCACCAGCGCAACACCGTCGAGCATGCCGATCTGGTCGAGCACATCGCGGCGGATCAGCATGGTGAAGCCGCAGCAGGACGGTAATGCGACATCGGCTGTCGCGCCGGCGGCGCGCAATTGCGCCGCAATGGTGTCGATCTGAGCCAGCTGCGCTGCAGTTGGCGCCGGCGTGGCGGTGGCGATTGTCGGGAAACTGCTGATCTCGCCATTGTTGGACCATGGGGTGACCGAAGCGATGTCGGGCGCGCTGTGCAGCGCCGTCTTGAGGCGGTCGATCCAGTCGCCGTGCACCAGGGTGTCGGCGTTGAGCAGCAGCACGTCATGGCCGCGGTGGTGGCGCATGCCGCGGTTCACGGTTTCGATGAAGCCGAGGTTGAACTGGTTGCGCAGCAGCGTAATTCGCCCGGCCGCGGCAAGCTGGTCCAGCCACGCCGACAGCGCCGGCTCCGGGCTGGCGTCGTCGATGACGACAATCTCGGCCCGGGTGAGATTGCCGGGCAGCGTAGCCAACACGCTGTTGATGCAGGCCTGCACCAGGCGCATGTCGCGGTAGACCGGGATCACGATGGAGACCGGCCGTATCGCTTCGGGCGCCGCAGGTGCGGCTTGCGTGGGCGCGAACACCAGCGGTGAGCCGCGCAGCAGTTCCGGCGCGGCGGCGCCCGCTGCAAAGAATGCGAGCGACCAGACTGCATCCTGGCGCGGGCAGGGCAGGCGAAAACGAACGCCGCCGGCAGGCGCCTCGTATTCGTAGCGGGCACTGCCGTCGGACAGGATCAGCCGCGCACGGGGCGCGTCAGGCGGTGCGAAAATCATGGCTTCGATTGCCTCACCGGCCTTCCAGCAGGCGCCAACGCTGTGGACGCCAGCCGCGCGCAGCAGCTCGACCAGGGGGCCGTGCGTGCCGCCCTGGCAGCGCGCAGGCAAAAAGGCAGGGCCTAGCTCGGCCACGCTGGAGCGCGCGCCGGAACCAAGCCAGGCTCGCAGCATTACATCTTGCAAGACGGCGTTCTCGGGGTCGCAGCACCAGGCGCGATACCAGGCCTTGGAACTGAGTTCGGGACGACATGCCTGCAAAATCTTTGCACGCAAAATCGCGGGAATACTATTGGTGGGGAAGCGGCGGCAGACGTTTTCGACGGAAATAAGCGCGTCGGCGTACTGGCCAGATTCCAGATGTTGAATGGCACTATTCAGGAGTGCGTCGTCGCGCAAACGCGGCGAGCACAGGGGCAGGAAAAAGGGGGCATGCGCCCCCTTTGGGTGATTCATAGACTAGCTGCTTAGATGATCGTGGTGATGATCGTTACCGATCCAATGAACTCGACTTCGGTGTTGTCCGCCAGGTCAGCCGCAACCCGGTTGGTAACGTCGGTCAGCACGTCAGCCCGGTCCGCCACGCCGGATGCCAGTTTGGTGGTCCACAGCGCCAGCTCAGCTGCGCTTGCCGCTTTGCCGAAGGTGTTGACATACACGTTGTTGACGAATGCCGCGTCGGTCACCGAACCCAGGGCCTTGTACTCCGCGCTTCCAAGGAAGCCCTCGGCGATGGCGTCCAGGCTGGTGCCGGCATTTGCCCGGTCGAACCAGAAGTCCAGTCCATTAGCGTCTGCTGCGCGGCCAAACGTGGCTTCGTACAGGGCTGCAACGGCTGCCTCTTGTGCGTTGCTGGCGATGACCAGTGCGTCGCCGCCACTCAGTTGTACGAACTGAACGCCATCGAGGGTGGTGGTGCCGTTGGCGCCGGTGATGACAGCCTGGCCGCCGGCGGTCGTGGTCACCGTGTAATCAGCATCCGAACCAGTCAGCGAGACAATGGTGTAACCGGTTCCGCCCTGGACCGTGGTGTCGCCGACGCCGGCAACAATCGTGTCCGCGCCTGCGCCGCCGACCACGGTGTCGCCGTCGCCGACGATGACCTGGGTGTTGACGTTGTCGGCGATGATGATTTTGTCAGCCGCTGCGGTGCCAACGACAACGCGCTCAACCACGCCGGCGTTCGCCGTGCCCTGGCCGTTGGCAAAGGTGGCGTTAACGCCGCCGCCCTGGAAGATGACCACTGGCGCGGCAGACGGCGCGTTCAGGGTGGTGACGCCCATCGGGTTGCTTTGGATCATTGCAATTTCAGTACCTGCTGCCACGTTGACCGCGCCGCCGAGGCTGATGACTTTGTCAATGCCGACCGCGCTATCGCCGCTTCCGGTCGTCAGTGACAGGATCGAAGCGATTGTGGCGCTGTTAAAAACCGCAGCCGAGCTGCCTTGGAGTGCCGTGACTACGGCACCTGATGCCTGTTCATACATTGATATTTCTCCTTGCTAAAGCCGGTTCCAGGAACAGGCTGTCCCTCAGGGACGATGATGGTTGAAGTAATTACTTCGTTTGCTTCACTTTTGCTGTAGTGCTACCAGCAACCTTTCTGGCCGCCGGCTTCACTGCGGCCGGGGCTTTCGACTTGAATACTTTGGTTTTCGGCGACTCGTCCCATGGATTTGCCGCTGTTGCCGCAGGCGTCGCCGCAAGCACCCGCAGCGTGAGTGCGGTCAGGTGTTCCAGGCCGCTCGGGCCGCTGGCCGCCATGCCCGACACCAGCGGCATCTGGAAGCCGCCGGTGAAGTGGGCCGTGCCTTCAAGCCTGAACTGGGTCGCTTGTGGACCGACCAGCGCGAAGCTCACTTCGGTAATGCGCAGGGCTTTGCCGCGCGTGCCGCAGAACTTTCCGGTCTGGACCACTGGCGTGGCGCCCATGCCTTCCACGGCGATGCCGTAAGCGAGGTCAACGCCCGCCGGACGGTCCGGCCACATGACCTGGAAGCCTTCGAGGCGTAACGAGGTCGACGGATCGCCCAGCCGCTGGCCGTTCGACGCCACCACATCGCCGGTGCGCTCGATGTGGCCGATGACCGAGATGCCCTTGTCGCTGATCTGGATGCGGCCGCCGGCGCCGGGCACTGCCGGCTGTGGCGGCGCAGATGCCGGCAGCGGCAACGCGCCGGGAGCTGGTTCGAGTCCCACTTGGTCTATCCTCAGCGCCGGCACGGGCGCGCCCTCGCGGGGGAGGAATGCAGTGACCAGCATCTCAACGGCCGCATCGCGCACGTGCAGGACGATGCAGTCCGATCCGTTGCGCAAGACCGCGCCCTCGGTACCAGCGGTGGCGAGCATGTCAAGCTTGCCGACCCCGCCGGGCGCGCGCGTCACCGAGATCGGCGCCATGCCGCCGGCTGGATGGCGAAGAATATAGATTCCCTGGCGGAGCTGGATTGTTGAGCTTTTGATATGCATGCTGCGGATTTTTGGTGTGTAAAGTTGCAACCGTTGAGCACGGGCAGTACCCTTGCCAAAAGCGGAAGAATTGCTCCGAGGAAGCAAGATTTCCGGGCGGCACGGGTCAAGGGGACGGAATATACGGTAATTCCAAAAAGAAATGTTTAAACCAAGTTAATATTTATGGTGATTTAACTAATGAGACATTTGTGTGCAAAATGGTGAGAATTAAAACTTCGTAAATCCGTTTTGTTACAACAAGTGCATGGGCTAATGTCGCTGATTGTCACAAGCGTGCGCCGCCCGATGTCCGATTAAAAGGAGATTGCATGTCAGCATCCGATGTCGCCGTCAATTGGCCGCTACCCGCGACCCGCTCGTCCAACATCGTCGTGGCACGGCTCGCCATCGGGCTGTTACAAGGGCTGGTGCTTTGCTTGTTGTACCGGTCAATCCAGGCGCGCTCGTGGCCAGCGACCAACGCTCTGGTGGCAGGGCCGCTGTTGCTGGCGTGGCTGATTGTCCCGGTCATTGGCATCGCCGGCCTGGGCGCGCTGGCGCGGCGCCCGCTGTTGGCCTGGATGGCGGTGGCCGCCACCATCACCGCTGCGCTCGGCGTTCACGATGGCTGGCGCACGATGGGCACGCCCGCCCCGCACATGGCGCAGGGGGCTTTCCATCCCTCGGGCCAACTCATTGTTGTCTCGGCGTTCGGATTTTTTATCGCCCAGTCGCTGGTGATGGCGGCCGCCTCCGAAAAGCGCCGGATTGCCTCGTATCCTGCGTATTTTGAAACCGCATGGAAGCAATTCGTTCAGCTGGCGTTGAGCTGCCTGTTTGTCGGGGTGGTGTGGCTGGTGTTATTGCTCGGGGGCGAGCTGTTCCAGCTCATTAAGCTGGGCTTCTTGCGCGAGCTGCTACGGCAGTCCTGGTTCGTCATTCCCGTGATTGCCGTGGCTTTTTCGTGCGCGATGCACATCACCGATGTGCGCCCCGCCATCGTGCGCGGCATTCGCACCTTGCTGCTGGTGTTGATGTCCTGGATTCTCCCGGTCGCCGTGCTGGTTATCGGCGGCTTCCTGCTCAGCTTGCCATTCACGGGTCTTGAACCGCTGTGGGCGACCCGTAGCGCCACGGCGGTGTTGCTTGGCGCCGCGGCGCTGCTGGTTGTGCTGATCAATGCGGCTTACCAGGACGGCTCGCCTGAGGTGGCGGTAGCGCGGGTCATCCAGGCCAGCGTGCGCGCCGCCGGCATGCTGCTGGTGCCGATCGTCGTGATTGCCGCCTATGCGCTGGCACTTCGCGTGGGCGACTATGGCTGGACCACAAGCCGGATCGTGGCGGTTTCCTGCCTCATCGTTGCTTCGGTTTATGCCCTTGGCTACGCCTGGGCGGCGCTGCCCGTTGCGCGCCCTGGAATTATCTCCAGGACCAACATTGCGAATGCGTTTGTCGTTGTGGCCATGCTTTTACTGCTGTTCTCGCCAGTGGGCGACCCGGCCCGGCTGTCGGTTGCAAGCCAGGTGGCGCGGCTCGCCTCTGGCAAGGTCGCCGTGGACAAGTTCGATGTCGCCTACCTGCGTTTCGAGGGCGAGCGCTATGGACAGGCGGCGCTTGAAAGTCTCCGTGTCAATTTCGAGGGAAAGGATGCGCCGGCGCTGCGCGCCCGGATTGCGGAGGTGCAGAAATCAAGCTGGCCGAGGCCGCAGCCGGAGGAATTCCTGGAGCGGCCCGCGCCAATCAGGCTCAGTGCGAGCGCGCGGGTGTGGCCGAAAGGAAGCCGGTTGCCGGCATCGTTCCTGAACACGGACTTGAATTTGCTGAAGGGCTCTCCGTATCCGGCCTGCCTGCGCGGGGAACAAGGGGAGTGCGACATCGTTCTGCTGGACCTGACATCCGACGGAAAGCCGGAAATCGTCATGCTCGGTGCGTTACCGGCTCCGAATGTGGTGGTGGTGGCCGAGGCCGAGCCTGGACAGTGGCGGGCGGTGGGAACGCTGCCTTCCAGCCTGGCTGCCTGCGCCTCGCTGCGCCAGGCGTTCATCGACGGCCGCTACAAGGTGGTTGCGCCGGCCGTCAGCGACTTGCAAATCAACGGGACGCGCATGGCGCTGCGCCCAAGGTGGGAGCCGGAAATCTTCAACTGCCCGGGGCCAGCAACGGAGTGAAGCGACAGCTAGCGCGAAGGCGTATCCCAAAACTGTCCGCCGACATCCTTGCCGCGCAAATCGACGTCGACCGGCGCGCTGATCTTGCGCACCGAATTCGCAAGGCGCAGCATGCCGTTCGCTTCATAAATGCGGTACCAGAGCAGCGCCACGCCCGACAAGCGCAGGTGCTGGCCGGTGAACAGGTTGTGCTTCATGACGGTCATGCCTTCGAGGCGCAGGTTGAAGTCCAGCACCAGCGCGCCACGGGTACGTTCGCCATAGGCCAGGTAGCGCCCGGCATTAAACAGGGGACTCTTGTCGCTGGCCTCGCCCACCTTCAGCGAATCGATGAAGGCGTCGACGGTCTTCAACACCGCAACGGCAGCACTCGCCACCGCTGAATAATCCTTCTTCGCCTCGCCCTTCGCGCTGTCAGCCATTTTCTGCACGATCGCCACGCGCGCCCCGTAGGCGGAGCGCAGGCCGACCAGCGCGCGCACCTTGGCCATCAGCTTGTCGTATTGCGAAGGGTCGAATTCGCCCATGTAGCCGGAGCCCAGGCCGACGATCTTGTCGGGGCAGGCTTGCGCCAGCGAGGTGATGAACATCGCCCGCGCATCGTCGCCATAGCTGGTCGACGCCACCGCCGCATTCGAGCGGAACAGCGCCGAGATGTCGGCCACTGCCTTGATCGTCGCCGGCACCGCGGCCAGCCCGACCAGCGACAAGGTCCTGGCGACAGGCGGCGTGTGCTGGTCGATGAACTTCTGCAGCGCGTCGTTCTGGCGTGACAGGTCGTCGCTGATGTGTTTGATGCCGTCGCTCACCAGCCTCGCGCTGACGACGCCCTGCGTTGCCGCCGGTTCGTAAATGGTGGCCTTGCGCTCGGCCGGCAGGGCCGTACAGACATCGCTGGACAGCGCCTGCGCCAGGTCGAAGGCGCGCACCAGGCCGGCCGCGCCGAAGGCTTCGCTGTTGACCGTTCCCGCCAGCGCTTTCGATTCGGCCGGCGGCAGGCGCGCCAGCAACTCGGCGCGCTCGGCTTCGGCGGTCGCCTTGCGGATTTCCGCTTCGCGCTGCGCGACCAGCGCATCGGTGGTGGCCTGGTACAGCTTGAGGTCGAGGGCGTTTTTGGCTGCCTCGACTTCGGAGCGGGTCTGCGCCATCGCATTGCATGAGCAAGCCAATGCCACGAACGCCGCGCAGGCGAGGGGAGATCGGTTACGGTTTGTCATCGTGCATCCTCCAGGTCGTTGCACCATTCCCCATTTTGCTGCGCTTGAGCAACCTTGCCCTTGTGCATAGTCATGAATGCACATTGCGTTTTTGACAATTAAGGCGCGGCGCTAGCGTCGATATGACCGGACTTTGCGGCCCTGTTCATCCGATTGTCCTGAAGCAATATCGCGAATAATGTGACCTTCAGGCGAGAAGCCAGCAGGAGTGACGATGTCCGACGAAAGCGACGCAGAAAAGACCGAACCCGCGTCAGCCAGGCGATTGGAGCAGGCCCGTGAAGAAGGCGACGTGCCCCGATCGCGCGAATTGGCAACCTTTACCGTATTGATGACCGCCGGCGCCGGCCTGTGGATGACTGGCGGCGGCCTGGTGCGCCAGCTCAACGCCAGCATGGTGTCGGGCCTGGCGCTCACCCGCGAACAAATCTATAACCCGACCCTGCTGATCGAGCGCGTGGCCTCCGACATCGCCCAGGTCATGCTGGCCTGCCTGCCATTGGCGCTTGCCATCATGCTGGTTGCGCTGGCGTCGCCGCTGCTGATCGGCGGCTGGCTGTTTTCCAGCAAGGCTTTCATGCCGAACTTCGGCAAGCTGAACCCGATCAAGGGTATCGGCAACATGTTCTCCAAGAATGCCCTCGTCGAGCTGTTCAAGGCGATCGCCAAGACCGTTGTGGTCGGTGCGGTCGCTTACCTCGTTGTCGTCAACCAGAAAGACGCCGTGTTCGGCCTGGCCGTCGAGGAAGTGCGTTCGGCCAGCGCCCACCTGGTGGACCTGATGGGCTCGGCATTCCTGTTCATCGTCGGCGGACTCGGCCTGGTTGCCGCCATCGACGGCCCGTACCAGATGTGGCACTACAACGACAAGTTGAAGATGACGCGCCAGGAAGTCATCCAGGAATCGAAGGAATCGGACGGCAACCCCCAGATCAAGGGCAAGATCCGTCAGCTGCAGCGCGAGATGGCCCAGCGCCGCATGATGGATGCGGTGCCGACCGCCGACGTAGTGGTCACCAACCCGACCCACTATGCGGTGGCGCTGAAATACAGCGACGGCGCACGCGGCGCGCCGCGCGTGGTGGCCAAGGGCGCCGACGTGATCGCGGCCCGCATCCGCGAATTGGCCAAGGAAAACAATGTGGCCATGCTGGAAGCGCCGGCACTGGCCCGTGCGCTGCACAAGCACACGGAAATCGGCGACGAGATCCCGGAAGCGCTGTACTCGGCGGTTGCCGAAGTGCTGGCCTACGTGTTCCAGCTGCGTGCCTTCAAGAAGGGCGACGGCAAGCATCCTGACCGTCCGGGCAAGCTGCCGGTACCGCCAGAGCTCGATCCGCACGACCCGGCATCGCAAAAGAAACCAGATACGAATAACGGAGCACCTCGATGAACAGCATGAAACTTCCAGCCTGGATGCCCAACATGAAGGGCGGCGCCACCTCGCTGGCCGCGCCGGTCCTCATCGTCATGCTGCTCGGGATGATGATCCTGCCGCTGCCGGCATTCGTGCTGGACCTGTTCTTCAGCTTCAACATCGCGCTGTCGGTCATCGTCCTGCTGACCAGTCTGTACACGGTCAAGCCGCTCGATTTCATGGCTTTCCCGGCGATCCTGCTGGTATCGACCATGCTGCGCCTGTCGCTGAATGTGGCATCGACGCGCGTTGTGCTGACCGAAGGCCACACGGGCGCCGCCGCGGCCGGCAAGGTGATCGAGGCTTTCGGCCACTTCCTGATCGGCGGTAACTACGCCGTCGGCATCATCGTCTTTATCATCCTGACCATCATTAACTTTACCGTCGTCACCAAGGGCGCCGGCCGTATCGCCGAAGTGGGCGCGCGCTTCGCCCTGGACGCGATGCCGGGCAAGCAGATGGCGATCGACGCCGACCTCAATGCCGGCCTGATTGCGGAAGACGAAGCACGCCGCCGCCGTACCGAAGTGGCGCAGGAAGCCGAGTTCTACGGCGCGATGGACGGTGCCTCGAAGTATGTTCGCGGCGACGCTGTCGCCGGCATCATGGTTACCGTCATTAACGTGATCGGCGGCCTGCTGGTCGGTATCATGCAGCACGACATGGCCTTCGGCGACGCCGCCAAGACCTACACGCTGCTGGCCATCGGTGACGGCCTGGTAGCGCAGATTCCATCCTTGATCATCTCGACCGCGGCCGGTATCGTGGTTTCGCGCGTGGCCAGCGACCAGGACGTCGGCACCCAGCTGGTGCGCCAGCTGTTCGCCAAGCCTGAAGTGCTGTACATCACTGCCGTCATCGTCGGCGGCATGGGCCTGATCCCTGGCATGCCTAACCTGGTGTTCCTGATGCTGGCGGCAATGCTCGGCGGCGCTGGCTACCTGGTGGCCAGGCGCGACAGGGCTCCCAAGGCGGAAGAGGTGGCCGCTGCCGCCGCGGCGGCGACCTCGCCAACCGCAGCGCCGGAGCAGGAAGAGGCGACCTGGCAGGACATCATGCCGGTCGACACCCTCGGCCTCGAAGTGGGCTACCGCCTGATTCCGTTGGTCGACAAGAGCCAGAATGGCGAGCTGCTCAAGCGCATCAAAGGCATCCGCAAAAAGTTCGCCCAGGAAGTTGGTTTCCTGGCGCCGCCGGTGCACATCCGCGACAACCTGGAATTGAAGCCATCGGCTTACCGCATCACGCTCAAGGGCGTGGAAGTGGGCAGCGGCGAAGCGCTGAACGGCCAGTTCCTCGCGATCAACCCGGGCATGGCGACCGGCAACCTGCCAGGGTTGGTCACCACCGACCCGGCGTTCGGCCTGCCCGCCACCTGGATCGACGCCGGCCTGCGCGACGAAGCGCAGAGCATGGGCTACACCGTGGTCGACGCCGGTACCGTTGTTGCCACGCACATGAACCACCTGATCACCACCCATGCGTCGGAACTGCTGGGCCGGGGCGAAGTGCAGGCCTTGCTCGACCACCTTGGCAAGGAATCGCCAAAGCTGGTGGAGGACCTGG
Organism: Massilia agrisoli; assembly: GCF_020831365.1. Lineage (GTDB taxonomy): Bacteria > Pseudomonadota > Gammaproteobacteria > Burkholderiales > Burkholderiaceae_D > Telluria_A > Telluria_A agrisoli. The sequence continues at coordinate 259,128 of NZ_JAJHPV010000013.1, forward strand.
TGCCAAAGCTGGTGTCGCTGTCGACCCTGCAGAAAGTGCTGCAGAACCTGCTGGTCGAAGGCGTGCATATCCGCGACATGCGCTCGATCATCGAAACCCTCGCCGAATACGCCGTGCAGACGCAGGACCCGAACGAACTGACCGCGCTGGTGCGCATCGCGCTGGGCCGTGCAATCGTCCAGCAACTGTTCCCGGGCACTAACGAGCTGGCCGTGATGACCCTGGATAACCGCCTTGAGCGCTTGCTGATGCAGGCCATGGGGGCGGGCGGCGACGGCAGCGGCATCGAGCCGGGGCTGGCCGACACCATCGCCCAGCAGGCTGGCGCCGCAGCGCAGCAGCAGGAGGCGCTGGGACTGACGCCGGTGCTGCTGGTGCCGGGACCGCTGCGTCCATTGCTGTCGCGCTTCCTGCGCCGCGCATTGCCTCAGTTGAAGGTGCTGTCGCACAACGAAGTGCCGGAAACCAAAACCATCAAGGTGACCAGCCTGGTGGGCGTACCAGGTTAATGTTCCCCCCCCGTCGTTCCCGCGAAAGCGGGAATCCATGCTCAGCAAGCACACCATGGATTCCCGCATGCGCGGGAACGACGATGCGGACGGCGTTGAAATAACCCCCATTTCCCCGCCTTTTCCCCCGATGGTTTCTTCAGAGCATCGTCAATAATGACTCCTATGAGATCGACAATGTGCGCCATGTGGCGGCACGTGAAGCAGGTATCCGGGAGTTGAGCAAAATGAACGTCAAGAAATTCACCGCCGCTACGTCACGCGAGGCACTGCGCAAGGTACGCGATGCCCTCGGGCCCGACGCCGTTATCCTCTCGAACCGTCCGGTGGACGGCGTGGTTGAAATCCTGGCCCTGGCCAGCGACGACGCCGCCTCGGTTGCCGCTCCCGCGCCGGACACGGAAATGGCCCAGCCACGCCCGAGCCTGCAGATGCCCGCCGAGCCTGTCGTCAACCGCCGCGCCGCCGCGCCGCAAGACCCGTACGTGCCGCACGCCGCGCCACAGGCGCCTGCCTTCGACATGGCCCAGATGTCGTCGCTGATGCAAGCGGCCATCGCCCATGCCAAGGACAGCGCTGCCGCCGAAATGAGCGGCATGATGGAAGAGATCCGCGCGATGCGCGGCCAGATGGAAACCCAGCTGGCCGAAATCGCCTGGGGCGCCACCGCCCAGCGCGAGCCGCAAAAGGCCGGCGTGCTGCGCGAAATGCTGGCGGCCGGTTTCTCGGCCAGCCTGTCGCGCTACCTGATTGAAAAACTGCCTGCCGGTAAAGACTCGGCAGAAAGCCTTCGCTGGATCAAGACGGTGCTGAACCGCAACCTGGCCACCCTCGAGAACGAAGACGAGATCCTGGAAAAGGGCGGCGTGTTTGCGCTGGTCGGTCCGACCGGCGTCGGCAAGACCACCACCACCGCCAAGCTGGCGGCCCGTTGCGTGATGCGCCACGGCCCGGAAAAGCTGGCCCTGATCACCACCGACGCCTACCGTATCGGCGCCCACGAACAACTGCGCATCTACGGCAAGATCCTCGGCGTGATGGTGCACTCGGTAAAGGACGAAGCGGACCTGCGCATCGCCCTGAAGGAACTACGCAACAAGCACACCGTGCTGATCGACACCGTCGGCGTGTCGCAGCGCGACCAGAACGTGGCCGAGCAGGTGGCCATGCTGTCCGGCAGCGGCGCCGACGTGAAGCGCCTGCTGTGCCTGAACGCCACCTCGACCAACGAAACCCTGAACGAAGTGGTGCGCGCCTACCAGGGCAGCGGGCTGGCCGGCTGCATCATGACCAAGCTGGATGAAGCAGCGTCGATCGGCAACGTGCTCGACGTCATCATCCGCCAGAAGCTGAACCTGTTCTATATCTCCAACGGCCAGCGCGTGCCGGAAGACCTGCACCTGGCCGACCGCGGCATGCTGGTCGACCGCGCCTTCCGTACGAAGCGCGACGCCGTCGCCACCCAATTCTCCGATGCCGAGCTGCCGCTGCTGATGGCCGCGGCCAGCACCGCGCGCAACGACCGTACGCTGCGCGAGGTGCACCTTGGCTAACTTCGATTTCGACCAGGCCGAAGGCCTGCGCAGGATGCTGGCGGGACCGAAGCCGCGCATCGTCACCTTCCTGTCCGCCACGCCGCAAGACGACAAGGGCGCCATGCTGGTCAACCTTGGCGCCTCGCTGGCCCACGCCGGCAGCGACGTGCTGCTGGTGGACGCGTGCGAGCGCGGCCAGGGCATTGCCCGCCGGCTTGGCATCGACGGCGCGCCCAGCCTGCTGTCGGTGGCGCGCCAGGAGTGCGCGCTGAACCAGGTGATCCACCAGGCGCCGCAAGGCTTTGGCGTGGTCGGCATGTTGCACGGTGGCCGCTACGACGCCGACGACGCGCGCCGCATGGCCAAGACTTTCGAGGTGCTGGTCAAGCAATCGGGCATCGTAATGGTGGACGGCGAACTGGCCGACGACGACAGCTTGCCGCTGCCGGTCATGGCCGCGTCCGAGATCGTGGTGCAGGTCTCGACCAGCGCCGCATCGATCACCAATGCCTACTCATTGATCAAGCGTCTGTCCCAGCAATATGGCCGCCGCCCATTCGGGATTCTTGTAACCAATGCTTCTGAGACAGAAGCGAAGGTGGTATACGATAATATGGCAACCGCGGCAAGCCGCTACCTGGCAGTGCAGCTGACGTCGATGGGATCCGTGCCCGCCGACGAGCACCTGCACCGCGCAGCGCGCCTGGGCCGATCGGTAGTCGATGCGTTCCCGTTGGCAGGCGCGTCGGTCGCGTTCCGCCGCCTGGCGGGCCGCTTCGCGCTGCCTGGCATGCCACAACTCGGCCGTACTGGCGGCACTACCCAACTGGGCGCTTAAAACACACATTGAACATGTACACGGTCAAAGGCAAAGCGGACAAGAACCATTTACTGACGGAGCATATGCCGTTGGTAAAGCGTCTCGCCCACCACATGAAGGCCAAGCTGCCGCCGAGTGTGGAAGTCGATGACCTCGTGCAGGCCGGCATGATCGGCCTGCTGGACGCCATCAGCCGCTACGAAGAAACCCACGGCGCCCAGTTCGAGACCTACGCGGTGCTACGCATCCGCGGGGCCATGCTCGACGAGCTGCGCAACAGCGACTGGCTGCCCCGTTCGATGCGCCAGAACATGCGCAAGATCGAAACCGCGATGGCCACCCTCCAGCAAAAGCTGGGCCAGCCGCCGACCGAATCGGAAGTGGCGAAATACCTCAAGATGTCGCTGGCCGACTACCAGGACATGCTGTCCGACGGCGGCGGCCACCAGCTGGTCTACTACGAAGATTTTCATTCCGAAGACGGCAGCGACAGCTTCCTCGACCGTTATGCGGTCGATGACGCCGACCCGCTTGCGGCATTGATGGAAGGCGACTTCCGCCAGGCGGTGATCGACGCGATCGACGGCCTGCCGCCGCGCGAAAAGATCCTGATGGGCCTGTACTACGAAGAAGAATTGAACCTGAAGGAAATCGGCGCCGTCATGGGCGTATCTGAATCGCGCGTTTCGCAGCTGCACACCCAGGCGGTGTCGCGGTTGCGTGCGGCACTACGGGAGCAGGCGTGGACTGGGCCAGCATAGTCGGTGTTGTGATCGCGCTGGCCGGGCTGCTGCTCGGCCACAGCATGGACGGCGGCAAGTTCGCCTCGCTGGTGCAGCCGGCGGCGTTTTCCATTGTGGTCGTCGGCACCTTCGGCGCCGTGCTGCTGCAAAACGAATCGGCCACCTTCCTGCGCGGCGTGCGCATGCTGCGCTGGGTGTTCCGGCCGCCGCCAAGCCGGCGCATTTCGCTGGCCCGTGAAATCACCGCATGGAGTTCGCACGCGCGCCGCGACGGCCTGCTGTCGCTCGAACAGTACATGCAGGGCACCAATGACAAGTTCATCCAGAAAGGCCTGCGCCTGGTGATCGACGGCATCCATCCGGACAAGCTGCGCGGCATCCTCGAGATCGAACTGACCGCCTACGAATGCAGCCAGCGCCAGGCGGCGAAGATCTGGGAATCGGCGGCCGGCTATGCGCCGACCATCGGCATCCTGGGCGCCGTGCTGGGCCTGATCCACGTGATGGAAAACCTCAGCGATCCATCGCGGCTCGGCAGCGGCATCGCGGTCGCATTCGTGTCCACCGTGTACGGCGTTGGCCTGGCCAACCTGTTCTTCTACCCGATCGGCAACAAGCTCAAGGGCATCGTCGCCGAGACCGTGACGCAATACGAGATCCTCACCGAAGTCTTCCACGACATCGCCAGCGGCGACCACTCGCGCGTGGTGGAAGAGCGCGTGGCCAGCCTGCTGTCGCGTCCCTGATCCCGGCAATGGCGCGCAAGAAATACGAAGAAGACAACGAAAACCACGAACGGTGGCTGATCTCGTACGCCGACTTCATTACCTTGCTGTTCGCCTTTTTCGTCGTGATGTACGCGATCTCCGTCGTCAACGAAGGCAAGTACCGGGTGTTCTCCGACTCTCTGGGTGACGCCTTCGGGCGCAAGGAGAAGGCCAACCCGGGCAGCGCCGCCATCGAACCCTTGATCCCGATGGACAACATCGCCGCGCGGCGCAAGCTCGAGGCCTTGCGGCGCGAGCAATCCCGCCTCAGCCTGCTGGCGAAAAAGCTCGACAACACGCTGTCGCCGCTGGTCAAGGCGGGCAAGGTCAGCATTACCCAGACCGGGCGCGGCGTCACGGTCGACATCAACGCCAGTGCCTTGTTTGCGCCCGGCGAGGCAACCATCACCTCCGAAGCGCGCCAGCCGCTGCACGCCATTGCCCAGCTGCTTGCCGAGGACAGCCATGAAGTCCAGGTGGAAGGGCACACCGACTCCGCGCCGATCAGCAATTCGGTCTTCCCATCGAACTGGGAGCTGTCCGCCGCGCGCGCCAGCAGCGTGGTACGCTTGTTCATCGACAGCGGCATGCCGGCGGGACGCCTGACGGCCGTCGGGCACGCCGCCAACGTCCCGATCGCGCTGAACGACACGCCGGAAGGGCGTACGCGCAACCGCCGGGTGGCGGTGACGATCATGTCGTCGTTCGCCGGAACCCGTTGAAGGAGGGAACGCCCGTGAAATCCTTAATTTTCGCCACGCTGGCGCTGATGAGCGCCACTGCCATGGCTGGCGCCGGAGGCAAGACAATGCAGAGCGTGAGTGAACAGGTACGCGTTGAGACGGCCGGCGGCAAGGTGATCGTGCGGCTGGCCGTCGAGAACCGCGGCGCCCAGCCAGTCTATGTCCCCAAGGCGCTGTACGAGGACGACGAACTGATCGCGCCGGTATTCGACATTCGCGACGCCAGCACGGGCAAGCAAATCGCGTACATCGGCCGCAAGGTCAAGCGCGGCCCGATCACCAAAGACGATTATCTCGAGCTCAGGCCCGGCGCCAAAAAAACCAACAGCATCGACATTACCCCCAGCTATGACTTCCTGGCAGGGGGGCACACCTACAAGCTGACCTTCCCCGGCAGCTTCGTCACCGATCTCGCGCACCTGGACGCCCCGCAGGCGCTTCCGGTGATGCCGGTCAGCTTCATCTTCCGCAAGTAACACCAAAGAAAAAGGCTATGTCACCGTTAAGTGTGGAAGCGCTACACCCTCGTCGTTCCCGCGCACGCGGGAACCCATACTGAAGACGATCAGTAATAAAGCGATTCGACCTCCAGCGCATACATAGTATGGGTTCCCGCTTTCGCGGGAAGTCGGGTCCGCCAGTGGCGGGCACGACGTGCTCAATTCCATGCCTAACGGTGACAGAGCCAAGAGAAAGGCTATGTCACCGTTAAGTGTGGAAGCGCTACACCCTCGTCGTTCCCGCGCACGCGGGAACCCATACTGAAGACGATCAGTAATAAAGCGATTCGACCTCCAGCGCATACATGGTATGGGTTCCCGCTTTCGCGGGAAGTCGGGTCCGCCAGTGGCGGGCACGACGTGCTCAATTCCATACCTAACGGTGACAGAGCCAAGAAAAAGGCCGGCATCTCTGCCGGCCTTCGTCAGGCTTTTCCGTTTGCCCAGTACTGCTTACAACGCTGGCGTATTTTCGCCAAAGTATTCGTGACTATCTGCGTTGTCGATTGCCTTGGCTGGATCGCTGATCGCCAGGCTGGCTGCGCCCGACTGGCCATAGACCCAGTCCTCGGTTCCTGCTACTGCGTTAAAGTGGCTCATCTCGTGAATCAAGGTGCCGCCCTTGGAATCCGTGCCCGTCATCGGCGCGGTCCAGAATGCCTTGCAGACGTAGATCTTGTATGGCTGGGTTGGATACACGTAGGCGTAATAGTTCTGCTTGCACTTGCAGTCCACCACGACCGGCTTGTTGTCGAAGCCGTCCTTGATGGCGGTGAAGTTCGCCTTGACGGTGGCGTAGCGCGCCGAGGTGTACGCCCCGAACCACTTGGTGTAGCGGGCGCCGGCGCTGCCCCCGGCCAGGTAGTTCACGCTGTCATTGGTCATCGTCTTGGCGGCGCTGATGGCGGACGTGATGGTCGACTGCTGCGACGCCGTGCAGTTGGTAAAGCCGAGCGACATCGTGCCTGGCTGGCTCGGCGCCTTCTGCAGTTCGAACGGGCTGCCGACCACGGTGCCGCGCGCGAGGCGGCCGTCGATCCACAGGCCCACCGGCGCCGATTCGATCTCGTCCACGCCGCGTGCGGCGGTCTTGGCGGCACCCGGCTGCCCGCTCGAGAACAGGTCCATCGACGCCGAGTGGTAGCGGATCGAGTAGTCGCCCGTCACGCTCATGTCATAGATTTCGGACAGTTCCACCTTGGCCGTATGCGATGCGCCCGGCTTGAGCAGGTAGTAATCCTTGGCGGTCGGGGCAGGGCGCTTGTAGTGCGCGCCCAGGTAGGGCACCGGCGCGCCGTCGCGCGTGACTTCAAACAGCGCTTCCTCGACCCCTGCGAACGGCGTGTGCCATTTCAGGATGTATTGCGGCGTCGACGAGGTGTTGGTGATGGTGACGCGGACGAAAACGTCCTCGTCCTTGTTGAGCGAACTCTTTTCCGGCGTGATGCTGACGGTGACGCCATTTGACGCGGCTTGTGCTGAGAAACACGCCGCGATTGCAACGATTGACACCCCTGCTTTTAGCAAATGATTCCAGTTCATTTAGTTCTCCGAGTGTGAGGGTTTTTATTCTGGTCGCCGAGGTCGTCTGTGCCGGAAAGCGCTGCACCGCTGAAATTCGCGAACTCAACGGGAACATCCTCACACATTTGATGACCGTAAGTAAACATTGAATAGTTGGAAAATGTGTCATTTGGGCGAATACTCAACGTATTTGCCTATACCGCTTCGGGATAAAACGATTTTCGTTTTCTGCTTTGAAATCAAGCTTGTACGAGCGGAAACCTACTAGCGATAATGACAATGAATTGTTAAATTCTGGACATTTCAACGTGACCGGCATGGCAAATCGGCCGGCCCGGCGGAGGGGCGGGAAGCGTGCGGAGTGAGAATTGGTGAGTCCATGACTGCCGAACTCATCAGCAATCGTCACACATATCGGTAGGGTAAGTAAACCGCGATTCAATCGAATCAACGGTTTTGTTGAGATATCTCAAACCGCACGGGGCATGGAAAGCAAAACGGCCGCATCAACGGCCGTGGACCATGCGGGCCGGGCGTTTAGCCGACGACAAAGCGGCGCGATGGGCCGCCCGGTGTGGCCTGGCCAGTCGGGCCGTAGACTGCCGCATCGCCGGCGTTGGCTGGCTGGCGCATGGCGTTGATCAGGTTCTGGTTGTGCGTCATCTGCTTGTTGATGAGCATGCCATTGACGCGGTTTACTTCCTTGGCGTCGCGGGTCAGTGCAAGCAGCTGGCTCCAGGCATCGCTGGCGCTGCTGTTGGCGGCGTGCGCCACCCAGTCCTGCATGCCCGTCTCTTCGGCCGCGAATCCGGCTGCGGCGAGCGCCTGGTGGCGCTGGTTGGCAAGCACTGCCAGCTCGTTCATCCGTTCCGCCTTGCGCGGCGTGATGGCGTTGAGGCCCTCAATGTCCGCGTCGATCAGGCACTGCTGTTCCTGTTTCATCAGGTCGAGCAGGGAAGAAACCAGTTGTTGTTCGTCGTGCAGGGTATCGAGCGGGCTTGCCATTGGTGTTTTATCGTTTGCGGGAATGCAGCAGGTCGCGCACTGTTTCCAGCAAGCCGTCCGCTACTTTTTCCGAATTTACCTGGAACTGGCCGTCCGCGATGGCGAGCTTGATGCGTTCGACTTTTTTGGTGTCGAACACAGCGCCGCTGCCGGCCACGCTGGCCAGGGCTTGTCCCTGCGAAGACAGGCGCACATTGTCCGTTGCCGCTGGCGTGGACATCGGCGCTGCCTTGTCGGCACCCTTGGCGCCGGAAGCGGGCGCGTTGGACACTGGCAGGGAAGTGTTGTTTTTAAGTGTATCGTTGATTTTCACAGCATCGTCCTTCTCTGGCGGAGCTCAAACTCCTTCGGGTATGCGTATGTTACGGCGCTTTACCAGTAAACTTTAGCCAAACCGGAGAAATCGGGACCCCTATTCAGAACGCCACCTCGACCTGGCCGCCGGCCCGGGCAAGGCCGCTGATGATGGCGCCGGCTGGCGTACGGGCCTGCACCACCTGGCCGTCGGCTGCCGTGCCAAGCGCGCGTGCTTCGGCCGAAACGCTGAAACCATTGCCGCGTGACACTACCTTGACCAGCTGCCCTTGCTGCACCACAGGTTTGCTGCGCAACATGTCGAGCCGCAGCGGCGCGCCGGACGCCAGCGATACCGTGCTGGTGCGCCCGATCGCCTGCCCGATATCTGTCACCACGCCATTGGGCAGGGCGGCGATATCACCGCTGACGATGGCCAGCTGCGACTTGTCGATTTCCTTGCCTTGCACCAAAGGCACGGCGGCGGCAACATACTCGCCCACCACGCTCACCTGGGCCTGAATATACACGGTCCATGCCGCTGGCGACGCACAGCGCACGCCCACGGTGGTCTTGCCCCAGGCGCGGGCGCCCGGTTGCTGGAATGCTTCAGGGGACGGGCAGGCGGCCAGGCTCATGCGCTGGTCGATCTTGCCGACATTGATGCCCACCTTGCCGGTCAGGCCGGCGGTCTGCGCCTTCAGGTAGTGCTCGACCACCTGGCGCACGGCGCCCAGGTCCTGGCGCGCCGGCGCCGGCTGTTGCGCCAGTGCTAGCGGCGAAGCCAGCAGTAATACGGTGAGTAGCGTGGATTTCATTGGCTCGGCCCTGTGGAATGAGAGCATCTTATGGCGCGGCGGGCCCGCGTGAATCCTTGAATAGCCCCCTTTTGCATGCCCTTATCCATCGATTGACTGGTGTTGCCCGGACGTACTATCGATCCTGTCATAACAAGACCGTTGCGCCAAACCGGCCGGCAACGGACAGATGGAGCCTGACATGATTGGCAAACTCGACGATTACCTGCGGTTCAACGAGACGGCGCTGAGCCTGCGCTCCCAGCGGCAGCAGTTGCTCGCATCGAACATTGCGAACGCGGACACGCCTAACTACAAGGCGCGCGATATCGACTTCACCGCCGCCCTGCAGGGCGCGCTGGCGCGCACCACGCCGCCAGCCGGCGTGCTCAAGGCAACCGCGCCCAACCATATGGGCGGGGCCGCCGGCAACCCGGACATCCTGCCGAACGGCACCCCGGTACAGTACCGCGGCACGGTGCAGGGCGCGGTCGACGGCAATACCGTCGACATGGACGTCGAGCGCAACCAGTTCACCGACAACGCGATCCGCTACGAGGCTGGCATCAGCCTGATCAATTCGCAGATCCGCGGCCTGATGGCGGCCATCCAGGGAGGTCAATAATCATGTCGCTGTTTAATATCTTCAATGTTTCCGGTTCTGCCATGAGCGCCCAGGCCCAGCGCCTGAACACGGTCGCCAGCAACCTGGCCAACGCCGACAGCGCCACCAGCGCCACTGGCGAAGCCTACCGCGCCAAGCAGGTCGTCTTTGAAGCGGTGCCTACCGCAGGCGGCGGCACCGGGGTCAAGGTGCAGCAGGTGATCGAGGACGCATCCCCGCTGAAACAAGTGTATGACCCGAAACACCCCGCTGCCGATGAAAAAGGCTATGTCTCGATGCCGAACGTAAACGTGGTCGACGAGATGGTCAACATGCTGTCGGCCTCGCGTTCCTACCAGACCAACGTCGAAACCATGAACGCCGCCAAATCCCTGCTGCTCAAGACACTGACGCTCGGTCAGTAACCAATAAGAAGCCACCATGACAACCATCTCGAACGACCTGCTCAACGCGGTCAACCCCACCAAGAAACCGGCCGCCACCGGCAGCGTCGAGGAAGCAACCGACAAGTTCATGACCCTGCTGGTGACCCAGCTGAAAAACCAGGACCCGCTCAACCCGCTCGACAACGCCCAGATCACCAGCCAGCTGGCCCAGCTGTCGACCGTTACCGGCGTCAACAAGCTGAACACCACGCTGGAGTCGCTGAAGGCCAGCTACCAATCGGGCGAAGCGCTGCAGGCCGCCAACATGATCGGCCACGGCGTGCTGGTCGAAGGCGACCGCGTGCAGCTGGTGGACGGCAAGTCCATCCTCGGCGTCGAACTCGACAGCGCGGCCGACCAGGTCGACCTGATCATTACCGACCCGACCACCGGCAAGGACATCGAGACCATCAAGCTTGGCAAGAACGACGCCGGGGTGATCCCGGTTGCTTGGGACGGCGTGCTCGATCCGCAGAACCTGGGCGCCGACGGCAAGCCGGTCACCCTGAAGAACGGCGAATACCTGATCCGTGTCGTCGCCACCCGCGGCGGCGAAGAACTCGACGATGCGCGCACCCTGTCCTTCGACAGCGTGGCCAGCGTCACCACCAATGCCAAGGACGGCGTCAAGCTGAACCTGCCGACCAAGGGCGTCGTGTCCATGGCCGATATCAAGCAAATCCTTTAAGCCGCTACCCACCAATTCTCAGGAGAACACTATGTCTTTTCAACAAGGTCTTAGCGGCTTGAACGGCGCTGCAAAATCGCTCGACGTTATCGGCAACAACATCGCCAACGCCAGCACGGTCGGCTTCAAGGGTTCGCAAGCCCAGTTTGCCGATGTGTATGCCGCGTCGCTGAACGGCGTGACCGGCAACACCGCCGGTATCGGCGTCAAGGTCGCCAACATCGCCCAGCAGTTCACCCAGGGTAATATCGAAGCGTCCAACAACCCGCTCGACATCGCCATCAACGGCGCCGGCTTCTTCCGCACCGTGGTCAACGGCACGACCCAATATTCGCGCAACGGCCAGTTCCAGCTCGACAAGGGCGGTTTCATGATCAATGCCCAGGGCGCCAAGCTGACCGGCTACCAGGCCGGCCCCAACGGCACCATCCTGGCCGGCGCACCGGCCCCGATCCAGATCAACGCGGGCGACCTGACCCCGGTGGCCACCAGCGAGATCGATATCGAGCTGAACCTCGATTCGCGCAGCCAGCCGCCAAAGAACACGCCGTTCAGGGTCGACGATCCGGAAAGCTACAACAAGCAGATCCCGATCGACGTGTTCGACACCTTGGGCAATGCCCACGTGTTGTCGACGTTCTACGTCAAGACTGCGGCAGGCAAATGGGACGTGTACGTCGCCAACAACGGCGTTGAAACCGGCAACCTGAAGGTCGCCACCGCCTCGCAAGGCACGGGCGGCGCCTTCACGGCCGTCAACAATGCCCGCGACGCCTGGACGACCGCTACCCTGGCAACGCCGCCGGTGCAGGCGAACATCGACAGCGCCTTGCTGGCCTATGCCAACGCCGCATCGGCGATGGTGTCGGCCGCTGCCGGCACCGCCGGCGCAACTGCGGCCGACCAGACCAAGATCACCACGGCGGGTACCACCGCCGCTGGCGTGGCCGGCAACACGCCGGAAGACGTCGACCAGGCCATCGCCGACGCGGTCAGCGTGGGCCCGACCAAGATCGGCGAGCTGACGTTCGACAGCAACGGCGGCCTGACCACCACGACGCCGTTTGCCATCAATGTGCCGATCTTCCCGGCCACCGGCGCGGCCAGTCCTTTGCCGATGGAGCTCAACTTCAACCGCTCGACCCAGTACGGCACCCAGACCAGCGAAAAGAAAATCATCCAGGACGGCTACACCGCCGGCCAGCTGCAGCGCTTTAGCGCAGGCGCCGACGGCATCATCCTGGGCCAGTACAGCAACGGCAAGACCGCGGCGCTGGGCCAGATCGTGCTGTCCAACTTTGCCAACCCGAACGGCCTGACGCCGCTGGGTAACAATGCCTGGGCCGAATCGTCGATGTCCGGTGCGCCGCTGACTGGCGCGCCGACCACTGGCAGCCTGGGCGTGCTGCAGGCGTCGGCGGTCGAAAATTCGAACGTCGACCTGACCGCGGAACTGGTCAACATGATCACCGCGCAGCGCGTCTACCAGGCCAATGCGCAGACCATCAAGACCCAGGACTCGGTGCTGCAGACCCTGGTGAACCTGCGTTAATCGTTAATTCCCACGTCGTAAATTAAACGTCGTTCCCGCGAACGCGGGAATCCATGCTGAATCAGCATAGGTTCCCGCATCCGCGGGAACGACGGAAAGAGGTGATCATGGACCGTTTGATTTACACCGCCGCCAGCGGCGCAAAACACATCCTCGAGCAACAGGCGACAACGTCGAACAACCTCGCCAACGTCACCACCACGGGCTTTCGCGCCCAGCTCGACTCGTTCCGCGCCGTGCCGGTGGTCGCCGACGGCCTGCCGACGCGCGCCTTCGTGGTCAATTCGACAGTCGGCTCGGACTTCTCGTCCGGCCCGCTGCAGCTGACCGGGCGCGACCTCGACGTGGCGGTGAAAGGCAAGGGCTGGATCGCGGTGCAGATGGCCGACGGCAGCGAAGCCTACACCCGCGCCGGCGGCCTGCAGATGAATGAAAACGGCCTGTTGCAAACCGCCAAGGGCCAGGCCGTGCAGGGCGACGGCGGCACGATCACCATCCCGCCCGAAGTGACGGTGACGATCGGCGGCGACGGTACCATTTCGACCATTGCCAACACCACCAAGCCGGGCGCGCCGACGGTGCTTGGCCGCATCAAGCTGGTCAACCCGAACGAGCAGGACCTGGTGCGCGGCGACGACGGCATGTTCCGCATGAAGGACGGCAGCGCGGCGCCGAGCGACCCGAGGGTGGTGGTGGCGGGCGGGGCGCTGGAAGGCAGCAATGTCAGCCCGGTCGAATCGATGGTGACCATGATTTCGCTGGCGCGCTCGTTCGAAACACAAATGAGCCTGCTGAAGAATGCCGAGAATAACGCCGCGAAAGCTACCCAGATCCTCGCTTTGAATTGATAGGGCGGGACGGATAATGATTCTATTGTGCAAGGCTTGGTCGATTTCGTCGGCAGCCGAAACAGGAGAAGAAAATGATCCGTTCCCTTTTTATCGCGAAAACCGGCCTCGAAGCGCAGCAGACTAACCTCGACGTCATCACCAACAACCTGGCCAACGTCAGCACCAACGGCTTCAAGCGCTCGCGCGCGGTGTTCGAAGACCTGCTGTACCAGAATGTCCGCCAGCCGGGCGCCCAGTCCTCGCAGCAAACCGCGCTGCCATCGGGCCAGCAGGTCGGTACCGGTGTGCGCACCGTCGCGATCGAACGCATCCACACCCAGGGCAATCCCCAGCAAACCGGCAACTCGAAAGACGTCATGGTCAACGGGCCGGGCTTTTTCCAGGTACTGCTGCCGGACGGCACCGCCGCCTACACCCGCGACGGCTCGTTCCAGTCCGATTCCAACGGCCAGCTGGTGACATCGTCCGGCTACGTCGTCCAACCTGCGATTACGGTTCCTGCCAATGCGCAGTCGCTGACGGTAGGCCGTGACGGCACCGTGTCCGTCACCTTGCCTGGCGTGGCCGGCCCGTCGCAGATCGGCACCCTGCAGCTCTCCACCTTCGTCAACCCGGCCGGCCTGGAGTCGAAGGGCGAGAACCTGTACGTGGAAACCGGCGCATCCGGCAACCCGAACACCAACACACCTGGCACCAACGGCGCCGGCACCCTGATGCAAGGCTATGTCGAAACCTCGAACGTCAATGTGGTCGAGGAAATGGTCAACATGATCCAGACCCAGCGTGCCTACGAAATCAACAGCAAGGCCATCACCACGTCCGACCAGATGCTGGCAAAGCTTGCCCAGCTCTAAGCCGGGCCGGAGAATCGACATGAAGGCAATCATCCTCCTCGCAGCGCTGGCGCTGGCCGGCTGCGCCGCCACCCCGACCTCGATCGTGCAGGTGCCGACCAGCGCGCGCCCGATCCCGTCGGACCTGCCAGCATCGAACAACGGCGCCATTTTCCAGACCGCGACCTACCGCCCGGTCTTCGAAGACCGCCGCGCCCGCCACATTGGCGACCTGTTGACGATCAACATCATCGAGCGCACCTCGGCCGTCAAGGCAGGCGCCAGCTCGGGCGACAAGACCGGCGCGGTCAGCTTCACCGCCCCTGGCGTGCTGCGCAGTACGCTGGGCGCGGGTGTCGCGACCGATGCCGCGACCAAGTTCAGCGACTCCGACAAGCAGAGCGCAAGCAACACCTTCAGCGGCACCATCGCCGTGACTGTCACCGAAGTGCTGCCCAACGGTAACCTGATCGTGGCCGGCGAAAAGCAGATCGCGATGAACAAGGGAACCGAGTTCATCCGCTTCTCCGGCATGGTCAGCCCCGACACGATCACGACCGGCAACATGGTGTCCTCGACCCAGGTCGCCGATGCGCGCGTCGAATACCGTACCAACAGCAAGATCGACCGCGCGGAAGTGACGGCCATGGCCTCGCGCTTCTTCCTGTCGCTGCTGCCGTTCTGATTGGGTAAGACCATGCATAAAATTCTCTCCGCCATCGGCCTGTGCGCCGCCATGCTGCTGCCGCAACTGGCCCACGCCGACCGCATCAAGGACCTGGCCACCATCGCCGGCGTCCGCCAGAACCAGCTGATGGGCTACGGCATTGTCGTCGGCCTTGACGGCACCGGCGACCAGACTACCCAGACCCCGTTTACCGTGCAGTCGATCGTGTCGATGCTGCAGCAGATGGGCGTGAGCCTGCCGCCGGGCACCAACCTGCAGCTCAAGAACGTGGCTGCCGTCACCGTCACCGCTTCGCTGCCGGCATTTGCCCAGCCTGGCCAGACCATGGATATCACCGTATCGTCGATCGGCAACGCCAAGAGCCTGCGCGGCGGCACGCTGTTGATGACTCCGCTGAAAGGCGCGGACGGCCAGATCTACGGCATGGCGCAGGGTAACGTGCTGGTCGGCGGCGTGGGCGCGGCCGCTGGCGGTGCGCAAGTCCAGGTCAACCACCTCGCGGTCGGCAAGATTTCCGGCGGCGCGACCGTGGAACGCGCAGTCGCCTCCAACCTCGGCGAAAACAACCAGATCCGCCTCGAACTGAAGGAAACCGACTTCCAGACGGTCAGCCGCATGGTCGAGGCGATCAACAACCACTTCGGCCCGGGCATTGCCACGGCGCTCGATGGGCGCGTCGTGCGCGTGATGTCGCCATCGTCGAGCGACCAGCGGGTGTCCTTCATCGGCATCCTCGAAGGACTGGAAGTGAACCCGGCCAAGGTCGCCGCCAAGGTCATCATGAACGCGCGCACCGGTTCGGTGGTGATGAACCAGGCCGTGACCCTCGACAGCTGCGCCATTTCGCACGGCAACCTGTCGGTCAGCGTGGGCATGGACACCCAGGTCAGCCAGCCGAACCCGCTCTCTGGCGGCCAGACGGTGGTCACGCAAAACCCCAGCGTCGAGATCAAGAAGGAGCCGGGCAAGGTGATCATGGTCAAGGGCGGCGCCTCGCTGTCCGAAGTGGTCAAGGCGATGAACGCCATCGGCGCCACCCCGCAAGACCTGCTGGCGATCCTGCAGGCATTGAAGGCTGCCGGTTCGCTGCGCGCCGAGCTTGAGATCATTTAAGGCAAGGCCATGGCGATCCCGACCCAAGACCTGACCAGCAAGCTCGCGCTCGATACCAAAGGGCTCGGGCAGCTCAAGCAGTCGGCCAAGGCCGGCTCGCCGGAAGCGCTCAAAACGGCCGCGACCCAGTTCGAAGCCATGTTCATCAACATGATGCTCAAGAGCGCCCGCGAAGCCACGCCGCAAGAGGGCATGACGGACAACCAGCAGACCAAGACCTTCACCACGATGCTCGACCAGCAGCTGAGCCAGAACCTGGCCAAGCGCGGCGTCGGCCTGGCCGACATGCTGATCCGCCAGCTGTCGACCCAGCAAGTGAACGCGCAAGCGATGGCCATTGGCGGCGAACAAGGCGCGCCAGCCCACGGCATCAATGCGATGCCGCCCGCCTTCGACGCGGCCGCGCTGATGCAGCAAGCGGCAGCGATGCCGGCGGCCCAGAAGGGCGCCCAGACACCGTTCGCATCGGCAGTTGCGGCCAATCCAGGCGTGACCGCAAGCGGACGCAGCCAGGCAACGCACGTGCGCAACTTCCAGGACAAGCTGGCCAGCCACGCGGACGAAGCCAGCCGGGCCACCGGCATCCCGGCCAAGTTCATGCTTGGCCAGGCGGCGCTCGAGACCGGCTGGGGCAAGCGCGAGATCAAGAACCCCGACGGCAGCACCAGCCACAACCTGTTCGGCATCAAGGCCGGGCCGGGCTGGAAAGGCAAGGTAGCGACCGCCGTGACCACGGAATACGTCAACGGCGTACCGCGCACCAAAGTAGAAAAATTCCGTGCGTACGACAGCTATGCCGACAGTTTCAAGGACTACGCCAAGCTCATCACGCACAACCCGCGCTATGAAAAGGTGCTGGCGAACGCGACGGACGCCAGTGGCTTTGCCCAAGGCCTGCAGCGCGCAGGCTACGCAACGGACCCGATGTACGCGGCAAAACTGACGCGGATCATCAAGCATTCGCTGGCATAAGCAAGACACTTCGGGGTCGGCTTGCTGTTTATGCAAGTCAAGTTTTCGCTGCGGGTGCCGTTATATAGATTAAACAATGGAAAGCAACTGACACCATGGCTGGAAATCTCCTCAGTATCGGCAAAAGCGGACTGTTCGCGGCGCAAGTCGGGCTGTCCACGACTGGCCACAACATTTCCAACGCCAATGTGGCCGGTTACAGCCGCCAGACGGTGGTGCAATCTTCCGCGATCGCCCAGGACTTCGGCTACGGCTTCGTCGGCAGCGGCACCCAGGTCGCCGACATCAAGCGCTATTCCGATGCGTTCTTGAACACCCAGGTCCGCAACGCCCAGTCCTCGCTCAGCTCGCTGGAAGCCTATAACAGCCAGATCAGCCAGATCGACAACCTGCTTGCCGACACCACGGCCGGCCTGTCGCCAGCACTACAAAACTTCTTCGCCGGCCTGCAAGACCTTGCCGCCAATCCAAGTTCGACTGCCGCGCGCCAGGCCGTCCTGTCGAATGCCGAATCGCTGGCCTCGCGCTTCCAGTCGCTCGACGGCCGGCTGCAGGAAATCCGCGACGGCGTCAATTCGCAAGTCACCACCAAAGTCACGCTCATCAATTCCTACGCCACCCAGATCGCCGAGCTGAACGAACAGATCGGCAAGTTCACCTTGGCCAACGGCAATTCCAAGCCGAACGACCTGATGGACGCGCGCGACCAGCTCGTGCTCGAACTGAACAAGGAAATCAAGGCGAACGTCACGCCGGGCGCCAACAACAGCGTCACGGTCTCGATCGGCGTCGGGATGCCGCTGGTCGTCGGCTCGAAGCCGTTCCAGCTGGCGGTTGCCACGTCGCCAACCGACCTGACCCGCGTCCAGGTCGGCTACATGACCGGCACCAAGATGACTGTGCTGTCCGACAGTTCGCTGCCGGGCGGCGCGCTGGGCGGACTGCTCGAATTCCGCACCAATACCCTCGACCGGGCGCAAAACTCGCTCGGCCGCATTGCGATCGGCATCGCCGAAACCTTCAATGCGCAGCACAAGCTGGGGCAGGACAGCAAGTCCGAGATGGGCGGCAACTTCTTTACCATCGGCGAGGCCGTCGTCGGCGCCAGCCTCAACAACACTCCGGTCAGCAACCCAGCCAACGCGCCGCAGGTGAAGGCGACGGTGGTCGACTCGACCCAGCTGACCCGCAGCGACTACAAGGTGGAATACCGCAACGGCTCGTACTGGGTGTCGACCACGTCGGGCGGAACGCCAGTCGAGATCGACCCATTCCCGCAAACCGAGCCACAGGTCATCGACGGCATCGCGTTCGACATTACCAATCCGGCTAGCGAAGGCGACTTCTTCGTCGTGCGGCCGACCATTGGCGGCGCCGCCAACTTCAACGTCGCCATCAAGGACATCGCGCGCGTCGCCGCCGGGGCTCCGGTGGTCACCAACAACCCGCTGACCAACAAAGGCACGGCCAGGATCAGCGAAGGATCGATTTCCAGTGAATACCTCACGGGCGCGCCGACCCTGCCGCTGACGCTGACGTTCGATGAGGCCTCCGGCGAAGTACAGGGCTTCCCTGCCGGCTCGACCGTGTACGTCAGCTCCAACGGCGGCGCCCCGCAACCCTTCGTGGTCGGCACCGACCCGATCTTGTTCAAGGCGGGCGACAGCTACAACATTGGCGGCGTGAATGTCAGCTTTACCGGCAAGCCTGCCGACGGCGACACATTCACGATCAGCGCCAACACCAACGGCGCGTCCGACAACCGCAACGCCCACGCGCTCGGCAACCTGCAGACCAAGAACATCCTCGACGGGGGCAGGGCCACCTACCAGTCCGCCTATGCCGAGCTGGTCAGCTTCATCGGCAACAAGACCCGCGAAGTCCAGGTCAACGGCGAGGCCGGAGAGGCACTTCTGGGCCAGGTGCGCGCCTCGCAACAGGAAGTATCGGGCGTCAACCTGGATGAAGAAGCCACCAACCTGCTCAAATACCAGCAAGCCTACCAGGCCGCCGGAAAAGTGATGCAGATCGCCAGCACCCTGTTCGACACGCTGCTGTCGCTACGTTAAACGCACGCTCGGAGTTACCATGCGCATCAGTACAAGTACCATGTTCGAAACGGGCACCAACCAGCTGGGCACGCTGCAAAGCGGGATCGCGCGCACCCAGATGCAACTGTCGACCAACCGCCGCATCCTTACGCCGTCGGACGACCCGGTTGCGTCGGCGCGCGCGCTGGAAGTGACGCAATCGCAATCGGTCAACACCCAATATGCCACCAACCGCCAGAACGCCCGCTCCTCGCTCGCGCAAGTCGAGCAGGCACTGGCCAGCACCACCTTGCTGATCCAGGACGTCAAGACCCTGACCGTCAACGCCGGCAACGGCACCTTGCTGCCGGCCGACCGCCAGGCGCTCGCCATCGAACTCAAGGGACGCCTCAACGACCTGCTTGGCGTGGCGAACACGGCCGACGGAGTGGGCGGCTACCTGTTCTCCGGCTACAGCACCGGCTCGGCCCCGTTCTCGCTGGTGGAAGGCGGCGCCGCCTACCACGGCGACCAGGGCATCCGCAAACTGCAGGTCGCTTCGTCGCGCCACCTTGCCATCAGCGATTCGGGCAGCTCGGTCTTTGAAAACATCCCGACCGGCAATGGCACCTTCCAAACCTCCGCCGCGAGCGGCAACAAGGGCGCCGGTGTGATCTCGTCGGGCACGATTTCAAACGCCGCGGCCATTACCGGGCACGACTACGAGATCGCATTCACGGTAAGCGGCACGCCGCCGCAGACGACCTACACTGTGACTGACCTCTCGCGCGCCAGCGAAGTTCCGGTGCCGCCGCCGGTAGCGCTGGATGTGCCGTTCGAAAGCGGCAAGCAGATCAGCTTTGAAGGCGTGGTATTCGACATTGCGGGCGCGCCTGCCGACGGCGACGTCTTCAACGTCAAGCCCAGCGAAAAGCAATCGATCTTCACCACGCTCAGCCAGCTGATCGACACGCTCGGGCTGCCGGCCAACGGCAGCAAACAAGCCGCGCTCTCGAACGGCCTGAACATGGCGCACGACAACCTCGACGCCGCGCTGGAAAATGTACTGGCGGTACGAGCCGGTGTCGGCTCCAGCCTGAAGGAGCTCGACTATCTCGACGGCGCCGGCGAAGACCGCAACATCCAGTACACCGCCGCGCTATCGGACCTGCAAGACCTCGACATGGTCAAGACCATCTCCCTGTTCCAGCAACAAAAGATGACACTGGAAGCCTCGCAGATGTCCTTCAAATCGCTGGCCGGGCTGTCGCTGTTCAATTACATCGGCTAAAAAATCCGTTCTCAAAATCGGGGTCAGACCACCGCTAATCTGGAACGTTTCCACAATCGGGGTCAGACCACCGGTTTGTTGGAACGTTTCCACAATCGGGGTCAGACCACCGGTTTGTTGGAATATTCCCAGTTCCGTCCGGGTGGTTGGTCGCGATGACCACGGCTCTATCAGCTCAAAACCATGTTCGATTGATCCATCTTGAGACTGCAAACGTCAGCCGCGGCTAATGTGGCGTGGTTTGAAGGAGGGGCCATGGGAAGGCGCGCACGACTTGTTTTATCTGGTGTACCTTTGCACATCATCCAAAGGGGAAATAATCGCAACGCATGCTTTATCGCAGAGGTCGATTATCGGGTATACCTCAGCATGCTTCGTGAAGCTTCCACGGCGGTGGACTGCTCAATACACGCGTACGTGCTGATGACCAATCATGTCCATCTGCTTGTTTCCGCCGAGGACATCAGTTCGCCGTCCATCCTGATGAAAGCCCTTGGTCAACGCTTTGCGCAATACATTAATCGACGTTACCGACGTACCGGGACATTGTGGGAAGGACGGTTTCGGTCGTGTCTTGTTGAGGGCGAGCCATACTTGTTGACATGCCAGCGCTACATCGAGCTGAACCCGGTGCGGGCGGGAATGGTTACGCGGCCGGACGAGTATCACTGGTCGAGTTATCGCGCAAACGCCGAAGGTTGCATAGACCCATTGGTAACGCCGCATGAGCTGTATAGTCGGCTGGGCGCCGAGCCCTGCGAGCGGCAGGCCGTTTACCGCCAACTTTTCGACGACGAAATTTCTGCAGAGACCATTGCGTCGCTCCGACATGCGACCAATGGCAACTACGCGATGGCAACCGTACCGTTCTTGGAGCATGCGCGTTGCTTGCTGGGCCGGGGTGTCTCCCCACCTAGCTTCTGTCGCCGCACTTGAGATCAGCGAGAGGCATCTTGTCTTTGATGGTCGTCTGACTCCGATTGGGGAATATTCCAAAAAACCGGTGGTCTGACCCCGATTTGGGAAATGTTCCAAAAAACCGGTGGTCTGACCCCGATTTGGGAAATGTTCCAAAAAGTCGGTGGTCTGACCCCGAAGTTGTGCGCGCGATTTTTTGGGACGCTGTTATGGCCTCAGCACGGGCGCCACCGGCGCCACTCTTTCGGCCGCCGTCCGCGGAATCAGCCGGCTGGCTTCGATGCCCTGGTTGAACAGGTTCTGGATCGGCCCGCCGAGGTAGGGCAGCACGATACTGATGACCAGCAGCCCCACGCCAAGCGAGATCGGGAAGCCGATGCCGAAAATGTTGAGCTGCGGGGCGGCGCGCGTAAGGATGCCAAGGGCGATGTTGGTGATGAGCAGGGCGGCGACGATCGGTAGCGATAGCTGTAACCCGGCACTGAATATCCGCGCGCCCCAGCGCACCATCTCGTAGGGGGCGCCTACCGAGATCGGCGAGGCGGAGATCGGTAGCGTGAAGAAACTTTCGGCGAGCGCTTCGAGCAGGACCAGGTGGGCGTTGACCGCGAGGAAGGCCATCGTCGCGACCAGCGCGAGGAACTGGCTGACCGCAGAGGAGCGCCCTTGCGTCAGGGGGTCGAAGAAACTCGCGAATCCCAGGCCCATCGTCAGGCTGGCAACTTCACCGGCCATTTCAATTGCGGCAAAGACAATGCGCATCGCAAATCCCATCGCGAGGCCGATCAGCATTTCCTGGATCAGGATCAACAGACCGGCCCACGAGATCGGGTCCACCGCGGGGGCGGCGGGGATCGCCGGGGCCATGATGAGCGCCAGCATCACGCCGAGCGCGACCTTGACGCGGCCAGGGACGCTGGTGTTGCCGAACAGGGGGGCGGAGGCGATCAGCGCGAGGATGCGCGTCAACGGCCATAGCAGGGCCGCGATCCAGGTGTTCATTTCGCCGGATGTGAGCGTGATCATCGCGCTTTTCCCGCGAAACGGCCCGCTTGCATCAGCCGATCAGTCCCGGTATCCCGGTGAACACGCCGCGCATGTAGTCGAGCATGACGGCCAGCATCCACGGGCCGGCTAGGACCAGCGCGACAAAAATCCCGACCAGCTTGGGGATGAACGAGAGCGTCGCTTCGTTGATCTGGGTGGCGGCCTGGAAAATGCTGACGATCAGGCCAATGATCAGCGCGACGAGCAGCATCGGCGCCGCCACCATCAGGGTGACTTCCATCGCCGTGCGGCCCATCGTCATGACGCTTTCTGGGGTCATCAGCGTAGCTCCTAGTAGAAACTTTGCGACAGCGAACCGAGCAGCAGTTGCCATCCGTCCACCAGTACGAACAGCATCAGCTTGAACGGCAGCGCGATGACCGCGGGCGACATCATCATCATACCCATCGACATCAGCACGCTGGCAACCACCATGTCGATGATCAGGAACGGGATGAAGATCGCGAAGCCAATCTGGAACGCGGTCTTGAGCTCACTGGTGACGAAGGCCGGAATCAGCACGCGCAGCGGAATGTCTTCCGGCCCCTGCAGCGCCGGGCTGCGCGAGATTTTGACGAACATGGCGAGGTCGGCCTGGCGCGTCTGCTTGATCATGAAGGTCTTGAGCGGCGCGACGGCGCGGTCCATCGCTTCGCCCATCTGGATCTGGTTGTTCTGCAGCGGCTGGTAGGCGTCGACATAGATTTTGTCGAACACCGGGCCCATCACGAACAGGGTCAGGAACAGCGCCAGCCCGACCATCACCTGGTTGGGCGGGGCGCTTTGGGTGCCCAGCGCCTGGCGCAGCAGCGACAGCACGATGATGATGCGGGTAAAGCTGGTCATCATCAGCAGCACTGCCGGCAGGAAGGACAGCGCCGTCATCAGCAGCAGCGTTTGCACCGGCAGCGAATACGCGGTGCCGCCGCCCGGCGCAGGTTTGCTGGTGAAGGCCGGGATGCCCTGGGCGAGGGCAGCCAGCGGCAGGGCGATCACGCCCACCACCAGCAGGCACTTGAGCGCGGTCGATGCGCTGGGGAACAGGTGCTGCTTACTTTGCATTGCGTTTGTCTATCGTCTGTTTGAGCCAGTCGGAAAAGCCGCCCGCCATCGGCAGGCCGGGCTGCATCGACGGGGGCGTGTCGACGCTGTGTTGCTTGGGCATCGTCGCCAGCGCGTTAACCCGGCCCGGCGAGGCGCCGACCACGATCCATTGGTCGCCGACTTCGACCACCATGATGCGTTCCCGGCCGCCAAGGTTGAGCGCGCCGACCATGCGCAGGTTGGCGCTGCCGCCAGCCGCTTTCGGGCCGTAGCGTTTCAGGAACCAGGCGAGCGCGGCCAGCAGGCCGAGCACCAGCAGCAGGGCAAACGTGGTTTGCATCAGGCTGCCAGCGGCCGAGCCGGTTGGCTGGGCCACGGCCGCGGCGGCCGGCGCTGTCGGCTGCGCCGGGCGCGGCGTGACGAACTGCGTCTCGGCGGGGGCGGGCGCGGTGGGCGCGGCATCCGCAGCCGGAGCAGTCGCATCGGCAGGCGTGGTTACGGCAGGAGCGTTGGCGGCAGGCGGCGTCACCGCAGGCGCGACTGCTGGATTAACAGCGGGAGCAACGGGAGTAGTGGCGGCAGTAACGGCAGGGCTAGCGGCGGGAGCGGTGGCCGCAGCGGCGAGCACCGGCGCGGCAAAGCAGCACAGCAGCGCGGCTGCGGGAAGCAGGCGCGCCGTCATTTGTTGAGTTTTCGAATCCGTTCGGACGGCGTGATGATGTCCGTCAGGCGAATACCGAATTTATCGTTCACCACCACCACTTCGCCCTGGGCGATCAGGCAGCCGTTGACCAGCACGTCCATCGGTTCGCCCGCCAGGCCATCGAGCTCGACCACGGAACCTTGCGCCAGTTGCAGCAGGTTCTTGATGGCGATCTTGGTGCGGCCGAGTTCAACGGTCAGCTGTACCGGGATGTCGAGGATGAAGTCGATATCGTTCGGCGTGTCGTTCTTGGCGCCCTTGTTCGAGAAGTCCTTGAACACGGCGGCCGTGGCCGCTTGCTGCTTTTCGAGCGCTTCGGCTTCCGCTTTTGCCTGCTCGGCAATGGCGGCACCCCAGTCGTCGTCCATGCTCTGGTCGTCTTGATTATCGGACATGTTGCTCTCCTGTGTTTCCATGCCGGCGCAGTGCGCGCCGGGCTCGCTTTACTTCAAGTTCTCTGAATTGGCCAGCAGCTTCTCGACCTTGAGCGCGTACTGGCCGTTAAGCACGCCATACGTGCATTCCATCACCGGCACGCCGTCCACCGTCGCCTCGATCTGTTCGGCAACGTTGAGCGGGATAATGTCGCCGACCTTCATGTTCAGTATCTCGTCGAACGAGGCGCGGCCGTGCCCGAGGGTGGCGACCAGTTCCACTTCGGCGATCTGGATCTGCTGGGTCATCAGGCGGATCCAGCGCTTGTCGATTTCCAGCGCCTCGCCTTGCAGGCTGGAGGTCAGGGTGTCGCGGATCGGTTCGATCATCGAGTAGGGCATGCAGATGTGGATCTGGCCGCTGACCGAGCCAAGCTCGACCGTAAACGTCGACGACACCACCACCTCGTTCGGTGTGGCGATGTTGGCAAACTGGGTGTTCATTTCTGAACGAATATATTCAAACTCGACCGGGTAGACCGGTTCCCACGACTTGGTATAGGCCTCGAACACGATGTCGAGGATGCGCAGGATGATGCGCTGCTCGGTCTGGGTAAAGTCGCGGCCCTCGACGCGGGTGTGGAAGCGCCCGTCACCGCCGAACAGGTTGTCCACCAGCAGGAACACCAGGCCCGGATCGAACACGATCAGGCCGGTGCCGCGCAGCGGCTTCATGTGCACCAGGTTCAGGTTGGTCGGCACCACCAGGTTGCGGATGAATTCGCTGTACTTCGACACGCGCACCGAGCCGACCGATACCTCGGCGCTGCGGCGGATGAAGTTGAACAGGCCCACGCGCAGCAAGCGCGCGAAACGCTCGTTGATAATCTCGAGCGTAGGCATGCGGCCGCGAACGATGCGTTCCTGGGTCGCAAGGTTATAGGTACGTACTCCTGAGGTTTCCTCAGGCGCATCGGCGTCGTCCTGATCGCCGTTGACGCCCTTCAGAAGGGCATCGACTTCTTCCTGTGAGAGGAAATTATCGGCCATGGTCTGCTGACTGTTACTGAATAATAAAGCTGGTGTACAACACGTCGGACACCAGTTGCGGCTGGCCCTTGTCGACGAATGGCTCGTTGACCGAGGCGATGATTTCGCTCGACAGCTGGCGCTTGCCTTCCGGCGTGGACAGTTCCGACGCGCGCTTGGCCGACAGCAGCAGCAGCACGCGGCTCTGGATCTTCGGCATGTTGGCCTTGATCACTTCAACCTGTTCGAGCGTCGGTACTTGCAGGGTAAACTGAATCTGAAGATATTGCTCGCCGTCTTCAGGCTGCAGGTTCACGACGAATTTTTCGAGCGGAACATACACCGGGGGTTCAGCAAGCTTGACTTCCTTCTCCTGCTTGGCGCCAGCGTCGCCCTGCAAGAAATACCAGGCAGCGCCGCCGCCGGCCACCAGGGCCAGGGCAGCGACGGCAATGATGATAATCAGCTTCTTCGGAGAAGATTTTGGAACCGCTGCCGCATCTGCTTTCGGATCAGCTTTCATTTTGTCTTTTGCTTTCAAGGGAACTCAACCGGCTTTTGTGATTCACGCCGTCATTATGTCATTATCGGGAATAAACGCGCAGGCGAATTCATTGAAAAGAGGCACTAAGAATGGCCACCTCAAGGCTTGCCTGCTGCGGGGGAGGGCAGGCCAGCAGGCCTGCCGTGTCCAGGTCATGCAAATGTGTCAACCATCCCCGGCAAGCCGCGGCTGTTCATCGGGCGTCCCGGCTGGTGCTCGGCAACATCCACCGCGCCGCCTGCCGTGCCCAGACGCGCACCCGGGCCGCTGCGGCCCGCCTGCTCGCCCTGGGCCTGGCGCTGGTCCGGCGTGCCGGCGTCGACCGTCGCGTTGCCCAGCGCGATACCGCTCTCGCTCATCATTTCACGCAGCTTCGGCATGGCGTTTTCGAGCGCCTGGCGAACTTCCAGCTGGTTGGCCGAGAACGCCACGGTGGCCTGGTCGTTAGTCACGCTCAGCACCACTTGCAGCGGGCCCATGTCGGGCGGGTTCAGGGTCAGGGTAGCGCTCTGCTCCTGCCCGGCCAGCATGAACACGATCTTCTGGCCCACCTGGTTATCCCATGCCGGCGTGCCCACCCGCGCTGCGATGCGGTCGGTGGCCACGCCCGCCGCGGCCTGCGCAATGTTCAGCGAGGCTTGCTGTACCGGGCCGGTCAATGGCGCCGTGGCGGCCTGGGCATCCTTGAGTACCGCCGGCTCGGCGCGTTCCTGCGTCAGCAGCTTGGCGAATGCGGACGTATCGACTTCCGCGTCCGGCTGGGTGGCGGCGGCGGGGACGTCTGGCGCCACGTCCGCTGACGGGCGCACTGCGCTAGTGGCCGCGCCGTCGGCGACGGGCTGTTCGCCCAGCGCCGGTGCGGCGCCTTGTGCAAACTGGGCGGCCAGGTCGATCGGCAGCGCGGCGCTGGCCTCGACGCCGGCCGCTTCCGCGCCGCCGGTAGCCACAGGAGCCGGCGCCAGGTCTTTTGGCGCCGCCTGCAGCTGGTTGAAGCTCGCCACCAGCGCCAGCATGTCCGTCACTGGCAGTTCGGATGCGCGTGCGGCCGCATCTTCCGCCTTCTCGGCGCCGTCCCTGGCAGCGGTCGATGAAGCGGTCGATGCCTTGTCCTTGCTGTCCGGTTTCGCAGCGGCCTGGCGCGCGGTCTCGGCTTGCGCCGGACGGCCAGGCTCCTGCTTGGCCGCGGCGGCTTTTTCGGCCGGCTTCGGCTGGGCGGCGGGCCTGGCTTGCGGCGCAGGGGCAGCGTTCTGGCGCTGCGTGATCTCGCGCGACAGGGCCTGGCTGAACTGGGCGCCGCCATTGTCGGCCTGGGCCTGGGCATTCTGGCGCGCTGGCGCCGGGCTGGCGCTTGAGAGCTGGGGCAAGAGGTTCTGGGTTTGCATGATACTGTCAGTCCGTTCGTTATGGGTCAGCGCTTGAAATGCGCCTGCCGTGCCGCGTGTTCGTCCATCGCTTTCTGGTCGCGCTTGTTCTCGATGCGCAGCGCTTCGGCCGCCGCGCGCTCGTTCAGCGTGCGGTACGACAGGCGCTTGCGTTCACTTGCCTGCCACGCCGTCTTCTCGATGCCGCTCTTGTACTCGGCATGCTTGATGACTTCGCGCTGGCCGTTGATGGCGTTGTCCAGCTTGTCCACGAAGGCCACAAAGTTCCGGTGCGCCATCGGGGTGATGCCTGCCATCTGGGCCTGCTCGAAGCGGTTCGCGTAGTCGTCGCGGTACCCCAGCAGCATCTGCAGCTTGGCTTCGGCTTCTTCGACCGCCTTCAACGCCGCGCCAAGGCGCTTGGCGGCGTCGTCGGTCTCGCGCTGTGCGATCTCGATCAGGGTGTCCAGGGCTGAGGATTTGGGCATGATGGATCAGATTATAGGTGCGGCCCGCGCACCCCAATCATTCGAACAGAGAGGTAAGTTGGCCCAAACTCTGCTGCATGCCGGTGTTTTCGTGGATTTCCTGGCACAGGAAGGACTCGATCTTGTCGTGCAGGGTAATGGCCTGGTCCAGCACCGGGTCGCTGCCCGAAGCATAGGCGCCCACGCTGATCAGGTCGCGCGAACGCTCGTAGCGCGAATACAGCTGCTTGAGGCGGCGCGCCTTCATCTGGTGCTCGTGGCTGGTAATGGTGTGCATCGCGCGGCTGATCGACTGCTCGATGTCGATCGCCGGATAGTGCCCGGCCTCGGCCAGGTGGCGGTTCAGCACGATGTGGCCGTCGAGGATGCCGCGCGCCGCATCGGCGATCGGGTCCTGCTGGTCGTCGCCCTCGGACAGCACGGTGTAGAAGGCGGTAATCGAGCCGCCGCCTTCAAGGCCATTGCCGGCGCGTTCAACCAGCACCGGCAGCTTGGCGAACACCGACGGCGGATACCCCTTGGTTGCCGGCGGCTCGCCAATGGCCAGCGCGATCTCGCGCTGCGCCATCGCATAGCGGGTCAGCGAATCCATGATCAGCATGACATTCTTGCCCTGGTCGCGGAAATGCTCGGCAATCGCCGTCGCATACGCCGCGCCCTGGAGGCGCATGAGCGGCGGGCTGTCGGCCGGCGCCGCGACCACCGCGGAGCGCGCGCGGCCTTCCGGCCCGAGGATCTGTTCGATGAATTCCTTCACTTCGCGGCCGCGCTCGCCGATCAGGCCCACCACGATCACGTCGGCGGTGGTGTAGCGGGCGATCATCCCGAGCAGCACCGACTTGCCGACGCCGGTACCGGCGAACAGGCCAAGGCGCTGGCCGCGGCCTACGGTCAGCATCGAGTTGATCGCACGGACGCCCACGTCCAGCGTTTCGGTGATTGGTGCGCGGTCGAGCGGGTTGACCGGGCGCGCGTTGATCGGCGCGACTTCGTCGGTGCCCAGCGGGCCAAGCCCGTCGAGCGGGCGCCCGGCGCCATCGACCACGCGGCCAAGCAGCTTTTCGCCGACCGGCAGGTGGCGCGCGCGGTCGCTCGGGCGGCGGCGCGGATGCGGAACGCTGCCCGGGCGCGGCACCGAGGCTTCAACCGGGAACACGCGGGTACCCGGCACGATGCCTTCGACATCGCTCTGCGGCATCAGGAACAGGCGGTCGCCCTCGAAGCCGACCACTTCGGCTTCGACGCGGGCGCCGCTCGGAAGGGGAATCGTGCAAGCGCTGCCGACCGCCAGGCGCAGGCCGACGCACTCCATCACCAGGCCGGCCACGCGCGTGACCCGGCCGCATACCTGCATCGGTTCGACAAAGCCCACCAGCGCGTCGCAGTCGCGCAGGTAAGCGCGCCAGCGCGCGGTGTGGCGGTCGGGCTGCGATGTCATCAGGCCAGCCACTCCACGTTCTTGCCGAGCGACTGAGACAGCCGCTGCCAGCGCGACGCGGCCTGCGCGTCGATCTGGTTGCTGGCGGTGTCGATCTTGCAGCCGCCGCGCGCGATCTGGGCGTCTTCCACCACGCGCCAGCCGCCTTTGTCGAGCTCTTCGCCGATGGCGTCGCGCACCAGGCCGATGTCGTCGGGGTTCAGCATCAGGATGGCCGGCTGTTGCAGCACCGGCAGGTATTCGATCGCTTCGCGCACCACCGGGATCACCAGTTCGGGCTTGACCTCGAGCGCGGTGCGCAGCATGCCTTTCGCAAGGTGCAGCGCCAGCTCCAGCACGTCGGCGGCGATGTTTTCGTCGGCCTGCGACAGCGCCGTGCCGAAGGTGAGGGCCAGCGCCTTCACATGCTCAAGTTCGGTGGCCGCTTCGGCGCGGCCGATCGCCAGCGCGTCGGCATAGCCGGCGGCGTGGCCTTCGTCGTAGCCTTCCGCGCGCGCCTGTTCGCGGATCTCGGCCAGTTCCTCGACAGTCGGCAGCGCGTAGGCGGGGTCGATGCTGACCGTTTCCGGTTGCGCGGCGGCCGGCGTGGCGGCAGGGCGCGGGTCGAAGGAATTCATCTCCCAGCGCTGGTAAGCGGTCTGCATCTCTTTTGGAATGGTAGCCATCAGATGAACGAATCCTCGCCCTTGCCGCCCAGGACGATCTGGCCTTCGTCGGCAAGGCGGCGCACGATCTGCAGGATCTGCTTCTGCTGCGACTCAACCTCCGACAGGCGCACCGGCCCTTTGGACTCGAGGTCTTCGCGCATCATCTCGCTGGCGCGCTGCGACATATTGCGGAAGATCTTCTCGCGCAGGTCCTGCGACGCGCCCTTGAGCGCGATGATCAGCATCTCGGACTGAACCTCGCGCAGCAGCAGCTGGATGCCGCGGTCGTCGATGTCGATGATGTTATCGAACACGAACATCTCGTCCATGATCTTCTGGGCCATGTCGTTGTCGTAGTTCTTGATGTTGTCCATGACCGAGCTTTCCTGGTCGCCGCTCATGAAGTTGAGGATCTCGGCCGCGGCGCGCACGCCGCCCAGCGACGACTTCTTGATGTTCTCGTTACCCGACAGGAGCTTGGTCAGCACGTCATTCAGCTCGCGCAGCGCGGCCGGCTGCACGCCGTCCAGCGTGGCGATGCGCAGCACCACGTCATTGCGCAGGCGGTCGGTGAAGTTACCGAGGATCTCGCAGGCCTGGTCGCGCTCGAGGTGGACCAGGATGGTCGCGATGATCTGTGGGTGCTCGTTGCGGATCAGTTCAGACACTGACGACGCATCCATCCACTTCAGGCTCTCGATGCCCGACGCGTCCTTGCCGCCCAAAATGCGCGACAACAGCACGGTCGCCTTGTCGTCGCCCAGCGCCTTGGTCAGCACCTGGCGGATGTATTCGTCCGAATCGAGGCCCACGGTCGAATTGAGTTCGGTCTGCTCGCGGAACGAGTCCAGCACCGACACCACCTGCTCATGCTGCACGCTCTTCATGGTCGCCATCGCGGCGCCCAGCTTGAGCACCTCGCGCGGGCCGAGGAATTTCATCACCTCGGCAGCTTCCTCCTCGCCGATGGCGAGCATCAGGATCGCTGCTTTGTGGATGCCGTTATCATTCATTTGCGCCTACCCATGCTTTCACTACGTTCGCCACGACGCGCGGATCGTCCTTGGCCAGCGTCTTCGCCATGGCCAGGTTTTCGCGGTAGCCGCGCGCGATATTCGTCTCTGCCTCTTCCAGCTGGATGCGCTGGACTTCTGCCTGCACCGCTTCTTCCTTGGTCATTTCCGATTCCGCCGGCAGCGGCGGAACCTCGGTAATCTCGTCGAACCTGCGCAGCACCGGGCGCAACAAGGGGCGCAGCAGGCGGAAGTACAGGAAGCCCAGCACCAGCGCCAGCAGCAGGTAGCGGCCCAGCTCTTTCGCCAGCGGCAGGTTGGCCGGGTCCTTCCACCAGTCCAGCTGCGCTTCCGGCGTGGCCGGCTTGTCGACGCCGTCGAACGGCGCATTGGTGACGTTGAGCGTATCGCCGCGCGCCTGCGAGTAGCCCATCGCTTCCTTGACCAGGTCATTGATCTGCGCGACTTCGGCCGCGGTGAGGGCCTTGACGGTGACCTTGCCGGTCTTCGCATCGACGATGCGGCGGTAGTTTACCAGCACGCCGACGGTCAGGCGCTTGATGCCGCCCATCGGCCGCTGCTCGTAGCGCACGGTCTTGTCGACTTCGTAATTGGTGGTCGAATCCTTGCGGGTCGGGCCGGCATTAGGCGGTGCGCCAGGTGCGCCGGCCGCGCCATCGAGGGGGGCGGTTGCGGCGCCAGGAGGCTGGTTCGACAGCGCGCCCGGCACGCCGGAAGCGTTGCCGCCGCCGGGACCATTCGCTTCCGACACCTGCTGGCTGCGGATCGCCGACGCTTCCGGCGGCGAATTCGGCTTGTAGCTTTCGGCGGCGGTATCGACCTGGGCGAAGTCGATATCGGCGGTCGCCTCGGCGCGCACATTGCCCTGGCCGACCAGTGGGGTGATCAGCGACTCGACCTGCTTGATGATGCGCTGCTGGATCTCGGTGACGTACTTCAGCTGGTTCGGGTCGAGCTGCTTGGCGCCGCCGGCCGGCTTGCCATTCTCGGACAGCAGGTTGCCGGCCTGGTCGACCACGGTCACGTTCGACACCGGCAGTTCAGGCACGCTTGAGGCGACCAGGTGGACGATGGCCGACACCTGGGCGATGTCGAGGACGCGGCCCTGCTGGAGGTTCAGCAGCACCGAGGCGGTAGGCTTCTGCTGCTCGCGCACGAAGACCGACGGCTTCGGCAGGGCCAGGTGCACGCGCGCCGAGCTGACTGCGGCCAGCGACTCGATCGAGCGCGCCAGTTCGCCTTCGAGCGAGCGCTGGTAGTTAACCTGTTCATGGAACTGCGACACGCCCAGCTTCTGGTTCTCCATCAGCTCGAAGCCGACGTTGCCGCCTTTCGGCAGGCCCTGCGACGCCAGCTTCAGGCGCGCATCATGCACATGCTCGGACGGCACCAGGATCGCGCTGCCGCCTTCGGAAAACTTGTAAGGGATCGCCATCTGGTCGAGCGACGCGGTGATGGCGCCGCCGTCGCGGTCGGAGAAGTTAGAGAACAGCACCTTGTAATCGGGCTGCTGGCTCCACAACCAGATTGCGGCCATGATCGCCAGCACAGACGCAATGGCAGCGCCGAGCAAGAAATTCTTGCCCATTTGTGTCTGTAGGAAGGTCGGCTTCGATTCCGGGCTATCTACAAGTTCATCCGCTGTTGCTGCTGCCATGTTGGTATCCGAGGTAATAAGGGTACCCAGACCTGCGAGGAATGGGGCTTAAGCAGGATTATGCTGGTGTACGGCAACAATCAAACGGGGGAACAGGGGGTGGATTAGGCCTTTCCTCGGCCTGAAATGCCTCTCTGGCACTGCTATTCTGGCAGCCTGAGAGAAGCGTGTACGCACATTGTACCCGCGCGCGGGCGCATCGTTGCAGCCCGCCAATGCATGAAATCGGAGAAAACAACATGGACGTAGCATCGATAGGGGCCGACCGGATCCAGGCGATGATGGCCCAGCTGAAAGCGGCGGCCACCAAGCCTGCCGGTGCGCCCGTTGCGCCGGTAGGGGCTGGCGGCGAAGCCCCTGCGGCCAAGGTCAACTTCGCCGACGCGCTCAAGAGTTCGCTCGACCAGGTCAGCGCGACGCAGACCAGGGCCAGCGAGATGGGCAAGGCGTTCTCGATGGGTGACGACAGCGTCAGCCTGTCGGACGTGATGATTGCGATGCAAAAATCGAGCATCAACTTCCAAGCCACGGTCCAGGTGCGCAACAAGCTGGTCTCGGCTTACCACGAGATCATGAACATGCAAGTATAAGGTCTGCAACGTTACCAAATTCGGGGTCAGACCACCGGCTTTGTGCAAATTCGGGGTCAGACCACAGGTTTTTTGGAATATTCCAAAAAACCTGTGGTCTGACCCCGAATTCGGCAATTCGAGCTGTTTTTTTGCACTTGTTTCCAAAATCGGGGTCTGACCCCGGTTTGGGATATTCGGCTGAACACCCGGGGTCTGTCGCGGGGACGGACTCCAAGCTGTTTTTTGCACTTGTTTCCAAAATCGGGGTCTGACCCCGGTTTGGGATATTGTGTGGGGGATTTTTAGCCGAGGCCGGCGAGGCGGGCGTTGCGTTCGCGCTCGAGCTTGGTGATGTAGCGCTGGATGTTGGCGAGGTTGCCGCGCGAGATGTCGATGAACTCGCAGCCAAGCCGGCGGTTGCTTTTGCTGTTGAGCAGCGTCAGGTCGAGCGAGTTGCGGATCCGCAGCGTCGTCGTCACCGTGCCAATCTCGGGCAGCTCGATCTTGCAGCCTTCGTAGGTGTTGCCGATCGTGTTGCCGAGCAGGAGCTTGTTGTCGAGGATGGCGATGCCGCCGCAGCTGATGTCCGCCAGCGGGAAGATGTTGCTGCCGCCGCCGAGCTCGAACGGCATCGGGACGACCGCGCGTACCGGATTGCTGACCGGGGTCGGCATGCGGTAGTACTCGCGCCGCTGCAGCCGGATCATCGAGTCCGGCAGGGCCATCTTGAAAGCAGGGTTGCCGCCGTGGCTGGCCGTTTGCACGCCTTGCTCGGCAACGAACAGGATGCGGATCTTGTCGAGCGAGGTTTCAAACGCGATGCGCTCGGCCGCGGCAATGCGGCGGTTTTGCTCGTTGTTGATCGAGCAGTCGAGGTAGACCGTGCCGCTGTCGGCGTCGACTGCCAGCACCGAGGTGACGCAGGTGTCGGCCTGGCCGCGGATCTGCATGGTGACCAGCTGGTTCTTTTCGCCGATATTGCGTAGCAGCGTAAGGATTTCCTTGCGCGAATGCACGCGGTAGTCATGCCAGTTGTCGAGCTCAAGACCGTTGGATTCTTGCATTTTTGTCTGCCACTGTTCTTATGGTGTGTCGATGAGCCGGGCAGTATCGGGTGGCGCTGGTCGGGCGTCCCCGGAAATTTTCCCAGATTCAATATGATATAGCCATGCCAGCAGTTCCGCAATCGCGCGGTACAGCTGCGGCGGAATCTGCCGGTCGAGGTCGATTTGCATGAGCAGGGCGACCAGTTCTTTCGATTCGTGCACGAAGACGCCGGCTTCTCCCGCCCGTTTGATGATTTCGCCAGCGAGCAAGCCTTTGCCTTTGGCCACGACCTTGGGCGCGGCGTCGCCGCCCTGGTAGGCCAGCGCAACCGCGCTCTGCTGCTTCTGCGTGGCGGGAAGGTCAGCCATTGCCGTGGTCCCGCGCATGCTGGATGTCGAGCGAGGCCAGCGGGCTGCCGGCGGCGCCCAGCGCGGCCGCCAGTTCGCCCGAGCGGGCCCGCAGCAGCGACCGCGTTTCGTCCGAGTCCGCCTTCAGCTGGATGTGCAGCTGGTCGCCTGCGATCACGACAGTGGCGGCAATGTCGCCCAGCCCGGCAAAGCGCAGGCGCAAGCCGCTGCGCCAGCCCGGCTCAAGGTCATCCGGCGCGCGCCCGCCGCCTTCCGGCGCATCCTTGTGGATTTCCCATTGCATGTCCTGGCCCGGCCAGACCTGGCCTTGCCAGGTGATGCGGCCATTTTCATGCGCGGCCAGTTGCTGGCTGATGAGCTGGGCCGCGGCCGGATCGGTCTCGGCCGCCATGCCCTTCGCCACGCCGTCGGCGAGCGAACGCTGCATCTGCGGTTCGCGCAGCAGCTCCGGCAGCGGGCGCTTGCCCTCGGCCCATTCGGCCACGTGCGATTCGTAGAACAGCCCGCTCTGGGCCAGCGCGCCTTGCAGCGCCTGGGCCAGCCGCGCCGGTTCCGGCGTCCCCGCGAGACCAAGCGGCGTCGCCGACCTGATCGCGGCCGCTTCCCCAGCGGGGCCTTGCCCGGCTGCCAGGATACGCGCGATGGTGCGCCCGGCGTCGCTGAGCGACACGTGGGCGTTGCGCGCGTCCGCCCCTTGCTGTTCGGCGCCTGGGGCGAGCTGGGCCTTGAATGCGGCGAGCGCGGCAGCGCCGGGCGCGCGCAGGTCGGGCAGTTCCTGGTGGACGAGGGTGGGGTGGATCAGTTGCCCGGCGCCGGCTTGCTGGAAGGCGGGACGGGGATGGGTGCTGACCAGGGTCATCGGCAGTTCGGTGCCGGGCTGGGTGCCGGGGGGCAGCGCCATGCGGGCGTTCTGCTCGGCCACGCGGACCAGGAAACTGCCGTCGGCCAGCCGGGCCAGCACGGCGACCGGCATCGACCGGCCCACCTGGGTCTGGAGCGCCCGTTCAAATGCTTCCTGGCGCGCATCGCCCACCGGCAGCGCCGGGATGGCCGGGGCGATCCGGTCGACCCCCTTGACGCTCATGCGCTCCATCGGCGGACCTCGCGGTCCTTACACCGCGCCGTAGGTGCTGGACAGGCGGCGCTGGGTTCCGGTGTTGCTGATCAGGGCGGACAGCTGGGCCATCCATGGCATGGTCAGGTCGCGGATCTTGCGGTCGTCGGCGAGCAGGCGCTTGATGTATTCGACTTTGCGCAGGCGGCTGTCGGCGTTCAGCGCGATCGCCGCTTCGTTCTGGCGCAGCGCTTCGACGCAGCCGGCGCAGCGGGTTTCCAGTTCGACCAGGCGGTCCCAGTCGCTGCTGCTGGCGGCAAGCACCATCTGTTCGGTCAGGCCGACCATCGATTCATACATCGATAACACTTCTTGGCTGGTCATCATGTCAGGCACTCGCAAGGACAGGGGCGTTGGACTGCTCGGCAGCCGGGGGCGGCGTGGCGCCAATGGCGTTCCACGCGTCGCGCAGTTCGGTCAGCAGGCGCAGCACTTCTTCCAGCACTTCCGGCTGGTTGTTCAGGTTGGCCGTCAGCAGGCGGCGGCCCATGTATTCGTACAGCGAATCGAGCCCTTCGGCGATCTGGCCGCCGACTTCGCGGTCCAGGCTGGCGCGCAGGCCGTTTTCGATGATCTGGATCGCTTTCGAAATCGCCGCGCCTTTTTCCGGGATGTTGCCCGCCTTCATATGAGTCAGCCCGTTGCGCACGGCCGTCAGGGCGCCGTCGTACAGCATGACGATCAGTTTGTGAGGGCTGGCCGCCATCACGCCGGTTTCAACACCGACCTTGGCGTAGGCATTCGCGCCGCTTTTCATTGATCCGAACATAGTATTCCTTCCAAATGCTGTGTTATCCGCTGCTTAGCTGGATGACAACGAACTCAGTTGAGCCAATTGTTGCGTTAAATAATTGCTTGTCGTTGTCATGCGGGCGATTGTTGCGTCCAGCGCATTAAATTGCGCACGCAGGCGTTTTTCGATCCCCGTCAGTTTCAGGTTCATCGCATCGCGCGACTTGCCGATGTCCTTGATGCTGTTCTGCAGGCTGTTGGTCTGGCCGTTGATCAGGCCCGACGCCCCGGTGAAGTTCTCGACCAGCTTGGTCAGGATGTCGGCATAGCCCTGCGAGAAGCTGACGGTGCCCCGGTCCGCTGGCACCGGTCCGCCAGTAATTTCGATCTTCAGGCCCGACAGGGTGGAGCCGACGCCGGCCGTGAGCAGCTGGCCGGAACCGGTGGCAGGGACGCCGTCGATGGTGCCGGCCACATCGACGCCATCGGTGTCGGTCTGGGTACCCAGCAGGCCGGCCGCGGCGCTGCCGCTGACGTCCACTTTCGACGCCGAGCCGTAGCGGTTCGACATGATCGTCAGCTTGCCGTCGACATCGGCGCTGACCGCCACCGTCACCCCCGCCGCCTTGAATTCGGAAGCGCCGTTGATCGTCGTCTGCAGGTAGGCGGCAAGCGACGTGGCGGTGTAGGTGTTGGGCGCCAGGGTCAGGCTGGTGCTGATGCCGTCGACGCTCATGTTCAGCAGGTCGTTGGCGCCGGCGGTGATGGTCAGCCCGGCCGGGTCGCTGCCGCTGACCTGGCCGCGGGTAGCCAGGGCGCTGACGTGCAGCGCGCCTGAGCCTGGCTTGGTGAGCGAACTGGAACCGATGAACTTGACCAGGCTGTCGGTCGAGGTGCCGATCGAGGCGAACAGCCCGGCCAGGTCGTTGAAGCTGGTGTCGATCGCCTTGGTCAGCTTGGCCGAGTCGAGCGCCATCGAGCCGTCGCGCTGGAAGGTCACCCCGATCTGGGTCAGGTTGTTGAGCGCGCCGCCGGCGCCGCTGAGGGTCTCGCCCAGCATCGAGCGCACCTGCGCCTGGATGTTGCGTACCGACGCGTCGCCCAGCAGGGCGCCGCCGCTCCTGGTGGCCGGGTCGTACGCGGTCAAGGTCTTGATCGTCTTGTCGAGGTCGTTGTAAGCCTTGACCAGCGAGGACACGCCGTTCTGGATTGCGGCGGTGTCGCGCGACACGTTGACGGTGGTGGTGCCGATCTTGTTGATCGTCAGGGTCACGCCCTGGATCGCCTCGCTCACCGACTTGTTGCGCGCGGTAACGGCGATGCCGTTGACGGTCAGCGCCGTATCCTGGGCGGCGGTGCTTTGGGTCATTTTCTGGGCGCCGGCCGGATCGTAGGCCAGCAGGTCGGCCAGCGCGGTATCGCCCACCGGCGCGGCGGCGTCGCGCTCGACCGAAATCTTCATGCTCGAGGTTGCGCCGGTCGCGTTCGAGGTCATCACCAGGTGGTGGGGGTTGCCGCTGCCGTCGGAAACGATGGTGGCAGTCACGCCAAGGTTTGCCTTGTTGACCGCATCGCGGATGCCTTGCAGCGAGTTGTTGCTGCTGTCGATGACGACACTGCCGCCAGTCTGGGTCGCGTCCTGGGCAAACGCCGGGTCGGGCGGCACCGCGGCGGGATCATTGACATAGACGCCGTTTTGCAGCTTGCCGCCGGTGATCGTGCCGAACTGGAAGGTCAGGGTGGTCTTGGCGCCGTCGCCGATTGGGGCGGTGCTGGTGGCCTGGCCCGCCGTCGCAATGGTTTGCGCCTGCGCCAGCTTGGTGACGTCGACCGTGTACGAACCGGCAACGGCCTTGTTGGTAGCCGAGCCGCTCAGGATGGTGGCGTCGGACGCGGTCGCATTCACGCCCTGGAACTTGGCAGGCAGCTTGAGCGCATCGAGCGCGCTCTGGAAGGTACTGAGGGCGCCCTTGAGCGTGCCGAAAGCGGAAACTTTCGCGAGGTAGGCGGCTTCCTTCTTGGCAAGCGTATTCAACGGCTGCGCTTCGACTGCCATGAGCTGGCTGACGATGCTGTTGACGTCGAGATTAGAACCGATGCCGGGTGATGAGATGGCCACTGCGCCTCCTGCGGAAAACAATAATGTAAATTATTATCGGCAGGGTTTAACCCGACTTTAGAGGGTATATTCCCTGCCAGTTCGGGTGTTCGGCATATCTGTCAGGCTTTTTGCCTTATCAGCAAGCCTTGCAGGCGGTCAAGCGCCTTGGCGATTTCCAGCGCTTCCACGCTCGGCATCTGGCGGATCACTTCCTTGGTGTCCATATCGACCACTTTGACGACCGTGCGCTTGCTGTCGGCATCGATGGAAAATTCCAGGCTCGGCGACATCGCCTGCACGGTCTTGTTAATGGTCTTGAGCGCGTCGGCGACTTCGGCCTGGGCTGGCTCGGCATCGACAGCGGCAACTGGATTGCGCGTTTCAAACTTCACCGGCGGCGCCGCCGGCGCACTGACCGGCGCTGCCTGGCGGTCGTAGGGTTCGGTTTTTGGCGTCATACCGCCAAATGGCTGGACTTGCATGGCGATCTCCTCAACGAAAAATTCCCCGGACGGTGAAAACCGACCGGGGAGTGCATCAAGCTACGATGGGATTACTGATTAACCACGCAGCAGGGACAGTACGCCGTTAGGCAGCGAGTTAGCTTGCGCCAGCATCGCGGTACCTGCCTGCTGGAGGATCTGGCCGCGGGTCAGGTTGGCCGTTTCCGCTGCGAAGTCGGTGTCCTGGATGCGGCTACGTGCGCTGCTCAGGTTTTCCGACGTTGCTTGCAGGTTGCTGATGGTGTTGGTGAAACGGTTCTGAACCGCACCCAGCGACGCACGAGCGTTGCTGATGTTGGCCAGGGCTGCATCGATCACCTTCAGTGCATCGTTAGCGCCGCTTGGGATGCCGTTGGTCATGGCGGTCACGTCGATCGACGATACCGACGACAGGGCGCTGCCCTTGACGGTGGTGTCATCCAGAACGCCAGCCGAGTCGCCGGTTACCGTAAAGGCGGTCGACGAGCTGAACGAGATTTTCGCGCCGACCGTGGTCTGCTCGGTATCAGCGGCCAGGGTCTGGGCAACCGCCGAACCACCTTCGGTAGCGGCCGCGCCGGTTACGGTGATCGCGTTGTTGGTGGTTGCATCGTTGTTACGCACGCCGATGTCGTAGCCCTTGTCCTGGGTCAGCTTGATCTCGCCGGTCGACAGGTCGGCAACAGCGGTGATGCCGGTCGAACCAGTCTGGTCGTTGATTGCTTTTGCCAAGGCGCCAACATCTTTGCTGTTCGAGAGCGTGGCGCCAACCGTGATCGGGTTTGCCGAGCCGTCGGCTTTCGGCGCGCCCTGCAGGGTCAGCGATACGCCGCCGGCGACGAAGCCGCTCAGCGTGGCCTGGGTGGTCGCGCTGGCAGTGACGCCAGTCAGGCCAGCAGCAGCGTTGACTGCATCAGCGATGACCTTGCCCGAGTCGCCATCGGAGATCGTGACCGAGGTCGAAGCGCCATTGCCTTGGATGTCGAGGGTGCCGGCCGAGACGCCGTTTGCCGACATCATGTTAGCGGTTGCGCCGCTGGTTGCCATGGTTGCGGTGGCCGTTGCATCGACCATAACGCCGCCGGTGTTTTTAGCCAGCGTGTTGTTGCCGATTGCCGAAGCCTGGGCGCTGCCGATCGAGAAGTTGATCGTCTGGTTGGCGTTGGCGCCGACCTGGAACTGGGCGTTGTTGAGGGTGCCGTCGAGGACGTTCTGGCCGTTGAACTGGGTGGTGTTAGCAACGCGGTTCAGTTCCTGTTGCAGCTGGGAGACTTCCTGCTGAACCGAAGCGCGGTCCGATGCCGAGTTGGTGCCGTTCGCTGCCTGTACCGACAGGGTACGCATACGCTGCAGCAGGTCGGTTGCCGTCGCCAGGCCGCCTTCAGCCGTCTGGGCCAGCGAGATGCCGTCGTTGGCGTTACGGGCTGCCTGGTTCAGGCCGTTGATCTGGCTGGTCATGCGGTCCGAAATTGCCAGGCCAGCTGCGTCGTCTTTAGCGCTGTTGATGCGCAGGCCGGAAGACAGGCGCTGCAGCGAGGTAGCCAGCGAGCTCTGGGAGGTGCTCAGGTTACGCTGCGAGTTCAGGGAGGCGGTGTTGGTGTTGATGGTCGATGCCATGGTATTTCTCCAGACTGGTACAACTAGTAATTCAGGGGTGGGCGACGTGCCGCTGTTCACCTTGGTGCGCTTCTGTGTTTTGAAGCGATCACACCGCAGTTGAATCAGGTAACGGTGGCTCCCTGAAAAAGTTGATGGAGAAAAACACTATTTATTTCATTTTTTTGCCCTCAAATTTCCTCAAGTCGCCCCGCTAGACGACAGCGAAATTGGAAACTTTAGGGTGAAATAAATTAAATTTAGGGCTGATGCGGCAGCAGAAATTCCAGCTTTGTTATCGGCCATGAAAGACAATATGAAAACAAATTGGAACCGCTGGGCGCGCCACGCATGATTCACCTGGAAAAGTAGGGCGGACAAGGCCCGAAGGGCCGCCTCCGCCGAATTGCGTAAACCAAAAAAGGACGGCATCGCCGTCCTTTTCATATCAAAGTTCTGCCGCTATTCCGCCACCACCACCCGGTTCTTGCCCGCCTGCTTGGCCTCGTACATCGCCCGGTCGGCACGGTTCATCAGCGCCTCCTGTTCCTCATTCGGCAGCCGCAGCGCCACGCCGGCCGAGAACGTGATCAGGATCTTCTCGTTCTCATGCATGAAGAAATGGCGGGTCAGCTCACGCTGCAGCCGCGTCATGGTCTGCGCCGCCGCTTCCACCGTGGTTTCCGGCAGCAGGATCAAGAACTCCTCGCCGCCGAAACGTGCGATCACATCCATCGAGCGCAGGGTGTTCTTGACGATCTGCACCAAATGCTTCAGTGCGCCGTCGCCCGCGATGTGGCCGTAGGTATCGTTCAGGCGCTTGAAATCATCCAGGTCGAGCACGGCGACGCACAGCGGGGTGCCGCGGCGGTCGGCGCGCGCGGTTTCGCGCTCGAACACGTCGTCCAGGCCGCGGCGGTTCAGGCTGCCCGTCAGCTGGTCTTCGCGCACCAGCTCGCTCATGTGGCGCAGCTGTTCTTCCAGTGCATGGATGCGCTGCTCGGCGTAGTTCATTTCCTGGCGCGCGGCCACCATCCGGTCGCGTGACTTCAGCGCCTCGGCCTGTACCGCGCGGGTTTCGCGCAGCACATTGTCGAGCACCGAGTTGAGTTCTGCGATATTCGTCGCCTGGCTGATCTGTTCGGAGTAGCCGCCGATCTTTTCATGGAAGTCGCCGGTGGTGGCGGCGACCGAGCCAAGGCGGTCGATGAAGGTCATCATCATGTTCTTGACCGTCAGCTTGACGTCCGACAGGCTGTGCTTGAGCTGGCCCTGCTTGTAAATGACTTCCTTCATGCTGCGCATCGCGTCTTCCAGCGCGCGCTGGTCCAGCGGGCCGGAAATCAGCGCCTGCACCATCTCCACCTGGCCGCGCAGCCAGCTGTCCTCGTCCAGCAGTTCGGTGACATTTTCGAGCAGCAGGCGGAACAGGCGCAGCAGGAGTTCCTGCTGCTCGGCCACGTCGCCGCTGCGGATTTCGATCTGGTAGCACAGCTGTTTCAGGCGCAGCGCGATCTCGTTCAGCGCCGCTTCGTTGTGGGCCGTCTTGACCGCCGCGCCCAGCGATTCGGCCTCGGAAACCAGGTTGGGGGAGCCGGCCAGCAGCGACGCCACCGCAAACACCAGCGTGCGGCTGAGCAGGTCGCGCAGCAGCCGCGCCTCGGGCTCGTCGGCCAGCACGGCCAGCTCGAATGGGCCCGGCTTTTTCAGCTGCTTGTCCAGCAGCTGCGTCAGGCCGCGGGCAAAGCCGTCCCAGTCGCGCGCCTTCAGGGTGCGGTCGAGCCTGCGGCCGGCTTCGCCGACCTCGCCCTGGGTGTCGCTCAGCCTGGCCGTGAACTCGGCCAGCGCCGTTTCGGCGCCCGCGCCGCCTGATGTTTTCGGCTCGATAATGCCGGCGATGTCGTTGTAAAT
The DNA here is from genome assembly GCF_020831365.1 of Massilia agrisoli. Taxonomy (GTDB): domain Bacteria; phylum Pseudomonadota; class Gammaproteobacteria; order Burkholderiales; family Burkholderiaceae_D; genus Telluria_A; species Telluria_A agrisoli. Next base: position 301,640 of record NZ_JAJHPV010000013.1, read on the forward strand.
TTCGCGGTAAGCCTCCGGCGTCGGGGCAATGCGGCGCGTCGCGAGACGGCGGAAAGCCTCGCGGGCAATATCGGCGGGATTCTGGACTGGAGGCGTGGACATGAAGATGCGATGCAGGGTCGGTTGGATGATAGGAATGATAATCCCGTTTCCAACTTGTCATCGCGCCGATAAAGACGGGTAAACACCCTTACTTCTCGGCATTAATATATGCGCCTGGAAAACTATTCGATCAACTGGTTCTTGATCGCGTAGTGGGTGAGTTCGGCACTGTTCTTCAGTTTCATTTTTACCAGCAGGCGCGCGCGGTATTCGCTGATGGTCTTGACCGACAGCGACAGTTCCTCGGCGATCGCGCTGACCGTCTTACCCGATGCAATCATCGTCAAGGTCTGGTACTCGCGGTCCGACAAGGTGTCGTGCAAGGCGGTGGCGTGGTCTTCGCCGACCTGGGCGGCAAGTTCCTGCGCCAGCGCCGCGCTGACGTATTTCTGGCCCGAGGCGACCTGGCGGATCGCGGTCACCAGTTCCTTCGGCGCGCTTTGCTTGGTCAGGTAGCCCGCCGCGCCGGCCTTCAGCGAGCGGATCGCGTACTGGTCCTCGCGGTGCATGGACAGCATCAGCACCGCCATCTCGGGGTGTTCCTTCTTGACCTGCTTGAGCACATCGATGCCGCTCTTGTCCGGCATGGAGATGTCGAGAAGCATCACATGGCACTTGGATTTACGGAACAGTTTGATGGCGTCGAGCCCGTTCTCCGATTCCCCGGCGACGATGATGTCAGGCGAGTCGGCCAGGATCTGCTTGAGGCCTTCGCGGACAATGGCATGGTCGTCGGCGATGAATACCCGGATAGTTGCTTTTTGGCTCATTTAGCGTGTGGCTGGCGTTCTTTGGTCTTAATAGTTACTATCGTGCCACCTCCGCGCGCCTGCGACAAGGCCATCGTGCCGCCAAGCGCCTTGGCGCGCTCATTCATGCCACGCAGGCCGAACGATTGCGGCTTCAGGCGGTCGGCGGGCGCGATGCCGACGCCGTTGTCGGCGATGGCCAGCACCACCTCATGGCGGCGGCGCTGCAGGCTGACCGTCACCGTGCTGGCGCGCGCATGCTTGGCGATATTGGTCAGCGCTTCCTGGAAGATACGGAACAAGGCCGCGGCATGGTCGCTAGCCAGCTCGATGTCCTTGTCGTCGCAGCTGAAGGTGCAGCGGATGCCCATCTGCTTTTCGAATTCGCCGACCTGCCATTCGAGCGCGGCAACAATGCCAAAGTCGAGTATCGACGGGCGCAGGTCGAGGGCAATGCGGTGGATGGCGTCGATGGTGCGGTCGACCAGCGAGTCGACGTAGGCGGCCTTGTCGGCAAGCTCGGGCTGGCCGGGCGGCAGGCGCTTGGCCAGCATGGCCAGCGCCATCTTGATGGCGGTGAGGTTGCCGCCCAGGTCATCGTGGATCTCGCGCGCGATGCGGGTGCGTTCCTCTTCTTTCACCTGCTCGATGTGGGCGGTCAGCTCGGCCAGGCGGGCGCGCGACAGCGCCGTCTGCTCCTGTTCCAGCTTGCTGGCCGTGATGTTGCTCATGATGCCGTCCCACTGCACGGTGCCAGGTTCTTCGGCCAGCACGTGCGGGGTGGCGCGCAGGTTGACCCACTTCTCGTCGTTCCACGCGTCGATGAAGATCCGGCCCTCCCAGTTCCACACCGACAGCCCGCTGGCCGAGGCATTCATCGAATCGATGTAGCCTTTGCGGTCCTGCGGCAGGATCAGCTGGAGGAAGCGTTCCGGCATCTCCTGCAGCTCGCCGGCGTGCACGCCAAGCAGGGCCGCGCAGCCGTCGCTCAGGTAGGGGAACGACACGCTGCCGCCGGGATGCAGCGCGAACTGGTAGACGAGACCCGGGGTATTTGCCGCGAAACTTTGCAGCGCATCGGCGAGGGTGCTGGGATTCTGGCTCATCGGCTTGGCAGGTTGAGAGGACCGGTGAATGATACGTCAAAGGCTGGGTTCATGGCCTTGCTTAAGATTGTTAAATCTGCCGATCAAGCGCGTTTATATGGTTATAAATGGCGCTTATTAGATTGGTCGGCAATATATACAGATGATAAATAAAGCTAAACGTTTTTGACCGGCCAGTGTCGCTTTTATGCGGACAATCCCTTAATAATCCGAGGCTTACGTTTTTTCGGCGGAGGTTTGGTGCTACCATGCGCTCGCCAATTTTTACTGATTGTTAATTACTATTTTGCAGGATATCTATGCGCACCAATCTGCCCGTCACCAACGTCGAATATATTCTCGAGGATACCCAGACAGTCGTTTCTAAAACCGACCTGCAGGGAAACATAACTTACGTTAACGCCGATTTTATTAGCATCAGTGGTTTCTCCGAACACGAGCTGATCGGCGCGCCGCAGAATATCGTGCGCCATCCGGATATGCCAGCCGAGGCGTTCGCGGATTTCTGGCGGACCATCCGTAGCGGGAAGGCATGGACCGGGCTGGTAAAGAACCGCTGCAAGAACGGTGACTTCTACTGGGTCGAGGCTAACGCTGCGCCGCTGATTGAAAACGGCAAGATGGTCGGGTATACCTCGGTGCGTGTCAAGCCAAGCCGGGCTCAGGTGGCTGCGGCAGAAGAGGCCTACCGCGCGGTCCGGAACGGCAGCCGCAGCATCGAGATTGCCGAGGGCTCGGTTGTGCAACGTACTGTCCTGCGCCGCATCGATTTCTGGAGCGGCATTTCAATCCGCGGCAAGATCGTTGCGACTACCGGCGCGCTGTCGCTGCTCTTCCTCATCCAGTTGATGCTCGCTATCGATGCCGGCGCCAGCACGCACAGCCTGGCAGTTGGCCTGTCGGTCCTTGGCCTGGCTGGCTGCCTTGCCAGCGGCGCCTTGCTCCATCGCGTTACCGTTGCGCCACTGGCCCGTGCCAAGCGCGATATTGAGCGCATGAGCGCGGGCGACTTGTCCGGGAAAATCGAGGTGAGCGGCAATGACGAACTGGCCAGTGTGCTGCAGGCGCTGCGGGTGCTGCAGACCAATGTCAAGTTGCTGGTGGGCCAGATCAAGGAGGTCACCGATGTGGTCGGGCGCGGGGCGCGCGAGATTGCCAGCGGCAATGCCGACTTGTCCGCACGCACCGAAGCACAGGCCGGCTCGCTGGAAGAAACCGCATCCTCGATGACGCAGCTGACCGGCACCGTCCGGCAGAATGCCGAAAACGCGGCAGAGGCGAACCGCCTGGTGGCAGCGGCGTCGGACACGGCTGTCGAGGGCGGCGAGGCGGTCAGCCAGGTGGTTGGCACGATGGGATCGATCCGCGACAGCTCCCGCAAAATCGTCGACATTATCAGCGTCATCGACGGCATCGCTTTCCAGACCAATATCCTTGCGCTGAACGCCGCCGTCGAGGCTGCGCGCGCCGGCGAGCAGGGTCGCGGCTTCGCCGTGGTGGCGAGCGAAGTGCGCAATCTGGCCCAGCGATCCGCGGCCGCCGCCAAGGAAATCAAAACCCTGATTACTGACTCGGTCGAGCAGGTTGAAACCGGCAGCACCCTGGTCGACGCGGCCGGCAGGACGATGTCGGCGATTGTTACCTCGGTACAGCAAGTGGCCGGCTACATGAACGACATCACCGTCGCCAGCAAGGAACAGAGCGCTGGCATCGAACAGGTCAACCACGCGATTACCCAGATGGACGAAATTACCCAGCAAAATGGCCATGTGGTGGAGGAAGCAGCTGCGGCAGCGGCGCGGATGCAGGAGCAATCGGTGAAACTGGCCGAGCTGGTTGATTCGTTCCGGCTGGTCGCCAGCGCGCCCGGCCGCCGGGCGCCAGCGATGGCGAAGGTCGGGGCGCGCGAACCTGCGCAGGCCGCGCGGCTGGCCAACGCATAAAGGTGGCCGGGCCGTTACAATAGGCTGATGAACAAAGCATTTGTAAAAGAGACTGACAACGACGACGATGAGGAAGCGCTCGCCCTTGCGCAGGCCATCCCCGCCGGTGCGAAGAACTACATCACGCCGGCCGGCTACCAGCGCATCAAGGACGAACTGCTGCAGCTGATCGACGTCGACCGGCCGGAAGTCGTGCGCGTGGTCCACTGGGCCGCGTCGAACGGCGACCGCTCGGAAAACGGCGACTACATCTACGGCAAAAAGCGCCTGCGCGAAATCGACCGCCGCATCCGCTTCCTGACCAAGCGCATGGATTCGGCCGCCGTGGTCGACCCCAGCGTCCATTACGGGAACGACCAGGTGTTCTTCGGCGCCACCGTCACCTACCTGAACGGGGCTGGCGAAGAGCATAAGGTCACCATTGTCGGTATCGACGAACTTGATCCGCTGAACGGCAAGATCAGCTGGGTCTCGCCGGTTGCGCGCGCGCTGACCAAGGCGCGCGAAGGCGACACCATCACGCTGCAAACGCCGCTCGGCGCGGATGAACTCGAAATCCTGGCGGTCGAATACCCGCGCCCGATCGAGGACTGATTTGAAACTACCTGACCTGTCGATGCCGATCGCTTATCCGAACCTCAACCATGCGCTGCGTACTCCGCTTGCAGCGGAAGTCCATTCCCGCCCATCGCTGCGGCTGTCCGGACCCGAGACCCTGACCCATCTTGCCGTGTACCTGCGCGACAGTGGCCGCGCCGGTATCGAGGACGGCGGCGAACACCACGCGCTGCTCGTCTCGCTGTGCCAGGAATTCGGGATGGCCGGGCCGGCCGCCGGGGCGCGCTATTTTTTCCACGATTTCGGCAGCTTCCGGCTGCAATGGGAGGCGCACACCGAGTTCGCGACCTACACCTTCGCCGAGAGCCGGGACCAGGCGCCGCCGCTGGCGCAGGCGTTCGCGCAGGTGCCGCTGCGCCACGTGCCGCAAAAGTGGCTGCAGCTGCTGGGCGGGCGCCTGATGGTCGCGACCCATGTATCGCTACTGCCCGATGGCGCCAGCCTTGCCGACATGCGCGCGGCTTTCGGCGGCAACCTGCTCGCCGGCAGCGATAGCCAGGGCCGGGCGCGCGTGTGGACCGACTTTGCGATCGCGCCGGATGGCTTCGGGCGGGTGGTGATCCAGGATATGGGCATGCAGTACCAGCAAGCCGGCCGCCTGGTGCAGCGCGTACTGGAGGTAGAGACCTACCGCATGATGGCCATGCTTGGGCTGCCGCATGCGCAGCAGGCAGCGCCTGTACTGAACGCGATCGAGGCCGAACTGGTCCGGCTGGCGTCCGGCATGACCGACTCGATCGACGCCATGGCCGGTGGCGAGCCAAACGATGAGCGCGGGCTGCTGCAAATGATCACGGGGCTGGCCGCACGCATGGAAAAGCTGGCGCTCGAGAACAGCTACCGCTTCGCAGCATCGAAGGCTTACTACAGGCTGGTGCAAGCGCGCATCGACGAACTGGCCGAAAGCCGTATCGAGGGAGTTCCGACCATCCGCGAATTCATGGACCGGCGCCTGGCCCCTGCGATGAATACCTGCGAGGCCACCGTGCGCCGCCAGGAAGCGCTGGCCGAGCGGATTGCCCGCACCAACGACCTGCTGCGCACCCGCGTGGGCATCGTGCAGGAGCAGCAAAACCGCCGGATCCTCGAATCGCTGAACACCCGCGCGGCGCAGCAGTTGCGACTGCAGCAGGCGGTCGAAGGGTTGTCGGTCGTGGCAATCTCGTACTATTCAGTCGGCTTGCTCAGCTATGCGGGAAAGGCGATGAAGGCGGCAGGCTGGCCGGTCAATCCCGATATCGCGACCGGCGCGCTGATGCCGCTAATGGTCGCCGTCGTATGGCTGGGATTGCGGCGCATGCACCACAAGGTGACCGTATAGCCGGGCCCCCGACAATCCACTATTCCTGAACCATGAACGATACGATCACCCGGCAGGCCGGCGCTTTGGCCGCGCTGCGCGCCGCTACTGCCGACCGCCATACGCTGCTCGATAGCGGCCTTCCGCTGGCCGGAGAGTCGCCAGGCCTGGACGATTACGCGAGCCACTTGCGCATGTTGCGCACCTGGCTTGCGCCGATCGAGGACTGGCTCGCAAGCGGAGCCGGCCCGCGCGACGCGATGGCGCCGCTGCGGCGCGTGCCGCTGATCGACGCCGACCTGCAGGACCCGTCGGTCCCGCGCGGGCACGCCCCCACGCCGCCCGAACAAGCGCCATGGCCTGCCGACGCCAGCCCCGCCTACCGCTGGGGCGTCGCCTATGTGGCCGAAGGTTCGCAGCTGGGCGGTGCGGTGCTGTACCAGCGCCTGTCAGCGCGGCTGGCGCCGCATCCGCTGGCCTACCTGCGCGGCGACGACGCCGGGCCAGGCCCGCGCTGGCGCAGCTTCATGCTGGCGTTGAAAGAGAACGTGCGCACCGAACAAGAGGTGGCCGAGGCTTGCGCAGGCGCCTGCGACGCCTTCGACCGTATCCTCGCGCTGAGGTAAAGCGAAGCAGGGCGGCTTACGGCCGCTCGCGTTCGACCCGGTTGACGCCGGTAACGCGGCGCAGGTTGCGGATCAGGTGGGCCAGGTGGACGCGGTCCTTTACCTGGATCGTGAAGCGCAGCTGCGTCATCACGTGTTCGTCGTCCTCGTCCATCCCCACGTAAGTGATGTTCGCATCGGACTCGCCGATTTCGGCCGCCACGCGCGCCAGGATGCCTTTTTCGTTGTTGATCAACAGGCGGATGCGGCAATCGAAGCGGCGGTTCAGTTCGGTGCCCCACTGGACTGGAATCCAGCGGTCCGGTTCCTTGGCGCGCAGGCGCTTGGCCGGCACGCAGTCGGTGGTGTGCACCACCAGCCCCTGGTCGCGGCGCAGCTGGCCCATGACCTGGTCACCCGGGATGGGCAGGCAGCACGCGGCCAGCTGGACCGACACGCCTTCGCTGCCGTAGATCGTTACCGGCTCCAGTTCCGAAGCGCCGGCGCTGGAGGCCGGCTGCATGCCGGTAAATTCATCGATCAGGCCAAAGATGTGGCGCGCCACCAGCGCGGCGACGCGCTTGCCGATGCCGATGTCGGCATACAGTTCTTCCATCGACTTGGCCGACGACTCGTTGAGCAGCTTCTCGATGGTCGGGTCGGGCAGGTCTGGGTTGATATTCAGTTGCGTCAGCGCCTGCGCCAGCAGCTCCTGGCCCAGTTCCACCGACTCGGTCAGGTTAATCGTGCGCAGGTGGTGGCGGATCGCGGAGCGCGCCTTGCCGGTGCGGACGAACGCCAGCCAGGTCGGGCTAGGCTGCGAATCCGGGTCGGTCTCGATTTCGACGATGTCGCCGTTGCGCAGTTCGGTGCGCAGGGCCGCGGGCTCGTTATTGATCTTGACCGAGACCGTGTGATCGCCGATGCCGGTGTGGATGGTATAGGCGAAATCGAGCGCGGTGGCGCCGCGCGGCAGCGCGATGATCTTCGACTTCGGCGTGAACACGTACACCGAGTCAGGGAACAGGTCGACCTTGACGTGTTCCAGGAACTCGGCCGAGTCGCCGGTCTGCTGCTGGATGTCGAGCAGCGACTGCAGCCAGGCGTGGGTCTTCTGCTGCAGGTCCGACATGTTCGAGTCGCCGGTCTTGTACAGCCAGTGCGCCGCCACGCCCGATTCGGCGGTGCGGTGCATTTCCTGGGTGCGGATCTGGAACTCGACCGGGGTGCCGTAAGGGCCGATCAGGGTGGTGTGCAGCGACTGGTAGCCATTCAGTTTGCGGATCGCGATGTAGTCCTTGAACTTGCCCGGCATCGGCTTGTACAGGCCGTGCAGCGTGCCCAGCGCCACATAACAGTTGGCGAAATTGTCGACCACCACGCGGAAGCCGTACACGTCCAGCACCTGCGAGAACGACAGGTGCTTGTTGCGCATTTTTTTGTAGATGCCGTACAGGGTCTTTTCGCGGCCGTAGACTTCGGCCTGGATGCCCGCGCCGGCCAGCGTGTTCTTGACCGATTCGAGGATCTTCTTGACCACTTCGCGGCGGTTGCCGCGCGCCGCCTTGACCGCTTTCGCGAGGGTGCGATAGCGCAGCGGGTACAGGTGCGAGAACGCCAGGTCCTGCAGCTCGCGGTAGATGTTGTTCAGGCCGAGGCGGTGGGCGATCGGCACATACACTTCCATGGTCTCGGCGGCGATGCGGCGCTTCTTGGCCGCGGTCATGTGCTCGAGCGTGCGCATGTTGTGCAGGCGGTCGGCCAGCTTGATCAGGATGACGCGCACGTCCGACGCCATCGCCAGCAGCATCTTGCGGAAGTTTTCCGCCTGCGCCTCGATCAGGCTCTGGAATTCGATTTTTTCAAGCTTCGACAGGCCGTCGACCAGCGAGGCGACCGGTGCGCCGAAGCGCTCGATCAGTTCGTCCTTCTTGACGTCCTGGTCTTCCATCACGTCGTGCAGCAGCGCGGCCATGATGGCCTGGACGTCGAGCTTCCAGTCGGCGCAGATTTCAGCGACGGCGATCGGATGGGAGATGTAGGGTTCGCCCGACTTGCGGACCTGGCCGAGGTGCATCTCGTCGGAAAAACGATAAGCTTCCTTGACCTTCTTCAGTTCGGAGGGGCTGAGGTATTCGGCCAGTTTGGCCGACAGCTGGGAAACCGATGCAACGCCGGGCGCGGGGGCTGGCGCTGCAGGTTCATGCTGCTTGGACCCCGGGCGTGAAGCCCGGGTAGTGGGCGTACTGGTTTGTGTCGAATCCGGTGTAGTCAGGCTCATACGCAAGTTCAATCAGCCGCGAAAATGATGAGTGGATAACAGGATGGCGGTTGACGATGTCCAGGCACGCCCAGCGACTTACATTGGGACCTTCTTCAGCATTTCCAGGCCGACTTTGCCGGCAGCGATTTCACGCAGCGCGACGACGGTTGGCTTGTCCTTGGCATCGACCTTCGGAGTGTGGCCTTGCAACAACTGACGAGCGCGATAGGTCGCGGCCAGGGTCAGCTGGAAGCGGTTAGGGATATTTTTCAAGCAATCTTCAATAGTAATGCGGGCCATGATAACTCCTGTGATTCGGTCTGTACGGGGGTGTGCTTGCCGTGTCACGCTTGCTGCGCGTGGATGCCCAGTTGGGCAAACAGCGAGGCGTTGCGGGCCGCTTGCTGGGCAAATCGGCTGCGGGTGGCTTTGACGATCGCGCTTATCTCTGCCAGGGCGACGTTGAACTCTTCATTGATAATAACATACTCGAACTCGGGAGCGTGAGCGATCTCGCCCCCGGCCGCCAGCAAACGGCGGGTGATGATGTGCGGTTCGTCGGTGCCGCGCTTGTGCAGGCGCTCCTCGAGGGCGGCGATCGACGGCGGCAAGATGAAGATGCCGGCCGCGTCCGGGAACTGCTTGCGCACCTGGCGCGCGCCCTGCCAGTCGATTTCCAGCAGGATGTCGGTGCCCGCTTTCATATCCTTTTCGACCATCAGGCGCGAGGTGCCGTAGTAGTTGCCATGCACTTCAGCCCATTCGAGGAACTCGTCGCGCGCGGTGCGCTCGATGAAGTCGTCGGCGGTGGTGAAATGGTACTCGCGGCCATCCACTTCGCCCGGGCGGGGCGGGCGGGTCGTGGTCGAGATCGACAGCTTGATGCCTGGCTCCTGCGCCAGCAGCGCATTGACCAGGGTGGATTTGCCGGCGCCGGAAGGCGCTGCGACCACGAACAGGCTGCCGGAGAAGCCGGGGGAAGCTTGCATGGGGGATCCTTTGAGTATTCCAGGGGTTAATGCCTAGTATACCGTTTCCGCCGGATTGCTACGATGATCTTTTTGCCGCTGGTCAAATGTTGAGCGATTCCGTCATTCCCCGTAAGCCTCGGCGGCCCCGCTGTAAGCCATACCGCGCATCTTGGCCGCTGATCTGTAGGTTCCCGCGTTCGCGGGAACGACCCCTTATTCGAGGTTCTGCACCTGCTCGCGCATCTGCTCGATCAGCAGCTTCAGCTCCATCGACGCATCGGCCAGTTCCTTCACCGACGCTTTCGCGCCCAGGGTATTGGCTTCGCGGTTCAGCTCCTGCATCATGAAGTCAAGGCGCTTGCCGACCTGGCCGCCTTTTTTCAGGATGTGTCGGGTCTCGGTCAGGTGGGCCGACAGGCGTGACAGTTCTTCGGACACGTCAATACGGATGCCGTATAAGGTCACTTCCTGGCGGATGCGCTCGAACACTTCCTGGCGCGTCAGGGTCGAGGGGTTGCCATGGCCCGCCATGCCCAGCGCATCTTGCATGCGCTCGACTGCTTTCTGCTGGAACTGCGAGATCACTTGCGGAATCAGGGGAGTGATGCGCTTGACGATGGCATCCATGGCGTCGATGCGCGACACCAGCATCGCTTCCAGCGCGGCGCCTTCGCGGCGGCGGCTGTCGACGAAGGCGGCGACCGTCCTGGTCGTGAGCGCGGCGACGTCCGCCTGCAGCGATTCCTGTCCAACCTGGGCTTCTTCGATGACGCCCGGCCAGCGCAGCAGTTCGGCCACCGTCATCTGCGGGGCCGACGCAAAGTGCTGGCCCACTTCCGATTGCAGCCGCGCCAGGTCCGCCAGCAGCGAGGCGTTGAGCACTTGCGAGCCGCCCGCGACCTTGCGGCCGAACGACAGGCGCGCTTCGACCTTGCCGCGGGTGATGGCGCCCATGATCGCGGCGCGCAGGTCAGGCTCGAGGGCGCGCAGTTCGTCGTTGATGCGGAATTGAAGGTCAAGGAAGCGCGAGTTGACGCTCTTGATTTCGATCGTCAGCGTGCCTGCGGCGCATTCACTGGTAGCGACCGCGTATCCTGTCATGCTTGAAATGCTCAATGGAGTCCCCGTTTTTTATCTTTTCTTTACAAAGCAGTGATTTATCCACACAATCGCCGTGTTAAGCAAGGAACTCTATGGCTGCACAAAATAACGCACCCTTGCCGGAAGGGATGGAAATTGCCGGATATCGCATTGTAAAGAAAATTGCGTCCGGCGGGTTCAGTATTGTTTACCTGGCGTATGACGCCGATGGCAGTGCAGTCGCCATCAAGGAATATCTCCCCAGCGCCCTTGCTTTACGCCAGCCCGGCGAGCTGGTCCCTGTCATTTCCCCTCCCAACCTGCCTGTCTTCCGCATCGGCCTCAAGTGCTTTTTCGAAGAAGGCCGCGCGCTGGCGCTGATCTCCCACCCCAACGTGGTGCGGGTCTTGAATTTTTTCAGGGCCAACGAGACTGTCTATATGGTGATGGGCTACGAGTCGGGGCAGTCGCTGCAGGAGCACATCGCGCGCCTGAACGCGCGCGGCAGCAGGCTGGGCGAAGCGTCGATCCGCCAGATATTTACCGGGGTGTGCGGCGGCCTGCGCGAGGTCCACGCCAACAAGCTGCTGCACCTGGATATGAAGCCGGCCAATATCTACCTGCGTACCGACGGCACGCCGATCCTGCTCGATTTCGGCGCCGCGCGCCAGACGATCAACAAGGACGTGCCCAAGCTGACGCCGATGTACACGCCCGGCTTCGCGCCGCCCGACCTGTATTCGAGGACCGCGACCCTGGGGCCGTGGTCGGATATTTACAGCATCGGCGCCAGCATCTTCGCCTGCATGGCCGGCTCGCCGCCGCAGCCGGCCGACCAGCGCCGCGCCGAAGACAGGATGGAAAACCAGTTCGCCAAGCTGACCGACTTCTCGCCGCAGCTGGTCAACCTGGTGCGCTGGTGCCTTGAACTCGATCCGCTGGCCAGGCCGCAGAGCGTGTTCGCCGTCCAGAAGGAGCTGCAGTCGCCGATGCCCGCGCCGGCAGCGGCGGAACCATCGGGACCGATCGACGCATTGCGCGGACTGGTCGGGCGGCTCGGCGGCATCGGCCGCAAGAAATCGACCGGCAAGGGCTAAGGAGAAGCCATGCAATTTTCGGTGTACCAGGAAAGCCAGATCGGCGGGCGCAAGATCAACCAGGACCGCATGGGCTACAGCTTCACGCGCGACGCGCTGCTGCTGGTGCTGGCCGACGGCATGGGCGGGCATTTGCACGGCGAAGTCGCATCGTCGATCACGCTGCGCATAATGTCGGCGCTGTTCCAGAAGCACGCCACGCCTTACGTCAGGAAGCCCGAGCGCTTCCTGGAAGAAGCGCTGGTCGCCGCGCACCAGGAGATCCACGCCTACAGCGCGGCCAACAACCTGCCCGACACGCCGCGCACCACGGTGGTCGCCTGCCTGATCCAGCATAACAGCGCGATCTGGGCGCATTGCGGCGACTCGCGCCTGTACTGGCTGCGCCGCGGCCAGATCCTCGGCCGCACGCGCGACCACTCGCATGTCGAGCACCTGATCGCCAAGGGCCTGGCCGATCCGTCCGAGCGCGCCACCCATCCCGACCGCAACAAGCTGTATAACTGCCTCGGCGCCTCGTCGGCGCCACGGGTCGACGTCTCGCGCCCGGCCAGCCTGCAGCCGGGCGACGTGGTGATGCTGTGCTCGGACGGCTTGTGGTCGATGCTGCCCGATGAAGAAATCACCCACCGGCTGTCGACGCAGACGGTGGTGCGCGCGGTGCCGGACATGATCGCGATGGCGACCGAGATTGGCGGCAAGGGGAGCGACAACACCACTGCGCTGGCCATCATGTGGCAAGGCTCGGCCGACGGGCCAGGTTTTGACGCCGACGACTCCATGATCTCGACTATGATGCTGCCCGAGAACGCCGTGAGCACCACGATCATGGCCATGCCCGAACCGGAAGCGGTGCAGGAAGTGGACGCCTTCAGCGACGACGAGATCGAAAAAGCGATTGCCGAGATTCGCGGCGCGATAGAAAAATCATCCCAAATACTCAAGTAAAGGCCCAACATGACATTTGAATCCCGCCCCAGCGGCCGCGCCACCGACCAGCTGCGCAACATCCTCCTGACGCGCGAGTACACCAAGCACGCCGAGGGTTCGGTGCTGATCGAATGCGGCGACACCAAGGTGATCTGCACCGCCAGCATCGAAGACAAGGTGCCCGGCTTCCTGAAGGGGAAAGGGCAGGGCTGGATGACGGCGGAATACGGCATGCTGCCGCGTTCGACCCACACGCGCATGGACCGTGAAGCGGCGCGCGGCAAGCAGTCGGGCCGCACGCAGGAAATCCAGCGCCTGATCGGCCGCTCGCTGCGCGCGGCGTTCGACCTGGAGGCGTTCGGCGAGCGCACCCTGAACATCGACTGCGACGTGATCCAGGCCGATGGCGGCACGCGTACCGCATCGATTACCGGCGCGATGGTGGCGGCCTATGACGCGTTCTCGAAGCTGGTGGCGCGCGGCGACATCGGCGCGGTGCCGGTCAGGCATTTCGTCGCCGCGATTTCGGTCGGCGTGTACAAGGGCATGCCGGTGCTCGACCTCGACTATGTTGAGGACTCGGGCTGCGACACCGATATGAACGTGGTGATGACGGATGCGGGCCACTTCATTGAAGTGCAGGGCACCGCCGAAGGCGCGGCCTTCGACCGTGACGGCATGAACCGCCTGCTCGACCTGGCGCACGCGGGTATCAATGACCTGGTGCTGCTGCAAAAGAAATCGCTCGGGCTGGTCTGAGAAAACGGCGGATAAGCGCGCAAGCGCGCATCCGCCGTCCTAGAGCCTGACCACCACGCTCTGGAACGTCTGGTCGTCCTCCGGGATGTCCTTGCAATGGTCCCCGCCGTCGTCACTGAGTATCTGCACCATATGCGTCCCCGGAATCGCAAACAGCGCTTCCGGCCGCGCCTCCCGAAAGTCCACGTGGCCCAGCTCCACGGGTGCTTCACCGGCGTCGCCTGACCACCGGTACAACGCAAAGTCGCCCACCTTGCCGGTCGGCCCTGCCACGATCATGTACGCCAGTCCCACCAGTTCAATGCTGCGGATGGCCCGCCCGCCCAGGTCCAGCTCCGTCACCTGCCCGAACTGCGCCTTTGCCCCTTCAATCACCTCGGCGGGGTTGCGCAGGTGGACGAGCAGCGCCTTCCCGCGCGGCGCAGGATTGCGCATGCCGATCAACAGGTCGCCTTCAGGCGTGGCCGATAAGCCCTCGATATTGAAAGCGCCATCCGATTTCGGACTGCGTGCCGCCGCCTCGGCCAGCTTGTACGGTTTCAGTTCCCCGGCGGCGATCAGGTCATCGAGCATTCCCGTGTATGGCTTGCCGACCGGCTCGACCCACGGCTTGCGCTTGTGCGCCTCGGTCGCAAAAAAACGGTAACGCCGCTCCTGCTCTTCGCCCTTGCTGTTGCGGCCATGTGAAGAAATCCAGTAGATCCTGTTGCCTATCGTAGCCGCGCCTTCAAGGTCGGACTCCTTGTGCTGCTTCGTGCCCAGGAAGGGCGCAAGGTCGACCATGTCGACCGGATCGGCGCTGCCGCGCCGGTAGACCTTGAGCTGGTTGCGCTCGTCGTTGGCGACGACAAAGTGGTGCTCGTCGAGCGCGGCGGCGGCCGACGCGTCGCACATGCCGCGGTAGATAAAATTCTCTTCAATATGGGAGTGGGGCAAGTGGGCGACGAGTTCGGCCGCACCCCTTACCGGCGCTTGCTTGTTCATGGTGGTTAATTTGTGTTGGCCGATGTTGTCGATGTAACACCGATCTGCCGGTTTTCGGCGCACGCTTGCCATCCGCCATGCGAAAAACCCCACAAAGCTGTTTAAGCGCGGCGCAGGGGAGTGTAGAATCAAAGACGTAAAAAATTTCCCGAGGGAAAGAGGTGTGACATGGGCTGGTTAGGTAAATTGTTGGGCGGCGACGAAGCGAAGGCAGCGCCAGCCCCCGCCGCAAAGGCGGCGCCGGTCGGAAGCGCAGGCGAACCGGCCAGCGGGGCGGAAGTCGATGCGGTGTTCTACCGCTGGCTTGCTGCGGCCGGACCCCAGCAGGCCAGCGCCGAGGTCGAAAAGCAGATCATCGACGAGCTGACGCGCCTGGCGCAGTCGCCGGTTGCCGGCGCCGCGCTGGTGCCGCGGGTGCCGGCGATTATCCCGCAACTGATGCGCACCCTGCGCGACGACGATATGAATGCGGCCGAGCTGTCGCGCCAGCTCTCGCAGGACGTGGTGCTGGTGGCCGAGGTCTACCGCGAAGCCAACCGGCCCTGCTACCGTCCCCGCTACAACGCCAGCCCGCCGATCGATACGATCGAAGGCGCGATCATGCTGCTGGGGCAGAACGGCATGCGCATGCTGCTCGCGCGCGTCGCTTTCCGCCCGATCATCAGCATGCAGAACGGCGTGCTCGCCAAGCGCACTGCGCCCCTGATCTGGCGCCAGTCGGAAAAATGCGCGCAGGCGGCCAGCCTGCTGGCGCCATCGATGCGCGCGAATGCGTTCGAGGCTTACCTCGCCGGCCTGATGGCCAACGTCGGCATCGTTGTCGCGTTCCGCCTGATCGACCAGATGTACACCGAAGAGGCAGTGCCGCAGTCGGACGAATTCATCGACGAGCTGTTTGCGCAAGGGCGCATCCTGTCGGCCCGGATCGCCGAGCTGTGGGAATTCCCGGCGCCGGTGACCAGTGCGATCGAACAGGCCGGCCAGGAGGACGCACCCGCGCTGGCGCAGGCCCTGGCGCTCGGCGACCGCGTGAGCAAGCTGCGCATGCTGGTCGATGCGACCAGGTTCGTCCATGACGATCCCTTCGTGGTCGACGGCCTGAGCAAAGCGGCACTGGCGTGCTTCGACAAGCTCGAAGACGACGAGGACGAGTGATGGGTGGGGCGCGTTCAAGTTAAAATGAGCGCCTTCGCCCCATATTCACCCATCCCCATGACCCAACGCCTCGTCCTCGCGTCCAATAACGCGGGCAAACTCAAAGAATTCAGCGAAATCCTCGGCCCGATCGGCTTCACCCTGCACGCGCAGGGCGAATTCAACGTCCCCGAAGCCGAGGAACCGCACGCCACCTTCGTCGAAAACGCGCTTGAAAAAGCGCGCCACGCGTCGCGCCTGACCGGCTTGCCGGCGCTGGCGGACGACTCCGGCGTCTGCGTCAACGCGCTGGGCGGTGCGCCCGGCGTGTGGTCGGCGCGCTATGCCGGCGAGCCGAAGTCGGACGCCCGCAATAACGAAAAGCTCATCGCCGACCTGGCTCAGCACGCCGACAAGTCCGCTTACTATTACTGCGTGCTGGTCTACGTGCGCCACGCGGACGATCCCCAGCCGGTGATCGCCGACGGCGTGTGGGCCGGCGAAATCGTCGCCGAAGCGCGCGGCAATGGCGGTTTTGGCTACGACCCGCACTTCTGGATTCCGGCGCTGGGCAAGTGCACGGCCGAACTGGCGCCGGCCGAGAAAAACGCCTTGTCGCACCGCGGCCAGGCCTTGCGCGCACTGGTAGAGAAACTGAAATGATCCCGATTAAAGTCGTCAGCGGCGATGCACCGCCCGCGCCACGCTCACCGGCCGCCAGCGCGCTGCAGTACCTGCAGCCCGGCGCGCTGAACCTGGCCGCGCTGCCGCCGCTGTCGCTGTACATCCACTACCCGTGGTGCGTGCGCAAGTGTCCTTACTGCGACTTCAACTCGCACGAGGCGAAGGGCGAGCTGCCGGAAGAAGAATACCTGGCCGCTGTCCGGCTCGACCTCGAACAGTCGCTGCCGCTGATCTGGGGCCGCAAGATCTACACCATCTTCATCGGCGGCGGCACGCCGAGCCTGATGTCGGCCAAGGGGCTGGACCGGCTGATGTCGGACCTGCGCTCGCTGCTGCCGCTCGACGGCGACTGCGAGATCACGATGGAGGCCAACCCCGGCACCTTCGAGGCCGAAAAGTTCAGGTCGTACCGCGAGAGCGGCATCAACCGGCTGTCGATCGGCATCCAGAGCTTCAATGCCCAGCACCTGAAGGCGCTGGGGCGCATCCATGACGACGGCGAAGCGCGCCGCGCGGTCGAGATCGCGCACGCCAATTTCGACAACTTCAACCTCGACCTGATGTACGCGCTGCCGACGCAGACGCTGGCCGAGGCCAGGCAGGACCTCGACACGGCGCTGTCGTTCGCGCCGCCGCACCTGTCGCTGTACCACCTGACGATGGAGCCGAACACGGTGTTCGCCAAATACCCGCCGGTGCTGCCCGACGATGACGCCAGCGCCGACATGCAGGACATGATCGCGCAGGCGATGCCGGCCGCAGGGTACGAGCACTACGAGGTGTCCGCGTACGCGCAGCCAGGCCGCAAGGCGCGGCATAACCTGAATTACTGGGAGTTTGGCGACTACCTGGGTATCGGCGCAGGGGCGCACTCGAAGATCTCGTTCCCGCACCGGGTATTACGGCAAGCGCGCTTCAAGCAGCCGAAGTCGTTCATGGAAGCTGTGCTGAAGGGCAACCCGGTCCAGGAAGAATACGAGATCGCGCGCGAGGATATGGGATTTGAGTTCATGCTCAACGCGCTCAGGCTGACCGGCGGTTTTGAACCGAACCTGTTCGGGGAACGGACGGGGATGGGGATCAATGCGATTGAAAAGCAGCTCAATGCCGCCGAAGCGAAGGGGCTGATCTACCGCGATCACAAGCTGATCAAGCCGACCGGGCTGGGAATGCGATTCCTGAACGACCTGCAGCAGATGTTCTTATAGCAGAACGGCGGATGCGCCTTCGGCTTATCCGCCCTACGATTTGCCGGACTCGTAGGGCGGATAAGCAAAGCGCATCCGCCGAATTCGTTATTGGACGTCGGTCCAGCCACCACCCAACACGCGATACAAGGTCACCTGGTTCTGCAAGCGCTGCAAATTCGCCTGCACCGCCGCCTGCTGCGCCGCGAACAGCGAGCGCTGCGCGTCGAGCAAGTCAAGATAGCTGGCCGCGCCGCTGCGGTAACGCAGGTCCGACAGGTTGAAGCGCTCGGCTTCCGCCGCCGCCACCGCCCTTTGCGCGCGCAACTGCTCGCTGAACGTTGCCTGTCCCGCCAGCCCGTCCGCCACTTCGCGGAACGCCGTCTGGATCGCCTT
Source organism: Massilia agrisoli (assembly GCF_020831365.1). Lineage (GTDB taxonomy): Bacteria > Pseudomonadota > Gammaproteobacteria > Burkholderiales > Burkholderiaceae_D > Telluria_A > Telluria_A agrisoli. The sequence continues at coordinate 319,548 of NZ_JAJHPV010000013.1, forward strand.
CTCGTACTGGGCCACAGCAATATCGCGGCCTGCCTTGGCGCTGCCCAGCGTGGCGCTGTTGCGGCCATAGTCGAAGATCGGCAGCACCATCTGCGGCGCAAACGACCAGCCGAACGATCCGCTCTTGAACAGGCCGCTCAGCTCCGAACTCACGCTGCCCGCGCTGCCCGTCAGCGAAATGCGCGGGAAGAAGTTGGCGCGCGCGGCGCCGATATTGGCGTTGGCCGCAATCAGCTGCTGCTCGGCCGCGCGTATGTCGGGACGTACCGCCAGCAGGTCCGAAGGCAGGCCGGCCGGCAGTTCGCTCAGCGTCGTCCCGGCAAGCGTGGCGCCAGGCGCCAGCGTTTCCGGGATCGTTTGCCCGACCAGCAGAGTCAGCAGGTTGGTGTCCTGCGCGCGCAGGCGCTGTTGCTGCGCCAGCGTGACGCGGGCGCTGTCGACCAGCGACAGCGACTGCTGGAGGTCGAGCTTGGATACCACGCCATTGTCATACTTGAGCTGGACCAGCTTGAGCGACTCGAGGCGCGCGTCCAGCGTTTTCTGCGTCAACGCTAGCAGTTCTTCATCGGCCAGCAATTGCAGGTAGGCGTTGGCGACCGACGCCACCAGGCTGATATGCGTCGCCTTGCGCGCTTCTTCGGTGGCGAGGAACTGCGCCAGCGCCGCCTGCGACAGGTTGCGCACGCGGCCGAACAGGTCGAGCTCGAAGGCCGACACGGCCAGCCCGGCGGAGTAGGTGCTGCGGATGCTGTCCTCGCGCTCGGTCACGCGGTTGCCGCTGACGCCCAGGCCCACCGTGGGCAGGGTGTCGGCGCGGCGGATCTGGTACTGCGCGCGCGCCTGCTCGATGTTCAGGATGGCCACGCGCAGGTCGCGGTTATTGGCCAGCGCCAGTTCGATCAATTGCTTCAGGCGGGCATCGGCGAAGAACTGCTGCCATGCGATGGAGGAGGCAGCGGCGCCGGTGGCGGCGCTCGGCGCCAGTTCCGGGAAGCTTGCTGCCACCGGCGCCGCCGGGCGCTCGTACTTTGGCGCGAGCGACATGCAGCCCGCCAGCGCCATTGCGAGTGCCAGCGGTGTTGCGGTTCGTGTGAATCGTTTAAGCATGTTTTACCTCGATTGCTGCTGGCGGAGCGCCGTCTTCATGCGCGTACTTCTTGCGCTGGCGTTCGCTGCCGGCAAATAGTTTTCGTATCACGACGAAGAACACCGGCACAAAGAACACGCCCAGTGCCGTCGCGAAGATCATCCCGCCCATCACGCCGGTACCAATGGCGCGCTGGCTGGCCGAACCAGCGCCCGTTGCGATCACCAGCGGCAGCACGCCGAGGATGAAGGCGAGCGAGGTCATGATGATCGGGCGGAAGCGCAGGTGGGCCGCTTCAAGCGCCGCTTCCACCAGCGGCTTGCCCCTGGCCTGCAGGTCTTTGGCAAATTCGATAATCAAGACGGCGTTCTTCGCGCCCAGGCCGATAATCGTAATCAGGCCGACCTTGAAGTACACGTCGTTTTCCAGGCCGCGCAGCGATGCCGCGATCAGGGAGCCCAGCACGCCGAGCGGTACCACCAGCAGCACGGCGACCGGGATCGACCAGCTTTCGTACAGGGCGGCCAGCGACAGGAACACCGCCAGCAGTGCGAACGCGAGCAGGATGCCCACGGTCGAGCCGGACAGCTTTTCTTCGCGCGACTGGCCGGTCCATTCGAAGGCGAAGCCTTGCGGCAGCTGGCCCGCGAGGCGCTCCATTTCGTCCAGCGCTTCACCGGTACTGTGGCCAGGGGCCGCGTCGCCGGAGATGCGGATGGTCGGGTAGCCGTTGTAGCGCACCGTCTGCATCGGACCGGTGATCCACTTGGTGGAGGCAAATGCCGACAGCGGCACTTGCTGGCCCTTGTTGTTGGTCGCGTTCAGCTTGAGCAGGTCGTCCGGCTGCATGCGCGACGGCGCATCGGCCTGGACCACCACGCGCTGCAGGCGGCCAGCATTCGGGAAGTCGTTGACGTACGCCGAGCCGAGCGAGGTCGAAATCGCGGTGTTGATCGCGTCGAAGGTCACGCCGAGGGCGTTGGCCTTGTCGCGGTCAATCTGCAGTTCTACCTGCGGCGCGTCTTCCAGGCCTTCCGGGCGCACGCCGGCCAGCACCTTGCTTTGCGAGGCCAGGCCGAGCAGCTGGTTACGCGCCGCCAGCAGCGCTTCGCGGCCGTTGCCGCCACGGTCTTGCAGGCGGAACGAGAAGCCGGTGCCGCGGCCCAGTTCCGGAATCGGAGGCGGGCTGACGGCAAAGATGAATGCGTCGCGTATTTTGGACAGCTGTCCGGTGATGCGGCCGGCGAGGTCTGCCGCGCCCTGGCCTTCGCCGCGCTCGTCCCAAGGTTTGAGCGTGATGAAGCCGAGCGCCATGTTCTGGCCCTGGCCCGAGAAACTGAAGCCCTGGACGCCGACCATGCTTGCCACTTCCGGCTGCTTGAGGATGAAGTCCTCCGCTTGCTTCAGGGCGGCGCCGGTGCGTTCCAGCGTCGCGCCAGGCGGCAGCTGGAAGTTGGCGATGATCGAGCCCTGGTCTTCGTTCGGCAGGAACGAAGACGGCATGCGCATGAAGAACAGCGCCACCACGGCGATCAGCGCGGTGAACACAACCAGTGCGCGGCCGGTGCGGCGCAGGATGCGCGCAACCCAGCCTTCGTAGTTCTTGGCGGTCTTGGAAAAGCCGCGGTTGAACCAGCCGAAGAAACCGGTCTTCGCGTGGTGGTGGCCAGCTTCGACAGGCTTGAGCAGGTGTGCGCACAGGGCCGGCGTGAGCGACAGCGCCATGAACGCGGAGAAGAAGATCGACGACACCATCACCGCCGAGAACTGGCGGTAGATGTTGCCGACCGCGCCCGCGAAGAACGCCAGTGGCACGAACACGGAGATCAGCACCACGGTGACGCCGATAATCGCGCCGGAGATCTGGCCCATCGCCTTGCGTGTCGCCTCCAGCGGCGGCAGGCCTTCCTCGCTCATGATGCGTTCGACGTTTTCAACCACCACGATCGCATCGTCGACGACGATACCGATCACCAGAACCATGCCGAACATGGTCAGCACGTTGATCGAGAAGCCCAGCGCGAGCAGCGTGCCGAGGGAACCAAGCAGCGCCACCGGAACCACGATGGTCGGGATGATCGTGTAGCGGAAGTTCTGCAGGAACAGGTACATCACCAGGAACACCAGGATCACCGCTTCAACCAGGGTCGTTACAACCTGCTTGATCGAGATGTCGATGAAGCGCGAGCTGTCGTAAGGGATGAAGTACTTGGTCCCGGGCGGGAAGTAGGGCGCCAGTTCGTCCATGCGCTGGCGGACCAGCTGCGCGGTTTCGAGCGCGTTACCGGTTGCCGACAGCTGGACGCCGATGCCGGTCGACGGCTTGCCGTTCAGGCGCGCCGAGGTGGCGTAGCTCTGGCCGCCGATTTCAATGCGCGCCACATCCTTCAGGCGAACGGTCGAACCGTCCGGATTCGCGCGCAGGACGATGTTGCCGAACTGTTCGATGGTGCTCAGCTGGCCAGAGACGACCACCGTGGCCGTGATCGCGGTGCCGCCGATGTTCGGCAGGTCGCCGATGGTGCCGGAAGCGACTTGCGCGTTCTGCGAGCGGATCGCGCTATTGACGTCGGCCGGCGACAGGTTGTAGCCAACCAGCTTGGCCGGATCGATCCAGATGCGCATGGCCTTTTCGGTGCCGAACAGCTGCGCTTGTCCGACGCCGGGGATGCGCTGGATTTCAGGCAGCACGGTGCGCGAGGCGTAGTCGCCCAGCGCGATCGGGTCCCACTTCGGATCGTCCGACGACAGGATGGTGAACATCAGGAAGTTGGAGCGGGCCTGGTCGACCCGCACACCCTGCTGTACCACGGCCTGCGGCAGGCGCGGGGTGGCGCGGCCAAGGCGGTTCTGCACGTCGACCTGCGCCAGTGCCGGGTCGGTGCCGGTTTCAAAAGTCAGCGTGATCGAACCGGTGCCGTTAGCCTGGCTGACGGATTCCATGTAGATCAGGCCGGGGGAGCCGTTCATCTCGCGTTCGATCACGCTGATGACGCTGTCCTCCAGCGTTTGCGCGGACGCGCCAGGGTAGGCGGCGTTGACGACAATCGATGGCGGCGCGACGGCCGGGTATTGGGCAATCGGCAATTGGGTAATTGCCACCGCACCGATCACCATGATGAACAGGGCGATCACCCACGCAAAAATGGGGCGGTCAATAAAAAAACGAGCCATGAATTATTCCTGTTTCGATTAGCGGCTGGCGGCGGGGGCTGCGGCTGCGGCGACGCCTGATGCCTGCGCCTGGAACGGCACTGGTTTGACCGGGGCGCCAGGCACCATCATTTTCTGGAAGCCGTCGACGACGACTTTCTCGCCTTCCTTCAGGCCATCGAGGACGATCCAGTTGCCAGCTTGCTGGGAACCGATCTTGACCGGGCGCGGTGCAGGCTTGCCGTCGGCGCCCACGACAATCACTGTGTCGCCTTGGGTGCCACGGGTGACCGCCTGTTGCGGCACCAGGATCCCGGCCGGCAGCTCGGCCTGCGACAGGCGCACGCGCACGTACTGGCCAGGCAGCAGGGAATTGTCGGGGTTCGGCACCAGCGCGCGCAGCGTCACCTGGCCCGACGTCGGGTCGACGGTCACGTCGGAGAACAGCAGCTTGCCCTTTTGCGGCAGCTCGGAGCCGTCATCGAGCAGCACGGTGACCGGCACGGCGCCGCTGGCGCCGACCTTGCTGCCAGCGGTCTTGCGCAGGCGCTGCAGTTCGGAGGCGGACTGGGTGAAGTTGACATACACGGTGCTGGTCTGCTGGATGACGGCGAGCTGGGTCGCTTCGGCGGCCGATACCAGCGCGCCTTCCGTCACCAGCGCGCGGCCGATGCGCCCGGAGATCGGCGCGGCCACATTGGCGTAGCCGGAGTTGATCTGGGCGACCTGCAGCGACGCGCGGGCGGCGGCGACATCGGCTTCGGCCTGCTTCTGGGCCGCCACCACGTTGACGTATTCCTGCTTGCTGACGGCATTGGCTTCCACCAGCGGCTTGTAGCGTTCGGCCTGGGTGCTGGCCTGGGTCAGGTTGGCTTGCGCCTTGCCCAGCGATGCGCGGGCGCTGTTGAGCGCTGCCTGGTAAGGCGCAGGGTCGATGCGGAACAGGACCTGGCCGGCCTTGACTTCGCTGCCTTCGGTGAATTCACGCTTGAGCACAACGCCGTTGACGCGCGCGCGCACCTGGGCCACGCGGACCGGCTCGACCCGGCCCGGCAGTTCGGTTTGCAGCGCGACCGGCTGGAATTTGGTGACGATGACGCCGACTTCAGGAGGCGGGCGGTTGCCGCCGCCGGCGGCAGGCGCTGCGTCCTTGTCGCCGCAGGCTGACAATAGTGTCAAGGCGGCAATGGTGCAGAGGGTAATCCGCTTCAGGGAGGGTGGGAAAGGCTGGGTGTGGCGCATGCGTGTGCATCCTTAAAAAGAGCGCGGCGTAAACAAAGATACTTTTGATTTATTTGTTCAGCCGTAACCGGGCTTCGAGATTTTGGAATATACTATCATGAATGTATGTTTAATGTCTGCCACCCCTAAAATTTGGAGTACCCATGGTTCGCAAGACTAAGGAAGACGCGCTCGCGACCCGCGACAGCATCCTGGACGCGGCCGAACAACTGTTCGTCACCCAGGGTGTCGCGCACACGACGCTGCAACACATCGCCACCGCTGCAGGACTGACGCGCGGGGCGATCTACTGGCATTTCGAGGACAAGGCTGCGTTGTTCAACGCGCTGATGGAGCGGGCGAAGATGCCGCTGGAGTCGGCGTTCTACCTGCTGGAGAAGCAGTGCCCGGACGACCCGCTGGCCGACCTGCACGAATACATCGTGTGCGTGTTCCGGCTGACGGTGGAGGACCAGAGGGCGCGGCGCGCGTTTGAAATCGCGACCATCAAGATGGAACTGGTGGAGGAGATGAATGCGGTGCGCCGGCGGCGTGCGGAGTGGAAGGCCCGGTGGATGGCGACGTGCGAAGGAAGGATCAGGATCGGCGTCGAGCATGGCTTGTTAAAACCCGACGTGAACCCGGAAGTGGTGGCACTGGGCCTGCACGCGCTGGTCGACGGCCTGTTGCGGGCATGGCTGCTTGAGCCGCAATCGTTCGACCTGGTGAAGGTGGGGGAGCAGATCGTCGATACGCACCTCGAATGCCTCCGAGTGGTTAAATAATCAGTATTGGTAAGACTACACGCTCCTGCGCTTTACGTCGCGGTTTTTTGGTTGTCCCGGGGACCTGATCGTCATTCCCGCGAAGGCGGGAATCCATGCGGCATAACCGTTATGCGCCAGGTATGGATTCCCGCGTTCGCGGGAACGACGTTGTTGATGGTGAGGCCTGTTTAACGCATCCCGGCGATCATCTGCTTGAGCTTGGCCGAGTCCACGCAGAACGCGCGAATGCCTTCGGCCAGCTTCTCGGTAGCCATCGCGTCTTCGTTCAGCATGAAGCGGAAGGTCTTTTCGTCGACCGACAGTTTCTCCACGTCCACCGACGCCGCATCGGCGCTCAGCTTGCGCTCGACCGCGCCTTCGGTATCGGCCAGCTTTTGCAGCAGGTCCGGGCTGATGGTCAGCAGGTCGCAACCGGCCAGTTCAAGGATCTGCGAGGTATTGCGGAAGCTCGCGCCCATCACTTCGGTCTTGTAGCCGAACTTGCGGTAGTAGTTGTAGATGCGCTTGACCGACTGCACGCCAGGATCATCCGCGCCGGTGTACTCCTGGCCGGTCGACTTCTTGTACCAGTCGTAGATGCGGCCGACGAACGGCGAGATCAGCTGCGAGCCCGCTTCGGCGCAGGCGATGGCCTGGCACAGCGAGAACAGCAGGGTCATGTTGGTGCGGATGCCTTCCTTTTCCAGGATCTCCGACGCGCGGATGCCTTCCCAGGTCGAAGCGATCTTGATCAGCACGCGTTCGCGCGACACGCCAGCCGCTTCGTACAGGGCGATCAGCTCGCGGCCCTTGGCCACGGTGGCTTCGGTATCGAACGACAGGGCTGCGTCGATCTCGGTCGACACGCGGCCAGGAACGAACTTCAGGATTTCGGTGCCGAAGGCGATCAGCAGGCGGTCGACCACTTCGTCGATCGACAGGCCAGGGTTGTCCTGCACGGCCTTGTCGAGCAGCGGACGGTATTCCGGCTTCTGGACTGCCTTCAGGATCAGCGAAGGATTGGTGGTGGCGTCGAGCGGGGTGTACTGCTTGATCGACTGGAAGTCGCCGGTGTCGGCGACAACCTTGGTAAATTGCTTGAGTTGTTCGAGTTGATTCATGGCGGGCCAATTGTGAAGAAAATCAGCCGCTATTGTACAACCACCCTCGACCGGTGCGCCTTTATGCGCAGTCGGTCGCGTCGAGGAAGGCCGCCACCATCGCTTCCAGGCCCGCCTGGTCTTCTTCCGAAAAGCGGTCCAGGACCGGGCTGTCGATGTCGAACACACCAATCAGTTTGCCGTCCTTGACGAGCGGGATCACGATCTCGGCGTTCGACGCCGAATCGCAGGCGATGTGGCCGGGGAATGCATGCACGTCCGGCACCAGGATCGTGCGGCGCTCCTGCGCGCTGGCGCCGCAGACGCCGCGCCCGAAAGGAATGCGCGCGCAAGCCACCTTGCCCTGGAACGGGCCGACCAGCAGGTCATGGCCATCGCCTTTTTTTGCCGGCACCGTCAGGTAAAAGCCGGCCCAGTTCAGGTTCGCGATGGTGTCGTACACGAAGGCCGAAAACTGCGCGGCGTTCGCGGTCAGGTCACGTTCGCCTTCGAGGATGCTGGCCACCTGGCGGGTGAGCAGGGAGTAGTCGGGACGGGTGCTGCGTTCTGGAGTGGTGTGCATGGCGGCTTGTATCGACAGTCGAAACCGTCGATTTTAGCCGATGAACGAGTCGAACTGCATGTCGAACTCCTGCAGCGCCTTCTGGGCGTTCTGCATCTTGCGGCGGAATTCCGGTCCGCGCTGCAGCGCCAGGCCGACGGCCAGTACATCGATCACCACCAGGTAGGCCAGGCGCGCCGAGATCGGCGTGTACGGGTCGATGTTGAAAACGAGGTCGATCGGGATCAGCACGGTGGCCATGTCGGCCAGCGGCGTGCCCGAAGGCGCCAGCACGATCACGTCGGCGCCGCCGCGGCGCGCCAGCTTGGCCGAACGTACCAGCGCCGAGTTGTTGCCGCGCTGGGAGATCGCCACCACGGCGTCGCCCGCATGCAGCAGCGAAGCGGCGATGCTGTGGATGGCCGGGTCGGCGTAGGCCACCGTCGGCACGCCCGAACGGAAGAACTTGTGCTGCGCGTCGGTCGCGACAATGCCCGATGTGCCCTGGCCGTAGAACTCGATCTTGTTGGCGCGCGAGAGGATGTCCAGCGCGCGCTGGATCGCTTCCGGATTGAGGTTGTTGCGCAGGTCGAGCAGGGTGTTGATCGAGCGGCTGCAGATCTTGTTGACCAGGTCCGCGGCCAGGTCGTCCTGGGCCGGCTGCTCGTTCGCGCCGGGCAGGGCGAGGGCCAGGCCCTGCGCCAGCTTCAGCTTGAACTCGTGCCAGCCGTCGTAGCCAAGCGTACGGCAAAAGCGCACCACCGTCGGCTCGGATACCTGCGCGGCCTTGGCCAGCGCGGTGATGTTCTGGCTGACGGTGCCGCCAGGGTTGTCGAGCACCGCCAGCGCCACCTTGCGCTCGGAGCGCGAAAGCGAGTCTAGCTGGGTGCGGATTGAATCGAGCAGCATCGCTGTTTAGTCCTCTGGTAACGCTTCTTCGCGCCACTGCAGTCCGTCGCGGCCGATCAGCGCCGACGATGCCGCCGGGCCCCAGGTGCCGGCGGTATAAGGCACCGGCATGCTGTCTTCCTGCTCCCAGTGGTTCAGGATCGGCTCGACCCATTCCCATGCGGCTTCGAGCTCGTCGCCGCGCATGAACAGGGTCAGCTGGCCGCGCAGGACGTCAAGCAGCAGGCGTTCATAGGCCTCCATGCGCGGCGCCTTGAACTGCTCCTTGAAATCGAGTTCGAGTTCGGCCTGCTTCAGGCGCATGCCGTCGCCAGGCGTCTTGGCCATCAGGTTCATGCGCAGGCCTTCATCAGGCTGCAGGCGGATGACCAGGCTGTTTGGCTGGAAGCTGTTGGTCGGCTGGTTGAAGATCGAATGCGGGATCGGCTTGAAGCGCACCACGATTTCGGCCAGGCGGTCGGCCATGCGCTTACCGGTGCGCAGGTAGAACGGCACGCCGGCCCAGCGCCAGGTATCGATTTCGGCTTTCAGCGCGACGAAGGTCTCGGTGCGCGACTGCTGCGGCGCGTCCGGTTCGTCGCGGTAGCTCGGCACCGCGGTGCCATCGACATGGCCGGCGCGGTACTGGCCGCGCACGATGTTCTGCGACAGCGTGGTCGGGGTGAAGCGCTTGAGCGAACGCAGGACCTGCAGCTTGGCGTCGCGCACGGCGTCTGGCGCGATCGAGGTCGGCGGCTCCATCGCGACGATACACAGCAGCTGCAGGAGGTGGTTTTGCAGCATGTCGCGCAGCGCGCCCGACGTGTCGTAGTAGCCCATGCGGTTCCCCACGCCGATCTTCTCGGCGATGGTGATCTGGACGTCCGAAATCCATTCGCGGCGCCACAGCGGCTCGAACAGGATGTTCCCGAAGCGCAGGGCCAGCAGGTTCTGCACGGTCTCCTTGCCCAGGTAGTGGTCGATCCGGTAGATCTGGTTTTCGGCGAACACCTTGCCCACGTCGGCGTTGATCTGCTTGGCGCTGGCGAGGTCGCGGCCGAGCGGCTTTTCCAGCACCACGCGCGAGTTTTGCGTCGCCAGCCCGGTGGCGGCGAGGTTGTCGCAGATGCGCGCGAACAGGTTCGGCGGCGTGGCGAGGTAGTAGACGCGGGTCAGCGCCTCATCGGTGCGCAGCGCCTCAACCAGCGGGCCGTAGGTCGACGCTTCGGTCGCATTGAGCGACACGTAGGCGATACGCGCGGTGAACCTGGCCCACACCGTTTCATCGACATGCTTCAGGTGCGGCTTCGACGTGCTCTCGACTGCGGCCATGAACTCATCCTGCGACCACTCATGGCGGCCGACGCAGATGATGCGCGCGGTCGGCGGGAGGTCATTGCATACGTCGCGGGAGTACATTGCCGGCAGCAGCTTGCGCATCGCCAGATCGCCGCTGCCGCCAAAGAGAACGAGGTCGAAATCGGAAAGAGCCATAGTATTTGATCGCAGAAAGTAGATGCCGAGGGAAGGTGATGCAGCGTTCAAGCCTGCGCTGGCGCACGCAAAAGCAGGTTGGCGCAGTATTTATGTAAATTTACTACACCAATATCTGCTTGGCAAGTAAATCTACTACATTATCGACCCGCAACAAATCACTCGTCTTTCGCCGCCAGCGACATCGAGTCGATCCGCCCTCCGGTGCTGGCGATGTACAGGGTGCGGTTTTCGCAGGTCAGCTCCAGCCTTGCAGGCAATGGCTGCGGCAGGTTGAGTCGCTGTGCCACGCTCTCCTGCGACCATCCGCGCGCGGCAATGTGGGAACGCTCCATGATGGAACTGACGACCCACGGCTTGCCATCGGGTGTCACGCGGTAGTCGATCTGCGCGTCGCGGCCCTCGAAGCGGTAGGTCGAACCTTTGCCTCCCTTGCCGACAAACCTGTCCGGCGGCGCGCCGGTGCGGCCTTCGACCTGGGCGGCGAGGTGCGCGTCTTCCTGCTGGATGAAAGCGCAGATGCCTTTATGGCTTTCAGTTGCTGCGTTGGCGTGCGCGGTGAGGCACAGGGCACTGGCGGCTGCCAGCATGCGGAGGGAAAGGTTTGATTTTGTCATGGCTGGTATGCATTCTCTACGCGGCCTGCGACATCGACGCGCAACGATAACAGGCGGCCGGTTAGTGGGAACTGCGCGATTTCCTCGGCGGGACGGTTGCCAAGGCTGGTGATAAACAGTGTTCGCATGTCGTCGCCGCCGAAAGCCATCATGGTCGGGCAGCGGACCGGGAGGTTCAGTTCATTGAGCAGTTCACCGTCGGCCGAAAAGCGCAGCAGGCGCGCACCTTCGATCATCGCGACCCAGTAGGCGCCTTCGCTGTCGACCGCCGCGCCGTCCGGACGGCCGCCGTAGTTGCGGGTCTTATCGGTCGAAAACTGCTGGAAGCGCGATGGATGCGAGACGGCGCCGGTCGCGCTGTCGAACTGGTAGCGGTCGACGCGGTGGGTGGTGGTGTCGGCGTGGTACATCGAGGTCGCATCGAGCGAGAAGGCGAGGCCGTTCGAGACCGTCATCCCGCCCGACCATTTGAGCTGGATTTTGCCTTTTTCGAGGCAGAACATCTGCGCGGCCTGCTGGTCGCGCGGTTCATAGATCGTGCCGACCCAGAACCGGCCAGCCGGATCGACGCGGCCGTCGTTAAACCGTGTGGTGGTCATGTCGTACGGCGCCGGCGCGATCTCGGCAATGCTGCCGTCTTGCGGATTGAAGGTGTAGAACCCCGTGCGCATCGCCACGACAAGGCCGCCGGTGGCGTTCAGCGCGAGCGTCGACGGCTCGCTTGGCATGCGCCATTCGTCGTGCGTGCCGGTCGAAGGATTGAGGCGGTGGATCGTGAAGCCGCCGATGTCGACCCAGTAGAGGCATGATTCGGCCGGATGCCAGATCGGGCACTCGCCAGTATGCATTGGCGCGTCGTAGGCGACCTTGATGTCGTCAGCGATTATGGTCGTCATATCAGGTCGCTGCCTTGGCCATCGCAATCAGGCCGTTGGTCGAGCTGTCGTGCCGCTCTGGTTTGGCTTCGCCGGTGAGCTCCGCCTCGATATTCCTGGCCAGTACCTTGCCAAGCTCCACGCCCCACTGGTCGAAGCTGTTCACATCCCACAGCACGCCCTGCACAAACGTTTTGTGCTCGTACAGCGCAACCAGGGCGCCCAGCGTGTACGGGTTGAGGTACTCCATCAGGATGGTATTGCTCGGGCGGTTGCCAGGGAAGGTCTTGTGCGGCGCCAGGCGCTCCACTTCGGCCAGCGGCAGGCCTTGCTGCTGCAGGTCGGCGCGCACTTCGTCCAGCGTTTTACCCTTCATGAAGGCTTCCGACTGCGCGAAGCAGTTGGCCAGCAGCGCAGCGTGATGGTTCTCGTAGTCGTGCGCAGGGCGCAGCGCTGCGATGAAGTCGATAGGCGTAACATCGGTGCCCTGATGGAGCAGCTGGAAGTAGGCATGCTGGCCGTTGGTGCCGCAGTCGCCCCAGACGACCGGGCAGGTCGGCACGTCAAGCGGCTCGCCGTCGCGGGTGACGCGCTTGCCGTTGCTTTCCATTTCAAGCTGCTGCAGGTAGGCCGGGAAGCGATTCAGGTCCTGGTGGTAGGGCGCGATCGACACCGACGGGCAGCCGAGGAACTGGCGGTTCCAGAAACCGACCAGGCCAAGCAGCACCGGCATGTTCTTGTCCAGCGGCGCTTCCTTGAAGTGCAGGTCCATCGCGTGCGCGCCGGCCAGCAGGTCGCTGAAATAGCCGAAGCCGACCGCCAGCGCAACCGGCAGGCCGATCGCCGACCATACCGAATAACGGCCGCCGACCCAGTCCCAGAACGGGAACATGTTGGCCGGGTCGATGCCGAAGGCCTTGATCGCTTCGGTGTTGGTCGATACGGCGACGAAGTGGCGCGACAGTTCCGATTCCTTTGCGTGCTGCAGGAACCATGCACGCGCGGTCTGCGCGTTCATCATGGTTTCGGCAGTGGTGAAGGTTTTGGACGCGATGATGAACAGTGTCGTCTCCGGGTTCACTTTCGACAGCGCGGCGTCGATGTCATGGCCGTCGACGTTGGAGACGAAGTGCATGGCCAGGCGGGGGTGCGCATACTGGCGCAGCGCCAGGCAGATCATCTTGGGGCCGAGGTCCGAACCGCCGATGCCGATGTTGACGATGTCGGTGATCGGCTTGCCGGTGTAGCCCAGCCAGGTGCCCGCGCGGACGGTGTCGGAAAAGGCGCGCACGCGGTCGAGCACTGCGTGCACGTCAGCGATGACGTCCTGGCCGTCGACCGACAGCTTGGCCGTGCGCGGCGCGCGCAGCGCGGTATGCAGCACGGCGCGGCCTTCTGTCAGGTTGATCTTCTCGCCGGCGAACATGGCGTCGCGGCGCGCCTCGAGCCCGCGCTCGCGGGCTAGGTCAACCAGCAGTTCAAGCGTGCGCCCGTCAAGCCGGTTTTTTGAATAGTCTAAGAACAGGCCGGCGGCATCGACGGTCAGCTTCGGAAAGCGCTCGGCGTCTGCGGCAAACAGGCCGCGCAATTGCCAGTCTTCTGCCTCGACGGCGTGGGTTTCAAGGGCCTGGAAGCTGGCGGTGTGGGTGAGGGATGGCTGGCGCATGGATCTCGTACGTTGGACAGGTTGGAAGACAGTCGCGCATAGCGCGTAAGATTATCGAATAATACATGATGAATACGTAAATTCACTACAAAAGCGATTTTCCAAAGGGCGGCGTAGGGCGGGTAAGCGCGCAGCGCGCACCCGCCGGTGCAAGCGCCAACACGGCGCTGGCGGATGCGCGCGAACGCTTATCCGCCCTACGCACCTCGGTGTGCTGTGGAAAAGCGGGAAAACTGCCGAATAGCCATCCGCCGCCGTTTTGTAGTAAAATTTCATAAAATCAATTCAAAAGGAACGACCATGGCCTTGCATCCTGTAGTTGACGCGGTAACGCAGCGGATCATCAAGCGCAGCAAACCTTCACGTACGGCGTACCTGGCGCACCTCGAAGCGGCGCGCATGCGCGGCGTGCAGCGCGGCGCGCTGTCGTGCACGAACCTGGCGCATGGCTTTGCTGCCTTCCCGGCCAACGACAAGCTGAAGCTCAAGGAATTCAAGAAGCCATCGGTCGCCATCGTCTCCTCGTACAACGACATGCTGTCGGCGCACCAGCCGTTCGAGTCGTTCCCGGCGATTATCAAGGACGCGGTGCGCAAGGCCGACGCGGTCGCGCAGTTCGCCGGCGGCGTGCCTGCGATGTGCGACGGCGTGACCCAGGGCCAGCCGGGCATGGAGCTGTCGCTGTTCTCGCGCGATGCGATCGCAATGGCGACCGCGGTGGCGCTGTCCCACAATATGTTCGACTCGGCGCTGTACCTGGGCGTGTGCGACAAAATCGTGCCGGGCCTGCTGATCGGCGCGCTGCACTTCGGCCACCTGCCTGCGGTGTTCGTACCGGCCGGCCCGATGACGACCGGTATCTCGAACAAAGAGAAAGCGCGCATCCGCCAGCTGTACGCGCAGGGCAAGGCCACGCGCGAGGAGCTGCTGGAGAACGAAGCGGCCTCGTACCACAGCGCCGGCACCTGTACCTTCTACGGCACCGCCAACAGCAACCAGATGCTGATGGAGATCATGGGCCTGCACATGCCGGGCGCCGCCTTCATCACGCCAGGCACGCCGCTGCGCGACGCGCTGACCGCAGCCGCCGCCCAGCGCGCTGTCGCCATCAGCGAGCAGGGTAGCTACACGCCGGTCGGCCACGTGGTCGACGAGAAGTGCATGGTCAACGCCATCATCGGCCTGCTGGCCACCGGCGGTTCGACCAACCACACGCTGCACCTGGTGGCGATCGCGCGCGCAGCTGGCATCGTGATTGACTGGAACGACTTCAACGAGCTGTCGGCGGTCATCCCGATGCTGACCCGGATCTACCCGAACGGCGACGCCGACGTGAACCACTTCCACGCCGCTGGCGGCACCGGCTTCGTGATCCGCGAACTGCTTGACGCCGGCCTGCTGCACGACGACGTCACCACCATCCTCGGCAAAGGCCTGCGCGCCCACTGCACCGAGCCGTTCCTGGACGGCGAACAGGTGGTCTGGAAGCCGGCTCCTGAGATCACCGGCGACGACAGCGTGCTGCGTCCTGCCAGCGCACCGTTCTCGCCTGACGGCGGCATGGTGCTGGTCGACGGTAACCTCGGCCGCGCGGTGATGAAGGTGTCGGCGGTGAAGATCGAGCACCGCGTGGTGGAAGCGCCCGCGCTGACCTTCGATTCGCAGGAAGACTTTATGCACGCATACAAAGCGGGCCGCCTGGACCGCGATTTCGTGGCGGTGCTGCGCTTCCAGGGCCCGCGCGCCAACGGCATGCCGGAACTGCACGCGCTGACCCCGGCGCTGGCAAACTTGCAGGATGCAGGCCGCAAGGTGGCGCTGGTGACCGACGGCCGCATGTCCGGCGCGTCCGGCAAAGTGCCTGCTGCCATCCACGTGTCGCCTGAGATCCTGGCCGGCGGCCCGCTTGGCCTGGTGCGCGACGGCGACATCATCCGCCTTGACGCCGGTACCGGCACGCTGGAGGCGCTGGTGCCGGCCGAAGTCTGGGCCGCGCGTACGCAAGCCACGGCTAACCTGGGCTCGTGCCAGGTCGGCATGGGCCGCGAGCTGTTTGCGATGTTCCGCAGTACCACCAGCCCGGCAGAGGAGGGCGCGGCGACGTTCCCGCTGCCGGCGCCCATTCCAAGTACCCTCAACGTGCATGAAGGCGCCGACATCGGCAACACGGTGCCGGGATCCGATGAAGACTTTTTGATCAAAAATCCAAAATGACCATGACCCTACTCGACATCATGCGCTCGGCGAGCGTAATCCCGGTAATCGCCATCGACGATCCTGACCACGCGGTGCCACTGGCCGAAGCGCTGGTCGCCGGCGGCATCCGGGTGCTGGAAGTGACGCTGCGCACCGAGCATGGCCTGGGCGCGATCCGTGCGATGGCCCAGGTGCCGGGCGCAATCGTCGGCGTCGGCACGCTGACCCAGGGCGATGAATTTGCCGCCGCACGCGATGCGGGCGCGGTGTTCGGCGTGTCGCCTGGCCTGACGCCTGCGCTGATCGAAGCGTCGCGCAAGAGCGGACTGCCACTGCTGCCTGGCGTGATGACGCCGTCGGAAGTGATGGCTGCGCGCGAAGCGGGCTTCCGCCAGCTGAAGCTGTTCCCGGCGGTGCCGGCCGGCGGTGTCGGCATGCTCAACGCGATCGGTGGCCCGCTGCCTGACGTGACCTTTTGCCCGACCGGCGGCATTTCGATCGATACCGCCCCGCAGTTTTTGGCATGCAAAAACGTCGCCTGCGTGGGCGGTTCGTGGCTGACGCCGAAAGACGCGATCAAGGCAGGCAACTGGGCGCACATAACCGAGCTGGCCCGCGCGGCCGCCGCCCTGCGCTAACGCAAATGAACGCGGCGCGTGCAAACCACGCGCCGCGCTAGAATGGGCGGATGGCACATGAACCGCCGCACATACTCATCACGCCGGCAGCACGTCCGGCGGCGCGGCCTCACCGTCCGTTGACGGAGGGCGAGGTTCGCATGGCCTCGACCATCTTTGGCGACGCCATCGATTACACGCGGGTGCGCATCTTCGGCCGCCGCTACCTTCCATTCGGGCTCCAGCCGCGCAACTGCGCAATGTCCCCCAACGGCAGTATCTACTTTCACCGCTCTTGCTGCCTGAGTGATTTCTCGCGCGGCGACGACCATGCCAGGCACTGGTTCATGCACGAGATGGTGCACGTGTGGCAGCACCAGCTGGGTTATCCGGTGCGCTTGCGCGGAGCGATCCGCATCGGTCTCGGCTACCGCTATGAACTCGCGCCCGGCAAAACGCTCGCCGACTTCAACATGGAAGCGCAGGGCGACCTGCTGGCCGACTATTTCGTGCTCAGGCACTTGCGCTCGCCGCGCACCATGCGGCAGCCGCGTTATGCGGACAACCGCGCCTTGTTCGAGAATGTGCTCGCAGGGTTCCTGGCCGATCCGTCCGACCGGTCGAACCTGCCGCGCCGGCTGATCCGCCTCTAGCAGCTTATACGGTTCGTTCGTCACGCCCTCAAGGTTGGTTAGCCGCGCGGCTTGCCCGCTTCGCCAAGCGTGTCGAGCGTGACATGTGCGACTTCGCCGACGAGGGTAATAACCGACACTGGGCCGGCGGCGCGCAGGCTCAAATTTCAGTAGTTTGCACGGGCCCCGGGTGATCGTCTCGGCAGGTGTCCGGAAGATCGACGCGGCGGCCTCCTGCGCGACGGCGAGGGATACTGCTAACGCGGTGCGGAGCAAGGTTGCCAGCATCGACAACAACAAGGTCTTCGAGCAGCGGTAGCGCATAGGGGGGCACAGTTGATCGTGGGCGAACGATACACGCAGCGCAAGCCCGCGTCCATCCACGTTGGGTAAGCGCTGCTGCCCAAGGACTTTCGACGTGTTTGCTCAAGATAAATTGATGCGGCATGATGCGGCATCAAACGCGAAACGCGGCTATCGTCAACTACGAGGACTGTCTTGGTATCGGTCATGTCGGCTTCCCTGAAAACTGTCGCACCGACCATTCTGTCCCCAAGTCCGCCTCGCTTATTGCCAACCAGCACGTTCTCTGCGCTGCGTCTTTGTTGCCGTGGCGGCAGCGCGATCCGTTAAAATGGCGTATTCCTCATTTTTACGCATATCATGACTCAAGACGAACTCAAACAAGCAGTGGCGCGTGCCGCCATCGAATACGTGGTGGACGGCGAAATCATCGGCGTTGGCACCGGCTCGACCGCCAATTTCTTTATCGATGAACTGGCCAGGATCAAGGACCGCATCAAGGGCACGGTAGCCTCGTCCGAAGCCACCGCTGCGCGCCTGCGCGGCCATGGCATCGAGGTGTTCGACCTGAACGACGTGCCGTCGATTGCCGTGTACATCGACGGCGCCGATGAAATTAACGCCGCCGGCGCGATGATCAAGGGCGGCGGCGCTGCGCTGACGCGCGAAAAGATTGTCGCTTCGGTGTCGAAGCAGTTCGTCTGCATCGCCGACGGCTCGAAGCTGGTCGAGGTGCTGGGCAAGTTCGCCCTGCCGGTGGAAGTGCTGCCGATGGCGCGCAACGCCGTCATGCGCAAGCTGGCGGAACTGGGCGGCCAGCCACGCCTGCGCACCAAGCCGGGCACGGACGAAGCGTTCATCACCGACAACGGTGGCGAGCTGATCGACGTGGCAGGCCTGCAGATTACCGATCCGGTGGCGCTGGAAACCCGGATCAACCAGATCGTCGGTGTCGTGGCGGTCGGGCTGTTCGCCCAGCGCGGCGCAAATGTGTGCCTGCTCGGCACCAGCGAAGGCGTCAAGAAACTGACCTTCTGAACGGGCATAACCGGCCCAGACAACCCGGGGGATCCATGAAGCTGTATGTGCTGACCGTGTGCGCGCTGCTTGCCAGCGGATGTTCGATGTTCAAAGGCGAGCAGGTGGCTGAGAGGCCGGTTGCCGCAGCCAGGGTTGTTGCTGCCGCCCCGCTGGTCGACGCCAATGGCGCGCCGATCGAGCGCGTGCCGTTCGTGCCGGGCCGTTCGTCGGCGACGGTCGAGAAGATGGCAAAGCAAAAGGGATGCACCGGTGGGATGGGCGCTGGTCTGGTGACGCCGGAAGGGCCGGTGGAGGTTTACCGCATGATGTGCCAGGAGGGCAAGACCTTCATGGCGCGTTGTGAGTTACGCCAGTGCAAGGCGATGTGACCCGATTGCTCGAAACGTAGGGCGGATAAGCGAAGCGCATCCGCCGAATTCAAGCTTCAACGCGGCGGATGCGCTTCGCTTATCCGCCCTACAGTTCTCTCGGGAATTTACTCCGCCGGCGGAACGTAACCCGCCGCCGCATCGGCGCCTTCGCCGAAGAAATGCTTCTCCATCTGCGTCGCCAGGTACTTGCGCGCGCGCTGGTCAGCCAGGTTCAGCCGGTTCTCATTGACCAGCATGGTCTGGTGCTTCAGCCAGGCCGCCCAGGCTTCCTTCGATACCGATTGGTAAATTTTCTTGCCCAGTTCGCCAGGATACGGCGGGAAATCCAGCCCTTCGGCTTCTTTGTTGAGTTTAATGCAATGGACGGTGCGGGCCATTTCTGCTCCTGATGCGTGTGTGAAAGTACGATTATAAAGATTTGACCAGGACCTGGGACTTGCGTTGCCAGTTATACATGCGCTGGCGGTCTTTTGGCAGCGCATCGACGGTCGCGGGCTTGAAGCCGCGCTTCTGGAACCAGTGCGAGGTACGGGTGGTCAGGACGAAGAGTTGTTTGAGTCCGGCGGCACGCGCGCGGTTCTCCATGTGGCGCAGGATGCGCTCGCCGTCGCCCTGGGTCTGCACTTCGGGGTTGACGGTCAGGCATGCCATTTCAGCCATTTTTTCTTCCGGGAACGGATACAGCGCCGCGCAGCCGAAGATCACGCCGTCGTGCTCAATGACCGAGAACTGGTCGATTTCGCGTTCGATCAGCTCGCGGCCGCGCTTGACGAGGGTGCCGTCCGCTTCCAGTGGTTCAATCAGCTTGATAATTCCGCCGACGTCCTCAATTGTGGCCTTTCGCAGGCTTTCGAGGTTCTCGTGGCTGATCATGGTGCCCACGCCGTCGTGGGTGAACAGTTCGAGCAGCGCCGAACCGTCCATCTCGAACGGCACGATGTGCGCGCGCGGTACGCCGCTGTTGCACGCCTTGATCGCATGCTGCAGGTAGAACGACGAGTCGGTCGCCAGGAAGCCGGCTTGGAGCACGGCTTCTGCCTGGTGCGACGACAGTTCGCGAATTTCGGCGCCGCCCTCATCGAGCATCATCGCCGTTTCGGTGATGAAGACGATTTTGTCGGCGTGCAGCGCGATGGCGGCGGAGACGGCGACGTCTTCCATCGTCAGGTTGAACGCTTCACCGGTTGGCGAGAAGCCGAGCGGGGAGAGCAGCACCAGGCTGTCGGTGCCGAGGATCGCGTGGATTCGTTCGGCGTCGACCTTGCGGGTGATGCCGGTCAGTTCGAGGTCGACGCCATCGATCACGCCAAGCGGACGCGCGGTGACGAAGTTACCTGAGATGATGCGGATCGACGCGTGCGCCATCGGCGTATTTGGCAGGCCCTGGCTGAACGCGGCTTCGATATCCAGGCGCAGTTCGCCCGCGGCCTCTTTCGCGCATTCGAGTGCGGCTGTATCGGTGATGCGGATGCCGTTGTGGAAGCGGCCTTCGACGTTACGCAGCGCGAGCTGCTCGGCCACCTGCGGACGCGAGCCGTAGACGATGACGACCCGGATCCCGAGTGCGACCAGCAGCGACAGGTCTTGCGCCAGCACGGACAGTGCGCCGGCGGCGACTAGTTCGCCCGGAAACGCGACCACGAAGGTCTTGCCACGGAAAGCGTGGATGTATGGCGCGACTGAGCGCAGCCATTGGACGAATTGGGTAGGGTTTTCCATTTGCCGCATTATAATTCGCTGCGCGACTTGCGCGCCAAATTCATGCAAAAAACGATGTCAGAACAGAGTAACAAGCCCGAAGTACCCGCAGCAAAGGCGCAGCAACCTCGTAACCCCGCCGGTCAAGGTGCGGCAGGTGCGCACGATCAGCGCCCGGGACAGCCGCGTCCCAAGCGGGTAGCGGGCGAGCGCAAGCCGCAGCAGCAGGGCGAGCGCAAGCCGCAGCAGCAGGGCGAGCGCGCGGCGCGTGAGCGTGCTGCGCCGCGTGAGGTGGTGCGCAATCCGCTTCCGCCGATTACCTTCCCCGAAGACCTGCCGGTCTCCGGTCGCCGTAGCGACATCGCCAAGGCGCTGACGGAAAACCAGGTGATCATCGTGTCGGGCGAAACCGGTTCGGGCAAGACCACCCAGCTGCCGAAGATCTGCCTTGAACTAGGCCGCGGCCAGAAAGGCCTGATCGGCCACACCCAGCCGCGCAGGATCGCGGCCTCGTCGACCGCCAAACGCATCGCGCAGGAACTCGGCTCGCCGCTGGGCGAGCATGTGGGCTTTAAAGTCCGTTTCAACGATACGCTGTCAAAAGGCGCATCGGTCAAGCTGATGACCGACGGTATCCTGCTGGCCGAAACCCAGACCGACCCGCTGCTCAAGGCGTACGACACGATCATCATCGACGAGGCGCACGAACGCAGCCTGAACATCGACTTCCTGCTTGGCTACCTGAAGCAGCTGCTGCCGCGCCGTCCTGACCTGAAGGTCATCATCACGTCGGCGACCATCGACGCGGACCGCTTCTCGCGCCACTTCGGCCAGCCGGGCAAACCGGCGCCGGTGATCGAGGTGTCAGGCCGCCTGTACAAGGTGGAAGTGCGCTACCGGCCAATAGACCGCGATCCGGTAACGGCCGGCGCGCCCGAGGGCAAGCCGCAGCCAAAGGCGCAGGCAGCGCGTGAAAAGCGCGATTTGATGGACGGCGTCATCGACGCGGTCGACGAATTGAGCCGCATCGGTTCGGGCGACGTGCTGGTGTTCCTGCCCGGCGAGCGCGAGATCCGCGATTGCGCCGAGGCGCTGCGCAAGCACCATCCGCCGCACGTGGAGATTTTGCCGCTGTTCGCCCGCCTGTCGGTCGAGGAGCAGGACCGCGTCTTCAAGATTACCAATGCGCGCCGCATCGTCCTGGCTACCAACGTGGCCGAGACCTCGCTGACCGTGCCTGGCATCCGCTTCGTCGTGGACGCAGGCCTTGCGCGCGTCAAGCGCTACAGCTTCCGCAACAAGGTCGAACAGCTGCAGGTCGAGCCGATTGCGCAATCGGCGGCCAACCAGCGCGCGGGCCGATGCGGCCGCGTGGCCGACGGCGTCTGCATCCGGCTGTACGAGGAAGACGACTTCCTGCAGCGGCCAAAATTTACCGAGCCGGAGATCCTGCGTTCCTCGCTGGCGGCGGTCATCCTGCGCATGAAGTCGCTGCACCTGACGGACGTCGAGACCTTCCCGTTCATCGAGCCGCCGCAGGGCCGCGCCATCGCCGATGGCTACCAGCTGCTGCAGGAAGTCGGCGCCGTCGACGAGGCGAACCAGCTGACGCCACTTGGCCACAAGCTGGCCAAGCTGCCGCTCGATCCGCGCGTAGGCCGCATGATCCTCGCCGCGCTGGATAACGCCTGCCTGACCGAGATGCTGATCGTGGCGTCCGCATTGTCGGTGCAGGACCCGCGCGACCGCCCGATGGAATACCAGCAGGCCGCCGACGAAGCGCACAAAAAATTCGCCGACGAGAAGTCCGAGTTCCTGTCCTTTATAAAAATCTGGAACTGGTTCGAGCAGGCGATCGAACATAAGAAGTCGAACCGCCTGCTGCAGGAATCCTGCCGCAGCAATTTCCTGTCGCAGGTCCGCCTGCGCGAGTGGCGCGATGTGCATTCGCAGCTGCTGACGATCGTGCGCGAGCAGGGCTGGCGCCTGAACGATGCACCGGCCACTTACGAGAACCTGCATACCGCGCTGCTGACTGGCCTGCTGGGTAACGTAGGCTTCAAGGCCGAGGACGAACCGGGCGGCGCCTATCTGGGCGCACGCGGGATCAAGTTCCACATCTGGCCGGGATCGTCGCTGCTGAAAAAGCCAGGCAAGTGGGTGATGGCGGCCGAACTGGTCGAAACCACGCGCCTGTATGCGCGCTGCGTGGCGCAGATCCAGCCCGAGTGGGTGGAGCGGGTCGGCAGCCACCTGCTGAAGAAGTCGTGGGGCGAGCCGCGCTGGGAAAAGCGATCGGCGCAGGTAACCGCGTCGGAGAAGGCCACGCTGTACGGCCTGACGGTGTACAGCCAGCGCCGCATCAATTACGGCCAGAAGAACCCGGCCGAGGCGCGCGAGATCTTCATCCGCGACGGCCTGGTGGCCGGCGATTACGACACGCGTGCGCCGTTCTTTGCCCACAACCAGAAGCTGATCCGCGAGATCGAGAACCTCGAACACAAGTCGCGCCGCCTCGATGTGCTGGTCGATGACCACCTGATCGCGGCATTCTACGAGAAGATCATTCCGCTCGATGTGGTCAATGGCGCAGGCTTTGAAAAGTGGCACAAGGATGCGACCTTCGACAATCCGAAGCTGCTGTTCCTGAACCGCGAAGAACTGATGCGGCACGAAGCGGCCGGCGTCACGACGGAGCTGTTCCCGAAGACGATGGCGGTGACCGGCATCGAGATGCAGCTTGCCTACCACTTCGAGCCAGGCAGCCTGCGCGATGGCGTGACCTTGTCGGTGCCGCTGTTTGCGCTCAACCAGCTGCCGCGCGAGCGCGCCGGTTGGCTGGTGCCGGGCATGCTGAAGGAGAAGGTGCACCTGCTGCTCAAATCGCTGCCGCAGAAACTGCGCCGCCATTGCGTGCCGCTGCCTGACTACGCGGCGCGCTTCTGCGAGCGCGTCCAGGAAGCGGGCAAATTCGGCCGGGGCGACCTGGTGGACGCGATCATCGCCGACATCCGCGCCCAGACCGGCATTGCGGTGCTGACGACCGACTTCAAGGTTGAGACGCTGCCAGCCCACCACTTCATGAACTTCAAGGTGGTCGACGAGCATGGCCGCCAGCTGGAGATGGGCCGCAACCTGTCGGCCCTGCAGGACGAGTTCGGACGCCTGGCGCGCGAGAGCTTCCAGAAGATGGCGGAAGGCAAAGCACAGGCTGCGCCACTGTCGGCTGCTTCCATCCAACAGCTGTCCGGCGGAAAGCAAAGCGCACCACTTGCGGCCAAGGCGGCCGCCCCGGGCAAAGGTGGCAAAGCCGCACCGGAGGCTGCAGTGTCCGCGCCCGCGGTCAGCCAGCACACTGGCCTGACAAGCTGGAGCTTTAGCGAGCTGCCTGAGCTGTTGGAAATCGTGCAGGGCAAGCTGACGCTGATCGGCTTCCCCGCGCTGGTCGACAAGGGCACGCATTGCGACCTGGAAGTGTTCGATGATCCGGCTGTTGCCGCGCGTACGCATCGCATCGGTTTGCGCCGCCTGTTCGCGCTGCAGTTCCGTGAGCAGCTGAAATTTGCGGAAAAGAATATTCCGGGCATGCAGCAGATGGGCATGCAGTTCATGGCGCTAGGGTCGCAGGAGGAGTTGCGCGACCAGATCATCCAGAAGGCCATCGATATCGCCTGCCTTCAAGACCCGCTGCCGACCGACGCGGCATCGTTTAACAAGCGCAAGGAAGAGGGCAAGTCTCGGCTGGGCTTGCTGGTGAATGAGATCGCGCGCCTTGTCGGGCAGGTGCTGGCCGAGTATCACGGCCTGCCGAAGAAATTGCAGAACGTCCAGCAGCAAGTCGCGGCGGATATCCAGGGACAGTTGCAAGGCCTGGTACACAAGCGCTTCGTTGCCGAGACTGATTACGCACAGCTGGCGCATTTCCCGCGCTACCTGAAGGCGATCAACGTGCGGCTCGAGAAGCTACGCGCCGACCCGGCCCGTGATACGCGCCTGATGGCGGAGTGGAACCAGTCCGCCAGCCATTTCCTGCGCGCGGCGAAGGACAGGCTGGCCGGCAAGAACACGGATCCAAAAATGGTGGAGTTCCGCTGGATGCTGGAGGAGTTGCGCGTGTCGCTGTACGCGCAGGAACTTCGCACGCCGATGCCGGTATCGGCAAAGCGCTTGCAGAAGGTGTGGGAGTCGATGCAGCGCTAAACGGGAGCACGGGCGCAGGAGGGAAGCACGACATGCGTCGGCCGCCAGTGCAGGCATTACGTTGACGCAGCCATGGCGGATAACGCGCTACGCGCTGGTCCTCCCTACGTCTGGTAGCACGCTTAAGAGCGCCACTCACTTGGCAGAAAGTGAGCAGGCCGAAAGTGAGCTGACCCGAAGTGAGCTGACCGAAAGTGAGCTGGCCGAAAGTGAGAGTCGACGCAGCGCCGGCCAAAAGCTGGGGGAAGCCTTGGCTTTGAGCGCTGCGCCGCTCCCATCATGCTCTAGTGCTTGACCCTGGTGCCTGCACCAGTCGAGGTGGAGGTCATGCCCGGATGCCAGGCCTCGCCTATTCCGCCTACTGTCTGGTCGGTTCCATAGAAGGTATGGATCTGGTTGGCCCAGCCCACATCGCTCATGTCAGGCCAACGGTCGGGGTCGAAGCCGGGCGCGTTGGAGAGCCTTTCCTTATCCACATTCAGTACGAATCGCTTGTTGACGGTATCAAGATGCAGCGCTTGCCAGGGTACGGCGAACAGTTTTTCGCCCATGCCGAGGAAGCCCCCGAACGACAGCACGGCGTATGCAACCTGCCCGGAGCGCATATCAAGCATGATTTCCTTGATGTCGCCCAGATTTTCTTCCTGTCCATTGACTACACTGTCACCGATGAGGGTGTCGGCACCCATCAGCGCTGGGCCGGGGCCGGAGCTGCTTTTATAGATGCCGTACTTGTCGCGATCTGCGTAGCTCATCTGTTTTCTCCCGTTAGATGTCGTGAATGTCCACCCTGCCAAAGGATGGGATTCTGAAGTGAGTCGTCTCCTCACCTTGTCTAGCGTAAGTTGTAGGAGGGTGCTGCTTTTGATTTGTGTCAATCGTGCGGAAGCGATCGGCGCGCGCGAGATTGTTGTGTTTCTGCCCATATGAGCGATAACGCACAGAGCGCGTATTTCCTGATTGCTACTCTAATGAAAACTTGGAGGCATTACATGATGTTCATTAGCGCACGCTGCAACAACGCCGGCCCACTGGGCAAACCTATTCCCACCCGCTCGCTCGCCGCGACCTTGCTCGCGCGCCTGCCTGTACTATCAAGGCTTCGATGGTAAAACTGGTACAGCCGTGGTTGCGCAGCCTGCTGCGCAACGCGAAGAAACAGCAGCGTACGACCGCTCGCGCGGTAAAGACGCTGCTGGCTGTTCCAAAAGTTAAATCCAAGAATGCCGCCGCGCCCGCTGTGCGCAAGACGCGGTCGAAAACCGTCAGCGGCGCGCCCGCCGGCGGCGGCCTGGCCGGTCAATGGCTCAGCGGTCATTACACCGGCCTCGGCGCCCACGGCGTGCTGCGCACGATGCAGTACTGGCTGTACATGCCGCCTGCCGTTCCGCCGCAGGGCATTCCGCTGGTAATCATGCTGCACGGCTGCGACCAGAACGCGAATGCGTTTGCCCAGGGCACGCGAATGAACCTGATTGCTGAAAAGCAGGGTTATGCAGTCGTCTATCCGCAGCAGTCCAAGGCGAGCCATCCCCAGGCTTGCTGGAAATGGTATGACCGTGCGACCCAGGAGGGCGGCGGCGACGTCGGGCTGATCGTCGGGATCGTCAATACAGTCACCGCGTCGCATCCGATCGACCGGTCACGCATCTATATCTGCGGTTTTTCAGCCGGCGGCGCCATGGCGCATATAGTCGCGCTCAACCATCCCGGCCTGATAGCCGCAGTGGGCGTGCATTCCTCGCCGCTGTTTGGCGCCGCGCGCGGCGCTGTCGCAGCCGTCAAAGTAATGCTCCATGGCGATGCACGGCGTGCGGGGCCAGCGATCCTGGAAGTGCTGGACCGGCAGCCAGGCTTTCCGGCAATGCCGACCATCTTGCTGCATGGCGAATCCGACCGGGTGGTTCGCCCGGTTAACCAGTCCCATCTCGAACAACAGGCGCTGCTGCTTAATCGCGTGCCGGCAGGCACAACGGTTGACATCACCAGCCGGGAACGCACCAGCCGCACGTTTGCCTACCGCTTGCGCGACATCCGGCTGCAGCGCAAACTCCTGCTGCGGGTCGTGCAAATTTCGGAGCTCAAGCACGCCTGGAGCGGCGGCGACGACAGCCTGGTGTTCAATTCAGGGCCCGGGCCCGTCTCCAGCAAGCTCCTGCTCGACTTCTTTTCCCGCCACCGCCGGGCTGGCAGCGCCTGAATCCAAAGTCAAGAGCGCGCCGCAAAAAGATAGGCCTTGCCAAACCAGCCTTCGAATAGTACTGTATATTCATACAGTACTTTGGCGGTTTGACCATGACTTCTCTACATACTATTGCCGCGCCAGAAGCTTTGCATCCTTCATTATGGCTGGCTTCACAACTGGCGCATTCAAGCACCCGCTGCGTCGATACCGGCCATCCCACGCTGTCCGCGCAACTGCCGGGCGGGGGCTGGCCAACCGGCACGCTCAACGAATTATTGCTCCAGCAAGCAGGTATCGGTGAACTGCGCCTGCTGCGGCCCTCGCTGCAAACGGTGGCCCGGCGCCGCATTGTGCTGCTGCAACCGCCACACCCGCCCCAGGCGCTGGCGCTGGCCGCCCTGGGCATCAAACCATCCCAACTGCTGTGGGTGCGTACCAGCCGCAGTGCCGACGCGCTGTGGGCGGCCGAACAGGTATTGCGCAGCGGTAGCTGCGGTGCGCTGCTGTTCTGGCACAGCCATGCGCGCGGTGAAGCGCTGCGCCGCCTTAACCTGGCCGCACAAAGCGGCGAAACCCTGTTCTTCATGCTGCGGCCGCTCGCTGCCAGCCAGGACGCATCGCCCGCACCGCTGCGCCTCAGCCTGCGCCCGGCCGCGGGCGGCATGGAAATCGGTTTCGTCAAACGCCGGGGGCCGCAGCGTGACGCGCCGCTGTTCCTCCCACTTACACCTTCTTTACTGCAACGCCATGCGCCTTTGGATCGGCCTCTACCTGCCCCAGCTACCGCTCGAGGTCTTCTGCCCGAACTGGTCCAGTGACGACGCCGGCAGCGTTGTCCTGGAGCAGGAGCGTGTGCTGGCCGTCTCGCCGCTGGCGCGCGCGGCCGGAGTGCAGCCGGGCATGCGGCGCGGCGGCGTGCTTATGCTGTTGCCCGAAGCACGCCTGTACGAGCGCACGGCCGAGCGCGAAGCCGAGGCCCTGCATGCGGTCGCGATGGCGCTGCTGCAGTACACTCCGCTGGTAGCGCAAGCTGAAGAATCGACGCTGCTGATCGACATCGGCGCCAGCCTGCGCCTGTTCGGCGGCATCCGCGCGCTGTGCCAGCGCATCCGCGCCAACATGCGCGCGCTTGGGTTCAGCGCGGTGCTCAGTTGCGCGCCTACCGCACGCGGCGCCTGGCTGCTGGCGCGCCACCGGGGCGGCAGGGCGCTTGGCATGCCCTCGCTGGTGCGCCGGCTCGACCGCCTGCCATGCACTTTGCTGCCGCCGGCGCGTCCGTTTGCATCCTGGATCGAAGGCATCGGCTGCTTCAGCCTGGGCGACATGCGGCGCCTGCCGCGACCCGGCCTGCAGCGCCGCTGCGGCCGTGCGCTGCTCGACATGCTCGATGCCGCCTACGGCATGACACCCGAACTGTTTGACTGGATCGAGGCGCCCACCACATTCCGCGCCCATCTTGAACTGTTCGACCGGGTCGAGAATGCCGAGGCGCTGCTGTTCGGCGCCCATCGTTTGCTGCTGCAGCTGACCGGCTGGCTGTGCGCGCGCCAGCTCGCCGTCGAGCGCATCACCTTGCAGCTTGAACACGAGCGCGGAAGGGTGGCGCGCCCCCCCACCGTCATCGAAATCGTCTTGGCCGAACCCACATGGCGCGATGAGCACCTGGTGCGGCTGCTGAAGGAGAGGCTGGGCAAGCAGGTGCTGGAAGCGCACGTGATCGGCCTGTGCCTTGAAGCGCTGCAGGTGCAGCCGATGGCGCCGCCGAGCGAGTCGCTGTTTCCCGAACCGGGCGGCAGCGAGGAAGACCAGTTGCGCATGCTTGAACTGCTGGTCGCGCGGCTGGGCCCCGATAACGTGCTGCAGGCGGCGCCGCAGGCCGACTACCGGCCCGAACTGGCCAATGCCTGGGTGCCTGTGCAGAAAAAGATCCGCCAGGCGGCGCTGGACGCACAGATGCCGCCCGATGTGCTCAGCCTGCCGCGCCCGGTGTGGCTGCTGGCCAAACCGATCGCGCTGCTGATGCGCAACCACCGTCCGTTTTATGGTTCGCCATTGAAGATGGCGTCGACACCGGAACGCATCGAAGCAGGGTGGTGGAGCCAGGCGCATGCGCGCGATTATTTCATCGCCGAGGGACAGGACCATGCGCATTACTGGGTGTACCGCGAGCGCATTGCCGGCATGTCAGAGGACGCCGAGCCGCGCTGGTACTTGCATGGCTTGTTTGCTTGACGCGTCGCGGTGGAATCACCGGTGGCTGGTTTGGTAGGGCGGACAAGCGAAGCGCGTCCGCCGTCGGATGAATGGCGCTAACGAGATTCCGGCCTTCGGCGGATGCGCTTTGCTTATCCGCCCTACGCGCCGCTCCTGTACGCAGCTGGCATCGCCAGGAATTCCTACTCCTCGTCGAATTCCTCAGCCAGGTTTTTCCAGCCTTTGCTCTTGGCAAACGCGCTGAATTCTTCCGGCGCTTCCAGCACGATCAGCTTGCGGTCCTGCAAGCCAGGATCGCTGGGGCCGAAGTCCGGGCCCTTGTAGCCCAGGGTGCGCAACTGGTCGATTACCTTGCCGGCCAGTACCTTGTCCTTGTACAAGCCCGGCTCGACCGGCGCGGCGAAATCAACGTACACGTCAATGATTCCGTAGCCCTCGTCGAAGATGCGAATGCCCTTGACGTCATGGGAACGGCCGGTGCTGTCCACGGCCTTGAACGGTCCGCTCAGCTGGATATCGGTATCTGTAGTCATGGAAGAAGCATACACCATCGATGCGCGCCGCATCCCGCAGTCCCTGCCGTGCGCGGCGCGCCCGCCACGCAAAATTTTTTTTGGCAGGCGGCCTCAAAAATCATATTTTTTTTACCCTTGAAATGGCGAGCGCTGCCATTAGATGGGGAGCAACGGATGCTCAACGGAGGTCCGTCAACTTATCGCTTAACTTTACAAGGATATTTATCATGCGTACTTTTGACCTTACCCCTCTCTATCGTTCCGCTATCGGCTTTGACCGCCTGGCCCAGCTGCTTGAGCAGCGCGCCGACGCCCAGCCTAGCTATCCTCCATACAACATCGAACTGGTCAGCGAAGACAAGTACCGCATCGTGATGGCGCTTGCCGGCTTCGACCGTTCGGAAGTCGAGATCGTTGCCGAGCGTGACACCTTGCACGTCACCGGCCGCAAGCAGAAGGATGACACCCAGCGCACCTACCTGCACCGCGGCATCGCGGCACGCGATTTCGAACAGCGCTTCCAGCTGGCCAACCACGTCAAGGTCACCACGGCATCGTTCGATAACGGCATGCTGACCATTGAACTGGTGCGCGAAGTGCCTGAAGCGCTGAAGCCGCGCAAGATCGCCATCGGCGGTGGCGACGCCATCGGCAGCGGTGAAAATGTGCAGGCACTGGAGCAACGCCAGGCTGCGTAATCACAGCAGGAACCATGTAGGAAAGGGGGGCGCTCGCAGTTGGGGTGCCCCTTTCTACAACCAGCTTTAAGGAAGCATTAAGTCTGGTGCTGCACACTGAACCCATCGGTAAACCTTTTCAATCCAGGAGTACGTTAAATGCAAAACGTAGGTGCCACTACTGCCATCAGCGCTAAGCGACTCACCCTTGCCCTTGCCGCCGCAGGCGTCATCGGCGGAGCGGTTGGTGCGATTACAGTCAATCACAACAATGCGGTAGCCTCCGGCGCCGTCAGCGCTCCCGCAACCCTGGCCGCGCCCGCGCTGCCGGCCGCTGTCGGCGCGCCGACCCAGGTTGCAGCCGGCGTCGTGTTGCCGGACTTCACGCAGATTGTCGCGCGCATGGGGCCGGCGGTCGTCAACATCCAGGTGACAGGCAGCACCAAGACCAGCGCGGGGCCGAATGCACGCCTGCCGCGCGGTCATGAAAACGATCCATTCTTCGAATTCTTCCGTCGCTTCCAGGACCCGCGCGCGCAGCGCGGCCAGCGCGACGTTCCCGTTTTTGGCGCCGGTTCCGGGTTCATTATCAGCCCGGACGGTGTCATCCTGACCAACGCGCACGTGGTGCGCGACGCTTCCGAAGTCACGGTCAAGCTGCAGGACCGGCGCGAATACCGCGCCAAGGTGCTCGGCTCCGATCCGAAGACCGACGTGGCTGTCCTCAAGATCGAGGCCAGGAACCTGCCGGTCGTGCCGATCGGTAAATCGACCGACCTGAAAGTGGGCGAGTGGGTGCTGGCAATCGGCTCGCCGTTCGGCCTGGAAAGCAGCGTTACCGCCGGCGTGGTCAGCGCGAAAGGCCGCTCGATCGACGAAGGCAATGTGCCGTTCATCCAGACCGACGTGGCCGTCAACCCGGGCAATTCGGGCGGCCCGCTGTTCAACACGCGCGGCGAAGTCATCGGCATCAATTCGCAGATCTACAGCCAGACCGGCGGCTACCAGGGCCTGTCGTTTGCGATCCCAATCGATGTGGCTTACCGCATCAAGGACCAGATCGTGACGACCGGCAAGGTGCAGCACGCCAAGCTGGGCGTGTCGATCCAGGAAGTGAACCAGGCCTTTGCCGATTCGTTCAACCTGGCGTCGCCGGAAGGCGCGCTGGTGTCGAACGTCGAGCCGGGCGGCGCGGCCGACAAGGCCGGCCTCAAGTCCGGCGACGTGATCCGCAAGCTCAACGGCCAGCCGATCATTGCCTCGGGCGACCTGCCGGCCCTGATGAGCACGTCCAAGCCGGGCGACCGGGTCACGCTCGACGTCTGGCGCGATGGCAAGATCGTCCAGATCCCGGCCAAGCTCGGCAACGCCAGCGACAAGGTCGCCGCCGCCCAACCGGAAGCGGTCGAGACGCTTGATGCGGGCAGCAAACTTGGCCTGTCGCTGCGTCCGCTAGAGCCGATCGAAAAGCGCCAGTCCGGTATCGCTTCCGGGCTGGTCATTGAAGACACCGGAGGCGCCGCCGCCAATGCGGGCGTGCAACCGGGTGACGTACTGCTGTCGGTAAATGGACGTCCGGTAAGCTCGGTCGCCCAGGTGCGCGACGTGGTGGGCAAGTCGACGAAGTCTGTCGCCTTGCTGATTCAGCGCGGGAGTGACAAAATCTTCATTCCTGTGCGGATCGGGTAAGTTCGTGAGTCGTCCACCGCATTAATCGAGAAACGGGGAAGTGATGCGGCTACTGCTGGTGGAAGACGATACGATGATCGGCGAAGTAGTGCTCGACCTGTTAAGGGCCGAGCACTACGCCGTCGACTGGGTCAAGGATGGCGAGATGGCGGACACCGCGCTGCTGCAATCGCAGGCCTACGACCTCGTGCTGCTGGACCTTGGCCTGCCGCGCAAGGACGGCATTGAAGTGCTGCGCTCGATGCGCGCACGCAAAGACCAGACCCCGGTGCTGGTGGCCACCGCGCGCGACTCGGTCGAACAGCGCATCGCCGGCCTCGACGCCGGCGCCGACGACTACGTCCTCAAACCCTACGACCTCGATGAACTGCTGGCGCGCATTCGCGCCTTGCTGCGCCGCTCCGCCGGCCGCGGCGAACCGGTTTTCGAGTACAAGAACATCAGCATCAATCCCGCCACCCGCGAAGTGCAGGTCGACGGCGCCATGGTCACCTTGTCGGCGCGCGAATGGGCCGTGCTCGAAGCGCTGATCGCGCGGCCCGGCGTGGTGCTGTCGCGGCCGCAGCTCGAAGAAAAGCTGTATAGCTGGCGCGATGAAGTGAGCAGCAATGCGGTTGAAGTCTACATCCACGGCCTGCGCAAGAAGCTGGGCAGTGAACTGATCCAGAACGTGCGCGGGGTCGGCTACATGGTCCCGAAACAATGAAGGTATCCCACTCGCTGCGCGGCCGCTTGCTGTGGTTCCTGCTGGCCGCCATTTCGATCGCCACCCTGGCGCAGGCCTCGATCGCCTACCGCACCTCGTTGCGCGACGCCGACGAGATCTTCGACTATCACATGCAGCAGATGGCGCTGTCGCTGCGTTCCGGTGCACCGCTGTCGAGCAGCGAAGCACGCGAATCGGTCGAAGCCGGCGCCGAAAACAACGACCTGATGGTGCAGGTCTGGACGCCCGACGGCGTGCAGGTGTTCCGCACCTTCTCGCGCGCACGCCTGCCGCAGCACGCGGTGCTCGGCTTCTCCAACGTCAAGGCGAACGGCACCACTTACCGCATCTTCTCGGTCCAGACCCGCAACCAGACTGTCCAGGTGGCGCAGGATATGGCGGTTCGGCGCAAGATCGCCGGCAACCTGGCGCTGCGCACCGTGGGCCCGATCGCAGTGATGATGCCGATCCTGATGCTGGTCGTCTGGTGGGTGGTCAGCGGCTCGCTCGAACCCGTAGCGCGCGTGCGCAAACAGGTCGCGGCGCGCCAGGCGGACGACCTGTCGCCGGTGTCGGAGTCCGGGCTGCCTGACGAAGTACTGCCCCTGGTGCAGGAATTGAACCTGCTGTTCGGTCGCGTGAGGACGGCTTTCGACGCCCAGCAGCATTTCGTGGCCGACGCGGCCCATGAGCTGCGCACGCCGCTGGCGGCGCTCAAGCTGCAGGCCCAAAGCCTGGAACGTGCCGATAACGAGGAAGCACGCGGCGTCGCCGTGGGACGCCTTACTGCTGGCATCGATCGCGCCACGCGCCTGGTCGAGCAGCTGCTCGTGCTGGCTCGGCAGGAAGCCAGTGCCGCCAGCGGCATCAAGCTGCAGCATGTGCCGCTGGCCGACCTGGCGCGCCGCACGCTGGGTGACCTGGCCGGCCCTGCACAGGCCAAGGGAATCGACCTCGGACTCGAAAGGGCCGACGACGCCAGCATCCAGGGCCAGCCCGACGCGCTCGCGATCCTGATGCGCAACCTGGTCGACAACGCGATCAAGTACACGCCGGCCGCCGGCAAGGTCGATGTGGAAGTGCGCGCGAGCGATAACGGCGCCACCCTTACTGTCGAAGACAGCGGCCCTGGCATTCCGGTGGAAGAGCGCGACAGGGTGTTCGACCGCTTCTACCGCATCGCCGGCAGCGAAGCGGGCGGCAGCGGCATCGGCATGGCCATCGTCAAGGCGATCGCCGACCGGCATGGCGCAAAGCTGGTGCTCGGACAGTCCGAACGGCTCGGCGGCCTGAGCGTGAGTGTCGAGTTCCGCCGGAACTAGGCAAGGCAATCCTATCCAATCAGGTTTTTGGTTCGCAAGCGAGCCGGCGGTTGACTTGCTTTCATGTGTCAGTTATTGTTTACACGTGAAAGCGAAAAACCATTCATTAGAAGGAGACCAGCTGCTGGCGATGTTGTCGGCCCTGTCCAGTCCCCACCGGCTGCGGATCATCGCGTCGCTGGCCTCTGGCGGGCGCAATTACGTCAGCCAGCTGGCGCGGGAGATCGGCATCAGCCGTCCGCTGCTGCACCTGCACCTGCAAAAGCTTGAAAGTGCCGGCCTGGTGACCAGCCAGCTCGAAGTGTCGGACGATGGCAAGGCGCTCAACTACTTTGAAGTCAACCGTTTCAATATCGAGCTCACGCCCGAAGCGATCGCAGAAGCCGTGAAGACCCTGACAACCAACCTTGAAAAATAGAGAACGAAATGGCCGAACACGTGTATTTGTTGACGCTCTTCCTGCCGCTGGCGACCGCGCTGATCATCTTCGGCATGAAGTACTACGCCGCGATCCAGCAGGCCAAGGCGCGCCTTGCCAGCGACGAGGCTTACCGCCAGGTAGCGGAACAGGCGGCAGCGGCGCAGGCTGAAACGGCAGCGACGCTGGCGGCGATGAACGCGACGCTGGGCGACGTCAAGGCGCGTCTCGCGGTGGTGGAAAAGATCTTGAAGGAAGTCGAATAGGAACAGCAGTCCAATCAACCGTCAAAGGAGTTTGCCATGTCTGAAGTCAGCACAGTAAGGCTTTACCTGTTAAGGGCGATGTACCTGTTGATCGCCGTCGGCCTCGGGTTGAACATCTGGCCCCTGATCATCTCGCCGCCGACGATTGACGCTAACGCGAACACCGTCATCTGGTCGCTGCTTGGCGGGCTGGCGCTGGTGTCGTTGCTGGGATTGCGCTATCCGCTGCAGATGCTGCCGGTGCTTATTTTCGAGCTGGTGTGGAAGGTCATCTGGGTGGTGGCGTTTGCCGTGCCGATGTGGATGGGGCCGGGGCTCGACGCGTATGCGGCCGAAACGCTGTTTGCAACCGGGATGGGGATCGTGCTGGTGCCGCTGGTGCTGCCCTGGGGGTACGTGGTCAGGCATTACATCAAGGCGCGGTCCGAACCGTGGGGGAGTGTGAGCGTGCGCCGTCCCGCAGTCTGACAAAGGCGTAGGGCGGATAAGCGAAGCGCATCCGCCGAATGTTTGCGTCGCGTTGACGCTAATTCGGCGGAGGCGCTTCGCTTGTCCGCCCTACGTTGTGGTACTGCTTACTTCTTCTTTGCTTCTTCCTTCGGCCACGGCATTCCCAGCCAGGCTTCGTTCAGGGCCTTCTGCCCGGCGGTCGGCTTGTCCAGCGCCTTCACCTTGGCTTTGCCCTTGGGCTGCAGCACAGGAGTGAGCTGGACTTCGCGCAGTTCGTCGCGGCGGAACATGTGCAGCTTGAACGGCGCCGTCTTCGACAGGTACAGCTTCTCCGACAGGTCCTTGGCCGATACCTTCAGGCCGTTGACCGCCACCAGCACGTCGCCGGACACGATGCCCGCCTTCCATGCCGGGCTGTCACGCTCGACTTCAGTCACCACCGCCGGGTCGCTACCTTCGCGCATCTTCCACCCGGCCCACCATTCTTCCTTCTGTTCTTCGTCCTTCGGCACGTCGATCATGTACTGCATGCCGACCGTCTTGAGCAAATCAGCGAACGGGATCTCGGCGGTGCCGTCGACGTACTGGCTCCACCAGCCGCTCCAGTCGCTGCCGCTGACCTGGCGCAGCGCAGCCTTGACCGCAACCGGATCGTAGCCTCCCTGTGCCACCGAGTGCTTGTCGAACAAAACGCGGTGCACGTCTTCGAGGCCTTTGGCGCCCTTGGTCTGGCGGCGCAGCTCGATGTCCATCATCAGGCCCAGTACCTGGCCCTTCGAGTAGATGTTCACCGATGCGTTGCGCGCGCGCTCGCCGCCAACCGCGATCCATTCGTCGAAGCTCGACTCGGCGGCGCTCTGGTGGAAGCGGCCCGGCTGGTGCAGGTAGTCTTCGATGGTCTTGGCGTATTCCTCCATGAATTCCTCGCGCTTCTGCAGGCCTGCGCGCAGCACGATCATTTCATCGAAATACGAGGTGTGGCCTTCGGCGATCCACAGCAGCGGGTTGTAGTTCTCCTTCTGGTATTCGTAAGGGACCATCTCCTTCGGACGGTAGGCCTTGACGTTCCAGGTGTGGAAGAACTCGTGCGCGGCGGTGCGCAGGAAGCCGAGGTAGTCCTTGCGCTTGGCGAACATCCAGCGTGGGCGCTGGATCACGGTGGAGTTCAGGTGCTCGGTCGCGCCGCCGGCGCCGTCGGTGGCGTGGACGATGAACAGGTAGCGCTGGAACGGCCACTTGCCGCCATACAGCTTGCCGCCTTCGATGACGATCTTCTTCAGGTCTTCGGTCATCTTCTTGCCGTCGTAGTTACCACGGCCCCAGATGGCCACTTCGATCGTACGGCCGTCGACCGTCGTCGTGTGGAATTCATGGATGCCGGTTTCAATCGGCGAGTCGACCAGCACGTCGTAGTTCGGCGCGACGAAGCAGTGGCCGCATGCGCCCGCGTCCATGCCCGAGCGCGATTGCCAGTTGGCCGGCACGTCCAGCTTGACCTTCACCGGCTCATTGCGGAACGGCTGCGCGTAGACGAACACGCCGCTGGCGTCGAGGTAGGCATGGGTGTCGTCGATGTGGCGGGTGCGTTCGCCCAGTACGTTGGCGTATACCTCGTAGCTGACGGTGACCGCGTCGCCCGGCCTGGTCTGGACCTGCCACGTGCCCTTGTCGGTCTTTGCCACCGGCAGCGCTTCGCCTTTGGCGTTGACGGCCTTGAAGGTACGCACGCCGTTGGCGAGATTGAGGATCTGGTAGCGGCCGGTGCGCCAGTTAGGCATCTGGACGTCGAGCGTGGCGCCGGTCACCGCCGGGAAGGTGGCGCGCACTTCGGCCAGGTGCTGGGCGGCGTCGCTGATGCGCAGCTGGTAATCGACATCGGCGCGCGCGGCAGGGGCGGCCGCGAGCAGGAACAAGGGAAGGGCGTAGGCGAGGAATGTAGGTTTCATATCCGGCTGGGTAAATGGCGTAGCGCGCAAGTGTATCTCAGGCGAACAAGGCAGGCTAGCGCGGCGTTGCGGTGTATTTATGCGGGCCCTGGATGGAAAAACGGCGCCCTGTGCCGGTTGGCAGAGGGCGCCGTCGTCACGCGTGGACGCTTAGAACTTGTGCCACAGGCGCGCGAAGTAGGATGCGCCATTCAGGCCGAACTGCACCGACTCGTACTTGAAGCCATTGTCGGTTTCGTTCTCGTCCTGCACCGTTGGCTTGACGTTGAAGATGTTCGCGCCGCCAACCGTCAGCTTGGTCTTCTCGCTGAGGTTGTAGGTGAAGCTCAGGTCTGCCGAGGTCTTTGCCTTGTAGTGCTGGTTCGGTACCGATTCGCTGCCCGACCACGTGCCCAGGGTTTGCGGACCAAAGTGGATGATCTTGAATTCGGTGCCGACTTTGCCGAGCAGGTATTCGAACGCCAGCGTGGCCTTGCGGCGCGGGCCGCCCTGCTCGATGAACAGGCGCTCGCGCTCGGACAGCAGCACGTCCTCGTAACCGCTGAACACCGCAGGTGCGTGCACCGCGGTGACTTCGGTTTTGCTGAGGTTCATGGCGAGGAAGGTATTCAGCTTGCCTGGTCCAACGTCGGCGCGGTGCGACACCGTCAGGTCCAGGCCCTGGGTCTTGGTGTCGATCGAGTTGACGAAGAACTGCGCGGCGCCGACGCCGAGGGTGTTCAGCAGCGGAACGATCGGCGCGAAGTTATCCGCGTCGAAGCGGCCCGAGAACACGATGCGGTCGTCGATGGCGATGCGGTACAGGTCGGCCGTTACCGACGTCGACTGGGTTGGCGTCCAGGTCGCGCCCAGGGTGAAGCTGGTCGATTCTTCTTCCTTCAGCTTTGGAATGCCGATGGCATTGGCCACGGCGCCGCCGTTCGGCGCGAACACCGAGTCGATCGGACGGCCGTTGACGAACTCGGTGAAGGTCGAGGAGAAGTACGCCTGCTGCAGAGAAGGTGCGCGGAAGCCGGTGCTGGCCGAGCCGCGCAGCAGGAAGGCGTCGGTGAGCTTGTAGGCGGCGGCCAGCTTGCCGGTGACGCTGCTGCCGAAGTCGCTGAACTTCTCGTAACGCACTGCGCTCAGTACCTTCAGGCGGTCGGTCACGTCGGTTTCGACGTCGACATAGGCGGCCACGCTGTGGCGGTCACGGTCGGTCACGTCGGCCGGGCGGAAGCCAGGGAACCCCTGGCTGCCTGGGTCGCCGCCGAAGCCTGGGCCGTCGGCGTCGATGTAGGAGCCTGGCTCGCCGGCGAAGATCTGGTAGTTTTCGGTGCGGTACTCGGCGCCGAACGCCAGGTTCAGGCCACTCATGATGCCTGGGTAGAAGCGCGCCACGTCCACGTTGGTGGTCATCTGCTCGGCCGAGAAGCCGCCGGCGTCAAACTCGGACGCGCTCTTGCCGGGGCCGCCGGCCAGCAGGTCTGCATTGGCGATCGACGCGTTGAGCGTATTGCGGATCGTGTAGTGCATCTTGTTGTAGCCGTAGGTCTGCGACAGGTCGGCAGTCCAGTCGCCCAGGTTGGTGCGGTAGCCGAGGGTGCCGTACTGGTCGTCGATGATCGCGTCGATGTATGGCGCGAAGCCGTTCGGGTACATCGCCTGCGCATTGCGGGTCGGGATCTGGTCCGGGCCGCGGCCGAAGGCGGCCGACGAAGCGTCGCGTTTCTGCAGTCCGGCGGTGAAGTACACCTTGCCCGGGCCGGCAGGAATTTCGCCATTCAGGTAGACGGTCTGGTTTTCGACCTTGGAGTCGCCAATTGTGCGCAGGCTGCCAGGATCGGCGCGGTTGGAGCGGTCGCGGTCGAGGTATTCGGCAGTGATGCCGACCACGCCGCCAGCGATCGGCACGCCGCAGTAGCCGGAGGCCAGCAGGTTCTCGCCGTCGCCCTTGGAATACTGGCCGACGCCGAATACGGTTTCGCAGCCGAGCGATTTTTTCAGTTCGACGTTGATCACGCCGGCGATGGCGTCGGAGCCGTACTGCGCTGCCGCGCCGTCGCGCAGCACCTGGATGTTCTTCACCGCCAGCAGCGGGATCGCGTTCATGTCGGTACCGGTGTTGCCGCGGTTGCGCGCGCCGAAGATGTTCACCAGCGAGGTGCTGTGGCGGCGCTTGCCGTTCATGAGTACCAGGGTCTGGTCCGAGCCGAGGCCGCGCAGCGCGGCCGAATCGACCAGGTCGGCGCCGTCCGCGCCGGTCTGGCGGGTCGAGTTGAACGATGGCGAAATGTAGGTCAGGGTCTGCGCGAGGTCGAACTGGCTGCCTTGTTCGGCGAGCTTGGTCATTGGGATGAAGTCGACCGGGACGGCGGTTTCGGTGGCCGACGTGGTGGCGGCGCGGCGCGAACCGACGATGCTGACGGTGGGCACCACGTCGCTGGACTGGGCCTGCGGCGCTGCCGTAGCCTGGGCAAAGGCGGTTGGGGCAAGTGCGGCCAGGGCGACACTGCCGTACAGGCTGGTGAGGACCGAACGGCGAAGGGTGGTGAGTTTGAACACGCGGCAGTCTCCGGAAACGAAAAAATTCATTCTAAACACTTATCACCTAGGAAAGTGTGGCTAGGTGACAACAGCGTAAATATAGCTGCGTGCAGCCACAGGGTGTCGCCGAGGCATGCTAGAGGCGCGCCGGCAGGGCGCAATCGGGATTTGTCGCTCGCCAGTGCATGGTTTATACTGTTTTTTTATACAGTATTATTTCCATGTTTCCTGTCCCGATGACGCAGAGCCTGCCCGACTACGCCGAGCTGTTCTGCCTGACCAATTTCTCCTTCCTGCATGGCGCCTCGCATGCCGAGGAACTGGTCGCGCGCGCCGTGCAGCTGGGTTATTCGGCGCTGGCCATCACCGACGAATGTTCGCTGGCCGGGGTGGTGCGGGCGCACGCGGTGGCCAAGCGCGAGGGACTGCCGCTGCTGGTCGGCGCGCACTTCCATCTGCAGAACCGCGACGGCAGCCCGGCGCTGTCGCTGGTGGTGCTGGCGCAGAACCGCAACGGCTACGGCAACCTGTCCGAGCTGATCACGCTGGCGCGCACGCGCAGCGAAAAGGGCAGCTACCTGATCACGCCGCACGATTTCGCCGACCCCGCGCCGGAACAGGCGCACCTGAAGGGACTGCCCGACTGCCTGGCGATCCTGCTGCCATCCTATCCGGGACATGACGCGGCCGACGTCGACCGCCTGCACCGGCAATGCGCGTGGATGGCGTCCACCTTCCCGGGGCGCGCCTGGGTCGGGCTGAACCTGCTGCACCGCGCCTACGACGACGCCCACCGCAGCACCATCGAAGAAGTCGCATGGCAGCACCGGCTGCCGATTACCGCGGTCGGCCACGTCTGCATGCACGTCCGTTCGCGCAAGCCGATGCACGACACCCTGTGCGCGATCCGGCTTGGCAAGGCGGTGTCCGAATGCGGCTACTCGCTGTCGCAAAACGCCGAGCAGCACCTGCGCGCGCGGCTGCGGCTGGCGAACATCTATGCGCCTGAAGTGCTGGCCGAGACGCTGCGCATCGCGCGGCTGTGCACCTTCTCGCTCGACGAACTGCGCTACGAATATCCCGACGAGCTGGTGCCGCCCGGGCAAACCGCCGCCGGCTACCTGCGCGCCGAAACCTACATCGGCGCGCACCACCGCTTCCCGCAGGGGATACCGGCCAGGGTGCAGGCGCAGATCGAATATGAACTCGACCTGATCGGGCAATTGAAGTACGAGCCTTACTTCCTGACCGTGTATGACATCGTGCGCTATGCGCGCTCGGTTGGCATTTTGTGCCAGGGGCGGGGGTCGGCGGCCAACAGTGCGGTCTGCTACTGCCTCGGCATCACCGAGGTCGACCCGGCGCGCGGCAACCTGCTGTTCGAGCGCTTCATCTCGAAGGAACGCAACGAGCCGCCCGACATCGACGTCGACTTCGAACACCAGCGGCGCGAAGAAGTCATCCAGTACATCTACCAGAAGTACGGGCGTGCGCGGGCCGCGCTGGCGGCGGTGGTGATCTCGTACCGGCCCAAGAGCGCGCTGCGCGACAGCGGCAAGGCGCTCGGCATCGACCTGGCGATCGTCGAAAAGGTCGCCAAGAACCACCACTGGTTCGACAGCAAGGAAGACCTGGTCAACCGGCTGGCCGAAAGCGGGCTCGATCCCGAGTCCGGCCTGGCGCAGCAATGGGCCACGCTGGCGCAGCGCCTGCTTGGCTTCCCGCGCCACCTGTCGCAGCACCCCGGCGGCTTCGTCATCGCACAGGGCAAGCTGTCGCGCCTCGTCCCGATCGAGAACGCGGCGATGGCCGACCGCAGCGTCATCCAGTGGGACAAGGACGACCTTGAAGAACTCGGCCTGCTCAAGGTCGACATCCTCGCGCTGGGCATGCTGTCGGCGCTGCGCCGCACGCTCGACCTGGTGGGCCAGCAGCGCGGCATGGTGTTCTCGATGCAGGACATCCCGGCCGAAGACCCGGCCACCTACGACATGATCTGCGCGGCGGACACCATCGGCGTCTTCCAGATCGAATCGCGCGCGCAAATGAGCATGCTGCCGCGGATGCGTCCGCGCACCTTCTACGACCTGGTGATCGAAGTGGCGGTGGTGCGCCCGGGCCCGATCCAGGGCGGCATGGTGCACCCGTATTTGCGGCGCAGGCAGGGACTGGAGCCGGTCAACTACCCCAAGCCCGAGATGAAGGTCGCGCTGGAGCGCACGCTGGGCGTGCCGATTTTCCAGGAGCAGGTGATGCAGGTGGCGATGCTGGCGGCCGGCTTCACGCCGGGCGAAGCGGACCAGCTGCGGCGCGCCATGGCGGCGTGGAAGCGCAAGGGCGGGCTGGAAAAATACTATGAACGGATCGTCGGCGGCATGCTCGAACGCGGCTACGAAAGGGAGTTTGCAGAATCGATCTTCAGCCAGATCCAGGGCTTCGGCGAATACGGCTTCCCCGAATCGCACGCCGCCAGTTTCGCGTTGCTGGCATACGCCAGCTCCTGGCTCAAGTGCCATGAACCGGCGGCCTTCATGTGCGCGCTGCTCAACAGCCAGCCGATGGGCTTCTATAGCCCCTCGCAACTGGTGCAGGACGCGCAGCGGCACGGCATCGAAGTGCGGCCGGTGGACATCGCCATCAGCGGCTGGGACAGCACGCTGGAGCCTGCAACGGGACCGCAGGCAGGGGAGCGGCCGCAAGCGGCGGTGCGCCTTGGCCTGTCGCTCCAGCGCGGCATGCGCAAGGAAGCGGCCGCGCGGATCGAAGACGCGCGCGCGATCCGGCCGTTTGCCAGCGTTAGCGACCTGGCGCGCCGCGCGCAGCTGGACCGCCACGACCTGCAGGTGCTGGCCGGCGCCAACGCGCTCCAGTCGCTGGCCGGCAACCGGCGCCAGGCGCTGTGGCAGGCGGTGGGCGCGGTGCCCGACAAGGACCTGCTGCGGCCTACCTCGCTGGCCGAGGACACGCCGCAGCTGGCGGCGCCAAGCGAAGGCGACCAGATCGTCGGCGACTACCGTTCGCAGGGCCTGACCCTGGGGCGGCATCCGCTGGCGCTGCTGCGCCGGCAGCTGCTGGAAAAGCGCTTCATGCCCGCATCGACGCTGGCCGATTACCAGGACGGCCAGCTGGCGCGCGCCTGCGGCCTGGTTACCGTGCGCCAGCGCCCCGCAACCGCCAAGGGCGTGCTGTTCGTGACGCTGGAAGACGAGACCGGGAATGTCAATGTGATCGTATGGCCGTCGCTGGTGGAGCAGCAGCGGCGCGAGGTGCTGGGGGCGCCGCTGTTGGGCGTGTACGGAATCTGGCAAAGCCAGGGGCAGGTCAGGCACCTGGTGGCCAAGCGCCTGGTCGACATGTCGCACCTGCTCGGCCGGCTCGACACCGCCAGCCGCAACTTCTGCTAATCGATCTTTACGGAGTATGGGTTCCCGCCTTCGCGGGAACGACGTGGCAGCCGGTCAGGTCAAAACTGTTCCCAGTCGTCGCCGGCCGTTACAGCATCGCGCTTGCGCTTTGGCGCCGCGATCGATGGCTTGCTGGCGGCCGGACGTGCCACCGGTGCGCGTGCGACCGGCGCGCGCGCCGTCGCAGCCCTGGCTACCGGCGCCGTATCGCGGTCAAGCTTGAAGACGCTGACCACCTGCGCCAGCTGGCCCGCCTGTTCCTGCATCGAGCCGGCCGCTGCCGCCGCTTCCTCGACCAGCGCGGCGTTCTGCTGGGTCACTTCGTCCATCTGGCCGATCGCCGAGTTGACCTGCTCGATGCCGCCGGTCTGCTCCGCGCTGGCGCTGGAGATCTCGGCCATGATGTCGGTCACGCGGCGGATGCTGGCCACCACTTGCTCCATCGTGGTTCCCGCACGGTCCACCAGCACGGTGCCGGCGTCGACTTTTTCAACCGAGTCGCCGATCAGGCCCTTGATCTCTTTGGCGGCCGCCGCCGAACGCTGCGCCAGGGTGCGCACTTCCGACGCCACCACCGCAAAGC
This sequence comes from Massilia agrisoli, assembly GCF_020831365.1. Lineage (GTDB taxonomy): Bacteria > Pseudomonadota > Gammaproteobacteria > Burkholderiales > Burkholderiaceae_D > Telluria_A > Telluria_A agrisoli. The sequence continues at coordinate 362,937 of NZ_JAJHPV010000013.1, forward strand.
CGCGCCCCTGTTCGCCGGCGCGCGCCGCTTCCACCGCCGCATTGAGCGCGAGGATATTGGTCTGGAACGCGATGCCGTCGATGACGCCGATGATGTCGACGATCTTGCGCGACGAGTCGTTGATCGAGCCCATCGTGGCGATGACCTGGCCGACCACCGCGCCGCCCTGTACCGCGATCTCGGACGCGGCCAGCGACAGCTGGTTGGCCTGGCGCGCGTTGTCGGCGTTCTGGCGCACCGTGGTGGTCAGTTCTTCCATCGAGGCGGCGGTTTCTTCGAGCGCGCTGGCCTGCTGTTCGGTGCGCGCCGACAGGTCGAGGTTGCCGTCGGCGATTTCGCGCGAGGCGGTGGAAATCGAGTCGGTGCCGCTGCGTACCTGCGACACGATGCCTACCAGGCTGTCGTTCATCTGGCGCAGTGCGCGCAGCAGGGCGCCGGTTTCGTCGGTGCTCGACACCGCGATCTGGCGGGTCAGGTCGCCGCTGGCCACCGTCTCGGCCAGCGCCACCGCTTCGCGGATCGGACGGACGATGCCAACCGTGAGCAGCCAGGAGCACAGTGCGCCGAGCAGGACCGCGCCAGCGGCGAGGGCGGCGATGAGCGTGGTGCTGAACGCCGCCGTTTCATCGATGGAGCGGGCGGTCGTGTCCATGTTGTTGCGCTGCATGGCGACCAGCGCGCGTAACGATTCCTGATAGACGTTGGCAGCAGGCATAAATTCCTGCTCGAAAATCCGGGTCGCTTCGTCGGTATTGCCTTCGGCCTTGGCCTTGATGGCGCCGTCGCGCCCCGCGGTGTAGAGCTTGCGCTGGGCGATAATTTTGGCGTACAGGGTTTTTTCGGCGTCGCCGGCGATCAAAGGTTCGATCTGCTTGACCAGGTCGGCGGCGCTTTTCGCGGTCACCGCGGCATCTTCCTTGAAGAAAGGCCCGAGCGCCGGATCGGTGCTCTTGACGATCGCGGCAGTGCGGCGCACGGCGCCAAAGATCTGGGTGTACCAGTCGACGATCATGCGCTCTTTGGTCAGCGGCTGCGTCATCATCGCGCGGGTCGATTCGGCGACCTCGTTAAGGCGCCAGATGCCCACCGTGGCGATGACCGCCGTCATTGCCAGGATCAGCGTGAAGCCGATCGCCAGGCGTTTGCCAATTTGAATGTTTGCCAAAAATCCCATGTTGCCGCTTCCCCTGAAAACATCGCCGATGCGAATTCAAGGAGGGATTTTAAATGCCTTTGGGCAATCAATGGTGATTTATAGCACTAATTACTCGTCGTCCGCCACACGTTTGCAGAAGATAAACCCAGGCCACGGGGGGCAGGGCGGGCGCGCCGCCCCCGCAGGCGAGTTGTTTTATTGCGCGTGCTGGGTGCCGTAATAGCTATGGATCTGGTGGGCCCATTTCTGCTCGGCCATGTCCGGCCAGTGATCGGTGTCGAAGCCGGGAGCGTTTTCGATAAGCGATTTATCGACATCCATCGTGAAGCGCTTGTGCACAGTGTCAAGCGTCAGGGCTTCCCACGGCACCGCAAACAGCTTTTCGCCGATCGACAGCACGCCGCCGCTCGACATCACGGCGTAAGCGACCTTGCCGCTGCGCATGTCGAGCATGATCTCCTTGATCTCGCCAAGGTGCTCGTTCTTGAGGTTGTGGACGTGGTTGCCGATCAGCGTCTCGGCGCCCATCAGTTCAGGACCAGGGCCTTTGTGGCCTTTGTCGACATACATGCCGTAGGCATCGCGTTGTTCATAGGACATATCAGCCTCCATGGTGGGAAAAATTCCAGCATGGACTTTGGAGGGTGGCAAGTCTGTTCGCTGTTTCACTCAGGTAGGTGGCAATTCCTTGTTCACTGCTGCTTGCCGCGCTTGCCGGCGTTGCGGAGGTAGGCGCTGCGCTCTTCGGTGGCCGGATGGCTGCTGAGATATTGCCCGGCCTCCTGCATCCAGCGCGGCAGTGAACTTTGCCCGGGCGCCGCCTCGTCCAGCGTGTCGAACAGGTCGGCCAGCGCCGCCGGCGGCAGTTGCTGTTCAAGGAGGACATTGATCGCGTAGTCGTCGGCTTTGCGCTCCATGTCGCGCGAGTAGTCCATGTCGAACAAGACCGCGGGAGCGCCGGCCACGACTGCGCTGAAGTCGCCGACCAGTGCCGCCGACAGCACGGCCATCAGCGATGACCGCGCCAGCGCGCGCATCGAGTGGCGCCCTTCGATGTGGCCGATTTCATGGGCCAGCACGCCGGCCAGCGCGGCATAGTTGTCGTCGCTGAAGTGGTTTTCTTCGCCGAGGATATGCAGGATCATGCTGTCGGTAATGACGATCCTGCCATCGGGGAAGGCGAGCGCGTTGGGCGGCAGGTCCTCGGCGCTCATCACAACCAGGCGCAGCGGTACGCGCGATACCGCCGGCGCCACTGAATCGAATACCTCCTGTACCTCGGCAATGCGCTGTTCGCTCAGCCGGCTTTCGGCAAACCACCCGCCCTCCAGCGCCTTGAAGGCGGTGTCGCCGACTTGCTTGTCGACCGAAACGGGCAGGCCCGCCACGGCCCGCTCAGCCAGTGCCGGGATTCCCCATTTGACCGCGGCAAGCACGGTCACGGTGAGCAGCACAACGGCGATCAGTGCACCGTACCAGCGCTCTTGCCAGCGCACGACACGCGATTTGCGGTAGCCGAGTGCGGCTGCGACGGCGGCTTTTGCAGCAGGGTCGCCGATTTCACAACGGGCGCCATCGGCAAAGTCAAGCACGCTTGCCGCACCGGCGAACGGCTCGGCCATGGCGACTTCACTAAGCGGGTAGGACTTGACGATGTCCGCGCCAGCCAGCCCGATCATGCCGTTGCCAAGCTCAAGGTTGACGAGGTGCAGGCGCGCGCTGAGGCCGTCGAAATAGTTTGCTGAGATCATGAGGATTACCAGGAAAGATCGACGCCGAGGAAGTCGGCCACGCCATCGCTGCCAGCAGCACGCGAGGATCGGGTCATGCCGGCGGCGATGTGTTCAAAGCCGCTGTCGGTTTGCACAGTCGTGTGCGCGAGCCGGTATTCGTAGGCGCGCACCACGGCGAATGGCCGGTACAGGCCCAGTGTCAGCAGGGTCAGCACCGCGTTGGCCGTCTGCAGGCGCAGGTAGCCGCGCGCCTTCAGGTGCGAGGAAATGCTGACTCCCGGGAAGCTGGTGTTCGACCACGCCATGTTGGCAATGCGCACCTGGACGAAGGGGCCCGCGATCAGGTAGACCACGTACATCATCGCCACTACTGCCAGCATCGGCACCCATTTATCGATGTCGCCGATGCCCCCCATGCTGCCGGCTGCCGCCATGGCAAAGACCAGTCCGGCGACCAGCAGGCTGGCGGCGATTCCCATACCCAATGCCGCGAAGTAGGGCCTGTAGAACTTGCGTTTGGGAAGGTCGTAGGAAGCCTGCTGCGATCCGAATTCCAGGTGCCGGTGCTGGTAGCCCTTCATTGCGCCGTGCATCAATGGCCACACCAGGTACAAGGCGACGACCGGTAACACCAGCTTGCCGCTCGGGTCGACGGCCAGCAGCGCCGCCGGGGTCAGGAATAACATCAGGGGCGGCAGGTAAGCGCAGTAGGCGCCCGGCGCCGAGCCGCTGAAATTGAAACGCAGTCCGCGATACCGGGTGTTCCTCAGCCGAAAGCGCAATGCGCCGCGCATCATGAAGGGCAGCAACATCAGCAGCATCAGCACCACCGCGATCCCGACGCCGAGGGAAAATCCGAAGGCGTACTGGTAGGCGGCCAGTAATACAACTGCCAGCACCCGGCCGCGCAAGATGGCTTTGGGGTCGCCGTCGAAGTCGAAGCTGGCGCCGGCAAGCTGGGTGTTGCGGTCGAAATACTGCATGCGGCGCACTTTGGCCCAGGCCGAGTACACTCCCAAGGTGATCATGGACAAGAAGAGGTTGACGATCCAGATCCGGAAGTACTCCGACCCGCTGCCGGTAAACGTGAATCGATGGGTCTGCTGCTGCGGCGCGCTGTCGTTGGCGGCAACGGACGCGCGCGGCGCCTCGTCGAGGCCAGGCGCGGCAGGGGAGCGATCGGTGGGGGACATGGCGTCTCGCGGCAGGTAAAAGGAGACGATCATATGAGCTTGGCGTGCCGTTAGCCAGCGTTTTGCCTCTGCTGACCTGATCCCAGTCAAGCCGCATATTGCAGGAATGTACACAGACCGCGAAGATGATGTTTTTTACCTTGTTCTGCGGCAGTATTGGCGGGTTTAAGGTATAATTTCAATTTCCCGCGCGTGCCGTTCGGCACCATTCTGCAATGACCAAATTTGTCTTCGTCACTGGTGGCGTCGTGTCTTCCCTGGGTAAGGGGATTGCCGCCGCCTCTCTCGCCGCGATCCTTGAATCGCGTGGCCTCAAAGTCACCATGCTCAAGCTCGATCCGTACATCAACGTCGATCCGGGTACGATGAGCCCGATGCAGCACGGTGAAGTATTCGTGACCGACGACGGGGCCGAGACCGACCTCGACCTCGGCCACTACGAGCGCTTCATCAGCACCCGCATGCGCAAGGTGAACAACTTCACCACCGGCCAGATCTACGAATCCGTGATCCGCAAGGAACGCCGCGGCGAGTACCTCGGCAAGACCGTGCAGGTGATCCCGCACATCACCAACGAAATCCAGGACTACATCTACCGCGGCGCCGAAGGCGTGGACATCGCGCTGGTGGAAATCGGCGGCACCGTGGGCGACATCGAATCGCTGCCGTTCCTGGAAGCGGCGCGCCAGCTGTCGCTGCGCGCCGGCCGCAAGTCGGCCGCATTCGTCCACCTGACCCTGGTGCCGTACATCGCATCGGCAGGCGAACTGAAAACCAAGCCTACCCAGCACAGCGTACAGAAGCTGCGCGAAATCGGCATCTCGCCAAACGCGCTGCTGTGCCGCGCGGACCGCCGCATTCCTGAAGACGAGCGCGCCAAGATCTCGCTGTTCTCGAACGTCGAAGAGCAGGCCGTGATTTCGGTATGGGACGTCGACACCATCTACAAAGTGCCGCAAGTGCTGCATGACCAGGGCCTCGACGAGATCATCCTCGAAGCGCTCGGTATCGAAGCGCCGCCGGCCGACCTGTCGGTATGGACCAAGCTGATTCACGCGCTCGAGCACCCGAAGGCATCGGTCATGATCGGCATGGTCGGCAAGTATGTCGACCTGACCGAGTCCTACAAGTCGTTGACCGAAGCGCTGCGCCACGCCGGCATCCACACCGAAAGCCGCGTCAACATCGAATACCTCGACTCGGAAGACATCGAAACGCGCGGCTGCGACCACCTGGCCAAGTACGATGCGATCCTGGTGCCGGGCGGCTTCGGCAAGCGCGGCGTGGAAGGCAAGATCATGGCCGCGCGCTATGCACGCGAAAACAAGATCCCTTACCTGGGCATCTGCCTCGGCATGCAGGTTGCGCTGATCGAGTACGCCCGCCACATGGCAGGCCTGACCAACGCCAACTCCACCGAGTTCGATACCGAGACCGACCAGCCGGTCGTCGCCCTCATCAACGAGTGGCAGAACCACGATGGCAAGGTCGAAAAGCGCGACGAGAATTCGGACCTGGGCGGCACCATGCGCCTTGGCGCGCAGACCTGCGCGGTCAACCCGGGCACGCTGGCGGCGGAAATCTACGGCAGCGTCGTCACCGAGCGCCACCGCCACCGCTACGAAGCCAACAACCACTACCTGGGCCGCGTTGAAGCGGCGGGCCTGGTGGTGTCGGCGCGCACCCCGACCGAAGACCTGTGCGAAATCATGGAACTGCCGCGCAGCGGCGACAATGCGCACCCGTGGTACATGGGCGTCCAGTACCACCCGGAGTTCAAGTCGACCCCGCGTACCGGCCATCCGCTGTTCACGTCGTTCATCAAGGCTGCGCTGGCGCACCAGGCAGCTAACAGCCAGGCCGCCAACAGCGCCCCGGCCCTGCAAGGAGATGCAGCATGAAGCTATGTGGTTTCGACGTAGGCCTTGAGCACCCGATCTTCCTGATCTCGGGCACCTGCGTGATCGAGTCGCGCCAGATGGCGATGGATACCGCCGGCACCCTGAAGGAAATCACTTCGGCGCTGGGCATCCCGTTCATCTACAAGTCGTCCTTCGACAAGGCCAACCGCTCGTCGGGCAAAACCTTCCGCGGTCCTGGCATGGAGAAGGGCCTGGAGATCCTGGCCGACGTCAAGCGCGAGATCGGCGTGCCGGTTTTGACCGACGTGCACACGGTCGAAGAGATCCCGATGGTCGCCAGCGTGGTTGACGTGCTGCAGACCCCGGCCTTCCTGTGCCGCCAGACCGACTTCATCGTCGCCTGCGCGCAGTCCGGCCTGCCGGTCAACATCAAGAAGGGCCAGTTCCTGGCCCCCGGCGACATGAAGAACGTGATCGACAAGGCACGCGCGGCAGCACGCGACGCTGGCCTGAACGAAGACAACTTCATGGCCTGCGAGCGCGGCGCCTCGTTCGGCTACAACAACCTGGTGTCGGACATGCGTTCGCTCGCCATCATGCGCGAGTCGAACTGCCCGGTCGTCTTCGACGCCACCCACTCGGTGCAGCTGCCGGGCGGGCAGGGCACGTCCTCGGGCGGCCAGCGCGAACACATCCCGGTGCTGTCGCGTGCTGCTGTCGCCGTCGGCGTGGCGGGCCTGTTCATGGAGACCCACCCGAATCCGGCGCAAGCGATGTCGGACGGCCCCAACGCGGTGCCGCTGGGACGCATGAAGGAGCTGCTGTCCACCCTGGTCGACATCGACCGCGTGGTCAAGAAGACCGCCTTCCTCGAAACTAGCTTCAATTGATGTAAATAATATGCTTAGTACCCGAACGCCCCATGTGGGCGTTCGGCGTTTGCGCGCAACGAATTTTTTACCTTTCCGGAGACTGAAACATGAGTGCTATCGTTGATATTATCGGCCGTGAGATCATTGACTCGCGCGGCAATCCGACCGTGGAATGCGACGTGCTGCTGGAGTCGGGCGTCATGGGCCGCGCGGCTGTCCCATCGGGCGCCTCGACCGGTTCGCGCGAAGCGATCGAACTGCGCGACGGCGACATGAAGCGCTACTTCGGCAAGGGCGTGCTGCAGGCCTGCGAAAATATCAACACCGAGATCTCCGAAGCGATCATGGGCCTGGACGCGAACGAACAAGCCTTCCTCGACCGCACCCTGATCGACCTCGATGGCACCGAGAACAAGAGCCGCCTTGGCGCCAACGCCATGCTGGCCGTGTCGATGGCCGTGGCCAAGGCAGCCGCTGAAGAAGCCGGCCTGCCGCTGTACCGCTACTTCGGCGGTTCGGGCGCGATGCAGATGCCTGTGCCGATGATGAACGTCATCAACGGCGGCGCACACGCCGACAACAACCTGGACATCCAGGAATTCATGATCATCCCGGTTGGCGCACCAAGCTTCAAGGAAGCGGTTCGCTACGGCGCGGAAGTGTTCCACACGCTGAAGAAGATCCTGCACGCGAAGGGCATGGCCACGTCGGTCGGCGACGAAGGCGGTTTCGCGCCGAACGTCGGCAGCCACGAAGAAGCGATCAAGCTGATCATGCAGGCGATCGAAGAAGCAGGCTATGAGCCAGGCACGCAGATCGCGCTGGGCCTCGACTGCGCAGCAAGCGAATTCCACAAGGACGGCAAGTACGTACTGTCGGGCGAAGGCCTGTCGCTCACCGCGACCGAATTCACCAACATGCTCGCGACCTGGTGCGACAAGTACCCGATCATCTCGATCGAAGACGCGATGGCTGAAGGCGACTGGGACGGCTGGGCGATCCTGACCCAGGCACTGGGCAAGAAGGTGCAGCTGGTCGGCGACGACCTGTACGTCACCAACACCAAGATCCTGAAGGAAGGCATCTCGAAGGGCATCGCCAACTCGATCCTCATCAAGATCAACCAGATCGGCACCCTGACCGAGACCTTCGCAGCGATCGAGATGGCCAAGCGCGCCGGCTACACCGCCGTGATCTCGCACCGTTCGGGCGAAACCGAAGACTCGACCATCGCGGACATCGCGGTTGGCACCAACGCCCTGCAGATCAAGACCGGCTCGCTGTCGCGTTCGGACCGCATGGCCAAGTACAACCAGCTGCTGCGCATCGAAGAAGACCTGGGCGACATCGCCAGCTATCCTGGCCGCGACGCGTTCTACAACCTGAAGTAAGAACAGGCCTGGCCGGTTAGCGCCGGCCAGCTGCTCACTCAATGCGCCTGATTACGCTCGCCCTCGCAGCACTGCTGCTCCTGATCCAGTACCCGCTTTGGCTGGGTAAGGGCGGCTGGCTGCGCGTGTACGACCTCGAAAGCCAGGTCGCCACCGCGCAGCAGAGCGCAGCGGACCGCAAGGCGCGCAACGCCAAGCTGGAGTCCGAGGTCACCGACCTGAAGACGGGTACCGGCGCGGTTGAAGAACGCGCGCGCTTTGAGCTGGGCATGATCAAAGAGAACGAGATCTTCGTCCAGGTGCTCGGCAAAAACGGCAAACCTGTCGAATCGGCGACGCCGCCGCCTCCGCCGCCACCGGCGAAAGGCGAAGGCAAACTGTCGCACTGACAACCAGAGCACTCCAAAGAAAACCGCCCGTTCAACACGCGGCGGTTTTTTTTCGCCAGCAGCACGCTCCCGTAGGGCGGACAAGCCCGCAGGGCGCCTCCGCCGCGTCCCCCGGCAGATACGTCGCGTAACACTTCTTACTGGTAAACGGTAGAACTGTACATGTGCACGGGGTGTAATGCGTACATGGGCGAAGGAACTGTACTAGCTCATCTCCTGGGGACGATGGTCTGCAGGAGCCCAGGCAGGCAAATGGTTTCACTTCACCTCAGGAGCGCATATGAACACGAAAGCCCTCATCATCGCCGCGGTTGCAGCTACTTTCACTTCCGGTGCCGCATTCGCGCAATCGTATGAACGCGACTACCGCAATGACCGATATGAGCAGAACGACCGCGCTTACCGCGGCGACCGTTACGACCACAACCAGCGCGCGCAGTACGGTCATGACCGCCGGTACGACCGCCACGACCGTTACGATCACTCGCGCCGCGGACACGCGCGCCGCGACTACGGCTACAACCATGGTTCGCACTACCGTGTGCGCCGCGGCGAGTACCTGGCGCACCATTACCGCGGGTCGCGTTATGTGGTCAGCGACTGGCGCGGCCGCCGCCTGTACGCGCCGCCACGTGGCTACCACTGGGTCCAGGCTGGCAATGACTACGCCCTGGTGGCACTGGCCACCGGCCTGATCGCACAGGTCCTGTTGAGTAATTAACTTTGTAGCGAAGGTGCGGCCGATACCGCACCCGATGCGAAAGCAGCCCCGATGGGGCTGCTTTTTTATTGGTGGCCCTACCAGTCCATCGCCACCAGTCGTTTGGCCATCCGTGGCCAGCATAATTTGGCCAGCTCGTCGCGCGACGCCCAGCGGAAACCATCGGCTTCCGGGGTTGGCTCACCTGTCACCTGGTGCGGAAAGAAGCTGGTGCATTCGAGATGGTCCAGGCAATCAAGTTCGGCTGGCGCGCGCACCAGGAACAGGTGGAGCTTTTTGTCCTTGCGGTAGTCGAAGCAGCCCAAGTCGACAAATTCGCTTTCGGCAAATGCCAGGCCGGCTTCTTCCTTCAACTCGCGCATCGCTGTTTCGATCGGCGTCTCGCCGGGATCCTGCATTCCTTTTGGGATATCCCATTTGGCCGTGCCTGTAACGTGGCATAGCAGCAGTTGGCCCGCGCCGTTGACGATGAGCGTGCCGCAAGAAACCGGAAGAGACATCGTGTAATCCTGAAGAATGGTCATGGCTGGAAGGAGCATTGTAGCGTCACATCAGTTACCAGCGGCGCTGATGCGCCCGCAACGGCCGTCAGGAATGGGGCTGTTCACTATTCGTACCCGTCAACGTATAATTTCCCTATGGAAATATATATATCGATAACATGATGAGACTACGAAAAGCCATTTCCCTGGCGTTCTTGCTGACCGCCTCTGTTTTTGCCGCGACCCAAACCGTGATGGCGGATGAGCGCACCGCACCGGCAGCGGGCGACCGCAGCGCAATCGCGCTACCGTGTGCCAATCCCGAGTGGCCGAATGGCGCACGGCATGGGGAGCTGCAAGGCATCGTCACGCTTCACTTCCTGGTGGATGTGGACGGAGCGGTAACTGACACCAAGCTCATCAAATCGAGCGGATTCAAAAAGATCGACGAAGCCACGATCACGGGCTTGAAAAAGTGCCAGTTTCTTCCCGCAATCGTGGGCGGCAAGGCGGTGCAGTCCTGGCTGCCGATCCAGTACGTCTGGATTGTCAACGGTACACGCGGGGCCCGCGCCGTGGAGGTGGAGGCCGCCATGGCCCGGATTCTGTCCCTGGCCGAGAGTGGCGATATGGCGGGACAGTTCCAGGCCGGGATCGTCTATCGAAACGGACGAGGCGTGCCGCGCGACGACGCAGAAGCTGCGCGCTGGTATCTGAAGGCAGCCCGCCAAGGGCACCCCGGCGCGCAATTTAACCTCGGCCTGATGTACCTGGCAGGCGAAGGTATCGCCAGGAGCGACACCGAGGCCGCCCAATGGATGCGCAAAGCTGCCGAGCAGGGGCACGCAAGCGCCCAGTTCAACCTTGGTGCCTTCTACACCCGTGGACAAGGCGTGGACAAGAACGCCAGCGACGCAGAACACTGGACGCGCAAGGCGGCCGAGCAGGGACTGGCGCCTGCCCAGGTCGCGCTTGGCGATATGTACGACGAGGGACGCGGCGTGCCAGCGGACGGCGTGCTGTCCGCAGCGTGGTATCGCAAGGCTGCGGAACAGGGAGACGTGACTGGCCAGTTTTATCTGGCACAGTGCTTCGAATACGGCGTCGCCGGTTCGAGGGACCTGAAGGAAGCACGGGCCTGGTATGCCAAAGCCGCCGCCCAGGGACATCGCGACGCCGCGGCCGCGCTGGCGGCGCTCGGATCGAAGTAAGGCCGCCCGAGTTAAATGAATTGCGGTACGGCGGCCAGCTTGTCCGGATTACGCATGACGAACACCGCAACAATGCGGCCGTCGTCGATGATGAATGACTGCGCCGATTCGATCTTGCCGCCGACATAGCGCAGCAGCCCCGGTTCGCCATTAACCAGGGCGGAACGGTAAGCCACCTGCGCAGGATTCTGGTTTTCCAGCGTCCAGTACACGCCGGCGACCCGGCCCGCACCGCGCAAGATGTGCTGGAACGAGTTGACCTTGCCGCCGCCGTCGGCCACCAGCTGCACATCGTCCGACATCATCGCCTTCATCGCCGCGCGGTCGCCCTTACCGGCGGCCTGCATGAACTTCACCAGCAGTTCGCGGTGCGTATCCTTCGGTACCTTGAAGCGTGGACGTTCTTGCTGCACCCGCGCCTGCGCCCGGTGCACCAGCTGGCGGCAGCTGGCTTCGGATTTGTTCAGCATCGCAGCGATGTCGGCGTAGTCCTGGTCGAACACCTGCCGCATCAGGAAGGCGGCGCGTTCCTCCGGCGCCAGCCGTTCCAGCACCCACATGAACGCCACCGACACGTCGCTGGCCAGTTCGGCCGCGCGCTCGGGCGTGTGTTCGTCCAGTTCCACCAGCGGCTCCGGCAGCCACCAGCCGGTGTAGGCCTCGCGCTCCGCCTTGCGGGTGCGCAGGCGGTCGAGGGACAGGCGCGTCGTGACCGTCACCAGCCATGCCTCGGGCGACTGGACTGCGGCCTGTTCGGTCCCGTGCCAGCGCAGCCACGCATCCTGCACCACGTCTTCCGCATCGGCGCGGGTGCCGAGCATCCGGTACGCGATCGAGAACAGGCGCGGTCGAAGCGCGGCAAAGGCATGGATATCGTCGGTGGTGGGTTCGCTGGTCATGGCTGGCATCGATATGTTCGACAGTGTACCGCCCGCTGCTTAGAAGCCCGGCGCAGGCACTTCGGGAATCTGGTTGCGAAGGCTCAGGTTAATCACGTTCCAGCCTTTGATGACCGCCACCGCGTAGCTCAGTTCTGCGATTTCGGTCGGGTTGAAATGTTGGGCAAGTTCGCCGTACGCCGCATCGGTGTCGTCGCGCTGTGGCAGCGCGTTGACAGCTTCGGCCCAGGCAAGCGCCGCGCGTTCGCGTGGGCTGAAGAACGGCGCCTCGCGCCAGCCGGCGATGGCATTCAGGTGGCGCGGCTCGGCGCCTTGCCTGATCAGGTCGCGCCAGTGCATGTCGACACAGACGCCGCAGCCGTTGATCTGCGAGACGCGCAGGTTCACCAGTTCGACCAGGGCTTCGCCCAGCGAGCTCTTTTTGACTGACGCGGAGAGGTTGATCATCGCCTTCAGGTTGGTCGGGGCGAGGGTGTAGAAGGGGAGGCGGGCGACGTGGGACATGATAGGCCTTTCGTTAGGAAGGAAGGCACCCGTTGTGCCTTCGCTCCCTATAAGACGATCACGCCAGCGAGCTTGTGACAGGAACCCGAAAAATATTTCGGGCGGGCGCTTAATCCCGGTCCGGCGCGCCCAATGGGAAGAGTGAGCGGTACTGCCGCGCTTCGTTGACCGCCCGGGCGAAGGACGGACGGTCAAGCAGGCGTGATCGGTAAGCGCGCAGGACGGAAAACGCCTCGGGAATCGGGTGCGTCCAATCCGCATAGAACAGCGACGGCGCAGCTGCACAATCAGCCAGCGTGAAGTCCGCGCCAGCAGCCCAGGTCCGTCCGGCGAGCTCCTTATCCAGCCACGCATACGCGAGATCCAGTTTTTCGGTGGCGAACGCGAGACCATCGTGCCGCTTGGCGGGGTCGCCAGTCATGGTGCCGCTTACCGCGTGCTGTACCGGGCTCATTACGTGGAGATCGAAAGCGCGGTCGAGGAAGCGCACTTCAAGCGCGGCCATCGGGTCTTCCGGCAGGAGGCGTACCGGGCCGGGGTGCGCCAGCTGCAGGTACTCAATGATGATGCTGGTCTCGACAATGGTGCGTCCCTTGTCCACCAAAAGCGGGAACTTGCGCAATGGCCAGCGCTGCAGCCATTCCTCAACATGCTGCGGGGTGTCCGGTCCGATAAGGCGGAATTCGAACGGCGTACCGTTTTCATACAGCGCAATGAGAACTTTCTGGGTGTACGAGGAAAACGGATGGCCGTAGAGCGCTGGCGACATTGTACAAGCTCCTATAATCAAACATCTTCAGGCTTGGAAGTACTGAACTTTACGCCAACTGTTTGAAGAGGTGCGAAAAACGCTACATGATCCGGTACCAGCAGAAGCTCCGTTTCAGATCGCTCCTGCCTCAGGCTTGTGGCAGGAGCACTTGCAGCACCTCGCGGACCGGTGCGGGTATCGGAACCGGGCGGTTGCTGGAGCGCTCGACGTAGACGTGGACGAAGTGGCCGGCCGCGCAAGGCAGGGGATCGTCGTTGCGGTACAGCGCGATCTCGTAGCGCACGCTCGTGTTGCCAAGCCTGGCCACGCGGACACCGGCGTGGACCGTATCGGGAAAACTGAGCGAGCTGAAGTAGGAGCAGCCCGAATCCACCACGAAGCCCACCACTTCTCCTTTGTGAATATCGAGCACGCCGCGTTCAATCAGGAACTGGTTCACCGCGGTATCGAAATACGAGTAGTACACCACGTTGTTCACATGGCCGTAGACGTCGTTATCCATCCAGCGCGTGGCGATCCCGCAAAAGTGCGGGAAAGCCGCGCGCGGGGCGGTGCGCAGCTCAGTGCTTGACATCGCCGGCCGGGATCAGCGTTTCGACCGGGGTATCGGTGGCGAACAGCTGCGCGCAGTCGACCGTGTCGAAGGCATAGTGCTTGCCGCAGAAGTCGCAGTTGATCTCGAGCGCGCCCAGGTCTTCCAGTGCCGCCTCGACTTCGTCGGTGCCCAGCATCTTGAGCATGTTGCCGACCTTTTCACGCGTGCAGCTGCAGTGGAAGCGCGGGTGCGCCGGGTCGAACACGCGGATCGTCTCTTCCCAGAACAGGCGGCTCATCAGGGTCTGGATGTCGGCCGTCAGCAGTTCTTCCTGCTTCAGGGTCGAGGCCAGCATCACCGCGCGGTTCCAGGTTTCGAGGTCTTCCGCTTCACTGGCCTGCTTGGTCTGGTCGTCCTTGCCGCTGTGGCGCGGCAGCTTTTGCAGCAGCAGGCCGCGCGAGACATGGGCGTCGGCCGCGATCCACAGGCGCGTGTCGAGCTGCTCGGAACGCAGCATGTAGTTTTCGATCACGGTTGCCATGTCGTCGCCGTCGAGCGGCACGATGCCCTGGTAGGGCTGCTGGCCCGGCATCTTGTCCATCGGGTCGAGCGTGATGACGAAGCGGCCCTTGCCGGTCGCGTTCAGCAGCGACGTCAGGGTGGCGTCGTCGGCCACGTGCGCGCCTTCGGCCAGCTTGGCGGTGGCGCGCAGGCGCAGTTCGGAGTCGCATTCGACGACCATCAGCTTGACCGGGCCATCGCCGTGGATCTGCATGATGATCGCGCCGTTGAACTTCAGGTTCGCCGACAGCAGGGCAGCGGCGGCCAGCATCTCGCCCAGCACCGTCTTGACCGCAGGCGGGTAGCTGTGGCGGGCCTGCACTTCGCGCCAGGTGTCGGAAATTTCGACGAACTCGCCGCGCACGGCGGCGTTCTCGAAGATGAATCTTTGCAGGGTGTCTTTGTTGTCTGTCGTCATTGTCTTATCCGATTCTTTTGAGTTCTGCCTTGAACAGCTGGCCGCGCTTCACATAGCTGGCGGCGCTGGCCTGCAGGCGGGCGACGTCTTCTTCGCTGAGCGTGCGCACCGCTTTGGCGGGGGCGCCGATAATCAGCGAGTAGTCGGGGAATTCCTTGCCCTCGGTAACCAGGGCGCCGGCGCCGACCAGGCAACCCTTGCCGATCTTCGCGCCATTCAGGATCACCGCCTGGATGCCGATCAGCGAGCCGTCGCCGACGGTGCAGCCATGCAGCATCGCCTGGTGGCCGATCGTCACGCCTTTGCCGATGTTGAGCGGATAGCCCATGTCGGTATGCATGACCGTGCCTTCCTGCACGTTGCTGTCCTCGCCGATGGTAATGCGTTCGTTGTCGCCGCGAATCGTGACGCCGAACCACACCGAAGCGTTGGCTTCGAGCGTGACCTTGCCGATCAGGTTGGCGGAATCGGCAACGAAAGCCGATGCGTCGATCTCGGGAGCGTGCTCGCCCAGCTGGAAGATGGCCATAGTAGTTTTAGTGGAAACGTTGGGATGGCGCTATTTTACGCCCCAAGGCCGCTTTGCCGGCCGAATGCGAACAAATGGGGCCGGCAGCCGGAATATCAACAGCAGCGTATAATGCGAACGGTCGTACTTTTATTTTGAGGCAAGCATGAAACCATCCCGTTCCGAATTCCTGACCATCCGCGGCCTGCGCAGCCACATCCGCCACTGGGGCAGGGAAGGGGCGCCCAAGCTGTTCATGGTGCACGGCTGGATGGACGTGTCGGCCTCGTTCCAGTTTGTGGTCGATTGCCTGCAGCAGGACTGGCATGTGATCGCGCCGGACTGGCGTGGCTTCGGCCTGTCACAACGCACCCAGTCGGACACTTACTGGTTTGCCGACTACGTGGCCGACCTCGACGCCATCCTCGACCATTACGCGCCGGGCGAGGCGGTCAACCTGCTGGGTCACAGCATGGGCGGCAACGTGGTGAACATTTACGCCGGCGTGCGGCCAGGCCGGGTGCGCCGCCTGATCAACCTGGAAGGCTTCGGGCTGCCTGCGACCAAACCGGAAGATTCGCCCAAGCGTTATGCGAAATGGCTCGACGAGCTGCGCGAGCCGCCGGTGTTGAAGTCTTACCCAAGCCGCCAGGCGGTGGCGGCGCGCTTGCAGAAAACCAATCCGCGCCTGCCGGATGAGCGCGCCGATTTCCTGTCGCAGCACTGGTCGGCGCCGAACGAGGCGGGTGAATGGGAAATCCTTGGCGATCCGCAGCACAAGAAGCCGAGTCCCTTGCTTTATCATGTCGAGGAAGTGCTGGCCTGCTCGCGCGCGATCACCGCACCTGTGATGTGGGTGGAGGCCGAGGACACCAATATGTGGCAGTGGATGGGGCCGAAGGAGCAGGCACGGGCTGAAGTCGACCGCCGCCTGTCGCACCTTGCGAATGTCACCGCGCACATGATGCCGGACGCCGGCCACATGCTGCACCATGACCAGCCCGAACTGCTGGCGCGGATGATCGAGGATTTTGTCACGCGGGACTGATCCGCTGTTTGTTTCTCGCCACTGAGCAACGTCATTAGTCGGCGTACAATGAGGCCTTCGCGACCGTGTTCCTGATCCGAGGCTTGTTTTCCGTATGCTGACAGTAGATCTTCATTGCCATTCCAACGTCTCCGACGGCGTTCTTGCGCCCGAGGCCGTGGCCCGGTACGCGCACGGTTCCGGGGTCGATGTGTGGGCGCTGACCGACCACGATGAAGTGGGCGGCATTGCACGGGCGCGTGCCGCGGCGCAGGAGCTCGGGATGCGGTTTGTCCCAGGCGTCGAGATTTCGATTACCTGGGCTAATTCCACCGTCCACATCGTCGGCGTGCAGGTCGATGAGCAGAACCCGACCTTGGTGCAGGGACTGGCCGACACGCGCAGCGGGCGCGATTCGCGCGGACGCGAAATTGCCGCGCAGCTCGAGAAAGCGGGCATTCCCGGCGCTTATGAAGGCGCGCTGAAATATGTCGGTAACCCGGACCTGATGTCGCGCACCCATTTCGCGCGTTACCTGGTCGAGTGCGGCGTGGCCAACAATACGCCGGACGTGTTCCGTAAATACCTGACGGAAGGAAAGCCAGGGTATGTGCCGCATCGCTGGGCCAGCATGGAACAGGCGGTCGGGTGGATCAAGGCTGCCGGCGGCATTGCCGTGATTGCGCATCCGGGGCGGTACAAGATCAGCCCGACAGCGGAAGGCGCGCTGTTTGACGAATTCAAGGACCTCGGAGGCGTGGCCATCGAGGTCGTTACCGGCAGTCATACGCCGGATCAGTATCCGCATTACGCGGAATTGGCGCGGCGGTATGGTTTCCTTGCTTCGCGCGGGACGGATTTCCATGCGCCGGGGGAGAACCGGGTCGAGTTTGCGCAGCTGCCGCCGTTACCGGGCAATTTGACGCCGGTCTGGCACGACTGGTTTTAGATCAATTCGGCGGAGGCGGGCTTTGCCCTTGTCCGCCCTACGGTTCCGTGGATCGTAGGGCGAACAAGCGCGCCGCGCGCATCCGCCGGATTCAGCCTTAAGCTCCCGTTAAGAATCCCGACTTGAATTTTCCCCTGAGCACCCTTATCTTAGCGACCTGTCAATCACATTCCAAGCCGGGAGGCTTTCCATGAAGCGCATCGTTTTGTTCCTTGCCACCAACCTTGCAGTGTTGCTGGTGCTGTCCCTGGTGCTGAATATCCTCGGCATCGGTCGCGGCGTGAGTGCAGCGGGCATCAACGTCGGCGAATTGCTGGTGTTCTCGGCAGTTGTGGGCTTCACCGGATCGATCTTCTCCTTGCTGATCAGTAAGCCGATGGCCAAGTGGTCGACCGGCGCGCGCGTGATCGAAACCCCGTCCAACTCCACCGAGCAGTGGCTGGTTGCCACCGTGCGCCAGCTGTCCGAGCGCGCAGGCATCGGCATGCCTGAAGTGGCCGTCTACGACGGCGAGCCGAACGCATTCGCCACCGGCGCCTTCAAGAACTCGGCGCTGGTGGCCGTCTCCACCGGCCTGCTGCAAAGCATGAACCGCGAGGAAGTCGAAGCCGTTCTGGGACACGAGGTGGCGCACATCGCCAATGGCGACATGGTCACGCTGACCCTGATCCAGGGCGTGGTCAACACCTTCGTCGTGTTCCTGGCGCGCGTGGTCGGCTATTTCGTCGACAAGGTGCTGCTGCGCGGCGAATCGGACCGCGGCCCGGGCATCGGCTACATGGTCACCGTGTTCGTGTGTGAAATCATCTTTGGCCTGGTGGCATCGATCATCGTTGCATGGTTCTCGCGCCAGCGCGAATTCCGCGCCGACGCCGGTTCCGCCAAGCTGATGGGTTCGCCCGTGCCGATGCAGCACGCGCTGGCCCGCCTGGGCGGCCTGCAGCCGGGCGCCTTGCCGCAGTCGATGGCCGCTTCCGGTATCTCGGGCAGCGGCGGCGGCTGGGGCGCGCTGTTCTCGACCCACCCACCGATGGAGCAGCGTATCGCGGCCCTGTCGCAATTGCGATAAACGGCAGCCGGGATATATGAGCCAATTTTTCCAGATACACCCTGACAACCCGCAGCTTCGCCTCATCAAGCAGGCTGCGCAGATCATCCACGGCGGGGGCGTTGTTGCGCTCCCGACCGACTCCAGCTATGCGCTGGTGTGCCACCTGGATGACAAGAGTGCGGTGGAGAAATTGCGCCGCATCCGCGGCATCGACGAGAAACACCACCTGACCCTGCTGTGCCGCGACCTGTCCGAGATCGCCGAATATGCCCGCGTGGACAACAAGCAGTTCCGCCTGCTGAAGGCGACCACGCCGGGTCCGTTCACGGTGATCCTGGAGGCAACGCGCGCGGTGCCGCGCCGCCTGTCGCACCCATCGCGCAAGACCATCGGCCTGCGCGTGCCCGAAAACGCCATTGCCAGCGCGCTGCTGGAGGAACTGGGCCAGCCCTTGATCAGCACCACCCTGATCCTGCCCGACGACGGCGAAGTGATCAACGATGCGGAAACCATTCGCGAGCGCATCGAAAAGCAGCTCGACCTGATTATCGACGGCGGCGCCTGCTCGCTCGAACCGACCACCGTGATCGACCTGACCGGCGCGGAACCTGTCCTGATCCGCCACGGCCGCGGCAATCCCGCCCTGTTTGGCGTCTAGCAAGGGCGCGCCCCACCTCCACCCACCGCCCGCCGGCCGCCCCGGCGCGCTCTGTTAGAATCTACCCATGAATGAAATTATCCAGGCGATCGCCGTCTACGCAATTCCGGTGATCTTCGCCATCACCTTGCACGAAGCGGCGCACGCCTATGCTGCAAAGTATTTCGGGGACAATACCGCCTACGCCGCAGGGCGCATGAGCATGAATCCGATCCGCCACATCGATCCCATCGGCACGATCGCACTGCCGGTGCTGATGTACATCTTCACCCCATTTGTGTTCGGCTACGCCAAGCCGGTGCCTATCGATTTCGGCAAGCTGCGCAACCCGAAAAAGCAGATGGCATGGGTGGCCTTCGCCGGTCCGATGTCGAATTTCATCATGGCGTTCGGCTGGTCGATTTTCGCGCTGCTGATGTCCGCCTTCGGCGTAACCGAAGCGTTCCCCTACAAGGTGGCCCAGGCCGGCGTATTCGTGAACATCTTGATGTTCGTGTTCAACATGCTGCCGATCCCGCCACTCGACGGCGGCCGCATCATGACCAGCATCCTGCCGCACAAGCTCGCCTATAAGTACGCGCGCATCGAACCTTACGGCCTGTTTATCGTGATCGGCCTGCTGGTGTTTAAACTGATGGACTACTGGTTCATGCCGATGGGCGCGCTGACCGGCAAGCTGCTCAGCCTGTTCGTCGCCCCGTTCAGACTTCTCCTGGGCTAATCCTGTTATGTATCCCGACCGTGTTGTATCCGGCATGCGTCCCACTGGGACCATGCACCTTGGCCACTTTCATGGTGCGCTGAAGAACTGGATCAAGATGCAGTCCGAACAGCCTTGCCTGTTCTTCGTGGCTGACTGGCACGCGCTGACCACCCATTACGATGATCCGGGCATCATCGAGCGCAGTACCTGGGAAATGCTGGTCGACTGGCTGGCGGCCGGGGTCGACCCGTCCCAGGCGACCCTGTTCATCCAGTCGCGCGTGCCTGAACATGCCGAACTGCACTTGCTGCTGTCGATGGCGACGCCGCTCGGCTGGCTTGAGCGGGTGCCGACCTACAAGGACCAGATCGACAACCTGTCGAACAAGGACTTGGCCACCTATGGCTTCCTCGGCTACCCGCTGCTGCAGGCGGCCGACGTGCTGATCTACCGCGCCAGCGAAGTGCCGGTGGGCGACGACCAGGTGCCGCACATTGAAATGATGCGCGAGATCGCGCGCCGCTTTAACCACCTGTACGGCAAGGAACGCGGCTTCGAAGAAAAGGCGATGGAAGCGGTCAAGAAACTCGGCACCAAGCGCGCCCGCCTGTACATGGAATTGCGCACCGAGTACCAGCAGGAAGGCAAGGACGATGCGCTGGAGCAGGCCCAGGCCATGCTCAACGACGCGCACAGCCTGTCGATGATCGACCGCGAGCGCCTGTTCGGCTATCTTGAAGGCAGCCGCAAGCTGATCCTCGTCGAACCGCAAGCCAAGCTGACGGTGGCCTCGCGCCTGCCGGGCCTGGACGGGCGCAAGATGTCCAAGAGCTACGGCAACGCCATCGGTCTGCGCGAGGACAAGGACTCGGTCGTCAAGAAGATCCGCACGATGCCGACCGACCCGGCGCGCATCCGCCGCACCGACCCGGGCGATCCGCGCAAATGCCCGGTCTGGCAACTGCACGAAGTCTATTCCGACGAGCCGACCCGCGACTGGGTGGTCAAAGGCTGCACCACGGCCGGCATCGGCTGCCTGGAATGCAAGCAGCCGGTGATCGACGCCATCATCAAGGAACAGGAACCGATGCACGAGCGCGCCCAGCAGTACCTGGACGACCCCTCGCTGGTGCGCGCCATCGTCGCCGACGGCTGCGACGCCGCCCGCAAGCTGGCGCAGGAAACCATGCGCGACGTGCGCGAAGCCATGGGCCTGGCCTACAGCTGATGAACAGCCACGCCGCCGCCTCCGTCTCTCCCTGGGTTGCGCGCTGCGCGCCGCTGGCGCTGCCGGGCGAAGTGCTTGACCTGGCCTGCGGCAGCGGACGCCACGCGCGCCATTTTGCCGCGCTCGGCCACCCCGTGCTGGCGGTCGACCGCGACCCTGCCGCACTGGCCGGGGCCGCGGGGCAGGGCATCGCCACCCTGGCCTTCGACCTTGAAGACCCGGCGCTGGCATGGCCCTTCGAGGCCGACCGCTTTGCCGCCATCGTCGTCACCAATTACCTGCACCGTCCGCTGTTTGTGCAACTGGCCGCGAGCCTGCGCGACGATGGGCTGCTGATTTACGAAACTTTCGCGCTTGGCAACGAAGCCTTCGGCAAGCCATCGAACCCGGCGTTCTTGCTCGAACACGGCGAGCTGCTGGCGATGGCAAGCGCGCACGGCTTGAAAACAATTGCCTATGAAGATGGGTATGTGGAGCGGCCAAAACCGGCGATGGTGCAGCGGCTGTGTGCGGCGAAGCCAGGCTTTACATGGACCCGCGCCCGGCTCGACGGGGGCGCGGCGCCGATTTGAACGGCAAATCTAGACAAGAATGAACCAATTGTGCGGGCTATCCGCTACAATCAGGCTTTTATTGACCAGCATATTTCTATTTATATGATCAAGGGCAGCATAGTAGCAATCGTTACCCCGATGCACGATGATGGCAGCCTCGATATTCCCGGCCTGCGCAAGCTGATCGACTGGCATATCGCCGAAGGCACGGACAGCATCGTCATCGTCGGCACCACTGGCGAGTCCGCCACGGTCAGCGTCGAAGAGCACTGCGAACTGATCCGCGTCGCGGTCGAGCACGCGGCCAAGCGCATTCCTGTCATCGCCGGCGCGGGCGGCAATTCAACCGCCGAAGCCATCAAGCTGACCGAAGCGGCCAAACAGGCGGGCGCCGATGCGACGCTGCAGGTGGTTCCTTACTACAACCGCCCGACCCAGGAAGGCATGTACCGCCACTTCAAGGCGATCGCCGAAGCGGTCGACCTGCCGGTGATCCTGTACAACGTGCCGGGCCGTACCGTCGCGGACATGTCCAATGAAACCATCGCGCGCCTCGCGTCGATTCCGAACATCGTCGGCGTCAAGGACGCGACCGGCAACGTCGGCCGTGGCCTCGAACTGCTGCGCATGGTGCCGACATCGTTTGCCGTGTATTCCGGCGACGACCCGACCGCCATGGCCCTGATGCTGTGCGGCGGCGCCGGCAACATCTCGGTTACCGCCAACGTCGCCCCGCGCGCCATGCACGAGCTGTGCGTCGCGGCGATGGCGGGCGACATCGCCCGCGCTGTCGAGATCAACAACAAAGTAATGCCGCTGCACCAGAAGCTTTTCGTCGAGCCGAACCCGGTCCCGGTCAAATGGGCCCTGGCGGAAATGGGCATGATGCCAGCGGGCATACGCCTGCCGCTGGTGCCGCTCGCCGACAATTGCCACGACACCGTCCGCGCTGCGATGCGCGAAGCGGGCGTCCTTCCACAGCCCTGACCCGCAAGGGCCGGAACCATCCCTGACACCAGCTTCTCAACCAGTTACGACATGACTATTCGCAAGACAACTAGCTCCGCCTTGACGACATCCGCGACCCGCGGCCTGGTACTTACCGCGCTGATGGCCAGCCTGGCCGGCTGCGGCATGATCAACTCGGTGGTCGAATCCGACAAAGTCGACTACCGCGGCGCCAAGAAAGCCCAGCCGCTGGACGTACCGCCAGACCTGACCCAGCTCCAGAAAGACAACCGCTACGCCGTGCCTGACGGCCGCGGCGTCGCC
Source organism: Massilia agrisoli (assembly GCF_020831365.1). Lineage (GTDB taxonomy): Bacteria > Pseudomonadota > Gammaproteobacteria > Burkholderiales > Burkholderiaceae_D > Telluria_A > Telluria_A agrisoli. Next base: position 385,586 of record NZ_JAJHPV010000013.1, read on the forward strand.
ACCGCCTCGGGCTTCCAGCAGCAGCGCGGCGCGCCGGCAGCTGGCGCACCGGCAGCGAGCGGCGAGCAAGTTGCACCACTGAACACCGGCGACATGCGCGTCGAGCGCATCGGCAGCCAGCGCTGGCTGGTCGTCAAGCAGACGCCTGAACAGCTGTGGCCGCAGCTCAAGCAGTTCTGGTCTGACAATGGCTTCACCGTCGTCAGCGAATCGACGGCAGCGGGCACGATGGAAACCGACTGGGTAGAGAACCACGCCAAGATGCCGCAGGGGATTATTCGCGACACCCTGGGCAAGGTCTTCAAGACGCTGTACTCGACCGGCGAGCGCGACAAGTTCCGCACCCGCCTCGAGCGCGCGGCGGATGGCTCGACCGAGATCTACATCAGCCACCGCGGCATGGAAGAAGTGTTTGTTGGCACGCAAAAGGAAACCACCACCTGGACCGGCCGTCCGAACGATCCGGGCCTCGAAGCCCAGTTCCTCGGCAAGCTGATGGCCAAGCTGTCGGGTACGCCTGACCTCAAGCAAGCCGAGACCGCGGTGCAAAACGCCGTCGTCGCGCCGCAGCACGCCAAGCTGGTTGGCGACGCAGTGGAAGTCGACGAAGGCTTCGACCGCGCATGGCGCCGTGTGGGCCTGGCGCTCGACCGTGTCGGCTTCACGGTGGAAGACCGCGACCGCGTGCAAGGCGTCTACTTCGTCCGCTACGTCGACCCGGACGCGGAATCGAAACAAGGTTTCCTGAGCAAGCTCCTCAGCTTCGGCAAGGACGACGACAAGGCCAAGGAAGCGCAGCGTTACCGCATCCTGGTCAAGAGCGAGCAGGGCGCCAGCACCAGCATGGTGACGGTGCAGGGCAACGACGGCAAGCCGGAAGCATCGCCGACCGGCGCGAAGATCCTGAAGCTGCTGAGCGAAGAACTCAAGTAAGCCTTCAGTGCAAAAAGAAAAACCGGCCGTTGGCCGGTTTTTTTTCGTTCATACAATCACCGGCGCAAGTGCCCGACAACGTCGGCGTCTCAAACTTCGGGCTCCGTCCCCGGGGCAGGCCCCAAGTGTAGAGCCGGATAACGGTCGTCGGGAGACATGGCTAACACCTGTCGGGAGACATGGCTAACACCTGTCGGGAGACATCGGTAACACCTGTCGGGAGACATGGCTAACACCTTCACGCCCAGCGTGGGCTTAGGATTTTTCAAGCCAGGCGCGTAGTCGGCATCGCTTTCCCGTTCCGAACAATCTCCGGTCAGGGTGCTGTCAATGATGGGTAATGGGTGGGCGTCCGTCCCCGGGGCTGTCCGCGGGAACGGACCCGGAAGTTGTTTGGGAGTACTAAAACGGCATCGACGGCGTGCATCGCCGCACGGAACGATGAGCCTGTAATTGGTAACACTTCGTAAGAACATTCCCAAGTGCATTGGATTGGCGCGGGAAGTGTTTCCTGCCGGCTATTTAACAGGCGCCGTCAGCGGGTCTTGCAAATGTTCAGGCGAAAAAAAACCGACCCGCAGGCCGGTTTCTTTTAAATCATGCTGATTACTTAGCAGCGTCAGCAGCAACCGAAGCAGCTTGCGAAGCAGCGGTCGAAGCAGCAGCAGCAGCGTCAGCAGCGGTCGAAGCAGCCGAAGCGGCGGTTGCAGCAGCAGCAGCAGCGTCAGCAGCTGGTGCGTCAGCAGCAGGAGCAACAACGGTGGTGTCAGCTGGAGCTGCGGTAGCGTCAGCAGCTGGTGCGGTTACTTCAGCAGCTGGAGTAACTACGGTCTCTTCTTTTTTCGAGCAAGCGGTCAGAGCAACAGCCAGCAGGGAGACGATCAGCAAAGATTTTTTCATGGGTTTTCCTTAGATTAATTCAAAGTTAAAACTACTCTTGTTGCGATGAATAATTACCGGTAATTATCGCTCGTTAGAAAATTCTCGTAGGCTTTCATTACCTGTGATGGTGCCTGACAGACAACGGAAACTTCCTAACCCGATATTATAGCTAAATATCATAGTTCGCAATAGCGCAATCATGCTTCAGTGAAAGATTGAACAAAAAATCAAGCTTCATTTTGTGTCAAACGACACAATTACAACAAACTTGTCAATCTGTTTGATCTGCGCCGAATATTATTTGGCAAAAGCGCGGAACTAACTTACAAGCCAGTAGTCGTCGCGTGTAGTCCTGGGAGAGACTCGGCCCAGATTCCCCTGAACCTTTCTGCGCTGATTTCCGCAGATTGTGGCATGTTGAACGCAGCCTCGCCGCGCATGTGGTCGCTGTGGAAGCGCCGGACGATGTTCACCTCGTCTCCGATGCAGAACGAGTCGGTCAGCTGGTGCAGGTTGCGCCCGGTGACGCGGCACTCGATGCGGTGGCTGTAATCCTTGAGCAAGCGCAGGAAGCGCGGATAGTTGCGCTCGATATGCCCGGTGCGGTGCATGGCAAGGCGCACGTGTCCGCCGGTCCGGAGGAAATCGCGCAGCAGTGCATCGACGTCGCTCGCGCCCAGCGGAAACACGGAAAAGTCAGGATCGAACATGTGCAGCGTCGCCACCGACCGTTCGACGCAGGCACGCAGGTGATTGCCAAATTCCGCATGGCTCGCAAACGGATATACGCCCGACTCGTCCAAGTCCATGCCGCCTCCCTAAGCTAGTTCGACCCAGCCATCCTGGTACCAGGTGTACAGCGCCTCCATCACGTCGTCCGACGCGCCCGCCAGCGCCGCGCCATCGAGCCTGCGCTCGTTGGCCAGCACGTCCAGCACCGCCTTGTCGGCCCGGCTCACCGAGAACGACTCGCCATTGATGAACACGTTTTTACCGCGGTACAGCATCTGCGTCTTGAGCGACAGCGCCACGCCACGCTTGGCCGCGGAGTCCGCGAAGCGTCCCATCGTCAGCGGCTTGGCAGGGCCCTTGAAGAACACATTGTGCTTCGGCTCGGACAAATGCTCGCCCAGGAAAATCGTCACGTCGTCCTCGGTAAAGCGCACCTTGTTCAACTCATCGGCGATCGTCGACAGCATGTGCTTCGGGATCTCGGCCGGGTGCTTGCCCACGTCCAGGTCCGGGTCGGCATAGCGGCCCGGCAGGTCGATCGAATCGGCCATGAACTGGAGGAAGGCCTCGCCCAGTTCCTGGTATGAAGGCGAGCGGAAGCCGATCGAGTAGGTCATGCACTCGCCCTCGGCGATGCCATCGTGCGCGTAGTGCGGCGGCAGGTACAGCATGTCGCCCGGCTCGAGCACGAATTCTTCCTGCGGCTTGAAGTTATTCAGGATCTTCAGCGGCAGCCCTTCGACCAGCGACAGGTCCTTCTGCGGGCCGATGCGCCAGCGGCGCTTGCCATGCGCCTGCAGCAGGAACACGTCATACGAATCGAAGTGCGGGCCGACCCCGCCGCCGTCGGTGGCATAGCTGATCATCAGGTCGTCGAGGCGCGCATCGGGGATGAAGCGGAACTGGCGCAGCAGCGCGTCGGCGTCGGCGTTATACAGGTTGACGCCCTGGACCAGCATGGTCCACTTGCCGCTGCCCTGCGCCGGCAGTTCCTCTATGGGGCCGTGCTGCATATCCCAGCTGCCGTCGAAGTTGGTGATCAGGCGCGACTCGACATGGTTCAGCTTGGCCATGTCGGCCAGCGTCTCCAGTTTGACCAGGGGCTTGAAGCCCGGGATCGCGTTACGGATCAGGAGCGGTTTTTTGTGCCAGTAATCGCGCAAAAACTGGGCGGGCGTGATGTCGCCGAGGAGCTGTATTTTTTTCATGCGCCATTATAACCACCAACGAAACAGGTGCAGCCAGCACCAGAGGTATAATCTGCCTGACAACACTGAAAGGAAGTACGATGAAGATTGCCAAGAACACAGTCGTGACGGTTAACTACAAGCTGTCGGACGCACAGAACAACCTGATCGAAGACGGCCGCCAGCCGATGGTGTACCTGCACGGCGGTTACGAAAACACGCTGCCGAAGATCGAAGAAGAGCTCGACGGCAAAGAAGTCGGCTACTCGTCGACCATCCAGATCGAACCGGACGACGCATTCGGCGACTACGATCCTGAGCTGGTCAAGATCGAAGACCGCAAGCGCCTGCCAGAGCCGCTGGAAGTAGGCATGCAGTTCGAAGGCATGCCGGACAATCCGGAAAGCGCCGAAGAGCCGATGGTATTCACCGTCACCGAAATCGCCGACGACAAGGTCGTCCTCGACGGTAACCATCCGCTGGCCGGCATGGCGCTGCGCTTTGAACTGTCGGTCACCGACGTTCGCGCCGCAACCGAAGAAGAGATCCAGCACGAGCACGTGCACGGCGCCCACGGCCATCATCACGGCGATGATGAAGACGAAGGCGACGAAGGCGACGAGTTCCGCACCCGTCCGATTCACTAAGCCGCAGGCGCGGACGCATGTGCCGGGACATGGCCGGGGCCAGCCCCGGTCCCGGCGCATCGTCCGCGTTAAGCAATACCCCGCGGTTGTGGCGCGCTGTGCCATAACCGCGCACCCTCTCGGCCCTGCGCCGCAAAAGGCGCTCGGTCCTGAGATGCCCTTGTCACCAGAATTATTCGATACGCGCCGGCCGCCAGCCTGGCTGCATGCCGCCCGCTGGCCCCTGTGCGCAGGAAGCGAACGCCGTGGACTGGAACACCCTTTTGCCTGGCCTGGTAACAGCCCTTGGCGTCGGCTTGCTGATCGGCGTGATCCGGGAGCGCCGCCACGACCCTGGCACGGCGAAGGCCGGCACGCGGACGCACGCGCTGGTCGGCATCCTGGGCTACGTCTCCGCCAGCCTCGGCGCCACGGCCTTCATCGCGGCGCTTGTCATCGTCGGATCGCTGGCCACCGCCGGCTATCTCAAGACCGCTGACAAAGACCCCGGGCTGACAGGCGAAATCGCGCTGGTCGTCAACCTGTCGCTGGCGGCGCTGGCCTTGCACAACGCGCCGCTCGCCGCCTCCCTGGGCGTGCTGTGTGCGATCCTGCTCAAAGCCAAGCAGCGCCTGCACCAGGTCAGCCGGGAGCTGATCAGCGAACAAGAACTGCAGGATGCGCTGATGCTCGCCGCCGCCGCGCTGGTGGTGATGCCGCTGCTGCCTGGCGAGCCAGTCGACCCATGGGGCGTGCTGCGGCTGACGACGGTGTGGCGCATCGTCGTGCTGGTTATGGCGGTCGGGATGTTCGGCCACATCGCGATGCGCGCCGTCGGCCCGCGCTGGGGCCTGGCGATAGCCGGTTTCTTTTCTGGGTTTGCCTCGTCCACCGCTGCCGTCGCCAGCTTTGGACGGCACGCCAAGGGCGATGCCGCGCTGCCGGTGCCGGCTGCAGGCGCCGCCTTGCTGGCCAACCTGGCCTCGCTGCTGCTGTTGGCCGCCGTAATTGGCGCGGTATCGCCCGCGTTGCTGCGCTCGATGGAGATGCCGCTGTATGGCGCGGCGGGCGCGCTGGCGCTTGTCTCCTTACTCTGCCTGCGGCCGGGAAACGGGCGGCTCATGCCCGACCGGCCCGAGGCCCATTCATTCAGGCTCAGTCATGCGCTGGTGATCGCCGCGATGATCGCGGCGGTGCTGCTGGTATCGGCATGGCTGGGAGAGATTGCCGGAGGCGCAGGGGTGCTTGTTGCCGCAACCCTGGTCGGCCTGGTGGAGCTGCAGGCCGCGGGAGCCAGTGTGGCGCAGCTGGCGGCGGCGGGAGGGCTCAGCGAACAACTGGCGCGTTGGGGCGTGGTGGCGGTGCTCGCGTCGAGCGCTGGTGCGAAGGGCGTGCTGGCTTTTGTGAGCGGCGGCAGGCGGTACGGGCTGATTGTCGCGGCTGGACTGGCCGCGATGGTGGCCGGTGCGGTGGCAGGGATGCTGGTGTAAGCCGATGCGCGCTTCGCGCTTATCCGCCCTACGAATCAACGACAGCGGCCAGGTAGGGCGGAAGAGCGCGTAGCGCGTCATCCGCCGTTTTCAAGCCTCGGCGTCTGCCTTCTTCAGCGTGAACAGCACGTCTTCATCTTTCGACACATGCACCTCCAGCGCGCGCGAGCCGGCGCTGACATGGCCGATATTCTCCTGCCACTCAATCACCGGCTCCGCCTTGCTCCCTGGCGCCGCTACCGTATCGACCAGCAGCACCTTGCCCCGGAACTTGCGCGCCAGCTGCGCCACCTGCCTGCGCGGCGCGTCGAAGCCATCCTGCGGCTTGCGGTTACGCCCCAGCAGGGCACGCAGCCCCTTTTCCTGCACCAGTGGCTTGATATCGCCCTCGGAGAACAGCACCACCGCAGCATGCTTCTTCGCCCGCGCCAGCGCGAAAACACGGTTCAGCCAATACCGGTTCGCCACCAGCCGGTCTTCAAACTCGCTGTTGCGCCCAGCTTCGGGCAAATAGTGGTTGTTATTGGCCGGTATGTTCACGGTCGCGTACAGCACGTTCCCTTCGACCCAGTACATGTTCTCGGCATAGCTGCGGAACTTGGCATTGGCCGATTGGCGCGTCACCTCGATCTTGCGCCGCCCCAGCGACTCCGGCTCGGCGTAATACAGCTCGCGCACGCGGTTCAGCCGCTCGATCGCCGCCGTCCGTCCGTTCGAATTCTTGCAGCCGCTCCAGTCGGTTGCTGAAGGCATCACGATCATCGGGCGCCGCGCGTTCGATATCAGCTTGCGCCGTTCCAGATACAGCTTGTCGCTGCAAGGCTCGTTGGCCGCCTTGATCCCGGTAAGTACCACGAACGCCAGCGCAGACTCGCTCGATTCTTCGATTGACTGCTTCAGGCGTTCGTCGTCGCCGCCTTTGGCGAAGCTGTGGCCAATCACGCCGAACGAGTGCCCGTCGTTCGGCGCGTGCGCTGCAGCCGATGCAGCCATGGCCGCCATGCAGGCGGCCGCGGCCAGCGCGGCAAAGGACGCGCGCCGCATCATTGTGCCGACAACCGCTTGAGCAGGTACAGCTGTTCGAGCGCTTCGCGCGGCGTCAGCGCGTCCGGGTCGATGCCGTCGAGCGCAGCAAGCAGCTCGCCCGACGCAGGCGCCGCTTCTGCCGGTTCGTCCTCCGGGTCCACGCAGGGCAGGGCAAACAGGTCGAGCTGCGTGGTGCGGTCGAGCGCCTGCGATTCAAGCCGCGCAAGGTGCTTGCGGGCAGCCTTGATGACTGGCTGCGGCACTCCCGCCAGCTGGGCTACCTGCAGGCCGTAACTCTGCGAGGCGGGCCCTGCCTGCACGGCATGCAGGAATACGATGCTGTCCTTGTGTTCAACCGCCGACAGGTGCACGTTGGCCGCGGTCGGGTGGGTATCAGGCAGCTGCGTGAGCTCGAAGTAGTGGGTGGCGAACAGCGTGAAGCTGCGGCTGGTCTCGATCAGGTGGCGCGCAATCGCCCACGCCAGCGCAAGGCCGTCGAAGGTCGAGGTGCCGCGTCCCACTTCATCCATCAGCACCAGCGAGTGTTCGGTCGCGCCATTCAGGATCGCCGCCGACTCGGTCATCTCGACCATGAAGGTCGAACGCCCACCGGCCAGGTCATCGGTCGCGCCGATGCGGGTGAAGATGCGGTCGATCGGGCCGATGGTGGCGCTGGTGGCAGGCACATAGCTGCCGATGTAGGCCAGCAGCGTAATCAGGGCCACCTGGCGCATGAAGGTGGATTTACCGCCCATGTTCGGGCCGGTGATCAGCAGCAGCCTGCGCTCGTCCTTAAGCTGGCAGTCGTTCGCGATGAAGCGTTCGATCTGGTTTTCGACCACTGGGTGGCGGCCTTCGCAAATATCGAGGCATGGCTCGGACACCAGTACCGGCACTACCCAGTTGTGCTGGAGGGCGTGCACGGCCAGCGCGGTCAGCGTGTCGAGCTGGGCCAGGCCCTGCGAGATCGTCTGCAGCACGCCGATGTGCGGCGCCAGGTCGGCCAGCAACTGGTCGTACAGCAGCTTCTCGCGCACCAGCGCCTTGTCCTGCGCCGACAAGGCCTTGTCTTCGAATACCTTCAGCTCCGGCGTGATGTAGCGCTCGGCGTTCTTCAGGGTTTGGCGGCGGCGGTAATCTTCGGGCACCTTGTCGGTCTGGCCGTGCGTCACTTCGATGTAGAAGCCATGCACCTTGTTGTACTCGACGCGCAGGTTGGCGATGCCGGTGCGTGCGCGTTCGCGTGTTTCCAGGTCCACCAGGAACTGGCCGGCGTTCTCGGACAGGCCGCGCAGTTCATCCAGCTCCGCATCGAAGCCGCGTGCGAACACGCCGCCATCGCGCACCATCGCAGCCGGTTCCTCGGCGACGGCGCGCTGGAGCAGGTCGAGGCACGCTTCAGGCGTCGCGATGGCGCTATGGATGGTGGCGAGCAGGCTTTCTTCGCCGGCCGCAAAGCTGCGCTGCATGGCGTGGCGCAGCGCCGGCAGCTGCTTCAGGCCATCGCGCAGGCTGGCCAGGTCGCGCGGGCGCGCCGTCAAGAGGGCGATGCGCGTGGTGATGCGTTCGATGTCGGGAACCTGCGCCAGCGTTTGCGACAGCGCGCCGCTGGCGTCCGTCTCGGCCAGCGCGCCAATGGCGGCATGGCGCGAGCGCGCCACATGCTGGTCGCGGCGGGCATGGTGCAGCCAGTGGCGCAGCATGCGCGAGCCCATCGCCGTGCGGCAGTGGTCCAGCAGCGAGAACAAGGTTGGCGATTCCTGGCCGCGGATGGTTTCGGTCAGTTCCAGGTTGCGGCGGGTGGCGGCGTCCAGGCCGATGAATTCAGTTTCGGTTTCGGTCGACAGGCTGCGTACGTGCTGCAAGCCGCGTCCCTGCGTCGATTGGGCATAGCGCAGCAGCGCGCCAGCGGCGCCGAAGGCAGCGCCAAGGCCGTCGGCGCCAAAACCGGTGAGGGTGGCGACGGCCAGCTGGTCGAGCAGCGCCTTGTGGCCGCCAACGACGTCGAAGTGCCAGTCGGGCACGCGCTGGGTGTGCGCGATCTCGTGTTCAGGCGACAGCTCCGCGCCATCGGCGCACAGGATCTCGGCTGGCGCGATGCGTTCGAGTTCCTGCTGCAGGCGGGCGCCGACGGTGCGTGCATCGCCCGAGAATTCCATCAGCTTTACCGCGCCGCTGGCCAGCGACATCCATGCCAGGCCGGTGGTAACGACCTTGCGCTGGCTGATCATGCACACCGCAAGCAGTGGGCGCTCCGATTTCTCGGGCAGCAGGTCGGAATCGGTCAGCGTGCCTGGCGTGACAACGCGCATCACCTTGCGCTCGACCGGACCTTTGCTGGTCGCCGGGTCGCCGATCTGCTCGCAAATCGCGCACGATTCGCCAAGCTTGACCAGCTTGGCCAGGTAGCCGTCAAGCGAGTGGAAAGGCACGCCGCACATCTTGATCGGGTTGCCGTTCGACGCGCCGCGCGCGGTCAGCGTGATGCCGAGCACGCGTGCTGCTTTTTCGGCGTCCTCGTGGAACAGTTCGTAGAAGTCCCCCATGCGGTAAAAGACCAGCATGGTCGGGTAGTCGGCCTTGATGCGCAGGTACTGCTGCATCATTGGCGTGTGTGGGCTTTTAGCGTCTTTGGTAAGTCTTTGATCCAGCGGCATTTCTTCTGCTAACCCTTTGTTTTCCATCGTCTTATTGCTTCCCGCCTGCGGTTCACGTCCGGTCACAACACATCACAAGATATCGCAGAACTTCACAGTTCTGCGTAGGTTTTCGAAGTTTCCGAAACGGAATCTACGCTACAATATCCGCCACCTGCCATCGGTGGCATAAACCTACGCACAACCTACGCAAAGACCCACGCATGCCATTCGACGCGCGCGCCGCAAAGCTCTTGGAGCCAGGACGACACTTTACCATTCCCGAATGCCCAGGACTGCGTTTCCAGTCATCGACGACAGGGCGCGCATGGATATACCGGTACCGGAATGCGGACGGCGCAATGCGCCAGGTAAAGATCGGGGCCTGGCCGGCGGTGTCGTACAACGGCGCGGTGGTCGAGTGGGAGCGCCTGCGTGACGCGCGCGGCGCCGGCCGGGATCCTGCTACCGAGAAGCGTGCCGCGCGGCGCGCCGTAGTGGCTGAGGAGGCGGCGCGCAAGCAGGTGACGGCGCGATCGCTGACGGTGCGCTCGCTGTGCGAGCTGTACCTGCAAGGGCATATTGAGCGGAACCGAAAGGCGAAGGGGGCGGCCGAGGTGCGGCGGCTGTTCGACACGATGCTTGGCGATCTTGCCGAGGTCGACCCAACTACGCTCACGCGTGCCCAGGCGTTCGATCTGCTGCAGTCGCACGCCGAAACTCCGGTCGTGGCATCGAACCTGCGGCGCGAGCTGGGCGCGGCCTGGGACTATGGCCTTGACGCTGGCCGGCTCGGCGATAACACCCCCAATTGGTGGCGTCTGGTCATGCGCGGGAAGCTACGTAGCCGCGGTCGCACGCGCCAGGGCGAACAGGTTGGCACGAACAAGCGGGTGCTGTCGACGAGCGAACTTGCGATGTTGATCCCATGGCTGCCGAATTTTTCGCGCACGGTTGAGGATGCCCTCACGCTCTACCTGTGGACGGGTGCCCGTGGTGGAGAGATCATGCCCATCCACGCAACTGAGGTCACGGACGAAAGCGACGGCTTGTGGTGGACGATCCCGAAGGCGAAGACAAAGAACGGATGGCGAGATGAGGCAACGGACATCCGCGTGCCTTTGGTCGGACGCGCGGAGCGGATTGTCCGGCGCCGGCTGGCCGTGTGCGAGGGCGGGTATCTCTTCGCATCACGTGGCAAGGTCCCCTATGTCGAGCAGAAAACCATTGGGGTCGCGGTCTGGACCAGCATGCCGTACTCAGCGACCAGGCCGGAACAGATCAGGCCGCGCCTTCCGGTGCAGCATTGGGCGCCGCACGATTTGCGTCGTACGGTGCGCACGCAACTCGCTGCGCTCGGTTGTGCTGAGGACGTTGCTGAGGCCGTTATCGGTCACATGCCAAGTGGAGGTGTCGGGACTTACAACCTGCACAGGTACGACAAAGAGCGGCGCGAGTGGCTCACGAAGCTTGACGCGCATTTGGAGCAGCTGGCGTTGGTGTAAAGCGCGCGACGGGCGTTCGGTTGGCAAGCGCATCTACACAAATCTTGGGAGATCATGGAACTAATTCGACAGATATCTGTTTGCAGCAGCCTTGTTTTCTTCCAGCTTTTTCAGTGCGCCCACTTGCCACGCTTGGACATCCTTGATTACAGCAGCTTCCGCCGCTTCGGCTTCGCTCAGTTTGGTCACGAGCGCTTGCAGTTGTGCTTGCTGCGCCGTTGAGGTGAAAAGCAGCTGACCATCCTTGTGCTCTATGGTTTTGCCTTGGATGGCGCACCACTTCAATATCGCGTCCATGGCATCAGCGCTGGCTAGCTGGACTTGGGCAAGGTTTGCATACATCGCCTTCGTCGTTACTACGGTTTCGTTAAAGCTTTCGAGGGCGCCTCGCTTACCGCTCTCCGACTTTAAATGGGCGATGTAATCTTGTACGTCCGACAGATATTTGGATAATTGGACATCTCTCTCAGCGACAAGAGCGCGCAGCTGCGCAACAATACGCTGGCTGGCCATGATGCCTGAAGGGCTGGTGATGTGCTCCGTAGCTAGGACCTGATCTAGGGGCAGCTTCTCAAATTTCGCGTTCAATTCGGCAACCTGCAAAGTATGTTGAGCCTGCATCTTTAGCGCATAAGAGACGAATGCCTTCATTTCTTCGCGCTCGTGTGCCGCACCAGCCACGTTCGACATAACAACTGAAATCAATACAAAGCCGATAGCGATACGTGCGTTCGCTCTGGCTTTTGGTCCCCTCTTCCGGGTTATAAGCCATCCAATAAAGGCTAGTCCGAGAAGCGAGCCAATACCCCTAGCTGTATAGTCGCCCGCTGAGGCAGGGTCCATCTTCCCACTCAGCACAGCCAATAGCGGTATCGCAAGCGCTGCCGCAATCAAAATCCACCCTAACCACGCATACGGCCCCGTCACTGGTTCAAAGTCAATTGATGCCGCCATTCCCGACTCCCGATACATTATTAATAATTAAGCATGCCAGCAACGATTTCCTAAAGCAAGTAAATATGGGTGATAACTTGAACGTCCAGCCGTATGTAGTCAGGTCAAGCGCGTACTCGGTCCCGTCTGCTAGTTCGTTGGTCGACGGTGAGGCCGGTTGTCATGTCCAGTGTTTGAGGGTGGAAGCTGCGACGAAACTGGGCGGCTGTCAGCCCACTCCTCGAGCTCTTTGACGAGCCAGGCCACGCGCCGGCCCGACAGCTCTCGCGGTTGCGGGAAAAGGCCGTCGCGCACCAGGCGCTGCACGGTCGGTTCGCTGAGCGAAACCGCGGCAGCTACTGAAGGAAGGTCGAGGTAAAGCGGTTTCACTTGGTTTTCCGGTAAGTACTTAAGTCGTAGTTCTTTTGGATGACGGTACTCGTCATGCTAGGATCGCAACACTTTGAATGGGGGGAAAGATGCTGAAGAATGCGTACCGGATCACCGGCCTGGTCGTGCTTTGGGTCGTGATCGCTTACGGAGTGACTGCACTGGTCAAGCTGCTGATGGACGTGTCGCGCGCTCACGTGGATGCGGAGCTGCTGGCCGCAGTGGGAACGGTAGGAGCTCTGATCGGTACAGTGGTCCTCGCATCCATGTCCTCGTGGTCGCGCGCGCGAGAACAAACGCTCACGGCTGAGCTCCATGCCGTCGCAATGCGACCACGGCTTCGAGAGGCGCGGCATCAAATTCACCAGGCCTATAAAAAACTTCATCAGTTCACGTCCGGCATGGACCCGAATCCAGCAGACTTCGAACAAATGCTTGCCATGCTGCGCGAAATACACCTCTGGCAGATCGATGAAATCGTCCCTTTTGCCCCGCTCAGCGATGGTGCGGCTGCGCGCCTCGCGGCGTCTGCTGGCGAGATCCGGCAGGTGATCGCTGGATTTGAATCCGTACGCGTTGACGCGTCGATGATGAACTCGGAGCCGGGTGTAGCATTTGCCGAAAGCCAGGCCAAGACGCTGTTTGAAGCACATAACAATATCCTCGCGGTCATAATTGTTTGCACTCGTGCGCGGAAATCTTTGGGTCTGTAAGCAAAGTCCGCGATACCGGCAGTGCTCCTGGTGCGCAAAGCCCTGTTGTTGGCCGCAGCCGGCGCAGCGGGTTGGGGAACGCGTTATTCCATGGGCCACATAACTTGATTCATTGCACGCGACAGACGTGGTAATGTTTTCCTTTGATAAAATCGGAGTCGAAGGATGGAACGAATTGCGCGTGGTCTTGAACTGGCCTTTATTGGGGTCATTACGACCGTTGCTTTGCTGGGAATCGTGCTTACCATTCGGCACACCCCCCTCTGGAGTGAAGAGGCGGCAGGTTGGGCGCAGGCTATAGGTTCCGTTGTCGCAGTAGGCGTAGCGATCTACGTTTCCGATAGACAAAGCAAAAGTGCGCGCGACCTTATGCAGTTTGCAGACGAGACTGCTCTGCGCCGTCATCTGGCCAGAGTTGGAGCCGTGCTGGAAGAAGCGTCCCGGGTTGTGAAAACGTTCAAAGACATGGTTAAGGGCGAAGGCGATTGGGGCGCATTCCAGAACCAGATGCTTCTTCATCTTCCACCAGAATCTGCTGACCGCTTCAGGTGTGAGGCTGCAATTATGTACCATGCCTCGCAGCTCACCGATATCATCGCGCTTATTGAGAAAATCCCGATGCACGAATTGGGGCCGAGTAGTCTTGTGAACGCAGTCATGACTGTCAAGAATGCCCTGGCGCAGCTTGACGCACACTTTGTAGCGGCGAAGGCCGCGGGGCACGAATTCGTCGAATCCACATTGTGGAACGGCGTTGGTGTTGCCTACAGTTTCGTGGAACATGGGCGGTCGATGTATGTAAAAGGCGTTACCGGAATGGACTTCAGCACCACTCCACCGAAATGAGAGCGATCAAGGGTTCTGACTGCTTCGCTAAACTGAAGCGTCCTACATACTGCTTCACGCAGCCCTCACGCGATGGAGTGTTTCGATCACGGTGTCGAGCTCATGCGGCAACAGGTTTGCGATCGTCGCGCCGTTACGCTGAATCTCGAACGTGCCATCCGACCAAAGCGCGCAGCGGAATGCGGCTGGCGTGCTAGATGCTTGCGCCGCTGCCTTGGCCGTCTCACCGGACTGCTGTGACGCGCTTTCGGAAACAGAGGACACCGAGCGGATCGTGCTGAACTTGGGTATCTCCGCTGGTGCGACTGTGCCGGCGCCCGGTAGCGACCAGGTGTTCCCGTCTCGGAGCATCCTCCCGTCACGGACGGCTGTCCCAAGATAGCTGGAAACGTGCACACCCTCGGCCAGGCCCAGTTCAGCATGTAACTGCGTGGAAGTTGAAGGCCCGTTTTCGCGCACGTATGCAATCGCGCGATCGACCTTCGTTTGTGGACGGGTGGTCCTGTCGTCAGTGACCACCGCGACCGGCTGATGGGAGGGCTCGACAGGCTTTGCGGGCTGTGCAAGTGCGTTTGCAGCCATGTACTGGGCGCTCAGCTCGTAAGCCATCGCCTTACGGTTGTTCGGGGCATCCACCTCGTGCTCAATGATATGGCCGGCCTGGAGGCTTTGGCGCAGTAGCTTATCGGCCTGATCGACAGGCATGTCAAGGCGATCGGCTATCTGTACGGTGCGCACCATCGGCACCTTGGCGATGAGGTCAAGCAGCTTGACGGTTGTCGTGGTCATGGTCAGTTCGGATCGAGTTTTCCGGCGGGAGCGACTGAGTGCTCATCGCGGGTCCGCGGGTTGCTATTTGAAGTGCGGCAGCATCTGCAGCGCACCGATTTTTAATGTGCTTCAAGAGCGCGGCGCGGTACTGGCCGACGGTCTGGAACGTCGCAGCGTAAGCGTCACTTTCGACGATCTCACGCAGCGATTCCCTTTCATATCGTTCAAGCTCCACTAAGCGGCCTCCGCCCTGGCAACAGAGGTCAGTGGTGGGCGCGTGTGCTCGTTGAAGCCAGTCATGTTGATGCGGCGGAGCAGGTGCTCGCGGAACGCCGTGACCCCGCCGTTCTTGATCTCCTCCACAACGGCCATGTAGAAAATGGGCGCGAGTGGTGGCGGCGCTTCGACCACGCACAACCGAGGGTCGCTCTCGATGACGGGAAGGAACTCGTACGAACTCGACAGGAAAACAAAATTCTTCCGATTACCACGCCATGGCGCCATGCCAATGACGGTGCCTGCGCTCGGCGAGATTAGCTGCTTGAGGCGGGACGAATTGGCCTTGTTGAACACGCCGTCAACCACGATCAGCTGCTTGCCCTCGGCGCGGCGGTAGAACTGGCTCTGCTGCAGCGAGGCCGCCGACATAATTCGCGCTGAGTCGGGCACGAGCTGCGCGACCACCTGCTGGAAGAACAGCTTCTTGCCGGTTCCCGGATCTCCGTTGATGACCAGGCCCATGTCCATCTTCGCGCCCGGGTTTCGCAACGGGTAGGCGATCCAGCGCAGCACCCACTGGTACAGCTTCTCGTCGAAGTCGCAGAGGTGCATCAGCAAAACGTGAATGTTGTTGCAGTCGGCCGCGGTGTACTGCGGCGCGCGGTCGGTCAGTCGGCCGAAGGCGTTGCTGAGGCGCTGGCCGAAGCTCTTCAGGGTCCTGATCATATGGGGCTCCTATTCGGTGATGAGTTGTTTTTAGACTTCTTCTATCGAGCCTGGCGCTGGCGGCAAATGCATCCAATGCGTGACGCGATCCCAGGCGATCACATCAGCGCCGACATCGCGCCAGATCTCGCCGTCGAGATAGCCGAGCCAGACGTCGCCGTCCGACATGGCGATCAACACTGCGAGGTCGGCATCAGGCAGTGCCTCATTGACGTTCGTCCAGGTGTTCATAGGCCGCGGCTAATACTTCTTGCCGCCCTCAGCCAGGCGGGCTTCGGGCTTGTGGTCGGGGCGGTTCAGGTTGAACGCCAGCTTTTCGGAGATCGTCGTGCCCAGGTCATAGCCCTTGCTGCCGGCGAGGTCGAAGATGCGGATGACTGCGTCCGCCAGCTCGACTTCCAGCATGTCGCGGTGGGGCAGGGCGTCGTCCTTGAGGCTTTTGCGGTGGCCTTCCATGCCTTCCGCAACCTCGGAGACGATGAGCATCAGCAGCTCGCCGGTGTTGCGCTGGATGCGCTCGCCCGACTGCGGGTTGGACCACCAGCCCGATGCGACGGCGACGCCGTGGCATTGCTGGTTCAGGATCTGGCCAGCGGTCTGGAGCGCTGGGCTGTTCAACATAAAGTTCATCGGGATTCCCTAATCGTTATCGTTGGCTTGCAGCTTCTTTACATCCACCCTGGCGCGGCGCTGCATGTGCCGGCGGGCGACGACCTCCAGAATGATCTTGAGGGTCGGGTCCTTTAGCATCTCGTCCAGTGGGGTCGTCACATAAAGCCTGCTGTGGGCGACTTCGAGCGCGGCGCGGTCTGGCGAGATGCGATGCATTTGTCACTCCGGCCTGGTGTAGGGTGCAGTGCATGTCACCGACCACGGAAGCTCGGCCAGTTCTGCCTCCCCCAGATGCTCCAGCGAGCCTGTCAGTCGGGCGAGAAAGGCGACGCTGCGGCCTTGGATGTCGGCTGGGTAGTCCTCCGTCGCCTTCGTGGCACAACGTTTCATGGCGGCGCGAATGTCGATTGCGGTGGCCATCGTCTATGCCCGCGTGGTCACGGTGATGCCGCACGGCGCGTCGCCGAACAGATCGGCGGCATCCAGGAGGGCGTCGCAGCTGGTGGCGGCCAGGGCGCTGTACGTCGTCCAGCTGGTGGCGGTCCGAATGGTGATCTGGAAGGATTTCATGCTCGCCTCACATCGATTTGCTGAGGGAGCGAATCGCGACGACGCGGCGCGGCGACAGCTTGATGCCCGCGTCGGATGCCGCGTCGACGAAGGAAATGCTGTCGGCGTGTGGGAAGTTGGTCAGGGCCAGCGTGTCATCGCCAACGCGGCCTCCGGGTGCCCAGTCATCGACGATGCGGGACTTACCAAAGTGTGCGGCGAGCGCTACGGCGTGTGTGGTCTTCCCGCAGCCGCTTGGCCCATAAACAATAATGCCTGGAGTTGATCGATCTTGCACCTTGACCTCCCATCGAAAGTAATTTGATGGGGATCAGTATTACATAAGTATTTTGGCCGCACAATACGTTTGTAATTATTTTCGATAAAAAAATGCCTCGGCTACAAAGCTGAGGCAGGCGTGAGACAGTTACTCTTGAGTTCTGAGGACCGATCCATCTGCGAACGCGATTGAGCTGATCACGAACTTTCCCTTCATGTTCTCGAAGTCGCGCTCAGCAATCTTCTCAATGTCCCCTCGACTGTAGCGGTTAACTTTCCAACCAATTCCGGTGTCCGTCTTGACTGTCTGACCAGGTTCCATGTTTGTATCGAACTCGACACCCAGCTGGCCGACCGCGTCGCCTGTCGCGTCGGTAAAAATGACGTCCCCTTTGATCTGCTTAATTTTCTTCTCTGAACGGTTCTCAAGCGCATACTTCACCATCAGCAATTCGCTATAACGGCCAACGTCATAATTTTTGGGTAGGACCGTTTTTCCCGTGACCGCGATCGTCACCATTGTCGCAAGCTGCTGCGAGATTTTTGCGGCTTCAGCAGCCACTTTGGCCTGAAGTGCTGCGGCTTCGGCTTCACGTTTTGCCTCCCGGGCTTGTTCGACCTTCATTTTCTCCCGCCACGCCCCTGCCTCTTTCAAAACTTCGCCAACTGTTTTACCTGTGCTGGGCAACGTTTCCTTCGTGAAGGCGCTACGCATCGACTGCGCGGCTAAATAGCCGACGAGCAGCATTCGCTCATCTTCGGTCAACTTTCGGAACTGATCACCTTGCTCGGCCATTTGTTTCAGGGGCTCGGGCCCCAGCACGATGTCCTTCGGCGAGTTGCAACCTGCCAGAAGGGCGGCGATGAGTGCAGCGCTAATGATGGTTTTCATATATTGGCGGTTCCGATAAAAAAGCTAAGTCTACGCCATAATTCCTACCGGAAATCTACCCAATTATTTCAAAATGGCATTGGTTGAACCGTTGGCGCAGGTAGGTTTTCCCAGTGGTGTGCTTCGGCATGTATGGGAGAAGTCAACAGACGCGCAGTCGCAAATTTGGCATAGACCCTGATCTGATCGGGTTGGGACACATCGTGTGCGACGAGCATGATCGGAAGCGTGGGAAAGTGAGTCTGCAGATCAATGAGGATTCCGTCGCCAACACCAGCACAGGCTTCATGGGGCTGCACCTGGACGACGGCTAGCGGAACGCCCTCAACCTTAATTAAGAGTGACTTCAATCGAGTCTGTCAAATTTGGTCGGTTTCACGACGCACCACGCGGCCTACGATAATGCACTCGCTGCCTCTGCACATGCGACGGGGGTACCGCGGGGAGGCGTTATCGGAATGCAGATACCAGTTACCGCCATCGCGGACTAATCGTTTGATGACCGCCTCACCCTCATAGTTGACGGCATACACCTGTCCATTAACCGGCTTGGTGTCGGCGGTGTTGATTACAACCACATCCCCCGTGTATAACGAGGGCTCCATGCTCTCGCCTTTCACATCGATTGCCAGGAGCTTCTCTGGGATGAAGCCGTTCTTGTCCACCCAGCGTCGTGGAAGGTTCCATGACCCGCCGTCACGCCGGTCGGGCTCGGTTTGAAAACCAGTGATCCCTGCCGAAAGTCTTAACTCGACTTTCTGAATCTGTACACTCGCTGGATTTTCCGGGTCAGCAGTACTCACCGCCATTGCGCCTGGCAGCAGCGTGGTCAGCCCAGCGATTTCACCGGCTGCGCCGCTCTCAAT
Organism: Massilia agrisoli; assembly: GCF_020831365.1. Classification (GTDB taxonomy): domain Bacteria; phylum Pseudomonadota; class Gammaproteobacteria; order Burkholderiales; family Burkholderiaceae_D; genus Telluria_A; species Telluria_A agrisoli. The sequence goes on from NZ_JAJHPV010000013.1 coordinate 404,399, forward strand.
ATCACGCCCGAATGGATCTCCCTTACCGGTGCTCAACCAGACCGCATCCACTCCGAGGGCAACGGCGATCGCGGCGATGCTGCGCGATGTTAGGGTGCGGCCCGACTCCAAGTGCGCAATAGCGCCTTGAGTGACGCCCGCGCGCGCTGCTAAGTCGGCTTGCGTGAATTCGCCTTCCTCTCGCTCGGACTTTCGCGCTCTTGCCCAGATAAGACGTTCTCGGAGTGTATTCATATCACGATTGTAATAATAATTTCAATTACAAAGGTATTGAGCTTTAACAATACGTATGTAATACTGTGTTTATGGACACCCAAAAAATCACCAGTGAGATTCTAAAGACGGGGCTGACTGAGCAGGAGCTTGCCGATCTAGTTCCCTGCAGCCAGTCAACGATCAATGCATTTCGAAATGGGAAGCGGGGGCAACGTCCCTCGCTGGCGATTGGCGTGCGCCTGCTAGACCTGCACCGGGAGCGTTGTTCATTGGGGGAGGTTTCGACGGTTGATCCAGGTCCACACCAACAGCAGCGCCGCCGCCAGACCGATCAGGATGCCGCAGCGAAAAGCGGCGGCGACAAACGCAGGAGTGAAACCGTTTCGTAAGACACGGTTTCGATCCCACCGGTTGATATTGCGTCCACAGTTGCGAGCCATGAGGTCTCCTAAATTTTTTTTGCCCAGATTATTGCACTTAGGAAATTGATTTCCGGCATGCAGCGAAGAAGTGCCGCAATCGTAACGAAGTCAGCTCATCCGTAACACCCTAGAACTCGAAGGAAACACTGTGGAATTCTTATCCGCTTATCAAGAAATGATCAAAGTCCATGGGTGGAACGGGACGGCGGCCACGCTCGGAATGAACAAGTCCGCGCTGGAGGCACGTGTGTACGAAGTCAAGGGTCAGGGCATGCGCGTGGACACCGCGATGCTGATCCAGTCCTACTCGGGGACAAGCCACTTTGCGCAGGCGGTCGCGCACGCGACTGGTGGGGTCTACGTGGACCTGCCCGGTGTTGGCGAACACGATGGCGATGAGCTTGGTGCCAAGTTTCACGAGCTTTACGTGAAGCTGGGCGACCTTTCCAAAACCTATTCCTTCGCCACGAAGGACGGCGAAATCGATAACCGCGAGCGTGCGGACCTCGAACACATCGCACAAGAAATGCACAAGACCATGAAGGAACTGATGGCCTTGATGTTCCAGATTTACTGCCGTCCGGGCGCAAGTGCGTAGGACGCTCGAAAGACCTACCGTATGAATAATAAAAATTCCACCCCAAACAGCGGCGACCTGTCACACGAGGAACGCGTACGGCGATGCGCCGAGCTCGGCATCGTGGTGCGGAAGTCCCCGATCAGCCAGGCGCGTCAGGCCGCCAATACCCAGCGCGCGCAGTACGGCGCCGGCGCGGTGAGCGGCGAATGACGCCTGCGAGCCTCGATACGGCGCGTACCGCGCTGTCCTTCCTTTCCCCGGACGACCGCGATGAGTGGATCCGCATGGGCATGGCGCTCAAGGCCGAGTTTGGCGAAGACGCACGCGACCTGTGGCTGGAATGGGGAGCAAATTCCGATCGCTTCGATGCAAAGGCAGCCGCGGCATCGTGGCGCTCGTTCAAGCAGGGCGGAAAGATTGGCATCGGCAGCCTGTTCGCCGCGGCGAAGGATCGTGGCTTCCAGTTCGACAAGCCGACGGAACCGGTCTCTGCCGAGCAGCTGGCGGCTGACGCTGCGGCGCGTGCTGAAAGGGCCACCAAGGCTGAGGCTGATCGCCAGGCTCGCGCACTCGCTGCGTGCAAGCGTGCCGTGTCGCAGTGGCGAATGGCTGCTCCGCGAGGGGAGTCGCCATACCTGGCGCGCAAGCAGGTCGCAGCCGAGGCATGCCGTTACGAGGCCGATGGCGCGATCATCATCCCGATGGTGCGTTACGACCTTCAGCCTCCCGCATTGGTGGGCAAGCAGCTGATCAAGGCCGATGGCGAAAAGCGCTTCAGCGGCGGTATGGACCGCAGCGGCGCGGCGTGCCGGCTGGGCGACGAGCCCCTCGATGGCGACGACATTGGCATCGGTGAGGGCTACGCGACTTGCCTCACGCTGCGCATGGCGACCGAGCACCGGCTGACCGTGTTTGTAGCGTTCGATGCGGGCGGGTTAGCCGGCGCCGCGCGCGTGCTGCGCCAGCTGTACCCATCGAGCCGCTTGGTGTTCTTCGCTGACGACGACTATCTTACTGGCGGCAAGGGCTTGGCCAAGGCGAACGCCGCAGCTGGGGAAGTCGGAAACGCCTCTGTGGTGCTGCCGATATTTACTGCAGCGCGCCGCGAGACGAAGAAGGACGACACGCTCCCGGCGCTGACCGATTTCAATGACCTGCACGTGGCCGAGTCGCTGGACATAGTGCGCGCCCAGGTGCAGGCCGGATTGGCGCAGGCCCCCGCGATCGCGGGAACGTCGCTCGACAGCGGCGAGATTCCGGCGCACTTTGATGAGGCTGCGCCTCCGACACCTCCTGCTGAGGGTGACCCGGCGGGTGTGGGAATCCCCACGCTCGAAAAGCTGCTCGACCACTTCTGCCTGATCTATCCGACGACGGACGTGTGGGACACCTTGCGCAAGCAGCGGCTGAAGAAATCCGGATTCACCGCATGGGTTGGCAAAGAGCTGGCGGCCAGCTGGGAGAAGGACCCGAAGCGGCGCACGATCGCGCGCGAATCCCTCCCCACCCTGATAGGCGGCCGCGCCGTCGATGGCGGGGGCGGGGGCGGCAAGCTGGGCGAGATGCTCGACAACCTCACGCTACTTCGCGGGACCGAGACGGTGTGGGATGCGATTGGCCAGCAGGTGATGTCACTGGGCGCGGTGCGAGCCGACTACACCGCCGAGCTGACGTCGAAATGGCAGGAACACTCGCTGCGCAAGACCATCGAAGCACGCAACCTGGTGTTCGATCCGACCCAGCAGGCCGACCCGGTCAGCCACGTGAACATCTTCCTCGGCTGGCCGCTCACGCCGAAATCGAACGCTGACCTGCTTGGTCCGATCCTCGCACTCCTTGAGTCGCTGTGCGGCGCTGAGGACAACGTCGACGACTGCGTCGTGTGGATTCTGCGCTGGCTGGCGTATCCGCTCCAGCACCCAGGCGCCAAGATGCAAACCGCGCTGCTGATGTTTGGCGAAAAGCAGGGGACCGGCAAGAGCCTGTTCTTCCAGGATGTGATCCTCCCGATCTTCGGCGAGTACGGCACCGTGGCCAGTCAGCACCAGCTGGACTCGAGCTTCACTGCCTGGCGCTCGCGCAAGCTGTTCGTGCTGTTCGAGGAGGTGCTGTCGCGCGACGACAAGTACAGCCACAACGGCACGCTCAAGTACATGATCACCGGCAAATCGATGAGCATCAACCAGAAGAACCTGCCGGAGCGCGACGAGCGGAACCACATGAACTCGGTGTTCCTGTCGAACGAGCCGCAGCCGATCCCGATCGAGCTGGAGGACCGGCGCTTCATGGTCATCGAGGCGCGAAAGAAACAGGCGCAGGAATTCTATGACGCGGTGTCTGCATCCATCGACAAGGGCGGCATCGAAGCGTTCTATCACTTCCTGCTCACGTTCCCGCTGGATGGGTTCAACGAACATACGAAGCCGCCGATGACGCTGGCGAAGGAACGCGTGATCGAGTTCGGTCTGAACGGCTGGATGTCCTTCCACCGCGCATGGAAGGACGGCTACCTGGCGGCCCCGTACTGCTCGTGCCTATCCGAAGACCTCTACATCATGTACCGCCGCTGGTGCGACAAGAGCGGGGAGAAGCCGCTGACGCTGTGCAAGTTCGCCGGCCTGATCGCCAGTCGGGAGCACAAGGTCAAGCGCAACGTGGCGGTCGGGAAGAAGGGCAAGACGACCAGGATGATCTTCGAGATCAAGAACCCGGATGAGAAGGACTCGGTCGAGCAGCAAATCGAACGTTTCCGTGACTTGGGCGACATCCGTGCGGACGGTGCATTGCAGGGTTGAGCAGGGTTGAAAACAAACCCTGCAACGCTGAAACCCGCATGAACAGAGGGATTTAGCAGGGTAGGTAGGGTTTGCCGGGTTTTGCGCACATATGCGCGAATTTTTGAGGCTGCTTGAACGCTTATTTTTTCTATCACCACATTAGAAACAACCCTGCATCCCTACATACCCTGCCAAGAGTGAGTGTTCATGCGGGTTACAGCGTTGCAGGGTTTGAAAAGAACCCGGAAAAGCCTGCTCAAGGGACGGAGACAAGATGAAGTTGAATGTGAAGACGAATTTTCCGGACGTGGCGCGCCGCATCGAGGAGCTGGGGCGGCAAGGTACCTTCGCCGCGGCCGTGGCGCTGACTCGCTCGATGAAGGATGCCCAGGGCGCGATCAAGGACGAGATGCGTTCCGTGTTCGACAGGCCGACTGCGTTCGCTCTCAACGGCACGTTCACCAAGGGCGCGACCAAGAGCAACCTCGAGGCGCGCGTCTGGGTGAAGGACGATGCGTTCGGCAAGGGCACGCCAGCGGACCGCTTCCTCGGTCCACAGATCCACGGCGGCTCGCGCGCCCAGAAGGGTGCAGAGCGCATGCTCCAACGTGCTGGCCTGCTGCCTGCTGGCTGGTACGCGGTTCCGGCCGTGGGCGCGCAGCTGGATGGTTACGGCAACGTGAAGCGCAGCCAGGTGGTGCAGATTCTGTCCCAGCTCAAGCTCCAGCGCGGCGCCGGCTTCGAGTCCCGCGCCACTGGCAGCGCCAGGTCAGCGCGCACGATCGCGCGACAGGGCGTCACCTACTTCGCGCTGCCGAAGGCGACACGTGGGCTGCAACCCGGCATCTACCTGAAGCGCAGGTTCGCGCACGGCTCGGCCATCCGGCCGGTGTTCATCTTCGTCGACGCCGTCCGGTACCAGCCGCGCCTCAAGTTCTTCGACGTCGGTCAGACCGCCGCGGAGCACAGCTTCTTCGGCCACTTCCACACAGAGGTAGAGAAGGCGATCGCAACGGCACGATTGAAGTGACGAGTTCAAGAATTATCCGCGTCGGCCGGCTGCCGTCATATTTTGGAGAAGATGCAATGATCGATTTGGGACGCACGTACAAGGACAAGATCACCGGGTTCGAAGGAGTCGCGACTGGCTTCGTCCGTTACATCAGCGGCTGCAACCAGGCGCTGCTCTCACCGCGTGTCGGTGGCGACGGCGCTCTGCGTGAGGCGCAGTGGTTCGATCAGCAGCGACTCGACCCAGTATCGCAATACCCAGTTGTTGCCTTGGACAATGGCGCGTCCCCAGGATGCGATCGCGCGGGGCCGAAGCGCTAACCAACCCCACCCCCGGGTGTTAGGTTCTTCCCGGGGTGTAGCTGGCAAGGGTAATTCAGGCCCCGTCAGTGCACTAGCGGGTGCCAAAAGTATTTCCTGACAAATAACCTTACAAGCAACAAAAACATGCCGAACCTGACAACTATCGCCGACTGGGCCAAGACGCTGGGCATCTCCCGCCAGTCCGGGTACGACGCCATCACCCGCTGCGGGATCCCGGTGGACGATGGCAAGGTCGACCCGGAGTACGCGACGCACCTGTACCAGAAGCACACCAGGCCGCGTGCCAACGGCCAGCGCAAGGACGGCATTGCCCATGGCGCGCCGTCCGCTTCTCCGGCGGGTGCGGGAGGTGCGGAGCCGCTGACCAAGGTGCCTAGCTATGACGCGAGCCGCGCCCGGCGCGAGGCGGCGGAGGCCCAGCTGGCCGAGATGAAACAGGCGGAGATGGCCGGCAAGTTCCTGCTGAAGGATGACGTCGAGTCGCAGCTGTTCGAGATTGCGCGCGCGCTGCGCGATGGGTTGACGAACTGTGCGCGCCGTATCGCCGCTGACGTCGCGGCCTTATCGACGGCCGAGGAGTGCGAGGTGGCGATCGACCGCGAGCACCGGGCCCTGCTCGACAGTATGTCGCATTCGTTGGGCGCTAAGCTGGGCCTGGCCGTCGACGAGGTATCTGCATGATCGGACTGGCGCCAGCTGCCGAAGTCATCCGCCCGGCATTCGCGCGCGGCCTGGAGCCGGACCCGAACCTCACCGTGGACGAGTGGGCCGAGCGTTACATGGTGATCCCGAAGAGCGCCGGCACGAGCGAGTACGGCAAGTACCGCGGTGCGCGCACGCCGCACGCGCGCCAGGTCATGCGGGCGCTGTCGAATGCCCACCCGTGCAAACGCGTGGCGGTCATGGGCGCGTCGCAGATGCTGAAGACCCAGGTGGGCCTGAACTGGTTCGGGTCGACCGTGCACCAGTCGCCGTCCAACTTCCTGTGGATCCTGCCGACAGGGAAGCTGGCCAAGCGTGCATCGGCGCGCGTGGCCAAGACCATTGAGGCGGTACCGGAGTTGGCCGAGCGCGTTGCCGCGCCGCGGTCGCGCGATTCGATCAACACGCTCGACACCAAGGAATACATCGGCGGCGCGCTGACGGTGGTGACCGCCGGCGCCGCTGCCAACCTGTCGGAACTGTCGGCTAGGTACGTACTGTTCGATGAGGTCGACCGTTCGGAAGGCAACGTGCAGGGGGAGGGCGACCCGGTCGCGCTGGCCGAGGCGCGCCAGACCACCTTCGAACGCAACCGCAAGAGCTACTTCCCCAGCTCCCCGAAAACCAAGGGCTCGTCGATCATTGAGGCGTTGTACCTGCAAGGCACGCAGCATGAAGCGCTGGCCGACTGCGTGCACTGCGGCCATGCTCAGCCGCTCGTGTTCGAACGGCTGCAGCTGGACGACTCCGGCCAGGCGGTCTACCCGTGCTGCGAGTGCGGCGCCTGCATGTACGAAACGGACAAGACGCGCATGTTCGCGCGCGGCGCCTGGTCGGAGGGCGTAGTCGGCGACGGCGAGACGGAAAGCTTCACGATCAACGGAATGTTCCTGCCATACGGCTGGTTCTCCTGGCTGGGCCTGCTGCGCGAGTATGAGGCGGCGAAGGCCAAGCTGGACGAGGGCAGTGACGAACTGATGATCACGTTCTACAACACGCGCCTGGCGCGCTCGTGGGAGCGCAAGAAAGAGCAGACCAAGGCCAGCGAACTGCAGGCGCGCGCTGAGCCGTACAAGCTCGGCACGGTGCCGAAGGGCGCGCTGATCCTCACCGCGACCGTGGATACGCAGCCTGATCGCTTGGAGCTGAAGGTAACCGGCTGGGGCGAAGGGCTCGAGGCGTGGATCGTCGACTACCAGATCATCTTCTCGCCGCCAACCGAGCAGGCAACCTGGGGCCGGCTCGACGAGATGCTGCTCGCGCGCTACCTGCACGCCGGCGGCCGGATGCTGCCGATCTCAGCCACCTTGATCGACTCGGGCGGCGCCAATACGCACGATGTCTATAACTTCACACGGACGCGCCAACACCGGCACGTGTATGCGATCAAGGGCGCATCGACCCTGAACAAGCCTATCCTCAGCGCCAAGCCATCGTTGGTCGACGTCAACTGGATGGGCAAGAGCGTGCCCCATGGAGCCAAGTTGTGGTTGATCGGTACTGACACCGCCAAGGATTACCTCGCCGCGCGCTACCACCTCGCCAATGGTCCGGGCGCCATCCATTTCCCTGCCGACCTGCCCACCGAGTATTACGAGCAGCTAACCGCTGAATTCTGCGTGACCGTGTTCAAGCGCGGGCGCAAGGTGCGGGTCTGGGAAAAGAAGAAGAACGATCGCAATGAGGCGGGCGACCTGATGGTCTACAGCGTAGCGGCGGCGCACTACCTTGGCCTGCACAAGAAAACGCCCGCGCAGTGGAAGTCGGTGCGCGACTTCGTCGACCCGCAGACGCGTGACCTGTTCGCGGAGCCACCGGCGCCAGGTACCGCTGATGCCGCCGCCGCGCCCGTCGCTACGCTGGCAAACCCCGTAGTTCCTCCAGTAGAACAGCAACCAACCGACACATGGCAAACACCGAAGCCCGCGCACACCACGAACACGCCACGCCGCCCATCAGGGAGGCAGTGGTGACCCCATCGCTATTCACCCCCGACCTGGTTGACGCGATCTTCGAGTACATCGTCTCCGAGTTCCCGGAAATGCGGGAACGGATGTCCGAGATGAAGGAGTGCACGCGCAAGGAATTCAGCGGGATTGAGACCTATATTCCGCGCCGCTCGATAGCTGAGCGTGAGCGAATCGCTGGGGAAGTGCTGGTCCTCTTCAACGGACGCAACGCCACCGAAATCGCCCGGCGCCTCAATATCAGCCGCGCAACCGTGTACAGGATCATCAAGCAGGACGGGGAGAAAAAAATACCGTCTCAGTTTTCCGAGAATTGAGACAGTCTTGTCGCTACCCTTGGCGGCATGGCCCTCACTCACAAAGACCTCGACGCGCTAGACGCCGCAATCGCCTCCGGCACCTTGTCGGTGGAGTTTGACGGCCGGCGCATGACCTACCAATCGACTGGCGCACTGATCGAAGCGCGCAACCACGTCTCGCGGGTGGTCAACTCATCTGCGACAAACCGCGGTCCGGCCACATTCCGGTTCAACTTCACCACGTCCAGGGGCGACTGATGCCGAACATTCTTGATCGGGTCGTCGGCTGGGTCAGCCCGCGCGCGGGCATCGCTCGCTATTTCGACCGGCAGCGGCTGGCCCGCGCATATGAGGCCGCCAGCCCGCGTGACCCATGGCGCCCGCGCCGCGCCGGCGCCAGCGCGAATGCCGATCACCAGGAAGACGCGCGCACGCTGCGCATCAAAGCGCGCGCCCTGGTGCAAAACGTACCATACATCCGTGCCGGCCTGGAAGGCTTGGCCGCCGCTACGGTCGGCACCGGCATCATGCCGCGCGCCACCGGTCGGGAAAAGGAAACGATCAACACGCTGTTCACGGCCTGGAGCAAGGTTTGCGACGCGGACGGCCGCCTCGACTACTTCGGCATGACAAAAGCGGCCAGTGTCGCGATCGATCAGGACGGCGAGGTGATGGTACGTCTGCGCTGGCGCCGTCCCACCGACGACCTGCCCGTGCCGCTGCAGCTGCAATTGCTGGAAATCGACTGGCTTGACGATACCCGGGACGGCACCTACAACGGCAATCAAATCGTCCAGGGCATCGAATACAACCTGCTCGGCGCGGTCGCTGCTTACTGGCTGTGGGACCAGCACCCCGGCGACGTGTCCTCCAAGCGCGGGCGCAAGGCGCAGAGCAAGCGAGTCCCGGCGAAGGAGATCATCCACCTGTTCAATGCGGAGCGCCCAGGGCAGGGCAGGGGCTTCACGCGCTTTGCACCGGTCATCACGAGGGTGCGCGACCTCCAGCTGTACGAGGACGCCGAATTATCGCGCAAGAACCTGGAGACGCGCCTGAGCGTGCTGGCCAGCGGCGACATGAGCGCCATGGAAAATCCGGCTTCCCACGGCGATGGCGGCGGTGCGCAGGCAACCGGCGCGCGTGACCTGGGCGAGCTGGGTGGCGGCACTATCTTCGGCATGCCGGCCGGGATGAACTTCACCGTGGTCGAGCCGAAGGCCGCGCCCGGGTACGTAGATTACGTAAAGTACAACCTTCATCTCATAGCAGCCGGCATCGGGGTGCCGTACGAGATGCTGACCGGTGACATGAGTGGCGTGAACTTTTCCAGCGCGCGCGTGCGCCTGCTGGACTTCCGCCGCGCTGTTCAGCAGACGCAGTGGCTGGTGCTGATCCCGAAGCTGCTGGTGCCGATCCATGCAGCCTTCATCGAAGCCGCCTTCCTTGCAGGGAAGATCACGAGCCGTGATACATCAGTCGACTTCAGCCCGCCGAAGTGGGACTACGTCAATCCCGAACAGGATGTGAAGGCCGACCAGGCGGAGATCGGAGCTGGCCTGTCCACACTCAGCGAAAAGTTGCGCCAGCGCGGCTACAACCCCGATGACGTTATGGCGGAGTGGAAGTCCGACTTCGATAAGTTGAAACAATTAGGCATCCTCGAAACAATGCTGTTCATGCAGAAGGGGAACCTCCCCACGCCGCCCGCGGACGGGAAGTCCGAATAGCGTCCGACCGAACTTATGGGCTGAGCGCCCCGAATTTACAAGGAAAATATCATGGCAAAACACGTTCACGCCGACGTTTTAGACGGTGGGCTTAACGCGATCAAAAATGGCGCAATCAAGATGCTGTTGATTTCGGCCTACGCAGCTGGGGACAGCTATGCCACCGTGACCGGAAACAAGCTGGCCGAAGCCACGATGGCGTCGGGCGACTTCACGCTGGCATCAGCTGGCAGCAATCGCACCCTGACCACTGCGGCCAAATCGGCGGACGCGACCGCGTCGGCAGCTGGGTCGCCTGATCTTCACATCGCGTTCACCGACGGCGCGGCCAAGGTCCTGTGGGTTACCGACGAAACCAGTAATCAGGCGATCACCAGTGGCAACCCGGTGGACTTCCCGCCCCTGGTCTATACATCGAACCAGCCGACCTAAGCCATGTTGAAGCATGCGAAGACATCCACTGCAGGTCCAAGTTCTGATCCTGCCAAGGTGGGCGGCGACGACTGGAATGCCAACCATGTAGTAGACTCGGGCGGCCTTGAATTCGCCGCTGGCACTGCTGGGCTGGCCATACCTGCTGCTGGCAAAATCTTGCTGCATGGGCGGACGTTGGCGAACCACGGCATGCCATCGTATCGCGCGGCTGATGGCATGGGCGCAATTCTCCAAGCCTCTTTAGCGCGCAACAAGGTAATGTTGTGGTCCCCATCTGGCAACAACACTGGTATCGCCCTGGTCGGCACCACACATGCCCCATCGACCACCACCGCTACCCAGCGCAACGTGGCAGGAGGGAGTCTGCTCACTTCCTTGCGTCGTATTGGCTCGGTCAGCGCAGCAGCAGCAGGCAGCTCGTGCGGATCGCTTCAGGTTCCGCTGCAGTGGTGCCGGGGCTACCTGCTCGATACAGTAGGTGTTGGGGGTTTTCTCGCGGTGTATCGCTTCGGCTGTTCCGATCAAGCGACAGTTGCAGGTGCGCGCTCGTTCGTCGGCATGACCGGTGTCACGACGAAGATCGCCAATGTGGACCCATCGAGCCTGATCAACATCATCGGTGTAGGTACGGACTCAGGCGACGCCAACCTGCAAATCATGCACAACGATGCATCGGGCGTTGCTACGAAAGTCGACCTTGGGCCCAACTTCCCCGACCACACGCTGAGTGCCGATGTCTATGAACTGGCGTTGTTTTCTGCCCCGGCCTCTGCTGAAGTGGGCTGGCAAGTGACCCGGTTGAATACCGGGCATATGGCATCAGGTACGATCAGCACCAACCTGCCGACCGATACCAAGCTGCTAGCACCTCAGTTTTGGCGCAACAATGGCCCGACAGCGCTGGCGGTAGAGCAGGACATTGTTGGTCTGTACATCGAAACGGACAATTAACCATGTACACCATTTCCGAACCGAGCGGCACCTTGCGTAGAGATGGTGTCGAAGTCCCCCAGGATGATCGCACCGCCGAGTATGCTTCCTATGTTGAATGGCTGAGGGAGGGTAACGGGCCTGAGACCATCTCGGATGAGGCTCCACCGATGCAGCGCATCGACGTGTCGGCGTGGCAGATACGAAAAGCGTTGAATGCCAGCGGGTTGCGGCAGCAGGTCGAAGATGCGGTGGCGTCCAGCGACAGCCAGGAGTTGAAGGATGGCTGGCATCACTCGCCGCGCTTCTATTCTGATAACGAACTTGCGCTGCAGCTCGGCGCCGGCTTGGGCAAGACGCCTGAAGAAATGCGCGAGCTGTTCCGACTAGCAGAGTCCCTGTAGCGTGGCCGTCGCTTTCGACAGCGGCGCGTTTGACGGCAGCGCGTTCGATTCGGCCGCGGCCGTGCCGAATCGCCACGCGCTAATTGGCGCCCAGGCCGCGCAGCAGAACGAAACCAATCTGGGTGCAACGCACCAGCGCCACCAAATGGGCGGCAGTACTGCCTCACAAGGCAACGCGTCGAGCGTCGCGGCTGTTGGCCAGCGTCATCGGATGACGGGCGCAGGGTCGAGCCAGGCCGGCGCCAGCACCGCGGTAGCGGTGTCACAGCACCATCGCGCGACCGGCCCCGCCACTTCACAGGCCAACACGTCGAGCATCGCGACGCTGGGAGCTGTTCGGCACATGCTCGCAGGCAGCACCGGCAGCCAGGCGAATGCCACCACCACCGCAGCGACTAAGCAGCATCACCGCCTGGCAGGCGAAGGCGCGGCCCAGGTAGGCGCCAACGGCGCTGCAGCGGTATTGCAGCGACACCGCGTCGCAGCTGGCGCGATGGCACAGCAGAACTTTAGCGGCTATAGCAGCACTTCCGCGCCCATCCTTATCGACCTCCCGGACTCGCGGATTTACCGCGGCCCCGCAGAGCGCCGGATCCTGCGCGCCAACCCCGAACGCCGGACCCTGCGCGCCAACCCCGAACGCCGCGTTCACCGCGATCGCAAACAATAATTCTGGAGCACGGACATGAACCTCGAAACCTTCTTCGTCAAGGACGGCAAAACGACGATCCTCAAGACCCCGGCGGCACGGCTGCTTTACGGCTGGGATTTGGCGGCCTGGTTAAACGAGGCCGGCACGTCGCTGCAAGAAGTTGGCGGTACCGGCGTTGGCATTCAGCCCGACGGCGACGCCTTCATCCAGGGCACGGTAGTGTGCGTATGGATCACAGGCCTCGACGAGTCAGACGGTGCGGCGAACTCGTACACTTTCCGTTTCGTCTGTGCTGACGGGAGTGTTGACTACCGTACCATCCACTTCATCAAGCGTCCGGCATGACGATTTAACGGGCTCTTGAAAATCGTCTCAATTTTCCGAGAATTGAGACAGTCATTTCCACACAATGTGGGCATGACGACAAAAACCACTCCGCCGAAAGCAGGCGCATCCGAAGCAGGTACCCGCGAAATGCCGGCGATGAACCGCGCCGCGGAGCTGGTGCCGACCACCTATAACGAAGCAGCCAACACGATCGACGTGGTATGGACCACGGGCGCAAGCGTTCGCCGTTACGACTACTGGAACGACACCTACTACGACGAGGCGCTGGAAGTAACGCCTGCGGCAGTGGACATGTCGCGGTTCGACGCCGGCACTGTGCAGGTCCTCGATGGGCACCGCGTGCATGGTGGCGTTGCTGCCATCCTCGGCATCGCAGTTAGCGCAACGATTGCGGACGGCGAAGGCCGCGCCACGCTCAAGTTGTCGACCCGCCCGGAAATGGCTGGCATCGTCGCGGATATCAAAGCGGGAATCATCCGCGCCATCAGCTTCGGCTATTCGGTCAAGAAGTACCAGATTACCCCCGCGCACCAGCGCGACGACGGCGGCACGATTCCGCTGTACACCGCAGTAGCCTGGCAGCCAAACGAAATCAGCTTCGTCACCGTTGGTGCGGACGCCGATGCCGGCACGCGCCAGCAACCCTCGAACGGCGCGCCGTGCGAGTTCACCACCCGGGCGCCCGCCCAGTCCATTTCAAATTCACAGGGAAACACTATGCCAACCGCTGAACATCAACCGGGCGCAGCCGCACCGAACGCCGCGCCAATCGAAGCAACCCGCACCGCGGCACCTACTGCCCCGGCACCCGCCGCCGCAGCCGACGCTGCTGCCGCTGCCACTGAAGCCGCTGCCCGCGCCGCCGACATCACGGAAATCTGCACCCGACACGGTGTGGGCCAGCTCGCCGCCGGCCTTATCCGCGGCGGCAACTCCGTCGACCACGCCCGCGCCGCCGTCCTGGAAGAACTGGCGCGCGGTACCTCTGCCGCCGGTGGCCACCAGAACGTGCGCATCGAGGTTGCTAGCGATGAGCACCAGATCCGCATTGCCGGCATCGAAGAAGCGATGATGCATCGCATCCACGCCGCATCGGCGCTGACCGACAACGGCCGCCAATATCGGGGCATGAGCTTGCTGGAGATTGGCCGCGAGTTCCTCGAATCGCGTGGCGTACAGACCCGCGGTATGGACCGCATGCGCCTGGCGACCGAAATGCTGCACTACCGCTCCGGCATGCACAGCACGAGCGACTTCGCTTCGCTGTTCGCGAACGTTGCGAACAAGCGTATGCGTGCAGCATACGAAGAAAACGTTGGCACCTATACCCAATGGGCCCGCCGCGCGCCGAATGCACCTGACTTCAAGAACATCAGCGTGGTCCAGCTGTCCGGTGCGCCCGACCTGCTCAAGACCAACGAGCACGGCGAGTTCACGTACGGCACCATGAAGGACGCAGGCGCCAGCTATGCGCTGGTGACCTATGGCCGCATGATTGCACTGACCCGCCAGGCGATTATCAATGATGACCTCCGTGCCTTCGAGCGCATGGTCACCGCGTTCGGCGCGAGCTCGAGCCGCCTGGAGAACCGCCTGGTCTACAGCCAGCTAACCGCCAACCCGGTAATGGGCGACACGGTTGCGCTGTTCCACGCAACCCACGGCAACCTCGGCACCGGCGCTGGTTCCGCGCTGCAGATGAGCGCTCTGAAATCCGGCCGCACCGCCATGCGCCTGCAGAAAGGTCTGCAAGGCGAAGAGCTGAACCTGGCGCCGAACTTCCTGCTGGTACCGGCCTCGCTGGAGCAGGACGCATACCAGCTGACCAGTTCGAACTACGTCCCAGCCAAGCAGAGCGACGTGAACGAATTCCGCGCTGGCGGCCGCACGGCTGTAGAGCCGATCGTCGAACCGATCCTGGACGCCATCAGCGACAAGGAATGGTACCTGGCCAGCAACAACAGCCAGATCGACACCGTCGAGTATTGCTACCTGGACGGCGCTGAAGGCCCGGTCATCGACAGCCAGAACGGCTTCGAAACGGATGGTGTCACCTGGAAGTGCCGCCTCGATTTCGCCGCCAAGGCTGTCGACCACCGCGGCCTGTACAAGGGCGCAGGCGTATAACCCGCCAGCTGCCATAGCCAGAACGCAAACCTTAACGAACTGACAGGACAGGAACATGAAAAACAAAGTGCAAAAGGGCGGCGTACTCAGCGTCGTCGCACCGTACGCGGTGACCAGCGGCCAAGGTGTGCTGGTCGGCGCGTTGTTCGGCGTCGCCACGGGCGATGCCGCAAGCGGTGCAGTGGTCGAGATCGATCGCACTGGCGTATTCGATATCACCGCGCTTACGGCAGATGTGGGCGCGCAGGGCGCCAAGATCTACTGGGACAACACCAACCGCCGCCTCACCGTGACGGTTGGCACCAACGCCCTGGTCGGCTGCCTGACCGCGGCGAAAGGCGGCAGCGACACCACCGCGCGCGTGCTGCTCGACGGCGTCGTCCGCTAACCGAAGCTCGACATGTCCTTCGCCGCCTTCCAAGCCCTCGCGAACGCCAGCGTGCTCCAGCACCTGGCCAACGCACGGGTATTAATCGGCGGCGAGGATGTGCCTGGCATCTTTCGCAATCCAGCCCAGGGCGTCGCCCTTGGTATCGGGGCAGCGGATTCCCGGCCCACGGTGACGGTTTCCTCGGCTGCCGTTACGAACGACCCGATCGATACCCGAATCGACATTGACGGCACGCCGTATATGGTTGCCGCGGCCGAGCCTGATGGCACCGGCCTGACCGTTTTGATTGTCGATCGCACGCAATGAGTACAGCATTTTCAAAGATCGTTGCGGCCGTGGTTCAAGCGCTCAATGCCGACCCGGCAGTGTGCGACGCGATCTATCGGGCGCGGGTCCGCGACGTTCCCGACCAGAAGGACGAGGCGGTCAACGTCTTCTTCGCGAGCGCGCTGCCCGACAGCGGTGCGATTCACGGCGCGCCGATCGACTGGTCAACGCGCGTATACGTCGAGTGCTACTCGCGCAGCATGTCGGATGAAGGTGATCTCGCGGTCGACCCAGTGTTCAAACGGGTCTACGAGCGGCTCGCACAGGACTCGACCTTGAATGGGCTTGTTGACGACATTGCGATTGCAGGTGTCGAGGCGGAAAACACAGCCGAAGCCAAGCGAACCGGGTGGGTTCGCCTCAGCTACAACGTACAGCACCGAACCAG
Source organism: Massilia agrisoli (assembly GCF_020831365.1). Classification (GTDB taxonomy): domain Bacteria; phylum Pseudomonadota; class Gammaproteobacteria; order Burkholderiales; family Burkholderiaceae_D; genus Telluria_A; species Telluria_A agrisoli. The sequence continues at coordinate 420,426 of NZ_JAJHPV010000013.1, forward strand.
CAACCTGACATTGGACTGATGCATGAATAAAGATCAAATTGCCCCGGACGGCGCGGTGCCGACGGAAATCCCGCCTCTGCCTGGCGGCGGCTCGTGGAAGTGGACTGACGCCGGATGGGTGTCGAACGAGCCACCAGCTGAAGCACAGGCGGAAACCCAGCTCATTACCGAGGAATAAGTCATGCCACGCTACATCAAAAATACCATCATTACGTCCAAGCCGGAAACCACTGCGGGTGTGGACGCGGCGCCGACCGGTGCCGCCAACGCTGTCCTGGTCAGCGAGATGAGCATCACGCCGCTCGACGCGCAAAACATTGGCCGCAACCTGATCCGCGGCTACTTCGGCGGCAGCGAACAGCTGGTCGGCCCGGCCAGCGTCAAGGTGGGCTTCTCTGTCGAACTGGCAGGCTCGGGCACCGCCGGTACCGCACCGGCCTGGGGAGCGCTGCTGCTCGGTTGCGCCGCTGGCGAGGGCGTGCTGGCCACGCCGGCGCGGGTCGAATACAGCCCGGTTTCGGCTGCCCTGAAGACCCTTACCCAGTATTACTACGACGACGGCGTGCTCCACAAGCTGCTCGGTGTTATGGGTAACTGCACGCTCTCCGCACGCGTTGGCGACCGCCCGTTGCTCAAGTTCGAGTTCGTCGGCCTCGACGGCGGCGTGAGCGAAGCAACGACCTCGGCGACCTACACGCCTTGGAAGAAGCCGGTTGCGATGACCAAGGCCAACGTGATCGATATCACGCTCGGCGGCACTTACGCCGCAGGCGCCATCACGGGCGGCACCGTCTACTCCAGCACTGGTCTTGAGCTGAACTTCGGCAACGTGGTGAATTTCACCCCGATGCTCAGCAGCGAAACCGTCGACATCACCGATCGCGAATCGACCGGCTCGATCGAGCTGGAGCTGACCGCGACGCAGGAAGTTGCGCTGATGTCCATCGTGAAGGCCAACACCACCCAGAGCCTGGCGTTCACGATTGGCACAGCCGCCGGCAACAAGATCATCATCTTCGCCCCGGCCGCCCAGCTGCTGTCGCCGAAGAAGGCGGAGCTGAACGGGAAGCGCCTGATCGGCTTCGACGTTCGGTTCGTGCCGTCCGCAGCCGGCACCGGCAACGACGAATGGAAGATCGTCACCCAGTAAGGGTGGCGGTGTTTTTCACCTCTCATATCGAAAGAAAAAAGCATGGCACTCAAACTCGTTAAACGCAACAAGCTCCCCGTCGACGTGCGCGGCAAGCTCACCGGCGAATCCGGCGAAGACGTCGACTTCAGCTTCAAGCTCAAGTGCAAGCGGCTGACGCAAGCCCAGATCGACAAGGAATTGAAGGACAAGAACGGCTCCGTGAAGGACTTCCTGTTCAACGTGACCGAAGGCTGGGAAGGCATGCTCGACGAAGAGGGCAAAGAGATGGAATACAGCGTCTCGAACTTCGACGAAATGCTCAATGAGCATGCCGGCCTGCATAGCGTTTGCTACCAGGCATACCTGAAGGCGGTCGGCGCAGCACCAAAAAACTGATCGAGGCTGCGCGCCTGATGGCGCGTGGCCAGTTGACGCTGCGGGACGATAACGGTCCCAACGCTGTTGACCAGATCAACTCCGCCCTGGCTGCACTCGGCCTGTATGCCGAAGAAGAAGTTGTCCTTGACGACGACGAGTTCTGGTTATGGCCAGAGAACGAAGAAGCTTTCGATCTCTGGCTGGCGGTTCAGACGCAGTGGACGCGGGATGTGCAGGGTGCGGCGGGGCTGAACTACACCGGTGTCGAAGTATGCATGAGGATGCGTGGCATCCGGCGCCCGAAGGTCCAGGAGCGGCTGTTCGGGTTGATTCAAATGATGGAACACGCCTCGCTTGACGAGTGGGCGCAGCGGCGATAACGAGGAAAGGCGCGCATGGCATTTACACCAAGAGCAGGAAGGGCAGTCATCTCCCTTGGCGTGGACGGCGCGGCCTCGTCGAAGAAGGACATCGACAGCGTCGGTGCTTCGCTCAAGAGGGTCAATGACAGCTCGTTCCAAAAGCTTGGCAGCCAGATGTCCGCTATCCAGTCGCACATCGGCGGTCTCAAGTCTACAGTCTCCGACCTGGCCCAACTCACGGTGGCCGGTGTCGGCGCCGGCGCTTTCATCGGAATGATCCAGGGTTCGATCGACGCCGCTGACAACCTCAACGACTTGAGCAAGACAACTGGCGTCACGCTGGCGAACCTTTCAGGTCTCAAGCTGGCTGCCCAGCAGTCTGGCGGGGACCTAGAGGGTATTGCCGATTCGATTAATAAGCTTTCTGTCGCAATGGGCAAGGATGCGGAGCGGTTTGCAAAGCTCGGCATCACTGCCAAGGACCCGCTTGAAGCCTTCGAGCAGCTGGCCGACGTCTTCACGGCGATCGACGATCCGCAAACGCGCGCTGCGCTTGGCGCTGCTGCGCTGGGCAAAAGCTGGGAATCTGCTGCGCCGTTGCTGTCTGAAGGCGGAGAAAAAATCCGCCAGATGGTGGACCGTGGCAGTGAGCTTTCCGGAATGACGCAGGAGATGGCGGATCGTGCGGACGAATTCAACGACACGATGGCAGAAATGGGTACTGCTGTCGAGGGCGCCAAAAACAAGATCGCCGCTGACATGCTCCCTGCGTTGACCCAGATCGCAACTGCGATGACAAATGCATATGTCGAGTCTGGCTTGCTTAGCGCGGCGTTGATTGGCATTGGTGGTGCGATGACCCATGCCTTTACGGACGAGTTCTCAAGCGCGGAAGTCAAACTGAGGAACCTTAAAGGCGAACTCGAGGTACTGAAGAACTACCAGCTAAACGCCAAGGACGCCGTTCCAGTGCTTGGATGGTTGCTATGGGGTAGTGAGGGCGCGTGGGACGCGGAGATTGCGAGTAAGCAGAACGATATTGATAGCCTCATCGCGAGCACCGCTTCAGCGAAGGCAGCCGCGCAGGCCAAAGCCTCTGCGGACAAGGCCGCAGCAGAAACCAGAGCAGCAGAGGCGAAGACCGCTGCAGATAAAGCTGCCGCCTTCCTGAAGGGCGAGGCGGCTGCGAAGGCCGCTGCGGCAGCTGTGCAACGCCAGCAAGAAGCATATATGGCGCTCACCAGCTCAATCAAGGGTCGCGTCGCCGAGACTGAGCGTGAGCTTGCCGGCCTGGCGCCACTGAACGAAGCCGAGAAGCTCCAGGCAGACCTGACTGAACGGCTGCTCACAGGCAAGCTCAAACTCTCGCCGGTCGAGAAAGCAGCGCATGAGCAACGGATCGCCGAGCTGGACGTCAACTTGAAATTGATCGAAGCCCAGAAGATTACTAATCGGGCGCGTGAAGAGGCGGAGAAGCTGCTTGGCGATCGACAGGAAGCGGCGGCAAAAATGATTGACGACGCGGTAGAAGAAGCGACGAAGAACGAAGAACTCGCGCGCACGTTCGGCATGACGACGAGCGCAATCGCCGAGCTGGAGGTGGCGCGCCTGGAAGGGCAACGTGCGCAGTACTCTTCAATCGCCGTTACCGAAAAGGAGATCGCGGCAGTTGAAACGCTCGAGCGGCTGATCAGCGCGAAGAAGCGAAGCGCAGCGGCAATCGGCTTGCGCGAAGGGTTGGAGGCGGGTAAGCGCGCGAACGACGAGATGATCAGTGACTCCAAGCGCATGGCCGACTCCATCGAGCATAACCTGTCCGACGCGCTGATGCGCGGCTTCGAAAGCGGCAAAGGGTTCTTGGAGAACCTTCGCGACACTGCGAAGAACATGTTCAAGACGCTGATCCTGCAGCCGACCATTTCAGGCATTATGGCTCCGGTGTCCGGCGCCTTGGCCAGCGCGTTCATGCCTTCAATGGCGCAAGCGGCCGCCGGATCATCGGGCAGCAGCGCGGTCGGGTCGATCGCGGGCGGAATGTTGGGCGCTGGCGGCCTTTCGGGCTCGATTGCCGCCGGCGCTGGCTGGCTGACGGGCGCTACGACGCTGGGCGGGTCCCTGACGGCGGGCGCTTCGCTCGTCGGCACTGGGACTCTGGCTGGAGGCTTGTCCGGCGCAGGGATGATTGTGGGCGCGCTGGCGCCGATCGCGCTCGGTATCGCAGCAGCTGTGGCGATCTGGAAGAAGCTGGACACGTCCGGGACGCTGCACACCGGTGGCGCGTCGCGTGCGACGGCAGATGGAGTGACCACAATTCGCGCCGAGTCGCTGAATTTCCAGGGAACCGTAGCATCGAAAGCCACCGAGGAAATGACGGCAGGGCTGGCGTCCGGAATCGTCAAGATTCTCGACAGCACCGCAACCTCCTTCGGAAAGACTGCAGGCTACACTGCCGCGACGGCGTTCGCTGACGACACCAGCAAGGACGGCGCATGGGGCGCGCTGCTTATCGAGAAGATGGGCCAGCAGGTGGTCAACTGGCAAGACACGCGCACCAGCCGCTGGGCGCCCAAGGAATTTGCCGACGGCAGCGCCGGTCAGGCGCAATACCTTTCTGCCCTGACTAGCTCGGTCCGCACGGCGCTGGACGGAATTGGCTTGCCGACATGGGCGACCGCAATGTTGGACGGGCTGGGCGAAGGGGCAACAATCGAACAACTCGCGTCGGTGGTCGACAACATCAACGCTACAAAGGCAGCCCTGAAGGCGATGGGAGATACCCTGGTTGGTTTCGGCGATCTCAGCGACAGCGCAGTTTCGGCATTGATCAAGGCCTCTGGCGGGATCGGCGCATTGTCGGCTGCAGCTTCGTCATACCGCGATAGCTTCTACAGCGAACAGGAAAAGTCGGCCAGCTCGCTCAAGCAGATGAGTGAGGCGCTCGGCGCTGTTGGGTTGGCACTACCGACTACCCGCGAAGAGTTCCGCGCCATGGTGGAGGCGAATACGGCGCTGGGCGAGGCCGGCGCACCAGCGGTGGCAGCGCTGCTCGGCATGAACCAGGCGTTTGCGGCTCTGGTGCCCGCTACAACTGCAGCGGCAGCTGCGGTTGAAACCCAAACGGTCGCTGTGATCGACCAGGCAGCTGCAATGCGCTCGTCGGCAGCCGGCCTGCTCGGCGGTGTGGACGACGCGTTCGCTGTAATGCAGCGCGTTGCGCAGGGCAGCATTGACACTCTCACCGCGCGCATTGCCAAGGAGAAGGCACTGTCCGACGCGATCCGGTCGACCTTGGATAGCATGACGATACAGGGTAACGAAATGGCGGATCGGAAGCGCGCCCAGGCGCAGGTCCGCGCTGCCCTGTCCTCCGCGAAGTCTGGTGCACTGCCTGACGCTGATCGTCTTTCGAAGGCTCTCAGCGTGCTGAGCCAAGACGCGTCGAGCATGTTCTCCAGTTACGAGGAGTACGCACGCGACTTCTACATTACGCAGAACGATATTGCTGCCCTAGGCAGCGTCGCCGACAACGCCCTTTCGGTCGACGAAAAGGCGCTGAGTGCTATAGAAGAGATGCTTCGCACGACTCAGGCGGAGATCGATGTTCTGAAAGGCATCGACACGAACGGCCTGACGATGATCCAGGCTATCGAAGGCGTTCGCGCGGCCATTTTGGCTGCTCAACAGAACGAGCTTGTAAGTTCGGCCGCGGCCATTAACGGCGCCTACAAGTCGGCCCTTGGCCGTGCTCCGGACGCGGCTGGGATGGAGTTCTTCCAAGACAAAGTAGCGAATGGGGCATCGATCACCGCTGTCGTGAATGCAATCAAGAATTCTCCAGAAGCGAAGGCCCAAGGGCTGTACCAGTCGCTGCTTGGCCGCACTGGCGATGCCGCCGGGGTTGCGTACTGGACCAAGGCTATTGGCGCCGGCATGTCTGTACAGTCCGCGCGGGAAATGATGATGCAGTCCGACGAGTATAAGAAAAAGCTGCGCGGCTTCGCGGTTGGTACGAATTACCTACCGGCGACCATGCCGATTCTCGCGCACGAGGGCGAACGGATCATCCCGGCCGCGGATAACCGGGCGCTGATGGCCCGTCTTGCGAACCCTGTCGCGAACGCGGATGCGCTTGTGACTGAAGTGCGCTTGCTGCGCCAGCAGGTGGAGCGCCTGACGTCAGCGGCTCAGCTAACGGCTGAAGCGGCGGGAGAAATTGCGAGCAGCTCCAGCCAGCTTGCGGATCAGTTCGACAGTGTTACAGAGGGCGGCAATGCCATGCGCTCGGAGGCGGTGTGATGACAGCAAGTGCACGAGTAATGGTGCCCGTCGAGATCACCGCAAGCATGCTCAAAGCCGGGACAACGATCCCTGAAACGGATGTCGCAATGGGTGAGGTGGCGTGGGTTTCTGGTGGGACCTATGAGGCAGCCAATCAGCGCACGTACGGCGATTCCGTTTGGGGATGCAAGCTCGCCCATACCGGACGCACCGAAAAGCCTGATGTCGATTCGGTTTACTGGTACCGGGTGCGGCCGACGAATCGCATGGCGCCGTTCGATGATTACACCAATACGAAGGCGTTGGCCACCGGGTCGATCACGTATGTGTTTCAACCGGGGTTTTTGAACGGCCTAGCGGTTTATGGCATGGAGGGCGCCACGTACAGCGCCACCGTCAAAGACTCGCCTGGCGGAGCTGTGGTTCGGTCCTGGAGCGGCGACTTGTATAGCCAGGCTTCTGGATTCTACGAACTACTGTTCTCCCCACTTGTGCCGACGGTGCAAATGTCTTTTGACGACATTCCGCTCGCGCCAGATGCTGAGGTGACGATCACCGTTTCTTCTGACCCAGGGAAGCGCGTCGCCATCGGGACGATCAAGGTAGGCGACTGGCGCCAGTTCATCGGGGATGGAACCGGGGGCGGAGCGGAATACGGCGCTGAGTCTGACCGCAAGAGCTACACGTTCCGTAAATATAACCTTGACGGCACATACGAGATCGTCAAGCGTACCAGTAGCCGGAATGTTAACTGTAGCGTGGTGATCGATGCCGACCAGGCGATGTATGCCGACGCCATCCTTGGCGAAATCATGGAAGTGGCCGTGCCGTTCGAGGCAAGCGGCTTGCCGCGCTATGGGTACCTCAACACGCTCGGATTTGTTTCTGGAAGCATCCGTGCCGATAGCGCCGGAACCACGTCTATCAATCTAAAGATCGAAGGAAATATCTGATGGCAATTACACCGGTACCGACTATGACGGACACACCTCCGTTCCCGGCCTTGGCCGATCGTGCTGAAGGCACCTACAACGCCAAGGCGTACGCGTTCGGGTCGCATATGTCGGAAAAGTTCAATGGCGAGCTTGTTGCGGTCGCGGAGAGTGCGCTAAGCAATGCGATACAGGCGGCGACCAGCGCCGCCAGTGCAGCCGAAGAACGAGCGCTTGCAGAGACGGCCGCTGCGAATGCCGTCGTTGTCGCCAGCACAGCTGCGACATCGACCACTTCTCTCGGGGTCGGCACCGGCAGCAAATCCTTGACCTTGGCACAGACCGGCAAGACCTTCAGCGTTGGCCAGCAAGTCGTGATCGCGTCAACTGCAGACCCGCGCGACTGGATGAGTGGAACACTTACAGCCTTCACGGCCGGCACGGGCGCGATGACGGTATTTGTTACTAGCACCGGCAGCGCGACGGCAGGAGTGTTTCCGACAAGGGCGGCATGGACGGTGGCATTGACGACCATCCATAGCGGGACCGGCATCATTAATGAACTCGAGTTTGATCCGGTCGTCAGCGCGGCCACCGTCAATCTCGATGGGGTAAATGGTAATTTCGGACATATGACCGGATCCGTCGCTGTCACGGCATTTACGCTCGGGCAGGGCCGTCGCCGGCGAATTGTGATCGATGGCGCACCGATCATCACCAATAACGCAAACATCATTGTCCAAGGCGGCAAAAACTATCAGGCCGCACCAGGTGATGCACTGGACGTCGTAGGCGAAGGCGGCGGGGTCGTACGTGTCTCGATTTTACGTACCAGCGGACGGGCTTTGGGGGGCTCGGTCGAAGAGCTGATGACGGTCACAGTTGGGACGCCAGTGGCCAATATCGATTTCCTCTCGCTGTTCTCTTCTGGCTTCGATAAGTACACGATCGATTTTCAGGGAATCAAAACCTCGGTCGACTCTTTCGTATCCCTTCGGGCCGCCGTGGCTGGCGCAGCGGACGCGACGACGGGTTCATATACAACCGCCTTGGGAGGATCAGTCACTACCGGAACCGGTAACTCCGTTCCGGTGTCGCCCGGCAATGTCTTAGCAACTGGGAGGGGTATGTCTGGCACAGTCACGATCGATAACGTTAACGACGCCACAACACTGTCCAAAATCGATGTACGCACCGTTTGCCAGAATACCGCCACCCCTGGGTGGCTTGGTCGCGATGAAATGTACGGATACATCGCGGCGTCCATCGTATCGGGGTTCCGCATCCTTGCGAATACCGGGAATATTGTCGCGGGGACCATCCGCGTCTTCGGCCATTACAACGCTTAACCGGAGTTCGAGCCAATGACAAAAGTTTTAGATAACGGTGTTACCCGCGACGCAACGCCGGAAGAGCTGGCCGAGATTGGCGCCCGCGCAGCGCTGGAGCTCACCGCCGCGATTGCCGCGGCTATTGCCAAGACATATGCCGACGTGGACTCGATCTACACAGCGGCTGTCGGGCAGCGGACTCAGGAATACGCGGACGCGGAAGCGGCGGCGCGTTCCTTTGTTGTGAGCGGCTACAGTGGTTCAGCATCCGAATACGTCTCGGATTATGCGCTGCAGAACGCTACGGGAGAGGTTCAAACGAACGCTTGGGCAGCCGACCAGATTATCGCCCGGGCCGACGCGTTCCATGCGGCCAAGCTAGCTATGCGTAGTGCCCGGTTTGCGCGTCAAGCGCAGATGCGCGAGGCAACCACAGCGGAAGAGCTCGCGTCGGCAATCGGCGGATGGGACGATTTTATCGCCGCAACCCGCGCACAACTGGGGCTGTAATGGAAACGATAAACGTCACCTTCACGCGGCGTCGCTGGAATCCAATCTCCTGGCTGATCCGTTGGGCAGTTCCGCGCAGCCGGTTCTCTCTCGCGCTGTCGTCGCACTGCATGGTCAGCGTCGGCGATCGGGTGTTCGAGGCACACATGATTTACGGGGTGCGCGAGACCGACCGCAGCGCGGCGCTTCGAGGCGCTACCGTGGTTAAGGAAACCTGCTACCAGGTCACGAATGCAGATGCCGGCATTGCGTTCGCCCGCGAACAAGTGCTGAAGCGAACGCGGTACGACTGGGCAGGAGCATTGGGCTTGTGCCTAACGCCCGGCCGGGACTGGAAGCAGGACGACAAGTTCTTCTGCTATGAGTTCGCGGCCGCGGTGCTGCACGCTTCGGGGCGTCACGTGTTTAACAACCTGACGCACGTCGGGGAAACTGCGCTGATGGCGATTAACCCATGAGCGGCGGCGGCAGGCAGAGGAAGCAGGCGCCCACAGGTAGGTGCAGCCCGGTCGGCGCCATTTTCCGGTTGCATATGGGCGGCAGCGCGCTGCTCTCGTGGTACGTCGCGATGGCCGACTCGCGCTCGCTTATGCACCTAGTGGCGGAAACGCGGGAAGGCGCAGCACTTCTTTGGCTGCTGATGCTGGTCGGCGTTGCAGCGTTATTCGACAGCGTCATCAATGACCTGCTGCCGGCCCGATTCCATTGGCGCGTTGCGCTTCGCCAGCGCCATTTCATCCTGGCAGCGCTCGCGTTCTGTTACGTGGCGCAGCTATATGTTGCGTTCTTCAATTTGCGGTCCACTGGCCTGCTCCTGTACTACCTCTGGAACGCCGTGACCATCATGGCTGTGGCGTTCTTCGATGCTCACCAGCGCTCAAAGGACGCCACATGCTCGATCGTATGCAGCTGAAAAAATTTATCTGGGCATGGCTGGCCAGCTTCTGGAGCGCCAGTGCCTGGGCGGCTACCGCCACGTTCGCCAGTGACCTGTCGAAGATTCCGCCGGCGGCCGTGGCCGTGGCCATCGCTCTGTCATTTATCGGGGGCGCGGCTGCAACGCTGCAGAAAATCGCAAATCCTGATTTCGTCGTCAAGAACGTCGCCCTCGAGATCGCGAAGGACATCTGTGGTTCGCTGGTAGCCGGCCTAGTGACCTATTCGCTATGCGCTTGGCAGGAACTGCCTTTGCTGCTGCAGCCAGGCTGCATCACGATTGCCGGCTACGGCGGGTCACGCGTCTTGGAACGCTACCTCGCCGCCGGCATTGCACGTATTGACCGCTTTAGCGGAAAACCTGAAGGAACACCATGAACCGCCAACATTTGCTTGCCCTTGCCCCGCGGCTCGGCGCGCGGGCCGACGCATTCGTCGAGGCCCTGAATAACGCAATGGCCCGCTTCGCGATCAATACCCCAGCGCGCCAGGCCGCGTTCCTGGGCCAAGTCGTCCACGAGTCGGCAGGCCTGACCCGGATGACGGAGGATTTGAACTACAGTCCCGGCACCCTCATGGCGTGCTTTAACAACAAGAAGGTGACCCGCTTCACTCCGGAAATGGCTGCGCTGTACGCGCGCACCGTACATCACCCGGCGAACCAGCAGATGATCGCGAACGTTGCCTACGCGAACCGCATGGGTAACGGATCGATCGAGTCGGGCGACGGTTGGCGCTATCGTGGCCGCGGTCCTGGCCAGCTCACCGGCAAAGACAACTACACGGCATGCGGCGAAGCGCTCGGGCTGGATCTGGTGACCTGCCCGGACCAGGTCGCCGAGCCTACGGTCGGCTGTCTGGCCTTTGCATGGTTCTGGGACAACGGGAATCGCACGGGCAAGTCGCTCAACCTGCTGGCGGACATTGGCAAGATCGACCGGGTGAGCCTGGCGGTGAACGGCGGCAGCCATGGGCTTGCCGAGCGAATTGCGCTGACCCAGCGCGCGCTCGAGGTACTGGCATGACCGCGCTGCTGGGCAGGCTGTCGGGGATTGTGCTGCCCGTCTGGGCCAAATGGGTGGCACTGGCCGCTTTGGTGATTGTTGCATACGGCGGCGGTAGGGTGCATGAGGCGCGTCGGGCAGTCGCCGTCCTTGCCGACTACATCGGCAAGCAGGCTGCGCAGACGGTGCGAATCATCGAGCGGCAGGCGAAGACCGACGTGCTGGTCCAGACCAAGTACGTTGACCGCATTCAGAAAATCTATGTACAGGGAGTCACAATTGAAACGAATATTCCGAATTATATTCAGCCGTTTGATACTGAGCGCTTCGGTGTTAATGCTGGCTTCCTGCGCGTCGTCGACGCCGCCTGGTCAGGTGACGCTGTCGGACCCGCCGCCGATTCTGACCGAGAACCCGCCGGCATTCCGCTCGATGACGTCGCGCTTGCCCAAGTCGCCAACGCCACCAGCTGCCGCGCCTGGCGCGAACAAGCCCTCGGTTGGCGCGAATACTACGCCCGCAAGCAGGTAGATATTAACGGCGAGGCCGGAGCATGGTATCAGCAGGATTCGGATTCGGACTCGAGCGAATAAGGACGCGGTTGTATGGACATCATTACCGTTCGCATGCACGGCGCAGCTGACAACTCGCCGCTTGAGATGATCAGCGCTGCGCGGCTCGCTTACCTGCAGCGGGTCGAGGCGGCCGCCAAGGATCTTGTTGCAGCTTTGCGCGGTCCAGATGGCCCTGCTAGTAGCTCACCGGCGGCTATACTGCCTCCATGTACAGCACAGTCAAACGCCTGCGCCGCCGCGGCGAGCGGATCGGCGACCGCGAAATCGGAGCAGACTCCGGCATAGTCGGCCATCTCACCATCGTCCTGATCGAGAACGTACCGGTCATGAAGCTGCATGGCGCCGGCGACGATGCTGTGCAAAAGCCGCTGCTGCCGCTCATGTGGCGGGCGAAGGTCGTCATGATCCGCGGCGACAAGATGCTGTTTCAGGGCTTTGAGCGGGTCGGCAATCAGGATGATCCGGACTCGCCGGTGGTGAAGCAGGAGTGGGCGGTTCAGGTCATGGCTGACCAGCCGGCCGAGCTGGCGCGGTCCTCGCACCGTCCACCGTCATAAATTGGCGGCGCCGCAGACCGCCTGGGCGGTTCAGAACCCGCAGGGCAATGTGAATCGGAATGCGGAACTCCGCCAGCGCACGCGCGGCGGCGGCATGGCCGTGCGACGCTCGGAAGTTCAAGGACAGGTCGATTAGGAGAGCCGTTTGGCGATCGCGTCGGTAGGTCATCAGCAGATGATGCCGGCCACTGTTGAGCAGGTGCTGACATTTCGCAAAGGAATGGTCGCTTGTGAAGACATCGCGTAATCCGGTAGCGATGTCGCACTGCGCGACCTAAAATTATCCTACCGTGACCACTCCACCAAGGTTGGAGGATACATCCATGGATAACGCAAATTCACCAGCGCGTGCGATGCGACAGGTCGCCGGGCAGCTCCTATATAGCGGTTACGAGTATGACGAGGATCTAATTCTGGATCTGTACGGCGCCGTCGACGAAGATGGTTGTCACGTGGAATCCGTCGCGATCGCTGGCACCACCGTCGACATTGCCCAGCTTTTCCACGGCCGGCAGATGGAACATATGGGAATGTGGCTTGCCTTGAAGGACGGCAACTCAACTCAACGGGAGTGGGCCGATCGGCACAAACACCATGCGGCGGCATACACCAGTTAACGTTGGGAGACTCAGGCAAAATGCAGTGAAAGCGAATCGGTTATTGCAGAGTTCGTGCCGAATTGAGGCTAAATTTTATTTCTCCGGATCTTTTCGGACCATAGACGTCGATCTAATTTGTAACTGTGCGAAGGTGGCTGGACCCAGTAGACAGGGACATCAATGCCCGCATCAAGGCAAGCCTTAATTACAGTTGGAGCGTGGTCCTGGGCGCGACTGCCCAAGGTAATGCTCGCGATGGCCGCATTGTCAAAGGTGTAGATTCCTGCTCCCCTCTGGTCGCAAAGTTCGTTAAGATCCTCTTCAGACAGACCTACTGCTGTTTGGCGAAGAGCTGCCGCTTCCCCAGGTAACATGAATCGCTTCAAAATCCGCCACTCGCGTTCGTACTCCCAGCACTTGGCCTTCGTGAATAGGGATTTCACGAAAACGACGGGTATTTCGTCTTGCGGGCGCTTGATTAGCGGGTATTCCTCCGTGTACGTGACAGGCATTGCTCCTCGGAACACTCCGCTGTTAGTGTGAAACCCGATGCATATACCCTTGTGCTGCGCGCCGTAGTGCGACCACATGAGCATGTCGTCCCAGTTCTCAGTCAGTGACAATATGCCGACACGGTCTAACATCTCGGCCACCTCGTCCTGAGCTCCCGGTCGGTCCGGCTTCGCCATTCGTCGATGCGCCTGTTTTGCGTTCGCGAGTCGCAGCGCGGGCGGCCAATGTGGTAGGCGCCGCTGAAAGCTGTCCAGCAGCCATTTGAGCCCAGCGTCCGAAGTGTCAATAACCGTTACAGATCGAGAGTCGTAAGGGTCATTGAACGTCGTGCGACTGGAAAACAGGAGCGACTCACCTTTGATCAGGTCCGCCAGCCAAGATTCAACCGGATAGTACTTGTACAAGATTGGGGGTGGTGGCACGTACATTGTTGCCCCTCGAAGAGTTTTTGGGCGGTGGGGAAGCAGGAGTGCGGCCGTTGGAGGATATGTCCGATACGCGGTCGGGGCTGGCACGGGCTTGATCGGATGCCCCCCTATTTTCTACCGCTGTGTTGGGTTGACGGCTGGGGGTGGGCCGCCGACAACGGGAATCAGAATCCCGGTCGCTACGCCGCCTTTTGCGCGGCGGGCGAGGGTACGGCCATGCCCTTTGTAACCCATGCCATACACTTTTTCACTTCAGCGATTGTGATTGGCACCGCTAAGTCGTAGTCAGCCTTAATGCGAAGCGCGTGTGCGATCTGCTGCTGCGTTCCGAGGATGCGCGACTGGTACTGAAGCGTGCTATCCGTAACGGTTGGGTTTGTCAGTTTCTGGGTCAATTGGTTGTGACATCCCGTGCCCTTTCGAAGAAGGTTTCCCTCGGAAGACAGCGCATCGTTGAACTCGCATGCATAGGAAAACAACGCGTAATAGCTGCGCGAGATCTTGGTGCGCCGCTCCGCCTCAGTGGACTCTGGCAATTGTTGCGCGTGGCGCCACAGCTCGTCTGGTGTCATCAATGCCTAGCCCCTTCAAACTCGAAAACTAACGATGGGGGAATCTTCTTGCCGGATTGTGCAAGCCGATCAGCATATTCCAAGGTGAGCTCGATGGACGTGTCGAGGTCGACATCGACTTGGTAGCACAGCTTGACATAGCTCGGGCTTCCATCAGCGGGCTGGAGGACCGTTTCGACTTGGATGTCGTCAACGAAGACGAGTCGATGCTCTCTCATGATTGCGCCTGCGATATCTAATGCCGCAGCGTAGTCCTCATCAGTATCACCCCATTCGTCCATTATTGCCGTGGCGGGACGAAGTGAAACTGGTTCAGTGGGTCCATTTAGAAGATTCATCTTAGCGGCCTGGTCGAACAGTGATGTCAGAGTATGGAACGCGCCGTTACACGGCGGCTTGAGCATAAGCAATGTCGGAAGCCCAAACTGCGGTGGACGGAGCATGCTTATAAACGGTATCGCTTCAGAAAAGTATCCAAGGTTCAAGAGCATCGTAAGGCGAGCCAATTCCACATGGTCTTTGTCCGCGTGAAGGCGCTGTGCGTTATCGAGATAATATTCGCACCGCTCCCGATCGCCAGCCATTGTGTAGAGCAACACCAAGAGGAGTGACCGCGATACCGCGTCCACTTTGCCAAGCGTGTCGAGTTCGTCACTAAACCGGACAAACGCACCGCTAGATGTTGATAAGTAATGCGACGAGCTTACTAACGCGCTTACTAACTTTACGTGCAGATCGTTAGCGATGGTTGCCGGCTGGATTGTGTACATGAAGTTGTAATATTGTTAAGTCGAACGACCTGTTGACATGATACATGAAAGCCATTTGACCAATACTGGTGATTACAACAGTGGTCAGTGCAGGTTTATGCGTAACTTTTCGCCAAAGATGGAATTCATCATAGGAGAATACGCCGATGCATCATTGGCGTATGTTTTTCAGTCGGGCCGTTCTTGGCTGCGGCAGCGTTGATTTCGGAGGGGACAGTCGTCATTTCTTCTTCGTTGTGAGGCGGACAAGGCGCGGCGCAATGTCAAGACCGCCATTTTACCGCTTTCGACGACAATGAATCCGCGAAAAGGCCACGTTTGAGGAAGTTTCCGGCTGGTCAGGGGATAAATTTCAAATCAAGTAGTTCGTCGCGGGTGTACGGATTAGCTGGGGGGAATGAACTCTCGTCCAGCCCGGTTTCAAGAGATGCTCGCGTAACGGCGGACGGGTAAGCTTTATCAGCATAGCTCATCACATGAGCGGCAAGACTTGGGCTATCTTCCAACTGAAGCCCTATTTGCGACCGCTGTTCGCTCAGCGTGGCTATCCAGGTCGAGGACTTGCGCTGCGGCTGGTGCTGGCACTTCAGCAAGTGAATCAGAAGGACGATGAGACGGCTGCGCAATCCCCTCCGTTGACTGCCGGCCATTTCTTGTAACTCCACGATCAAGTGTTCCCGGTCGAGCTCATCGCGACGACCATGGCGTAGCAAGCAGGTTTGTCTCTCCGCCCACAGGACAAAATCCTCCTCGTAAGGAGGTTCATCCGGCGGGCGCTGGGCTGGTCCGAGCGATTCGCTGTCGATTAACTGGTTCATAAATTTTCCATGCGATGACGGTAGCATTTTTACGGTCCCACGTCGCGCGCATAAAGCACAGTCGCGTTTTATTGATGTGTGGTAATTATGGAATGAAATCGTTGTCCAGCACTTCGCCCTGAGAAAACGGCGAAGTAGCTGGAAATACTGATTTCGCCAGGCCGGTTTCCAGGGAGGCGCGGTTCACTGCCGAGCGATATGCCGCGTTGATGTAGCGATCCAAATACAGGCGAAGGCTCGGGCTGCGCTCGAGCCGGAGCGCAATCTGGTCGCGCTGCTCGCTGAGGGTCGAAAACCAGCTGCGGCATTTCCGCTGCGGCTGGTACCTGCACTTGAGTAAGTGGGCGAGAAGGACAATCAGGCGGCTGCGCAATTCATGGTGTTCATTCGACCCCATCGACTCCAGTTCCTCAAGCAGGTGTTCGCGGTCGAGTTCGCTAAATTGTCCGGCGCGCATCAAAGCGGCCTGCCGTTCCACCCAGGCCAAGAAGTCGGACTGATAGTCGGTCGCGCCTGGCGGCCCTTGCGGATTGCGGTTAGTCAGTTGGTTCATACGTACTCCATCTGGACGATTTGACACGATGCGCGGAAGTTGAGTTCCGCCGAGCGATGTCCAATACTTAGCAAATCAAAGCAAATCAAACACCCGTAATGCTCACCTGTGAGAGGATGCGAGCCATGATCTTCCGTCAATTATTCGAACCGATATCGAGCACCTACACCTACCTGCTGGGCAGCGAGGAAACGGGTGAGGCTCTCCTCATTGATCCTGTGATCGTCACCCAGGACCGCGACCTGGCCGAGCTAGCCAGGCTTGGCTTGAAGCTTGCGTGGACCGTCGACACCCACGTCCACGCCGACCACATTACGGGCGCGATGGAGCTGCGCAAGCGCACCGGCTGCAAGATTGCCGCTCCGGCACCGGAAGGCGTTGCGTGCGCCGACCTGCCGCTGCAGGAAGGCCAGCCGCTGCAAGTAGGCGGGATCATCCTCAGGCCGCTGCACACGCCCGGCCACACCAGCGGGCATTTCGCCTACCTCGTTGGCGACCGCGTGTTCACCGGCGACGCGCTGCTGATCGACGGTTGCGGGCGCACCGACTTCCAGAATGGCGATTCCGATACCCTGTATGACAGCGTGCACCGCAAGTTGTTCGCGCTGCCCGACGATACCCTGGTGTATCCGGCGCACGACTACCAGAACCGCCACGTGTCGTCGATCGCGCAGGAGAAAGCGCGCAATCCGCGGCTGGGGCAGGGCAAGTCAGTGGAGGAGTTTCGCGCGATCATGGCAGGCCTGAACCTGCCGTATCCGAACTTTATCGACTATGCGGTGCCGGGAAACAAGCAGTGCGGCGTGTGCCCGGACCACCTGCCCGACAATCTGAACAAGTACTGTCCGCCTATGACGCATAGCCCGCAGGGCTGAAACGGCTCAGGTAGGCACGAAATCGGGATCGAGCAACTGCTCTTTGGTGTAGGGATTTGCTTGAGGGAATGCTGCGCGCGGGATGCCCGTCTCGGCGCCGGCGCGTTCGAACGCTGCCTTGTACACGTGGTCTGCGTACTCGGCAATGACACCGTCGAGGCTGGGGCTCTGCTCCAGGATGCGGCCAATCTCGGAGCGCTGCTCGCGCACGGCGCCAAGCCAGGCGCGCGACTTCGGCTCGGGCTGGAACTGGCACTTGAGCAAGTTCATCATCAGCGTTTCCAGCCGCGATTGCAGTTCGCGCCTTTCATTGCCACCCATCGCGTCGAGCTCCTCGGCCAGCGTCTCCAGGTCCAGTTCATCAAACTGCTTGTTGCGGAGAAACGCGCACTGGCGCTCGATCCAGAGGAGGTAATCTGGATCGGCGGCAACAGGGGTGGTGTGTTCCATGCGATCCTCCGTCCTGCAAACTTAGCACCGAACGAGGGGAGCAGTAAAGCGACGCACGCGGCGCATTGCGCGCCGCGTGGAACAAGGTCAGCCTGCCGCGACGCGGCCTGCGATGTGGGCCAGGGCCTCGTCGACCTGGTCGATCAGGATCAGGCACAGGTCACCTTCGGCCAGGCGCGCCAGCGCCTTGTCGATGGCGACGAATTCGCCGTTGATCTCGTCGACGTGGGTGGTGCGGCTGGCGCCGGCCAGGCCCTGGCGCAGCAGCGCCAAGACTTCGCCGTCTTCGCGTCCGCGCTGGCACTGATCCTGGTACAGCAGCACGTCGTCGAACGCGTTGCCGAGGATCTCGGTCTGCTGGCGGATGTCTTCGTCGCGCCGGTCGCCCGCGCCGCTGATGACAACCAGGCGGCGCCTGGCGGGCATGCTGTCGACCGCGCGCACCAGCGCGAGGATCGCGTCCGGGTTGTGGCCATAGTCGGCGATCACGGTCGCACCGCGGTAACTGAATACGTTAAAGCGGCCGGGCGCGTTATCGCTCTCGTTGGCGAACGACTTCAGGCCTGCGCAGATGCTGTCCCATTCCACGCCGGTGCCCCACGCCGCCGCTACCGACGCCATCACGTTCTCAACCTGGAAACCGACCGTGCCGTTGCGGGTGATCGGCACTTCCGACAGCGCCACCTGGTTTACCGTCTTGCCTTCGGCCGCGACCAGCATGCCGCCGTCAACGTACACCACGCGGTTGCCCTGAGCGCGGTGAGTCGACATGACCGGATGGTTCACGTCCGCCGCGAAGAAGGTTACGCTGCCGCGGCAGTTGTGCGCCATCGCGGCGACGATCGGGTCGGCCGCATTCAGCACCGCCACGCCGTCGTCAGCCACGTTCTGCACGATCACGCGCTTGAGCACCGCCAGGTCCTCCAGGGTGGTGATGTAGTTCAGGCCGAGGTGGTCGCCCGAACCGATGTTGGTCACCACGGCGACTTTGCAGCGGTCAAACGCCAGGCCCTCGCGCAGCAGGCCGCCGCGCGCGGTTTCAAACACTGCCGCGTCGACGTCCGGGTGCATCAGCACATTGCGCGCGCTGCGCGGGCCGCTGCAGTCGCCGCTGTCGATGCGCCGGCCTTCGATGTAGACGCCGTCGGTGTTGGTCATGCCGGTGCGCAGGCCGCCTGCGGTCAGGAGGTGGGCGATCAGGCGAACCGTCGTGGTCTTGCCGTTGGTGCCGGTGACGGCCACCACCGGAATGCGGCCGTCGTCGCCGGCGGCGAACATGGTCGACACAATCGCTTCGCCCACCGCGCGGCCCTTGCCGAACGATGGCGACAGGTGCATGCGCAGGCCGGGAGCCGCGTTCACTTCAACGATGCCGCCATTCTGTTCTTCGATCGGTTTTAGCACGCTGTCGCACACCAGGTCGACGCCGCAGATGTCGAGGCCGACCATGTGGGCGGCGGCAATCGCGCGCTCCGCGACGTCCGGGTGCACGTCGTCGGTCACGTCAGTGGCGGCGCCGCCGGTCGACAGGTTGGCGTTGTTGCGCAAAATGACGCGCTGGCCCTTGGCCGGTACGGAATCGGCTTGCAGGCCCTGTTTGGCAAGGCTGGCCAGCGCGATGTCGTCGAAGCGGATCTTGGTCAGCGACGTGGAGTGGCCGTTGCCGCGGCGCGGGTCGAGGTTGACCTGGTCGACCAGTTCGCGCACGGTGTGGGCGCCATCGCCGACCACTTGCGGCGGATCGCGGCGCGCCGCGGCGATCAGCTTGTTGCCGATCACGAGCAGGCGGAAGTCGTTACCCGGCAGGTAGCGTTCCACCATCACGTCGTCGCGGAACTCGGCGGCGGCCGTAAAGCCAGCAGCGAGCTGTTCGCGGGTGGTTACATTGACCGTGACGCCTTTTCCCTGGTTGCCGTCCTTCGGCTTGATCACGACCGGCAGGCCGATTTCAAGCGCGGCGTTCCATGCATCTTCCGGGTCGCTCACGACGCGGCCCATCGGCACCGGCACGCCGGCGGCATGCAGCAGCTTCTTGGTCAGTTCCTTGTCCTGCGCGATGGTCTCGGCAATCGCGCCGGTGGTGTCGATTTCAGCGGCCTGGATGCGGCGCTGGCGGCTGCCCCAGCCGAACATCACCAGGCTGCCTTCGGTCAGGCGGCGGAACGGGATATTACGCGCCGCCGCGGCATCGACGATGGAGCCGGTCGATGGGCCGAGGCGTACGTCTTCGTCCAGGTCGCGCAGTTCGGTCAGCGCGGCTTCCAGGTCGAACGGCGTGTCGTTCTGCGCGGCGCTGCACAGTTGACGCGCCAGTTCCAGCGCGCGGCGGCCAACCGCTTCTTCCGAGTACTCGACCACCACCTGGTAAATGCCCGCCTCCAGCGTCGCGGTAGTGCGGCTGAAGGTGACCGGGCAGCCTGCCTGAGCCTGCAGGTCGAGTGCGGCCACTTCCAGCACGTGCGCCATCGGGATAACGTCTTCATGGCCGCTTGGCTGCAGCGGCGTGATGGCGGGGAAGCGTGCGCGCAGGCGTGCTTCGAAGCCGGGCAGGTTGGCCAGCGACTGTTCATTGCTGTCGCATGCGACGATCGCTTCCACCGATGTGTGGTGGCTCCAGAGGTTAGGGCCACGCAGGGCCCGTACGCGAGATACTTCCATAAACCGTCATCCTAATGTGGTCGATTCGCCCGCGCGCGCGTCGGCGCGGCGGCGGGCGCAGGGCAGGCGGCAAGCCGCCAGGCCCGCTGTTGTTTAATGGCCTGCCTGGCTGGCGTCGAAGTTGCGAAGTCCGGCCGCGATCAGGCCTGGCTCCATGCCGAGCGCCCAGATGGACGCCACGGCCGCCAATACTGCGCCCTGGGAAGCCGCGGTCGCAGGCTTGAGCGCGGAGACTGCCAGCAGCACGGTTTCGTCGCTGCCTTCGGCCAGCACGATGGCGCCGTCGCGCGCAAACACTGCGCGGTGCCCGCCGGCGCGATGCTCCGCGATCGCCGGCAGCGCGTGGTCTTCCGCATAGAAAATCACTTCGCCATCGCACAGCGTGGCCAGTTCCGCCACTTCGGTTATCGCGGCGTTCAGCACCGCGGCGCCGTCCGACATGATCACATCGACCTGCGCGCGGATGACGTTTGCCATCGCGTCCATGTCCTCAATGTAGAACTCGCCCAGCGATTCGACGCCGTCCATGTCGGTGACGACGCCGACGGCGCAGCGGTCGTACGCCAGGCCTTCGGTCAGGATCATGCGCGCGTCGCTTTCAAACACCGCGGCTTGCACCGTGCGGTTGATCAGCAGGCGCTCGCCGGCGTCGAAGGTCATGCTGTTGGCGCTGCTGACCTTGCGCTCGTCGAGGTACAGGCCAGTGGCGTTGACCACGCCGGTGTGCACGCCGGTCAGGCGCAGCATGCAGCCGACCATGCGCGCGATCAGGCTGGTGTCGCGCGTGCCGGTCACGCCGATGATCGGGATGCGGCCGGTTTCGTCAGGGGCGAACAGGTTGCCGACGATGGCCGAGCCGATTTCGCGCGGCTTGCCGATAGCTGGCTTGAGGTGCGCCAGCAGGCCGGGGCTTGCGTTGACTTCGATGATCGCGCCGCCTTGTTCTTCCAGCGGTCGCGAAATGTCTTCCATCACCAGGTCGATGCCCGCGATGTCGAGGCCGACCACGCGCGCAGCCAGGGTTGCGGCAGCGGCCACGGAAGGGTGCACATCGTCGGTGACGTCGATGGCGACATTGCCGTTAGGCTGGATCAGCACCTTCTGGCCGGCCAGCGGCACCGACTGCGCGTCCATGCCCTGGCGCGCCAGCTCGAGGATGATCTCCGCGCTGACGTCAGGCTTGATCAGGCCGAGCGGATGGTCCTCGGTCTCGCCGCGGCGCGGGTCGATGTTGATGTCGCGGTTGCACAGCTCGATAATATTCAGTACGCCGTCGCCGGTAACCCACAGCGACTCGCCCTTGGCCGCTGCGACCAGCTGCTTGCCGACGACCAGCAGGCGGTGCTCGTCGCCGGTGACGAAGCGCTCGACGATCACGCTCTTGCTGCCGCCCTTGCGCGCGGCGACGTTATAGGCCGCTTCAACGTCGGCCTGGGTCATCAGGTTCAGCGATACACCGCGTCCGTGGTTGCCGTCATACGGCTTGATCACCACCGGCAGGCCGATGTCCTGCGCTTCTTCCCATGCTTCTTCGGCGCTGCGGACCAGGCTGCCTTCCGGTACCGGCAGGCCGCAGGATTTGAGCAGCGTCTTGGTCAGGTCCTTGTCGCTGGAGATGCCTTCGGCGATCGCGCTGGTGCGGTCGGTCTCGGCGGTCCAGATGCGGCGCTGGGCGGCGCCGTGTCCAAGCTGGACCAGGTTGCCCTCGGTGAGGCGGATCGACGGGATGCGGCGGTCGGTGGCGGCTTCGACGATGTGGCCGGTGCTCGGGCCGAGGCAGCAGTCGTCCACCATCTCCTGCAGGTCGCGCACCACGGTGGCCAGGTCGAACGGCTTGTCTTCGATCGCCGCCATCAGGAGGTCGCGGCCCGCGACCAGGGCGGCGCGGCCGACCTTTTCCTGGCGGGTGCGGAAGGCCATCTTGTAGATGCCGACCTTGCTGGTCGAACGCGTCTTGCCGAAGCCGGTGCGCATGCCGGCCAGGTTTTGCAGTTCAAGTACCACGTGTTCGAGGATATGGCCGGACCACGTGCCTTCGCGCAGGCGCTCCAGGAAGCCGCCGCGTTCGCCGACGCCGCAGCGGTGCTCGACCAGGCCGGGCAGAAGGGCCACCAGGCGTTCGTACAGGCCAGGCAGCAGGTTCGATGGAAAGTCCTCAAGCGCGCCGATATCGAGCCAGGCTTCGATCACCGGGCGGTAGGTCCAGATATTCGGGCCGCGCAGATGCGTCACACGGAGAAATTCGATTTCTTTCTTCTTAGTCATGTAGTTTGTTTCTTAATAACAGGCTGTTGTTCTTGGTGTTTAACAGCCTGTAGTGAAGCTTCTTGATCCGCATCATGTTGTATACTTGCCAGAGACGAAGCTTACCGCGCTGAACCAAATTCTGCCAGTCTGGTTTTCCGAGCTAACAGTCTAGATGACGCAAGCCTGGAACCGCCTTCCCCGATTTTCCAAAACCCCTGCTTGCCAGGCGTGGCCTTGAGCCGGAATATGCAATACGATGACAACTGAACAACTTATTTCTACCGCCATCCTCGCGCCAGCGCCGGTGTCTATCCCGGAACAGTGGCAACCGGAGGTCGAGAA
Source organism: Massilia agrisoli (assembly GCF_020831365.1). Lineage (GTDB taxonomy): Bacteria > Pseudomonadota > Gammaproteobacteria > Burkholderiales > Burkholderiaceae_D > Telluria_A > Telluria_A agrisoli. Next base: position 443,246 of record NZ_JAJHPV010000013.1, read on the forward strand.
AAAACTTTCATCTGGGGAAAACGTTTTAAGTGCCCTGGAGGTTGACCTCGACACGCGATTGCGTTTTGGCGAAGGCCTGGTGGTCGTCACCAACCGCCGTTTGATGGCGCGCGGGGCAGGGGAAACGACCTGGAACGAGTGGCATTTCCGGGATGGACTGTCGCTGCTGCACCACGATCACGCCGGTGTCGGCCATCTCGAGTTAGTAGACAAGCAAGGCCGGCTGGCGGCCTGGCGTTTCACGCTTGGCAAGAACCTGCAGGCGATCCGCGTGGTCGACCAGTTCCGCGAACAGCTCGACAGCCACCTGAGCGGGCTGCCGGTGAAGGTCGCCGAACAAAACACCTGCCCGAGCTGCAAGGCGCCGCTCGAGCCGGACGAAGAAGAATGCCCGATCTGCACCAAGGTGCTGCACACGCCGCCGTCGACCTGGACCCTGTTCCGCCTGTGGCGCTTCGCCCGGCCTTACCAGTGGCAGCTGGCGCTCGGCTTCTTCCTGATGCTGGCCAGTACCGCGGCGCACATGATCCCGCCGTACCTGACCATGCCGCTGATGGACAACGTGCTGATCCCTTACCAGAACGGCCAGAAGATCGACAACGACCTGGTGATCCTGTACATGGGCGGCCTGTTTGCGTCGGCGGTGCTGGCGTGGGCGCTTGGCTGGGGCAAAACCTATGTGCTGGCGCTGGTGTCCGAGCGCGTGGCGGCCGACCTGCGCTCGACCACGTATGAGCACCTGCTCAAGCTGTCGCTTGAATTCTTCGGCGGCAAACGCACCGGCGACCTGATGTCGCGCATCGGCAGCGGCAGCGACCGGATCAGCGTGTTCCTCTCGCTGCACCTGCTCGACTTCGTGTCCGACGTGTTGATGATCACGATGACAGGCGTGATCCTGTTCTCGATTAACCCGTGGCTGGCGGTGATCACCCTGGTGCCGCTGCCGTTCATCGCCTGGATGATCCATGTGGTGCGCGACCGCCTGCGCACCGGCTTTGAAAAGATCGACCGCGTGTGGGGCGAGGTGACCAACGTGCTGGCCGATACCATTCCCGGCATCCGCGTGGTCAAGGCCTTTGCCCAGGAAAAGCGCGAAGCGGTTCGCTTCCGCGAAGCGAACAAGCATAACCTCGCCGTCAACGACAAGCTCAATCGCGTGTGGTCGCTGTTCTCGCCGACCGTATCGTTCCTGACCGAGCTTGGCCTGCTGGTGATCTGGGTGTTCGGCATCTGGCAGGTGTCGAAAGGCGAGATCACCGTCGGCGTGCTGTCCGCCTTCATCGCCTACAGCACGCGCTTCTATGGCAGGCTCGATTCGATGAGCCGCATCGTGTCGGTGACCCAGAAGTCGGCGTCCGCCGCCAAGCGCATCTTCGACATCCTCGACCACGTGTCGAGCGTGGCCGAACCGGCCAACCCGGTCAAGCTGGACAAGGTGGAAGGCCGCATCGACCTGCGCGAAGTGGGTTTCCGCTACGGTAACCGCGCCGTCAACCGCGGCGTGACGCTCAATATCAAGGCCGGCGAATTCGTCGGCCTGGTTGGCCACAGCGGTTCGGGCAAGAGCACGCTGGTCAACCTGATCTGCCGCTTCTACGACGTATCCGAAGGCGCGATTTTGCTCGATGGCGTGGATATCCGTTCGTTCCCGGTCGCAGAATACCGCAGCAATATCGGCCTGGTGCTGCAGGAGCCTTTCCTGTTCTTCGGCACGATCGCCGAGAACATCGCCTACGGCAAACCGAACGCCACGCGCCAGCAGATCATTGCCGCTGCGCGCGCCGCGCACGCCCACGAATTCATCCTGCGCCTGCCGCAGGGTTACGACTCGATGGTGGGCGAACGCGGCCAGGGCCTGTCGGGCGGCGAACGCCAGCGCATCTCGATCGCGCGCGCGCTGCTGATCGACCCGCGCATCCTGATCATGGACGAAGCCACGTCGTCGGTCGACTCGGAAACCGAAAAGGAAATCCAGAAGGCGCTCGACAACCTGGTACAAGGCCGCACCACCATCGCGATTGCGCACCGCCTGTCGACCTTGCACCGCGCCGACCGCCTGGTGGTCATGGACCGGGGCGTGGTGGTGGAGCAGGGCAGCCACGACGAACTGATGGCGCGCGAAGGCGCTTACTTCCGCCTCTACGAAGCGCAGGCGCGCAACGTGGATACGGACATGGACGACAAGGACGGGGAATAAGATGGCGTTTCAACTGACCCGCAACAGCTTCGGCAAGCTTGTCCTGACCGCAGAAGACGGCCAGGTGCACCAGGGCGTGCTGCCGGTGCGCGCCTTCCCGATCCAGGCGCCTGATGAAGGCATCTCGATGGTTCTGCCAACCGGCAAGGAGGTCGCATGGATCGACGAGTTGGCCGGGCTGCCGGACGATATCCGCCAGCTGGTGCATGACGAACTGGAAGGGCGCGAGTTCATGCCAGAGATCCTGCGCATCGTCGGCGTCACCAGTTTCGCGACGCCGTGCACATGGACTGTCGCGACCGACCGTGGCCAGACCGAATTCCTGCTCAAGGGCGAAGAAGACATCCGCCGCATCGGCGCCACCTCGCTGCTGGTGGCCGACAACCACGGCATCCACTTCCTGATCCGCGATATGTTCACGATCGATAAGAACAGCCGCAAGATCCTCGACCGCTTCCTTTAAAAGGACCACGCATGCACTACCTGTTGATGTACGAGCTGGCACCTGACTACCTCGAACGCCGCGGCGAATTCCGCAACGAGCACCTGAAACTGGCCTGGGATGCGCAGCAGCGCGGCGAGATTGTCGTGGCCGGCGCGCTGTCCGACCCGGCCGACATGGCGGTGCTGATGTTCCAGGCCGAGTCGCCGGAAGTGGTGGAAAAGTTCGCCAGGGCCGACCCGTATGTGATTCACGGGCTGGTCACCGGCTACCGCGTCAGGCAGTGGAACACGGTCGTCGGCGAGTTGGCATCGACTCCGGTTCGCGGATAGCTTCCGCATCGTCCGGTAGGGCGGAAGCCACACGATCGTAATCGAACATCCGCCTGCCCCCGCCTGCGTGCAACCGGTGCGTCGCACTTTGCTGATAATTTGCTAACATCGCTAGCGCTCGCCCGCGCCGCACCCGCAGCGCTTGCCGGCCTATAAGGAGGCAACATGCAACTCATCTTAACGGCAGGCTTCATCCTCCTTATCGTGCTATGGGGAATACTCGCGCCAGCGGCGATGGCGTCCGTATTCGACACCGCACTGGCCAGCATCACGCGCAACTTCGGCTGGTTGTACCTGTGGATCGTGCTGGGGCTGGTGGTCTTCGCGATCTTCGTCGCCGTCACGCGCTACGGCGACCTGAAGCTTGGCGGCGAAGACGACGAACCGGAATTCTCGGCGGGCAGCTGGTTCGCCATGCTGTTCGCGGCCGGCATGGGTATCGGCCTGGTGTTCTGGGGCGTGGCCGAGCCGATCTCGCATTACGCCGACGCCCCGCCCGGCGTCCTCCCCGGCACCCCGGAGGCGGCCAATGCCGGCATGCGCTACGCCTTCTTCCACTGGGGCCTTCATCCATGGGCCGTGTACAGCGTCGTCGCGCTGGCGATCGCCTTCTTCCAGTATCGCCGCCAGGGCGACGCCCTGATCAGCACATCCACCAGCGCGCTGCCGTGGAAGCCGGTCCAGCGCATGGCGGGTGTATTCAACGGACTGGCGGTCATCGCCACCGCGTTCGGGGTGGCGGCGTCGCTGGGCATGGGCGCACTGCAGATCAACAGCGGCTTCCAGGCCGTGTTCGGGCTTGAAGTCAGCGCTCCCACGCAGGTGGCGATCATCGCGGTGACGGCGGTGCTGTTCATGATCTCGGCGGTCACCGGCGTCGAGCGCGCATTAAGTACCTGTCGACCTTTAACATGGGCCTTGCCGTATCCCTGACCGCAGCGGTGTTCATCCTCGGCCCGACGGTGGCGATCATCGACACTTTCACCAACACGCTCGGCAGCTACCTCAGCGAGCTGGTGCGAATGAGCCTGCGCGCCACCCCGTTCCGCGATAGCAAATGGGTCGGCGGCTGGACCATCTTCTACTGGGCCTGGTGGATTTCCTGGTCGCCTTTCGTTGGCCTGTTCATCGCGCGGGTCTCGCGCGGGCGCACCATCCGCGAGTTCATTTTCGGCACCATGATGGCGCCGTCGCTGGCCGCCTTTGTCTGGTTTTCGGTGTTCGGTGGCAGCGCGTTGTACATGGAAATCTGGCAGGGCGTTCCGATCGCCGACGCGGTCAAGGCCGACGTGTCGACGGCGCTGTTCGCCATGTTCGATGTGATGCCGTTCGGCGCTGTCATGTCGTTCGCGGCGACCCTGGTGGTACTGGTGTTTTTCGTTACCTCGGGCGACTCCGCGGTGCTGGTGCTTGGCATGATGAGCACCGGCGGCAATCCGAATCCGCCGGGGCGGATCAAACTGGTGTGGGGCACGCTGGTTGCCGGCATCGCCATCAGCCTGCTGCTGGCCGGCGGCTTGAAAGCGGTGCAGACGGCCACCATCGTGTTTGCGCTGCCGTTTACGCTGGTGATCGTCCTGATGGTGGTGTCGCTGTGGCGGGCCATCCGGCACGACCGCAAGGAAGAGGACAGGCGTGAGCGCGAACTGCGCCGGCGCATGCGCCAGATGACCGAGCCCTAGCCCGGCCATGTCCTTTGTGACAAGAAAAAGGCACGCGACGCGCGTGCCTTTTTTCGGTTGACAACCCCGCCTGCGGGCCATTAGTTGTACAGCAGCTCCGGCAGCCACAAGCCAATCGCCGGGAAGGTGTACAGCAAGATGATGCCTACCACCTGAATCGCCATGAACGGCAACATGCCCATGAAGATCTGGTTCAGCGTCACATGCGGCGGCGCCACGCCCTTCAGATAGAAGGCGGACATTGCAACAGGCGGCGACAGGAACGCGGTCTGCAGGTTCATCGCGACAAGCAGCCCGAAGAACAGCGGGTCGATGTTGAAGTGCGCCAGCAGCGGCACGAAGATCGGCATGAAGATGACGATGATCTCGGTCCATTCCAGCGGCCAGCCAAGCAGGAAGATGATCACTTGCGCCAGCAGCATGAACTGCACCGGCGTCAGGTCCATCGACAGCACCCAGTCGTTGATGATCTCCTGGCCGCCCAGCAGCGCGAAGGCGGCCGAGAAGATGCTCGATCCGACGAACAGCCAGCACACCATCGCGCTGGTCTTGGTCGCCAGGTGGGCCGATTCCCTCAGCATGCCGAAGTTGAAGCGCCGGTAGGCGATCGCCAGCACCATGCCGCCGAGTGCGCCCATTGCCGCCGCTTCGGTCGGGGTGGCGAGCCCGAACACGATACTGCCCAGTACCGCGAGAATCATGAAGGCCAGCGGGAACAATGAGCCGAGCAGCATCTTGAAGATCTCCAGCCGGGCAAAGCTGAAGTAGGCGTAGAAGGCCGCGGCCAGTGCGACGCACACAGCCATCGCGACCCAGTACGCCCGGGGCGCCGTTTGCGAGGCCGGCTGGGCTGGCGCGCTGCTTGCCTCTGTTGCGGGAATCGGCGCGGCGGCGGCAGGGGCTTCGGCGCCTGGCGGTTCCGCCAGGCCGCCTTCCACCGGCGGCTCTTCCAGCCCGCCTTCGACAGGCGGTTCTTGCAGTCCGCCCTCGTAGCTGGCCTCGGGCTGCACTTCCTGCGCCGCGCCCATCTCGACCATCTCGGTCGGGGCGTCAACCGGTCCGGTAAATGCACGGTAGCCCAGGCCAAGGAACAGCGCCAGTGCGATCGCCGGCAGCAGGGCGACGAACAGCTGCCCCAGCACAGTGCGCTGCGGTACGCCGGCCGGGCGCTTTCCCGTCAGGGCGCCAAGCAGTCCAGGCAGCGCGCCGGTCGGGCCGCCGGCGAGGATGCGGGTGGCATGCTCAGGCAGTTCGACACGGCGGTCTTCTTCCGACAGCGGCGGCGCCGCGCTCGGCTTCACTTTGGCAAGGATCAGCACATAGCCGATGTACAGCACCGCCAGCATAATCCCCGGGAACAGCGCGCCGGCATACAGCTTGACCACCGAAACACCGGCGGTGGCGCCATACACGATCAGCAGCACCGACGGCGGAATCAGGATGCCGAGGCAGCCGCCCGCCGTGATGGCGCCAGCCGACAGCTGGGTGCTGTAGCCGGCCTTGAGCATCGCCGGCAGCGCCAGCAACCCCATCAGCGTGACCACCGCGCCGACGATGCCGGTGGCGGTGGCGAAGATCGCGCAGGTGACGATGGTGGCCACCGCCAGCGATCCCGGGACCCGCGCCATCGCGATGTGCAGGCTTTTGAACAGCCGTTCGATCAGGTTGGCGCGTTCGACCAGGTAGCCCATGAAGATGAACAGCGGGATCGAGATCAGCACGTCGTTGGCCATCACCGAATAGGCGCGCTGCACCATCAGGTCCAGCGTCTGCTGCCATGCCTGTCCGGGGTCGCGGGTATAGAAGGCGTAAAATGCGAACATCACTCCCATGCCCATCAGGGTGAACGCGGTAGGGAAGCCGAGCATGATGGCGATGACCACCAGGGCCAGCATCAGTAGGCCAACGTGGCCGTTGGTCATGTCGGCAGGCGCCGGCATGAAGGCGAACAGGATAATGACCAGCGCAACAAGGATGGACAGCCCGAACCAGATTTCCTTTTTCATCGCTGGCCCTCCGGACGCGTGGCGGCGTCGGTGTCGTTGACGTGCACCATTTCGCGCAGCTGGTCGACATCGACTTCCTCGACGTCGCGTTCGCGCGGCGGCCAGGCGCCATCGCGCAGGCAGGCGATGCAGCGGATGATTTCAGCGAAGCCCTGCAACAGCAGCAGCGCGCCGGAAATTGGAATGACCATCTTGAACGGGTACAGCGGCGGCCCGTTGGCGGTCAGCGTCGAGTGTTCGTTGATCGCCATCGATTCGGCGGCATAGGTATAGCCTGCCCATACCAGCGCGACGACGCCGGGAATGAAGAAGACGATGTACAGCACCAGGTCGAGCCCGGCCTGCAGGCGGGGCGGGAAAAAACCGTACAGCACGTCGCCGCGTACATGGCCGCTCTTGGCCAGGGTATAAGCGCCGGCCATCATGAAGGCGGTACCGTAGGCCATGATCATAAGGTCGAAGGCCCAGGGATTGGGGCTGTTCAGCACATAGCGCGCGAACACCTCCCATGAAATAAGAAAAGTGAGCGCGACGATCAGCCAGGAAAAGACCTGGCCGACCCAGCTGCTCACCCGGTCGACAAAAAATAAGAGGTTCTGCATGTGGTGCTCCTGAAGCAAAGGCGGCGGCCCGGATAAAAAAACACCATCCGGTGAGCTGGATGGTGTGCAGGACATGTCCTGTCGGGCTTACGCCTTCTTCGGCGCCGCCTTTCGCGCAAAGTAATGGTTGTACGCCATGCGCCGCGGGGCGTTGGTGTCCATGTCCCACTTCATGGCGCGGTCGGCGAACGCGCGCTGCGATGCCTCCACCTCGCGGAACAGCGGGTTGTCCGCGCCCTTTTTCTTCACCACGTCGTCCCAGATCGCCAGCTGCGCCTGCAGTACCGAGTCCGGGGTTTTGTAGAACTTGACGCCGTCCTTGGCCTGCATGTCGCGGTAGTCCTTGGAGTAGCGGTCGATCGCTTTCCACGACATGTCCGCCGACGACGCTTCGACGGCGTTGTCGATAATCGCGCGCATCTTGGCCGGCAGGGCGTTGAACTTGGTCTTGTTGAACGAGATCTCGAACTGTTCCGACATCTGGTGGAAGCTTTGCAGCATGCAGACCTTGGAAACGTCCGGGAAGCCGAGGATGCGGTCGGAGGTCGCGTTGTTGAATTCAGCGCCATCGAGCAGGCCGCGGTCCATCGCCGGGACGATCTCGCCGCCAGGCAGCGCGTTGACCGCCGCGCCCATCGCGGTGAACAGGTCGATCGCCAGGCCGTTGGTGCGGAACTTGGTGCCCTTCAGGTCTTCGACCTTGGTGATTGGCTTCTTGAACCAGCCCAGCGGCTGGGTCGGCATCGGGCCGGTGAGGTAGGAGACAACGTTGGCGCCGATCGAGTTGTACAGCTTGGCCAGCAGCTCCTTGCCGCCGCCGTACTTGTGCCAGGCCAGGACCATGTTCGCGTCCATGCCGAACACCGGGCCCGAGGTCCACAGCGCAATCGCGCTTTGCTTGCCGTAGTTGTAGCCCATCACGCCGTGGCCGCCGTCCAGCGTTCCCTTCGATACCGCGTCGAGCAGGCCGAAGGCGGGAACCACCGCGCCGGCAGGGAGTACTTCGATCTTCAGGTCGCCGCCGGTCATGTCGTTGACCTTCTTCGCGAAGTCGAGTGCGTACTCGTGGAAGATGTCCTTGCTCGGCCAGGTGCTCTGGAAGCGCAACTGGGTCGGGGTCTGGGCAGTGGCAATCATCGGCACCGCGAGGGCAGTGCCCGCGGCCGTGCCGATGAATTTGCGGCGGGTTGAAACGGTGTCCTGGGTCTTGGTATCGCTCTTCTTCATCGTGTGTCTCCTGTGTTTTAGTTTTACATGGATCAAAACCGATAAATCTCGACGCTCGCTACTCGGGGCTACCTCCTGTTTCTTATATGCATGGCAAATCGCTCTGCAAGAATGTTCTAGGATTCTTACAGTTTGCTTACGTTGAGCTTACGCCGAACGCAAGAGCACGAATCGCATGATATTGCGTTATGGCAACGAAGCATGTTTCCAGTGCCGGCAGCGAATCCAATCCCGTGCGGCAGCCGTACAAGTTCGAGCGAATACGTGAAACGGGGGGTACAAATGATGTCGAAAAAGCATTGTCCGTATGTGGCTGCGCTGCTCTGTGCGACCAGCGCTTACGCGGGCGCTGGCGAGCCAGGCGAGGCCAGGTTAACTTCAGTGACCGTTGTGGGGCACTACGACAACGCGGTTGGCACGTCCGACGCGGCAAGCGAAGGCACGGTCACGTCCGACCTGATCCGCAACCGGCCGGCGCTGCGCACTGGCGAACTGCTCGAATTCGTCCCCGGCATGATCGTTACCCAGCACAGCGGCGACGGTAAGGCCAACCAGTACTTCCTGCGCGGCTTCAACCTCGACCACGGCACCGATTTCGCCACCCATGTCGACGGCATGCCGGTCAACATGCGCTCGCATGCGCATGGCCAGGGCTACACCGACCTGGGTTTCCTGATCCCCGAACTGGTCCAGCGGATCGAATACAAGAAAGGGCCGTACTTCGCCAGCGAGGGCGACTTCTCGTCGGCCGGCTCGGCGCGCATGCGGCTGGCCGACAGGCTGCCCAACGGCACTGCCACCGTGTCGATTGGCGAGAACGGCTACCGCCGGATGGTGGTGACCGACTCGGTGGCCGCCCGTGACGGCAACGTGGTGTACGGGCTTGAGGTGCACCGCAACCGCGGGCCATGGCAAACCCCGGAGGACCTGCGCAAGTACAACGCGACGGTGCGCTACGTGCACGGCAGCAGCAGCGACGGCTTCTCGCTTACCGCCATGGCCTACCGCAACACATGGAAGGCCACCGACCAGGTGCCGCTGCGGGCAGTCGAGGGCGGCCAGCTGGGCAGGTTCGATGGCGTCGACGCCAGCGACGGCGGCGCCTCGTCGCGCTACAGCCTGTCGTGGGCGCTGCGCAAGCGCGGCGCAGGCAGCCTGACCGAGGTCGATGCCTACGCCGTGGCCTCATCGCTGGACCTGTACAGCAATTTCACCTACTTCCTCGACAATCCGGACGACGGCGACCAGTTCACCCAAAGCGAACGGCGGCGCATGGCCGGACTGAACGCCGCCCACAGCTGGACGGGCAGCGTGAACGGGCTGGCGATGCGCAACAAGGTCGGCCTGCAGGCGCGCGCCGACCGCCTCGCGCCGGTGGGCCTGTACCAAAGCGTGCAGCGCGCGCGCGGCGCCACCGTGCGCGAAGACCGCCTGACCGAAGCGAGCGCCGGCGTGTACGTCGAGAACACCATCGCCTGGCTGCCGGCATTTCGCAGCGTGGCGGGGGTGCGCTACGACCGTTACCGGTTTGACGTCGACAGCAGCATCGGCGGCAATCCGGGCAGGGCGTCGGACGGCATCGCCTCGCCCAAGCTGTCGCTGGTGTTCGGGCCGTGGAGCAAAACCGAGCTGTTCGTCAATGCCGGCAAGGGCTTCCACAGCAACGATGCGCGCGGGGTGGCCCAAGCGGTGGACCCGGTCACGCCCCTGGTTGCCACCCGCGGCATCGAGCTGGGCGCGCGCACCGAAATCGTCCCGGGGCTGCAAAGTTCGCTGGCGCTGTGGCGGCTGGATATCGATTCGGAGCTGCTGTTCATTGGCGATGTCGGCGACACCGAAGCGAGCCGGGCCAGCAGCCGGCGCGGCATCGAATGGAATAACCACTACGTTGCGGCGCCGTGGCTGCTGTTCGACGTCGACCTGGCGGTGTCGCGGGCCCGCTTTACCCAGCCTGACCCGGCGGGACCGCGCATTCCCGGCTCGCTTGGCAAGGTGGCCTCGTTCGGCGCCACGGTCACCGGGCTGGGGCGCTGGTCGGGCGGGGTGCAGGCCAGGTATTTCGGTCCGCGGCCGCTGGTCGAGGATGGCTCGGTGAAGTCGCGTTCGACGGCGCTGCTGTATGGAAGGATAGGCTACGCGGTGTCGAAGGCGACACGGATCTCGCTCGACGTCTTCAACCTGCTGGACCGCCAGGCCAGCGATGTGGATTACCTGTATCGCTCGCGCTTGCGCGGCGAGGAGGCCGGCGGCGTCGAGGACGTTCATTTCCATCCGGTCGAACCGCGCAGCGTCCGCCTGACCCTGGCGCACAATTTCTGAGGGACCGGCCGCGCGTTTCGGTACGTGGCGGAGCGGGTGAAACGGGGATGCTGGTGTACCATTCCCCGACCTACACAGACATCATGGGCGACAAGCGAGGAACTCGGTGCAAGCAAACATTCAGCAGGGCGACTTCGGCACGCTGCCAGACGGCAGGCGCGCCACCTTATATACCTTGATGAATCCCAACGGCCTGGTCGTCAAGATCAGCGACTTCGGCGGCGTCATCACGGAAATTCATACTCCTGACCGCGACGGCAAGTTTGCCGACATCAACCTGGGCTTCGACAATGTCTTGCCCTATCTGGAAGACTCGCCTTACTTCGGCGCGCTGATCGGCCGCCATGGCAACCGCATTGCCAAGGGCCAGTTCGTCCTCGACGGCAAGCTGATCCAGCTGCCCGTCAACAATGGCGAGAATCACCTGCACGGCGGGCCGATGGGTTTCCACCGCGTGTTCTGGAACGTGGAACCGTTCGAGCACGGCGACAGCGTCGGCCTGACCCTCAGCTACCGCAGTGTCGATGGCGAGCAGGGCTATCCAGGCAATCTCGACGTGACTGTGGTCTACGAGCTTAGCGCCGCCAACGAGCTGTGGGTGCGCTTCCACGCGGTTACCGACAAGGACACGGCGGTCAACCTGACCCAGCACGCCTACTTCAACCTGGCAGGCAAGGGCGACATTCTCGGCCACCTGTTGACGATCGACGCCGATGCGTTCACGCCGGTGGACAGCACCCTGGTTCCGACCGGCGCACTGCAGCCGGTGGCGGGCACGCCGTTCGATTTCCGCACGCCCCGCGCGATTGGCGAGCGTATCGGCGAAAAGGACGAGCAACTGGAGTATGGCGGCGGTTACGACCACAACTTCGTGCTCAACAAGCGCGGCAAGGCATGCCAGCTGGCGGCGCGCGTGGTCGAACCCTTGTCCGGGCGGGTGCTGGAAATGCATACGGAGGAACCCGGCGTGCAGTTCTACAGCGGCAACTTCCTCGACGGCAGCCTGACCGGCAAAGGCTGGAACTACTATTACCGGGGCGGGTTCTGCCTGGAACCGCAGCATTTCCCCGATGCGCCCAATCATCCGAACTTCCCAAGCACGATTTTGCGGCCGGGGCAGGAGTACGCGACCCAGTCGAAGTTCGTCTTCTCCGTCGAAAAATAGCGCGCCGCCGGCGCCTTATCCCTTGCGCTTGTTCTCTGTGCGGCGCAGCAGCGACAGGATGATCAGCGCCAGTAGCGCACTTAACACTGCGGTGGCCTCGCGGCCCATCCCCGCCGCGATGCCGACGGCGGCCGTGAGCCATACGCTCGCTGCTGTCGTCAGCCCGGTGATCTCGCCTTCCTTCTGCGATTTCAGGATCGCGCCGGCGCCCAAAAAGCCCACGCCTGCGGTCACTCCCTGCAGCACGCGCGAGACGTCGGCGATGGACATGCCCGCCTGCAGCGGGATCAGGACGAACAGCGCGGAGCCGAGCGATACCAGCATGTGGGTACGCAGCCCGGCCGAGGCCCCGATCGACTCGCGCTCATAGCCGAGGATGGCGCCGAGGGCGACGGCCACCAGCAGCCGGACCACGACGCGCGTAATGGCCGTGGCATCGCCCAGGTCTGAAAATTCTTGCTGGATCGTTATCCAACTCTCTGTCCACCACACGCCGCCGCCCCCCGGGTTTGCCATTTGCTGATTGCAGCAGGATACACACAACAGTATTATTGAAGCGCCATGTATGATTGAATGACAAGTCCAGAGCCAGCCGACACCGGAGTTTTTCATGACGAACCAAGGCATCACCGCTGCGCGCCCGCGCGAGATCACACTGCGTTTCCTGGCCGAGCCGACCGACGTCAATTTTGGCGGCAAGGTGCACGGCGGCGCCGTCATGAAATGGATCGACCAGGCCGGCTACGCCTGTGCGGTCGGCTGGAGCGGCTATTACTGCGTCACCGTCTACATCGGCGGCATCAGCTTTTACAAGCCGGTCTTCATCGGCCAGGTGGTGGAGGTGAAAGCCACCGTGGTGCATACCGGGACCTCCAGCATGCACATCGCGGTGGACGTCGCGGCCACCGACCCGCGCACCGGCGCGCGCAAGCGCACCACCCGCTGCCTGATCGTGTTCGTGGCGGTCGACGGGGCCGGCGACACCGTCCCAGTGCCGACATGGACGCCTGAAACCGAGGAAGACCAGCGCTTCGAGCAGTACGCGATCCACATGGCTTCACTGCGCAAGGAGCAGGAAGCCGAACTGCTGGCGATGGATTCGCTGCCTTTACGCTAGCAATGTGTTGTATTTTTGCGACTTTTATCAAACCTTCAACCCTTATGTTCGATACCGTACGGAGTGCCTGTTGGCCTTAGGTAATAGTGACATCACAGCTACGCAACTGCGCTAGCCTGCACTAATTAAGCAACCGGGTATATCGCATCCCACTAACACGAAAGAAAAATATGAAATCAGCTAAAAACATGTTCAAACTGACCGCAATGGCAGCTGCAATCCTGGCAAGCCAGGCAGTACTGGCGCAGAGCACCACGACCACGACCACCACGGACATGGGCACCGGCACCACCGCAGTCCAGACCACCACGACCGCGACGCCTGACGCAATGCCAGCGCAGACCACCACGATGGTCCAGGACGGCTCGATGGCTCCGGCCGCACCAGACGCGATGATCACCACCGACAGCAACCTGGAAGCGTGGAACAACAGCGCAGCCTACATCGGCGCTTCGATCGGCCGTTCGCGCGTCCATATCGATGACCGCGCTGCTGCCCGCCAGGTAACCACCCCGACCCAGACCGTGAACGCATGGTCGAGCGACGAAAAAGACGTCGGCTTCAAGCTGTTCGCTGGTAAGCACATCAACCGCTACCTGGCAGTTGAAGGCGGCTACTTCGACATGGGCAACTTCACCTACAGCACCCGCACCGTCCAGGGCGGCACCCTGAACGGCGACGTGCGCATCCGCGGCATCAACGCTGACCTGATCGGCAAACTGCCGCTGTCGCAGCGCTTCATGCTGTTCGCACGTGCTGGTATGGGCTATGTCAAGGCTGACACCGACTTCACCGGTTCGCGCGTCAACGAAGCAGCGCCTGCTGAACACAACGAAGGCAAGTGGAAGCCGCACTTCGGCGTAGGCGCTGAGATGAGCCTGAGCCAGAAGCTGTCGCTGCGCCTCGAAGCTGAGCGCGTCCGTACCCGCGACTTCCTGTCGGACAACGGCAAGGCGGACCTGTACTCGATCGGCCTGGTCTACAAGCTGGGCAACCCTGCGCCAGCACCTGTCTACGTCGCTCCGCCAGCACCGGCTCCGGTCGAAGCTGCACCGGCACCAGCGCCAGTAGCCGAGCCAGCACCAGTGCCAACCTCGGAAAAAGTATCGTTCGCCGCTGAAGCGCTGTTCGACTTCGACAAGGCCATCGTCAAGCCAGAAGGCAAAGCTGCCCTGGACGACCTGCTGAACAAGCTGCAAGGCATGAACACCGAAGTGATGGTTACCGTTGGCCACACCGACTCGATCGGCACCGACGCTTACAACCAGAAGCTGTCGCTGCGCCGCGCTGAAGCTGTCAAGGCTTACATCGTGTCGAAGGGTGTTGACCAGAGCCGCGTGTACACCGAAGGCAAGGGCGAGACCCAGCCAGTTGCTGACAACAGCACCTCGGAAGGCCGCGCAAAGAACCGCCGCGTGACCGTTGAAGTTGTTGGTACCCGTACCACCACCAAGTAATACGGATTCCTGGCGCGCCCTGTGCGCGCCAGCTCCTTACAAGCCGCCCGGCGCAAGCCCGGCGGCTTTTTTCATGCCTGCGCCCGCCGTGCGCGCCAAAGGTGTGACACCGTACAGTAGCCGGGCCCGGCTGCCGGTCTAATGGGAAGCAGGAGATTCTTCCCGTACCGAGGTGACAATGGATAGAAACAACAAGCCGCATGCGGGCTTCGTACAGGTGCGCGGCGCGCGCGAACACAACCTGAAGAACGTCAGCCTCGAGATCCCGCGTGATGCACTGGTCGTGTTTACCGGCGTGTCAGGATCGGGCAAGTCCTCGCTCGCCTTCGGCACCCTGTACGCGGAAGCGCAGCGGCGCTACCTCGAATCGGTGTCGCCCTACGCGCGCCGCCTGTTCCACCAGATGCCGGTGCCCGAGGTCGACCACATCGACGGCCTGCCGCCCGCGGTCGCGCTGCAGCAGCAGCGCGGTTCGCCGACCGCCCGTTCGTCGGTCGGCAGCGTCAGCACCTTGTCCAATTCGCTGCGCATGCTGTATTCGCGCGCCGGCGATTACCCGCGCGGCCAGGAGCTGCTGTACGCCGAGGCGTTTTCGCCAAATACGCCGGACGGCGCCTGCCCGCAGTGCCACGGCCTGGGACGGGTGTACGAAGTGACCGAGCAGTCGATGGTGCCGGACGACTCGCTGACCATCCGCGAGCGCGCCGTCGCCGCATGGCCGACCGCCTGGCATGGCCAGAACCTGCGCGACATCCTCGTCACGCTCGGGTACGACGTCGATACGCCGTGGCGCGAGCTGCCAAAAAAAGCGCGCGACTGGATCTTGTTCACCGACGAACAGCCGACGGTTCCGGTCTACGCCGGCTTCACGCCGGAGGAGACCAAACGCGCGCTCAAGCGCAAGGAGACGCCGAGCTACCAGGGCACATTTACCGGTGCGCGCCGCTATGTGCTGCAAACCTTTGCCAACACCGAAAGCGCGTCGATGAAAAAGCGCGCGGCGCGCTACATGGTCAGCACCGACTGTCCGCTGTGCGAGGGCAAGCGCCTGCGGCCCGAATCGCTGTCGGTCACCTTCGAGGGCCATGACATCGCGGATATTTCGCGCATGCCGCTTGAACGCCTGGCGACCCTGCTGCGGCCGCATGCCGACGGCAGTGCGAAAAAGAATGCGAAAACCGCGGCCGAACATCCGGAAAAGCTGATCGTCATGCAGCGCATCGCCGCCGACCTGGTCGCGCGGCTCGACGTGCTCCTCGACTTGGGCCTCGGTTACCTGTCGCTGGAACGCAGTACGCCGACCCTGTCGCCGGGAGAGCTGCAGCGGCTCCGGCTGGCGACCCAGGTGCGCTCCAACCTGTTCGGCGTGGTGTATGTGCTCGACGAACCATCGGCCGGCCTGCACCCGGCCGACGCCGAAGCGCTGCTGTCGGCGCTCGGGCAGCTCAAGGCGTCGGGCAATTCGCTGTTCGTCGTCGAGCACTCGCTCGACGTGATCCGCCACGCCGACTGGATTGTCGACGTCGGGCCGTTCGCCGGCGAGCAGGGTGGCCAGGTGCTGTACAGCGGCCCGCCGCAAGGGCTGCAGACGGTCGAAGATTCGCAGACCCGGCGCTACCTGTTCGTACAAAAAGCGCCGCAAGCGCGCATGCCGCGCGCGCCGAAGGACTGGCTGAAGCTGGAAGGGGTCAGCCGCAACAACCTGCACCAGCTCAGCGCCCAGTTCCCGCTAGGCGTGATGACCAGCGTGACCGGGGTATCGGGGTCCGGGAAATCGAGCCTGGTCAGCCAGGTGCTGGTCGAACTGGCGGCGGCCGAACTGGGGCACGAGATCCCGGCCGAGGCGGAGGAGGGCGGCGAGCTGGAAGCGGCGGCCGACGCGCCCCTGGAGGGACGCATCGTGCACGGCATGGCCGGCATCAAGCGCATGGTGCGGGTGGACCAGAAGCCGATCGGGCGCACGCCGCGCTCCAACCTGGCCACCTACACCGGGCTGTTCGACCATGTGCGCAAGCTGTTTGCGGGCACCAGGCAGGCGCGCGCGCGGCGCTACGACGCCGGGCGCTTTTCGTTCAATGTGGCCAAGGGCCGCTGCGAGCACTGCGCGGGCGAGGGCTTCGTGATGGTCGAACTGCTGTTTTTGCCAAGCGTGTACGCGCCGTGCCCGACCTGTTCGGGTGCGCGCTACAACGCCAAGACCCTGGAAATCACTTACAACGGCAAGAACATCGCCGAGGTGCTGGAGCTGACGGTGGACGCGGCGGCGGAGTTCTTCGCCGCCGATGCGGCGGTGAAGCGGTCCCTGGACGTGCTGCGCGAAGTGGGCCTGGGCTACCTGCGGCTTGGGCAGCCCGCCACCGAACTGTCCGGCGGCGAGGCCCAGCGCATCAAGCTGGCCACCGAGCTGCAGCGCGCCGGGCGCGGCAACACGCTCTATATACTGGACGAGCCGACCACCGGCTTGCACCCGGCCGACGTCGAAAAGCTGGTCACCCAGCTCGATTCACTGGTCGAGGCGGGCAACACCGTGATTCTGGTCGAGCACAACATGCGTGTAGTGGCCGCCAGCGACTGGGTCATTGATATCGGCCCTGGCGCCGGGGAAGCCGGCGGCAAGGTGGTGGTGGCCGGCCCGCCGGCCAAAGTGGCGGCGCATAAGGGGAGCCGCACCGCGCCCTACCTGGCGAAGATGTTGCCGTGATGCATTGGGCGCAACATCAAAGTGTGCGCCGTAAATGTTGACGATGAGATAAACTCCCGGGATTCTCATCATTGGGTTCCCCATGCCAGGCACCATCGAAACCACGCAGTTCCGGCGCATCCTCAGCCGCAATTTTGCACTGCCGCTCGTTGTCGGCGCCCTCAGCGTTGCCGTGTTCGTCGGCATCACCGCTTATCTGGTCCACGTACTGAACCTGGTCGAACATACCCAGCGCGTCATCAGCAACGCCAACGAGACTGCCAAGCTGTCCGTGGACATGGAAACAGGCCTGCGCGGCTTCCTCATTTCGGGCGATGAAAGCTTCCTCGCGCCGTATGTGATGGCCAAGGCGCGCGTTTCCGATGACCTGGTCTTGCTCAAGGAACTGGTGGCCGAGCGCCCGGCCCAGGTGGACCGGCTGCGCCGGGTCGAGTCGGCCCAGCGCCAGTGGTACGTGTTTGCCGATGAAATGATCGCGCTGCGCCGCGCCAACGGCGATTATGTGGGACCGGTGCGCAGCGGGCGCGGCAAGGTGCTCACCGACGGCGTGCGGACTGAATACGACACCTTTGTCAATACCGAACGGCGCCTGCGCCAGCAGCGCTACGATGACGCCTACACCGTGGTGTACTGGTCGGTCGGCGCCTACCTGCTGTTCTCGGCCATCGTGGCGGGGGCGCTGGCGATGTTCGGCCGGCGCGCACTGCTGCGGCTGTCGGGCACCTACACCGCGGCGCTCGAAGAGCAGGTGGCGCACGCGGAAACCATGCAGCGCCAGGCCTGGCTGCGCACTGGCCAGACCGAACTGGCGGTGCAGACGGCCGGCCAGGAATCGCTCGGCCTGCTGGCGCGCTCGGTGCTGGCATATGTCACGCGCTACCTCGGCGGGGCGGTGGCGGCCATGTATGTGCGCGAGGACAGCGGCGCGCTGCGCCGCGTAGCCAGCTATGGTTTCGACCGCGAGAGCGAGCAGCGCGAGCAGGTACTGGGCAGGCACGAAACCCTGGTCGGCCAGGCCGCCAGCGAGAACCGCACCCTGACCCTGGACAACGTCCCGGGCGACTATGTCAAAGTCACCTCGGGCCTCGGTTCGGGCGCACCGCGCCACCTGCTGGTGGTGCCGTTTGCGAACGAAGGCGTGGTCAATGGCGTGATCGAGATCGGCTTCCTGCACAAGGCGCGCCGGCGCGATGGCGAGTTTTTGCAGCTGGCAGGCGAGAGCATCGGCGCGGCGGTGGCGGCGGCGCAGTACCGCCAGCGCCTGCAGGAAGCGCTTGCCGAGACCCAGCAGCTCAACGAGGAACTCCAGGTGCAGCAGGAAGAACTGCGCACCGCCAACGAGGAACTCGAAGAGCAGTCGCGCGTGCTGGAAGAATCGCAGACCAACCTGGAAAACCAGCAGGCCGAACTCGAAACAACCAACGATCAATTGGCCGAGCAGGCCCTGAACCTCGACCAGAAGAACGCCGCGCTGACGCTGGCGCAGGACGAGCTGCGCGCCCGCGCGCAGGAGCTGGAACGCGCCAGCCGCTACAAGTCGGAGTTCCTGGCCAATATGTCGCACGAGCTGCGCACGCCGCTTAACAGCTCGCTGATCCTGGCCAAGCTGCTGTCCGATAACACGCAGGGCAACCTGAACGACGAGCAGGTGCGCTTCGCCAAGACCATCTACTCGGCAGGTAATGACCTGCTCCAGCTGATCAACGACATCCTCGATATCTCGAAGGTCGAAGCGGGCAAGCTTGACCTGGTGCCGGAAGAAGTGCCGCTGCGCCGCACGGTGGAGTCGCTGGCGATGGTGTTCGAGCCGCTGGCGATGCAGAAGAAGCTGGCGTTCCGGGTCGATATCGACCAGTCGGTGCCCGGCACGCTGCATACCGACCGCCAGCGCCTCGAACAGGTGCTGAAAAACCTGCTGTCGAACGCGGTGAAGTTCACCGACGCCGGCGAAGTGTCCTTGAAGGTGACTGCCGCCGACGATGGCACGGTGCGCTTCATCGTCACCGATTCGGGCATCGGCATTGCGCAAGACCAGCACGAACGCATCTTCGACGCCTTCCACCAGGCCGACGGTACCACCAGCCGCCGCTTCGGCGGCACTGGCCTCGGGCTGTCGATTTCGCGCGACCTGACCGGCCTGCTGGGCGGCACCCTGACCGTGTCCAGCAAGCCTGGCGTGGGCAGCACCTTCACCCTGTGCCTGCCGCGCAACCTGATGGTGGCGCCGGTAGCGCCGGCGCTGCCGCCGGCCGCCGCCGAAGCCGTTACCGCGTTGCCGCCTGCGGCAGAAGCGGAACCGGCGCCACCCGAACCAGCCTTCCCGGACGACCGCGACCAGCCGCAAACGGCAGGCGGACGGACGGTGCTGGTGATCGAGGACGACCCGGCGTTTGCGCGCATCCTCTACCAGCTGGCGCACGACATGGACTACCGCTGCATGGTCGCGCTGACCGCGGAGCAGGGCCTGCGCCTGGCGACCGAACAGTCGCCCGATGCGATCCTGCTCGACATGCGCCTGCCGGACCGCTCCGGCCTGTCGGTGCTGCAGACCCTGAAGGAACGCCCGGAAACGCGCCACATCCCGGTGCACGTTGTGTCGAGCCAGGATAACGGCGGCGAAGCGCTGCACCTCGGGGCGATTGGCTACGCGCTCAAGCCGACTACGCGCGAGCAGCTGGAGCAGGTGTTCCGCAAGCTCGAAGACAAGTTCACCCAGAAGATCAAGCGTATCCTGCTGGTCGAGGACGACGAGCGCCAGCGCGAGAGCGTGGTGTCCCTGATCGCCGACGACGACGTGCACATCGACGCCGTCGGTTCGGGCCAGGAAGCGATGGCGCTGCTGCGCAGCGAGATCTTCGACTGCATGATCATCGACCTGAAGCTGCCCGACATGCAGGGCAACGAGCTGCTCGAACAGATGTCGCGCGAAGACATCTGCTCGTTCCCGCCGGTGATCGTGTACACCGGCCGCAACCTGACCCGCACCGAAGAAGCGGACCTGATGAAGTATTCGCGTTCGATCATCATCAAGGGCGCCCGTTCGCCCGAGCGCCTGCTCGACGAAGTGACCCTGTTCCTGCACCGGGTGGAGTCGCAGCTGTCGAGCGAGCGCCAGAGCATGCTGCGCACCGTGCGCAGCCGCGACCGCGTGTTCGAAGGCCGCACCATCCTGCTGGTGGACGACGACGTGCGCAACGTGTTCGCGCTGACCAGCGCGCTGGAGCAGCGCGGCGCGATCGTCGAGATCGGCCGCAACGGCTTCGAGGCCTTGTCCAAGCTGGACGAGGTGCCGGGCATCGACCTGGTCCTGATGGACATCATGATGCCGGGGATGGACGGGCTGGAAGCGACGCGCCGCATCCGCGCCGACGGCCGCTTCGACCGCCTGCCGATCATCGCGGTTACCGCCAAGGCGATGAAGGACGACCAGGAGCAGTGCATCGCCGCCGGCGCCAACGACTACCTGGCCAAGCCGATCGACCTGACGCGCCTGTATTCGCTGCTGCGGGTGTGGATGCCGAGCCTGGAGCGCACCTGATGCCGTCGAAGGACATCGACATCGAGGTCAGGCTGCTGATGGAGGCGGTCTACCTCAAATATAACTACGACTTCCGCGACTATACCGGCGCCTCGCAGAAGCGCCGCGTGCTGCACGGGATGCGCGAGATGGGCTGCGACACCGTTTCGAGCCTGCAGTCGCGCGTGATGCACGACCCGGCGGCGTTCTCGCAGCTGCTGCAGTACCTGACGATCCCGGTGTCCGAGATGTTTCGCGACCCGAGCTTTTACGCCGCGCTGCGCGAGCACGTGGTGCCTTTCCTGCACACCTATCCGTCGCTGAAAGTGTGGATTGCGGGCTGCAGCACCGGCGAGGAAGTCTATTCGATGGCGATCCTGCTCAAGGAAGAAGGACTGCTCGAACGCACCATCATTTACGCCACCGATATCAACCCGCAGTCGCTGGAGGCGGCGCGGCGCGGCGTGTTTGCGCTGCGCGACATGCGCAAGTTCACCGAGAACTACCAGCAGGCCGGCGGCAAGGCCGCCTTCTCGGACTATTACACGGCCGCCTACGAGGGCGCGCTGTTCGACCGTTCGCTGGTCGACAACGTGACCTTCGCCGACCACAGCCTGGCCACCGACAGCGTGTTTTCCGAGACCCAGCTGATCTCTTGCCGCAATGTGATGATTTATTTCAACAAGAAGCTGCAGGACCGGGTGCTGGGCTTGTTCCACGAATCGCTGTGCCACCGCGGTTTCCTGGCGCTGGGCAGCAAGGAAAGCATCGAATTTTCCGGCTACGCAAAGCGCTTCGAACCGCTGGTCAAGCGCGAGCGGCTGTACAGGAAGCTGGGCCAATGAACGCCGCGCGGTTCGGCGCGGCGCTGGAAGGCCGCGATATCCACGCCATCGTCATCGCGGGTTCGGCCGGCGGCGTCGATGCACTGTTGAATTTGTTGCCCCGGCTGCCAGAAGGATTCGCCCTGCCTGTGGTCGCCATGCTACATGTACCCGAGCACCGCGACAGCCGGCTGGCAGAGCTGTTCGCACCGCGCATGGCGCTGCCCACGCGTGAGGCGTCTGACAAAGAAGAAATTTCTCCCGGAACAGTGTATTTCGCCGGCTCAGGTTACCATCTATCGGTTGAGAAAGATTTTAGGTTCTCCCTGAGTTGCGAACCCCCGGTCAATTTCGCGCGGCCAGCCATCGATGTCCTGATGGCGTCGGCCGCCGAGGCCTACGGTCCCCACCTGGCCGCCGTCCTGTTGACGGGCGCAAACCAGGACGGCGCCGTTGGCATGCGCATCATCAAGGAGTACGGCGGCCTGACCGTCGTGCAAGATCCCGCCGAGGCACAAGTGGCGACCATGCCCGAGCTGGCGATAAAAATGCAGGCGCCCGACCTGGTGTTGAACCTGGCCGGCATTGGCGACCTGCTGTTGCTGTTGGAGAAAAAATGAGGGCACACGACCCCACTAAAGTCCTGATCGTTGACGATCTTGCGGAAAATTTACAGGCGCTGGACGCCTTGCTGCGCGACGAGCACCGCATGGTGATCCACGCGCGTTCGGGCGACGAAGCGCTGGCGCTGCTGCTCGAACACGAATTCGCGCTGGCCATCCTCGACGTCCAGATGCCAGGCATGAACGGCTTCGAGCTGGCCGAGCTGATGCGCGGGACCGACCGCACCCGCAATATCCCGATCGTGTTCGTCAGCGCCGCAGGACGCGAGCTGAACTATGCCTTCAAGGGCTACGAATCGGGCGCGGTCGACTTCATGTACAAGCCGCTCGACCCGGATGCGGTGCGCAGCAAGGTCAACGTGTTTGTCGCCCTGTACCAGCAGCGCAACGAAACGCGGCGCCAGGTGGCGGCGCTGGAGGAAAGCCGCAGGGAGCAGGAGACTTTGCTGGCCGAACTGTCGGCTACCCAGCTGGAACTGGAGCGTTCGCTGCGCATGCGCGACGACTTCATGTCGCTGGTCGCGCATGAGCTGCGCACGCCGCTCAACACCTTGTTCCTGGAAACCCAGATGCGCACCTTGCAGCTCAAGCGCGGCAACCTGGCCGCGTTCGGGCCGGAACAGATGCACAAGATGATCGCGCGCGACGAGCGCCAGATCCAGGCGATGATCCGCCTGATCGACGACATGCTCGACGTGTCGCGCATTCGCAGCGGCACCTTGTCGATCCGCCCCGCGCCGGTTGAATTGATGGGTTTGCTTGAACGTATCGTCAGCGACTTGTCGCTCCAGGTCGCCGGGTCGGGCAGTTCGCTGACCCTGGTGCCGCACGATCCCGTTCACGGCCAGTGGGACGAGTTCCGCATCGAGCAGGTGATCGTCAACCTGCTGACCAACGCCTTGCGCTACGGTTGCGGCATGCCGGTGGAAGTCAGCGTGCACCTGGAAGGGGACGAGGTGCGGGTGGACGTCAGCGACCAGGGCAAGGGTATTGCGGAAACTGAACTGCACCGCATCTTCGAGCCTTTCGAGCGCGGCGTTGGAAACCGCGACGTCAAGGGCCTTGGCCTGGGCCTGTACATCTCGCGCCAGCTTGCAGAGTCGCACGGCGGGCGCCTGTCGGTCATCCCGGGGCCGGAATGCGGCTCGGTGTTCAGCCTGATCCTGCCGATCACGACCGGCGATTGAGTGTCTTAGTGGATCAGCAGGGCGGCGTGCGCGCCTTGCAGTACATCGGTAGAGCACAGCAGTACAGTGGCGGCAGTCGCCAGCGCAACATGCAGGGCGGCCCACGTCATTGGTAAGAATCTGGTCATGCTGTCCTCCTCTTTGCTTTATCAGTTGTATGGCTCCATCTTAGTGTTCTTACTGTGCAGTAACCATCGGTCAACTGTCCGAGCGTCTGTAGGAGCTTGGCTAACGACCCTGTATGATTGGCGGGGAGGGGCTCTAGGGGCGCTCCTACGACCGCTGTAGGTTGCGTCCTATGGTGAGCGCGCCTGCGGCAGAATACAGTTGGGTTTATGACGACATATAACCGACAACTGATGCACAACGGGGCACGCGCGGTACGCCGCAATGCCATTACTACTCTCCTGCACAATGTGTTCGGGATCGAGCGCTTGCGCGACGGCCAGCGGCGGGTGATCGACAGCGTGCTCGATGGCCTCGATACCCTCGCGATCATGCCCACCGGCAGCGGTAAATCGCTGTGTTACCAGATTCCCGCGCGTATCTTCCCCGGCACCACGCTGGTCGTTTCTCCCTTGATCTCACTGATGAAAGACCAGCTTGAAAAGCTGGTCGAGCTCGGCATTGGCGCCACCCAGGTCAACAGCAGCCTGTCGCGCGAGGAAGAAGACGACGCGCTGGAAGGCATCAGCAGCGGACGCTACCGCATCGTGTTCTGCACGCCGGAGCGCCTGGCGACGCCGGAGTTCGTGGCCACGCTCAAGCCGGTGCAGGTGTCGCTGGTCGTCATCGACGAGGCCCACTGCATCTCCAAATGGGGCCACGACTTCCGCCCGGCCTACCTCGACCTGTCCGGTTCGATCGACGCCCTCGGCCATCCGCCTGTGCTGGCGCTGACCGCCACCGCGACCGACGAGGTGATCGCGGACATCGGCAAGCAGCTGGGCCGCCCGCGCATCAACATCATCAACACCGGCATCTACCGGCCGAACCTGCACTACAGCGTGGTCCAGGTGACCAATCCCGACGAGAAGTACCAGAAGGCCCTGGAGCTGGTGCAGCAGACCGAGGGCGTGGGCATTGTATATGCCGCGACCGTCAAGGCGGCCGAGGAGATGTACACGATCCTCGAAAACGCCGGCGAGAACGTCACCATCTACCACGGCAAACTGCCGGCCTCGGAGCGCAAGGACCACCAGGACATGTTCATGGACGGCGAGCGGCGCGTGATGGTCGCGACCAACGCCTTCGGCATGGGCATCGATAAAAGCGATACGCGCTTCGTGATCCACCTGCAGGTGCCCGCCAACCTCGAAGCGTACTACCAGGAATCGGGCCGCGCCGGCCGCGACGGCAAGGATGCCGAGTGCGTGCTGCTGTACTTCCAGGACGACAAGCGCGTGCAGCAGTTCTTCCTGGCGAAGCACTACCCGCACGCGGCGGAACTGCGCGCGCTGTTTGAGGCGGTGCAGGAGCTGGCGGCGGAGGGCGCGGTGACCTTCGAGCGCATCAGCCATATCGATGAGGAAGTCCACGCGAGCAAACTGAAGGTCTGCCTGAAGCTGCTCAAGGAAGGCAAGCTGCTGCGCCAGAACCGGCGCCTCGAATACGTGCCGACCGCCGCCAAGCCGAAACAGGAAGACTTCGACAAGCTGGCCGAAGTCTACGCGCTGAAGCAGGAGCGCGACCGCGATGCGCTGGAGCAGATGGTGTCGTATGCGGTGAGCGGCTTTTGCCGCTGGAGGGTGCTGCTCGATTACTTTGGCGACGAGGTCGAAGGCTTCGAAAAGTGCTGCCGCTGCGATAACTGCCGCAACCCGCCGGTAGTGCTGGACGAAATCCGCGACGATGAATTCGACCACGAGCCGGAGCCCGAGCCGGCCGGTCCTGTGTTCGAGGCGGGCGCGAAGGTCAAGGTGCCGAAATATGACGTCGGCACGGTGGAATCGGTCGCCGGCGACGAGGTCACGATCGTCTTCCCCGACGGCGACACGCGCACCTTCATGGCCGAATACGTCACGCCGGCGTAAGGCGGGGGAGGCATATGGGTGACATGGTTGTCGTCCGCAAGGAGGGCTTGTACTGCGTGCCGGGCCAGTTCTACATCGACCCGTGGCGGCCGGTGGACCGGGCCGTGATCACGCACGCCCATGGCGACCACGCGCGCGTGGGCCACGGCCACTACCTGTCGAGCGCCAGCGGCGTCAATATCCTCAAGTCGCGCCTGGGCGACATCCACATCGACGGCATCGAATACGGCGACACGGTGGTCCACAACGGCGTCACCGTCTCGCTGCATCCGGCCGGCCATGTGCTCGGCTCGGCACAGGTGCGCATGGAACACAAGGGCGAGGTGTGGGTGGCGTCGGGCGACTACAAGGTGGAACCGGACCGCACCTGCGCGCCGTTCGAGCCGGTGCGTTGCGATACCTTCATCACCGAGTCTACCTTCGGGCTGCCGATCTACCGCTGGCAGCCGCAGCAGGATATTTTCGACGACATCAACCTCTGGTGGCGCAAGAATGCCGAGGAGGGCCGCTGCAGCGTGGTGTTCGCCTACGCGTTCGGCAAGGCGCAGCGCATTTTGTCGGGGCTCGATCCTGGCATCGGGCCGATCGTCTGCCACGGCGCCGCCGAGCCATTGAACAAGGTGTACCGCGCGGGCGGCGTCGACCTGCCGCCGACAGCGATGGTGACCGACGTCGACAAGCAGGCGCTCAGGCGCGCCATCGTGATCGCGCCGCCGTCGGCGGCCGGCTCGCCATGGATGAAGCGTTTTGGCGACTACAGCGACGCTTTCGCCAGCGGCTGGATGCAGCTGCGCGGCGCCCGCCGGCGGCGCGGCGTCGACCGCGGCTTCATCCTGTCCGACCATGCAGACTGGCCCGGGCTGATGACGGCGGTGCGCGCCACCGAAGCGGAGCGGGTGATCGTCACGCACGGTTCGATCTCCGTCATGGTGCGCTGGCTGTGCCAGCAGGGCCTGGACGCCGCCGGCTTCGATACCGAATACGGCGACGACGAGGCGGAGGAAACCGCCACCACCGTGATTGCCGGGGTGGAGAATGCGTGAATTCGCCCGCCTGTATGCCGAGCTCGACGAAACTACCGCCACCAACCGCAAGCTCGACGCCCTCCAGAACTACTTCAGCAGCGCCGCGCCCGAAAACGCGGCGTGGGCGGTGTACTTCCTCGCCGGCGGCAAGCCGCGCCAGGCGGTGCCCAGCAAGCTGTTGCGCCAGTACGCAATCGAGTATGCGGGCCTGGACGAGTGGCTGTTCGACGAGTCGTACAACGCGGTCGGCGACATGGCCGAGACCATCGCCCACATCCTGCCGCCGCCCACCAGGCAGAGCGACGTCGGCCTGGCCGAATGGATGCAGGAGCGGATCGGCCCCCTGCGCGGCGCCGACCCGGCCACCATCCGCGACGCGCTGTTCCGCTTCTGGGACGAACTTGACTGGCGCGAGCGCTTCCTGCTGGTGAAGCTGATCGGCGGAGGCTTCCGCGTCGGCGTGTCGAAGCTCCTGGTGACACGCGCGCTGTCCGCCATTGCGGCCGTCGACAGCAAGCTGATCGCGCAGCGGCTGATGGGCTGGACCGACGGTTCGGTGCGCCCGACCGCGGCCGGCTTCCTGCAGCTGATCGCGGAACAGTCCGACGACGAACACAAACTGCGCGGCGGCCAGCCCTATCCTTTCTTCCTCGCCCACCAGCTGCAGGGCGAGCCGTCGGCGCTGGGCGAGCTGTCGGAGTGGCAAGCCGAGTGGAAGTACGACGGCATCCGCGCGCAGCTGGTACGGCGCGGCGGCCAGAACTACCTGTGGTCGCGCGGCGAAGACCTGATTACCGAACGCTTTCCGGAGCTGGCCGCGGCGCGCCTGCCGGAAGGGACGGTGGTCGATGGCGAAGTGCTGATCTGGAGTGCGAACGACGGACCGGCGCCGTTCGCCGACCTGCAAAAGCGTATCGGGCGCAAGACCTTGTCGGCCAAGCTGCTGTCCGAGCTGCCGGCGGTACTGGTTTGCTACGACCTGCTGGAAGAGAAGGGCGTCGATTTGCGCGCCGTGCCGCAGCACGAACGGCGCAACCTGCTTGAAGCGCTGGTGACGGAAGCGGCGCAGCCACAGCTGAAACTCTCTCCGTTGATCGAAGCGGCCGGCTGGGACGAGCTGGCGGCGCTGCGCACCGAGTCGCGCAACCGCGGCGTGGAAGGCATGATGCTCAAGGCGGCGCAGGCGCAGTACGGGGTGGGCCGCACCAAGGATGTCGGCACCTGGTGGAAGTGGAAGGTCGATCCGTACTCGATCGACGCGGTGCTGATCTATGCGCAGGCGGGGCACGGCAGGCGCGCGTCGCTGTACACCGACTACACCTTCGCCGTGTGGGATACCGACCCCACGGGCGAGCGCAAGCTGGTGCCGTTCGCGAAGGCGTACTCCGGGCTGACCGATGCTGAAATCGCGGTCGTGGACAACGCCATCCGCAAGACCACCATCGAGAAGTTCGGCCCGGTGCGGTCAGTCCGCCCGACGATGGTGTTCGAGATCGGCTTCGAGGGCATCGCGCTGTCGACAAGGCACAAGGCAGGCATCGCTGTGCGCTTTCCGCGCATCCTGCGCAAGCGCGACGACAAGCCGGTCGAAGATGCGGACACGCTGGACACCCTCAAGGGCCTGCTGGCTGCAGCCGGCGCGCCATGAGCAAGAGCCAGGCGGCGGTGGCCGTAGATGGCTGGTTCACGGCGCGCGGCTGGAAGGTCTTCCCGTTCCAGCGCGCGGTGTGGAAGGCGGCGCTGGCCGGCGAATCCGGCCTGCTGCACGCGAACACGGGCGCGGGCAAAACCTACGCGGTGTGGTTCGCCGCGCTCCAGCGCGGCATGCGCGCGGCCAGCCGGAAGAAGGGCGGCTTGCGGGTGTTGTGGATTACGCCCATGCGCGCATTGGCCGCCGACACCCAGCGCGCGCTGGAAGAAAGCGCGGCCGACCTTGCCCCCGGCTGGACGATCGGCGCGCGCACCGGCGACACCAGCTCGGCCGAACGCGCGCGCCAGTCGAAGGGCTTGCCCACCACCCTCATCACGACCCCGGAAAGCCTGTCCCTGCTCCTGAGCCACGCGCAGGCGGCGGCGCAGTTTGCATCGCTGGACATGATCATCATCGACGAATGGCATGAGCTGATGGGCAGCAAGCGCGGCGTGCAGGTGCAGCTGGCGCTGGCGCGGTTGCGCCGCTGGCAGCCGGAGCTGGTGGTCTGGGGCCTGTCGGCGACGATGGGCAACCTGGCCGAAGCGCGCGAGGTCCTGCTCGGGGAGGGCAAGGGGGTGCTGGTCGAGGGCGAGATGCGCAAGGAACTGCGCGTCGATTCGCTGATTCCAGAAAACGTGTCGCGCTTCCCGTGGGGCGGCCACCTCGGCATCCAGATGCTCAAGCCGGTCATCGCCGAAATCGAGAACTACGATGCGACGCTGGTATTTACCAATACGCGTTCGCAGTCGGAGCTGTGGTACCAGAACATCCTGGAGGCGCGGCCAGACTGGGCCGGCCTGATCGCGCTGCATCATGGCTCGCTGGACCGCGAAGTGCGAGAGTGGGTCGAGCTGGGATTGAAGAAGGGCGAGCTGAAAGCCGTGATCTGCACCGCCAGCCTCGACCTCGGCGTGGACTTTTTGCCGGTCGAGCGGGTGCTGCAGATCGGCAGCGCGAAGGGTATCGCGCGCCTGCTTCAGCGGGCCGGACGCAGCGGCCACGCGCCGGGCCGGGTATCGCGGGTGACACTGGTGCCGACCAACAGCCTCGAAATCCTTGAGGCGGCGGGCGCCAAGCAGGCCGTGGCGGCGCGCCGCATCGAAGCGCGGCTGGTGCCCAACAAGCCGCTCGACGTGCTGGTGCAGCACCTGGTGACCGTCGCGCTGGGCGGGGGCTTTGAATCGAAGCCGCTGTACGACGAGGTGCGCAGCGCATGGTCGTACCGCGCGCTGACCGAAGAGGAGTGGCAGTGGGCGCTGGATTTTGTCGCGCGCGGCGGCCAGAGCCTGATCGCTTACCCTGAGTACCAGCGCGTGGTGCCCGACGAGCATGGCGTCTACCGGGTGCCGAATGTGGCGCTGGGTCGCCGGCACCGCATGGGCATCGGCACCATCGTGTCGGATTCGTCGATGCAGGTGAAGTACATGACGGGCGGGCGCATCGGCACTGTGGAGGAATCGTTCATCTCGCGCTTGAAGGCGGGCGACCACTTTTTGTTCGGCGGCCGCGTCCTCGAATTCATCCGGGTGCATGAGATGACAGCGTTCGTGAAGCGCGCCACCGGCAAGAACCGCGGCGCGGTATCGCGCTGGATGGGGGCCAAGATGCCGATGTCGTCGGAACTGGCGCACGCCGCGCTCGAGCAGCTGCGCCTGGCCGAGGCGGGCCAATTCAACGGGCCGGAAATGCAGGCGATCAAGCCGCTGATCGAGATCCAGCAGCGCTGGTCGGCCCTTCCGACGATCGACACGCTGGTTGTCGAAAGCATGAAGAGCCGCGAGGGCTACCACCTGTTCATGTATCCGTTCGCTGGCCGCTCGGTGCACATGGGCCTGGCGTCGCTGTTCGCTTACCGCATCGGCAAGGTGCAGCCGGCCACGTTCTCGATCGCCATCAACGACTACGGCTTCGAGCTGCTGTCGCCCGACCCGGTGGACTGGAAGGCGGTGTTTGCCGGGGCGACGGGGCGCGAGGTCGGCTTGTTCGACACCACGATGCTGCTGGAGGACGTGCTGGACAGCCTGAACGCGACCCAGCTGGCGCAGCAGCGCTTCCGCGAAGTGGCGCGCATCGCCGGGCTGGTGTTCCAGGGCTATCCCGGCCAGCCGAAAAGCACGCGCCAGATCCAGGCCTCGTCGTCGCTGTTTTTCGAGGTGTTCCGCAAACACGACGCGGGCAACCTGCTGCTGACGCAGGCGCAGCGCGAGGTGATGGAGCAGGAGCTGGAGCTGACGCGCCTGCGTGATACGCTCAATGAACTGCATGCGCGCGCGGTCGCCTACTGCGAGGTCAGGCGTGCCACGCCGTTCGGCTTCGCGCTGATGGTCGAGCGCTTCCGCGAAAAGCTCACGACCGAGAAGCTGTCGGACCGGATCGGCCGCATCCTGCGCGAACTTGAAAAGGCGGCCGAACCATGAGCGCGCGCGAACTGCTGGTCGCCGGCGAACTCCTGCTGCTGCTGGCGCAGAAGGCGCTGTACTGGCCGAGCCAGAAGACCCTGGTCATCGCCGACATCCACTTCGGCAAGGCGGCGTCGTTCCGCGCCCAGGGCATTCCTGTGCCGCGCGGGACCACCACCCAGAACCTGCTCGCGCTCGACGAGCTGATGGCGGCGCACGAGGTAAGGCACATCGTCTTCCTTGGCGACTTCCTGCATGCGCGCGCCGCCCACGCCCCGGCCACGCTGACCAGGATGCTGGAGTGGCGCCGCCGCCATCCGGCGCTGGCATTGACGCTTGTGCGCGGCAACCACGACCGCCACGCCGGCGATCCGGCCGCCAGCCTTGGCATCGAGATGGTGGACGAGCCATACACGCTGGCGCCGTTTTCGTTCTGCCACCATCCGGACATCGACACGCCCGGCTATGCGCTGGCAGGCCATATCCACCCGGTGTTTGTGCTGGCCACACGTTTTGAATCGCTGCGCCTGCCATGCTTCGTGGTGGGGGCCAGGCGCATGATCCTGCCGTCGTTCGGCGCGTTCACGGGCGGCTTTTCGATTGCGCCTGAACCGGGCGACCGTATCTTTGTCACATCCGGCGACGCCGTGCATTTCGTTCGCTGACGCACCGACGCAGCGCGCGCGGGCGCTTACCTTGAACCGACAGGAGGCATTCTCATGAACCGAACAGGATTATTAGCCGTGCTGGCGCTGCTGGCGCCGTTCTTTGCGCACGCCCAGGACAAGCCGCGTCAGGATGCGCCGCGCGAGATTCGCTATTGCACCAATTGCGCGACGGTGGAGGCGCTCAAGCCGGTGCCGGCCGGCGGCGGCGCCCACGGCTATGAAATGGTACTGCGCTATACCGATGGAAAAGTGAAGACCTTCAGATATGACAACGACCCGGGGTTGCGGGTCGGTGAGAAAGTGAAAGACAACAACGGGGTCGTGGTAAGGGACGTGCCCGCGAAGCCTTCGCCGTAAGGCGGAAGGACCGGGGTTGTCCCGATCGACCGCCTTGGCGTGTTGCCGGGACAGTTTATGCCGCGGTCAGTACCTGGCCATCACCAGGTTGCTCTTGCTCCGCCTTCTGTTTGGCGGCAAGGTTTTGCTTGGCACGCGAGCGCGACGGCGGCAGGCGGCGCAGGGTTTTCAGCGCTTCGGCGTCCTTGATGCCGATGGTGCGCTGGTCTACAGTGATGAGGCCGATTTCATTGAAGGCCGACAGCGTGCGGCTGACCGTTTCCAGGGTCAGGCCCAGGTAGCTGCCGATTTCGTGGCGCGTCATGCGCAGGTTAAACAGCTTGCTGGAGTAGCCCATGGCCGCAAAGCGGTCGGCGAGCGATACCAGGAAGCGGGCAACCCGTGCCTCGGCGCTGAGGGCGCCCAGCATGCCGATCATGGCTTGCTCGCGGACGAGCTCGCGGCTCATGACGCCATACATGACGTTTTCCAGCTCCATGTGCACGCGGCCCAGGGCCGTCAGCTTTTTGAAAGGCAGCAAGATCAGGTCGCAGTCGGACAGGGCTACCGCTTCCGATGCGTAGTGGCGGGTGTGGATGCCGTCGACGCCGAGCATGTCGCCCTTCATCGGGAAGCTGAGCACCTGCTCGTTGCCGAACTCGTCGATGAGTACGGTTTTAAGGAAACCGGAGTTAACGATATACAGGGTGTCGAAAGCCTGTCCGATGGTATGCACGCGCTGGCCGGTCTTGAACTGGACGTGCTGGAACAGGAGTTCCTCGGTATTAACAGACACCGCCGCCGTGATGTGAAGCAGGTCGCAGACTTCTTTCAGGTTGGACCAAAGCCGGCCCTGGCGTTGACGGCCTGCTTCCATAGGCGAGGAATGCAGGGTCGACGTGGTGGTGGGGCGTGATTCTGACGTATCCGTTGACAGCATGCTCATCTCCCAGGAAGGACTAAAAGTTTCAGAGCTGTAGACAATCACAGGGGGAACAACGATCTGTGATATTTCGGACCGATGCTTCAAGCGTGACCAGGACAGCGCGATCCGGCAAGGCCGGTACCGAGGAAATGAACCGGAAGCAAGCCAAAATCGTTAGATTTAGTATGCCAACACGAGTCCGGCATTGATATCAGCGAGCGCTGAATCTAGGCGTAGGATAGGAACGGGAATCGTAGGAGTCGTCCTACGGCCATTGTGGCAGTTTCATAGGGGAGCAGTGCGCGCCAAGAGGGGGCGGCGCTTCTGACGCGCATCAGGAGATTTTGACTTGCTGTAGCAAAAGGTGGCACAAAAACCGCAGCAGGCTGTCTAAAACTCTTTCGCTTGTCACGATTTGAAGGGGGATAAAAGGCGGTGCGCTACGGCGTATTGCACCATTTCCGACAAGGACGTCATGCCCATCTTCTGCATGATGCGCGTCTTGTGGGTGCTGACCGTCTTGACGCTGAGATGCAGGGTGTTGGCAATCTCGGTGATCGATTTTCCGCTGACGAGGGAGGAAAACACTTCAAATTCGCGGTCGGACAACTGCTTGTGCAGCAATTGCTCGTTCGGCGTCATGATGTTGAGCGCCAGTTGCTCGGCCACTTCGGTACTGATATATGGGCGGCCCGACGCCACCTTGCGGATCGCGCCCACCAGCTGGGTGCCGGCGCTTTCCTTGGTCAGGTAGCCTTGCGCGCCGGCGCGGATGGCCCGCACCGCGTACTGCTCTTCTTCATGCATGGTCAGGATCAGGATCGCCAGCTTGGGGGCCTCGCTGCGGATCTGCCTGATCAGGTCGACACCGCTGCGCCCGGGCATCGACAGGTCCAGCAGCAGCAGGTCGAACCCGCCCTGGCGCACATGGGACAGCACTTCAAATCCGTT
Organism: Massilia agrisoli; assembly: GCF_020831365.1. GTDB lineage: Bacteria > Pseudomonadota > Gammaproteobacteria > Burkholderiales > Burkholderiaceae_D > Telluria_A > Telluria_A agrisoli. The sequence continues at coordinate 476,674 of NZ_JAJHPV010000013.1, forward strand.
AATTGCCTCGCCAACGATGTCGATATCCGGCGCGCCGTCCAGGATGCGCTTGAGGCCTTCGCGCATGATGGTGTGATCGTCAGCAATGACAATTCTTATCATAGGGTGTCGCCCAGGTGGTGAACCGGCCATGCGGCCGGCAAAGCATATCGAACTTGGTCCGTCAGTTATTCAAGAGTAATGCCAAATTACAACTGAATCAATGCACAGTGACTAGGCAGCCGGTTCTTTGATCAGGCGATGGACCAGGACCGGCTTTTGCGTATGCGACAGCACCTTATTCGTCACGCTTCCCAGCAATATCTGACCCCAGCCGCTGCGCCCGTGCGATCCCATGAAGATCAGGTCGCAGTCCTGCTCATCGGCCACGTCGACAATCTTTTGCGCCGCCGAATCGGCAAACGCCACCAGGCCGCTGTGCTGCAGGCCGTTTTTCTCGGCCGCCTCCAGGATGGGGCGCAGGTGTTCTCCGCCAACCTTTTGCATCTGGACCAGGTATTCCTCCTCGCTGGGGTAGGTCGGCGGAATGATCTCCACATACACCGGGTACTGGTACTCCGGTGCGACATACAGGGCCAGCAATTCGGCGCCCATCTGCTGCGCAAACTTGACTCCGGCGCAAGCGGTGGCTTTCGACACCGAGGAGCCGTCTGTCGTGATCAGAATTTTCCGGTACATGGTGAGTCCTCCCACAAGCACACATAATTCTATTGTAGTCCGGCTTTTGCAACTTGTTAGAACGTAAATGGTTGATCTTGCTCAAACCCATCCATATCCACTCCGACAACAAACACGGGGGCTGGTGCTGGTTATTATTGCTTTGGTGAATTAATTTGTGATCTTGTCGATACAAGGATGACAAAAAGAAGACGCAGAATCGACGAAACGGGCAGTAAACATACACTTTGCTTGTCGAGCAAATAAGTTTCCCGTGGCAAATTGATCAGCGCTGCGCTTGGACATTTACCACGGCACAGCACGCTGATACACTCGCGTAAACCCGCGATGTTGCCGCGCATCATTAATTCTGCCGACTCAATCGCACCGCACCGACACGCACCACGCAACTGACGTTGCGCATCTACCAAATGGAGAAGCAGGGATTATGACCGACGCCGCTGACGATTTCGACGCACTATTCGAGGAGGTTTCCTCGCAGCGCAGTAGCGCACCGGTGGCCGCGCCTGCCGCCGCCGCCCCGGCCGCTGCCGACGAAGATGACATGGAGGCGCTGTTCGACCAGGTCGCCTCGACCCGTCCGGTGCTGGCCGCCGTGCCCGCCGCCGCGGTTGCCGAACCTGCCGCCGCACCGGTTGCGGCCGGCGCCGCCAACGAGGAAGTCGACCATGGCGACAACCCGATGTACGAACGCCTCGGCGGCATCGTCCGCCTGCTGCACGATTCCCTGCGTGAACTTGGCTACGACAAAGCCCTGACCGAGGCATCGAGCCAGATCAACGACGCCCAGGACCGCCTCGAGTACGTCGCTTCGCTGACCGAACAGGCCGCCAACAAGGTGCTCAACACCCTCGACGAAGGCATGCCCGCCCAGGACGTGCTGTCGAAGCAGGCCAAGGAAATGGACAACCGCTGGAACGACCTGTTCGCGGGCAAGCTGTCGATCGAGCAGTTCAAGGCGCTGGCCGGCGATTCGCGCCAGTTTGCCCAGCAAGTGGCCGAAGCGACCGAGGCGGAAAAAGCCCGCCTGCTCGACATCATGATGGCCCAGGACTTCCAGGACATCACCGGCCAGCTGATCAAGAAAGTCGTGACGATCACCAAGTCGGTCGAGCAGGAACTGGCCGAGCTGCTGCGCGACAACGCGCCGCCGGCGGTACGCGAAAAGCTGGCCGCCAAGCCGGCTCCGCTGATGTCTGGCCCGTCGGCGCCGTCCGTCGCGCTTGACCAGGACAACGTAGACGACCTTCTTGCCGATCTGGGATTCTAATGGACGATATGCTCAAGGATTTCGTCGTCGAGGCGATGGATCTTGCAGTCAATGTAGAAGAACACCTGCTCCGCCTCGAACGCGATCCGAACAACAAGGAAACGCTGAATGCGGTGTTCCGCTCGTTCCACACGATTAAGGGTGGCGCGGGCTTCATGAACCTGCCTGCGCTGGTCGCGGCGTGCCACCTGACCGAAAACCTGTTCGACGCGCTGCGTACCGGCGCGGCGCCGGTGACGCCGATCGCGATCGAAGCGGCGCTGCAGGCATCGGGCTTCGTGGCCGACCAGCTGACGGACCTGAACAACGGCACCCCGGCCGAACAGCTGGCGTCGATGCCGGACGCGCTGGAGCGCATCCTGGTGGACGCCATCGAAGGCAAGACGCAGTCCGCGCCCGCCGCGCCGAAAGCCGCTGCCGCGCCAGCGCCAGTGGCCGCCGCTGCGCCTGCCGCCGCCAGCGCCGATGGCCTCGACTGGGAAGCGATGTACGTCGCCGTGACCCCGGCCGGCACCCACACCCCGGCCGCCGCGCCGGCAGCGACTGAGGCCGCAGCGGCGCCGGCAGTCGCCGCCAAGCCGGCCTGGGACGGTGTCGACCGCCGTGAAGAAAAGGTGCAGGAATTCCGCGCCGCCTCCGCGCCGGCCAAGGAAGACAGCATCCGCGTCGACGCGGTAAAGCTCGACGCGCTGCTGGAAGTGGCGGGCGAATCGGTGCAGGCCGCCAACCAGGCCGCCGTACTGCTCGAGCGCCTGTCGCAGTTCAAGTTCGAAGGCGCGGCCGCCACCTTGATGGCGACCCTGACCGAAACGCTGGAACGCGCATCGCGCTACTCCGCCGAACTGCAGCGCGCCACGCTGGCGACCCGCATGCAGCCGGTCGGCCGCCTGTTCCAGAAATTCCCGCGCCTGGTGCGCGAGCTGGCCAAGGACCTCGGCAAGGACGTCGAGCTGACCATCGAAGGCGCCGAGACGGAAGTCGACCGCGTCGTGGTCGACAGCCTGTACGACCCGCTGGTGCACATGCTGCGCAATGCGCTCGACCACGGCGTCGAGTCGCCGGAAGATCGGCTCAAAGCAGGCAAGCCGGCCAAGGCCTACATCTCGCTCAAGGCATGGCAGGAAGCGAACAGCGTCATGATCGTGCTGCAGGATGACGGCAAGGGCATGGACCCGGCCAGCCTGCGCAAGAAGGCGATCCAGAAGGGCCTGATCAACGAGAACGGCGCGCAAAGCGATGAAGAAGCCTACCAGCTGGTATTCCTGCCGGGCTTCTCGACCAAGGAAGTGGCGTCGTCGGTCTCGGGCCGCGGCGTCGGCATGGACGTGGTCAAGACCGCGGTGGAAAAGAACCGCGGCGCGATCCACATCGAGTCCTCGCTCGGCCACGGCACCAAGTTTGCGATCCGCCTGCCGATCGAACTGTCGATCGTCCCGACCATGCTGGTGTCGACCTCGGGCGCGCTGCTGGCGCTGCCGATGGCGGTGGTCCAGCGCGTGGTCGAACTGCCGGACACCTTCGCGCAGGTTGGCGGCGCACCGGTCCTGAAAGACCAGGGACGCCCGCTGCCGGTGCGTTCGCTGGCCGGTTCGCTCGGCTACGAGCTGTGCTCGGAAAAGGTCGGCATCGTGGTCGCCGCGCCGCAGCCTTACATCCTCGCGGTGGAAGCAGTCGACGGCACCGCCGACCTGGTGATCAAGCCGATGACCGCGCTGTCGGTCGACGGCATCACTGGTACCGCGCGTTCGGCCGAGGGCGACCTGGTGCTGGTGATCGGCCTGTCGTTCCTGATGGATGGCTGCCGCGGCAGCGTAAAAATGGCTGCATAACGAAAAAAGTTATTGCCGTACGGATGTCGAAATGCCTGCTGAAATTCAGCAGGCATTTTTTTTATTTGCAAAAAGAGGTGGTTTTGCAAATTTCATCTGCATAAGCGGTGAGATTGGCAAATAATATTCAAAAAAGGCATTCTTGCTGCCGCAGTGCACAAATATGGCATAATCATTTTCGGTCTTTGATTCATGCGTCGCCCCACACCACACATCATGATAAAAACGCTCTACGACAAACTCTGGGATTCCCACGTCGTGCGTGCCGATGAAGACGGCACGACGGTCCTGTACATCGACCGCCACCTGGTGCATGAAGTGACCAGCCCGCAGGCCTTCGACGGCCTGCGCGCCGCCAACCGCAAGCTGTGGCGCACTTCCGCCAACCTGGCCGTGGCCGACCACAACGTGCCGACCACCGACCGCAAGGGCGGCATCGCCGACCCGACCTCGCGCCTGCAGGTCGAAACGCTGGACGCCAACGCCAAAAGCTACGGGCTTACCTACTTCAACATGAACGACCGCCGCCAGGGCATCGTGCACGTGATCGGCCCGGAGCAGGGCGCGACGCTGCCGGGCATGACGGTGGTTTGCGGCGACTCGCATACTTCCACCCACGGCGCCTTTGGCTGCCTGGCCCACGGTATCGGCACCTCGGAAGTCGAGCACGTGCTGGCCACCCAGACGCTGCTGGCGCGGAAATCCAAATCGATGCTGGTGCAGGTCGACGGCGCACTGCCTGCCGGCGTGACCGCCAAGGACATCGTGCTGGCCGTAATCGGCAAGATCGGCACCGCGGGCGGCACCGGCTACGCCATCGAATTCGGCGGCTCGACGATCCGTGCGCTGTCGATGGAAGGCCGCATGACCATCTGTAACATGGCGATCGAAGCGGGCGCGCGCGCCGGCATGGTCGCCGTGGACGACACCACCATCGATTACGTCAAAGGCCGTCCGTATTCGCCGGCCGGCCCGCACTGGGACCAGGCGGTCGCCTACTGGCGCACCCTGCACTCGGACCCGGGCGCGCAGTTCGACATGGTCGTGACGCTCAACGCCGCCGAAGTCAGGCCGCAGGTCACCTGGGGCACTTCGCCCGAGATGGTCACCTCGGTCGATGGCCGCGTGCCGGACCCGGACCAGGAAAAGGACGCCGTGCGCCGCGACGCCATGGAAAAGGCGCTGACCTACATGAACCTCAAGCCCAACACCCCGATCGAAGACATCCGCATCGACAAGGTGTTCATCGGCTCGTGCACCAACTCGCGCATCGAAGACCTGCGCGCCGCCGCTGCCGTTGTGCGCGGCAAGCAGCGCGCATCGAACGTGCGCCTCGCGCTGGTGGTGCCGGGTTCGGGGCTGGTGAAAGAACAGGCCGAGCGCGAAGGCCTGGACAAGATTTTCAAGGACGCGGGCTTCGAATGGCGCGAGCCAGGCTGCTCGATGTGCCTTGCAATGAACGCCGACCGGTTAGAACCGGGCGAGCGCTGCGCCTCCACCTCGAACCGCAATTTCGAGGGCCGGCAGGGGCAGGGCGGACGCACCCACCTGGTGTCTCCCGCCATGGCGGCGGCGGCCGGTATCGCCGGCCATTTCGTCGATGTACGCGCACTGCGCTAAACACCCATTTAATTTTTGAGAGCCACACCATGAAAAAAGTATTCGCCCTGTCCCTGATCGCCATCGTCCTGACCGGCTGCAACACCATTTCCGGCGTAGGCCGCGACGTGCAGCGGGCCGGCCAGATCGTCACCGGCGCGGGCGGAAAATAAAACACCACCGTCGTTCCCGCGCAGGCGGGAACCCATACGCCGCGTGACCAGTGGCCCAGTATGGGTTCCCGCGGGGCCGCCGAGGCTTTCGCGGGAACGACGGGTTTAGCGAGATATATGGACAAATTTACCTTACACGAAGGACTGGTAGTCCCTCTCGACCGTGCCAATGTCGACACGGACGCCATCATCCCGAAGCAGTTCCTGAAGTCGATCCACCGCACCGGCTTTGGCCCTAACCTGTTTGACGAATGGCGCTACCTTGACCACGGCGAGCCGGGCAAGGACAACAGTGCGCGTCCGCTGAACCCGGACTTCGTGCTGAACCAGCCGCGCTACCAGGGAGCGTCCATCCTCCTGGCGCGCAAGAACTTCGGCTGCGGCTCCTCGCGCGAACACGCGCCGTGGGCGCTCGACCAATATGGCTTCCGCGCCATCGTCGCGCCCAGCTTCGCCGACATCTTCTTCAACAACTGCTACAAGTCCGGCCTGCTGCCGATCGTGCTGACCGAGGGCCAGGTCGACCACCTGTTCAACGAGGTCAAGGCCTTCCCGGGCTTCCGCCTGGCGATCGACCTTGAGAAGCAGACCATCGGCACCCTTGACGGCAGCCTGTCGTACAAGTTCGAGATCGACGCCTTCCGCAAATACTGCCTGATGAACGGCCTTGACGACATCGGCCTGACCCTGCGCCACGCCGACGAGATCCGCGCCTTCGAGGAACGCCACCTGGCTGCCCAGCCATGGCTGGCCAACGCCATCTGAACAGGAACAGCACAATGAAAATAGCAATCCTGCCGGGTGACGGCATCGGCCCTGAGATCACCGCGCAAGCAGTGCGCGTGCTGAACGCGCTTGGCGAGAGCTTCGAGATGGAGCAGGCCGAAGTCGGCGGCGCCGGCTACGCGGCCCACGGTCATCCGCTGCCGCCCGCCACGCTGGCGCTGGCCAAGAGCGCCGACGCGGTGCTGTTCGGCGCCGTCGGCGACTACAAGTACGACACGCTGGAGCGCGCGCTGCGCCCGGAGCAGGCCATCCTCGGCCTGCGCAAGGAACTCGGCCTGTTCGCCAACCTGCGCCCGGCCATCCTGTATCCGGAACTTGCCGGCGCATCGACACTCAAACCCGAAGTGGTGTCCGGCCTCGACATCCTGATCATCCGCGAGCTGACCGGCGATATCTACTTTGGCAAGCCGCGCGGTGTTCGCGAATGCCCTGACGGCCCGTTCAAGGGCGAGCGCGAAGGCTTCGACACCATGCGCTACGCCGAGTCGGAAATCCGCCGCATCGCCCACGTGGCTTTCCAGGCTGCGCAAAAGCGCGGCAAGCGCGTGACCAGCGTCGACAAAGCCAATGTGCTCGAGACCTTCCAGTTCTGGCGCGACATCGTCACCGACGTGCACAAGGAATACGGCGACGTCGAACTGGAGCACATGTATGTCGATAACGCCGCGATGCAGCTGGTGCGCGCGCCGAAAAAATTCGACGTCATCGTGACCGGTAATATGTTCGGCGACATCTTGTCCGACTGCGCCGCGATGCTGACCGGTTCGATCGGCATGCTGCCATCGGCTTCGCTTGATGCGAACAACAAGGGCCTGTACGAGCCGTCGCACGGTTCCGCGCCCGATATCGCGGGCAAGGGCATCGCCAATCCGCTGGCGACCATCCTGTCGGCCGCGATGATGCTGCGCTACTCGCTGGACAAGGCCGGGCAGGCCGACCGCATCGAAGCCGCGGTCAAGCAAGTACTGGCGCAGGGCCTGCGCACGCCGGATATCTACGAGGCGGGCACCACCAAGGTCGGCACCGAAGAGATGGGCAATGCAGTGGTCAACGCGTTGCGATAGTTTTCAAATAAACGAGGAAAGATAATGAAATTAGTAGGCTTGGTAGGCTGGCGCGGCATGGTGGGTTCGGTCCTGATGCAGCGCATGCAGGACGAGGGCGATTTCGCTCACATCGAACCGGTATTCTTCACGACCTCGAACGCGGGCGGCAAAGCCCCGGCGATGGCGAAGAACGAAACTACCCTGAAGGACGCAAGCGACATTACCGAGCTGTCGAAGTGCGAGATCATCATCTCGTGCCAGGGTGGCGACTACACCAGCGAAGTCTTCCCGAAGCTGCGCGCATCGGGCTGGAACGGCTACTGGATCGACGCCGCATCGACCCTGCGCATGAACGATGACGCGGTCATCGTGCTCGACCCGGTCAACCTGGACGTCATCAAGAACGCGATGACCAAGGGCGTGAAGAACTACGTCGGCGGCAACTGCACCGTGTCGTGCATGCTGATGGGCCTGGGCGGCCTGTTCCAGCACGGCCTGGTCGAGTGGATGACGTCGATGACCTACCAGGCGGCGTCCGGCGGCGGCGCGCAGCACATGCGCGAGCTGCTGACCCAGTTCGGCACCATCAACGGCGCCGTCAAGCCGCTGCTGGACAACCCTGCCGCGGCCATCCTCGAGATCGATCGCGCCGTGCTGGCCACCCAGCATGGCATGTCGGCCGACGAAACCAAACAGTTCGGCGTGCCGCTGGCCGGCAACCTGATCCCATGGATCGACAAGGACCTGGGCAATGGCCAGTCGAAAGAAGAGTGGAAGGCTGGCGCCGAGACCAACAAGATCCTCGGCCGCGGCGCTTCGTTCGGCAGCAAGGAGATTCCAGTCGATGGCCTGTGCGTGCGTATCGGCGCGATGCGCTGCCACTCGCAGGCGCTGACCATCAAGCTGACCAAGGATGTCCCGCTCGACGAGATCAACGACATCATCGCCGCCAACAACCAGTGGGTGAAGGTGGTGCCGAACACCCGCGAAGCATCGATGCGCGACCTGTCGCCGGCAGCGGTGACCGGCAGCCTGACCATCCCGGTCGGCCGCCTGCGCAAGATGTCGATGGGCGGCGACTACCTGTCGGCCTTCACGGTCGGCGACCAGCTGCTGTGGGGCGCGGCCGAACCGCTGCGCCGCATGCTTCGTATTATCCTTGACAAGTAAGTTGTCAATTAGTGCAGTGCCGGCCCCGGCACTGCATTTGTCGCATTGCTAACGGCAGCCTAAAGAATGCATCAAAACGCCCGTTATACGGGCGTAGCGCCTCACATTACAGGCCAAAAGCTTGCATGCTCCAAGGCATGATGATATGTTGAGACTCCCGGGAAAACCGCTTTTTCCCCTAGCTAACCTTGATGCTGCCAACTATGCACGTAAACAATCGCCCAAAGATCGTCTCATTCGCGATGAAGGCACTGGCCGGCGCGGTCGCCAGCGCCGTGTTGCTGTCCTCTTCGGCTTACGCCGCCGGTCTTGGCAAGCTGACCGTCATGTCCTCCCTCGGCCAGCCGCTGCGCGCCGAAATCGAACTGACGTCCGTATCAAGTGACGAAGCAAGCGGCCTTGTCGCCAAGCTGGCCTCGCCCGATGCGTTCCGCCTGGCGAACATCGACTTCAATCCGGCCCTGCTGTCGCTTCGCTTCGCGATCGAACAGCGCGGCGGCCGGCAGATCATCAAGATCACCTCGTCGCAGCCGCTGAACGAACCGTTCGTCGACATGCTGCTCGAACTGAGCTGGGAAAGCGGGCGCCTGGTGCGCGAGTACACCTTCCTGCTCGATCCTGCCGAATTGCGCACGACCCAGCCGGCACAGGTGGCGGCGCCGTCGAACGCCGCGCAGCCGGCCACGCGCACAACGCCAGCGCCGTCGGCTACCGCCGCCGCACCCGCCGCCGCACCCGCCGCCGACTACCGTCCTGCGCCGCGCCCTGTGGCGCCGGTTCCGCAGCAGCCGGCCCCGCGCGCCGAGCGCGCAGCGTCGGCGGTCAGTGAATACCGCGTCAAGCCGGGCGACACGCTGGGTGAAATCGCCAGCCAGGTAAAGCCGGTCGACATCTCGCTCGACATGATGCTGGTCGCGCTGTACCGCGCCAATCCGGACGCCTTCATCGGCAATAACATGAACCGCCTCAAGTCGGGCCGCATCTTGTCGGTGCCTGATTCGAGCGCCATCCGCGGCACCGGCGAAGGCGAAGCACGCGGCGTCGTCGTGGCGCACGCTGCCGACTTCAACGCCTACCGCAACAAGCTCGCGGGCCAGGTGGCCACCAGCGCGCCGGCCAAGACGCCGGATGCGGGGCAGAGCGCCGCTGGCAAGATCACCGCGCGCGTCGAGGAACGCCCGACCGCCGTCAACGAATCGAAGGACAAGCTGCAGCTGTCGCGCGCGGCCCAGGCCAATGCAGCCGAAGGCAAGACCTCGGCGGCAAGCGAGGAAGACCGCATCGCCAAGGACAAGGCGCTGGCCGAAGCCACTGCCCGCGTCAAGGAACTCGAACGTAACGTCAACGAGCTTGAACAGCTGATGACGGTCAAGAGCAAGGCTGGCGTTGAGGCCACTGCGGCAGCCGTACCGCCAGTTGCGGCCGCAGCTGCCCCGGTTGCTGCCGCCGACGCTGCGCCGGCCGCGGCGCCTGCGCCGAAGCCGGCCAAGCCAGTCGTCAAGAAAGCCACCCCGGCGGCGGAACCGTCGTTCGCCGACATGATCATGGATAACATCAGCTACGTGCTGGCAGCCCTTGGCGTGCTGCTGCTGGCGCTGGTGGGCATCGCGTCCTCGCGCCGCCGCAAGCAGGTGGCCGAGCAGGGTCCGACCGAGCCGTCGATCCTGGGCGCGCCGACCGACCAGGCCCATTCGATGTTTGCCGAAGCCGGCGGCCAGAGCGTGGACACCAACAACAGCGTGTTCAACTCCAGCTTCGCGCCTTCCGCCAGCCAGCTCGATACCAATGAAGTCGACCCGGTCGCCGAAGCCGATGTGTACATCGCCTACGGCCGCGACGCGCAAGCCGAGGAGATCCTCAAGGAAGCGCTGCGCAGCCACCCGGAACGCAATCCGGTCCGCCTCAAGCTGCTCGAGATCTACGCCGCCCGCAAGGACCAGCGTGCATTCGAAGCACAGGCCAGCGAGATGTATGGCATGACCAAAGGGCAGGGCGATGACTGGGCGCAGGCCGCGGCGCTTGGCCTGGCGCTTGATCCACTGAACCCGCTGTACGCCAGCGCCGCCAGCGGCGAGGTAGTGGCCCCTGCGCCAAGCGCGGAAGAGCGCGGCCAGCAGGCCATCCTGTCGCAGGAACTGGACCAGGCATTGAACGCCGAGGCAAGCAGCAGCCCGACGATGGACTTCGACCTGGGCCTGGCCGATGCGCAGGACGAGCAGAAACCTGCCGACGTGCCGGCGCCGGTGACGGCGCACGCAGCGGCAGCGCCGGCGGAAGACCACTCGCTTGACTTCGACCTCGGCGGCCTGTCCTTCGAGCCTGTCTCGCAAACCGAACCGATCGCCATGTCCGGTCCGGCCGACGACCAGCTGGCGGAAGACAAGCTGGCCGACGAAGCGCCGGCCCCGGTGCCGGCGGCGCAGGAGTTCGACATGGACTTCGACATGTCGTTCGACTCGCCGGCCAGGGAAGAACCAACCGCGGTACCGGCGCCGACGACGGCATTTAGCGACATCAGCCTCGACCTCGGCCAGGACACCCCGGCCGCCGAAGCGGCGCCGAACTACGGCACGGTCGACCTTACCGATTTCGACGTTCCGCCCGTCCCTGCAAGCGTGGCTCCTGCCGCCGACAACCGTCCGGACTCGCTGCTCGACCTCGACATGATGGACTTCGACCTGCCTACGCCGCCGCCCGTACCGGCCTCGGAAACCGGCTCGCGCGACGACAGCCTGCAGCTGAAGGACGAATTCGCGCTGCCGGACATGCCGTTCGATCCGCTCGATGAAACCCCGCAGGCGCCGGTGGCCGCACCGGCCGCGCCGCAGTTCGACATGTCCGGCATCGACCTCGACCTGCCGCCGGTCGAATCGCACGACAACAACGACACCGCGCTGCCGGACCTGGGTGAACTCGACCGCCTCGACGATTCCGGCGACGGCATCGACGACATGTCCACCGCCGACATGGAAATGGAAACCAAGCTCGACCTGGCCATCGCGTACCAGGAAATCGGCGACAAGGAAGGCGCGCGCGAACTGCTCGACGAAGTCATCAAGGGCGGCAACGCCACGCAGGTCGGCAAGGCTAACGAGATGCGGACGAAACTGGGTTAATGAATGCTTTGCCAGAAGGACCCGAACTGAAACGGATAGCACTCGGCGTCCAGTATGACGGTAGCAGCTGGAGCGGCTACCAGAAGCAGCCCGACAGGAATACGGTACAGGACCGGCTTGAGATGGCGCTCGCGGAATTTGCGCGCGCCCTGCTGCCGACCACCTGTGCCGGCCGCACCGACGCCGGCGTGCACGCGCTCGAGCAGGTGATCCACTTCGACACCAGCCTGTCGCGCCCCATCAATGCCTGGGTGCGCGGCGTGAACGCCTTCCTGCCCGATTCGATCGTGGTCCGCTGGGCCAAGGAGCTCGCGCACGACCCGGAGCACGAGTTCCACGCGCGCTTCTCGGCCCATTCGCGCACCTACTACTACGTCTTGTACAACAACCCGAACCGCTCGGCGCTGCTGGCGGGGCGCGCGGGCTGGGTGTTCCGGCCGATCGACGTCGAGCTGATGCGCGAAGCGGCGCAGTGCCTGGTCGGCACCCACGATTTCTCCGCATTCCGCTCGTCGCAGTGCCAGGCCAAGACGCCGGTCAAGAAGCTCAACGAGCTGCGCATCGAACGCCGCGGCGACGTCATTATCTTTACCGTGTGCGCCGCCGCCTTCCTGCACCATATGGTACGCAACCTGGTCGGCTCGCTGGTGTATGTCGGTATTGGCCGCCAGCCCGTGTCGTGGATGCGCGAGGTGTTGGAGAGCGGCGACCGCGACATGGCCGCGCCGACCTTCATGCCGGACGGGCTGTACCTGGCCAAAGTAGGGTACGATCCCAAGTGGGGCCTGCCGCAGGAAGACAGCTCGCCCCTCGGCTGGTTCTGACCTGAAGGAGGCTGCCTTGCAGCGCACACGCATCAAGATTTGCGGGCTTACCCGCCCTGAAGACGTAGCGGCCGCGGTCAGCGCTGGCGCCGACGCCCTTGGCTTTGTGTTTTACCCAAAAAGCCCGCGCTTCGTCACGGCGGCGCAGGCGGCCGCCATGATGTCGGCGGTGCCTCCTTTCGTCAGCACGGTCGGCCTGTTCGTCAACGCCAGCCCGGCGGAAGTGGCGGCAGTCACGCATATTGCCCCGGTTTCGCAACTGCAGTTCCATGGCGACGAGACAGCGCAGCAGTGCGCGGCGCTGGCGGCCAGCGCCAACCGGCCCTTCCTGCGGGTGTTCCGGGTACGGCCCGACACGCGCGGCGCCGATTTGTTAGAATACGAAAATGAATACCGCGCCGCCAGTCCGCTGTTTTCGGGCCTTTTGCTCGATACCTTCGTGGACGCCTACGGTGGCGCAGGAAAGGTCTTCGATTGGTCCATAGTCCCAAAAGACATCGCGCCTCGGGTCGTTTTGAGTGGTGGCTTGAGCGTACAAAACGCGACTGACGCGGTGGTACGTGTACGCCCCTATGCGGTCGACATCAGCAGTGGTGTCGAACAGCAGAAGGGCATCAAGGACGCCCACAAGATCGCTGCCTTCGTGCAGGCGGTCCGGGTAGCCGACGCCACCTCTGAAAGCGAAAACCATCATGAAAGAAGCACCTGACCGCGGCCCCGCCGCGAACCTGTTCAAGACTACCGACTACCAGCTGCCTGACGCCAAGGGCCACTTTGGGCCGTACGGCGGCTCGTTTGTCGCCGAAACGCTGAGCCACGCGCTGGCCGAACTGAGCGAAGCGTACGCGCGCTACAGCGCCGACCCCGAGTTCCTTGACGAATTCCGCTATGAGCTGAAGCACTTCGTCGGCCGTCCGTCGCCGATCTACCACGCCAAGCGCTGGTCCGAAATGATGGGCGGCGCGCAGATTTTCTTCAAGCGCGAAGACCTCAACCACACCGGCGCGCACAAGATCAACAACGTGATCGGCCAGGCGCTGCTGGCGCGCCGCATGGGCAAAAAGCGCATCATCGCCGAAACCGGCGCCGGCCAGCATGGCGTGGCCACCGCCACCATCTGCGCGCGCTTCGGCCTCGAATGCGTGGTGTACATGGGCAGCGAGGACGTGCGCCGCCAGGCCCAGAACGTGTACCGCATGAAGCTCCTGGGCGCCACCGTGGTGCCGGTCGAATCGGGCTCCAAGACCCTCAAGGACGCGCTCAACGAAGCGATGCGCGACTGGGTCACCAACATTGAAAACACCTTCTACATCATCGGCACGGTCGCCGGCCCGCATCCGTACCCGATGATGGTGCGCGACTTCCAGTCGGTGATCGGCGAGGAATGCCGCGTGCAGATGCCAGAGATGACGGGGCGCCAGCCCGATTACGTCATCGCCTGCATTGGCGGCGGCTCGAACGCGATGGGTATCTTCTACCCGTACATCGACGAGAAGAACGTGCAGCTTGTCGGCGTGGAAGCGGCCGGCCTCGGGATCGAGTCGGGCATGCACGCCGCTTCGCTGACCGCCGGCATCCCGGGCGTCTTGCACGGCAACCGCACCTACCTGCTGCAGGACACGAATGGCCAGATCATCGAGACCCATTCGATCTCGGCGGGCCTGGATTATCCGGGCGTGGGCCCGGAACACGCGTGGCTGAAGGACTCGGCGCGCGCGCAGTACGTGTCGGTGAGCGACGAGGAGGCGCTGCAGGCCTTCCACGACTGCTGCCGCATCGAAGGCATCATCCCGGCGCTGGAATCGGCGCACGCGCTGGCGTATGCGGCCAAGCTGGCGGCGACGCTGCCGAAGGATAAGCTGGTGCTGGCGAACCTGTCGGGACGGGGCGACAAGGACATGCACACCGTGGCGGAAAAAATGGGGCTGGACTTCAGTTAATCCATCCTCACACCTTCAACCACGAAAGAACAAGTACATGTCCAGAATTGCACCAACCTTTGCCGCGCTTGCGGCGCAAAACAAAACCGGCCTGGTGACCTTCATCACGGCAGGCGATCCGGGTCCTGAAATGACGGTCCCGCTGATGCACGCGCTGGTCGAGGGCGGCGCCGACGTCCTTGAACTGGGCGTCCCGTTCTCCGACCCGATGGCCGAAGGCCCGGTCATCCAGCGCGCCTGCGAGCGCGCGCTCAAGTTCAACATCGGGCTTGGCGACGTCTTTAACTACGTGCGTGAATTCCGCAAGACCAACCAGCATACGCCGGTGGTCCTGATGGGTTACGCCAATCCGATCGAGCGTATCGGGCCGGACGCGTTCATCCGCGCGTCGAAAGAAGCGGGGGCCGACGGCGCCATCGTGGTCGACTACCCGCCGGAAGAATGCGAAGAGTTCGCGGCCGCGATGCGCGCCAACGAGCTTGACCTGATCTTCCTGCTGGCGCCGACCTCGACGCCTGAACGCATCGCGCAGGTGGCGCGGGTGGGCAGTGGCTTCAGCTATTACGTCTCGCTCAAGGGCGTCACCGGCGCCGGCTCCATCGACACCGCCGACGTGGCGCGCCGCGTGGCCGCGATCCGCGAGCACGTCAAGCTGCCGATCGGCGTCGGCTTCGGCATCCGCGACGCCGCGACGGCGAAGGCAGTGGCGGAAGTGGCCGATGCGGTTGTCATTGGCAGCCGCATCATCCAGGAGCTGGAGAACACGCCGAAGGACCAGGCAGTGGCGGCGGTACGGTCCTTCGTTGCGGGCATTCGCAGCGCGCTTGACAGCTGAGCGCAAGGTAAAAACGGCGGGTGCGCGCTGCGCGCTTGCCCGCCCTACCGTTCAATCCGTCACTGGATAAGTGCGGGTGGTCACGACGCCCATCGGCGTCGTCACCTTCACCGTCAGCAGCCCGCTGGTGACGCTGTTGGAGCACCACAGCGGCGGCAAGCTCATCGGCGTGCTCTGGCTCGCATCGCTCTGCATCATCACCGTATAGATCCATTCCTGCTGCGCCGGGTTGTTCGTGTTTGGCACGACGTAAGAGCGCTCGCTCAGGATGGTCCCGTTCGAGCTGGAAAATTCAACCTTGGTGCCTGCAGGCAGGATATTCCCCGACAGGTTATTCAATGCGAAGATCGTCGGGTTAGTGTCGCGGATCGCGATTGTCATGGTCACCGCGTTGTTGACGAACGGGGTGCCGTTCACACAATGGCTAAGGACAATCGCTTGCGGTCCGAGCGACGTGATCGCGGCCGTGCTGGTCGACATCACTTGCACAATCGCGCCGCGCACATGCGTCACTTGTGGCCGCACGTCGGGTACTGGTTTCAGGACGCCGTTGTACACGCCGTCGCCCGTGCTGCTCCAGGCGCGGTCGCTGTTGGAGTCGATGAAGACTTCCCCGGTGATCTTTGCCATGTTCCCCGACGACCAGCGGTCGCCGTCGGGATTGAGCAGGTCCGGCTTGACGGTCCAGTTGGAGTCGACCAGGCCCCAATTGGCGTTAGCGTTACGGTTGGTGATCGCGCGGTCGTTGCGGAACGGTTCGCCCAGGTCCTGGAACGGATCGATTGGCGCGTCGTAGTACAGGTTGGTGCCCTTGGTGTCGACAAAGCTCTCCTCGCCAAGTGCATAGGCCAGGATGGTTACCCGGCCGTCCGCCGGACGCGGGTTGGCCGCGCAGAAGCGCACGGTACACGATCCGGGAACGCCTTTTTGCAGCACCACCGTTCCATCGGTAAGGGTGGTGGACTCCAGTCCGGTCAGGCAGGAACCATCCACTGTTCCGCCTTCGGCCGTGAAACTGACGGCGGTTCCGTCCGGGGCGGGGTTGTTGAAGTGGTCGGCCAGCCTGACCGTCACTTTCGAGCCGACCGGGGACGGGCACCCGCTGTAGTGGGCGCCTTCGACATTGTAGATCTCGGTAGCGATGGTGAAGCTGTTCTGGTCGGGGACGCCGGTGGAAACCACCAGCTGGTCCGACATCGACGTGATGGCGGTGCCTGCGACCGTCGCAATCACGCGAACCGGCGTGTTGACCGTGCCGCCAGCGACGACGGTACTGGCGGTGCCATCGGCGCCCGTCGTCGAAGTCCTTGGGTTGATATCGAGGCCGCCAACGGTGGTGGTCAGCGAAAAATCAATCTGCTTCCCCGACACCGGGTTGCCGTTCTTGTCGCGCAGCTTGAACACTACTACCGACGACTCCTGGCGGCCGGCGCCGCCGGTGCCTTTGAGCGAGATGTTCTGTGGCAGGGCGGACACGAACGCAAGCTGCCCGGCCACCGCGCTTTGTACGTTGACCGTGCCGGTCTGGCTGGTGGTTGCGCCAGCGAGTGTCGTCGATGCGGTAACGATGTCAGGCGCACCGCAGCCTTTGTCGATGTACGAGGTCGACGCGACTCCGCCGACGGTGCTGACCGGCGAGCTGATGGTGGCCTTGCCAGCGGCTGCGCAAGGCGAGGTAAAGCTGACCGTTTGTGCGGGCGCAAAAGGCGATCCGCCGTCCAGCACGGTGACCGACAGGCTGGCAGTCCCGCCGGCGGCCAGCGGCGATGGGCCGATCGTCAATGGGCTCATCGTCAGTACCGGGAATCCTACCGTGTAGCTCACGCTGCCGTTTGCGCTGGCGCCGTCCTTGGTGGCCGTCGCGGTAATCGTAAAGGCCCCGGCTTGCGTTCCTGCCGCAACCCCAACGCTTGCCAGGCCCGATGCGTCGGTCAGCGCAGTGCCCGCCGCAGGCACAAGGGCCGCAGTGGTATCGGTGCTGACAAACCGCACCGCGATTCCTGCAAGCGGATTACCGCTGCCGTCCTTGACCATCGCTTTGGCGACGCCCGGCGACTTGGGGGTGATGGTGGTCGTTGCGGCTCCTGACGCATCGGTGAGCACCAGCGCGACGGGCGCGATGGCTGCCGCCGATCCGCCGGTCGACGGCGAAGTGAAGGTGCACGACGGCAGGCTGGGGTCGCGGCTCGGGTCAAGGGATTTGCATGGGCCGCTGCTATCGCCGCCGCCACCGCACGCGCTCAGCAAACCAACGATCACGCAGATGCCCGACCAGACGCTCGCGCGGTTAATTATTTTTTTCATGTGCGCTCCTGATAATGCGGTTAATTGTTGGTGGAGGGTGGCGTGACGGCGGAAGTCAGCATTGCGCCGGCGTGCATGGCGGGTTCATTGGAGAACGCCAGGTCAGCGTCTTTGCCCAGCACAAGGCGCACGTCGGTGCGCGCCTGGAGCTTGTCGGCCTGTTGCAGTACGCCTTTGCCGCCCAGCGTCGCCTGCAGGCTGCGCGCCTGCTGCTCGAAACCGGGCCGGAATTCGATACTGGTTTGCGCCCGCCCGAATGGCCTGGCGTTGGTGAGCCGCGTTACGGCCACGCCGCGCTTGGCGAGCGCTTGCCGGAAACGCTTGGCCATGCCGGCGACGCCATTGCCGTTGGCGATCTCGACCCGCGAATCCGGGGTAGTGCGGGCATCGGCAATGGCGGCACTCGCCGCAGCGATCGCAGGTGCGGCAGACTGCGCGGCCTGCGAGGGCGCCATCTTCAGCTCATACATGTTGGAGGCCAGCCGCACCAGTTGCATGCCGCCCGCGGGTGCGGCCGGTTCGATGGGAGCCGCAGCCACTGGCGCTGCGGCTGGTGGCGCGGCGGCGGCCTGGGTTGGGGCGCTTTCCGGCTTGACGGCGAGGTGCCGGACGTTTGCGCCTTCGGCCAGCGCAAGATTGTTGCGTGCGCGTTCGTTCGCCGGTTCCATCGCAAGCACCTGGCGGAACGAGGCCGCCGCCGCGCCGTACTCTCCCTGCAGGTAGTACACATAGCCCAGGTTGTTGCGGGGCTGGACCAGCGCCGGATATTCTTCGCAGACGGCCAGCAGCATCGCGCGGGCCTGCGGCAAGCGGCCCTGTTGCGCATGGATGAAGGCAGCGGCGATACGCGCTTCTGCCCCCGTGGGATTGCGCGCGATGGCGTAGTTGTACGCGGTCAGCGCAAGGGCCAGGTCGCCGTGGTCCTGGTGATAGCGGCCAAGCCTGTAGTAGCTCGACGCGACGTCGCTGCCCGAATGGCGAACCTGCTCGGCGGGCTGGAACATCATCTGGACGGGGGCGGGCAGGCTCGCGCACGAAGGCAGCAGGCATATGCCGAGAAGGGCCAATGCGATGGGCTGGTTAAGCATGATGCTTCCTTTTAGTTGGATCCGCTGAACGTCGGCAGCAGGACACGATAAATCTGGATAAACGCAGGACCCATCAGCACCACCAGCAGCGATGGGAAAATGAAGAAGATCAGCGGGAACAGCAGCTTGAGCGCGATCTTGGCGGCTTGTTCCTCGGCGCGCTGGCGGCGCTTGGTGCGCAGCTGCTCGGACTGCACGCGCAGCGAGGCTGAGATACTGGTTCCGAAGCGTTCGGCCTGGATCAGCATCGCCACCAGGGCGTCAACGTCCTCGACGCCGGTACGCATGGCCAGCCCGCGCAGCGCTTTTTCCTTGGTACTGCCGGCGCGCAGTTCTAGCGTGACCAAGTTCAGTTCGTCGCTCAAAATCCGGCTCTTCAGGCCGATTTCGTTGGCCACGCGCGCCAGTGCGGCATCCATGCCCAATCCGGCTTCCACGCACACTGTCAGCAGGTCCAATGCGTCGGGAAAGCTCTCGAAGATTTCGCGCTGGCGGCGCTGGGTCAGGTTTTTGAGGATGATGTTCGGCAGGTAGTAGCCGACCGCCGCGGCGCCCAGTACATACATCAGCAGTGAATTGGAGCCGAAGGTCGAACTCGAAATGCTTAGTCCAAAAAAGACAGCCAGCGGCAACCCGAGCGACAGGAAGGTTTTCGCGGCGAAGAAAATGATCGGCGCCCACGGATGTCGGAAGCCTGCATTCATGAAGCGGGCGCGGACGACGGAGGTTTCCGCCGCATCGTCTGGCAAAGACAGCTTGGCGATCGGCTTTGCCAACTCCACCACCTGCGTCATCCACGGTGACGGCCCGGTGGCGGCGGTATCGACAGTGGCGCCGACCGCGTCCAGCCGGCCCTTGATCGGCGTGGTGCCGGCCATTCGCAGTCCGGCCAACGCGAAGCCAAACACAATGCAGAAGATGAAGGCCAGGAATCCGATTTCCAGGATTGACATCGCAGTTGCTCCTAAATTGTGGTGCGCTCTCTCAGACGCGGATTTTGATGATCTTGCGCATTGCAAGTACGCCCATGAACATCATGAAAAGCGCAACCATGATCATCTTCTGCCCAGCCGGGTCGGTGTACAGCACCTCCAGAAATTTCGGGTTGGTCAGCTGTATCATCGCGGCAGCGCCGAATGGCAGCAGCGACAGTACCCACGCCGACATTTTTCCTTCGGCTGAAAGCACTCTTATCTGTCCGAGCAGCTTGATGCGGTCGCGGATGATCGTGCCGATGCTGTCGAGGAGTTCCGACAGGTTGCCGCCGGTGTCGCGCTGGATCAGCACCGCGATGACGAAGTAGCGCAGGTCTGTGCTTGGCACCCGGTTGGCCAGGTTCATCAGTGCATCGGGCATCGACACGCCGAAATTAACCTCATCGAAGGCGATCGCGAACTCGCCGGCGAGCGGATCCTTCATCTCGTCGCCAACCATCTTCAGCGCGGTCGGGAAAGCGTGGCCGGCGCGCAGCGCGCGGCTCATCAGGTCGAGCGCATCCGGTAGCTGCACTTCGATGCGATGGATGCGCTTGCTTCGTGCACGGGCCACCAGTTGCAGAGGCAACAGCGCAACGAGCGCTGCAACGACCAACTGGATCAGCATTGGAAAGGCGAACCATGTCCCCACTGCGATCGCGGCGGCTGCGCAGCCAAGGGAAATGGCGAGGAATTTCGCCACCGACCATTCCTTTCCCGACTGGAGCAACAGGCGGTCGAGCGCGGCCACATGCGGCATCGCCGACAGCAGCTTTAGCAACAAGGGGCTTGAGCTGAGCACCCGCTTCTTGGTGATCGACACCGCCTTGCCGCTGTGCGCGGCAGACATCACCCGCACCCTGCGCGTAAGCCGTTCGGCTTCCGGGCCTTTGGTCGAGTTCCACGCCAGGTATGCGCCCTCGACCAGCAGGACAACGGCGACGAAGATCAGCGTCGCAAAAAGGAAATAGAGCGAGTCCATGATGGCGGCCTATGAAAACTGGCGGGTTGGATCGAACAGGCTGTCGGGCACGCTGACGCCATAGGTGCGCAGGCGGTCGACAAAGCGCGGGCGCACGCCGGTGGCGCAGAAGTGCCCGAGCACCGCGCCGTTCTCGCCAAGCCCGGTCTGCTTGAACAGGAAGATCTCCTGCATCGTGATGACGTCGCCCTCCATGCCGGTGATCTCCTGCAGCGAAATAAGCTTGCGCTTGCCGTCGGTCAGGCGCGACACCTGCAGCACCACGCCAATGGCGGAGCTGATCTGCTGGCGCATTGCCTTCGTCGGCAGCGATGCGGCGGCCATGCTGATCATGTTCTCCAGGCGGGTGAGGGCGTCGCGCGGCGTGTTGGCGTGGATGGTCGCCATCGAACCTTCATGGCCGGTGTTCATCGCCTGCAGCATGTCGAGCGCCTCGCCGCCACGCACCTCGCCGAGGATGATGCGGTCGGGACGCATGCGCAGCGCGTTGCGCACCAGCGCGCGCTGCGTTACTTCACCCTGGCCTTCGATGTTCGGCGGGCGCGTCTCCAGACGCACCACGTGCGGCTGCTGCAGCTGGAGTTCGGCGGCGTCTTCGATTGTCACGATGCGCTCCTCGGGACTGATGAAGCCCGATATGACGTTCAACATCGTGGTCTTGCCGCTGCCGGTGCCGCCCGAAATCAGGATGTTGATTTCGGCCTTGCCCAAGCCTTCTAGGATGTCCGCCATCGCCTTCGTCATGCTCTTGAAGTTCACCAGGTCGGCGAGGCGCAGCGGATCGGCCGAAAAGCGCCGGATCGACATGATCGGCCCGTCGATGGCCAGGGGCGGAATGATCGCGTTGACCCGCGATCCGTCAGGCAGGCGCGCATCGACCATCGGGCAGGACTCGTCGATGCGGCGGCCCACGCGCGAGACGATCTTGTCGATGATCTTCATGAGGTGGGCGTCGTCGCTGAACCGGACGTCGGTCAGTTCCAGCTTGCCGCGCCGTTCGACGTACACCTGGCTGCAGGTATTGACGAGGATGTCCGATACGCTCGGATCGGCCAGCAGCAGCTCGAGCGGGCCGAAGCCGAGCATCTCGTTCTGGATATCGCGCGTCAGGTTGCGCCGTTCAGCGTCATTGATGGCGACAACTTCCTCGTCGAGCAGGTGCTCGACGAGCAGCTTGAGCTCATCGCGGATCTGGTCCTGGGACAGCTTCTGCAGGCTTTCAAGGTCAACCCGGTCGAGCAGCGCCTGGTGGATGTTGTGCTTGAGCCGCTGGTAGCCTGAATCGCCGAACGAACGCTGGGCCTGGGCTGCGCCCTGGGCGCCCGTGGTTGCAAGGCGATCCCGCAGGGTCACGATTTCTGCATCCATGGCTGTTTCTCCCCAAATGGCGCGGGTGCGCGGGTTTCAGTCGATGCTGCTGGCGCAGGGGCCGGCGTCTTTGCCGGCGCCTTGTTGAACAGTGTGGAGATCCAGCCTTTCTTGTCATTCATGGCGCTGCCGGCAAGCCCGATTGCGAAGCCCTTCAGGGACTTTGCGATCGGGCTGCCCTTGGCCAACTTGATGACGGGTACGCCCTGGTTGACTGAGGCTGCCGCTGCTTCGTAGTGGTTCGGGATCGACATGAAAACCGGCGTGCCGCAGGCCGATTCCAGGTCGCGCAGGCCGATGTCTCCCTTCTTCTGGTGTCGGTTCGCGATGACCTGGATTTTCTCCTTCGGATAACCCAGCGAGCGGAAAACCTCGATCAGCCGCTTGCCGTCGCGGATGTAGGGCAGGGTAGTCTGAAGGACAGGATAAATCGTGTCCGCCTGGTCCAGCGCGCGCACGCTGACCGGGTCGAGGCTGCGCCCTACGTCGAGGATGATGAAGTCGTAATGGCGGCGCGCCAGGCGGAGCAGCACGTCGATATGTTCCGGCTTGACGTCGCCCGCATGAACCGGGTCGTCCGGTGCGGCCAGCACCGAGAAGTTCGGCGTGATCGCCATCATGCTCGATGCGAGCAGTGATGCGTCGAGGCGGTGCATCTGCAGCGCGACGTCTGCCAGCGTGGCAAGCGGCTTGTGGTCCGCGACGAACAGCGAGGCATCGCCGAACTGCAGGTTCAGGTCGATCAGCGCCACGCGCTTGCCTCCCAATTCGGCCAGTGCATAGCCAAGGTTGGTGGCCAGGAAAGTGGCGCCGCTGCCGCCTTTGCACGACACGAAGGCCAGGACTTTGCCGTTGGCATGGGTGTGCTGCTGGAGTTTCTCTTCGATCCGGTCGACCGCCGCAAACATCGTGTCAGCAAGTGTGTCCGTGAACAAGACCTCACGCACGCCCGCGCGCATTGCCTGCATCATGAAAGCAAGCGACTGGGATTCGGCCACCAGGATGGTCGCCATGCGCGGATAGCTGGCGCCAAGCTGCTCCAGCAACGCAAGGTCGCTTCCTTGCGGCTCGTCGACCAGCAGGATGTCGGGCGCCCCTTGCGAAGCGCCGAAGTTCAGCCGATCGAGCGTGCCCGATACCAGTTCGACTTCGTCGTTGGCGCTGCGCTGGCGCAGCAGGCGCGCCAGTTCGAGCAGTTGTTTGTCTTTGCGGGATACCACGGTGATTTTCACGATAACTCCTCTTTTGCTGCGATAGTGGCCTTCTGGATCCGGAACTCATATGCACACTGGGTTTGCCACTTCCTCGCCAGCCTTGCCAAAGGCACTGCGCATGCTTTCGCGCGGCAGTGTGGTCGAAAATTTCGGCAAGACCGGGCTGAAATTAAAAAAAGGGATGTAGGTCGGTAAGGCGCCCGGTGCGTCCACCGTCACGCGTACTTGCCGGCAGGTTGTTGGGGGGCAGCCGCCTGGCTCGTACTCGACATCGATCTTGTCGGCGCTAAGAATTGGGAACAGGTCCGTCATGCGGCTTTTGATGGTGGCGTCATCCATATCGCACACCACGGCAAGGCGCGCGCCAAGGCGCGTCGCTTCGGTCGCCGCGTTCCAGTAGAAGGTGATGCGGCTGAACTCGATAATGCCAAACAGCAGGGTCAGGAACACCGTGGCAACCAGCGCGAACTCGATCGCGGCGACGCCGCGCTGGTACTTGAGCGGACGGAATGGGCGAGCGTTCATAGCACTTGCATCATCGTGACGTGAATCGGTGCGAACGTTACGTCAGGCACGAACGCCGGCGCCATGCTGGTGAAATCGAAGCCGTTTACCTCAACCCGTACCAGGTTAAGGGTGCCGCGCCCGGTGGATTGCTGGTTGTAGTCGGCGCTTGACAGCCGGTCGCTGATCGAGACATGGCTCGCGGTCAGGCCTGGCACCAGCGGCTTGTCGTCCGGTCCGCAAGCGAGCTTGCCGCAAACGACCAGTGCACGCGCCTCGTTCTTGCGCAGGTCGTCGCCGGGGGCGTATTGCGACAAATGGCGCGCACTGTCGCGCACGCTCTTTGCGATCGCATTGTATTGATACATCGCGCGACCGAACTCGGTGATGCCGAAAGCCAGGATTAGAAGCGGCGTCAGCACCAGTGCGAATTCGACAATGACCGAGCCGGCCTGGGCGTGGTGGTTTTTCACGCTGCCTCCTATTGCACCAGGGTGGGAACGAGGGGACCGGTGGTGCCGCCTGGCACACCGGCAGTACGGCAAGCGCTTCCCGGAACATTGGACAAGCCGCGCCACTCGAGGTAAATGTCACCGGTGGCGCCATTCGACATGGGGTTGAGCATGAGCACACAGGCCATGTCGAGGATTTTTACTTCCGCCGGCGACTTGCCGCATTCGATGACGGGCACCGAAATCAGCCTGCGCTCGCCGCCGTACGCCAAGTGAGCAGCCGACGAGATAGGCTGGCCATTGACCTTGTCGCCGATGTACAGCTTGTCGTCGAACGGACTGGCCGCCGCTTGCTGAAGGCGGTAATCGGCATACGCGCTGGTGCCCACCGGGATAGGGGGCGTCTTGCTTGGGTAGGAAAACCCGGTTTTGTCAGGCACCACTTCAGTTGGAACGAGGTCGGACGCGCCGCCAGGTGGGTTGATGCCGAAGCGCATATTCCACGCGCTTTTGGCGCCCTGTTTCACACCTTCTTCACGCACGTTGTCGCCGACTGCAATGCCGCACACGGTGCCATTGCCGAGCAATTGGTCGCGGACCTCGCTGGTACCGCCTGCGCTCGGCGTGAAGTCGACCCAGCGGAAATTGCCGGTGAGAGAATCATCGCCGTTCTGGCCGTGGTTGAACCTGGCCGTGATCCATTGACCGGTTGCGTAGCCATAGCCAGGCAGGGTTTTATCGATCGAGCAGATACCGATGGGCGAAGCATTGCACGCGGTCTGTCCTGGCGCCAAGGTCGCGACCGCCTGGGCCGCCACGGTGGTCGGCTGGAAGGTTTTCAGCACTTGCATTAGCCAGGTCGGAATGGCCGCCGAGCGGGTGTTGCACATGGCAAATTTGGAATCCGGGCTTGCGCCATCGGCGCGCGACAGATACGAAGCGTTGGGGCCGATCGCCGTGTTGAACTTGACGTCCTGCGCCTCGATTGCGACAACCTTTTTCTGGAAGTCGCTGGTGTTGCGGCCAGCGACATACATCCCCGCCGCTTCCGCGTCCTGCAGGAAAGCTGCAGGGCAGGGACCTGCATTGGTGTCGCACACCAGTTGATTGGCGGCGGCGAGGGCGCACGCATCGGCGGCGTTTTGCAGTTCGGTCTTGTTGACGAACAGGTGGCCCAGGTCGAGGACAAGGCCGCCAAAGCCGATCAGTACGGCAATCGACAGCGCGACGATAATCGCAATGACGCCGCGTTCGCGCCTTGGCCGGCGCGGCGTCTGGAGGGCGATCAGGCGAGTATCCATGATGGTGCTTGCTAGCGGTTGCCGGCGACGCCGATGGTGAATACGTTTTGCTGCGGCACCGGCGCGCGGAACGACTTCTGGTAGGCGTCGTAGCCGCTTTTGGCAGCCTTGCCGTCGATGCCCGAAACCGGGTCGGGGTTGATGCCGGCGGCCGGGTTCATGACCTGCTGCGCCATGGTCAGGCTGACGATGGCGCCCAGCGGCGGCGCAGGCTCGTTTGGCGGCATGGCGCAGCCAGCTGCCGACAATGCGGCGCCCAGGAGTACAGCGCGGGCAATCAGGTTGGTATGCATGGCCAGGCTCCTATTTCAGGTCGAATCCGGATGGCGGCGGCGCCGGCACGGCGCCGGCCTGTATCAGGTCGGTACGCGGCTTGCCCTCGATCTGCCCACCCAGGAAGAACTCCGAGCGGGTCGGTTCCGTGTATCCGTCGGTAGGCAGCTTGTAATCGGGCGGCAGCGGCTTGACCAGGTGCGGGGTAATGATGAACACCAGCTCCGAACGGTCGGTCTGGAAGTCGCTGCTGCGGAACAGCGCGCCCAGCACCGGCACTTCGCCCAGCAGCGGGAAAGCCTTGACGTTGGTAGTGACATTGTTCTTGATCAGGCCGCCGATGGCGAAGCTCTGGCCATCGAACAGCTGCACGGTGGTCGTGGCGCGCCGGGTGGTGAACGAGGGCAGGATGGCGGTGCCATTGACGCCGGTGGCGGTAATGCCGATACCTTCCTTGTTCAGGTCGGACACTTCCGGCGCCACTTTCAGGTTGATCCTTCCGCCTTCCAGGACAGTCGGGGTGAACTTGACTGCAATGCCGAACTCTTTTTCCGAGAGCGTAATCACCGGGAAGCCGTTGTTGTTGGTCTGGCTGACCGGGATGAAGATTTTGCCGCCCGCCAGGAAGCTTGCCTCCTGCCCGCTGATCGCCATGATGGTCGGCTCGGCCAGCACCTTGATCAGGCCATTGCGCTTTTGCGCATCGATGGTGACGAAATTGCCGGTTTTGCTGTTGAAGGCATCGAGCAGGCTCGGGTTGCTGCTCAGTAGGTTGGACAGGAAGCTGTAAGTCCAGCTGCCGTTGGTCCGGCTGGCGCCCATGCTGACCCCAAGCTGGTCGACGAGGGTTTTGGAGATCTCGGCGACCTTCACCTCCAGCATCACTTGCTGGGGCGCGGCCACGGACATCATGTTGATCACCTTGGCCTGGACCGCATCGTCCCCGGCAGCGCCCGCGGCGGCGCCACTGTTTTTGACGTAGGCGTTGGCCAGTGCAAGCATCTGGTCGAGCTTGACGGCATCGGACACTTCGCCAGACAGCACCAGCGTGTCGGCGGCAGCGGTGATCGTGACGTTTTTTTCCCCGGCCAGCAGTTGCCCGAAACGGGCATGCAGGCCGGTCGTATCGAGGCTCACCGCGATATCGATAATGGTTGCCTCGTTGGCCTTGTTCCAGAGGATCAGGTTGGTCGTGCCGACCGCTTTGCCGAGCATATAGACTTCGCTCGGGTTGAGCAGGATGACGTCGGCAACCTTGGCATTGCCGACTGACAGGCGGGTGGCCGGAAATGGCAGCCGCATCACGGTCGATTTGCCCTCGGCCAGGGCGACCTGTTGCGAGAGAACGGCCGCGCCGCCCGAGGGCACCGCCTGCGCAGGCTGGGCCGCCAGGCGGGTCCGGCTTTTAGCCGGGGCTTCCTTTGCAGCGGCGGGGACGGCTGCGAAGGCGCAGGCGCATATGAACAGCAACGCCAGCGTGCCCTTGGTTCCTGCCTGAGTCAATAATGTGCGCATCGCGCTTCTCCCGTTTTTATTAGAATTTTTGGACCGTGCGTTCAAGGCCCTTGATGACATCGACCTGGTGGGCCGGACGCATCATCGTGACCTTCCGCACCACAGGCCGGGGGCGCAGGACAACGGGACGTGTGACACCGAGCAGCGCGTTCTTGGTAGCGCCGTCGGTCTTCACGGGGTCCGGGTCGATCTGGTTGCGCAGCACCAGCGACAGCGTGCCGACGCTGCGGGCGAGGTCCAGCTTCTCGGTCTGCTCCGGCGACAGTTCCAGCGTCACTGCATTGACGACTTTTGGCTTGGTGTCGTCGCGGTTCGGGTCCTGCGCGATGGCCAGCACCAGGATGCGTTCGAGGACGATCTTCGAAATCGAGACCTCCCGCGCACCATCCTTCCTGGCCGATTCCTCTTGGGTGTTGACGAGAATGTCGACGAAATTGCCTGGCAGCGCAAAGCCTGCCACGCCCACCACATCGTTGACGCGCACCGTCATCGCGCGCTTGCCGTTTGCGACGACTGCCGACAGTCCGCCTTGCGTGCCGGGCGGCGCGAGTTTTGCTTCCATGATCGGTTCGCCGCGCTGGATGGTCGAACGGGCGACCCGCGAGTCGAGCAGCTTCGGATCGGTAAAGGCGCCCGGCGGCATGGCCGATGCCGGCCAGTCCACCATACGGATCATCTCGGGCGTGATGCGCGAGCCGAGGCCGATGTCGACCATCGCCACCGCGGCCTTCGAGGTGTTGCCGGTTGCCCTGGCGTTAATCCAGCGTGCCGCGGCGAAAACGGCGCCGACGGCGAGCACCAGTGCCAGTGCGAGCATGATGAGTCCACGTGTGTTCTTCATTTCAGTCACCTTGGGTTTGCGACGAGCGGTCGGGGGTGCCGGGCGCCGTATGCTGGGCGCCGGTAAAGTAGTTGTTCCATGCCCAGCGGATCGACGCAGGCGTCAGCAGGGGGACTTCGCCCTCGTATGCGCCCTTGTCGCGCACCTGGGACAGCAGGTCGCGCGGATAGCAGGCCAGCAGGGGGCGGTCCTCGCGCAGGTGATGTTCGCGCACGAGGTAGTCGAAGGTCTCGCCGCACCACGCGATGCCATAAGCCTCGCATGCGCGCATGAAGATGCTGCGATAGTCGTTCTCCACCATCGGGCCGACGTGGATCTTGTAGCCGATGCGGCGCAGGAACGCGCCGTCGCCCAGCTCCGCCGGCGGCAGGTTTGACGAGAACACGACGATGACGTCGAACGGCACCTGGAACTTGTACCCGGTATGGAGCGACAGGAAATCGACCTTGCGGTCCATCGGCACGATCCAGCGGTTCAGCAGGTCGGTCGGGGAGCAGCGCTGGCGTCCAAGGTCGTCGACGATGAAGATGCCATTGTTGGCTTTCAGGTGCGGCGGCGCCTGGTAGTAGCGGGTGGTCTCGTCGAACTTCAGGTCGAGCATGTCGAGCGTCAGTTCGCCGCCGGTCAGCACGGCGGGGCGGCGGCAGGCGATCCAGCGCGCATCCTTGGCCAGGCGGCTGTGGAACACGTCGTCAGGCGTGCCGCTGCCTTCGGGTTCGCGGTGCACCACCGGGTCGTACATCTGGATGACTTCGCCGCCAACGTACAGGGCGTGCGGGACGCTGGTCGCACCGCACAGCAGCCCGGCCAGGCGCTCGGCCAGGTAGGTTTTGCCGCTGCCTGCAGGACCGTGGATAAACATGGCGCGGCCCGAGTTCATCGCCGCGCCCAGCTGGTCGAGCACGCCGGCGCTAACCACGATGTCGCCGAACTCGGCCAGCATGGCGGCGCGCGATATGCGCATCGACGCGACGCTGCGTGCGCGGATCTCGGTGCTGTAGGCTTCGAGCGTCACCGGGGCCGGTCCTGCGTAGCCGCAGCGGTTCAGGTATTCGACGCCGCGGGTGCGTCCGAGATCGGTCAGCTTGTAGGAGATGTCGGCGTCGGTGCCGGTGCTGCCGATGCGGGTGACTTCGCAGAGCTTTTCGGCGCGCATGAAGGTGATCATGGGGTCGAGCACGCTGACGCTCAGTTTCAGATGACTGGCCAGTTC
Organism: Massilia agrisoli; assembly: GCF_020831365.1. Lineage (GTDB taxonomy): Bacteria > Pseudomonadota > Gammaproteobacteria > Burkholderiales > Burkholderiaceae_D > Telluria_A > Telluria_A agrisoli. The sequence goes on from NZ_JAJHPV010000013.1 coordinate 505,969, forward strand.
GACCAGCCGCACGAGCCCGCGCAGGAACAATACCTTGACCGCCAGCTCGACCAGGAATACGAACGGCAGGCCGGTTTCATTGACCGTGCGCGGCGGGCGCGGTGTGAACGGGGCGGCTGCCGCGGCGGCCGCAGCAAACGTCTCCATACGTTCGGCTCTTGATTCGGTCAGCATATCCGTGTCATCCATGGGAAAGGGAGGCGTCAAGGACGCAGCATGAAAATCTGTACGGCAGTTCCTGCGGCGATGGCGACCGCATAGGGCAGTTTGCCGACCGATGGCGGCGCGGGAAGCGCTTCTGAACCGGCGCCGCCCATGCGTCGGATGTCCCGTTGGATCAGCATGGTGCGCAGGTTGCCGACCAGCTGCGGCAGTGCGCGCTTGTAGGCGCTGGCGGCGAGTGCGAGGATGCCACCCGCGATCATGGTGGCCAGCACCGCGCTGAATCCGGCCCCAGGGCCGAGGAAAGCCCCGACCATTCCCATCAGCTTCACGTCGCCGGCGCCCATCGTCCGCATCGCGTAAAGCGGCAACAGCGCGGCGATGCCAACCGCCAGCCCGAAGAGGGTGAAGGCAACGCCCTGGCCGAAAGGCGATAGCACATGGTGCGTGATGGCGAATAGCAGGCCGAGTGCGACCAGCCAGTTTGGTATGCGATGTTCGCGAATATCGAACGTGGTCGCCATAACGATAATAGCCATCAGAATTGCGATATGAAATTCGAGCGTGTAACTGCCGAAAAACTCGACATTGCCTTGGACGATATGGATGAAATTCGGCATGATGTGGCTCACAGGTTTCGGCACGCCCGGTGCGCAAGCATGAGCACCGGGCTCGGCTGGCTTAAGGTGCCGATGCGACCGCGGCCGACAGCTTGGTCGATACTTTCGTGAACACCGAATTGAGGTCGACCCCGACCTGGGTTACGGTGACAATGATCGCGACGGCAATCAGCGCCGCAATCAGGCCATATTCGATTGCCGTCACGCCGTCTTCTTCCTGCATAAAGTTCTTGATGAATTTCATGATTTTTCCCTTCAGGTTTAGGTCGATGGATGGTTTATTAAATTTCAGCGCTGGATCGGATCGCTGGCCGGGCCACTACGTGAACGCGATGACCGCGAGGACGCAGATGACTGCCACGAGTGCCCACGCAAGGGCGTGTTCATACATGGAGCCCCCGGCCTTACCATTCAAAAAATCGACGAGCGCGGGTGGCAGGAAATCGGGGAAGTACATGGTGGCTTTCCACGGTTCTGCTACACATCGATCGGGATTTCGTCCGGCGTTCAACTCCGGCGCTGATGTCTAACTGTAGGCGCGGACGCGAAACGGGGCATCTCACAAACGCACTTTTTTGGGTGCGACATTTGTGCTGATTTTTGGGGTGTGAACCGTGACAAGTGTCACAGCATCAGGGAGTGCAGCTGTCCTGCGCTTAGCCGGCAACAGCTGAGATATGGTGTCTTACAGCGTAGACGTACAGTTCGAGACGGTTGTTCACCCCGAGCTTTTTGTAGATCGACACGAGGTAGTTGCGCAGGGTGTGCTCGGAAATGAACAGGCTCTGGGCGAGGGCTTTGTTGGTCATGCCGTTACCGGCAATGATCGCATCGACGATCTTGCGTTCCTTCGCCGTCAATGAGGCCAGCTTTTCAAGCTCAGGATTTTTTTTCGTCGCGGCGCGCTGGTTCGTAAACGCGCCGAACACGCGCGCCATCATTTCGTGGTCTATCCAGAGTTCGCCCTGGTGCACTTTCTCGATGGCGCGCAGCACCACTTCTGCCGGTGCGTCCTTGCGCAAGACGCCCCTGGCGCCGGCCAGGATCGCGCGGTCGAGCGTGGCCTGGTCGCGCATGCCACTGAACACCAGTGCCCGCGACACCCCGCTAACCAGCAGCGCCGGCAGGAAGTCGAGCGAACAATCGCCATTCAGGTCGATATCGAGCAGGATCACGTTTGGAGAGAAGCGCGCCGCCTGCGCCAACGCTTCCTCACGGTTGCTGGCGCAGGCGACGACCTGCATGCCGGTGCGCTCGCCGCCGATCAGGCGTTCAAGGCCCCACAACATGGTCTTGTGGTCGTCGACCAGCATTACGCTGATGGGGCTCGATGGCACGGGCATCATCGGAACTACACCGGGATGTCAATGTTCACGGCGGTGGCGCCGTCGCTGCCGCTGCCGACGTACGCATAACCGCCCAGGGAGGCTGCCCGTTCAGAGATGGAGCGTGGCACGAACGGGTCGGCCGGGCCGGATGGGCATTCGTTCTCAATGCTGATGTGAAGCCATCCATGCTTGCGGCACATCTTCACCGCGCCACGGGTCGCCAGCGTATGGCGGCGTATGTTGCTCATGCCTTCGCTGACCAGCTGGAATACCTCGGCCCCAAGCCGGTCGTTGATGCCGATGGCCTCGTGCGCACTGACCACGATGTCGAGGTTGAAGTAATCCTTGACCTGCGCCGCATGCGCGCGCAGCGCCATCACGAACGCCGGCTCGACTGCACCGGGCGAGGTATTGCTGATCGTGCGGGCGAAATGGCGCAAGTCGCGCACGAAATTGTCCGCCATGTCGGCCACCTGGCGCAGCTCCCCAGCCAGCGGGTTGTCAGGCGTGGTCCTGCCAATGAGTCCCCGCAGCGCATGCGACAGGCCGATATATGGCTGCATGGTGGTGTCGTGCAGGTCGTTCGAGAACTTTTGGCGCTCGCGCCGTGCTGCATCAGAAGCCATGCGGTCGAGCAGTTCGATATTCTCGATGACCGGGAATGCCTGGGCGGACACTTGTGCGAGGAAATTGGCGTCGGCCTTGGTAAGGCTGGCGTCAGGCGCAATCACGTAAATACGTCCTTCTTCGCCGCGCAGCGGGATCGGCACGCAGATAAAACTGCGCGCGCCGAGCAGATCGGCCAGGCGGCGGCCTTCTTGCGCAGACGAGCGTTGCCAGTGCGAGCAGACTGCGCTTCGCGTATGAAACCGTCCCGGCCACGGCAGCCAGGCGAAGGGCGGACCGCAAAACACCCCGCTGAAGCCGGTGGGCAGCGACAGCAGCGGGGCGGCAGCTTCGTCGTCGAGCAGCGACTGGGCAGTGGCAAATGGGTCCGGGTTGAAACTGGCCGACCGCATACGCCAGCCATTGGCCTGGTTGTCGCGAGTAATCATCACGCAGCTTGTTGCCTGAAAGAACTCCCTCGTTTGCTCGAGCACACAGTTAATCGTCTCATCGACGCCAAAGCGTGGGTTCGACAGGCGGCTGACGTCGCGCAGCAGGGCGATCTGGCGTTTATGGGTCAACAGTACGTTGGCCCAGTGCGACACCATATAGCCGAGGCCAAGCAGGAAAGCGGTGCGCAGCATTACCTGTGCGAGCACCGGTTGGTTCGGTGAGCTCAGGCCTGCCAGCGTGTACAGCGCCGCGCACGCCAGTGTCACCCGGGCGCCCTCGTCGTAGCCCCAACGGAAGGCAGCCGTGGAAATAGCGAAAAACAGGAGGAAGAAAAATCCGGAAAGCGGCCCTGTTAACGCGAGCAGCAGGGTGAACCAGAAAACATCGAGCCAGTGAACCAGTTTCGATTGGCGTACCGCGCCGTTACTTTCGGAGAGAATGTACAGAACAAAACTCTGCGCAGTATATAAATAGAAGATGATCGCTGTGAATGGATGGGGCTGGCCCATTCCGTCTGGGTCAATTATCACAGTTAGTAACGTCGCGCTGGCGAGTATCAGCCTCATCTTTGCGATCAGCGCTATCTCATCGGCGTCGTCCCGATGGGACGCGCCGCGCCAGCCGACAATGTTCACATGGCCCCCTAATGCCAGTGTCAGGGCAAGTTGCCTCTGATGGATCACACACCCCGGGACGCTTGATTTTTAATTCCCCACAGGGTAATCAGCTGTGGAAATAAGTTCGTGTGCCCGGAGTGTGAATATGCGTCGTGTATTTAATGACAGGATTGCCTGCGCTCGCGCATGACCATCCGATTTAATTATGCTAGTAAATATACCACCGGGCGGCAAAGAGATAATGAAAAAATAATCGAATCCGCATATTTTGGTAAAATAAACACAACAGTTCCTGCGCGCGATTGACCCCGGTAGCATCTTGTGCTGAGGGTGATGACAGAATTGCACAATTCGACATCTGCATCCCAAACGGCTACACTACCGACCACTTACGATCGCTGTTGAAGGAGAACACATGAGTTGGTTAGAAAAACTGCTGCCCCCGCGGATCCAGCGCTCCGATGCGGCTGCGCGTAAAACCATGCCGGAAGGCCTCTGGGTAAAGTGTCCGTCGTGCGAAGCGGTTCTCTACCGCACCGACCTGGAATCGAACCTTCACGTGTGCCCGAAGTGCAGCCACCACATGCGCATCCGCGCGCGCGAGCGCCTCGATGCGCTGCTTGACGAGGGCGGCCGCTACGAAATCGGCCAGGAAACCCTGCCGGTCGATACGCTCAAGTTCAAAGACAGCAAAAAATACCCTGACCGCCTGAAGGCGGCGATGGAAGCGACCGGCGAGACCGATGCGCTGATCGTCCTCGGCGGCTCCATCATGAGCCTGCCGGTGGTCGTGGCCTGCTTCGAATTCGAATTCATGGGTGGCTCGATGGGCTCCGTGGTCGGCGAACGCTTCGTGCGCGGCGCCCAGATCGCGCTTGAGCAGAAGGTGCCGTTCATCTGCATTACCGCCACCGGCGGCGCACGCATGCAGGAAGGCTTGCTGTCGCTGATGCAGATGGCGAAAACCACCTCGATGCTGACCAAGCTGTCGGAAAAGAAGCTGCCGTTCATCAGCGTGCTGACCGATCCGACCATGGGCGGCGTGTCCGCGTCGTTCGCCTTCATGGGCGACGTCGTGATCGCCGAACCGAAAGCGCTGATCGGCTTTGCCGGCCCGCGCGTCATCGAGAACACCGTGCGCGAGAAGCTGCCTGAAGGCTTCCAGCGCGCCGAGTTCCTGGTCACCAAAGGCGCCGTCGACATGATCGTCGACCGCCGCCAGATGCGTGAAGAAATCGCCCACCTGCTCGCGCTGCTCCAGGGCCAGGCTGTCGAAGTCATCGCAGAATAAACATCGTCCCCCAGGCGCGCGCGCGGGTATCGCGCGCGCGTCGCCACCGAAGTACATCCCATGCCAAACCTCCCGACCACATTGCCTGCCTGGTTAGCGCTGCTCGAGTCGCGCCACGCCGAAGTCCACATCGACATGGGCCTGGACCGGGTTCGCGCGGTCAAGGAACGTATGGGGCTCAAGTTCGACTGCCCGGTGATCATGGTCGCGGGCACCAACGGCAAGGGCTCGACCTGCGCAATGCTCGAATCGATCCTGCTGCGCGCCGGCTACAAGGTGGGGCTGTACATCAAGCCGCACTTCCTCGATTTTAACGAGCGCGCCCGCATTGGCGGCGAGCTGGCCACCGACGAAGCCCTGGTGGCCAGCTTCAACGCGGTCGAAGCGCAGCGCGGCGATGTGCCGCTGACGTATTTCGAGTTCACCACACTGGCCATCATGCACCTGCTGGCAGGGGCCGGCATCGATGTCGCGATCCTGGAAGTGGGCCTTGGCGGGCGCCTCGACGCGGTCAATGTGATCGACGCCGACGTCGCCATCGTGACCTCGGTTGACATCGACCACACCGACTACCTGGGCGACACCCGCGAAAAGATCGGCTTTGAAAAGGCGGGCATCTTCCGCCCGGGTAAAGCGGCGATCTGCAGCGACCCGGTACCGCCGGCTTCCCTGGTCGCGCATGCCGAAGAAATCGGCGCCGACCTGTGGCTGCTGGGGCGCGACTTCAACTACTCGGGCGACAAGCAGCAGTGGAACTACGGCGGACGCAACCAGCGCCGCAATTCGCTGGGCTATCCGAGCCTGCGCGGCGCCAACCAGCTGCTCAACGCATCGGCCGCGCTGGCCGCACTGGAAGTGCTGCGCCTCGAACTGCCGGTGGGCGCGCAGGAAGTGCGCACCGGCCTGGTGCTGGTCGAGCTGCCGGGGCGCTTCCAGGTGCTGCCGGGCCGCCCGACCGTGATCCTCGACGTGGCGCACAACCCGCACGCGGCGTCGGCGCTGGCCCAGAACCTCGGCAACATGGGCTTTCATCCGTTTACCTATGCGGTGTTCGGCATCATGGAAGACAAGGACATCGACGGCGTGATTGCGCCGATGGCGGAATTTGTCGACCACTGGTGCGTGGCGGACCTGCCGTCGCCGCGCTCGGCGTCGTCGGGCAAGCTGGCGGAAAAGCTGGCGGCCCTGCGGCCGGCGAGCGCCAAGGAGGGCGAATATTCGGTCAGCGCCTTCCCCGACCCGGCCCAGGCGTTTGCAAATGCGATGAGTCGGGCCGGGGAGAATGATAGAATTGTGGTCTTTGGCTCCTTTTACACCGTCGCCGGCGTGATGGCAGCCCGAAAATCCTCAATCACTGACAAATAATCGCATGGGCTTGTTCTCGAATTCCAGTAAAAACAAGCAAGAGACCACTGCTGAAGATAGTGGTTTTTATACCTCGCCAGACGACGTCGCCAGCGCCGAAGCGCGTTCCAAGCGCGCGTCCAGCGCCGGTGCACCAGCGCCGCGGCGCGCCCGCGCGAAAGCGGGCGCCGACCCCATCCTCCCCGAGAAAAAGCGCGCGCGCCGCCGCCTGGTAGGCGCCATCGCGCTGGCGCTGGCCGTCGCGGTCGGGTTGCCGATGCTGCTCGATTCCGAGCCGAAGCCGCTGTCGTCCGATATCGATATCCGTATCCCGTCGAAAGACCGTCCCGCACCGGCGGTGGCCCAAGCGCCCGCGCCTGCTGTCGATGCGGCCGATGCGCTCGACGCGCGCGAAGAGATCGTCGACGCGCCCGCCGCCCCGGCCGGACGGGAAGTCGCGCGGGTCGATGCCGCTCCGGCCAAACCTGAGATGAAGATTCTGCCGAAGGAAGACAAGCCGGCGGAAGCGAAGGTGGCGGCGGCGCCGCCCAAGCCGCTGGAGAAGCCGGTTGAAAAAGCGGTGGCCAAAAAAGCGGAAGAAAAGCCTGCCGTGAAGGCCGACGCCGCCCGCGCGATTGCCATCCTCGAAGACAAGCCGGCCGATGCGGCGGGCCAGAAGTTCGTGGTGCAGGTTGCATCCCTGGCCAGCCAGGAGAAGGTCGACGAATTGCGCGCCAAGCTGCGCGCCGAAGGCATCAATTCGTACACCCAGAAGGTGAAAGCCAAAGAGGGCGAACTGATTCGCGTGCGCGTAGGCCCGCTAAGCCGCGAGGAAGCCGACAAGACCCGCGCCAGGCTGGGCAAGCTTGGCCTCGGCGGCAGCGTGGTTCCGGCCTGATGCAAGTGCGTGTCGATGACGGAAGCGGCGCGGCGTGACGCTTTTTGATTATTTAGTATTGTTCGTGCTGGTTGCCTCGGTTGTCATCAGCACCATGCGCGGCCTGGTGAAGGAAATCCTGTCGCTGGTCAGCTGGGTGACCGCCTTTGTGGTCGCCAACGCGTATGGCGCCCAGCTGGCGCCGATGCTGCCGTCGATGATCCCCGGGGAAGCCGTGCGCCTGATGGTGGCGTTCGTGGCGCTGTTCCTCGGCGTGCGCATCCTGATGGGCCTGTTCACCCTGGCGGTCGATGCGCTGGTCAAGGCCGGCGGCCTGACCATTGCCGACCGCGGCCTGGGTGGCCTGTTCGGCCTGGCGCGGGGTATTGTGATTGTGTTGGCCGGCGTCATATTGTGTGGGATGACATCCATTCCCCAGCAGGCTTTCTGGAAGGAAGCCTTGCTCAGCCCAATGGTCGAGACCGGCGCGCGTACCATCAAGCCTTTCCTGCCAGGCACACTCGCACAATACGTAAAGTTTTGAATATCTTTAAAATCCAGCAGTACCAGTCTTAGGAGCGCACCATGTGTGGCATCGTCGGCGTCGTCTCGAATAACCCCGTCAACCAGCTGTTGTATGACGCATTGCTGCTTTTGCAGCACCGCGGCCAGGACGCAGCGGGCATCGCAACCAATCACAGCAGCATGTTCTCCATGCACAAGGCCAACGGCCTCGTGCGTGACGTTTTCCGTACGCGCAACATGCGTTCGCTGCAGGGCAATTCCGGTATCGGCCACTGCCGCTATCCGACCGCCGGCTCGTCGAGCGAAGAGGAAGCGCAGCCGTTCTACGTCAACGCGCCGTTCGGCATCACCCTGGCGCATAACGGCAACCTGACCAACCAGGAGCAGCTCAAGTCCGAGATGTTCCGCAATGACCGCCGCCACATCAACACCGACTCCGATTCGGAAGTGCTGCTTAACGTGCTGGCGCATGAAATCCAGGAAAGCACCACTGGCCTGGCGCTCGATCCTGATTCGGTATTCAAGGCAGTCGCCGCGGTGCACCGCCGCGTGCGTGGCGCCTACGCCGTGGTGGCGCAGATCGCGGGCCACGGCCTGCTGGCCTTCCGCGATCCGTTCGGCATCCGCCCGCTGTGCATCGGCATTAACGAAACCGACAACGGCACCGAGTACCTGGTCGCCAGCGAGTCGGTCGCGCTCGAAGGCATGGGCTTCACCTTCCTGCGCGATGTGGCGCCGGGCGAAGCGATGTTCATCGACATGGATGGCAAGCTGCACGAGCGCCAGTGCGCGGACAACCCGTCGCTGAACCCGTGCGCGTTCGAATACGTGTACCTGGCGCGCCCGGACTCGATCCTCGACGGCGCTTCGGTCTACGCTACCCGCCTCAAGATGGGCGAGTACCTGGCCGACAAGGTGCGCGCCCGGTTCAAGGCCGGCGACATCGATGTGGTCATGCCGATTCCCGATTCGTCGCGCCCGGCCGCCATCCAGCTGGCGCTCAAGCTCGGCGTCGAGTACCGCGAAGGCTTCATCAAGAACCGCTACATCGGCCGTACCTTCCTGATGCCGGGACAGGCGATCCGCCGCAAGTCGGTGCGCCAGAAGCTCAACGCGATCACTGCCGAATTCAAGGGCAAGAACGTGCTGCTGGTGGACGACTCGATCGTGCGCGGCACCACCAGCCGCGAAATCGTCCAGATGGCGCGCGAAGCGGGCGCCCGCAATGTGTACTTCGCTTCGGCCGCGCCACCGGTGCTGTTCCCGAACGTGTATGGCATCGACATGCCGACCCGCGACGAACTGATCGCCTACGGCCGCAGCAACGAAGAGATCTGCCGCGAGATCACCGCCGACGCCCTGGTGTACCAGGATGTCGACGCGCTCAAGCGGTCGATCTCGGACGTCAATCCGGCGCTGCAGAACTTCGAGGCTTCGTGCTTCGATGGCGTGTATGTGACCGGCGACGTGACCCCCGAGTACCTCGACCGCCTCGAGTTCGCACGCCACAACCCGAAGGCCGCTGTCGAGGAGGACGCGGCCCGCACGCGCTTGAACCTGAACCTCGCGACCAGCGAGTAAACGCGTTGCATCCCGGCGGCCGCAAGCGTCGCCGGGCTTCACTCCAGCCATCATGAGCGACAAGAAGAACTACGGCTTTACCACTACCATCCTGCACAGCGACCGCCGCAAGGCGATCGAGCACGGATCGCTGCACAAGCCGGTGCACACGTCGGTTACCTTCGGCTACAACGATGCGCGCCAGCTGGCGTCGGTCTTCCAGGGCAAGGAACCGGGCTTCCGCTACGGCCGCCAGGGCAATCCGACCATCGCGGCGCTGGAAGACAAGATCACCCGCATGGAAGATGGTGTCGGCACCTTGTGCTTCGCCACCGGCATGGGCGCGATCGGGGCGGTGTTCCAGGCGCTGCTGCGAGCGGGAGACCACGTAGTGTCGTCGTCCTTCTTGTTCGGCAATACCAACAGCCTGTGGCAGACCGTGGCAGGGCAGGGCGTCGCGGTCGATTTCGTCGATGCGACCGAGGTGGCCAATGTCGAAGCGGCGCTGACACCCGCCACCCGCGTGGTGTTCGTCGAGACCATCGCCAACCCGCGCACCCAGGTGGCGGACCTGGCCCGCATCGGCAAGCTGTGCGCCGAGCGCGGCATCCTGTACGTGGTCGACAATACGATGACCACGCCTTACCTGTTCCGCCCGAAGTCGGTGGGCGCTGGCCTGGTGGTCAACTCGCTGACCAAGTCGATCGGCGGCCACGGCAACGCGCTGGGCGGCAGCCTGACCGTTACCGGCGCCTACGACTGGAACAACTATCCGAACATCGCCGCCAACTACAAGCGCGCCGCACCGGCGCAGTGGGGGCTGGCGCAGCTGCGTGCGAAAGCGCTGCGCGACTTCGGCGCTTCGCTGGGGCCGGAAGCGGCCCACCACATCGCCGTGGGCGCCGAGACGCTGGCGCTGCGCATGGAGCGCACCTGCGCCAATGCGCTGGCGCTGGCGCAGATGCTCGAAGCCGATGAGCGCGTCGCCGCGGTCTACTATCCCGGCCTCGCGTCGCATCCCCAGCATGGCGTGGCCACGGAACTGTTCAAGTCTTACGGTTCGCTGTTCAGCTTTGAACTGAAAGAGAACATCGACTGCTTCGATTTCCTGGACCGGATGACGATCGCCGTCTCGGCCAGCAACCTGGGCGACACGCGCACGCTGGTGATCCCGGTCGCGCACACGATCTTCTTCGAGATGGGCGCCGAGCGCCGCGCCAGCATGGGCATCGCCGAGTCGCTGATCCGGGTGTCGGTGGGCATCGAAGACACGGCAGACCTGCTGGCCGACTTCAAGGGCGCGCTGTAAATACTTGGCAACCTAGTATTTTTGTTAGGTGATGTTCCACAACGCGAAACGCGGCGTATGATCAGGAGTTCAACTTTTGATGGAGACGATCATGCGTGCCCTTGTTCTCGCTGTTGCCCTCTCTGTGTCAGGCGCCGCCTTCGCGGACGACCTTGCCGACGCCAACAAGGCGCTGGCCACAAAATCCTATCCGCAGGCCTTACAGTTGTTCAGCAAGCTTGCCGCCGCCGGTAACGCCGAGGCGCGTTTCCGCCTGGGCGAGATGTACTGGTATGGCCAGGGTGTGCCGGCCGACCGCGCAAAGGGCGATGCCTTGTTTGCGCAGGCTGCAGCGGGCGGCGTCGCAGAGGCGAACAAGGCATTGAAGCGCAGCGCGCGCCGCGCCGAACGCGGCGCCGATATCGCGTACTGGACAGAAAAGTACGACGGCGCCGACCTGACGTCGGGCAAATACCGCTGCGAGCGTCCCGTCATCCCGGCCATATCGAAGTCCAACAACGACATTGCCGCCACCAACTCGGCCTACAACGCCTGGGCCACTTGCTACAACGGCTTCATCGCCAACCTTGGCGATGCCATGCCCGCCGGTAAGCGCGTGCCCGGCGACATCGTCGAGCTGATGAGCGACGCCGAGATCGAACAGGCCCGTGCCCACCTGGACCGCGTGTATGCCAGCGTGGCCGACAAGGAGCAGGCGAATGCCAGCGCGCTGGTTGCGCAGCACGGCGCTTGGGAGAAGGCGACTGTCGCATTTGCCAGCGAGTCCAACAAGCAAGCCGCCGTCCGCAAAGACATGCAGAAAGCGCAGCTTGAGCTTGAGATGCACCAGCGCGCCGGACGCCCGGCCCAGGCCAATCCACCGGCGCCGCCACCACCGCCGCCACCACCACGCCCTGGCGTGTAATCCGCGCGGCGCCAGCCAGACGGCGCCATGCAGATGGATGGTTGTGGAAATTCCAGTTATGATCTGGAATCATCTACGACCATCCAAGCGCGACAATGAAGAAATACCTGTTCGTCCTCTCCCTCCTGGTCTCGGGCGCCGCTTTTGCGGATCCGATCGCCGACGCCAATGCACTGTTCGCCAAGAAGGCCTATCCGCAGGCAATGCAGGCTTACACCAAACTCGCAAATGCCGGCAATGCCGAGGCGCAGCTGCACCTTGGCGAGATGCACCTGTACGGCGAAGCGGGGGCGGTCGACCTGGCGAAGGCCGAGGCCTGGTTCAAGAAATCGGCCGCCAAGGGCAACAAGACGGCAATCGGTGCGCTGGAGATGATGAAGCGGCGCGAAGCGCGCCGCGCCGACATCGAATACTGGACCTCGAAATACGATGGCGCGGAACTCAAGTCGGGTAAATACCGTTGCGTCGCGCCGCGCATTCCTGCGATGTCGAAACAAAACGATGAGATCGAAGCAGTCGGCGCCAAGGTGAGCGCGTGGCAGGAATGCTTTAACGCATTCGTGCAGAACCTGAACGACTCGTCACCGTTGACGAAGCTGATCCCGAAAGACATCGCCGACCTGCTGACGAAGGATGAACATGAACAGGCGGCCAAGCACCTGGCGCAGGTGCATGCGAACCTCGCGGAAGAGGCGCGGGTGTCCTCGAAACTGCTGCTGGCCGACTTTGCCGTGTGGCGCGACGCCACCGACAAGTATGTGAGCGAGTATAACCAGATGATCAAGGCATCGAAGGGCAAGTAAGCCCGGGTTGACGCCGGCCATTCCCGCCGCGCGGGAATGGCGCCGCACTGTTTAGTGCCAGCTGCGCATCAGGCCAACTGCCAGGCCTTCCAGCGCAAACTCATCTTCCGACGGATCGACCCGGATCACCTTGAAGTCAGGATTTTCCGGGAACAGCTCGATCAGGTCGCCGGTCTTCTTGTAGCGCTTGACCGTGACTTCCTGACCCAGGCGGGCCACGACGATCTGGCCATTCTTCGCACTGTCGATCTTCTTTACCGCCAGCAGGTCGCCGTCCATGATGCCGGCGTCGCGCATCGACTCGCCGCGCACTTTCAGCAAGAAGTCAGGCTTGGCCGAGAACATGGCCGGGTCGACGCTGTAGGTCGCCTCGACGTGTTCCTGCGCCAGGATGGGCGAGCCCGCGGCGACGCGGCCGACCAGCGGCAGCGCCATCATCAGCGCGGCAGGCACGGCCGGCAGGGTGTCGGCACTGGCGCCGACCAGGCGGATGCCGCGCGAGGTGCCGGGCGAAATTTCGATGGCGCCCTTGCGCGCCAGTGCCTGCAGGTGTTCCTCGGCCGCGTTGGCGGACTTGAAACCCAGTTCATTGGCGATCTCGGCGCGGGTCGGAGGGAAGCCCGTGTTTTCGATCGCGTCCTTGATCAGGTTAAGGATTTGTTCTTGCCGGGGTGTGAGCTTAAGCATGGCGGTCGGGGCTGGGTGGATGATCAGCCTGTATTTTTGTACAGTATTTCGCCTAATGCAAGCAAAAGTTGAATTTTCGGGGCGAAAAGCACTCTAAAGGATCAGGAGGCGTGATGAATGACCCGAAAATTCCGTCCCCGGTGGTCGCCGCACCCGGGTATGAGGACGACCTGGTGGCGTGGATGGAAAACCAGATAGGGCTACTGCGTGCGCACAAGTTTGAATCGTTGGACCTCGAGAACCTGCTGGAAGAACTGGAGGGAATGGTGCGACATGAACGCAGGGGGCTACGCAGTCGCGTTGAACTTGTACTGGTTCATTTGCTAAAGCACCAGTTCCAGCCGCCGCGGAGGTCGCGCAGCTGGCTGTTGACTCTCGATGAGCAGCGAAACAAAATTGCCGATCGGATCGAGGATAGTCCCAGCTTGAGGCGCGAGCTGCAGGGTTACATGGACTCTCGCTATACGCGCGCGGTGGAAACCGCTTCGCTCCAAACCCGGCGACCTGCTTCCGATTTCCCAACTACATGCCCATACGCGGTCGAGCAACTGCTGGACAAAGACTTCCTGCCCTGACGTGCACCGGCCTGCGCAAACAAGGGGATTGCCCTTACCACCATTCACGGTTTATAATAGCCGGCTATTTCCCTTCCCACACTCGTCTTGACGCCGAGGTGGGCATTTGTTTAAACGTCCTTAAGGAGTTATGCATGCGTCATTATGAAATCGTTTTTATCGTCCACCCGGACCAAAGCGAGCAAGTCCCGGCGATGATCGAACGTTACAAGGCCAGCGTCACCGCACGCGGCGGTAACATTCATCGCGTCGAAGACTGGGGCCGTCGCCAGATGGCTTACTCGATCCAGAAGCTGCCAAAAGCGCACTACATCTGCATGAACATCGAATGCGACAACGAGACCCTGGTGGAACTCGAAACCGCGTTCAAATTCAATGATGCCGTGCTGCGTCACCTCACCGTTAAGATGAAGAAGGCTGAAACCGCGCCGTCGCCGATGATGAAGTCGGTACAACGTGAAGACGCAGCCAAGAGCCACCGCGCTGAAGCGCCAGCAGCTGCTCCTGCAGCAGCGCCTGCCGCAGCGGCCTGATTCTTTGCACGGAAAACGTGAACGCGAACTTGATTGCACGTAGGTGAATCAACTTCAGGTAGTAGCCCAGATTTGCGAGCGCGACGTATTGCGCTATACCCCGGCCGGCGTGCCGATCGTGTCCGCCACCTTGCTGCACAGTTCGCAGCAGATGGAAGCAGGGGTGGCCAGGCTGGTCGAGTTTGAAATTGCCGCGCTAGCCGCGGGCGAAATTTCAGGCCGCTTCAGCCAGGCGGAATTAGGCGCTGTCCATCAGTTCACAGGTTTCCTCGCCAAGAAGAACCGCAATAGCAAAAGCCTGGTGTTTCACATCATTGATTTCAGTGCCACCGCCTAAGCGGAGCACATTTTAGATACAGGAGCCTCAAATGGCATTCGGTAAAAAATTCGACAAGAACAAAGCAAAGCTTAAAGAAAAGCGTAAACAGCAAAACCCACTGTTCAAGCGTAAGAAATTCTGCCGCTTCACCGCAGCTAACGTTGAACAGGTCGACTACAAAGACGTCGACACGCTGAAAGACTTCGTCCAGGAAAACGGCAAGATCATGCCAGCACGCCTGACCGGCACCAAGGCGCACTACCAGCGCCAGGTGGACACCGCCATCAAGCGCGCGCGTTACCTCGCGCTGCTGCCATACACCGATCTGCACCACGCTTAATCGCTGGCAGAATAACTGGAGAGAACTATGCAAATCATTCTGTTGGAAAAAGTTGTTAACGTCGGCAACCTGGGCGACGTGGTCAAAGTTAAAGACGGTTACGCACGTAACTTCCTGATCCCGCAACGTATGGCTCGCCGCGCTACCGCTGCAGCTGTTGCTGAATTCGAAGTCAAGCGCGCCGAACTGGAAAAAGCAGCAGCTGCAAAGCTGGCCGCTTCCCAGGCCCAGGGCGACAAGCTGAACGGCATGACCATCTCGATCTCGCAAAAAGCGGGCGTCGATGGCCGTCTGTTCGGTTCGGTTACCAACTTCGACATCGCTGAAGCGCTGACCAAGCAAGGTTTCGCTGTAGAAAAGGCGCAAGTGCGCATGCCTACCGGCCCGCTCAAGACCACTGGCGAACACCCAGTAGCAGTGCAGCTGCACACCGACGTGGTTGTTGAAATCACGATCGCTGTTGTTGGCGAAGCTGCCTAAGCAGTAAGAAACGGCGGGGAAGGCTGATGCCTTTCCTACCATATAAAAAGCCGGGCTTGCCCGGCTTTTTTATCGCCTGAACCCGGCCAATTCTTGCAGCCTGTTCATGCGAAGCAGGTATAATGCGCGCCATGAATGTCCCTTCCGATCCGCAACTAGAATCCCTCCGCATCCCGCCGCACTCGATCGAGGCAGAGCAATCTGTCATCGGTGGCTTGTTGCGCGATAACGCTGCGTTCGACCGCATTGCCGACATGATGCATGCGGATGACTTCTACCGTTACGATCACCGCATTATCTTCGAGCAGGTCGTCAAGCTGATCAACGGCTCGCGCCCGGCCGACGTCATCACCGTGTTCGAGGCCCTGACCACCATCGGCAAGGCCGAAGAAGTGGGCGGGCTGCAGTACCTCAATGCGATGGCGCAGAACACGCCGTCGGCGGCCAATATCCGCCGCTATGCCGAGATCGTGCGCGACCGCGGCATCCTGCGCAAGCTGATCACCGTGGCCGATGAAATCCAGGGCCAGGCGTTCAACCCGCAGGGCAAGGAAGTCAAGCAGATGCTTGACGAAGCCGAGTCGAAGATCTTCGCGATCGCCGAACAGGGTTCGCGCGGCAGCGCCGGCTGGGTGCCGGTGCAGCCGCTCTTGACCCAGGTGGTCGAGCGCATCGACGAGCTGTACAGCCGCGACAACCAGAGCGAGATCACCGGCGTGCCGACCGGCTTCATCGACCTTGACCGCATGACCTCCGGGCTGCAGCCGGGCGACCTGGTGATCGTCGCCGGCCGTCCGTCGATGGGCAAGACCGCGTTCTCGGTCAACATCGGCGAGAACGTCGCGATCGAAGCCGGCCTGCCGGTGGCGATCTTCTCGATGGAGATGGGCGGCGCCCAGCTGGCCATGCGTATGCTTGGCTCGGTCGGCCAGCTTGACCAGCACCGCCTGCGTACCGGCCGCCTGAACGACGAAGACTGGCCGCGCCTGACGCACGCGATCCAGAAAATGAACGAGGCCCAGCTCTACATCGACGAGACGCCGGCGCTGAACCCGATCGAGATGCGCGCGCGCTCGCGCCGCCTGTCGCGCCAGTGCGGCAAGCTTGGCCTGATCATCGTCGACTACCTGCAGCTGATGACCGGCTCGACCCAGGGCGACAACCGCGCCTCCGAGATCTCGGAGATTTCGCGAAGCCTGAAGGGCCTGGCCAAAGAGCTGCACTGCCCGGTGATCGCGCTGTCGCAGCTGAACCGCTCGCTGGAACAGCGCCCCAACAAGCGTCCGGTGATGTCCGACTTGCGCGAATCGGGCGCGATCGAGCAGGACGCCGACGTCATCATCTTCCTGTACCGCGACGAAGTCTACAACCCGGATTCGCCCGATAAAGGCACCGCCGAGATCATCATCGGCAAGCAGCGTAACGGCCCGATCGGCGCGGTGCGCCTGACCTGGATCGGCCAGTACACCAAATTTGGTAACTACAGCGGAAACCTCGCCCTCTACCAGGGCGACTAAAACTATCACAAGCCGCCCGCCGCAGCGGCATCATGAGAAGCATCTACGATTTAACGGAGAAATCTATGTTCGGACGTTTAATGCCCACCGAGGGCAAGTTCTTTGACCTGTTCAACCAGCACGCAGCATTGTGCGTGAAGGGTGCACACGAAATGGTCGGCCTGATGACCAACTTCGACGACCTCGAAATGCGTACCCACGCGATCGAAGGGATCGAAAAGGAAGCCGACAAGGTCACCTACGCTTGCGTCGACATGCTGCACAAGACCTTCATCACCCCGATCGACCGCGACGACATCCACAAGCTGATCACCCGCATGGACGACATCCTCGACCTGATGGAAGACGCTGCCCAGACCGTCTCGCTGTACGACCTGAAGGCGGTCACCCCGGAAGCCAAGCGCCTGGCCGAACTGTCGCTGGCATGCTGCGAAAAAGTGCAGGCCGCGGTCGGGCTGCTGCATAACATGGACAACTCGCACAAGATCGTCGCCATCTGCGAAGAGATCGACCGCCTGGAATCGGACGCCGACCACGTGATGCGCGCGGCGATGTCCAAGCTGTTCCGCGACGAGCCGGACGTGCGCAACCTGATCAAGCTGAAGGCGATCTACGAAATCCTCGAGACGGTGACCGACCGTTGCGAAGACGTGGCCAACATCATCGAAGGCATCATCGTCGAAAACGCATAAGACGCGTCAACGTCCCGAGAAAAAGATAAAACATGAGTAATGTAGAAATCAGCATTTACGTGCTTGGCATGTTGATTGCGCTGGCACTGGTGTTCGACTTCATGAACGGCTTCCACGACGCGGCGAATGCAATCGCCACCGTCGTGTCGACCGGTGTCCTGAAGCCGCAGACCGCGGTCGCAATGGCAGCCTTCTTCAACTTCATCGCCATTTTCGTGGTCGGCCTGAAGGTCGCCAGCGCGATCGGCAAGGGGACCATCGACCCCATGGTGGTCGACCACTACGTCATATTCGGGGCCCTGGTCGGGGCCATCGTCTGGAACCTGATCACCTGGTACTACGGCATTCCGTCGTCGTCCTCGCACGCGCTGATCGGCGGCCTGGTTGGCGCTGCAGTGGCCAAGGCGGGCACCGGCGCCTTGATCGCCGGTGGCCTGATCAAGACGGTGATCTTCATCGTGGTGGCGCCGATGCTCGGCTTCGCGCTCGGCTCGATCATCATGCTGATCGTGTCCTGGCTGTTCGTCAAATCGACGCCGCGCAAGGTCGACACCTGGTTCCGCCGCCTGCAGCTGGCGTCCGCGGCAGCCTACAGCCTGGGCCACGGCGGCAACGACGCGCAGAAGACCCTGGGCATCATCTGGATGCTCCTGATCGCATCGGGCAACCTGGCGGCCGACGCAGCCGAGCCGCCGCGCTGGGCGATCATCGCCTGCTACGCGGCGATCAGCTTCGGTACCCTGTTCGGCGGCTGGCGCATCGTCAAGACCATGGGCCAGAAGATCACCAAGCTCAAACCGGTCGGCGGCTTCTGCGCCGAAACGGGCGGCGCGATCACCTTGCTGATGTCGAGCTTCTGGGGCGTGCCGGTATCGACCACCCACACCATCACCGGCGCGATCGTCGGCGTGGGCGCGTCGCAGAAGATGTCGGCGGTGCGCTGGGGCGTGGCTGGCAACATCGTCTGGGCATGGGTCTTCACCATTCCGGCGTCGGCCTTCATGGCGGCGGTGGCGTGGTGGATCGGCACGAAGATTATGTAAGCGTCTGCGGATGCAAACGAAAACCGCCCTTTCGGGCGGTTTTTTTTTGGGTATGTCACCGTTAAGTGTGAAAGCGCTACACCCTCGTCGTTCCCGCGCACGCGGGAACCCATACTGAAGACGATCAGTAATAAAGCGATTCGACCTCCAGCGCATACATAGTATGGGTTCCCGATTTCGCGGGAAGTCGGGTCCGCCAGTGGCGGGCACGACGTGCTCAATTCCATACCTAACGGTGACAGAGCCTTTTTTTTCGGCTGCCGAAGCGGCGTGACGCCTATACGACGGCTTCGCGCGCGGTCACTTCGACTTCGAGGCCCTCGTAAGCGAGGACGACGTTCAGGCCTTCAGGCAGCGGTGCGTGGCGCGCAAGCGCGTCGGCAAAGGCCGCCTCCAGCTCGTCGTCGCTGCG
The DNA here is from genome assembly GCF_020831365.1 of Massilia agrisoli. Taxonomy (GTDB): domain Bacteria; phylum Pseudomonadota; class Gammaproteobacteria; order Burkholderiales; family Burkholderiaceae_D; genus Telluria_A; species Telluria_A agrisoli. Next base: position 524,966 of record NZ_JAJHPV010000013.1, read on the forward strand.
GGTCGGTTCATGGTGGGTGCAGTAAAGCGTGCGCGCGCCGACCCGCTTGGCGGTCGCCAGCGCCGCGTCGAAGGTGCCGTGGCCCCAGCCGCGCTTGGCCGGGTATTCGGCGATGGTGTACGAACAGTCCATGATCAGGGCGTCGACGTCCTGCATGGCCAGGTCGATCTCGCGCTGGCGCTGTTCCATCCACGCCTGGTGCGGGGCGTGGCGCGGGTCGTCTTCAGGATACTCGTTGTAGAACGGCTCATGGTCGCCGGTGAAGAATACCGATTTGCCATTGCAGCTGATGCGGTAGCCCAGGTTGGTGACCGGATGGTTCATGACGACGTTGCCGACCACCGCGTCGCCCACCCCGATCGGCATGCCGGCGGTGAGGGTGCGGTATTCGATGGTCGCGTCCATCTGGGTTTCGCTGACCGGGAAGTAGCTGTTCTGCAGCTGCACGCCCATCACGTGCTCGATGCCGTTGCCGGTGACCGGGTCGACCGCGCCGTGCAGGCGCACGCGGTTACCGCGGATGAACAGCGGCGCGAAGAAGGGCAGGCCGTGGATGTGGTCCCAGTGGCTGTGCGTGATGAAGATGTTGGCCTGGACGGGCAGGCGCGTGAGCAGGTTCTGGGCCAGGGCAAACAGACCGGTGCCGCCGTCGAGGATGATCAGGGTGCCGTCATCGGTGCATACTTCAATGCACGTCGTGTTGCCACCATACCTGACAGTACGCGGACCCGGCGACGGTATCGAACCGCGCACCCCCCAGAAGCGGAATTTCATGTAGGACTCCCGAACAGAACCGACCGATATGTTTCGGTCTCGCAAATGTCGCCGATCGGGCCGTCCCGTCGGCTGCGATGCCCAGGCGCGCGTACGCGCCTTGCATAAAGTTGCAATTTAGACCGATGATAGCTGTTTTAGGACGCCTCCGCCCTAAATTTCGCGCCGGGATGTACAGCCGCTTGCGCTAGCGCTACACTGCAAGGTTCCACCTGGGCAATTATTTTTCATGCCCTTAGCACTCCCGAAACAATTCCTGGCAGTCGAGACTATGCATGAGCTAAACCACACACAGATCGCGCAGCGGCTCGACCAGCTGACAGAATTGAGTGTTGCGCTCGGCAGCAGCCCGGATATCGTCCCGCTGCTCGACCGCATCCTGCGCGTGGCCAAGCACCTGACCGACGCCGACGGCGGCACCCTGTACCGCCCGTGCGCCGAGCGCCGCAGCCTGGAGTTTGCCATCTCGCTCAATGACACGCTCGGGCTGTACCAGGGCGGCATCAGCGGCAACCTGGTCGAGATGCCGGCGGTGCCGCTGGCCGACGGCGAGGGCCGCCCCAACAACGCCTCGGTGGCCGCGTGGGCTGCCCACAGCGGCCAGCCGGTCAACATCGAGGACGTGTACCAGGCGACCGGCTTCAATTTTTCGGCAATGCGCTCCTTCGATACCGCCTTCGGCTACCGTACCCAGTCGATACTGACGGTGCCGATGCTCGACCACGAAGGCGGGCTGGTCGGCGTGCTCCAGCTGATTAACGCCAAGGACCCGGACACCGGCGAGATCCGCCCGTTCACCGGTACCGACCAGCGCTTCATCGAGGCGCTGGCAGCCCAGGCCGCGGTGGCCCTCACCAATGGCCAGCTGATCGTGCAGCTGGGCGAACTGCTGGAAGGGCTGGTCAACCTGATCAACATCGGCATCGACGAAAAGTCGCCGTACACCGGCCGCCACTGCCAGTTCGTGCCGGAGCTGACGATGATGCTGGCCGAAGCGGTGCATGCCACCGACAGCGGCCCGATGGCAGGTTTCCGCATGACGGACGCGGACCGCAAGGAGCTGTGGCTGGCCGGCCTGCTGCACGACTGCGGCAAAATAACCACACCCGTGCACATCGTCGACAAGGGCACCAAGCTGGAAACCATTTTCGACCGCATCCATCTGGTCGATACCCGCTTCGAGGTGCTGCTGCGCGACTGCGAGATCCGCGCGCTGAAAGAAAAGTGCGTTGCCGGCGCCGACCACGCCGCGATCGACGCGCGCCTGGCGCAGGAACAGGCTGCCCTGCGCGCCGACCGCGACTTCCTGCGCGCGGCGAACGTGGGCGGGGAGGGCATGGCTGCGGCCGACCAGGAGCGGGTGCGCCGCATCGCCGCCTACCGTTACACAGGGCCGGACGGCGCCGGGCGCGACTTGCTGGACGCGGGCGAGGTCGAGAACCTGAGCGTGCGCTTCGGCACCCTGCTCGACAGCGAGCGTGACATCATCAACAACCACATCACGGTGACGATCCGGATGCTCGAGTCGCTGCCCTGGCCGAAGCACCTGAAGAACGTGCCGGAATATGCCGGCGGCCACCATGAACGCATGGACGGCAAAGGCTACCCGCGCGGCCTGACGCGCGACCAGATGTCGGTGCAGGCCCGGGTGATGGCGATCGCCGACATTTTCGAAGCGCTGACCGCGCGCGACCGTCCCTACAAGAGGGGCAAGCGCCTGTCGGAGTCGCTGCACATCCTTGGCAAATTCGCGCTGAACGGGCATATCGACCCCGACCTGTTCGACATTTTCGTGCGCAGCAAAACCTACCTGGCATTCGCGCACAAGAACATGGATCCGTCGCAAATCGACGAGGTGGACGAAGCGAGCATCCCGGGTTACAAGCCATGAGCCGCCTGCGCAGCCGCTGGCTGCCGAAGTACGGCGCGCGCTGGGCGCTCGGCCTGGTGCTGACGCTGGCGGCGGTGCTGCACGTGTGGGCGCTGTTCGACAGCGATGCGGTCGAGCGCCTCGACGGCTTCCTGTCGGGCCTGCGCATGCGGGTGGAAAAGCCGGTGCTCGACCCGCGCATCGTCATCGTCGACATCGACGAAAAGAGCCTGGCGCAGGTAGGCCGCTTCCCGTGGAGCCGCGACATCCAGGCCGACCTGGTCACCCGGCTCACCAGGCACTACAAGGTGGGCGCGGTCGGCTTCGATATCTCGTTCCCCGAGGCGGACAATTCGTCCGGCTACAAGGTGCTTGAAAAGCTGTCGCGCGAGGAGCTGAAGGATGTTCCCGGCCTGAAGTCGCAGCTCGCTGCGCTCGAATCGCGCATGGATTACGACGGCCTGTTCGCCAGGGCGATGGAAGGGCAGCCGGTGGTGCTGGGGTATAGCGTATCCGAGCGCCAGGCCAAGGGCATGCTGCCGGCGCCTGCATTCACGGCCGCGCAGCTCAACGGCCGCGAAGTGGCGGCCTATGAACCCGATGGCTACGAAGCGAATATCGCGCGCCTGCAGCAGGCGGCGAGCGGCGCCGGCATCTTTACCGCGCTGACCGACGCCGACGGCGTGATCCGCTCGTCGACGCTGCTGCAGCGGATCGGCGACGGCTACTACCCGTCGCTGTCGCTGGCCACCGCCGCCGTCTACCTGAAAGCGCGCGCCATCTTCCCGCACTTCGAGGAGACGGCCGATACGCTGTCGCAGGCCGAACTGGACAACGGCGGCCTCGACAAGATCGTGATGTTCACGCCGCAGCGCGCGATTCCGATCCCGGTCGGCTACGGACTGGTGACGACGGTGCAGTTCCGCGGGACGGGCGGGCCGGAAGGCGGCGCTTTCCGCTACGTGCCGGCCGTCGATGTCCTGACCGGCGCTGCCGATCCGGCCGTGCTCAAAGGCGCCATCGTCCTGGTCGGCACCACCGCGCCGGGGCTCAAGGATATCCGGGTCACCCCGGTCAATGCCGAATACCCGGGTGTCGAGGTGCACGCCAACCTGATCAAGTCGATCCTCGACGGCCGCTTCAAGTCGCGCCCCGACTTTGCGCTGGCGGTCGAGTTCTTGCAGGTGCTGGGCATCGGGCTGGCGCTGACGTTTGCGCTGGCCGTGCTGTCGCCGCTCAAGTCGATCGTGCTGGCCGGCGCCGCACTGGCCGGCGCCGCGCTGTTTAACTACTGGATGTACGCTTCCCAGGACATCGTGCTCAACGGCGCCGCGGTGACGCTGCTGATCCTCGCGCTGTTCGTGGTGAATGTGGCGTGGGGCTACTTCTTCGAAGTGCGCAAAGGGCAGGCGCTGGTATCGCGGTTCGGCGAGTACGTCGCGCCCGAGCTGGTGGCCGAGATGGCGGACGATCCGGGCAAATACAACATGGATGGCGACAGCCGCGAACTGAGCGTGATGTTCGTCGATGTGCGCGGCTTTACCACCATCTCCGAAGGGCTGGCGCCGAAGGAGCTGCGCGAATACATCAACCTGTACCTGACCGCGATGTCGGAAGACATCCGCGACAGCCACCGCGGCACGCTCGACAAATATATCGGCGACGCGGTGATGGCGTTCTGGGGCGCGCCGGTGCACTTCCCGGACCACGCCAGCCGCGCGGTGGCAACCGCGTTACTGATGCAGGCCAGCGCGGCGCGGCTGGACCAGGAATTCCGCGCCCGCGGCTGGCCCGCGCTGCAGATCGGGATCGGCGTGAACACGGGCCTGATGCACGTTGGCGACATGGGCTCGAAGATCCGCCGCGCATACACGGTGATGGGCGATGCGGTCAACCTCGCCGCACGGCTGGAAGGCATCACCAAGGTGTACGGCGCCGGTATCGCGGTGGGCGCGGCCACGCGCGCCGCCGCCCCTGAATTCCTGTACCGCGAACTTGACCGCGTGCGGGTCAAGGGCAAGAACGAGCCGGTCGCCATTTTTGAGCCGGTTGGCCACCGCGATGCGGTCGACGCCGGGCTTGCGCAGGAACTGGCCGAGTGGAGCGAGGCACTGGCCACGATGCGCGCGCGCGAATGGGACGCGGCGCAGGCCGCCATCGAGGCGCTGCGCGCAAGCCGGGCCGACCGCCCCCTGTACCGCCTCTACCTCGACCGGATTGCACAGTTCCGGCTCAATCCGCCCGGCGCCGACTGGGACGGCGTGACCAACTTCGAGACAAAGTAGTATCGATGGCAACATAATGTTGTTTGCGGGCAACATCGTGTCTTGCGCTAGATGGACGATGTTGTACATGGCATCAGAAATTTTCTCCATTGCAACATAAAGGAGATAAACTGAAAGGTGAAGAAGTCTCGCCGGAGCTTGTCCGGACCAAGGCCACCCCACCTTTTTTGAGCCACCACATGAGTTTACGATTTGCGCGCCTGTTTGCCGGTTCGGTCCTTGCAGCAGCCGTCAGTGCCGCCTGGGCTGCCGGGCAGGAGGCAGAAGCACCCATCCGCTTCGAGATCAGCCGCTTTGCCGTCAGCGGCAACAGCCTGTTGCCCGCGTCCGAAGTCGACGCCGCGGTGGCGCCGTTCAGCGGCAGGAACCGCGACTTCGGCGACGTCCAGCGCGCGCTTGAGGCGCTGGAAGCGGCTTTCCATGCGCGCGGCTACAAGGTGGTCACGGTGAACCTGCCGGAGCAGGAACTGGGCGGCGGCGTGGTGCGCCTGGACGTGACGGAGCCGAAGATCGGCCAGGTCAAGATCCGAGGCAACAGGGTGTTCGACGAGGCCAATGTGAGGCGCAGCATGCCGGCGCTGGCCAGCGGCGCCACGCCAAACCTTGACGAGGTCTCGGCCAACCTGAAGCTCGCCAACGAGCACCCGTCGCGCAAGATCAACCTGCAGCTGCAAAGCGGCGAGAGCGACGACGTGGTCGACGCCAGCCTAAACGTGGTCGACGAAAAAGCGTGGCGCGCCATGCTCAACCTCGATAATTCCGGCACCCGCCAGACCGGCAAGACGCAGGCCGGCGTGGTGTTGCAGCACGCTAACCTGTGGGGCCGCGACCATTTGGGCAGCTTCCAGTACACCACCACGGCCGAAAAGCCGGACCAGGTCAGCGTGTACGGCCTTGGTTACCACATTCCCTTGTACGCGCTGGGCGACTCGGTCGACCTGTTCGCCAGCTACTCGAACGTGGACTCGGGCGTGGTCAGCGCCGGCCTGTTCGACCTGGGCGTCAGCGGCAAGGGTGCGACCTTCGGCGCCCGCTACAACCATGTGCTGGCGCGCCGCGGCACGCTGGAGCCGCGCCTGGTGTATGGCCTCGACATCAAGGCTTACAAGAACGACGTGCTGTTCGCCAGCCAGAACTTCGGCAGCGACGTCACCGTCCGCCCGGCCAGCGTGGCCTGGCTCGGCAATGTGGCGCTGGGCGAGACCGCGCAGGCCAGCTTCTCGTTGGCGGCGGTCCAGAACATCCCCGGCGGCAGCCGCGGCGGGCGGGCCGACTTCGAGCGCGCGCGCGCCGGCGCCGACGATAGTTATTCCATGCTGCGCGTGTCGGGCGCGTATTCGCGCATGGTCGCACAGGAATGGCAGCTGCGCGTGCTGCTCAACGGCCAGTGGACCGACGATGCGCTGGTGTCGGGCGAGCAGTTCGGCGCCGGCGGCAACGCCTCGGTGCGCGGTTTCGACGAGCGCGCGCTGTCGACCGACTCGGGAGCCTTCGCCAACTTCGAGCTGTATTCGCCGAGCTTTTGCACCAACAGCCGCTGGCAGTGCCGCGCGGTGGCGTTCTATGACGCCGCCTACGGCGAGCGTAACAAGGAGCTGCCAGGTGAGCTGAGGAGCACGGCCATCGCCGGCGCCGGCCTTGGCCTGCGTATCGCGATGGGAACCAGCATGAATATGCAGTTGGACTACGGCCATGTGGTGCGGCCGGGCGCTATCGACACCACGAGCAGTAACAAGCTTCACGTCCGCGTAGGTATCGCCTACTAAGGTAAGGATCAGACCATGAACAACAATACGAAGCTCAAATTCATTACCGTGCTGGTGGCGGGCTGTTTCGGCGCCGCCCAGGCAGCGCCAACTCTCCCGACCGTGGTGAGCGGGCAGGCCACCTTCGGCCAGCAGGGCAATGTGTTCACGATTACGAACACGCCGAACGCGATCATCAACTGGCAGTCGTTCTCGGTGAGTTCGGGCGAAGTGACCCGCTTCGTACAGCAGAACGCGGACAGTGCGGTACTGAACCGCATCACCGGCCAGGACCCCAGCCAGATCCTCGGCGCGCTGCAATCGAACGGCCATGTGTTCCTGCTTAATCCGAATGGCGTCATGTTCGGACGCGATGCGCGCATCGACGTGAACGGCCTGACGGCGTCCACCCTCGGCCTGTCCGACGCGGACTTCCTGGCAGGGCGCCGCAACTTCAGCGCCGGCGCGGTGGCGGGCAAGGTCTCGAACCAGGGATCGATCACCACGCCGCACGGCGGCAAGGTGTTCCTGATTGCGGCCAGCGTGGAGAACAGCGGCATCATCAACGCGCCGAATGGCGAAGTCGTGCTGGCCGCGGGCCACTCGGTCCAGCTGGTCGACAGCGCCAACCCCGACCTGCGCGTGGTGGTCGACGCGCCTTCCGGCGAAGCGGTCAACCTGGGGCAGGTGGTATCGCAGGGCGGCAAAATTGGTATCTACGGCGCGCTGGTACGCCAGCGCGGCGTCGTCAACGCCAACAGCGCGGTGCGCGGCGCGAACGGCAAAATCGTGTTGAAGGCCAGCGGCGACACGCTGCTCGAAGCAGGCAGCAGCACCAGCGCGACTGGCGCGGGCACGGGCGGCAATGTCAGCGTCCTGGGGCAGCGCGTTGCGCTGACCGGCGACGCGCGTATCGACGCCAGCGGCGCCGAAGGCGGCGGTACGGTGCTGGTCGGCGGCGACTTCCAGGGCAAGAACCCGGCAGTGCAGAACGCGCGCCAGGCGTGGGTTGGCAAGGACGCCAGCATTCGGGCAGACGCAAGCGGCGCGGGTAATGGCGGCAAGGTGATCGTCTGGTCCGATGACGCAACCCGCGCTTTCGGCACTATCTCCGCGCGCGGCGGATCGGCCGGCGGAAACGGCGGCATGGTCGAAACCTCGGGCCACTACCTCGACGTGAGCGGTGCGCGCGTCGATGCCGGTGCTGGCAAAGGCGACAGCGGTACCTGGCTGCTCGACCCGCTCAACATCATCGTCGATTCCGGCGGCGACCAGCCGCTCTCCGACGCCGACACATTCAGCAAAAACCCCGACCAGACGACTCGCATCGCGCCATCGCTGATCAACAGCGCGACGACCAAGGTGATCCTGCAGGCGACCAATAACATCGACTTCAACAGCGCGGTAACGATCGCGTCGGGTGCGGGCTCGTTGCGGGCAGAGGCGGGCAACGCGATCAGCGTTAATGCCACGATTTCGGCCAACGGCGGCGACCTCGACTTCCGCGCCGGGAACAGCTTTACGCTCGCGGGCGGGGCGTCGCTGGACAGCACCGGCTATATCGACATCAAGACCGACAATATCGTCCTTAACGGTACCATCGGCACCCTGGCCACACGCCCGAACGTGTCGTTCACGCCGTTCTCCGCCGATCGCCCCATGCGTATTTCGAGCACCAAGGCCACCGGCGAACTGACGCTGTCGCCCACTGAGCTGAACCAGATCACGGGCTTCGGCATCAATATCGGCAGCAGCGCCAGTTCCGGTGATATCACGGTAGGCGCCAACTACACGGCAGCGGCAGGCAAGACGCCGAACCTGGTGCTGGAGACGAGCGGCAGCATTCGCGTCCAGGGCATTATCGACCTGTCGACCCACCATCCGGACAGCCACGCGGTGCTTGGCCGCTATGGCGTGTCCAGCGGCGGCATCGAGGTGATCGAGACAAGCGCCATCAAGTCCGCTTCGATCGTCGCGCGCTCGGACAAACTGGTTCTCGGCGGCGAACTCGATGCCGGCGCCGCCGGGAATATCACCATCATGCCGCACAACGCGGCCACCATGATTTCGCTGGGCGGCACCGCTTATGACGAAACGGGCATGCTCGGCCTGTCCAACACGGAGCTGGGCAAGCTGAGTTCAGGATCGCTGACGATCGGCGGCAACGATGGCCAGTCGGGCCGGCTGTCAGTGGTGGGCACCGCCAACCTCGAAGGCGCCGGCAAGGTCGTGCTCGATGCTGGCGAGGGTAACGTGGACATCAACGGGGCGCTGAAGACAAGCTCCCAATTGACACTTGTATCGTTCAACGAGGTAGCGCAAAGCGCCGATGGCATCATCACCGCGCCGTCGCTTGATGCGCGCGGCAGCCTGGTCGACCTGGGGCAGGCCAACGTAGTCAACGCGATTGCGGGCAGCGCCAGCAGCGGCGCCTTCCATTTTGGCTCGGCCGGCAACCTGGTACTGGGCCGCGTGCTGCAGTCCAGCGCGGACAGCACCGATTCGATCACCATCAAGAGCGCAGGTACGCTGAGCATCCCGCAATTCGATCCATTCGAGCCGGATGCGCGCGCGCGGGTACGGTCAGGTGCGGGCGCTGTCCGCCTGTCCAGCACTGGCGCGATGACGATCGACGGCAGCGTTGAATCGGAATCGGGCAGTATCGCGCTAGAGGCGGGCGCCGATGCAGTGCTCAAGATTAGTGCGACCGGCACCGTGAGCTCCACCACCGGGGATGTTTCGCTCAAGGCCAAGCGTGTCACGAACACCGGGTCGGTGACGGCGCCGGCCGGCAAGGTGAGCACCAGCGAAACCGCAGCACCGCCGGTTCGGCCGCCTGTGCAACCTCCGGTGCAGCCGCCGGTTACCCCGCCGGTTACCCCGCCGGTGACCCCGCCGGTCATCCCACCGGTGACCCCGCCGGTCACGCCGCCGGTAACGCCCCCTGTGACGCCACCGGTGACGCCACCCGTGCCGCCGGTCGTTACGCCGCCGGTGGTCGTGCCACCGGTCGATCCAACGCCGCAGGGACCGACCATCGACCAATGCGTCACAGCGCCTGGCACGCCAGGCTGCTCGTCGGTGTTGCCTTCGCTGAGCCAGTGCACGATTGCGCCATCGACGCCGGGCTGCGCGGTTGTGCTGCCGACGCTGGCGCAGTGCGTTGCCAGTCCTACCCTGCAGGAATGCTCCGCGATCCTGCCGACGGTGTCGTCCTGCGTCGCGAATCCGACGGCGCCTGGCTGCGTCGTGGTCCGGCCGGTACCGACCCAGACGCCAGGCGAGAACACATTGGCGACGACCTTGCAGCAGCAGGTTGGCCTTGGTCAGCAGTCCGTGACGGCGGCCGCGCCGCCAGCGCCTCCGACCCAGCCAGCGGAAGAGAAGAAGACCGAAGCAAAAGACAAGGACGACCAGGCGCGCCTGGCCGACAAAGAACCACCAAGTGGAGCCAAAGATGAGAGCCCTCGTAAAAAAACGTACTGTAATTAATGTCCTGCTGTTTTCCGCGATGGTCGCGGTGACAGCGCTGACGTGGGCAGGCCAGGTTGCCGGCACAGTCGTCCACCTGAGCGGCCCGCTGCTGGCGAAAAAAGCTGACGGCTCGGTCAAGATCCTGGCGCGCAAGTCGGAAGTGGAGCAGGGCGACACGCTGGTGGCGGAGAAGGGCACCTATGCGCAGATCCGCTTCATCGACAACAGCGAAGTCACGCTGCGGCCCGAGACGACCTTCAAGATCGAAGCGTTCGCCTACGACGAGGCCAAGCCCGACGCCGACAGCGCCAGCTTCAAGCTGGTCAAGGGCGGCCTGCGTTCGGTCACCGGCCTGCTCGGCAAGCGCAACAAGGAAAAGTTCTCGCTGAAGACGCCGACTGCCACCATCGGTATCCGCGGCACCACCTTCGTTGCGCAGTATGTCGGCGCGCCGCCCGTAACTGCGGGGCCTGCAAGCATGCCCACGCCTGGAACGGGGATGCCGCCAGGCCTGCACGTGCATGTCATCGATGGCTTGATCGTGTTATCCAACACGGGCGGTTCGCAAAACTTCGCGGCCGGCCAGTTTGGTTTCGTCCGCAGTAACGTTGCGCCGCCGGTCATCGTGCCGAACAACCCAGGGCTGAAGTTCACGCCGCCGCCTGTCTTCAACACCACGGACGTTTCTGGCAACGCCGCGGCCGCCCCCCAGAGGGCGGAAGCAGTGGACTGCGAAGTGCGCTGATAAAGCTGCGCGCATAAAAAAACCCTGTACACCTCGCGGTGTACAGGGTTTTTTATTATGCGATTGAAGTCTTACAGCACTTCGCTCGCGTGGTCCGCCAGGCGTGAACGCTCGCCGCGCGCCAGCGTGACGTGGCCGCTGTGCGACCAGCCCTTGAAGCGGTCGACCACGTAGGTCAGGCCGCTGGAGCCTTCGGTCAGGTACGGCGTGTCGATCTGCGCGATATTACCCAGGCAGAGGATCTTGGTGCCAGGGCCGGCGCGGGTGACCAGGGTCTTGATCTGCTTCGGCGTCAGGTTCTGCGCCTCGTCGATGATCAGGAACTTGTTGACGAAGGTACGCCCGCGCATGAAGTTGAGCGACTTGATCTTGATGCGTGAACGGATCAGGTCCTGGGTCGCCGCGCGGCCCCATTCGCCGCCTTCGCCATCGGACTTGTTCAGCACTTCGAGGTTATCGTCGAAAGCGCCCATCCACGGCGACATCTTCTCTTCCTCGGTACCTGGCAGGAAGCCGATGTCCTCGCCGACCGGCACGGTGACGCGGGTGACGATGATCTCGTTGTACAGCTTGGTCTCGAGCACCTGCGCCAGGCCGGCGGCCAGTGCCAGCAGGGTCTTGCCGGTACCGGCCTGGCCGAGCAGGGTGACGAAGTCGCATTCCGGATTCATCAACAGGTTCAGCGCAAAGTTCTGCTCGCGGTTGCGGGCAGTGACGCCCCACACGTTGTTCTTGTTGTGGCTGAAGTCGCGCAGGGTCTGGATGACGGCGGTCTTGCCGTTGATCTGCTTGACCTGGCCGTAGAACGGCGCTTCGCCGCTTTTCGGCTCGAGGAACACGAACTGGTTGACCAGCAGCGTGGGAATGACCGGGCCGGTCATGCGGTAGAACGTGGCCGAGTAGCCGTTCTTGTTCTCCTGCCACGACTCCATGTCCTTGCCGTGCTTGTTCCAGAAATCGTCCGGCAGCTGGACGATGCCCGAATACAGCAGGTCGGTGTCTTCCAGCACATGGTCGTTGAAGTAGTCTTCCGCAGGCAGGCCCAGCGCGCGCGCCTTGATGCGCATGTTGATGTCCTTCGACACCAGCACGATGGCGCGGCCCGGCAGTTCCGCTTCGAGGTTGCGCACCACGCCGAGGATCTGGTTGTCGGCCTTGCCCTGTGGCAGGCCTTCCGGCAGGCCAGGACCGGCTTGCAGGCGGGTCTGGAAGAACAGGCGGCCCTTGGCGTCCTTGTTGCCCAGCTTGGCCAGCGGAATGCCCGCCTCGATGGCGTCGTCGTCGATGCTGCCGACCAGCGCGTCCAGCGTGCGTGACACCTGGCGTGCATTGCGCGCCACTTCGGACATGCCTTTCTTGTGGTCGTCGAGCTCTTCCAGCGTCATCATCGGCAGGTAGACGTCGTGCTCTTCGAAACGGAACAGCGATGTCGGGTCATGCATCAGCACGTTGGTGTCGAGCACGAACATCTTGGTCAGGCCGGTCTGGTCCGCCAGGCGGCTGGCAGTGGATTTGACCGGCATTTCCACCGGCTTGTGCTTGGCCGGGTGCGGCAGCTCGTTTTCGGATGGCTGGCGGGCCTTGCCGCGCGCTGGCTTGACGGCCGGCTCGGCCTTGGCCACTGGCGCGGCAGCTTGCGGCACAGCAGCAGGCGCGGCCGCTGGCGCCGCCGCTGGCGCGGTCAGCAGGCGGGCGGTCTTGCGGCCTTTGGCCGGCTTGGCGATCACTTCGTCATTGACCGGCTCAGGCACGGCGGCCAGTTTCGGCTTGGCGGCGGCGACGGCACGCGCGCCGGTTTTGCCAGCTTCCGCTTTCGGGTAGTCTGCGACCGGCAGCAGTGTGGCCGGCTTGGTTGGTATTTTTGGTAGTGGCATCAGTGTCTCAATCTAAAAATGTCCGGGGATAGCCAGCAGCGTGCACGCAAGCGAGGCCTGCGGCGGCGTAGTTGAAGAACGGCTGGGGCGAATTACGTGGGCGCTGTTCGAGCCCGGAAGATGACCGGGCCGGCAGGCCGCCAGATTGGAATGATGCAAACGGTATAAAGCGTTGACTCAAAATGGGCTGGTGCAATCAGGTTGTACAGCAGGTTGATCAACAAATTAGCCGGGCGAGTCAGGGCTGGCTACGTACAAATTCCAGCACCTCGTCCGCGTGATTTGGAACCTTCACGCCACGCCATTCTTTCACCAAATTACCATTAGCGTCAATGATAAACGTACTGCGCTCGACCCCGCGAACTTGCTTACCATACATATTCTTCATCTTCATGACATTGAACTGGTTGCAGACCGCTTCTTCCGGGTCGGAAATGAGTTCAAAAGGCAGGCCCAGCTTGGACTTGAAGCCTTCGTGCGAGCGCAGCGAATCGCGGCTGATGCCGTAAATTTCGGTCTGCGCCTTTTCAAATTCCGGGTACAGCTCGCGGAAGTTGATGCTTTCTGTCGTGCAGCCGGGGGTATTGTCCTTCGGGTAGAAGTAGAGCACGGTGTAACGGGCAGGGCGGCCCGCCAGTTCGAAAGTCTTTTCGCTGGTCATCGGCGCGGAAAAGTTCGTTACGGGTGCTGCGGATGGGCTGTCGGCCACAGGTCTCTCCTGAGATGGTCGGCGCTGATTTTCGTGCCCCCAATCAGCGCGGCAGGGGGAGGGCAATATGGACAACCTGGCAAATATGGGGGCGCTGGCCCCGCAATCAAGTTGTCGGCTGCTCAGCGCTCGATAATCAGGGCGAGCGTGACCTTGCGGCCTTCGCCCATCAGGATGTTATAGGTGCGGCAGGCGGCCTGGCTGTCCATGCATTCGACGCCGATGCGGCGCGCCGACAGGCTGGCCACCAGGCGCGGGTGCACGAAACGCTGGCGCGCGCCGGTGCCGAGGATGACCACGTCGGGCTGGTCGGCTTCGATCTGCTCGAAATGTTCGGCGGCCAGGCTCTCGAAGTCGGGCACAGGCCAGGGGCGCGGCGCGGTTTCCGGCATGACGATCAGGCTGAAGTCGAAATGCTCGGCGTTGATTTCCACCCCGCTATCGTCATAGCCGGTAACGGTCTGGTATTGTTTGGTGGTGCTGGCGTGAAGCTTCATTGGTAGGGCGCGTGGTTGTTGCAGGGCTTTGCCTGCGTGGGGCATAGCATGCCACAAACAGTTATAAAGCGCTAATTTTCGCGATAAGTTGATTAAATGGAGCGCTTTCGGCAGAATGGGTATTTTTCGCACTGCAACATACGCGCCACCAAACAGGGAATGATTTTGCGACCGATCCTGAAATCGAACAAGCTTGACGACGTCTGCTACGAAATTCGTGGCCCAGCCATGGAAAAGGCCCGCCAGATGGAGGAGGAGGGCCACAAGATCATCAAACTGAACATTGGTAACCTGGCCGTGTTCGGGTTCGATCCGCCCGACGAGATCGTGCACGACATGATCCGCAACATGCACGGCGCGGCCGGCTATACCGACTCCAAAGGCATGTTCGCGCCGCGCAAGGCGGTGATGCACTACACGCAGGAGAAGAACATCGCGGGCGTGACGATCGAGGACATCTACCTCGGCAACGGCGCCTCCGAGCTGATCGTGATGGCGATGAACGGCCTGCTGAACAACGGCGACGAAGTGCTGGTGCCCGCGCCCGACTACCCGCTGTGGACCGCCGCGGTCAGCCTTTCGGGCGGCAACCCGGTGCACTACGTCTGCGACGAGCAGGCCGGCTGGATGCCCGACGTCGAAGACATGCGCCGCAAGATCACCTCGAACACCAAGGCGATCGTCGTCATCAACCCGAACAACCCAACCGGCGCGCTGTATCCGAAAGAGGTCCTGCTCGACATAATCGAGCTGGCGCGCCAGCACCAGCTGATCGTGCTGGCCGATGAAATCTACGACAAGACCCTGTACGACGGCGAAGAACATATCTCGATGGCGTCGCTGGCCGACGACGTGCTGTTCATCACCCTGAACGGCCTGTCGAAGAACTACCGCTCGTGCGGCTACCGGGCCGGCTGGATGGTGGTGTCGGGCGAGAAGCGCCACGCCAAGGACTACATCGATGGGCTGAACATGCTCGCCTCGATGCGCCTGTGCGCCAATGCGCCGGGCCAGTTCGCGATCCAGACCGCGCTGGGCGGCTACCAGAGCATCAATGACCTGGTCGGCCCTGGCGGGCGCCTGCTCAAGCAGCGCGACCTCGCGCACAAGCTGCTGACCGATATTCCGGGCGTTACCTGCGTCAAGCCAAAAGCTGCGCTGTACATGTTCCCGCGCCTCGACCCCGTGATGTACCCGATTGCGGATGACCAGCAGTTCGCCTGCGAGCTGCTGTCCGAGGAAAAAGTGCTGATCGTCCAGGGGACGGGCTTTAACTGGATCGCGCCGGACCACTTCCGGCTGGTGTTCCTGCCCAACTCGGACGACCTTGGCGACGCCTGCGGCCGCATTGCGCGCTTCCTGGACGGCTACCGCCGTCGCCACGGGCGTGGCTGACCTCTAATCTGATACGAAGAATATGAAACCCATCAAAGTAGGCCTGATCGGCCTCGGCGTCGTCGGCGCCGGAACCTACACCGTCTTGCAGCGTAACAGCGAAGAGATCCGGCGCCGCGCCGGCCGCGCCATCGAGATTTCGATGGTCGCCGTGCGTAACACCGCGCGCGCCGAAGGCATCGTGGGCGAGGGCGTGAAAGTCGTCACCGACGCCAACCTGGTCGTCAACGACCCGGACATCGAGATCGTCGTCGAACTGATCGGCGGCTGCGACACCGCGCGCGAACTGGTGCTCAAGGCGATCGCCAACGGCAAGCACGTGGTCACCGCAAACAAGGCGCTGCTGGCGCTGCACGGCAACGAGATTTTCGCCGCCGCGCAGGAGAAGGGCGTGATGGTCGCGTTCGAGGCGGCGGTGGCGGGCGGCATCCCAATCATCAAGGCGCTGCGCGAAGGCCTGACCGCAAACCGTATCGAATCGGTGGCGGGCATCATCAACGGCACCACCAATTTCATCCTGTCCGAAATGCGCGACAAGGGCCTCGACTTCGAGACGGTGCTCAAGCAGGCGCAGGCCCTTGGCTACGCCGAAGCCGATCCGACCTTCGACATCGAAGGCGTGGACGCCGCGCACAAGCTGACCATCATGTCGGCGATCGCGTTCGGCATTCCGGTGCAGTTCGAGAAGGCCTATGTCGAGGGCATCAGCAAGCTGCAGGCGGTCGATATCCGCTATGCCGAGCAGCTGGGCTACCGCATCAAGCTGCTGGGTATCACCCGCCGCGCCGTGATCAATGGCGTTGAAGGCATCGAGCTGCGCGTGCATCCGACCCTGATTCCGGCCAAGCGCCTGATCGCCAATGTCGAAGGCGCGATGAACGCGGTGCTGGTGCAGGCTGACGCTGTCGGCGCATCGCTCTACTACGGCAAGGGCGCGGGAGCCGAGCCGACCGCATCGTCGGTGATTGCCGACCTGGTCGACATCACGCGCCTGGCCACGGCCGACCCGGGCAACCGCGTGCCGCACCTGGCGTTCCAGCCGAACCAGATGACCGACGTGGCGATCCTGCCGATGGACGAGATCACCACCAGCTACTACCTGCGCGTGTACGTCAAGAACCGCCTGGGCGTGATGGCCGACCTGACGCGCATCCTGGCGGACGCGCGCATCTCGATCGACGCGGTGTTGCAGAAGGAACCGGCGGAGAACGCGACGCGCCTCGATATCGTCATGCTGACGCACCAGACGCAGGAGAAGAACATCAACGACGCGATCGCGAAGATCGAGCAGCTCGCGACGGTGGTGGGACAGGTGGTGAGGATCAGGCTGGAGTCGCTGAGCTAACCGGAAAGAGCGACTTTCCACATGTAGGGCGGATAAGGCGAAGCCGCATCCGCCGGGTTGGCGTCTCCGTGGCGCCGATTCGGCGGATGCGGCTTTGCCTTATCCGCCCTACTAGGTGAGCTTGGTCAATGTTCTGGTATCGCTTTTGCAGCTAAGAAGTATTAGTATCTGCTACCAGATTACTATCGGGAATCACCCATGCCGCAAGCGATTACACTCGTCGACACATTAAAGCGCCTGCTCAAAAGCCGCGGGATAACCTACGGCGAACTGGCGGCGCGGATCGGGATGTCGGAGGCGAGCGTTAAACGGATGTTCTCTCAAAAGAATTTCACCCTGCAGCGGCTGGACCAGATCCTGGACGCGGCGGGCATCGGTTTCGATGAACTGAACGCGGCGCAGGGCGGCCCGAAGCTGGTCGCGCAACTGACCCTCGCGCAGGAAAAGGAAATCATCGGCGATCCGCAGCTGCTGGTGGTTGCCGTATCGGCGATGAACCATATCGGCTTCGACGACATCGTACGCACCTACACCCTGAGCGAAGCGCAGGTCACTGCCTGCCTGCTGCGCCTCGATAAAATCGGCTTCCTCGAACTGCTGCCGAATAACCGGGTCAAGCTGCTGATCGCGCGGACCTTCAGCTGGATTGCAAACGGCCCGATCCAGTCCTACTTCCGCAGCGAGGCAGCGGCGGACTACCTGAATGCGCGCTTCGACGGCGCGGGCGAGGTACTGGGCCTGGTGAACGTGATGCTGTCGAAGCAGTCCAGCGCCGCGCTGATCGAACGGCTTAAGCAGGTCGCCGCCGACATCGCCCAGCAGCACCAGATTGACGCGCGCGTGCCGCTGGACCAGAAGCAGGCGATGAGCTTCATGCTCGCGGCGCGCCCGTGGGTGCCGCACGCGTTCCAGGCGCTGCTGCGCCAACCCTCACCTAGCGAGCAATCGTCATGAAACAACAGAGCCAGTTCTCCCTACTGACGCAGCGCCGTTTCGGTCCGTTTTTCTGGACCCAGTTCTTCGGCGCGTTTAACGACAATGTGTTCAAGACCGCCTTGCTGGTGGTGCTGACCTACGATGCGCTGAGCTGGACCGACATGGCGCCGGCCATGCTCAACAGCCTGATCCCGGGCCTGTTCATCCTTCCGTACGTGGTGTTCTCGGCCACTGCCGGCCAGATTGCGGACAAGGTCGAGAAGGGGCGGCTGGCGCGCTTCGTCAAGCTGATCGAGATAGGCATCATGCTGGTCGCCGGCATCGGCTGGATGACGCACAGCCTGTGGATCCTGATTGCCGCGGTGGTCGGCATGGGCGTGCACTCGACCCTGTTCGGGCCCGTGAAGTACGCGTACATGCCGCAGCACCTGAAGCCGGAAGAACTCGTTGGCGGCAACGGGCTGGTGGAAATGGGAACCTTTGTCGGCATTTTGCTCGGGCAGGTGCTGGGCGCCGCGATGGTGCAGGTAAAGCCGTTCGGGATCGAACTGGTGGCAGGGGCCACGCTGCTGTTCGCCGTCATTGGGCTGGTGGCCAGCTACCGCATACCGCATTCGCCCGCACCTGTGCCGGGGTTGAAAATCAGCCGCAATCCGCTGGCTGAATCGGTGCGCAATATCGCGTTCTCGCGCCAGAACCGCACGGTGTTCCTGTCGATGCTGGGTAATTCGTGGTTCTGGTTCTACGGCGCGCTGGTGCTGTCGCAGTTCCCGGTGTTCGCCAAAGACTACCTGCATGGCGACTACAGCGTGTTCGTCATGCTGCTGACGGTGTTCTCGGTGGGTGTCGGCGCCGGCTCGCTGCTGTGCGAACGGCTGTCGGGACACAAGGTGGAAATTGGGCTGGTACCGTTTGGCTCGATCGGCCTGTCGCTGTTCGGGATCGACCTCTATTTTGCGAGCCTTGGCTACACAGGCGCGACGACCGTCGACATGGCCGGCCTGCTGGCGCAGCCGGGTTCACTGCGCATCCTCGGCGACATCCTGATGCTGGGCGTGTTTGGGGGCTTTTATATCGTGCCGCTGTTCGCGCTGATCCAGACCCGCTGCGACCCGGCACACCTGTCGCGCACGATTGGCGGCATGAACATCCTGAACGCGCTGTTCATGGTGGCCGCCGCCGGCCTGGCGATGCTGATGCATGCGCAGGGTTTCACGATTCTCGAGATGTTCCTGGCCACGGCGCTGCTGAACGCCCTTGTTGCGGTGTATATCTTCTCGCTGGTGCCTGAATTCCTGATGCGCTTCCTCGCCTGGCTGCTGATCCACACGATCCACCGCGTGACGACCGTCGACGTCGAGCGCATCCCCGAAGAGGGGCCTGCTGTTTTAGTCTGCAACCATGTCAGCTATGTCGATGCGATTGTGATTGGCGCTGCCAGCCCGCGTCCGATCCGCTTCGTGATGGACCACCGCATCTTCAACACGCCGATCCTGGGCTGGATCTTCCGCACTGCGAAAGCGATTCCCATCGCAGCGGCAAAGGAAGACCAGTGGGTGATGGAGAAGGCTTACGTGGACATCGCCAAGGCGCTGCACGATGGCGAGCTGGTTTGCATTTTCCCGGAAGGGAAGCTGACCTCGACCGGCGAGATCAATGAGTTCCGCGGCGGGATCGCCAAGATCATCGAACGCAGCCCGGTGCCGGTGATACCGATGGCGCTGCGCGGCCTGTGGGGCAGCCTGCTGACCCGCGATCCGGGCAACCTGTTTGAACGCTCGTTCACGCGCGGACCGCGTTCGCGGCTGGCGCTGGCGGTCGGCGTTCCGGTGCCGCCGCAGGAGGCCAGCCCGGAATACCTGTACCAGCAGGTGAGCGCCTTGCGCGGGGACTGGCGTTAAAGGCTGTCGCCTTAGTGGCTGCCTGAAAAGCGGCCATGGGCCAGCTTCTTGATCTCGTCAAAGTTGACCGGCTTGATCAGGTGGTGGTCGAACCCGGCCTCGAAGGTGCGCTGGCGCGCATCGCTCTGGCCCCAGCCGGTGAGCGCGATCATCAGGATCGACTGCGAACCGGGCTGGCTGCGGATGAGGCGCGCCGCTTCGTAGCCATCCATGCTCGGCATGCCCAGGTCCATCACGATCATGTCGGGCCGCGACCGCTGCGCCGCGCTGACAGCCTCGAAACCGTCATAGGCGGTGGCTACATTGCAGTTCTCCATTTCAAACAGCGCCTGCAGCGTGTCGGCAGCATCGCGGTTGTCATCGACGACCAGCACCTTTGGCCGATGGTCCGCTTCGCCAATGGTCGAGTTGTCCTCGTGCGCATGCTCGACGCAACCGTCGCGCAGGACCGGCAGCGCAACGACAAATTCGCTGCCTTTGCCGAGGCCTTCGCTGCTGGCCCAGACGCGCCCGCCGTGCATCTCGGCGAACTGGCGCGACAGCGACAGGCCGATGCCAAGGCCGCTGGCGATTTGGCCGGTCGGCTGGCGGCTTTGCTCGAACATCTCGAAGATGCGTCCAACCGCCGCCGGTTCCAGCCCGATGCCTGAATCCCTGACGTGGATTTCGAGGTTACAGTCCTCGACGAAGGCGCGCACTTCGATGCGGCCTTGCGCTGGCGTGAACTTGATGGCGTTCGACAGGATGTTGGCGACGATCTGTACCACCCGCGCATAGTCGGCATACAGCACCACTTCTTCTTGCGGCAGGTCGTAGTCGATGGTGACGCGCTTGGCCGCGGCAGCGGTCGAGCACAATTCGGTCACGTGGCCGATGATGGAGGCGAAGGTGGTATTGGCGCGCTGGAGCGCGATCTTGCCGCTGTTGATGCGCGCGACATCGAGCAGGTCGTCCACCAGGCGGGTGAGGTGGGTGACCTGGCGCTCGACGACATCGCTCACCTTGGCCACGGCGGGCTGCCCGGGGAACTGGTGTTTGAGCAGGCCCATCGAGGTGCGGATCGGAGCGAGCGGGTTGCGCAGCTCGTGTCCCAGGCTGGCGAGGAACTCATCCTTGCGGCGGTCCGTCTCGCGCACCTGGTATTGCTTGTCCCTTGCGCGCAGCACGGACTGGAGCGAAGTGATCAGGGTGAGCGTGCGGACCGGGCGTTCGAGCAGGGTGACGTTGCCAAGGCTGGAGATCGCTTGGCGCACGCCGGGAGAATCGGCGCCGCGGTGGGTCAGCAGCACGATCGGCAGGTCCGACCAGTTGGGCTGGCATTTGACAAATTCGCCCAGGGTGCGAAGGGCGCCAGTCGGCAGGGCCTCCTCAACGGTCAGCACCGCGCCGACGCCGACCAGCAGTTGCTCGGCAAGGTCGTTGGCGGTGGCGACGATCAGGTTATCGACCCCTGCCATGGAGAGGATTTTCGACGCCAAGGCAGCGTCCTGCCCGCTCGGGGCATAGATGAGTACGCGCTTTTCCATGGTCTATGCGCTCTCGTCGCCGAACAGCAACTGGCACTGTTCTTCATCGAACGATGGGGCGCCCGTGAGGATGCCATGGAAGTCGGCGAGCACGTCGCCGACATGCAGGCCATCGCTGCCCATGCTGAACAACCGGATGGCGCGCTCATGCGGTCCGACCCGCTTCTTGAATACCGAGATTGCCTGGCGCACCTTTCCGCGCGCCTCGAAGTAGCGCAGCATGATGATGCTGTCGGCCACATAGCTGGCGTCGATCGATCCGCTGCCGGGGTTGCCCGGCGATGGGTGGCCGCCAACGATGATGGTGGCGACCCCATGCTGGCCAAGGTAGGTGAGCAGTTCGTGCAGGTGGGTGGCGAGGAAACGTTCGTCCGGCATCGCCTTCAGGTAACCGTTCAGGCTATCGATGACGATGATGCGCGCGCCGCCGCGTTGGGCGCCCACGACGGTGTGCATGAATTCGCCGGGCGACAGCTCGGCAGGATCGATCTGCTGGATGGTCAGCAGGCCGTCCTCGATCGCGCCCTTCAGGTCGATGCCCAAGCCTTCGGAGCGGATCAGCAGGTTGCCTTCGGCCTCCTCGAACAGGAACATGGCGGCCTTTTCGCCGCGCTGCGTTGCTGCGTAGACGTACTGGCTGCACAGCGACGACTTGCCGGTGCCTGGCGGGCCGGAAATCAGCGTGCTGGTGCCCTCGTTGAGGCCGCCGCCGGTAAGCGCGTCGAGTTTGGCAATGCCGCTGGAGAGTTGCTTGTGTTCGCCCTGGGTGCGGGTTTGCGCCGCGACCAGGCGTGGGTAAACGACCAGGCCGCCGGTGACGATTTTATAGTCGTGCGAACCGCCGCGGAAAGCGATGCCGCGGTACTTGACCACGCGCACCCGGCGCCGTTCGCAACCGTAGGATTGGTTGATCAGTTCGAGCGTAATCACGCCATGCGCCACGCTGCGCACCTGCAGGTCGCCCGACAGCGCCGTGCGGTCATCGAGGAAGAGGGTAGTGCAACCTTTGCCGGCGAGGTACTGCTTGAGTGCAAGTACCTGGCGGCGGTAGCGCAAGGGGCTTTCCGCGAGCAGCTGGAGTTCTGACAGCGAGTCGAGTACGACACGGCTCGGCTTGTGCTTTTCGATGGTATCGAGGATGCGCTGGGTGGTCATGCCCATCTCGATTTCGGACGGATGGAAAATCGTGAACTGCTGGTCCGGGTGGAGGATGTTCTCACTCGGAATGATGTCCTCTACGTGGATGCCATCCATCGACCAGCCGTGCGACTGCGCCACCGATTCAAGTTCGACGCGCGTCTCGGCCAGCGTGATGTAGATGACGGATTCGCCGCGCCTTACGCCTTCTTGCAGGAACTGGAGGGCGAGGGTGGTCTTGCCAGTGCCCGGCTCCCCTTCGATGAGGAACAAGCGGTCGCTTGTGAGTCCGCCCCCGAGGATGGTATCGAGGCCGGCGACGCCGGTGGACAGGAAGCGCGTGAGGTCGCTGTTTTGGATTTCCATGCAAGGTGCGCTGGTTGAATTTGCCAGCCATAAGGAGTTGCTGACAATATTATATGAATGGCAAAACGCGTGACGTTCGTTAGGGCGAAGGGTGCATCCGGCGGCTGGGTTTGCGTTTGCGCAAACATGGGGCGGACAAGGGCGGCGGGGCTCGCCGGGGCTGTCAAAAACCCAAAATGCTCTGATATAATTCGCAACTCGTCGGGGCGTAGCGCAGCCTGGTAGCGTACTTGCATGGGGTGCAAGGGGTCGGAAGTTCGAATCTTCTCGCCCCGACCAAGAATTTGTTTTAAAAGCAAAGACCTACGTAGATTTTCTACGTAGGTCTTTTTCATTTTCTGTTCAGCGGCCAGACCCAGACTCTTTCGCCATCCCTTTGCGCATGCCGATGCCATCGTGAGCTTCAAACGGTTTGAACTTTTCAGGCTCTCCGGAGTACCCGGGACGTGACAGGACGTTCGAACGCTTTGCTTGGGCAGGTTCGATCAACGCCCCCTTGTGACGACCGTTCTTATATGGGGATTCGACCGGGTATAGCATTCCTTCAGTGCATGGAAAACGTTTGGCGAGTAAAGCGACCATCAGCTTGGCGGCTGCGGTCCGCTGCAACTGTTCTGGCGGCATGTCCTTTAGCGCCCACACTAGATACGCGTCGATTTCGTGGGCTTTGACCTTATGCGTGTCACACCATTCTTTTCCTTCGGTCGCGTCAGCAACGCCCGCAAGGTAACCGTCCACGTACTGCAGGTCATACTGCTGCTGCGCGGTTCGGTCGAACTTCGACGGACCGATCCATCGCTCGACCGCCTAGCTTCCTGACAGGCGGCCAGGTGCATTGATGGGCTGCGCGTGGGAGAGGTTGGTGATTGTGGCCACGAGGGCCAGCGCGATGGGAGGTTTCAAGATGCGCTCCTGCTGTATGGGACGTCTCATAGTGCAACTCAGAAGCGAGAGGCCACTTGCAGGAACGCAATCGTTGGTCGGGTCTTATGGGATCAGCAGTAAAACTATTGCTGAGGCCCGCGCTCTTCGGGCCCAAGGAAGATTGTCACGGCCCGGCACGGTTAATCTGGGGCTAATGTTCGTTGCATACAGTCGAGCCAACTTGACGAACAGAGCGATAGCCCGTGACTTCTACCTTAGCCTTGCCTGCCTTTCAGCCCGCCCTGGTCGCCGGTCGCGTGCGGCGCGGCAATGAGTTTCAAGTCGAGCAGTTTTGTGCCGGTGACACTGGCCGCGCTGACCTGGAATCCTTTATCGCCCGCGCTTTCATGGACTCCTACGGAGCCGAGGTCAGCCACTTCTGCGACGTGCTGCTCGGCTGCCGCGACGGCCACGGCGAGTGGATCGCGGCCCTCGGCTACACGCTGGCCGCCAGCGGCGAGAACTTCCTCGAGCAATACCTGGATGCGCCCGTCGAGGTCGCGCTGGGCGCACGCATCGGCCGCCCGGTGCCACGTGATGAGATCGTGGAAGTGGGCAACCTTGCGTCCACCCACCCCGGCGCGGCGCGCGCGCTGATCGTCAGCACCACCCGCCTGCTGCACGGCCTCGGCTTGCGCTGGGTCGCCTTCACCGCAACCGCCAGCTTGCTCAATTCCTTCACCCGCCTGCGGCTGCAACCGGAGGTGCTGGCTGTTGCCGATCCGGGCCGGCTGGCCGATGCCGGCCGCAGCTGGGGCAGCTATTACGACACTCAACCCAAGGTGATGTTTGGCGACATCCGCTACGGCTATGGACAACTTGCTTAGTTCTTATTCACCGGACTTTCCGGTAGCCAGCGACGGTACTCAGACGTTCGACCGCGACGCGCTGCAGGAGCGTATCGCGCGCGTGCGTACCGCCCTGACGACCAGGCGCAATCCCCACGGCGCCGTGGCCATTCTTGCCGATAACAGTCCCGACTGGCTGGCGGTCGACCTGGCAACCGCGCAACTCGGCTTGACCCTGGTGCCGTTGCCGCTGTTTTTTACCCCTGCGCAGTGGGTGCATGTGCTGGCCCAAAGCGGGGCCACGGCGCTGTTCTGCGCGCAACCCCAGCAGGGCGCGGCGCTGGGCTTTTCCGCGATGACCGATTATGGCGGCGGGTTGCTGCTGTGCGAGGCGCCCGCTCGCGGCGGGCCGCTGCCGCTGCCCGGCGCACGAAAGATTACGTTTACGTCGGGTACAACCTCGGTGCCGAAGGGGGTATGCCTTACTTCCGAGCAGCAGTGGGAGGTGGCGCATGCCTTGCACCGCGGTGTCAGCGGCCTGGGCATCAAACGCCACCTGTGCTTGCTGCCGTTTGCGGTTCTTCTTGAGAATATTGCCGGCGCTTACACGGCGCTTCTGAGTGGCGCGACGATGATTTGTCCACCGCTGGCCGAAACCGGGTTGCAAGGGGCAAGCGGATTCGATCCGCAGGTGTGCCTGGCCGCGATCGAGCGCTACCAGGCCCAGAGCATTATCTTGTTGCCCCAGATGCTGCAGGCGCTGGTTGCTGCCACCAAACCCGGCGATGCGCGCCTCGCCTGCTTGCGTTTCGTTGCGGTGGGCGGGGCCCGCACGCCGCCTCGCCTGATCGAGCTTGCACGCATGCACGGCTTGCCCGTGTTCGAAGGCTATGGCTTGTCCGAGTGTAGTTCAGTTGTCGCGCTGAACCTGCCTGGCGCCGAGCGCATCGGCAGCGTGGGGCGCGTGTTGCCGCACCGCTCAGTGCGTATCGCCGGGGACGGAGAAATCGAAGTGCGCGGAAACCTGGGGCATTACCTTGGGGAGGCGCCGGCCCCCGACGCCTGGCTCGCCACTGGCGACCTCGGCCATATCGACGCTGATGGCTTCCTGTACATCGAAGGCCGCAAGAAGGACATCCTGATTACCGGCTTCGGCCGCAATGTATCGCCCGAATGGCCCGAAACGGCACTGCTGGGCACCGGCGCCGTCGCCCAGGCGGTGGTCGTCGGCGACGGCATGCCGTTCCTGAGCGCGTTGATCGTGCCTGCGACTGCTGCCATCGATGCCGCACAGATTGCCGCCGCGGTCGGCCTGGCGAACCGCGACCTGCCCGATTACGCACAGATTCGACGCTGGATCCTGGTTGCCCCATTTACGCCGGCCAACGGCCACGCCACCGCCAACGGCCGCCCGCGCCGCCAGCTTATCCAGCAGCATTACGCGCAACAGATCGCATCCCTTTACGACACAACGGAGCACATCGCATGAAGTTTTTTGGAACCCTCCAGGCAGGATCAGAAGCGGAACGCCAGCAACTGTTTGCCATCCCGATCATCCAGGATGCGCTGCGCGGCCAAGTCACCACCTCCCAGTACATTGCCTTCCTCACCCAGGCTTACCACCACGTCAAGCATACTGTTCCGCTGCTGATGGCGTGCGGCAGCCGCCTCGGCAGCGAGCATGAGTGGCTGCGCGAAGCGATCGCAGAATATATTTCCGAGGAGGTCGGCCACCAGGAGTGGATCCTGTCCGATATCGCGGCCTGCGGCGCCGATGCCGAGGCCGTGCGCAAGTCGCGCCCGCATGCCAGCACCGAACTGATGGTCGCCTACGCCTACCACCAGGTGGATCGCTGCAACCCGGTCGGATTCTTTGGCATGGTGCATGTGCTGGAGGGTACCAGCACTGCGCTGGCCACCCATGCGGCGGAAACGATGCGCGGCGCCCTGGGCCTGCCGCCGCAGGCGTTCACCTACCTGAGTTCGCATGGCAGCCTTGACCTTGAACACGTGGCGTTTTTCGAAACCCTGGTCAACCGCCTGACCTCGCCCGACGACCAGCACGCGGTGCTGCATGTGGCGCGGATGATGTACGGCTTGTACGGCGACGTATTCCGCAGCCTGCCGCGCGGCGACGCGCTGTTTGCCGGGGTGGCCAGGCATGGGTAAAACCATGCGTCCGCGTTACCGCGCGGTGATTACCGGCGCCGGCGGCGGCATCGGCGCAGCGATCGCGCGCCAGCTGGCGCCGCTGTCCGATTCGCTGATCCTGGTCGGGCGCAGGGCGGCGCCCCTGCAATTGTTGCGCGCCGAGTTGAAGGTGCCGGTGCAATTGGTCTGCGGCGACCTGGCCGAGCCGGGCACACTTGCCGCGGTCGAGGCGGCCGCGCGCCAGTCTGGCGGACTGAACCTGCTCGTCAACAACGCCGGGGTGAGCGAGTTCCACAGCTTTGAGACCCAGTCGCCCGAGGCTATCCGTTCGATGGTCGACACCAACCTGCTGGCGCCGATGTTGCTGACCCGTCAGTTGCTGCCGCTGCTGCGACAGGCGCCGTCGGCACAGGTTGTCAATGTCGGATCGATCTTCGGCCTGCTCGGGTTCCCGGGTTTCGCCGCTTACGGCGCCAGCAAGTCCGGCCTTAAGGGGTTTTCCCAGGCGTTGCGGCGCGAGCTGTCAGACACCGCCGTCGAGGTACGCCATTTTGCCCCGCGCGCCACCAGCACCGGCATCAACAGCGCCGCGGTCAATGCGATGAATGACGAGCTGAACACTGCGCAGGATAGCCCCGAAGCGGTCGCCGCCGCCTTCGTCGCATTTTTGGGTGGCGATGCGTGGCAGAAGACGCTGGGCGGCAAGGAAAGCTTTTTCGTGCTGCTTAACAAGCTGGTCCCCGCGTTGCCCGACGGCGCGATCCGCAAACAATTGCAGGTGATCCGCAAGCACCTGCCGAGATAACCATTTATTGAAGAGAGGTTCACCATGAAAAAGTATTTCCGCTATGCCCTTGCGCTGCTGGCCGCCGCGCTGATTCCCCTGGGCGCCGCGTTCGCCAGCGTGCCGGATGAGGTCGCAAGATTGCAGCAAAACTGGGAGCAGGTCCGCTACAAGGCGCCGAAGGAAGCCCAGGAGCAGCAGTTTGAGCGGCTGCTGGCTGACGCCGAGCGTACGGCGGCCCAGTATCCGCGCAGTGCCGATGTGTTGATCTGGTATGCGATCATCGAGTCGACCTACGCGGGCAGCAAGGGCGGTCTTGGGGCGCTGGCGAATGTCAAGAACGCCAAGAAGACGCTCGAGCAGGCCATCGCCATCAATCCTGAAGCGCTGTCCGGGTCTGCCTACACCAGCCTCGGTTCGCTGTACTACCAGGTGCCCGGCTGGCCGATCGGTTTCGGCGACGACAAGAAGGCGCTGGAATTGCTGAAGAAGGGGCTGGCAATCAATCCGGACGGCATCGACCCGAACTATTTTTATGGCGACTACCTGTTCCGCAAGGGTGAGTATGACGAGGCCACGCGCGTGCTGAACAAGGCGTTGCAGGCGCCGCCGCGGCCGTCGCGCAAGTTGGCGGACGAGGGCCGGCGCGGTGAGATTGCGCAGTTGCTGGACAAAATAGCGGCAAAGCGTAAATAATCGCAGGGTCAGGAAAGGCGCCATTTGAGAATACTGCTCGTAGAAGACGACCCGCTGCTCGCCAGCGGCTTGCTGGAGGCGCTCCGGCGGGCCGGCTATACCGTCGAGCATGTGGCGGACGGGCGCGCGGCGGTTGCCGCGCTGGCGCATAACGACTTCGGGCTGATGGTGCTTGACCTGGGCCTGCCCGCGCTCGACGGCACCGAAGTGCTGAAGTCCTTGCGGGCCATGGGCAAGCCCTTGCCCGTGCTGATCCTGTCGGCGCGCGACGCGACCCGCGACCGGATCCTCGGGCTCGACCTGGGCGCCGACGATTACCTGGTCAAACCGTTCGAACTCGATGAGCTGCTGGCGCGCCTGCGCGTGCTGGCGCGGCGGCGTCATGGGCGCCAGGTGAACCAGGTTACCCTTGGCGAACTCACGCTCATCCCGGAGAGCCTGAGCGCGAGCTGGCAGGGCCAGCCTGTCCAGCTGCAACGGCTGGAATTTTTGCTGTTGCTGCAGCTGGCCGAAAACCCCCAGCGGGTATTTAATCGCGCGCAACTCGAAGAATCGCTGTATGGCTGGGGCGAGGGGGTGGAAAGCAATTCCATCGACGTCCACGTCCACCACTTGCGCAAAAAGATCGCTGCTGGCGTCATCAAGACCATCCGCGGCGTCGGCTACCGCATCGGCGACCTCGCGTCATGAGTACGCGCCTGTACTCCGGCCGGCGGCGCATGGTGATTGCCACCTTGCTGTGCATGCTGGTGATTTTCGGCGGCATCAGCTTTGGCGCGCATAGTGTTGCGCGGCATGAATCGGACGAGCTGTTCAGCGCGCGCCTGGCGACGTCGGCGCGCGTGCTTGAAGCCCTGGTTGCCCATCAGTTCGCATCGGCGACCATTTCCAAACCCCTGGTGATTGCACTCCCGCCAGAACTTGAAACCACCACCAGCGACGAGCCGGAGGACTATGGCCATCGCTACGAGACCAAGATTGCGTTCCAGGTATGGCGCGATGACGGCGTGCTGCTTGCCAGGTCGGACTCGGCTCCCGACGGCGGCCTTGCCTTGCTGAAGGCCGGGTTTTCCGAGCATACGATCGCAGGGGAGCTGTGGCAGGTATTCGGACTGCGCTCCGGCGATATCTGGATACTGACGGCGGAAAAGGATGAAGTGCGCCAGGAGATGTCGCATGACATCGGCATGTCCATCCTGACGCCGCTGGTTGCAGGCGGGCTGTTGATGCTGGTGGCGATGAACTTCCTCCTGATGCGCAACATGCGACCGCTGGCCTTGCTGGCGGCGCGCATCGCGGCGCGCGAGCCTGAATCGCTCGACGTGATCGAGCTACCGGAAACGCCGCTCGAACTGGCGCCAATCGTGACTGAATTGAATCAATTGTTGGAACGCATACGCGCGGCGTTCGAGCGCGAACAGCGCTTCCTGAACGCGGCAGCGCACGAAATCCGCACCCCGATCGCCGCGGTGCAACTGCACATGGAGAACGCGATGTCGGCCGGCAGCGAAGAGCAGCGGCGCGCCTCGCTGGAATCGGCCATGGCCGGTGCGCGCCGCACCAGCAAGCTGGCCGAGCAACTGCTGGCGCTGGGAAGGATCAGCGCCGGGGCCGACGTGATCCACCAGCAGCGCGTCTCGATGACCGAACTCTGCTGCGAAGCCATCGCGACCGTGGAACCTTTGCTCGACCGCCGCGGCCAGAGCATCGGGCTCGATGCGCCAAAGGACTGCTGTGTGTGGGGCGACCCGTCCCAGCTGCAGCGCATGTTGCAGAACCTGATCGATAACGCGTCATTGCACGGCGCCCCGCGCGGGGACATCCAGGTCGCGCTCGATGCGGGGCAGGGCGTCGCCTTGCTGTCTGTGTGCAATGACGGCGCGACCATTCCCGAGAGCGAGTTGGCGCACTTGTTCACCCCCTATTACCGCTTACCCGAAGCCCTGCCGGGAGGGCACGGGCTTGGACTGGCGATCGTCAAAGAGATCGTCAACCAACATCACGGCAAGATCGACCTGCAGCCGAGGGCGGATGGCCAGGGAACCTGCGTGCTGGTCAGTTTGCCGCTTGCGTGAACTGGTTGTGGACGCTGGATATGATACGGAATTTTTTCACTATTGAAAAATTTTGATTCATATCAAAGAAATTGTTGAGCCGAAACAATAACCTTCATCTCAGACGAACAACAACTGATGAAGGAAGCACGATGAAGAGCATTACCCCAGCAATTATTTTCGCAGCCCTTGGTTTCGCTTTTGCAGGCGCGCCTGCGCAGGCCGAGGAAGGCTCCTGGCTGGTCCGCGCCCGCGCCACCCACCTGAACCCGGCCGATAAGTCGGCTCCGGTCGGCGGCATCGGCGCATCGGACCGCATCAGCGTCGAGAGCCGTACCATTCCCGAACTCGACATCAGCTATTTCTTCACCCCCAACGTGGCCGCCGAACTGGTGCTGACCTATCCGCAGAAGCATGCGGTCTACCTGGACGGCAAAGCAATCGGCACCTTCAAGCACCTGCCACCGACCCTGCTGGCGCAGTACCATTTCCTGCCCGACAACCAGTTCTCGCCTTATGTCGGCGCGGGTGTCAACTTCACCCGGCTGTCGAGCGTGAAACTGCTGGGCGGCACCGGAGACCTCGAAAGCAACAGCGTTGGGCTTGCACTGCAGGCAGGCGTCGACTACAAGATCGACAACCAGTGGTCCATCAACCTCGACGTAAAGCGTGTGAACATCCGCAGCGATGTGATGGCTGCCGGTGCAAAAATCAGTGCGGTCAAAGTCGATCCGACGCTGGTATCGGTGGGCGTCGGCTACCGCTTCTAACCGTTTCTTCACCGTCTAGTCCGGCCAGGACGGATGCACGCCGCACCTGCGGCGGTCCGGCCTGGCACACAAAAAGTCCCCGGCTTTACTCTGCCGGGCGATTCAACAAGGTTCTCAACGTTTCCCGCGCACTCAGCGCGAGCAGCCCACAAGCGGCGTCTACGATCCGTTCTGGCGTAATGCCGCGCAGGCAGTCATTGTGCCCCTCCGGGCAAACACTTTTCTGGCAGAACCGGCAAGGCACATCGTGGAACAGCACCCTGCATTCGGCTTGCCACGGCGTGTGCTGCGGGTTGGTCAGCGCGTACACGTCGACCAGCGGCGTGCCGACCGCCGCCGCGAGGTGGGCCGGGCCGGTGTTATTCGAGACGACGAGGCTGGCCAGCTTGATGGCCGCGCCCAGTTCGCCGAGATCGAGCAGCCCTGCCAGTGAGATGGCGTTTCCGCCGCTGGCTTCAGCGATCTGCTCGATGAGCGCGCCTTCGGCCGCGTCGCCGGTCAGCACCATCGGAAGACCGGTACGCCCGGCAAGGTCGCGGATCACGCAGGCCCACTGTTCGGGCGGATAGCGGCGCGATGGCGCGCTGGCGCCCGGGTGGAGCAGGACCCATTGCCTGGCAGCGTTGACTCCCCGCACCGCAAGCCGGTTGCGGACCGACTCGATGTCGTTGTCGCGCACCGCAAATGACAAGCCGGTGCCTGGCGCCGTACAGCCGACCGAGGCGACGAGGTCGAGCTGGCGGCGAACTTCGTGCTTGACCAGTTTTTCCGGCTCCGGATCGGGCAGCCAGTCGGACAGCATCTGGTAAGGGTTCTCGCGGCAATGCGCAAGCCGCAGGGGAATGCCCGCGAGGTAGCACACCAGCGCCGCCGGAAGCGCGCTCTGGCTATACGACGTGAAGATCGCTGCTGCATCGAAGCGGCGCGCGGCGAGGGTGTCGATGAACGCCATGTCGACAGCGGGCAGGTGCGGCGCGCTGCTTTTCATCCACGGCGCCGGGTATTCGAGCACGGCGTCGAGCTCGGGGATGAAGGGGGCGGCGGCTGCGCCGCTGCGCGAGCTGAGCAGGGTGACGCAACGGCCCGGGCGCGACTGTTTGATCGCCCGTATCGCCGGCGTGCACATCAGCACGTCGCCAAGCGAGTCGAGCCGCACGCAGAGGACGCTGCGGGCGTCGTGCCAGCCGGCGCTGGTCATCGCGGCACCTTGTCTTCTTCCGCGATCAGCACCGCCGCCGCGTACAGGTCGGGAGCCATGCGGGTCGGGATGCGCCTGGGACCCAGCCGCCACTCCGTTTCGTTGCCATTGTCGATCAGCAGGGTGCGGCAACCGGCGCGGTTGCCGGCCTCCACGTCATGCAGGATGTCGCCGATCATCCACGATGCGCGCAGGTCGATACCGTGGTCGTGCGCGGCCTGCAGCAGCATGCCCGGCTTGGGCTTGCGGCAATTGCATTCTCGCGCGTAAGCGGCGACCGAGCCGTCGGGGTGATGTGGGCAGTAATAAAAGCCTTCGAGGTTCAGCCGTTCGCGAAACAGCAGTTCCGTCAGCCGGTGGGCGACACCTTCGACATCCTGTTCGCAGAAATAGCCATGCGCCACGCCGTCCTGGTTGGACACGACGAACAGTTTGTAGTCGAGCCGGGCAAGCAGCCGCAGCCCCGACCCGACGCCGGGGCACAGGGTGATGCGCCGTTGCTCTACGTTGTACGGCAGGTCGTCGATCAGTGTGCCGTCCTTGTCGAGGAAGATGGCTTTCATCATCTAAGGCCAGGAACTCTCGCGCATCGGCAACACGGTAATTTCCGCGATCACGGTTTCCGGTGGCAGCAGGAGTACCGATTTGATGGCCTGCGCGACGTTGGCCGGGTCTTGCAGTGTGGCGACATCGATGTCGGGGAAGCGGTCGAGCAGGAAGGGCGTGCGCATGCCGCCGGCGATGACGGCGGTCACCTTGATCGCGTGCGGCCGCAGCTCCGCATGCATGGCGTGCGACAAGCCGAGCAGTCCCCATTTGCTGGCGTGGTAGGCGCTGGCATTTGGCCATGCCCGCTTGGCGGCAGTCGAGGCCACGTTGATGATGTGTCCGTGCCCGGCCTTGCGCATGTAGGCGGCGGCGTGCCTGGCAAGCATGAATGGTCCGCTGAGGTTGGTATTGATGACGCGTTGCCAGTCCTCATTCGACATCTCTTCCATCGGCAAGGTGACGTCCGTGCCAGCGTTGTTGACAAGCACATCGAGGCGGCCGAACTCGGCCACAACGGCGTCAACAGCATGGCGGCAACTCTCAGGATCGCCGACATCAAACCCGATCGAATGGGCGCGCACGCCGTGGTCGCGCAGGGCCTCCGCGCCCTGTTCGGCGAGGTGCCGGCGGATGTCGCCGATGACAATATTGGCCCCGGCCTCTGCCAGCGCCTGGCCCAGCGCAGCGCCCAGTCCGCTGGCTCCCCCGGTAATGAACACCGTCTTGCCGGTGAGCGGGTTGGCTTCTTGTTTGTGCATGCGTGCTCCTAGAGTTCGGAATAGGACGGGACGGGCAGTACGGCCGCGCCCTCGACCACGGTTGCGTAGATTGAGGCGGCCTTGCGCGCGACTGTGCGCCAGGTGTAGTGCTGGTATGCCCTGCGAAGTCCTTCGTCGCCCATGCCTTGTGCGAGTTCCGGATTGTTGTGCAGTACGGCGAGGCGTTCGGCAAGTGCCCGCGGGTCACGCGAGGGCACCAGGAAGCCGCTCTCGCCATCGACCACGGTGCTCTTGATGCCGCCGACCTCCGCGCCAATGACAGGGCGGGCGCATGCCATCGCTTCGACCGGCGTGATGCCGAAGGGCTCATACCAGGGCGTGGTGACAAAGACATTTGCGGCACTGTAGTAGTAGCGCAGCTCGGACCGGTCTTTGCGGCCGGTGAACCTGACGTGGTGGCCAACACCGAGTTCAGCGGCCAGCGCGCGCAGGCGCAGCAGCTCTGGCGACTCGCGGCCGTCGCGCCGCTGCTCCTCGCCACCGACGACGAGCAGCTCGGCATCGATGCCGTGGCGCTGGCGCAGCAGCGCAAGTCCCTGGATCACGGTATCGACACCCTTGCGCGGCACCATGCGGCCAAGTTGCAGCACAATGAACTTTTCGTGCGACAGGCCCAGCCGGGCGCGGGCGTGCCGTTCGGGCACCGGCCATAGTTCCTGCGGGTCGAAGCCGCAGGGTGCAATGTCGATGCGGTCACTCGGGGCGCCATACAGGCGTTCCATGTCGAGCTTGTCCTGCGGGCATTCGGCGATGATGCAGTCGGCGTTGCGCATCAGGTCATATTCGATGCGCAGGCGTGCCGGCGGGAAGGTATCGGCGGCGCCCTGCGCGATGCGCCGAACATGTCCCAACGCGTGGAAGGTGATGACGAAGGGGATGCCGAGCGCTTGTTTGAGGTGTTTGGCAACAATGCCCGACATGAAGAAGTTGGCGTGCACGATGTCATACAGCTGGGCTTGCCGTCGCGCGAAGCGGGTGACGAAGCGAGAAAAGGTATCCATGTAGGGGAGCATCTGTTCCTTGGGAACGTAATGCGCGGGACCGGCCGGTACGTGGATGACCCTGATGTTGTCGCCCCAGCGCACCACCTGCTTTTGTCCGAAGGCGTCACGCCGGGTGAAGATGTCGACCAGGTAGCCGGCCAGCGCCAGTTCGCGCGCCAGGCTGGCCACGTAGACGTTCTGGCCGCCACAGTCAATGCTGCCCGGCGAAGCCAGCGGCGAGGCGTGTTCGCTGATGATCGCAACCTGCCTGACGCCCCGGCCGGGTGCGCGCACAGCCATATTTGTTTGTTCCAGTGGCATGCGGGCTCCTCGGGTTAGATGGGGCGTGGACCATGGCCGGGGGCGCCGATTCCGGCTACCTGGCGGAAGGCGGCGTTCCAGTCCGCGGCGAAGCGCTCAATGCCAAAGCGTTCGCGCGCGCGGCGTTGCGCGTTGGCGCCAAGGTGCCGGGCGAGCGCCGGGTTGCGCACGAGTTCTTGCATGTACATGTTCAGCGCTTCGGCATTGGTGTCGATAAAGCCGTTTTCGCCGTTCTCGATGACGGTGACCATTTCCGTCGTGGCAAGGGCGACTACCGGCAAGCCGATCATCATCGCTTCGATGACGGAGAGGCCAAGGCTGGTGTAGCGGATCGGGTTGAACAGAAAGCGGTAACGCGCGGCAAAGGCAGGCAGGTCGGGATGGGCGATTTCGCCTACGCCGCCCATCGAACTTGAGTCCATGCCGATGAGGTCGAGCGGCACTGTTTCGCTGGCGCGGGTGTAGATGTCCGCGCCAAGCCGTCGCCCGCGCTGGCGCAGGTTGTTGATGATCGACAGGCCGCGCGCAAGTTCGCCGCCGTAAGCCACGCCTTTCGGCAGCCGCACGCCATGCTCGATCACGGTGGTCGGCGTGCTGCCGTTGTCCCACATCAGCTTGTTAAAGTGGGTAACGTGCACCAGCAGTACGTTGGGGTCGTCCACGGGGTGGATGGTGTCCGTTGGATGCTCGCGCGGCGGGTCGTGTTCGATGTAGATGCGCGGCAGCGAGCGCTGGGTTGCGCTCAGCAGTTCGTACTGGTCTTTTTCGTACTGGTCGTCATCCTGGAACACGATGCAGTCGAACTGCTGGCTACGCACGCGGTCGGCGGGCAGGTCGTGCACGTTGGCCCCCCACGGAATCGGACCGCAGCGGCCCCCATAACCGGCCGGACGGCCAGGCTTGGACAACACGTAGAACTCGTGCGGCGCCTGGCTGAGGTAATACAGGTAACTGCCGTGGGTGTTCCAGGTAAGGATTTTCAAGGGGCACATGGCAGCCTCACGTAAACCGGACGCGGAATCTGATGGCGCCCGCCAGGCGCCAGAACACGGCTGCGGGCGGGATCAGGGCGGATGTGACGATCATTTCCGCAACATGGGACGGTGAGCGGGACGTGCCGCGCAATCGCTTGCGGCATAGCAGTACCGTCATGACCGTCCAGGTCGCGGCGCTGGGCAGGACGACCGCCGTGCTGCCTGCGCCGATGCCGGCCGCACACGTAGCCAGCGCTGCGACCGTGGCGTAATGGTCCCAGGCCGGCGTGGCCCGGATTTTTTGCCGGTACAGCTGGGGGTGCGTTTTAAAGAGCAGCGCGTCGAAAATAAGGTTTTTTAGCTGCCACACGCTGCTGCCCCATGCCGCGGGCCGCAGCGGGCGTACAACCAGCGCATGCTGCGTGCTCGCGATGGTGGCGTGCATGTTGATGAGCCTGAAGTGGAAGTCTTCCGGCCAGCCCGCGTGGAAGCGTTCATCGAAGCCGCCCAGCTTTTCCAGGATCGACTTGCGGCAGAAACAGTTTGCAATGGCGAATTCTGCCTGCTCAAGGCGGCGCGCCTCGCGCTGGTAATCGGTGAGCGCGCCGGTCGGCGGCATCTCGACGCGGCCGGATACTGCGTCTACGTTGTCGGTGAATGCATCGAGGCCGTGCTTGAGCCAGCTGGGAGAGGGCACCGTGTCGTCCTCGGTAAACGCCACGATGGGGGCGCGGGCACTGCGCCAGCCAAGGTTGCGCACGGCAGCCGGGCCGCCTGGCCCATTGTTGGGCAAGTACTTCAGGTCGGGCCCGCGCTCGCCGGCACTGGCGCGCCAGACGGCAACGAGCTGGCGCGTGTTGTGGCGCGGGTTGTCGTCGACCACGATAACTTCGACACGGCGGCCCTCCAGGGTCTGGCGCATGATCGCGTCCAGGCAGCGGTCAAGCAAGTCGACCCTGCCGCAGCTGGGGATGACGACCGATACCTCAGGGACAGGTTGTTCGGACATTTCTCGCGTTGCGTGCATGTTTTTAACCTCTACGACGTTTCCCGTTGCATTGCTCCGGTCTCATCCATTCGCTGCTGCAAGAGCCACAGGCGTGCGTACATGCCGTTGCGCTCCAACAGTTCGCGATGCGAGCCGCGCTCGACAATGCGCCCCTTGTCCATCACCAGGATGTAATGCGCACCGACAATCGTGGACAGCCGATGCGCGATGATGAGAGTGGTTCGATTCAGCGATAAGCGCTCCAGTTCCTGCTGAATGGCGTGCTCTGAATCTGAATCAAGTGCTGACGTTGCTTCGTCAAAAATCAGGATAGGTGGCGCCTTCAGGATGGCGCGGGCGATGGCGATGCGCTGCTTTTCGCCGCCCGAAATCTTGACGCCCCGCTCTCCGACTTCGGTGTCGTATTTTTCCGGCAGGGAATCGATGAGGTCGTGGATGTGCGCGGCCTGTGCGGCGGCAATGATGTCGGCCCGCGAGCAGCCGATGCGGCCGTATCCGATGTTGTAGCCGATGGTGTCGTTGAACAGGGCAGTATCTTGCGGCACCACGCCGATGGCTTCGCGCACGCTGCCGGGGCTTACTTCGCTGATGTCATCGCCGTCGATCAGGATGCGGCCGTTGACCGGGTCGTAAAACCGCAGCAAGAGCCGCGCGAGGGTGGATTTGCCCGATCCGCTGCGTCCCACGACGGCGACGGTCTTCCCAGGTGGAATGCGAAAGCTGACGTCCGACAGCACCGGGCGGGCCGGGTCATAGTGGAACGAGACACGATCAAAGACGACCTCGCCCTTGTCGGCGTGCAGGCGGGGCAGGCGCGGCGAGTCTTTGATGTCGGGCTTTTCCCGCAACAGGTCGAACAGGCGTTCAGCATTGACCCAGGCGTCACGTGCCTCGCGGTACACGAAGCCGAGCGCGTTGAGCGGCAGGCAAACCTGTAGTGCGTAGGCGTTGATCAGTACCAGGTCGCCCACGCGCATTTCGCCGCGCCACACGGCATCGCCAGCCAGCAGCATGATGGCGCCAACGCCCACGCCGATCACTGCGCTTTGCCCCACGTGCAGGGTAAACAGCGCCTTCTGGTTGCCCATGCCGGCCTCCTGCCACTTGCCCATGGTGTCGTGGAAGCGGGCCGCCTCGATGTTTTCGTTGGCGAAGTACTTGATGGTGTCGTAGTTGATCAGGCTATCGGCCAGCTGGCCCTTCGCGCCTGAGTCGAGCTTGTTGACGCGGCGCTGGTACATCACGCGGCGGTTGGTAAACACCAGCGTAAAACCGGCATACAGCAGGAACATCACCGTGATGATGGCGGCAAAACCCAGGCTGTAGCGGTCGAGCATGACCGCCAGCACCAGGCCAATTTCGATGAGCGTGGGCACGATGGTGAACAGCGCGACGTTGAGCAGGAAGGCGATGCCGTTGGTGCCCCGGTCGATGTCGGGCAGCAGGGCGCCAATCTGGCGCCGCGCGTGGAAAGCGGGGCTGAGGGCGTGCAGGTGCGAAAAGATTTTCTGCGCGTACGCAGAGACGGTGCGCAGCGTTACGCGCGCGAACAGCAGGTCGCGTAGCTCGTTGAACAGCGTGCTGAGGAAACGCAGGATGGCGTAGCCAGCCAGCAAGTAGATGGGGAGCATCGCCAGCTTGCCGGGTGCGGCGAATGCGTCGATGATGCGTTTGAGCACCAGCGGTACAGCAACCGTGGCAATTTTTGCGGTGATGAGGAAAAGCAGGGAAGCGAGAATGCGCCAGCGAAAATCGGAAACGATTTGCCACAGCTCGGCCGCTACGCCGTGCCGTTCGATTTGCCGGGGCTTGTCCTGTTCCATAACGGATTGGACAAGCGATGCCTGCTATTAGCTCCCGGATGATGCGTTCCCGGGGGCTGGAGCGCGGAAAGCGGGGCTTTCCGCGCGAACTACATTTAGTCAGCCGTCATATCGCTGCGGCGGCCAACATTGCTCTGCTGCGATTGGCGGTTGTCCTGTTCATGTTCCGCCGACTGGCGATTGGCGGTGTTCGACAGGCCCGTGTCCTCGTCCATTTTCTGGTCGGCAGCCATGTGGCCACTGTGCGGGCTGGCGCCTTGCTGGTTGCCAGTCTGCGACCCGGTACGGTCGGTGCTAGGCATGCCTTGCTGCTGAGAACCTTGCCGCGGAATTCCCTGCTGCTGAGAACCCTGCTGCTTGCCTTGCTGCTGGTTACCTTGCTGTTGGTTACCTTGCTGTTGGTTACCTTGCTGCTGGTTACCCTGCTGCTGCGAACCTGGCTGCTGCTTGCCCTGCTGCTGCGAGTCCGACTGACCCGTCTGGCGGTTGCCTGGATTGCCCATCTGGTCAGCGCCGGTCGGCTGTGCCTTGCCCTCACGGCCCCACGATGGATCTTCTTGGTTCTGCTGTGGGCGGTCCTTGCCCATTTCACTGTCGCGCTTGCCCGACTGCTGGCTTGCAGATTGCTGGGACTGCTGCGACAGCGACTCCTGGCGTGCATTGCTCTCGTCGTTCTTGCCGCCGCGGGACGACGATTCAAATTTCTCGTTGCCACCGTTATTCGATTGGTTATTGCCCTGGCTGCGTTGGTTCGAGTTCATGTCGATTCCTTTCGAGTGTATGGGAAGCAATTAGGTAACCGCATTTGGCGGGGGAGGTGGCTAACCGTCCAGTCCGCCGCGGCCTTGCTAGGGTTCCCATGATGCTCGTAAAAATTGCATGGCCGTATCGGCACACAGTCCGCATGGCTGTAGGACTCGCTCCTAGCTGTTTTACCTCTGGAATTTTCTCTTTTTAAATCGCAATTTCTATCTCATCTAGTCCTACAAAGTCTGTCACCGCTCTCCTATACCTGCTTGTGTTAACGCTGCCTATGATGGATTTGCTCGATTACTCATCGGCATACCGCCGGCGGTCGGAGCAATGGCCCTACGCATCGGCGGGGGTTTTCCAGTCTAAGGAGATTCACCATGGCTACAAACAATCAGGGCAACAAGCAGTCGGGCAGTGGCACCAGTAACCGCGGATTTGCATCGATGGATCCGCAGCGCCAACGTGAAATCGCCAGCGAAGGCGGCAAGGCAGCACACCAGAAGGGAACCGCACACGAGTTCACCTCCGAGGAAGCACGCCGTGCCGGCAGCATGAGCCACGGAAATCGCCAGTCCGCCAACGCCAGTTCGGGCAGCAAGCAAGGCGGCAACAAGCAAGGTGGCCAGCAATCGGACAGCAGCCAGTCCGACAGCAAGCAAAGCGGCAAGCAGGGCAGCAAGCAGTCCGACAACAAGTCGGGCAGCAAGCAAAGCGGCAGCCAGAGTGGCAGCCGCAGCGGCAGCAAGTCCGGCAACCGCTAAGCAATCAACAGCGGAATAACCGTGGGGAGCGAAAGCTCCCCATTTTGTTTTCCAATTCACCAAAACGCTGAAAGGATGCGGTAGAATCGTCGCGCCTTTTTTCATCCCACAAGGAAACGATTTCGTGAAAACCCCGGTTATCCGTGAAGTAAAAAGCCTCAACATGTCGTGCGACCGGATCGGCAACCTGTTGCTGGTCAAGTTCCTGCCGCAGGGCGGGAAAGAAACCTGTATTTTCGTGCCTGCATCGATCGTTTTCTGGCTGCTCAAGCACCTGCCGGTCAACCAGGACCCGCGCCTGACGCCGCCCGCCATGGTGCCGCGTATCGAACAGTATGACTGGGACAATCCCAACACCCCGCGCGCGTTTACGGTCAACTGCAAGCAGTTTGCGGACGCCATCCGCATGCAGTTCGCGCTGGACCGCGGCCCGGACCTGATGGTGTTGCTGAACCGCTCGAATGTCGAACTGATGCGCCAGATGATGGTTGCATACAGCAAAGACCTGATCGACCTCGACGCCGAATAAGCGCCGTCTCCCGCGGACTGGCTCCGCAGGGAGCCACAGCGGGGCGGGGCTGGGTTATCATTCTGTTCTTTTGAAGCTCAACAAAAGGACGCAGCCATGCCCATCAAAATCAGCCAGCATTTCGACTCCGGCGCCATCGAGGTGGTGCAGGCGGACAGCGCAAGCCAGATCGACCTGAACCTGCGCAGCGACTCGCACGCGGACATCCACCAGTGGTTCCACTTCCGCCTGCAGGGTGCGCGCAACCAGCCGTGCACGATCCGCTTCCTGAATGCCGGCAAGGCGACCTACGCCCCGGGCTTCGAAGACTACAAGGTCTGCGCCAGCTACGACACCGAAAACTGGTTCCGCGTGCCGACCACCTTCGACGGCCAGGTCATGACCGTCACCCACACCCCTGAACTTGACAGCGTCTACTACGCCTACTTCGAGCCGTATTCGTGGGAGCGCCACCTGCGCCTGCTGGGCGAAGTGGCGGAAAACCCGATCGCGCGCGTGCACGACATCGGCACCACCGTCGATGGCCGCGACATGAACCTGGTCGTCATCGGCAACCCGGCTGCGGAAAAGAAGATCTGGGTCATCGCGCGCCAGCACCCTGGCGAGACGATGGCCGAATGGTTCGTCGAAGGCATGATGGACGCGCTGCTCGACAACGCCAACCCGATCTCGCGCAAGCTGCTGCAGCGCGCGGTGTTCTACATTGTGCCGAACATGAACCCGGACGGCTCGGCCCGCGGCAACCTGCGCACCAACGCGGCCGGCGCAAACCTGAACCGCGAGTGGATGAACCCGACCCTGGAGCGCAGCCCTGAAGTGCTGTGCGTGAAAAACAAGATCCACGAAACCGGCGTCGACATGTTCTTCGACATCCACGGCGACGAAGCGCTGCCGTACAACTTCGTGGCTGGTAACGAGATGCTGGCCGACTTCACGCCGGAACGCGCGGCGCGCCAGAAGGCTTTTGTGGACCAGTACATGGCCGCCAGCCCGGACTTCCAGAACGTCTACGGGTATGCCGCCTCCAAGTACAACGAGGAGCTGCTGACGCTCGCCTCCAAGTACATCGGCCACACCTTCAAGTGCCTGTCGCTGACGCTGGAAATGCCGTTCAAGGACAACGCTGACCTGCCTGACCCGTACACCGGCTGGAACGGCGCGCGCAGCTCCGAGCTGGGCGCGGCGATCCTGCAGCCGATCCTGCAATCGCTGGACTGATCGTGGGCGTCGAAATCGAACGCAAGTTCCTGCTTGCGGGCGACGAGTGGCGTAGCCTGGGCGAGCCTGTGTTGCTGCGCCAGGGCTACCTGTCGTCGCAGCCGGACCGCGTGGTGCGCGTGCGCATCGAAGGCGAGCGCGCCACCATGACGATCAAGGGCCGCAGTAGCGGGGCGACGCGCGGCGAGTGGGAGTATGAGATTCCGCTGGCCGATGCCAACGAGCTTCTCGATCAGCTGTGCGAAAAGCCCATCATCGAAAAGTACCGTCGCCGCATTCCGTTCGCGGGGCTGACCTGGGAGGTGGATGAATTCCTCGGCGCGAACCAGGGCTTGATGTTCGCTGAGGTGGAACTCGAATCCGAAGACCAGCAGTTCGACAAGCCGTCGTGGATTGGTGACGAAGTTACCGATGACCCGCGCTATTACAACTCCAGCCTGATCCGCCTGCCGTTCTCGCAGTGGTAGCTCGTCGTTCCCGCGCAGGCGGGAACCCATACCGCGACCGCTAAGTGACGCCTTCTATGGGTTCCCGCCTGCGCGGGAACGACGTATAACATCAGCATTGACATAGTCCTTACCTTTTCAAGGCCGAACATGATTTCATCCCGCCGTACCGCGCTGCGCCTGTGCGTTGCGCTTGCTGCATCGACCGCGATCAGCGCCTTCGCGCAATCCACTCCTTACTTCCCGCCGGCCGGCACATGGGCCAAGAAGTCGCCTGCTGAACTGGGCATGGATCCAGCCAAGCTGGCGGAAGCCGTCAGCTACGCACAACAGCACGAGACCGAACGTCCGCTTGACCTCTCGGACCAGGAGCAGGTGTTCGGTTCCTTGTTAGGTTCAATGCCAACGCGGCGCGCAAAGACCAACGGCGTGGTGATCTACAAAGGCTACGTCGTTGCGGAATTTGGCGATACCTCCGCAGTTGACCCGACCTACTCAGTGGCGAAGAGCATGCTGGCCACCGTGGCCGGCGTCGCACTTCGCGACGGGCGCATCGCCTCAGTCGACCAGCCGGTTGCAGCCACCGTCAAGGACGGCGGCTATGCGTCGCCGCGCAATGCAGCGGTGACGTGGAAGATGCACTTGCAGCAGGAGTCAGAGTGGCAGGGCGAGATGTGGGGCAAGAAGGATGACTTCATCGGCGCCGCGCACTATGGTAAGGGCGAGCGCAAGCCGCGCGAACTGAAGCAGCCGGGCGGCTTCTACGAATACAACGATGTGCGCATCAACCGCTTCGCGCTGTCGCTGCTGCGCGTGATGGACAAAAGCATGCCTGACGCCTTCCAGCAGGAGGTGATGGACCCGATCGGCGCGTCGTCGTCGTGGAAGTGGGTGCCTTATGCGAACAGCTATGTCGAGCATGAAGGCAAGCGCATGCCGTCGGTCAGCGGTGGCACGCGCTGGGGCGGCGGCATGTGGATCAATTCATGGGACATGGCGCGCTTTGGCTACCTGTGGCTGCGCGGCGGGCAGTGGGGCGGCAAACAGCTGCTGCAACCGTCGTATGTGAAGGCGGCGCTGACGCCGAGCGAGCACGGGCCGGATTACGGCTACCTGTGGTGGCTGAATACGAAGGGGAAGAATCTGCCGGGGCTGCCGTCGAATGCATTTGCAGCGCTGGGAGCTGGAAGCAATACGATTACGGTCTCGCCGGATCACGACTTGGTGGTCGTCTGGCGTTGGCATTCCGGTA
This sequence comes from Massilia agrisoli, assembly GCF_020831365.1. Classification (GTDB taxonomy): domain Bacteria; phylum Pseudomonadota; class Gammaproteobacteria; order Burkholderiales; family Burkholderiaceae_D; genus Telluria_A; species Telluria_A agrisoli. The sequence goes on from NZ_JAJHPV010000013.1 coordinate 568,307, forward strand.
ACTCGGCGGAGTTTGCGGAGCGGGTGATCGCGGCCATGACGCGACGAAGTCCGCTCAATGCTGGAAGCACTGCACGACATTAATGTCGCCTGACAGCTCGCGGCAACGCGATGAGTGTCTAGAGTAAGGCCTGAAGATTCCCGTATGGCCCTGATTAGCATGTCAGATAGTTTTTCTTAGGAAATTAGATTGAGTGATCCAATGTTGGTGGCGCTGCGTAGCGCGGCAAAAAATGACCGTCGCTTCTTCGACGAAGTCGATCGAATCCGGTGCCGATTAAGTCCGGCTGGCTATACTCAGCTTTTCTCAAAGATCAGGCGGATCCGGCCTCACGGCCGCAACACGTTAATCAATTCAAGAACCGATCACCTTAGTAAATTACCACCACCGCCATTGCTAGCTACACTTCCTTTGGAACGGGAGATTTCATGGTCTAGCTCTCAGCTCATCGGTCAAAAAATGACGTTGGGTGAGCATGTCGCCATGGCTAGGCAGCTCACACTCCACGTAAATAAGTCGGAGCTATTAGATGCGTTAGAGGTTGTGGAGCATCATTTCATCAGATTTGGCGAAACTCTTTGGGGAATTGAGGCCAAGATCGGCATTCTTAGTTTGCTCGACAATGACGAGGCGTTGGAGCAATATGCAGCTTTGCGCACGAAACGATACGGTTCGGTACCAGATTTTCTGGCGCAAGTGTTTATCGATTTGTTCGACGAGGACACTTCACTCGGCGGTTTTCAAAGGCGTATGACTGCCCGCCTTAAGAATTTGCAGCGCGCTGATATGCGAAATTTCCTTGCAGTCAAGGCTGGCACGGATAATTCGAGTCTTGAAGCTTTGAGCGATTTCGTAAGAATCAACTCATGGTTTAGTCTAATAGACTCCTACGAGGGGCTACTCAACATCCTCCCTCGATATTTTCTATCGGGCGGCGCGAAAGACGGTTACACGCAAATTCTCCAGAGTATTGAGTCGTTACGTGGGTTGGGTGACATACGCATCGAAACCTTCGGAGCTGTACTAGCGTCTCAAATTTCACCAGGGCGGGAATGGACTGCTGATAGGACATTAAACGAAACCGATCCAGCGTTCTCTCCGGACCTTGACGCTATAGGCATTCTTGCGTTGGCATCCCGTCCGAAGGCTGACGAAATTGGCGTGGATTCGACAAACTTTGGTCCCTTAGAGATGAGTTTGCTAGAAGCGCTTTTGCCGTTTAAAGAAAAACGGGCCGAGCTAATTTCCACTTACGAACAGCTACATACATTGATCGCGAAATTTCGATTTCTCCCGTGGAGTCAATCTGCTCAAGCATGGGCTGACGGGATATTCCTTCCGGTCGCAGGAGACTTGACATACCTGCTTTACTATTCAAGCTGCAACATTCGATCAACCGGAACTTCCGACCTCCACTCACTCATCGAAATGCTCCCATGGAGTGTGATATATCAACCAAGCCCTTGGCTGAAGGAAGAATATTGTTCTCATAGCCTACGGCTTATAACTGACACCGTATCCTCACCTGATCATGCTCAATTGAGCTTCGAGCACCCGGTTTCTTATGGTTCATATCTGGCTCTAATTGCCACGTTTGTGCAGCAAAAGAATCAGGCTCAAACCCTAAAATATTGTGTGCAGATCGCAATTAACATTACTGGAAGCAGTGGATTTTTGCCGTTTGCTGACGTTTTTGATGGCCGAGATGAGTGGGATGACTTCAGTGGGTTCGATATGCTTGACACGGTTATTGGTTTATATTTCACGTCCTTCGGAGATCGAGAGTCGAGAAAAAGATTCCTCCTCGAATTCGCCTGCAAGAAATTGCTCGGGATACTAAAAGACGACTGGGTGGTAATGATTTTATCCCAATACTCTATGAATGATGCGCGGGTTATATTTATTCTTCGCGAGATTCTTCTCCCGAAAAATTTGCGCCTAGTTGGACAACTCAAAACAACCGAGCAGTTAGAACGCTTCCGTATCGAGATCTGCTCCGCTTTACTCGACGTCGACAAAGACTATAGCGACCGGTACATCGGCGAAACGGTAGAAATTTTGCAGCTGCAGGATATTAGAAAGGCAGAGCGTGATGTTGAAAGTTCACGCATAAATGTTGATCGTGAGGGAATTAAGAGATGGGCTGTTAAATCGTACCGAGAGGAGTTCTTGCACGCCAAGAAGTCTCGCACCACGAAGATGGCATTGACTATCGAAGAAATTGAAAGCAATGTGCGTCAGCAAATTTACGAGAATCCAACAGAAATTGGATCCACACTGATTGCGAATCTCAAGGATCCAATTTTTAGCATGGGTAAAATGATTTTCAAGAAGTGTTTCTGGAAAGAGGATGACGGCCTTGACCATTTTCTTAGTCTTCGAATTCGGCACGGGTCGTTCGCGGGATATCTGCGAGCGCCATTAGAACAGTCAAAATTGTTAGGTAGTGGAACGAATTTGAGCGACGCCAGGTCGGAATTTTGGATCGCCGCACTCCATAAGTCTTCGTCTGTTGCCGTCGAGAACTACTTGGTAGCGCTCGCTGCCTTTCAAGCGGAATTTGATGTCTTGGTCGAACACTTCCGAAACGATCTATTGCAGATTCAAACGGAATCAAAACCTGCGGGACTGTTTGTTCCAGGACTTCATAAAGCGCTGTGGGATGTGTACCATAATGAATGGGAGGCGGCGCGCAGTTTTGACGAGTTCTTTGATCGCGTTTGGAAAGCTTTTCAGACCTCACTTGAGGATTCGTTGAAATACGTGTCGAGTGCGATTGACGTAAAGATCCTGAACCGGTGTGAGTCGTTGTTGGTTGATCTGCGGCGATTGGTCGGGACTAGTGGCTTAGCAGATACCGACCGCGCTACAGTTATTTCTGCTATCAACGAAGGCGGTCGAGCGCTCCAAGAAGCTACAAGATCCGTTAAAAAATGGTTTGAAGTAACTAGCGATCCGGTTAGTGACACAAAGTTGACAGCACGTCAGATTTTGGAATTGGCAACTCGGCTTTTCAAGAAAATCCGACCGAATTTCGTCATTGAGTTTTCACCTCTAGCTGTACCGCAAAATCTATCGTTTTCCGGATCTAACATTAGTCGAGTTACGGATGCGCTGTTTATTATTTTTGATAATGTTTACAAGCATTCTGGTTTCGACGCGTATGCGAAAGTGGATTTAATATTTGAATGGATACAAGACACTAACAACTCCGGGAGCGTGCATATTTCTGCGACGAGCGAAATTAATGTGGAAAGGGATATATCTGAGATTGAGCGTCGTTTGTCGGAAGTTCGTGAAAAGATGAGGTCCTCGGAGCATCGTAGTGCGCTTGTAAGTGAGGGGAGAAGCGGGCTGATTAAATTGGCGTGGCTGGCAACTAGGGGTAATCGACCGGGGTATATTGAGTTTTCGATTTCCGAGTCGCGGCGTTTCGCCGTCGATATTTGGATGGGATTCGGTTTTACCGCTGATGAGGGTGAGAATTCATTATGAAGCGCATACTTTTAGTTGAAGATGATGAGTTTAAGCGCGAGAAAATAATTGATTTCGTCAATAGGCAATCCTGGTGTGCACTGCTGCGGGTTGCGGTGTCAGTATCGGGAGCAATTGATGAGATCGATAAATCTAGTTTCGATTTGGTCTTGCTGGATATGGCCATCCCGAATCATGACGAGGGTGCGGATGGCGCGCAAGGACTAGGTGGCTTGGCTGTTTTTCGATACCTGAGTTTCGTAGCGAAAGGCACGCAAGTGATTGTCGTCACTCAATTCGAGGCATTGAGCGAAGGCTCGACTGTTGTTGATATTGATACTTTGCAGCGGCTTTTGTCATTGGAATTTGGACCCCAGTTCCTAGGGTTAATTCGTTATCTAACCGACAATGATAACTGGAAAATGGATATTGATAGTTTGATGAAAAGCGCGGGCTGAGCCATGAAAATTTTAATAGTTGAGGACGATGTTTCGAAGCGTGACCGAATTACGTCTGTGTTGCGTCAAACTTTAGCGGACACGACAAACTCACTCACATTACATACCGCCTCAAGCCTTGTCGATGCGCGTTGCGCCTTGGCTGCTCAGGCGTTTGATTTGATGATATTGGATATTCGCCTCCCAATTCGAGTCGGTGAGGTGGCGGACGACACAGCGGGAATGTTGTTACTGGAGCAGCTTTTTGTCGACGATGAGTATCACCGGCCGAGATATGTTGTAGGAATTTCTGGCGTCGAGGATCTCTACGCGAAGGCGTCTAAGCTACTCCACAGACACGGATGGGTTCTGCTTAAGTACTCCCCGACTGATCAGGCTTGGGCCGATTCGCTCTCATACTTTATCAAGCATGTTCGTTTTATGTCCGCGGAGTTTACGGAACAGCTCGCTGCGGACGTCGTTATTCTTACGGCGCTTGAAGATCCTGAGTTTACGTCCATACTTAAAGTGTTCCCCGAGCTGCGCGGCCCGCGGTCACTTGATGGTAAAACTCTGTACTGGGAGGGAGAAGTTTTGGTGGAGGGAAGGTCATTGCGTATCGTTGCAGGGTATTCATGGCAGATGGGTCTAACCGCTGCAGCGATACTTGCCGACAAGTTCATTAGCGCATTCCATCCTCGGTTGATCGCGATGACCGGAATCTGCGCGGGCTTCGAAAATGACATTTCACTTGGCGATGTCATTGTCGCAACCCAAAGTTGGGAATGGCAGGGCGGTAAAATTAAAGATTCTGCGGAAGGACCGCATTTACTTGCCGCGCCTGAACCTTATCGGGGTTCGCGGACGTTAATTACTGATCTACATGCATTAACATTGAATGCTGATTTTTCGAAGGACGTCACGCGGCAATATTACCCGCAAGACACGGATTCAGTTTGGAAAGTTCATTTTGGTCCCATTGTGTCGGGATTGAGTGTAGTGGCCTCTGCGACAGTGATGCAAGAGGTGAAGGCACAGCATCGAAAAATGCTTGGGCTCGAAATGGAAGCATATGCAATTTACGCAGCGGCCGAATTCAATTCACATGAATGTCAACGAATCGTAATGAAGGGCGTCTGTGATTTTGGTAGCGCTGCGAAGGGTGACGGGGTTCAACGTGCTGCCGCGATGCGTTCCGCGCTTCTGCTTCGAGCGTTACTAGGCACGAACCAAGAGAAATATGCTAAGAACTAGCCTTGGAGAAGTCTTTCGAAACTGGAGGCTAATGCCGACATTGGCTTCGGTAGCTTAAGTCGCACCACCAGAGGACCATTCTCGAAACCGCCCGATACTCGGGCGTTCGATTTAGTGAAAATGCTCGCCGCCCTGCGGCGCATCCTCCGGCATCTCTGCATGCACCAGTTCCCCGGTCGGATCAGCAAACAGCGGCGCACCGCAATCATCGCAGTACTCCACAACGAAGCGCTCGTTATGGCGCTTGATATGCGTGATGCCACAATCGTTCAGGTGCGCGACGATCTCGTCGATCGGACGCTGGATCGTACCTGACACGAACCCAGCATGCGTCAGCCCTTCCAGCGGCGTACCTTCTTCGTCCTCTTGCCCGTACAGCGGCCACACGATGCCGTAAATGACGTCCGCTTCCTGCCGCATCGTGAACGACACGCGGTACTCGTCGATCTGGCCGTCGGTGGTCTCCTCGCCAAACGCCGCGATCACCGCGCGCAGGTCCGATGCTTCCACACCCAAGGTATTGGTCAGGTAATGAACCGCAGCGCGGATCGACACCGGGCGAATCAGCTTGTCAGCCTCGCGGCACGCCACGTAATATGCTTCCGGCAGCAGCATCTCGATGCCGCAGCCTGGCAGCAGGCGCGCGATGGTCGGCGTAGCTTGCGTGCGCCATTGTTCCAGCGCGGCTTCGCGTTCGGCGGTGAAGTTGTTCAGGTGCTGGGCTTCCTGCCAGCGGAACAGCGGCGCGCCGAGCGGGGCGACGACTGCCACCAGCAGGTAGCGCGTGTCGGCCAAAAACGGCGCGGTGTCGGCGGGGCGCGCCAGCGGCTTGACGCTGGTGCCTTTGTGCGCGGCTTGCGCCAGCTTGTGCGTCATCGCATACGTTTCGGCGTGCGTGCGCGGCAACTGGTCGATCGCGAACAGGGTAGGGGCCATCGACATCTGCGTGCCGTCCGCCAGCAGGTGCGCGGCGAAGTGGGCCGACAGGACCGTCAGCAGCTCGCCCGGAATGCTGCCCGAGGCGATTGAGAAGCGGGTCCATGCCAGCACCGGCGCGGCGACCAGCAGCGCCTGGTAGGTGGTCTCGACGCCGTCGACCATGTCAGTCATCGTCGACGATTCGCTGATCGCTTCGACGCCTTCCATCAGCACGTCATACGCGTTGAGGTCGTCCTTGAACAGCACGTTCAGGGTCGAGTCGACGGTGTCCTGGTGGCCGGTCTTGAGGAGTTTCTGAAGCTGGGTATCGAGCTGACGTTCAAATAAACGTTCTTCCAGGCGGCTTCCGGCCTGGACGATTGATTGGGAAATGCTGACCAGTCGCTGGCTTTCGGCCGACAGTTTGTTCGATGGATCTTTGGATGGTCGACGCATAACGCTAAGAGTCTCTTGTAAGTGAAGTGAACGGTTCGATTGATCTATGAACAATGATAAACCCTTATCTCCGTATTGTAGTTGATTCGGGGTGGGGGGATGAACACTGCGCAAGAATGGTGCAGATTGTTACTGGTGGCGGGGCTGGCGCAAGGGCGGCGGATGCGCGCTTTGCGCTTATCCGCCCTAAGGGTGTTGGTAAGTTTCCAAGATGGGATTGTGTTCGGCGGATGACGCGCTGCGCGCTTTTCCGCCCTACGCAACCTTGCAGCGGCCGGTGCGTGTTCAGCATGGGTTCCCGCTTTCGCGGGAACGACGATAAAAAAACGCCGGACGAATCCGGCGTTTTTGGACTAATCCTTGCACTGGTGCAAGGGTAGTTGTGCTTACTGTGCCAACAGCTGGCGCAGGACGAACGGCAGGATGCCGCCGTGCTTGTAGTAGTCAACTTCGATCGGGGTGTCGATACGCAGCAGCACGGTCACTTCTTGCACGTCGCCGTTCTTGCGGTGGATGACGAGGGTCGCCAGTTGCTGTGGCTTGATCTCGCCTTCCAGGCCTTTCAGGTCGAAGGTTTCTTCGCCGGTGATGCCGAGGGTCTGTACGCTGTCTTCGCCGATGAACTGCAGCGGCAGAACGCCCATGCCGACCAGGTTCGAGCGGTGGATGCGCTCGAACGAGCGGGTGATCACTGCCTTCACGCCCAGCAGCTGGGTGCCTTTCGCAGCCCAGTCGCGCGACGAGCCGGTGCCGTACTCTTCGCCGCCGAACACCATCGTCGGCACGCCGTCAGCAACGTACTTCATCGCTGCGTCGTAGATCGACATTTGCTGGCCGCTTGGCTGGTGAATCGTGATACCGCCTTCAACCGCCGAGCCGTCTGCCTTGGCAGGGATCATGCGGTTCTTGATTCGCACGTTGGCGAAGGTACCGCGCATCATGATCTCGTGGTTGCCGCGGCGCGAGCCGTACGAGTTGAAGTCGGCCTTCATCACGCCGTGATCCTTCAGCCACTTGCCCGCCGGGCCGCTTTCCTGGATCGAGCCTGCCGGCGAGATGTGGTCGGTGGTGATCGAGTCGCCAAACACGCCCAGTGCGCGCGCGCCGGAGATGCCGGTCGCAGCCGCCTTCGGGGTCATCTCGAAGTCCGCGAAGAACGGCGGTTCCGCGATGTAGGTCGACTCTGGCCAGTTGTAGACCTGGCCCTTGACCGTCGAGACCTTTTCCCACAGCTTGCCTGGCGCGCCTTTGACTTGCGCGTAGTTGGCCTTGAAGACTTCCGAGTTCATCGCGAACTTCATCAGCGCAGCGATCTCTTTCGAAGTTGGCCAGATGTCGCCCAGGTAGATCTCCTTGCCGCCCGTGCCCTTGCCGACTGGCTCGGTCATCAGGTCGCGCGTCATGTTGCCTGCGATCGCGTATGCGACGACCAGCGGTGGCGAGGCCAGGAAGTTCGAGCGGATGTTCGGGTGAATACGCGCTTCGAAGTTACGGTTGCCCGACAGGACGGCCGAGGCGACGATGTCGTTCTCGGTGATGGTCTGGTTCAGTTCAGGAGTCAGGTCGCCGGCGTTGCCGATGCAGGTCGTGCAGCCGTAAGCGGTGACGCCGAAGCCGAGCTTTTCCAGATACGGCAGCAGGCCGGCAGCGGTCAGGTACTCGGTGACGACGCGCGAGCCAGGAGCCAGCGAGGTCTTGATGTGCGGGGCAACGGTCAGGCCGGCTTCGACAGCCTTCTTGGCCAGCAGGCCGGCAGCCAGCAGCACGCTCGGGTTCGAGGTGTTGGTGCACGAGGTGATCGCGGCGATAAGCACGTCGCCGTTACGCACGTTGACGTTGTTGCTGGTCGTGTAGTGCGTGGTCAGTTCAACAGGGTTCTTGTTGAAGCCGTTTTCGGTGGTCGGCTTCGAGAACAGTTCGATGAAGTTGTTCTTGACGTTGCCGATCTCGATACGGTCCTGCGGACGCTTTGGACCAGCCAGCGACGGGGTGACGGTCGACAGGTCGAGCGATACCACGCGGGTGTAGTCGATTTCGCCTTCTTTCGGCACGCCGTACAGGTTCTGCGCCTTGAAGTAGTTCTGGAACGCGGTGATCTCGTCCTGGGTGCGGCCGGTGCCTTCGAAGTATTCGACGGTGGCGTCGTCAACCGGGAAGAAGCCCATGGTCGCGCCGTATTCAGGCGCCATGTTGGCGATGGTGGCGCGGTCGGTCAGCGACAGCGTCTCGGTGCCGGCGCCGAAGAATTCGACGAACTTGCCGACCACTTTTTCGCGGCGCAGCATTTCGGTGATGGTCAGTACCAGGTCGGTTGCGGTGCAGCCTTCGCGCAGCGCGCCGGTCAGGTTGACGCCGATGACGTCCGGGGTCAGGAAGTAGACCGGCTGGCCCAGCATGCCCGCTTCCGCTTCGATGCCGCCCACGCCCCAGCCGACGACGCCGATACCGTTGATCATGGTGGTGTGCGAGTCGGTGCCGACCAGGGTGTCAGGGTAGAACACGTCTTCTGCCTTGTGCACGCCGCGCGCCAGGTACTCGAGGTTGACCTGGTGGACGATGCCGAAGCCCGGTGGCACGACGCCGAAGGTGTCGAATGCCTGCATGCCCCACTTCATGAACTGGTAGCGCTCGTTGTTGCGCTCGAATTCCAGCTTCATGTTCAGGTCCAGCGCCTTTGGCTCGCGGTAGTGGTCGATGGTGACGGAGTGGTCAACCACCAGGTCCACCGGCACCAGCGGCTCGATGTTCTTTGGGTTCAGGCCCATCTTGCTGGCGACGTTGCGCATCGCGGCCAGGTCGGCCAGCAGTGGAACGCCGGTGAAGTCCTGCAGCACTACGCGCGCGACCACGAACGGAATTTCGTCCGTGCGGTCTGCGGTCGGTGCCCAGTTCGCCAATTGCTTGACGTGTTCTTCGGTCACTTTTTTGCCGTCGCAGTTGCGCAGCACGGACTCGAGAACGATACGGATCGACACCGGCAGGCGCGAAATATTCACGCCCAGGCTTTTCTCCAGTGCCGGCAGCGAGTAGAACTTACCTTTCTGGCCTGCCGACAGTTTGAAATCCTTGAGCGTGTTCAGTGTGTTGCGGGACATGTCCTCTCCTTCAGTGGGGTATTTTGTTATTGCTTGATCGGTACGACGGTTTACTGCGCTGATGTTGTTTTTGCTTCTTCTGCCTCGACCAGGTCTTGTGCAGCCTGCTCGTCGTTCTTGCATTCGTTGGCCAGCTGGCGGTTCAGCTTGGAGTCGAGCAGCATGCCCTTGGACGGAATGCCAATCCACACCAGGCCGTAGCGCACGTTCTCGAAGCGCAGAGCGCCGGTGGTGGTGCCGACGCGGTCAAGGCGGTGCAGGCGCTTTTTCCAGCGCAGCGCGATGTGGGCCGGATCATTGTCATTGTGGTAGATCGTGACCTTGTTATTCAGTTCACAGGCGTAGTCGGTGGTCGTGCTGTCGGTGATGTCCGGTTCCGGTTCATCGGGCAGGACGTCGACGGCTTTCGGGTGCTTTTCCTTGGCCTTCTTGGCCTTGGCCTTGACCGGCTTTTTGGCCGGTTCGGCGGCCATGGCAGGAACGCACAGGGTGGCGGTTGCGAGGGCCAGGCCGCAGGCAACGAGCAGTTCGCGAATAAGTTTTGGCATCAGGTAGCTTCCGTGTGAGGGTCTTGGCCGAGAAGGGCGGCGGCTGCGTCGGGCAGGCCGAGTCCAGCGAGGCGGGCCCGCTGGAGAACTGTCCAATAGTATCGGTAGCTGGCTCGGTCATGCAAGCGCCCGTGTTGCGCAATTGGTCCCCAATTTGCGTTGATCGCTTCGGTCAGGATGTTGGTCGCTTCGTTTACCTCGGACAGGCGGGGCGTGAATGCCTTGATGATCGGCTTGATCTGGTCAGGGTGGATGCTCCACATGCGGGTGAACCCGAATTCGGCGGCCGCGCGCTGGGCGTCGTTGGCCACGACGGCGGTGTCGCGGATTTCGGTGGTCACATTATGCGACGGGACCTTGCCGTGCGCATGACATGCCGCAACCATCTCCAGCTTGGCGCGCACCACCAGCGGGTGGGTGAACTGGCCCGGCGTACGCATCGCGGCGCCGGGAATCGCGCCGTAGTGGGCCGAAACGAAGTCCATGATCCCGAACGACAGGCATTCCACCTGGGGCAGGGCGGCGATGTTGTAGGCGTCGCGCAGGGCGCCGTGGGTTTCGATCAGCACGTGCACCGGCAGGTCAGTGCGGCCAGCCTTGGCGGCGTGCTGGTTGATCAGGTCGATCGCGCGCATCACGTCGGCGGTGCTGTCGACTTTTGGCAGCACCACGTATGCCAGGCGCGCGGCGGCGCCGCCGACGATCACGGCGATGTCGGCTTCAAAGAACGGGCTGGAGACGTCGTGCACGCGCACGCCGATGCGGTTGTGGCGGTTGCCTTCGTCATTGAGCAGGCGGACGACCAGCTGGGCGTGCGCAGGCTCGTCGCCGGCGGCGGCGCCGTCTTCGCAGTCGAACGTGATGTCGAACAGGGGGCCAAGCTCTTGTTGCAGGGCCATCGACTTGAGCATCAGCTTCTCGGTGCCGCAATAATGGTCGCAGGCCGGGAGCAGCAGTGGCTGGCGTTTACCCTGGAATAAAACCTCGGATGGATGCATGGTATTTCTTCTCTTACTTCGCCGTCGTTCCCGCGAAGGCGGGAACCCATACCGAGCTGACTGAATCCGCTCAGCATAGGTTCCCGCGTGCGCGGGAACGACGATGCGGGTGTTGCGGGCTAAGGTTTAAGCTTAAGCCTTCAGCAGGTGGGCAACGCCTTCGCGCTCTTCGGTCAGTTCCTTGAGCGTGAGGTTGATGCGCTCTTGCGAGAACTCGTCGATGGCCAGGCCCTGGACGATCTTGTACTCGCCGTTTTCAACGGTTACAGGGAAACCGAACATGGTGTCCTGCGGGATGCCGTACGAACCGTCCGACGGGATACCCATCGTGGTCCACTTGCCGTTGGTGCCGAGGTGCCAGTCGTGCATGTGGTCGATCGCCGCATTGGCTGCCGACGCTGCCGACGACAGGCCGCGCGCTTCGATGATCGCTGCGCCGCGCTTGCCGACGGTTGGCAGGAAGGTGTCGCGGTTCCATGCGTCGTCGTTGATCATGTCCTTGACCGACTGGCCGTCGATGGTCGCGAAGCGGTAGTCGGCGTACATCGTTGGCGAGTGGTTGCCCCAGACTGCCAGCTTTTCGATCGACGATACCGGCTTGCCGGTCTTGGCAGCAACCTGCGACAGGGCGCGGTTGTGGTCCAGGCGCAGCATGGCGGTGAAGTTCTTGGCCGGCAGCGATGGCGCCGATTTCATGGCGATGTAGGCGTTGGTGTTGGCTGGGTTGCCGACCACCAGTACCTTGACGTTGCGCGAAGCGACGGCGTCGAGCGCCTTGCCCTGCACGGTGAAGATCTGTGCGTTCGCTTCCAGCAGGTCCTTGCGCTCCATGCCAGGGCCGCGTGGACGCGCGCCGACCAGCAGGGCGAAGTCCGCATCCTTGAAAGCGGTCATCGGGTCCGAGTGGGCGGTCATGCCGGCCAGCAGCGGGAATGCGCAGTCATCGATTTCCATCATGACGCCCTTCAGCGCTTTTTGTGCTTTTTCGTCAGCGATTTCCAGCAGTTGCAGGATGACCGGCTGGTCCTTGCCCAGCATGTCGCCGTTGGCGATGCGGAACAGCAGGGAATAGCCGATCTGGCCGGCGGCGCCGGTGACGGCAACGCGCATTGGGGTCTTAGCCATGGTGAATCTCCAAAGTGAGAAAGAAAACGGTCGAAGCTGAGGATACGCCGGTTCAGCAAAAGTGCAATGATACCAAAAGCGCGCACCATCAACCCGGCCAGGCGCAGGGCGTGTTTATGTTGCCCACGCGCGCGCAAGCCGGAATCGATCGCGAGTGTAGGCGGGCAGGGTAGTTCTGTCAATTCATATCTTATGTCTTATATAAGACAGAATAGTAGCCCCCTTAATGCTGGACGGACATGTGCTTTTGTGGTGAAATCTTGGTCTATGAACCCTGTCTCGTCGAATTCGAACAACAATGGCGCCCCATCTGGCGCAGGCGGCGCCGGCAATGGAACGGGCGGTTCACCCACCTTCAGTCCGCTGTACCAGCAGATCAAGGCCCTGATCACCCAAAGCCTGCAATCGGGCGAGTGGAAGCCGGGCGAACTCATTCCCAGCGAAGTCGAGCTGGCTGCCCGCTTCAAGGTCAGCCAGGGCACGGTGCGCAAGGCGATTGACGAGCTGGCGGCCGAAAACCTGGTCATGCGGCGCCAGGGCAAGGGCACGTTTGTGTCCACCCACCACGAGGCGCGCGCCCATTTCCGCTTCCTGCGGCTGATGCCCGACGAGGGCGTGCCCCATCATCCCGACAACAAGATCATCGAAGTCAAGCGCATGCGCGCGCCCGCGGAAGTGGCGCGCCTGCTCGATATGAAGAGCGGCGACGCGGTGGTGTACATCAAGCGCGTGCAGTCGTTCGAGGGCGAGCCGACCATCCTGGAAGAGCTGTGGCTGCCTGGCCTGCTGTTCAGGGGGTTGACCGCTGAACGCCTGGTTGAATACAAGGGTCCAATGTATGGGCTGTTCGAGTCGGAATTTGGCACGCGCATGATCCGCGCCACTGAAAAGATTCGCGCCGTCGCGGCCGACGCCACCGCGGCCGGCTACCTGCATGTGCTGGAAGGCACGCCGCTGCTGTGCGCCGAGCGGGTGTCGTACACCTATGGAGACAAGGCGGTGGAGCTGCGCCGTGGCCTGTACCTGACCACCAACCACCACTACCAGAATGATCTGTCGTAAGCGCGGGGCGGCAGCCGCCACCCTTACCGTCATTCCCGCGCAGGCGGGAATCCATGCGGTGTGTGAGGGCTGGCTTGCATGGGCTCCCGCCTGCGCGGGAACGACGGATCAGGCAGGCGGCATTGGCAAACCAGGGACCCTTGCTGCAGACCTTATGCGTTGCGGTTAAGATACGTTGTTATGTAGAAATTGGCAGGGATTGACCCGGTTTTCTCGTTGCTTTTACCGCATCTTGGTATTTAGATATTGGTCCGGTCAGGGAAATAGGCGAAAATTGCGGGTTACTTATTAAGTTTGTTTTAAGGGGAGGTCTTGTTATGTCCGAAGCCGTGAAAGAAGTTCCAAGAAAAGAGCGGCCGCAATTCAGTAATATCCATGTTACTGATTTGATGAATTACCGCATGACGCCGTCGGCGTACGTGTCGATCCTGCACCGCGTCAGCGGCGCGGTCATGTTCCTGCTGCTGCCGTTCGTGCTGTACCTGCTGCAGCTGTCGATCAGCTCCGAAATGACGTTCGCGCGTTTCGCCGGCATCCTCGAACATCCCCTTGCCAAGCTGGTCCTGCTGGGCCTGATCTGGGGCTATATGCACCACTTCTGCGCCGGCGTACGCCACCTGTTCATGGATTTCCACGTTGGTATCGAAAAAGATTCGTCGCGCCAGTCCGCTGTCAGCGTCCTCGCCGTCAGCCTGGTGCTGACCGCAATCGCCGGTCTTAAATTGTTTGGAGTATTTTGATGGCAAAGAATAACGTCGGACCTAAGCGCCTCGTCGTCGGCGCCGGCTACGGCTGGAAAGACTGGATGGCGCAGCGCGTGACCGCGATCGTCATGGCGGTCTACACGGTGATCCTGCTGGTCACTTTCCTGACCGGCCAGAATTTCACCTATGAAGGCTGGGCCGGCCTGTTCGCCCAGCAGTGGTTCAAGCTGTTCTCGCTGGTGACCTTTGCCGCGCTGTTCTATCACGCGTGGGTCGGCATGCGCGACATCTGGATGGACTACGTCAAGCCGGTCGGTATCCGCCTGGCACTGCAAATCGCCACCATCCTGTGGCTGGTTGCCTGCGCGGCCTGGGCCGTTCAAATTCTCTGGAGTGTGTAATCGTGGCAGCAATTAAAACTGCAATCCCTACCCGCCGCTTCGACGCGGTTATCGTCGGCGCCGGCGGTTCCGGCATGCGCGCATCGCTGCAACTGGCTGAAGCCGGCCTGAACGTGGCCGTGCTGTCGAAAGTCTTCCCGACCCGCTCGCACACCGTGGCAGCGCAGGGCGGCATCGGCGCCTCCCTCGGCAACATGAGCGAGGACGACTGGTACTGGCACATGTTCGACACCGTCAAGGGTGGCGACTACCTGGGCGACCAGGATGCGATCGAATTCATGTGCCGCGAAGCGCCAAAGGTCGTCTACGAGCTGGAACACTTCGGCATGCCGTTCGACCGCAATCCGGACGGCACCATCTATCAGCGCCCGTTCGGCGGCCACACCGCCAACTTCGGCGAGAAGCCAGTCCAGCGCGCCTGCGCGGCGGCTGACCGTACCGGCCACGCGCTGCTGCACACCCTGTACCAGCGCAACGTGCGCGCCCGCACCCACTTCTTCGTCGAGTGGATGGCAATCGACATCATCCGCGACGCTGAAGGCGACGTGGTTGGCGTGGTTGCGCTTGAAATGGAAACCGGCGAGTGCATGATCCTGGAAGCGAAGACCACCATCTTCGCCACCGGCGGCGCAGGCCGCATCTTTGCAGCATCGACCAACGCCTTCATCAACACCGGCGACGGCATGGGCATGGCGGCGCGCGCCGGCCTGCCGCTGCAGGACATGGAGTTCTGGCAGTTCCACCCGACCGGCGTGTCCGGCGCGGGCGTATTGATCACCGAAGGCGTGCGCGGCGAGGGCGGTATCCTCATCAACAGCAACGGCGAACGCTTCATGGAGCGCTATGCGCCAACCCTGAAAGACCTGGCGCCGCGCGACTTCGTGTCGCGCTCGATGGACCAGGAAATCAAGGAAGGCCGCGGCTGCGGTCCGAACAAGGACCACGTGCTGCTGGACCTGCGCCACATCGGCGCCGAAACCATCGCCAAGCGCCTGCCGTCGATCCTCGAGATCGGCCACAAGTTCGCCAACGTCGACGCGACCAAGGAACCGATTCCTGTCGTGCCGACGATCCACTACCAGATGGGCGGCATCCCGACCAACATCTACGGCCAGGTTGTCACGCCGGCCGGCGACGGTTCGCAGAAGATCGTCAATGGCCTGTACGCGATCGGCGAATGCGCCTGCGTGTCGGTGCACGGCGCCAACCGCCTCGGCACCAACTCGCTGCTCGACCTGGTGGTATTCGGCCGCGCGGCCGGCAACCACGTGGTGCAGTCGAACCTGAAGGCGCGCTCGAACAAGGCGCTGCCGAAAGACGCAGCCGACTTCGCGATGGAACGCATGAACCGCCTCGAAACCTCGACCGGCTCGGAAAAAGTGCAGGGCGTCGCCAACGACATCCGCGCCACCATGCAGAAGTACTGCGGCGTGTTCCGTACCGACGAACTGCTGACCCAGGGCGTGAAAGAGATCATGGTGCTGGACGAGCGCCGCAAGCACGTCTCGTTCAAGGACAAGTCGAAGGTGTTCAACACCGCGCGCGTCGAAGCGCTCGAACTGGACAACCTGATCGAAACGGCCAAGGCGACCATCGTCTCGGCCCAGGCGCGCAAGGAATCGCGCGGCGCCCACGCGCACAGCGACTACCAGCAGCGCGATGACGAAGTGTGGATGAAGCACACCTTGTGGCACTCGGAAGGCAACCGCCTCGAGTACAAGGCCGTGGTCACCAAGCCGTTGACGGTCGACACCTTCAAGCCAAAAGCACGTACTTTCTAAGGCAACAAACATGACACGCACAGTACAACTCAAGATCTACCGTTACGATCCGGACAAGGATACCAAGCCGTACATGCAGGACGTCACGGTGGAACTGCAAGACACCGACAAGATGCTGCTCGACGCACTGCAGCGCATCAAGTCGGACGTCGACGACACGCTCAGCCTGCGCCGCTCGTGCCGCGAAGGCGTCTGCGGTTCGGACGCGATGAACATCAACGGCAAGAACGGCCTGGCCTGCACCACCAACCTGAACGAGCTGACCCAGCCGATCGTGCTGCGTCCGCTGCCTGGCCTGCCGGTCATCCGCGACCTGATCGTCGACATGACCCAGTTCTTCAAGCAATACGACTCGATCAAGCCGTTCCTGATCAACGACTCGATTCCGCCGGAAAAAGAGCGCCTGCAGACCCCGACCGAGCGCGAAGAGCTCGACGGCCTGTACGAGTGCATCCTGTGCGCCTGCTGCTCGACCTCGTGCCCATCGTTCTGGTGGAACCCGGACAAGTTCGTCGGCCCGGCCGGCCTGCTGCAAGCCTACCGCTTCATCGCCGACAGCCGCGACGAAGCCACCGGCGAGCGCCTGGACAACCTGGAAGACCCGTACCGCCTGTTCCGCTGCCACTCGATCATGAACTGCGTCGACGTTTGCCCGAAGGGCCTGAACCCGAACAAGGCAATCGGCAAGATCAAGGAACTGATGGTGCGCCGCGCCGTATAAATGCGCCGCCGTCGTTCCCGCGAAAGCGGGAACCCATATTTAGCCAATCTGTTTGGCGCCCTATGGGTTCCCGCCTGCGCGGGAACGACGTTGCTCAGCAATACAGTAGAAGTACCGTACTGCCGAATCCCGGTGGGCGGAGTATAGTGTTGACCCAATGACAGACTCTAGTGTGACAACGCATCAATCAGATCCTGCCAACCGTGCCCGCCTGCGCTGGCGCAGCCGCCGCGGCCTGCTCGAGAACGACCTGGTGCTCACGCGCTTCCTCGACGCCCATGAGGAAACGCTCAGCGACGACGACGTCGATGCGCTGACCCGGCTGCTGGACCTGGCGGACAACCCGCTGCTGGACCTGCTGCTGGCGCGGAAAGAACCCGAAGGCGAGCTCGACCTGCCGCAAGTACGCGCGCTGCTGGCGCGCCTGCGCCAGGCATAGCGTGCCGGCACGCGAAGAAGTTTCGTTATATTTTATTTTGTAGACTCACCTCCCAAGAAGGAAGTGCCATGAACATCTCTGATAACAAAGCCACCCTGTCGTTTTCCGATGGCAGCCCCGCCATCGACATGCCGATCTACAAAGGTACGGTAGGCCCGGACGTCATCGACATCCGCAAGCTGTACGGCCAGACCGGCAAGTTCACCTACGACCCTGGCTTCATGTCGACCGCCGCCTGCAACTCGTCGATCACCTACATCGACGGCGACAAGGGCGAGCTGCTGTACCGCGGCTACCCGATCGAGCAGCTGGCGGTCAACTGCGACTTCCTCGAAACCTGCTACCTGCTGCTGAACGGCGAACTGCCGAACGCGGAACAGAACAAGAAGTTCTCGGACACCGTGACCAAGCACACCATGGTCCACGAGCAGATGCAATTCTTCTTCCGCGGCTTCCGCCGCGACGCGCACCCGATGTCGGTCCTGGTCGGCACCGTTGGCGCGCTGGCCTCGTTCTACCACGACTCGCTCGACATCAACGACCCGCACCACCGCGAAGTATCGGCAATCCGCCTGATCGCCAAGATGCCGACCCTGGTCGCGATGGCCTACAAATACTCGATCGGCCAGCCGTTCGTGTACCCACGCAACGACCTGTCGTACAGCGCCAACTTCATGCGCATGATGTTCGGCAACCCGTGCGAAGAGTACGTCGTCAACGACGTGCTGGTACGCGCGCTTGACCGCATCCTGATCCTGCACGCAGACCACGAGCAGAACGCATCGACCTCGACCGTCCGCCTGGCCGGCTCGTCGGGCGCGAACCCGTTCGCCTGTATCGCAGCCGGTATCGCCTGCCTGTGGGGCCCTGCCCACGGCGGCGCGAACGAAGCGGCGCTGAACATGCTGAAGGAAATCGGCACCGTCGAAAACATCCCTGCGTTCATCGAAAAGGTGAAGGACAAGAACTCCGGCGTCAAGCTGATGGGCTTCGGTCACCGCGTCTACAAGAACTTCGACCCACGTGCGAAGCTGATGCGCGAAACCTGCCACGAAGTGCTGGAAGAGCTGGGCCTGCAGGACGACCCGCTGTTCAAGCTGGCGATGGCGCTGGAAAAGATCGCGCTGGAAGACGAATACTTCGTATCGCGCAAGCTGTACCCGAACGTCGACTTCTACTCGGGCATCGTGCAATCGGCGCTGGGCATTCCTGTCTCGCTGTTCACCGGCATCTTCGCGATGGCCCGCACGATCGGCTGGATCGCCCAGTGGAACGAAATGATCGCCGACCCGGAACAGAAGATCGGCCGTCCGCGCCAGCTGTTCATCGGTTCGCCGGCACGCGACGTGCCAGCAATGGACAAGCGCAAGTAATCGATTGCGCGGCCAAAAAAAAGCGAGCTACGGCTCGCTTTTTTTTTGGTTCTTCACGGATTGCCGGGATAAGCAAGTAGGGCGGATAAGCCCAAAGGGCGCATCCGCCGAATCCGCGCCGCCCAAAGCAAATGTTGTTATCCGCCAGGCGCCGCCGACAGGTGCTTGTCATACTTCCTGACCAGCTTCGCGAACCGCTGGCGGCCATGTTCCGCCACCCAGTCCCACATCGCGGCGACCTGCGCCGGATGGCGCGCCTGATAATCCTTGCTCATCGCAAGCCAGATATTGTTGGTCTGGATTGGCCGTTCGAGCCGCACGACCGCATTGCCGTATTTAGCCGCGACCCAGTTATCCATGTCCCCGGGAGCGGCGACGGAAATCGCGTACCCATCGATCCGGTGGCGCACCAGCTTTTCCAAATTGCGCTCGGTGTCCAGCGCGCCGTCGTCGACCCGGAAGCCTTGCTTGCGCAACTGCGCCACCAGGGGCGCGGCGTAATTGCTGCCGAGCCAGCGCTGGCCGAACTCGCGCGCTGGATCGTTGCTGCCCAGTGCCGTATCGCCGGCGCGCACGAAGACCACCGTATGCACGCGCAGCGCCTTGGCGACGTCAAGCTTGCCGGCCGCATCCAGCGGCAAAGCGTACAGGCCTTTGTCGGCCTCGACCGCTTCCATCGACATCACATCGATGGCGCCGGCTTTCAACGCACTGCGCAGGCGCGCCGGCGGCAGGCGCATGGTGATGACCTTGCAGCCGGCAACCGCTGCCGCCTCGCGGATCAGGTCGACGGCGGCGCCCGCAGGGGAGGCTTCGGCGTTTCCGCTGCCGAGGAAATACGGCGGCCGGTGCTGGTCGACATACCCGAGCCGCAGCGGCGCGCATTCGGCCAGGGCGCTGCCGGCGGCCAGTAACAGTCCGAGCAGCGGCAAGAAATGGAGAGTACGCATTAACTCAGCAATAAAGTAGACCCGCAATTATAGTCGGCAATCAAATCAGTTTGGCAACTCCCGGCGAGAGGGGGCGGGTTGATTGAAAAGGCCGTGTTTTGGCGTTGCTGTCAATCTTTTTTGCGGACGTATCAACTTTCATAAAAATCATCGGAAACCGCGCTAAATGTTGTTGACGATGCCATTCGGCACGCTTAGCATCGTTTGGCGCTGAGCTCGCTACGCTGATCGGGTGTCCGCCGGGCCGGCGCGCATCAAGTTACTTCATACCTATAACGAGATTGGAAAAAGAGACATGAAGCAAAAAGTTACCGCACTCCCAGTACGCACCCTCGCAATGCTGTGCTCCGTCGCAGTGCTCGGCCTGGCTTCCAGCGCGGCCAGCGCCGCGCCGCCGGTCCGCTACATCGTCGGCTACAAGGCCGGCGCCGACAACGACGCCAGCGCCGCGGTCATCCGCGCGCGCGGCAACGTCAAACGCAAAATCCGTGGCATGAACGCCATGGCCGTCGAATTGCCTGGAGAGCAAGTCGACACCCTGCGCGCCGACAAGAACGTGTCCTATGTCGAGATCGATCCGCCACGCTACCTTCCTACAATGGAGATGAGCGCCGAGTACGCCAGCGGCACCGAGCAAAGCGCGGCGGCCAACCCTGCATCGGGTAAAAACTTCTACCTCGGCCAGGTCGTCCCTTACGGCATCGGCATGACCGAAGCGGACCAGCTGCCAAGCGGCGGTTCCAAGGCCGGCAACCGCAAGATCTGCATCATCGATTCGGGCTACGACCGCAACCACGAAGACCTGAACAACAACGGCAACGTCACCGGCGAATACGATCCAGGCACCGGCTGGTGGCATACCGATGAGAACAGCCACGGCACCCACGTGGCCGGCACCATCGCCGCCGTCAATAACAGCGGTGTTGGCGTCGTCGGCGTGATCCCGAGCCGCCAGCTGCGCCTGCATATCGTCAAGGTATTCGGCGCTGACGGCTGGGCCTATTCGTCCGAACTGGCCGACGCGGCCAACAAGTGCGGCGACGCCGGCGCGAACATCATCAGCATGTCGCTGAGCGGTCCTGAACCTAGCGCCACCGAGCAGGCCGCGTTCGACGCGCTGGCGGCCAAGGGAATCCTGTCGGTGGCCGCTTCGAGCAACGCCGGCACCACCGCGTCGCGCTGGCCAGCGGGCTACCAGAGCGTGGTCTCGGTCGGCGCGCTCGACAGCGACAAGAACTGGGCGACCTTCTCGAACTACAACCCGAAAGTTGAACTGTCGGCGCCAGGCGTCCGCGTGCTGTCGACCGTTCCGATGGGCACCGCGCTGGTGTCGTCGCTGACCGTCGGTGCGACCAGCTATGCGGTCGGTTCGGTCACCGGCTCGCCACGTGCAACCGTTACCGCGCCAGTGGCCGACTTCGGCTTCGGCGGCACCATCGATCCGGCGATGGCGGGCAAGGTCTGCCTGATTTCGCGCGGCGCCGGGCTGGCGTTCGGCGTGAAAGTGGCGAACTGCGAAGCGAGCGGCGGCGTCGGCGCGATCCTGTACAACAATGTTGCGGGTAGCCTGAATCCAACCCTCGGCACCACGGTCACCACGATCCCTTCGGTGGCGGCATCGCAGGCTGAAGGCGCGGCCATGATGGGGCAGCTGGGCCAGGCTGCGACGGTGTCGGTCAAGGTCGGCAACTACGCTTACTTCAACGGCACCTCGATGGCAACGCCGCACGTCGCAGCGGTTGCGGGCCTGGTGTGGAGCTACTTCCCAGGCTGCACGGCTGCACAGATCCGCAGCACGCTGGCGAAGTCCGCACAGGACCTCGGCGCTGCAGGCCGTGACGACAAGTATGGTTATGGTCTGGTCAAAGCGAAGGCCGCTTATAACCGCATCGCTACCATGGGCTGCAACAACTAAGCTTCATGCGCATCAGGGAAGGCTGCTTCGGCAGCCTTTTTTTATGGCTATGTCACCGTTAAGTGTGGAAGCGCTACACCCTCGTCGTTCCCGCGCACGCGGGAACCCATACTGAAGACGATCAGTAATAAAGCGATTCGACCTCCAGCGCATACATAGTATGGGTTCCCGATTTCGCGGGAAGTCGGATCCGCCAGTGGCGGGCACGACGTGCTCAATTCCATACCTAACGGTGACATAGCCTTTTTTATTGGGCCGGCCAAAAAACGGGTGCAGGCGGCCGTCCTGCATTGTGTACAATCGGCAGCGCAGTTTTGCCGGCGCGCGGCGCCTCACCACCACGGGAAAATATGAAGAACTTTATTCTGTCGGCCTGCATGGCCTTGCTTGCCTTGTCCGCCTTTGCGGCGCCCGCTACGCCTGCCGATACGCGCGCCCAGGTCAATGCCTTCATCGATGAGTGGCATGACGATGCCGCCAACGCGCGCCTTGCCTACTTCGACAAGATGGCAAAGGACGGGATCTACATCGGCACCGACAAGACCGAACTGTGGAACCGCGACCAGTTCAAGGCCTGGGCCAAGCGCTTCTTCGAGCGCAAGTCGGCGTGGGCCTTCAAGGCCACCAAGCGCAATGTCTACATGTCCGAAGACCAGCAATTCATCTGGTTCGACGAGCTGCTCGATACGCAGATGGGCGTGTGCCAGGCAAGCGGGGTGATCCGCAAGAGCGGCAAGGGATTCGAGATCCAGCATTACCAGCTGTCGATCGCCGTGCCGAACGAGGTGGCCGACAAGGTCACGAAAACCATCAAGGACCACGAAGCCGGCGCGCGCGCCAAATAAGGCGCAGGCGACCAGGGCAGCAACGATGCACAGCACTTACACAGGTCGCTTCGCCCCATCGCCGACCGGGCCGCTACACGCCGGCTCGGTGGTGGCGGCGGTCGCCAGCTACCTGGATGCGCGCGCCCACCACGGTCGCTGGCTGGTGCGCATCGAAGACATCGATGAAGGCCGCACCGTACCTGGCGCCGCCGAAGGCATCCTGCAAGTGCTCGCCGCGCTGGGCATGCAGCATGACGGCGAGGTGGTCTGGCAAAGCGCGCGCAAGGCGCTGTACCAGGCGGCCGCCGACAGCATCGCCGCCCACACCTTCGGCTGCGGCTGCAACCGCCGCGAAATCGCCGATTCGCGCCTGGGCCTCGCACCCGACGGCTCGGCAATTTACCCCGGCACCTGCCGCGATGGCCTGGCGGCCGGGCGCAGCGCGCGCAGTGTGCGCGTGCGCGTCCCAGGCCCGGGCGAAGAAGGCGAGACGATCTCGTTCACCGACCGCTTTGCCGGCACTGTCACCCAGCACCTGGCCAGCGAATCGGGCGACTTTGTGCTCAAGCGCGCCGACGGCTTCTGGGCCTACCAGCTGGCCGTGGTCGTCGACGACGCCGACCAGCGCGTCACCGACGTTGTGCGTGGCACCGACCTGATCGACTCGACCGCGCGCCAGATCTACCTGCAACGGCTGCTGGGCGTGCCCACCCCGCGCTACCTGCACGTGCCAGTGGTGCGCAACGCGCAGGGCGAAAAGCTGTCCAAGCAAACCGGCGCCGTGGCGGTGACCCCGGGCGACGAGCAGGCGGCGCTGGCCGTGCTGCGGCAAGCGGCCACCTTCCTCGGCCTGCCACCGATGC
The DNA here is from genome assembly GCF_020831365.1 of Massilia agrisoli. Classification (GTDB taxonomy): domain Bacteria; phylum Pseudomonadota; class Gammaproteobacteria; order Burkholderiales; family Burkholderiaceae_D; genus Telluria_A; species Telluria_A agrisoli. The sequence continues at coordinate 591,648 of NZ_JAJHPV010000013.1, forward strand.
AGGCGGCAAGCGTCAGCCAGTTCTGGCAGGCAGCCATACCGGCATGGGATGCGCTGCTAAGGCAACGCGGCGCGGTGTAGCGCCAGGCGCCCGTCTAGGTGCGCCTGCGCCGGCCCCATAATCCAAGCGCCCCGATACCGAGCACCAGCATGCCCCAGGTCGACGGCTCAGGAATGGGCGCCGCCACCAGGAAGCCGCGGATTTCGCCGCCGGGATACTGGGAGGTATGGATGTTGAAATAGCCCTGGTTGCTTGCCAGCCCGCTCAGCAGTGCGGCGCGGGCCGCATCCACGGTGCCGCCATTTGCCGTGATGTAAGCCGGGTTGTAGAACGATGCGTCAGCCAGGCTGAAGGTGCGTTCGTACAGTCCGGTAGTCACCCCGCTCGGAAACTCGGGAAAGCTCGGCGTGGCGGTGGCGACACCTGCCGTGCCCATCAGCGGGTCCGCCGTGCAGCAGTGGATGTGCGCGGCGGTGGTAGTGCCCAGCAGGTCGAAGAACGGGACATTCATGCTCATCGTGAGCGCGACGTCGTCGACGATGAAGAAGGCGACGCCATAGCCAGGCGATGCATTCGGCGGAGCTTCCGCCGGACCGCTCATGGTGGCGCGATAGTACAAGGTGTCAGCGAAGGCGGCCGGGGTGGCGACCATTGCTAGCGCAAGCGCAAGTAGTGAGATAAACCGTTTCATTTTTTTTGCTCCGGTTAGTGTCAAAGTGCGGATCATGCGATACCCGTTAGATGAACTGCGCCTTGATTTAAGCACCGAAGCCGGTGCGGCGGCGCGCGGGTGGATCGCTTTCCGACTTACATTTTTCCGTAGCAAATTTCCCTGGATGAGCCAGCGCGCCTCAGGACGTGCGCTTCTTCTGCACCGTGATGCGGCCGTCGGCCTCGAGGAACATGTATTCCATCTCGTCGAGCTTGCAATCGCATTCGCGCATCGACTCCTGCACTTCCTCGTCGGACAGGCGGCATTTTTTGATGACTTCCTCGTACAGCGCGCCGTCGCGGCCCAGCAGTACGGCGGTACCGTCGAGCACCTTCGACATCTTCTCGCTGTGCGACGACAGGAACGCCATGAGCATGTTCAGCGCCACCAGCACCGCGGCCACGATCAGGCCGCCCCCAATCGACTGGTCGCCGCCGTTGAGCGCGTTGGAGACCGATTCGCTCAGCAGCATGACCACCAGCAGGTCGAAGGGCGTGAACTGCCCGACCGTACGGCGCCCTGACACCCGCACCATGACCAGCAGCACCAGGTAGACAACCGTGCCGCGCACGACAAATTCCCACCACGGATATTCCATGTCGAACATGTGATTCCCCCGCAACATCTGCCTGAACTGTATAGCGTTATCTTTACATATCGTAAATAAACGCGCCAACACCGCAAGTCAGTCGTGCGCGCGGGGCCCAGGGTGGCGCAACTGCCATTCGGCCAGCTTGATGCGGTAGCGTTCCATGGCGTCCTCGTACAGGTCGAAAATGCACGGCGAGCAACCGCCCAGGCAGCAGTCTTCCAGCGCGGGCTGGTGCGGCGGGCGGGGACGCGGATCGGGGGACTGCGCCGGCGGCGCGGGCTTGGGCTTCACTTGTCGCGGTCAAGGATGGCCTGGATCTCGGCCCGTTCGCGTTCGCTGACATGGCCGCCACGCAGCGCCGCAAGAATCAGGTCCTTGCCGGAGCCGGCAAACGCCTTGTTGATAAGGTCTTTGATCAGGCTGGTTTGCCAGGTGTCCTGCGGCTGTGCCGGCGAATACACATGGGCGCGCTGGCTCTCGTCGCGCAGCAGCAGGCCCTTGGTGTGCATCATCTGCAGCAGGCGCAGCACGTTCGCATACGCCATGTCCGGGCGGACGGCGACTGCGGCCTCGTGCACCTGGCGCGCCGTAGCCGGCCCAAGCTGCCACAGCAGCCGCAGCATCTCCAGCTCGGAGGCGGTTGGCTTCGGTACGTTGGCAGGGCTGGTCATGGCAGGGACAGGAGTAGGGATGAACCTAGAATAAATGATCTAGACGAAAATGTCTAGAGAGCGCGGCCGCGGACGGGTGCAAATGCATCGAACTCGAACGGTGGTGCGCGGGTCATATCTAAACGGCACGCGATTGGACCGGCGCGAGTATCCCTATGAAGCAACATGTATGCCGGGTGTTGCCGTAAATGAGCAAAGATTTCGCCCAGTGCAGCTGTTCGGCTGAGAAGCGCAGGCAAGGTGCCGACTTACGCTAGTTGGCCAAGCGGCAGTCGGGCGTCACCGATCCCATCCAATAAGGAGTGATAACGTGGCACAACAACAATACCAAGCCTGTATCGATGCGTGCAATGCGTGCGCGGATGCCTGTGACCTTTGCGCTGCCTCTTGCCTGCAAGAGCAGGACGTCAAGATGATGGCGCGTTGCATTGCGCTGGACATGGACTGCGCCCAGATCTGCCGCCTGGCGGCCTCCTACATGGCGCGTTCCAGCGAGTTTGCGGCGGCGGTATGCCAGATGTGCGCCGACGTGTGCGACAGTTGCGCCGATGAATGCGCAAAGCACCAGATGGCCCACTGCCAGGAGTGCGCGCAGGCTTGCCGCCGCTGTGCCGACGAGTGCCGCCGCATGGCTGGCATGGCGCAGCCGGGACAGGGCGCAAGCACGGGCGCTGGCGCGCACGCGCACTAAGAAACGCCAGGTGAAGCGGCGCGGGGCCTGGCTCAGGTCTCGGCCCATTGGCGCAGCAGGTTGTGGTAGTGCGAAGTGAGCCCAACCAGCTCTTCGCAGTCGCCAAGGCGCGCGCGCAGGCGTTGGATGTTCTGGTCGAGGTCGAGCAGCATGCTCCGGCGGGCGTCGTCGCGCACCATGCTTTGCAGCCAGAAGAACGCGCAGATGCGGTCCCCGCGCGTGACCGGCGCCACCTTGTGCACGCTGGATGATGGGTACACCACCAGGTCGCCCGCGGCCAGCTTGACCTCGTGCGCGCCGTAGGTATCCATCACCGTCAGTTCGCCGCCATCGTACTCATCCGGTTCGGACAGAAACAGGGTGGCCGACACATCGGTGCGCAGTGGCACGGGAGTGCCGGGAACCTGGCGGACCGCACCGTCCACGTGGGCGCCATATTCCTCGCCCACGCCGTAGCGGTTGAACAGCGGCGGCACGATGCGCAGCGGCAGGGCCGCCGCGAAGAACATCGGGTTCGCCGCCAGTGCCGCCAGCACCAGCTGCCCGAGCTCGCGCGACAGCGGCGATGCTTCGGGCAGCTGGCGGTTACGCTTGACCTGCGCGCCTTGCTGCCCCACCGTCGCGCGGCCGTCCACCCAGCCGGACTGGTCGAGCTGCGCGCGCATCGATGCGACCTGGTCGCGCGTAAGTACGGCTGGGATGTGGAGCATCATGGCGGGGCAGGTTCCTAGAAGCGGATGTTGGCGGTCAGGCTGGCCGAACGGGGCGCGCCTGGGGTGTAGCGGTAGCCGCTCTTGTTGATCGCAGCAATGTACTGCTCGTCGCCAAGGTTGTACACGTTCAGCTGGAGTTCCACGTTCTTGCTCAGGTTATACGACGCCATCGCATCGAACACCCAGTACGAATCGGCATACGCCGGGGTGCCGACAGCGCCGTCGCTGCCGCGCAGGAGCTTGTCGACGAAGCGCGCGCCGCCGCCCAGCTTTAGGCCAATCGGCAGGGTGTACGAGGTCCACGCGGTGAAGGCCTGCTTTGGCGTGTAGCTCAGGTTGTTGATGCCGCTGGCGGTCACCACTTTGCCCACTTCAACTTCGGTATCCATCCGGGTATAGCCCGCGCTGGCCAGCCAGTTGCGCGCCACTTCGCCGGTTACGCCGATCTCCACGCCCTGTACGCGCTTGCGGCCGGTCTGGTAGTACTGCAGGTCGACCGGGTCCTGTTCGACTTCTTTCTTCACGGTGGTCTGGTAGAGCGCCGCGGACAGCGACAGCTTACGCTTTAACAGGTCCCATTTGGCGCCAATTTCGGCGGTGGTCGAATCCTGCGGCTCGAAACGCGGGTTGGAAGCGCTGTTGGCCGAATTCGACAGCACCAGGTTGGTACCGGGCGGCTGCCTGGAAGTCGCAAGCAGCGCGTACACGCTGCTCTCCGGCGTTGGCTTGTAGAGTGCCGATACCTTGCCGTTGACCAGCGTGTCGGCCGTGTCGAGCGCCGTCGCCACCAGGGTGCCAACCGGCAGGGCAGGGTGGGAGCGCGCTGTCGACAGCGTCATGCTGTTGTAGTCGATATCGAAATGGTCCGCCCGCACGCCGGCGTTGAAGATCCACTTGTCGCCGACACGCAGGGTGTCGAACAGATACAGGCTTTGCGTGTCGACCCTGGCGTCGGAGTGCACGCCGTTGCGTACCGGGTTCAGCCCGGCGACCGGCAGGAACGGATCGGGCGCATACAGCGGTGCCGGCGCCAGCGAGCCGAGGCCATCGTAGCCGTAGGTCTTCTGCTTTTCGCGGGTCAGCTCAAGGCCGGCTACCACCGTGTGGCTGACGGCGCCGGTGTCGAAGTCGAGCGTCAGCGCGGTCTGGTTGGTCAGGATCTCATTGGACTGGTCCTTCACCGTGCGAAGCGTGCGCGCCAGGGTCCAGCCGGCCGGGTTGGCCTGGTCCGGCGTCACCAGGTTGGCGGTATTTCCCATGAAGGCGGTCAGCAGGTAGTCCTGTGCGGTTTTTCCGTAGCGGGAGGTGTTCTGCAACCTCGCGCCGCGTGCGAAGTCGTGCTCGACCTTAAAGGTCAGCATGTCCGCCTTGACCTTGTCGTAGTCGGTGGCGGAGCCGTAGAAGCCTTTCGGGTCGACCGGCGCGGCGCTGGCCAGGAACGGGCGCTTCGGGTCAGGGCTGCTGTAGCCCGGCAGGCCGATGGTCGGCACGCCGCCGTCGGGGGTATTGTCCTGGTCGACGTGCAGGAAGTTCAGGTAGGCGCGGGTGCGGCCGTTCAGGCCGAAGGCGAATGATGGCGCGACCGCCCAGCGCTTGTTGTTGACGATGTCGCGGGCCGGGTTGCCGCTGTCTTGCGCCATCACGTTGAGGCGGAAGGCGGTGCCGCTTTGTGCGTTGATGACGCGGTTGACGTCCGCGGTGGCGCGCTTGACGCTGCCGGTGCCGGCCGTGACCGTGCCGCTGAAGGCGTCTTCCACCGACGCCTGCTTGCTGACCAGGTTGACCGAGCCGGTTGGCGCGGCGCGGCCATTGTCGGTGCCGGCCGGGCCTTTCAGCACATCGACCTGTTCGATGTTGAACACATCGCGCGACACCGAACCGATGTCGCGTACGCCGTCGACGTAGATGCTGGTCGACGAGTCGAAGCCGCGCATGTAGATCGCGTCGCCGGTCGTGGTGTTGCCGTTCTCGCCGAGGAAGAAGGTGCCGACGCCCGGGGTATTGCGCAGCGCTTCCGTCAGGGTCACCGCGCCTTGCTGCTGGATCAGTTCCTTCCTGATGACGGTGATGGTCTGCGCGGTGTTGACCAGCTCCTCGGTGTACTTCGGCGACGATGCCTTGTCCGCCTTGAAGTCGTTTTCCGCGGCGCCGTTGACCGTCACTTCCGGCATCGCGCGGGCGTGGTTCGGGTGCTGGTGCGCGCTGTCGGGCGGGTTGCCGGCGTGGGCTGCAACCGGCAGCAGCATGGCGGCCAGGGTTGCGTTGATGTGGAGGTTGAAACTGTTCGCGTGCTTGCGGCTTTTGATCGTGGCCATGGGTTCTTTTCTTGAGTTATATGGCGCTGGCTACTGAACAGCGCGAACTCTGAAGAGGGCGGCTACTGATGGCTTGCGATGGCAGGATTGTAATCAAACATCCAGAATATGTAAATGAGAATCGTTATCATTCAGGATGTTGTGCTTAATAGACGTCGCGCTGGTAGCGGCCTTCGGCGGCCAGAAGCTCCAGCGCGCCGGCGCCAAGCAGGTCGGTGAGGGTGGCATGGACGCCCGCGGCCATGCCTTGCAGGCTGCCGCATACGTAGATCGCTGCTCCCTGGGCTACCCATGCGCGGACCTGGCTGCCACGCAACGCCAGGGCGTCCTGCACGTAGCGTGGCCCGGCGCCATCGCGTGAGAATGCCAAATCGGCCTGGGCGACCAGCCCATCGCGATGCCACCCGGCGATCTCGGCCCCGAAGAAATTGTCGCTGGCGGCATTGCGCTCGCCGAACAGCAGCCAGTTGCGCTTGTCACCGGCGGCGATGCGGGCGCGCAGGTGGGCGCGCAGTCCCGCGATGCCGGTGCCGTTTCCGATCAAGATCAAGGGCCTTGCGGCGTTGGCGCCAAGCCGGAAGCGGCTGTGCTGGCGAACGCGCAGGGCGACGGTGTCGCCGCTGCCCGCGCCTTCGCACAGCCAGCCCGACGCCGCGCCGCGGCTGCCGTCGGCGTGGACATGCAGGCGCACCAGCAGTTCAAGGCGGCCGTCGCCCGGAATCGAGGCGATCGAATACTCGCGCGGCTGGCCGGGGTCGGACGGCGGACTGACTTGCACCAGGTCGCCCGCCTCCCAGGCGGGCATGCCGCCCTCCGCAGGCGCGAGCGACAGCAGGTACACCGGCGCGCCGGCGCTGCCCGGATTGAGCAGCTGCCGGCCGTGGATGCGCCACGGCTGGAACGGCGGGGCGCTCCAGTCGGGAGCATCGGCGGTGCCGGCCAGGTGGCTGAGCTGGTGCTGCCAGGCCTCGATGCCGGCGCCGCGGTCGATCTCGATTCGCCCGAACAGCGGCTGGGCGCCACGCGAGGCCAGGGTCTCGTCGAGCCAGCGGCCAAACCCGCAGTAATTGGCGTAGCTGCTGTCGCCCAGCGCAAGCACCGCGTAGTGCAGCTGGTCGAGCCGCGAGCCGCCGGCGGCGAGCTTGCTGGCGAAGCGCGCGGCGCTGTCAGGCGCATCGCCTTCGCCGTAGGTGCTGGCAATGAACAGGATGCGGCGGCCGCTCGACAGCACCCCGGGCGCCAGCGTATCGATGCTGGCGCTGCTTGCCGCCAGTCCTGCAGCGCGCAAGGTGGCGGCGGTCTGGCCGGCCAGGTATTCGCCGGTGCCGGTCTGGCTGGCGTAGGCGACCAGCCAGTCGCCGCCGCCGGTCGCGCCTGCGCTGCGGCGGCGCACAGAACGCACGATGGCGGCGCACATGCCCGCGTAGGCGGACAAGAGAAGGGCGGCGGCCGCGATGCGTCCGGGATCGATGGTGATCATTGCAGCATGGCGCGAAACGCGCTTGAGGTCATTTCTTCCAGCTGGTTCGGCCCGCGCAGCAGGAAGCGCGCGGCCAGCTGGTGCCGTTCCGCGAAGGCCAGGCCTTCGCCGGGCCCAAGCACAGACAGCGCGGTCGACAGCGCATCGGCCGCCATGCACTCGCGATCGATCACGGTGACCGAGGCGATCCGGTTGGCGATCGGGTAGCCAGTGCGCGGATCGAGGGTGTGCGAGGCGCGCACGCCGCCATGGCTGTAGTGGCGCCGGTAGTCGCCCGAGGTGGCGACCGACAGGCCGTGCAGCGCGACCACCACGGGCGCCCCGCTGTCTTCGCCGGGAACGCCCTCCAGCGCCACCCACCAGGGCTGGCCGTCGGGCTTGACGCCAGCGCCGCGCAATTCGCCGCCCGCTTCGGCGAGGTAGTCGCATACGCCGTTCGCTTCGAGCGTGCGCGCCAGCTGGTCCACCGCGAAGCCTTTGGCCACGGCGGACAGGTCGAGCTCCACCGCGCCCGGCTGCAGCATGCGGCGCGTCACCGGGTCGAACCTCACCCTTGCGCCATCGGCGCGGGCCTGCACGGCGCGCACCGCCGAATCGCAGGGCGCCTGGAATCCGGGCTGGTCATAGCGACGCCGGGCGCCAAAGCCCCACAGGTTCACCAGCGCCCCGGCGCATGGATCGTAGGCGCCCCCGCTTGCGGAGCGTACCCACAACGCGTAGTCCATCACGCGCGCGAACGCTTCCGGCAGCAGGTGCCAGCTGCCTGCGGCCGAGCGGTTGTAGATGCCGAGGTTCGACGTGGCTTCCCAATGGCTCATCTGCGCAACGACATCGTCGAGCGCGTGCTGGAGCCGCTGCGCCAGCGCGGTATCGAATCCATCGGGCAGCACCGCTTTCGCCGACCAGGTCGTGCCCATCGACGCGCCGCTGATGGTGGCGATGCGGCCTTTGGGCGGCTCACCCCCGCTGAGGGTGAGCGGTACTAAAACGCGGCGCACCTTTATTCCGGCAGCACTTCAAGCGTCGCGGAGTACGAATAGCGGCGCGGGTTCGGGCCTTTGGGCGACTCGCCCTTGGCCAGGCCTGCCGGGTAGCTTGCGCTCATCCAGTACATGCCGCCGGCTGGCAGCTGCACGGTGGCTTCGCCGTTGGCATCGGTGACGAGGCGGATCTCGCCCAGTACGCCGCGATGGCGCACGCCGCCCGGCACCAGCGAGAACGGGAAGTTCGCCAGCGGCTTGCCGTCGAGGACAAAGCGCCATTTGGCGGTTTCACCGGCGCGCAGTTCATTCGGGTGCGTGACCGGCACCATTTCAAGTCCGCTGCCGGCAGGCTTGAGCGCACCGGTGCTTGGCTTGTTCGACGTGATGAAGGTCTCCATGCGCGTCTGGGTGATGGTGGTCTGGAGCTCCTGCGCGTTGGCCGGCACTTGCTTGGCGAAGGCTTCTTCCGGGCCGCGCCAGCGGCGGGTCTCGCTGCCTTCCTTCCAGCTTGCCATCAGGTTCTTGCTGGCCATGCTGACTTTCCAGGTGCCTGGCTTGGCCAGCCTGAGTTCGAAACTGCTGCGCGACTTGAGGCTGGCGGCCTGCGGCGCTGGCGACACATTGCCATCGGGGTCGGTCACCACGGCGCCATCCATCTTGAGCGCCATGTGGTCGTACTCGAACAGGTCTTCCGACACGGCGCCGTCGATGATCACGACCGGCTCCTTGCCGTCGACCTGGGTCAGGGAAGGCATCAGCCACGGGCGGTGTGCGCTCGCGCCAAGCGACAGGGTGGCCAGTGCGGCGGCCAGCAAGATATTTTTCGTGTTGTTCATTGGTGGCTCCGTTTATTTGCCGACCTGGAGGCTGACCGCGCCCAGTTCTTCCTTGCCGCTTGCGCGCAATACCTGGCCTGGCTTGGCCGGCAGCGTGAACGGAATGCGTACCAGCTCGCGCCCGCCCGCTTCGCGCGCGGCTTCGATGACCAGCTTGTAGTCGCCTGCCGGCAGCTTGTCGATCCCTGTCCGCGCCGGACCGAAGCTCATGGCCTGCACACCGGTGGCGCGGGTGGCGCCGCTGACGCCGTCCATCGGCAGTTCGAGGTCGCGGCCCGCCTTACGCCACCATGTGCGCAGGTCCTTGACCCACTTGGTGCCGCCGTTGTCCTTCTTCTTGACGTCGTACAGGACCGCCAGGTTGGAAGCGATCGTCTGGTCCGCGCGCTCGAGCCAGATGGCGACGTAAGGACGGTGGTACTCGGCCACGTTGAGCTGCGGGATCTCGAATTTGACGGTGAGGTCGGCCGCGACCGCCCAGCTACTGAGCATCGGAAGGGTAAGGGCCAGCGTGTGTTGTAGTTTCATTGGACGAGGTTTAGTGGATGAATAGGAGTGCGATCAGAACGGGGGCGACGATGCCGAAGCCGACCACCGGCCAGGTGGCTGGGCGGTTGGCGGCGTGTAGCTTGAGGATCAGGAAGCCAGTGACCGAGAACACCAGGCTGGCAATCGCGAAGATGTCGATGAACCAGCTCCACACCGGGCCGGTATTGCGGCCTTTATGGAGGTCGTTCAGCCAGGAGACCGCGCCGCGCGAGGTAAGCTCGTATTCGGCGGCGCCGTCAATGCCGATGCGCAGCCACGCATCGCCGCCGGGACGCGGCAGCGGGACGTAGGCATCCTCAGGGCTCCACTCGGCATCGATGCCTGCGACGTCGATGCCGAAGGTGGTGCGCACCCAGCCTTCCACCGCCGGGGGCAGCGGGGCGCTGCCGTCGGCGTGTCGTTCGGCACTGCTGGCCATGCGCGCTTGCAGCGGCGCGGGCAGGGTGGCCTTGCGGTTACTGACCTGTGGCTTCGCTTCGATCTGGGTGGCGTGGTTGAGGGTAAAGCCGGTCACGCTGAACATCAGCATGCCGAGCAGGCACAGCGAAGCGCTGATCCAGTGCCATTGATGCAGTGTCTTGAGCCAGACGGCGCGGCCGGCGCCGGGCAGGCCGGATGGGGAGGGAGTGGGCATTGAATCATTATTAAGAATTGTTATTGCGAATAATAACGATTCTCATTTAGATCGTCAACGCCTCATTGGCGCCAGGCCTCCTCGCCATTCCGGCGCAAGCTGGAAATTATCGCAATGATAATGTTCATTCACCAAACCTTCTAAATCGCAACATTCCCGGACACTTTTTCTCCCTGTGGGATGTTGCGATACAATATCGCGTGCTATTCTGACGCACCCTGGAAAGAATACTCCGGCTTTAAAGTCCTTCCCCACAACTTGATGTGCAATCCGCTAAACGGTCAGGCCGTGTCGCGGAAGGTTAGATTAACCCGCCAACCTCGCGAAGCGCGAAGAAAGGTGAGCAAGATGATGAAAGAAAACACCGCCAACTCCTATTTGTTCGGCGGTAATGCGCCCTACGTAGAGGAGTTGTACGAGGCCTACCTCGACAACCCGGGCTCGGTGCCAGACAACTGGCGCTCCTACTTCGACTCCATGCAGCATGTGCCTGCGGTCGATGGTTCCAACAAGCCTGACGTCGCGCACGCTTCCGTCATCGCGTCGTTCGCCGAACGCGCCAAGCAGGGCCCGATCCGCGTCGTGACCGCATCGACCGACGTCGAGATGGGCCGCAAGCGCGTCGCCGTCACCCAGATGATCGCTGCCTACCGCTACCTGGGCGCGCGCTGGGCCAACCTCGACCCGCTGATGCGCCAGGAACGTCCGCCTATCCCTGAGCTGGAGCCGTCGTTCTACGGCTTCTCCGACGCCGACCTGGACACCGTTTTCAACATCAGCAACACCTACTTCGGGCAAGAGACCGCGTCCCTGCGCGACCTGCTCAACTTCCTGCGTGACACCTACTGCCGTTCGGTCGGCGCTGAGTTCATGTACATCAGCGACCCGGCCGAAAAGCGCTGGCTGCAGGAACGCCTCGAATCGATCCGCTCGACCCCGGCCTTCGGCAAGGACGAAAAGCGCCACATCCTCGACCGCCTGACCGCGGCCGAAGGCCTGGAACGCTATCTCCACACCCGCTACGTCGGCCAGAAGCGCTTCTCGCTCGAAGGCTCCGAATCGTTTATCCCGTCGATCGACGAGACCATCCAGCGCGCCGGCGAAAAGGGCGTGCAGGAGATCGTTATCGGCATGGCGCACCGCGGCCGCCTGAACGTGCTGGTTAATACCCTGGGCAAATCGCCGCAGGACCTGTTCGAAGAATTCGAAGGCAAGCACGGCGACGAACTGCCATCGGGCGACGTCAAGTACCACCAGGGCTTCTCGAGCGACATCTCGACCGCCGGTGGGCCGGTCCACCTGTCGCTGGCATTCAACCCATCGCACCTCGAGATCGTCAACCCGGTTGTTGAAGGCTCGGTCAAGGCGCGCATGGACCGCCGCGGCGACAAGGAAGGCGCGCAAGTGCTGCCGATCCTGGTGCACGGCGACGCTGCATTCGCCGGCCAGGGCGTGGTCATGGAAACGCTGAACCTTGCGCAGACCCGTGGCTACGGCACCGGCGGCACGGTGCACATCGTGATCAACAACCAGATCGGCTTCACCACTTCGGATCCGCGCGACGCGCGTTCGACCACCTACTGCTCGGACGTCGTCAAGATGATCGAAGCACCGGTCCTGCACATCAACGGCGACGATCCTGAAGCCGTCGTGCTGGCGACCCAGATCGCGCTCGACTACCGCATGCAGTTCAAGAAGGACGTCGTCCTCGACATCATCTGCTACCGCAAATTGGGCCACAACGAGCAGGACACGCCTGCACTGACCCAGCCGCTGATGTACAAGAAGATCGCCAAGCACCCGGGCACCCGCAAGCTGTATGCGGACAAGCTGGTTGCGCAAGGCGTCATCGCTGCGGACGAAGGCGACAAGATGGTCGCCGCCTTCCGCGACGCGATGGACGCGGGCAAGCACACGGTCGATCCTGTCATTACCGACTTCAAGAACAAGTACGCAGTCGACTGGCTGCCGTTCCTGAACAAGAAGTGGACCGACAGCGCCGACACCGCGGTGCCGATGACGGAACTGAAGCGCCTCGCAAGCCGCATCACCACCGTGCCGGAAGGCTTCAAGCCGCACTCGCTGGTCGAGAAGGTACTGGGCGACCGCGCCGCGATGGGCAATGGCGACATCAACCTCGACTGGGGCATGGGCGAACACCTGGCCTACGCATCGCTGGTGGCATCGGGCTACGCAGTGCGCCTGACCGGCCAGGACGCCGGCCGCGGCACCTTCGTGCACCGTCACGCCGTGCTGCACGACCAGAACCGCGAACGCTGGGATGCAGGTACCTATGTCCCGCTGTGCAACGTATCGGACAGCCAGGCGCCGTTCACCGTCATCGACTCGGTGCTGTCGGAAGAAGCGGTGCTGGCATTCGAGTACGGCTATTCGACCGCGGAACCAAACACGCTGACCATCTGGGAAGCGCAGTTCGGCGACTTCGCCAACGGCGCGCAGGTCGTCATCGACCAGTTCATCAGCTCGGGCGAAGTCAAGTGGGGCCGCGCCTCCGGCCTGGTCATGATGCTGCCGCACGGTTACGAAGGCCAGGGTCCTGAGCACTCATCCGCGCGTCCTGAGCGCTTCCTCCAGCTGTGCGCAGAGAACAACATGCAAGTGGTGCAGCCGACCACCGCCGCCCAGATCTTCCACCTGCTGCGCCGCCAGATGGTGCGCCAGTTCAGGAAGCCGCTGGTCATCATGACGCCAAAGTCGCTGCTGCGTAACAAGGACGCAGGTTCGGCGCTGACCGAACTGGCCAAGGGCAGCTTCCAGACCGTGATCGGCGAGACAGACGACAAGATCGACGCCAAGAAGGTCAAGCGCGTTGTGGCTTGCTCGGGCAAGGTGTACTACGACTTGGTCAACGCACGCAAGACGCGCGGCCAGACTGACACTGCCATCATCCGTGTCGAGCAGCTGTATCCGTTCCCGCACAAGTCGTTCGCCGCGGAGCTGAAGAAGTTCCCGAACGCGACCGAGCTGGTATGGGCGCAGGACGAGCCGCAAAACCAGGGCGCATGGTTCCAGATCCAGCACAACCTGTTCGAGAACATGGAGTCGGGACAGCGCCTTGCATATGCCGGACGCCCAGCTTCGGCCGCGCCTGCAGTCGGTTACTACGACAAGCACTACGCGCAGCAGAAGGACCTGCTGGAAACGGCATTCTCGAAGCTCAAGGGCTTTGTGTTGAACAAACAGTGATGACAAGGTGCCCGCCGGGCGGCGGGCGCATAAAAACAGAATACGGAGTTATACATGGCACAAATTGAAGTCAAGGTTCCACAACTGTCGGAATCGGTCGCTGAAGCTACCCTGCTGGCATGGCACAAGAAGCTCGGCGAAGCGGTCACCCGCGACGAGAACATGATCGACATCGAAACCGACAAGGTGGTCCTTGAACTGCCAGCGCCGGCATCGGGCGTGATCACCCAGATCATCAAGGGCGACGGCGGCACCGTGGTAGCGGGCGAAGTCATCGCGATCATCGATACCGAAGGCTCGGCCAAGGTCAGCCCGATTGAAGTATCAAACGCACCTGCGCCTGCAGCGGCAGCGGCGGCAGCTCCTGCTGCGGCGGCGCCAGCGGCATCGCAGTCGATGGCCGGCGTGGCAATGCCAGCGGCATCGAAGATTTTGGCCGATAACAGCATGAGCGCCACCGACGTTGCCGGCAGCGGCAAAGACGGCCGCGTCACCAAGGGCGACGCCCTGGCAGCGGTAGCATCGGGCGTCAAGCCTGCAGCGCCTGCGCCACTGGCAGCCGCAGCAGCCAAGCCTGCACTGCAGCAGGTTGCAGCGCCAGCACCAGCCAACCTGGGCGACCGTCCGGAAGAGCGCGTGCCAATGAGCCGCCTGCGCGCGCGTATCGCCGAGCGCCTGATCCAGTCGCAATCGACCAACGCGATCCTGACCACCTTCAACGAAGTCAATATGCAGCCGGTCATCGACCTGCGCAACAAGTACAAGGACAAGTTCGAGAAAGAGCACGGCGTCAAGCTGGGCTTCATGTCCTTCTTCGTCAAGGCAGCGGTCGCGGCACTGAAGAAGTACCCGATCATCAACGCATCGGTAGACGGGAACGACATCGTCTACCACGGCTACTTCGACATCGGTATCGCAGTCGGTTCGCCGCGCGGCCTGGTAGTGCCTATCCTGCGCAACGCCGACCAGATGTCGATCGCCGAGATCGAAAAGAAGATCGGTGAATTCGGCGCCAAGGCGAAAGAAGGCAAGCTGACCCTGGAAGACCTGACCGGCGGTACCTTCTCGATCTCGAATGGCGGCACCTTCGGTTCGATGCTGTCGACCCCGATCATCAACCCGCCGCAGTCGGCCATCCTGGGCGTTCACGCGACCAAGGACCGCGCTGTCGTCGAAAACGGCCAGGTTGTGGTCCGTCCGATGAACTACCTGGCGATGTCGTACGACCACCGCATCATCGACGGCCGCGAAGCCGTCCTGGGCCTGGTCACGATGAAGGAAACGCTGGAAGATCCATCGCGCCTGCTGCTGGACCTGTAAGCACAGTTAGCCCGTCGTCCCCGCGAAAGCGGGGACCCATTCACAGCGTTCAGCATCGCACATGTCGCGGTCACGAAAAGCTCAGCATGGGTTACCGCGGGGCCGCCGAGGCCTTCGCGGGAACGACGGTTCTTCAGCAGGTAATCCCTATTTGCGTTGAGCGAGGTAGCACGTGAACATCTCCGATGAAATCAAGCGTTTGCACGAACTGCACCAGGCCGGCGCACTGACCGATGCCGAATTCGAACAGGCCAAGGCCAGGCTGCTGTCGGCGTCCGCCGACCTGAACAAGCCGGGCTATTCATCCAGCGGCAACGGCAGCCTGGGCGACGAGTTTTCGCGCCTGCGCCGCTCGCGCACCGATCGCTGGATCGGTGGCGTCTGCGGCGGCCTTGCCAAGGCTTCGGGCATGGATGCCTGGATCTGGCGCCTGGTCTTTGCGCTGTTCACCATCTCGTTCGGTTTCGGCCTCGTGATCTACCTGCTGCTGTGGATTTTCGTCCCCGAAGAATAATCAAGGAATAATCAATGAGCACTCCAAAACAATTCGATGTCGTCGTGATCGGCGGCGGTCCTGGCGGCTACATCGCCGCAATCCGTGCTGCGCAGCTGGGCTTTAATGTCGCCTGCGTCGACGAGTGGGCCAACGCCAAGGGCGGTCCTGCTCCTGGCGGCACCTGCACCAACGTCGGTTGCATCCCATCGAAGGCGCTGCTGCAGTCGTCCGAGCATTTCGAGCATGCCGGCCACGCATTCAAGGAACACGGCATCGAAGTCTCGGGCCTGTCGCTGAACCTGCCGCAGATGCTCAAGCGTAAAGAGACCATCGTCAAGCAGAACAACGACGGCATCCTGTTCCTGTTCAAGAAGAACAAGGTCAGCTTCTTCCACGGCCGCGGCGCGTTTGCCGCTGCTGCTGACGGCGGCTACACCATCAACGTTACCGGTCCAGCCACCGAAACGCTGCAGGCCAAGCACGTCGTCATCGCCACCGGCTCCAACGCACGCCAGCTGCCGGGCGCGGAGTTCGACGAAAAGCTGATCCTGTCGAACACAGGCGCACTCGCCATCGATGCGGTGCCAGCGAAACTGGGCGTGATCGGCGCAGGCGTCATCGGCCTGGAGATGGGCAGCGTATGGCGCCGTGTCGGCGCTGACGTTACCGTCCTCGAAGGCCTGCCGACCTTCCTCGGCGCGGTCGACGAGCAGATCGCCAAGGAAGCGCACAAGCTGTTCACCAAGCAGGGCCTGAAGATCAGCCTCGGTTGCAAGATCGGCGCGATCACCAAGGGCGAGAACAACGTCACCGTGGAATACGCCGACGCGACCGGCGCGGCGCAGACCGCGGTATTCGACAAGCTGATCATCTCGATCGGCCGCGTGCCGAACACCATCGGCCTCGGTGCTGAATCGGTTGGCCTGGCGCTCGACGAGCGCGGCTTCATCGCCGTCGACGACGAGTGCAAGACCAACCTGCCGAACGTCTGGGCAGTGGGCGACGTCGTGCGCGGGCCGATGCTGGCGCACAAGGCGGAAGAAGAGGGCGTTGCGGTCGCCGAGCGTATCGCCGGCCAGCACGGCCACGTCAACTTCAACACGATTCCATGGGTGATCTACACCTCGCCGGAAATCGCGTGGGTTGGCCGCACCGAGCAACAGCTAAAGGCGGACGGCGTGGCCTACAAGGCCGGCACCTTCCCGTTCATGGCGAACGGCCGCGCACGCGCGCTGGGCGACACCTCGGGCATGGTCAAGTTCCTGGCCGATGCGACGACCGATGAAATCCTGGGCGTCCACATCGTGGGGCCGATGGCCTCCGAGCTGATCTCGGAAGCCGTGGTCGCGATGGAGTTCCGTGCGTCGTCGGAAGACATCGCGCGCATCTGCCACGCACACCCATCGCTGTCGGAAGCCACCAAGGAAGCCGCGCTCGCAGTCGACAAGCGTTCGCTGAACTTCTAATCTGCACCACGCCGGGCGGGCTTCGCGCCTGTCCGGCTCCTCGTATCGCCCTCCCATGAACGTCCAAGAGTTTTACCAGCACGCGCTGTCCCAGCGTGGTTTCAAGCCTGACGATGCGCAGCAGCGCGCGGTTGACCGCCTGCAGCTCGCCTACGAAGAGTGGGTGCATTTCAAGTCCCAGCGATCGTCGAGCTTCAAGCGCCTGATCAACCGTCCGGACGTGCCGCGCGGCGTGTACCTGTGGGGCGGGGTAGGACGGGGCAAGTCGTTTTTGATGGACAGTTTTTACTCGGTGGTGCCGGTGGTGCGCAAGACGCGCCTGCACTTCCACGAATTCATGCGCGGCGTGCACCGCCAGCTCGATGACCTCAAGGGCGTGGCCGATCCGCTCGACGAAGTGGCGCGCCGCATCGCCAAAAAGTACCGCCTGATCTGCTTCGACGAATTCCACGTCTCGGACATCGCCGATGCGATGATCCTGTATAACCTGCTGACGGCGCTGTTCAACAACGGCGTGTCGTTCGTGATGACCTCGAACTACGATCCGGACAAGCTGTACCCGGACGGGCTGCACCGCGACCGCATGCTGCCGACCATCGCGCTGATCAAGGAAAAACTCGACGTGCTGAACGTCGACGCCGGCATCGACTACCGCAAGCGCGCGCTCGAGCAGGTGCAGGCTTACTACACGCCGCTGGGCGCGGCCGCCGACAAGGCGCTGCGCGACGCTTACACCGCCGTGGCGGAGACCGCCGACGAAGACCCGATCGTCCACATCGAGCATCGCGAGATCCGTTCGCTGCGCCGGGCCGGCGGCATCATCTGGTTTGACTTCCACACCCTGTGCGGCGGACCGCGCTCGCAGAACGACTACCTGGAGATCGCCAGCCGCTTCCATACCGTGATCCTGTCTGGCGTGCCGGCGATGTCGGCGTCGCAGTCGTCCGAGGCGCGCCGCTTCACCTGGCTGATCGATGTGTTCTACGACCACAAGGTCAAGCTGCTGATGTCGGCCGAGGTCGAGCCCGAAGCGCTGTACACGCAGGGGCAGATGGCAAACGAGTTCCATCGCACGGTCTCGCGTATCATCGAGATGCAGTCGCGCGAATACATGGATGCACAACGGCGCGACGCGGCCGACGCACTGGCCTGACAGACCCGACAAGGACAATAACAATGGCAATTCCGTTCGCATATCCAACGCTTCGCAACGCCGCCATGGTGCTGGCGTGCGCGGCCCTTTCCGCATGTTCTTACGTGCTGCTGCCGCCGAATGTGCAGCACGTTGCGCCGCCGTCGACGTCGCTGGCGGAAGCGGACCGCAAGCTGGCCGAGGCCAGGGAGCGCCGCGCCGCCATCGAGGCGGAATTCGCGTCCAGCGAGCAAGCCTGCTACAAAAAGTTCTTCGTCAACAGCTGCCTTGAAAAGGCGCGCGAGAAGCGTCGCGAAGGCCTGGCGGTGGTACGCGCGGTCGAAGTCGAGGCCGAGCTTTTCCAGCGCCGCGAAAAGGCCAATGCGCGCGACCGCGCACTGGCGGAAGCGCAAAAAGAGTTTGAGGCCGAGGCCGCGCAGCGCGCAGCCAATCCCCGGCCGGAGCGCGTGGAAGAACCGGCGCCGCCGCCAAAGCCGATTGCGGCGCAGGTGAACCGCGAGGCGGCCAACGCGGCCAAGCTCAAGCGCATTGCTGAGAAAGAGGCCGCGGAAGCAGGCAAGCGCGCGGAGAATGCTGCGCGCTTCGAAAAGAAACGCCAGGAGTCGGTACGGCGCCAGGCCGAGCGCGCGAAACGCCAGGCCGAACGCGAGGCCGAGAAAGACTAGGCTGGCGCGGGTCGACCGTTTATTTTATTCGTTCTTTGTAATACCTTAGGCGAACGAAGTGCGCGCGGGTTGAACGGTTGAAAACAGCCGGGGTTGTTATCGCTTCAACACGCGAGAATCTATTGCAGTGATAGGAGCTTTTCAGCCAGCCGCCTACGCTTGCTTATGGAAACTTAAAGCAGCGCATTTCGCCATTGGTGCCAAAACGCAGTAAGGCATTTTTTGTGGCTAATGCGCTGTGCTTATGTCGCTTGCGTTATTAGTCGGTAATTGTGATATATGGCCCGTTATACCCTGCGAAGGTGAGCGTATAGGTGTATCCCACAAGGGCGATGGAACCTGATTGCACCAATTTTTCCCATTTTTGGTTCGGGCAAGTGGTATTTTGCCTCAACGCTAATTCAATACTCGCCTGGGTTGCCGAAGTCAGCGACGGTACGGTCAGCCTTCCGTTTTTCGGCATTAACTGTCCTGTTGACGTTGCGATCGTCGGGTTCTGTGTTTGGCCGGGAGCGATATTCCCTGCCGGATTTTTGCACATCACTGTTCCACTATAGGTTGCCGACAGCTCAGCGGTCGCGTTCGTGTTGCCGACGCCAGCGAGGTCATATGAGCTGCAGGTCACAACGAAGCCGTTGACCTGGCAGGACGGAGTGCCACTTTGTACATGGGTCCCGCTGGGCGCATTCGCCCCATTGTAGGTTGTGGTGGCCCACGCCGCCGAAGCCGCAAACGCTGCGGCCAAGGTTAAAAACGCTGCGTTTTTCATCTTGTTCTCCCAATAAATAGATTTTATTGTCAGACGATTTTAGCTTGTCACATCGGATAACCCTCCTTTCGGCTTGCTAATAATTTAATTAATAAAAATTTCTTCGCGCGCACATTATTAATGTGCGCGTTGTTAATGCCTTGTGTAGACGCAGCATATAACGTGGCGATCATGCCTGCTAAAGCCGGTCGCGGCATTAGCCAGAGGCCTGATGTCCGGGCGGTGCCCGTAGTTGGCATTGAGATTCCTGTTTAGGAATATTATGCACACTGTAAAAACTGCACTTGTATAATTTTTGGTGGCTTGCAATTTATCCTTTTGGTTTTTGGTTTATACTGATTCTAATAGCCGTTCGCCGGAAGTCAAATAGAGCGTGATGTGTTTTTTTGATTCCTCGTCCGTACGAAAATGAAGTGACTTACAGGATGACTTCGCGTCGACACATTCGGCCTTTTAATGAAAGTAATAGTAACTTTCA
Source organism: Massilia agrisoli (assembly GCF_020831365.1). Taxonomy (GTDB): domain Bacteria; phylum Pseudomonadota; class Gammaproteobacteria; order Burkholderiales; family Burkholderiaceae_D; genus Telluria_A; species Telluria_A agrisoli. Next base: position 611,378 of record NZ_JAJHPV010000013.1, read on the forward strand.
TCACTATGGGAGCTTGCCATTATGCGGAAAGCGAATCGGTTCGAATGCTGGTGGTGTCTGTCAAAGCGCGCCGGGCATGTTCTTAATGCCTGCCAGGCGTCGCTCCTGGCCCTGATGCTGGTTGGCTGTGGGGGAGAGGGAACTTCCCGCCGTCAGGAGGCTTCCGCGCCGTTACTGACGTCGACCATGCCAGAGAAATCGTCTGGGACACGAGCAATGACTGCAGACAGTTCGGCACTGACAAGCCGGGGCGCTGCGCCGCTGGCAACAGCGGACAAATCCCCTGCCGTCTCGGCGGAAGAGTCGGTGCGGCTAGCGAAACTGCGGGCCCTGTCCTTGCTATCGCCGCTAACCGAGCGTGAGAGGCTGGATTTGCTCAGGCAGTTGGCCGATGCATCTCCATCGGCACGCCTGGACTTGTTTGACGGATATCGCGCACTGGCGATGCTGCCGGAGCGGCAGAAAGAGGTTTTGCTGAATCAAATCGAAAAAATAGTACCGGTTACCGTTCCGGCAAGCCTGCTGGTGTGCAGCTGTAGCAACGGCATCGAACGTAAGTTGTGTATCCGGGAACGCTGTTCGAATCATTCGGAGCTGGGGTCGGCCTGCAATAAGGCCTGCGGTACCCTGGCAAGCTTTAAGAGCGAATGCCTGACCGCACGACAATGTGCGGGACAATAGAGTTCAGATGGCGCGGCACCGTGTAGACGGAGCCGGACCGGTGCCAGGCCGAGCGCGGTGCGGAGAAAAACTGGGACTTCCGGCAAGCGCCGGGCGCCGGGAGGATTGGGCAATCCTCGTCAAGCGGACGCCGCACACCTTCTGTACAAACGCTGCGATACCCGGGATGCAGCACGGCCATCCATGTACCTGGAACGCCCACAACAAGGACGTCATCCTGGTTGCCGCCATCACCGCGGCGGGCGTTGAAAAGGGGTTCAGCCATCGGGCGGAACAGAACCTTACTGCTCTTGTGTAGCCGTGTGCCAGGCGCATATCGATACTCTCTACTGGAACATTTCTGACTTCTTAGCATGGAATATGCAAGGAAATGTCAGGACAGGGCCGTTGTTCCCGGCACTTGTTCCGTGACCCACTATCAAGGTTCCAGCGGCGCAGATCAGTTCGGTACCGCGCATAGCCCGGTCAAACTTTCGTCCTTGGCGTCTCCCATACTGCGGCAGCTCGACTGTACGGTTGCGTACAGAACTTATGCAAACAGCAGAGCATGATGGGTTCCATTCGCCGCGGTGGCGATCCATAAAAATAAAGGAACTAAAATGAACAGCACCAAAATGATCGGCATCGCGCTCATCGTCGCAGGCCTGCTCGGCGTAAGCCTGGGCGGCTTCAGCTTCACCAAAGAGACCCATAAAGCCAGCCTGGGTCCGATCAACCTGTCAGTAGCTGAAGAGAAGAAGGTCAATATCCCGCTGTGGGCGAGCATTGCCGCGATCGTGGCTGGCGCCGCCGTGCTGGTTGCCGGCTCGAAGCGCTGAGGGCAGGGTCGCTACCGATTAACCCCGCTTCAACTTGCCGATGACGCTCGCTACCTTGGTGGTGATCACATCGACTGCCGGGCCATTTGCGCCGTGCGGCAAAATGACGTCGGCGTGGCGCTTGGTCGGCTCGATGAATTGCTTGTGCATCGGGCGTACTGTTTCCAGGTATTGGCCAATGATGCTATCGACCGAGCGGCCGCGTTCGGTAATATCCCTTTGCATCCGGCGAATGAAGCGGACGTCCGGAGCGGTGTCGACAAAAATCTTCAGCGACATCATTTTGCGCAGGTCCGCCGGCGCCCGAACTGACAGGGGCCGGTTGATCCAAACCTGCTATGTTGCGCAGATGAGCAAATGCCTCAGATTGCCCGGCGCATCTTCTGTACGGTGTAGTTGGGCACTTCCTTCGGTGGCCGCACCAGCTTGATCATGGCCATGGTGCAGTTGTCGCCCTTGCCGTCGGCCCGTTCGATCGCCTTGTTGATCAGCATCTCGGACGCCTGGCGCGGCGCGTTCTTGTTCAGCACCGAGCCCAGTTCAGTGTCGGTGAAGTAGGCCCACAGCCCATCCGAGCACAGCATGAAGGCATCGTCCGCGGCCAGCCCTTCATGGCTGCCGATGGTGACGAAGGGCTCCTTGTGTATATTGCCCAGCACGTTGAGCAGCAGCGGCGACTGGCGGTGGATCTTGGCGGCCTCGGGGGACAATTTGTCATTGCCGACCAGATGCTCGATATAGCTGGCGTCAGTGGTGCGTGCGCGGCACTGGCCGGCGGCAAAGCGGTACAGGCGCGAGTCGCCAACGTGGGCCCACACCGCCTGTCCCTGCGGGCTGATCAGCAAGCCGACAAAACTGGCCAGCGGTTCGGTGCCGGTGGTGACGCCATTCATCTTGATGACCAGGTGGGTCTCGTGCACGATCGCGCGCAGCAGGTCGGCCATGCGCTCGATGGTGGTGCTGTCGCCCGGCTTGAACTCGTCGAAGACCAGTTTGGCCGTGTGCAGCACCTGCTCGGGCGCGATCGGGCCGCCGGCCTGGCCATCGGCCAGCACGGCCAGCACATAGCCAGGCGCGCGCGCGCCAGTGAACAGGGCGGCGCGGTCATTCTGCTGCGCCCGGCTGCCGATATGCTGCGCGGTGCCCGCTTCGATCTTGTATGAACTCATGTTGTCAGTTGTTTCCTGGCTGCGTTAGCACTGCAATCGCAGCTCGCGGCTCGATCTGTATTGGCGGCAACGTCGTCGTAGATTAAACTATGCACCGGGAAGCACTAAAGTTGCAAGCAGTTACGGTTGCCTCCGCGAAACTTTTGTATCCAATTGTATGCACGCCGCACGGCGCCTGTTAGCAGCACTGAAACAAGGTTGGGAAAGCGATAATGACTGACGTAAACGAAATCCAGCGCCGCCTCGTCGAACTCGACGTGGAACATCGCGACCTGGACGCGGTCATAAACAAGCTGACCGACGACGGCCACAACGACCAGCTCCAGCTGCGCCGCCTGAAAAAGCGTAAACTGCAGCTGAAAGACCATATCACCCTGCTGAAAATGCAATTGGTGCCGGACGTCCCGGCCTGATTTGTCTTCGCAATACCTGACACCCACTTTGACCGAGCAAACACCAGCCCCGGGCACGCCCGGCGAGCTGCCTGCCGAAGGCGCGCCAGACCAGGCCGCCCCGGCCGGCAAGTACGACGCCGAGATCGACCGCCTGTTTTCCGCGGGCGGCCCGCTTGCGCCCTCGGTCGGCGCGTTCAGCCCGCGCCGCTCGCAGACGGAGATGGCCAAGTCGATCGCGCAGGCGATCGCCGACCAGAAAACCCTGATCGCCGAAGCGGGCACCGGCACCGGCAAGACCTTCGCCTACCTCGTCCCCGCGCTGCTGTGGGGCGGCAAGACCATCGTCTCGACCGGCACCAAGAACCTGCAGGACCAGTTGTTCCTGCGCGATATCCCGACCGTGCGCACCGCCTTGCGCGCGCCGGTCTCGGTGGCGCTGCTCAAGGGCCGCTCGAACTACGTCTGCCACTACCACCTCGAACGCACGCTCAACAACGGGCGCATGACCTCGCGCGACGATGTCGGCCACCTGCGTGAAATCTCGCGCTTCATCAAGATGACCAGCTCCGGCGACAAGGCCGAGCTGACCAAGGTGCCCGAGAACGCCACCATCTGGAACCTGGTCACCTCGACCCGCGACACCTGCATGGGCGCCGAGTGCCAGTACTACCAGGACTGCTTCGTGATGAAGGCGCGCCGCGAGGCGCAGCAGGCTGACGTGGTCGTGGTCAACCACCACCTGTTCTTTGCCGACGTGGCATTGAAGGATACCGGCGTGGCCGAGCTGCTGCCGTCGGCCAATACCATCATCTTCGACGAAGCGCACCAGCTGCCCGATACGGCCACCTTGTTCTTCGGCCAGACCGTGTCGACCTCGCAGATCCTGGAACTGTGCCGCGACGTGCTGGCCGAAGGCCTGGCGCATGCGCGCGGCGGGCCGGACTGGGCCAAGGTCGTCACCGCGGTGGAAAAGGCGGCACGCGACCTGCGCCTGACCTTCCCGCAAGACAGCATGCGCATGGCGCTGGCCCAGATCGTTCCGTCGTCCGGCTTTTTCCCGGCGCTTGAGACCTTGAAGGAACAGATTGCGGCAATGATCGACGTCCTGGAAGACCAGGCGGCACGCGCCGAGAGCATCGAGCAATGCCGGGTGCGCGCAGTGGAACTGGCCGCCGGGCTGGATGCATGGAAGCCTGAGACCAAAGGCAAGGTCGTCGAAGGCGACCAGGCGGTGCTGTGGGTCGAGGCGTTTTCGTCCTCGCTGCAGCTGCACAAGACGCCGCTGTCGATCGCGCCGATCTTTTCGAACCAGCGCGAAGGCACGCCGCGCAGCTGGATCTTTACCTCGGCGACGCTGGCGGTGAAGAACGACTTCAAGCACTTCTCAGCCCAGATGGGGCTGGAGGGCGAAGAAGCAAAAAACTGGCCGAGCCCGTTCAACTACGAGCAGCAGGGCTTGCTGTACGTGCCGAGCGGCCTGCCGGAGCCGAACGCGTTTGGCTATACCGATGCGGTGGTCGACTGCGCGTTGCCGGTCATCGAAGCGGCGGGCGGGCGCACCTTCTTCCTGTGCACCACAATTCGCGCGGTGAAACATGTGGCTGAAAGGCTGCGCACCGAGTTTGCCGCGCGCGGGCTGGACTTCCCGCTGTTCGTGCAGGGCGAGCGCGGGCGCACCGAGTTGCTCGATTCCTTCCGCACTGCCGGCAATGCGGTGCTGGTGGGCAGCCAGAGTTTCTGGGAAGGCGTGGACGTGCGCGGCGACGCGCTGTCGCTGGTCATCATCGACAAGATGCCGTTCGCGCCGCCCGACGACCCGGTGCTGGCCGCGCGCATCGACGTGATGGAGAAGCAGGGGATGAACGGCTTCATGCACCACACGCTGCCGGAGGCGATCATCAACCTGAAGCAGGGCGCGGGGCGCCTGATCCGCGACGAGACCGACCGTGGCGTGCTGATGATTTGCGATCCGCGCATCATCACCAAGTCGTACGGGCGCAGGGTGTGGCAGAGCCTGCCGCCGTTCAAGCGTACGCGGGTGCAGGCCGAAGTCATCGAGTTCTTCAAGCCGAAATAACGTCGTTCCCGCGAAGGCGGGAACCCATACGCCGACTGTGCAAACTCGGCATGGGTTCCCGCCTGCGCGGGAACGACGGGTCAAGGGTTGATCACGATCTTGCCTGTCACCTTGCGCGCGGCCATGTCATTCAAGGCCTGCGCCGTTTCCTCCAGCCTGTACCTGCCTGAAATGTGCGGCCTGATCTTGCCTTCGGCCAGCCACCCCATCATCTGCCGCATCGCCGCCATGTTCGCCTTCGGCTCGCGCTTGGCGAACTCGCCCCAGAACACGCCCACCAGCGACGCGCCCTTGAGCAGCGCCAGGTTCAGCGGCAGCTTCGGAATCTCGCCATTGGCAAACCCCACCACCAGGTAACGCCCGCGCCACGCAATCGAGCGGAACGCCGGCTCTGCATACTGTCCGCCCACCGGGTCATAAATGACATCCGGTCCCTTGCCCCCGGTGGCAAGCCTGATCGCCTCGCGCAAATCCTCGGTGGAATAATTGATGGTGGCGTCGGCGCCATGTTCACGGCATACCGCCAGCTTGTCGTCGGACGAAGCGGCCGCGATCACGCGGGCCCCCAGCGCCTTGCCGATCTCGATGGCGGCCAGCCCGACCCCTCCCGCCGCGCCCAGCACCAGCATCGTTTCGCCCGCCTTCAGCCCGGCGCGGTCGACGACGGCATGATGCGAGGTTCCGTAGGTGAGGGTAATCGCAGCGGCCGTGTCGAAGTCCATCCCGGGCGGCATTGGCATCAAGGCCCTGGCCGGCACCAGCGCCTGCTGCGCAAACGCACCGATCGGGATAAACCCGATCACCTTGTCGCCGATGCCGTACCCGGCCACGTCCGGCCCGACGGCGCGCACCACACCCGACAACTCGTTGCCCGGCGTGAACGGCAGCGCCGGCTTGAACTGGTACTTGCCCTGCACGATCAGCACGTCGGGGAAATTGACCCCCGCGGCCCTGACGTCGACCACCACTTCACCCGGTCCCGGCGCCAGCTCAGGCAACTCTTCCACGGCCAGGCTGTCGGGCATTCCCCACGCTTTGCACACCACTGCTTTCATGTTGTCTCCGTTGTCGGTTCGCAAAAAAAGTACGGTCGTTTGCTTTTGATTATGCCCCAATTTGTGCGCGTCGGCGCTGGCTCGCCGGCGCCTCCGGAGCGCTTGCGCGTGCACAAAGTGACAAAAGTCGAGCTTGTTAGAGTCGTGGATGGGAGCGCGCCCGTTGGCAATATGGAAAGAGGAGGCTGCAATGGCGATCCGTTATGGCTGTTTCTTCAGTTATGCCCATGGCCGCTATGAGTTGATGAACCGGTTCAAGACTGCCTTGTCGGATGCGATCCGCTGCTATCTCGAACCCTACTTCGACAATGAGAACGAGCTGTTCATCGATACCGAGCAGCTGGGCGGGGGCGACGACATCGACCGCCGCATCGCGCGCGCCATGTGCGAGAGCGTGGCGATGATCATGATTTATACGCCGAAGTACGAATCGCATGCCTACACGCGGCGCGAATTTGCCGCCATGCAGCTGCTGGAGCAGGAGCGCAGCAAGTGGTACGAGCTGCCGAGCCGGCTGATCATTCCGGTCATCATGACCAAGCACCCCGGCCACCTGCCGCCCCAGGTGGCCGAGTCGAACATGTATGTCGACTTTTCGAACTTCACGATGGCCACCGGCGACTTGATGGCCAACCCGGAATTTCTCCCCGACATAAAGAAAATCGTGGATCGCATTGCCATGCACTACGAGTATCAAAAAAAGCATATGCCGGCGAGCCATAATTGCAACCAATTTGTGCTCCCCGATGTCCCACCTGCATGGCGCGACATTCCGGATATAACTTTCCCAAAAATATGAGGAGCACTAATGGAACTCAACCGAATTACGCTTCCGCCGATAACCGCTCCCGGCGAGGTGACCACGTTTTATTCCTTCGAGAGCGGAACGGCGCGCAGCGTTGCGCTGTCGAACATGGCCGTACTGCTGGCGGGGCGCCAGAACGCCGCAGTGCCCGTGCTGATGATCGATTGGGATACTGAATCGCCCGGACTGCACCATTTTTTCGACCAGCGCGAAGAAAAGCTGGGTTTGCTCGAATATTTCCAGGCCTGCCGTGACCACCTGCGCCTGCTGGCCGGCACCAGCGGCGCCGACGATGAAGCGCTGGCCCGCCATGTGCTTGAATCGATCGACTGGGAACTGTATGTCGAGCGGGTCGACGAAAGCCGGCCGCTGTACCTGATGCGCGCCGGGCGGTTCGACGACAGCTATGGCGAACGCGCCCACGCGATGGACTGGGACAGCCTGTTTGCCGCCTGCCCGGCCTTGTTCCGTACCTTCGGCGACTTCATGGCCAGCAAGTTCCGCCATGTGCTGATCGATGCGCGCAGCGGCCGCTCGGCCGCCGTCAGCATCTGCACCGCGCTGCTGCCGCGCAAGCTGGTCGGCTTGTTTACCCCCAACCAGCGCAGCCTCGAAGGATTGGCCGGCGTGGTCAACCGCGCCATCGAGTACCGCTGCAGCCACGAGGAAGCGCAGCGCCCGCTGATGGTGTATCCGCTGCCGGCGCTGGTCGACAGTGCCGACTGCGAGCGCCGCGTGCAATGGCGCCGCGGCGATCCGGTGCGCGGCACCACCGGCTACCAGCCGGTGCTCGAGCGGCTGCTGGCGCAGTCGTACGGCCTGTCGCAGCTCTCGCTCGACAGCTACCTGGACGAGATCCAGCTGCAGCAAACGGCCGCCATGTCGGGCGGCGCGCCGCTGTCGCACACCCGCGGCCACGGCGCCGACCGCTTCTCGCTGGAGCGCACCTTCGAGACCTTGCTCGGATGGATGGAGCACGACCGTTTCCCGTGGCAGTCGCGCAGCGAAATCGAACTGCTGCGCACGATCTCGGCGGCGCGTGCGCAAGCCGGCGACAACTTGTCCGGCCCGTCCTTGCTGCCGCTGGCGCGCGACCTCGCGGGCCTGGGCGACCTGTACCGTGACAACGGCCGCGAAGTGGAGGCCAGTACCTGTTTCCACGAAAGCCTGTCGATCCGCCAGCGCATGCTGGGCAACGACCATCCGGACACGCGCTCGGGCTGCGCCAAGCTGGCCGCGCTGATGCGCGATTCCGGCAAGCTCGATGACGCCCGCGAGCTCTACGAGCTGCTGGTGCGCGACTGCAGCCGGCTGCTCGGCGAGGCCGACCCGGAAACGCTGGCCGCCCGCTCGGGCCTCGCCGCCACCCTGGCCCAGCTGGGCGAGTTCGCGCAGGCGCTCGACCTGCACGCGGGCATCACGCGCACCTGCGAAGACCGTTTCGGCAACGACCATATCCTGACCCTCAACAGCTATGCCGGGCAGGCGCAGACCCTGGCGCGCCAGCGCGAGTTCAGCCGTGCGCGCATGCTGTATGAACTGGTGCTCGACGGCCGCCAGCGGCTGCTGGGCAACGAGCACGGGGACACCTTGCGCTGCGCCCAGCAACTGGCCATCGTGCTGTCCGACCTGGGCGATATGGCCAACGCCAAAAAGCTCCAGCAGGGCGTGGTCGCCGCGCGGGAACGCCATGCCGGGCCGGACCATCCGGCCACGGTGCTGGCGCGCGAAACGCTGGCCGAAATCCTGGCCGGGCTGGGCGATATCCCGGCGGTGCGGGCGCTGCAGGAAGAACTGGCCCGCACCCGCGAGCGCAACCTTGGTTCCGAGCACCCGGAAACCCTCAGCATCCAGCTGAGCCTGGCCACCACCCTGGGCATGCAGGGCGAGCTCGACGCGGCCTGCGTGCTCCAGCAGCGCGTGGTCGAAACCCAGGAGCGCATGTACGGGGCCGACAGTCCCCAGACCTTGTACAGCAAAAAGATGCTGGCCAAAACACTCAGCGAGCAGGGGCACACCCTGGACGCGCGCCGGCTGGAGGAAGCGGTGGCCCATCCGGCCGACCGCCAGCTGGCGCCGCGCGGCATGGTGTCCGGTCCGCATGAGTCGCATGGGCTGCTGCATTACGCCCCGGCCGGACCGCAGGAGCGCGACAGTGCCGGTCAGCACCTGATGCAGTCGCTGGATGAAAAGCTGGAGCAGCTGCAGCAGCTGATCGACAGCCGCAGCGACGGCGAGGCGCGCGAGCTGGCCGACAGCCTGCGCAAGTCGGTGCTGCGGCCCAGCGTCGCCCATCCGCTCAGGAAGCGCGGGGTGGCGATGATCCGCAAGGTCTACACGCGCGACGGCGACAAGGACGCCTTGCTGTCGTTCGTGCAAGATGAAGTGGCCTTGCTGGACGCCCACCTGAACCAGGCTGCCGGGGGGAGGGCGGTGGCTGCCGAGTAAGTGTTGGGAGGCAACGGAAATGTTGTAGCTGAACGAACGACAGAACCGTTGCTTCAGGTAAAATCGCGGGATGCGAATTCTAATCAGTAACGACGACGGCTATCTCGCCCCCGGTATCAATGCACTGGCCGATGCGCTCGCATCGGTTGCCGATATTGTGGTGGTGGCGCCCGACAGCAACCGCTCGGGCGCGTCCAACTCGCTGTCCCTCGACCGTCCGCTGTCGGTGACGCGGGCCGCCAACGGATTCTATTTCGTCAACGGCACGCCGACCGACTGCGTGCACATCGCGCTGACCGGCATGCTCGACTACCGGCCCGACCTGATTGTCTCTGGCATCAACAACGGCCAGAACATGGGCGACGACACGCTGTATTCCGGCACCGTCGCCGCCGCGACGGAAGGCTTCCTGTTCGGCATCCCGGCCATCGCCTTCTCGCAGGTTGAATACGGCTGGGCCCATATCGATTCGGCCGCCAGGGTCGCGCGCGACCTGGTGCTGCGCCGCTTCGACGAGTTGCCGTCGCCCTATCTACTGAACGTCAACATCCCGAATTTGCCCTATGAGCAGCTGACCACGATCGCGGCGACCCGCCTCGGGCGCCGCCACCAGGCCGAACCAGTGATCCGCGCGCACGATCCGCGCGGGCGCGAGATCTTCTGGATCGGGCCGCCTGGCGCCACCCGCGACGCCGGCGAGGGCACCGACTTCCACGCGACCACCCAGGGGCAGGTCTCGATCACGCCCTTGCAAATCGACCTCACCCACAAGCTCCAGCTCGATTTGCTGGCCAAGGGACTTGCATGAACGATAAGCGCAGCAATTTCCCTTTGCCACTGTCTTCCGTCACGGGCGGCAACGCCAAGCCGGGCAGCCTGCCGGCAAGCCAGCCGATCCGCGTGGCGACGCCGCAGACGGCAACCCGCAATGCTGCGCACACCGCCGTGCAGGGGGCGTTCTCGCCGTCGCCTTCACCTGCACGGTCGGCCGGCGCCGCGGCCCAGGGTTTCGGCCAGCGCCTGCAGCCGGTTCCCGCCAGCGCCCCGCGCGCCGACATGATGATTTCCGACGCCATCCGCAACCAGATGGTGCAGCGGGTCGCGCGCCAGGGCGTGCAGGACCAGCTGGTGCTGGGCGCGCTCAACACGGTGCCGCGCCACGGCTTTATCGAGCCGGCGCTGTCGGCCCAGGCGTACATCGACGCCTCGCTGCCGATCGGCCACCACCAGACAATTTCCCAACCGTACATCGTTGCGCGCATGATCGAAGTGATGCGCAATGGTGGACAACTGAACAACGTGCTGGAAATCGGCACCGGCTGCGGCTACCAGGCCGCGGTACTGTCCTGCGTGGCGCGCAATGTGTACTCGATCGAGCGCATCAAGCCACTGCATGAGCTCGCCAAGTCCAATTTGCGGCCATTGCGCATAGCAAACCTGCGCTTGCACTACGGAGATGGTATGCTTGGCCTGCCGCAGGCTGCCCCGTTCGACGGTATCATCCTCGCGGCTGCCGGTCTTGCAGTGCCTCAGGCGCTGCTTGAGCAACTGTCAATCGGCGGACGCCTGGTTGCCCCGGTGGGCGCGCAGGTCCAGCACCTGCAACTGATTACCCGCACTGGCAAGGCAGAATGGACCAGCGAGACGCTGGAAGCGTGCCACTTCGTGCCGCTGCGCCCAGGCGTCGTCTGACCTGATGCCATGATTGTCGACCTACAGAATATGAGAATGAAACAAAAAACCCACTATATACTGCTGTCCATCACCATCGGGCTGCTTTCCGCCTGTACCAGCACCACCCGCAAGGCCCCGGTAGTCGAACGCACCCCGCCTGCCCAGGTTCGCCCGGCAGCGCCCGCGCCCCAGCCAGTCAAGGAAGACCGTAACTACTACACCGTCCAGAAGGGCGACACCCTGCTGGGCATTGCGCTCGATTTCGGCCAGAACTACCGCGACCTGGTCGTATGGAACAACCTGAAGGACCCGAACGACATCAAGTACGGCCAGGTGCTGCGCGTCTCGCTGCCTGCGCAGCTGGCGCAGGCCGCGCCGGCCGCAACGCCCGAACCGCGCCAGCCGGCAGCGCCGCGCAAGAGCGCGCCGCGCGCCGACAAGCGCCCGTACACCGAGACCGCCATGGCCGACGCGCAAAAGAGCGAAGGCGGCAATGGCCGCGCCGAGCAGAAGCCTGTGGAGCGTCCCGAACCGGCCGCGCCGATCGCCGCGGCTCCAGCGCCGGCACCGGCGCCGGCCACGCCTGTCATCGTGCCGGGCGCCACCGTCACCGCCACCGACGACGAAAAGCTGTCGTGGATGTGGCCGTCGGACGGCCGCATCGTCGCCACTTTCGATGAAGGCAAGAACAAGGGCATCGACATCGCAGGCCGCGCGGGCCAGCACGTCATGGCTGCCGGCGCGGGAAAGGTAATGTATGCTGGCAGCGGCATCCGCGGATATGGTAATCTCGTCATTGTTAAGCATAGCAACAGCCTGCTGTCCGCCTACGCCCACAACCGCAGCATCGTGGTCAAGGAAGGCCAGAACGTGAACAAGGGCCAGGTCATCGCCGAAATGGGCGATTCCGACGCCGACTCGGTGAAGCTGCACTTCGAGATCCGCCAGCAAGGTAAGCCGGTCGACCCCTCGAAGTTCTTGCCGATCCGCTAAACACTCCTGACGGAGAGTAGCCAATGTCCCACTCGCCGCGCCAACTTGAAGACGACCCCTCGCCGGATGATTTCCCGGACGAGGCGATGGACGACGACGAGGAGGGCGGCGAGCCCTCCGCCATCCCCGGCGAAGCGGGCGTGGTGATCGAAACCGTCGACGAACTCAAGAAGGTGCTGGCCGCCGAGCTGTCCACCGACACCACCCAGCACTACCTGAACCAGATCGGCACCCGGGCGCTGCTGACCGCTCCCCAGGAAGTCCATTTCGCCACCCTGGCCAAGGCTGGCGACTTCGAGGCGCGCCAGGCGATGATCGAGCACAACCTGCGGCTGGTGGTGTCGATCGCCAAGCACTACATCAACCGCGGCGTGGTGCTGCTCGACATGATCGAGGAAGGCAACATTGGCCTGATGCGCGCGATCGACAAGTTCGAGCCGGAGCGCGGCTTCCGCTTTTCCACCTACGCCACCTGGTGGATCCGCCAGAGCATCGAGCGCGCCATCATGAACCAGGCCCGCACGGTGCGCCTGCCGGTGCACATGGTGCGCGAACTGAACCAGATCCTGCGCGCCAAGTACCACCTCGAAGCCCAGCACCACGACGGCAAGGACGCCACCGCCGAGGACATCGCCCACCTGGTCGGGCGCCCGGTCGAGGAAGTGCAGGACATCCTGGCGCTGTCCGAACACGCCACCTCGCTCGACGCCCCGCTCGACAACGATCCCCAGTCCAGCCTGATGGACATGCTGCCCGGCGACGCCGACGACAGCCCCGACTCGCGCGCCGAACACCATGAAATGACGGTGCTGGTGCGCGACTGGCTGAGCCGGCTGCCGGACAAGCAGCGCATCGTGATCATGCGCCGTTTCGGGCTCGACAACGACGACCCGGCCACCCTGGAAACCCTGGCCGAGGAGATGGGCGTGACGCGCGAGCGGGTGCGCCAGATCCAGCAGGAAGCGCTGGTCAAGCTGAAGCGGGCCATGGCCGCCCGTGGCGTCGTGCGCGATTCCTTGCTATGATGCGCACCGGCTAAGTCGCCCGGCAGGCGCGTCATTCCCGTGCAAACGGGAATCCATGCATCGGTAGCTCAGTCATGCAATCGCTTCCGGGTTAATCATCAGCCTGACCGGTTCCCGCCTTCGCGGGAACGACGTTCGGGGTGTGGGCGCCCCTGGCTGCGACAACAACCCCATTTTTCTTCCCCATCGCTATGCAAGACAAGATCATCGACATCAAATCCTTCGACATGGACGCGCGCGGCGTCGGCCACCTCGACAATGAGGACGGCTCGCCAGGCAAGGTGATCTTTGTCGAAGGCGCGTTGCCGGGCGAGCGGGTCAGCTTCGAGACCACCAAGAAAAAGAAAAACTGGGAAGCCGGGCGCATGACCGTGCTGCACCGCGAGTCGTCGATGCGGGTCAAGCCGCGCTGCCCGCACTTCGGTGTCTGCGGCGGCTGCTCGATGCAGCACCTGGAGCCGTCGGCCCAGGTCGCCGTCAAGCAGCGCGTGCTGGAAGATAACCTGTGGCACATCAGCAAGGTCAAGGCCGGCACCATCATGCGCCCGATGTACGGCCCGACCTGGGGCTACCGCTATCGCGCGCGCCTGTCGGCGCGCTATGTGGCCAAGCGCGAAACGGTGCTGGTCGGATTCAACGAGCGCGGCTCGGGGTTTGTTGCCGACATCACCGAGTGCCATGTGCTGCCGCCCCATGTGTCGGACATGCTGGTGCCGATGCGCGAGCTGATCGGGGCCATGTCGATCTACAACAAGGTGCCGCAGATCGAAGTGGCGATCGGCGAAGACCTCACCGCCATGGTGATGCGTAACATGGAGGCCCTGAGCGCGCAGGATGAAGCCCTGATGAAGGCTTTTGCCGACAAATGGAATATCCAGTGGTGGCTGCAGCCGGGCGGGCCGGACACGGCCGCGCCGTTTTACCCGGTCGGCAAGGAGCTGTACTACAGCCTGCCTGAGTTCAATGTCCGGATGCCGTTCAAGCCGACCGACTTCACCCAGGTCAACCACCACATCAACCGGGTGCTGGTGCACAAGGCCTTGCTGTTGCTGGAAGTGCAGCCGGACGAGCGCGTGGCCGACCTGTTCTGCGGCCTCGGCAACTTTACCCTGCCGCTGGCGACCCAGGCGCGCGAGGTGGTCGGCATCGAGGGCAGCACGGCCCTGACCGAGCGCGCGCTCGCCAACGCCCGCGCCAACGGCTTGTCGGAAAAGACCTCTTTCTTCACGCGCAACCTGTTCGACGTGACCACGGCAGACCTGGTCGCCCTCGGCCGTTTTGACCGCATGCTGATCGACCCGCCGCGCGACGGCGCCGCCGCTTTGTCGGCCGCGCTTGCCGGCCTGCGCGCCAGCCACCCGGAAATGATGCCCAAGCGCATAGTCTACGTCTCGTGCAGCCCGTCGACGCTGGCGCGCGATGCCGGCGTGCTGGTGCACGAGGCCGGTTATGTGCTGAGCAAGGCCGGCGTGGTCAACATGTTCCCGCACACGTCGCACGTGGAATCGATGGCGGTGTTCGACCTGGCCTGATGTCGCTGAACATGCGCGCGGCACGCCGCGCAGCTATCCTTTATACTCAAACAACTTGAAGAGTAGAAAAGGTTCTGTCTGATGCGCGAAGATATTGCACCGATGCCAGCTTTCCTGACCGGGGGCGGCCAGACTGGTGCATTGATGCGCTCGCTCGACTGGTCGCGCTCGGCCCTCGGTCCGCCCGCGCACTGGCCGCAATCGCTCTCCGCGGTGGTCGGCCTGATGCTCAACACCTCGTTCCCGATGTTTGTCGCCTGGGGGCCGCAGCTGAGCTTCCTGTACAACGACGCTTACGTCGAAGTGCTCGGCGGCAAGCACCCGGACGCGATGGGACGGCCCTTCCACGACATCTGGTCCGAGATCTGGGACGACATCTATCCGATCATCGAACTGGCGATGGCGGGGCAATCGACCTACCACAAGAACCTGCCGCTGGCGATGCTGCGCAAGGGCTTCCTGGAGCAGACCTGGTTCACCTTCTCGTACGCGCCGATGCGCGACGAGGCCGGCAACGTGTCCGGCGTGTACTGCGCCTGTACCGAAACCACCGAGCAGGTGCTGGCCGAAACCCACCGCCTCCACGAACTCGACCGCTTGCGCCAGTTGTTCTACCAGGCGCCCGGCATCATCGCCGTCCTGCGCGACGCCAACCATGTCTTCGAGATCGCCAATGAAGCCTACCTTGAGCTGATCGGCGAGCGCGGCGACATCATCGGCAAGCCGGCGCGCGAGGTACTGCCCGACGTCGAAGGGCAGGTGTTCTTCGACCTGCTCGACCGGGTGTACGCGAGCGGCGAACCGTTCATCGGCCGTGAAATACCGATCATGCTCAAGCGCTCGTCCGACGGCGCCGTCGAGCAGCGCTACCTCAATTTTGTGTACCAGCCCACCCGCGACCACCTGGGCCAGGTGTCGGGCATCTTTGTCGAGGGCAGCGACGTGACCGACGCCGTGCTGGCCAACCGCGCGCTGCGCGAGAACGAGCAACGCCTGCGCGACCTCGCCAACACCATCCCGCACATGGCCTGGATGGCCGATGCCGGCGGCCAGTTGCACTGGTACAACGACCGCTGGTTCGACTACACCGGCTCGACGCCCGAGCAGCTGGAAGAGGGCCGCTGGCTCGACTTCATCCACCCGGACGACCGGGCGCTGCTGGTGGCCGAACGGGCCCGCGGCCACGCCAGCGGCGAGCCCTACGAGGTCAAGGCGCGCATCCGCTCGGCCCAGGGCGAGTACCGCACCTACTTCATCCGCGCCGCGCCCTTGCACGACAGCACGGGCACCATCGTGCAATGGTTCGGCACCGACACCGACGTCACCGCCATCGAAACGGCGCAGAGCGAGCTGCGCGCGGCCAACCGGCGCAAGGACGAATTCCTGGCCATGCTGGCCCACGAGCTGCGCAATCCGCTGGCGCCGATCAGCACGGCCGCCGAACTGCTCAAGCTGACCGCGCTCGACGAGCACCGGGTGCGCCAGACCAGCAACATCATCGGGCGCCAGGTGGCGCACATGACCAAGCTGGTCGACGACCTGCTGGACGTCTCGCGCGTGACGCGCGGGCTGGTCACCTTGCAGGAAGAACCGCTGGTCGTGGGCAGCCTGGTGGCCGACGCGGTCGAACAGGTGCACTCGCTGCTGGAGGACAAGCACCATCACTTCACTATCGATGCACCGGGGGAAAGCCTGGGTATCCGGGGCGACCGTACCCGCCTGATCCAGGTGTTTTCGAACCTGCTCAACAACGCGGCCAAGTACACCCCGGCCAATGGCCGCATCACCTTGCGCCTGCGGGCGGTGGAAGGGCAGGCCGAGATCCGTGTCGAGGACAACGGCATTGGCATCGCGGCGCCGCTGTTGCCCTACATCTTCGACCTGTTCACCCAGGCCGAGCGCTCGCCCGACCGCTCGCAGGGCGGCCTGGGGCTGGGGCTGGCGCTGGTGAAGAGCCTGGTGGAGCTGCACGGCGGCGCGGTGTGGGCCGAAAGCGGCGGGCCCGGCAAGGGCAGCCGCTTCACCGTGCGCCTGCCGCTGGTGGATGCCTCCGCGGCCGATCCGGCGGCATCGGCGCGCCAGGGCCAGGCCGTGCCTGCGGGCGACGGCTTGCAGCTGATGGTGGTCGACGACAACCGGGATGCGGCGCAGACCCTGTCGATGCTGCTCGAAGCAGTCGGCCACCGGGTTGCCGTCTCCTATGACGCGTCTGAAGCAATTGACGAGGCGCAGCGCTGCCGTCCCGCGCTGCTGTTCCTCGACATCGGCCTGCCCGATATCGACGGCTACGCGCTGGCGCGCAAGCTGCGCGCGATGCCCGAGACGGCAGGGGCGATGCTGGTGGCGGTCACTGGCTACGGCCAGCCTGACGACAAGGCGCGCGCGCTGGCGGCGGGCTTCGACCGCCACCTGGTCAAGCCGGTGAGGATGGAAGAGGTGCTGGCGCTGGTCGACGAGGCCGCCGCGCGGCCGTAGTCCCAGGCGCCCCGGCGGTGCCGCAGCCAAAAAAAGGCTATGTCACCGTTAGGTATGGAATTGAGCACGTCGTGCCCGTCACTGGCGGACCCGACTTCCCGCGAAAGCGGGAACCCATACCATGTATTCGCTGGAGGTCGAATCGCTTTATTACTGATCGTCTTCAGTATGGGTTCCCGCGTGCGCGGGAACGACGAGGGTGTAGCGCTTCCACACTGAACGGTGATATAGCCAAAAAAAACCGGCCTAAGCCGGTTTTTTATTGCTTTTGCAACGATCAGTCGTTGTTGCCGCCCAGGCCCAGCAGGTGCAGCAGGGAGGTGAAGATGTTGTACACGTTCAGGTACAGCGCCAGGGTTGCGGTGACGTAGTTGGTTTCGCCGCCGTTGACGATGCGCTGCACGTCGTACAGGATGAAGGCGGAGAAGATGCCGATGACCATCACCGAAATCGCGATCGACAGCGCAGGCATGCCCAGGAAGATGTTGGCAACCGCAGCCAGCAGCACGACGATCACGCCGGCAGTCAGCCACTTGCCCATCATCGAGAAGTCACGCTTGCTGGTCGAGGCGATAGTCGCCATCACTGCCAGGATGGTGGCGGTGCCGCCAAACGCGGTCATGATCAGCTGGCCGCCGTTGGAGTAACCCAGGGTGCGGGTCAGCAACGGGGTCATCATCAGGCCCATGAAGAAGGTGAAGCCGAGCAAGAGTGCAACGCCGACGCCCGAGTTCTTGTTCTTTTCAATAGCCCAGAAGAAACCAAAAGCGATGGCCATAAAGATCATGAAGCCCATGAAGCCGCTGAAAATCGGTACCTGCAGCGAGACGCCGACGAAGGCGCCCAGCATGGTTGGGATCATCGACAGCGCCAGCAGCCAATAGGTGTTGCGCAGCACGCGGTTGCGAACCGCCTGGCCGCTTGCCGACATGTCGTAACTGTTATGCATCATTGGGGTCATAAGGCCTCCGGTCGTTGGATAAGGTAAAAATATGTGAACAGCATAGCACGGCTGTGCGAATCGGCGGACAATCGCCTTTGTGCAGCGCGCTTTTCCGGCGCCACTCTATCACTGCTGGGCCCGGCCGTGCAATATCCATCAAGTGGGGTGGAATATGGTAAAATCAAAGGTTGATTGAAGTCTTACAACGCATTATTAAACCTTTCTTTTTATTGGAGTTTTACATGGCAATCGAACGCACCCTCTCGATCATCAAACCAGACGCAGTCGCCAAGAACGTCATCGGCCAGATCTACACCCGTTTTGAAAACGCTGGCCTGAAGATCGTCGCCGCCCGCATGACCCAGCTGTCGCGCGAGCAGGCTGAAGGCTTCTACGCAGCCCACAAGGAGCGCGGCTTCTTCAAGGACCTGGTTGACTTCATGGTGTCCGGCCCTGTCATGATCCAGGCCCTGGAAGGCGAAAACGCTGTCCTGGCACACCGCGACCTGATGGGCGCAACCGATCCAAAGAAAGCTGAAAAGGGCACCATCCGCGCCGATTTCGCCGATTCGATCGACGCTAACGCCGTGCACGGCTCGGACGCTGTTGAAGCTGCAAAAGTAGAAATCGCCTACTTCTTCCCAGAACTGAAGTAATTCGTAACAAGGGCTTTGCCTCGCCGTTCCCTGTCGCAGCACCACCCGCGCGCGGGAACGGTTTTTTGGAATAAATGAAAATGACGACACTCACCAACCTGCTGGACTTCGATCCCGCGCAACTCGTCGCTTATTGCGGCGAATTGGGTGAGAAGCCGTTCCGCGCCAAGCAATTGCAGCGCTGGATCCACCAGTTCGGCGCCAGCGACTTCGACAGCATGACCGACCTGGCCAAATCGCTGCGCGACAAGCTCAAGACGCGCGCCGAAATCCGCGCCCCTGGCATCATCAGCGACCATACCTCGACCGATGGCACCCGCAAGTGGCTGGTGGACGTGGGCAATGGCAATGCCGTGGAAACCGTGTTCATCCCGGAAGAAAACCGCGGCACCCTGTGCATCTCGACCCAGGCCGGCTGCGCCGTCAACTGCCGCTTCTGCTCGACCGGCAAACAGGGCTTCAACCGCAACCTGACCGTGGGCGAGATCATCGGCCAGCTGTGGATGGCCGAGTTCGAGCTGCGCAAGACCAAGGGCATCGAGCCCGGCCCGAAGGGCGAGCGCCAGATCACCAATGTGGTGATGATGGGCATGGGCGAGCCGCTGCTCAACTTTGAGCCGACCGCGACCGCGCTCAAGCTGATGCTCGACGACAACGCCTACGGCCTGTCGCGCCGCCGCGTGACCCTGTCGACCTCGGGCGTGGTGCCGATGATGGACAAGCTGTCGCAAGAAGTGCCGGTGGCGCTGGCGGTGTCGCTGCACGCGTCCAACGATGCGCTGCGCGACGGCCTGGTGCCCCTGAACAAAAAGTACCCGCTGCGCGAGCTGATGGCCGCGTGCAAGCGTTACCTCGAATTCGCCCCGCGCGACTTCGTCACCTTCGAATACTGCATGCTCGACGGCGTCAATGACACTGACGAGCACGCGCGCGAACTGGTGGCGCTGGTCAACGACCCGGTGGTCGGTGTGTCGTGCAAGTTCAACCTGATTCCGTTCAACCCGTTCCCGGAATCGGGCCTGCTGCGCTCGAAGAACCCGCGCATCAAGGCGTTTTCGGAGGTGCTGATGAATGCCGGCATCGTGACCACGATCCGCAAGACCCGCGGCGACGACATCGACGCCGCCTGCGGCCAGCTGGCCGGCGAAGTGCAGGACCGTACCCGCGTACAGCAACGGATGGAAAAAATGGCCGAATACCAGCAGAAGTTCGGGCCCAACTTCGGGCGTATCGTGGAGATTCCTTCTTGAAGCCGGCTGCGGCGCGGCAATGGCTGGCTCCGCTGGCGCTGTGTGCGGCCGCGGCCTTGTCCGCCTGCGCTGGCGGCAGCGGCAACCCGGCCATCACCAGCAGCGGCGACCTGAAGACCGCATCCGACCAGACCTTGGAAGAAAAGCGCGCCAATATCCGCCTGCAGCTGGCGATCGGTTACTACCAGGACCGCAAGTACGAAGTGGCGCTGGACGAAATCAAGAAGGCCATCGCGGCCGACCCCGATTCAGCCGACGCCCACGGCGTGCGCGCCCTGATCTATTCGGCGATGGGCGAAACCGCGCTGGCCGGCCAGAGCTTCCAGCGCGCGCTGCAACTGGCGCCGCGCAACCCGGAGCTGGCCAACAATTACGGCTCCTTCCTGTGCCAGAACGGCAAGGCGGAGCAGGGCATCGCGCTGTTTGAATCGGCGCTGAAGAACCCGGCCTACCAGTCGCCGGTCAACGCCTTGCTGAACGCCGGCTCGTGCAGCCTGCGCGCCGGCAAGCTCGACGCGGCGGAGCGCTATTTGCTCGAAGCGCTGCGTTACGACGCCGACCTGCCGGCCACCAATGGCAACCTGGCGCAAGTCTATTTCGAGCGGCACGACATCCAGCGTGCCGGATTTTTTCTAAACCGCCTGCGAGAAGCTGCGAAAATAGACACCCTCCCGGCTGAAACGCTGTGGCTTGCGATCCGCATCGACCGCAAGCTCGGCGACAAGTCGTCCGAGGCGAGCATGGTGGCGCAGTTGCGGCGCCGGTTCCCCGCGTCGCCAGAATATGCAGAATACCAGCGCGGTGCATTTAATGAGTGAGACAGGAAAAACAATGAGCGGAGAGTGGGTAGACCAGCCGGCGGCAGACAATCATGGTGTTCCGGGAAAAACCCTGGCCGCCGCGCGTGAAGCGATGGGTTGGTCGGTCGAGCAGATTGCCGACCAGTTGAAGATGGCCGTGCGCCAGGTAGTGGCGCTGGAAGCGGGCGACTACGCCGCGCTGCCGGGACCGGCCGTGGTGCGCGGTTTCGTACGCGCCTACGCCAAGGTGGTCCGCCTCGACCCGGCGCCGCTGGTGGCCCAGATCGCCCTCGATGCGCCAGAGGCGGGCATCGCCGGCAGCATCCGCCGCGAGCGCCCGGCGACGTTCTCGGAAGTGCGCTTCCCGAGCCACGGCAAGCGCAGCAAGCTGCCGCTGGTGCCGATCCTGGCGGTGCTGCTGGTGGCTGCCGCCGGCATCGGCGCATGGCAGCTGGGCCTGGTGCCTGGCAAACTGTTCGGCGCCGACGCGCCGGCTGGCGAAACCGCCGTGCTGACCCAGCCTGTTCCGGCCCTGTCGCCTTCGACCCCGCTGGTGCAGGACCCGTCGGTGCCGCTGATTTCGGTACCGCCGCCGGCCGCCGCAACCGATGCGGCGCCAGCCACGCCAGCCGTTGCCGGCCCGGTCCAGGGTGTCGGTACGCCGCCGCCAGCCGCGGTCGCCGCGCCGGCAACGCCTGCCGCCACCGTGGCTGCAGCCGGCGCCAATCCGCTGGTGCTCAACGTGCGCGAAGATTCATGGGTCGAAGTACGCGATGCCCAGGGCAAGGCGCTGGTGCGCCGCATGGTCAAGGCCGGCGAAACGGCCAGCGTCGAGATCTCCGGCCCATCCACAGTCATCGTCGGCAAGCCTGACGCCGTCACGGCCACCTTGCGCGGCGCGCCGATTGCGCTGCCGGCACTGCAGGGCAGCACCATTTCACGAGTCAAAGTTCAGTAAAACATGGCATTCTCGAATTCTGCAATTCCTTCCGGTCCAATGGCCCGCCGCGTCAGCCGCGCCGTGCTGGTATCGCACGGCGAGCGCAAGATCTGGGTCGGCGGCGACGCGCCCGTCGTCGTGCAGTCGATGACCAATACCGATACGGCAGACGTGATCGGCACCGCGATCCAGGTCAAGGAGCTGGCGCGCGCCGGTTCCGAAATGGTCCGCATCACGGTCGACAAGCCGGAAGCGGCGGCCGCCGTGCCGCTGATCCGCGAACAGCTCGACCGCATGGAAATCGACGTGCCGCTGGTGGGCGACTTCCACTACAACGGCCACACCCTGCTGCGCGACTTCCCCGAGTGCGCGCGCGCGCTGTCGAAGTACCGCATCAATCCGGGCAACGTGGGGCAGGGCGCCAAGCGCGACACCCAGTTTGCGCAGATGATCGAAGTGGCGGCACAGTACGACAAGCCGGTGCGCATCGGCGTCAACTGGGGCAGCCTCGACCAGTCGCTGCTGGCCCGCATCATGGATGAAAACGCCCAACGCGCCGAGCCGTGGAGCGCGCAGGCGGTGATGTACGAAGCCTTGATCACCTCCGCGATCGAGAACGCGGTGCGTGCCGAAGAACTGGGCCTGGGCCGCGACAAGATCATCTTGTCGTGCAAGGTCTCGGGCGTGCAGGACCTGATCGCGGTGTACCGCGAACTGGCGCGCCGCTGCGACTACCCGCTGCACCTCGGCCTGACCGAGGCGGGCATGGGCAGCAAGGGCATCGTGGCCTCGACGGCCGCGCTGTCGGTGCTGCTGCAGGAAGGCATCGGCGACACCATCCGTATTTCGCTGACCCCGGAACCGGGCGGCGACCGCACCAAGGAAATCGTGGTGGCGCAGGAGATCCTGCAGACCATGGGCCTGCGCAAATTCTCGCCGATGGTGATTGCCTGCCCTGGCTGCGGCCGCACCACCTCGACCACGTTCCAGGAACTGGCCGACAACATCCAGACCTACCTGCGCGAGCAGATGCCGGAGTGGAAAAAGACCTATCCGGGTGTCGAAGCGATGAACGTGGCCGTCATGGGCTGCATCGTCAATGGCCCGGGCGAATCGAAGCACGCCAACATCGGCATCAGCCTGCCGGGCACCGGCGAATCGCCGGCCGCGCCGGTCTTCGTCGACGGCCAGAAGTTTGCCACCCTGCGCGGCGAGCGCATCGTCGAGGAGTTCCAGCAAATTGTGCTCGATTATGTAAAGAAGAATTACGGTCGCGAGACCGCGGCATCAAGTTAAGTCGTCCTCGCGAATGCGGGGACCCATGCTGAGTATGGGTTCCCGCATCCGCGGGAACGACGTGAAAAATGATTGTGGAAGAATAAATGTCTAAACCCGAAAAACTTCTTGCCGTTAAGGGCATGAACGACATCCTGCCGGCCGACGCGCCGCTGTGGGAGCTGTTCGAGAACACCGCCCAGTCGGTCCTGCAAAGCTATGGCTTCCAGAAGATCGTCACCCCGATCGTCGAAGACACCGCGCTGTTCGCGCGCGCCATCGGCGCCGTGACCGATATCGTGGAAAAGGAAATGTACTCGTTCACCGATTCGATGAACGGCGACGCGCTGACCCTGCGCCCTGAAGGCACGGCCAGCGTGGTGCGCGCGGTAGTCGAGCACAACCTGGTCTACGAAGGCCCGAAGCGCCTGTGGTACAAGGGCCCGATGTTCCGCCACGAGCGTCCGCAGCGCGGCCGCTACCGCCAGTTCTTCCAGATCGGCGCTGAAGCGGTCGGCTTCACCGGCCCGGACATCGACGCCGAACTGATCATGCTGTGCCGCCGCCTGTGGGATGACCTGGGCCTGGAAAACATCCGCCTCGAGCTGAACTCGATCGGCGACGCGGCCGAGCGCAACCGCCACCGCGCCGACCTGATCGCCTATTTCGAAGCCAACGAGTCGCTGCTCGACGCCGAAGCCAAGCGCCGCCTGCACGCCAACCCGCTGCGCATCCTCGACACCAAGAACCCGGCGATGCAGGACCTGGTCAACAACGCGCCGAAGCTGCTCGACTACCTCGAAGGCGAATCGGTCGCCCACTTCGAAGGCGTCAAGCGCATCCTTGACGCCAACAACATCCAGTACACGGTCAACCCGCGCCTGGTGCGCGGCCTGGACTACTACAACCGCACCGTGTTCGAATGGGTTACCGACGAACTGGGCGCGCAGGGCACCGTGTGCGCCGGCGGCCGTTACGACCCGCTGATCGAAACCTTCGGCGGCAAGCCAACCCCTGCGGTCGGTTTCGCGATGGGCATCGAGCGCCTGGTCGAGCTGATGAAGCTGGCCGGCGAGCCTGCCGCGCCAGCGCTGTGCGACGTCTACATGGTGCACCAGGGCGAGGCGGCCCAGACCCAGGCATTCATTTTGGCCGAGCGCATTCGCGATGCCGGCCTCGATGTTGTGCTACATTGCGCCACTGCCGCGGGTGCGGGCAGCTTCAAGAGCCAGATGAAGAAGGCGGACGGCAGCGGCGCTGCGTTTGCGGTCATCATCGGCGAGGACGAACTGGCCAACGAAATGGCCGCCGTCAAGGCGCTGCGCGAAGGCGACGCGGACCAGCAGCAGGCATCCGTGCCGTTCCTGGAAGTGGTCGACTACCTGGTCGACCAGATCGTCGGCTGCGGCCACGACCACGATCACGACCACGTGCATTATCATCACTGATAAGCAGCGCTGATACCATTTTTGATCCACTCACTATACCTATAAACACATGGCATACGATCTCGAAGAACAAGAGCAGATAGCGTCGCTGAAGGCTTTCTGGAACAAGTTTGGCAACCTGATTACCTGGCTGGCGATCATCGTCCTGGGTAGCTACGCTGCGTATAACTACTGGAACTACTACCAGCGCAATACCGCTGCCGAAGCATCGGGCCTGTACGAAGAAATGCAGAAGTCGCTCGCCGCCAGGGACAACGCCAAGGTACAGCGCATCGCCGCCGATATCGAGTCGAAGTACGCGCGCAGCGCGTATGCGCAGATGAGCGCGCTGGCCGCGGCCAAGAGCGCCTTCGACGCCAACGACATGAAGACCGCCAAGGCGCGCCTGCAGTGGGTTGTCGAGCATGGCAGCGACGAGTACCAGTCGGTGGCGCGCCTGCGCCTGGCCGGCGTGCTGCTGGACGAAAAAGCGTACGATGAAGCGCTCAAGACCCTGGGCGGCGAAGTGCTGCCGCAGTTCGCTTCGGCTGTAGCCGACCGCAAGGGCGACGTACTGGTAGCGCAGAACAAGGTGGCCGAGGCGCGCAGCGCCTACCAGGCTGCACTCGACGCGATGGCAAAGAATGACCCGGCTCGCCAGCTGGTGCAGCTCAAGCTTGAAGCGATTGGCGGTACTGTAGCGACCCCGAAAGCGGCTGCGTAATTCCCGGTCCTGGCAGCCCGCGCGTGCCCTCTGCGGGTGCGCGCGGGCTTTGCGCCCTCTGGCGGCAATGAACAAAAAAGTACAAGGTATATGAATATGCGTATTACCCAGAAGCTTGTCGGTGCAGGTGTCCTGGCCCTGGTGGCCGGTTGTTCCACGCTCAATTCGATCAATCCTTTCGCTTCCAAGGCGAAGGGCAACCAGCCGGCGCCGCTGGTCGAGCTGAAAGGCTCGATGGCCGTGCGCACCGCATGGAAGCTCGACATCGGCAAGGCGCAGGACTTCGTCTTCACGCCCGCCATCGTCGGCAACACGGTGATCGCGGCCAGCGCCGACGGCGCCATCGCGCGCGTTGAATCGGCGACCGGCCGCCAGCTGTGGCGCGTCAAGTCCGAGACCCCGCTGACGGCGGGTGTGGGCTCGGACGGCAACATGCTGGTGTTCGGCGGCCACAAGGGCACCGTGCTGGCATTCGACATGGACGGCAAGGCGATGTGGAAGTACCAGGCATCGTCCGAAGTACTGTCCTCGCCAGTGGTAGGGCAGGGCGTGGTGGTGGTGCGCTCGATCGACAACCGCATCGTCGGCCTGGACGCCAGGAGCGGCGAGCAGAAATGGACAGTCCAGCGCACCTCGCCGCCGCTTACCCTGCGCAATGCGCCGGGCATGATCGTGGTGGACAAGGACGTCATCATCGCCCAGCCGGGCGGCAAACTGATTTCGCTGGTGCTGGCGACCGGCGCGCCGCGCTGGGAAGTGGCGGTCGGCGAGGCGCGCGGCGCCACCGAACTGGAACGCGTGACCGACATCGGCGGCACGCCGGTGCTGTTCGAAGGCCAGGTATGCGCCGCCGCGTACCAGGGCCGCGTGGGCTGCTTCGACGCCGCCACCGGCCAGGCGCGCTGGAACAAGGAACTGTCGTCTGAGGTGGGCGTGTCGGTTGACCAGCGCTTCGTGTTCGCCGTCGACGACAAGGGCGCGGTATCGGCCTTCGACCGCGAAAGCGGCGCCAGC
This sequence comes from Massilia agrisoli, assembly GCF_020831365.1. Classification (GTDB taxonomy): domain Bacteria; phylum Pseudomonadota; class Gammaproteobacteria; order Burkholderiales; family Burkholderiaceae_D; genus Telluria_A; species Telluria_A agrisoli. Next base: position 637,554 of record NZ_JAJHPV010000013.1, read on the forward strand.
GTCTGGAAGAACGACAAGCTCGGCTACCGCCGCCTGTCCACGCCGATCTCCTACGGCCGCGCCGTGGCGGTGGGCGACTACCAGGGTTACATCCACTTCCTGTCGCGGGAAGATGGCAGCTTTTTAGCACGTGCCGCAACTGACGGAAGCCCGGTGATCTCGGTTCCCCAGGTCGCAGGCTCGAATCTGATTTTTCAAACACAATCTGGGACCGTGACCGCAATCGCGGTCGAATAAAATGAAGCCGGTAATAGCACTAGTTGGTCGACCCAACGTCGGGAAATCGACCTTATTCAATCGCCTCACCCGCTCGCGCGATGCGCTGGTAGCGGACCTGCCAGGCCTGACGCGCGACCGCCACTACGGCGAAGGCCGCGTCGGCGAGCGTCCGTTCCTGGTCATCGACACCGGCGGTTTCGAGCCCGTAGCCAAGGAAGGCATCGTCCATCAAATGGCGCTGCAGACCAAGCAGGCCGTGGCCGAAGCCGACGTCGTGGTGTTCATCGTCGACGGCCGCCAGGGACTGACGCCGCACGACAAGACCATCACCGACTTCCTGCGCAAGTCTGGCCGCAAGGTCATGCTGGTGGTGAACAAGGCCGAGGGCATGAAGTACACCTCCGTGGTGGCCGACTTTTATGAACTCGGCATGGGCGACCCGTACGTGATCTCCGCCGCCCACGGCGACGGCGTGGCCGACCTGGTCGAAGAAGCCATCGACGCGGCGTTTGCGCAGCGTCCGGCCGACCAGGAAGAACTCGAGCCGGCCGAACGCGGCATCAAGATCGCCATCGTGGGCCGCCCGAACGTGGGCAAGTCGACCCTGGTGAACACCCTGATCGGCGAGCAGCGGGTGATCGCGTTCGACATGCCGGGCACCACCCGCGACTCGATCGAGATTCCGTTCGAGCGCGAGGGCAGGCACTACACCCTGATCGACACGGCCGGCATCCGCCGCCGCGGCAAGGTGTTTGAGGCGATCGAGAAGTTCTCGGTCGTGAAAACTTTGCAGTCGATCTCGGAAGCCCACGTGGTTATCCTGCTGCTCGACGCGCAGCAGGACATCTCGGAGCAGGACGCCCACATCGCGGGCTTCATCCTGGAGTCGGGCCGCGCGCTGGTGGTCGCCGTCAACAAGTGGGACGGCCTGCAGTCGAGCGACCGCGACGAGATCAAGATCGACCTCGACCGCAAGCTGGACTTCCTGTCGTTCGCCAAGATGCACTTTATCTCGGCGCTGAAGGCCACCGGCATCGGCCCGCTGATGAAGTCCGTGGACGCCGCCTATGCCGCCGCCACCGCCGACCTGTCGACGCCGCGCCTGACCCGCGCCCTGATCGAGGCGGTCGAGAAGCAGGAGCCGAAGCGCAAGGGATCGACCCGTCCGAAGATGCGCTACGCGCACCAGGGCGGCCAGAATCCGCCGATCATCGTCATCCACGGCAATTCGCTGGAAGCGATCACCGAGCCGTACAAGCGTTACCTGGAAAAGCATTTCCGCGACACATTCAACCTGGTGGGCACCCCGCTGCGGATTGAATTGCGTACCGGAAAGAATCCTTTTGCCCGAACGCAGAAATAACGCCGGTCGTCCGACACAAACTGGCAAAACCGTTTACAGTAGCTTGGAGACATCATTCGCTTTTTTATAGAATGGTGTCTCTTGAAAAAAGCGCTAGGCGCCTCCAATTCTTTACTACAACAACACACGGAGCTTTTATGAGCAACAAAGGGCAATTGTTACAAGACCCATTCCTCAATGCATTGCGCAAAGAGCACGTCCCAGTCTCGATCTACCTGGTCAACGGGATCAAGCTGCAAGGCCACATCGAGTCGTTCGACCAGTACGTCGTACTGCTGCGTAACACGGTCACCCAGATGGTCTACAAGCATGCAATTTCCACCGTCGTACCGGCACGCGCTGTCAACCTCAACCTTGACTCCGAAGCTGAATAAGCAGATGGGCGAAACGCCTGTCTCGCGCCGCGCCGACCTCTGCCCGGGTACCCAATGCGCGCGGCCTTAGTCGGCGTCGACTTCGGCGCTGGCGATTTCGACGCCAGCCTCGAAGAATTGGCGCTGCTCGCCCATTCGGCGGGCGCCGAGCCGATCACGACCATCACCGCCAAGCGATCCAGCCCTGACTCCGCCTACTTCATCGGCAGCGGCAAGGCCGACGAAGTGGCGCAGGCCTGCGTGGCCGAGCAGGTCGAAATCGTCATCTTCAATCACGCGCTGTCGCCTGCCCAGCAGCGCAACCTCGAAAAGCGCCTGAACGTCCGGGTGCTCGACCGCACCAGCCTGATCCTCGACATCTTCGCGCAACGCGCCCAGAGCCACGAGGGTAAGCTGCAGGTCGAACTGGCCCAGCTCCAGCACCTGTCCACGCGCCTGATTCGCGGCTGGACCCACCTTGAACGCCAGAAGGGCGGTATCGGCCTGCGCGGCCCGGGTGAGACCCAGCTCGAGACCGACCGCCGCCTGATCGGCGAGCGCGTCAAGGCCCTGCGCGCGCGCCTGGCCAAGCTGCGCAAGCAGCACGAGACCCAGCGCCGTTCGCGCGGGCGCACCGGCACCTTCTCGGTGTCCTTGGTCGGCTACACCAACGCCGGCAAGTCGACCTTGTTCAACGCGATGACCAAGGCGGGCGTGTATGTCGCGAACCAGCTGTTCGCCACGCTGGACACGACCTCGCGCCGCGTCTACCTGGGCGAAGAAGTGGGCAATGTCGTCATCTCCGACACGGTCGGCTTCGTACGCGAGCTGCCGCACCAGCTGGTGGCCGCGTTCCGCGCCACGCTTGAAGAAACCATCCACGCCGACCTGCTGCTGCACGTGGTCGACGGCGCCAGCCCGGTGCGGATGGAACAGATTGAACAGGTCAACCTGGTGCTGAAAGAAATCGGCGCCGACCATATTCCCCAGATCCTGGTCTGGAACAAGATCGATGCAGCCAGGCTTGAGCCTGCGGTCGAGCGTGATGAATATGGTAAGATCAGCCGCGTTTTTATCAGCGCCAGAAGCGGCGCGGGCCTGGATTTGCTGCGCGACGCGATCGTCGAATCAGCCAAGTCTGCGCCAGGTCTGACCTATCAATATGCAAACAAAGAGCAGGACGATGCCGGACCTGAGATGCCTGACGCCGAAACGGCCGACGGCCCTCAATCCGAAAGTATTCTAACCTCCACCAACGTCGGACCACGATAGCATGCTTGTCTCAATCCTTAAACGCGCCGGCATCAAGCTGACGCTGAACGACCCGCGCTGGGGCCGCAAGCCCGAAGGCGACAACAAAGCCCAGGAAGGCAAACGCCCGGGCGAAGGCCCTCCCGACCTCGAACAGATGTGGCGCGACTTCAATGCGCGCCTGAACCGCCTGTTCGGCCAGAAGAACAAGGGCGGCGGCGGCGATAACGGCGGCCCGGGCTACGGCGGCGATATGAAAGGCGCTGGCGCTACTGCCGGCGTGGTCGCCGCCATCATCCTCTTCATCTGGCTCGCCAGCGGCGCCTTCATCGTGCAGGAAGGCCAGGCCGGCGTGGTGACCACCTTCGGTAAGCTGAGCCGCACCACCGGCGCCGGTTTCAACTGGCGCTGGCCGTATCCGTTCCAGGCCCACGAGACGGTCAACGTCTCGCAGGTGCGCACCGCCGAAATCGGCTACCGCTCGAACGTCAAGAACAAGCGCCCGCAAGAAGCGCTGATGCTGACCGATGACGAGAACATCATCGACATCCAGTTCGCCGTGCAGTACACCTTGAAAAACCCGGTCGACTGGCTGTTTAACAACCGCGACCAGGACGAAACCGTTCGCCAGGTTGCCGAAACGGCGATCCGCGAAGTGGTCGGCAAGAGCAAGATGGACTTCGTCTTGTACGAAGGCCGCGAGAAGGTCGCCAACGACGTCCAGATGCTGATGCAGACGATCGTCGACCGCTATGCGCTGGGCGCCGTCATCACCAACGTGACGATGCAGGGCGTGCAGCCGCCGGAGCAGGTACAAAGCTCCTTCGACGACGCAGTCAAGGCAGGGCAGGACCGCGAACGCGCCAAGAACGAAGGCCAGGCCTACGCCAACGACGTGATCCCGCGTGCCCGCGGTAACGCTTCGCGCCTGCTGCAGGAAGCCGAAGCGTACCGTTCGATGGTCACCGAGAACGCAACCGGTAACGCGTCGCGCTTCAACCAGGTGCTGGCTGAATACCAGAAGGCGCCTGGCGTAACCCGCGACCGCCTGTACCTCGACACCATGCAGCAGATCTTCACCAGCGCAAGCAAAGTGATGGTCGACGCTAAATCGAACAGCAACCTGCTGTACCTCCCGCTCGACAAGCTGATCGCGCAAAGCGCGAGCAATGCGGCGTCGGTAGGCAGCAAGTCCGGCCCGGTAACGATGCCGGTTCCTGCGGAAGCTGCGGCGCCGCTTGACCAGGTAATCCAGCGCGACAGCCGTAGTCGCGAATCTTCACGTGATCGGGAGAGCCGTTAATGAACCGCCTTGTATCCATTTTTGTCGCGGGCTTCATTGGCTTGATGATCCTGTCGTCGACCGTGTTCGTAGTCGACCAGCGCCGCTTCGCGATTGTGTTCGCACTCGGTGAAGTGCGTGAAGTGATCAGCGAGCCTGGCCTGCACTTCAAGCTGCCGCCGCCGTTCCAGAACGTGCTGTACCTGGACAAGCGCATCCTGACGCTCGACACGCCTGACGCCGACCGCTTCATCACGGCCGAGAAGAAGAACATCCTGGTCGATGCCTTCATCAAGTGGCGCATCACCGAGCCGCGCCTGTACTACGTCAGCTTCGGCGGCGACGAAACGCGTGCGCGTGACCGCATGTCGCAGATCGTCAAGGCAGCGCTGAACGACGAGATCACCAAGCGCACCGTGCGTGAAGTGATCTCCGGCGAGCGTGGCAAGGTAATGCAGTCGATCCAGGCCAAGGTTGTGGCCGAGGCCAAGCAGATCGGCGTGCAGATCGTCGACGTGCGCCTCAAGCGCGTCGATTACGTCGAGCAGATCAATAACTCGGTGTACGAGCGCATGAAGGCAGAGCGCGCCCGCGTGGCCAATGAACTGCGTTCGACCGGCCAGGCAGACTCGGAGAAAATCCGCGCGGACGCCGACCGCCAGCGCACCGTGATCCTGGCTGAAGCGTTCCGCGAAGCCGAGAAGATTAAGGGTGAGGGCGACGCCAAGGCATCGCAGATCTACGCCCAGGCCTTCGGCAAGAACCCTGAGTTCTACAAGTTCTACCGCTCGCTGGAAGCCTACCGCGCCAGCTTCAAGGACCGCAACGACGTGATGGTCATCGACTCGAATTCGGAGTTCTTCAAGTACTTCCGTAATCCGGGCACGAAGTAATCCAACTAACGTCGTTCCCGCGCACGCGGGAATCTATACTTAGCTAGATGGTATAGGTTCCCGCCTTCGCGGGAACGACGTTTTTGCTGCAACAGTGACAAGTAGCGACACCGGTTTTCTCCCGCAATACACCCAATTTCGGGTAAAATTACCGATTCGGCGCTATTTTTCGCACGCCTTATGCTGCGCGTTGTTCGTCTTTTAATAATCTCCCAAATTGTCCCTGCTCATGCCGAATTGGCTTTTGCCTGAAAACATTGCCGACGTCTTGCCGTCTGAAGCGCGCAAGATCGAGGAGCTGCGTCGCCTGATGCTCGATAACTTCCGCCTGTACGGATACGAGCTCGTGATGCCGCCGCTGCTTGAATACGTCGAGTCGCTGCTGACCGGCGCGGGCAAGGACACCGAGCAGCGCACCTACAAGCTGATCGACCCGATGTCGGGCCGCATGCTGGGCCTGCGCCCGGACATGACGACGCAAGTGGCGCGCATCGACGCCCACCTGCTGAACCGCGATTCCGTCACGCGCCTGTGCTACGCGGGCAGCGTGCTGCACACGCATCCGTCTGGCCTGCACGCGACGCGCGAGCCGCTGCAGATCGGCGCCGAAATTTACGGCCACGCCGGACTTGAAGCCGACGCCGAGATCCAGGAACTGGCGCTGGCGTCGCTGGCCATGGCAGGCTTCCCCGATGTACGCCTCGACATGTCGCATGTCGGCGTGCTGCGCGCGATTATCGCGGAAGACGAAGCCGCCAAAAAGGACGAAGCGGCGCTGTCGGCGCTGCTGCGCGCCAAGGACTGCCCGGGCCTGGCCGAACGCACGGCCAACTACAGCGAAGCCACGCGCGCCGCCCTGATGGCGCTGCCGAACCTGTACGGCGACATCGACGTGCTCACGCGTGCGCGCGACGTGCTGCCTGCGCTGTCTGGCGTGACGAAGGCGCTGGCCGAACTGGCGGCGCTGGCCGGCAGTGCGCTGGGCCGCGCCGAAGTGGCGATCGACCTGGCCGACCTGCGCGGCTACCAATACGAAAGCGGCGCGATGTTCGCGCTGTATGTCCCCGGCCTGCCTAACGCGGTTGCGCGCGGCGGCCGCTACGACCATGTCGGCGAAGCGTTTGGCCGGGCCCGTCCCGCCACCGGCTTCTCGCTCGACCTGCGCGAACTGGCGCGGCTCTTGCCGACCGCCGAGCGCAAACACTCCATCCGCGCACCGTGGGGCAACGCCCCCGAGCTGCGCGAACAAATCGCTCAACTGCGCAAGGCAGGCGAGGTTGTGATCCAGAGTATGCCGGGTCATGACGATGAGCAGGACGAGTTCGAGTGCGACCGCGTACTCGTCCTCGAAGACAGTAACTGGATTCTCAAAAACTTAGGTTAAGTGTGATGTCAAAGAAAAACGTGGCAAAGAACGTCGTTGTCATCGGTACCCAGTGGGGCGATGAGGGCAAAGGTAAGATCGTCGACTGGTTGACGGACAACGCGCAAGGCGTGGTGCGCTTCCAGGGCGGCCACAATGCGGGCCATACGCTCGTCATCGACGGCCAGAAGACCGCGCTGCAGCTGATCCCATCGGGCATCATGCGCGCAGGCGTCGCCTGCTACATCGGCAACGGTGTGGTGGTGTCGGTACCTGACGTAATGCGTGAAATCGACAAGCTCGAAAAGGCCGGCATTGAAGTCGCCTCGCGCCTGAAGATCTCGGAAGCCTGCCCGGCGATCCTGCCGTATCACGTCGCCATCGACGTCGCACGCGAAGCGGCGCGCGGCGTGAACAAGATCGGCACGACCGGCAAGGGCATCGGTCCTGCATACGAAGACAAGGTGGCGCGCCGCGCGATCCGCATCGCCGACATGCTCAACGAAGAGCGCTTCGCCGAAAAGCTCCGCGAAAACCTCGACTACCATAACTTCGTGCTGACGAACTACCTGAAGGCCGACGCAGTCGACTTCCAGAAGACCTTCGACGACGCGATGGCGCTGGTACCGCGCCTGCGCCCGATGGTCGGCGACGTATCGTCCGCGCTGTATGCGGCGCACAAGGCCGGTGGCAACCTGCTGTTCGAAGGCGCACAGGGCTCGCTGCTCGACGTCGACCACGGCACCTATCCGTTCGTCACCTCGTCGAACTGCGTGGCTGGTAACGCCGCCGCAGGCGCGGGCGTTGGCCCAGGCATGCTGCACTACATCCTTGGCATCACCAAGGCATACACGACGCGCGTCGGCTCCGGCCCGTTCCCGTCGGAGCTGCCAACCGATGCAGGCGTGGGCGAGCACCTGTCGCGCATCGGCCACGAGTTCGGCACCGTCACTGGCCGCGCACGCCGCTGCGGCTGGTTCGACGCCGCGCTGCTGCGCCGCTCGGTGCAGATCAACGGCGTGTCGGGCATGTGCCTGACCAAGCTGGACGTGCTGGACGGCCTCGAGTCGCTCAAGCTGTGCACCGGCTACACCATCGACGGCCGCGCTGTCGACATCTTCCCGGTTGGCGCTGAAGACGCGGCGCGCTGCGTGCCGGTGTACGAAGAGATGGCCGGCTGGACCGAGAGCACGGTTGGCGCCAAGTCGCTGGCTGAACTGCCGGCGGCCGCACGTGCTTACATCAAGCGCATCGAAGAGCTGGTCGGCGTGCCGATCGATATGGTATCGACTGGTCCTGACCGCGTAGAGACCATCGTCCTGCGTCACCCGTTCGAATAATAATTAGAAGAGGAGCTTTCATGACCACCCCACCATCGACCGATAAAGACCTCTGGGTATCCTGGGACGAGTACCACCGCCTGATCGAGCGCCTGGCGCTCAAGGTGTACGAATCGGGCTGGAAGTTCGACCAGGTGCTGTGCCTGGCGCGCGGCGGCGTTCGCCCGGGCGACGTGTTCTCGCGCATCTTCGACGTGCCGCTGGCGATCCTGTCGACCAGCTCGTACCGTGAAGAAGCCGGCACCAAGCAGGGCGACCTGGACATCGCCAAGTACATGACGATGACCAAGGGCCCGCTGAAGGGCAAGATCCTGCTGGTCGATGACCTGGCAGACTCGGGCGTTACGCTGGACAAGGTCACCAAGCACCTGAAAGAAAATTTCACGGAAGTGACTGAGGTGAAATCCGCTGTCATCTGGGTCAAGGGTACGTCGGCGATTCGTCCGGATTACTACCTGGAAGACCTGCCGCACAACCCGTGGATTCACCAGCCGTTCGAAGACTACGACGGCCTGCGCCCGCATCAGCTGTCGGCTTGGTTGAAGAAGTTCGATAAGCAGGCGTAAGCTGCTGGGTTGAAATGAGCCAGGGTGTTTTTCGCGATGCGAAGGACACCCTGGCTTTTTTACGTCTGTCTCGGGATCGGCCTGATGGCCTCGATTAGCCGCATTTGAAGTTCGTGAGAGTCGATTTCACGGTCGCACCGCAACTTGTCTTGTGCCCATCATAAGCGACCGGAATGCCGCCGATTTTGTGATGTGGATCGCCTTCGATGATGGTGCCAACGCCGTGTACGGGACAAGAGCACGTGTCGCCGACACAGGCGACTGGAATGCCGCCAACGGTGAAATGAGTGGCCGAAACATTAGTGACCGTACCGCCGTGAGTGGTTGGATCGTTTAAACGGACGATGTCAGGCATGATCGCTCCCTGGCGGAACAGGGGCTTCGTCATATTCGGCCAACTTCCATACAGTTGCTGCTTGATATGTTGGCCGATTCCCCTTAAGTTTCTGCCATAAGCCTTGCTCGCCAAGCTTGGTTGCATGCGGCATGGTCTCACCGGCCACGACGCGCTTGCGCCGGTCGGCCTCGATCACTCCATCGTCGTCGCATTGCCACCACCCTGATTCGGGACAGATCCCGCCGGTAGCGACGGCGCTTGTCAACGGGGTTTTTGATGGCACCTTGCCGCCAATTGGTCGCAAACGGATTGATCCAGTAAGCTTGTCCCACAGCGCTACAGCTTCCTCGTCGGTGAGACTTGGCTTGACCGCGCCCATTTGGCGCTCGTTAGCGCCGGTATCAAGCTGAATGTCGAGTTGCGGTTGAAGCGGGTCGTTCGGAGCCCCGAGGCTAATGAAATGAAACTCGTGCGCTTCTTTTTGGTCCTCTTGTGCTGGTTTCAATGCCAGAGCTTCGGAGCCTTTCCAATCGCCTATCTGACGGGAGCCACGGCGGAAGAATTTTACGCGCGAATACCAGCTTCCCCCATCTCGTTCCGCCCCCTTTAGTCGTGTTTCCAGATCGCTGAACTCCGGTATGCGGTTCTGATTTTTGTGAACCTGTATGGAAAAATGGACGTCAGGGAATTCTCGCAAACGTACGCCAAGCGTGACTTTCTCATATTTTAAAGGAATCGGGATGAAAGCACCGTCGATGCAGGAACCCGCTTCGCTCGGAATCTCGTCGTCAGCGCGCAGTCGCAGATGGGTCGCGACCGACGTCAGGGCTCGTATTGCCGCGTCTTCGTGAAGGACACCGTTAAGACTCTGAACGAATAGGTCTCCACCAACGGGAAAAAATGAATAGATATTGTATCCAACCTGATCCTTGGAGCCGAAAGCTAGTCTATGTCCCTCGGCTGGACCGCTGATGACTTTTCCAAACTTCGGAAACTTTCCAAAATCGTTTTCTGTGAAAAACATTCTATCTTTTTCGATTGCGACCAATTGATTGGCAACATGCTGTTCAATTTTGGAAGCCTCACCGGGATAATATTGAATTGGGGCCTCAATACTCGCAGGACCATATACCAAAGTTGCGCTGGAGGGGATGTCCACGGTGAAATGACTGAAACAGACGGTCTTCGTCTCGTTAAACAGCGCTTGTAGTCGTGAAGGAAATGCTGTCATATACGGCCTCTCCAAAGATTTGGGAGTAGCGTCACACGCGCACAGGAATACTGTTGATGTGACGACAGAGAAAAAATAGTGTAAACAAGAGCTATTCGTGCCCATCATTCGGCCCATGTCATTCTTTGAGCAATCTGCACCAAACTATATAGGGTCGATCGTAGTGCTCGATCATCCTTATAGCTGTCTTGGTGTTCGTAACCCGACTGCCTGAAGACGCCCCTGAATTTCCCACTCTGCAATTGATGTTCGGCTGAGTGTAGCGGCACCGTCTGGTCACCCGCGTCGCACGGCCCTTGCATACGGGCCATAAATTTCGGACCAGCAGCGCAGGAAGACGGTTGGACGCCCGGGGCGATGAGGCATAAGCTGCCCTGACCGTCGTCAGAGACAATCTTTAGTGCTTCTACGTTGGCTATTTCTGCGTCCCCCGCTATATCCCAGACTACTTTGTGCCAAGCGGCTCGCTTTAGGTCCGCGCCATAATGGGCAAAGCTATTATCGTGATACGTGCAAGCAATTTCGTTGTGAAATGCTTTGGCCTGGTCGAGGTGCGCACAGGTGTTTTCGAAGCTTGAGCCGAACTCAGTCTCTGCTGGGTTTATCCACTCCTCGCGGAGCAGCCCAAACCATTTTCCGCGTAATTTATAAATTTCCTCATAGGGGTCTGCGTTTTTTGGCAAACTCTTGAGCGTTTTCCCTCTGTGCGTTACCCGTAACCAATTATTCCCATACGCCTGGCTCGGGAGCAACTCCAGCCCACCAGGTGCGTTGCCAAGTACAGCCGTGACCTCGGGCCCGAAGTTGCCCAGCACTTTCGCTGTTACGCTCGCAATCGGAGATAAGCTAACAAGTCCAGGATCTTCAAAGCCACAGCGCATTCGTTTGTACGCAGCGCCAGCGCCAATCGCTGGCATGACTCCGTGCACTACCCCTAGGACTTTCTCATTCATATTTCCGATTTTTGGATGAATTAACGCGCGTGCGACCAAGCCCCCCATCGAGTGGGTGACTATAATTACCTTCTCGCACCGAAAACCTTGATCCTGATACTGTCGAATCAAATGGTTGATTCGTTCTGCCACGCGTATACCTGACCTCCGGTTGGACTCCAGCCAGTTGTATCCCATTGCATGCACGGGAAACCAGCAATTTGTGACAGCTTTTCGTAGGGCCGACTCGTCCAGCGGAGAGAGGTTTGGTTGCGAGTGCGCTTGCCACTCGATTGGCGGCACATTCACTATATTCGTCCACCAACTATCTAATTTCCCTCCCGAGAACGCAGTGTTAAGTCGCTGCTCGCACATCTCCAGAATCGTCTGATAGCTCTTGTAGAAAACTTCGCCCCAGCCGCGCTCGCGCGCCTTCTGTGCTTTGGATTTGCGCGGCCTGGCTGTGATCGGGTCATCCATCAAGAGTGGAGAATTTATTCCCACTTCTAGTGGCAGGTTGTGTTTTACTTTGATGACGTCGTGTCGCGTATCTGCTGTCTCGTTGACGTCGCCTGTGGGATTTCTCAACGGATCGTACACATCAACCTCGGTTGTCTGAGGGTCAAGCTGTGTCTGCCGCATTGCTGCATTGCCACGTAAGAGTCTCTCCGCCTCCGCTATACTGTCCGGTCGCCATGCGATATTTGCTTTCCTCCCCATCTGCTTTTGCCGTTCGGCAGTCATTCTCAGGTTCGAGCCCATTATTCCCGGCAAGAATATAATCGGGAGCACCCGCATTGGAAGAACGCTGTGTACTTGCGCAATGAGATCTTCAACCGGCGTGAAGAAGCCTTGCGTCTCGCGGCTTTTTTTTAGTGTTGGATGGGTTGGGAGTTTGAATCCAGGGAAATGCGGTTCATTTGCCATAGGTCGCTCGGATAAAATTTCTGCAGGTGCAGTGGGGTTTTAGTCGAAAATTGCTTCAATTGTGTAGCTGCCGAAGGGAATAGTCGTGTTAAACACCTCGGTCAATCCTTCCGCATTCGTAATGCCCTCGATTACCTGACCATCCTCGAGCGTTGCCCGGTAACGCTGATTGGCGAGTGGCGCTGCAGTGTTGTAGTCGGTGAGACGTACACGTTGATCGTGCTTGGCAATGCTTTCCGGTAAACTTAAGGACGGCACACTGCCGTCTTCCCCGCCAGTGAACGCAACGTTTGCCGATTTAACGGCGTAGGCCCCGGCGCATTGATGGGTGATCTTTCCGCCGGCGTACTCCGCTTGAGCTCCTTGCGTGACAATGGTCAGCTTTGGCGCCTGGATCACAATTTCTTCAGACGCGACAAGTACAATGCGTTTGGCGGACGTGAGTTCAATGTTGTCGTCGTGCGCTTGAATTTCCACCTTGCCGCTGGCTGCGGTAAATTTCATGCCCATCTTGTGTGCGAACAGGCTGATGCTTTGCATTGCATGCATGAGTAACTTGCGGCCAGTCGATAGTTGAGTGTTGCCGATGCTGACGACGTCGACATGCGTCTGCGCGCCAATAGATACGTTTGCCTGACTCCCCAACAGCATGCCGCCGGGTGCCTCGATCGCGATGACAGGCCGCCCATCGTCCCCACTCTGCTTTGCGCCGTTAGTGCCTCCCTCATCCCACTCTTTTACATCCCTGACCAGTTGCGACAAGGGCTTGCCGTCCGATCCTCCCACCTTGTGCGTTTCAGCCAATTCGGCCAGTTGCTGCTGTACGGTCGTTAGCGCCTCCGCGAGGCCGTTCAATCCATCGCGCTCCAGTTGGCGGCCGACTGCGCGCAAGCGCGCATCCGCGCTGATGAGCACACCCTTTCCGCCGCGGATCGCCACCGACTTGTCGCTGCGCAGTTCTGCACCCTCGCCACGCGATTCACCTTTGCCATTGCGCCTTGGATGAGTCAGATAGCCAAGATTCAGCTGGCTGTGACCATGTTCGCTTTCCAGCTGTGCGCTGATCTGCCCGGGCGTGTCGTCCATGCGCAGTTGATTTGAACGTTGGCCATTCACTTCCTTGCTCTTGATTCCGGATAGGTACTTGTCGCCCGGAAGGGCGCTGCTATGGCTAAAGGAGGGCGGCATCGTCTTCGCCCCATGCACGCGGCCGATAATCAGAGGTTTATCCGGATCCCCACCGAGAAACACCAGGACAACCTCGTCACCCGCCCGGGGCAGGGATACCGTCCCATACCGCCCGCTGGCCCAGCCGCTCGATACACGAATCCATGCGGAATCCCGGTCACTGTTGGACGCGCCTGCTCCGTGCGCGTGCTTGTGGTCATTCACCCGGCAGGCCGGAAAGCGCACTTTGACACGCCCGAACGCATCACAATAAATCTCTTCATTCTCAGGACCGACGACGGTCACGGTCAGTACGTCCGTGCGGGGCAGATCGATCCGCGGGTCGTAAGCGGGCACGATAGGGATGCCACGTCGCACGCAGGTAAATCGATTGGAATAGCGAACCCCTCGTTCCTCACTAGCGTGAGTGAGGGCCCCACTTTCGCTGGCCCAACGGTTCAGGTCACATAACCGCCGGACGCGCTCATCCAGTGTTTTAGGCAGGTTGTTCGCTGCCTCAATGCGTAGTTCAGTGACGACGAACTGGCGCTCTTTTACAGGGTGGGAATCGATTTCTGGATGTCCGGATATCGTGTTCCACTCTCCGCAGCACATTTGCCGGTCGCTGCCTTCGCCCTGGAAAAATTTGGCTTCATACTCATGGCGTTGCATGCGGAGCGATCCCAGGCTGCGGTAGTCGTTACCGTCGTCGCCCGCGTGTGGAGGGTCGATCAGGTAGTCGTCAAGACTCGAAGCGAACTGGTTTCCCAGCGGGCCCTGGTCCTGGTTGCTCAACAGTTCGCTGCCCATCGACCAGGCCTGGGCATAGTCCCAACTGCGGCGCGTGGTGCTGCCTGGGCTCAGGTTGCGCACGGCTTGCCACGCGGTGATTGAGTCGCGCTGTTCAGTACCATCGTCCCGGTGATAGCGAATTTCGCCCGCCGCATTCTCCTCAAGCGATGTGGGATCGTCGAACAGCACCAAGGTGTGCAGTGGGGTGCCGCTGCTGTCGCGCTCAGAAGCGATACCCGGTTTGATGAACCATGCAATCCCGCGTCGTTTCCACAGGCGCCGCAGGAATGCCGCGTTCGACTCGTTGTACTGCATCGTGAACTCACGCTGCGGGTAACGCTTCAAGTGCACCAGGTCGAAATCGAACGCGCGGGCGACAATCGGGTTGGTTTCACGCCATTCGCGGAGCATCACATTCGTGATATCGACTTCGCTGGCATTCCGAAAAACCCGGGTGTTGCAGGTTTTCTCCATCAGCGACAGAGCGTCGCGGATGACTAGTTGATATAGCGCGAGACCTCCATCGCTCTGGCCCTCCACCGCGCTTGCGACCAATCCGCACACGGCGCGCAAGCCGCCGGAATCTGTTACGAACTGCAACTCGACAGCGTTTGCTATGAATTGTTTAAGCGGCAGCCCGGCTTTGGTGGAAACGCATAGCAGAACGTATTCGAGGCCGCCGCACATGGTTTCGACACCGCGGACATGCCTGATCAGCAGCGAGTCGTCATGCACACCATTCTCGTTCCACATGCGTAGTCGAATAGGGCGGTTCTTCCCGGTTAAACCTGTCAATTCCATGGCAAGCGTGTTCAGTGTCATTGCGCGCTTCTCCGACATAGCCGACTCCGTTTGAGCCGTGCGAAGCGACTACGTTGAACCAGTTGCGGCCGAGCATATTGCGATCAGTCAAGATTCAGTTGCCGCGCAATGCTCGACTGTTATCGTCCAGCTCGCTTGGTTAGCGTTATCATTCGGTACCTCTTGCCAAAATTCCATCATGACCCAAAGCTTTTTCCAAACTTTCATTCTGCTCATCCTCGTCACCGACCCCTTCGGCAACGTTCCTTTATTCGCTAGTGCACTGGCTCCGGTCGAGAAAGCGAGAAGGGCGCGTATTGTGGTGCGGGAGTGCGCCATTGCCTTCGCTGTCCTGCTAGTCTTCATGTTCTTCGGCCGGCACTTCCTGAACGCGCTGCACTTGTCCGAAGTGGCATTGCGCATCGGGGGCGCCGTCATCCTGCTCTTGATCGCGATCCGCATGATCTTTCCGCATCCGGACGGTGTTCTCGGCAAAACCGATGGCGGCGAACCGTTCATCGTGCCCTTGGCGATCCCTGCGCTGGCCGGCCCGTCGGCGCTTGCAACCGTGCTGCTGTTTTCGGCAAACACCATGACTGAGATCGCAGTCAACGTCGCGGCACTCGCTTCGGTGGGTGTCGTATGGCTTGCTGTTTTCCTCAGCGCCGAAAAGCTGCAGGAGGCGCTTGGCCCGCAGGTAATGACGGCCTTCGAACGCCTGATGGGGTTGATCCTGACGGCAATGTCGGTCGAGATGCTGTTGGGCGGCATCCGCGAATTCGTGAAAACACTATAAGCACCTGACACGCCAAGATGAATACGCTTAACCTGTTACTGCACACAAAACGCCATCCGTCGGCTGTGTTGCTGCTCGTCCAACTCTGCGGCATGCTGCTGTACCCGGTAATCGAAGATACCCGCGGTGGCCAGGTCGTGTTCAATGCGTTCGGCGTTCTCGTCCTGTCAATGACTGTCCTGATGGTGCGCCGCACGCCGGGCCATGCGTGGATCAGCGGTTCCATCGCAGTACCGATCATCATCCTGCTGGCGCTTCAAACGCTCTTCGGGATGGAACACCTGCTGCCGTGGTCGTCCGCGCTCGAAGCGCTGTTCTACTTTTACGCGGCCCTCAGCCTGGTCGGCTACATGATGGAAGACCGGCGCACCACGCCCGACGAGCTGTTTGCCGCAGCCGCCACCTTCACCCTGCTGGCCTGGGCCTTCACGCACCTGTTCGTGCTGCTGCAAGCGATGCACCCTGGGACGTTCGCCGCGGCGGTCAACGCCTCCGATGCGCGCACCTGGACTGAGCTGAACTACCTCAGCTTCGCGCTGTTATCGAGCACCGGCATCGGCGATGTGATTCCACTGACATCGCAGGCCCGCGCACTGGCCAGCGTCGAGATGCTCGTCGGCCTGATGTACCTTGCCGCGGTGGTCGCGCGCCTGATCGGCTTTACCGTCTCCTCGCACAGCAAAGCCGAGGGCGATGGCTAATGGATGGCTGCAGCAGTCAGTGGCGACCGAGGTGCACCTCACGACCATGACCGCCAGCGACCGCAGTGGCAGATGCCCCTGGCCGCAGTGCTGGCCTCGGGCCTGCCGCTCTTGATCGGCGCATACTTCGAACGCCCCGCATATGGCAGCTTCAACGCTTAGCAGCCATCCCCGCATCAACTAGCGACGTGCGTTTTTTTTCGCCGCGCGCCAGCACCGTTCTCAATTATGTACTATCATTAGTTACATGAGACGAGACAGCAAACTTTCATCCATCCTGCACGTGCTGCTGCACATGGCGCACAGCGAGGCGCCCCTGACATCCGAACAACTGTCGGGTTACCTGCGCACCAATCCCGTACTGGTGCGGCGCGTGCTGGCCGGCCTGCGCGAACGCGGCTACGTCAGCTCAGGCAAGGGGCATGGCGGCGGCTGGTCCATCACCTGCGACCTGAGCAAGGTCACGCTGCGCGATATCTACGAGGCTGTCGGCTCGCCGACGGTGTTCGCGATGGGGAACCGGGTCGATCACCCCAGCTGCCTGGTCGAGAAGGTCGTCAACCAGTCGCTCGCCAGCACTTTTGAAGAAGCCGAGGCCTTGCTGATCGAGCGCTTCAAGGATGTGACGCTCGCCGACCTGTCCAGCCAGTTCAACCATCTGTATGCAAAACACAAAGGAGAAATCCATGGACACGAGTCACACAAGCAGTGAGTTCGACGCGATTGTCGTCGGCGGCAGCTACGCCGGCTTGTCGGCGGCGATGCAGCTGGCGCGTGCGCGCCGCCGCGTGCTGGTCATCGACGCCGGCCAGCGCCGCAACCGCTACGCCAGCCACTCGCACGGCTTCCTGACGCAGGACGGCCGCGAGGCCTCCGCCATCGCAGCCGAAGGCAGGTCGCAGCTAATGGCTTATCCAAACGTCACCTGGCAGGAAGGGACTGCCGCCAGTGCCGTGGCAAACGGCGACGGCTTCGATGTGGCGCTGCAGGATGGCCACGCATTCCAGGCGCGCCGCCTGGTGCTGGCCACGGGCGTCGTCGATGTCCTGCCACCTGTTGAAGGCCTGGCCGACCGGTGGGGCAGCAGCGTGTTCCACTGCCCGTACTGCCACGGTTATGAACTGGAGCAGGGCGACATCGGCGTACTGGCGACAGGGCCGATGTCGCTGCACCACGCGATGATGCTGCCGGACTGGGGCAAGGTGACGCTCTTCCTCAACGAGATGCTGGAGCCGGACGAGGGGCAACTGGCGGCGCTGGCCGAACGCGGTGTGGCAGTCGAGCGCACGCCGGTCGCGCGCATCGCGGGCAAGGCCGACGTGGTGCTGCGCGACGGCCGCAGCTTCCCGATGGCCGGCCTGTTCGTCATGAGCCGCACTCACAATAGCCCGCTGGCCGAAGCGTTGGGCTGCGCCCTGGAGGAGGGACCGCTGGGCATGTACGTGCGCACCGACGCGCGCCAGGCCAGCACCGTGGCGGGCGTGTTTTGCTGCGGTGACGCCGCCCGTATCGCCGGCAGCGTGGCGCTGGCCGTGGCCGATGGCGCCATGGCCGGGGTGGCGGCGCACCAGTCGCTGATCTTCGGTGCGCTGCCTGCAGCCTAAAATAATTTGTGCGCCGCACAAAAAGATGTGCTACACTGCGTTCAGCGGTTGAGTTTGTTCACAAGTTCAAGCGCGTTCCAGGTTTGCTGCTGGCTCTGACAGGTGTAATGTCCTTGAGCCGTGGCTTGAAGAACCGGGGACTTGTAATTCCGGATACGCTAGTCGATTTACACATTGGAGGCACCATGCAGATAGCATGGGCGTCCAAACTTCCGGGCACCACGCAGATAGCATGGGCTCTGGTTCGCGATTAAATTATTGGTAATACATTGGAACGAAGCCCGCACCAGCGGGCTTTTTTTTCGTCTTGTTTTTGTGCGCGCCGCTGTTCTTGTTACACTGCAATGTTAAACGGTCCATAAACTTAATTGACCGGCATCATTCCAGGATCTTCCTTCATGTCACTTTCCGCCAGCCGCCGCACTGACGAGACTCCTTCGCTCCGATTCCTGCGCAAGCACGTTCCCCTGATGCTGGGGCTCGCGGTGTTCGCGCTGTCGCTCGCGGCGACGTACAGCGCGTGGGACATTGCAATCCATCAGCTGCAGCGCGCCCGGCAAAGCGAGTTCGATTTCCAGGTGCGCCAGGCGGCCAGGCGCATCGAAGTGCGGATGGAGACGTACGCGCAGGTACAGCGCGGCGTGGTGGCTTTCCTGCTGGGCTCGATGGATGTCGACCGTGACGACTTCCGCTTGTTCGTCCGCTCGCTGAGGCTGGATGAAAAGTATCCCGGCATCCAGGGCCTGGCAGTGGTGCGGCTGGTCGCCCCCGGCCAGCTCGAGCAGCATGTCGCCAGCATCCGCACCGAGGGCCTGTCCTACGGTGTCCATCCGGCCGGCCCGCGCGAAGTCTACTCGCTGATTTCACATATCGAGCCGTTCAGCGGACTGAACCTGCGCGCGCTCGGCTTCGACATGTTGACCGAGCCGAACCGCAGAAAGGCGATGGAGCGTGCGCGCGACACCGGCCAGCAGTCGGCATCGGCCAAGGTGCGGCTGATCCAGGAGAACGGCCAGGATGTGCAGGCCGGCACCGTCATGTACCTCCCGGTCTACCGCCGCGGCGCCAGCACCGCCAGCGTCGACGAGCGCCGCCGCAACCTGATCGGCTGGGTCGGCGCGCCATTCCGCATCAACGACCTGATGGCGGGAATCGGCGGCGAGCGCTCGAAGGACCTGATCATGTCGATCTACGACGGCACCGAGGTGGACCAGGGCGCGCTGCTGTTCCAGTCGCACCCGCTGGCGTCCCAGTCGCAGCCGTCGCAGTTTCGTGCAACCAAAAGCATGATGATCGGCGGCAGGCCGTGGACCATGGACCTGCGTTCAGCCCCTGCCTTCGAGACGCGCCTCGAATCGGACGAGCCACGCGTGATCGCCGTGGTCGGCACCGCCCTGAGCGCGCTGCTCGGCCTGCTCGTATGGGCGCTGGCGTCCGGCCAGCGGCGCGCGGCGCGGCTGGCCAATGAAATGACGGGCCAGCTGCGTGACAGCGAGTTTCGCTGGAAATATGCGCTGGAAGGGGCCGGCGACGGCGTCTGGGACTGGAACTGCAAGACCAACGCCGTGGTCTATTCCAAGCGCTGGAAGGAAATGCTGGGCTACGCGGAAAGTGAGCTGGCCGATAACCTCGATGAATGGGCGCGCTTGCTGCATCCGGACGACAAGGCAACGGCGATGGCCGAACTCGACCGCTATCTCGGCAGCACGGATTCCCTCTATTCCGTCGAGTTCCGGATGCGCTGCAAGGACGGCAGCTGGCGCTGGATGCTGGCGCGCGCCATGGCCGTCACGCGCGACGAGCAGCTGCGCCCTTTGCGCACCATCGGCACGCATACCGATATCACGCGCGCCAAGATGGATGAGAGCACGCTGCGCGACGCCAACGGGCAACTTGCCGCCGAGCAGCAACGCATCAGGGTCATCCTCGACCATTCGCACGACGCGTTTGTCGCGGTCGATTCCACCGGCCATGTCACCGACTGGAATGCAAAAGCCGAAAGCATGTTCGGGTGGAGCGCGGCTGAAGCGGTCGGGCGTCAGTTGACCGAGCTGATTATTCCCGTCGCCGAGCGCGACGCCCACGAGCGCGGGTTCCGGCGCTTTACCGAGTCCGGCGGCGCCACCCTGATCCGCAACGTAATGGAAGTGACTGCCATGCACAGGAGCGGCCTTGGTATTCCCGTTGAGCTGGCGATCGCCGGGCTGCCGACGGCGAATGGGCATGCCGCCAGTGCGTTCATCCGCGACATTTCCCTGCGCAAGGCGGCCGAGCGGCTGGAAGTCGAGCGCGGCAAGGCGCTGGACGAGGCCCGCGCGGCCCTCCAGCATGCCCAGAAGCTGGAAGCCGTGGGAAAACTGACGGGCGGTATCGCGCACGACTTCAACAACGTGCTGCATGTAATCGGCGGTAATGTTCAACTGTTGCAACTACTCTGTAAAGGCGACGAGCGCCTGCAGAAACGCCTCGCCAGCATGCAATCGGCGGTGGACCGCGGCGCCAAGCTTTCTTCGCAACTGCTGGCGTTTGCGCGGCGCCAGCCTTTGCAGCCGCTGGTGCTCGACCTGACCCGGGTGATGGTCAATATGGATGACCTGTTGCGCCGCGCGCTGGGCGAGTCGGTCCAGCTTGCGATCCGCGCGGACGACGGGCTGTGGAACACCCTGGTCGATCCGGGACAGCTGGAAAACGTGATCCTCAACCTGGTCATCAACGCGCGCGATGCGATGCCTGAAGGCGGCACTGTCACCATCGCGCTCGACAACAGCACGATCAGCGGCGACGGGCCTGACGCGGCGCCCGACCTCGCAGCCGGCCAGTACGTCAGGCTGACCGTGTCCGACACCGGTACGGGCATGAGTCCCGAAGTCCAGGCATTGGCGTTCGAGCCATTCTTCACGACCAAACCGGTCGGCAAGGGTACCGGGCTGGGGCTGAGCATGGCTTACGGCTTCGTGAAGCAAAGCGGCGGCCACATCCAGCTGCTCAGCATGCCCGGCAGCGGCACGTCGGTCGTGATCCATTTGCCGCGTTCCGAAAAGGCCGAGACCGAAGCGGAAATCGCGCCGGTCTGCGACCTGGTGGGCGGCGGCGAAACAATCCTGGTGGTGGAGGACGACGACGAGGTTCGCGAAACGGCGATCAGCCAGTTGCAGGAGCTTGGCTACACGGTGCTGCACGCCCATGACGGGCAAAGCGCCGTCACGATGCTCGAAGGCGGCGTGCAGGTGGACCTGGTGTTCACCGATGTGGTGATGCCGGGGCCGGTGTCGAGTACCGCGCTGGCGCAGAGGGCGAAGGAGCTGCTTCCTGGTGTGCGGGTGCTGTACACGTCGGGCTATACGCGCAATGCGCTGACCACCGGCGGACGCCTCGATGCCGGCGTCCAGCTGCTCAGCAAGCCGTACCGGCGCGAAGAACTGGCGCGCCGGATCGTGGAGATCTTCGCGCGCCAGCTGCCGTGATTATTTGCCGAGTATCGACACGATGTTGTCGGTGCCCGGCGCACCAAAGGCCTGCTGCTTGAGCACATGCAGCTGGTCGCGCACCTGGGCCGCCTTCTCGAATTCGAGGTTCTTCGCGTGGTCGACCATCAGCTTCTCCAGTCGCTTGATCTCCTTGCTGATCTGCTTCTCGCTCATCGACTCGATCTTCGCGGTTTCCTTTTCCGCGTCGAGCGTTTCGCGCGCCTGCTGCGGGCTGTAGACGCCGTCGATCAGCTCCTTGATCTGCTTCTTGATGCCGCGCGGCGTGATGCCGTTGGCCTCGTTGAACGCGATCTGCTTGGCGCGGCGGCGCTCGGTCTCGTCGATCGCCATCTTCATCGAATCGGTGATCTTGTCGGCGTACAGGATCGCCACGCCGTTGAGGTTACGCGCCGCGCGACCAATGGTCTGGATCAGGCTTCGCTCGGAACGCAGGAAGCCTTCCTTGTCGGCGTCCAGCACCGCCACCAGCGACACCTCCGGCAGGTCGAGGCCCTCGCGCAGCAGGTTGATCCCGACCAGCACATCGAAGGTGCCAAGGCGCAGGTCGCGCAAGATCTCGACCCTTTCCACCGTCTCGATATCGCTGTGCAGGTAGCGCACCTTGATGCCGTGGTCGCCCAGGTACTCCGTCAACTGCTCGGCCATGCGCTTGGTCAGCGTCGTCACCAGCACGCGCTCGTCCTTGGCGATGCGGTCGTTAATCTCCGACATCAGGTCGTCGACCTGGGTGCGCGCGGGCTTGACGATCACCAGCGGGTCGACCAGGCCCGTTGGCCGGACCACCTGTTCCACCACGTTGTCGGCGTGCGTCTTTTCGTAGTCGGCCGGCGTCGCGGAGACGAAAATCGTCTGCCGCATCTTGCCCTCGAACTCTTCGAACTTGAGCGGACGGTTGTCCAGCGCCGACGGCAGGCGGAACCCGAAGTCCACCAGGTTGGTCTTGCGCGAACGGTCGCCGTTGTACATCGCGTTGAGCTGCCCGACCAGCACGTGCGACTCGTCGAGGAACATGATGGCGTCCTTCGGCAGGTAGTCGACCAGGGTAGGGGGCGGCTCGCCCGGCATCGCGCCCGACAGGTGGCGCGAGTAGTTCTCGATGCCCTTGGTGAAGCCGATTTCGGCCATCATCTCCAGGTCGAAGCGGGTGCGCTGTTCGAGCCGCTGTTCTTCAATCAGCTTGTTCTCGTTGCGGAAGAACTCAAGGCGGTCGCGCAGTTCGGCCTTGATGCTTTCCACGGCGCGCAGCACCGTCGAACGCGGCGTCACATAGTGCGAGCCCGGATAGACGGTAAAGCGCGGGATCTTCTGGCGCACGCGCCCGGTAAGCGGATCAAACAGCTGCAGCGATTCGATTTCGTCGTCGAACATCTCGACGCGGATCGCCAGCTCGGCGTGCTCCGCCGGGAAGATGTCGATGGTGTCGCCGCGCACGCGGAAGGTGCCGCGGCCGAAGTCCATTTCGTTGCGCGTGTACTGCATCTGGATCAGGCGCGCGATAACGTCGCGCTGCGCGACCTTGTCCTTGGCGCGCAAGGTCAGGATCATCTGGTGGTACTCGTTCGGGTTGCCGATACCGTAAATGGCCGATACGGTCGCCACGATCACCACGTCGCGCCGCTCCATCAGCGACTTGGTGCACGACAGGCGCATCTGCTCGATATGCTCGTTGATCGACGAGTCCTTTTCGATGAACAGGTCGCGCTGCGGCACGTAGGCTTCCGGCTGGTAGTAGTCGTAGTAGCTGACGAAGTATTCGACCGCATTCTGCGGGAAGAACTCGCGGAACTCCGAATACAGCTGCGCTGCCAGCGTCTTGTTCGGCGCAAAGACGATCGCCGGACGGCCGGCGCGCGCGATGACGTTGGCCATCGTGTAGGTCTTGCCCGAGCCGGTCACGCCGAGCAGGGTCTGGAACGACAGGCCGTCGTTGATCCCTTCGATCAGGCCCTCGATCGCGGTCGGCTGGTCGCCCGCCGGAGGGAAGGGCTGGTGCAGTTTGAAAGGGGAGTCGGGGAACGTGACGACGGTCGGTTCCGGGGTAGTTGCGACGGATAATTCTGCCATACGATCAGACCTTTGTTAGAATGGGACTCCGCTCGCGACCCAATGAATATAAGGGCCGCTGTCTATACAACCCAGCCGACACTCAAGTTTATCACGATGACTTCACCAGCTTCCGCCAGTATCTTCAGCGCCATCGCCATGGCCCCGCGCGACCCTATTTTGGGTATCACCGAGGCGTTCAATGCCGACACCAACCCAGGCAAAATCAACCTGGGCGTAGGCGTCTATTATGACGATAACGGCAAAGTGCCGCTGCTGGAGTGCGTACGCAAGGCCGAAGCCCTGCTTGCGGAACAACTGGCGCCGCGTACCTATCTGCCGATCGAGGGACTGGCTGCGTACGACAAGGCGGTTCAGGAGCTGGTATTTGGTGCCGACAGCCCGATTATTCAAGAGAAGCGCGCGGTCACCGTGCAAGCCATCGGCGGCACCGGCGCGCTGAAAATCGGCGCCGACTTCCTTGAGCGCTTTGCGCCGGGCGCGCAGGTCTACATCAGCGATCCAAGCTGGGAGAACCACCGCGCCCTGTTCGAAGGCGCCGGCTTCACCGTCGACAACTACACCTACTACGATCCGGCCACGCGCGGCGTCAACTTCGCCGGCATGATGGCGTCGCTGCACGCGATGCCGCGCGGTTCGGTGGTCGTGCTGCACGCCTGCTGCCATAACCCGACCGGCGCGGACCTCACCGCCGACCAGTGGGGCGACGTGATCAAGGCGGTTACCGAAGGCGGCCTGATTCCTTTCCTCGACATGGCCTACCAGGGCTTCGGCGCGGGCATCGCCCAGGACGGCGCCGTGGTGTCGCGCTTTGCGGCCGCAGGCGGCCCGCTGCTGGTGTCGAACTCGTTCTCGAAGTCGTTCTCGCTGTACGGCGAACGCGTTGGCGCGCTGAGCGTCGTCGCCGCGTCGGCCGAAGAAGCTGCCCGCGTGCTGTCGCAACTCAAGCGCGTCGTGCGCACCAACTATTCGAGCCCGCAGATCCACGGCGGCAAAGTGGTCGCCACCGTGCTGACCACGCCGGAACTGCGCGCGCTGTGGGAGCAGGAGCTCGAAGGCATGCGCGTGCGTATCCGCGAGATGCGCAACGAATTCGTCGAGAAGCTGAAAGAAAAAGCGCCGGGCAAGGACTTTGAATTTGTTCGGGAACAGGTTGGCATGTTCTCGTACTCGGGCCTGACCAAGGAACAGGTCGAGCACCTGCGCAAGGAGCATTCGATCTACGCAGTCGACACCGGCCGTATTTGCGTCGCCGCGCTGAACTCGAAAAATATTGATCGCGTGATTGACGCAATCGCGAAAGTGCTCTAAACTCTTGCTTCTTTCGGGTTGGGCGTAAGCACGATCCGATAGGCTTCGGAAAGTACGACGAAGGGTGAGTGCGGGAAATGCCAAGCATTGACAGCGCTGCTTGAGAAGTACATAATGTTGCCTCTTTTCCCTGATAGCTCAGTCGGTAGAGCGACGGACTGTTAATCCGCAGGTCCCTGGTTCGAGTCCAGGTCGGGGAGCCAGAATTTAGAAGGCCACGTTGAAAAACGTGGCCTTTTTTGCATGTGCGGCCGTAAAGCGCGCATGTGCGGCCACAACGCGTCGTTCCCGCGCAGGCGGGAACCCAGACTTCCGCGGCACTATGGCGTTGCACGCTGTAACGTCGACGCCGTCCCTATGGATTCCCGCCTGCGCGGGAACGACGGGCACATTAGTCCGCCCCAAACCGCTCCAGGTGCTTGTCCATCCAGTTCGCCAGCAACATTGGCGTCAGCGGGCGCGAGAACAGATAGCCTTGCGCCAGGTCGCAGCCAATTTCCTGCAGGTAGGCGTGGGTAGCGCTGTCTTCGACGCCTTCCGCGGTGGTCTTCATCCCCAGGCTGCGGCCCAGGTCGGTAATGCAGCGGATCACCGCGCGCGACTCTTGCGACGTGGCCGCGCTGGCGACGAAGGAACGGTCGATCTTCAGCTCCGAGAACGGCAGGCGTACCAGTTGCAGCATCGACGAGTAGCCGGTGCCAAAGTCGTCGAGCGACAGCAGGAAGCCGTGCACCCGCAGGCGGGTAAGCAAGGTCAGCGCCGCCACCGGTTCGTCCATGGCGGCGGTCTCGGTCAGTTCGAAGATCAGCTTTGAAGGGCTGACCCCGCTGTGCGTACACAGGTTGACGATGGAATCGATCAGTTCGGGCCGGCCCAGGCTGCGCGCGGAAATGTTGATCGACAGGGTCAGTTCACCCAGTTTCTCATAGTCAAGCGACCACTTGGCAAACCACGGCAAGGCGTCATTGAGCACGGCAAGCGTAATGGCGTCGATCAGTCCGGCTTCTTCGGCCAGGGGGATGAAGCGGTCGGGCGTGATAATGCCATGGTCCGGATGCTGCCAGCGCACCAGGGCTTCCAGCCCGCTCAGGCGGCCGGTGGAGCAGTGGATTTTGGGCTGGTAGACCACAAACAAGTGTTTCTGGTCGAGCGCGGTTTGCAGGTCGGCAACGCCTGGCTTGAATGCCGGCGCCGGCAAGGGCCTGGCGGCCTCCGCCAACCTGGTGGGCTCACCATTGGCCTCGAACAGTAGTGCGCGCAATTCGTTCAGGCGGAACGGCTTGGCCAACATGCCGCAGACATCGAGCCCGAGTTCGTTGGCGGACAGCACGGCAGCTTCCAGCACCCGGGCGCCGACCCCGCTGCTGATGATGATCCTGGCACGGCAGCCGCGTTTGGCCAGCTCGCTCAACACTTGCAAGCCGTCCATATCGGGCATTTGCAGGTCGACGAACAAGTGGGTCGGCTCCCACGCGGCCGCCAGGTCCAGGAACTCGTGGGCGCTGGTGCAAATGCGGCTTTGCGCGCCGCCCGACGCTGCGATCAGCGCGACGGTGCGCGCAATCGATTCGTCGTCGTCCAGTATCAGCAGGCGGCACCCGTTCATTGCGCCTCCATCCTGGCCGGGGCCAGGGCGGCCGCTACCTTGTGCGCAAGTTCCGCGCGGCGGTAGGGTTTGTTCAGCAGCATGACTCCCGGCTCGAGCCTGCCATGATGAATCATCGCGCCTTCAGTGTAGCCCGAGGTGAACAGGATCGGCAGGGTGGGCCGGAAGGCCTGGACGGCGTCGGCCAGCTGGCGTCCGCTCATGCCGCCTGGCATGACCACGTCGGTGAGCAAGAGGTCGATATCGTCCTGTTCGTGCAGCAATTCAAGCGCTTCCGCGGCACTGGCCGCTTCGATCACGCGGTAGCCCAGCTCAAGCAGCTGGCCGCGCGCGTAAGCGCGTACCATGGCGTCGTCTTCGGTCAGGAGGATGAGTTGATTGCTGCCACATTGGACGAGTTCAGCCGCACTTGCAGGGGCGCCGGGTAGCTCCGCATTGACCAGCCGGGGCAGGTAGATCTTCACCGTGGTGCCATGCCCGAGCTCACTGTAGATGGCGATGTGGCCTTTTGATTGCATGACGAAACCATACACCATTGCAAGGCCGAGTCCGGTTCCCTTGCCCATCTGTTTGGTCGTATAGAACGGTTCGAATACCCGCGCCAGCAGTTCGGGCGCGATGCCGTTGCCGCTGTCCGTTACCGCCAGCATCACGTACTCGCCCGGCGCCACGCCGCTGTGCTGGCTGGCGTATGCCTCGTCCAGGTCGGCGTTGCCGGTTTCGATGGTCAGGCGGCCGCCGTCGGGCATCGCATCCCTGGCGTTGATCGCCAGGTTGAGCAGGGCGCTTTCGAGTTGCCCCGGATCGACCAGGGTCAGCCACAAGCCGCCGGCTTGCAGCATCTCGATCTCGATGTGGCCCCCCAGGGTATGGCGCAGCAGCCGGTCGGTGCTGGCGACCAGGCGGTTCAGGTCGGATGGGGCCGGTTCCAACGCCTGCTTGCGCGCAAAGGCGAGCAGGCGCTGCGTCATGGCGGCCCCGCGCTGGGCGGCGTCGAAGATCATCTCCGCAAGCACGTGCTCGGTCGCGCCGGGTGCGGCCTGCTCGACCAGCATCTCAGCATTGCCCAAGATAACTGTTAGCAAATTATTGAAGTCATGGGCAACGCCGCCCGTCAGTCGGCCCAGCGATTCCAGTTTTTGCGCCTGGATCATCTGCTCGGCCAGCATGCGCTGCTGGGTAATATCGCGGAAGTACACCGTCAGCCCATCCGGCGCCGGGTAGGCGTTGATCTCGAAGTGCTTTTGCAAGGGCGCGAAATACTCCTCGAACCGCACCGCGACCTGCTGTTCGACGCAGCGGCGGTATTCCTTTTCGAAGGTCGAGCCGACTGCTTCCGGGAACTTTGACCAGATGTGTTCGCCAATCAGTTCTTCGCGTTTGGTGTTGAGCAAGATCTCGGCATGCTGGTTGATGTACACCGCGCGCCACTGGCTGTCGAGGGCGAGAATGGCGTCGCCGACGCTTTCCATGGTTGCGGTCAGGCGGTCGGCGAGGGTGCGCGCCTCGTGTTGCAGGCGCATCTGGTCGTCGATATCGACGGCGCTGCCATACCATCTGGCCGCCCCGGTCACGCTGTCGGGCACATGGGCTGCACGCGAGATGTGCCAGCGGTATGCGCCGTCGTGGCGCCGCAGCCGGAACTGGGCTTCGTAAGGCGTCAGGTCTTGCATCGCGCGCCGCCAGGTGGCCAGCGTGGCCGCGCCGTCGTCCGGGTGGACGAGTTCCATCCAGCCGTTGGGCAAAAGTTCTTGCCGGGACAGGCCGGAGTAGTCGGACATCGACTGGTTGAAATAGTCGAGTGTGCCGTCCTCGTTCGCGGTCCAGACTGTCATCGGCATCGCTTCGGCCAGGCTGTGCCACGATGCCAGGCTCTGGCGCAATTGCGTTTCGATGGACTTGTGTTCGCCAATGTCCTGGAAGGCGCCCTGGATCGCGATAATGGCTTCGCGTTCGTCGCGCACGGCGCGGCCGACGCAGCGCACCCAGCGCCGCTCCCCGCCACGGGTGACGATCTGCATCTCCTCCGCAAAGGGCGTGCCCTGCTCGATGCAGGCGCCGACGCGCTGCCGGATCAGAACCTGGTGTTCGGGCGCATAGTAATTGATTCCTTCCTCAAGGCTCGGCGAATAGCCCGCCGGCTCCCCGTGGATGCGCGCCACTTCATTCGACCAGTGCACCTGCCCGGCCTCAAGGTCGACCCGCCACCCGCCCAGTTTGCCCAGGGTGCTGGCCATGTCGAGCATGCGGTTGGCCGCGGCGAACCGGTTGACCAGGCGGATCACGAAGATCGCCAGCAACGCGCTGGTGGCGATGGCGGCCAATGCCAGGGCGCGGTGGACGACGATGAAGATGCCCGGGGTGCCGGGCAGGGCAGGGGGAGAGAGGAAAATGCCGGCCAGTGTCAGCAGCATGGCGGCCAGCGCGACCGCGGCCACGTGGATGCGCTGGCGGGTCAGCGCCGCCAGCAGGACAGCCGGCGCATAGGCAATGCACACGGCGAAGCCAAGCGGGGTGTTCCAGTCGATGATGAAGACAAGCACCAGCAGCACTGCCGGTCCAAACCTTCCGGCGTCACGGCTGTGCCTGGATCCCAAGATGCGCCGGATGGCGTCGTCCATTATTGTCTCTTCGCTAAGACTGCCGATTCGGTTCGTTTCGACACTGGTTGATTATACGATGCAAGATTGCACCTCGGCCCAGGTGTAGCCGATTCGCATATTTTGCAGATTTACTCTCGCCAATTTTCTACAGGCCAGCTATAATGCGGCCTCTTTTCCCTGATAGCTCAGTCGGTAGAGCGACGGACTGTTAATCCGCAGGTCCCTGGTTCGAGTCCAGGTCGGGGAGCCAGAATATGCAAGGGGCCACAGCAATGTGGCCCCTTTTGCGTTTGGCTGATGTGCGTCAGTCTTGCCGCAGGATGCTCGGTTATCGTTTTTGCAGATAACCTGGCGGAGGCGGCGCATGAAACTCATTACCTGGAACATCCAGCGCGGCCGCGGACCTGGCCAGGCATGCAGCCTCGACCGCGTCGTGTCCGACCTGCGCTGCATTGCCGACGCCGACGTCCTCTGTTTCCAGGAGGTTTCCAGCGGCTTCAGCGACCTGGCTGGCTGCGACGGCCGCAACCAGTTCGCCGGCCTGGCCCAGCGCCTGCCCGGGTACACGCCGGTGGCGGGGCTGGCCACCGATGTGCTGGATGAAGATGGGGGCGGGCGCCGCTTGTTCGGCAACATGATTTTTTCGCGCTATCCGGTACGGCAGGTATTTCGCCATGCCTTGCCCTGGCCCGCGCACCCCGGCGTGATGAGCATGCAGCGCATTGCGCTCGAGGCCACGCTTGATACGCCGCTCGGTCCATTGCGGCTTGCGACCACCCACCTCGAATACTTCTCGCCAGCGCAGCGCACCGCGCAGGTTGAGCGCTTGCGCGATCTGCACCTCGAGGCCAGCCTGCAGGCGCGCGCAATGCCAGGCGGCAGCGCTGGCGACGGGCCGTTCAGCCCGGTGCCGCGGCCCGCGCCTGTCCTGCTGGCGGGCGACTTTAACTTTGTGCCGGGCTCCAGCGACCACGGCCTGATGCTGGCGCCGTTCGGCGACAGCGTCGCCCCATTCTGCGACGCGTGGGAGGTGGCTAACGCTGGCGTTGCGCACGCGCCGACTGTTTGCGTGCGGGACCCCCAACCCTTCACTTTCGATTTCGTCTTCGCCAGTGCCGACCTGGCCGACCGGGTTCGCGCGATGGCGGTATGCGACGCCATCGACGGGCCCGACCACCAGCCGGTGCTGGTCGAGCTGGCGTGATTGCCGGCGCCGGAACGACGGGCCAAAAAAAGCCACGCATGCAGCGTGGCCTTGGCTTTGCCTTGCTAGCGCTGCAGGAATTTAATTCATGCGCTGCGGAATCTCGATCTCGTCTTTGCGCGCCTGGATTTCCTCGCCGAGGGCCACCAGGTCGAGGCCAGCCGTGCGGGCTTTCGGGAACATCTCGCCTTCTTCTTCCTCGACGTGGTGTTCGATCTGCTCGCCGAGCACTTTCACTTTCGCGTCGAACAGCTCGTCGCTGGAATCCATCGACATGATCTGCGCGATCAGGTCCTTGGCGGAGGCGTGTTCCACCGTGGCTTCATCGACCAGGTCTTCGTTGTCCTTGTTCGCTTCGCGCACTGCCGGATAGAAAATTTCTTCTTCCGCGGTGGCGTGCTTGGTCAGTTCGGTGCAAATCTGCATCGCCAGCTTTTGCTTGGTGGCGTGGGCGCGGTCGCCCAGGCCCTCGTATTGTTCAAACATCGCTTTGACCTTTGCGTGGTCTTCCGTCAAGAGAGCGATCGCGTCCATCTCGGTGGAGGTGGGAATCTGTTTGCTGCCTGCTTTGGTCGTAGTCGAGTTAGTGCGCATGATTACTCCTGGAAATTTGGCAAGTTGTGTTTCGAAAGCTGACTTTGGCCCTGCTAGCCGACCCCGTCTGTGCGTTATTCAACATGGGCGCCGGATGGCGCTGGCCGCGCGCACGATTGCTTGCACTTGAAAAATTCCCGTGATGTAGAATTCACATTGTGCAACAATATTAAGTTGCACCGAATTCGAAAATAAGACTGCAATGATTGATGAATCTTGTTCCTGCTCGATCCTGCTGATCGACGACCAACCTTATGCGCAGGACTTTATTGGTCATTGTCTTGAGGGATGCTCCGACGTCGCGCTGCGTTACGACTCGCGCGCCGAGTGCGCGGTTGAACTCGCCCGCGAAGTGAACGCCACCGTGGTGCTGGTCGACCTGCGGATGCCGGGGACCGATGGATTCGACGTCATTACCCTGCTGCGCGCTAATCCCGATACCGAACACCTGCCAGTAATCCTGCTGTCTTCCGAAGAGGATGCCGACATCAAGGCGAAAGCCTTTGCCACCGGGGCCAATGACTACCTGGTCAAGTGGCCCGACCCGCGCGAGCTGATGGCGCGCGTGCGCTATCACAGCGCTGCGTTCATCGCGCGCCGCCAGCGCGACGAAGCCTTCGTCTCGCTGCGCCGCAGCCAGGAGGAGCTGGCCGCCAGCCAGTCCGCGCTGCACCAGGCCCAGAAGATGGAAGCGATCGGCCAGCTGACCGGCGGCGTCGCCCATGACTTCAACAACGTCTTGCAGATCATCGGCGGTAACCTGCAGCTGCTAAAGCTGCTGGGCGGCGTCAGCGAAAACGCGCGCGCGCGCATCGACATTGCCCTCGCTGGCGTGGAACGCGGCGCCAAGCTGTCGGCGCACTTGCTGGCGTTCGCGCGGCGCCAGCCGCTGCAAGCGGTAGTGGTCAATCCGGGCTCGGTTTTGAACGGCATGGACGAGATGATGCGGCGCGTGCTCGGCCCGCGCTCGAACATCGTCACCGATATCCAGACCGGCTTGTGGAGCACCACGGTCGATCCGAGCCAGCTGACCAATGTGATCCTGAACCTGGCCATCAATGCGCGCGACGCCATGATCGACGGCGGCACCCTGACCATCCGCGCCGCCAACCTCTGCGCCGGGTCGCCCGAGCTGTCCGAGGTAGGCAATGCCGATTACGTGATGATCGAAGTGTCCGACACCGGCCGCGGCATGCCGCCGGGCGTGCTGCAGCGCGCCTTTGAACCTTTCTTCACCACCAAGCCGACCGGCCAGGGCACCGGCCTCGGGCTGTCGATGGCGTATGGCTTCGTCAAGCAATCGGGCGGCGAGATCCTGCTCAAGAGCGAGCCAGGGGAGGGCACCAGCGTGAAGATTTTCCTGCTCAAGAGCGCGACCGAGCCGGTGCTTGACGAGGAGTGCCCGCCGGCGCCGCTGGTCGGCGGCGTCGAGACGATCCTGGTGGTGGAGGACGAAGCGGACGTACGCAACAGCACCTTCGAACTGCTGTCCGCGCTTGGCTACCAGGTGCTGCAGGCGGAGGACGCCGAAAGCGCGATCGCGCTGGTTGATGCGGGCGCGCAGGTGGACCTGGTGTTCTCCGACGTGATCATGCCGGGCAAGGTCAGTGCGCTGGAAATGGGCGAAGCGGTGCTGGCGCGCTTGCCGCGCGCGCAGGTGCTGTTCACATCAGGCTATGCGGAAGGCGTGCTGACGCACGAAGGCAAGCTCGATCCGGGCGTGAACCTGCTGCAGAAGCCTTACAGCGCCGATGTGCTGAGTTCACGCATCCGCCACTTGCTGCGCCGTCGCAGGCAGCAGTTTGCGGCCGCGGACCAGCCTTCCAGCCCCGCTTAA
Source organism: Massilia agrisoli (assembly GCF_020831365.1). Taxonomy (GTDB): domain Bacteria; phylum Pseudomonadota; class Gammaproteobacteria; order Burkholderiales; family Burkholderiaceae_D; genus Telluria_A; species Telluria_A agrisoli. Next base: position 670,179 of record NZ_JAJHPV010000013.1, read on the forward strand.
TCGCGCGGCTTGGTGTAGCGGTAGGAGCCAGGAGGCGGTTCGTTGAGCACCGCCCAGAAGATGCCCAGGTCCGCGATCGCGCGGACAAATTCGGTAAAGTCGACCGGCTTGACGACATATGCGTTCACGCCCAGCTCATAGCTGCGCAGCAGGTCCTGCTCCTCTTTCGACGAAGTCAGCATGACCACTGGCGTGCTTTTCAGGCCGGCGGTGGTGCGGATCTCGCGCAGCACTTCAAGGCCGTCGACCTTCGGCAGCTTGAGGTCGAGCAGCACGACGGCCGGGTTGCCAGCCTGGCGCTTGGCGTATTCGCCGCGGCACATCAGGTAGTCGAGGGCGTCGGCGCCGTCGCGCACAATAATCACTTCATTGGCCAACTGGCTTTTTTCAAGCGCAATCAGCGTCAGTTCGAGGTCGTTCGGATTGTCTTCGACCAGAAGGATGGGCTTTAACATGGTCTTGCCTTAAACAGGTAGTTCTTTAGGAATGCTGAACGAGAAAGTGGCGCCTTCGCCGGGTATCGAATTTGCCCACACACGGCCGCCGTGGCGCTCGACGATGCGGCGCACGTTGGCCAGGCCGATGCCGGTTCCCTGGAAGTCCTCCATGCGGTGCAGGCGCTGGAACACGCCGAACAGCTTGTGAACGTACTCCATGTTGAATCCTGCGCCGTTGTCGGCGACGTGGAACACGTTCTCGTGTTCGTGGCGCTCGGCGCTGATGCGGATCACCGCGCTGTCCTTCTGGCTGGTGAACTTCACCGCGTTGGCCATCAGGTTGTACAGCGCAAGCTGGATGAAGGTCGCGTCGGCGCGCACTTCGGGCAGGTCTTCGACTTCCCAGCGCACGTCGCGGCCGCGCGTATCGCCCGCGAGCTTCTCGATGCAGCCGCGTACCAGCTCGTTCATGCTGATGTTGGTTGGCCGCAGCGCCGCGCGGCCCATTTGCGAGAAGCTCAGCAGGTCGTCGACCAGCTTGCCCGCCAGGCGTGCCGATTCCTTGATGTTCTTCAGGAAGCGGTGGCGCTTTTCGACGTCGTCGTTGCCGGCCGATTCAAGCAGCAGGTCGGAGAAGCCGACGATGTGGCGCAGCGGCGCGCGCAGGTCGTGCGATACCGAGTACGAAAACGCTTCGAGTTCCTTGTTTGCGCGGCCAAGCTCTTCGGCCAGTTCGGCCATCTGCTCGGCACGTTCGAGCGCAATGCCCAGCAGGGCGGTACGAAATTCCAGCGCCAGTTCCAGTTCGCCGTTATGCCATGGGATGCTGGTGCCGTGGATCGTCTCGCGCCAGGTTGAAAAACTGGTGCGCGGCGTCAGTTGGCCGAGCGGGCCGGCGCCTTCTTTCGCATGCGGGTTGCCGGCCCAGTCGATGGTGTGGATCACCTCGGGCCTGAACCAGATCAGATAGTGCTTGTGGATGCGCGAGATCGGCAGCGCAAGGATGCCGCTGGCGTTGCGCGTCATCTGTGCGCCGTGGGCGTACACTTTGGACAGCTGGTCGGTGTGGAAAATGTCGCCGTGCGCCTTGGTCGACAGCCAGCCAACCAGCTCGCGGATTTGGGCGTCCGGCGGCGTATCGCCGTACGTCAGCAAGTGCTCGTCGACGATGATCGCCACGCCGCCCGCGCGTTCGAACTTGAGCAGGGCAGGGAACACGCTGCTCATGTTGTCGATGAAGTTGGCGCCCTGTGTCAGGCCGCCCAGCATCGATACCATGATGCGGCGCAGGTCGAGCCGGAACTCGAGTTCGTTGGCGTCCTCGCGCGATTCGATCGACAGCGCCAGGATCTGGCCCAGCTGCTCGCAGGCGGTGCGCTGTTCGAAGGCCACCGGGCAGGGCGTCTCGTTATGGCAGGAGATCAGTCCCCACAGCTTGCCCTTGACGACCAGCGACACCGACATCGACGCCAGCGTGTTCATGTTGCGCATGTACTGCAGGTGGACCGGCGACACGCTGCGCAGTGCCGCAAACGACAGGTCGTTGGGGGCGCCAGTGACCGGGTTAAGCGCCGGGACAAGCCGCGCCGGCGTGTAGTTGGCGTCATGGATCAGGCGGATGCGGTTGAGCGTATAGAGCTCGCGGGCCTGGCGCGGAATGTCGGTTGCCGGGAAGCGCTGGCCAAAGTACGAGTGGTAGCCGTCGGCCAGGCTCTCCGCGATCACGTGGCCGTGGCCGTCGTGGTCGAAGTGATAGACCATCACGCGGCCGTAGCCGGTCACTGCGCGGATTTCGTCGGCGGCAAGGGCGCTCATCGCTTCGGTGGTATTGGTGTCGTTCAGCTTGAGCAGGAACTCGCCAACCAGCGGGTAGAGGTTGCGGAAGTCGGCCGACGCGCGCCGTTCGACGCTTTCGAATTCGAGCATCAGCACACTGTCATAGCGGTGCGCCAGCACGTCGAAATAGCATGCGTTGTGGATGCAGACGGTACCAAGGTACAGCGGGCGTTCGGCGATGCGGGTGGCGCCAAGCTCGGTCGCCAGCAGCGTGGCTGCCGCATCGCCGATCACGCGCGCCAGTGGCTGGCCTAGCGCGCCAGTGGGGGCGATGCCGACATGCTGCTCCAGGTTCTCGCTCGCCTGCAGCACGACCAGGTCGCCTGCCAGCGTCAGCGCGAAACCGTGCGGCTGGATGCTGCCCGGAGTGCGGATGGGTTCCCTGTCGCATGTGGACAGGTCGTAAGCGTTCGTTTCTGAAGTTGCGGCCAGGGTCATGTCGGTGAGGGAAGCACGTCGCGCGTCCGAAATGCAAAATTGCGGAAAGTGGATTTTACTTGAAAGCTCTGGCATTGACGCAAGTTTGCAATCCGTATCACGTTGATTTTCCTGATATTGCGCGGGGTGGTTGCCAAATTGGCAGCAGCAAGGAGTGTAATGTTTCCAATTGGTTAATACCCGCATGATTTGCCCATGGCGACGTGCGCGCCGCTTGCGGCCAGCAGTGCGGACGCCTATGTCGTGTCGGCGTTCGACAAGCCCAACGTGCTGCTCGCGCTGCGCGCCGGCGCCGTGGTCGAGGCCGAGCGTTTCGGGTATGCTTTCAGGCCCGGCCAGGCAATGCTGGCGCTGTACGTCGACGAGCCCGCGCGCTTTATTGACGCAGTCGGCGCCGCCATTGCGGCCAGCTTCCGAGATACGCCTGAACCATGCCGCTGCACCTGCACACACCGTTATTCGAATCGGGCGCGATGTCCGCCCGCGATGGCCAGTCGGTCTGGCTGAAAATGGAGGCCATGCAGCCGCCCGGCTCATTCAAGATCCGCGGTATCGGCTTTGCATGCGAAGAGTATGTCCGGCGCGGCGCCACGCGCTTTATCTCGTCGTCCGGCGGGAACGCCGGCATCGCCGCCGCTTATGCGGGGCGCAGGCTGGGTGTGCCGGTGGTGGTGGTCGTACCCGAGACCACGACCGAACGCGCGAAGGAGTTGATCGCCCGCGAGAATGCGCAGGTGATCGTGCATGGCGCCTCATTCCAGGAAGCGAACGCGCTGGCGCAGTCGATGGTCACTGGTACTGACGCATTCATCCATCCGTTTGACGACCCGCTCCTTTGGCAGGGGCATGCCAGCATGATCGACGAAGTAGCTGCGGCGCGCTTCAAGCCCGATGCGGTGCTGCTGTCGGTAGGCGGCGGCGGACTGCTGTGCGGCGTGGTCGAAGGCCTGCGCCGCAATGGCTGGAGCGATGTGCCGGTGGTGGCGGTGGAGACAGTGGGCGCCGATTCGTTTGCCCAGTCGCTGGCGGCGGGCGAACGCATCGAGCTGCCCGGCATTTCGAGCATCGCAACCTCACTTGGCGCGCGCAGGGTGGCCGAACAAGCCTTCGCGCTGGCGCAGCAGCACCCGTTGCGCAGCGTTGTGGTGTCGGATGCCGAGGCGGTGCAGGCCTGCCTCAGGTTCATGGATGATCACCGGGTGGTGGTGGAGCCGGCATGCGGCGCCTCGCTGGCGGTGGCGTATGACGCGGCAAGGTCGCTGGGCCAGTACAGCAAGGTGCTGGTCATCGTGTGTGGCGGCGTGACCGCAACCGTGCAGCAGCTGCAAAAGTGGGGCGAAGTATTCGGCGGATAGCAGCCGCCGGCTTGGCAGCTTACTGCGGCCCCTGGTCGTCGGCGTCGCCAATCCCGGCGCCGCCGGTCGCCGTTGACGCCAGCTGCCCGCCATCGATCCCGCCTGGCGGCACACGCGGCCCTTGCCACACCACGTAATCATCCACTGAATACAGCTTGCAATCCTGGCCGCTGGTCTTGGCGCAAGTGGCCAGCGCGCGCTTCTCGGGCGCCTCGCCTTCCTCGGCCCAGCACCACGCGCCGTTGGAAGATACCGCAAACGCGCGCGGCGTCATCTTGCCCAGGTACTCGCGATACGCTGCGCGTCCCGCCTCCGTCAGGTAGGGAACAGCTTCGATATCATCGACCGCCGCATAGTCGGTCTTCGGCACCGTTGGCGCGTCGAGGATGCTGAATACTTCCTCGGTCGGCATGCCGATCTCCTGCAGGAAGCGCTCGGTATCGGGCCACCATACTTTTTCACCATCGCGGCTGGCGATCATTCCGTGCGAATCGCGCTTGAAGGGGCCGAAGGCGATCAGGCGCGCCTGTCCGCCGGAACGCACGAACGCGTCATGCATGCGCGCCGCCAGGTTTGGCCCGAACAGCGAATCGTTAAAGCCATACATCCACAGGCTGGCGATCTTGTTGTTGGCGCCGTAGTTGGCGAAGGCATTGACCAGTTCCGCGCGCCAGTCGCAGCCGGCGCCGTCGTCGCGCAGGCCGCCGGCGATGTTGATCAGCCCGCGCACGCCGTCGATGGCTTCGGTCCCCAGCGCCACGGTCGCCAGCCCGCCGTAGGACTGGCCCGCCACCACGATGCGTTCGTCGTCGATCCACTTCTGCGTGCGCGCGTAGGCGATGGCCGCCTTGATGTCGTTGGCCTGGCCGTAGCCGTTGGCGCGCATGTCGCAGCCATGGTCGACATAGCCGCCGGTGGAATTGGAGAAGCCGCGCCGCATCGGCACCATCACGGCGTAGCCGCGCTTGACGAAGGCCGTGGCCATGAAGATGAAGCGGTCGCGCGCCTGGTTGCGCGGGTCGCCCGGGTCCTTGCCGTGGTTGATGATCAACAGCGGGAACGGACCATCGCCGTTGGGACGGAACACCGTGGTCTGCAGCAGCGCCTCGCCCTGCGGTCCGGCCGGCACCATGATGACCTGCTCATTAAGGCGGTAATCCAGCGGAAGCTCTTGCTCGATTGCTAAAAGCGGCGTCAGCGCGAAGCATGTGACGGCGACTGTTGCAAGCCTGCGTGCGGCGTGACGAAAACGAAGCGTGGCGGTAACGATCTCAGGCTCCCGGTGCATTGGATTGCCAATTGGAATGTAATGATTCTAGGCATGCGATTTTCCCGGAGCAATACACGATTGATAATTTCAGGCACGGATTTCCGATATTTTTCGAATTGACGGCGAATTGTTGCGACCCTGGCAGTGCTCGTCTGGCAACGCTGCAAACGAGGCAACGCGGCGCGCCGCACGGCGTGTTTCTTCTACACTTGGCAAACGACCAAGGCGTGCCAAAGGAGAGGGATCATGATCAGGATTGGAGTGATTGTCGGAAGCACACGGCCTGGCCGGAAGGCGCTGGACGTTGCGAAGTGGGTGATGGAAATTGCCACCCTGCGCAACGATGCCGCCTACGAACTGGTCGACATCCAGGATTTCAACCTGCCCCTGCTCGACGAGCCGGTGCCGCCTTCCATGGGCCAGTATTCCAAGCCGCATACCAAGGTATGGGCGGAAAAAATTGCGTCTTACGATGGCTTCGTCTTTGTCACGCCGGAGTACAACCACGGCATTTCCGGCGCGCTGAAAAACGCGATCGACTTCCTGTTTGCCGAGTGGAACAACAAGGCCGCAGGCTTTGTCGGCTACGGCAGCGCGGGCGGGGTGCGGGCGGTCGAAAGCCTGAGACTGGTCATGGGCGAGATCAAGATTGCGGACGTGCGCTCGCAGGTGATGCTGTCGCTGTTTTCAGACTTCGAAAACTACACCACCTTCAAGCCCGGCGCGCACCACGAGAAGTCGGTAACGGCGATGCTCGATGAAGTCGTTTCGTGGAGCGGCGCGCTGAAAACCGTCAGGGAACGGCAGGAAGCTGGCGCACAGGGCGGTTGATATAATCCGGGCACCTGCCACGCCGGCGGACATGCCGGCCCACACCAATGCCCGATATTACCCCGACCAAACGCCAGATGTGCCCGGCCTGCCTGCGGCCTGCAAGAACCTGTATCTGCCAGCTGGCTGCGCCGGTTGCCTCCCGCGTTGAGGTGCTCATCCTCCAGCACCCGCTGGAGGTGGCCAATGCCAAGGGAAGCGCGCGCCTGCTGCACCTGAGCTTGCCCGGGAGCGCGATGGCGACCGGCGAGGTGTTCGATGCCGCTGCGCTGCGCGCGCTTTTACACGGCGGCGGCAGGCAGCCTGTGCTGCTCTATCCCAACCTGCCCGGCGAGCGTTCGCTTGGCATGGCGCCGCCGCCTTCGTTCGACACGGTGCGCCACCTCGACCCCGCGCGGCTGCGCCTGGTGGTGCTCGACGGCACCTGGCGCAAGAGCCGCAAGATGCTGTACCTGAACCGTCCGCTGCAGGAGATTCCCCGCCTTCCGCTTACCCAGGCGCCGCCGTCGCTGTACCGCATCCGCAAGGCGCACGCGCCCGACCAGCTGTCGACGCTGGAAGCGGCCGCTTACGCCCTGATGCAAATCGAAGGCAATGTTGAACATTTCCAGCCGATCCTGGACGGTTTCGACGCCTTTGTGGACCGATACGCCACACTCTCCGCGCACGCTTGAATACACATTGGCACAGGCGTAGAATACTGTATGAATGTACAGTATCGAGGTTTCGATGAGCGGTCCCGACGAAAATTGCGAAGAGCACGTCATGCTCCCTCCGCGTCCGCTGGCGGCGCGCAAGGGGCGGGGCGCCGTCTCGAACATCCAGGGCCGGTACGAGGTCAACGGCCGGGAATCGTTTGACGACGGCTGGACGCACGAGGATGAAGACGGCGAGCCCGCACCGTTCAAGACCCACGTTACGGACGAGTTCGCAAAAACCATCCTCAGCCGCAATGCCTCGCCAGACATCCCCTTCAATGTCTCGTTAAACCCGTATCGCGGGTGCGAGCACGGCTGCATCTATTGCTTTGCGCGTCCCACCCACAGTTACCTCGGGCTGTCGCCGGGGTTGGATTTCGAAAGCCGCATCTTCGCCAAGGTCAACGCGCCGGACTTGCTGCGCCGCGAGCTATCCAGGCCGTCGTATGTGCCGGAGTCAATTGCAATTGGCGTCAACACGGACGCCTACCAGCCCTGCGAGCGCGAGTTCAAGATTACACGTCGCGTGCTGGAGGTGCTGAACGAGTGCCAGCACCCGGCGGCGATGATCACCAAAAATTCGTTGATCGAGCGCGACATCGACCTGCTCGCGCCAATGGCCGAGCGCAACCAGGCGATCGCGGCCATTACGCTGACCACCCTTGACCCGGAGATTTCGCGCACGCTCGAACCGCGGGCGGCAGCGCCTGCACGCCGCTTGCGTACGATCCGCACGCTGGCTGAGGCCGGCATTCCGGTGCGCGTCAGCGTGGCGCCGGTCATCCCGTTTGTCACCGAGCCTGAACTGGAGCGCGTGCTGGAGGCGGCGCGCGAAGCGGGCGCGCTCAGTGCGCATTACGTAGTGCTGCGCTTGCCCTGGGAGGTCAACCCCTTATTCCAGGAATGGCTGCAAGCGCACTTTCCCGACCGTGCCCAGCGCGTCATGAACCGGGTGCGCGAGATGCGCGGCGGTAAAGACTACGACAGCGACTTCAGCCAGCGCATGCACGGCGAAGGCGTCTGGGCCGACCTGATCCGGCAGCGTTTTGAAAAAGCCGTGAGGCGGCTGGGCATGAACCTGACGAGCGGGCGTTTTGCTGAGCTCGACACGTCCAGGTTCCGCCGCCCGCTGGTCGTGCCCGCCAGCGTCGGAAAGCAAAACGGAAACGCCACCGGGCAGCTTGACTTGTTCTCGTAGGAAGTTATCCGGTTGCGGCGTCCATTCTGCAGCCCCGGCGGTAGGTAGGGCGGACAAGCGCTTGCGCGCCTCCGCCGAATCAGCCCGCATGGCGATCGGCCATCCCGGCCAAATCGCCCGCCAAGGCCGGGTCGAAGTCCAGATGGCCGTAGGGCGGACAAGCGCTTGCGCGCCTCCGCCGAATCAGCCCGCATGGCGATCGGCCATCCCGGCCAAATCGCCCGCCCAGGCCGAGTCGAAATCCAGATGGCCGTAGGGCGGACAAGCGCTTGCGCGCCTCCGCCGAATCAGCCCGCATGGCGATTGGTCCACTCGGCCAAATCGTCCACCCAAGGCCGAGTCGAGATCCAGATGGCCGTAGGGCGGACAAGCGCTTGCGCGCCTCCGCCGAATCAGCCCGCATGGCGATCGGCCATCCCGGCCAAATCGCCCACCTAAGGCCGAGTCGAGATCCAGATGGCCGTAGGGCGGACAAGCGCTTGCGCGCCTCCGCCGAATCAGCCAGCGCCGAGCCGCTGTCACCGCAGTCCCCACGGGTGGCCTAAGGAGCACCTTGCCTTACCCGGTTCATCGACAAAGAACCGGCTTCATCCCCGCTGCGTCAAATGCCGCTCGATCTCAAACACATGCGGATCGTCCAGTCCCATGTCGCGCAGCGCATGCGCAAGGTCAAGCAGGTAATCACGGTTCGCTCCACTCGGCCCGTGCGACAAGGCGATCTGCCGCGCGATATCCAGCTCCGGCGCTTCGCCCAGAAAGGCCGCGTTGTCCTCGGTAGCGATGTAGACCAGTCCTTCCTCGCTGCCGCCTTCCTCGAAATGAATGTCGATCGCAAGGCGCAGGTAGCCGTTCTTCTCGCGGTGGTCCAGGTGTGCGAACACCTCGGGCGTGATCAGGTAGGCCATGCCGGCGCAGCGCGCGCCGTGCTGCGGCACCAGGGTCGCGACGCGGCCCGGCGCAGTCTCGGTGCCGCGATGGTCGTGCGAGCCTTGCCAGAAGCGGCGCGTCCAGTTGTCGATATGCGCCGGGCGCCGCTCGATGAACGGGAAATCCGCCTTGAAGATCAGTGAGCCGTAACCGAACAGCCACACGCGGTGGTGGCCGTCGAATTTATCCATGCGCTGGTTGATGGCGATGGTGTTGTGTGACATGGTGCCTGCCCTGTTTGAACCAGCGCCCATTATAACGAGCGCTTCAGCCGCCGTTTGGCGCGGGCATATTCCAGTCATGCGCCTCCACAAACTGCAGCAGGAAAGTGATGAAGCTTTCGGCGGCGGGCGAGGGCGAACGGTTTTCGCGCGTGTAGACGAAGAAGCGCCGGCTCAGCTCGGGCTCGTGCAGCTGGCGCATGTGCAGCTTGTGGAGCGTCACCAGCGGCTCGGCGTAGGGCAGGCACACCGTCACGCCGAGGCCAGCGGCGACCATCGCCAGCGCGGTCGTCATGAAGGTCACTTCGTTGGCCGGGTTGAGCGGCACGTCGCGCAGGGAGCTGTGCATGTCGCTAAGCAGCCGCTCGGTGAACTGGCCCTGCAGCGAAATGAACGGGTAGTCGGCCAGGTCCTGCCAGGTGACGCGCCCGCGCTGTTCCAGCGGATGCCCTTGCGGGAACACCAGCACGAAGGGCATTTCGAACAGCACCCTGGCGTCGATCTGCGCGGCCGGATCGCGCTCGGGCCCGATGCCGACATCGACCTCGCCGCTGGCGACCCGCGCGGTCACGTTCTCGACCGCGCAATCGACCAGCCTGACCTGGATGTCCGGATACGTCTCGCGGTAGGCGGCGATCACTTCCGGCAGCAGCGTGCAGGCCATCAGCTGCGGCGCGGCGATGCGCACCATGCCTTTTTTTAGCTTGGTATGATTGGCTACGTCGTGCAGCGCGCCGTCAAGGTCGTCGATCATCTTCGACAGCAGCGGGTACAGCTCGCGTCCGATGTCGGTCAGCGCGATCTTGCGTGTGCTGCGGTCGACCAGCCGAACCCCGAGGGTCTGTTCCAGTTCCTTGATCAGCCCCGACAGCGCGGCTTGCGTGACATGCATGTACTCGGCGGCCAGCGTAAAACTGCCCGCCCGGGCAAGGAAGACGAATGCGCGCAGCTGGCGCAATGTCGGATTCATAAGATATCCTGATAAATAGCGTAGAAAATATTGTTTGTATGATAGTTCGTTTTGTCCTCTAATAGCGGATTGGAATGGAGACCACCATGCAGATCAAACGAATTCACCACGTGGCGTACCGCTGCAAAGACGCCAAGCAGACCGTCGAGTGGTATGGCAAGTACCTGAACATGGACTTCCAGCTGGCCATCGCCGAAGACAATGTGCCGTCGACCGGCGCCGCTGACCCGTACATGCACATCTTCCTCGACGCCGGCATGGGCAACGTGCTGGCCTTCTTTGAGCTGCCGACGCAGGCGCCGATGGGGCGCGACCAGAACACGCCCGCCTGGGTCCAGCATCTCGCGCTGGAAGTCGATTCGATGGATGCGATGCTGGCGACCAAAGAGCGGCTGCAAGCCGATGGCATCGAGGTCATCGGCCCGACCGACCACACCATCTTCAAGTCGATCTACTTCTTCGATCCGAACGGCCACCGCCTTGAACTGTCGGTCAACACCGGCACGCCCGAGATGATGAAGAAGCTCGACGACGTCAAATGGGACATGCTCAATGAATGGGCCCAGACGCGCAAAGCGCCGAAGCACGCGGCCTGGATGCACAGCCCTGCCGAAGCGAAGAAAAATTACTGAGGCCAGACCATGAAACTCGCTACTTTGAAAACCGGCGGCCGCGATGGCACGCTGGTGGTCGTCAGCCGCGACCTGCGCCACTACCAGAAGGTCCCGAAGATCGCCGCCACCTTGCAGTTCGCGCTGGATAACTGGGACCTGGTCGTCGAGCGCCTCGAGACTGTCTACAGCAATCTGAACGATGGCAGCTCCTGGGACATGCAGCCGTTCGACGAAGCCCTGTGCCACTCGCCGCTGCCGCGCGCCTACCAGTGGGCTGACGGCTCGGCGTACATCAACCACGTCGAACTTGTGCGCAAGGCGCGCAATGCCGAAGTGCCGGCGTCGTTCTACACCGATCCGCTGATGTACCAGGGCGGCTCCGATTCCTTCATCGGCCCGCACGACCCGATTTTCGCGCTGTCGGAAGACTGGGGCATCGACCTGGAAGCCGAAGTGGCTGTCATCACCGGCGAAGTGGGCATGGGCGCCAGCGCCGCCGAATGCGCGAAGGCGATCCGGCTGGTCATGCTGGTCAACGATGTCTCCCTGCGCAACCTGATTCCCAACGAGCTGGCCAAGGGCTTCGGCTTCTTCCAGTCGAAGGCGGCCAGCGCGTTTTCGCCGGTGTGCGTCACGCCCGATGAACTGGGCGACGCCTGGCAGGACTCCAAGCTGCGCCTGCCGATCAACGTGCAGCTGAACGGCCGGCCATTCGGCAAGCCCAACGCGGGCGACGACATGACCTTCAACTTCGCCCAGCTGGTCGCCCATGCGGCCGCCACGCGCGAACTGGCGGCCGGCACCATCATCGGCTCGGGCACGGTGTCGAACAAGCAGGGCAGCCTGCACGGCTCCAGCATCGAGAACGGCGGCGTGGGCTACTGCTGCCTGGCCGAGGTCCGCATGTACGAAACCATCGAGCAGGGCGCGCCAAAAACGCCGTACCTGAAGTTTGGCGACACCGTCCGCATCGAGATGTTCGACCGGCAGGGCGCCAGCATCTTCGGCGCGATCGACCAGAAGGTCGCGCACTACGAGGGCCGCCAGCGATGAAACTGTATACCTACTTCCGCAGCTCGGCGGCCTACCGCGTGCGCATCGCCCTGAACCTGAAGGGCCTGCCGTACGAGGCGGCGCCGGTGCACCTGCTGCGCAGCGGCGGCGAACAGCTGCAGCCGGCCTACCGCGCGGTCAATCCGGCCGCGATGATCCCTTCGCTGGCGCTGGATAACGGCGCCACCTTGACGCAGTCGATGGCGATCATCGAGTACCTCGACGAGGCCCACCCTGCAGTGCCGCTGCTGCCGGCCGACCCGCTCGGCCGCGCGCGGGTGCGCGCGCTGGCGCTGACGGTGGCGTGCGACATCCACCCGCTCGGCAACCTGCGCGTGCTGAAATTCCTCGTGCACGAGCTGAAGGTGTCCGACGACGCCAAGGCCGCGTGGTCGCGCCACTGGATCACCGAGGGCTTCGTGGCGCTCGAAGCGATGCTTGCGGGCTCTCCGGAGACCGGGCGCTTTTGCCATGGCGACACGCCGACCCTGGCCGACTGCTGCCTGGTGCCGCAGGTGTTTAACGCTTTGCGCTTCGAGGTCGACATGGCGCGTTTCCCGACCATCGCGCGCATCCATGCGGCGTGTAGCGAGCTCGATGCCTTCGCGGCCGCCCATCCGTCGAAACAGCCCGACTCGGAGTAAGCCAGCCGGCCGATTTTGGCCTCGCAGCCTGAGTGTTTTTGATGTGCATCAAGGCCGCCGCCCCCCTCGCAGGATCACACTAAAGTCATCCGCAACAACAACGACGAGGGGAAGTCCATGTTCAAGCATATTTTGCTGCCGACCGACGGGTCGGCCAGTTCGGATCTTGCCGTCCAGGCCGCCGTGCAACTTGCACGGGACATGGGGGCGAGGGTGACTGGGTTGCATGTTGTGCCGCCTTTCCATACCTTTACCTATCGTGTCGACATGATCGAAGACACCGAGGACCAGTACGAAAAGGAAAGCGAAGCGCTCGCTCGCAAGGTGTTGCTGACCATCGAGAACCTCGCGCAGGAGTGCGGGGTGCCCTGCGATACGGTCATTGTGCGGTCCGATGACGTCCATGACGCCATCATCGAGACGGCCAGGGACCGGCAATGCGACCTGATCGCCATGGCCTCGCACGGGCGGCGCGGGGTGCGCGGCCTGTTGCTGGGAAGCGAAACCCAAAAGGTGCTGACCCACAGCCTGATACCGGTGCTGGTCTACCGGTAGCCTCCATGGCAAAGCGCATACTGTTGATCCAGGGACACCCCGACCCGAGCCTCAAGCACCTCTGTCATACGCTTGAGGACGCTTATGCAAAGGGCGCCTTGGAGGCAGGCCATCAGTTGCGGCACGTCCGCGTCGCCGAGCTCGACTTTCCGCTGTTGCGCACGCAACACGACTGGGAACATGGCGTCCTGCCCGCAACGCTGCAACAGGCGCAGGATGACCTTGGCTGGTGCGAGCACCTGGTGCTGATCTTCCCGCTCTGGCTGGGCGACATGCCTGCGCTGCTGAAAGGCTTCCTGGAGCAGGTGGCGCGCCCCGGCTTCGCCTTCCACGGGGAGGCGAAGAATCCGCTGAAGGAAAAAGCGCTGAAAGGTCGCTCGGCCCGCATCGTCGTGACGATGGGCATGCCGGCACTGGTCTACCGCTGGTATTTCATGGCGCACAGCATCAAGTCGCTAGAACGCAATATCCTGGGATTTGTGGGGATTTCGCCGGTGCGCGAAACCTTGTTCGGCCTGGCAGGCAATGCCAACCACGACAAGATGGACCGCTGGATTGGCAAGATGGAAGAACTGGGCCGCCACGCGGCCTAGCAAACTTGCGCCGCGCAGGGCGGCGCAAACCTGCTTGCTCCGTGCTGCTTAGTTCAGCTTGGCGCGGCTGCCTTCGGAAGGCGCCGAGATTTCTTCCAGCGCTTCATCGGTGGTGCCGGCGTGGCGCACGGCAAAGTCGCCCAGCGACACGATGCCCACCAGCGAATGCGATGCCTGGTCAACGACCGGTACGCGGCGGATCTGCGAGTCGCCCATTTCGCGCAGCACTTCGTCGACCGACTGCGACTCGTAGCAGGTGCGAACCTGCGGGCTCATCACGTCGCCGACGCGGGTCGTCTCCGGCGCCTGGCCCTTGGCGGTCGAGCGGATCGTGATGTCGCGGTCGGTGATCATGCCGACCAGCTTCGGGCCGTCGCATACCGGCAGCGAGCCGACATTGAGCTCATCCATCATTTGTGCCGCGCGGCGCACGGTTTCTTCTGGAGAAATGTTCTTTACGTCGCGGGTCATTACTTCTGAAACTGTTTGCATCTGAACCTCCATTACTGACAATAGACATATGAACCGGTGGTGACCGGTCCTCCGTATGATGTTGTCATAATGCCTTGATTTTTAAAAAACTGACGCTTGCTTGAAATCGCCTGTGCGCAGGGTGGGGGAGCAGCCTTGCGCTACAATCCCCGCTTTCCATCGCCTTGCCCCCAATGCCAGAAAACCTCGTTCCCCCATCCCTGCTCGATGCCTTGTCGCTCGCCCACCCGTCGTGGCGGCCGCACCTGCTGAAAGGGCTGGAAGCGGTCGCGCGCGCCAACCCCGCCTACCTGCCTGCGCTGGCCGCGCACGACTACCTGCCGACGCAGCAACGGATCTTTGCCGCCTTCGCCCAGCCGCTGGCCGAGGTGCGCTACGTACTGGTGGGGGAGGGGCCGTACCCGCGCGCCGAGAGCGCGACCGGCGTGTGCTTCATGGATGGGGCCGTTGGCAGCCTGTGGTGCGCCACCGGATTATCCAAGACGGTGAACCGGGCCACGTCGCTGCGCAACTTCATGAAAATGCTGCTGGTGGCTGACGGCCAGCTCGATGGCGCCAGCACCGGCGGGGCGGCAATGCAGCCGGTCGCAGAACGCGCGCTGTCCAGCGGAGGAATTGTTACGCTGGCGCAGTTGCAGGACAACCTGACCCGCCATGGCTTCCTGCTGCTCAACGCGGCGCTGGTATTCCGCCCGCACGTCAAGCCTGTGGTCGATGCACGCGCGTGGCTGCCTTTCCTGCAAACAGTGCTTGCCGCGCTGGCTGACAATGTGCAGCCGGCGCCGACGCTCGTCCTGTGGGGAAAAATCGCCGAACAGCTCAAGCAGCTCCCGGAAACGGCGCGCTTCCCGCAAGTATGTTCCGAGCATCCTTACAACCTGTCCTTCATCAACCATGCAGGAATGCAAGAACTGTTCGGACCGATGCGGCTGCTGCAGGCGGGCAAGCCGCCTGCGCAGTAAGGCCGCGATGAACGCTTAGTTGCAGTTGCCCGGGCGTGCGCAGATCTGGTTCCAGATCTGCACCCAGCGGCTGTCCGGGACCGACGCGCCCTGGACCTTCGGATCGGCGCTGATGTAGCCGTAGGAAGTCACCCCCACCACGCGGTTCTGCGCGGTATTCGACCCGCTGCCGCCGCCGCTGGCCAGTACGGCGAAGTTCTGCACCCACGGTCCGCCGCTCGATCCGCCGCGCGCATCCGAGCCGTACTCGACGTTGTTCGGCGAGGTCGGCCGGTAGCTGTGGCTCGTCACATTCTGCATTTTCTGGCAGCTGTCCAGGTTGCACGGATAGCCGAGCTTGGAGGTGTGGTTGGCATTCAGGCGTCCCGTCTCCCAGCCCAGCCAGCCGGTGACATTGCCCAGTTTGGTCAATGGCCCGCCGGTCGTCATTGCCTGGTCGGCAAATTCGATCATCGCGTAATCCGCTGCGTTGGGCACGCCGCCGCCACCGCTGGCCCAGGTGCCGGTCGTGATCACATAGCGCCAGTTCCACGATTTAAATGGCGCGACCCCGTCGCGGAAGGACGGCACGAACACGAAGTTGTCGTGGAAGCCGCTGGCGTCTCCGCTGTGCACGCAGTGGCCGGCGGTGGACACCACCCGCCGCTGGATCACCGAGGCCGAACAGACGTAGGGCGAGCCATTGATCGAGAAGAACAGCTTGCCGATGGTGCGGTAGGGATAGGCGCGGTCGGCCGAGAATCCCGCGCTTGACCCAGTGAAAATCGGAAACACCCGGGTGCTTGTGTAGGGCGCGTTGAAGGTGCCGTTCGCCTGGGGCTCCACCTCGCCGTCGAGCAGGCCCTTTCGCTGTGCGTCGTACAGCCGCTGCTCGCGGGGCGCCGACTTGATCGAGGGCGCTTGCGCATCGCTGCTTTCCGGCTTGGACGCTGGTTGCGGCGGCGCGGATTCCTGCTTCACTTCGCCAGCTTTGGGCGTCGGCAGCGGCAGGGGCTTGGCGGCCTTGAACCGGTCGGCTGTCCAGTACTCCGCGGCGCGCCTGGCGTCGGGGTTTTCCTTGCTCACGGGTTGGTCGGTTTGTGCCATGGCCGGCGCCGCTGCAAGCAGGGCAATGGCCTGGACGGTCGCGCATAAGACGGGAGTTGGATGTTTCATGTCATCCTCGCAAACGTGGGGCGGATTACTGGATTAGACCAGTGGGGTGTCGAAGAGATTTGACCATGAGCCTCGATCGAGGCTAACTGTAGAGCTCGGCTACAGGTCGATATTAGCGGTGGCGCCCGACGCCGGGGGGCGTGATCTGGCGCGCGCCTGACGAAGGTCAAGCCGGACTGGTGATAGGAACAAGCCGCCTTGCGCTTAGTGTTGCTGGGCCTGCTCCAGCAACCAGCCGCTGAGGGCTTTGATCTTGGCATCTTGCAGGTGCTGGCGGGGGCAGACGATCCAGAAGGCGTAGGGATTGTCCAGCTCGAGGGCGAGCGGCTTGACCAGCCGCCCGCTGGCCAGGTCGGTTTCCACCAGCGGCGCCGGCGCGAGCGCGACGCCATGGCCGGCCTGGGCTGCCTCCAGCGCCATATACACGCTGCTAAACCGCGGTCCGCGGTCGGCATCGACGTCGCCCACGCTGGCGGCCCGGAGCCAGTCGCGCCAGTGCGGCGGCTTGCCAGCCAGTTCGGACGTTCCGTCGTGAATCAGGGTGTGCTTGCGCAGGTCGGCAGGCTTGTCGAGCGGGATCTTCGCGAGCAGGGCAGGACTGCAAACCGGGAACACATTGGCCTGCATCCAGAAGCGCGCGTGAAGTCCCGGATATTTGCCGCGGCCGTAACGCAAGGCCAGGTCGGTATTGCCGGACTAGAAATCAACCAGGCCGTCCTCCACGTCCAGCCTGACCGCCCATTGCGGATGGCGCGCTTCGAAGGCGGGCAAGCGTGCCGCCAGCCACTTGCCTGCCAGCGAAGGCATGGCGCTAATGTTGATGACGGCGCGCGCGCGATGGACTTCAGGGTCGAGCGCCTGGTCGAGGCGCGCAAAGATATCCCTTAGCTTCAGCGCGAGCGTGGTACCCGCATCGGTCAGTTCGACCGCGCGGTTCAAACGCACGAACAGTGCCAGCCCCAGGTACTCCTCCAGCCGCTTGACCTGGTGACTGATGGCCGTCGGCGTCACATTCAATTCGTTAGCCGCCTTGAGGAAACTCTTGTGGCGCGCGGCTGCCTCGAAACTACGGGCGGCGATCAGGGGCGGATTGGGCCTGGCGGTCATCGGGATTCCAAACTAGGAGAGGGACGGCCGTTATGATAAATCAGATTACTTTTATTCACCTGACAAGCAAAAGCTTTCGTTTGTCGCAACAGTTCCGCCTGCCTAAGATGACGACATCTCAAAGGGGGAACCACCATGCGCATCGAACAAATCGACACCGACATCCTGCTATTTACCGGCGACGCCTGCGAATCGCTGGCGACCGCTTTCATTGACAGCGAGCGCGTCTTGCTGGTCGACGCATTGGCCAGCGACGCGGACGCCCTGGCCATGCGCGACCACCTCGAAGGCAAGCTGGGCAAAAAGGTGCACGCGATCGTGCTGACGCACGGCCACAGCGACCATCTGGCGGGCGTCAGGCTATTCCCCGGCGCCGAGGTGATCGCCCAACGCCTGTTCCTATACACCTTCATGGAAAAGCGTGACCGTCCCGCTGCAGACGACGCGGCATTCGTCGCGCCGGCCATCGCCGTCGACCAGCAGATGACCCTGCCTTGGGGCCGCCACACGCTGGAGCTGTTTCACAGCCCGGGCAAGACCATGTGCTCGCTGGGCATCGACGTTGCCAGCGCCGACCTGCTGTTTGTGGCCGACAATATCGTCGGGAACATCGCGTATATCGGGGCCTCGGTGCCACAGCTCATCGACGAAGCGATCGCGCGCCTGCAACGGCGCGGCCGTAGCCGCATCATTCCAGGGCACATGGGATTGCAGGACCGGACCGCGCTATCCAACGCGCGCCACTACCTGGCCATGCTGGGCGCGCGGGTGAGCCAGGCGCGCGCCACCTCGCCGGACGCCGACGCGGCTGGCAAGATCCGCGCGATCGGCATCGGGGAATGCCTGGCCAGCAATCAAAAGGCCACCCCGTTCGAACAGCATTGGCATGCGCAAAACCTGGAGATCATTATCGAACGCAAGCTGTTCGCGCTGGCCTATCGGGCGCCGGCGCCGGCCGAGGAAAGCCGTTTCGCTACGATCAAGCGTTGCTGCACGGTGCTGTCGACGATGATGGGGATGTTTGGTCAGCTGGCGCAGCGCGGTTTGTAGCTTGGCCAGTCAACAATTCTGCGCGGCTTTGCAGCAAAAATGCTGCGCTGCAAACTGGGGTCCGTCCCCGGGGTCTGTCCCCGGGGACGGACCCCGACGTTGTTGGGCTTGCAGGATGCGGAAAGAGGGGGCGCCGAGACAAAGGGTCCGGAATTTGATATACTTGACTAAATCGTTCAACTAATACGCCTTTTCATAGTACACAAAAGGATATTTGCTGAAGCGAGGCAATATTTTAACATGACCGGGGTTGTGATGCGTCTGACCACAAAAGGCCGTTTTGCTGTTACTGCGATGATCGATCTTGCCATGCGTCAAGGCAAAGGTCCCGTCACGCTGTCGGGCATCAGCCAGCGCCAGGCGATTTCGCTGTCCTATCTGGAACAATTGTTCGGCAAGCTGCGCCGCCATGCCATCGTCGAGTCCATCCGTGGCCCGGGCGGCGGCTACAGTCTGGCCCGCGAGGCCGGCAAGGTAACGGTCGCCGACATCATCATCGCCGTCGATGAGCCGCTCGACGCCACCCAGTGCGGCGGCAAGGAAAACTGCCACGGCGCCGATGCCGCAACCGGCGCCCGCTGCATGACCCACGAGCTGTGGGCCACCTTGAATGAGAAGATGGTCGACTACCTCGACTCCGTGTCGCTGCAAGACCTGGTCGACCAGCAGAAGCAAAAGAGCGCCGAACAAAACGTCGTGGTGATGCACCGCAACAACGTGGCTGTCGGCCAAAACTGAAGCATATTGGAGTAATTTGATGAACGCGCCAGAAAAAAACATCGAGCAGAAATTCGTGCCAGCACCGCACTTTCCGATCTACATGGATTACTCGGCCACCACGCCGATCGATCCGCGTGTGGCCGACAAGATGATTCCCTTCCTGCGCGAGCAGTTCGGCAATCCGGCGTCGCGCAGCCACATGTACGGCTGGTCGGCCGAAGCGGCGGTCGAGGAAGCACGCGGCCACGTCGCGGCGCTGGTCAATGCCGATCCGCGCGAGATCATCTGGACTTCTGGCGCCACCGAAAGCAACAACCTGGCGCTGAAGGGCGCTGCCCAGTTCTACAAGTCCAAGGGCAAGCACATCATCACCGTCAAGACCGAACACAAGGCAGTGCTCGACACCGTGCGCGAACTCGAGCGCGTTGGCTTCGAGGCGACCTACCTTGAGCCGCAGGACAACGGCCTGATCACGATCGCGCAACTGGAAGCGGCGATCCGCCCGGATACCATCCTGGTGTCGGTCATGCTGGTCAATAACGAGATCGGCGTGATCCAGCCGATCGACGAAATCGGCGAACTGTGCCGCAGCAAGGGCATCATCTTCCACTGCGACGCGGCCCAGGCCACCGGCAAGGTCCACATCGACCTGCAAAAGACCAAGTGCGACCTGATGACCTTCACCGCGCACAAGACCTACGGCCCGAAGGGCATCGGCGCGCTGTACGTGCGCCGCAAGCCGCGCGTGCGCCTCGAAGCGCAGATGCACGGCGGCGGCCATGAGCGCGGCCTGCGCTCGGGTACCCTGCCGACCCACCAGATCGTCGGCATGGGCGAAGCCTTCCGGATCGCCAAGGAAGAGATGGACACCGAGATCGCGCGCATCACCGCGCTGCGCGACCGCCTGGCCAAGGGCTTGCTGGAGATCGAAGAGGTCTACATCAACGGCGACATGGAGCACCGCGTGCCGCACAACCTGAACGTCAGCTTCAACTACGTCGAAGGCGAGTCGCTGATCATGGCGATCAAGGACATCGCAGTGTCGTCGGGTTCGGCTTGTACTTCGGCCAGCCTGGAGCCATCGTATGTCCTGCGCGCCCTCGGCCGCAGCGACGAACTGGCGCACAGCTCGATCCGGTTTACCATCGGCCGCTTCTCGACCGAACAAGACATCGACTTCGCGGTCAACCTCCTGAAATCGAAGGTTGAAAAGCTGCGCGAACTGTCGCCGCTGTGGGACATGCACAAAGAAGGGATCGACATTTCGACGATCCAATGGGCAGCCCACTAACCGTACTGAATTTTTAGGAGCATCAAAATGGCATACTCGGACAAAGTGTTGGATCACTACGAAAATCCACGTAACGTCGGCGCGTTCGGCAAGGACGACGGCGACGTCGGCACCGGCATGGTCGGCGCACCGGCCTGCGGCGACGTGATGAAGCTGCAGATCAAGGTCGGCGCGGACGGCGTGATCGAAGACGCGAAGTTCAAGACCTACGGCTGCGGCTCGGCGATCGCATCGTCGTCGCTCGTGACCGAATGGGTCAAGGGCAAGACGCTCGACCAGGCGCTGTCGATCAAGAACACGCAGATCGCGGAAGAACTGGCGCTGCCGCCAGTGAAAATCCACTGCTCGATCCTGGCCGAAGACGCCATCAAGGCAGCAGTTGCCGACTACAAGACCAAGCATCCGGCTGCCGCTTAAAGCGAGGGAAATACCATGGCAATTACAGTGACCGAAAAAGCTGCGAAGCACATCAACCGCTATATCGAACGCCGCGGCAAGGGTGTCGGTCTGCGTTTTGGCGTGCGCACCACCGGCTGCTCGGGCATGGCCTACAAGCTCGAATACGTCGATGAAGGCGGCGCCGACGACGCGGTGTTCGAGTCGAATGGCGTCAAGGTATTCGTCGACCCGAAAAGCCTGCCGTTCATCGACGGCACCGAGCTCGATTTTGCGCGCGAAGGCCTGAACGAAGGCTTCCGCTTCAATAATCCGAACGTCAAGGACGCCTGCGGCTGCGGCGAAAGCTTCCGCATTTGAGCGGCGCCAGCCGGAAAGCCGTACCTATGCAGAACCACTTCGACCTGTTCCAGCTTCCGGCCACGTTCGCGCTCGACGAGAAAGCGCTCGACGCCGCCTACCGCGACGTGCAGGGCCGTGTTCATCCGGACCGCTTCATCAATGCGACCGACGCCGAAAAGCGCGTCGCGATGCAGTGGGCCACGCGCGCCAACGAGGCATACCAGACGCTGCGCAACCCGCAAAAGCGCGCGCAGTACCTGTGCGAGCTCAATGGCGTCGACCTGAACACGGAATCGAACACCGCGATGCCGATGGACTTCCTGATGCAGCAGATGGAATGGCGCGAAGCATTGGGCGAGGCGAGGGCGGCGAAGGACAGCGATGCACTCGATTCGCTCGACGAACAGGTCAGGCAGGAACGCAAGGCGCGGCTGGCGCAGGTTGGAACGCAGCTCGACGCCGGCGACTTTGAGAACGCGGCGCAGGGCGTTCGCGCGCTGATGTTCCTCGATAAGTTCAGCGAAGAGGTTCACTACGCCTTTGAGGCGCTGGAAAGCTAGTCCGTCGTCCCCTTGAAGGAGGGGACCCATGTTGAGCAAACATGCTATAGGTTCCCTCCTTCGAGGGAACGACGAACCGGCTACATAAAATAAGAAATCGGTAATCACATGGCACTTCTGCAAATCTCCGAACCCGGCATGTCGACCGCCCCGCACCAGCACCGCCTGGCAGTGGGTATCGACCTCGGCACCACCAACTCGCTGGTCGCATCGGTCCGCAGCGGCATTCCCGAGGTATTGAGCGACGAGGAGGGCCGCCAGCTGCTGCCGTCGATCGTCCGCTACCTCCCTAACGGGAACGCGCACATCGGCCACAAGGCGCGTCCGCACCAGACCACCGACCCGCGCAACACGGTCGTGTCGGTCAAGCGCTTCATGGGCCGCGGCCTGAAAGACATCGCCTACGCGGAAAACCTGCCCTACGATTTCCAGGATTCGCCTGGCATGGTGCAGCTGAAGACCGTTGCCGGCGTCAAGAGCCCGGTCGAGATCTCGGCGCAAATCCTCGCCACCTTGCGCCAGATCGCGGAAGACTCGCTCGGCGACGAACTGGTTGGCGCGGTCATCACGGTGCCTGCCTACTTCGACGACGCGCAGCGCCAGGCCACCAAGGACGCGGCCCAGCTGGCCGGCCTGAACGTGCTGCGCCTGCTCAGCGAGCCGACTGCGGCAGCCATCGCCTACGGGCTCGATCAGGGCTCCGAAGGCATCTACGCCGTGTATGACCTCGGCGGCGGCACCTTCGACATTTCCATCCTCAAGCTGTCCAAGGGCGTGTTTGAAGTGCTGTCCACGGGCGGCGACTCCGCGCTCGGCGGCGACGACTTCGACCACCGCCTGTTCTGCTGGATCGTCGAACAGGCCAAGCTTGCCCCGCTGTCGGACGAAGACACCGCGACCCTGATGGTCAAGGCGCGCCAGGCCAAGGAACTGCTGTCGACGAACCACGACACCACCGTGGACGCCATCCTGAACTCGGGCGAGATCGTGCACGTCAACGTGACGGCCGAAATCTTCGCCGAGATCACCAGGCACCTGGTCGGCAAAACCATGACCGCCATTAAAAAGGCAATGCGCGACGCCAGCGTGTCGGTAGAGGACATGGACGGCGTCGTGATGGTCGGCGGCGCAACGCGCATGCCGCACGTGCGCCGCGCGGTGTCCGAATTCTTCAAGACCATCCCACACGCGAACATCGACCCGGACAAGGTCGTCGCGCTTGGCGCCGCCATCCAGGCCAACCTGCTGGCCGGTAACCGCGCCCCCGGCGACGACTGGCTGCTGCTGGACGTCACGCCGCTGTCGCTCGGCATCGAGACAATGGGCGGCCTGGTCGAGAAAATCATCCCGCGCAATTCGACGATCCCATGCGCCCGCGCGCAGGAGTTCACTACCTTCAAGGACGGGCAGACCGCGCTGGCGGTACACGTGCTGCAAGGCGAGCGCGAACTGGTGACCGACTGCCGTTCGCTGGCGCGCTTCGAGCTGCGCGGCATTCCGCCGATGGCTGCTGGCGCCGCACGTATCCGCATCACCTACCAGGTTGATGCCGACGGCCTGCTGTCGGTGTCGGCGCGCGAGACGCGCTCCGGCGTCGAGGCGTCGATCACCGTCAAGCCGTCCTACGGCCTGGCCGACGACGAGGTGGCGCGCATGCTGCAGGACTCGTACACCTCCGCCAAGGAAGACATGATGCTGCGCGCCTTGCGCGAAGAAGAAGTCGAAGCCGAACGGATCCTGCTGGCGACCGCCTCCGCGCTCGAATCGGACAGCGCGCTGCTGTCCGAAGACGAACGCATTGCGATCTTCGCGCTGATGAACAAGGTGCGCGACGCGATCGCGATGCCGGTCGATCATGCGAACGTCGCAGGCAAGCAGTCGGCCCTGCATTCGGCCGTGGCCGACCTTGCGCACGGCACCGAAGACTTCGCGTCGCGCCGCATGGACCAGAGCGTGCGCAGCGCGCTGGCTGGCAAGAAGCTCGACGAAGTCTGAACGAACATACACACATTCAAGAGGTAACCCCGTGCCACAAATCGTCATCCTTCCACATCCCGAATACTGCCCTGAAGGCGCCGTGCTCGAAGCGCCGACCGGCCAGTCGGTGTGCGACACGTTGCTTGCGAACGACATCGAAATCGAACACGCATGCGACCGCGTGTGCGCCTGCACCACCTGCCACGTATTGATTCGCGAAGGCTTCAACTCGCTGAACGAACTGGATGAAGACGAAGAAGACCTGCTCGACCGCGCATGGGGCCTTGAGCCAGTGTCGCGCCTGTCGTGCCAGGCCATCGTCGGTAAAGAAGACCTCGTGGTCGAACTGCCGAAGTACACGATCAATCACGCGGCTGAAAAAAGCCACTGACCGGAGCGCGCGATGAAGTGGAGCGATATCCCGGCGATTGCCGAGGCACTGTACGACAAGCATCCCGAGGTCGATCCCGCCACCGTGCGCTTCGTCGACCTGCATAACTGGGTAGTGGAACTGGAAGGCTTCGACGACGACCGCACGCGCGGCGGCGAGAAGGTGCTCGAAGCGATTCAACAGGCGTGGATCGATGAAGCGCGCTGACCCAAAACAGCAGGGCGTCAACCTGCCGCCGGAAGTGCGCCCCGGCCAGTCCATCGAACTGCTGCAGGAACTGCATATCCTCACCCGCGACGGCAAGCTGAACCAGGACAGCCGCCGCAAGCTCAAGCAGGTCTACCACCTGTACCAGTTTATCGAACCGCTGCTCAAGGAAATCCAGCAGGACCATCCGGGCATTTCGCTGGTCGACCATGGCGCCGGCAAGTCCTACCTGGGCTTCATCCTGTACGACCTGTTCTTCAAGGGACTCGACGACGGCTCGCGCATCTATGGCATCGAGACGCGCGAGGAGCTGGTGCAGAAGTCGACCGAACTGGCGCAGCGCCTTGGTTTCCCCGGCATGTCGTTCCTCAACCTGTCGGTGGCCGAATCGACGAAGTCGACCCAGCTGCCTGAGCGGATCGACATCGTCACCGCGCTCCACGCCTGCAATACCGCCACCGATGACGCCATCGACTTCGCGCTCAAGAAGCACGCCAAGTTCATGGTGCTGGTGCCGTGCTGCCAGGCCGAGGTTGCCAGCGTCCTGCGCAAGAACAAGGGCAAGGACCTGGGCAAGAGCGCGCTGACCGAAATCTGGCGCCACCCGCTGCACACCCGCGAGTTCGGCAGCCAGGTGACCAACGTGCTGCGCTGCCTGCAGCTCGAGGCGCATGGCTACCAGGTCAACGTGACTGAGCTGGTCGGCTGGGAGCACTCGATGAAAAACGAACTGATCATCGCCAGCTACAAGAACTTGCCGCGCAAGCGTCCGACCGAACGCCTGCAGGAAGTGCTGGCGACGCTGGGCCTCGAAGAGATGGGCCAGCGTTTCTACAGCGAGAAACTGGCCGAAGCCGAAACCATGTCGGCGGCCGAATAATATCAAGAGACGAACAAGATGAGCGAACACTGGATTGACCTGCGCAGCGATACCGTTACCCAGCCGGGCGAGGCGATGCGCGCCGCCATGCAATGCGCCGAAGTCGGCGACGATGTCTACGGCGACGACCCGACTGTCAATCGCCTCCAGCAAACGGCAGCCGAGATGTTCGGCTACGAGGCGGCACTGTTTGCTCCTTCGGGCACCCAAACCAACCTGATCGCGCTGATGGTTCACTGCGGCCGCGGCGACGAATACCTGGTCGGGCAGGAAGCGCATACCTTCAAGTATGAAGGCGGCGGCGCCGCGGTCCTTGGCAGCATCCAGCCGCAGCCAATCGCCAACCAGCCTGACGGCAGCATTGCGCTGGCCGACATCGAGGCCTACATCAAGCCCGACGACATCCACTTCGCGCGCACCCGCGTGCTGGCGCTGGAGAATACGATTGGCGGCCGCGTGCTCGGCACGGACTACATCGCGGCGGCCACCAGCCTTGCGCATGCGCGCGGCCTGGCCACCCACCTCGATGGCGCCCGCATCTGCAACGCCGCCGTCAAGCAGGGCATCAGCCTGCGCGCGGCGACGGCAGGTTTCGATACCGTCTCGGTCTGCCTGTCCAAAGGCCTGGGCGCGCCGGTCGGTTCGGTGCTGTGCGGCCCGAAGAAGTTCATTGAGCAGGGCAAACGCTGGCGCAAGATGCTTGGCGGCGGCATGCGCCAGGCGGGCATTCTCGCCGCTGCGGGACTGTACGCGCTGGAGCACAACATTGACCGGCTGGCCGACGACCACGTCAACGCCGCCGCGCTGGCAAGCGGCTTGTCCGCCATCGAAGCGCTCAAGATCAGCGCTCCGCAGACCAACATCTTCTGGATGGACGTGCCCGCAGCCGCGTGCGAGCCGCTGCGCGCCGCGCTTGAGCGCGAGCAGATTCGCGCCACCGTCGGCCCGCGCATGCGCCTGGTGACGCACCTGGACATCAGCGCGCAGGACGTCGAGCGCACCATCGCCGTATTCACCGCATTCTTCAAAGACTGGCGCAACAATTCATGACCGATTCTTCGATTCGCCTGGCCAAGCGCGTGGCCGAAATGATTCCCTGCTCACGCGCGGAGGCTGAGCGATACATCGCGGGCGGCTGGGTCAGCGTCGATGGCGTGGTGGCCGAAGACCCGGGCACCCGCGTGCTCGATGAACAGGACGTAGTGCTGCACCCGGATGCGAAGGCGGAAGAGATCCCGCCGGTCACCACCCTGCTGCATAAGCCAGCAGGCTACAACGCGGGCATCGGCAGCGACGGCAAGCCGGCGCTAAGCCTGGTGACCGCGGAAACGCTGCTGCCGGCGGACCACGGCAAGCAGGTGCGCTTCCTGAAGCGCCACACGCAGAACCTGACGATCGCGTCGCCGCTTGAAACGATGGCGAGCGGGTTGGTGGTGTACACGCAGGACTTCCGCATCGCGCGCAAGCTGGTGGAAGAGGGCATGCGCGTCGAGAACGAATATATCGTGGAAGTCTCGGGGGCGATCAGCGAAGGCGGGCTGGCGCTGCTCAATCACGGGCTGCCGTTCAACGGCAAGCCGATCGCGCCGATGAAGGTCAGCTGGCAGAACGAAACGCGCCTGCGTTTCGCGGCCAAGGGCGTCAAGCCGGGGCAGCTGGAGCATATGTGCCGGATGGTCGGCCTGAAGGTGGTTGGCATGAAGCGTATCCGCATCGGACGCCTGCCGATGGCCGGACTGCCGGCAGGACAGTGGCGCTACCTGCACGACTACGAGCGGTTCTGACTTGTTGCAGATGTTCGGCGGATGACGCTTCGCTCTTCCGCCCTACGTTCACCATGACGCTAACCGTAGGGCGGAAGAGCGCGAAGCGCGTCATCCGCCGAATTCTTAAAAATCTTCCCAGTTATCAGCGCCGTTTGCCACAGCTAGCCGACGGGGCTTGCTCGCGGCCTGCTTTACAGTTGGCCTGACAGCCGCAACCGGTGCCTTAGCTGCGCGCCGTCCCTGAACCTCACCGACGTTAAACACACTGACCACCCGCGCCAGCGTTGCGGCCTGGTCCTGCAGCGAACCGGCGGCCGCAGCGGCTTCCTCCACCAGCGCGGCATTTTGCTGGGTGACCTGGTCCATCTGGGCGATCGCCATGTTGATCTGCTCAATGCCCATGGTTTGTTCGATGCTGGCCGATGCGATCTCGGACATGATGTCGGTGACGCGCGTGATCGACTGCACGATCTCCGCCATGGTCGTTCCGGCTTCGTCAACCAGCCTGCCGCCTGCGTCGACCTTTTCGACCGAGTCGTTAATCAAGGTCTTGATCTCTTTTGCCGCAGCGGCCGAGCGCTGCGCCAGGTTGCGTACTTCGGAAGCGACGACGGCAAAGCCGCGGCCCTGTTCACCCGCACGCGCAGCTTCAACCGCCGCATTGAGTGCCAGGATATTGGTCTGGAATGCGATGCCATCGATGACGCCGATGATGTCGACGATTTTGCGTGACGACGCGTTAATCGACGCCATCGTGTCGACCACTTCCGACACCACCGTGCCGCCCTTGACCGCCACCGCCGACGCCGACACGGCCAGCGCATTGGCCTGGCGCGCGTTATCCGCATTCTGCTTGACGGTGCTGGTCAGCTCTTCCATCGACGACGCCGTCTCTTCCAGCGAGCTGGCCTGCTGCTCGGTGCGCGACGACAGGTCCATATTGCCGGCCGCGATTTCCTGTGAAGCGGTCGAAATCATGTCGGTGCCGGTGTGAACCTCGACCACCGTCTGCAGCAGGCTTTCATTCATGCGCTTGAGCGCTGCGAGCAGCTGGCCCACTTCGTCACGCGAGTCGACTTCGATTTCGGTGCGCAGGTCGCCCGTGGCGACCGTTTCGGCAAGCGTCACCGCGCGGGCGAGTGGGCGCGTGATGCTGCGCGAAAGCAGCCACGCCATGATGGCGCCGAGAATCAGGGCAGCAGCGCCCAGTGCGATGATGCGGCTGATTGCGCGCGCGTACACCTCGTCGATACTGGCGTCGGCTTCGTCGAACAGTGATTTCTGGTACAAGGCAACCTGTTCGACCGACTGGGTGTAGGCGGTCATTGCAGGCATCAGTTTGGTTTGGACCATGGAGGCCAGGTCGTCCATGCTGCCTGCCGGATCGGCTTTGAGCGCAAACGCGGCATCGCGTATGCCCACGTAGGCCTTGCGCTTTTCGGCGACGTCGCTAAAGAGTTGCTTGCCCTTTTCTGCCGTCGTCAGGGATTCAAGTTCTTTCTGGATTTCGGTAATGCCTGCGCTGGCTTTCTTCATCTCGCCGCCAAAGTACAACTCGTCCTCCGCGGTAGCGCTTTTCACCTTCGCATAGGTGCGGACGGCATTGGTTGCGATTCCTTTGAGCCAATCGGCCGCAAGTCGCTGCTTGTACGCCGTGGACTTCATTTCGGCTTTTGCGTCGGCAATAAGAGATAACTCCCGGATGCCAACCGCGATCATTGCAGCCATTAGCAGCAGTACCGCGCCAAACGCGGCGCCGAGCCGAACACCGATTTTTATGTCTGATATCTTCATCTTGTACTCCATGTTATGAATCAGGCGCGTGGTCGACCAGGCCTCAATCGACCGACGGCGACGCGCGGCATCGAGCCGTATGCCGATTGGTACTGGCTTATTTTTTGACTAAAGGGCGGCAGTACGCTATGCGTGGGTTCGGCAATAGCGTATCAAGTGAACACCCTGCAGGCGGCGGGGGATGGGGCGCCCTGGATGTAAACAGGGTAGCCGAGCGGCAAGTAAATAAATACGATTAAGGCCGTCGGACGGAAAAGACGATATCAATACTTTATTAAAACGACGTTACTGTGCAACAGATAGAATCGACTGTTCAATTATATTAATAGGTGTTAATTGAGAGTAAGTTTATTAGCCTGCAATACCGGTACTCTTTATCCTGCCGGTTGTGCGAAACCAACGATGAGTGATCATGCATCCGCTTGAGAATATCTTTTGGGCCTGCCTCAGCGCAGGGGCTACGCGCGCAAGCTGATGGCAAAGCTGGTGCTGCGCCAGCTGCTGCGCGGTGAGACGCCGTTCCTGCACGTCATGAGCACCAACGCCAATGCGCACGAGCTTTATCTGCGCATGGGCTTCACGGACTATAAGGAGTCGGTGGTGCGCGTCGTGGCGCCGTGCTGACCATCAGCGCTTCTTCAATATCGAGCCCAGCACGCCGCGAATGATTTCGCGCCCCACCTGCGAGCCGATGCTGCGCGCCGCGGACTTCACCAGCGCCTGGACTGCCGATTCGCGCTTGCCCGAACCGCCGAACAGGCCCCCCAGCATTCCGCCAGCCGACGAATCCCCGGCCTGCGCCGCTTTGCCTTGTGGGGCGGGTGCTTGCGCTTCCTGTTCTTTGGCGGCGGCTGCGACCCGTGCGGTGATCATCTCGTGCGCCGATTCGCGGTCAACGGTCTTTTCGTACACGCCAGCCACCACCGACTTCGCCGTCACGTCCTTGCGCTCCGCATCGTCGATCGGCCCGATCTGCGAAGCAGGCGGCAGGATGAACGCGCGCTCGACCATATTGGGCCGGCCCTTCTCGTCCAGGAAGGACACCAGCGCCTCGCCCACGCCTAGCTCGGTGATCACCTGCGCGGTATCGAGGGCGGGGTTGGGCCTGAAAGTCTCGGCGGCGGCCTTGACCGCCTTCTGGTCGCGCGGCGTGTAGGCGCGCAGCGCATGCTGTACGCGGTTGCCCAGCTGGCCGAGCACCGTCTCCGGAATATCAAGCGGGTTTTGCGTGACGAAGAACACGCCGACGCCTTTCGAGCGGATCAGCCGGACCACCTGTTCGATTTTCTGCAGCAGGGCTTTGGGCGCTTCGTCGAACAGCAGGTGCGCCTCGTCGAAGAAGAACACCAGCTTCGGTTTATCGAGGTCGCCGACTTCGGGCAGGTTCTCGAACAGCTCCGACAGCATCCACAGCAAGAACACGGAATACAGGCGCGGTGCGTTCATCAGCTTGTCGGCGGTGAGGATGTTGACCACGCCCTTGCCGCGCCCATCGGTCTGCAGCAGGTCGTCGATATTGAGCATCGGCTCACCGAAGAACTTGTCGCCGCCTTGTTCCTCGATGCCGATCAGGCCGCGCTGGATGGCGCCGACGCTGGCTGCCGAGATGTTGCCGTATTCGGTACGGAACTCGGCGGCGTTGTCGCCCACGTGCTGCAGCATCGTGCGCAGGTCGCGCGTATCGAGCAGCAGCATGCCGTTATCGTCGGCGATCTTGAAGACCAGCTGCAGCACGCCTTCCTGGGTGTCGTTCAGGTTCAGCATGCGCGCCAGCAGAAGCGGGCCGAGGTCGGAAATCGTCGCCCGGACAGGATGGCCCTGTTCGCCGAACACGTCCCAGAAGGTGACCGGGCAGCCCGCCCATTGTGGCGCCTCGACGCCAAGCGCCTGCAGGCGCGTGCTCATTTTGTCGGACAGCGCACCCGGCTTCGCCATGCCGGACAGGTCGCCCTTGACGTCGGCCATAAACACCGGCACGCCGATGTCGGACAAGGCCTGCGCCAGGACTTGCAGGGTGACGGTTTTTCCGGTGCCGGTGGCGCCGGTGATGCAGCCGTGGCGGTTGACGAGGTTGGGCAGGGGGCCGAGCGTGGAGGAGGCGGTTTTTGCAATCGGCAGTGGCGTAGACATGTCGGGGCTCGTACGGAAAGGAAGTAGTTAATGATACTTCAAGAGTCCGCTGAGTGGTCTGCCGGCAACGCGGCGGAGGCGCGCTGCGCGCTTGTCCGCCCTACGATGCCGTCGGCCGAAACGTAGGGCGGACAAGGACGCAGTCCGCCTCCGCCGAATTGGCCTATGCGGCCGCTTTGACCTTCTGAACCTTGACCGGCTTCGGCAACTGGATCAGGCGCGTGCCCGCGAGGCGGTCATGCAGGAACTGCCCATTCTTGTCCAGCAGTGCGGTCATGCCCCACAGGGCGACGTTGACGGCGATCGCTGCGCTGACCTGGCCCTTGCTGGTCAGCCCGAACGCGTAGCAGATAACCAGGGCGGGGAATACCCAGCCCCACGCCAGCACGTAGCGCAGCAAGGCGGTCTTGAACGGCACGGTCGCGTGACCAACCTTGACCAGCTTGATGCGCCAGGTCTTCATCGCCAGCGTATGCCCGCTGCCGGTCCACGAATGGATGAAGTACCAGCCCGAGGCGAGGAACAGCACGACCTGGCTGCCGTAATCCTTGACCGGGCCCTGCAGTTTCTGGGTCACGAACAGGAACACGAACAGCGCGAACATGACCACGGCGGTCAGCAGGAACGCTTCATAAACCAGGCAGATAAAACGGCGTTTCAGGGTAGGCGTTGCGACGATCGGCTTACTATTTTGCATTTGGTGCGGGCGGAACCGGCTGCGCCGGTGGAGTGAATGGAGGCGGCACGTTGCCAGGCGCCGGGCCTTGCGGTGGCACGGGCGTTGGCAACGGCAGGGGAGGCGTGGCGGCGCCCGGCTTCGACGGGGCGGCGCCCGCCT
Source organism: Massilia agrisoli (assembly GCF_020831365.1). Classification (GTDB taxonomy): domain Bacteria; phylum Pseudomonadota; class Gammaproteobacteria; order Burkholderiales; family Burkholderiaceae_D; genus Telluria_A; species Telluria_A agrisoli. The sequence goes on from NZ_JAJHPV010000013.1 coordinate 701,877, forward strand.
TGCGCTTGCGCGCCGCGTCGGCGGCGAGTTTTTGCTTTTGTTCTTCGGGAAGCTGCTGGTACTGCTCCCACTTGGCGCTGCGCTGGTCCTTGTCGATCTTTTTGACGCGCGCATAGTTTTCGCGCGCCACCTTGCGCTGTTCAGGCGTCAGCTTGACCCAGTCGCGCATGCGCTCATGCATGCGCTGCTGCTCGGCTGGCTGCATCGAGGCGAAGCGGTTGGCGATTTCGAGCCATTTCTGCTTGCGCACGGCTTCCATCTTGTCCCACTCGCCCTGCAGCGGCGCCAGGGCAGCCTGCTGCGCCGGGTTCAGGTCCTTCCATGCCGGCTTCGTCGCCGCCGCAGAAGAAGGCGTCGCGCCGGCCTTCGGCGGGGCCGCACTGGCGCCGGCCTGGGCAAACAAGGAGACGGCGGCAGCCAGCGCGGCCACCCGGACGAGCGTCCGGATCATTGGGCGCGCTCGTCGACGTAGGCGTTGAAGCCCTGGTCGAGGTAAGCGGTCAGCGGGAGTTCATCGGACAGCACGGCGGCGTCGAGCTCGGCCACCTCGGCAATACGCTGCTCTTCCTGGTACTGGTAGATGCCGGCCAGGCCGGCGACCATGACCATCAGCGGGACGGCGACGCCCATGCGGCCGAGCCATTCAAACGAAAACAGGGACGATGCGTTGCCGGCGAGGGCGCGTTGCGCGGCGCGCAGCGGGCTGGCGTTGGCTTTCTTGCGCGACACGGCGAGCTTGCGCGCGCTGGCGAGTCGGTCCGTGGTGGCGGGCGGCAAATGGTCGAGGTTTTCGTTCAAGGCATGTCTTACCTTGTACGCGAAATTGAGGTCGTCGGTGTTCATAGTTTAATTCCCTTGGCTTTCAGCGACGCCGCCAGCGTGTGCGTGGCCCGCGAGCAGTGCGTCTTGACGCTACCCTCCGAACATCCCATCGCCTCGGCCGTTTCAGCCACGTCCATGTCTTGCCAGTAACGCATGAGGAAGGCTTCGCGTTGACGGGCCGGCAGTTTTTGTACTTCAGCCTCGATCAAACCGAGCGTCTGCATGCGCTCGAACTGGTCCGCGGTCGACTCGGCCGCCTGCGATCCGTCTTCCGCCTCATAGGCGTCGAGTATATCAAAGTCGTCATGCTCGCCATCGCGCTTTCCCAGCCCGGAAAACAGGCTGATCCAGGTATTGCGGACCTTTTCGCGGCGGAAGTAATCGAGAATGGTGTTTTGCAAAATGCGCTGGAACAGCATCGGCAATTCGGCCGCCGGTTTATCCCCGTATTTTTCGGCAAGCTTGATCATCGCGTCCTGCACGATATCAAGAGCAGACTCATCCCTGCGGACCGCGTACACGGCCTGCTTGAATGCGCGCTTTTCTACATGCGCGAGAAAATCGGAGAGTTCTTTATCTGTTGCCATGCAAGGGATAAGGGGAGGGCGACCGGCGAGGGTGGCCGGATGGAAAAACTGAGGCATGCTAGCAAATTACACGCCGCCTTGCTCGATATTTACGGTTTTTGGCCCTTTATGCAGCAAAAAATGCCGTTTTTTTATCTTGACCAAAATGGTGCAACGCAGTAAGGTTACAGAACGCTTTGCAATCCCGAAGCTCAGGTCAGTCGCAGCCGGCACACAAGGCCCCCCGCGGTTTGACGCGCTTTCATATGTAGGCAGTTTGCTCTAACCCGCGCCACAAGCGTGAGAGGTTCGCATAACCGCTACAGAAACTCATGCCAAACGAGTTGCGTTTAGCTCCAGTTCGTAACGTATCTATGGGTACGTGAAGGATTGTGGCGACCGCAGAAAGAAGGGAAGCCTGAGCACTGTCGCGGCACGCGGTCTTCGTTAGGAAAGAGCATCCGATCACCTCCCAATGGGTTTTGAAAGGAATGTATCATGAGTAACGAAACAGCAGCTCCCATCACGGGCGCTGAGATAGTCGTGCGTTGCCTGGCCGAAGAGGGCGTCAAGCACGTCTTTGGTTATCCGGGCGGGGCAGTCCTCTATATCTACGACGCCATCTTCCAGCAAGACAAATTCCAGCACGTATTGGTTCGCCACGAACAGGCGGCCGTCCACGCTGCCGACGCCTACTCGCGCAGCTCGAATACGGTTGGGGTAGCGCTGGTCACTTCGGGACCGGGCGTCACCAATGCCGTCACCGGCCTGTCGACCGCGTACATGGACTCGATTCCGATGGTCGTCATCTCCGGCCAGGTGCCGAGCCACGCCATTGGCCAGGACGCTTTCCAGGAATGCGACACCGTGGGCATCACCCGCCCCGTGGTCAAGCACAACTTCCTGGTCAAGGATGTCCGCGAACTGGCGTCGACCATCAAGAAAGCATTCTTCATCGCCAGGACCGGCCGTCCGGGACCGGTGCTGGTCGATATTCCCAAAGACATCAGCATGCACAAATGCGTCTACGACTATCCGAAGGATATCGAGATGCGCTCGTACAAGCCGATCGACAAGGGCCACACCGGGCAGATCCGCAAGGCAGTGCAGATGCTGCTGCAGGCCGAACGCCCGATGATCTACACCGGCGGCGGCGTCATCCTCGCGAATGCCGCGCCGGAACTGAACCGCCTGGTCGACAAGCTCGGCTTCCCGGTCACTAACACCCTGATGGGCCTGGGCGCCTACCGCGCGTCGAGCAAGAACTTCGTCGGCATGCCGGGCATGCACGGTACCTACGAAGCGAACATGGCAATGCAGCACTGCGACGTGCTGGTCGCCATCGGCGCCCGCTTCGACGACCGCGTGATCGGCAACCCCAAGCACTTCGCATCGAACCCGCGCAAGATCGTCCATATCGACATCGATCCATCGTCGATCTCCAAGCGCGTGAAGGTCGATATTCCGATTGTCGGCAACGTCAAGGAAGTGCTGGTCGAGTTCCTGGCCCAGCTCGACGCCGCCGAGATCAAGCCGAACCCGGCCAGCATCAAGGACTGGTGGAAGCAGATCGACGAATGGCGCGGCCGCGAATGCCTGAAGTACCAGGATTCCGACATCCTCATCAAGCCGCAATCGGTCGTTGAAAAAGTGTGGGAAGTGACCAAGGGCGATGCCTTCATCACCTCCGACGTGGGCCAGCACCAGATGTGGGCCGCGCAGTACTACCCGTTCGACAAGCCGCGCCGCTGGATCAACTCCGGCGGCCTGGGCACGATGGGCGTGGGCCTGCCTTACGCGATGGGCGTGCAGATGGCCAACCCTGACGCGACCGTTGCCTGCATCACCGGCGAAGGCTCGATCCAGATGTGCATCCAGGAGCTTGCCACCTGCAAGCAGTACCACCTGACGCCGAAGATCATCCTGCTGAACAACCGTTTCCTCGGCATGGTGCGCCAGTGGCAGCAGATCGACTACGGCTCGCGCTATTCCGAGTCGTACATGGATTCGCTGCCGGACTTCGAGAAGCTGGCCGAAGCCTATGGCCACGTCGGCATGCGCATCGAAAAGCCGGGCGACGTCGACGGCGCTTTGAAGGAAGCGTTCGGCATGAAAGACCGCCTGGTCTTCATGAACTTCATCACCGACCAGTCCGAAAACGTCTGGCCGATGGTCAAGGCGGGCAAGGGCCTGTCCGAAATGCTGCTCGGATCGGAGGACCTGTAAATGCGCCATATTATTTCTGTACTTCTTGAGAACGAAGCCGGTGCGCTGTCGCGCGTAGTGGGCCTGTTCTCCGCGCGCGGCTACAACATCGAAACCCTGACCGTTGCGCCAACCGAAGACGCCACCTTGTCGCGCATGACCATCGTCACCAGCGGCTCGGACGACATCATCGAGCAGATCACCAAGCACCTGAACCGCCTGATTGAAGTGGTCAAGGTGGTCGACCTGACCGAAGGCCAGCACATCGAGCGTGAGCTCATGCTGATCAAGGTCAGGGCGGTCGGCAAGGAACGCGAAGAGATGAAGCGCACGGCGGACATCTTCCGTGGCCGCATCATCGACGTGACCGAAAAGACCTACACGATCGAACTGACCGGCAACAAGGGCAAGCTCGACGCGTTCATCGACTCCATCGACCGCGCCTCGATCCTTGAAACGGTGCGAACCGGCGGATCGGGCATCGGCCGCGGCGAACGTATCCTCAAAGTTTAATTATTCCAGTACCCCACACTAAAAAATATAGGAACCCATCATGAACGTTTTCTACGATAAAGACTGCGACCTCTCCCTCGTTAAAGGCAAGAACGTCGCCATCATCGGCTACGGCTCGCAAGGCCACGCGCACGCGCAAAACCTCAACGACTCCGGCGTGAATGTTACCGTCGGCCTGCGCAAGGGTGGCGCCTCCTGGAACAAGGTTGAGCAGGCTGGCCTGAAGGTTGCCGAAGTCAACGACGCGATCAAAGCGGCCGACATCATCATGATCCTGCTGCCGGACGAGAACATCGCCCAGGTCTACAACGAAAACGTCGCGCCAAACGCCAAGCAGGGCGCGGTGCTGGCCTTTGCGCACGGCTTCAACGTCCACTACGGCCAGGTTGTGCCACGCGCCGACCTCGACGTCATCATGATCGCGCCAAAGGCTCCGGGCCACACCGTGCGCGGCACCTACGCCAATGGCGGCGGCGTACCGCACCTGATCGCCGTGTACCAGGACAAGTCCGGCTCGGCACGCGACATCGCGCTGTCGTATGCGATGGCAAACGGTGGCGGCCGCGCCGGCATCATCGAAACCAACTTCCGTGAAGAAACCGAAACCGACCTGTTCGGTGAGCAGGCAGTGCTGTGCGGCGGTGCGGTCGAGCTGATCAAGGCTGGCTTCGAGACCCTGACCGAAGCGGGCTACGCGCCGGAAATGGCGTACTTCGAATGCCTGCACGAGCTGAAGCTGATCGTCGACCTGATCTACGAAGGCGGCATCGCCAACATGAACTACTCGATCTCGAACAACGCGGAATACGGCGAGTACGTCACCGGCCCGCGCATCGTGACGGAGCAGACCAAGAAGGCGATGCGCCAGTGCCTGAAGGACATCCAGACTGGCGAATACGCGAAGAGCTTCATTCTTGAGAACAAGGCCGGCGCCCCGACCCTGATCTCGCGCCGCCGCCTGACGGCTGAGCATCCGATCGAGCAGGTCGGTGAAAAGCTGCGCGCGATGATGCCGTGGATCGCCAAGAACAAGCTGGTGGATCAGTCGAAGAACTAAGCAGGCTCAACATGGGTTCCCGCTTGCGCGGGAACGACATTCCGCCGTCGTTCCCGTGAAAACGGGAACCCATAACCCCCCTCAAATGACCAAGGTTACAAATCAACCAATGTGCAACACTTTATTTCCGCTGCACAGCAAGTATTGATTTGATTGTATTGTTGACACAACGCGGTCATCCGCGCATCAACCCTTGGAGAAAAACAATGTCGCTCAAATCCGTCCTCGTCCTCGCCGCCATGACGGCCGCTTCGCAAGCCTACGCCCAGTCGACCACCGGCACCATGGTCGTCGTCCCCGCCTTCGGTGAAGTGACCCACCCGAACGACGAGGCGCTTGCCCATTTTATGATCGAGGAGCAGGACAAGGACAAGACCGTCGCAGCGTCGAAGGTCAACCAGAAGATGAAGCAGGGCACCGAGATCATCCGCAAGGAAGATCCCCAGGCCAAGCTGAAAACCTACGGCTACTACACCTATCCGGTCTATTCGGAAGTGCGTCCGTTGCCCAACGGCACGATGCCAAAGCCGAACATTGTCGGCTGGCGCGTAGGTCAGTATCTTGAAGTAAAGACACAAAACCTGGCCGGCCTGCCGAAAACCACAGCTGCCGCGCAGAAACTCTTGGGTTTGAACGGCCTGAACTATGGCCTGTCCCCGGAAACAACCAAAAAGCTCGACGAGCAGCGCATCGCCTTAACCTACCGCAACCTGAACGAACGCATCGCGTCGATCGCCAAGGCAATGGGCCGCCAGCCGGCCGAGGCCGTGATCGATACGGTCGACTTCGAAGGTTCCGGCAACTACGGCGGACAGCAGGCCGATATGGCCGCAGCCGCCCCGTACGCGATGCGGTCCATGGCCAAGCAACAGGAATCGGCGGTGCCGGAACCGAGTTTCGAGCCCGGTGAAACCACGCTCCAAATGCGTCTTGTAGGAAAGGTGAAGTTCAAGTAACAGTATCTGTTCGCTAAGTTGACGGGCCGCCTACTATAATAAGGTGGCCCGGCATACCCGGGCACAGGCGCGCCTCAACAGGGCGCGGCCGCAAAGAGCGACAAAATCACTTGAAACGGAAACTTATGCCCACCTTCCCACGCCGCCGAAAGCCAGGAACCCTGTCCGCGAAAGCCGCGAAAATTCCCCGTTTCCGCCGCCGCCAGAAATTCGACGCCGACGGCATGCCGGTGCGTTCGCGCGGGATCTACCTGCTGCCCAACGCATTCACCACGGCGGCCCTGTTCTGCGGCTTCTACGCGATCGTCATGTCGATGAACCAGCGCTTCGAGTACGCCGCCTGGGCCATTTTCATCGCGATGATCCTCGACAGCCTGGACGGCCGCATCGCCCGTCTGACCAACACCCAGTCCGAATTCGGCGCCCAGTACGACAGCCTGTCCGACATGGTCTCCTTTGGCGCCGCACCTGCGCTGGTGATCTACGAATGGTCGCTGCGCGGCCTCGGCAAGCTAGGCTGGATCGCCGCCTTCGTCTACTGCGCCGGCGCCGCGCTGCGCCTGGCCCGTTTCAACACCAATATCGAAGTCGTCGACAAGCGCTTCTTCCAGGGCATGCCAAGCCCTGCGGCCGCTGCGATGGTGGCGGGCTTCGTGCTGTTGATGAACGACCTTGAGATCAGCGGCTTCCGCATGCCGTGGGTCTCGTTCGCCATCGCGCTGTTCGCCGGCCTGACGATGGTTACCAACGTACCGTACTACAGCTTCAAGGACGTGAACTTCCGCAAGTCGGTGCCGTTCATTGTGGTGTTCCTGATTGCGCTGGCGCTGGCGCTGGTCTCGATCGACCCGCCAAAAGTCCTGATGCCGATTTTTGTTTTATATGGTTTATCCGGTTATGCCGTGTACCTGTGGCGCCTTGCGAAGGGCAAGCCAGTAAGCATTGTGCAGACCGATGACAAACCGGTAGACGCGAGCGAGCGCCGCTGACCGTCGACCCTGGTCGATGGCGGGGGCGCCTGCTATTAATTTAGCCTATACGGAGCCCCTCCATGACCAATTCGAACCGCCTCATCATTTTCGACACCACCCTGCGCGACGGCGAGCAATCGCCCGGCGCATCGATGACCCGCGAGGAAAAGGTCCGCATCGCGCGCCAGCTGGAGCGCCTGCGCGTTGACGTCATTGAGGCTGGCTTTGCCGCCGCCTCGCCGGGCGACTTCGAAGCCATCCGCGCGATCGCCAGCGTCATCAAGGACTCCACCATCTGCTCGCTGTCGCGCGCCAATGAACGCGACATCGCCCGCGCCGCCGAAGCGCTGCTGCCGGCGCCGCGCAAGCGCATCCATACCTTTATCGCCACCTCGCCGCTGCACATGCAGATGAAGCTGCGCATGGAGCCGGAGCAGGTGCTGGAACAGGCCAAGCAGGCCATCCGGTTTGCGCGCCAGTACACCGACGATATCGAATTCAGCCCGGAAGACGGCAGCCGCTCGGAAGAGGACTTCCTGTGCCGCGTGCTGGAAGGCGTGATTGCCGAAGGCGCGACCACCATCAACTTCCCCGACACCGTCGGCTACGCGGTGCCAGAGGTATTTGGTGAGACCATCCGCCGCCTGCGCGAGCGCATTCCCAATTCGGACAAGGCCATCTGGTCGGTCCACTGCCACAACGACCTTGGCCTCGCGGTCGCCAACTCGCTGGCTGGCGTCACCATCGGCGGCGCGCGCCAGATCGAATGCACGATCAACGGGCTGGGCGAGCGGGCAGGGAACACGGCGCTGGAAGAAGTGGTGATGGCGGTGCGTACGCGCCCCGACTTCTTCAAGCTGGAACTGGGCATCGACACCACGCAGATCGTCGCCGCATCCAAGATGGTCTCGCAGATCACCGGCTTTGCGGTTCAGCCGAATAAGGCGGTCGTCGGCGCCAACGCCTTCGCGCACGCATCGGGCATTCACCAGGACGGCATGCTGAAGTCGCGCGAGACCTACGAGATCATGCGCGCCGAAGATGTGGGCTGGGCCGCGACCAAGATCGTGCTCGGCAAACTCTCGGGCCGCAACGCGTTCAAGCAGCGCCTGCAGGAACTGGGTATCGACCTCAAGACCGAGGAGGAAGTGAACGCCGCGTTCGCGCGCTTCAAGGAGCTTGCCGACCGCAAGTCCGAGATTTTCGACGAAGACATCATGGCCTTGGTATCGGACGAAGAACATGCGAGCGAGAGCGAGCATTACCGCTTTGTCGCGCTGGCGCAGCAGTCCGAGACCGGCAAGACGCCGAAAGCGAAAGTGGTGTTCAACATGGACGGCAAGGAGTACACCTGCGAAGGCGAGGGCGACGGCCCGGTTGACGCGACGGTTAATGCGATTGAAAAGCAGGCCGCCAGCGGCGCCGAACTCGTGCTGTTCTCTATCAATGCGATCAGCAACGGCACCGAGTCGCAAGGCGAAGTGACGATGCGGCTTTCGCGCTCGGGAAGGATTGTGAATGGCGTGGGGTCCGACCCCGATATTATCGTCGCGTCGGCCAAGGCCTACCTGTCCGGCCTGAACAAGCTGCATTCGAAGATCGAGCGGGTCAATCCGCAACTCTAGGCTTTGGTAGGGCGGATAAGGGCAACGCCCGCATCCGCCGACTTACATTGGTGCAGCTACCAATCCTGCTTGGTCGCAGCCTGTTCGTCGTCGTCGCAATTCGTCAGCTTCGGCTTGATGCCATGCTGCATGGTGTCGATGCCGTCCGGCGCGTGGTTCGATTCGATGGTGATGCAATACGTCCCGTTCGCGCCAACCACGCGATAACGCCGCCGGCCATACCCGCCCGGATCGATAATCTCGGTCACCTTCGGCGCCTGGTACCACTTGTTCGGCGCCATATCGTGCGCCTTCTGCATCGCGCGTTCCAGCCGCATCTGCGTTGAGACAGGTTTGGCGCGAATCAGCTTGGTCTTGTTCTCTGCATACAACTCTCGATCTATCGCGCCCACCGCGCTTCTGGCCCGCTCCAGCATGCTGGTGGCCGGCGGCGAAACGTGCTCATCTTCGAGAGGCAGGTCGGACGGCGCCGCCGCGATTGCGTCACGCTGCGGCGTCGCAGCAGCCGGGCGCCGTAGCGGGGCGGCAACCACGGGCGGGGAGATTCGCAGCCGCGGCACTGGCGCCGCAACCGGCTCTGGCGTGGGCGCCAGCAGCCACTGGATTCGGCTTCCCGCCCCGTTGTCCTTGTCGACGCTGATCCGGCTGCTCATGTGCCACCCGTACAGCAAAACCAAGTGCAGGATCAGTGTCAGCGTGATCGCGGGCAGGCGGCGGCTTTCGGCAGGGAAGGGCGATGTCAGCGTCATCAGTTGGATGTATGTTGGATGCAGTCAAGTGTACCCTTATGCCAGTTGTTTATGAACAGGCAAAAAACTTTCATTAGCGAGCGTATATGCATGCGGCTAAGATGGATGCGCGCCAAAACTCATCCGAAAAACGTCATGAAACCCTTGTTCGCGGTGCTAGCCCTCTCCATGTTGTCGAGTTCAGCCTCATCCGCCTTACCCGAGAAGCAGGCGAAGCTGCTGACCGCGCAATTGCAAGCCATCGTAAGCGATCCGGCCATGCCGCTGCCCAGCCTGTCCGTCGTCGCCATCCGCAACGGCGACATCGTCTACAGCCAGCAACTGGGCAGCAAACGGCTCGCCACCGGCACTTCGCCCGCGCAGCCGGCCGACGCCAACACCATGTTCCGCATCGCCTCGATCTCCAAGTTCGTTACCACGCTCGGGACAATGAAGATGGTCGAGCAAGGCCTGCTGTCGCTGGACGCCGATATCAGCGACGTGCTCGGCTACCGCTTGCGCAATCCACATTTTCCCGATCATCCAATCACCTTGCGCATGCTGCTGACGCATACTTCCTCGCTGCGCGATGAGGGCGGGTTCAAGTGGGATCCGGCAGTCAACCTCAGGGAAGTCCTGGTTCCAGGCGGCCGGTTCTACGGCAAGGGCGGCTTCTGGTCGAAGGCTGCGCCGCCGGGACAATACTTCGAGTACGTCAATTTCAATTCGGGAATCATCGCCACGATCATGGAACGCGCCAGCGGCGAGCGGTTCGACCGTTTGATGCGTCGCCTGGTTTTCGATCCGATGGATATGAAGGCCGGCTTCTACCTGGCCGATTTCGCGCCGGCCGATATCAACGATATCGCGACCCTGTATCGCAAACGTGAAAAAGACGGCGACGAAACCTGGAACCCGAATGGGCCGTGGATCGCCCAGTCCGATGATTTCGGCGTGGCGCTTCCAGTATCGCCAGTGGGCCTTGATAACTATGCGGTTGGCACCAACGGTACGATCTACGGCCCGCAGGGCAGCCTGCGCATCTCGGCCAACGAGCTGGCAAAGGTCATGCTGATGCTGATGAACGAGGGGCGTTACGGGACTAAGCAGATCCTCAAGCCCGCGACCATCGCAGCCATGATGGCGCGGCAGTGGACCCTGACAGGCGACGGCAAGAACGGCAATGGCGACAGCGACAGTTATTACGGCCTGTATCGCGCCTGGGGCTTGGGCAGCCAGCACTTCATCGATGCCAGTACGGTGAAAAACGGCCGCGCCAGCGGTGACCGGCTGGTCGAAGGCGGCGGCTTCAAGGGCGTCGGCCATCTTGGGTGGTCGTGGGGATTGAACGCCTTGTTCGTGTTCGACCCGCAGGCGAAGAACGGCATGATTTATGTGGCCAGCGGTGTCGGCGCTAATCCCGACCTGCAGCCTGGCCAGTTTTCGTCCGAAGCCAGGTTCCAGGAGCGCATTACCGATGCGCTGTACCGTGGCGCGATAGCGGTTCCGTGACCTGCAAACCGGCGGATGCGCTTACGCTTATCCGCCCAACGTCAGTCGCCTGCATCAATCGCGGAAGAAGCGCCTTTCCTCATACATCGGGTCTGGCCCGTTCTGCATCATCGACAGCACGCCGCTGCGGTCGAAGTGGACATGCATCATCGAGTTCCACACGCCTGATTCCTTGTAGCGGTACGACCAGACTTCCAGCTGCGGCAGCGACAGGAACGAGGTCTCCGCCGGCCTGCCGATCGTGCGCAGCACGTCTTCCTTGCGCGCCTTGCCGATCTTGAGCGTGGCGAACTTCTCACCCGTTAGAACCTGCTCGAACGACACCAGCCGTCCGTCGGGGCCGACATTGGCCATCCATGTGTATTGTCCCATCGGGCCTGCCGCGTATTCAAGCACCTGGCCCGAAGGTGTAGGGTAGACCGCCGTCGGCGGCCCGAACTTCGCCTGCGCGTCGGCCACCGTATCGCCGGGCACCGGGGCAGTGCGGGTCAGCGCCACGCAGCCGGCCAGCGCGGCCGCCGTTCCAATCATGAGTATCTTGACAAGTTTTTGCATAAAAACTACTCCTGGGCCGGAAAAATCCTATCATGCACCAGCCGATTGTAATCAGCACTGGCTGCACGATGCGTTTTGACATATACTTGCGGGTCTGGCCGTTTGGTCAGCTTTATCCATCGAAGTTCACGGTGCGCTGGGTTCCGACTCTTGCACCGCATGTGAAAGGTAACATCATGTCCGTAGAAAACATCAACAAAGCCGCGATCATCGCGGACAACGCTCGTGGTCAGAACGACACCGGCTCCCCAGAAGTTCAGGTCGCACTGCTGACCGCACGCATCAACGAACTGAACGGCCACTTCAAGGCACACCAGAAGGATCACCACTCGCGCCGCGGCCTGATCATGATGGTCAACCGTCGTAAGAGCCTGCTGTCCTACCTGAAGAGCAAAGATCTGGGCCGCTACCGCGACCTGATCGCTAAACTCGGCCTGCGCAAATAATTTTTGCCGCATACGAATTAGAGAAATGCCTGCGCCAGTTCGCTGTCGCGGGCATTTTTCATTTGAAGAGCAGTAAATAAGTCGTAAAGGCAACCAAATCGGTTGTCTGTGGTGAGGTGAACGACAGCTCCTGAAAATCTGTCGGCAAATAGAAAGGGATTACCCATGTTACAGTTTAATAAAGTTACCAAAACCTTCCAGTACGGCCAACACACCGTGACCCTGGAGACCGGCGAGATCGCTCGTCAAGCTTCCGGCGCCGTCATGGTGTCGATCGAAGATACGGTCGTACTGGCAACCGTCGTTGCGCGCAAGGACGCCAAGCCAGGCCAGGACTTCTTCCCGCTGACGGTTGACTACGTCGAGAAAACTTACGCAGCCGGTAAAATCCCAGGCGGCTTCTTCAAGCGTGAAGGCCGTCCATCCGAAAAAGAAACCCTGACCTCGCGCCTGATCGACCGTCCGATCCGCCCGCTGTTCCCAGAAGGCTACCTGAACGAAGTCCAGGTCATCATCCACGTGATGTCGGTGAACCCTGAGATCGACCCGGACATCGCCGCCATGATCGGCGCATCGGCCGCCCTGTGCGTGTCGGGCGTGCCGTTCAACGGCCCGGTCGGCGCAGCGCGCGTCGGCTACGCCAACGGCCAGTACATCCTGAACCCGACCACCACCCAGCTCAAGACGTCGGAAATGGACCTGGTTGTTGCCGGTACCGAAACCGCTGTGCTGATGGTCGAATCCGAAGCCAAGCAGCTGTCGGAAGAAATCATGCTGGGCGCTGTTGTGTTCGGCCATGACCAGATGAAAGCTGTCATCGACGCGATCCACGACCTGGTGCGCGACGGCGGCAAGCCGGAAGTCGAGTGGGCGCCGCCTGCCAAGAACGAAGCGCTGATCGCCCGCGTGCAAGAACTGGCCGGCGCCAAGATCAACGAGACCTACCAGATCAAGGACAAAGTCGCGCGTACCGCGATGCTCAAGTCCACTTTCGCTGACGTCTACGCGGCACTGAAGGCCGACGCTGAAGCGAGCGGCGTACCTGCAGCCGACAACGTCGACGTGGGCAACGTCCTGTTCGACATCGAAGCCAAAGTCGTGCGTTCGCAGATCCTGAACGGCGAGCCACGCATCGACGGCCGCGACACCCGCACCGTGCGTCCTATCGCGATTCGCACCAGCATCCTGCCGCGTACCCACGGCTCGGCGCTGTTCACCCGTGGCGAAACCCAGGCCCTGGTCGTTGCCACCCTCGGCACCGCACGCGACAGCCAGAAGATCGACGCGCTGATGGGCGAATACACCGACGACTTCATGATGCACTACAACATGCCTCCGTTCGCCACCGGCGAAACCGGCCGTGTAGGCACCCCGAAGCGCCGTGAAATCGGCCACGGCCGCCTTGCCAAGCGCGCGCTGATCGCAGCGCTGCCTTCGCCTGAAGAGTTCAGCTACTCGGTGCGCCTGGTATCGGAAATCACCGAATCGAACGGTTCGTCGTCGATGGCTTCGGTCTGCGGCGGCTGCCTGGCACTGATGGACGCTGGCGTTCCGATGAAGGCGCACGTTGCCGGTATCGCGATGGGCCTGATCAAGGAAGGCGGCAAGTTCGCAGTCCTGTCCGACATCCTGGGCGACGAAGACCACCTCGGCGACATGGACTTCAAGGTTGCTGGTACTGCCCAGGGCATTACCGCGCTGCAGATGGACATCAAGATCATGGGCATCACCAAGGAAATCATGCAAGTGGCACTGGCGCAAGCCAAAGAAGGCCGCCAGCACATCCTGGGTGAAATGCAGAAGGCAATGCCACACGTGAAGACCGAACTGTCGGACTTCGCACCACGCCTGATCACCATCAAGATCAACCCAGAGAAGATCCGTGACGTCATCGGCAAGGGCGGCGCAGTCATCCGCGCGCTGACCGAAGAGACCGGCACCCAGATCGACATCAGCGACGAAGGCGTGGTCACCATCGCGTCGGTTGACGCTGCTGCCGGCCAGGAAGCCAAGCGCCGCATCGAAGAGCTGACCGCATCGGTCGAAGTAGGCAAGACCTACGACGGCGTGGTACTGAAGCTGCTGGACTTCGGCGCGATCGTCCAGGTCATGCCAGGCAAGGACGGCCTGCTGCACATCTCGCAGATCGCCAACGAGCGTGTCAACGCGGTTGCCGACTACCTGAAAGAAGGCCAGCAAGTGCGCGTCAAGGTCCTCGAGACCGACGACCGCGGTCGCCTGAAGCTGTCGATGAAGGCTGCTGAAGGTGCTGAAGCGCCGGCTGCCCAGTAATCATCCACTGGCTTCGGCCAGCAAGAAAACCGCCAGCGCGCAAGCCTGGCGGTTTTTTTTTACGCCAATCTCCGTCCATCCGATGCCCTGACGCACGTCATGTTGTTATAAAAATATTAACGTACACTCAACAACGGAGTAACGATAGCAACATCGGGCCGATGGCGAAATCCAGCGGCCGGCGGCGATATTGCTCGGCGGCGAACCTACGACACCTGAGTCATGGCTACTTCGAGCTCTCCGTTAGACAAGGATGTGCCGGCAGCCCCGGCGCATTCCGACGAAGCCGACAACCTGCTGCTCGCGCGCATCAGGCTGGTGCTGGTGCTATCGGCCTTGCTCGTTGCAATCGTTGACTACATCGGGCCGGGCAGGGCGAACAGGGCGGCCCTGCTTGTGCTGTCGTCCTACGCGGCGGCCTGCACGGTCGCTTACGTCTGCACGCACTCCCAGCTCAAGTGGACCCGGGGCAAGCTGATGCACCGCCTCGATGCCGCCATGTGCGCGGCGATGGTCGCCGCCGGCGGCCAGGCGGATGTCTTCCCGCTGGTGTTCCTGTTCTTCGCCATCGTGGTCGCTTCCTTGCGCTACGGGCTTGACGAAGGCGCGCGCGTCACCATCGTTGCGGTGATGCTGTACTGTGTGGCCGCTATCGCCACAACGTTCGCCCTTGCCGAGGCGCGCCTGTTCCTGCGCGCCGCCGTGCTGCTCGCGTTCGGCCGCGCCATCGCGCAACTGGGCGAGCGGCATATCCAGGCCGCGCGCCGCGAGGCCTTGCTGCGCGACCTGAACCAGGTGTCCAACCCGCGCTTCGGCATCGACCGGACCATGACCGCCGCGCTCGAACGTACGCGCGACTTCTTCAAGGCCAGCAGCTGCTTCACCGTCATGCAGGACAGCGACACCGGGCGCTTCGCGATCCGCGCAGTGAGGAAGGGCGGTCCGCTGGTGGCGCCGCCGAGCGAGGTTGATGCCGAACTGGCCCGCGCCATGCTGCCCGAGCCGCGTACGCACTTGCTGCTTTACGTCAGTCCCTGGAGCCGCCGGTTTGGCCCGTCCGGCACTTCGCTTAGCCATGCCGTCAGCGGCGGGCGCTGGATGTACCACGACGAACGGCGGCTGCGCGATCTTGCCGGCCTGCTGGAAGCCGCGTCGTATATCAGCGCGCCGTTGGTATTCGGGCGCGGCAAGGGCCGCGTCTTCGTCGTCGCCAGCACCCGCCACCTGGGCCGCGGCGACGCCTTGTTCCTGGCACGGATCGCTGCGCAGGAACTGCATGCGATCGACAGCATAGACCTGCTGGACCGCATCGCGTCCGACGCGGCCGCATCGGAGCGCAAGAAGCTGGCGCTCGACCTGCACGACACGGCCATCCAGTCTTACATCGGCCTGCAGCTTGGCCTGGTTGCGCTGTGCCGGCGCGCCGCGCCATCGAATCCGCTGAACGACGAGCTGGGGAAACTGGTGGCGATGGCCGCCGACGTCGTCGTGCAACTGCGCGATTATGCGCGGGGCGCATGCGGCAAAGCGCCCGCCGGTGAACCGATCTTCATCACGGCGCTGCGCCGCCAGGCTGCGCAGGCGATGACGTCGTACGGCGTCGACATCCGGATCGACATCGAAGGGCCGCTCGAATTCGGCGACCGCCTCACCGCAGAGGTGCTGCAGATTGTGCGCGAGGGGATCAGCAACGTATGCCGCCACACAGCGGCGAAAAGGGCGGCGGTGATGCTTCGCTGTAGCGCAAACCTGCTGCGCATCGAGATCAACAACGAGCATGGCGGCATCCAGCCGCCGCCATTCCGTCCGCATTCGATCAGCGAACGCGCCGCCGCCCTGGGCGGCGCCGCATTCGTGTGCCAGGGCAGGTTCAACGACACCATTGTTTGCGTGGAGATTCCATTATGAACGGCGAGCAAAGAAGCAGCACCATCAGCGTGCTGCTGGTCGAAGACCACCAGACCATGCTGTGGGGACTGCAGAAGCTGATTGACTCGGAGCGCCCGCGCATGCTTGTCGTCGGTACCGCGCGCACCTGCCCGGAAGCGCTGGCGGCCGCCGCGCAACTGGCGCCCGACGTGATCCTGCTTGACCTCGACCTTGGCGGCGTGTCGATGATCGAGTTCCTGCCGGAGCTGCTGGCCAATGGCCTGTCGCGCGCGCTGGTGCTGACCGCCGCGCACCACACCGACACGCTCGACCTGGCGGTTCGGCGCGGCGCGCGCGGCATCCTGCACAAGGAGGTCTCGGCCGAGCAAGTGCTCAAGGCGATCGGCAAGATCCACCGCGGCGAACTGTGGTTCGACGCCGAGACCATGGACCGGGTGTTCGGCCAGCTGCTTGGCGCCCGGACTCCCGCGCGGCCCGACCCCGCGCAGGAAAAACACGCCAGCCTCACCGCGCGCGAACGCGCGATAGTGAGCGCCACCGTTGAACACAGCGGCAGCGCCAACCACGTGGTGGCAGAACGCCTGTTCATCTCCGAGCACACGCTGCGCAATCACCTGACTTCCATCTACCGCAAGCTCAATGTCACCAACCGGCTGGAGATGTATGTCTACGCCATCCGGCACGGACTGGTCCAGCCGGACGCGGTCCGGCAGCGCCAGGAGCCGCTTAGCGGGCGCTGAGGATCGGCCCGATCGTGCGGATGATGACGATCAGCGCGGGTCCCAGCACGACCATGATAATCGCCGGGAAAATGAACAGGGCCAGCGGGATCAGCATCTTGGTTGGCACCTTGGCGGCGTGTTCCTCGGCCCGCACCTGGCGCTTGTGGCGCAAGTCTTCGGAAAACACGCGCAACGACTCGCCGATGCTGGTGCCGAACTTCTCCGACTGGGTCAGCATGGTGGCAAAGGTGCCGATCTCCTCGATGCCGCTGCGTAGCGCGAGGTTGCGCAGCGACTGGGCGCGGCTGGCGCCGGCGCGCATCTCCAGGTTGGTCAGGTGCAGTTCCTCGGCCAGCGCGCGGCTCTTGATGCTCATCTCGTCGGCGATCCGGGTGAGCGCGGCATCGAGTCCCAGTCCGGCTTCGACACACACCAGCATCAGGTCGGCGGCGTCGGGGAAGTTCTCGAAGATTTCACGCTTGCGCTCGCGCAGGCGCAGCCACAGGGCCAGGTTCGGCAGGTAGCAGCCTGCCAGCGCAGCGATCATCAGGTACATCAGCACCGTGATCTCCTCCATGCTGGTAAAGGCGCGCAGCAGCAGCCAGGTGCAGAATGACAGCACCAGCGGCAGCACCGTCTTGAGGCCGAAGTAGATCAGGCGCGCGTCCTCGCGGCGGATGCCGGCGTTGATGAAGCGCAGCCGAAGCGGCGAGTCTTCCCATGCGCCGGGCGGCGCCAGCACCCGCGCAAACGGGCCCACCGCGTGCGCCACTGTAGCGCCCCAGTCGGTCGCGGATGCAGGGTTCTCGATGGTTTGAAGGCGCTGGTCGACGCGGCTTGGTACCACCAGCATGAACAGGCCAGCGACGGCGGCGGTGACGGCCAGGCAGACCAGGGCGGCGAGCACGAACATGATCATCCCCTCAGATACGGATACGGATAATTTTGCGAAGCATCAGGATCCCGAACGCCATCGACACCAGCAGGCTGCGCACCAGCGTCTCCCCGATCGGGTCGTTCCACATCGGCTCCATGAAAGTCGGATTGAATACGGTCATCAGGCCGCCGATCGCAAAGGGCAGCAGCGACAGCAGCC
The DNA here is from genome assembly GCF_020831365.1 of Massilia agrisoli. GTDB lineage: Bacteria > Pseudomonadota > Gammaproteobacteria > Burkholderiales > Burkholderiaceae_D > Telluria_A > Telluria_A agrisoli. Next base: position 719,833 of record NZ_JAJHPV010000013.1, read on the forward strand.
AGGCCGACATGCGGCCCTCGGCCGACAGCACCCGCACGTGCCAGAACAGCTTCAGGCGCTGGCGGATCAGGCGCGAGAGGTTGGTGAGCACCTCGGTGAGGTTGCCGCCCGACTCACGCTGGATCAGCACCGCGACGACGAAGTAGCGCAGGTCGGTGATCGGCGCGCGCACCGACAGGTTCGACAGGGCCTGCTCAAGCGACACGCCGAAATTGACTTCGTCGTGCACGAAACGGAATTCGCTGGCGATCGGTTCGCCCATCTCGTCGCCGATCATCTGCAGGCCGGCGCCGAACGCGTGGCCAGCCCGCAGCGCGCGCGCCAGCAGGTCGAGTGCATCGGGAAGCTGTTGTTCCAGCCTGGCCATGCGGCGCGAGCGGCGCCGCTGCACATAGGCCAGCGGCAGCCAGGCAGTGCCGCCGGCGGCGAGCACGCCCGCCACGAAGGGCTGGTGCAGCAGTCCGGTCACGGCGAGATAGCTGGCCGCGCCCAGCGCCGCGCAGCCGAGCAGCAGGTTCGAGACCGTCCAGTGCAGGTTCGCCTGCAGCAGCACCCGGTCGAGCTGGTGGGCGCGCGGAAGGCGCAGCAAGAAGCGCTGGAACGGCGGCAGCTCGCTCATCATGCGCTCGCGCAGCAGGTGCGACTGGGCCGACGCGTCGCCTGAGGCCGACAGCGCCTTCAGGCGCAGCTGGACTTTCTTCGCCTGCGGGCCCTTGTAGGTCTTCCACATCAGGTAGAGGCCTTCGAGCAGCAGGATCACCGCGATGAAGACCAGCATCGACAAGGTCAGCGAAATGTGGCCGGATACGTTATTGGACATGATCGGCTCCTACTGGTAGCGCCGCGAGCTGTCGAACATCGCATCCGGCATGGCGATGCCGAATGAGCGCAGGCGCTCGCTGAATTTCGGGCGCACGCCGGTCGCCTGGAAGTAGCCTTCCACCGTGCCGTCCGCGCCAACCCCGGTCTGGCGGAACGCGAAGATCTCCTGCATGGTGATGACGTCGCCCTCCATGCCGGTGATCTCCTGGATGCTGGTGATCTTGCGGCGGCCGTCGATCAGGCGCAGCGCCTGGATCACCACCGTGACGGCCGAGGCGATCTGCTGGCGCGCCGCCTTGTGCGGCAGGCTCAGGTTGGCCATGCCGACCATGTTTTCCAGCCGCGACAGCGCGTCGCGCGGGTTGTTGGCGTGGATGGTCGTCAGCGAGCCGTCGTGCCCGGTGTTCATGGCCTGCAGCATGTCGACCGCCTCGGCGCCGCGCACTTCGCCGATGATGATGCGGTCCGGCCGCATGCGCAGCGCGTTGCGCACCAGCGCCCGCTGCGTAATCTCGCCTTTGCCTTCGATGTTGGGCGGACGCGTCTCCATGCGCACCACGTGCGGCTGCTGCAGCTGCAGTTCGGCCGCGTCTTCCAGCGTGACGATGCGTTCGTCCGGCGGGATGAAGCCGGACAGGATGTTCAGCAGCGTGGTCTTGCCCGCGCCAGTGCCGCCGGAGATGATCATGTTGACCTTGGCCTTGCACAGGCCTTCGAGCACGGTGGCCATGTCCGGCGTCAGGCTGCGCAGGTCATTGACCAGGTTGTTCATCCTGAGCGGGATGTGGGCAAAGCGGCGGATCGACATCATCGGGCCGTCAAGGGCGACCGGCGCGATCACGGCGTTGACCCGCGAGCCGTCGGGCAGGCGCGCATCGACCATCGGGCTCGACTCGTCGATGCGGCGCCCGACCAGCGAGACGATCTTGTCGATGATGCGCAGCAGGTGTTTTTCGTCGGTGAAGCGCACCGGCGACAGTTCCAGCTTGCCCTTGCGTTCAACGAAGATGCGGTTGTAGCTGTTGACCAGGATGTCCGACACGGTCGGATCGGCCATCAGCAGTTCAAGCGGCCCGAAGCCGAGCATCTCGTGCTGGATGTCGCGGATCAGCGAACGGCGCTCCAGCTCATTGAGCGCGGCCTGCTCTTCGTCGAGCAGGCGCTCGGCCATAGCCGCAATCTCGGCGCGCAGCATCGGGCCTGGCAGCGCCTCCAGCGCGGCGAGGTCGAACTTGTCGAGCAGCTTGAGGTGGATGCGGCTCTTGATGGCGAAGTAGTCGTCGCTGGCGGCGGCGCTGGGCGCGCGCACCTCGGCCGCCTGGCCGTCAACGGCATTGAGCTTTTCACGGAAGGACATGGGGCTCTCCTGATGAATGTGGCGAAGCCGCACCCGCGCTGTCACGGCTGAGCAGGCGTTCGAACAGGCCACGTGCGGCGTGCGGGCGCGGGCTGATGGCGTCGGCCAGGCCGGCCACGTTGCGCAGCACCGGATCGGAGCGCGCGCTGGTAATCAAAGGTTCGCCGCGGTCGATGGCGGCGGTGACATGCTTGTACGAATTGGGCACTGTGTGGATCGCGAACTTGCCAAGGGTGCGTTCAATTTCCGCGACGCCGATCGGGCCTTTGCGGTCGAAGCGGTTGACGATCAGCTCTATCTTGTCGGGGCTGTAATCGAGGGACTTGAAGATGGCCAGCATTTTTTTGGCATTGCGGATGGAGGGCAGGCCCGCTTGCATCACCATGTAGATCAGGTCGGCGCGGTCGAGCGCTTTGATGCTCAGGTTATCGATCGTCCGCCCGAGGTCGAGCAAGACAAAATCGTAGTGCATCACCGCGACCGCGAGTATCGCGTCCACCTGCGCCGGTGTAACCTCCACCGCCTGCGCGTGGTCGTCCGGCGCGGCCATGATGCTGAAGTTGGGTGCGACCCTGACCGTGCTGGCGGCCAGGAATGAAGCGTCGAGCCGCTCGACGCTGCGCGCCACGTCGGCCAGGGTTGAAGGCGGGCGCCCGTCGTGCACGAACGACAGCGCGTCGCCAAACTGCAGGTTCAGGTCGATCAGCAGCACCGACCTGGTCTCGGACAGCTGGTAGCCCAGGCTGGTGGCGAGGAAAGTGGCGCCACTGCCCCCTTTGCACGGTATGAAAGCCAGCACCTTGCCGGCGTGGCGCGCCTGTGCCCCACGCAGCTTGCCGCCGATGCGGTTGACCGTGGCGGCCAGTTCGGCCGACGCCACGGGGGAGGGCAGTACCTCGCGCACGCCCGCGCGCATGGCGTTGATCAAAAAATCGGGGGAGCAGCCACCGCACAGCAGCACCACCGCGATGCGGGGATGGCGCGTAGTGAGGTCTTCGATCGGGGCGAGGCTGGCGCCGTCGCAGTAGCCGCCGTCGATGAGCATGAGCTCCGGCTGGTCCTGCTCGGCCACCTGGCGCAGCTTGTCCTTGCCGCCTTCGGTCAGCACCGCCACGTGCGATGCCGCCTGCAGCAGCTTGCCGATCTCGTTGAGCAGGATCTTGTTGGGTGAGACGACGGCGATTTTCATGGCGGTTCCTTCGCTTCGGGTTATTGGCAAATGAGCGCGTTGTTGGGGTCCTGGCGCATCATTTCGCGCGGCAGGTATGTGCTGAAGGTGGGCAGCGAGCGCACCGGCATCACGGCGCCCGCGATCGGCGAGATCCAGCGGTAGTCCAGCGCGGTGATCGTCACCGTCACGCCTTCGCAGCTGGCGGCGTCGCATCCGCCTGGGGCCCATTCGAGATCGACCGCGGCGATTTCAGGCACCATCATGCGCATCTTCTGCAGCACCTGTGCCTCGTTGGCCGGGTCGGCGCACACCACCGCGAGGCGCGCGCCGAGGCGGGTCGCTTCGGTGGCCGCGTTCCATGTAAATAGCATGCGGCTGAAGTCCGTCACGCCGAGCAGGAACATGAAGAAGACCACTAGGACGAGCGCCAGTTCGACGGTGGTAGCACCAGCCTGGTCGGCTTTCATATCGGGCTCCGCATAGTGGCGCTGATGTCGTTGAACGGAATCGTCGCGAACCGCGCGCCGAACATGTTGGTGATCATCGGACGGAACTGGTAGCCGGACACCCTGATCGTGACGGTGTTGATCAAGGGATTGCTGCCGGCGGTCTGCCAGGTAGGCGCAGGCACATTGGCCGCCGTGAGGCCGGAATCGAGCAGGGGGCCTGTGCCTGCCACGTTCCCGTACAAGATCAGGTTGCGCGCCTCGGCGATATGGGTGCCCGGTGTTTGCGTCGACAGGTAGCGCACCGCATCGCGCACCACCTTGGCGGTGGTGTTGTAGCGGTAGACGGCGCGGCCAAGTTCGGCGCTGATCAGGGACAGCACCAGCAGCAGCGGCAGCACGAACGCGAATTCGACCAGCGCGACGCCACCTTGACGGGTTTTCATAAGGTCACCTCACCAGTACCGGCACCAGCGGGCCGGCCGAACCGCCCGGCATGCCGCTCGGTGCGCATGGGGATTCGGGGATGCCGGCCAGGCCGCGGAACTCGAGTTGCGCCGGGTCGTTCGGGCCGCTCAGCGGATGCAGCATGAACATGCACACGTAGTTGATCACCTGGGCGGCGTTGTTTATCACCGGGACCACGACCAGGCGCCGGCTGTAGCCGTACTGCTGGTGCTGGCCGCCCGCGCCAGGCGTGGCCAGCTTATGAAAACTGTTTAGCTTGTTAATGTCGCCAAAGGCGATCTGCGAGCCTGCTTTCAGGTTGGTGCCGGTGTCTGCCAGCGAAGCAAAGGCGGCGCGCTTGGTGATGTAGTTTTGCGCGCTCGGATGCGAGCCCGCCGCCGGGGGGCCCGCGAAGGCGTTCTGCGGCACGGCGTTTTTCCAGTTGGCGGCGGTGTAGGCGTATCCGGTCTGGTCGGGGTGGTGTTCGCTGGGGGAGTCGGTGTTCTTGTAGACGCCGAAGCGGTAGTTCCACGGCCGGTCGACACTGGTTTGCGCGCCTGGGGTGCCGAGCGTGTCGCCGATGCGGGTGCCGCACCTGCCGCCCTCGGACAGCTCCGCCGCGGTTTCGCTGGCGCTGTTGCTGCCGTCCAGGTTGAACCAGCCCATTTCACCCGGCGCGGTCCCGACGCCGGCTTTATCGAGCACGGTGATCCATTCACCGACCAGGAAGCCAAAATTGTTGGCAGCCGTGCCGCCTGGCCTGGCCATGATCGCCACGGGAATCGGGCAGGTGCTCTGCGAGCTGGCGCGCGTGGCGACCGCACTGGCCAGCACGTCGCGCGCCGACGGGTTGGCTGTGCTGTCGCCCGTAAAGGCGCCCATCGCGTGCAACAGCCACATGCGCACACCTTCCTGGCGGTGCTCGCACTGCGCGTAGCGGGCGTTGGCGGCAAGGGTGGTCGGTGAATACGCGGGGTCGCGGAAGGTGATGCCGGCATCCATCAGCTGGCCCTTGCCATCCCAGTCGGGAGACTGCAGGTTGACCCGGTTGAGATTGGCGGCCGTCATGCCGGCGCTGCGCGCGCGGGTCAGCGCGCTGGCCTGGCCGTCGAGCTCCTGCGCGGCGGCGAGGGCGCAACTGTCCATGGCGGTCTGGAGTTCGGTTTTAACGATGAACAGGCGGCCGAAATCGAAGGCGATGGCGACGAATCCCAGCAGGAAGAACAACAGGAAGCAGACCAACAGGATCACGGCGCCGCCCTGGCGCGTGGCGTGGCCGGGCCGGTCGATTGTGGTTGGCATGGGCTTGGACATGGTCTTGATCTGTGAATGGCGGACCGCGCTTGTTAAACGCGGCCCGCCGGCTGGCCAATCAGGCACAGGTTGCCGAGCTGGTGAGGCATTCGGCCACGCGGTCGATGAAGCCGTCGAAGCTGGTACCGGTGAGGTTGCGCAGCGCAACGACCAGGATGATCGAGACCACGGCGATGATCAGCGCGTATTCGACGACCTGTGCACCTTCGTCGTCATTGGCGAAGCTGCGGATGGCGCGGCCTGCCGCCTTGAGCATGGTTTTCATGTTGTCCTCTTTCAGGTGGTTGAGGGATGACGTGCCGTGGCCGGTCAGGCGCAGGCTGCGGAGGTGGTCAGGCAGGTGGCGACACGGCCGATGAAGCCGTCGAAGCTGGTGCCGGTGAGGTTGCGCAGTGCGACCACGAGGATGATCGATACGACCGCGATGATCAGCGCGTATTCGACGACCTGCGCGCCTTCATCGTCCTGGGCGAAGGACTGGATCGACTGCTTCACCGATTTCAGAAAGCTGTTCATTTTGATGACCTTTCAAGTTGAGGTTGACGACGATTTACCTGGTAAATACCAGTCCTGCCCACCCTTCCCGGGTGGCTTGCTGCTCCGCGCACCGGCCGCGGGGCCGGTGCTGGATTTCGCTGTCCGCCCGTGGCGGCGCTTATTTGGCGGCCACGCCGCCGATGTTGATCACGTTGACGACCGGCGGCGGCGCCTTGAAGCTGTCGTGGTAGCGGCCGAGCGCCTCTTTCGCGGCCTGGCCGTCGATGCCGGCGGCGGGGTCCTGGCTGGCCGGCGCCTCCGGGTTGGCCGTCATCGCGGTGCGCGCGTGGCGTACCGCGTCGCCAAAGCGCGCGTCGTAGTTGGGCGTGGTCGAGGCGCAGCCAGCCAGCACGGCCAGCGCCGCGCAGCACATCAGTTTGTTCATGGTGTTCTCCTATTTGCCGGTGGCGGGTTCGGCCGGCGCAGCCGGTATCGTTGCCTCGGCCTTGCCCAGCAAGATCACGTCGGCGCGGCCAGGTTCCACATGCGTGTCGGTCGGCACGGCAAGGGCGGCCGCCGGCTTGACCAGGCGCGGCGTGATGATGAATATCAGTTCGGTCTGGTCCTTCTGGAACTCGGTGGAGCGGAACAGCGCGCCCAGCACCGGCAGCTCGCCCAGCCCGGGGAAACGGGACAGGGTTTCGGTGACGTTGTTACGGATCAGTCCCGCAACGGCGAAGCTCTGGCCATCGTTCAGCTGCACGGTGGTGTCGATCTTGCGCGTGGTGATCGACGGCAGTACCGAGGTGACCCCGCCGACGGTGGTGAACGGCGAGCCGGTCTGGGCCAGCTCGGATACCTCCGACACCAGCTTGAGATTGACCCGGCTGCCTTCGAGCACCGTGGGCGAGAACTTGAGCCCGACGCCGAATTCCTTTTCCTCAAGGGTGATCGTGGTGCCGCCGCTGTCGCGCGACTGGGCGACCGGGATAAATATCTTGCCGCCTGAGAGGAAGCTGGCCGACTGGCCGCTGATGGCCATGATGTTCGGCTCGGCCAGCACGCGCACCAGGCCGTCCTTCTTCTCCGCGTCGATGCCGATCAGGGTGGAACTTTTGCCGGCAGCTGCCAGCCTGGTCCGTGCGGCCGAGTTGCCGCCGCTGACGACTGCTTCCGCTGCGCTGTCGAGCACGCCGCCGGCCACGTTGTTGCCGAACCTGCCCATCAGCGCTGGCGCGCCGCCAAAGATGCCGGAGATAATTTTTGACGTCAGCCCGTCGGCGGTGGTGAACATGCGCGCAACGTCGATACCGAACTTGTCGAGCAAGGTTTTGCTGACCTCGGCGATCTTCACTTCCAGCATCACTTGCTGGGGTGAGGTGACGCGCAAGAGGTTGACGACGCGCTTGCCGCCGCCGTATGCGTTTGCGATGCGCATCACTTCGTCCACCTTGGTCGCGTCGCTGACCTTGCCGGTCAACACGGTGGCGTTCTCTGCGCTCCTGACACGGATGTCGCCTTCCTCAGGCATCAGCTCCGCCAGCTTGGCCTGCAAGGTGGCGGGGTCGACCGTCACGACGATGTCGAGCAGGTAGCAGGCGCCGGCGGCGTCCTGCATGATGACATTCGTGGCGCCGGCTTTTTTACCGCGCAGGAACAGGTCGGTCGGGCTCAGCAACAGGACGTCCATGTCGGCGATGCTGACGCTGTCCGCGGAATCCGGCCCCGCTGCTGGCGCGGCCGCGGGCTGGGCCGACGCCGGCCTGGCGCTGGGCTGGCCGCTGGCCACGATCCGGGTGACAGGCGAGGCCAGCGGCACTACCGATGACTTACCGAGCATCACCTGCGCAGTCGGCGCCACCACGACCGACTTGCAGTTCTTGGCGCCGGCTTCCGCGGCGCCGTAGGCCGGCGCGGCAATGGTGGCCGCCGCTGCGGTCCAGGCCGCAATGAGGATGTGCGTGTTCATGGTTGGGTTCTCCGTGGCGGTTCAAAAGCAGCTCAGCGTTGAGGCGCCGTGCTGGATCACTTCCACACAAGGTCGCTTGATGGCAAGTGGCGCGGCGGCGACGGCGGCGCGCCGTTTCACCGCCACGGCAGGCTTGGGCGCCGGCGCTTTCGGGCCGCCGAACAGCTCGGTCTTGGTGATGCCGGCGGTGCCCACGGTCTTCTGGTCGACCTGGTTGCGCAGCACCAGCGACAGGGTGCCGACGCTGCGCGCCAGGTCGAGCTTTTCGGAATCTTCGGGCGACAGCTCGAGGGTGACGGCGCTGACCACCTTGGGCTTGGTGTCGTCGCGGCCCGCCTCCTGGGCCACTGCAAGCACCAGCACCCGTTCGAGCACCGTGATGCTGATCTGCTTGCCGGCTTCGCCGTCGGCCTTGTCCTGCTGTGCGTTGACCATCACATCGACGTAATTGCCCGGCAGGGCAAACCCGGCGACGCCGACCACGTCGTTGACGCGCACCGTCATGGCGCGCTTGCCGTCGGCAATTACCGCCGACAGTCCGCCCAGGGTGCCCAGCGGCGCCAGTTTGCCTTCGAGCAGCGGCTCGCCGCGCAGGATGCTGACTTTGACGATACGGTCCTGCAGCTCCTTGACGTCCTTGAACGCACCCGGCGGCATGGCGCCGGCGGGCCAGTCAAGGGTCGACAGCATCTCGGCGTTGATCTTGCTGCCCAGTTCGATATCGACCGCGGCCACCACCACCTTGTCGGAGGCGATGCCGGCCTGGCGCGACACCCAGCCGGTAGCGTAGGCGGCTGCCGCCAGGCCGATGAGCAGGGCCAGCAGGATCAGCCCGAGCGCTTTGAGGTTCTTCATGGTGATGCCTCCGGGCGAGGGTTAGACGAGGTTGAACTGCCGGGCGATCAGGAAGCTGATGGTGCCGAACGCAATGCTGATGCCATAGGCAAGCTTGCCCACCGATGCGACGGCGCCGGGCTGGAGCTGCGGGTTGCCGGTGGCAACCGAGGACCAGAACATGCCGCGCAAGATAGAACCGGTATTGGCCAGCATGCGTCCCATCACGCCCTTGTGCAGGGCATAGATAAGGGCGGAGATGCCGGCGGTGACGATGCAGAACAGCAGCGCGTAGGCGGTGTCCGAGACGCCGAGGAAGGCGCCAACCATCGCCATCAGCTTGACGTCGCCGGCGCCCATGGCGCGGATCAGGTACATCGGCAGCATCGCGAAAAATCCCAGCAGCATGCCGGCGGGCGCCCAGGTCCAGTCGGCGTGCCATTCGGCGGGAACGATGGTGTTGTAGAGCAGGGCGAACAGGATGCCGCCGCCGGTGATGCGGTTGGGGATGCGGAAAGTACGGTAATCGCTGACTGCCGCGGCCACCAGCAGGGCCAGCAGCACGCCGGTACGCGGATCGGTGACCAGCATGACGAGCAAGTCGAAGAAGGAGTCAAGTTCAGCCATGATCTCTCTCGCAATGAGGTGGTGATCGATGGCTTGAGTATATTTAGGCGGGCTCAACCGCGAATCGGAGGGATGTCCTTTTCCCGCTGGGACGACGCTCCTGTTTTTTAATGAATTGAATAGTCCTTCGGCATCATGCGCCTAGTCGTTTTCTCCTGGTTCAGACAAAAATTGCGAAAATCGGGGTCAGACCACTGTTGTTTTGCAAAAATTGCGAAAATCGGGGTCAGACCACTGTTGTTTTGGAATATTCCAAAACAACAGTGGTCTGACCCCGATTTTCTAGCAACTCATTCAGTGCGGCATGCCCCCCGACGACGCATGCATCTGTGAATGGTCTGCGAGGGTTGCTTAGGCCTGCGCCTTCTTGCGGCGGCGGGCCATGAAGCCTACCAGGCCAAGACCGGCCAGCATCATGCCGTAGGTTTCTGGCTCCGGTACCGGCGCCAGCGCGATGTCGGCGTAGTACTTGCCGGCCGCGTTGGACATCACGCCGCCGCTGACCTGCACGTAATAGGTGCCGGCCGCCAGGTTGTCGTAGTTGAGGCTCCACTGGTCGGCCAGCCCGGTCGACAGCTGGGTGCCGCCGAGGACCATGCCGCTGGCGTCGAACAGCGAGAAGCCGGTGATGTCCAGGCCGTTATTGGCGTTACCGGACAAGGAAACGAGGTCTGCCGTCAGGTCGCCTGCCGCCGTGGTGGTGAAGCTCCACCGGTCGGCGAACGTGGCGCCTGCGTTACTTCCCGTGAACAACGCGCCGAAGAATCCGGAGTTGTCTTCCAAGGTGATCGTTTGCAGTGGGTTACTGATGTCTTCTGCAAGCGCCGAGTGCGACACGAGGCCGGCACTGGCCAGCACGATAGCGGAAACTAAGCTTTTCATTTTCATGGTTTACCTCTTCAATTGATGGGTCCGATATAGCTGGGCCCGGTTGAACGAGGTGGCAAAGTAGCATGGCGAAAAGTCCGATTTGTTGGGTTTCCCTTAACGGTTACAGCTAGTTGCAAATTGGTTGTCGGCACGACAAGTTTACGTCGGTTACTGTCGGTTCAAGTTGTCTCATAGTGCGGCATATTGGCAGAAGATAAATTTTCGTCCTAAAGGGCATGCGTCTTTTCAATATTCGTCAGTTTGGTCCTACGCGCACGCGGCAGGTCTGTGAAGGGAAATGATTTCCAAGCGGAAAATCCAAGGTGGCGGGACCCCATCCCGCGTATTTGTCATCTGTATAGTCAAAAATGCAGTTCGTCGCATTTTCGTGGTCCGCCCCGCGATCGCTGGCTATAGTTATCGCTTCAGTAAAAAGCAAGAGTGCGGGCATTGAAACAATCCACTGGAAGGCGGCTCCGCTTACTGGTAGTGTATTGACAAGCGTGCATGCACGGCATAAAACCAAGCTCGCCAGCAACAAGCTGGCAGCGAACTGTCTGGAGATGGGATGAGTAAGTACCTGAACGTGGGTGTCGTCATTGCGGCGTTCTTCGCCTTTATCGGAAACGCGTTCGCGGCGGGCGCCGACGATGTCGTGACTGAAACCCGTCCCGTCGACGCGCGCGCCGTGCGCGTCAAGCTTGACGGCGTCATCGACCTCAAGCTCAGGCAAGGTCCCGTTCCCCATCTGGTGATTACCGGCGACAAGCGCTGGCTCGACAAGACCACCGTCGTCCAGCACGGCGACACGATCAACATCGGCACCGAAATGCGCGGCTTTAAGTTGCACCGCCACAGCAGCGTGCGCGCCGAGCTGACCCTGCCGAACCTGCGCGAGGTGTCGTCCGAAAGCGTGGGCTGGACCGAGATCCGCGGCTTTTCCGGCGACGAACTCGACCTGTCGCTGGAAGGCGCAGGCTCCATGAAGGTCAGCTGTAGCTACCGCATCGTCACGGCCAGCCTGGGCGGCGTAGGCAGCATGAACATTGAGGGCGTCGACAGCGAAGGCATCGACCTGAACTTGCGCGGCGCCGGCTTTGTCACACTGCACGGGCGTAGCAAGTGGCTGAAGGCAACCTTAGGAGGCCTCGGCGGCCTTGACGCGCAGCACTTCCAGGTCGATACGGTCAACCTTGAGCTGAGCGGCCTGGGCAACGCCTCGGTCACCGCGCGCGAAAACGCGAACCTGAACCTGTCGGGGCTGGGCTCGGTAACGGTGTACGGCAAGCCGCTCAACCGCAGCGTCAGCGTCGACGGCCTCGGCAAGGTCAGCTGGAAATAAAAAAGAGCAGTCCTCAGAAGAGGACCGGCAGGGTGTACTAACAGAACCCAGTTTGAGACATGAAAAAATTATTCGTTGCGATCACATTCGCACTAGGCCTGCATGCCAGCGCGGTGGCGGGCTTTACTGAAGGCGCCAACGCCTACAATGCAAAAAACTACGCGCTGGCACTGAAAGAAGTTACGCCGCTGGCCAAAAAAGGCCACGCGGACGCGCAGCACTTGCTCGGCCTGATGTATTACATGGGCCGTGGCGTCGCGCGCGATTACAAGCAGGCGCTGAGCTGGCACCGCAAGGCCGCAATGCAGGGCAAGTCCGACGCGCAGTATGTCGTCGGCGCCATGTATTACACCGGCAATGCTGTCCCACAGGACCACAAGACAGCGATCTCGTGGTTCCGCAAGGCGGCCGAGCAGGGCCATGCCGAAGCGCAGCACGCGCTCGGGCTGATGTACCGCTACCATGCGGCCGGCTTGCCGCAGGACGTGGTGCTTGCCTACATGCTGTGGAACCTGGCGGCAGCCAACGGCAACGCCAACGCGGTCGAGCAGCGCGCGGCGATTGCCCGGCGCATGACGCCTGAACAGATCGAGGAAGCGCAGGCAATGTCACGGTCATGGCGCCCTGGCACGCCGTTGCCAACGCGATCGAGGACGGGCGACAACACCTGAAGCCATTCATCCTTCACCCATCGGAGAACGAACATGGTCAGCAAAAATACGATTTGCCTGTGGTTCAACAGCGATGCAGTAGAAGCGGCGCAATTTTACGCAGAGACCTTTCCGGACAGCTCGGTGGGAGCGATCATGCGCGCGCCCTCGGACTATCCCTCCGGCAAGCAAGGCGACGTGTTGACTGTAGATTTCACGGTGGCTGGCATCCCTTGCCTTGGCCTCAACGGTGGACCTGGCATTAAACACAGCATCGCGTTTTCGTTCCAGATCGCCACCGACGACCAGGCCGAGACCGACCGCCTGTGGAATGCGATTGTCCGCAACGGCGGACAGGCCAGCGAATGCGGCTGGTGCCAGGATAAGTGGGGAATATCGTGGCAGATCACGCCACGCGTTCTTACTTCAGCGATCACTGATCCTGACCCGGCTGTGGCGAAACGGGCTTTTGAAGCCATGATGACGATGGGGAAAATCGACATCGCGAAGATCGAGGCTGCCGTTCGAGGTTGAGCCTCAGGGAGCGCCCTTTGCGACGAGGGCAGCGTGCCACTCGGCATAGGGCGTGTTGGCGACCATGCGCCTGTTGAAATCCGGTGCGCCGTCGGTCCACCATACTGGCCCGCGCTCGCCCAGGGCACGCTTGCTGGCGTCGACCGCGGCGCGCGCGCTGCGCTCTGCTTGCGTGTCGCCAGCTTTCTTGGCTGCGCCAACATTCCTGCGCGCCGTCATCAGTTGATTCACGAGCTTCTGCCTTTCGTCGGGCGTGAGCTGTGGATTGCTTGTGCGCCAGAGTCGACCCGCTACAACGAAGTAGCGTCCGTCGGGAGTGCTTGGATACTTATCGGCGGTCGGCATGGCCTAACTATACCTACTGCATCCCCAGAGCCCGCGCCCGGATGGCGCGCATGAGCATGACGGCATGATGGAGGATGAGGCCCGGCCGCGTTTGACGTCACTCCTGAGTTGGCTACGAGCGGGTCAAAAAAACCGCGTACTTGGCAAGGCGTCAACAAAAAACCGTACACTGAGCCGTTTCGATGTCCGTTTTCGGCCAGAAGCTGACGTAGGTGGGTTATATAAAGGGTCGGCATGCGCGAGCATTCGGTCGGAGTACCAAGTAATAGACAAGCAGGATATCTTCTTATATGAACCAGGAAAAAGTTCACGCATTTTTGGAACGAACTAACCATTTTCATCAGGTGGTGGATTCGCATATTGTTGGCCTCACCCCAGCAGATGGAACTCGCTACTCCATTGCGTTCCAGGCCGCCTTGCTTTCGCTAGAGCATGCAAGCGCGTGTGTAGTACTGATTCGTAGTGGATTGTTCCCTTCCGCGTTCGCTCTGATGCGCACGCAATATGAGAGTCTTGTGCGCGGGATTTGGCTCCTACATGCGGCGAGCGAAATGTGGGTCGACAAGCTAAGCGAGCCGTTGACGCTGGAGAACGCCAAACGGGCGAACGAAGGCTTAGGACTAGCGGACATGTTGAAGCAACTTGAAATTAGTCCGAATTCTCCAAAGTCAATTGTCGAACAATTGAAGGATTATAAGGACGCGTCGTGGAAGGCTATGAATAGCTACACTCATGGCGGCTTACATCCGCTTTCGAGGATGATAACAGGCTACCCAGTGCAACTTACTTTCGATGTCATACGCAACTCGAACGCTATCGTCGCACTTGCTGGGCAACTTGCATCAATTCTTACCGGAGACCCGCGTAAAATGGGGCCGTTAAGATCGATCCATGCAGACTTTGCAGATTGCCTTCCTATCCTCAGCCCGAATCCATGACAGGGTTGCTGATGTGTTCCTACCTCTAGTAAACCTATGCCTAATTAAACGCTCGTTCGTACCGTACCGGACCTTGATCACTGAGCCTTGACGAAGTCCGGAATCGCACACAAGCGCCCCATACGCTTCCTTCACCTGCTAAATTGAGATTAATCATGCCAGACTATGCCGATGTTGCTGTACGAGCTGCTCTTAAACTTCGTAGTGGACCGATCTCGCCACGCGAGGCTTGGGACGATGCGGCAGTTGAAGTGTTCCCCGAGAGCGCTTCCATGCAATCAAAAGGCTGTCCTCGCACGACCTTTCTCACGCTTTGCGCTAGTGGCGCGGTAAAGGATCTGCCTGGTGCAGGCGTTGTGGGGGACAGCGAAAATGCGCGCCATGCCAAAGATTGCCTAGCGCTCCTGGCCGGACATCCTGGTTACGTAGCGATGCCTCCTCGGCAGCTCTGGACCGTAGTCACACATGCGTCTGGGAAGGCCTATAACCAGCAGATGCATGTGATTCTAGGTCTAGCCAAAGCTGGACTGCTTCGATTCGGGGAGCACCTCCAAACTTGAGACGAGGTCCTCGATGGCATGCGGCCACAGCCTGTGACCGAAGTGAGGGACTGGTTCCGGCCAAAAGCGGACTTAACAATGTCGAGTGAACCACTATCATCTGGTTGAGAGCGGGACCTAGGAGAGAAGGATAGAAAGCGTGAACCTGGAAGAAGCAGTTGCGAAAGCTCGCGAGGTGTCGGATGACATGGTATTGGTCGCGATTCCACCATTCACATGGGGGAGCGAGGCCAGGTATATCCCACTTACGGATGACTTTCGCGTTCCTTCGCAGATCGCAGATGAGGGCTTCGAAGTAGTACTCGGTCACGAAGACCTAATCACCCAGCTCGACTATTTGACTGAGAAAAAGGTCAGCAAAAAAACAGCCGCTGAGTTCGTCGCCCATTACGCAGTGCATGATGACTGGCCAGCTTGGTTCAGCGATCTTAAAGAGGCTTAGCCGAGTCGCGGTCAATGGCTGCTTCGGGGCGATACCCGTCCATCATACAGTCTGCGATTTTCCGGCCCATGGCGACCTGCTATGCTGAGCTCATCGGCCGGCGTCGCCCACAAGCGGTCGCATTAGCGACGCGTTTTGTCAGCTTTAAACTAGTTGCGTATCAGGAGAACACAATGGTTGGAAAATTCTTGAAGCGCGCGGCGATCGTCGATCTTATTAAGAGCGAAGAGCGAACTAACTCCATACAGAAACGGGATGGTTTAACCATGCATCCCATACGAGCGACTGTCTGTGGCTGCCCAGATCCTAACTGCGGCGGCTGGCACGACATCATTACCGAACGTACGATACCTACAGCGGAAGAGTGCACGTCGATCCTTAAGGAAGAAAAAGAAAAGAGGAAGCAAGCGTAGAGGTGAAAAAGGTCTGCCTCGGGTCGGGAGCGGCCTTAAACGAGGTGCCTTACAATCACTCTTTCCGTCCAAGGAGCGATTCCCCATGCGCGCAATCGAAATCACCCAGCCCGGCCCCCCAAGTGTCCTGAAACTGTGCGATCGTCCCATCCCCGAGCTGAAGGCCGGTGAAGTCCTGATCAAGGTGTACGCCGCGGGCATCAACCGTCCCGACGTGCTGCAGCGCCTCGGCCACTATCCCGTCCCGCCCGGCGCATCCGACCTGCCGGGCCTGGAAGTGGCCGGCGAGATCGTCGACGGCGATCTCGATGGCAGTCCGTTCCAGAAGGGCAGCATGGTATGCGCGCTGGTACAGGGCGGCGGCTATGCCGAATACTGCGCCGCGCCCCTGCAGCAGTGCCTGCCACTCCCGGCCGGCTTGTCTCCGCTGGAAGCAGCCAGCTTGCCGGAAACCTTCTTTACCGTGTGGAGCAATGTGTTCGACCGCGCCCACCTGTCGACGGGCGAGACCTTGCTGGTACAGGGCGGCACCTCCGGCATCGGCGTCACGGCCATCCAAATGGCGACCGCACTCGGCCACCGTGTGTTCGCCACCGCGGGCAGCGACGAGAAGGCCCGCGCCTGCGAGGAACTGGGCGCCGAGCGCGGTATCAATTACCGCACCGAGGATTTTGCCGAAGTGGTCAAGGAGCTGACAGGCGGGAAGGGCGTTGACGTGATCCTCGACATGGTCGCAGGCGACTACGTGGCGCGCGAAATCAGCTGCCTGGCCGACGACGGCCGCATCGCCCTGATCGCGCTGCTGGGCGGCGCCAAGGCCAATGTCGACCTCGGCCAGGTGTTGCGCCGCCGCCTCACCATCAGCGGTTCGACCCTGCGCCCGCGTCCGGTCAGCTTCAAGGCCGCCATCGCCTGGCGCCTGCAGGAAAAAGTCTGGCCGCTGATTGAGGCGGGCAAGATCCGCCCGGTGATTTTCAAGACCTTCCCGCTGGAGCAGGCCGCCGAGGCGCATGCCCTGATGGAGTCCTCCACCCACGTCGGAAAGATTGTCTTGCAGTTAATTTGATACGCATCTGCCCAGAATGAAGCTTCCGGCTGTCCATTGTTTGACCGACATAGGAACGGGGGTTAGAATAGCGGGTTATTTGAATCTGGGCTACTATGCGTCGCAAACTCGTCGTAGGTAATTGGAAGATGAACGGCAGCCGTGCCGCCAACGCCAGCCTGTTGTCCGGCATTGTTGCTGGCTTCGATGCTGCGCAGGCGGACAGCGCCGTGTGCGTACCGGCGCCTTACCTGGCCCAGTGCGAGGCAGTACTGGCCGGCACGCCGATCGGCTGGGGCGCGCAGGATGTGTCCGCGCACGCCAGTGGCGCTTACACCGGCGAGGTCTCGGCCCAGATGCTGGCCGAGTTCGGATGCCGCTATGTGATCGTCGGCCACTCCGAGCGCCGCGCCTACCATGCCGAAAGCAGTGAACTCGTGGCGCAAAAAGCTGTCGCAGTTATTGGCGCTGGCATGACGCCGATCGTATGCGTCGGCGAAACGCTGGATGAGCGCGAAGCAGGGCAGACCAACGTGGTCGTGCGCAACCAGCTCGCCCACGTGCTCGAACGCCTCGATGCGTACGGCGTGGCGAAGATCGTCGTGGCTTACGAGCCGGTCTGGGCAATCGGCACCGGCCGCACGGCAACGCCGGAGATGGCCCAGGAAGTGCACGCGCGTTTGCGCGCGCAGTTGGCGGAAAAGAATGCAGTGGCGGCCGGCAAAGTGCAGATTCTGTACGGCGGCAGCATGAAGCCCGATAACGCAAAAGAATTGATGGCGCAGCCGGATATCGACGGCGGCCTGATCGGCGGAGCAGCATTGAAGGCGGCGGATTTCCTCGCCATCATCCACGCAGCAGCGAATACTTAAACTTAGTTAATCTTGGAATGGAATAGCAATGAACACCTTTTACAATCTGGTCGTCGTCGTGCAGGTTCTGTCGGCCCTGATCATCATCGGCCTCGTTCTGCTCCAGCACGGTAAGGGCGCCGACATGGGCGCCGCTTTCGGTTCGGGCGCATCGGGCAGCCTGTTTGGCGCATCGGGTTCCTCGAACTTCATGTCCAAGTCGACCGGCGTGGCCGCGGCGATCTTCTTCGCGTCGACCCTGGCGCTGGCTTACTTCAGCAGCGACCGCGACGTGGCAGTCAGCGGCGGTGTGATGGAGCGCGCAGCGCCTGTCACCGGCCCGGCAGCCATTCCTTCGACCAGCACCGCCCCAGCCGCGCCAGTCGATCCATCGCTGCCTACCGCGCCTGCTGCGACGGCTCCGGCAGCCCCGGCCGCCACGCCTGACGCGGTTCCAGCAGCTCCTGCGCCAGCCCCGGCAGCACCTGCAACCGAAGTGCCGAAGTGATTTGCACAGCGTTTCAGCAGACGTGGGTCGCAATTTGACCCATGTCAAAAAAGCAGTATAGTTTTTTTGGTTTTTCCCTTGTTTTATCGCAAGTACGCATTGAACAGTGAGTGGTAACGCTGTAGAATAGCGGACTTCACTGCCGACGTGGTGAAATTGGTAGACACGCTATCTTGAGGGGGTAGTGGCGCAAGCTGTGCGAGTTCGAGTCTCGCCGTCGGCACCAGAATCCAGAAGCCAGCAAGGGCTGCGCCTTTGCTGGCTTTTTTACGGGATCAGACGTTCGGTCCTGGTCGCATGATCAGAAAGCCAGGATCGCGCGGTAGGGCGCTGCTAGCTACGCAGTGTTTCATTAACCGATCGTTCAACAAAGGCTCATCTCCGTGAACCTCGAAAATTACTTCCCCGTCCTGTTGTTCATTCTTGTCGGCATCGGCGTCGGTGTCGTCCCCCAGGTACTTGGCTACCTGCTCGGCCCGAACAAGCCTGACACTGCAAAACTCTCCCCTTACGAATGCGGCTTCGAAGCTTTTGAAGACGCACGCATGAAATTCGACGTCCGGTACTACCTGGTCGCGATCCTGTTTATTTTGTTTGATCTGGAAACGGCATTCTTCTTCCCATGGGGCGTCTCCATGAAAGAACTGGGCTGGTCCGGCTTCGTGACGATGATGGTGTTCATCGCCGAATTCGTGGTCGGTTTTTGGTACATCTGGAAGAAAGGTGCCCTTGATTGGGAATAAGCCATGTCAATTGAAGGCGTATTAAACGAAGGTTTCATCACCACCACAGCAGACAAGCTGATCAACTGGGCGCGCACGGGTTCGATGTTCCCGATGACGTTCGGGCTGGCTTGCTGCGCGGTCGAGATGATGCACACGGGCGCTGCCCGCTACGACATGGACCGCTTCGGCGTCGTGTTCCGTCCATCGCCGCGCCAGTCCGACGTGATGATCGTCGCCGGCACGCTGTGCAACAAGATGGCGCCGGCGCTGCGCAAGGTCTACGACCAGATGCCGGAACCGCGCTGGGTGATCTCGATGGGTTCCTGCGCCAACGGCGGCGGCTACTACCACTATTCGTACTCGGTGGTGCGCGGTTGCGACCGCATCGTGCCGGTCGACGTCTACGTGCCTGGCTGCCCTCCGACCGCTGAGGCGCTGCTGTACGGCATTCTGCAGCTGCAGAACAAGATCAAGCGCACCAACACCATTGCTCGATAAGAAGCGGTTCCCATCATGACGACAAAACTCGAAACCCTTGAACTTGCGCTGCAAAAAGCGCTGGGCGAGGGCGCGGTTATTTCCAGCGCGCTGGGCGAAGTGACCGTAGTGGTCAAGTCGGCCGACTACCTGGCCGCAATGCTGACCCTGCGCGACGATCCGGCGCTGAAATTCGACCAGCTGCTCGACCTGTGCGGCGTCGACTACTCGACCTACGGCGAAGGCACGTGGGACGGCCTGCGTTTCGCGGCCGTGTCGCACCTGCTGTCGCTGGACTACAACTGGCGCGTGCGCGTGCGCGTGTTCGCAAGCGACGACGAAATGCCTGTGCTCGCCTCCGTGGCGGGCATCTGGCGTTCGGCCAACTGGTACGAGCGTGAAGCGTTCGACCTGTACGGCATCCTGTTCGAAGGCCACAACGACCTGCGCCGCATCCTGACCGACTACGGTTTCATCGGCCATCCGTTCCGCAAGGACTTCCCGATTTCGGGCTATGTCGAAATGCGCTACGACCCAGAGCAGAAGCGCGTGATCTACCAACCCGTGACGATCGAGCCGCGTGAAATCATTCCGCGCGTGATCCGCGAAGAAACCTACGGGATGAAATAATGGCTGAGATTAAGAATTACACCCTGAACTTCGGTCCGCAGCACCCGGCAGCGCACGGCGTGCTGCGCCTGGTGCTGGAGCTTGACGGCGAAGTGATCCAGCGCGCCGACCCGCACATCGGCCTGCTGCACCGCGGCACCGAGAAGCTGGCCGAGACCCGCACCTACCTGCAGTCGGTGCCGTACATGGACCGCCTCGACTACGTGTCGATGATGGCCAACGAGCACGCTTACGTGCTGGCGATCGAAAAGCTGCTGGGCATCGAAGTGCCGGTGCGCGCGCAGTACATCCGCGTGATGTTCGACGAGATCACCCGCCTGCTGAACCACCTGATGTGGCTGGGCGCGCACGCGCTCGACGTCGGCGCGATGGGCCCGTTCCTGTATGCGTTCCGCGACCGCGAAGACCTGTTCGACTGCTACGAAGCGGTGTCGGGCGCGCGCATGCACGCGGCCTACTACCGTCCGGGCGGCGTGTACCGCGACCTGCCGGACGCCATGCCGAAGCACAAGGCATCGATCATCCGCAGCGCCAAGGCCATCGACGAGCTGAACGAAGCGCGCCAGGGCTCGCTGCTGGACTTCATCGACGACTTCTCGAAGCGTTTCGTGACCTATGTCGACGAATACGAAACCCTGCTGACCGACAACCGTATCTGGAAACAGCGTACCGTCGGCATCGGCGTGGTGTCGCCGGAAGCGGCGAAGGCGATGGGCTTCACCGGCGCCATGCTGCGCGGTTCCGGCGTCGAATGGGACCTGCGCAAGATGCAGCCTTACGCCGTCTACGACAAGATGGACTTCGACATTCCGGTCGGCACCAACGGCGACTGCTATGACCGCTACCTGGTGCGCATCGAAGAAATGCGCCAGTCGAACCGCATCATCAAACAAGCATCAAGCTGGCTGCGCGCCAACCCGGGCCCGGTGATGGTCGACAACCACAAGGTCGCGCCGCCAAAGCGCACCGACATGAAGTCGAACATGGAATCGCTGATTCACCACTTCAAGCTGTTTACCGAAGGCATGCACGTGCCGCCGGGCGAAGCCTACGCGGCAGTCGAGCATCCGAAGGGCGAGCTGGGCATCTACCTGATCTCCGACGGCGCCAACAAGCCGTACCGCCTGAAGATCCGCGCCCCGGACTACGCCCACCTGCAAAGCCTTGATGAAATGGCGCGCGGCCACATGATCGCCGACGCCGTCACCATCATCGGAACGCAGGACATCGTATTCGGCAGTATTGACAGGTGACGCTCGCGTCCGGTAAAGCCTGAGAGAGAGAAATTTATGTTGTTATCAGAACAGTGCTATAAAAAGATCGACCGCGAGCTGGCCAAGTACCCGGCCGACCAACGCCAGTCCGCCGTGATGGCCGCGCTGGCGCACGCGCAAGTGGAAACCAGCTGGCTGTCGCCGGAAGTGATGCAGGAAGTGGCCGACTACATCGGCATGCCTGCGATCGCCGTGCAGGAAGTCGCGACCTTCTACAACATGTACAACACCAAGCCGGTCGGCAAGCACAAGATCACCGTGTGCACCAACCTGCCTTGCGCACTGTCGGGCGGCGAACGCGCCGGCAAGCGCCTGCAGGACATGCTGGGCATCGGCTACCGCGAAACCACCCACGACGGCCAGTTCACCCTGGTTGAAGGCGAGTGCATGGGCGCGTGCGGCGACGCACCGGTCATGATCGTCAACAACCACCGCATGTGCTCGTTCATGACGGACGAAAAGATCGACGCCCTGGTAGAGGAACTGAACAAATGACCAGCCTGCACGACCGTCACATCAATCCGCTGATCCTCAAGGACCTGAACGGCGACAACTGGGGCCTGAACGAGTACGTCAAGCGCGGCGGCTACAGCGCGCTGCGCCGTATCATCGAAGAGAAGATCACGCCGGAACAGATCATTGCCGACCTGAAGGCCTCGGGCCTGCGCGGCCGCGGCGGCGCCGGTTTCCCTACCGGCCTGA
The DNA here is from genome assembly GCF_020831365.1 of Massilia agrisoli. Lineage (GTDB taxonomy): Bacteria > Pseudomonadota > Gammaproteobacteria > Burkholderiales > Burkholderiaceae_D > Telluria_A > Telluria_A agrisoli. Next base: position 741,603 of record NZ_JAJHPV010000013.1, read on the forward strand.
AGTGGAGCTTCATGCCGCGCCAGTACCCGGGCCAGAAATACCTCGTCTGCAACACCGACGAAGGCGAGCCGGGCACGTTCAAGGACCGCGACATCATCCGCTACAACCCGCATTCGCTGATCGAAGGCATGGCCATCGGCGCTTACGCAATGGGCATCACCGTGGGCTACAACTACATCCACGGCGAGATCTTCCAGGACTACCTGCGCTTTGAAGAAGCGCTGGAAGAAGCGCGCGCTGCGGGCTTCCTGGGCGACAAGATCATGGGTAGCGAGTTCAGCTTCCAGCTGCACGCGCACCACGGCTACGGCGCCTACATCTGCGGCGAAGAAACCGCGCTGCTGGAGTCGCTCGAAGGCAAGAAGGGACAGCCGCGCTTCAAGCCGCCGTTCCCGGCCTCGTTTGGCCTGTACGGCAAGCCGACCACGATCAACAACACCGAGACGTTCGCTGCCGTCCCGTTCATCCTGAACATGGGCGCCGACAACTACCTCGGCCTGGGCAAGCCAAACAACGGCGGCACCAAGATCTTCTCGATCTCGGGCGACGTCGAGCGTCCAGGCAACTACGAAGTTCCACTGGGCACGCCATTCGCCAAGCTGATGGAGCTGGCTGGCGGCATGCGCGGCGGTAAGAAGATCAAGGCAGTCATCCCAGGCGGTTCGTCCGCTCCGGTAATCCGCGGCGACGTCATGATGGACACCGACCTCGACTACGATTCGATCGCCAAAGCCGGCTCGATGCTGGGTTCGGGCGCGGTCATCGTCATGGACGAGACGCGCTGCATGGTCAAGTCGCTGCTGCGCCTGTCGTACTTCTATTACGAAGAATCGTGCGGCCAGTGCACCCCATGCCGCGAAGGTACCGGCTGGATGTACCGCATGGTCCACCGCATCGAAAACGGCCAGGGCCGCGCCGATGACCTGGACATGCTGAACTCGATCGCCGACAACATCCAGGGCCGCACCATTTGCGCGCTGGGCGATGCGGCGGCGATGCCGGTACGCGCCATGATCAAGAACTTCCGCGAAGAATTTGAATATCACATCGAGCACAAGCATTGCCTCGTGCCGACTTATCTCTAAGGCCAGAGAACGCTCATGGTTGAAATTGAAATTGACGGTAAAAAGGTAGAAGTCCCACCAGGCAGCATGGTGATGGACGCAGCCAACAAGCTTGGTACCTACATCCCGCATTTTTGCTATCACAAGAAATTGTCGATCGCTGCTAACTGCCGCATGTGCCTGGTAGAAGTCGAGAAGGCGCCCAAGCCTTTGCCGGCTTGCGCCACGCCAGTCTCGGCAGGCATGATCGTGCGCTCGAACAGCGACAAGGCGGTCCAGGCACAGAAGTCCGTGATGGAATTCCTGCTGATTAACCACCCGCTCGATTGCCCGATCTGCGACCAGGGCGGCGAATGCCAGCTGCAAGACCTCGCTGTCGGCTACGGCAAGAGCAACTCGCGCTACGAAGAAGAAAAGCGCGTGGTGCCGCCGAAAGACGCGGGCCCGCTGATTTCGATGCAAGAGATGACCCGCTGCATCCACTGCACCCGTTGCGTACGTTTCGGTCAGGAAGTTGCCGGCGTGATGGAACTGGGCATGCTGGGCCGCGGCGAACACGCCGAGATCACTTCGTTCGTCGGCAAGACCGTCGACTCCGAAGTGTCGGGCAACATGATCGACCTGTGCCCGGTTGGCGCACTGACCTCCAAGCCTTTCCGCTACAGCGCCCGTACCTGGGAACTGTCGCGCCGCAAGTCGGTCAGCCCGCACGACTCGCTCGGTTCCAACCTGATCGTCCAGGTCAAGGGCGGCAAGGTCATGCGCGTCCTGCCGCTGGAAAATGAAGCGATCAACGAATGCTGGATCTCGGACAAGGACCGCTTCTCCTACGAAGCGCTGGACAATGCCGAACGCCTGACCTCGCCGATGATCAAGCAGGGCGGCCAGTGGGCCGAGACCGACTGGCAGACCGCGCTTGAGTACGTGGCCCACGGCCTGCGTAACATCAAGCACGAGCATGGCGCCGACGCCATCGCCGCTGTCGCGACCCCGCATTCGACCGTCGAAGAACTGACCCTGCTGGCCAAGGCCATACGCGGTATCGGTTCGGAGAACGTCGAGTTCCGCCTGCGCCAGCTTGACTTCGCCAACGATGGCGCCGTCACCCCATGGCTGGGCATGCCGATTGCAGAGCTGTCGAACCTGTCGCGCGCCTTCGTCATCGGTTCGTTCCTGCGCAAGGATCACCCGCTGGTCGCCACGCGCCTGCGCGCTGCTGTGAAGAACGGCGCCAAGCTGTCGATCCTGCACGCTTCCGACGACGACCTCTTGATCCCAACAAGCTCGAAGATGATCGCCGCACCGTCCGACTGGCTCGCCGCCTTGTCGGAAGTGGTTGCCGCCATCGCCGGCGAAAAAGGTATTTCGGCGCCAAACGGCTTTGAAAACGTGCAGGCGTCCGACGCAGCCAAGGCCATCGCGGCCAGCCTGTCGCAGACCGGCGCGGACATGCCTGGCGCTATCCTGCTCGGCAACTCGGTCAGCCAGCACCCACAGGCGTCGCAGCTGCACGCAGCGGCGCAGTGGATCGCTGAACAGACCGGCGCCAAGCTGGGCTACCTGGTGGACGCGGCCAATACGGTCGGCGGCTACCTGGCCGGCGCTTACGCCAAGAACGCCGCTCCTGTTTTCTCGCAGCCAAAGAAAGCCTACGTGCTGCTGAACGCCGAACCTGAGCTGGACAGCCACAACCCGCAGCAAGCCCGTGCCGCGCTGGACGCCGCCGAGATGGTCGTTGCAATGTCGGCCTTCAAGCATGGCTTCGAGTACGCCGACGTGCTGCTGCCGATTTCGCCATTCAGCGAAACCTCGGGCACTTTTGTCAACTGCGAAGGCCGCGCACAAAGCTTCAACGGCACCGTCAAGCCGCTGGGCGAGACCCGTCCTGCGTGGAAAGTGCTGCGCGTGCTGGGCAACCTGCTCGGCCTGCAAGGTTTCGACTACGAGACGTCCGAAGCGATCCGCGACGAGCTGTTCGGCAAGGGCGTGACCGACCTGTCGGCCAAGCTGAACAACACCGGCAAGGCAGCGCTGGCCTCAAGCTCGTTCGGTACCTCGGGCGCGCTGGAGCGCGTGACCGACGTGCCTATCTACTTCGCCGACGCGATTGCGCGCCGTTCCGAACCACTGCTGCGCACCGCCGACGCCAACGCGCCGCTGGTCCAGCTGCCGAAGGCGCTGGCTGACAAGCTGGGCGTCAAGGCCGGCGACACCGTCAAGGTCTCGCAGGGTTCGGGCAGCGCCGTGCTGGTGGCAGGCATCGATGCCCGCCTGCCGGCCAATGCAGTCCGCGTGTCGACCGCACACCACGCGACCGCCGCGCTGGGTGCGCTGTTCGGTGCAATCCAGGTTGAAAAAGCAGGGGAGGGCGCGTAATGGCTATGCCTGAATTCATTAACACCATCACCACCACCGGCGAAGGCCTGCTGGGCCCGGTGTGGCCGCTCGCATGGACCATGGTGAAAATCCTGTGCGTCCTGCTGCCGCTGATGGGCCTGGTTGCCTACGCGACCCTGTGGGAACGTAAGCTGATCGGCTGGATCCAGATCCGCGTCGGCCCGAACCGCGTCGGTCCGATGGGCCTGCTGCAGCCGATCGCCGATGCGCTCAAGCTGCTGTTCAAGGAAATCGTGGTGCCGACCAAAGCGGTATCGGCGCTGTTCATCATCGGCCCGATCATGACCATCATGCCGGCGCTGGCCGCCTGGTCGGTGGTACCGTTCGGCCCGGAAATCGTGCTGGCCAACGTCAATGCCGGCCTGCTGCTGCTGATGGCGATCACCTCGCTGGAAGTCTACGGCATCATCATCGCCGGCTGGGCGTCGAACTCGAAGTATTCGTTCATGGGTGCGATGCGCGCCTCGGCACAGATGATCTCGTACGAAATCCCGATGGGCTTCGCGCTGGTGGTCGTGCTGATGGTGTCGGGCAGCCTGAACTTCTCGGACATCGTCCTTGGCCAGCAGCGCGGCCAGTTCGCCGAGATGGGCCTGAACTTCCTGTCGTGGAACTGGTTGCCGCTGCTGCCGCTGTTCGTGGTCTACATCATTTCCGGCCTGGCCGAATGTAACCGCCACCCGTTCGACGTGGTTGAAGGCGAGTCCGAGATTGTTGCCGGCCACATGGTCGAGTACTCGGGCATGTCGTACGCGATGTTCATGCTGGCCGAATACGCCAATATGATCCTGATCGCGACGCTGGCCTCGATCATGTTCCTGGGCGGCTGGTCGGCGCCGTTCGCCTTCCTCGAATTCGGCGCGCTGGGCGGCTTCTTCTGGCTGTTCGCCAAGGCCTTCTTCATCGTCTCGCTGTTCGTCTGGATTCGCGGCACCTTCCCGCGCTACCGCTATGACCAGATCATGCGCCTCGGCTGGAAGGTATTCATTCCGCTCGTGCTGTTCTGGCTGGTCGTGGTCGCCGCCTGGATGCAGACGTCCTGGAATATTTGGAAGTAAGGAACAGGAATCATGGAACGACTTAAAGACTTTGTCAGCAGCATGATGCTGACCGAACTGTTCAAAGGGATGGCGCTGACGGGAAAGTACATGTTCTCGCGCAAGATCACCGTTCAGTATCCGGAAGAAAAGACCCCGATGTCGCCGCGTTTCCGCGGCCTGCATGCGCTGCGCCGCTACCCGAACGGGGAAGAGCGCTGCATCGCCTGCAAGCTGTGCGAAGCGGTGTGCCCGGCGATGGCGATCACGATCGAGTCCGAGCAGCGCGACGACGGTTCGCGCCGTACCACGCGCTACGACATCGACCTGACCAAGTGCATTTTCTGCGGCTTCTGCGAGGAATCGTGCCCGGTGGATTCGATCGTCGAAACCCACGTGCTCGAGTACCACGGCGAAAAGCGCGGCGACTTGTACTACACGAAGGAAATGCTGCTGGCGGTCGGTGACCGCTACGAAGCTGACATCGCCGCGGCCCGCGCCGCCGATGCGCCTTACCGTTAATCTGCAGGCTACTGGGTTAGTTATGGAATTTACAACTGCTTTGTTTTACGTGTTCGCGACCATCATGGTGCTGGCCGCGACCCGCGTGATTACGGCCCGCAATCCGGTCACCGCGGCCCTGTTCCTGGTGCTGGCGTTCTTTAACGCCGCCGGCATCTGGATGCTCCTCAAGGCCGAGTTCCTGGCCATCGTGCTGGTACTGGTCTATGTCGGCGCCGTGATGGTGCTGTTCCTGTTCGTGGTCATGATGTTGGACATCAACATGGACCGGTTGCGCGAAGGCTTCTGGAGCCACCTGCCGATGGCGTCCGCCATTGGCGCGGTGATCGTGCTGGAAATGGCGGCGGTGCTGTGGCGCGGCTTCCTCGGCTTCGAGCAGTCGGCGGAAGCGGCGGCGGCCAACATCGGCGGCACCAAGGAACTGGGCCTGCTGATCTACACCAAATATATTTATGGCTTCGAAATTGCCGCAGTGATCTTGCTTGTAGCAATGATTGCCGCAGTGTCGCTGACCCTGCGCAAGCGCAAGGACACCAAGGCTTTCGATCCGGCTGACGCTGTCCGCGTCAAGCGCAATGACCGCCTGCGCGTCGTCAAGATGGCGGTCGTTGACCAGCCAGCCCTCGATGCAGCGTCGAAAGCCGAGGCCCTGGCCGCGGCCGAAGCGCAAGACGCCGCCTCCAAGGAGACAAAATGACCTTATCGCTCGCACACTACCTGGTCCTGGGCGCGATCCTGTTCGCGATCTCGATCGTCGGGATCTTCCTGAACCGCAAGAACATCATCGTCCTGCTGATGGCCATCGAACTGATGCTGCTGGCAGTGAACATGAACTTCATCGCCTTCTCGCATTACCTGGGCGACGCGGCAGGGCAGATCTTCGTGTTCTTCATCCTGACCGTTGCAGCAGCCGAGTCGGCAATTGGCCTGGCGATCCTTGTGGTCCTGTTCCGTAACCTGGACACGATCAACGTGGAAGACCTCGACAGCCTCAAAGGCTAAGTCTTTAACCCAACAGATAACGAATAAGGTTCAATATGGCGGGGCAAATTCTTAACCCTAACCTCTTACTGGCTATTCCATTGGCGCCGCTCGTCGGTTCGATGATTGCCGGCTTGCTGGGTACTAAATTCCTGGGCAACGTGGTCGGCCGCAAGACGTCGCACACGGTCACCATCCTGGGCGTGCTGGTCGCGCTGATCCTGTCGGTGCAGACGCTGATGGCGGTGCTCGACGGCGCTTCCTTCAACGGCACTATCTACAACTGGATGACCGTTGGCAGCCTTAAGCTGGAAGTCGGATTCCAGATCGATGCGTTGTCGGCGATGATGATGTGCGTGGTGACCTTCGTGTCGCTGATGGTGCACATCTACACGATCGGCTACATGGCAGAGGATGAGGGCTATAACCGCTTCTTCTCGTACATCTCGCTGTTCACGTTCTCGATGCTGATGCTGGTCATGGCCAACAACTTCCTGCAGCTGTTCTTCGGCTGGGAAGCAGTGGGCCTGGTGTCGTACCTCCTGATCGGCTTCTGGTACACCCGCCCGACCGCGATCTTCGCGAACATGAAGGCCTTCCTGGTCAACCGCGTGGGCGACTTCGGCTTCATCCTCGGTATCGGCCTCCTGCTGGCCTACGCCGGTTCGATGAACTACCAGGAAGTCTTCGCGCAGAAGGATGCGCTGGTGAGCGCAACGCTGCCGGGCACCGACTGGATGATCATCACCGTTGCTTGCATCTGCCTGTTCATCGGCGCGATGGGCAAGTCGGCCCAGTTCCCGCTGCACGTCTGGCTGCCTGACTCGATGGAAGGCCCGACCCCGATTTCGGCGCTGATCCACGCGGCGACCATGGTTACCGCCGGCATCTTCATGGTGGCGCGCATGTCGCCGCTGTTCGAACTGTCCGACACCGCGCTGTCCTTCGTGCTGGTGATCGGCTCGATCACCGCGCTGTTCATGGGCTTCCTCGGCATCATCCAGAACGACATCAAGCGCGTGGTCGCTTACTCGACCCTGTCGCAGCTGGGCTACATGACCGTCGCGCTGGGCGCATCGGCCTACTCGGCCGCCGTGTTCCACCTGATGACGCACGCATTCTTCAAGGCCCTGCTGTTCCTTGGCGCAGGCTCGGTCATCATCGGCATGCACCACGACCAGGACATCCGTAACATGGGCGGCCTGCGCAAGTACATGCCGATCACCTGGATCACTTCGCTGCTTGGCTCGCTGGCACTGATCGGCACCCCGTTCTTCTCGGGCTTCTACTCGAAGGACTCGATCATCGAGGCGGTGCACGCAACCAACCTGTGGGGTTCGGGCTTCGCCAACTTCGCCGTGCTGGCTGGCGTGTTCGTCACCGCGTTCTACTCGTTCCGCATGTACTTCCTCGTCTTCCACGGCGAAGAGCGCTTCGGCAAGCCGCACCACCATTCGGAAGGCCACGATTCGGACGGCCATCATGAAGAAGACGCGCATGACGACCACCATCACCACGGCCTGGCTCCTGGCCAGAAGCCGCACGAGTCGCCGCTGGTGGTGACCCTGCCGCTGATTTTGCTGGCGATTCCTTCGGTGATCATCGGCTTCATGACGATCGGCCCGATGCTGTTCGGCGACTTCTTCAAGGGCGTGATCTTCGTGGGCGAGAACCACGTTGGCCTGAAAGAGCTGGCCGCGAACTGGCATGGCCCGGTTGCGATGGTTACCCACGGCTTGATGACGCCACCGTTCTGGCTCGCGCTGTCCGGCGTGGCCGCTGCCTACTACTGCTACATGGTCAACCCGCGCGTGCCAAGCTGGTTCTATGCCAAGTTCCGCGCGGTGCACACCCTGCTGGACAACAAGTACTACATGGACAAGTTCAACGATGTCGTCTTCGCGGGCGGTGCACGCCTGCTGGGCGGCGGCTTGTGGAAACACGGCGACCGCAACCTGATCGACGGCCTGGTCGTCAACGGTTCGGCCAAAGTGGTGGGCTGGTTCTCGTCGCTGGTCCGCGTACTGCAGACCGGTTACATCTACCACTACGCTTTCGTGATGATCCTCGGCGTGCTGGGGTTCCTGGTCTACTTCCTGCCGTTTTGGCACGCTTAACACGTCCAGCTAAGACAATAATATGATGCAATCTTCCCTCCCTTACCTGAGTCTCGCGATCTGGCTCCCGGTCCTGTTCGGCGTAGTGATCCTGGCCATCGGCCGTGATGAGCGTGCTGGCATGACCCGCTGGCTGTCGCTGGCTGGCGCGATCATCAGCCTGCTGGCGACGTTCCCGCTGGTGTCCAACTTCGACAACGCCGCGCACGGCATGCAGTTCGTCGAAAGCGCGCCGTGGATCGGCCGCTTCAACATCTTCTACAGCCTCGGTATCGACGGCCTGTCGCTGTGGTTCATTCCGCTGACCGCGTTCATCACCGTCATCGTCATCATCTCGGCATGGGAAGTGATCCAGCAGCGCGTGGCGCAGTACATGGGTTCCTTCCTGATCCTGTCGGGCCTGATGATCGGCGTGTTCTGCGCAATGGACGGCCTGCTGTTCTACTTCTTCTTCGAAGCGACCCTGATCCCGATGTACATCATCATCGGTATCTGGGGCGGCGACAACCGCATCTACGCGTCGTTCAAGTTCTTCCTCTACACCTTCTTCGGCTCGCTGCTGACGCTGGTCGCGATCATCTACCTGTACAACGCAGCTGGCGGCAGCTTCGACATCCTCGAGTGGCACAAGCTGCCGCTGACGATGAAAGAGCAGACCTTCATCTTCATCGCCTTCCTGGCGGCGTTCGCTGTCAAGGTGCCGATGTTCCCGGTCCACACCTGGCTGCCGGACGTCCACGTGGAAGCGCCTACCGGCGGCTCCGCAGTGCTGGCGGCGATCATGCTGAAGCTGGGCGCATACGGTTTCCTGCGCTTCTCGCTGCCGATCACCCCTGACGCATCGCACTCGATGGCGCCATTCATCATCACGCTGTCGCTGATCGCTGTTATTTACATCGGCCTGGTGGCGCTGGTACAGAAGGACATGAAAAAGCTGGTCGCGTATTCGTCGATCGCGCACATGGGCTTCGTCACCCTGGGCTTCTTCATGTTTAACACCATGTCGGTGCAGGGCGGTATCGTCCAGATGATCTCGCACGGCTTCGTGTCGGGCGCGATGTTCCTGTGTATCGGCGTGCTGTACGACCAGATGCACTCGCGCCAGATCGCCGACTACGGCGGCGTCGTCAACCGCATGCCGAAGTTCGCTGCGTTCTTCGTGCTGTTCTCGATGGCTAACGCGGGCCTGCCGGCGACTTCCGGCTTCGTCGGCGAGTTCATGGTGATCCTGGGCGCGGTGGAGTACAACTTCTGGATCGGCATGCTGGCCGCAACGGCGCTGATCTTCGGCGCGGCGTACTCGCTGTGGATGGTCAAGCGCGTGGTGTTCGGCGAAGTGGCGAACCCGCACGTGGCCGACCTGGTGGACCTGAACCGCCGCGAGTTCTTCATGCTCGCCATTTTGGCTATCGCTACGCTGTACATGGGCCTGTACCCGGCGCCATTTACCGACACGATGCAAACCTCGGTCGCTGACCTGCTCCAGCATGTCTCCGTATCGAAGCTTCCGTAAGAAATGACTATGAACGAATTCACCAATCCAAACCTGGCCCCGGTCTACGCTGAGATTTTCCTGGTGGTGGCGGCATCGGCGATCCTGTTGATCGACATGTTCCTCACGGCGGCCAGGCGCAACATCACCTACTACCTGACGCTTCTGGCGCTGGGCGGCTGCGCAGTCTTCTCGTTCGCCGACTTCAACAGCGGCGCAACGGTGTACACGTTCTCGAACATGTTCGTGTCCGACCCGATGTCGAACCTGCTCAAGCTGTTCACCTACCTGACGGTCGCCATGACCCTGGTGTACTCGCGCCAGTACGCGACCGAACGTAACATGATGTCCGATAACCTCGGCGGCGAGTTCTACGTGCTTGCACTGTTCTCGATGCTGGGCCAGATGATCATGATCTCGGGTAACAGCGCGCTGTCGATCTACCTCGGCCTCGAACTGATGTCGCTGTCGCTGTACGCACTCGTTGCGCTGCGCCGCGACCACGCGGTATCGACCGAAGCGGCGATGAAGTACTTCATCCTCGGCGCACTGGCTTCCGGCTTCCTGTTGTACGGTATCTCGATGGTGTACGGCGCGACTGGCTCGCTCGACCTCGGCGAGATCGCACGCGCCGCCGAATCGGGCGCCGCAAGCCGCACGATCCTGGTCTTCGGCCTGGTGTTCATCGTCGCAGGCCTGGCCTTCAAGCTTGGCGCGGTTCCTTTCCACATGTGGGTGCCTGACGTCTACCAGGGTTCGCCAACGGCGGTAACCCTGCTGCTGGGCGGCGCGCCGAAGCTGGCGACCTTCGCCATCGCCGTGCGCCTGCTGTCCGAAGGCCTGGGCGCCATGGCCTTCGACTGGCAGCAGATGCTGATGGTCCTGGCCGTGATGTCGCTGGCAATCGGTAACCTGACCGCGATCGCCCAGACCAACATGAAGCGCATGCTGGCCTATTCGACCATCGCGCAAATGGGCTTCGTGCTGCTTGGCCTGATGTCCGGCGTGGTTGGCGCGGACGCTGGCAACGCGGCAATGGCTTATAGCTCGGCGATGTACTACTCGATCACCTACGTCCTGACCACCGTCGGCACCTTCGGCCTGATCATGATGCTGGCCCGTTCGGGCTTCGAAGCGGAAGAGATCAACGACTTCAAGGGCCTCGGCAAGCGCAGCCCGTGGTTCGCCACCGTGATGATGCTTATGATGTTCTCGCTGGCCGGCGTGCCGCCTGCGATGGGCTTCATGGCCAAGCTGACGGTGCTTGAATCGGTACTGTCGACCGGCGCAATCTGGCTGGCCGTATTTGCGGTGCTGTTCTCGCTGATCGGCGCGTTCTACTACCTGCGCGTGGTCAAGGTCATGTGGTTCGACGAACCGGCCGACGTGTCGGTGATCGCGGCGCCAACGGATATGCGCGTCGTGATGTCGTTGAACGGCATTGCGGTGGTCGCGCTGGGCGTGTTCGCAGGCCCGCTGCTGACCGTCTGCACCAACGCGATGCTCACCACGCTGTCGACGTAATAGATGGATGTATCCCTTGCAAGCTGGTTGGTGATCGCCCTCGCAGTGGCGGCCGCCAACCTGCCTTTCCTGACCGAGAAAGTCTTCGGCCTGGTCCCCCTCAAACAGCGCGAACCCGGCGTTGAACGCACCAAACATGCGTTCGTGCGCGTGTTCGAGCTGCTTGTCTTATACTTCGTGGTCGGCGCGTGCGCGTACCTGCTCGAGTCCCGTATCGGTAACGTCTTCACCCAGGTGAAGGAGTTCTACATGATCACGGTGCCCCTGTTCGTGACGCTGGCCTTCCCGGGTTTCGTCTGGCGCTACCTGCGCAAGCACCGCCGCTAGTCCCCGTCATTCCCGCGCAGGCGGGAACCTATAGCGCCTGCGAATTCACGTGCTATGGATTCCCGCCTGCGCGGGAATGACGGTTCTTAGGTTAGTTGGAATTTTAATTCGGAGCTGTGCATGGATTCAAAGCTGAAGGAAACGAGGCTTGACGGCGGGATGGCGTACGACGGCCGCTTCCTGAAAGTGGCGAAGGACCGCATCCAACTCCCGGACGGGAAGATCACCGACCGCGAATTCATCAAGCATCCCGGCGCGGTCGTCATCCTGCCTTTGTTCGACGACGGCAGGGTGCTGCTGGAGCGCCAGTTCCGTTATCCGCTGGGGCGCGAGTTCATCGAATTCCCGGCCGGTAAAATCGATCCGGGCGAGGACCACCTCGAATGCGCCAAGCGCGAACTGGTCGAGGAAACCGGCTACACCGCGACCAGCTGGCAATTCGTCTGCACTATCCACAACGCCATCGCTTACTCCGACGAGCACCTCGACATCTACCTTGCGCGCGGCCTGGCCGCCGGCGAGGCAAAGCTCGACGACGGCGAATTCCTCGAAATCTTTACCTCGACCGTCCCGGAAATGCTCAGCATGGTCAAGGCCGGGCAGATCACCGACGTCAAGACCATCATCGGCGCGTTCTGGCTCGAGAAGATCCTCGACGGCAGCTGGCAGCCGGCGGCGTAAAACAGCGGCCCCCCTGCAAACTTTGTGCAGGTGAGGTACAGTCTTTATCAGACTGGCCTGACAAACAAGATGACCTCCATGACACAGCAAGCCCCGCGTTATTTCGCCCTGATCCCGGCCGCCGGCGTCGGCGCGCGGATGGCCGCGGCTGCACCTAAACAATATCTCCCGATCAGCGGCAAACCGATGCTGCGCCACACCATCGACGCCTTCCTGTCCAGTAGACTGATCAGCCACACCTATGTCGTGGTCAGTCCCGATGACGGGCATATCGACGCCATCGCACCAAACGGCCCGGTCAGCGTGCTGCGCTGCGGCGGGGCGACCCGGATGGAATCGATCAGGAACGGCCTGCAGGCGCTCGCTGGCACGATTGCCAGCGACGACTGGGTGCTGGTTCACGACGCCGCGCGCCCGGGGCTGGACGCGGCGCTGATCGAAAAACTGATTACCACGGTCGGCAGCGACCCGGTTGGCGGCCTGCTGGCGCTGCCGGTGGTCGACACCGTCAAGCGCAGCGGCGGCGGCGAAGTACAAACGGTGGCGCGCGACGGCCTGTGGCTGGCGCAGACGCCGCAGATGTTCCGCTACAAGCTGCTGGGCGAGGCGCTGGCCGCCGCCACCGACCCGAACCTGGTGACCGATGACGCCAGCGCGATCGAGGCCATGGGCCTGGCGCCACGGCTGGTCGAAGGACACCCGCGCAATTTGAAAGTGACGCTGCCGTCCGACATCCGGATCGCCGAGATGTACCTGGCCGCGTCGTGACGAACTAACTCTGGAATGTGAACGAACCATGGCACTTGCATCCTACAATCCAACTCCCCCGTTTCGCATCGGGACCGGCTACGACTGCCACGCCCTTGTCGAGGGCCGCAAGCTGATCGTCGGCGGGGTCACGATCCCCCACAAGACCGGCCTGATGGGGCACTCGGACGCCGACGTGCTGCTGCACGCGGTGATCGATGCGCTGCTTGGCGCGGCCGCGCTGGGCGACATCGGCAAGCACTTCCCGGACACCGACCCGATGTTCGCCGGCGCCGACTCGCGCACCTTGCTGCGCGAAGTGGCGCACCGCGTCGTGGCCACCGGCTACACGATCGGCAACATCGACGCGACCATCATCGCGCAGGCGCCGAAGATGGCGCCGCATATCCCGCAGATGGTGTCGCGCATCGCCGAGGACATCGGCGTGTCGCCGCAGCAGGTGAACATCAAGGCCAAGACCAACGAGAAGATGGGATACCTTGGCCGGGAAGAGGGCATGGCGGCGGAAGCGGTTGCGATGCTGATCCGCTCGGCGACAGCTTAACGCCAGCTCAGCATAGGTTCCCGCGGGGGCGCCGAGCCCGTCGCGGGAACGACCCGCCTGATAAAAATACCGGACCGCCCGATGCCCAACCAACCCGAAATGACCCCGCGCGCCGCCTGGATGCTGATCCTCACGGCCTCCGCGATCCTGATGATCACGATGGGCGCGCGCCTCACTTCGGGCCTGTTCCTCTCGCCGATCAACACCGCGACCGGGCTTGGCATCGCCACCGTCAGCTTCGCACTGGCGATCGGCCAGTTCATGTGGGGCGCGGCGCAGCCGGTGTTCGGCGCGGTGGCAGACAAGTACGGTTCGGGGCGCGTGATCGTGCTGGGTGGCGTCATGCTGGCCGCAGGCCTGGCGGCCACGCCATTCGTTTCATCCGAATGGGGCCTGATTATCACGATGGGCATCCTCAGCGCCGCAGGCGCCGGGGCGGGCAGTTTTTCGATCCTGATCGGCGCCACCGCGCAGCGCCTGCCGGCCAACAAGCGTCCGTTCGCGGCTGGCTTCATCAACGCCGGAGGCTCGTTCGGCCAGTTCGTATTCGCGCCGCTGATGCAGGCGATCATTGCGAGCACCGGCTGGGCCGCGGCGATGCTGACCATGGCCGCAACCTCGCTGCTGACCATTCCGCTGGCGTGGCCGCTGCGTTCGCGCAAGGCGAAGCCGGCGCTGCAGGTGGCCGTGAGCGAGGCAACGCCTGCGCCGGCGCCTGCCGCAGCTGGCATCGGCCTTGGCGAACAGCTGAAAATCGCGCTGCGCGACCGCAGCTACCTGTACCTGCACCTGGGCTTCTTCACTTGCGGCTTCCACATCGCCTTCCTGGTCACCCACCTGCCGGGCGAAGTCGCGCTGTGCGGCCTGCCGGCCGGCGTGTCGGCGTCCGCGCTTGCGCTGATCGGCCTGTTTAACATCGCCGGCAGCCTCAGTGCCGGTGCGCTGAGCACCCGCTACCGGATGAAGTCGATCCTCGCGCTGACCTACGGCGCGCGCGCCGTCATCATCGGCCTGTACCTGCTGGCGCCGAAGACGCCGATGACCTTCTACATGCTGGCCGCTGCCCTCGGCTTCACCTGGCTGGCCACCGTGCCGCCAACGGCGGGACTGGTGGGCAAGCTGTTCGGCATGCGCTACCTGTCCACCTTGTTCGGCCTGACCCTGCTGTCGCACCAGATCGGCGGCTTCTTTGGCGCCTGGCTGGGCGGCCTGTCCTTCGTCACCTACGGCGACTACACCTGGATGTGGTACGCCGACATCGTGCTGGCCCTTGGCGCCGCGCTGATCAACCTGCCGATCCGCGAAGCGCCTGTGGTGCGCGCGCCGGCCGTCGCCAAGGCATAAGCCGTGGCGCGCGACGTGCACGCCTACCGCGAGGTGGCGGTCGAATCGGTGGCCGACCCGCGCACCGGCGCCCTTGCGATCCGGCCGATGGCGGGGCAGGCCTTCGCGCCGACGATGCGGGTGCAGTGCGCGCGCAGCATGCGCGACCCCGCCGTGTACCCGCCTGGCACCCGCTTCCTTGTCAACGCCAGGCTGACCGACCGCCTGGGCGGCAGGCCGTTTCTGTATGCGTGGCACGGCGACCCGGTGGTGGTGCTGACCAAGGCCCAGGCGCGGGCCTTCCTGGCGCATTTCAGGCGCGGACGGATTTAGACTGGACGGCACGCCGATGCAAAAATGGTTACTATTAACGTTCTTTACAGACATAGAGAAGGAGCGTCATGGCAACGAGAAAGATCGCCGTTATTGTCGGCAGCTTGCGCAAGGAATCGTACAACCGCAAAGTCGCTAAAACCCTGATGCTGTTGGCGCCGTCCACCCTGGAGATGGAGATCGTCGAAATCGGCCAGCTGCCGATGTACAACCAGGATGACGACGAGAACCCGCCGGCCACCTATGTCGAGTTCCGCGAAAAGATCAAGCAGTTCGACGGCGTGCTGTTCTGCACGCCCGAGTACAACCGTTCGGTGCCGGCCGTGCTGAAAAACGCCATCGACGTCGGCTCGCGCCCGTACGGGCACAGCGCGTGGACCGGCCTGCCATGCGCCATCGTCAGCGTGTCGCCGGGCGCGCTGGCCGGGTTCGGGGCCAACCACCACCTGCGCCAGTCGCTGGTCTTCCTCAACATGCCTGCCATGCAGCAGCCGGAAGCTTATCTCGGCAATATCGCCGGGCAATACGACGGCGACCAGCTGAACAACGACTCGACGCGCGGCTTCCTGCAAAAATTTGTCGACGCCTTCGACAGCTGGGTCGAACGCCACGCCGACTGAGCCGCGCATGATCCGCATCCGCCACATCGACCATATCGTCCTGCGGGTCGCCGACCTCGATGCGATGACCCGCTTCTACTGCGACGTGCTCGGCTGTTCGGTCGAGCGCCGCCAGGACGAGATCGGCCTGGTGCAACTGCGCGCGGGCAGTGCGCTGGTCGACCTGGTGCCGGTCGACGGCAAGCTCGGCAGGCAAGGCGGCGCCGCGCCGGGCCGGGAGGGGCGCAACCTCGACCACGTCTGTTTCCGGGTCGAGCCCTTCGACGAGGCCGCGATCCGCGCCCACCTCGGCGCCGCGGGAGTGGCGTGCGGCCCGGTCGAATCGCGCTACGGTGCCCAAGGAGAAGGGCCGTCCGTGTACCTGCAAGATCCCGAGGGCAACACGCTCGAACTGAAGGGGCCGGCCTGGCAGGCCGGACACCAGGGTCCATGAAAGCCGAAGCAAAGCCAGCGCCCGCCGGGTTTGAGACGCTGGTCGAGTTCGGCAAGCCGGACGCCGGCTTGCGGCGCCGGCTCTACACCATCATTTTCGAGGCCGACACCACCGCCGGCCGGCGGTTCGACATCGCGTTGATCGTCATCATCCTGCTGAGCATCGCGGTGGTGCTGGCCGACAGCGTGGCCGCCGTCGCGCAGCGCTACGGCCCCGCCATGAGCGTTCTGGAGTGGGGCTTCACCCTGCTGTTCTCGGCCGAGTACATCGCCCGCCTGGCCTGCGTGCGCCGGCCGCTGCGCTATGCCACCAGTTTCTTCGGCATCATCGACCTGCTGTCGGTGCTGCCCACTTACTTCGCCCTGTTCATGCCCGAGGCGGCGGTGTTCCTCGACATCCGCATCCTGCGCCTGCTGCGCATCTTCCGCATCCTCAAGCTGACGCACTACGTGGCCGAATACACGATGCTGGCGCGTGCGCTGCGCGCCAGCGCGCGCAAGATCCTGGTATTCCTGTCGACCGTGCTGATGGCGGTGCTGATCTTCGGCACCATCATGTATGTCGTCGAGGGGCCGGAAAACGGCTATACCAGCATCCCGATGGCGATGTACTGGGCCACCGTCACCATGACCACCGTGGGCTACGGCGACGTGGTGCCGCAGACCGCGATCGGCAAGATGATTGCCTCGTTCATGATGCTGCTTGGCTGGGGCATCCTGGCCGTGCCGACCGGCATCGTGACCGCCGAGATGACGTCCCTGCGGATGGGGCGCAGGCCGCCCACCACCCGTACCTGCCCGGCCTGCCTGAGCGAAGGCCACGAGCCTGAGGCCAGGTACTGCTCGGACTGCGGCACGGCGCTGCCGCGCTACCAGGTCGACTGAGCGGTGCGGCGCCCCGGCATGCTATCCTTCTGCCGCGCACAGCCGTGCGGATCACAAGGAAGCTGAATGAAGGGTAATGCCACCGTTGTTGGACTGGGTGCGTTCGGGTCGACCGTTGCGCTGGAACTGACCCGCCTCGGTATCGAGGTGCTGGGCATCGACACCAACGCCACGCGGGTCGGTGCGCTGGCCGACCAGCTTGACCGGGCCGTCATCGCCGATGCGCGCGACGAGCGCGTACTGCGCGAGCTGGGCGTGCACGAGTCCGACGTGGTGGTGGTTGCCATCGGCGAGGACATCGAGGCCAACATCCTGACCACGCTGGTGGTCAAGAACATGGGCGCCCCCCAGGTCTGGGCCAAGGCGCTGAACGCCAACCACCACAAGATCCTCGAAAAGCTCGGCGCCGACCACATCGTCAATCCCGAACACGAAATCGGCCTGCGCGTGGCGCGCACGCTGACGTACCCGCACGTGCTGGACTACATCAACCTGGGCGACGACCAGTTCATCTCCGAAGTAAGCGCGTCGGAATGCCTGCAGGGCAAGACGATCGAGGCCCTGCACCTGGACGAGCACGACATCAAGTGCCTGGTGATCCGCAACCGCGGCATGGTGCTGGCGCCGCCGCCCGCGGCGCACCGCTTCGAGCTGGGCGACCAGATTGTGCTGCTCGGCACCCTGGCGCGGCTGCGCAAGGTCTCGAAGTACTTATGAGGCAAGCGCCCGGCGCCAGCCTTGCGGGGCTGGTCGAAAAGCGCGTGCGCAGCCTGACGCCGCCGCAGGCGCTGCTGCTGTCGTTCATCGGGCTGGCCCTGGCCGGTGCGCTGCTGCTCAAGCTGCCCATCGCCAGCCATCATGGCACCAGCTGGACCCAGGCCCTGTTTACCGCCGTGTCGGCGTCGACCGTCACCGGGCTGGTCGTGGTCGATACCGGCACCCATTTCACGCTGTTCGGCCAGTCGGTGCTGCTGGTGCTGATGCAGGCCGGCGGCCTTGGCGTGATGACCTTCGGCATGTTTATCATCTACCTGATGCGCGACCGCATGTCGCTCGGGCATCGCGCGGCGGTCAGCGAAGCGCTCAACCAGCCCGGGCAGGAAGACATGCGCCACCTGCTGCGCATGATGTTCGGCTTTACCGCCATCATGGAAATCGCCGGTACGCTGTTGCTGGCCATCCAATGGGTGCCCGACATGGGCTGGCAGCGCGGCCTGTTCCACAGCCTGTTCCACGCGGTGTCGGCATTCAACAACGCCGGCTTCGCGCTGCGCGCCGACAGCCTGGTCGCCTACGCCGGCAACCCGCTGGTCAACCTGGTCATCTCGCTCCTGTTCATCAGCGGCGGCCTGGGCTTCGTGGTGGTCGCCGACCTCATTCGCAAGCGCCGCTTCCGCGACTATGCGCTGCATACCAAGGTCATGCTGGTGGGAACCCTGGTGCTCAACCTGGTGGCGATGCTGGCGGTGCTCGCGCTCGAATACGGCAACCCCGCCACGCTCGGCCAGCTGCCCGGCGCCGCCGACAAGCTGTGGGCCGCCTGGTTCCATGGCGCGGTGCCGCGCAGCGCCGGCTTCAACACCCTCGATGTGGCCAGCCTGCAGCCGGCCACCGCCTTGCTGACCATGGCGCTGATGTTCATCGGCGGCGGCAGCGGCTCGACCGCCGGCGGCATCAAGCTCGGGACCTTCATCGTACTCGTACTGGCAACCCGCTCGTTCCTGCGCGCCGACCACCAGCCTGTGATCTTCGGGCGCAGCCTCGATTCGACCGTGATCCTGCGCGCCCTCGCCATCGCGACCATTTCGGTATTCGGCGCCATGATCGGCACCTTCCTGCTGGCGATTACGGAGCAGGGCGCGTTCCTCGACATCGCGTTCGAAGCGGTGTCGGCCTTCGCCACCTCGGGGCTGTCGCGCGGGCTCACGCCCAACCTGAGCGTGCCCGGCCAGGCCCTCGTGATGCTGATGATGATGGTGGGCCGGGTCGGCCCGCTGACCCTCGCATTCCTGCTTGCAACGCGGCGCAGCGCCGCCATCCAGTACCCCAGCGGACGCATCAACATCGGCTAGCGGCCCCCCGCCGCCAAGCGAAGGCCGCACCATTGACACCTGTCAAACGGCGCCAGCCCCTAGCGCCTAGCCTTGTAGTTCGTGCTGAAGACGATACCCTGGCCGCCCCCGATCGGCAGGCAATCCGGTTTTCTCACCGCCCGTTGCGGACGGCATGCGGCGCGCCTTGACCGGCTGCGTGCGCTCCCCTCCGCAGTCATCTTCAAACTAACTAAATTGAGGCGACTCTAATGTTTCCATTTTCCCAGTCCGTAACCCCAGCAGTCCGAAGCCATCTCGATGCACAGGCAGCGTTCATGAATGACATGTCCAAATCGCTGTTCCGTTCATTCCAGCAGCTTTGCGACCTGAACATCCAGCTAACCCAGACCATGCTCGAAGAGGGCACCCTGGCCAGTAACTCGCTGCTTACCGCCGACCGCCAGACCGACGTGATCAGCGCGGCCGCATCGCGCGCCCAGCCAGCCACCGACAAGCTGCGTGCGTACCAACAGCACATTTCGCGCGTTGCCGCCGACGCCCAGGTCGAACTGGCGCGCGTCACCGAGCAGCATGTGCAGGAGACCAGCCGCACGGCGCGCGCGCTGGCCGACGAAGTCGCACGGGTGGCGTCGGAAGAAACCGACCGTAACATGCGCAACCAGCAGGAAACGATGCGCAAGTTCACCGACCCGTTCAAGACCGGCGACGGCCAGATGCGCGGCAACGGCGGTGAACAGATGCGCGGCGGCGCCAGCATGCAAAGTTCCAGCCCGGGCAGCGCGCAAGGCAGCACCGGTGGCGAGGGCAATATTCCGGTTCAGGGCAGCAAGACCGGCGCTGGCGCCACCGGCGCACGCCGCGAAACCTGAGCGCGGGCCGGTTATCCGCGCCTGGCGCGCTTCGCGTTGACCGGCGCAGGCGGCGTCAGCTGGACGAGCCGTACGTTGGCGCCGTCCAGCCTGATTTTCAGCCCGGCGCGAATGCGTTCGAGTTCTTCCTCGGGTAGCGCCGGCGATGATTCGACCACCACCAGCGTTACCGGCTCGACGCCAGGGCCGGCCTTCACGGCGCTGGCGCCAGCGGTGACCGAGACCTGGGTGATCGTTGGGTATTGCGCCATGGTCTCGGCAATAATTCTTCCTTGCTGGACTTTTGCCTCTTCCAGCTTGGCCAGGCGCAGCGCCATGGCATCGAGTTTGGTCGCCCGGTCCTCCAGCTGTTCGACGGTGCTGTCGTACAGGTCGCGCCGCAACTGGTCGCGCAGCGAGGCCAGGTCGATTTTCTCATTGCCGACATGGCGCACCACCAGTTTGGCGTTCAGGAAGCCGGATTTATGCAAGTCGTGCGACAGCCGGTCCTGCACGCTGGCCGCCAGCGGTTCCCCGCCGATCGTGACAGCCACGCGGCGCAGCGGAACAGACACGTCCTTCGTCAGCAAAATTGCCCCTGGCTGCTTGTCGAGTTCCAGCAGTACTTGCTTGCTGGCCGCCAGGAAGACCTGGTCCTGCACCAGCCGGTAAGCCAGGAAGCCACTGGGGATGGCCAGCGCCAGCACGGCCAGCGCGATCGCAAAGTGGGCGCGCCGCTGCAGGCGCTTGTCGGCTTCCTCGTGCTCGGGAAATCCCATCAGCTTGACGAACACGTAAGTCGACAGCGCAATGAAGAATGCGTTGATCAGGAACAGATAGCTCGCGCCGAGAAAATAATCCCAGTGTAATGTCGCCAGCCCATAGCCGGCGGTGCAGAGTGGCGGCATCAGCGCCGTCGCGATGGCCGCACCCGGAATCACGGTCGATTCATCGCGCCGGGTCTGGGCGATGATGCCGGCGCATCCGCCAAAGAAGGCGATCAGCACATCCCAGAGTGTCGGGGTCGTGCGCGCCAGCAGTTCGGACTGGGCGTGTTCGAGCGGGCTGGCCAGGAAGTATAGCGTCGAGGTCACGATGCTCAGCACTGCGAAAATGGCCAGGCTGCGTGCGGCAGTGCGGATCAGCCGGTGGTCACTGATCGCGGCGCCGTAGCCGATGCCCAGGATCGGGCGCATCAGCGGCGAGATCAGCATGGCCCCGATGATGACCGCGGTGGAGTTGACGTTGAGCCCGACGGAAGCGATCAGGATCGCAAAGATCAGCACCCACATATTGGTGCCGCCGATGCGCACGCCGGAACGGATCGCGGCGTCGATTACCGGGAACTCGCACTGGTCCTGGCGCAGGTCGAACAACTGCTTCATCTTGTCGAGCATGGTGCTGGCTTTCTTCTTTACGGTCGAGGTCGCTGACCCGGCATGATAGCACTGCGGCATCACGGCAAGCGACCGCTTCGATTACCAGCACCCTGCGGGTCAACGTGAAGGGTAAGCCTGATTGTCCACGTTGCGGTCGAGGAACTCCAGCATCGCTGCCGCTATTTCGTCGCCATGCGTCTCCAGCGCAAAGTGGCCGGTGTCGAGGAAACGTACTTCGGCGGGCGGGTTGTCGCGCTTGAACGCTTCGGCGCCCGGCGGCAGGAAGTACGGGTCATTCTTGCCCCAGATCGCGAGGGTAGGGGGCTGGTAGCGGCGGAAGAACGCGTGCACTTGCGGATACTGCTTGATGTTGTTGCGGTAGTCGACCAGCAGGTCGACCTGGACATCGACACCGATGCGATCGACGGCGGCGGCCGCCAGCAGGTAGCCTTCGGGCGCCAGCAGCGACGTATCTTGCACCCCGTGCGTGTACTGCCACTGGATCATCTCGGGCGAATTGTACTTGCGCAACGCGTCTCGGTTGGCAGGACTGGCATCGGCCCAGGCGGTGCGCGCTTCGGCCCAGCCATCGCTGAGGCCTTCTTCATAGGCATTGCCGTTCTGCGAAATAACAGCGGTGATTTTTGCTGGATTGTTAACCGCCAGGCGCCAGCCGACGGGGGCGCCGTAATCGAACACATACATGGCGTAGCGGTCCATCCCCTTGGCGACAGTAAAGGCCTCGATGACGGCGGCCAGTGTGTCGAAGTTGTAGTTGAAAGCCGTGCCCGGCAGAACGGTGGTCTGGCCGAAGCCGGGCAGGTCGGGAGCGATGACATGGTAGCGGTCTGACAGCTGCGTCATCAGGTGGCGGAACATGTGCGATGACGCGCCGAATCCGTGCAGTAACAGGATGTCTGGCGCATCAGGCGAACCCGCTTCGCGGTAAAACACGCTGACTCCCTGGACTTCCATCGTTTTGTGATGGACATTCGACAGCGTGGCGACGGTGTTGTTGGCTGGGCTCTGCATGGTGTTCTCCTCTGATGACATGGAATATGGTGCCGATAACCTGTATAATTTAATTGAACAGGTTACTTGATTCCAGAATAGTCCGTGTCGCGTAACCTGTCAATTCTATTTTCAATGGTTACTAAGGAGCGTCGACATGACTGTGCAACAGACCGGGGTAGATGCGGGTCCTTTCGTGATGGTGGGCGATCACCCGGCAATGGACTTGCTCAATACGCAGGCCGGTTGTGGCGCCAACGAGATCGACTTCTGGAAAACGGGAGCCGATGTGCTGGAGTGGTGCCGCCGTAAGGGCATCGCGCCGCCGGCCGATGCCTCGCTTGAAGACCAGGCAGGTTTGTTGAGGGACGCTAAGGCGGTCCGGGCCATCGCGCGCGAATTGATCGAGCAACGTAAACAGGGGCAGGCGATCGACCCGGCGCCATTGAACCGCTACCTCCACGCCAGCCGCAGCGCGCCCCATGTCGGCGTCGACGCCGACGGCACAGTGGTGCTCACCCGGACGCCGGACGCGGACGCAGCGACCCAAATAACCGGCGCGCTGGCCGAGAGCGTCGCCCAACTGCTGGCCGAAGGCGACTTCAGCCTGGTCAAGCAGTGCGAACATCCCGACTGCGTGTTGTGGTTCTACGATCGCACCAAAGCGCACCGGCGGCGCTGGTGCAGCATGACCTTGTGCGGTAACAGGGTCAAAGCGGCTCAGTTCCGCAAGCGCGCTGCGGCCAGCGCAGCGTAAAATGACCTTCGCTCAGGGGACGATATGGCAGCAGACGGAAGCGACAGCAGCACGGCCATGCACATCGGCTCGCAAGCCGAGTGGGCGCAATGGCTGGCGCAGCATCACGACAAGTCAGCCGGCGTCTGGGTTCGGCACGCCAGGAAGGGGGCGCCCGAGGCATCGGTGTCGCACCCGGAGGCGCTGGAGGTAGCGCTGTGCTTCGGCTGGATCGACGCCCTCAAGAAAAGCGCCGGCGACCATTACTGGGCGCAGCGCTGGACGTCCCGCAAGCCTGGCGGCATCTGGTCAAAGGTCAACCGTGACAGCGCACTGCGCTACATCGACGAAGGTAAGATGCAGCCGGCAGGCCTTGCCGCCATCGAACGCGCGCGCGCGGATGGACGCTGGGATGCGGCATACGAGCCGGCCAGCAAGTCCGGCGTGCCACCGGACTTGCAAGCGGCTTTCGACGCCCATCCCGGCGCGGCTGAATTCTTCGCCACTGTCAGCGCGCAAAACCGCTATGCCGTGCTGTTTCGCATCCAGACCGCCAAGAAGCCTGAAACACGCGCGCGCAAGATTGCACAATTTGCGTCAATGCTCGCGCGGGGTGAAACGATCTATCCTCAAGGCGCGCGGGCGCAGGATTCATTCGTGCCGTAGCGCCTCGATCGGATCCATCAGTGCGGCGCGGCGTGCGGGGAAGTATCCGAACAGCACGCCAATCGCCGCCGCGAACAGGAACGAAAACAAATTGATCGACGGATTGAACAGATACGGCACATCCATCACCCTGGCCAGCACGACCGACGCCGCGGTGGCAAGCATTATGCCGATCAATCCGCCCAAGGCCGCGAGCACCACCGCTTCAATCAGGAATTGCGCCAGCACGTCGCGCTCCAGGGCGCCGATTGCCAGGCGCAAGCCGATCTCGCGCGTGCGTTCGGTGACGCTGACCAGCATGATATTCATGATGCCGATGCCCCCGACGAGCAGGCTGACCGCCGCCACCGCTCCGAGCAGGGTGGTCATTACCCTGGTGGTGCTTGAAATTGTTTCGGCGAGCTGTTTGGTGTCGAGCACGTTGAAATTGTCTTCGTCGTCCGGGGCCAGCTTGCGGCGCTCGCGCAGCAACTGGCCGAGGCTGGCTTTCACGCTCGCACTGTCGGCACCGTCTTTCATCGACACGAGCAGTGTCGAGACCCGCAGGTTTCCGGCGACGCGGCGCTGAAAGGTATGCAGCGGCATCATCACGACGTCGTCCTGGTCATTGCCCATCGCGGCTTGTCCCTTGGCCGCCAGGAAGCCGACGACCTCGCACGAAAATTGCCTGACGCGCAGGAGTTCGCCCAGTGCATTGCGCGATTCAAATACTTCGCGACGTACCGTTTCACCGATCACGCAAACGGCCGCGCCGGTCTGGAGCTCGGCTTCCTCGAAGCGGCGTCCGGCCGCCAGCCGCCAATTGTTGGTGTCGAACCAGGCGTTGCTGCTGCCAACCACGCTGGTGGTCCAGTTGCGGCCGTTGGCAACCACGGTGGCGCTGGTGCGCGCCTCAGGCGCCACCGCGTTGATGCCGCCGATCTCGGCGGCGATCGCTGCCGCATCGGCCTCTTTGAAGGCCGGCGCACCCCCGCCGCCGCCGCCGAAGCCCAGGCGTTGCCCGGTGCGTACCATCAGCAGGTTGCTGCCAAGGCTGGCGATCTGGTTTTGCACCGCCTGGGTGGCGCCATTACCTAGCGTGACCATCGTTATGACCGCGCTCACCCCGATCACAATGCCAAGAACGGTCAGGAAGGAGCGCAGCATGTTGCGGTGGATCGAGCGCAGCGCCAGTGACAGCGCATTGAGGAGCATCTGGTTCATGCGCTCGCCTCGTGCCCCGCTGGTGGCGCGGCGCTGCCCTGGCCATTCTGGTCGGCAACGAGTACCCCGTCGCGGAAATGCAGCACCCGTCTGGCGTACAGGGCCATGTCCGGTTCATGGGTGACCATCAGGATGGTGATGCCTCGCTGGTTCAATCCGACCAGCAAGTCCATGATCTCGCGGCCGCGCTGACTGTCGAGATTGCCGGTAGGCTCGTCAGCGAGCAGGATTGCCGGTTCGGTGACGATGGCGCGTGCAATTGCCACGCGCTGCTGCTGTCCGCCGGATAATTCACCGGGCGTGTGGGATTCCCAGCCGGCCAGGCCTACCGAGGCCAGCGCGCGGGTCGCCTTGGCACGCCGCACGGCCACGGCGTCGCCACGGTAGACCAGCGGCAGCTCAACGTTTTCAAGTGCTGAGGTGCGGGCCAACAAGTTGAATCCCTGGAACACGAAGCCGAAGAAGCGGCGCCGCAGGCGGGCGCGTTCGTCGCGCGACAGGGTCTCCACATGCGCGCCGCTCAGCAGGTATTGGCCCGAGGTCGGCGTATCAAGGCAGCCGATGATGTTCATCGCGGTCGACTTGCCCGAACCGCTAGGCCCCATGATGGCTGTGAACTCTCCCGCCACAATGTCGATGTCCAGATTTTTGAGCGCCATCAGCGCTGCCTGCCCGGCGCCGTATACCTTGCTGACCCTGCGCAGCCGGATCAGCGGGGCGTTGCTTGTTGGCGGCGGCGCGCTCACGGCGGCGTTCCTGCCTGCTGTTCGGTGATCACGTGCATGCCTTCGCGCAGGTCGCCGGCGACGATTTCGGTCATGCGTCCATCGCTGATTCCGGGCATCACGCTTACCTGCCTTGGCTCCCCGTCGAGCAAAATCCAGACGCGGCGCGCCGCCGCCGTGCTGGCCCCATCCGCGGCGGAGCGCCGCGGCGTACGCGCCGGGCCGCGCGGTATCAGGCTGGCCACGATGCCGCCGGCGGCAGGCCTGGCAGCCCGGTTCGGCGTAAAGCGAAGCGCCGTGTTGGGCACCAGCAGGACGCCGCGGCGCTCGGCCGCGCGGATGACGGCGGTGGCCGTCATGCCCGGCCGCAGGCTCAGGTCGCCGTTGTCGACTTCGAGATAGGTCAGGTAGGTGACAACGTTGTCGGTGATGGTCGAGCCGAAAGCGACCCGCGTCACCGCCGCGGGATACTGGCGGTTGGGGTAGGCGCTGACGGTGAAGCGCGCCTGTTGCCCAAGCCGGAGCGCGCCGACATCGGCCTCATCGA
Organism: Massilia agrisoli; assembly: GCF_020831365.1. GTDB lineage: Bacteria > Pseudomonadota > Gammaproteobacteria > Burkholderiales > Burkholderiaceae_D > Telluria_A > Telluria_A agrisoli. The sequence goes on from NZ_JAJHPV010000013.1 coordinate 767,819, forward strand.
CGTTCACCTGCAGGCGCAGCCGGCGCAGGTCTTCGGCAAGCGTAAACAGCGTTACCGCCTGCAGCGACGCCGCCACCGCATTGCCGGGGTCCACGCTGCGGGTGAGGACCACGCCATCGATGGGCGCACGGATCGATGCCTTCGCGAGGTTGGTTTCGTCGGTGGACAGCGTGGCGCTGGCGCTGACCACATTGGCGCGCGCGCTCAGTTCATTGGCGCGGCCACGTTCGAGCGCGGCCCGGCCCGCGTCCAGCTCGGCCTGCGATGGCACTTTTCCGCCCGACAGCCGTGCCACGTCTTCCAGCCGCGCCAGGCTGGCCTCTGCTTCCTTCACCGTGGCCCGCGCCTGCGCCACGGCGGCCTTCGCGCTGGCGAGCGCGGCCCTCGAGCGCACGATCTGGTCGTTCAGCTTGGCGGTGTCGAGTTCCACCAGCACCTGGCCTTTCTTCACCTTGTCGTTGACGTCCACCAGCACCCGCGCCACGGTTCCCGATAATTCGCTGCCGATGCTGACCAGGCGGGTAGGCTGCAGACTGCCGTTGGCGCTGACCGTCAGCACCAGGTCGCCGCGCTTGACCTGCTCGGTGCTGTAGCGCGGTGCGGCGGCGGCCTTGCGCTGCAACTGCCACTGGTAAAGCCCCAGCAGCACGGCGGCGATGGCGACTGCGCCCACGCCCCAAGGCAGCGCGCGGCGCCACCAGCGCGGCCGGCCGCTCACCAGCGGCGCGTCGGTGGCGGCATCGGCTACTGCTTCATTCGTCGCGCTGTCCATGTTCATTGCGCCTGCCCGTCCACAGCCCCATCCGGCCCAACTCCTGCCGCATGGCCGCGGGACCAGCCACCGCCCAGGGCCTTGTACAGGCGTACATGGCTGGCGCTGAAGTCGGCGCTGGTGGATGCCACCGCATCCTGCAAGGCGAGCAACGAGCGTTGGGTATCGAGAACAACCTGGAAGTCGACCACGCCGCCCGCATAGCGCTGGCGGGCGAGCAGCTCCGCGTTCGCGGCGGCCTCGGCCGCATAGCCCAGGTGCGACAAGCGCTTGCGATCGCTTTCCAGTGCCAACAGCGCGTCCTCCACATCTTTCAATGCGGCTAGGATGGCTTCCCGGTACGACAGCTGCGCTTGCTCCAGCGCCGCCTGCTGGGCCCGAACCTGGGCCTGCCGGCTGCCGCCGTCCAAGAGCGGAGCGGCGACGTTGGCGAGGATCGTCCGCGCCACCTCGCCGCTGGCGAGGCCGGTCAGGCTGGCGGCATGCAGCCCCAGGGAACCGGCGAGCCTGAACTCCGGGTAACGCAAGGCATCGGCGGCATCGACCCGCGCCATTGCGGCGCGTACCTGGTGCTCTGCGGTTGCGATGTCGGGGCGCTGGCGCAAAGTCTCGGCCGGCACGCTCAGTACGATGCCGGCGCGTGGCTGCGGCACCGGCCGTGCCAGCGCCAACTGCGCCTGCAATCGCGCTGGCGGCAGTGCGCACAAGAGCGCCAGTGCGTGCGCGATCTGGGCAATGTTCGCTTCCAGCGCGGGAATCTGTGCCTCGGTCTGCTCGCTCGCCGCGCGCGCCTGCTCGCCTTCAAGCGCGGTAAGCAAGCCCGCCTGTACGCGCCAGCCGGTGATCTGCAACGTTTCCCGTTGGCTGCCCAGGTTGGCGCGCGCGATGGCGAGCCTGGCCTGGGTCCCGCGTAGCTGAATATAAGCAAGCGCGACCTCGGCCGCGATCGATAACCGGGCCGAGGCCAGCGTCGTGACGGCAGCATTGGTGCTGGCTTCGGCGGCGCGCAGCCCATAGCGGTTCGCCCCAAACAGATCTGCTTCCCAACTGGCATCGATGCCAGCAGTGGCAACCCTGTTCGCGCCTGCGCTGCCCGTCTTGCTTTGCTGCGCGGAACTGGAGAAGGCCAGAGCCGGCAGGAGCGCCGCGCCAGCGACGTCGCGTATGGCGCGGGCCTGGCGCAGCGCCGCCTGCGCGCTCATGACGTTGGTGTTGTCCTTTAGCGCCTGGCCCACCAGCATGGTGAGCATCGGATCGTCGAAGTTGTCCCACCAGGCGGTCAATCCGGTGCGGTAAGGCATGTCGCCATGGGATTGGAGCGCTGTCGACCACGCCGCAGGCACGGCAACGCCTGGCGTGGAGATTGAGCTCAGCGGCACGGACCTGCAAGCCGACAATAAGGTCGCAGCTCCGACAAGCACGATTCTGTGCAGCATGCGATGAGTCTCCTCCCACGGCAACGGCGTTTGATCGAATCCAATGTAACCCAAGAAAGTCGATGTGTCATCCCGCCCAGCGCGTGCAAGTCAAGTATCGTCGAAAGGGTATGATGACTTCGCCGGCGGGGCCGGCATGCGTTTTCGATAAGGGGTACGCATGTATTACGGCGAACGTTTCAACAGCATCACCCATGTGGTGGGCGCGGCCCTGGCTGCGGTCAGCGGCGTGCTGTTGATCGCTGTGGCCGCCCGCGGCGGCGACCCATGGAAAATCGTCAGCTTCAGCTTGTATGCGGCCATGCTGCTGACCCTGTACCTGACGTCCAGCCTGTATCACAGCGTTCGCGGCGCGGCCAAGGATACGCTGCGCAAGATGGACCATTGCGCGATCTATCTGCTCATCGCAGGTACTTACACGCCTTTTACCCTGGTCACGCTGCGCGGCGCGTGGGGCTGGTCGATGTTTGGCGTGGTCTGGGCGCTTGCCCTGTTCGGCATCGCGCAGGAAATCTGGTACGCCAAAGCCGCGCGCATCCTGTCACTGGCCATCTACGTGATCATGGGCTGGCTGGCCATTGTCGGCGTCAAGCCGCTGATCGCGGCATTGGGCTGGGACGGCTTCCTCTGGCTGGCGGCGGGCGGCCTGTTTTATACCGTCGGCATCGCCTTTTACGCGACCGACCACAAGCTGCGCCATGGACACGGGATCTGGCATCTTTTCGTCCTTGGCGGCAGCATTTGCCACTACATCGCCGTGCTGTTTTACGTGGCCTGATGCAGGCATTGTCCCGAGGCCGAACAGTGGCCGCAGCAGAGGCACGCGCCGGACCAGCTCGAACGCAGCGAAACTGATGCACAAGGTCAGTACGGCCAGCGCGGCAGCTTCAGTGACAGGCGGCAGCGCGGCGGGCTTGAAGTTGTGGGCCAGGGCGACGATCAGGGTCTGGTGGAGGATGTACACGGGGAAGACGGCCTCGCCAAGGTATCGCCGGGCGCTGCTGTCGGCGTAGAGGTGGCGGTGGCCGAAGCCGCACGCGGCCACGATGGCGCTCCAGCCGCACAGCGTGTAGACCACACGCTGGACGTTGTACACTTGTTCCAGTACCGCCCGCTCAATCGAGGCATCCGGCCAGGCGAACGCCACCACCATGGCCGCCCAGCAGCCGAGCGCAACGCCCAGGGCCGGCCAGCGGATGGCATCGGTCCGCACCCAGAACAGTGGCTTGTGGGCCAGCAGCGCACCCAGCGCGAACAAGACGAAATAATGCGCGTGGTTGAACCAGTCGTCGATCAGCGCATGGGTGCTTTCGAAATGCGGCTGCAAGACCAGCCTTGCCACCGCAAGCACGGCGGCCGGCAGCACGATGATTCTCCACCCGCTCAGCCAGCCAGCAACCACATTCGACCACGCTGCAAACCGCGCCCCCGACATGTGCACGATCGCTGCAAACACCAGCGTGTACACCCACAGGTAGGCCACGAACCAAAGGTGGTTCCAGGTGGGCATGATCAAGCAGTCCGAACCGCGGCAAAAGCCGTCATGGGACGTGAGGTACAGCTGCATGAACTGGGCATAGCTGCCCGCATAGGCCACCTTTTCGACCACCTCGTAATACGCCTGCGGCGGCACCACGACGAACATCCCGAACAGCAGGGGGACCAGCAGGCGCCAGCTGCGCTTGCGCAGGAACACCGCCGTGCCATGCTTGCCCAGCATGCAACTGGCGGCGACGCCGGCCACCATGAAGAGCAAGCCCAGGCGCCAGGGCGACGACAGCAGCATCAGCGGCTCGATGGCTGTCCCGGCATGGGGACTTTTGACATGCCAGTCGTCGCTGACGTAATACATGCCTACGTGATAGAGGATCAGCACGAAAAACGCGAGGATGCGGATCCAGTCGAGGAAGAACAGGCGCGAGCCGGGGCGGTCGATTTGCATGGCGCAGGTCGTTTAGTTGAACACCAGCCAAGCTTAGGATTTGCCGCGCCGGCCGCAAACTGCTTTGTGGCGAAACGGGAAGCGGGCGGGGCGAACCGGAACCGGCGCCCGGTTCAGCGGGTGCGCTGCAAGCTGTCGAGCACCGCCGCCCGGTGCTGCCGGCTGCAGGGCACCCTGGCGCCGCCACGCAGCACCAGTTCGCAGTCGCCCTTGTCGAGCGAGACCACCTGCTCGACAAGCGCGGGCCGCACCGCGGCGCGCCGGTGGCAGCGCACGAAGGCCCCGTCCAGCTGGGCGAGCAGCCCGGTGAGCGTCTGGCGCAACAGCGGGTGCGCCGAAGCCGTATGAAGGATGACGTAGTTGTCGGCGGTTTCGATCCACTCGATGTCGTCGACCTTGATGACATGCGTGGTTCCCCGTTCCGTGACCAGCAGTTGGCGCACGGGCAGGCTTGTGGCCGCCATGGGAGTACGCAGGCGAAGGCGTTCGCGCACGCGCTCCAGCGTTCGCTGCAGGCGCGCCTGGTCATAGGGCTTGAGCAGGTAGTCGATGGCGTTCGCATCGAAGGCCTGGACGGCGTACTGGTCATATGCGGTAACAAACACGACCAGCGGAGCCGGCGCGGGCAGCGACGCGGCGAGCTCGATGCCCGTGACCTCGGGCATCTGGATGTCGAGAAATGCCACGTCGGGCGCAAACGCCGCGCACTGTTCCAGCGCGTCGATGGCGTCGCACGCTACCTGCACCGCCGCCATCCCCGGTTCCTGTTCCAGCATGCGCCGCAGCTTGTCGCGCGCGGGACGCTCGTCGTCGACGATCAGCACGCGCATGGCAGCCTCATCTCCGCGCGCACTCCGGCGGGCGCCAGCTGTTCAAGCGACAGCACGGCTGCGTCGCCGTACAGGACTGCCAGCCGCTGGCGCAGGTTCTTCAGGCCGGTGCCTGCATCCAGTTCGGCGGGCAGGAGGCCGCCATCGTCCTCCACCGACACCAGCAAGCTGTGCTGATGGCGCCGGGCCCGGACGATGACGGCGGTCGGCTGGCGGCGCTGCTCGACCGTATGCTTGAAAACGTTTTCCAGCAGTGGCTGCACGCTCATCACAGGCACCTTGCACGGCAGAGCGGCGTCGAGGATGTCCCAGCTGACCATAACGCGGCCGGCGAAGCGCTCTTCCATCACGCGCGAATACGCTTTCACCAGCCGCAGTTCGGCATCGAGGGTGGTTTCGGTCTGCTCGCTGGCGTCGAGCGTCACGCGCAGCACCTCGGCCAGCTGGACCAGGGTGGCGTCGGCCTTGTCCACGTCCGAGCGCATCAGCGACGACACCGTGTTCAGGGCATTGAACAGGAAGTGCGGCTGCATCTGCTGGGTCAGGCGCTGCAGCTGGGCCTGGCGCAGCAAGGTCGTGGATTTCTCGGCCCGCAGCTTTTCTTCAAGCAATTCGTGGTACGACAGGATGCCGAAGCGGATCAGCGTGAACATGCCGGCGAACACAGTAATCCTCAGCGATTCGTACACGAAGGTGTCGAGCCACGGCTCATGCCGGTACTCGGCGCCGGCCAGCGCGTAGACGGCGTGGCGCAGGCCGAAGGCCAGTGGGACGAAGGCAATCCAGTACACGGGCAGCCACAGCGCCTGGACGGCAAACCAGCGCCACGGCGTCGCCAGCAGGTAGTTGTAGCGGACGGTGGCGCGGTGCTGCAGCAGCACCAGCAGGGTGGCCGTCAGCATCGAGGACGTTTCCCACACCAGCGGTTGCCACAGCGCGGTGCCCTCGTCGCGCAGGTAATCCTGGACCGCCACCGACACCATGAGCACCCAGAACAAGAGCCAGCCGATGGCAACGACAACGCGGGTGCGGGTTGGGTACATGCTTGCTCAGCCTTCGTGAAGGGGAGGTTCCGGGATTGTTGAGTCCGGATAATAGCGCATCATCCTCACTCGCCGGCGGCGCGCTCCTCCTCGACATGCTTGAGCCGCTCGGCGTCGATCCGCACCTTCATCGCGGCCGCCTCGGCCATGAACTCGTCAACGCTGCGGTCGGGACTCGCGCGCATCTCGGGCGGCAACAGCAGCGGCATGTACAGCTGGTCTGCCACGCGGCCGCTGGCCTGCAGGTTGCCCACCAGGGTCAGCCCCGAGCCGAGCAGGGCGAGCAGCGCGCAGCTGCTGGCGAAGTAGCGCCTGCGCTGCGGCCTGACGGTACCGAGGTGGAAGTACACCATGCCCGCCATCAAGGCGATCGCCACATGCATGCCGTAGCGCACCAGCCATTCAAGCGACCATGCATAGGCGGCCATGCTCGACACAATCTTGTACACGGCGAGCGCGGCCAGTCCGCAGCCAAAGATGAACAGGTGCCGGCCAAGCCGCGCGTGGCGTCCGAACAGGCGGTTGGCGAATGCCCACATGCCGCCCCAGACCAGGCCGGCAGCCACCCCGTACGCCAGCGCCTGCAGGTAGCGGCTCAGCTGGAAAGGCCTGGTGTCGCCCAGCCACACAGTCAGCAGTGCGACGATGCCGATCAGTAGCATTCCCGCCAGGCCGGGCAGCGCGCCTTCCCAGCCATGCATGGTGCGGTCGACCAGTTCCGGCGGCACCGGAAAATCGGCCCCGCGCACGCGCAGGCTGGTGTGGCCCATCCGGATCACGGTGTCGCCGGTCAGTTCGATGCTGCCGTGGCGTTTGCCACGGTAGACCACGCCGTTTTTGGTGCCCAGGTCGCGCAGCAGCAGGCGCCCGTCGGCGCCGCCCTCGATCACGGCATGGGCGGGCGCGGCGTGGGCGTCGTCGAGGATGAAGTCGTTATCGTAGCCGCGCCCCAGCCGGATCGGCAGCCCGGCCACCTGGTGCCGGTGCAGCACGTCGCCGTTGCGGGCCAGGGTCTCGATGAAGTAGGGCGCCTTCATCGCTTGCCGCTCCGCCCCAGCGCGGACAGGAAGGCGCGCGTGGTGCGCAGGCCGTTCTCGTACGACACGCCGGTGACGTCGAGCCGGCTTTGCAGGCTGGCGCGGGCGTCGTCGGTGCTGGCGGTCAGCAGGGTAAAGTTGTACAAGCCCTCGAATTTCTTGTACGCGCGCACGCAGGTGACGGCGCGCAATGGCAAGGTTTTGGTGGTGACGAAACTCTCGGTGCACTTCGGTTCGGTCAGGCGCACGTCGCGTGCGCTGCCCAGCTTGTCCGTCTTGAACACGCCCGTGGCCATCACGGCGAAGCGCACCGGGTCAAGGCTGGTCGAGCGGATGTAATGGTGGACCATCGACACGTGCCCGGTCTGCTGGGTTTCGGAGACAAACACGGCCGACTCCATCGAGCAGGCGATCGTGTCGGCGTTGAAGGTGGCTTCGGCCTGGTCGTTGGAACGGCCCCAGCAGCGCACCTGGCCCGATTCGCGCACCGGCACATGGTAAGGCCCCATCAGCTTCAGCGACAGCGGCTGGTCAAGCAGGCGGTCGATCATGCCGCGCTGGTGGCTCAGCAGCTGCTGGGCGATGTGCGGATTGAAATCCTTCGGCGCGCGGGCCTGGCTGGCCACCTTGTCCAGCAATTCCTGGGCATAGCGTATCGGCACCAGGAAACTGACCAGTTCGCCATCGCGGCGGCGCGAGACGTTGACGCCGGCCACCATGCCGTCCGCCGTCACGCTGGGCCCGCCGCTCATGCCCGAGTTGATCGGCCCGGTGAACATCAGGTGGTCGTAGAAGCTGCGCGTGACGATGCCGTTGTAGGCGCCTTCGGAGATCGCAAAGCCGAGGTCGAGGGGATTGCCCAGCGAGTAGAGGTACTGGCCCTGGGTCAGCGTGGCCTTGGTCGGGATATTGAAGAAGCCGCTGCCGAAACGGTCGACCCGGACCACCGCCAGGTCGTGCAGCACGTCCACGGCCAGCAATTCGATCGGGCCGCTCTTGCCGTCGGTGTCGACATACTCGCCGCTGTAGACGTCGGGGTCGAGGGCCATCTGCGACACCACGTGGTAATTGGTCAGCACCAGGTTGCTGGTGCCCACCAAAAAACCGGAGCCGACTGTCGACTGGCTGCGTCCGCTCTTGAGCAGCATGCGGATCTGCAGCAAATCGCCCTGCGCCGCCGAGTACACCTGTTGCGCCGCGGACGAGGGCGGCGGCAAGGTGGTGTTCTGGTCGGCTTCGGCCTCGGCGGCCGGCGGGGTTGCGCCGGGCGGCACGGCGGCAGGCGGAATCACGCCGGGCGGGACAGCGGCGGGGGGGATTGGGCGGGACGGGGTGGCGGCAGGCGCGGCGCGCTGCCTGGGCGGAGCTGGTGCCGCCTGCTGCGCGGCTGCCGCCAGCGCGCTGGCAAGGCACAGCAGCGCTGCGGTAATCGTTCGTTTCATGCGCATCGTCGGGCAGGTCAGGCGTCAGACTAACTTACCCCAAGCTTAACGCATTTTTAGCCGGTTACAGTTGCCCGTCTTCGACCACTGCGTCGAGCTGGGGCTGCATCATGTGGCCCAGCTTGGCTTCCTTGGTGTTCAGGTAACTGTTGTTGAAAGCATTGCGGTTCACCAGCAGCGGCACTCGCTCGCTGACCTTGACGCCCAGCTTCTCCATGGCGTCGATCTTGCGCGGGTTGTTGGTCATCAGGCGCAGCGACTTGATGTCGAACTGGGCCAGCATCGGCTTGCACAGCTCGTAGTTGCGCGCGTCGGCGTGGAAGCCCAGCTGCAGGTTGGCTTCGACGGTGTCGGCGCCGGCTTCCTGCAGGCGGTAAGCGCGGATCTTGTTGACAAGGCCAATACCGCGCCCTTCCTGGCGCAGGTACAGCAGGATGCCGCGGCCTTCATCGGCGATCTTCTTGAGCGCGCCTTCCAGCTGGGCGCCGCAGTCGCAGCGCTGCGAAAACAGCACGTCGCCGGTCAGGCATTCGGAATGCACGCGCGCCAGCACGGGCTCGCCGTTGCTGATGTCGCCCAGGGTCATCGCCAGGTGTTCCTTGCCAGTCGAATGTTCCACAAACGCGTGCAAGGTGAACTGCGCCCAGGGCGTAGGCAGCAGGCACGATGTGGTGTAGTCCAACAGTTCTTCGGAAGGCAGGGTGGCAGGCATGGCTTGATCTCAAATCTATTTCTATACCCGCAAGTGTAGCGGAAATCCGCTACAGCCGTTGGAGGAGGGCCTCCAGCTTTGCCCGCCAGCAGGCTAGTACGGCAGGTCGAACAGCAGCACCTCGGCCGCCTGCGCGCCGGACAGGCTGATGCGGTCCTCGTCCGTTATTTTGAGCGCGTCGCCTCCCGCGAGCGGGGTACCGTTGACGGTTACGCCGCCGCGCACAACGTGCACATAGGCGCTGCGGCCCGCCGCCAGCGGGTGGTCGAGCTGGTCGCCCGGATGCATGATCGTCGCGTACACGGCGGCATCCTGGTGGATCAGCACCGATCCCTCGCGCCCGTCCTTCGACGCGATCAGCTTCAGCTTGCCGGCCTTGCTGTCGGGCGTGAAATGCTTTTCCTCGTAACTGGGCTCGATATTGGTGACATTCGGCTGGATCCAGATTTGCAGGAAATGCACCGGTTCGGTCCGCGAACCGTTGAATTCGCTGTGCCGCACCCCGCTGCCGGCCGACATGCGCTGCACATCGCCGTAGTGCAGCACCGACCCCGTGCCGAGGCTGTCCTTGTGTTCCAGCGCGCCTTCCAGCACGTAGGAAATGATCTCCATGTCACGGTGGCCGTGGGCGCCGAATCCCTGGCCCGGGGCCACCCGGTCCTCGTTGATTACCAGCAGGGGGCCGAAACCGGTATGGCGCGGGTCCTGGTAACTGCCGAAAGAAAAGCTGTGCTTCGAATGGAGCCAGCCGTGATTCGCGTCGCCGCGCTCGTCGCTTTTGCGGATTTGCAGCATGCCACTCTCCTGTTTGTTGACGTTTTCGCAAAGATCAGTATAAAGCGAATAAAAATCGGTGCGCACGCCCCACAAACGATGCCAAATGTTGGTATGAATTAACAATTTCCGGGTAACATGACAGATCACTTTTACCCATCTGGCATTTGATGAATTCTGTAGCAGCTGCGCCCATGTTCTTCGTTCACGTTCTTGCAAACCGCAATGGCACCCCTGCCGCCTTGCTGGCCGATGGGGCCGGCGACGCCGTTGCGTTGCTCGGTTTGTTCGAATCGGACCTGGCCAGGGTGCTGCCGGCGGCCGTGCCGTGTTTTGTCCCGGCGGGGCTGGAACCTTCCTTGCGGCAGGCATATGCCGAGGCCGGCTGGAAGCAGGTCGATGACGGGGCGGTATTACGCGCCAACAGCCCGTTTGTCCGCAGCGAATTGCCGGCGGACGTCAAATGGATCGACGGCGACTGGTACCTGGCGCCGCCGGAAAAGGCCAGCGGGGCACAGGCGGCGTCGCGCTCGCTGGCGCTTCAGCTGGTGCAACTGGTCGGCGCCGACGCCGACACCCATGAAATCGAAGCGCTGCTGCGCCAGGACGTCGCGCTGTCCTATCACCTGCTGCGCCTCGTCAATTCGCTGGGAGTAGGGGGCGGGCGCAAGGTCAACAGCTTCGCGCAGGCTATCCTTATCCTTGGGCGACAGCAACTGCGCCGCTGGCTCAACCTGATGCTGTTTGCCGCCCGGCAGGGCGATGTGCGCAGCGCCATGCTGCTGTCGCGCGTCGCCATGCGCGGCCGCGCCATCGAGCTGCTGGCCAAGGCCGGGGGCTACGACAGGAACATGCAGGAACAGGGCTTCATGGCCGGCATGTTTTCGCTGCTTGGCGTGTTGTTCGGCATGCCGCTGGCAGAGGTGCTGGCGCCGCTGGCGATCAGCAATGCCGTCCGCGCCGCATTGCTGGAGCGCGAAGGCGAGCTCGGTGCGCTGCTGGCGCTGGTCGAAAGCGCGGAACGCGGCGACTTCGCCGATGTAGCGGCCAAGCTGGCAGGGTTGCAGCTGGACACCGCCGATTTCAACGAGGCTGTACTGGAGGCCGCCGGCTGGATGCTGGAGGTCGTCAAGGAGACCAAGGGTGAAACCAATGCCTGACCGCGCACTTGAACGTTGCCTGGCCCTGCTGCGCGGCGCCCGCGGCCTCGATGGTGCGGCGCTGGCCCACTCGCTCGACGAGCTGGAAGCAGCCATTTTGGTGCTCGCCGCCGGCAAGGTGACCCCGCCCCCGTGCGCGGTCAGCGCTGAACCTTTCAACCCGGATGAACCTGCCATCGTGCTCGACCTGGCCGGTTACCTGACAGGCTGGAATTCGGCCGCGGCCACCTTGTTTGGCTACACGGCCGAGGAGGCGATCGGCCAGCACGTGCTGTTCCTGTATGCCGAGGGCGACGACGATGCCGACATCGCCGAACTGTTCCTCGAATCGGGCAGCGACCTGATCGAAGTGCGCCGCCGCAAAAAGAACGGCGAGATTATCGGCGTGCGGCTGGCGCTGTCGCTGCTCAAGGACGACAACGGCGAAGCGAACGGCATGCTGGTGCACGTCTCGCCAATCGTCGAGGAGCTGGGCGACCAGGACAAGGTGCGCCTGCACGCCCGCATCATCGAAGACAGCGACCAGGGCGTGTTGATTACCGATTCGAGCGAACGTATCGTTTCGATCAACAGCGCCTTCACCCGCATCACCGGCTATGCGCCGGTCGAAGCCATCGGCAAGACGCCCGACCTGCTGCGCTCTGGCGTGCACGACGCCGAGTTCCGCGCCAAGGTGCGCGCCGCAATGCGCGGCAATGGCCCGTGGCGCGGCGAGATTGTCGGCAAGCGCAAGAATGGCGACCTGTTCCCGCAATCGGTCACCATCAGCGCGGTGCGCGACAGCGAAGGGCGGATCACCCACACCTTCTCGCTGTTCTCGGACATCAGCGTGCACAAGGCCGCCGAGGCGCGCGTGCAGCGCATGGCCAACTACGACAGCCTCACCGGCCTGCCCAACCGCAGCCTGTTGACCCACCTGCTCGGGCAGGCGCTGATGGATGCGCGCCGCGCCAACCAGTATGGCGCCCTGATGGTGGTCGAAGTCAACCGCATGGCGGCCATCAGCGACACCCTCGGCCATGACGTGGCCAGCCAGCTGCTGTGCGAGATCGGCCGCCGCTTCCGCCACCTGCTGCGCGACGCCGACATCCTGGCGCGCATCGACGGAAGCAAGTTCGCCGTCGCGCTGCCGCAGATCGACCGCCGTGAGAGCGCCGCCATCGTCGTCAGGAAGATGCTGGCCGCGCTGGCGGTGCCGCTGGTGATCGACGGCCATAACCTGCAGGTCAGCGCCAACATCGGCGTGTCGGTCTACCCGGAAGATTCGTCCGACGCCGCATCGCTGATCCGCTGCGCCGACGTGGCCATGGCCAAGGCCCAGGAAAGCGGCGGCGGCACCTTCCTGTTCTACCGCGAGCAGATGGACCTGCGCGCCAAGGAAGACCTGATGCTGGAGGCGGAGCTGCGCACCGCGGTCAACGAAGGCCAGCTCGAACTGCATTACCAGCCGAAGGTGAGCCTGCGCAGCGGCCGCATCGTCGGCGCCGAGGCGCTGATCCGCTGGCGCCACCCGGAACGCGGCATGATTTCGCCGGGCGTGTTCATCGCGCTGGCCGAGGAAACCGGCATGATCCACGACATCGGCTCGTGGGTGCTGGAAGAAGCCTGCCGCCAGATCGGCGCATGGCGCAACGCAGGGCTGGTGATGCCGCCGGTGGCTGTCAACCTGTCTGCGCGCCAGTTCGACCGCCGCCTGCCGGCGCGCATTTTGGCTGTGCTGGACCGCCACGGCGTGCTGCCCGAGCAGATCATGCTGGAGATTACCGAGAGCCTGCTGGTGGGCGGCGCCGATAACATTGTCGCCATCATGAACGAGCTGGTGGCAATGGGCCTGGCGCTGGCGCTGGACGACTTCGGCACTGGCTATTCCAGCCTGGCCTACCTGAAGAAATTCCCGATCTCGACATTGAAGATCGACCGCGCCTTCGTGGTCGGCCTGCCGCATGAGGAAAGCGACTGCGCGATTGCCCGCGCGATCGTCACGATGGCCAAGCAGCTGCGCCAGGAAATCGTCGCGGAGGGCGTCGAAACCGAAGAGCAGATGGCTTTCCTGCGCGACCTCGGCTGCGACCAGCTGCAGGGCTGGCTGTTCAGCCCAGCCGTGACCGGCGCCGAGTTCGAGCGCATGCTGCGCGACGGCGACCGCCTCAGCGTCAGCCGTGTGCCCGCCGCGACATAAGCATTTTCGAGCGGCCGGCTAGCGGCGCCCGCGCAGCGGATCGAGCAGCCCCTTCAGGTCATTGTGGTCCAGCTCGTACATCAATTCCAGCAATTCGCCCAGCTCGCCCTTCGGAAAGCCCTCGCGCGCGAACCAGCCCAGGTAGTGGGCGGGCAGCTCGGCGATCACGCGGCCCTTGTACTTCCCAAAAGGCATTTCTCGCGTCAACAGCAATGACAGGTGCTCGGGTTTCATGCGCGTATATGTATATGTATGTCGTGAAAATATAGATGATCAAAAGCTATTCTTGGTAAGAACGCTACGGTAATATACCTCGCCGGGATGGGCTTCGGGCCATCCCATTTGCTGGTAGTCCCTCGCCAAACGTCACCATGAGGTTTTCTATGCGTTTTCGCCATATCCCCGTCCTTCTGGCGGGCCTTTCACTGTCGCTGTCGGCAGTCGCCGCAACCAGCGACCGCTGGAAGCTGCCGGTCAATGTCAAAAAACTTGATAACGGCCTGACCGTCATTGTTTCCGAAGACCACAGCTCGCCGACAGTCGGCGTCAGCGTGGTGTACCACGTCGGCATGCGCCTCGAGCCGAAGAACCGCACCGGCTTCGCGCACCTGTTCGAGCACCTGATGTTCCAGGGGACGCCAAACGCACCGAAGGGCGTCTTCGACAAGACCATCACCGGCGGTGGCGGCAACAACAACGGCTCGACCCGTGCGGACTTCACCAACTACATTGAAACCGCGCCCGTGTCGGCGCTCGACGCCATCCTGTGGCTCGAAGCGGACCGCATGAAGACCCTCGACTTCAACGAAAAAACGCTGAAGAACCAGCAGGACGTGGTGAAGGAAGAAATCCGCGTCAACGTGAAGAACCAGCCTTACGGCGGCTTCATGTGGATCGACATCGGCCAGCACGCGTTCCAGAAGTGGGAGAACAACCACGACGGCTACGGCAGCTTCCAGGACCTGGAAGGCGCCAGCCTGGAGGACGTGCGCAACTTCCACCGCGACTACTACGGCCCGAACAACGCGGTGCTGTCGATCGCTGGCGACGTGACGCCGGCGCAGGGCTTCGCGCTGGCCAAGAAGTATTTCGGCGATATCGCAAAGCGCCCGACGCCGAAGTCGGGCGACTTCAGCGAGCCGCTCAACACCGCTGAAAAGCGCATCGAGCAAAGCGACACGCTGGCCCAGGTGCCCGCGATTGCGGCTGCCTGGAAGATGCCGGACCGCGGTAGTCGCGACCAGGCGCCGATGGCCGTGCTGGGCGAACTGCTGGCTGGCAGCGACGCATCGCTGTTCTACCAGGGTATCGTCAAGGGCCGCGAGCTGGCGCTGAACGTCGACGCGCTGTACGGACTGACCAGCCCATGGGAATACGACGGCCCGACCCTGTACACCGTTTTCTTCGTCTACAAGCCAAGCACCAACGCGGACGCCATGCTGACCGCGATGGATGAAGAAATCGCCAAGGTCGTCAAGAACGGCGTCGACGACGCGACGCTCAAGCGCGTCAAGACCAGCATGCTGGCCGACTGGAACAACTCGCTTGAGAGCTTCATCAGCCGCGCCGACAGGCTGGCCAAGCTGCAGACCCTGTGGGGCGACGCCAACGTGGTCAACAAGATCCCATCGTGGATCGAAGGCGTTACCTCGGCGGACCTGCAGCGCGTCGCCAAAACGTACCTGACCCGCGAGAACCGCACGGTCATCGACCGCAAACCGGTTGCCGCCGCCAAGCCTGCCGCACCAGCACCGGCCGCAGCACCTGCACCAGCACCAGCGCCTGCCGGCGCCAAATCATAAAGGAGCGCATCGATGAAAAAACTGATGCTGGCATTGACCATTACCCTGATGTTCGCGCCTTCGGCCTACGCTGCCGGCGCCGACAGCAAGGCTGCCAACACCTTGCCGCCATTCGGCAAGGAGAAAACCATTCCGGCGCCGCAGATCGCCAAGAAAGTTCTGTCGAACGGACTTGAAGTGTGGGTCGTTCCGCGCAAGGGACTGCCGCGCGTGGACTACGTGCTGGCCGTGCGCGATTCGGGCCTTGCCGCCGACGACAAGAACCACCCCGGCTTCGCCAAGCTGCTCGCGGGCCTGCTCAACGAAGGCTCCACCAAGCGCGATTCGCGCGCGATCGCCGAACTGGCGCAAAGCTACGGCGGCTCGGTTGCCGCCAGCCCGGGCAACGACGGCATTACCGTGTTCGCCAACGCAGTGACCTCGAATGCCGGCCCGATGATGAACCTGCTCGCCGAAGTGGCGCGCATGCCGTCGTTCCCGGCCAAGGAAGTCGAGCTGGCCAAGGCCAACGCGCTACAGGCGCTGCGTGTGTCCGAGACCACGCCGCGCTTCCGCGCCGAGCGCGCGATCAGCAAGGCGATCTACGGCGACCACCCATACGGGAACACGACCGAGACGGCCGAGTCGATCAGCAGCACCACCGAAGAACTGCTGCGCACCGAGCACGCAAAGCGCTTCCGTCCGGAGCGCAGCCTGCTGGTGATCACCGGCCGCATCTCGCAGGCTGACGCGATGAAGTTCGCGCAGGCGGCGTTCGGCGACTGGAAGGGGCAGGGCGCAGCGGCGCCTGCGACCCCGGCGTTCACGGCATCGGCCAAGCCAGTGCGCATCCTGCTGCAGCGCGATGGCAGCGTGCAGTCGACCTTGCGCCTGGGCGGCCCTGGCATTCCAGCCACCTCGGCCGACTATGTGCCGCTGCGCCTGGCCAGCACCATCCTGGGCGGCGGCTTCTCGAGCCGGGTTAACACCAACCTGCGTGAGGAGAAGGGCTACACCTATGGCGCGTCGGCAGGTGCACGCACCATGCGTACCGGTGGCGGCATCGTCGGCGGCGCAGACGTACGCAACGAGGTGACCGGCGCGGCGCTGACCGAGTACTTCGGCGAGTATCGCCGCCTTGGTGGCGATCTGGTTCCCGCTGACGAAATGAGCATGAACAAGCGCTACGTCGCGGGTACCTACCTGATCACCAACCAGTTGCAGCGCGCGGTGGCATCGACGCTGGCCAACAACTGGCTGGTCGGCCTGCCGTCCGAGTTCCTGGGGGAGTTCGTGCCGGCGATCCAGAAGGTCACGCCTGAGCAGGTTCGCGACATGGGCAAGAAGTACTTCGCGCCTGAAACCCAATCGATTGTGGTGGTCGGCGATAATGCATCGGTGTCGACGCAGCTGAAGCAGTTCGGCGACTTTACTGTCACCGACAAGTAAGGGCTTTTGCGTTCATACGAACGGCCAGGGTAGCGATACCCTGGCCGTTTGTTTTGGCTATGTCACCGTTAAGTATGGAATTCAGCACGTCGTTCCCGCGAAAGCGGGAACCGATGTATGCGCTGGAGGTCGAATCGTTTTATTACTGATCGTCTTCAGTATCGGGTCCCGCGTGCGCGGAAACGACGATGGTGTAGCGCTTCCACACTTAACGGTGACATAGCTTTTTTTGGGGCTTGGCTGTAAGCGTAGAGGGCATGATAAAACGTCTCGCCGTGTCTCCAATGGATGAGGGCGCAGGCCAGCGAAACGTCGAACGGTGTGTGCGCCCCGATCGCGGCCGAACTCAGGTCACGGCCGAGAACTCTTTCCCGATGTCTTCAATGCCGAACCGTAGCTGGGGGTGTCCGCTTTCGACCCAAAGTGGACGCAGCTCAGTGCGCACTGGTAACGTGGCCTTAGTACAGGCTAGGGCCGACTTTCCTCCAAACCCGTTTGATCAGGATGATCCATTATCTCTGCCGGAGCCAGCGCGACGGCATCTCTGAAGTGTTATCAGAGGTGTTATACTAAAGTAACGAATTGATTGGTGGAGCGGACGGTGCGAAAAATTTTGATTTTTGCAGGAGCAGGCGCGTCGCGAGGTTTGTCACAAGAGAAGTATCCCATGGCCCTTGACTTTAGAAAAAGACTGCCGGAGGATATCATTTCTAACCGGCTCTTCCAGGCCGTTGAAAGTTGTGTTCTGAGAACTCAGGGATTATCTCAAGTAGACATTGAACACATCTTATGGGAACTGAATGCAGCGCGAGCTGCATTTGCACAAGTAAGCAGCGGAACTTTCGCGGCAGAATTACTCGCAACGAACCAAATCCGGCAGATCATCGGTGATGGAGCCGTAAGCGGACAGAGCATCATTCAAGTAACTTCTGCTATTGGTCACCACATTGACGCCTTGGCTGATAAGATCAACGCACTTGTCTATAAGCTCTATTCGAAAACGCCGTCTGTTGAGGAGCTTGATAGGACGTGGATGCCGCTGCTGACAGCTGATGGTCTGCAAAAATTCGACAAGATTGATGTCGTTACAACCAACTACGACATGGTGCTCGAGACAGCGATCCGGAAATCGAAGACGAATGTTTCGCTCGGCTATGCCGATGGGATTTTTCAAGAGGTCGATATCAATCAATGGGCGGGGGAGTCGCAACGCGGCCTGTTAACCAAGCTTCATGGGTCAGTTGACTGGATGCGCGGCGAACCGGAAGATGATGAGTCAACCGATATAATCATCAGGCGAGGCAATCCCAATTTCTACGGAAACCATAGTGACCGGCTAATTCTCTACCCGGGTTTCAAAGGAATGGCAAGTCGAGAGCCTTTTAACACATTTCATACATATTTTCGCAAGCAAATCCGGGCGGCGACGCATATACTTTTTATTGGTTTTGCGTTTCGCGACGAGCACATCGAGACGATTCTCCAAGAAATTGGCTCTAACGGGCAAGTGGCAAATTGGAACCCAGCAGATCAGCCTGAGCGATCATATCTGAAGGACGCTCTGCATATAAAAGAACCTTTTGGTGCACAGATAAATGTTGGCTTGGGATCAAATTCTAACCTCCCCTCAAAGCTCGTTGAGTGGCTGCATTCCGAATAGGATATGTGCTAACAGCGCGGCCAGTTCCCGCTGATTTATAAATCTTCGTGGAGGCCTTCGAGTGACAAAACTCTCGAGCTGAGCAACTTTAGTGTACTGGCTGAGTAATGCTCAAGTTCCGCCTGAATATAATTCATAATGCCTGGTATGTCGGAGTCCCTCTCCACAAAAATGTATCGAATGTCAGAAGGTTCAAATTTTAATATGCAATGTTTTTTTGTTAGTTCATTTGCGGCTGAAAGCTCTTCCTGTTTTTCATGTGATGTTCGCAATAGATATGCGTCTATGTTTTCATTTTTTGGAACATAGCGCCATTCGCATTCGAAATAGAAGTTTTTTTCAACAGGTTCACCCTTGAGCACCATCGTGCCTCTTGTTGGCTTAGAGTGCGCAAATATATATCGCATGGTTTTTTTTGCCTCATCACGTTCGATACCTTCTACCTCATTGGAATGCTTATTCAAGTTTAGCAATTCCTTTCTAAGTTCATTATTTCCGGGTAAGTACAATAGTGGATTGAGGCCATTCATCTCCGCCCACCTTCGGGACATTCCGATTCCGTATTTTCCATAAAACTCGACGTGATCGCTTATTCGCGATAACGGAATGTCGCAGAAGCAGACCATTGGAAAGCTAATGTAGTCGTATTCGCCTTCAGTTAATTGTGAAACATCTTCTAAGCTGTAACGCGGCCAAAAACCTTCTTTCAATATCGATTTTATTACATCAATATTATTTGTAAAATGAAAAAGCGTGCTGGATTTGGGGTTCATCAATTTCTCGCTTATTAGTGTATGTCTATTGTCGAGCTTAAGAAATCATCTCGGCTGCTCGCGCCAACTGCTGCTGAGCAAGTGACACTTTCAGTCTCAGTCCCAGCACCCTAAATCACGAGCAGCCTCGCAAGCAGTTTTTGAAGCGCCAAGATCCGCTGTTGGCCAACAGCGGACGTCCTTAATGGCCCAGTGTACCGGCTTCGTTGCTCTGACAGCAAGCAATCGGTTAATCTTAAGATCAAACGCGACAGCGCGCGTACTTTCGGGCCGCCGAGCGAGATCACCGCTCGCTCAGAAACGGTTTACAGTGATGTACGGCGTAGCTCGAGGGGTACGGACAGGGCCATAATTCGGCAGTGGGTGCGTTCAGGAGAACGGTAGTGCCGCGCTTGATGAAGGCAATCTTTGATGGAGGCACGCTTGCGATCAACTTTTGACCTGGAGCGGTTCGTACGCGCGCAGGCGCCGGTCTATGATGCGGTCAGCAGGGAGCTGCGCTCGGGACGCAAGCGTAGTCACTGGATGTGGTTCGTTTTTCCGCAGCTTGCGGGGCTGGGCCGCAGCGAGATGGCGCAGCGCTATGCGCTTGCGTCGCTCGACGAGGCCGCCGCCTACCTGACGCATCCTGTGCTGGGCGACCGCCTGCGTCAGTGCGCGACCATGGTACTGGCGACGCCCGATGCGACCGTCGACGAGATTTTCGGCCACCCCGATAACATGAAGTTCCATTCGTCGATGACCTTGTTCGCGGCAATTCCCGGTGCCGACCCGGTGTTCAGCCAGAACCTCGACAAATATTTTGGCGGCGCGTCCGATGCGCTGACTTTGTCCCGCCTGAAGGAGTAATGAATTTGAGATTGACGCATGTAGTTCCCTTGTTGGTTTCGCTGCTGGTGCTTGCATCCTGCGCGACCGGGCCTGCCGAAAGGCCCGCCACCCTTGACATCGTCAGCCGCGCGCCTGCATTCGCCGGAACGGTATTCGACGGCTCAGGCGCCTACGAGGCCGTCACTGCGGTGGCCCGCCTGCCCAGCGGCGATGCCCAAGTGCTGGTGCTGCAGCCAGTCGATGCGGCCGATTCCTCCGGCGTCCTGCTGATCGAGGTGGTTGGCGCCGACGGCCCCCAGTTGCCGCGCATGGCCAACAACGGCGACGCGCGGCACCAGCGCGCGGACGGCGCGGGCAACGGGTTCACCATGCGGCGCGGGCATACGCTGGTGTCGCTCAGGGCCACGGGGGCGCAGCAACTGCGCGATGCGGCCATGCTGCTGCAGGCCGAGTACATTTCCGATGCAACGCTGGCGGTCGGCGCAGGGCAGGGCGGCCGCATGCTGCGGGATATGATCAGGGACGGATTCAACCTTTCGCCGATGGGCCATAAGGTCTTTGACGGCGTCCTGGTGATGATGGCGGGCGGGGGCGACGAATTCCCCTTCACCTACGGCATGGCGACCGATCCGGTCAGCGGTAAATCCGGCGGCATCTTCGCGCGCTGTACCGCCACGGCCACCTGCCCGAAGCTCATCCACCTCGATAGCAGCACCGATTTCTGGCAGTCGCGCGCCTCGCTGGTCGCCACTGGCGGCACGTCGCGTGATGTCGACCTGCCCGACGACGTGCGCGCCTACCTGATGTCCTCGACACAGCGCTTTTACGCTGATCGCGCGGTGCAGGGCGAGTGCCAGCATCCGAATAATCCCGCGCAGCAGTCGCCTGTCGTTCGCGTGATGCTCGACCACCTTGTGACATGGGCGCGCGACGGCAAGGCGCCGCCTCCGAGCCGTTTTCCACGGATCGACGACGCCATGCTGACCGAGGCCGACCGCGATTCCGTCGGCTTCCCGGACCTGCGCAAGCTTGGCGTGAACTATCCTGAAGGGCTTATGCCAGCAGGGCCGTACCCGCTGTTTGTGCCGATGGTCGACGTGGACGGACATGACATCGCCGGCATCCGCCTTCCCGACATCGAAGTGCCGCTGGCCACGCACGCGGGCTGGAACCTTCGGCGTGGCCGCGCGAACCCCGCGCCGCTGTGCGGGCCAAACGGCATGTCGCTGCCGTTCGCGGCGACGCCGCGCGCGGGCGACCCGCGCCGTGCGATATCCCAGCGCTATCCGAGCCGCATCGAGTACGCGAAGGCGGTGGCGCTGGCCGCGCGCAGCCTGCGCGACCAGGGGCTGCTGCTGCAGGAAGATGTGGACAGCTACATCGAGCGCGCCAGGCGCGAGAGCCGCGTGCCGTGACGAACTCCGCTTCTTGTTTTGTTGCGTATAATCGCGCTGGCATTGCCCGATAAACATAGAGAACAATATATATGGCTTCATCCTCAGACAACATCAGCATGGCTGTGTTCTGCGACTTCGAAAACGTCGCACTCGGCGTGCGTGACGCCAACTACGAGAAATTCGACATCAAGCCGGTACTCGAACGGCTCCTGCTCAAGGGCAGCATCGTCGTCAAGAAAGCGTACTGCGACTGGGACCGCTACAAGGGCTTCAAGAGCGCCATGCACGAGGCAAATTTCGAGATGATCGAAATCCCGCACGTGCGCCAGTCCGGCAAGAACTCGGCGGACATCCGCCTGGTCGTCGACGCGCTCGACCTCTGCTACACCAAATCCCACGTCGACACCTTTGTCATCATCAGTGGCGACTCCGACTTTTCGCCCCTCGTCTCCAAGCTGCGCGAAAACGCCAAGAAGGTGATCGGCGTCGGCGTCAAGCAATCGACCTCGGACCTGCTGGTCGCAAACTGCGACGAATTCATCTTCTACGACGACCTGGTGCGCGAAGTGCGCCGCGCCGCCGCCAAGCGCGACGAGCGCAAGACGCAGCCGGCCGCGCGCAGCAAGTCGCCCGACGAAGGCAACCGCCGCAAGGAAGAAACCGAAGCGCGCAAGGCGCAGGCGATCGAACTGGTGGTCGAGATGTTCGACGCGCTGGTCTCGGAGCGCGGCGACAGCGGCAAGATCTGGGCATCGCTGCTGAAGGACACCCTCAAGCGCCGCCGTCCGGACTTCAACGAAACCTTCTACGGCTTCCGCACCTTCGGCAACCTGCTGGAAGAAGCGCAGAACCGCGGCATGCTGGAATTTGGACGTGACGAGAAATCGGGCGCCTATGTCTACCGCAGCAGCGCCGCCACTGCCGCGGCTTCGGCTGCGGAAAACGCGTCTGTCGCACAGGAAGTGGTCGAGCTGATCGAAGAAGCGACGCCGGCCAAGGAATCGCGCCGCCGTGGCGGCCGTGGACGCAAGCAGGCGCCGGTGGCAGAGATGCCGGCCGAAGCGCCTGAAGCGCCTGAGGCTCCCGAGATGCTGGTCGAAGCCGTGGCCGAGGCGGCTGCCGAACCTGTGGCAGTGGAAGCTGAACCTGAAGCGGCGCCAGCAAAGGCTCCGGCGAAGAAGAAGATCCAGCCTGCGCGGACCCGCAAGGCGGCGGCCAAGAAGTCCGAAGTGGCGGTGGAAGCGCCTGAAGCGCCGGTTGTCGTTGAGGCGCCAGCCGAAGCTGCTCCTGCAGCGCCAGACGAAGCCAAGCCAGCGAAACCGGCGCGCAAGACTGCTTCCCGCAGCCGCCGCCCCGCGAAACCGAAGGCCGCGCCGGAAAACGCATGACCTGAGCCGGGTTGACGCGCGGGGAGAGACGGCCCGCGCGTCAACCCGGCGGTATATTCCGCAGAAATGGTGCAAACTGAGGTCCAGTCCCTGTGTCTAACCAGTTGTCCGAGCCCGAACCGTTGTGTGAAGGAGTTCACCATGCGCATGCTTACCGGATTGCTGCTGTCCCTCTCCCTCGCGGGTCCACTCGCGTTCGCGGCTCCGCCCGCACCTGCGCCAAACCATCCTATCCTCGGCATCTGGAAGCTCACGTTGCCTGACGGAAGCTGCTCTGAAACCTACCGCTTCAGGGGCGACGGCACCACCCTCGTCACCAGCGCGGCCGAGGTGTCGGAAAGCGAATTCACCATTCCGGCCGAGCCCAGCGAGAAGGGCTTTTACAGGCTGGTCGATACCATCGTGAAGGACAACGGCAAGGAAGACTGCATGGGGCAGGTGATGAAGGTCGGCACCAGCGCGACCAATTTCATCCGCTTCCATCCGTCCGGGGCCTTGTTTTTGATGTGCGCGACGGAGTCGATGGACACTTGTATCGGTCCGTTCCAGCGGGTGATGGGGCAGGGTACGTAGGCGAACCGTCGCCAAAGCTTCGTAGGGCGGAAGAGCGCAGCGTCATCCGCCGGTCGCGTGCGTCGATGCGGCGCGTATTCGGCGGATGACGCTGCGCTCTTCCGCCCTACCGCGACCTGCCATTCCTCGAAGTTATCCCCCAAGACACCCAGGTAATTGACGTCGCATTTTGGTGCAGCGGCCCCTGCCGTAAGGCTCGTCTGCCCGGCGGTATCGGTGTATATTGCTGGCGAACTCATCGTCACTTTGCACTGGACCACCTATGTCACCGGTTTTGCTTTTCGTTATCCTGATCGCCTATTTTGCCTTGCTGATGGGCGTGGCCTGGGCCACTTCCCGCAACGCCAACAACGATTCCTTCTACATCGGTAACAAGAGCAGCAACTGGATGCTGGTTGCGTTCGGCATGGTCGGCACCACCTTGTCCGGCGCCACCTTCATCAGCGTGCCGGGCAACGTCGGCATCGACGCCTTCGGCTACGGCCAGATCCTGATCGGCTACGTGATCGGCTACATCGCCGTCGCCTACATCCTGCTGCCGCTGTACTACCGCCTCAAGCTGACCTCGATCTACCATTACCTCGACGTGCGCCTCGGCCGCCGCGCCTACCAGAGCGGCGCCTCGTTCTTTATCCTGTCGCGACTGCTGGGCGCTACCGCGCGCCTCTACCTGGTCGTCAATATCCTGCAGGCGATCATCCTCGACAGCCTGGGCGTGCCATTCTGGCTGACCACCCTGGTTATCCTCGGCATGATCCTGATGTACACCTATGAAGGCGGCGTCAAGACCATCGTCTGGACCGACACCCTGCAGACCAGCTGCATGCTGATCGGCCTGGTTGCCTGCGTGGTCTACCTGCTGACCCAGCTCGACATGACCGTCGGCCAGAGCCTCGCGGCAATGGATGCCCGCGGCCTGTCGACCATCTTCACCACCGACGTCGACAGCCCTAACTTCTTCCTCAAGCAGATCATCGCCGGCGCCTTCATCGTGCTGACCATGACGGGCATGGACCAGGAGATGATGCAGAAGACCATCTCGGTAAAGACCCTGAAAGATTCGCAGAAGAACCTGCTGAGCCTGACCCTGATTTTGGTGATCGTGCTGTCGATGTTCCTGTTCCTCGGCGGCCTGCTGTACCTGTACGCGCCGCTGGCCGGCGTCACCGCCACCGGCGACAAGATCTTCCCGGCCGTCGTCATGGGCCACCTGCCTGCCGCCGTGCAGATCATCTTCCTGGTGGCGCTGGTGTCGGCGCTGTTCCCGAGCGCCGACGGCGCCATCACCGCGCTGACCTCCAGCTTCTGTATCGACCTGCTGGGCCTGAAGCGCCGCGATGACCTGTCCGAAGCGGACAAAGTCAAATGGCGCCAGCGCGTCCACCTGGGCTTCGCCTTCCTGTTCCTGCTGCTGGTGATGGGCTTCAAGTGGGCCGACAGCCCGAGCATGATCGTCGTGATCCTGAAACTGGCCAGTTATACCTATGGCCCGCTGCTGGGCCTGTTCGCATTCGGCCTGCTGACGACGCGCCGCCTGAACGACCGCTGGGTGCCTGCGATTACCATCGGTGCGCCTATCCTGTGCGGACTGATTGAGTTTAATCAGGCCCACCTGCTAGGAAGTTACCGCCTTGGGCTTGAACTGCTGATGATTAATGGCATATTGGTGTTTGCCGGGTTGTATGCTATTTCCAGCAAGGAAAGGCGCGATCCGGCCGCAGTCGCTGCGTAATGTTTTTGACAATGAAACCCGGTTTTCACGTACAGTGAGCGCCGGGGTTCAATGCAAATTTCAAGAGCTGGAGTATCGATGTCTTTCAAGCCCATGTACTACCTGCGCCGCGGTTTCGGCATGTTCTGGAGTACGCTCGACGCCACCCGGCGCACGTTCTTCAACCTGTTGTTCCTGTTGCTGGTCATTTTCCTGATCTGGACGCTGTTTTTCGGCGGCGCGAGGCCAATTGCCAGCAAGACGGCGCTGGTGCTCGACCTCAAGGGCAGGCTGGTCGAACAGCACAGCGGCACCTTGCGCGACGCGCTGGTGGCCAACGCGCGCGGCGACGTGCGCCGCACCGTGCAGCTGCGCGACGTCCTGACGGTGCTCGATTCGGCCGCCAAGGATCCCAACATCAGCAGCGTGGTGCTGATGCTCGACGAGCTTGAAGGCGGCGGCCAGGCCATGCTCGGCGAGGTCGGCCTGGCGGTCGAACGGGTCAAGGCGGCCGGCAAGCCGGTGGTGGCGTGGGGCGGCAGCTATGACCAGCGCCAGTACCGTATCGCCTCGCACGCCAGCGAGGTCTACCTGCACCCGATGGGCATGGTCCTCATCGAGGGCATGGGCCGCTACCGCAACTACTACCGCGACGCGCTCGACAAGGTTGGCGTCACCGTCAACCTGATGAAGGTCGGCACCTACAAGAGCTTCGCCGAGCCGTTTATCGGCAATGGCCCGTCCGACGCGGCAGCCCAGCAGGATGCTGTGCTGTACAACGCGCTGTGGGCCAACTACACCGGCAACGTCGAGAAAAACCGCAAGCTGCCGGCCGGTTCGATTGCCAAGACCATCGAAACCCTGCCTGAGCTGATGGAGCAGGTCGGCGGCAACACCGGCAAGCTGGCGCTGCAGACCAAGATGGTCGACGCGCTCAAGACCCGCGACGAAGTGCGCGACCTGATGATGAAGCGCGGCGCGCCTGACCTTGAGCACAAGAGCTTCCGCCAGGTCTCGTTCAATGAATACCTGGCGCGCCAGCGTCCGAAGCTGTTCGGCGACGGCGTTGGCGTGATTGTCGCTTCCGGCGACATCACCGACGGTAATGCCAGCCCGGGCGCCATTGGCGGCCTGTCGACCGCCAACCTGGTGCGCCGCGCCCGCGAAGACGACCAGATCAAGGCCATCGTGTTGCGCGTCGATTCGCCGGGCGGCAGCGCCTATGGCTCGGAGCTGATCCGGCGCGAACTTGAACTGGCCCGCGCCGCCGGCAAGCCGGTCGTGGTGTCGATGGGCAGCGTGGCCGCGTCGGGCGGCTACTGGATTTCGATGGCCGCCGACGAGGTGATCGCCGACCCGACCACCATCACCGGGTCGATCGGCGTGTTCGCCATTTTGCCGACCGCGGAAAAGGTGGTCGAGAAGATGGGCATCCACACCGCCGGCGTACGCACCACCTGGCTGGCCGACGCCTACAACCCGCTGCGCCCGCTCGACCCGCGTTTCGGGCAACTGGTCCAGAGCAGCATCAACCATATCTACAGCGAGTTCACAGCCAAGGCCGCGCAGGCGCGCAAGACCACGCCGGCCAAGATCGACGAAGTCGGGCAGGGCAGGGTATGGACCGGCCAGCAGGCCAAGGAACACGGCCTGGTCGACACCCTGGGCAGCTACGGCGACGCGATCAAGTCGGCCGCGCGCCGCGCCAACCTGGCGGGCGATTACCGCATCGCGTACATTGAACAGGACAGTTCGCGCTTCGAGCGCTTCCTGCAGATGTTCGGGGCCACGGCGGCGCAGGCGGTCAATATCGAGGTGAAACTGGGCCTGGCGCCCGTGGGCTTCCCGAACGGCGCGGTAGCGGAAGCGGCGCGCGACATGGCCTGGCTGGCCGACCTGACCGAGGGGCGCAAGCCGTTTTCGGCGGTCACGCACTGCCTGTGCGGTACGCCATGATTGATGCCCCGGCGTTAGCCACCTAACGGACGTGCCGGACCGGTGCGGATAGCATGGTTTTTTAAGCTAACGCACCAGGGAGACCGTCATGAACGAACAGGATCCGGACCGCCGCAAGATGCAGCCGCCTATTCCAAGCCACATGCCCGACACAGTCAAACCCGGCGACGAGAACAAAGTCGCCGGCGACGATCCCGTGCCGGGCCTTGACCCGGGTGAAGCGCCAGCCGGCAGCCCCGGGCTGGGCTCGGGCCACGCCATCGACGAAGGTGTTGGCGGCGCAGGGCTGGGCAAGAAACCGGGCGAGCGCGGCTGACCTTACTTTTTTGGCTCTGTGATCTGAAGCTCCTGCAGCTTCGGTTCGCGTTCGGGCGTCAGCGTGAAAAAGACTTCCCGCGTGCCGTTCTCGCCGACCACGTCGAAGCGGCCGCGCAGCTGGTTTTCGGGTTTGACCGGTCCGATCGAACGGATCGTGCCGATCGGCGCCAGTTGCGTGCGCGCGGCCGCGATCCAGTCCTCGCGCGAGCGGTCCATGAAGAAGTTCTCGGCCACGATGGCCGCTCCCAGCTTCTCATCCCACGACTGGATCAGCTGCGCCACCTGCCGCTGGCGCTCCAGCAGCACTGGCGACGGCAGCACCGCACGGACGGGCAGCTTTCCCTTCTCGATCAACAGGGCCAGCACTTTTGAGGTGGGGTTGTACACCGGGCCATAGCGCAGGTTGGTGAACGCCATCACCCCGATGCCATGGTCGGGCGCAAAACGGTACTGGCTGCCGTAGCCCGGCAAGCCGCCCGAATGGCCAACGGTGACGACATTCTGGCTGTCGCGCGTCCAGGTAAGGCCATAGCCGTAAAAACCGACACGCGGATTGAGGGTCTTCTCATCCGATAGCAGTGCCTTGGGCGAGAACCCGGCAAACACCTGCGGCTGGTGCATTTCGCGCACCGTCGCGCGTTTCAGCGGCCCGTTGTCGGCGCCGTCGCGCGCCGGCCAGGCCTCCAGGTGGAACGCGACATAGCGCGCGAAATCGTCCATTGTCGTAATCAGGCCGCCCATGGCGGCGCCGTCGCCGTCGCCCAGCACCGGTTCCGGAATCCAGCTGCCTTTATCCCAGCGGTAGCCCAGCGCGAACTGGTCGCGCGGGATGTCGGCATACTCCCAGACCGTGTGGTTCATCCCCAGCGGGTGCAGGATGTGCCTGGTGATGTAGTCCTGGAAGCGCATGCCCGACACCTTGGTGACCACCTTCCCGAGCAGGATGTAGCCCAGGTTGCTGTACTCGAAGCCGACGCCGGGCGCGTTCGAGAACGACAGTCCGCCGGCGACAAGTTTGGCCAGCGCCGCGTTATCGACGGCCATCTGGCGGTCGCCCCAGGGATTATCTTCAGGCAGGCCTGTCGTCATCGTCATCAGTTGGCGAAGCGTCAGCGCGGGCGAATCGGCCGTCGGCAGGCGAACGCCTTTCAGTTCGGGCAGGTAGCTGGCGACCGGGTCGTCGAGCCGCAGCTTGCCGGCGTCGCGCAGGTGCAGCGCGGCCATCGCCGCAAAGCTCTTGGTCATCGACGCGATGCGGAACGGGGTGGCTGGAGTGGCGGCGATCTTGCGTTCGACGTTGGCATGGCCGATTGCGCGCACGTGCACCAGCTTCCCGTCCATGACCACGCCGTACACCAGCCCCGGGAGATGCTGGGCGGCGGCCAGGTCGGCGTACATCTTGTCGACCTCCGGCAGCAGGGCCGCGACGCGCGCGGTGCGGCCGCTGTCGGTGAACGCAGCGGGCACATGGGCGGCCGGGTACACCTGGGCGGATGCAGCTCCCGCGCCGGTTGAAATCATCAGGAAAAGCAGGGATGCAGCGATGCGGCGCGGTCGGTTCATGCGGTGTCCTTTTATGTCGGTAGGGCTTCGGCGAAACGGAATGGGCGTTGCGCCGACAATCATACAAGTTCAATAGCGAACCGTGTGTGTCATGCCGCTGCCGATGTGGTGTAATGCATATCAAAGCAGCTCCAACCTTTTTTCCGATCCCACATGACCACGAAGACCAAGCCAGCCAGCCTCCCATACATCGTGAGGCGCTCCAACATCCACGGCAACGGCGTATTCGCGCGCCGGAACATCCGCGAGGGAGAGCTGATCGACGAGTACATGGGCGAACGCATCGACTGGGACGAAGCCAACCTGCGCGCCGAACAGGCGCACGGCCCGGTCAACCATACCTTCTTCTTCTCGCTGGCCGACGGCCGCGTCATCGATGGCGGCAGCGAGGGCAACGACGCGCGTTTCATCAACCACGCGTGCGAGCCGAACTGCGAGGCGCAGGAAGACGAGGGCAGGGTATTCATCTACGCCCTGCGCGACATCACGCGCGGCGAAGAGCTTAACTACAACTACGCGCTGGTCTACGAAGAACGCCACACGGCAGCGGTCAAGCGCCAGTTCGCCTGCAACTGCGGTTCGCCGGGCTGTACCGGCACCATGCTGGCGCCCAAGCGTCAATCGAAGGCAAAAAAGACGCCGGCAAAGGCGTGAACCGCTGCACCGGCCCCGTGTCAAACCACTTTTTGGAGGCAGCATGAACGACGACAAGCCAAAACAGCCTGAACAACCGGTAAGCAGCGCCACGCCGGCGCCAGCTGCGAAACCCGGCGCCGAAGCATCCCGAAAGCCTGCTGAAGCCGACCGCGACGAACGCAAGCCGGAAGACCTGACTGCGGAAGACCTGCGGCTGATGGCCGACACGATGCCGGGCGAAGGGCCGGGCGACGACTGAGCGGCTTTTGCGCCCCGGCATGAGGGCTGGCCCGTCAATACGCTGATATTGGCGGGCGTACAAAATCATTTCCAGTCAATTGCAACAGCGATATACTCCCCGCTTGCTTTCTATAACTGGGGTATATCTTGTTCAAATCCATCGCATTGCCTGTCGCTCTGCTCGGCGTCTTCGCGGCCGCCCACGCCGACGAAGGCCAGTGGCAGCCACACCAGCTGCCGCAGCTTAAATCCGAACTCAAACGCATCGGCATCACCATCCCGGCCGAAAAGCTGACCGACCTGACCAAGCACCCGATGAGCGCAATTGTCTCGCTGGGCGGCTGCTCGGCGTCGTTCGTATCGCCGGACGGCCTGGTGGTCACCAACCACCACTGCGCCTACGGTGCGATCCAGCGCAATGCGACCCCGGAAAAGAACTACATCGTCAACGGCTTCCTGGCCAAGACCCGCGCCGAAGAACTGCCGGGCGGCCCGAATACGCTGGTGTACGTGACCGAAAAGGTCGAAAACGTGACCGACCGCGTGCTTAAGGACCTGGCGCCGACCTTGTCCGGCCGCGAGCGCAATGAACTCGTCGACAGCCGCGTCAAGGCGCTGATCGCCGAATGCGAAACCGACAAGGCCTACCGCTGCTCGGTGCCGAGCTTCCACCGGGGCCTCGAGTACTACCGCATCCGCCAGCTGATGATCCGCGACGTGCGCCTGGTGTACGCACCGTCGGACATGGTCGGTAACTTCGGCGGCGACGTCGACAACTTCGAATGGCCGCGCCAGACCGGCGACTTCTCGTTCCTGCGCGCCTATGTGGGCAAGGACGGCCGCCCGGCCGATCCGTCGCCGGACAACGTGCCCTACAAGTCGAAGGACTTCCTGGTGGTGTCGGCCGAAGGCCTGAAGAACGGCGACCCGATCCTGCTGGCCGGTTACCCTGGCCGCACCAGCCGCTACAAGCTGCCTGCCGAAATCCGCTTCGCGCGCGACGCCAACTTCCCGCTGCGCGTAGCCGACATGCAGGCCGACCTGGCCGTCATCGCCGCTGCCACCAAGGGCAACGCACAGTACGACGTGCGCTACGCCAGCGTGGTCAAGAGCATCAACAACGTGCTGAAGAAAACCCAGGGCCTGCTCGACGGTTTCGCGCGCAAGGACATCGCCGCCATCAAGGACGTGCAGGACGCCGAGTTCCGCGCCTGGTTCAACCAGCCGGCCAACCAGAAGGGCGCATCGAAGACGCTGCTGGCGGACCTCGACGCGGTGATCGCCGCGGACATGGCGCTGTCGGAAGAGGAGTTTGCGTACTCGGTGGCCGCCAACAGCGACCTGCTGAAAAGTGCGCGCACCCTGTACCGCCTGGCGCTGGAACAGCAAAAGCCAAACGCCCAGCGCGAAAGCGGCTACCAGGAACGCGACCTGTCGTTCATCAAGGCGCGCCTGACCCGCCTGGAGCAATCCTTCGTGCCGTCGGTGGACGAAGCGCGTTTCGCCGCGTCGCTGCAGCGCTACGCCAAGCTGGCTGCCAAGACCCACCCGCAAGGCCTCGACGCGCTGCTGCCGGCGCCCGACGCAGTGGGCGCGCTGTACAAGCAGACCAAACTGGGCGACACCGCACAGCGGCTGGCCTGGATGAGCAAGGACCCGGCCGCCTTCAAGGCATCGGATGACGCCTTCATCCAGCTGGCCGTGAAGATGCATGATGTGGCGATGTCGATCGAGAACCGCCGCAAGGAAATCGACGGCAATCTCGAACGCGTGATCCCTCAGTACATGTCGGCGGTGATCGCGTGGAAGAAGTCGCAGGGCAAGCCGGTCTACCCGGACGCCAACTCCACCTTGCGCGTCACCTACGGCACCGTGTCGCCGTACATGCCGCGCGACGGCCTGGTAAAGGGTCCGTTCACGACCGTGCAGGGCATCGTCGAGAAGCACACCGGCGCCGATCCGTTCATCGCGCCGAAGAACCTGCTGGCCGCGGTCAAGGAACAGCGCTTTGGCGTGTTCAAGGACCCGGTGCTGGGCACAGTGCCGGTCAACTTCCTGTCGAGCGCCGACACCACCGGCGGCAATTCGGGTTCGGCTGTGATGAACAAGCGCGGCGAACTGGTTGGCCTGAACTTCGATTCGACCTATGAGTCGATCACCAAGGACTGGTACTTCGACAGCGCGATCACCCGCGCGATCCACGTCGACATCCGCTACATGCTGTGGGTGATGAAGGAAGTCGACCATGCCGACAACCTGCTCAAGGAAATGAAGATCAAATATCCGGCGAAGTAACCATTATCTCGTCATTCCCGCGAAAGCGGGAATCCATGCTGGGTCCCCGCTTTCGCGGGGACGACGAGCCCGCACTCTGCAATTGCACTAGCACTTCGCCCCCCCCTGATGAACGATCCTATTCCCTTGCTTGGTTTTGCCACCACGCCGCTTGAACTGATTTCTTTCGTACTCGCAGTGATCACCGTGGTGCTCAACATCCGCCAGACCCACTGGGCCTGGCTGTTTTCGATCCTGTCCTCGGCCACCTACGGCGTGGTGTTCTTCGGCGCGCGCCTGTACGGCGACATGGCGCTGCAGGTCGTGTTTATCGTCGTGTCGGTCTGGGGCTGGTACCAGTGGCTGTATGGTGGCGCGCGCCACCAGGGGCTGGTCGTTACGCGCCTGAGTGCGGCTTCGCGCTGGTACGCCATCGGCGCATGGCTGGTTGGCTTCGCCCTGATCGCGCTGTTCCTGCGCACATGGACCAACACCGACGTGCCGCACATCGACGGCTTCCTGACGGCTGGCAGCCTGGTGGGGCAGGTGCTCCTGTCGCGCAAGAAGGTCGAGAACTGGCACGTCTGGATTGCGGTGGACGTGCTTTACGTCGGCCTGTATGTTTACAAGGGCCTGATGCTGACGGCGATCCTGTATGCGGTGTTCATCGTGCTGGCATGGATCGGGCTGCGCACCTGGAGCAGGATCGCGCAACAGGAGGTAAAAGCATGACCGGCGTATTGCGCGTAGCGATTCTTGGCGCCGAATCGTCTGGAAAATCCACCCTGGCCGCGGCGCTGGCCATCCACTTCGACACCGTCTGGGTGCCTGAATACCTGCGCGAGTTCGTCGACACCAAAGGCCGGGTCCCGCAGGAGCACGAGCAGTACGAGATCGCGCGCACGCAGCGCGAACGCGAACACGCCGCCGCCCGGCAGGCCCGGCGTTTCCTGTTCTGCGACACCACGCCCCTGATGACCGCGATCTACAGCCGCCATTACTGGGGCAGGGTGGATGAGGAGCTTGGGGATTTAGAACTGTCGCATGACTACGCGTTCACGCTGGTGACCGCGCCTGACAGTCCATGGCTGCCGGACGGCTTGCAGCGCGAGTCGGAAGAAGTGCGCCAGGCGGTGCATGAAGAAGTCATCCAAACGCTGGACGAACGCGAAATCCGATTCATGCTGGTCACCGGCAGCCTGCCCGAACGGGTGCTGCAGGTAGACCGCTTCCTGAAGGTGGCGGCGGGCGCGTGACGGGTAGGGCGGATAAGGGCGTAGCCCGCATCCGCCGAACTACCTCACTTAAAAGTCAAACTGCGCCGACACCCGGAACGTACGCGGCGCGCCCGGCAGCAGGTAGCCGCCCAGCGCAGGCGTCACATCGCGCCAGTAGAACTTGTCGGTGACATTCTGCACACCGGCGCGCAAGATGGTCTTGGTACCCATCACGCGGGTTTCGTACGCCGCGCCCAGGTCAAGCGTGTGATACCCCGGGACAAAAGTGCGGTTGTCGACGTCGAAGGCCTTGCGTCCCGCATACTGCCACACGCCGTTGACCGCCAGGCCATCCACGCCAGGCACCTCATACTCGACAAACGCGGTCGACTTAAACTTCGGTACATTGGTCACGCGCTTGCCATCCATGCCCGGCTGGCCGGTACCCGATTGCTCGGTATCGAGCGCCGCCAGCGACAGCGAATACTGCAAGTTCTGCGCCGCCTTGCCCTGCACGCCCAGTTCCACGCCGCGGTGCTGCGCTTCGCCCGCGCGCACGAAGGTCGCCGTGCCGTCCTCGTTCGCCTGGGTGAACTCCAGTCCCTTGGTCACCTGGAATACGGCAGCCGATACATTCAGCCTGTTGTTCATCGCGGCCTTGACGCCGAACTCCAGCTGCTTCGAGCGGCCAGGGTCGAGCGCGCGGTTGGCGTTGGTGGTTTCGATCGGCGCGACGCCGCCGTGCTCCAGGCCATGCGCCATCGAACCGTACACGGTCCAGTCCTGGGTCGGGTTATAGACCAGGGCCACATTCGGCAGCGTGAAGCTGGTGTCGCTCGGCTCGACGCCAAACTCGGTGCGCTTGACCTGCACATGGCGCAGGCCGGCGTGCAGCTTGAACTTCTGCGACAGCGACAGGACATCCTGCGCGAACACGGAACGCTCATTTTCCCTGCGGCGCTCGAACACCGGGCCCGTCGTCGGGTTACCCGGCGCTGGCGCTACGATCAGGTTCTGGTAGATATTGGAGTAGCCGGCGTAGTCATAGACGTAGTCGCCGAAACGGTCGCTGCGGCGGAAGAAGGAACTGCCCACGGTAAGATCGTGGCCGACCGCGCCGGTTGCGAATTTACCCTGCAGTAGCGCCTGCGCGCTGAACGGGGATTTCGATTCGCCCACGCTCTGGTAGTCGTAGACGTCGTAGTCGCCGTTCGAGCAGTAGCCCGGATAGAAGCCTTCGCCCTCATTGCTGCAACCGTAAGGGAAGGCAGTGTAGTCGTCGCGCTGGAACTTGTGCTTGTTCATGGCGACGCTGGCGCGCCAGTCGTTGTCGAACAGGTATTCGAAGCGCAGGCCCACGTTGGAGCTCTTGGTCTCAACCGGCTTGGTCCACGGCTGCGCGTTCAGCAGCGTCTTGGCCGATACGCCGGTGGGCAGCGATTCGTTGCGGATCAGCTGGTAGCCCGGCGCGGTGATTTGCGACTTGTACTGGTAGTCCATGTCGAGCTGGAGCAGCGCCTGCGGCGAAATCTGCCAGTCGAACGCGCCCGAGATGAATTCGCGCTCGCCGTCCGCGCCCTTGACGTACGAGCGCAGGCGCTCGCCGGCCGCGTTGATGCGGTAGCCGAAGCGCTTGTCTTCCGACCGGCCGCCGAGGTCGATGGCGCCGTACACCGAGCCGCGTTCCTTCATTTCGACGGTGGCGGAGCGCAGCGGCTTGTCGGTCGGGCGCTTGGTCACGTAGTTGACGATGCCGCCCGGCGCAGCGACGCCGGCCTGCAGGCCAGCCAGGCCCTTGAGCACTTCGATGCGCTCCTTGTTCTCGAGCGGGATCTGGGTATCGGCCGGGATCGCCATGCCGTCCTTGCGGTAGCTGGAGGTGTTGTCGAGCGCGAAGCCGCGGATCGAGAACTGTTCTGCGTAGCCGACGGCGTTGTACGAGTCGCTGATGCTGGCGTCGAATTTGGCGGCGTCCGTGGTGTTGCGGATGCCCAGGTCCTGCATCTGTTCGCGGCTGATCGCGGTGATCGATGCCGGCGTATACAGCAGTGGCGCATCGGAGAACCCGCCAATGGCGGCGCGGTCGGTGGCGACCGATTGGCCCGTGATGACGACCTCGGGCATGGTCTCCTGGGCGTGGGCGGAAATGGCGAATGCCTGCAGCAGCGCAAGCGCGATCGCAGAGTGCTTCAATTGAGGTGTAGACATGAGTGTGCTCGTTTTACGCGCAGCAAATGCTGCGCGAAGCTTTAAAAAGCCGGAGCCAACGGGGGGAGCATACAAAGGAGGGAACAGACTTTGCGCTTTCCTTCGCTGGCATTATCCAGATCAGGTACGAAGGGTATCTCTCACCCGGAACTTGCGTTCCAGGACCCCTAGCGAATGTCGATTTTATCACGAACACGAAGTTCGCGAAAACGGTATTACCGTTACAGGCTCATTTCCAGTACCTTGCGCGACACGTCGGTGGTGACGTTGCGGTGTTCGCCCAGGCGGGTCATGCGGTGCGCTTCAAGCGCCTTGATCACCGGCTCGACGCAGTCCGCGCCGAGGCCGTAATCGGCAAGCCGGGTGCCCACGCCCATCGATGCGAAGAACTGTTCGGTTCGCGCGATGGCCGCCTCGATGCGGGTATCTTCGTCGCCGCCGGACAGGCCCCACACGCGCTCGGCATACTGCAGCAGCTTGGCGCGCTTTTCTTCGCGGCGCGCGCGCAGCATGTTCGGCAAGATGACCGCCAGCGTTTGCGCATGGTCGAGGTGGTACAGCGCGGTCAGCTCGTGGCCGACCATGTGCGTGGCCCAGTCTTGCGGCACGCCTACGCCGATCAGGCCGTTCAGCGCAAGGGTGGCGCACCACATTACGTTGGCGCGCACCTCGTAGTCCTGCGGATCGGACAGCGCCTTCGGGCCTTCTTCGATCAGCGTCAGCAGCAGGCCTTCGGCAAAGCGGTCCTGTACCTTGGCGTTGACCGGGTAGGTGAGATACTGCTCCATGATGTGCGCGAACGCGTCAACCACGCCATTGCCGACCTGGCGCACGGGAAGCGTGAAGGTCTTGGCCGGGTCGAGGATGGAGAACTGCGGGAATACCTTGCGGCTCATGAAGGAGCGCTTTTCCTGCGTCGACTTGCGCGTCACGACGCCGCCGCTGTTCATTTCGGAACCGGTCGCCGGCAGTGTCAGCACGGTGCCGAACGGCAGGGCGTCGACGATGTTGGCGCTGCGCTTGTCGAAGATCGACCATGGGTCTTCATCGAGCATGGCGCCGGCCGCGACGAACTTGGTGCCGTCGATAACCGAGCCGCCGCCAACCGCCAGCAGGAAGTCGATCTTGCCTGCCTTGACCTGTTCGATGGCGCGCATCAGCGTTTCGTAGCTTGGGTTGGGTTCGATGCCGCCGAACTCGGTGACGCTGTGGCCAGCCAGCGCAGCCATCACTTCGTCGTACACGCCGTTCTGGCGGATGCTGCCGCCGCCGTAGAGCATCATCACGCGCGCGCCGGCTGGGACCAGCGTCGACAGGGACGCAATCTGGCCTTCGCCGAACAGGATTCGGGTGGGGTTGTAGAAGTCGAAGTTAAGCAAGGTGCACCTCAATTGAGCGATGGATCAGCCTTCGATTATCGCCGAATGTGGCATTCCCTGCTGCGCAGGCGGCTATTTCACCCGGCATTTTCCAGTGGCGACTGCCTTGGCGAAAAAAGGTAGGGCGAGCACGCCGCCGAGCGGAATCTTGAGCGATCCCACTTCAATTACCGGAGGCGTGTGCTTCATCGCATCGCCCTTGTAACAGTAGGGGATCGTTGCTGCTTCGACGTCGGAGGCGAATTGCTCGTACTGGTTAGGCCCGGGGCCTGACTTGACGAACTTTTGGGTGTGTTCCAGCGCCTTGCGCTCGGTCATCGCAACCTTGATGGCTTTGCCGATCACGGCCTTGTCGAACGACGTTGCGGTTGCGCTGCCAGGTTCTTCAAAGGGATCGGCCGAGTCGGATTCGACGATCGCTTCGGTTGCGGCGGTTACGGCTGGCTCGCTTATGGCAAGGATCGCGGGCCGCTTCGGGCGCCTGGCTTGCCTGGCTGGCGGCGCGCCAGCTGCGAGCGGCGCTGCCGTCACTGGCGCAGGCGCCTCCACGACAGGCCTCGCCCACACCAGCGCCATCCGCGAAGGGTCGGGCAGGTCAGCCATTTGGGGCCGCGCCTGCCACACGAACATCGCGAAAAACGCGGCATTCAGGCCGAGCGCAAGCAGCAGCCCGGTGATACGAACGCGCGCAGGATGCAGCATGGTCGCCGGCTTATTTCTCTGCCACCGTCTTCATCTGCGCCAGGCCCTTCTCGAAGTCCCTGCCGATCATCTTGTCCATGCTGGTGAAGACGCTCATGATTTTTGTAACGAACAGCATCGGGCCTGTCATGGTCCAGTTGACCGTGGTCAGGGTGCCCCTTGGGACCAGCGCAAATTCGGTGACATTCGACGATGGCAGCGGCTCCACGAAGTCGAGCTTGATCGTCACCTTGAATGGCAGTTCCTGTCCGGTGATTTCCATGCGGCCCTCGCCAACGTCGCTGTTGCCTTTCCACGCGTACACGGCACCCGTACCGCTGGCCGCGCCGCTGAACGTGCGCTGCATCGCGGGGTCCAGTTTTTCCCACGGCGACCAGCTCTGCCAGTTGCGGAAGTCGTTCACCAGCGGGATGATTTTTTCAGGCGGCGCCTGGATGGTGATGCTGCGGGTAACGGTGAATGTGTCGGGCTGCATGGCGGCCATGCCGAGGATGACAGCCAGGATGACGATAACGGCGATAGCGAGTTTTTTTAGCATTTTTTTCCCTCTGGTCGTTTTGGCGGGCGTCGTGCCCGAAGAAAGAGTAGCATGATTGTCTAGCCAGGTTGATACAATTCTTGGGGGTGGAAAGGGGAGGGATCGGCATGGAATACCAGCTGTATTACTGGCCTTCGATACAAGGACGCGGCGAGTTCGTGCGGCTCGCGCTGGAGGATGCGGGCGTGCCTTATGTCGACGTGGCGCGCGGTGAAGGCGGCATGCAGAAACTGCTTGCGGCGCTCGAAGACGAAGTCCACCCGTCGTTCGCGCCGCCGTTCCTCAAGTTGGGCGAGATGACGATCGGGCAGACCGCGAACATCCTGCTGTACCTGGGTTCCCGCCATGGCCTGGCGCCACGCAGGGAGGAGGGCCGGCTGTGGGCGCACCAGTTGCAGCTC
This sequence comes from Massilia agrisoli, assembly GCF_020831365.1. Lineage (GTDB taxonomy): Bacteria > Pseudomonadota > Gammaproteobacteria > Burkholderiales > Burkholderiaceae_D > Telluria_A > Telluria_A agrisoli. The sequence goes on from NZ_JAJHPV010000013.1 coordinate 806,141, forward strand.
ACCATTGCGGATTTGGTCAACGAGGTGCACGACACGCACCATCCGGTTGGCGTGTCGCTGTATTACGAGGACCAGAGGAAGGAAGCGAAGCGGCGTTCAACGGAATTTATCGCCAACCGCCTGCCGAAATTTTTCGGGTACTTTGAACGGATCCTGGCGCAGCCTGGCCGGCGCGGCAGCTTTTTGCTGGGAGCGCGCGTGTCCTACGTCGACCTGTCGATGTTCCAGCTGATCGAAGGCTTGCGATACGCTTTTCCACATGCGATGGCGCGCATCGAAGCCGACTACCCGGCGCTGCATAAGCTGCACGGGCGGGTGGCGGGGCGCGGGAACATCGAACGCTATCTCGCGTCCCCGCGCCGCATCCCCTTCAACCAGGAGGGCATCTTCCGCCATTACCCTGAACTGGATGAAGCCACGCCTTAGTGGGCTACCGCCGGGCGGGGCCCGCTGGCTTTTGCGCTGATGCCGTCGCGGCGGTCCAGCCAGCCGGCCAGCGTGGTCAGGCCGAGCGCACCGATGACAACCAGTGCGCCGATCCATGGCGTGGCCATCAGGCCGAGGTGGGTGACGATCAAGCCGCCGCCCCAGGCGCCGAGCGCGATGCCGACGTTGAAGGCGGCGATGTTCAGGCCCGAGGCCACGTCCACCGCATGCGGTGCGTCACGTTCGGCACGCTGCACCACATACACCTGCAGGCCTGGCACATTGCCGAAGGCGACCGCACCCCAGGCCAGCACCGTCGCCACCACCAGCCATGGATTGGCCGCGGTGAAGGTCAACACCAGCAGCACCAGTGCCAGCAACGCAAACACGACCTGCAGCGCGCGGATCGGGCCATGCCGGTCGGCCAGCTTGCCGCCCCAGATATTCCCGATGGCGACCGAGACGCCGTACACCAGCATCACCAGGCCGACGCTCGAGGGCGCGAAACCGGCTACCTCTTGCAAGATCGGGGCAAGGTAGGTAAAGGCGATGAACGAACCGCCGTAGCCAAGCGCCGTAATGGCGTACACCAGCAACAGGCGCGGCTTTTTCAGCACCGCCAGCTGCGCCATTACCGAAGATGGCTTGCTGTTCGGGATAGTCGACGGCACCAGCAGCCAGCTGCCGGCGATGGCGACCACGCCCAGCAGCGACACGGCGAGGAAGGTGGCCTGCCAGCCGAAAGCCTGGCCGATAAAGGTGCCAAGCGGGACGCCCGTGACCAGCGCCACCGTCAGCCCCGTGAACATCAGGGCGATTGCGCTGGCTGCCTTTTCACGCGCTACCAGTCCGGTGGCGATGGTCGAGCCGATCGAGAAGAACACGCCGTGGGCGAGGCCGGTCAGTACCCGTGCCGCCATCAGCGACTCGTAGTTTGGCGCGAGCCAGGCCAGCAGGTTCCCTGCGGTGAACAGGGCCATCAGGCCAAGCAGCAGCTGCTTTCGCGGGATGCGGCCGGTGAGGGCCGTCAGGACAGGCGCGCCCACGGCGACGCCCAGCGCGTACAGGCTGACCAGCAGCCCGGCGGATGGCACCGATACGCCAAGGCTGGCGGCGATGGTCGGGATCAGCCCCACGATGACGAATTCGGTGGTTCCGATGGCGAAGGCGCTGAGTGTCAGCGCCCAGAGTGCGAGTGGCATTTTTTTCTCCTGGTGATACGTGAACGATGGGGCAGTGTGCATGCATGCCGGGAAAGGAAAAATCGCTTGCCGTACAATACACTTTTGACCCGGAGTCACAAATGCTGAGCGTTGATGCCCTGATTGCCTTCGCTGCGGTAATAGATAAAGGTTCGTTTTCCGCCGCAGCGGAGCAGCTGGGGCAGACGCCGTCGGGCGTCAGCAGGACTATCTCGCGGCTCGAAGCGCAGCTGGGCACGACCCTGATTTTGCGCACCACCCGGCGGCTCGACCTCACGGAAGAGGGCGAATGGCTGCTCGAACGCGCCCGCAAAGTGATCGCGGACCTGGAGGACACCGAAGCCCAGGTCGCGGCGCGCCGGTCGCAGCCCTCGGGGCTGGTGCGGGTCAATGCGGCCACGCCGGTACTCGATCACCTGCTGGCGCCGTTGGTGGCGAGCTTCCTCGACGCACACCCTTTGATCCGCCTGGAGCTGGTCAGCGGCGAAACCTTCATCGACCTGATCGAAGAGCGGGCCGACCTGGCCATCCGTATCGGCACCCTGGCCGATTCGACCCTGAACGCGCGCCAGCTGGGGCAGAGCCGGGTGCGCCTGGTCGCTTCGCCCGACTATGTTGCGCGCCATGGCATGCCGTCCTCGGCGGCACAGCTCCTGCAGCACCGGCTGCTGGGATTCACCGCACCCGCTTCGCTCAACGTCTGGCCGCTGGCGCATGGCGGCTTGGATGGCCTGCCGGTGACCCCGGCGGTGGCTGCGTCCAGCGGCGAGACCCTGCGCCACCTGGTGCTGGCTGGCGCCGGCATCGCTCGCCTGGCTGACTTTTTGATCGGGAAGGATGTGCGCAGCGGGGCGCTCCTGCCCGTGCTGGAAGACGTGACGCTGGCGTGGTCCGAACCTGTGTGGGCGGTGTTCTACAAGCAAGGCGCTCTGGCGCCACGGGTGGGGGCGCTGGTGGATTTTCTTGCGCAGCGGCTCGGCGACGTGCTCGACCCTGTACAGCAGGCACGGAAATAGTCTTTGCGAAATCGCAACACTTTACACATTGGATTTGCTGTCGAGTTACTTTCATCGTAAGTCCTTGATTTCTTGTTAAAAAACTTCCGGGCGCAAATCTTGCTTAGATTCTTGTTCGCTTGAATAACAACAACAGGAACATCACATGAACAGCATCATCAAGCTCATTCCCGTCTTATGTGCGGCGCTGGTGTTCAATGCCCAGGCTGCTGTCATCGATTTCGAAGATGTCGCGGAGGGCACTGAAGGCACCAGCATCGTCAGCGGCGGGTTTCGCTTTGACGCCAATAATGCTGGGGCCATTTACGTCACTAACGGTGTCCGCTGCGCTCCTCCCTGCGCTTCGAACGGAACGCGCACGCTGATGGCTGCCGGGGTTTTGCTCGGTTACGCGGACCAGGTAACCGTCAGCCTCGCTGCTGGCGGCGACTTCAGGTTGACCAGTGTCGACGCCGCCGAATTGTTTTCGTTTCCGTTTCTGGCCGACGGCGCTTCCGTGATCACCTTCCAGGGCTTTGCCGACGGCGCAATGGTCACCGGCGGTTCGCTGGTGCTCGACCAGTTGGTCGATGGGCCCGGCGGCTTAAACGACTTCCAGACCTTCACGCTGCCGGGCACGGTGGTCGATACCTTCGTGTTCACTGGCCTGGGTAGCCTGACGGGTAATGACGGGTTCACGCTGGACAACTTTGTTGTCGAGCTTGCTGGCGGCGGGCCGGATCCGGACCCGGACCCGGATCCGGACCCGGACCCTGATCCGATCGAAATGCCTGAGCCGGGGACGATGGCGTTGGGGGCCCTGGGCATTATTGGCATGTCGTTCGCGCGGCGCCGCCCGGCAGGCCGGACCCCGGCTTGTTCCCGGAGCAGCTAAGCGTCATACTGGGCGCTTGATCATTCCGGGCCGCCCGCGCGGCCACACCTGCGATCCATGCTCCCCGCCGCGCTAGCGCTAGCCTTCCTGTTTTCCATGCCCGCCTCCGCCCAGGAAGCGCCCCCGGAGCGGCGCGAGCCCACCGCACAGGAGGCGGCCTCGTTCAAGGCCTTCTACAGCGGCATCTCGCAGCAGGCCCGCGCGCCGGTTTTCGACGTCGTGCGCGCGTCGCGCAAAGCCCCGTGGCGAATCGAGGCCAGTGTCGACGGCGCCTCGTACCGCTCAGCGGGCGCGCTGTGCCGCATGACGCAGACGCGCTATGCCTACAACCCGCGCGCAGCGGCAAACCAGCGCTGGAGCGTCGCCGCCGAAAAGCGCCTGGCGTGGCTCGACCGCGCCCCGTGCGGCAAGCCTAACCGGCTGATTGAACTCAAACAGCGTATTCCCGATGCCGACCTCGCGCCCCTGATCGACCAGCACGGCGTGCTGCTGGTGCGGGCGCGCCTGCTGTTTGCGGGGAATACCAGCTGCGCGCCGCACCGCGCGCTGCGCTTTCGCCTGAGCGCTATCGATGTCAGCGCGCCCCCGCACGGCAAGGAGGAGCTGCATGCCCTGGTGTTCGACAGCGACCGGTCGGCGCGCGCGCAGGTCTGGATCAAGAAGCGCGGCGCCGAACTGAACGCCTGGGATGTGGCCTGCAGCGAGGCCCCGGCGGCCGCCTTGTAGCCGACCGGTGCGCGCGTGGCCGCAGCCTGCGTGGCATACTTGAACGACACGGCGCACGGCGCCCCGAACAGCGTTGAAAGGAGCCAGCATGGGTAAGGCATATGAAACCACGCAGCCGGAACGCAGCGCGATCGACGCGCTTCCCGGCACGGTCGCACTCGAATTCGGCACCGGCTGGTGCGGCTACTGCCGCGCGGCCGAGCAGCACATCACGTCGGCCTTGTCGGCCAATCCCTCAGTCCAGCACATCAAGGTCGAAGATGGCCCAGGGCGTCCGCTTGGCCGTTCCTTCCGCGTCAAGCTGTGGCCGACGGTAGTCGTGATCAAGGACGGCAAGGAGATGGCGCGCGTGGTCAGGCCGGCCGACGCCAACGAGGTGCGCCAGGCGATCGAGCAGGCGTCGAAAGAATAAGTCGTTGACAGCCGGGCGGGGCCCGGCCTATCGTGCTGCTCACTTCAACAACAGGAGCAGCCATGAGATTTTTGGGATACGCCGCCGTACTGGGCGCGCTTGCCGCCGCCATTCCAGCCTGCGCTGATGCAGCCGGCAAGCACGATCCGAAGGCGGAATTCTTCGCACGCCTGGCGGTCATGTGCGGCGCCACGTTTGAAGGCGCCTCGGTGTTCCCGCGCGATCCGGGAGATGCCTTCGCGGGCAAGAAGCTGGTGGCCCACATCGCTTCCTGCACGGCGGACGAAGTGCGCGTGCCGTTCATCGTCGGTGCCGACCGCTCGCGTACCTGGGTCTTCAGGAAGACCGCGGCGGGCCTGGAGCTCAAGCACGACCATCGCCATGAGGATGGCACGCCGGACGAGCAAACCATGTATGGCGGGATGGCGAACGACAAAGGCAACGACAACGCACAGTCGTTCGAGGCCGATGCCTATACGGCCCGCCTGATCCCGGCCGCGTCGACCAATGTATGGACAGTGACGCTGGCACCGGATGGCAAGTCGATGTCGTATTACCTGGAGCGCGACGCCAAGCCGCGCTTCAAGGCCGAACTGGTACGCAAGGAAAACTAGGCGGCCGGCAGCGCGGCGGTCATCTGCACTTCGACGCTGTACCCGAAGTGCAGTTCCGGCACCGGAACGACCGCGCGCGCCGGCTTGTGCGCGCCGAACACGCGCGCATAGATGGCGTTAAACTCCGGCCAGTTGGCTATGCCCACCACGTACACCGTGCACTGGACCACGTCCTGGAACCCGCACCCGGCGGCCTGCAAAATCTTCTCGCATTGACCGAAGACCGATTCGCACTGGTCCTGGAAGGTGTCGATATTCGGATCGACCACGCCCTGCTGGGGCAGGACGCCGGACAGGAAAACCAGGCCGTTGGCCTCGACCGCCTGGGAGTAATGGCCTGCTGGCGCTGGCAGGCCGCGCGCCTGGATCAGCTTCATGCGCTGACGAAGCGTGCGAACGCCGCCAGGTCGACATTGCCGCCGCTGATCAGGATCCCGACCTTCTTGCCCTCGACCGGCACAATGCCGTGCAGGGCCGCGGCCGCGCCAAGGCAGCCGGTCGGCTCGACGATCATCTTCATGCGCTCGGCGAAAAACTTCATCGTCTCCACCAGCAGCGCATCGGACACCGTCATGATGTCGTCGACCTGGCGCTTGATCACTTCAAAATTATGCTTGCCCACGTGGGTCACCTTGGCGCCGTCGGCGATCGTGTCGGGCACGGCGATGTGCACCACCTCGCCCTTGCGCAGCGACTGCTGGCCATCGTTGCCCAGCTCCGGCTCGACGCCGATCACCTTGCAGCCGGGGGAGAGCGCAGCCGCGGCCAGCGCGGACCCGGCCAGCAGGCCACCGCCGCCAAGGCACACCAGCAGCACGTCAAGCTGGCCCGCTTCCTCGAACAGTTCCTTGGCCGCCGTACCCTGGCCGGCGATGACGTCCGGGTGGTCGTATGGCGGAATCAGCGTCATGCCGCGCTCTTTGGCGAGGCGCTCGCCGATCTCCTCGCGGTTTTCCTTGTAGCGGTCGTAGACGATGACTTCACCGCCATAGGCCTTGGTCGCCTCGACCTTCAGTTGCGGCGCATCGTGCGGCATGATGATGGCCGAGCGGATGCCCAGCAGGCTGGCCGACAGCGCGATCGCCTGCGCGTGGTTACCCGACGAAAAGGTCAGCACGCCCGCGCGGCGCTGGTCTTCGGTAAAGCGCGAGATGGCGTTGTAGGCGCCGCGGAACTTGAAGGCGCCCATGCGCTGGAAGTTCTCGCATTTGAAGAACAGCTGCGCGCCGCTGCGCTGGTCGGCGGTGCGCGACGTCAGTACGGGCGTGCGGTGGGCGGCGCCGCGGATGCGTTCCGCGGCTTGTTCGATGTCGGCGTAAGTGAGCATGGCTGTGGCGATTGGTTGGCGGCGAAACCGGTAGTATAAACCGGCCGCGCCGCCAAAGATCACTCGGCCAGCGGCATCAGGATCTGGATTTTCAGGCCGCCGCCTTCGCGGTTGCTGACGTGGAGTTCGGCGTTGTGGCGCGATACCACGCGTTCGACGATCGCCAGGCCCAGGCCCGCGCCATTGGCCTGGCCGCGCGCGCTGTCCATCCGCGTGAAAGGCTTGAGCAGCTGTTCGATCTGGTCGTCCGGCACGCCTGGGCCATGGTCCTGCACCTCGATCGCGGCGCGCTTGCCCATGCCGGTCGGCTTGATGCGGCACGAGATGTCGATTTCGGTGACGCCGGCGCCCGGGGTCTGGCCGTAGCGGCGCGCGTTCTCGATCAGGTTGTTAATCACGCGGCGCAGGTCGGTGGCATTGCCGCTTACCAGCACGTCCTGCTCGATGTCGGTAGTGACCTTCACGCCGGGCATCCGTTCCGCGGCGCGGGCGGCGTCTTCGAGCAGCCCGCTGATGTCGATCGGGACAAAGGTGGCGGCCTCGGTTGGCTTGGCGTAGTCGAGGAACTGGCCGATGATGGCGTCCATCTGTGCGATATCGGACTGCATGCCTTCGCGCGCCTCGGCGCCCAGCTGCGCCATTTCGAGTTCGAGCTGCATGCGCGCCAGCGGCGTGCGCAGGTCGTGCGAAATGCCGGCCAGGATCACGGCGCGGTCGGATTCGACCTGCTGCAGGTCTTCGACCATCTGGTTGAAGCTGCGGTTGGCCTCGATGATCTCCTTCGATCCTTTTTCCGGCAGCGGCGCCGGGCGCCTGCCAATGGCGATGTCGCGCGCGGCAGCGGTCAGGCGCGCCAGCGGCAGGTTGACGAGGCTTGAGATCAACGCCGCGCCGAGCAGCGACAGCACGCCGACCACGCTGGCCCAGCCGAGCCACTGCACCCCGGTCAGCCCGGACAGGCGCTCGCGTTCGAGCATCAGCCAGTATTTGTCGTCGTCGATGTTAAAGCTGATCCAGAAACCGGCCACGCCGTTGACGCTGCTGGAGAACTGGGTGTCGGCGCCCAGCTTTTCGCGCACGATCTTTGCGATCTCCGGCATCAGGGGATTGTCCGGCGGCGGGTCGACCACGTCGGAGTCTTCCAGCGTGAAGATGCGGATGCCTTCGTTGGACACCAGCTCGAACAGCAGTTCGCGGCGCAGTTCGGGCGCGGAGTGGGTGAGGGCGGCATGGGTGATGGTCACCACCGAGATGACCAGCTGCGCCGTCTGCTCGACCTTCGCGCCGCGCTGGATCGTGCTGATCATGCCGATCCACGATGCCATCGACACCGTGGTCAGGATGCTCAGGAGGAGGAAGGTGCGCCAGAACAAACCGCTCCGTAACCATCCCATGCGCGGCGTGCCTGGCCTTGTCTCGTCACGTAAGAACACTAGCGCGGCTGGCCTTCAGGAATGAATACGTAGCCGAGGCCCCATACAGTCTGGATGTACAGCGGGCTGGAAGGATCCGGTTCGATCAGCTTGCGCAGGCGCGAGATCTGGACGTCCAGGCTGCGGTCGAACACTTCGTACTCGCGGCCGCGCGCCAGTTCCATCAGCTTCTCGCGCGACAGCGGCTGGCGCGCGTGGCGGGCGAACACCTTGAGCACCGAGAATTCACCGGTGGTCAGCGGCACCGTCTCGCCGTTCTTCTTCAGGGTGCGGGTGCCCAGGTCGAGCACGAACTGGCCGAACTCGAAGGTTTGTGGCGTTTCGGATGGCGCGCCCGGGATTTCGTCGGGGCCCTTGCGGCGCAGGACAGCGCCGATGCGGGCCACCAGCTCGCGCGGGTTGAATGGCTTGGGCAGGTAATCGTCTGCGCCCATTTCGAGGCCGACGATGCGGTCGACGTCTTCGCCTTTCGCCGTCAGCATGATGATTGGGGTCTGGTCGCCGGCGCCGCGCAGGCGGCGGCAGATTGACAGGCCGTCTTCACCAGGAAGCATCAGGTCGAGCACCAGCAGGTCGTAACGCTCGCGCAGCCACAGCTTGTTCATTGCCGTCGCGCTTTCCGCGGTGACGACCGAGAAGCCTTGCTCCGTCAGGTAGCGGCGCAGCAGGTCGCGCAGGCGAACGTCATCGTCCACTACCATAATTTTAGCGGTGTGGCCACCACCGGTAGCTGCCGTTGTATTGTTGCCGTTGTTTGATGTCGATTGTGGATTCATATGGCTGTCAAATTTGTCATATTCATGTCGCTATGGTAACGTCATATCGCTTTATACATGCGCTCTGCATGCAAGGCATTACAAAGTGTTACAAACCTTACCCAATTCGGCTTACACCCCCCTGCGATTGGCCATACACTGGCCCTAAGCGAAATGAAGCTTATCTGTTTAAATGGCATCGCGGAAGAGGAACCTATGAATAACCTGCACAACAAAATCGACGCGGTATCAAGCGCCCAATTTTTCGGCCGGTATTCGTTCGTCCGCCGGTTCGCCGCCGGCATGCTGCTGGCCGGCGCTGCCATGTCCGCTGCCCATGCCGGCCCGGGCAACAGCGATGCGCAGCGCGCCATCCAGGCCCAGCGCGCCGAGCGCCAGGCGCCGCCGCCAGACCGCCAGGAACGGGCGCGCCAGTTCGACGCGCGCACTTTCGAGGCACGCGCGGAAGAACAGCGCCGCCAGCTGCAAATGCAGCAGGAGCAAAACCAGCAAAATGCGGAATCGTTCCGCCGCGGCGGCCGCCTGACCCCGGACGAACGCCGCGACCTGCGCCGCCAGATCAATGAAGCGGGCATGGACCTGTACCCGAAATCCCCACGCCGCTAAGCTTCTTACCGGCAATTGTATTTTTTTTGGGACAATTGCCAACTTTCTCATTGCCAATATGTTCACAACGGTAGACAACGTGCTACTCTTGCGAAAAATCTTACCTCGACGGTAAGAATATTTACATTATTGCAATGTAGTTTAAAGCCTGGGGTAACGCGTGTCGATCGAGTCTTCTGCAGCAGAGCTTGCGCTGGCATCCGCGGATGCGGGGACGGGCACTGGCGACCTTGGACCAGGCCTGCTGGCCCGTGCGGACGGCATCTACGCCAATCCTGCGACTGCCAAGACCGCCCTTGTGGCCGCCGTCGACAATGTTTTCAGCACCGGCCGCTATTTTACCGACATCGATTATCCCGCCTTCATCAAGGCGCTGTACGGCCATGGGCCGGCGCGCCAGCGGCCGGACGATTTGCTGCGCATCGCGGCGGGCGTCGCGCCTTTTGCTGCCGAACGGCGCGCCGTCTACAAGGCGGTCAAGATCAGCGGCGGCAGGGCCGAATACTACTTTGAACCGGCCTACATGACCGACCCCGCCGATCCCGAAGGCGCGGGCGTCCTGGCGCGCCTCGACCCGGGCGAATTTGTCGCCGACATGTGGATCAAGGGGATCCGCTTTGGCATAGACATGAACGCGGTGAAGGCCGCGATTGCATCGACAAAGTCCGAGCGCACCATCGTGGCCGGGCAGTGCGAAGCGCTGAATGGCGTCGACGCCCATGTGATTGAAGTCTGCGATGACCTGCACCGCAGCGACGCGCCGCGCCAGCTCGCCAATGGCAAGCTTGACCTGATGGCGTTCCAGAACCGCTTCCCGCAGATCCAGCAGGGAGCGCGCTTGCTCAAGAAGGTTCCGCGTTCGGATGGCGAGAACGGCTTCGACCTGGCGGGCCGCGTGCTGGAGCCGGCAATCCCCAAGGATATCGACCTGCAATCGATGGCCGGACCCGGCACGGTGGTTGAAGCGACCGGCGAAGGCGAATTCCTGGTGGCGCTGCAGGCGGGCTTTTTGAATGTGGACCGCGAAACCAGCCAGGTCTCGGTGGGCGACAAGATCGTCAGCCGCGACGGCGTCAGCGCGCGCACCACCGGCAACCTCCAGCTCGAGGGCGATTACGAGGAATTCGGCGAAGTCCAGGAGAAACGGGTCATTGAAGGCGAGGGCATCACCGTGCACGCCGACGTGTTCGGCAATATTGTCTCGCGCGGCGGCACCATCCTGTTGAACAGCAACCTGGTGGGCGGTTCGGCCCACAACGCCCTCGGCGACATTACGGTCAAGGGCGTGGCGTCGGCCGCCATCATCCAGGCCACCCTGGGCGACGTCAGGCTCCAGCGCGCCGAGAGCTGCATTATCTCGGGCACCCGGGTGTTCGTCGAACACGCGGTGAACTGCGAGATCATCGCCGACGACATCTTCATCAACCAGGCCGAAGGCTGCGCGGTCGCCGCGCGCCGCATCGAGATCGAATCGGCCGGCGCGCGCAAGCAGAGCGAGATGCTGGTGTTCGTGCTGCAGCCGGACTGCAAGCGCATCGACGAAGTGATCGGGCAGATTGGCGAGCGTGTCGCCACGTTTGCGCAGCTCGCCGCGCAGCGCAAGGAAGAAATGCAGGCGCTGACCTCGCAGGCGGACGTGCGCCAGTACATGCAGCTGGCGACCCGCGTGCGCAAGGGCGAGCTGACCCTGACCGCCGACCAGGCGCCGCAGTTCCAGAAGATGGGTGCGGCGGTAGGACCGGTGCTCAAGGCGATCGGCAAGCTGTCGGAAGACATCAAGACGACCGAGGGCGAGCACCAGGCGGGGATGGCCCTGCTGGAGCAGCTGCAGCAGCAGCGCCGCGCCAGCGCGGGCGGGAACTCGGTCAGGGTCAGCATGCTGACTGGCGATACCACGATCCGCACCCTCAGCTACCACCCCGACGGCGACAGTAAATACAACCTGGCGCCGAAAGAGATCAAGGCCATGCTGCGCTCCGGCGTGCCGCAGGGCGAACGCATCTTCTCGGGCAGCGTCGGCTTGGTCGAATGGGACAGCGGCGCGCAGTAAGCGCCGGCGCCCTTACTTTTTTCGGCTGGCGCGCTTTTTCGGCTTGGCCGGCTGCGCGTCCTCGCGCTGCAGGCGCTGCTGGAGCAAGGCCAGCACCGCCGCCTCCTCCGGCTGGAGGTCGTGCAGCTCGCCCACCAGTTCCTGCTCGGTGCGGGTGCGCAGCGCTTCGAGCACCGTGCCTTCCAGGTAAGCGTCGATGATCGCCGGGTGCACATAGCATTTGCGGCAGATCGACGGCGTGTTGCCCAGCTTTTCCGCCACCGATTCGATCGCGCGCACGATGTTCTTCTTGGCCTGCGCTTCCGAGTCGAACTTCTCGAACTCCTGCAAGGCCAGCGCCGCCAGCACGGTGCCAGACCATGTGCGGAAATCCTTGGCGGTATAGTCCTCGCCCGTGATCTCGCGCAGGTACTCGTTGACGTCGGCCGAGTCGATCGTATGCGGCTCGCCGTTTTCATCGATGTACTGGAACAGTTCCTGGCCGGGCAGCTCGCGGGTACGCTGGATGATGCGCGCGAGGCGCCGGTCTTCCACTTTGACGTTATGGAAAACGCCGCTCTTGCCGCGGAAGCGGAACTCGACCGCCTTGCCGTCGATGTGCACATGGCGGTTGCGCAGCGTGGTCAGGCCGAACGACTTGTTGGTGCGCGCGTATTCCTCGTTCCCGATCCTCATCATCGTCAGTTCCAGCAGGTAGACAACGGTGGCCAGCATCTTCTCGCGCGGCAGGCCGTGCAGCTTGAGCGCGGCGTCGACATGGCGGCGGATGGCCGGCAGCGCCTTGCCGAAGTTGAGCATCCGTTCGTACTTGACCTCATCGCGCAGGTGGCGCCAGCGCGGGTGGTAGCGGTACTGCTTGCGGCCTTTCGCATCGCGGCCGGTAGCCTGCAGGTGGCCGTTGGCCTGCGCGCAGATCCACACGTCGGTCCATGCGGGCGGGATCACCAGCGACTTGATGCGGGCGAGGGTGGCCTCGTCCTTCACGGTACCGCCGTCGGCATCGACATAATGGAAGGCGCCGGGACTGCCGTTGCGGGTGATCCCCGGCCGGGTATCGCTGACATAGCGCAGCCCCGCCGACTTTGCTGCGGCAGGCGCATCCATGTTGGGCAGCGGGCTGGCGCCGGGAAGGACTTCACTTTTCATCGTCGGCCTTATCGTAGGGCAGTGGCGGCGATCGCCACGGGTCATTTTTGTCGAATAGTACACGCCATGCGCGTTGCCGGTCGGTTGCTTTGTTAACCGTACCGGACTCAATGTTGCATTATAAAAATCTATTAGTTCGATAAAATCAATTAGCTTTTCCTTCTGCCGGGCCGTAGTTAAGATGAGTTCATTGATCCAACGACAGCCAAGGACATCGAATGAGCCAGCCACCACGCCACACCACCGCATCGGGCATTCCCGTTGAAGACGACCAGAACTCGCTGAGCGCGGGCCCGCGCGGCCCCTTGCTGCTGCAAGACTTCCACCTGATCGAGAAGCTGCAGCACTTCAACCGCGAGCGCATTCCCGAGCGCGTGGTCCATGCCAAGGGCTCGGGCGCCTACGGCGCCTTCACCGTCACCCACGACATCCGCCACTTCTCCAAGGCCAAGCTGTTTGCCGCGGTGGGCAAGCGGACCGAGACCTTTGTGCGTTTTTCCACCGTCGGCGGCGAGCGCGGGAGCGCGGACAGCGAGCGCGATCCGCGCGGCTTCGCGGTGCGCTTCTACACTGAGGAAGGCAACTGGGACCTGGTCGGGAATAACACGCCGGTGTTCTTCATCAAGGATCCGATCAAGTTCCCGGACTTCATCCACACGCAAAAGCGCTGCCCGCGCTCGAACCTCAAGTCGGCCAACATGATGTTCGACTTCTGGAGCCAGGCGCCAGAGAGCCTGCACCAGGTGACGATCCTGTTCTCGGACCGCGGCACGCCGGACGGCTACCGCCACATGGACGGTTTCGGCAGCCATACCTTCAGCCTGGTCAACGCCGATGGCGAGCGGGTGTACGTCAAATGGCACCTGAAAACACGCCAGGGCATCCGCAACCTGGACGCCGCCGACGCGGTGCGCCTGGGCGGCATCGACCCTGACTCGGCCCAGCGCGACCTGTTCGACGCCATCGGGCGCGGCGAGTTCCCCCAGTGGGATGTCAGCGTGCAGGTAGCGAGCGAGGAGCAGCTGGCCGACTGGGGCGCGCGCACCGGATGGAATCCGTTCGACCTGACCAAGGTCTGGCCGCACCGCGACTTCCCGCTGCATCCGGTGGGCTTGCTTGAACTGAACCGCAACCCGGTCAATTACCACGCCGAAGTCGAGCAGGCGGCGTTTTCGCCGGCGAACGTGGTGCCTGGCATGGGCTATTCGCCGGACAAGATGCTGCAGGGGCGCCTGTTCTCGTACCACGACGCGGCGCTGTACCGGGTCGGCACCAATCACCAGCACCTGCCGGTGAACTCCCCGCGCTGCCCGTTCCACAACCAGCAGCGTGACGGCGCGATGGCGTTCGGCCATGGCGGCGCCGCGCAGAACTATGCGGCGGTGAACCCGGCCGGCCAGCATGGCGGCGGCATGGGGCACGGCGAACCTGAGCTGGCGCTGGCCGGCGGCGCCGGGCGCTTCGACGGCCGCGGCACGGAGGACGACTACACCCAGCCGGGCAACCTGTTCCGCCTGCTGCCGGCGCAGGAAAAGGATAACCTGTTCAATAACCTGGCCGGTGCGCTGGTCCATGTGGACGAGTCGATCCTGCAGCGCCAGCTGGGGCATTTCGACAAGGCCGACCCGGCCTATGGCCGCGGGGTGCGGGCGGCCCTGAAAGCGCGCGGCCGTAACGTCGACTGATGAAGGGGTAGTCCTTTTCCTAGAGGGACTGGCCGGTGCGCCAGCCCTTTGTTCACAGGCGAAACGGGCAACAGCGGAGGTTGACTACAGTCAACGAACGTAGGACGGACTGCCCTTACTATAGGACTTCGTTACCTTGCTGCCCCCGCAGAAACGAAAGGACCGCCATGCACACCCGTGAACCTTCCTCGACCGGCAACGGCCAGATCGAATTCCTGAGCTTCCGGCTCGGCGGTCTTGAGTACGGGCTGGATTTTCGCAAGGTGCAGGAGCTGCGCAGCCTGAAGTCGCTCGAGCGCTTTGCGTCCAGCGGCGAGATCGTCGAAGGGGTGGCGGTGTCGCGCGGCGTGATCATGCCGATCGTCGACATGCGCGTGGCCTTCAGCGAAGGCGCGCGGCCGCTGGCGCAGACGGACGTGATCATCCTGCAGCTGTCAAACTGCGTCATGGGCATGGTGGTCGATGGCGTGACCGACGTGGTCAAGCTGTCACCCGCCCAGATCTCGCCGCTGCCGGTTGAACCAGGCGCGTTTGACGCAGGCTGCGATTATTTCGTGGGATTGGGAGAGGTCGACGGCCGGCGCCTGATTTTGGTGGACATCGACAAGCTGATGTCGATCAAGCGCAACGCCGCCGCCGAACCAGGAGGCGCGCAGCAGGCTGCATAAGCCTGCCGCGCCGCCCTGGATTTACGCGGCGATTGCTTCCAGCTGTTCCTGCAGTTCCAGCCACTCCGCTTCCAGCTGCGCCAGGTCCTTCGTGTAGAAGGACTGGTCCGCCAACAGCGTCTTCAGCGTGGCCTTGTTGGCCGCTTCATAGATCGCCGGTTCCGCCAGCTTCGCATCGACTTCGGTCTTCTGCTCGGTGCGTTTCGCGATCTGCTCTTCCAGGCGTTTCAGCTTGTTCTCGATCGGCTTGCGCAAGGTGGCCAGGCGCTGGCGCTGCTCGGCATCCTGGCGCTTCTGGTCCTTGCTGCTGACCGCAGGCGCGGCGGCAGGCGCCACCGGCGAGGCGGCAGGATACGCGGTCTTGTTCTCCTTGCCCGCAGCAGGCAGCACGCTGGTGCCCTTGCCAAGCTTGGTCTGGAACAGCCAGTCCTTGTAGTCGTCGAGGTCGCCGTCGAACGGCTGCAGCTTGCCGTCGGCGACGATGATGAACTGGTCGGTGGTGGCGCGCAGCAGGTGGCGGTCGTGCGATACCACGACCAGCGTGCCTTCGAACTGCGCCAGCGCCATCGTCAGCGCCTCGCGCGTTTCGAGGTCGAGGTGGTTGGTTGGTTCATCGAGCAGCAGCAGGTTAGGGCGCTGCCACACGATCAGGGCCAGCGCCAGGCGCGCTTTCTCGCCGCCCGAGAACGGGCGGATCGGGCTGGTGACCATGGTGCCCGGGAAGTTAAAGCCGCCCAGGAAGTTGCGCAGCTCCTGCTCGCGCACCGTCGGCGCGATTTTCGCGAGGTGCCACAGCGGCGACTCGTCGTGCCGCAGCATCTCGACCTGGTGCTGGGCAAAATAGCCGATCGACAGGCCCTTGCCGATGGTGGCCTCGCCGGTCAGCGGTTCGAGCTCGCCCGCGATGGTCTTGATCAGGGTCGACTTGCCGGCGCCGTTCACGCCCAGCAGGCCGATGCGCTGGCCGATCTGCAGCGAGAACTTGATGTTCGAGACGATGGTCTTGTCGCCCACCTTGTCGCCGTGGCCGTCGAGGATGGGGTAGCCCGCATTGACATCTTCCATCACCAGCAGCGGATTCGGCGCGGACAAGGGCTCGCGGAACTCGAACGAGAATTCGGCGGCGGCGCGCAGCGGCGCCAGCTCTTCCATCTTGGCCAGCGCCTTCATGCGGCTCTGGGCCTGGCGCGCTTTCGAAGCCTGCGCCTTGAAGCGGTTGACGAACGACTCGAGGTGGGCGCGCTGGCGCATTTGCTTTTCGAGGGCGCCGGCGGCCAGGATCATCTGGGCCGCGCGCTGGCGCTCGAAGCCGGAGTAGTTACCGGAGTAGCGTTTCAGCTTGCGCTCGTCGATGTGCACGACGACGTTGACGATTTCGTCGAGGAAGTCGCGGTCGTGCGAAATGATGATCAGGGTGCCGGGATAGCGTTTGAGCCAGTCTTCCAGCCAGATGATCGCATCGAGGTCGAGGTGGTTGGTCGGTTCATCGAGCAGCAGCAGTTCGGAAGGGCACATCAGCGCCTGCGCCAGGTTCAGGCGCATGCGCCAGCCGCCCGAGAACGAGGCCACCGGCTGCTGCATCTGCTCCATCGAGAAGCCCAGGCCAAGCAGCAGCTGCTCGCCGCGCGACTGCACGGTGTAGGCGTCGGCATCGGCCAGCGCGCTGTAGATCTCGCCGATGGCGATGCCGTTGTCGCTGGTTTCAGGCTCGGATTCGAGGCGTTCGAGTTCGGACTGCAGGCGGCGCAGGTTGACGTCGCCGTCGATGGCGTAGTCCAGCGCGGCGCGTTCCAGCGGCGGAGTCTCCTGGGCCACGTAGGCCATGCGCCATTTGGCCGGGAAGTCGATCTCGCCCTGGTCCGGGTGCAGCTCGCCGCGCAGCATCGCGAACAGGCTGGATTTGCCGGCGCCGTTGGCGCCGATCAGGCCGATCTTGTCGCCGGGGTTGAGGGTGAGGTCGACGCCGTCGAGCAGCGGCTTGGTGCCGCGCATGAGGCTTACGTTGATGAAGCGGATCATTGAGGTTCTTTAAAGGTGTACATGGCGGATGTGCGGGGGCGCCGAGCCTTACGCTTATCCGCCCTACGTATCGTGGTGTTCGTAGGGCGGATAAGCAACGCGCATCCGCCGTTTTATATCTATGCGTTTTGAAGCTGTTCGGCCGTGAGCAGGAACACCATATCGTCGCCAGCGCTGGTCGTCACCCAGGTCAGCCCCAGGTGTCCGAACGCGGCTTCGGCGTAATCGCGCTCATTGCCGATCTCGACCATCAGGATGCCGTCCGGCGTCAGGCGCTCGGCCGCGCCGGCGATGATCTTGCGGACCAGGTCCATGCCGTCCGCGCCGCCGTCCAGCGCAATCTGCGGCTCGCGCAGGTATTCCTCCGGCAGCGACGCCATCGATTGCGAATTCACGTATGGCGGATTGGTGACGATCAGGTTGTACTTCTTGAAGGGCACGTTCTCGTACAGGTCCGAGACGATCGGGTTGACCCGGCCTTCGAGCTTGTACTCGCGGATATTGAGCTCGGCGACGGCCAGCGCGTCGGTCGAGATATCGACCGCATCGACTACCGCGTTCGGGAAAGCGTCGGCCATCATGATCGACAGGCAGCCGGACCCGGTGCACAGTTCCAGGATGTTCTCGACCGCGAACGGGTCTTCGACCCATGGGCTGAACGACTGCGGCACCAGTTCGGCGATGAAGGAGCGCGGCACGATCACGCGCTCATCGACATAGAACGGATAGGTGCCAAGCCACGCCTCGTTGGTGATGTAGGCCGCAGGCACGCGCTCGGTGGCGCGGCGTTCGATCACGGCCAGCACCTGCAGCACCTCGTCGGGCAGCAGGCGCGCGTCGAGGAAGGGTTCGAGCTTGTCGAGCGGGAGCTTGAGCGTGTGCAGGATCAGGTAGGCGGCTTCGTCGAGCGCTTCGGCGCTGCCGTGGCCAAAGAACAGCCTGGCGCCATTGAAGCGGGTGACGGCATAGCGCAGCAGGTCGCGCGGCGTGGTGAAGAGGGTGGTATTGGTCATGGCCTGTTCTCTCGGTTGGGCGAGCTTACGCCAGCAGGTTTTCCAGCGTGCGGCGGTAGATGTTCTTCAGCGGATCGACGAAACGCAGCTCGATGTGCTCGTCAATCTTGTGGATGCTGGCGTTCGGAGGGCCGAATTCTATCACTTGCGGGCAGATCCGAGCGATGAAGCGGCCATCGGAGGTCCCGCCGGTGGTCGACAATTCGGTATGCACGCCGGTTTCAAGCGCGATGGCGCTGGCCACCGCATCGGACAGCGTGCCGCGCGGGGTCAGGAAGGGCAGGCCCGACAAGGTCCACTGCAGGTCGTATTCGAGGTTGTGCTTGTCGAGGATCGCATGCACCCGCGCTTCGAGTCCTTCGGCCGTGCTGGCGGTGGAGAAGCGGAAGTTGAACTCCAGGGTCAGCTCGCCCGGGATGACGTTATTGGCGCCGGTGCCGGCATGGATGTTCGACACCTGCCACGAGGTCGGCAGGTAGTACTCGTTCCCTTCGTCCCACTGCTCGGCCGCCAGCTCGGCCAGCGCCGGCGCGGCCTGGTGGATCGGGTTGCGGGCGTGCTGCGGGTAGGCGATATGGCCCTGGACGCCCTTGATGGCCAGTTTGCCCGACAGCGAACCGCGGCGGCCGTTCTTGATCATGTCGCCGAGGATGTGGGCGGAGGTCGGCTCGCCGACCAGGCAGTAATCGATCGTCTCGCCGCGTTCTTCCAGGCGCTGGCAGACCACGACGGTGCCGTCGGTGGCCGGGCCTTCCTCGTCGCTGGTAATCAGGAAGGCGATCGAGCCCTTGTGGTCCGGGTGCGCCGCGGTGAATTCTTCGCAGGCGACGACCATGGCGGCGATCGAGGTCTTCATGTCGGCGGCGCCGCGGCCATACAGCTTGCCGTCGCGGTGGGTCGGCGTGAAAGGCTGCGAATGCCACTGGTCGACCGGACCGGTGGGGACCACGTCGGTATGGCCGGCGAACACGAATACCGGCGACGCCGTGCCCTTGCGCGCCCACAGGTTGGTCACGCCGTTCGACTCGATGGTCTCGCAGGTAAAGCCCAGCGGCGCAAGGAGGCCGGCAAGGCGGCGCTGGCAGCCCTTGTCGTCAGGCGTAATCGACGACAGGGCGATCAGCTCTTCGGTCAGCGCGAGGGTGCGTGAAGGCGTCATGGTGCGGACGGGAAGATCTGGCGGTACTGGGCATCGGAGAAGCCGACGGACAGCCGGCCTGCGGCGGCCAGCACCGGGCGCTTGATCACGGACGGGTGTTCCAGCATCAGCTCAAGCGCATCGGCCTTGCTGGTGACGGCGGCGCGGCGCTCGTCGCTCAGCTTGCGCCAGGTCGTGCCCTTGCGGTTGACCAGCACTTCCCAGTCAAGCTGTTCGAGCCAGGCTGCGACGGTGGCGCGCTCCAGGCCCTGCTTCTTGAAGTCGTGGAAATCGAACTGCTGGCCATTGTCGGCCAGCCATGTGCGGGCCTTCTTGACCGTGTCGCAGTTGGGGATACCGTAGAGAGTCTTGTTCATCTTATTCATGTATGCATGGGCGGCGCATGGCTGCCGGGCGTGGTGCCGGCAGGCCTGTGGTCGCATGGGGGATGGCGGGAGCATAACATATGCACTAAACAGTCTGCCCGGATTGTCGTTTCTCTTGAACTGGCCATCGCAGCGCTGGTCAAACGAGCATGGGGCCGAGCGCCCGCTTCCTTACCACGCAGGAGGGAATCATGCGAGTCTTAATTCACGCGGCGCTGGCCGGCCTGCTGGCGCTGGACGCCGGCGCGGCGCTGGCACAGATGGGCATGCAGACTGGCGGCGCCATCATGCAGCCGCTGCCGAGCCGCGCAGGGCCTGCGCTGCGGCCCAGCAGCGATGCGCGGCGCGAGCGCGATAACTACTACCTGGCGTCGCACGAGATGCTGGAGGTGTACGGCGCCTATCCGCTGTCGAACGGCGAAACGCTGAAGATCAGCCGCGAGGGCAGGCGCTACTTTGCCAGCATGCCCAGCACCGGAAAGGTGGAGATCATGCCGGTCGGGTCGATTGCGTTCGTGACGCGCGACCGCTCGCTGCGGCTGGACTTTACCCCGGTACCGTTCAGCACCTACGTATGGGTGACGCGCGGCGGCTCGCCATCAACCGGGCAGCTGAGGGGGCAGGGTGGCCCGACTTAGCTGTTGAGGGTGAACTCGGTGAAGGAGGGGGCGTCGTCGGCGGGCTTGGTCTCCGGCGCGGCGTCGGGGCCCTTGCTGTCAGGGCCATTGTTGAGCAGCCAAAGCAGGTTGGTGGCGGAGTCCGCGTTGGCCAGCGCCTCGTCCTGCGTCACCAGGCCGCTCTGCACCAGCTGGAGCAGGGCGGTCTCGAACGACTGCGAGCCGGGCGACAGGCTCTTGTCCATCGCTTCCTTGATCTGGCCGATCTCGCCTTTCTCGATCAGGTCGGACACGTAGCGCGTGTTGACCATGATTTCGACCGCTGCCTGGCGGGTGCCGCCGGCCGCAGAGCGCACCAGGCGCTGCGACACGATCGCCTTCACGGCCGAGGACAAGTCCTGCAGCAGCGCCGGCCGGTTCTCGATCGGGTAGAAGCTGATGATGCGGTTGAGCGCGTTATAGCTGTTATTCGCGTGCAGGGTGGCCAGCACCAGGTGGCCGGACTGCGCGTAGGCGAGGGCGGCGGCCATGGTTTCCTTGTCGCGGATTTCGCCGATCAGGATGCAATCCGGCGCCTGGCGCATCGAATTACGCAGCGCCACCTGGAAGCTCTCGGCATCGCTGCCGATTTCGCGCTGGTTGACGATCGATTTCTTATTCTTGAACAGGTACTCGATCGGATCTTCGAGCGTAAGGATATGGCCTGCGCGCAGCTCGTTGCGATGGTCGAGCATGGACGCGATGGTGGTCGACTTGCCCGAACCGGTGGCGCCGACCAGCAGCAGCAGGCCGCGCTTTTCCATGATCAGGTCGGCCAGCACAGGCGGCAAGCCGAGGTCGCCCAGGGCAGGGATATTCGCAGGCACAAAGCGGAACACCGCCGAGATCGAACCGCGCTGGCGGAAGGCGGACAGGCGGAAGCGGCCCAGGTTGGCGACCGAGATACCCATATTGAGTTCGTTGTCGCGCTCGAGCTCCCGCATCTGTTCCGGGGTAGCGATTTCGGCCAGCAGCGAGACG
Organism: Massilia agrisoli; assembly: GCF_020831365.1. Lineage (GTDB taxonomy): Bacteria > Pseudomonadota > Gammaproteobacteria > Burkholderiales > Burkholderiaceae_D > Telluria_A > Telluria_A agrisoli. Next base: position 827,295 of record NZ_JAJHPV010000013.1, read on the forward strand.
ATATTCTCCGGCTCCAGCTTCTGCTGGTTAATCGGAATCAGGTTGCCGTTGATCTTGATATGAACTGGTGAATTTACCGCGAAGAACATATCCGACGCGTTCTTCTCCTTCATCAGTTGAAACAAACGGTCCATTGCCATCATCGCCTCCAGGTTCGGGGTCAGACCCCAGTTTTATTCGGCCATTTCAGCCGTAACTATTTGAACATCGGGGTCAGACCCCAATTCCGGCAACATTGCCTGAAAACGGGGTCTGACCCCGATTTTGTTAGGGCGATCGCCGGAAAACTATTTGAACATTGGGGTCAGACCCCAATTCCGGCAACATTGCCTGAAAACGGGGTCTGACCCCGATTTTGTTAGGGCGATCGCCGGAAAACTATTTGAACATTGGGGTCTGACCCCGATTCGGGCAACGCAGGAACAAACCCCCGGCTTAGGAAATGGCTTAGATGCCGCGCAGCAGTTCGTTGATGCCGGTCTTGGCGCGGGTCTTGGCGTCGACGCGCTTGACGATCACCGCGCAGTACAGGCTGTACTTGCCGTCTTCCGATGGCAGGTTGCCCGAGACGACGACCGAGCCGGCCGGTACGCGGCCGTAGCTTACCTCGCCGGTGGCGCGGTCGTAGATCTTGGTCGACTGGCCAATGTACACGCCCATCGAAATCACCGAGTTCTCTTCGACGATCACGCCTTCGACGATCTCCGAACGCGCGCCGATGAAGCAGTTGTCTTCGATGATCGTCGGATTGGCTTGCATCGGTTCGAGCACGCCGCCGATGCCGACGCCGCCCGACAGGTGGACGTTCTTGCCGATCTGCGCGCACGAGCCGACCGTGGCCCAGGTGTCGACCATCGCGCCTTCATCGACGTAGGCGCCGATGTTGACGTAGGAAGGCATCAGCACGACGTTCTTGGCGATGAAGCTGCCGCGGCGCGCCACCGCTGGCGGCACTACGCGGAAGCCACCGCGCGCGAAGTCGTCGGCGCTGTAGTTGGCGAACTTGGTCGGTACCTTGTCGTAAAACTGCATGGTGCCGTCGCTGGTCATCACGCTGTTGTTCTCGAGACGGAACGAGAGCAGCACGGCCTTCTTGATCCACTGGTTCACAACCCAGTCGGCGCCGGTTTTTTGCGCCACGCGCAGGGTGCCGTCGTCAAGGCCGGCAATGACGTGGGCGACCGCGTCGCGCAGTTCGGCGCTGCCGTTGGCTGGGGTGATGTCGGCGCGCTGTTCCCAGGCGGTGTCGATGATGGTCTGGAGTTGTTGGGTCATGGTGTGGTGGTAGGTGAGTACTTATAGGGCATTGCAGAACTGGACGATCCGCTGGGCCGCTTCGAGGCATTCGTCGACTTCGGCGACCAGCGCCATGCGGATCCGACCCTGGCCCGGGTTGACGCCGTGCGCTTCGCGCGCGAGGTAGCTGCCCGGGAGGACGGTGACATTATATTCGGCGTACAGGCGCTGGGCGAATTCGGTGTCGGTCAGGCCGCTGGCGCCGACGTCGGCCCACAGGTAAAAGCCGGCGTCGGGCAGGCCGACGTCGATCGCATCGTTCAGCATCGGCGTGACGAGGTTGAATTTTTCGCGGTACTTGGCGCGGTTTTCGACCACGTGCACTTCATCGCCCCACGCCGCAATCGACGCTGCCTGCACCGGCGGCGACATGGCGCCGCCGCAGTAGGTGCGGTACAGCAGGAATTTCTTGATGATGGCCGGGCTGCCGGCCACGAAGCCCGAGCGCATGCCGGGCACGTTGGAGCGCTTCGACAGGCTGGAAAAGACGATCAGGTTGGCGTATGGGTCGTCGCCGCCGCTGCGCCCGAGTGCATGCGCCGCTTCGAGCGCGCCCAGCGGGGCTGCGCTGCCGTGGTAGATCTCGGAATAGCATTCGTCGGAGGCGATGACGAAGCCGTGGCGGTCGGCCAGCGCGAATACCTGCTTCCAGTCGTCGAGCGAGACCGTGGCGCCGGTTGGGTTGCCCGGCGAGCAGATGTACATCAGCTGCACGCGCGCCCATACCTCGTCAGGCACGCTGCCGTAGTCGCAGCCGAAATTGCGCGCCGGGTCGGAGTTGACAAAGTACGGCTGGGCGCCGGCCAGGTAGGCCGCCCCTTCATAGATCTGGTAGAACGGGTTCGGGCACATCACCAGCGCACCGGGCTTGGACGGATCGACCACGCAGTGCGCGATGCCGAACAGCGCCTCGCGCGAGCCGTTGACTGGCAATACCTGGGAGGCGCCGTCGAGCTCAACGCCGTAGCGGCGTTCGATCCAGCTGGCGACAGCGGCGCGCAGCGCGTCGGTGCCGTGGGTGCTTGGGTAATTGGCCAGTCCCTGCACGCTGTGCGTCAGGGCTTTCTGGATGAAGGCGGGCGTGGGATGCTTTGGTTCGCCGATGCCCAGGCTGATCGGGCTCAATGCCGGGTTGGGCGTGACCCCAGCGAACAGCTGGCGCAGCTTTTCAAACGGGTAGGGATGCAGCTTGTCGAGGTGTGGATTCACAGCGGTACCAGTTGGGATAGGGCGAATTGGCGGTCTTTATTATAGCGCCGTTATGTTGTCCTTGTTGCCAACAGGAGCCGCTTGCAGGCCCGGCTCCGTTCAACGCATCACCAGCGCCTTGACCGCTTCCCAGGCCGAACTGCCGGCATCGACCTGCCGGACGCTGTTGCGGCCCGCCTCCTTGGCTGCATACATGGCGCGGTCGGCGGCGACGAACAGTTTTTCGACGTGGTCGAGCTGGGTGGGCATCATGGTCGCCACGCCGATACTGCAGGTGATCCAGCTTGAGGTGGCCGAGCGCGGATGCGGCAGGTGCAGCGCTTCGACCGCGGCGCGGATGGCCTCGGCCAGCGCGGCGGCGTCGGCCGGCGAGGTTTCGGCGAACAGCAGCACGAACTCTTCGCCGCCGTAGCGGGCCGCCAGGTCGGTGGCGCGCGGCGCATGGTCCTGCAGCACGGCGGCGACCTGTTGCAGCGCCAGGTCGCCTGCCGCGTGGCCGAAGCTGTCGTTGTACAGCTTGAAGTGGTCGACGTCGATTACCACCAGCGACAGCGGCTCGCCGCTGCGGATGGCGCGCTGCCATTCCATGTCGAGGAAGGTGTCGAAGTGGCGGCGGTTGGCGATCTTGGTCAGCGGGTCGAGCAGGGCGGCGCGCTGCAGCGCGGTTTCCGACTGCTTGTGGTGGGTGATGTCATGCAGCAGGCCGATGAACAGCGTCTCGTGCATGGCCATCGGCGCCAGCGTCAGGTCCATCGCGCGCAGGGTTCCGTCGCATTGGCGGACCACCACTTCGCGCGCGCCCGGCTGGGGTTCGAATCCGGGCTCGCTGGCACAGCGGGCGAAGTAGTCGAGGTATTCCTGCGCTACCTGCGGGGCCAGCAGGTCGCACAGGGTCTTTTGCTCCAGCGTTTCGGGCGAGCAGCCGAGATAGCGTCCGCAGGCCGGGTTGGCGTACTGGATGCGTCCCGTGCCCTCGATGATCATCAGGCCTTCGGCCATGCTGTCGACGATGGTGCGCAGGCGCTGCGCCTGTTCGTGCTGGCTGTCGCTGGTGTTGCGGATCTGGAGCTGGGCGCGCACGCGCGCGCATACCTCGGCCATCCGCAGGGGTTTGCTGATGTAGTCGACCGCGCCGGTGTCGAAGCCGGCGACCACGTCGTCAGTCTCGGAGCGCGCGCTCATGAAGATCACCGGGATGCGCTGGGTGCCTGGGTGCTGCTTGAGCTGGCGGCACGTTTCCAGGCCATCCATGCCGGGCATGACGACGTCGAGCAGGATCAGGTCGGGATGGACGCGCCGCGCAATGCTGAGCGCCCGCTCGCCGGAGTTGGCGACGAAGGTCTGGTAGCCCTGCTGCGTCATCATCTTGCGCAGCATGCCGAGGTTGGCCGGCGCGTCGTCGACGATCAGGATCGCCGCGTCGCGGCGTGGAGCTCTGGCGATTGTTGCTGGGAGCGGCATGCTTGGCCTTGGCCTGGGAGAAAAATTAAGCTATCGGATAATAACGCTGCGTTATCTCTACAGGCAAGAATTGTTTCCCACAGGTTAGTCCGATGCCAACATCGCAGCGCCTCTGCCCTGTGTAAACGACAAATCCTCCCGTAGGAGGACTTGTTGTAGGTGCGCAACCATAAGAAGCGATGTGTTGCTCACCAGCAGTATTTGCCGGCGTTCGGCGCTGGCCAGACTGCTTACATTTGTGCAGCGATCAGCTTGCCGAGGATCGCAATGCCTTCGCGGATGCGCTCCGGCGGCACGGTGACGAACGACAGGCGCAGGGTGTTGGTTTCCGGATCGTTGGCATAGAACGGCGCGCCCGGCACGAAGGCCACCTTGGCGGCGATCGCCTGGTCCAGCAGGGCCATCGCGTCGATGTGCTTAGGCAGCGTCACCCAGATAAACATGCCGCCTTCAGGTCGGGTCCACTGCACGCCGGCCGGGAACTGCTCGGCCATCGCGTCCAGCATCACCTGGCACTGGTTCGCGTACAGCGTGCGGATGCTCGGGATGTGGGTCTCGAGGAAGCCGTCCTTGACCACTTCGTGCACCACCATCTGGGTCAGCTGGGCGGTGTGCAGGTCGGCGGCCTGCTTGGCCAGCTCAAGGCGGCGCACCAGCGGCAGCGGGGCCACCACGTAGCCGAGGCGGATGCCTGGCGTGAGCACCTTCGAGAAGGAGCCCATGTAGATGACGCCGTCCGGGTTCATGTTCAGCATTTTCGGGAACGGTTCGCCCTTGTAGCTCAGCGAGCCATACGGATCGTCCTCGATCAGCGGGATGCCGAGGCGGGCGCAGGTTTCGACCAGTTCGACGCGGCGCTCGATCGACAGGCTGCGGCCGGTCGGGTTCTGGAAGTTCGGCAGCGCGTACAGCATGCGCGCACCTTCGGCGACCGCGTCGATCGACGACGGCACCAGGCCGTGGTCATCGGTGGCGACCGATTTGAATTCAGGGCGGTACACCGAGAACGCCTGCAGCGCGCCCAGGTAGCTTGGGGTTTCGACCAGCACGCGGCTGCCTTCGTCGATCAGCACCTTGCCCAGCAGGTCGAGCGCCTGCTGCGAGCCGGAGGTCATCAATACCTGTTCAGGCACGATCTTGCAGTTGTCGGTCGACAGCGAATTGGCAATCCATTCGCGCAGGGGCGCGTAACCGTCGGTCGGGCCGTACTGCAGCGCCACCTTGCCGGTGGTCGACAGCACCTTGTCGTAGGCTGCCTTCATGTGCTCGACCGGGAAGGTGGCAGGCGAAGGCAGGCCGCCGGCGAACGAGATGATCTCAGGGCGCTGGGTGATCTTCAGGATTTCGCGGATGAACGAGCTTTGCAGCTGGCTGGCGCGCTCCGAGAAGCGCCATTCGATCGGGTTTGGATTTTCAATTTTCATGCTGGTCTCACAGGGAAGGGCCGGAGGTCGGCCTGGCCATTATAGAGCACGCTGGGTAAGCGTTCTCAGGAAAGGCGGCACTGGGTAAGTGCCGCCCGGATCTTGCTTAGCCGGCGATTTCGACGATCATTTCGATCTCGACGCAGGCGCCGCGCGGCACTTGGGCCACGCCGAAGGCCGAACGGGCGTGCTTGCCGGCGTCGCCGAACAGTTCGCCCAGCAGTTCGGAGGCGCCGTTGGTCACCAGGTGCTGGTCGGTGAAATCGGGGGTGGAATTAACCAGGCTCATCAGCTTGACGATGCGCTTGACGCGGGTCAGGTCGCCGCCGCAGGCTTCCTGCAGGGTGCCGACCAGGTCGATCGCGATGGAGCGCGCCGCTGCCTGGCCCTGTTCCAGGGACACGTCCTGGCCCAGCTTGCCTGCGTTGACCGAGCCGTCGGCGTTCTTGGCAATGTGGCCCGAGAGGAAAACCAGGTTGCCCGACTGTACGTACATGACGTAGGCGGCGGCTGGCGCGGCCGGTGGGGCAAGGGTGATGTTCAGTTCTTTGAGTTTTGCGTAGACGGACATGTTGTTCCCGGTTTCGGTAAAAATAGACAAGGCAGTATTGTACGTCGGGCACGATGCGCTTGCCTAAGCTTTTGCCGACTTCGTCTGGGGTTACATGTGTACCGGCAATCAGAGATCTGGTGGTGTCCGGGCCGTGAAGCCCTCAAGGTGCCGCACCATCGCATCGTACCCGTGTGTTGCGGCCGCTGCGCCGGAGCAGGCCCAGCATCGACAGTCCGGCCGCCAGCAGGGCAAACGATGCCGGCTCGGGCACCGGCGCCACGTGGACGGAAATCGTGGCAGTGCGTCCTTCGATACTGAACGAACCCACCTCGGGCGCTGTGGGATCGACGCTGACGGCGAAGTAACCGTGCACGCCATCGCTGTCATCGGCGTAGAGCGGTGCCAGCGGCGCCTCAAATCCCATGCTGCCGGTCGGGCCGAGCAACTGGTGATGGAACCCCCAAACCAGATAAGGCGTTTCGAACCAGACGCCGTGACCATATTCTTCCACGTTGACTGACTGGGCAGAGAGATTGGCGTTGCTTTTGGCGGTGCCATCGTAGTGGTAGGCCTGGTCTCCAATACGAAAGTCGATAACGACCTCGCTGGCGTCGTTCCACGCCCAGAACCCCGGCCTCGGGGTCGTCGTATCCCTGTCGAACGTCGAACGGAGCGTCAGCTCGTAAGGTAGTGGTTCCGTGGTCGTTGACGGGTTCAACCCAAGCGTGTTCAGGACCGTGTCGTTAGTATGGCTGGTGCCAGTGGAATGCGTTGTGACGGTGACCGGATCGGCCAAGGCAGCAAACGGCAACGCGAGCAGCAGCATGCAACTGCGCTGCATGGACCGCAATTTCGCGGTTGCGGCGAAGCGGCAGAACCGCAGCAACAATGGCAGGGCCGCGCTGCGGGGAGCAGGCAGTCTCATGCTGGCCTCCGAGGTGCGCCGTGGCGCATATGTCGATTATTATCCGCATGCCGCAGAAGGCTGGCGCACCTTAGGTGTGCGAAACTATAGTGATCAACTCATCGGCCGCGCTGCTACGGCGCGCTCGATTGGTTTGTCCCCTGGACTTGCACTTGAAGTTAGCAAACACGTCCCCACATCCCTGCAATCCGTTCAACCCACTTGTTTCATACGAGGAATAATATGGCAATTGCCGAAAAAGAGACCCTTGGCTTCCAGGCTGAAGTAAAACAGCTGCTGCAACTGATGATCCACTCGCTGTACTCGAACAAGGAAATTTTCCTGCGCGAGCTGATCTCGAATGCCTCCGACGCGGCCGACAAGCTGCGCTTCGAAGCGATCAATAACGACGCCCTGTACGGCAACGACCATGAACTGAAGATCAAGGTCACCTTCGACAAGGCGGCGCGGACCATTACCATCTCCGACAACGGCATCGGCATGAACCGCGACGAAGTCATCTCGCACCTCGGTACCATCGCCAAGTCGGGAACCAAGGAATTCTTCGGCAAGCTGTCCGGCGACCAGCAGGCCGACGCGGCCCTGATCGGCCAGTTCGGCGTCGGCTTCTACTCGGGCTTCATCGTGGCCGACAAGATCACCGTCGAAACCCGCCGCGCCGGCGTGTACGCCAATGAAGGTGTGCGCTGGGAGTCGGGCGGCGAGGGCGATTACAGCGTCGAGCAGATCGAGAAAGCTTCGCGCGGCACCGACATCATCCTGCACCTGCGCGAAGGCGAGGACGAGCTGCTCTCGAGCTGGAAGCTCAAGTCGATCATCCGCAAGTACTCCGACCACATCTCGCTGCCAATCCTGATGCAGAAGGACGAGTGGGACGCGGAGAAGAAGGAAACCGTCGTCAAGGACGAATTCGAGACCGTCAACCAGGCCAGCGCGCTTTGGGCCCGCAACAAGGCCGACATCACGCCGGAGCAGTACAACGAGTTCTACAAGCACGTGTCGCACGACTTCCAGGACCCGCTGACCCTGACCCATAACCGGGTCGAAGGCCGCAGCGAATACACCCAGCTGCTGTACGTGCCGAGCCACGCGCCGTTCGACCTGTGGGACCGCAACAAGCGCGGCGGCATCAAGCTGTACGTCAAACGCGTCTTCATCATGGACGACGCCGAGCAGCTGATGCCGGCCTACCTGCGCTTCATTAAAGGCGTGATCGACTCGAACGACCTGCCGCTGAACGTCTCGCGCGAGATCCTGCAGGAGTCGCGCGACGTGAAGGTGATCCGCGAAGGTTCGACCAAGCGCGTGCTGGGCATGCTGGAAGAACTGGCTAACGCCGACGAGCAGGAAAAGAAGGACAAGTATACCACCTTCTGGACCGAGTTCGGCCAGGTGCTCAAGGAAGGCATCGGCGAAGACGCGACCAACAAGGACCGCATCGCCAAGCTGCTGCGCTTTGCCTCCACCACCAACGACAACGCCGACCAGACCGTCTCGCTGGCCGACTATCTCGCGCGCATGAAGGAAGGCCAGGACAAGATCTACTACGTCACCGGCGAGAGCTTCACCGCTGCCAAGAACAGCCCGCACCTCGAGATCTTCCGCAAGAAGGGCGTCGAAGTGCTGCTGCTGACCGACCGCGTGGACGAGTGGATGCTGTCGTTCCTGACCGAGTTCGAAGGCAAGGAGCTGGTGTCGGTGGCGAAGGGCGGCCTCGACCTGGGCGGCCTGGAAGATGAAGCCGAGAAGAAGGAACATGAAGAGACCGAGAACTCGTACAAGGAGCTGGTCGAGAAGATGAAGGCGGCGCTGGGCGACAAGGCCAAGGATGTGCGGGTGACCTTCCGCCTGACCGACTCGCCGGCCTGCCTGGTGGCGGACGAGAACGAGCTGTCGGGGAACCTGCTGCGCATGCTGAAGGCGGCAGGCCAGAACGCGCCTGAATCGAAGCCTATCCTCGAGATCAACCCGAACCACCCGTTGGTGACGCGCCTGAAGCATGAAGACGCGGACAGCAGCCGGTTCGCGGACTGGTCGCACATCATGTTCGACCAGGCGATGCTGGCTGAAGGCGGTTCGCTGTCCGATCCGGCGTCGTTTGTGAAGCGCTTGAACGAAATGCTGCTGGCGACCAGCAACTAAAACTCCCGTCGTTCCCGCGCAGGCGGGAATTCATACTGAGCCAGGAACTTTCGCGACGTCTGGGTTTCCCGCTTGCGCGGGAACGACGGTTATATCTGCCCGCAAAACTCCATCAACATCCGCTCACCCTCGGGCCACTCGCCGTATCCGCTGGCGCCGTTGATATGTCCCGCTTCACCGATCTCGACAAACTTGCTGCCCCACGCAGCGGCAAATGCGCGCGCGCGTTCCAGCGTCACGTATTGATCGTTTGAGCTGGCGACCACGATGCTCGGGAACGGCAGCTTCTCCATCGGCATCGGCTGGAACCCCTGCGCTTCTGCCGGGTAGCTCGGCGCGTCGACATCGCTCGGCGCGACCAAAAAAGCCCCGGCGATGTTCAAGGGTGAGCCCGAAGCCGCCCATTTGGCGACCGTCACGCATCCCAGGCTGTGCGCCACTAATATCGGCGCCCCCTCGCAGCCGGCGATGGCAGCGTCCACCTCGGCCACCCATTCGTCGCATTCGGGGTTGTTCCAGTCGCGGTGCGGCGCGCGCTTCCACTCGGGATGCTTGCGCTCCCAGTGGGTTTGCCAGTGGTCGGGCCCGGAGTTCCAGAGCCCGGCAAGGATGAGCACATCGCATTCCATGCAACCTCCGCAGTTTCGGTGTCGTCAAGGCCATTGTACGTGGCAATCCCGAAACGCAGCGTAGCGTTGCGGCGTTCGCGGTATGTCTGAGACCGCGCAGGGTGCCCCGGATGAGCTTGCCTATTCTTGAACTGCGATGTTGTCAGAATTTCTATAAAACAATGTTGCGTTGACCAATCGATCGTCGGCATTGGCGATTTCGGCGGACCAGACAGCATCGCATGGGGAATCAACGATTCCGGCGTGGTGGTCGGGGAGGCGGACAACGCGGCCAGCGTGCGCCGCGCGTTCGCCTACAGTGGCGGCATGATGAATGACCTCGGTACGCTCGGCGGCCCGGCAGCTGGCGCGAGGGCGATCAACAACGACGGCGACATCACCGGCTATGCGGGAATTGCCGATGGCAGTCCGCGTGCTTTCCGCTTATCCGGCGGCGTGATGCAAAACCTCGGCACCTTGCCCTCGACAATAGAGCTGTATAGTTTTGGCCACGCGATCAATGCGCATGAAGCGGTTGCCGGAACCTCGAGCGTAGGCGAATTCGGCCAGCCCGAGCCGCCCATACACGGATTCGTCACCAAGGGGAACGCCCTGGTCGACATCGGCACCTTCGGCGGCCACGTCAGCGAGGCTTTCGGCATCAATGACCACGGCAAGGTCGTGGGCACTGCCGAAACCGGCACCGGTTTCCATGACCGGAACGCGTTCATCTGGTTCAAGGGCGTCATGCTGGATATTGGACACCTCGGCGGTGGCTACGCGGTGGCCTACGACATCAATAACCGCAACCAGGTGGTTGGTTTTGCGTCGGGCGCCGGATCCAACCAGGGTTTTCTCTGGCAGATGGGCAAAATGGTCGCCATCGAAACCCTGATCGAGCCGGCCGAGGCCTGGACCATCACCGATGCGCGCGCCATCAATGAAAAGCAGCAGATCGCGGGCACCGGTTGCAGGGCGGGCGCGTGCCAGGCAGTGCGCCTGGACCCGGTGCCCTGAGTGGGGTTACAGGGCCGTGCGCAGCGCAAACAGCTCGGGGAACAGCACCACGTCGAGCATCTTGCGCAGGTAGCTGACGCCGGCGGTGCCGCCGGTGCCGGTCTTGAAGCCGATGATGCGCTCGACCGTCGTGACGTGGCGGAAGCGCCAGAAGCGGAAGGCCGTCTCGAGGTCGACCAGCTTCTCGGCCAGCTCGTACAAGGCCCAGTACTTGTCCGGGTCCTGGTACACGCCCAGCCAGGCCGCCTTGACCGATTCATCGGCTTCGGTGGGCGTGGTCCAGTCGCGCTCGAGCCGTCCAGGGGCGATGGCAAAGCCGCTGCGCGCCAGCAACATGATCGATTCGTCGTAGACGGAAGGGGCGTGCAGCTCGCGTTCCAGCACCTCGTAGGCCTGGGTGGCCTTGGTGTGCACCGCCAGCAGCGACGGGTTCTTGTTCCCGAGGATGAACTCAAGCTCGCGGTACTGGTGCGACTGGAAGCCGGACGAGGCACCCAGGTAAGGGCGGATCGCCGTGTATTCGGGCGGGGTGAGGGTGGCCAGCACGTCCCACGCGTGCACCAGCTGGTCCATGATGCGGGCCACGCGCGCCAGCATCTTGAAGGCCGGCGGCAGCTCGTTGGCGCGCAGGCTGGTGCGTACCGCCTGCATTTCGTGCAGCATCAGCTTGAGCCACAGCTCACTGGTCTGGTGCTGGACGATGAACAGCATTTCATTGTGGTTGGGCGAGCGCGGATGCTGGGCCGACAGGAGCTGGTCAAGCCCGAGGTAGTCGCCGTAGCTCATCGCTTCGGTGAAATCCATCTTGGCACCGTGCCACGATACCGGGCACTTTTTCTCTTCATTGGACATGGCAGGTTCTTTTCGTTTGCAGGTCAGGTGACGGCGCCACGGCTGGCATGGATATCGTACGCCTCGCAGTCAAGCACGTCGCGCAGGATCTCGACCGCATCCCAGACGTCGGCGAAGCTGGTGTACAGCGGCGTGAAGCCAAAGCGCATGATGGCAGGTTCGCGGTAGTCGCCGATGACGCCGCGCCCGATCAGCGCGGCCATCACCGCATAGCCGTGCGGATGGGTGAAGCTGACCTGGCTGCCGCGCCGCGCATGCTCGCGCGGGGTGACGAGGCCGAGCGGGTGGGCGCCGCAGCGTTGTTCGACCAGCGCGATGAACAGGTCGGTCAGGGCCAGCGACTTGGCGCGGATCGCGTTCATGCCGGCCTGCTCGAACACCTCCAGCCCGCATTCGACCATTGCCAGCGACACCACCGGCTGGGTGCCGCACAGCGCGCGCCCGATGCCGTCGCAGGGCGCGAAGTCGGGCGCCATCGCAAACGGCGCGGCATGGCCCCACCAGCCCGACAAAGGCTGGGTGAAGCTGGCCTGGTGGCGCGCCGGCACCCAGATGAAGGCAGGGGAGCCGGGGCCGCCGTTGAGGTACTTATAGGTGCAGCCCACGGCGAAGTCGGCGTTGGCGCCGTTCAGGTCGACCGGCACCGCGCCGGCCGAGTGGGCCAGGTCCCATACGGTTACCGCCCCCTGGGCATGGGCGTGCGCCGTGATGGCGGCCATGTCGTGCTGGTAGCCGGTACGGTAGTTAACATGGGTGAGCATCAGCACCGCGCAGTCGGCGTCGACCGCCGCCGGGAGCTCGTCGACGGAATCGACCAGGCGCACGCTGTAGCCGCGCTCGAGCCAGCTGGCCAGGCCCTGGGCCATATAGATATCGGTCGGGAAGTTGCTGCGCTCTGTCACGATGACCTTGCGGGCAGCGTTCGGGCCCTGGGCCTGCAGGTGCACGGCCGCCGCCAGCGCCTTGAACAGGTTGAGCGAGGTGGTATCGGTGACCACGACTTCGCCGGCCTTGCCGCCAATGAGGGGGGCGAGACGGTCGCCGAGGCGGCGCGGCATGTCGAACCAGCCGGCGCTGTTCCAGCTGCGGATCAGGTCGTGGCCCCATTCGCGGGCGATCACTTCCTGCGCGCGGGCCAGCGCCGCCTTCGGCCGGGCGCCCAGCGAATTGCCGTCTAAATAGATCACGCCGTCTGGCAGGTCGAACTGCTCGCGCAGCGGGGCGAGGGCGTCTTGGGCGTCGCGGGCGACGCAGTCTTGCTTGGTGATCATGGATCGCCTTGTTCAAATGCAAAGTGGAGCGAGTGTATCAAGAAACGCCTCGTCATCGCCAGCAAAGTGATACCCATTCCAGTACGATTCATGCGGGTTCCGTATCGCAATTGTCAAATTCCCAGAACAAATGTAAGAAAATGAAATAAATGTCGGCTTGACCCTCAAGTTTGGCCAAACTCAGCCGTAACAGGTTCAGACGACCGGGACTCCGCAGGTTTTTTGAAGAAATTTCAAAAATATTTGCTCAAGACCCTAAAGTTCCCAGAATTGCTGACGTTAATGACTCAGACACGGGGCGCCAGAAGTTTTTTAAGAAATATCAAAAAAAGTTCAGGTTGACCCTAAAGTTCTAAAAAAGTTTGACGTAAACGGTACAAGACGACGAAAAGTCCGCGCCGCAAAGTGCAGCTTCCAGGCCGTCAAGCAACCCATCTTTCCGCCCCTGTTTCATAGGGGCGCGACCACGATTCGAGGGCGTCTGTCAGACGAACACCTACGGATCGACTTCGTCATTCCCTCACCCAAAATACAGGCTCCCACCTATTCACGATTTGTTGCCGTGAGTCCAGAATCTATCTCATCGGCAATACAAACACGGCGGTTCGCACAGCGGACCACGGAAAATCGGATTCAAGGAGATGGAAATGACGGCGAACGACATGATGGCGGAAATTCGTGATGCAAACCTGAGCTACCTGATGCTCGCGCAGCAGATGATCCGTGCGGACAAGGTCACCGCCATCTTCCGTCTCGGCATCTCCGCTGAAATCGCCGACCTGATCGAAGCGATGAGCAACGCCCAGATCCTCAAGCTCGCTGGCGGCAACATGATGCTGGCCCGCTTCCGCTTCGACGACGGCGCCATCCTGTCGATGCTGACTAACTACAATAAGGACCGTTCGCTGGCCCAGTCGCACGCCGCCATCCTGATGGCCGGCCAGCCAGTCGAAGAAATCGCCTAAGTTATTGTCGTCGCCAGTAAATCAGGGAGTAGAGTAATGACCAAGAAAAGCGTTGTGTCCGAAGCCCAGGAAATCCAGCTTGCGATCGAACTGATCCAGCTCGGCGCCCGCCTCCAGTTGCTCGAAACCGAAGTCTCGCTGTCCCGTGAGCGCCTGCTCAAGCTGTATAAAGAACTCAAGGGTGTATCGCCGCCGAAGGGTATGCTGCCATTTTCGGCAGACTGGTTCCTGACCTGGCAGCCGAACATCCATTCCTCGCTGTTCATCAACATCCACAAATTCCTGGTTGAACACGCCGGCGCCACCGGCATCCAGGCGGTGATGAAGGCCTACAAGCTGTACCTCGAACAAATGCCGCCGGAAGCCGGCGCCGAGCCAGTCCTGTCGCTGACCCGCGCCTGGACCCTGGTGCGTTTCTTCCAGAGCAAGATGCTGGCCGTCGCCCCTTGCGACAAATGCCAGGGCAAGTTTGTCGTCAACTGCCTCGACCTGAACCAGGGTTACTTGTGCGGCCTGTGCCATATGCCTTCGCGCGCCGGCAAGACCAAGAAGTCCCGCGAAGCCGAGGCGCTGCTGGCCGCGTGATCTCCCTTATTTCCGCATTCCAGCCGAAGGGCAGGGCATGAGCCTTGCCCTTTTGCGCATCTGGCGCACTCCCGCGCTGCAGGCGCTCTTGATCCAGGCCGGCGCCTTCGCGCCCGCGCTGGCGGTAATCTGGCTGCTGGCGCGCGCCGGCGTCCCGGTGTCCTACCTGGGCGCCGCCTTCGTCCATGGCCTGCTGGCCGCCGCCCTGACGTGGTGGCGCGGGCTGGCGCGCTGGTGGTGCGCAATCCAGTTCGCCTTCCCGCTGGCGCTGTACGGCGCCTTGATGCTGGAGCTGCCGCCGCTGCTGTTCCTCGCGGCTTTTGTCTTTTTGCTCACTTTGTATTGGTCCACCTTCCGCACCCAGGTGCCGTATTACCCGTCGGGCAAGCGCGCCTGGGACGAGGTCGCCGCCTTGCTGCCCAAGGGCCGCGCGGTGTCGATGATCGACATCGGCAGCGGCCTGGGTGGCCTGGTGCTGGACATGGCGCGGCGCCGTCCGGAGTCGCGCTTCACGGGCATCGAGCTGGCCCCGCTGCCATGGCTGGCCAGCCGCATCCGCGCCGCCGCGCTCGGCAGCAGCGCCCATTTCATCCGCGGCGACTACGAACAGCTCGACTTCGGCGATTACGACCTGGTGTTCGCCTACCTGTCCCCGGCGGCAATGGGCGCGCTGTGGCGCAAGGCCAGCGCGGAGATGCGGCCGGGCGCGATGCTGGTCAGTTATGAATTTTTGATAACTGAAAAAGCGCCGGACCTTACCATTACGCCAATTGGCCGTGGGCCAAATGTTTTCGTATGGCACTTTTAAGAGACAAACCGGGCCTTTTTACTTGCCCGGTGGTCATTCTCAAGTTATTGTGATTCCGTACGTAAATAATTGAGTTGAATGCTGACCGCGTCACGCTGACCCGCTTCACGCCCCATCGCATCTTCCAGAACAAAAAATCCACCTCGGGAGTACCTGTTGTTAGTCATTATCGGATACGTCATCGTCCTCGGATCGGTGTTTGGCGGCTTCGCCCTGGCGGGAGGCCATCTTGCCTCGCTGTTCCAGCCGATCGAGCTGTTGATGATCGGCGGCGCCGCCGTTGGCGCTTTCTTTGTTGGCAACAATGGCAAGGCGATCAAGGCGACGATGAAGGCGCTGCCGACCGTGTTCAAGGGGTCGCGCCACACCAAGGCCCTGTACATGGAGCTGATGTCCCTGCTGTTCGACGTGCTGTCGAAAGTGCGCAAGGAAGGCCTGATGTCGATCGAAAGCGACATCGACAGCCCGGAAGAGAGCCCGCTGTTCTCGAAATACCCGGGCGTGCTGGCCGACCACCATATCGTCGAATTCATGACCGACTACCTGCGCCTGATGGTGTCGGGGAACATGGACGCCTTCCAGATCGAAAACCTGATGGACAACGAGATCGAGACCCACCACCATGAAGGCGCGGTGCCGCACCACGTGATCGCCAAGATCGGCGACGGCCTGCCGGCCTTCGGTATCGTCGCGGCGGTGATGGGCGTGGTCCACACGATGGAATCGGTGGGCATCCCTCCGGCCGAACTGGGCATCCTGATCGCCAAGGCGCTGGTCGGTACCTTCCTCGGCATTTTGCTGGCGTACGGCTTTGTCACCCCGCTCGCTGGCCTGCTTGAGCAGAAGCTGGAAGAAGACGCCAAGATGTTCCAGTGCGTCAAGGTGACGCTGTTGGCAAGCCTGAACGGCTACGCGCCGGCGCTGGCGGTCGAATTCGGCCGCAAGGTGTTGTACTCGACCGAACGTCCGACCTTTGCCGAGCTGGAAGACCACATCAAGAAGTCGAAGACGAAGTAAGCGTCGATTCGCGATACCGACCATGCCAAGTGTAACTAACACCACCCGGAGCCCTTATGGCGGATGAAGGCCTGCGCCCGATTATCGTCAAGCGCATCAAGAAAACCGCGGGCGGCCACCATGGCGGCGCGTGGAAGATCGCCTACGCCGACTTCGTGACGGCGATGATGGCCTTCTTCCTGCTGATGTGGCTGCTGGGCTCGACCACCAAGGGCGACCTCAACGGCATCTCCGAATACTTCCAGACCCCGCTGAAGGTGGCGATGTCGGGCGGCTCCGGCAGCGGCGACAGCTCGTCGGTGATCCAGGGCGGCGGCACCGACATGACCCGCCGCACCGGCCAGGTCAAGAAGGGCGAGACCATCCCGGAAAAGAAGACCTACGACCTGAAAGCGGCCAAGGCCGTGCTCGAGCGCGAGGAAGCGGTACGCCTGCGCAAGCTCAAGGGCAAGATCGAGGCGACCATCGAAGCCAACCCGCTGCTCAAGAAATACAAGAATCAGCTGTTGCTCGACATCACCAGCGAAGGCCTGCGCATCCAGGTGGTCGACGAAAAGCACCGGCCGATGTTCGAGCTGGCCAAGGCCGAGCTGCAGCCGTACACCCGCGAGATTTTGCACGTGATCGCCATCGTGCTCAACGAAGTGCCCAACAAGGTCGGCCTGTCGGGCCACACCGATTCGACGCCCTACATGAGCGACGCCGGCTACAGCAACTGGGAACTGTCGGCCGACCGCGCCAACGCCTCGCGGCGCGAGCTGGTGATGGGCGGCCTGTCGGATGACAAGATCCTGCGCGTGGTGGGACTGGCCTCGGCCGCCCACCTCGACAAGCTCGATCCGTTCAACCCGATCAACCGGCGCATCAGCATCATCGTCATGAACAAGAAAACAGAAGAAGCCGTCATGCGCGACAGCGCCTCGATCGAAGTCGAGACTGAAGCGGGGGCGCTGGCCGCGGCAGCGCCGGCGCCCCGCGCAGCGCAATGACGGTCGGGATAGGGAACTGGAGAAGTCAATGGCAAGAAAAAAAATCCTCGGATCGCATGTCAAGCGCCTGCTGTCGGGCGTGTCCGATCACGGCCGCCGCCACCTGACCGAGGTTGAAACCGACCTGCGCCAGACCGAGCTGCTGCTGGAGGAGGCGATCGAAAAGCTGACCACCAGCTTCATGGCGATCCACACCGCGGTGGGCGACCGCCAGGGCACCATCAACCGGCTGCTGGCGGGCGAGACCCCGAGCGCCGAGGACAGCGAACGGCTGGGCGGCATGTCGGGCGAGATCGGGCTGCATGTGAATGCCGCGATCACCAGCATGCAGTTCCAGGACATGACCAGCCAGCTGCTCGACCGCACGCTCAAGCGCGTGACCGGGCTGCGCGAATTCCTCGACACCGTCGGCGCCCATGGCGAACATATCCTGCCCGAGACCGGCAGCGAGGAAATCGTCGACCTGCTCGGCAAGGTCAGCATGGCGCTCGCGATCCAGTCGCTCGAGCTGCGCAGCGCCTTAAGGAAAGCAGTCAATCAGCAGCATCTGGAAAGCGGCGACATTGAGCTGTTCTAGTCCCGTACGTTTAACCACCGCAGGGCGCACAGCGCCTTGACTTTAAAAAAAGCAGGAGCACAAAGATGGCAAAAACAATTCTCGCAGTCGACGATTCCAGTTCGCTGCGCCAGATGGTCGCCTTCAGCCTGAAGGCCGCTGGCTACAACGTAGTCGAGGCGGTCGATGGCCAGGACGGCCTGGAAAAGGCAAAGCTGCAGACCGTCGACCTGGTCCTGACCGACCAGAACATGCCGCGCATGGACGGCCTCGCGCTGATCAAGCTGCTGCGCGAGCTGCCTGAGTACCAGAAGACCCCGATCCTGATGCTGACCACCGAGTCGTCCGACGAGATGAAGTCCAAGGGCCGCGCGGCCGGCGCCAACGGCTGGCTGGTCAAGCCGTTCGATCCGCAACGCCTGATTGAAGTCGTCAAAAAAGTCATCGGCTGATCAAAGGCTGGGAGCACGAGCAATGATGCATCGCGAAATTCATGGAGTTCCATCATGACCATCGATATTAGTCAGTTTTTCCAGGTCTTCTTCGATGAAGCCGAGGAGCTGCTGGCTGAAATGGAACGCCTGCTGCTGGCCGTCGATATCGACGCGCCCGACGCCGAGGACCTGAATGCGGTATTCCGCACGGCCCACTCGGTCAAGGGCGGCGCGTCGACGTTCGGCCTGAACGACATAACCGAAGTGACGCACATACTTGAGTCGCTGCTGGACCGCATCCGCAAGGGCGAAATGCCGCTCACCGCCGAGCACGTCGATGCATTCCTGCAGGCCAAGGACATCCTCAAGATGCAGCTGGACGGCCACCGCAATGGCGCGGCGGTCGATCAGGACGCGGTTGCCAACGTGCGCATGATGCTGCAGGAGCTGTCGCAGGGTGACGTGGCAGTTGCCGCGTCGGGCTCTGTCGTCGCTTCGTTCGCGGTCGCCACCGCGGCCACCAGGTCGGCGGTGGGCGATGGCGCGCGCCGCTTCCGCATCGAGCTGCCGAAGGTCGAGCAGCGCGACGTCGATGCGCTGGTGGCGGAAGTCGGCCTGATGGGCCGCGTATCGGTGGCGCCGCTTGCCGGCGGCTGCACGGCGATCATGGTGACCACGCACGAAAGCCTGGATGACATCATCGCCATTTGTTCATTCGTGCTGGACCCGGACGACCTGAAGATTTTTGAAGCGCCGGCGCTCACGCCGGAGCAACGCGCGATCGAAGACGCCGCGCGCGCCAAGGTCGAGCAAGACCAGGGCTACGGTTTCTTCGACATGGACGAAGCGCCTGAAGCGGCCGGTCCGGAGCTGAGCGACGACGAACGCGGTTACGGCTTCTTCCAGCCGATCGAGCAGATTCGCGCCGCCGCCTCGGCCAACAGCGCCGCCAGGGCGGTGCAGGCAGCCGGCGAGGGCGCCGACCCGGAGGCTGCCGCCGAGAAGAAGCAAGTGGTAAAGAAGGACGACAAGGCGGTAGCGCATGGCGCCGAATCCTCGTCGATCCGCGTGTCGATCGAAAAGGTCGACCAGCTGATCAACCTGATCGGCGAACTGGTGATCACCCAGGCGATGATCGAGCAGCGCAGCGATTCGCTCGACCCGATGGTGCACGAGCGCCTGCTGAACTCTGTCAGCCAGCTGACCCGCAACACCCGCGACCTGCAGGAAGCGGTGATGTCGATCCGGATGATGCCGATGGACTTCGTGTTCTCGCGCTTCCCGCGCATGGTGCGCGACCTGGCCGGCAAGCTTGGCAAGAAGGTCGACTTCATCACCAATGGCGCCGCCACGGAGCTGGACAAGGGCCTGATCGAACGGATCGTCGACCCGCTGACCCACCTGGTGCGCAACAGCATCGACCACGGCATCGAAATGCCGGAAGTGCGCCGCGCCGCAGGCAAGACCGACACCGGGCGCCTGTTCCTGTCGGCTGCCCACCAGGGCGGCAATATCATGATTGAAGTAGCGGACGACGGCGGTGGCCTGAACCGCGAACGGATCCTGGCCAAGGCCGCCGAGAACGGCCTGGCCGTGTCCGACGCCATGAGCGACTCCGAAGTCTGGCAGCTGATTTTCGCGCCCGGTTTCTCGACCGCCGAAGCGGTGACCGACGTCTCCGGCCGCGGGGTCGGCATGGATGTCGTCAAGCGCAATATCGCCGCGATGGGCGGCAGCGTCGACATCCGCTCGGCGCGCGGCTTCGGCACCACGATCTCGATCTCGCTGCCGTTGACGCTGGCGATTTTGGACGGCATGTCGATCCGCTGCGGCGAGGAAGTCTACATCCTGCCGCTCGGCTTCGTGGTCGAATCGCTGCAGCCTGCGCAGGACGACATCAAGGAGATCGCCGGGCGCGGGCGCGTGATCAAGGTGCGCGGCGAGTACCTGCCGTTGATCCCGCTGTACCAGATGTTTGACATTGCGCCGCGCTTTACCAATCCGTGCGAGGGCATCGTCGTCATCCTCGAGTCCGAAGGACGCAAGGCGGCGCTGTTCGTGGACGACCTGGTCGGCCAGCAGCAGGTCGTGGTCAAGAACCTTGAATCGAACTACCGCAAGGTGACCGGCATTTCCGGCGCCACCATTTTGGGCGACGGCGGCGTGTCGCTGATCCTCGATGTCTCGGCGCTGATCCGCTCGTCGCGCCAGCTGGCCGACGACACCATTTTCTCTTAATTTTTTCGCGATTACCCAGA
Source organism: Massilia agrisoli (assembly GCF_020831365.1). Classification (GTDB taxonomy): domain Bacteria; phylum Pseudomonadota; class Gammaproteobacteria; order Burkholderiales; family Burkholderiaceae_D; genus Telluria_A; species Telluria_A agrisoli. The sequence goes on from NZ_JAJHPV010000013.1 coordinate 847,665, forward strand.
ATAGGAATCCATCATGTCCATCAACCAGAACAACCTGAAAACCGGCGACGCCAAGGATGGCGCAGGCAACGAGTTCCTGGCCTTTACGCTCGGCTCGGAAGAATATGGCATCGACATCCTGAAAGTGCAGGAGATCCGCGGCTACGAAGCGGTGACCCGCATCGCCAACGCGCCGGAATTCATCAAGGGCGTCATCAACCTGCGCGGCATCATCATCCCGGTGGTCGACATGCGCATCAAGTTCAACCTCGGCACCCCGGTGTACGACCAGTTCACCGTTGTGATCATCCTGAACATCGGCGGGCGCATCATGGGCATGGTGGTCGACAGCGTGTCCGACGTCACCACCCTGACCCCGGACCAGGTCAAGCCAGCGCCGGAAATGGGCAGCGCCTTCAACTCGGACTACATGATCGGGCTGGGCACCATCGACGAGCGCATGCTGATCCTGGTCGACATCGACAAGCTGATGTCGTCGGGCGAAATGGGCCTGATCGAAAAGCTGGCTGCTTAAAAACACCCACGAGGACCATTGAAAATGAACCTGCGCGCTTTCAAGATCGGCACCCGCCTGGCGATGGGCTTCGGCAGCATCCTGCTGATCATGGTGGCGATGATAGTGGCGTCCGCCGCCATCAGTGCCAGCAACAAGAGTCGGCTGATGGCTGGCCTGGAACAGGCCAATGCGATCAACCGACATATCGCTACGATGAAAAGCGCGATGCTGGAAACCGGCATCGCCATGCGTAACATCGGCCTGCAGGCGAACGTTGAGCTGATGCAGAAGGAAGACGCGCGGGTCAAGGCGCAGGACAAACGCTACGACGAGGCGCGCAGCGCGCTCGAAGCGGCGGGACTGAATGAGGGCGGCAAGGCCGTGCTGGCCGAGCTGGCAGGCATCGAGGGCAAGGTCGATGCGGCCTTCAAGGAAGCGACCGCGCTGGTCATGGCGTTCGACACCGAAGGCGCCGCCAAGGTGCTGGCCGAGCGCATCGACCCGCTCAACCAGCAGGCGCTGGAAGCGATGAACAAGCTGGTCGAGATGCAGCAGGCGGACCGCCGTGAATTCATCGCCAGTGCCGAGCAGGGCGACCGCCGCCTGAACATCATGCTGTTCGCGCTGGGCGCGCTGGCAGTGGCGATCGGCACCGTCGGCTCGATCCTGACGACCCGTTCGATCACCCGGCCGCTGGCCAATGCGGTTGCCGTCGCCCAGAAAGTGGCGGCGGGCGAACTGACCTCGCAGGTGCGCGTCAGCGGCAAGGACGAAGTGACCGAACTGCTGCAGGCGCTGAAAGACATGAACGAAAGCCTGGCCCGCACCGTCGGCGACGTGCGCACCGGCAGCGAGACGATCACCGTCGCGTCGCAGGAAATCGCAGCGGGCAATGCCGACCTGTCGGCCCGGACCGAAACCCAGGCCAGCTCGCTGGAGGAGACGGCCAGCTCGATGGAAGAGCTGACCAGCACCGTCAAGCAGAACGCCGACAATGCGCGCCAGGCCAACCAGTTGGCGGTGTCGGCATCGTCGGTGGCCGAGAAGGGCGGTAGCGTGGTTGCCCAGGTCGTCGACACCATGGGCTCGATCAAGGAAAGTTCGCGCAAGATCGTCGACATTATCGGTGTCATCGACGGCATCGCCTTCCAGACCAACATCCTCGCGCTGAACGCGGCGGTGGAAGCGGCGCGCGCCGGCGAGCAGGGCCGCGGCTTCGCGGTAGTGGCGTCCGAAGTGCGCAACCTGGCGCAGCGTTCGGCCGGCGCGGCCAAGGAGATCAAGGAACTGATCGGCGACTCGGTCGACAAGGTCGATACCGGCAGCCGGCTGGTGGACGAAGCCGGCCAGACCATGGACCTGGTGGTCACGTCGATTCGCCAGGTGGCCGACATCATGGGCGAGATCACCGCGGCCACGGCGGAGCAAAGCCACGGCATCGAAGAAATCAACCAGGCCATCACCCAGATGGACGAGATGACCCAGCAGAACGCGGCGCTGGTGGAACAAGCGGCGGCTGCGGCCGAGAGCATGCAGGAACAGTCGCAGCGGCTGGCCGCGGCAGTGAGCATCTTCAAGCTCAACGGCGACGACCAGCGCGCGGTGCACGCCGCGCCGGCGCCGGTGCCGGTACGTAAAGCGCCTGCGCCTGCACCGGTGGCGCGGGGGTCTGCGCCGGCGCGCCCCGCGGTGGCGGCGCCGCGTGTCGAACCGGCTGTGGCGGCGGCGCCGAAGAAGGTGGCGGCAGCTGCAGGCGGCGACGACTGGGAAGAGTTTTAAGCGCAGGAGCGCGCAGGTGCAGTCAGCGGCGTCCGCAACAGCGGTCCTGTAAAAGAACATGAGGTTATCAAAGTGCCGCCAACAAAACCGGAAACGGTCAAGGAATTCACGTTCACCAAGGGTGACTTCGAGCGTGTCCGCGCACTGATCTACCAGCGTGCCGGCATTTCGCTCGCCGACAGCAAGCAGGAGATGGTCTACAGCCGCCTGGCGCGGCGCCTGCGCGCGACCGGCATCGGTTCATTCACCCGCTACCTCGACGACCTCGAGGGCGGCCACCTGGGCGAGGAGTGGCAGTCCTTCACCAACGCACTGACCACCAACCTGACCTCGTTCTTCCGCGAGGCGCATCACTTCCCGCTGCTGGCCGAGCATGTGAAGAAGGTGCGCGACAGGCCCATCACGATCTGGTGCTCGGCCAGTTCGACCGGCGAGGAACCGTATTCGATCGCGATGACGGTGTGCGAAGCATTCGGCACATTGAGCCCGCCGGTGCAGATCATCGCCACCGACATCGACACCAATGTGCTGCAGGTAGGCGCCAACGGCGTGTATGCGCTGGACCGCATCGGCAAGCTGGAGCCCGAGCGCCTGAAGAAATTTTTCTTGCGCGGCAAAGGCGCCCAGGAGGGCATGGTGCGGGTGCGTCCGGAACTGCGCAACCTGGTCTCCTTCAAGCAGCTCAACCTGCTGGCCGACGGCTGGCCTTTGAGCGGGCAGTTCGATGTCATCTTCTGCCGTAATGTCATGATCTATTTTGACAAAGCAACCCAGCGCAAGATCCTGGCGCGCTTTGTACCGCTGATGAAGCCGGACGCCTTGCTGTTCGCCGGCCACTCGGAGAATTTCCTGTACGTATCGGAATCCTTGAAATTGCGTGGCAAAACGGTGTACGAGCTCGACGCTCGCGCCGCTTCCCGATAGCAGCAGTGAAATGAGAAACAACCATGGCAATCGAACCGAGAGAACAATTCGCAACCAACGTCTACTACGACAGGACGTTTGACTGCGACGCCGCGAAGATCCTTCCGGGCGAGTACTACTACACGGGCAAGGACATGCTCATCGTCACCGTCCTGGGTTCCTGCGTGTCGGCCTGCATCCGCGACCGGGTCAGCGGGCTGGGCGGCATGAACCACTTCATGCTTCCGGACGGCGGCGGCGACGTCAACAACCCGGTCTCCGCATCGATGCGCTACGGCACCTACGCGATGGAGGTGCTGATCAACGACCTGCTCAAGGCCGGGGCCCGGCGCGAAAACCTCGAAGCCAAGGTGTTCGGTGGCGGCGCCGTGCTGCGCGGCTTTACCGCGATTAACGTCGGCGAGCGCAATGCGGACTTCGTGATGAAGTTCCTCAAGACCGAGGGCATCCGGGTGCTGGCCGAAGACCTGAACGACATCTACCCGCGCAAGGTGTACTTTTTCCCGCGCACCGGCAAGGTGCTGGTCAAGAAACTGATGCAAACCCATAACGACACGCTGGCCCGCCGCGAACTCGACTACGCCAGCAGGCTCAAGGTCCAGCCGGTTGGTGGCGAGATCGACCTGTTCTAATACTGAAAGCCCTTATGAAGATCAAGGTACTGATCGTGGACGATTCGGCGCTGATCCGCAGCGTCATGAAAGAAATCATCGGCAGCCAGCCCGACATGGAAGTAGTCGGCGTGGCGCCCGATCCGCTGGTCGCGCGCGAGCTGATCAAGCAGACCAACCCGGACGTGCTGACCCTCGACGTCGAGATGCCCAAGATGGACGGCCTCGACTTCCTGGAAAAGCTGATGCGCCTGCGCCCGATGCCGGTGGTAATGGTGTCGTCGCTGACCGAGCGCGGCTCGGAAATCACGATGCGTGCGCTGGAACTGGGCGCCGTCGATTTCGTTACCAAACCTAAGATTTCGATCCAGACCGGCATGCGCGAATACACCGACCTGATTGCGGACAAGATCCGCGCCGCGGCCAAGGCGCGCATCAGCGCGCGCACCGTGCCGACCGGCGAGCGAAGCGGCGGTGCGCTGCCGGCGCTGCGCAACCCGCTGACCTCGTCCGAAAAGCTGATCATCATCGGCGCCTCGACCGGCGGCACCGAAGCGATCCGCGAGTTTTTGATGCAGATGCCGTCGGACTGCCCGGGCATCCTGATCGCCCAGCACATGCCGGAAGGCTTCACGTCCTCGTTCGCGCGGCGCCTCGATTCGCTGTGCAAGATCAGCGTGCGCGAGGCGGCCGGCGACGAGCGTATCCTGCCCGGCCACGCCTACATTGCGCCGGGCCACTCGCACCTGCTGCTGGGCCGCTCGGGCGCCAACTACGTCACCAGGATCGAGCAGACCGACCCGGTCAACCGCCACCGGCCGTCGGTCGATGTGCTGTTCCGTTCGGCCGCCCAGTCGGCCGGCAAGAACGCCGTCGGCGTGATCCTGACCGGCATGGGCAAGGACGGCGCGGCCGGCATGCTGGAAATGAAGAATGCCGGTTCGTACAACTTCGCCCAGGACGAGGCATCGTGCGTGGTGTTCGGCATGCCGCGCGAAGCGATTGCCCTCGGCGGCACGCATGAAGTTGGCCCGTTACAAGCCTTGCCGGGCATGGTCCTTAATTATCTGGCAACGCACGGCAGCCGGGCGTTGCGCGTTTGATCCGATTCGCTCTTTTTTGCACCCAGTTTGATCGCCGTAGAGCAACAAAAATGCTATCCTAAGGCCTGCATGCGTAGGTGCCCATCAACACACAGTAAAAGAATCAACGGAGTAATTCATGGCTGATCCAAAGATGAAGTTTTTAGTGGTAGACGATTTCTCGACGATGCGCCGTATCGTGCGCAACCTGTTGAAGGAACTGGGTTACGCCAATGTCGATGAGGCTGAAGACGGCGTCATGGCGCTGGCCAAGCTGCGCAGCGAGCAATTCGACTTCGTCGTTTCGGACTGGAACATGCCGAACATGGACGGCCTGACCATGCTGCAAAACATTCGTGCCGACCCCGCACTCGCCAAGCTGCCTGTGCTGATGGTAACGGCCGAAGCCAAGAAGGAAAACATCATCGCCGCTGCGCAGGCCGGCGCCAACGGCTATGTCGTCAAGCCGTTCACCGCTGCGACCCTGGATGAAAAGCTGAACAAGATCTTCGAGAAACTCGAAAAAGTCGGGGCTTAAGATGGCTGAGCACAACGCCGTGGGCGCGATCGACCAGATCGGCGCCACGGAAGGCGATGCTGGCGCGCATGACGAATTCATGAGCCGGATCGGCCACATGACGCGCGCGCTGCACGAAAGCCTGCGCGGCCTTGGCCTCGACAAGCTGATCGAAAAAGCCGCGTCCGACATCCCGGACGCGCGCGACCGCCTCGACTACGTTGCCCGCCTGTCCGAACAGGCCGCCCAGAAAGTCCTGAACGCCACCGACGCAGCCGGACCGCTGCAAGACAGCATTTCCACCAGCGCCACCAGCCTCGGCGCTTCGTGGCAGGCGCTGCTGGCCACGCCAGGCGGCGACCCGGCATGGCGCGAACTGGCCAGCCAGACCATAGCCCAGCTCGAGCAATCCAAGCTTGCTGCCAACGGCACCAAGGGACACCTGATGGACATCATGATGGCCCAGGATTTCCAGGACCTGACCGGGCAGGTGATCACGCGCGTGACGACCATCGCCCAGAACCTGGAACAGCAACTGGTGCAGCTGCTGGTCGATTTCGCGCCTGCCGAAGTCAAGCGCGAGTTCGACAACGGCCTGCTGAACGGCCCGCAGATCAATCCTGCCGGCCAGGACGTGGTCTCCAACCAGGGCCAGGTGGACGACCTGCTGGACAGCCTCGGCTTCTAAGCGCAGCGCGGACCCGGTCCGCCTCGCCCGACCATTAGCATCACCGGCGAACCAACACATGCATCAAACTAACTTTATCGTCCGTGAACCGCTGCTCGATCCGAAGCAGCGGGTGATCGGCTATGAACTCTCGTGGCAACACCATGCCGGCGAAACGCCGAGCGACGCCGAACTCGAATCGCTGATCGGCTTTGTGGCCGAGCACGTCAACGATGAGGACGACGGCTGGCTGCTGCGCGACAAGATCCTGTTCCTCGACGCCGTACCCGGCATGCTGTCGACCGACGCGCTGCACCAGATGCCGCCGGAACGCACGGTGCTGACGCTCAAGGCGTCGGACCTGGACGACCCCGATACGCTGGCAGCCGTGCAAGGCCTGCGCGCGGGCGGCGTCGGCATCTCGCTGCGCGACGGCGACCTGCTCAACCTGCGCGGCACCATTGCCCGCAGCGCCTCGTATGTCGAAGTCCGCTTCTCCGGCGCCGACGTGGCCGCCCAAGCGCGCACCTACGCCGCGCTCAAGCAGGCATCGGTGCGGATGGTCGGGCGCCCGGTCACGACCTGGGCCGACTTCGACGCCTGCGCCGCGCTCGGCCTTGACGCCTTTGTCGGCAAGCTGCACCTGACGCCGCGTCCTGGCATCCCGGTCAAGGGCATGAACCCGGCGCAGACCATCATCCTGCAACTGATGCAGATGGTGCAGAACAACGAAGACATCCCCAAGATCGAAGGCGTGCTCAAGCGCGATCCGGCGCTCTCGTACAAGCTGCTCCGTTTCATCAACACTGCTGGCTTTGGCGCAGGGCGCGAGATCCAGTCGCTGCGCCAGGCCATCACGATGCTCGGCTACGCGCCGCTGTACCGCTGGCTGACGCTGCTGCTGGCGACGGCGAGCACCAGCGGCTACTCGCCGGTGCTGATGGAAACGGCGGTGGTGCGCGGCCGCCTGGCGGAGCTGCTGGGGCAAAAGATCCTGGGGCGTGGGGAAGGGGAGAACCTGTTCGTCTGCGGCATGTTCTCGCTGCTCGACCGCCTGCTGGGCCTGCCGATGAAAGAAGTGCTGGAAACCATCCAGCTGCCGGACGAAGTCGTGCGCGCGCTGCTCACGCGTGGCGGCATGTACGGCCCGTACCTGGCGCTGGCCGAGGCATGCGAGCTCAACTCGAACCTGGTCTCCTCGCTGGCCGCCTCGCTGGCCATCAGCCCCGAGGACGTAAACAAGATGCACCTCCAGGCCTTAGCCTGGGCGCAAAACGTCACAGCTTAAAAGCAGTCCTCAAAACAAAAAAAACCGGAGCTACCATGCTCCGGTTTTACGTTCGGGGTCCGGCCCCGGGGACACACCCCGACGTTGAAAAATTTCCCAAATCGGGGTCAGACCACCAGTTAAATGGAATATTCCAAAAAACCGGTGGTCTGACCCCGATTTTTGGCAAAATTTCCCAAATCGGGGTCAGACCACCGGCTAGGTGGAATATTTCAAAAAAACGGTGGTCTGACCCCGATTTTGGCAATGTTGCCGGAGCTTAGATCTCGAGGTTGTCGATCAGGCGGGTAGTGCCAAGTTTTGCTGCTGCCAGGACCACCAGCGGCGCGCCTTGCGCAAGGTCGCCAGCCGAGGGCGGTTGCAGGTCCATCTGCTTGCGGATCGAGATGTAGTCCGGCTTCCAGCCGCGCGCGCCCAGTTCGGCCATCGCTTTGTGCTCGAGCTCGAAGATGTCGAGGTGGCCGGAGCGAACTTCGTCCGCCACCGATGTCAGCGCACGGTACAGCGCCGGCGCTTCGGCGCGCTCGGATTCGTTCAGGTACATGTTGCGCGAGGAGAGCGCGAGCCCGTCGTCGGCACGCCAGGTTTCGGCGGCGATGATCTGCGTCGGCAGCGCGAACTGGCGTGCCATGTTGCGAACGATCATCAGCTGCTGGTAGTCCTTCTTGCCGAACACGGCAACCTTCGGCTGCACGCAGGAGAACAGCTTGAGCACCACCGTCGAGACGCCAGTGAAGAAGCCGGGGCGGAACTCGCCTTCCAGCGTGTTGCCCAGGCCTTCAGGCGGGCTGACCCGGAATTCCTGCGGCTCCGGGTAGAGTTCCTTTTCGGTCGGCGCGAACAGCACGTACACGCCTTCCTTCTCCAGTTTTTCCACGTCGGCCTGGAAGGTGCGCGGGTATTTGTCGAAGTCTTCGTTAGGGCCAAATTGCAGGCGGTTGACGAAGATGGAGGCAACCACCGGGTCGCCGTGCTTGCGCGCCAGCCGCATCAGCGACAGGTGGCCTTCGTGCAGGTTGCCCATGGTCGGCACGAACGCCGTGCGCAGTTGCCCGCTGAGCTGGTCGCGCAGTTCTTCGATGGTGGAGACGATTTTCATTGAATGCAAATCCTAAAAGCAGTAATGGGTGCAGCCTTACGCCGGCGAATAGGCCAGGCGTACATAGATGGGGGCGAAAGGTTCGGCCTGGGTAATTTCAATCAGCGTTTCCTTGGCCAGTTCGAGCATGGCGACGAAGTGCACCACCACGATCGGCACGCTGCCCTGGCCGTCGAACAGGTCGGCAAATTCGACAAACCGGGCCGATTGCAGCTGGCGCAAGATCGATGACATGTGTTCGCGCACGGACAGTTCCTGGCGGCTGATCCGGTGGTGCTGGGTCAGCTTGGCGCGCTTGAGCACGTCCATCCAGGCACGCTGCAGGTCGCCGACGTCGACATCGGGAAACACCGGCACCGAGCTTTGCTCGACGAACAGCTGCGGACGGATGAAGTCGCGGTCGAGCTGGGGCACGGCATTGAGGTCGTAGGCGGCCAGCTTGATCTGTTCATATTCCAGCAGGCGGCGCACCAGTTCGGCACGGGGGTCGCCGGCTTCTTCATCGCCTTCGGCCTTGCGCTGCGGTAGCAGCATGCGCGACTTGATCTCGATGAGCATGGCCGCCATCAGCAGGTACTCGGCCGCCAGTTCCAGGTTGTGCAGGCGGATCTGGTCGACGTACTTCAGGTATTGCAGGGTGACCTGCGCCATCGGTATGTCGAGGATGTTGAAGTTTTGCTTGCGGATCAGGTACAGCAGCAGGTCGAGCGGGCCTTCGAAGGCGTCGAGGAAGATTTCCAGCGCGTCCGGCGGGATGAACAGGTCGGTCGGCATGCGCAGCAGCGGCTCGCCGTACAGGCGCGCTACGGCCGCGTCGGGTACAGCTTCCTGCTCCGGCACGGCGGCGGCGCCGGCGTCCGGTTCAGCGACGGTGTCGGCGAGATCGCCGGCTGCCGCGTCTGGCGACATGGTCGGTTCTGTCAGAGCTTGTTCTGGTACACGTAAGGCTGCTGTTTGACGCGCGATTCGGCGCGGCGTTCCTGCTCGTTGAGCGTGATCGGCGCCTTGTCCCACAGCAGGGCACGGCCTTCGCGCTGGCCTTCTTCGATGCCTGGGTTCTTGGCCTTCAGTTCATTGATGAACTTGGTGTGGTCGGATTCGTACAGGCTGAATTGTTTGGAGAGTTTCATTTTTTTGCAATGCAAGAGGTGGGCAAACCCGGCTATTTTAACGGATGTCATTGTAGGGCGGAAAAGCGTAGCGTCATCCGCCGATGTTTGCGTCGCGTTGGCGCACACATCGGCGGATGACGCTTCGCTCTTCCGCCCTACGAGGAACGATCGGCTTAGTCCGGATGCAGCGCGTTCAGCTGCTTGGCGATGATGTCGTGGTTCAGCCACAATACCGGGCCGATCTTTTCTGCGGCGCCATGGAACATCAGCGGGCCGGCGCCTTCCAGTACCAGCGAGCTGAGGTGGTCGGTGATCAGTTCCTTGCGGTCCTTGTGCAGCTTGGTGATGTCTTCCGAGGTGCCGATCATCACGTCCGCCAGTTCCGGCGTGTTGTCCATCGGCCAGGCGTCAAAGTTGCGGAAGTGGGTGCTGGTCGGGTCGTTGTTGTACTTTTCGATCATCTCGAGCAGGGTGTCGAGCGACACGCCGTCTTCCAGCAGGCTTTCGCAGGTCTTCCATTGCTGGTCGGCCCAGGCGCCGCCGCCTTCTTTCTTCAGTGCTTTCAACAGCGGGAACAGCGACAGCTCGACGCCGACGAAAATGTCGGAGGAGTTGGTGCGGATTTCCGGGCAGTTGAACACCGTTGCGGATACGCCTTGCTGCCATGCAGCCTTGGCCACGCTTTCCAGGCGCATCTTGGCGTAGCCCTGGGTGTAGTTGGTGTAGGTCTGCCACTGGTACTGGTCGCCGATCAGGATCTCGGTGCCGTGGTAGCCGTAGGCCGTGTAGCGCACCTGGCCGCCCGCGCGCTCGAGGCGTTCGCGGATCGCGGCGCTGCCGGTGATCAGGTGCTGCAGCGTGTTGGCGGTGACTTCGTCGAAGTTCATCAGGATCAGCTTGCCCAGGTCGCTGTCGAGCAGGGCGCGCGAGGACATGAAGCGTTCGCCGCGGCCTTTGTAGATGCGGTTGGCAATGGCCAGGAAGGCCTTGATCTTCGGAATGCCGCCAGCCATCGTGTGCGCGAAGAAAGCGTTCGCGCCGTCCGGGATCAGCTTGTCGATTTCCTGCATGACCTGGGCCACCGAGCTGGTGAAGCGCTTGACGCCGGCTTCGCGGCAGCGTTCGATCGCGTCCCAGTCCAGCTTGTCTTCCTGCCAGCTCTTGAGGGTGATGCCCGACAGCAGTTCGGTCGGGTTCTTTTCGCCTTCCGGCGCGTCCATGTCGAAACCGGCCATCAGCGGCACATTGATGATGCGTCCGCCCAGCTTTTCCTCTGCTTCCGCGTGCTCTTCACTCGTGAGGGCGCGCAGCTTGCCTTCTTCGTCGCGGCGGCCGACCGTGATGCCGACGATCGTCATGCCGGCGGCACGGGCTTCGTCGATCAGGCCATTGACGTAGCCGCGGCCGAACAGTTCGCCGAACAGGACGAATACGTCGCCCTTGCGATACAGGTTGGCGTGAGGAATATGCCTCAAGGAAGTCAGTTGGGTCATAAGGTTTTTGATCACTTTAAAAATGATTTTAGGACAGGCGAACCTGGGTTCTGCCGGCTCAGTACAACAGGTAAAACAGGCTTAGCTGATACGCATGCCCGGCTGCGCGCCTGGCCATGGTTCCAGCAGGTACAGGCCTGGATTGGTTTTCTCGTCGTCGCTCGATGCGCACAGGACCATGCCTTCGGACACGCCAAACTTCATCTTGCGCGGCGCGAGGTTGGCCACCATCACGGTCAGCTTGCCGACCAGTTCTTCCGGTTTGTAAGCGGCCTTGATGCCGGAGAAGACGTTGCGCAGGCGGCCTTCGCCGACGTCGAGCGTCAGGCGCAGCAGCTTGTCGGAGCCGTCCACATGTTCGCAGTTGACGATCTTTGCGATGCGCAGGTCGACCTTGGTGAAGTCGTCGATCTTGATTTCGGGCGCCAGTGCTTCCACGCCAGGGTTGCGGACCGCCGGGGCGGCAGGTTCGGCTGCGGCGGCCGGTGCTGCTGCCGGGGCGGCGATCGCGGGCGCGGCCGGCTTGTCGAATAGATCCTCAACCATCTTGGCGTCAACGCGGGTCATCAGGTGGCTGTAGGCGCCGATGGTGCGGCCGAGCATGGTGCTGTAGACCGCTTCGCCGGTGGTGTCAGCCCAGCTGATCTTGTCGTCGTTCAGGAACTCGGATACGCGGGCGGCAACCTGCGGCAACACTGGCGACAGCAGGATGGTCAGCTGGCGGAACAGGATCAGCGCCGCGGTGCAGACGTCGTGCAATTCGGCGAGCTTGCCTTCGTCCTTGGCCAGGATCCACGGCTTGTTTTCGTCGACATACTGGTTGGTGATGTCGGCGATTTCCATGATCTCGCGCAGCGCCTTGCCGAACTCGCGGTTCTCGAAATGGTTGGCGATGCTGGCCTGGCGCTCGGCGCCGTCATGGGTCAACGCGCGGCTGATCCATTGCTGGGCTTCCGGCGACAGCGTGCTGGCCAGCTTGCCGTCGAATTTCTTGGCGATGAAGCCGGCGCAACGGCTGGCGATGTTGACGTACTTGCCGATCAGGTCGCTGTTGACGCGGGCGACGAAGTCTTCACCGTTGAAGTCGAGGTCTTCGACCTTCGAGTTCAGCTTGAAGGCAATGTAGTAGCGCAGCCATTCCGGGTTCATCTTCAGGTCCAGGTAGCGCAGCGGCGAAATGCCGGTGCCGCGCGACTTGGACATTTTTTCGTTGTTCACGGTCAGGTGGCCATGCACGTTGACCTTCAGCTTGTCGATGATCGGGTGCTGGGCGAAGTTCAGCATCGCCGGCCAGAACAGCAGGTGGAAGGAGACGATGTCCTTGCCGATGAAGTGGACCTGCTCGGTGGCCGGGTCGTTCAGCAGCGCGTCGAAGTCGATGCCTCTCTTGGCGCAGTAGTTCTTCAGGCTGGCCAGGTAGCCGACCGGCGCGTCCAGCCAGACATAGAAAAACTTGCCCGGCGCGTCAGGAATCGGGATGCCGAAGTAGGGCGCGTCGCGCGAAATATCCCAGTCGGCCAGCTTTTCGCCGGCTTCGCCCAGCCATTCGGAAACCTTGTTGACCATCTCCGACTGCAGGCGGCCCGGGGTGTTCAGCCATTCCTTGAGGAAGGTGTAGCAGCGCGGATCGGACAGCGCGAAGAAGTACTGTTCGGACGGCTTCAGGATGGGCGTGGAGCCGGTGAACACCGAGAACGGATTGACCAGTTCGGTCGGCTGGTAGGCGGCGCCGCAGACTTCGCAGTTGTCGCCGTACTGGTCCTTGGCGCCGCACTTCGGGCACTCGCCCTTGATGTTGCGGTCGGCCAGGAACATGCCCTTGACCGGGTCGAAGAAGCGGTCGACCGTCTTGGTGACGATCAGGCCGGCATCGCGCAGCTTGCGGTAGATGCCCTGCGACAGCTCGACGTTTTCCGGCGAATCGGTGGAGTACCAGTTGTCGAAGGCGATGTGGAAACCGTCCAGGTATTGCTGGCGGCCAGCGGCGATCTTGGCGACGAATTCCTGCGGGGTGATGCCTTCCTTTTCGGCCGCGATCATGATTGGCGTGCCGTGGGTGTCGTCCGCGCAGACGAAGTGCACCTCGCGCTGTTTTCCGCCGTCGGCCTGCATTCGCTGGAACCGCACCCAGATGTCGGCCTGGATGTATTCCATCATGTGGCCGATGTGGAAGGCAGCATTAGCGTAGGGCAGGGCGGTGGTGACGAACAGCTTGCGTGTCATGGTGGAAGTGCACTTGTTGGTAGATGAAGGGATGCATTTTAACAGCGGATGACCTTCCTGCGCATAGGGGAATGCCAAGGTTTGCCGTTTTTGCAAGGTCGGACGTGGCGATTTGCGCTAAACTTATCGGATCATCCACGGAGATTCACAATGAGCATTACTGCAGAAGACGTCAAGGCACGGTTATCCGCCGTTATCGATCCGAATACCCAGAAGGACTTCGTCACCTCCAAATCCGTCAAGAACATCAAGGTCGACGGCAGCAACATCTCGCTCGACGTCGAGCTGGGCTATCCGGCGCGCAGCCAGATCGAGGCCATCCGCACCGCGGTTACCGCCGCCTTGCAGGTCATCCCGGGCGCAGGAACAGTCAGCGCCAATGTCTATTCCAAGATTATTCCCCATACCGTCCAGCGCGGCGTGAAGCTGATGCCTAACGTTAAGAACATCATTGCCGTGGCGTCGGGCAAGGGCGGCGTCGGCAAGTCGACCACTGCCGTCAACCTGGCGCTGGCACTGGCGGCCGAAGGCGCGGTCGTGGGCGTGCTGGACGCGGACATCTATGGCCCCTCGCAGCCGATGATGCTGGGCATCACCGGCCGGCCCGAGTCGAAGGACGGCAAAACCATGGAGCCGCTGGAAAACCACGGCCTGCAGGTGTCCTCGATCGGCTTCATGATCGATCCGGACGAGCCGATGGTGTGGCGCGGCCCGATGGTCGTGCAGGCCTTGACGCAGTTGCTCGAGCAAACCAACTGGCGCGACCTTGATTACCTGATCGTCGACATGCCGCCGGGCACCGGCGACATCCAGCTGACCTTGTCGCAGAAAGTGCCTGTCACCGGCGCCGTCATCGTGACGACCCCGCAAGACATCGCCCTGCTCGACGCGCGCAAGGGCCTGAAGATGTTCGAGAAGGTCGGCATTCCGATCCTTGGCGTGGTGGAAAACATGAGTACCCATATCTGCTCGAACTGCGGCCATGCCGAGGCAATCTTTGGCCATGGCGGCGGCGAAAAGATGTGTGCCGACTTTGGCGTCGAATTCCTGGGCGCGCTGCCGCTGACGCTGGCGATCCGCGAGCAGACCGACTCGGGCCGCCCGACCGTGGTGGCCGAGCCGGATGGCCCAGTGGCGACTGTTTATAAAGAGATCGCGCGCAAGGTGGCCGTGAAGGTGGCCGAGAAGGCCAAGGACATGACCAGCAAGTTCCCTCGCATCGTCATCAAGAACGATTGATGCCGGGCGGCGCGGATGCTGTGGCCAGCACCGCGCTCATGCGCTGCCAGTGCGAACCTTTCCAGAAGATGCCCTGGCAGATGCCGCACATGCAAAATTCCTGGTGATGCTGGCGCACGCTGGGCGGCAGGCGGTCGATGACCTCGGCCTTGTCGACCTGGCGTAACGGCGCATTGCACTTCAGGCACAAGGTAAAGGGCTTGATGCTGCCCGCCAGGTCAAGCCGCCTGACGATTTCCCGAAACTGTTCCTCCGACCGGATCGCATGCACGTAGCAGCCGTGGGTAATGCCGCGGCGCTTGAGCAGTTCGCGGTCGCGCGTCAGCACGATGCGGTTCTCGCTGATCGAAGTCTTTTCGATATCCCCATCCATATAGTTGTTGTCGTACAGCGTGTCGAAGCCGGCCATGCGCAGGAAGCGGGCGAGGCCGCCCAGGTGCGCATCGGCCACGAAGCGCAGCTCGCGCAAGGGGTGCTCGCGCACGCGCAGCAGTTCGCTGACGTCGAGCGACTCGAACTTGGGGTAGACGGAGACGCGGTCGCCTTCTTCGAGCAGGCGGCCGAAGCCGCTCGACTCGCCATTGACCAGGATAAGCTCGACTTCCGTGTGCGGCACGCCGATCGCTTCGATCATGTGTTTGGTGGTTGCCGCCCGCGCGCACGGCGTGGTGAAATCCTTGCGCCGCCGGTCCGGCGGCAGGAAATCGTTGAGCTCTTCGTAGAAGCGGAAGGTTGCGGTGACCATGCTTTTAGTTTGCACCGTCTGCGTCCGCGTTTCAACCGGGCGGTATGCTGGTGCGCAAGGATTCCCGCTTTCGCGGGAATGACGGCAACTAAACGTCGTTCCCGCGAAAGCGGGAACCCATGCCGAGTCTGCTATCGCCTCAACGTATCCACGGCTGCAATACCCGCCGCACCGGATTCGTCACCGTCGCTTCCACAGTGGCATCGAGCAGGCCGCGCCGTTTCAGGTGGCGCAGCGCGATCTGCACGGCCGATTTGGACAGGCCGGTTTCGCTGGCCATGGTCTGCAGGCTGGCCGCAACCGTATCGCGTTTCGCGCGCGTAGCGGCCGCCAGCAGGTAAAGGTACACCACAAAGGCGGCAGGGCTGCGGTCATGGCCGACCAGGTCGGGCATCAGCACATCTAATATATAAGGATCGAATCGGTCGGCGTCCATGGTGCTAACTACTATAGCAGAGAGTACTACTGCTGCCGCCTGCGGCAACTTAGAATGGCTGCCTCATTCATTACGGAGTGCAGCATGATCTCGATGGTTAAGTTTGTCGGTATCCCGGTTAGCGACCAGGACCGTGCCCTGAAGTTCTATACCGAGCAGATGGGTTTCGTCGTCGCCACCGACCAGCCGATGGGGCCGGGGCAGCGCTGGATCGAGCTGCGCATTGCCCACTCGCCGACCCGCGTCGTGCTGTTCACCCCGGACGGACACGAAGACCGCATCGGCACTTTCTTCAATGGCGCGCTCGGCTGCGACAATGTCGAGGCGACTTACCGCCAGTTGTCGCAACGTGGCGTCGAGTTCGTCGAGCCGCCGACCACGCAACCTTGGGGCACTTTTGCCAAGCTGCGCGACCCGGACGGCAATACTTTTGTGCTGTCGTCGACCTGACTCGCGCATTCAGGCGACGCCCGTCCAGTACTGGCGCGCCCTGTCAAAGGCCAGCGCGCCCACCTGCCTGCCGAGCGAGCGCCCGGCCGAGTCGGCATTGACGAAGTGGATGCCGCCGTAAATGCGCGAGATGCCGGCCTCATCGGCCGCGTCGCTGAAGGTGCTCCAGTGCAGCGTGACATCGTTCGACGGCAGGCCCGGCTCGTACCGCATGCTGCCGGCCTTGACCGTTACCGCGTGGTTGAAGGCGTCGCTCCCGGTGAATCGCCTGAGGACTTCCGCGGACGCCGCGCTGAAGGTGCTGTGGCCTGATACATGGTCGGCGAACGGCGGGGTAGGGAAGCTCGCGGCCTGGTAAGGCATCCAGGCCGCCCCATCGATGATCCTCAGGCCTTCGGCCGGGCCTGCCGGACCGTAGCCCTGGATCTGCTCGCCGTTCATCAGGTAACGCAGCGCCGTGATCGGGCGTTCGGAATCGTAATGGACTTTCGCGTCCCACGCGGCGATTCCGGCGTCGAAAGTGGCATTCGCCAACGCAAAGAACAGCTTCACATCCTCGTCGTCGCAGTGGCCGTCGCGCGCGGATACAAACTGCGCGAACTGGCACCAGTACGATGCCGGCAACTCGCCGGTCGTGCCGCCAGCCCAGTATTCGGTCATGGCTTTCTGCCGCTCGGTCAGCGCAAGCTGGACCTCCAGCAGGTAGCGCGCCTGTTCGGCATATTCGGCACTGCCGACAGCGGCAGGCGGGCCCGGCCGGTACTGGTTTGCCGTGCGCAGCGCGAACGGTGCAACACGCGGCCAGCATGCGGCCGCAAAGCCGGGCGTGACAAGCACTCCGCTTGCATCGCGGAAGGTCAGGGGTTGCCAGCGGCCCGGCGCGGGGATGGCCGCCAGCGGGGTTGGCTGCAAAACAAGCATGGCCGGATTCTGCGGCGCGTAACCGGTGTAGTCGGCGTAGGGCAGGCCGCTTGGCGACAGGTCGCCCAGCTGGTTGGCGCCGTCGTGGTGGCAGTCGGCAACGACGCTGAGTGCGGCAATGGTGCCGATGTCCTCCGGCGTTCCGGCATCGTGCCTTGCCTGTGCAGGGTTCAGGCCAAGCGCGGACATGCGCGCATCGAACAAGGCTTTTTGCGCGGGGAACTGGTCCAGCAACGCGGCGTAGGCGGCAAAGCTGATCGCGGCGGATTTGTTTTGGGCCGTGTGTTCGGTCGCCGGCCGGCGCAGGTTGCCGCGGTAGCGCGTGCCAAGGGCGGTAGCGTCGAAGGCGGCCCAGGCGTCATACATCGCGGTGTGCACGATCGACAGGGAACGCGCAGCCATCGGCGCTCCCGGACGCTGCGTGCGTATCGCCTGCAGTGCCGTTTCGTTCCACGCGACCACTGTTCGCTTTCGCGGCGGCTCTGGGGTGGCTTGGGGCGATGGACCGCCACCGCCTCCGCATGCGCCCAACATGCCGCCCACTGCGGCCCCGGTACCAATCTTGATGAAGGTTCGCCGATCCATGATGTGTTCGCTCGTCTGTCATTGCTCGTTGCGCATGCCTTGCCGGCATCGCCGCTGGGACTGCCTGCTTTCGAGTATCCGCAGCGCGTGGCGGCAAGTGTTGAGGGCGCTCACATAAGCAAGCTGAGCCATAGAAAGCATGTGCGGGCAGACGGGCCATGAACCGTCTGCGTCTGGTGCGCTGGCGGCGCGACCCTGTAAAATAGCCGTCTTTATCTCCAGCACATCTATCGCCATGACCGTCGTCCGCACCCGTTTTGCTCCAAGCCCAACCGGCTACCTCCACCTCGGCGGCGCCCGCACCGCCCTGTATTCGTGGGCGTTCGCGCGCCACTTCGGTGGTACGTTTATTTTGCGCATTGAAGATACCGACCTGGAGCGTTCGACGCCGGAGGCGGTGCAGGCCATTCTCGACGGCATGAAGTGGCTGGGCCTCGATCATGACGAAGGCCCGTTCTACCAGATGCAGCGCATGGACCGTTACCGCGAAGTTGTCGCACAGATGCTCGAAGCGGGCACCGCGTACCTTTGCTATTCGTCGCCGGAGGAAGTCGAGGCGATGCGCGAGCGCATGCGCGCCGCGGGCGAGAAGCCGCGCTACGACGGTACCTGGCGTCCTGAAGCAGGCAAGACCTTGCCGCCAGTGCCAGCCGACCGCAAGCCGGTAGTGCGCTTCAAGAACCCGCTCGATGGCGAAGTGAGCTGGGACGATGTGGTCAAAGGCACCATCACGATCGGCAACAAGGAGCTCGATGACCTGGTGATCGCGCGTCCTGACGGTACGCCGACTTATAACTTCTGCGTCGCAGTCGATGACTGGGACATGCAGATCACCCACGTGCTGCGCGGCGACGACCACGTCAACAACACCCCGCGCCAGATTAATATCTTGCGCGCCATCGGTGCGCCGTTGCCGCTGTATGGCCACCTGCCGATGATCCTGGGCGCTGACGGAGAAAAGCTTTCCAAGCGCCACGGCGCGGTCAGCGTGATGGATTACCCGGCCCAGGGCTACCTGCCGGAAGCGATGCTGAACTACCTGGCGCGCCTGGGCTGGAGCCATGGCGACGACGAAGTGTTCTCGATGGAGCAGTTCTGCGAGTGGTTCAACCTCGACCACCTGACCCGCTCGGCGGCGCAGTTCAACAACGAGAAGCTGGCATGGCTGAACAACCACTATATCAAGCAGGCCGACAATGAGCGCCTGGCGCGCCTTGCGCGCCCCGTCATGGAAGCGGAGGGCGCCAAGTTCGAGGGCGGCCCTGACTTGCCGGCCGTGCTGGGCCTGATGAAGGAAAGGGTCAATACCATTAACGAGCTGGCCGACGCGGCCATGCTGTTCTTCCGCGATCCTAAGCCGGACCCAGCCTTGATGACGCAGCACCTGACCGATGCCGTCAAGCCGGCCCTGGCCCAGTTTGCAGAACGGGTGGCGACAGTGGAGTGGACCAAGGAAGCGATCGCAGCCATGATCAAGGAAGTGTTGGCCGCCCACGGACTGAAGATGCCGCAGATCGCCATGCCACTGCGCCTGGTCATCACGGGCCAGTTGCAGACGCCTGCAATCGATGCGGTGCTGCAGATCGTCGGCCGCGATGCGGTACTGGCGCGCGTGAACAAATATCTTTGATTTTTTTTCGCAGAGCTATTTGCATATTGCACGACGGTACGCTATAATTTTGCTTCTTCACCGGTACGGGGGTATAGCTCAGCTGGGAGAGCGCTTGCATGGCATGCAAGAGGTCAGCGGTTCGATCCCGCTTACCTCCACCACGTTGAAGAAAGTAGTACATTAGTGCAGTTCAAGGTCCCCATCGTCTAGAGGCCTAGGACATCACCCTTTCACGGTGAGTACGGGGGTTCGAATCCCCCTGGGGACGCCAGGATTCGAGTAGTAAAGTAGTTGGAGTTTGGTACCGCTAAACGCCCTGACTCGTCAGGGTTTTTTATTGGTGCGGTGCCAGGCAGGTCAGGATGATAGAATCATCCAGGACAGATTTCTGTCCCCATCGTCTAGAGGCCTAGGACATCACCCTTTCACGGTGAGTACGGGGGTTCGAATCCCCCTGGGGACGCCAGTTGTTTTCAAGAGCCGCCTTGGGCGGCTTTTGAATTTGTGAGAGTAGTATTGCAGCACCGTTCAAGGTCCCCATCGTCTAGAGGCCTAGGACATCACCCTTTCACGGTGAGTACGGGGGTTCGAATCCCCCTGGGGACGCCAGTCATGCAAAAAGCCGCCTTTTGGGCGGCTTTTTGCTTTCTTGCGCTAGCTGCTGCCGATTGGCAGGCTCGCTACCAGACTCCGCGATAGCCGGGCGTGCCAACAGCGAATGGCATGCCGGCAAACTGGCCGAAGCGTTGCAGCTGTTGTGGATAGTTAGCGCTGCTCATGGCGGCGAATGCAGCCAGCGCCGGATCCATGCCATATAGCTCCAGCTGGCCACCGCGCCCACCGATGCCACCAATGCCGCCGATGGCCCCGCCCAGCGCCTGCTGCGGCAACAGGGACGATATCAGTCCGCCGCCGAGGGCCTGTTGCACCGGCGCCTGTGCTGGCTGCGGTTGCAGCCCCACGGCAACGAGCGCATCCGGTAAGCCCAGTCCGGTCTGGAACTGGTCGCCAAGGCTGACGCGCCGCGCACTCATTTTGATCGTCTTGAACAAGTGTTCGACCCGTTCCGCGCTGCGGGTCCGTCCCGCACCCTGGAAATCCGGATGGTGTGCCAGCACCAGTGCCGCCAGGCCGGTAATGTGGGGTGCCGCCATCGAGGTGCCGTCCCACGCCGCGTAGTTATTTGGCGGTACGGTCGAGGCGATCGCGACGCCAGGACCGCAGACTGCAATTTGCGGTCCGAAGCAGCTGAATTTGGCTGAAAAATAGCCATTGGCATCGACATTCTGGGTCAGCGTTTCGGCGTGATAGCTGTCGGGCGGGAATTCATCGAGTTTGCCGATCGCCGCAACAGCGAGCACGTTGGGCGACGAAGCAGGGTATTGCACCGCGCCGCCCGAGTTGCCCGCCGCGACAATGCAGGCAATGCCGGCCCGCTTGGCGCGCAATATCTGCTGCTCCAGCGCTTCCGATGGTTCGGCGCCGCCCAGGCTGAGGTTAACGACATCGATCTGGTGCTCGATACAGTATTCGAGGGCGTCGATCAACTGGCTGACCTGGCCACCGGGGAACAGCTTGCAGGCGTGGATTTCGCCATCCGGCGCAAAGCCGCGCACGCCGAACGCCAGGTCGGCGGCGCCGATCACCCCGGCGCAGTGGGAGCCGTGGCCAAGCGTGTCCTCGTTCCAGGTGTTGGGATTGGTTTTTTTGTTGACGATGTCAAAGCCAGCGCGGATGCGCGACAGGCCTTCGTGCGTTGTGGCCGCACCCGAATCGATGACGGCAATGCGGATGCCCTGGCCGCGGTAGTTGGAAGGCAACTGGTCGAGGCGCATCGCTTTCTGGCCCCAGCCGAACACTTTGGTGCGCGGGAAGCCCGTCAGCGAAGGCCATTCGGACAGCATGCGCATGACGACGACGTTGGGCTCGTCCAGCGTGATGTCGGGGTCGCGCTGGTAGAAGCTCCAGAAGTCGGCGCGCGGCTTGACGTACAGCCCGCGGATTGAGCCTTGCGATTCGCCGTACAAGGTCAGCCTTGAATGGCCATTGGCGTCGGTTACGCCGGTGGCTGGCAGCAGGCTGCCGAACAGCGATACTTCGGCCTCGGGAAGCGGCGTGCCATCCTTGCTGACCACGATCACGCTGGCCTCCAGTGCCGGGCCGGTGGTCGGCAGCACGTTGCTGACCATGACAGGCGGACGGAAGGCGGGGTCCATCAGGTTCAGGTACTGGTCGCGCTCGACGACCAGGCGGCCTTGCCCCTGTTGCAGCAGCACGCCCGCCTTCTGGTCAGTCATGCGCGCAACGAGCACGCCCTGGCCGCCAGCCATGCCTTCGGCCAGCGCGCCGACGGCGCTCCTGGGTCCGACGGTATCGAGGATCTCGATGTCGGGGCTCGAACGCAGCGCCTGCTCGACGGTCGAGAGCGACAGCGGCGCAAAGGCCAGCGTTTCGAGCCCTTGCGGCTGGCGTGGGGCGATCAGGAATTGCTTCTTGCGCTCGTGGATCGCGCGTCCTTGCGGCGTGGCCGGGGCGCCGGCCATTTCCTCTGGCGCGGTGGCGCCGCCTGCGGCTTCGCCAGTGGCCTGGCCGCGGCGCGGCTCGCTGCCGCCACGGCCGCCTGCGCCTGCCGCGCGCCGTTCGCTGGACGACGCCGCCGAGTCTTCCGGCGCCGGATTGATGTCAAGCGGACCTGCCTGTCCGCCATCGGGATTCTTTGGCATGTGTTTTCCTTTCGGTTCGCAGCGGCGACGCGCTAGTCGGACATCGACAGCGGCTGGTCCCGTTCAACGATCAGTTCGTTTGAATGGATAAAACGGCGCTCGAATTGCAGCGCCTTGCTGGGCGCGATTTCGATCACCGCGGTATGCACCTGGCCCGGCGGGCCAATGGTGTCGACCAGTGCGATGTCCGGATCGCCCCGTATGGTTTCGATGAAAGCGGCCAGCGCGGCGGGGGTTTCCCTTGCGCGGATAATGTACCGGCCCAGCCCGGGCGCGGCTTGTGGTGCGGGCATGCGACTCTCCTTCGTGGCCGACTCCCGCCGTTGCGGGCGGGAGCGGGTTGACTGGCCTTCGGCCAGTATTAATGCAGCGTTTGCTGTGACGAGTACTGCGGCATGCCCTGCTGCTGGGCTAACTGGGCCTGCTGTGCGTAGGCTGCCGTGATCGGATCGGTACCGAACGGCAGCATCTGCCCGAGCTGGCCAGCAGCGCCGCCAATCGAACTGCCGAGGCTGGCGTTACCGAACATGCCGCCAATGGCGCCCCCCAGCGGACGACCGACCTGGCCGATCAGGTTGCCAAACCAGCCCTGCGGACCGAACTGCCCTTGCTGGCCTTGCTGACCTTGTTGTTGCTGGCCCATCAGCTGCGCCAGTTGCTGCTGGTATTGCTGCTGCTGTTGCATCAGTTGCTGTTGCAGTTGCTGGATTTGCTGCTGCAGCTGCTGGTGCAGCTGGAGATGTGGCGGCACGATGCCACCCTGGGCCTCCGCGCCGAACGGCAACAGGCGACCCAGCTGGCCGGCGACATTGCCGATCTGGCTGCCGACGCCTTGCTGGCCGAACAGGCTGCCGATCGCGCCACCCAGCGGTTGCCCGACCTGGCCGATCAGGTTGCCGATCCAGCCCTGCGGCGACAGCTGCTGCTGTTGCTGTGCCTGTTGAAGCTGCTGTGCGTATGCCGCGGCGACCGGGTCGGCGCTGAAGGGAAGCATGCGGCCCAGCTGGCCGGCCACGCTGCCGATTTGCTGGCCCACGCCAGCATTGCCGAACATGCCGCCGATCGCGCCGCCGAGTGGGGCGCCTACTTGTCCGAGGATGTTGCCGAACCAGCCTTGCGGGGAAAACTGCTGGCCCATCTGGGGTTGCTGCTGTTGAAGCTGTTGCATCAGTTGTTGTTGCTGTGCCTGCTGGGCGTAAGCCTGCGACACCGGATCGGCGCCAAATGGCAGTAGCGAGCCGCCAATGCCGCCAGCGATTTGCCCGATCTGGCTGCCCAGGCCGGCGTTACCCAGCAATCCACCAATGCCGCGGCCGATTGCGCCGCCCAGTGGTGCACCAAACATGCCACCGAGGAACCCCTGTGGCGCCAATTGTCCACCTGCACCGTACGCTACGTTTTGAAATTCATGCATGACCTGCTCCCTTATTGGTCGGCGAGCGGATGACAATGTCCCCCCGCATGCCCGATCGTGCTTCTTGATTCTTGCCGGGACGGCGGGTTCCCTACGGGCGCAAAGGCAGTCCACTGCACCACGTATTTAGCACTTTGCCCAGCCGGTAAGGAACGGCTGCCAAGGCGCGCTTGTGGCCAGTGCGGGCGCAAGTGGATAGCCATATCCATCTGGCGGCAACCCTCGGTTGCACGAAAGAACTACGACCGCGCTGGTACGGATTGGACAGGCTGCTAACACCGAAGTTTAGGTAATCTCGGTGGCCTTTTATGGATAAGTAGCGGTTGGTTTCCTGCGCGATTGAAAACGCGAAACCGGGTAAAATAACGGCCTTCGACCGGCCACGCGCCAGATAGTGCCCACATGGTTTCCAGCCCCGTATCCAGCCCCGTTCAAAGCAGCTCCCTCGCCATCTTCTGCAAAGTTGTCGACAACTATGGCGACATCGGCATTTGCTGGCGCCTGTCGCGCCAGCTGCAGCGCGAGCACGCGGTTGACGTTACTCTTTGGGTCGACAACCTGGAGAGTTTCCGACGCATCTGTCCCGCTGTGGCAATCGATACCGGTATCCAGGTGGTCGAAGGCATCACCGTGCGGCACTGGCGAGGGCAGGACGACGTGTTCGCGCCAGCCGACGTGGCCGACATCGTCATCGAATTTTTCGCCTGCGACATCCCGCCCGGCTACATCGACGCGATGGCCCGGTGCGAGCCTCGGCCGGTGTGGCTGAACCTCGAAGGCCTTACCGCAGAGGAATGGGTGGAGGGCTGCCACACCCTGCCGTCGATGCATCCGCGCCTGCCGCTGACCAAGCATTTCTTCTTCCCTGGATTCACCAGCAAGACTGGGGGGCTGTTAGGCGAGGCGGCGCTTGACGAACAGCGCCGCCAGTTCCAGTCCGATCCCGCCGCCGTCAGTGATTTCCTGGCCGGCCTTGGCGTCACCGCCGCCGACATGGCCGCCACCACGGTGTCGCTGTTCTGCTATCCAGGCGCGCCAGTGGCTGGCCTGTTTGACGCGTGGCAGGCCAGCAAGTCGCCGGTGACCTGCCTGGTGCCGGAAGGCGTCGCCCCTGAAGCGGTGCGCGATTTCCTTTGCGCCAGCCCCGCGCCCGGCGCCGTCAACACGCGCGGCGCGTTGACCGTGCGTGTGCTGCCGTTTGTGGCGCAACCGGATTACGACAAGCTGTTGTGGGCATGCGACGTCAACTTCGTGCGTGGCGAGGATTCCTTCGTGCGCGCGCAATGGGCCGGCAAGCCATTTGTCTGGCATATCTACCCGCAGGATGAAAACCTGCACCATGTAAAATTGCGCGCCTTCCTGCAGCGCTATGCGGCCGGCATCGACAGCTTGGTGCAGTTCTCGCTTGCCTGGAACCGCGCCGTAGAGGCTGGCGCAGGGCAGGGCGGCTGGAGCGGCTTGTGGCAGGCGCTGGAGGCCGACATGCCGCGCATCGAACAGCGCGCGGCCGAATGGCGCAGCGAAATGGCCGCGCTGGGGGACCTTGCGCACAACATGCTGAACTTTGCCCGCTCTCTTCGTTCAGCTACGCAATAAATTCGGGTATAATGCCCGGTTATTTTCTAACGAAATTTAATTCGATCAAACGTGAGCTTGGGGCGATGTTGGCCTGGAGGCGACAGATGATTTTAGTGCAACCCACTTTTTAGTAGATTCCTATGAAACCAGCAAAAGAAATTCGCGTCGGCAACATCATCATGGTTGACGCCAAGCCATTCATCGTCCTGCGCTCCGACGTTAACGGTTCGAGCCGCACCGGCTTCACGTACAAGTGGAAGATGAAGAATCTTCTGACCAACAGCCCGCTGGAAAACGTGTTCCGCGGCGACGACAAGTTCGACGTCGTTGTTCTCGACAAGAAGCCAGTGACCTATTCGTACTTCGCTGATCCACTGTACGTCTTCATGGACGCAGACTACGAGCAGTATGAAATCGAAGAAGAAAACCTCGGCGACGCACTGCACTACCTGAAAGACGGCATGGAATGCGAAGCTGTCTTCTACGACGGCAAGGCAATCTCGGTTGAACTGCCAACCACCATCGCACGCCAGGTTGTTTACTCGGAGCCAGCGGTCAAGGGCAACACTTCGGGCAACGTCCTGA
The DNA here is from genome assembly GCF_020831365.1 of Massilia agrisoli. Taxonomy (GTDB): domain Bacteria; phylum Pseudomonadota; class Gammaproteobacteria; order Burkholderiales; family Burkholderiaceae_D; genus Telluria_A; species Telluria_A agrisoli. The sequence continues at coordinate 873,244 of NZ_JAJHPV010000013.1, forward strand.
AAGAAGCCAAGATCGAAAACGCGATCGAAGCACACCGCCACACCGTCCAGGTACCGCTGTTCGTCAGCCAGGACGACGTGATCGAGATCGACACCCGTACCAACGAGTACAAGCGCGTCGTCCGCAACTAATCGCGAACCCGCTGTTAAAGAAAGCACGCCAGGCACTGCCTGCCGTGCTTTTTTTTCGCATGGGGAACCCGCCTGACGTCTCAGTGTCGCCGGTGCTTCACCACGCGTCGTTCGCGCGAAAGCGGGAACCCATACGCACACTCAATGTTTGCTCGCCGCTCATGGCGAACACTCAATTCTCTGGCCGAAGCCAAGAGGGGCTAACGCTGATCGAGCGAGAACTATCCTCATCACAACTTCACATCATTTTCTTACGATTGCTAACGACAGCTCGTCGATAAAGGGGCCAGTCAGCAATGACTGCTATCGACCCATTGCGGACGTAGCAGAATGAGCCAATCTAATTGTTGAGGCTGTAGATACGTTCGATTTCTGTAGGAGATAGCTTCAACAGACATTGCTCTACTGCTGCGGAAGCTACCGAAAGCGGAAAATACATGGTGATAATTTCTCCGCCTGGTCGTGCTTTCCACGATTGAGACTCATGTGGTAAATCGCATTCATCGCCGAGATAATCCGAAATGAAGTCGAAAAGCTCATAGTCGTCGACGACAAGGACACATCGGCTCTGCTCGTACAGTCCAATCTGAATATGTGGAAGTAGCTGTTTCATACCAACCTTGAGCAAAGCAATTCAAAGGTAACAATGTCGGCTTTTGGCCGATAGCGGCCGTTCCTCTCGGTTCAGTGTACGGCATCGGTTGCTCTAATGGCAAGTGTCGGGGCCAGATACTCGAATGGAATGCAATGCGTGTTCCGCCGTACCGGCCGTTTTTCCGCCGACCGGGTGCCTACCTTTTTCTGTCCGCCTAATCTGGATATCGGTCATGCTATCCTCAGCAATATTTTTAAAAACAACATCGGGGACAGCATGGATCGCAGGGATTTTGTACGGCTTGGATTGGCGGGCGGGGCAGTGGCTGGCGTGGCATACAGCGGGGCCGCGGCGGCCGGGCCAGCAGGCAGCATCCTGGAAGCAGGGGTACTCGAACAGCAGGCGGCAATGCGCGCAGGTAAGCTGAGCTCGCACTCGCTGGTCAAGCAATACCTCGCGCGGATCAAGGCCATCGACAAGGCCGGCCCGCGCATCAATTCGGTCATCGAACTCAATCCCGACGCACTCGGTATCGCCGCGCAAATGGACGGCGAGCGCAAGGCCGGCAAGGTGCGCGGCCCGCTGCACGGCATTCCTGTCCTCCTGAAGGACAACATCGCCACCGGCGACAAGATGTGCACAACCGCCGGCTCGCTGGCGCTGGACGGCGTGCGCGCCGTGCGCGACTCGCACGTCGCCGCGCAGCTGCGCGCTGCGGGCGCCGTCATCATCGGCAAGACCAACCTGAGCGAGTGGGCCAACATGCGCTCCTCGCATTCGACCAGCGGCTGGAGCGCGCGCGGCGGCCAGACCAAAAATCCGTACGCGCTGGACCGCAATACCAGCGGCTCCAGTTCCGGCTCGGGCGCGGCAATGGCGGCCAGCCTTGCAACCCTGGCGGTCGGCACCGAGACCGATGGCTCGATCGTGTCGCCATCGTCGACCTGCGGCCTGGTCGGCATCAAGCCGACGCTCGGCCTGGTCAGCCGCAGCGGCATTATCCCGATCGCCCATTCGCAGGATACCGCCGGCCCGATGACGCGCACGGTCGCCGACGCGGCGCTGCTGCTGGCCGCGATGGCGGGCGCGGACGAACGCGACCCGGCCACCAAAGCCAGCAAGGCCGCGGACTACCAGGCGGCGCTGGTCACCGACGGCCTTAAAGGCATGCGCCTGGGCGTAGCGCGTAACTTCTTCGGCCGTAACAAGGAAGTCGACGCCGTGATCGAGAAGTCGCTCGAGGTGCTGAAGGCGCAAGGCGCGACCCTGGTCGACGTGACGGTGCCGAACACGAACAAGTACGACGACAGTGAAATGGAAGTGCTGCTGTACGAATTCAAGCCCGGCCTCGCGGCCTACCTGAAGGAATACGCGCCGCATGCGCCGGTCAAGAACATGGCCGACGTCATCGCGTTTAACCTCAAGCGCCGCGACAAGGAGATGCCTTACTTCGAGCAGGAGCACCTGGTGGCGTCGAACGCCAAGGCGGGCCTGGACAGCAAGGAGTACCGCGACGCGCTGGCGAACAGTCTGCGCTACTCGCGCGAGGAGGGGATCGACAAGGTCATCGCGGAGCACAAACTCGATGCGCTGGTGGCGCCAACGGGCGGCCCGGCGTGGCTGACAGACTACATCAATGGCGACCATTACGGCGGCAGCTTCTCGTCGCCGGCCGCGGTGGCGGGCTACCCGCACGTCACTGTGCCCGCGGGCTATGTGCGCGGCCTGCCGGTGGGACTGTCGTTCGTGGCAGGCGCCTGGACCGAGGCGGCCCTGATCAGGATGGCATACGCATACGAGCAGGCGACCTTGCACCGCAAGGCGCCGCGCTTCGCAGCAAAGGCCAGCGTGTAAGGCTTATTTGGCTTTTTTAAGGCGCGTGAAAACGGGGCCCCACAGCGGATGCCCATGTTCACCCGGCGCCAGGTCGAACGATGGATCGAGCTTGAGGGCTTTTTCGAACTGCTTGCCGCACAGGGTCTTGCGCGACGTGACGCAGTAGCTGAAGGCCTGGTACTTCAGCGCTTCAAGCTGGCGCGCCTTGCTGCCGCCCGCGCTGATCTCGGCGGCGCCAAGGCGCTTGATGGCGCCATTGAAATCGCCCTTGTTATACAGCTCGATGCCTTCCTGGAGCGCGACCTGGTCGGCGCTCGGCGGCGCCGGTTGCGCAGGGGCGGGCGCCGGCTTCGGTGCGACTTGCGTGCCGGCGCAGCCGGCCAGGGAGGCCGCGACGCAGCCTGCGGATATCAGTTTAAGTAGTGGATTCATTCGGCGATTCTAGGTTATTTCGACTTTGCCGTGAAATCGTGCGCAATCGTGCCTGGCTGGCCTTTTTTGACGACGATGCGGGTCACGTGGTCAGGGAAGCCAGGATTGGCGACCTTCACCATGTGCACGCCGGCGGTCAAGGTCAGCTTCTTCAGCGGCGGGCTGACGCCGCGCTCCTTGCCATCCACGTACACGGTGCCCCACGGCTTGACGCTTAACTTGTAGCTGGCGGTCTCCGGCTTTGGCGGCGCCGGCCTGGCTTCGGCTGCAGGCGCGGCCAGCTCGGCCAGGCGCTTGCGCGCTGGCGTAACGTAGCGTCCCTGCGGATACTCGCGCAGGAAGGCCTCGAGGGCGGCAGCCGTCGTGCCAGAAGAGTCTTTGAGCTTGTCCCACGCCTGCGCTTCAAGGTCTGGCGCTGGCGCCTCGACAGCCAGCGGCGGCGCGACGACTGCAGCGGAAGGCGCAGGCGCAGGCGAAGCGGGCTGCGCGACGATCACGGCATCATCGCCGCCAGGGAGCGTGTAGAGCAGCGCGGCCGGCAGCAGCACCCCGGCAACCAGCGTGGCGATCATCCAGCGCGGGAAAGGCGCGCGTGGCGCCTTGATGATTTTCAGGGGCGTGCCGACCAGCGGCGTGGCCGAGGCCAGCGGCGCCAGGCGCGGCACATGGTCGACCGTGGCGATGCGCTGGGTGGGGCCAGCGGGCCGTGGCCGCGGCATGCCGGGCTCGTGGATGCCGAGCAGGGCGCGGAAAGCGTCGATGGTCTGCGGACGCTCCTGGGCCGGCACGGCCAGCGCGCTGTCCAGCGCGCACAGGAAGCCTTCGCCGAAGCCCGGCAGGCCGCGGCCCGCCAGCGGCGTCATCGGGTCCTTGATCATCCGCGCGATCGACGTCGGCGGCGCTTCCCTGACGATGGCGAAGTACATGACCGCGGCCAGCGCGTAGATGTCGGTGAACGGTCCCTGTGGCAGCGACGCGTCGCCCGCATACTGTTCGATCGGCGCGTAGCCCGGCTTGAGGATGACGGTCAGGCCGCGCGTCATGTCGCCGATGATCTGGCGCGCCGAGCCGAAGTCGAGCAGCACGGCGTCGCCGTTGTCCTGCACGATGATGTTGTCGGGCGAGACGTCGCGGTGCAGCAGCTGCATCGTGTACAGCGTCTCGAGCGCGCCGAGGATCTGCTTGAGTACGCGCATGCACCACGCTTCGGTCACCACCTCCGGGCTGTTGGCGACGATGTCCTTGATCGTGCGGCCTTCGTAATACTGCATCGCCGTGTAGGCGGTCTGGTTCTGCTCCCAGAAGCGGTACACCTTGACCAGCGACGGATGGTCGAACTGGGCCAGGAAGCGCGCTTCGTTGATGAAACTTTTCAGGCCGAGGTCGAAGGTGTCCTGGTGGCGCTCGGCGCGCACCGTCACGCTGTGGTCGTGGGCGCGCGAGGCCAGCGGCCCGGGCATGTATTCCTTGATGGCGACGCTGCGCTGGAGCGAATGGTCGAACGCCATGTAGACGATGCCGAAGCCGCCTTCGCCCAGCACGCCGGTGATCTCGAAGTCGGCCAGCCGCGTGCCGATAGGCAGGCAGTTCTCGGAGCCTGCCAGTTTGTCGGCAGCGGTCATCATCCGGCCGCGCCCAGCATCACTGCGTAGGCGGAATAGTTGTCGCGTACCTTGCGCGAGGCGGTGGCGTGGGTCTGCGCGGTGGCGCACAGCGCCGCCAGCCAGTCTTCCGGGCCGCCAGAGGCGCGCAGGCTGCGTTCCATGTCGTCTTCGACCACCCATTCCCACAGGCCGTCAGTGCAGACCAGGAAGGCGTCGCCGGGCTGCACGCCGATTTCATCGCTGACGACGGGCGGCGTATCTCCGCCTGCGCCAAGGGCAGCGTACAAGATGTTCCGCTGCGGGTGGGTGCGCAGCTGGCCGGTGCTGGCGTAGCCGGCTTCGATCAGCTGCTGCGTCAGGCTGTGGTCCTTGCTCACGTAAAGCAGGCGGCCGTCGCGGAACAGGTAGATACGGGTGTCGCCGAGATGCGCCCACACCGCGCGCGCCGCCTGTTCGTCGATCAGCAGGGCGGCGAGGGTGGTGCTCATGTCCTGCCGTTCGGAGGCATGCTGCTTGTCGCGCGCCACGCTGGCGTTGGCCTGCTCCACGCGTGAAAGCAGGGCGGCCGCGCCGAACGCCGGTGCGGCCACAAACGTGCCGATCATTGTTTCGACCGCGATGCGCGAGGCGACTTCGCCGCCCGCGTGCCCGCCTGCGCCGTCAGCCACGACAAAGCAGGCCACGCCGCCTTTGCGGGCGTCGCCAATGGCGTCCTGGTTCGATTCGCGCATGCCGAGCGCGCTGATGCTGGCCCATGACAGGGCCACCGGCGCGCGGTCAGCCATGCGAGGCTTCCTTGTCGAAGCGGTCGACTTCCTGTTCGTACGCTTCCAGGAAGGCGGGGCCGAAGGCGCCCTTGAACTGGTCTTTCACCTCGCCAGCCAGCATGCTGTACTGGCGCACGTATTCGTGCCACTGCGCGGCCGGACGGCGCGATGGAACCAGTGCATCGAGCATGCCGCCCGCTGCTGCGGATTCGAAATTTGCCGGGGACAGCCGCTTGACCACACTGTCCACGGTGGCGCGGCAGCCGGCGACCACGCCAAGCTGGTGCCCGCGCAGCGCGTGGCCGGCTTCTTCGATCGATTCAAGCGGTTCCATAAAGCCGGGCATTTTCTTGCGCAGCATTTGCGTGATGACGGTCGGGCTGTCGGGGAAAAACTTGAGCGGATTATTATTGCGGACCACGACCATCGTGAGGTCCGCCTTGGCTTCCTGCTTGACCAGGGAGCGCAAGGCCAACTGGTCGATCGCACCTTGCAGCGACGCGGCCAGCAGCTTGCCGACGAGTTCCATCTGCTCCGGGGTCAATGACGACGGCATCGCATCGGCGGTAATGCCGGCGCCGCGCAGGAACGCCTGGGTAAGGGCATCGGGTGCGCCCGCGTCGCTGTTTGCTGGGGAATCCGCAATCTTGCTCATTTGGCCACTCTATCGCTAGAGAATGTTTATGTGCGGCAATAATGCCAGATTTGGTTTCCGTATGCATTAGCGAAACGCACTCAACTGTGCGCTGTGGGACAGAAAGCCACAGAAAGTTCTCTCACACTAAAAGATTGACCAGGGACGGACTGAACTTTAGGCGCTGAAGCACGGAGGACGCATGAACGATGTATTTTATGGCAACACCATTTCTGATTGGATTGTGGCCGCTGGCATTGCAGCGGCAGTAGCACTGACGCTTTACGCACTGCGCTATTTCATCAAATGCCGGCTGGGAAAGCTGGCGCAGCACACCGAGACCAAGATCGACGATATCTTGCTTGAGGTGCTGGGCTCAACGTATTTTGTATTCATCCTGTTGGCGGCCCTGTACATCGGCAGCCTGTCCCTCGCGTTGCCGGCAAAGACCGCGCTCATCCTCTCGCGCTTGGCGGTGGCGGGCTTCCTGTTCCAGGCGGCGATGTGGGGCGACGCCGGCATCCGCGCATGGCGCAACCATTCGCAGGACAAGCATGGCCTGCTTGGCAACCATGGCGGCGTGTCGTCGGTCGGGACACTGTTTTTCATGGCCCGTATGGTGCTGTGGGTGGTGGTCGCGCTCATGGTGCTCGACAACCTCGGCGTAAACATCACGACCCTGGTAGCCAGCCTTGGCGTGGGCGGTATCGCTGTCGCGCTGGCGGTGCAGAATGTGCTCGGGGACTTGTTCGCCTCGCTGTCGATCGTTCTCGACAAGCCGTTTGTCGTGGGCGACACCATCATCGTGGGCGATGCGCAGGGAACGGTGGAATATATCGGCGTGAAGACCACGCGCCTGCGCAGCCTGAGCGGCGAGCAGATTGTGTTCTCCAACGCAGAACTGCTGAAAAGCCGCATCCACAACCAGCAGCGCATGGTGTCGCGGCGCGCGACATTTTCCATTGGCGTCACCTATGACACAACGCGCGAACAGTTGCAGTCGATTCCAGGCATGCTAAAGGCGATTGTCGAAGCGGAGCCCAACGCCACGTTCGACCGCGCGCACTTTGCGCGCTTTGGGGCGTCGTCGCTGGATTTTGATGTGGTGTATCACATCAAGACTGCCGATTACATGGTGTTCATGGACACCCAGCAGTCGATTTTCCTGAAAGTGTTCGAGCAGTTCGGCGCTGCGGGAATCGATTTTGCGTACCCAACCAGCGTCGTCAAGCTCGAAGCCGGCGGCGCGGGCGAGCCGGACGTGGACCAGCCGTCCGCCTCCCGCCGCGCGCCTTACCAGGTGATCAAGCCTCGATAAAGCGCATCTTGAAGCTGCGGCCCTTGAAGCTGCCGAAGTCGGGGCCGAGCTTGTTGCCGGCGTTGAGGCGCTTGAATGCCAGTTCGGCCACATGGCGGTCGATTGCGACGTAGGTCTGGAACTCGGTGACGTTGATTTTGCCGACCTGTTCCTTGGTCAGCTTGGCGTCGCCGGTCAGGGCGCCCAGCACGTCGCCGGGCCGCAGCTTGTCCTTTTTGCCGCCGTGGATGACCAGCGTGACCATGGGGGCGGGCGCCGCTTCGCGGCCTTCGTCCTCGAGCTCCTTCAGGTCGTGCCATTCGACCGGCGCGCCCTGGTATTCCTCGATCAGGCGCACCCACTTTTTTTCGTTCGGCGCGCACAGCGACAGCGCCAGGCCAGATTCGCCGGCGCGGCCGGTACGGCCCACGCGGTGGATGTGCACCTCGGTGTCCTTCGAGACGTCGACGTTGATCACCGCGCCAAGGTTGGCGATGTCGAGGCCGCGCGCGGCCACGTCAGTTGCCACCAGCACCGAGCAGCTTCGATTGGCGAACAGCACCAGGATCTCGTCGCGTTCTCGCTGTTCCAGGTCGCCATACAGCGCAAGCGCCGAGAAGCCTTGCGAACGCAGTTCGTCGGCCAGTTCCTGGCAGTGCACCTTGGTGTTGCAGAAGGCCAGGGTGGACGCCGGCTGGAAGTGCTTCAACAGGCGGCCGACGGCGTGGTCGCGCTCATCGAAGCCGACCTCATAGAAGCGCTGCTCGATCGCATCGCCGGTATGCTGCGCTTCGACCTTGATCTCGACCGGATCGATTAGAAACGGCTCGGTGGCGCGGCGGATGTCGTCCGGGTAGGTCGCCGAGAAAAGCAAGGTCTGGCGGCGCTGCGGGCAGGCGCTGACGATGCCGGCGATTTCGTCGTAGAAGCCCATGTCGGTCATGCGGTCCGCTTCGTCGAGCACCAGGGTCTGCACGTGCGACAGGTTGATGGTGCCGCGCCCGAGGTGGTCGCGGATGCGGCCGGGCGTGCCGACCACGATGTGGGCGCCGTGTTCGAGCGACGCGATCTGCGGGCGCATCGGCGCGCCGCCGGTCAGGGTCAGCACTTTGATATTGCCTTCGCCGCGCGCCAGGCGACGCAGTTCGTTCGCCACCTGGTCGGCCAGTTCGCGCGTCGGGCACAGCACCAGTCCCTGCACCGCGAACCATGCGGGATTGAGCTTGTGCAGGATGCCGATGCCGAAGGCCGCGGTCTTGCCGCTGCCGGTCTTGGCCTGCGCGATCAGGTCGCGGCCTTCCAGCACCGGCGGCAGGCTTTGCGCCTGGATCGGCGTCATTTCGTGGTAACCGAGCGTGTCGAGGTTGGCCAGGAAGGTCGGCGTCAGGGGCAGGGTGGCAAAGGCGTTTGGATTCATGTGGGCTGGCCGGCAAATAGGGAACAGGCCCAGTTTATCAGGCGACCGGGCCGAGGGGTAAGCGCATGCGGCGGTGGGCCGCTTAAATCATGGTCAGGCCGAGGCCCAGATGGGCAGGCCGGTCAGGTCGAGATTGTCGTCGCGGCGCCAGACGGGCAGGCCGCTGGCGTCGGTTTCATCGAGCAGTTCGAGCTGTTCTTGCTTGAGGGAGGATTTGCGCTGGCGCGGTGCACTCGCGCGCTTGACTTCAATCGTGGACGCTACCAGCGGGAGCGCTGCCTCGAAACCCGGCAGGTCAAACGTCGCATTATCTTTTTTGTCTCTCATGTCGACCTCTTGCCACCACGCGCGTTGACCGCGACGCCTGGTGCTGGAACGGCTTAAGGCAGCCATTCCCATTCTTAAAAACAAAAGCCCGGCTGCGGGAGTCGGGCTTTGTAGTGGTATTTGGTTGCGGGGACAGGATTTGAACCTGTGACCTTCGGGTTATGAGCCCGACGAGCTGCCAGACTGCTCCACCCCGCACTGCGAATTGTACAGACTATTGGGGGATGAAGCAATGAACAATCTTGACCTGGTGTTTTTAAGCCGCCGCGAGGCGCCACAGTGACGTTACCTCAGCGGCGCGCGCCGCATGCAGCGGATCGCTGGCATCGCTGGCGCGCGGGTGGGTAGGGCGCACGTCGATGCGGCCGAGGACTTTCAGACCGGCCGCTTCGATCCAGCCCAGCAGTTGTTCGCGCGGGCGCAGGCCGAGGTGCTCGGCCAGGTCCGACAGGATCAGCCAGCCTTCGCCGCCTGGTTCCAGGTGCGCGGCCAGCCCGCTAAGGAAACCTCGCAGCATGCGGCTCTCGGGATCGTAGATCGCGTATTCGATCGATGAGCTGGGACGGCCCGGCAGCCACGGCGGATTACATACCACCAGCGGTGCGCGGCCTTCCGGGAACAGGTCGGCCTGCACGACCTGGACCTGCTCCTGCAGCTCCAGGCGCTGGATGTTTTCGCGCGCGCAGCTGAGCGCGCGCTGGTCCATGTCGGTGGCGATGACCTGCTTGATGCCGCGCTGCGCCAGCACTGCCGCCAGTACGCCGGTACCGGCGCCGATGTCGAAGGCGCGCGTTGCGCCCGCAGGCAGCGGGGCGTCGGCCACCAGCTGCACGTACTCGCCGCGGATCGGCGAGAACACGCCGTAGTGCGGATGGATGCGCGCGCCCAGCGCCGGAATGTCGACGCCGTTCTTGCGCCATTCATGCGCGCCGATCACGCCCAGCAGTTCGCGCAGCGACGCCACGAACGGCTCCTCGCCGCGGCCGTAGGCTTCGTTGCACGCCAGCTTGACGTCGGGCGCGCGGCGCAGCGGGATCGTGTAGTCGGCGTCGAACGGAATCAGCAGCATGGCGAGGGTGCGCGCGCGCTGCGACTGGGCCTGGCGGTGCAGGTGGAAGGATTCGGCCAGCGTTGGCGCGGCCTTCGGTTCCTTGCTGCGCTTCGGCTTGCCGCCCTTGTGGTCGGCGCGGCGCGCGAGCGCCTGCAGCAGCTGGCGCGCGTTCTGGAAGTCGCCGCGCCACAGCAGCGCGGTGCCTTCGCAGGCCAGGCGGTAGGCCACGTCGGCCGGTGTCTTGTCGTCGGCGATGACGACCTTTTTTGGCGCTGGCATGCCGCTTTCGGAACGCCACAATGCCGAGCGCTCCTGGTCGGATTCGGTCCAGTGGATGCGGGCAGGGGAGTGTGGGTTCATGAAGGGCAATCGAAGGTCAGTGATGATGCGACCAGTTTCCATCGCTGGACTGGAGGTAGGAAGCGACCGCGTCCGGGTTGCCGGTCGCGTGGCGCTTCAGCTCGCCGCACGCGCACAAGCCCTGGTAAGGCTGGATGTGTGAGCAGGCGGAAACTTTTTGCAGGAAAACTTTGACTGGCTTCGTGCATTTGTCGCACTTGAAGGTCAGCACGCGGGCAGGCTTGGACATGATGTGGCTCAGGCAGGTTCAGGAAAGCGCGCATTTTATCACCGGGCCGCGCCGCCCAACTTGTGGACGGCGATGGCGAACCCCACATTGAATCAGCGAACGGCAGTCAACTGAACCAGCGCCGCCGCGTTTACGGGGCAGGCCACATGTGGCCGTTCCAGGAGCAGGCAAGCATGAACAAGCACAAGCAACCCACCAAGGAAAGCGTCAGGGAGTGGCTGCGCGCCGAAGTGCAGCGCCGCCGGCCGCCTCCCGATCCTTCCCAGATCCGCCGCGAGCTGGGTTGGGAGCTTGTGCGCACCGTGCCGCCCTGCCATAAACGCTGAGCGCCTCACTGCACCGTGACGCTGCTGGTGCCGCCGCCTGACGGCTGGACCAGGATTTTTGTCGAGATCCGTTCGGTCATCTCCTGAACGTGCGAGATCACGCCGACCTTGCGGCCGGTGGCGTGCAGGCCGTCGAGGGCATCCATCGCGACGCGCAGGGTGTCGCTGTCGAGGCTGCCGAAGCCTTCGTCGATAAACAGCGACTCGACCCGCACCCGGTTCGACGACAGCGACGCCAGTCCCAGCGCGAGGGCCAGCGACACCAGGAACGATTCGCCGCCGGACAGCGAATTGACGGAGCGGATTTCACCGCCCATGTCCTGGTCGCGCACCAGCAGGCTGAGCGACGGGCCGCCGCTGGTCAGCACCCGTTCGAGCCGGTAGCGGCGCGCCAGGTGCGACAGGTGGCTGTTGGCGTAACCGAGCAGCACGTCAAGCGTGAACTGCTGGGCGTAGTTGCGGAATTTCTTGCCGTCGGCTGAACCGATCAACTCGTTCATCTGCCCCCAGCGCCGCTCCACGGCCTGCTGCGCTTCGATGTCGGCCATGACCGATTTCGCGCTCTCGCGGCGGACTTCATCCTGCGCCACCTGCAGCCTGAATGCGGTGGCGGCGTCGTGCGCGGCCTTGCGCTCGGCTTCCAGCGCCGCCAGTGCCTGCGCCAGCGCCGCCGCGGGCCCGGACGATCCAGCCAGCGGGCTTTGCAGGTGCAGCTCACGGCGCGCGCGCCGTTCCGCCAGCACGGTGGCGGCAGTGGCTGCCGCCGTCTCCAGCGCGGCCAGGGCGGCGCGCTCCTGCGCGATCCACGACGGGGCGAGCGCGAGCAGCTTGTCCACCGTTTCGCCATCGACCGGGTCGAGCCCCGGATGCTGTTCGCCGAATCCCGCCAGCCAGGCATGGAGCCGGGCGTCGGCAGCGGTGGCCTGCGCCTCGATCGCGGCAAGCCGCTCCTTGTTGTGGGCCAGCGATTCACGCGCACGGGTTTCCGCGTGCGCGGCGTGCTCGCGCGCAGCCTGCTGGCTTGCCAGCTGGGCGCGTGCGTTGTCGATGGCCAGCAGCAGCGCCGCCTCGACGTCCGCCACCGGCTTGCCGTCCCACAGCGTCATGCGCTCGCGCCGCTTGCCGTCCAGTTCACGGTCGATGCGCTCGAACGCCGCCTGCGCCTCGCTCGATAGCTGGTCGCACTGGCTGCAGCGCATCTGCAAGGCGGCGTGTTCGACCGTCTGCGTTGAAATCGATACCGTCAGCGCCGCGTGCCTGGCGGCTTGTTCGTTCCATTGCGCGGCTTCGCCGGCGCGGTGGGCGCGGAAGCCTTCCGGGTCCGTCAGCCACGCATCGCGCCACGGCGAAGGGCCGATCACGTCGTCCAGTTCGTCCAGGATCGCAGCCAGGCTGGCCGCCGCATGGGCATGGCGCTCCGCCACCGAGGCGTGATTGGCGCTGGCTTGCGCAGCCGTGGCGCGCGACGTGCTGGCAGCTTCCTGCAAGCGGTCGCGTTCCGCCGCGCCCAGGTCGCATGCGGCCTGGGCCTTGTCGCGCGCATCGGCGGCGGCGCGTTCCGCCTGCTCCTGCGCGTCCAGCTCGCGCGAACTTGCGCGCGTGATCTCCATCTGCGCGGCGAACCATTCGCTGCGCTGTCCTTCATCCGGAACTTCGGCAGCCAGCGGACTTGATGCCCACAGCGCTTGCGCCTGTTCCAGCGCCGGCTCCAGCGCCGCCTGCTCGCGCAAGCACGCGGCCGACTGCTGCTCATTGGCCGCGATGATCGCGCGCTGCGCGCTTTGTGCCGACAGGTTCTCGGCCGCCACCGCGCGGCAGCGGATCACTTCGGCGTCCAGGCTTGCCAGCATCGCCCGCAGGCTTGCATCCTGGTTCTGGTATGGGTGGTCGGCGCTGCCGCAGACAGGGCAGGGCTCGCCGTCTTCAAGCGTCTCGCGCAAGTCCTCAACACTGCCGGCGCATGCCAGCTGGGCGGCATGGTGCGAACGCTCGGCCTGCACACGGGCCGCGTCGATGGCCACCGCGTCAGCCGTGGCCGCCGCGAGCAAGGCTTGCGCGCTTGCCGTGGCCTGGGCCAGTTCGCTCGCACGGGCGGTGGCCTGGTTCAAACGCAGGCGCAGCGCGTCCAGACCGGTCCACGCTTTTTCGCCCGCGGCCAGGCTGTCGCGCCGCTGGTCGAGTGCCTGGCGGGCGGCGCGCAAACCGCGCGCGTTGAACGTGGTGAGCGCAGCAATGGCCTGCTGCCTTGCCGCTTCCAGCGCCTGCAAACGCGCGCCGGATTCGGACAGCGCAACTGCGGCGGCCTGCTCGGCGGCGCGGGCGGACTGCAGCGCAGCGTCCGCTTGCACCAGTTCGGCCGCAAGGCTGCGTTCGCGCCCGATGTCCTTGCTGGCCTGGGCAAACAGCTTGTCCCAGCGCGGCCACTGCGCAGCGAGTGGTTCAAGGCGCCGGTGCGCTTCAAGCCAGGCGCCTGCCGACTGATGGGCAATGCGGTTGGCATTGAGCGCCGTTGCTGCCTGCGCCGCCGCGGCAGTTGCCGCATTCAGTTCGCTGGCCGCTGCTGTGCGGGCTGCGCTGGCCGCCGAATGCGCGGGGGCCAGCGCCGACATCGTGGCGTCAAGGCGCTTGGCGGCATCGAGTTGCGGACCTGCGGCGCGCTGCGCCTGTTCCGCCGCTTGTACACGGCTGTTGATGTCCGCCAGTGCCTTCGCCGCCTGCTCCTGCGCGGCCACGGCCGCCGCCAGCGCGTCGTCGCAGGCCGTAAGAGAGGCCTGCACGTTGGCGCGTTCCGCCGCAAGGCGGGCGCGCTCCGCGACCAGCGGACGGGCCGGCTGGACCGCCTCGATGGCTGCCAGGTGGCGCTTCCTGCCATTGGCGGCATCGACGGATTGCACGCTTTCCGCCAGCGACGCCTCGGCCTGCCCGATCTGCCCGGCCAGCTTGTCCAGCTCCTCCTGCCAGCGCAGCTGCTGTTCCAGTGCGGCTTTGCGGACGTCGGCCTGGGATAAGGCTGCGTCGGCCGCCGCGGCCTGGGCATCGAGTTCGGCGCGCGCCTCCGCAGGCAGCGGCGTCTGGTCCGCAAGGCGCGCCGCCAGCCGCTGCGACGCCGCCTGTTCCGCCTTGAAGCGTTCGAAGGCACGCCTGGAGATGGCGCTGTAAATCGCGCTGCCGGTCAGCGTCTCCAGCAGCTCGCCGCGTTCGTTTTCCTCGGTTTTGAGGAAGGCGGAGAACTCGTTTTGCGCCAGCAGTACCGCGCGTGTGAACTGTTCGAACGACAGGCCGACCCGCTGCGCGATTTCGGACAGCACTTCGGTATTGGTTTTGCCCAGCGGCGCCAGCTCCGGCAGCTGGTGCAGGGACATCGAGGACTTCTGCAGCGGCCCCGCGACCTTGTTGCGCGAGCGCTTGACGCTCCAGCGCGCCCGGTAACGCAGGGCGTCGTTGCCGACGAAGTCGACCTCGGCCCATGCGTCGGTGGCGCCGCGGCGCAGCAGGGTGCGCGGGTCGTGCACCGACACCGTGTCGTCGCCGACATCCGGCAGCAGGCTGGCGCTCTTGCGCTTGAGCAGGCGCGGCGTGGCGTCGTACAGCGCCAGGCACATGGCGTCGAGCAGGGTGCTTTTGCCGGCGCCGGTCGGTCCGCTGATCGCAAACAGGCCGGACGAGGCGAGCGGCTCCTGCTCGAAGTCGACGCAGAACTCACCCGCCAGCGATGCGAGGTTGCGGCCGCTGATCTTCAGTATCCTCATGGTTTGCCCGCCTCAGCAGGCGCGGCCAGCATCAGTTCGGCGAATGCGCTCAGGTGTTCGGGGTGCGCTTCTTCGCCGTACTGCTGCAGGTACAGGCGGCGGAAGATGTCGTCCGGCTGGAGCTCGGCCAGCTGCTCAAGCGAAAGGGCGGCGGTGTCGGCGCTGGACGGATCGCGCTTGCGGGTCGGCTCGATTTTCGCCAGCCGCACCGGCTTGCCGGCGAGCGCCGCTTCGATGCGCCCGCGCAGGCCGGGTTCCGGGGCGTCGAGCAGCACGCGGACCTCAAGGAAGGGTTGCAGTTCATGCGGCAGGTCGGCCAGTTCCAGCGCTTCGAGCGCGGCAATCGCTTCTTCCAGCGGCGCGGGCTGCGGCGGCACGCGCAGCAGCTCCACGGCGCGCGGCACCATCAGCGGCGTGACCTCGGCCGCGTTGCCGCCGGCCAGGTCGACCCGCAGCACCTGGTGCTTGTAGCCGGTTTCGGCGAACGACAGCGGCAGCGGGCTGCCGCAATAACGGATGTGCTCTTTCTGCCCGACGCGCTGGGCAAGGTGCAGGTGGCCGAGGGCGGCGTAGGCGATCGCCGGGTCGAAAATCCCGGCGGGCAGCGCTTCGGTGCCGCCGATGACGATGCGGCGTTCGGAATCGTTGGACGATTCGCCGTTGACCATGTGGCAGTGGCCCATGGCGACGATCGCTTCGCCGTTCGCGCACCTGGCGCGCGCCAGCGCGAACGCCTGTTCATACAGCAGCCCGATGCCATGCAGGTAAGGATCGAGGCCTTCTTCCAGCGCCTCGCTGCGCGGCACGTCGCCGGGGCGCAGGAACGGCACGGCGAGGCACCACGCCGCGACGGCGCCGTCCTTTCCATGCAAGGGCACCAGCAGGCGATCGAGCTCGATGGCGCCGTCCCCGTTGCGGATGACATTGCCGATAACGCTGGTGCCGTGCGCTTCCAGCAGCGGCGCCGGCGCCTCCAGCCGGCCCGGCGAGTCGTGGTTGCCTGCGATGACGACGATGTCCAGCTGCGGGGCGCGCTCGCGCGCCTGCCGCAGGAAGCGGTAAAGCTGCTTCTGGGCGCTGGCCGACGGATTGGCGGTGTCAAAAATGTCTCCGGCGATCAGGAGGGCGTCGGCCTGCTCCGACACGATCGTGTCGAGCAGCCAGTCGAGGAAGCGCTGGTGCTCGTAGCTGCGTTCGTAGTTGTGGAGGGCCTGGCCCAGATGCCAGTCGGAGGTATGCAACAGCCGCATCGGATACGCTTGGGTGAAATTCAATCGCTTACTATAGCGCACCCGGCCGTCCGGCCGCCACGACAGGGATCAGATCGCGGCGCGGAAGGTGTTGCGGCCCGCCTGCTTGGCCTGGTACAGCAGCATGTCCGCCTGTTTCAGCAGTTCTTCCGGCTCCAGCAGGCCGCCCTGGAAGAAGGCCAGCCCGATGCTGGTCGATACCGACACGCTGACCTCGCCCAGCTTGAACGGCTTTTGCATCGCGCTGACGATCTTGGCGGCGATGGCCGAGGCGTCTTCGTTGCGCGACAGGTTTTCCATGACGATGGTGAATTCGTCGCCGCCCAGGCGCGCCACGGTGTCGCTGGCGCGCACCGTGTGCGTCAGCCGTCCCGAAAACGCCTTGAGCAGCGCGTCGCCGGTGTTGTGGCCGTAGGTGTCGTTGACCGGCTTGAAGTGGTCGATGTCCATGTACATGACGGCCATCAGCGCGCCTTTCGCGGTACTGTTCTGCATCGCCGCATCGAGCTTCTGGAAGAACCCGGCGCGGTTGGTCAGGCCGGTCAGCGCGTCGATCTGCGACAGCATCATCAGCTGCTTCTTCTCGCGCTTGTGCGAGGTGATGTCCTGCCTCATCACGTGGAAGCCGACGATGGTGTGCCCGTCAGCGCCGGTTTGCGGAATATAGGTGATCTGGTAGGCGATGTCGCGTCCTCCGCTTTCGTCGACCTCTTCGAACACGACGGTCTCGCCGACCAGCGCGCGCCTGATATAGGGTTCGAGCACGCGGTAGCGCTGTTCGCCAATGGTGGCGCGAACCGTCGCGCCGACCATGTCGCGCCCGCCGAGGAAGTCGCGCAGGAACGCGGCGTTGTGGAAGCGGTAGGTCTCGCTGGCGTCGATGTAGGCAATCATGGCCGGCAGGGCGTCGGCGATGGTGCGCAGGCGCGCCTCGCTTTCGCGGTGGGCGGCAAGCGCCTCGCGCAGGTTCTGGTCCTGCTCGCGGCGGCGCGTCACGTCTTCGGCGATGCACAGGATGTATTCGAGATGGCCGTCGGCGTCGAACAGCGGCACCGACATCGTGTGCAGGTAGCGCACGGTGCCGTCCGGACGGCTCACCGGCTTTTCCGGCAGGTCGACCACCATTGGCGTGTCCAGCATGGCCAGGTCTTCGGCCGGCGTGGTCAGCCCGAACCCGGACGGGAAGGCCTCGGCGTCGCGCTTGCCGATCACCTGGTCGGGACGGTAGCCGGTGACCGTCTCGGCGGCCTGGTTCCAGATCAGGATCTGGCCGAAGTTATCAAGGCGCGCGCTCTTGACGTAAATGAGGAGCGGCAGGTTGTTGATCAGCGATTGCAGGAAGTTGCGGCTGCTGCGAATCTCGATTTCCTCGCGCTTGCGCTCCGTGATGTCGCGCGAGGTCACCGCCACGCCGCCTTCGATCGGCACCACCTGGTGATGAATCCAGATCGGCGCCTCGCCGTCCAGGCGGATCTCGAATTCCTCGGAGTGCGACTGGCCGGTCTCCAGCGCCTTGACGTAATTGTCGAACAAGCCGGTTTTGGCGAGCCGCGGCAGCAGCGCAAACGCCTTTTCGCCGATGAGCTGCTCACGCGGGCGCTTCAGTATCGCCGCGCCGATTTCATTGATGTCGGCGATGCTGAAGTCCACCACCTGGCCATCCTCGCCGCGCGCGGCCCTGAGCAGCATGAAGGCGTCGAGACTGCCGTGAACGGCGCCGCGCAGCATGGCCTGGGCTTCGCGGGCGGCGCACATGCTGGCGCGCAGGCGCGCGCTTTGCTTCATCAGCATCACCGACACACCGATAATCAGCGCGCCGCCGGCCAGCGCAATGGCCAGGTAGACCAGGCGCTGGCGCTCGAAGCTGGCCAGCGCCACGTCGCGCGGGATGCCCACCACGGCGACCAGCGCGTCGCGTCCCAGCTCGCTGGCGGCGTAGATGCGCGGCACCTCATCGAGCGTTTCGTCGGGGATGACTTCGGCCAGCCGGCGTCCGCGCGGCCCGACCGGATTGAATTCCAGGGTGTCGCTGGTAAACAGCGACTCGCCCAGGCGTCCCGCCGACAGGCCGGCAGCGCGGCTGACCAGCACGACGGCGGAGCGCTCGTCGATGTCGAGGCGGTCGTAGTCGTCGACGAACAGCGAGGGCTCGATCACCATCACTACCACGCCGGCAAAGCTGCCGTCAGGGCGCGACAGGCGCCGCGCCACCTGGATCTGCCACGCGCTGCCGTGCGGGCTGGTGCGCGCCGAGGTCACGATATTCACATCGCGCGCGCTGCGTGCAAGGATGGGGAAATAGGGCGTGCTGGCGGCGCTGGTGGGCATGGGCGCATTCAGGCTGTCGGCCAGCTTGCCGCTGGCGTCGTACACGGCCATCGGGATCGCCAGTTTGACCGGCAGCACGCTGTCAAGCAGGCCGCCGCGCGTGGCAAATTCGGCAAGCGGATAAGCGCCGCCCGTCTGCTCGTAGCTCAGCTTGAAGACATGGGTGGCGTGCCCGGCCTGGCGCAGGATGTTGCCGACGTAATCAGAGAGCGCGCGTGCCTGCGCCTGGCTCTGCCCGACGGCCTTGCTGTGCGCGACCTGTCGCTCCAGCTCAACCTGGTAGAGCATGGCGCCCCACATCCCCGCCAGCAACAGGATGGCAAAGACGGGAAGCAGGCTGGCGCCAAGCCGCGGCGCGGCCCAGCGGCGAAACAGTCTGAATGAGGTGCTCAAGTTTCCCCTTAGACGATTAAACTTGCTGGTTCGTGAACTGATCGTCCCTTGCGTACATTCTGCCCTCAAACTTTGCGCTTTTGTTGGGTACGAAGAAAAATAATTCCCTGCATTAAGTAAAACGGGTTTACAAGTAACTAAAATGAAATGATGAGTGACCTGAACCTGACTCCCGCCGCCGCCCGCGCGCTCCACCTGGCAGCACAGGGCATGCTGCAGCCGCGCCGCCGCAAGGCGTCCAAAGCGGACGTCATCGAGGCGATCCGCCGGATGGGCGTGCTGCAGATCGACACCATCAGCGTGGTGGCGCGCAGCCCCTACCTGGTGCTGTGGAGCCGGCTGGGCGACTATGACCCGGCCTGGCTGGAACAGCACCTGGCCGAAGGCTTGCTGTTCGAGTACTGGGCGCATGAGGCGTGCTTTGTGCCGATCGAGGACTACCGCCTGTACCGGCACCGGATGATCGATCCGGCCGCGATGGGCTGGAAGTACTCCGAGACCTGGATGCGCGAGCGCGCCGGCGAGGTCGAGCAGGTGCTGTCGCATATCCGCAAGCATGGGCCGACCCGGTCGTCCGATTTTGAACGCAGCGACGGCAAGGCCGGCGGATGGTGGGAGTGGAAACCCGAAAAGCGCTCGCTGGAGGTGCTGTTTACCTCCGGCGCGCTGATGATCGCGCGGCGCCACAACTTCCAGCGGGTGTACGACCTGGCCGAACGCGTGCACCCGGCCTGGGACGACAGCCAGATGCCCACGATGGCGGACACCCGGCGCGAGTTTGCGCTGCGCGCGGTCAAAGCCATCGGGGCCTGCAAGGCCGCGTGGATTCCGGACTACCACCGCACCCGCCGCCCCCATGTCGACCCGGATGCGCTGGTGGACGAAGGCCTGCTGCTGCGCGCCCGCGTGGCCGGCTGGGACGAGCCGGTCTATATCCACCCAGATCACCGCGCGCTGGCCGAACGCGCGGGGGCCGGGCTGCTGGCGCCGACCGTGACGACCCTGCTGTCGCCGTTCGACCCGATCGTGTGGGACCGCAGGCGCGCGCTCGAACTGTTCAATTTCGACTACCGGCTCGAATGCTATACGCCGGCCGACAAGCGGCGCTATGGCTACTTCACGCTGCCGATCCTGCGCCGCGGCGTGCTGGCGGGGCGCATCGACGCCAAGGCGCACCGGCGCCAAGGGGTGTTCGAGCTTAAGTCGGTGGCGCTGGAGCCGGGCGTGCGGATCAGCGAGCGCTTCGCCGCGGATGTGGCGGCAGCGGTGCTGCGCTGCGCGCGCTGGCATGGCTGCCCGGAGATCCGGGTGACCCAGGCCTTGCCGGAGGCTTTTGCGGCTGTGCTGGCGCAGGCGCTCGGCGAGCGCGCGGGCGACCAGCCGCAGGCGGCTTGACCTCGCTGGCCGGCGCGCGCGATGCTTGCCAGGCCGCTCAAATCGAGGCTTCGTCAATGACCCCGGGCTTGCGCAAGATCAAACCGGGGTTGTCGATGATCTTTACACTTGTTCTTCCGGGCTGACGAAAACAGAATTCATAAATACACTTCGTCCAGCCGTTCCAAAACACAATCACCCTGCCAGGTTCGCCAGGCGCGCTGTTGCGTGCCGGCTTCCTTGCCGGCGAACGATTCCTGAGGAGAGCGAATGTTAACGGCGACATACACCCTTGTAGCCCTGTCGGTCGAGCAAGCCAGCGTTCGTGTCAGCCTGCAGTCCCTTCAAAAGTTACTGCCCACTAATTTCCGGAACCAGGCGGCATTGACGCCGGGCCAGGTCACGTATGCATGCGACGCGTTGCAGCGCCTGTTCCACAACTGCCACTGGCGCAAAATCGATATTTTCCTGATCCCCGCCATGCGCCGCGCCACCGCGCAGGCCAACAGCCTGCTTGACGAGCTCGATGCGCTGAGCGACGCCGCCGGCCATGCGATCGCCGACGTGGTTGCCAGGGTCAATGCGGGGCCAATCGACAGCGAAGCGGCGGTGCGCCAGTTCTGCAAAGGCATCGGCGCGTTCTGCGACGCCATGCTTACCCGGCTCGACCGTGAGGAGCACGAACTGTTTTCGCTGGCGCGCACCATGATTTCCGGCGAGGACTGGTTCGCGGTCGCCAACCAGATGCTGGCCCACGACGCCTACCGCCAAGAGAGCCGGCCGGCGCGAGATGGCGGGCCCGGCGACATGGCCGATGCCATGCCGGCCGCCTCGCTGCGCGCAGCTGAGCGCCGCCAGGCGGCCTGGGCCGCAGGCTAGGGCGGCGGACGGGCGCCGCCAACGCAAAACCGCCGCCAGTCCCGCGCCCCGGGGCTGTGTTCTTGCTATGATGGTGGTTTTGAATGATTGATGCGACGTCATGTTTGAATTTCTTTTCAAGCGGTCCGGCGACAAAGCGGGCGCGGCCCCGGCCGAACAGGCTGAGCAGAAGGGTCAGCCTGACCAGTCGCCAGACACCGGCCAGCCTTCGCCGCGCGCCCTGCAAGCCGAAAAAATCCCGGTCCTGGCCGGCGACGAAGTTGCGGCAGCCGATTTCATCCTGAACAGCGAGTTCTCCGAGCTGCGCCTGGCCGCGGCGGAGTTTGTCCATTCGCGCGAACAACTCGAAAGAGTGCACGCGGCGATCCGCAATACCGACCGCCGTGTCGCAAAACTGATGCAGTCGCGCCTCGATGCCATCCGCCACCACCAGGCCGAGCTCGAACGCGGACGCGCCTGCATCGGCCAGGCCAATGCGCTTGTTGCCGATGACAAGCTCAGCCCAAACCAGGTTGCCGAGCTGGACCGCCGCTGGTCGGTGATCGCGGCCCCTGAACTGTCCCCCGAATTCGACGAGGTCCGCGCCCGGCTGGGCCAGCGGCTCGAAGCCCAGGTAGCGCTGCAGCGCGCGATGATCGACCGCCTCGGCGCGCTGCGCCAGCTCGCCGGCCAAGGCCTCGCGGCCCCTGAAATGGCGGCGCAGCTGGACCAGCTGGTGCAGGCCCAGGCCGAGGCGCTGGCCGCGCCGGAGCATGCCTCGCTGCCGCGCAGCCTGGTCAATGAATTCGAGATCGAGCGCGCGCGCGTCAAAGCCTCGCTCGGCGCAATCGAAAAAGGCCAGGCTGCGCTGGCCGCGCGCGAAGCGGCGCTGGACGAATGGGAAGCCGCGCCGCGCGAGTCGCTCGACGCCGAGCGCATGCGCCGCAGCTGGCAGCAGTTCGGCCCGATGCCGGACGGTGCTTCGCCATCGCTGCAGGAGCGCTTCGACGCGCTGCTCGCCGCGCTGCCGCAGCCGGTGCCGAAGGTGAAGGAACTGCGCCCGCCGCCGCCGGCAGCCGGCGCCAGCGACGAGTTCCTCGCTACGCTCGCCGCGCTGGAAGCGGCGCTGCAGCATGGTTCGCTGGCCGCCGCGGCCGATTGCGACAAGGCCCTCAAGGACAGCAAGGGCGTGCGCCTGACGCCGCCGCAGGCCGAACGGCTGGCCCACGCGCGCGCCGAATTCAAGCGCCTGTCCGACTGGGCACGCTGGGGCGGCAACGTCTCGCGCGAAGAACTGATCAAGGCAGTCGAACAGCTGCCGTCGCAAAACCTGGCGATGGCCGAACTGGCCAAAAAGGTCGGCAGCATGCGCGAACGCTGGAAGGCGCTCGACGCCTTGTCCGGCGCCGCGCCGAAAACCCTGTGGGAACGCTTCGACAGCGCCTGCACGGTAGCCTATGCACCTGCCGCCGCCCACTTCAAGCAGCTGGCCGGTGAACGCCACGCCAATGCGGCCAGGGCCCAGGCGCTGGTTGCCGAAGCGGTGGCCGAAGCGGGGCGCCTGGGTGATGCCGACAGCGCCGACTGGAAGCACGTGGCCGGCACCGTGCAGCGCCTGCGGCTGGCGTGGAGCCATCTCGGCGCCATCGACCGCAAGGAAAAGAAGCGGCTCGACCAGGAGTTTGCCGATGCGCTGAACGTGCTCCAGGGACCGCTGGAAGAGCGCCGCAAGATGGAAGCGGCAGGGCGCGAAGAGCTGATCGAGCAGGCCAGGGCCATCAACCCGCACGACCGCCACGCCCTCGACTTGCTGCGCGCGCTGCAGGAACGCTGGCAGGAGCACGCCAAGGCGCTCCCGCTCGAACGCAAGACCGAGCAGGCCCTGTGGCAGCGTTTCCGCGCCGCCTGCGACGCGGTGTTCGCAAGCCGAAAGGAAAGCGCGCACGCAGCCGACGCCGAACGGCGCGCCCACCAGCAAGCCAAGGAAGCCATCAGCGCCCGGCTGGAAGCGGCGGCCGAGGGCATCGAGCCTGGCGCCGCCGGCAAGCTGCTGCGCGAGGCGGCCACCGAATGGCATGCCATCGGCCCGGTGCCGCGCGCAAACGAGGCCAGGGTCGAGAAGCGCTATCACGCGGCGGTGGCGTCGGTGCAGCACCATGCCGATATCGCCAAGCGCAATGCCGGGCTGGCGCAGGCCAATGCGCTGCGCGAGAAGCTGCGCTTGTGCCAGGCGCTTGAGGCGGCGCTGGCGCAGGGCAAGGACATCGACGCCGTCCAGTGGACGACGCGCTGGGACAGCATGGCGCCTTTGAGCGCCGACTACGAAAAAGCGCTGGAAGCACGCCTGCGCGCGGCGCTCGGCGCTGCCGCATCGGGCAGGCGCGAGGAGTACATTCGCGTGCTCGAACGGAATCGCGACCAGCTGCTGCACGAGATCCTGCGGCTGGAAATCGCCACCGGCGTCGACAGCGGCCCGGAATTCGCGCGCGAGCGCCTGAAACTGCAGGTCGAAGTGCTGCAAACCTCGCTCAAGTCCGGGCAGAAGCCGCTGACGCAATCGGCACAGTTCCTCCAGTTGTGCGCGATGCCCGCGCTGGCCGATGCGCGCACCTCCTCGCGCATCGAACACCTGTTTGTACGCATCTTCGGCAAGGAGCATCAATGAAACAGGTAAGCGTCCAGGCGGACGATTTCGACGTCAGCGCCGAACTGGCGTCGCTGCGCGCGCAGGACCCGCGCATTGGCGCGGTGGTCAGCTTTGTCGGCACCGTGCGCGACATGAACGACGGGTCCAGGGTCAGCGAAATGGAGCTTGAACACTATCCGGGCATGACCGAACAGGCGCTGGCGAAGATCGTCGAACAGGCCGGCGCGCGCTGGCCGCTGCTTGGCGCGCGCGTGATCCACCGGGTCGGCCCCCTCAAGCCGCTCGAGCAGATCGTGCTGGTCGCCTGCGCGTCCGCCCACCGCGGCGAGGCCTTCGACGCCTGCGAGTTCATCATCGACTACCTGAAGACCGACGCCCCGTTCTGGAAGAAGGAACAGACGCCGGACGGCGCACGCTGGGTCGACGCGCGCGAGTCCGACGACAGCGCCCGCGCGAAATGGGGCAGCGCTTGAGCTGGGTGGCGGTCGGGCTGGGCGCCGCCATCGGCGCCTGGCTGCGCTGGGGCCTGTCGCTGTGGCTGGCCGGTCTGCACGGCAAGCTGCCGGTCGGTACCGTGGTGGCGAACCTTGGCGGCGGCTACCTGATCGGGCTGCTGATGGGCTTTTTCGCCTCGTTCCCGCACCTGTCGCCGGAGTGGCGGTTGTTTGCGGTCACCGGCTTCCTGGGCGGCCTGACCACGTTTTCGACGTTTTCGGGCGAGGCCATGGTGCTGCTCCAGCGCGGCGACTATGGCTGGGCCGCGGCGCATTCAGTCCTGCACCTGGCCGGTTCGATCGGCTGCTGCATGGCCGGCTTCGCGACATGGCGGATGCTGTCTAATTAAACCAACAACAAGGAGATCACCGTGGCGGATTTGGACAAGGCAGTGGCGACGCAGCTCGCCAACATCGAGAAACGCAGCGGCAAGACCCTGGCCGAACTGGGCGACATCCTGCGCGCCAGCGGCCTGTCCAGGCACGGCGAGCTGCGCGACTACCTCAAGCGCGAACTCGGCATGGGCCACGGCGACGCCAACACGACCGTGCACCACGTAATGGGCTCCGGCGGGGCCGCCGAGTCTGCCGGCAAGGAGGCAGGCGAGGTGCTCGACGCGATCTACGCCGGCCCGAAGGCGGCGCTGCGGCCCATCCATGACAGGCTGATGGATGCCATTGGGCAATTTGGCGAGTTCGAGATCGCCCCCAAGAAGGGCTACCTGAGCCTGCGCCGCAAGAAGCAGTTCGCCATGCTGGGGCCGGCTACCAATACCCGCTTCGAGCTCGGCCTCAATATGAAGGGCGTTCCGGCCACCGACCGGCTGCTGGAACAGGCCCCGGGCGGCATGTGCAACTACAAGGTCCGCTTGACCGACGCAGCCGAGGTCGACGCCGAGCTGATCGCCTGGGCCAGGCAGGCCTTCGATAGCGCCGGCTGAGCGGCGCGCCGCGGCCAAGCTCGCGCCGTCTTGCCGCAATTTCATTCATGATGTTTGCTGGTGATGCCATCTTGAAAAGGCATCTGCCTGGCCCAACCTTGCTTTCAAGTTAAATACTAGCGGGAGCATCATCATGCGGCAAGACAAACTGACGACCAAGCTCCAGGAAGCGCTCGCGGACGCGCAAAGCCTGGCGGTCGGAAACGATAACCAATACATAGAACCGGTACACCTGTTGACGGCCCTGTTGAACCAGGACGACGGCGGCGCGCGTTCGCTGTTGCAGCGCGCGGGCGTCAACGTCGGCGGGCTGACCAGTGCGCTGAAAGGCGCGCTGGAGCGCTTGCCGAAAGTCACTGGCACCGGCGGCGAAGTCCAGGTCGGGCGCGAGTTCGTCTCGATGCTGAACCTGGCCGACAAGGAAGCGCAAAAGCGCGGCGACCAGTTCGTGTCCAGCGAAATGGTGCTGCTGGCGCTGACCGAGGACAAGTCCGACGCCGGCCGCCTGGCGCGCGAAAACGGCCTGGCGCGCAAGTCGCTGGAAACGGCCATCAATGCCGTGCGCGGCGGCGAGGGCGTCCAGTCGGCAGACGCCGAGGGACAGCGCGAGGCGCTTAAAAAGTACACGCTCGACCTGACCGAACGCGCCCGCATGGGCAAGCTCGACCCGGTGATCGGCCGCGACGACGAGATCCGCCGCGCGATCCAGGTGCTGCAGCGGCGCACCAAGAACAACCCGGTGCTGATCGGCGAGCCGGGTGTCGGCAAGACCGCCATTGTTGAGGGCCTGGCCCAGCGCATCATCAACGGCGAGGTGCCCGATTCGCTCAAGGGCAAGCGGGTGCTGTCGCTCGACATGGCCGCGCTGCTGGCAGGCGCCAAATACCGCGGCGAGTTCGAGGAACGCCTCAAGTCCGTGCTCAAGGAACTGGCGCAGGACGAGGGCCAGACGATCGTGTTCATCGACGAGATGCACACGATGGTCGGCGCCGGCAAGGCCGAGGGTGCGATGGACGCGGGCAACATGCTCAAGCCTGCGCTGGCGCGCGGCGAGCTGCATTGCGTCGGCGCCACCACGCTCGACGAGTACCGCAAGTACATCGAGAAGGACGCCGCGCTGGAGCGCCGCTTCCAGAAGATCATGGTCGACGAGCCGAGCGTGGAGGCGACCATCGCCATCCTGCGTGGTTTGCAGGACAAGTACGAGCTGCACCACAAGGTGGAGATCACCGACGCGGCCATCATCGCCGCGGCCGAGCTGTCGCACCGCTACATCACCGACCGCTTCCTGCCCGACAAGGCGATCGACCTGATCGACGAAGCCGCTTCCAAGATCAAGATCGAGATCGACTCGAAGCCGGAGGTGATGGACAGGCTGGAACGCCGCATCATCCAGCTGAAGATCGAGCGCGAGGCGGTCAAGAAGGAAAAGGACGAAGCCTCGTTCCGCCGGCTGGAGCTGATCAACGAAGAGATCGCGCGCCTGGAACGCGAGTACAACGACTTCGAAGAAGTGCTCAAGTCGGAAAAGGCGATGGTGCAGGGGACCACCCACATCAAGGAAGAAATCGAGCTGGTGCGCCACCAGATGGAAGAGGCGCGGCGCCAGAGCGATTATGGCCGCATGTCCGAACTCCAGTACGGCCGCCTGCCGCAGCTGGAAGCCGAGCTGAAACAGGCCGAGATGTCGGCCGGCCGCGAACAGCAGGAGAACAAGCCCAAGCTGCTGCGCACCCAGGTCGGCGCCGAGGAAATCGCCGAAGTGGTGTCGCGCGCGACCGGCATTCCCGTGTCGCGCATGATGCAGGGCGAGCGTGACAAGCTGCTGCACATCGAAGAGAAGCTGCACGAACGCGTGGTGGGCCAGGACGAGGCGATTGTCGCCGTGGCCGATGCGATCCGCCGCTCGCGCGCCGGCCTGGCCGATCCGAACCGTCCGTACGGTTCCTTCATGTTCCTCGGGCCGACGGGCGTGGGCAAGACGGAGCTGTGCAAGGCGCTGGCCAACTTCCTGTTCGATACCGAGGAATCGATGATCCGCATCGACATGAGCGAATTCATGGAGAAGCATTCGGTGGCCCGCCTGATCGGTGCGCCGCCGGGCTACGTGGGTTACGACGAAGGCGGCTACCTGACTGAAGCGGTGCGCCGCAAGCCGTACAGCGTGATCCTGCTCGATGAAGTCGAGAAGGCCCACCACGACGTGTTCAACGTGCTGCTGCAGGTGCTCGACGACGGCCGCATGACGGACGGGCAGGGGCGCACGGTCGACTTCAAGAATACCGTCATCGTGATGACCTCGAACCTTGGGTCGCACAAGATCCAGTCGATGGACAGCGACGACCCGGGCGTGGTGAAGCTGGCGGTGATGGCCGAGGTGCGTTCGCACTTCCGCCCGGAGTTCATCAACCGTATCGACGAGATCGTGGTGTTCCACGCGCTCGACGAGAAGAACATCGGCGCGATTGCGAAAATCCAGCTCAAGCACCTGGAAGAACGCCTGGGCAAGATGGAGATGGCGCTCGATATCGACGACGCCGCGCTGCAGAAGATCGCGGAGGCGGGCTACGATCCGGTGTATGGCGCCCGTCCGCTCAAGCGGGCGATCCAGCAGCAGATCGAAAACCCCTTGTCGAAGGCTATCCTGGCTGGCAAGTTCGGGCCCAAGGATACGGTCCGCGTGCGCGTGGATCATGGCGAACTGGTGTTCGAGGAGCCTGCCGCGACGGAGATGGAAACGGCCTAAGCGGCCGTGGCTGAATGACCGCGCCCTGGCGAAAAGCCACGGCGCGGTTTTTTTATGTGCGGTCCGGTTCCTGCAACCAGCTAAACGCCGCGGCGAGGTCGTTATAGAACACGCGGTGTTCACCGTCGCCAAACGCCAGGCGCGCGAGGTAGGCGAGGCGGGTGTTTGGAACGACCAGCGCGCGGCGCAAGGTCATCGACGCGAGTTCGGATTCCACCAGTTCCTGCTGCCTCACCACCAGGTCGATGCTGGGCGCGAGGAGTTCCAGGGCGTTATAGATGACCTTGGTCTGGCCGGTCTCGGTCGCCAGCGCCAGCACCCGCTGGTGGGCTTCGACCATCATGGGGTCGGACAGCTCGCCGCGCATCCTGGCGACGATAATCCCGCCTACCGACTCAATCCATAACTGCTGCATGTCCATCTGACTGCCTCTCGTGCCTTCGATACAAAAAACAATTATAAGTCTGGCATGCCAAGGCTTGCAGCGAAGGCGCCTATGCGGAGAGGAAACTGAAGGAACTCCTCATGGCTCGCGGCAACATGGAGCGTGGACCTGGGCAGCAGCCGGTGCAATTCCAGCGCCGAGGCGAGTGGGTGGGTACTGTCGCCACGCCATGCGAGGATCAGGGCGGGGATGTGGGCAAGCGCATCGAGTGCGGGCCGGGGCGGCAAGTCGGACATTGCCGCGCCGTGGAACAGGTCGGGAATGATGCGGCGGTCGATTGCGCGCACGCCGGTTGCCAGGCTTGCGGCAATGCCGGGCGATGTGTCCGTCAGCCACCTGGGGAGGGTGCGCGCGAGGTCGCGGCTCATCAGCCGGGCCAGCGCGCGGCCGTCGGCTTCGACGCCGCGATTGGCGATGCGCTGGTACATTTCGCGTTGCGCCGCGCGGTGTTCCCAGATCATCGGCGGCATCGCGAGGACCAGTCCGGCAATGCGTTCCGGCGCCTGCACGGCGGCGTGGATGGCGCTTGCGCAGCCCATCGACATGCCGCCCGCGATGAAGCGGGAAGCGCCAGCAGCATCGCCAACGGCCAGCATGTCGGCGCCAAGGTTTTGCCAACGGAATGCCGCGGCCCCGTGCACCGCGCCGCTCTGGCCATGGCCGCGCGCGTCGTAGCGGACCAGCCGGACCGTGCCGGGTAGCCGATCCCAGCCGAACCAGCCAAGGGCATCTTCCGTGGCGATGCTCGACATCAGGCCGTGCGCCCACACCAGCGGATTGCCATGGCCGCGTGCCTGGATGTTCAAGTCGGCTTCGCCTGTGTGCATCTGTTGCCTGCTCGATCTGCAAAGACGATATGGTAACAAGCCTGGAGCGATCCCGCGATCGAAAAGGGCGGCCATCGGCAAGGGGCGGCGAAGGCGGCTACACTAGCTGCTCGACCTTCCTCCCGAGCCTGCCAATGCAAGCAGTTTCCCTGCGCGCCGACGCGCGCGTCATCGGCCTTGTCGGCCTGGCGCACGGCGTGTCCCACTTCTATCACCTGATCCTTGCCAGCCTGTTTCCCTGGCTGAAGCCCGCGTTCAACCTCAGCTATGCCGAGCTTGGCCTGCTGATGACCGTGTTCTTCGTCGTCTCCGGCGTCGGCCAGGCGCTCGCCGGTTTCGTGGTCGACCGGGTCGGCGCGCGCCGCGTGCTGTTCGGCGGCATGGCGCTGCTGGGCGTCGCAGCGCTGGTGCTTGCCAGCGCGAATCACTACGCGATGTTGCTGGCTGGCTCGATGCTGGCCGGCCTGGGCAATTCCGTGTTCCATCCATCGGATTACACCTTGCTGAACCAGCGGGTGTCGAAGGCCCGCATTGCCCATGCTTTCTCGGTGCACGGCATCAGCGGCAACCTCGGATGGGCGGCCGCGCCGGTGTTCCTCGCCATCGTGGCCACCTTCTCCAGCTGGCGTACCGCGCTGCTTGCGGCGTCCGTGATTCCGTTTGCGACCTTGTTGCTGTTGTTCCTGAACCGCGCGGCGCTGTACGCCGATCCTGTTCCGCCAAAAGCGCACGCGAGCGTGGAGGGGAGCGCGTTCGGCTTCTTGCGGCTGCCTGCCGTGTGGATGAGTTTCGGCTTCTTCTTCCTTACCGCTGTGGCGCTGGGCGGCATCCAGAGTTTTTCATCGACCAGCCTGGTCGCGCTGTACCAGGTGTCGCTGGCCTCCGCCATGGCCGCTTACTCGGCCTACATGCTGGCGTCGGCCGGCGGCATGGTGCTGGGGGGGGTCCTGGCCTCGAAGACGCAGAATCACGACCGCACCATTGCCGGCGCGTTCACGCTGGCGGCAGCGCTGGCGCTGGTGCTCGCTTCCGGCGCCGTGCCAGGCTGGTCGACGACGATCATGATGGGCCTGATCGGCCTGGCTGCCGGCGTCGCCGGGCCATCGCGCGACCTGCTCATCCGCGCCGCCGCGCCGAAGAATGCCACCGGCCGGGTGTTCGGCGTCGTGTATTCCGGCCTGGACAGCGGCCTGGCCGTTGGCCCCTTGCTGTTCGGCGCGCTGATGGATGGCGGTCATTCATCATGGGTGTTCATCTGCATCGCGCTGTTCCAGCTACTGGCGATCGCGACGGCGGTGGGCGTAGGCGGTCGCAGCCGCGCGCCGGCGCTGCAAAACGCTTAGAATGGCATAAATATCAACCTTTCCCGGCCTTCTCATGACCCATTTTGCTACCGCAGACATCTGCGATGACCATCCACAACTGCTGGAAGACGGGCGGCTGGCAGTCTTGCCGCCGGTATTTCGCCACTTCGGCAAGAACACCAGGTTTTCCGGGCGGGTAATCACGCTGAAGGTGTTTGAAGACAACGCGCTGGTACGCGCGACCCTGGAAACTCCGGGCAACGGCAACGTGCTGGTTGTCGATGGCGGCGGCAGCATGCGCCGCGCGCTCGTCGGCGGACAACTTGCGCTGCTGGCCCAGGACAACAACTGGGCCGGCATCATCGTCGATGGCTGCGTGCGCGACTCGGAAGAAATCGATGCCTGCAGCGTCGGCGTGCGCGCGCTGGCGACGCATCCGCAGAAGAGCGCCAAGCGCGGCGCGGGCGAGCGCAATGTGCGCGTCATGATTGCCGGCGTGCCCGTCACGCCCGGCGACTGGATCTATGCCGATGCGGACGGCGTACTGGTTGCCCAGCAGAAAATCATTTGAGATTCTGCCGATCGGCTACGCGCACTGCGCAGCCGTCTTATTGCCTGATCTCAACGTCCGATTCCTGCTCCGAGGCATGCTGTCCGGGGCGGGTTTTTCATTGGGCGAGATGAGCGTTTCACATCGCGGAACGCTGCACAAATTTCCGCAGTCAATCTCTTCCATTCTAAGAAATTACGTTTCGCATCCTGAAAAGCTAAAGCTAAGCGATTGAATTTAAAAGACTAAAATTAGCTTATATGTCTTATATAAGAGTGGTTGTGCCGTGCACAAGCAGCGCTATGATTTGTCTAACGGATTTCGCTTCATAACTTAGCTTTAATTGGGAGAACAACATGGCAACTCGTGAACAGCAAGCAGCAGCCCTTCAACAAGACTGGGATACCAACCCGCGCTGGAAAGGCGTTGTCCGCAACTACACGGCGGCCGACGTGGTGCGGCTGCGTGGATCGCTGCAGATCGAGCATACGCTGGCCAAGCGCGGCGCTGAAAAACTGTGGGACCTCGTCAACAACGAGCCATTCGTCAACGCCCTCGGCGCGATGACCGGCAACCAGGCCATGCAGCAAGTCAAGGCCGGCCTGAAGGCCATCTACCTGTCGGGCTGGCAGGTGGCGGGCGACGCCAACGTGGCTGGCGAAATGTACCCGGACCAGTCGCTGTACCCAGCCAATTCGGTGCCGCTGGTCGTCAAGCGCATCAACAACACCTTTGCCCGCGCCGACCAGATCCAGTGGTCCGAAGGCAAGGACGACATCGATTACTTCGCACCGATCGTCGCTGACGCGGAAGCTGGTTTCGGCGGCGTGCTCAACGCCTACGAACTGATGAAGTCGATGATTGAAGCGGGCGCTGCCGGCGTGCACTTCGAAGACCAGCTGGCCTCCGTCAAGAAGTGCGGCCACATGGGCGGCAAGGTGCTGGTGCCTAGCCGTGAAGCCGTCGAAAAGCTGACCGCGGCGCGCCTGGCCGCCGACGTGATGGGCACGCCAACCCTGGTGATCGCCCGCACCGATGCCGAAGCCGCCGACCTGCTGACCTCCGACGTGGACCCCAACGATGCGCCGTTCTGCACCGGCGAGCGCACCGTGGAAGGCTTCTACCGCGTCAAGCCAGGTATCGAACAGGCCATCTCGCGCGCGCTGGCTTACGCCCCGTTCGCCGACCTGGTGTGGTGCGAAACCGGCAAGCCGGACCTGGCGTTCGCCAAGCAGTTCGCTGAAGCGGTTCACGCCAAGTTCCCAGGCAAGATGCTGGCATACAACTGCTCGCCATCGTTCAACTGGAAGAAAAACCTGGACGACGCCACCATCGCCAAGTTCCAGAAAGAGCTGGGCGCCATGGGCTACAAGTTCCAGTTCATCACCCTGGCTGGCTTCCATGCGCTGAACTACGGCATGTTCAACCTGGCCCACGGCTACGCCCGCCGCCAGATGTCGGCCTTCGTCGAACTGCAGGAAGCCGAATTCGCTGCCGCCGACAAGGGCTTCACCGCGGTCAAGCACCAGCGCGAAGTCGGCACCGGCTACTTCGACGCGGTCACCCAGACCATCCAGCAGAACCAGAGCTCGACCACGGCACTGCACGGTTCGACCGAAGATGAACAGTTCTTCGACGAAAAGAAAGTCGCTTAAGGCCCGCTAGCGACTGCCGGGTCCGTCCCGGGATGGCCGCAGTTGAATGCCGCAAGCCGGCATTAAACTGCGGCCTTTTTACGTTCTTGGGGGATAATGGCGGACCAGAACACCTTTTTGAATGGAATTTCCAAGCTATGTTGAGCTACCGCCACGCCTTTCATGCGGGTAACCACGCTGACGTCCTGAAGCACTTCGTGCAGATTCAGTTGCACGAGTACATGAACCAGAAGGACACGGCCTATACCTACATCGACACCCATTCCGGTGCGGGCGTGTACGCGCTCGACAGCGGCTACGCGTCGAAAAACGCCGAATACGAAACCGGCATCGGCCCGTTGTGGGAACGCAAGGACCTGCCGAAGTCGCTGGCGGCCTACGTCAACCTCGTCAAGGGCCTGAACCCGAGCGGCAAGATGCGCTACTACCCGGGCTCGCCTTACTGCGCGGACAAGATGATGCGCGAGCAAGACCGCCTGCGCCTGTTCGAGCTGCATCCCGCCGACAGCAAGATCCTCGCGGACAATTTCCGCAAGGTTGAGGAGCATGCCGCCGCCCAGGGCGAGCGCCCGTCAGGACGCGGCAAGCGCGTGCTGATCGAGCGTGGCGATGGCTTCCACGGCATCAAAACCCTGCTGCCGCCGCCGTCGCGCCGCGCGCTGGTGCTGATCGATCCGCCTTACGAGGACAAGCAGGACTACCGCAAGGTGCGCGACATGCTGGCCGACTCGCTGGCGCGCTTCCCGAGCGGCGTGTTCGCGGTCTGGTACCCGGTACTGCAGCGCATGGAATCGCGCCAGTTCGCCGACAAGCTCAAGCGCCTTCCGTGCAAGGAATGGATCAACGTGACCCTGACCGTCACCACGCCGGGGCCGGATGGCTTCGGCCCGCTGCACAGCAGCGGCATGTTCATCCTGAATCCGCCATACACGCTCGAGCCGACCCTGCGCGAAGTGATGCCTTACCTGGTCAAGGTGCTGGGCAAGGATGCCGGCGCAACCTTTACCATCGAACGCGGCGCCCAGGTGACCGGTACCGCAACGGCCCGCGTCGGCGCCAACGGCGCGGTCCGCATGCCGGTCGGTAACGCGCGCCGCGCCAGCCCCACCTCCGGCACGGGCAGCCTGCGCCTGCCAGGCCAGGCCCCGGCGGGAACGCCGGGCGCTGCCGCCACCGGACCGCGCGCGCCTGCCAAGCCAGGCAGCCAGCGTCCGGGCGGCGCACCGGTGCGCAGCTCGCGTCCGACCGCCGCCACCCCCGGCGGCCGTCCGGGTGGCGGACGTGGCCCGAAACGGCCTTGACCCGCTAACCCGGCCGTACGATTCAATATCCAAATGTTAAGAATGTAATATTTATAGTATATTCAAGCTGTGGCTTCCCTTCACGGGGCGGCCACGGCTGGTTGCCGTCCGGGCGTCCAGTCGCATTTGGGAGTTTTCATGGCTAACGACGCCACCATTTCCGACGATTTCTTTTTAGCGCGCCAGCCTATCCTTGGACGCGACCAATGCCTGGTTGCTTACGAATTGCTGTTTCGCACGGCAGGCGCGTGCGAAGCCAACGTCACCGACCAGGCGTCGGCCACCGCCGCCGTCATTTCCCATGCTTCCCAGCTAGGCATGGAAGTCGTGCTGGGCGGGCGGCTGGCCTTCCTGAACGTCGACGAAGTCGTTCTCATGAGCGACTTCGTTCGCTTCCTGCCGCACGACGGCGTCATCCTGGAGATCCTCGAAACCGTCAGGGCAACGCCCGAGCTGATCGCGCGGGTCGAGGAGTTGCGCGAACTTGGCTTCAAATTTGCGCTCGATGACGTGATTGCGGACTCGGATGACGTCAGCAAGCTGTTCGACCTCGCCGAGGTGATCAAGATCGACCTCAAAGGCGTCGACCGCGCCAGGCTGCCTGCGCTGGTGCGCAAATTCAGCGGCCGCAAGAAGAAACTGCTGGCCGAAAAGGTTGAAACGGTGGAGGAGTTCGAGGCCTGCCTGGCGCTGGGCTTCGATTATTTCCAGGGCTTTTACTTCGCCCGGCCAACGATCATGAGCGGCAAGAAAATTGCCCCTACCGAACTGGTCATCCTGCGCCTGCTCGACCTGATCAATTCCGATGCGGACGACGGCGAAATTGAAATGGCGGTCAAGCGCGACGCCTCGGTCGGGCTCAATTTGCTGCGGCTGGTGAATACCCCCGCAGCCGGTTCCGCCGGGCACATCGACTCGCTGGGCGAAGCGATCAACAAGCTGGGCCGCGACCGCCTGCAGCGCTGGCTGCAGATCCTGCTGTACTCGAAGCCGGGCGGCCAGGTCGAGCTGAATTCACCGCTGCTGCAAATGGCCACGACGCGCGGCAAGCTGATGGAGCTGATGGCCCAGCAGCTCCATCCCGGCATGCGCGCGCACGCCGACACTGGCTTCACGGTCGGCATCATGTCGCTGATGGATGCCTTGTTCTCGATGTCGATGCAGGACGTGCTGGAAACGGTCGAGGTGCCGGACGACGTCCGTGCGGCGCTGCTGGCGCGGGAAGGCGAGCTGGGCGAGATGCTGCGGGTCGTCGAACTGCTGGAAAATCCCTCCGAGGGCCAGGCGCTGACGAAGGCGCTGAAGAAACTCGGTATCAGCGTGCGGCAAGTGCGCGAGATCGAACTGCGCGCCTTCGAGTGGGTCAACGAGCTGGCGCACGACACCGAAATGCCGAAAACCAGAGCCGCGTAGGGCGGATAAGCGAAGCGCATCCGCCGTTTTGAACGCTACTGCCCCAACAACAAAAACACCGTCGGTTTTTTGTGGAAATCTGGCGCCTTGCCTGCCGCAAGCGCCGCTTTCCACTTGTTGGCCGCCATGGTCCGCACGGATTCGGTCGGCAAGCTCAAGTCCGTCGCCACGCAAATCAAGGTGCCCGGCTGGCAACTGGCGACCAATGCCTCCAGCATCGCGCCATTCCGGTAAGGGGTCTCGATAAACAGCTGGGTCTGCTTCTCGTTCCGGGACCGCTGCTCCAGCTCTTTCAGCCGCTTCGTGCGCAGCGCCGCATCGGTCGGCAGATAGCCATTGAACGCAAAGCTCTGGCCATTGAGCCCGCTCGCCATCACGGCCAGCAGCAAGGACGACGGCCCGACCAGCGGCCGCACGGTAATTCCATGCTGGTGCGCAAGCCGCACCAGGTCGGCCCCCGGGTCGGCGACTGCCGGCACCCCAGCTTCCGACACCAGGCCGGCATCGCGCCCCGCCAGCAGGGGCGCCAGCAATCCAGCCAGGGCCGCGGCCGGGGTGTTGACGTTCAGTTCCGCAATCTCGATTTCCTGCAGGGTCTTTGCCAGCGGGTGGTCGATCGCGACCAGTTTCAGGAAGGCGCGCGCGGTCTTGGCGTTCTCGGCCACGAAGTAGTCGAGGCTGGCCGTCACGGCCTGCACATGCTCGGGAATCACATGCGACAAGGCATGAGGGGCGGCCTCGGTGGGGCCAAGGGTATTCGGGATCAGGTAAAGAGTGCCGGGCATGAATGCTTAATGGGTAAAGAATTGAATGCCGGCCTTGCGCAGCATGCCGGTCAGGGCAATCAGCGGCAGGCCGGTGAGGGCGGTCGGGTCAGTGCTGCTGACCTCGGAGAGCAGGGCGATGCCCAGTCCTTCGTTCTTGGCGCTGCCGGCGCAGTCGTAGGGTTGCTCGATGCGCAGGTAGGCGTCGAGTTCGGCGTCGGGCAGGTCGCGGAAGGTGACGAACACCTGGACGTTCTCGACCTGCGCAGGGCCGGTCAGGGCGGTCGCACGGCCATCCCACACGCACAGCGCGGTATGGAACACCACCCGGCGGCCGCGCATTTTTTGCAGCTGGGCGAGGGCGGCTTCATGGGTGCCGGGTTTGCCGATCTGCTCGCCGTTCAAGGTGGCGACCTGGTCCGAACCAATCACGATGCTGCCTGGCGCCCGCTCGGCGATGGCGCGCGCCTTGGCGCAGGCCAGCCGCAGCGCGGTCGCTTCCGGCGTCTCGCCGGCCAGCGGCGACTCGTCGATGTCGGGCGCCATCACCTCGAACGGCAGGCGCAGGCGGCCGAGCAGCTCGCGGCGGTAGGCGGATCCGGATGCAAGAATCAGGCGCGGTGGGGCGGAAGTTGGTATCATGCGGTTCAGCCGAAAAAGGGTGGGCGCCGGCCCGGCAACCACACGATTGTCCGGCCAGCCACAGGTCTCGCCCTGCGCCTGCAAAAAATGCGCTAAGTCTTTGACTCTGCGGCGAGAAGCCTGTTATTATCGCAGGTTTTCCGGGGAAATTTTCTGCAATGAGCGCTTTTGTCATCGACGCCTTTGAATTTTGTCGAAGCAACGGCCATCGCGACGGCGTCACGCCAGTCGCCGAAATGAGCCGGTTAAACAAGGAATGTGCCGACCAGTCGGGCGAGATCGCCTGGTCCATCGATGGTGCAACCAGCAAGCATGGTTATCCGCAAATGACCCTGTCGGTCTCCGGCACGGTCCAGCTGATCTGCCAGCGCTGCCTGACGCCATTCTCGTACGAGATCGATTCGTCGACTGTGCTGATGTTGGGCACGGACGACGCAAGTGCCGACGAGATCGAGGAAGTGATCGACGACGAGAGCATTGACGTCATCGTCGGCAGCCGTACCTGCGATATCCGCGACCTGCTGGAAGACGAAGCCTTGCTGGCCCTGCCGCAGGCGCCAAAACACGAGGTGTGCCCGGACACGAGTCTGCTGGACACCCTCAAGGCCGAGAAGCCATCGCCATTTGCGGGGCTGAAAACTCTGAGTAAAGAATAAGCAGTAGGTAACAAACGTGTCAAACGCGTGTAGCAGTCGAGTATGGCAGTGTGTAGTGAAATGTGAGACAGCGTTAAACATGTCGGTGAAGTAACATTTGCCGCTGGGATACTCGATTAGCATGTATTTGCAAGTCGAATGTGTTAGAATTTTAGAACTTATGTATTAGGAGTCATCATGGCAGTTCAGCAGAATAAGAAGTCCCCATCGAAGCGCGGCATGCACCGTTCGCACGATTTCCTGGTTGCGCCGCAGTTGGGTATCGAGCCAACCACCGGTGAAACGCACCTGCGTCACCACATCAGCCCGAACGGCTTCTACCGTGGCCGTAAAGTACTGAAGACCAAAAACGACGAGTAATCGACGTTTTGTCTTCTAGTAAGATGAAGGCGGTGCTGCGTATCTATCGTGCGTTGCGCCGCTTTTTCTTTGTCTCCGGCTGCAATCAGTTTTTGCACACCGTCATTTTGAATTCCGCTGCATCTGGCTGGCGCCTGCCTGTTTTCAGATCGCGTCTTGCCGCCCGTTGTAGTTGAATCGCGGTAACCCAACAAATGACAATTAAAATATCCATTGACTGCATGGGCGGCGATCACGGCCCCTCAGTTACTATTCCCGCGGCAATTTCCTTCGTCAAAAGCGAACCCCAGGCAGAGCTGATCCTCGTCGGCCTGGAGGATGTATTGCGCGCGGAACTCAAGAAACACCATGCGGACACCCACCCGCGCCTGTCGGTGCAGCATGCATCCGAACTGGTGGAGATGGACGATCCGGTCGAAGTGGCGTTGCGCCGCAAGAAGGATTCGTCGATGCGGGTGGCCATCGAGATGGTCAAGGACGGCAAGGCTGCGGCCTGCGTCTCGGCCGGCAACACCGGCGCCCTGATGGCCGTGTCGCGCTACGTGCTCAAGACCATGGCTGGCGTCGACCGCCCGGCCATCTGCTCGATCCTCCCGAACCAGAAAAACGGCCCGACCTACATGCTCGACCTGGGCGCGAACGTCGATTGCGAACCGCACCACCTGCACCAGTTCGCCATCATGGGTTCGGTGCTGGTGTCGGCCATGGAAGGCATCGCACGCCCGACCATCGGCTTGCTGAATGTCGGCACCGAAGAGATCAAGGGTAACGAGGTGGTCAAGTCGACCGCCAAGCTGCTGCGCGAGGACCACGAGCGCGGCATCCTGAACTTCCATGGCAACGTCGAAGGCAACGACATCTTCAAGGGCACCACCGACATCATCGTCTGCGACGGTTTTGTCGGCAATGTCACCCTGAAGGCGGTCGAGGGCCTCGGCCGTTTCGTCAAGGATGTGATGACCAGCGAATTCAAGCGCAGTCCGCTGACGATGCTGGGCGCACTGGTCGCACGCGGCGCGCTGAAAAACATCGGCAATCGCTTCAACCCGTCACGCTACAACGGCGCCAGCCTGCTCGGTTTGCGCGGCCTCGTCTTCAAGAGCCACGGCGGTGCGGATTCTTACTCATTCGAGTGGGCGATCAAACGCTCATTCGATGCGGCAAAATATAATGTGCAAGAGCAGCTCTCGACCCTGATCGCCGAGCTGATGCCCCGCACGCCTGACCAAGATTTGACAGGCTCAACTACACAGTAGGACGGTTCGAATGACTTTGTACAGCAAAATTATCGGCACCGGCAGCTATCTGCCAGCACAGCGTGTAAGCAATGATGAACTGGCTGCGCAACTGGCGGCCCAGGGCATCGAAACCTCGGACGAGTGGATCGTCTCGCGCAGCGGTATTTCGGCGCGTCACTACGCGGCGGCCGGGCAGATGTCCTCCGACCTCGCCGTCGAGGCAGCTAAAAAGGCGCTGGACATGGCTGGCAAGCAGCCCGAAGAAATCGACCTGGTCATCGTGGCCAGCTCGACGCCTGACTTCCACGGCAGCTTCCCGAGCACCGCCTGCATCGTCCAGCGCAAGCTCGGCATGCACAACAACAGCGCCGCCTTCGACGTCCAGGCCGTCTGCAGCGGCTTCGTCTACGCGGTCTCGACCGCCGACGCCTTCATCAAGGCGGGCGTGCACAAGAACGTGCTGGTGATCGGCGCCGAAGTCTTCTCGCGCATCCTCAATTTCGAAGACCGCACCACCTGCGTGCTGTTCGGCGACGGCGCCGGCGCCATCGTGATGAGCGCCTCCACCGAGCCTGGCGTTCTGTCGACCAAGATGCACGCCGACGGCCGCCACGCCGACATCCTCAGCATTCCGGGCAGCCTGGCCGGCGGGGCCGTCGAAGGCAGCGCTTTCCTGTACATGGATGGCCAGGCCGTGTTCAAGCTTGCCGTGACGGTGCTGGAACAGGTCGCCAACGAGGTGCTGGAAGATGCCGGCATGACGGCGTCGCAGATCGACTGGCTGATTCCGCACCAGGCCAATATCCGCATCATGAAAAGCACCGCCAAGAAGCTCGACCTGCCGCTGGAAAAGATGGTCGTTACCGTCGACCAGCACGGCAATACCTCGGCTGCCTCGGTGCCGCTGGCGCTCGACACGGCCGTGCGCGATGGCCGCGTGAAGCCAGGCGATAACGTCATGCTCGAAGCGGTAGGCGGCGGTTTCACCTGGGGCGCTGTCCTCTTCAAGATGTAAGCACAAGAACGGAGAACACCAGTTCATGAGTAAATTTGCATTCGTATTCACCGGCCAGGGTTCGCAGGCCGTCGGCATGCTGGGCGGTTTCGCCGGCAATGCCATCGTTGACCAGACCGTTGCCGAAGCATCGGAAGCGCTCGGTTTCGACCTGGGCAAGCTGATCGCCGAAGGCCCCAAGGAAGACCTCGACCTGACCACCAACACCCAGCCGGTGATGCTGACGGCCGCGGTCGCCGTCTACCGCGCGTGGATCGCCGCCGGCGGCGCCAAGCCGTCGCTTGT
Source organism: Massilia agrisoli (assembly GCF_020831365.1). Taxonomy (GTDB): domain Bacteria; phylum Pseudomonadota; class Gammaproteobacteria; order Burkholderiales; family Burkholderiaceae_D; genus Telluria_A; species Telluria_A agrisoli. The sequence continues at coordinate 913,485 of NZ_JAJHPV010000013.1, forward strand.
TGCCGGGCACAGCCTTGGCGAATACTCGGCGCTGGTCGCGGCCGGCGTGATCGCCTTCAAGGATGCGGTGCCGCTGGTGCGCTTCCGCGCCCAGGCCATGCAAGAGGCAGTGCCGGTCGGGCAGGGCGGCATGGCCGTCATCCTCGGCCTGACGGCCGACGGCGTGCGCGCCGTGTGCGCTGAAGCTGCCGCGGCCGATCCGTCGCTGGTGGTCGAGCCGGTCAACTTCAACGAGCCGACCCAGATCGTCATCGCCGGCCACAACGCTGCCGTCGAGCGCGCCTGCGAGCTGGCCAAGGCCGCCGGCGCCAAGCGCGCCATGAAGCTCGCGGTGTCGGCGCCGTTCCACTCGTCGCTGCTCAAGCCGGCTTCGGACCGCCTGCGCGACTACATGGAAAACATTACCTTCAACGCGCCGCAGATCGACCTGGTCAATAACGTCGACGTGGCCATCGAAACCGATCCTGCGCGCATCAAGGATGCGCTGGTGCGCCAGGCCGCCAGCCCGGTGCGCTGGGTCGAGACGATGCAAAAGATGGCAGCCTGCGGCGTCACCCAGGTGATCGAATGCGCGCCAAGCAAAGTGCTGGTCGGCATGGCCAAGCGTATCGACGCCAACCTGGCCGGCGATGCGCTGGTTGACCAGGCCGCCCTCGAGCGCGTGCTTGCATCGATGAGCGCCTAAGCTGCCTACAGAACCACCGAATAAAAGGACAACAATGAACCTGCAGAACCAAGTCGCCCTCGTTACCGGCGCATCGCGCGGCATCGGCAAGGCCATCGCGCTCGAACTGGCCCGCCAGGGCGCCAAGGTCGTCGGCACCGCCACTTCCGAATCCGGCGCCGCGGCAATTTCCGACTACCTCGCCGAATTCGGCGGCAAGGGCGCGGTACTGAACGTGACCGACGCCGCGGCGTGCAGCGCCGTGGTCGAGGACGTGCAAAAGTCGTTCGGCAGCCTGTCGATCCTGGTCAACAACGCCGGCATCACGCAAGACCAGCTGGCCATGCGCATGAAGGACGAGGAGTGGGACAGCGTCATCGCAACCAACCTGACCGCGGTGGGCCGCATGTCGCGCCTGGTTCTGCGCGGCATGATGAAGGCCAAGCAGGGCCGCATCATCAACATCACGTCGGTGGTGGGTGCGTCGGGCAACCCGGGCCAGATGAACTATGCGGCGGCCAAGGCCGGCGTGGCCGGCATGACCCGCGCGCTGGCGCGCGAGATCGGCAGCCGCAACATCACCGTCAACTGCGTGGCTCCGGGCTTCATCGATACCGACATGACCAAGTCGCTGTCGGAAGAGCAGCACGCCTCGCTGCTGACCCAGATCCCGCTGGCGCGCCTCGGCGCACCGGAAGATATCGCCCACGCCGTTGCCTTCCTGGCCGGGCCGCAAGCCGCTTACATCACCGGCACCGAGCTGCACGTGAACGGCGGCATGTACATGAATTGATGGAAAGCCCGTCGCGATCCGGTTTCCATGGGGCAACCCGTGCACGGATGGCGGCGAGATCTCATCATTTAGCAGCACTTTCGGTTGAATTCGCGTCATACGCCGAAATTAGTTTTTAAGCGCGCAAACCTGCTAAAATGCGCGCACTTTCCGAAACACACACAATGGAGCCAAAACATGTCGGATATCGAACAACGCGTTAAAAAAATCGTCGCTGAGCAACTGGGTGTTGCCGAAGCGGACATCAAGATCGAATCGTCGTTCGTCGATGACCTCGGTGCTGATTCGCTCGACACCGTAGAGCTGGTGATGGCGCTGGAAGATGAATTCGAAATGGAAATCCCTGACGAGCAGGCAGAAAAGATCACGACCGTGAAGCAAGCAATCGACTACGCTACGGCGCACGTCAAGGCCTAAGCTTTACAGTTTTTGGGAGAATCGCTTGAGCCGTTCACGAAACCGTCGTGTCGTTATTACCGGCCTGGGCTGCGTTTCACCTATCGGCAACACCATTGCCGATGCGTGGAGCGCTGCCCTGGCGGGCAAGTCGGGCATCGCCAATATCACCAAGTTTGACGCGTCGTCGTTCTCGACTCACTTCGCTGGCGAAGTCAAGGGCTTCAATGTCGAGGAGTACATGCCCGGCAAGGAAGCCCGCCATATGGATACGTTTATCCATTACGGCATGGCTGCCGGCATGCAGGCGCTGCAAGACTCTGGCCTGGTGGTCACCGAAGAAAATGCCGACCGCATCGGCGTCATTGTCGGCTCGGGCATCGGCGGCTTGCCGCTGATCGAAGAGACCAAGGAAGACTACGACAAGCGCGGCCCGCGCCGCATTTCGCCGTTCTTCGTGCCTGCCTCGATCATCAACATGATCTCTGGCAACCTGTCGATCAAGTACGGCCTGCGCGGCCCGAACCTGTCGATCGTAACGGCCTGCACCACCGGCCTGCACAGCATCGGCGCGGCCGGCCGCCTGATCGAATACGGCGATGCCGACGTGATGATCGCCGGCGGCGCCGAAGCCACCATTTCGCCGCTCGGCCTGGGCGGTTTCGCCTCGGCCCGCGCACTGTCGTCGCGCAACGACGATCCGTCGACCGCATCGCGTCCATGGGACCGCGACCGCGATGGTTTCGTGCTGGGCGAAGGCGCCGGCGTGATGGTGCTGGAAGAGTACGAGCACGCCAAGGCGCGCGGCGCCCGCATTTATGCGGAGCTGCTGGGCTTTGGCATGAGCGCGGATGCTTACCACATGACTTCGCCTGTTGAAGACGGTAGCGGCGCCAGCCGTTGCATGGTCTCGGCACTGAAGAATGCGGAAATCAACCTCGACCAGGTCAACTACGTCAACGCGCACGGCACCTCGACGCCGCTGGGCGACGTGGCCGAAGTGCAGGGTATCAAGAAGACCTTTGGCGACCACGCGAAGAAGCTGGTAGTCAATTCGACCAAGTCGATGACCGGCCACTTGCTGGGCGGCGCCGGCGGCCTCGAAGCGGTGTTCACGGCGCTGGCGGTGCACCACCAGGTGTCGCCACCGACGATCAACATCTTCAACCAGGACCCGGCTTGCGACCTGGACTTCTGCGCCAACACGGCGCGTGAAATGAAGATCGACATCGCGGTGAAGAACTCGTTTGGCTTCGGTGGTACCAACGGCACCCTGGTCCTCGGCAAGATCTGATTTAGACTGAACCTAATGCGCTGATCCGTGTCATACGGGTTGGCGCAATAGTAAGCGCCGGCATCTTGCCGGCGTTTTTCTTTTCGCCCGGCACTTTGCAGGTCCGGCGCGCGCACGACCACCAAACACCATGTCCATCGCGATTACCGCCGTCGTCAAGCCGTCGCGCTTGTTGCGCGGGGCGCTCGCCACGTATGCCGCGGCCAACCTTGCCGTGGCCGTGGCCATGCTGTCGGCCGCGCCCGGCGCCTTTCGCGTCCCGTGGCTCATGGCCGCCGCTTGCCTGGTGGCGGCGGTGGGCGCCATGGCCGGGCTCGCCACAGTGGGAAACAAGCGCCGGATTGATATATCTGGAGTCGGGGAGATGCGTGTAACGGTACAACAGAAACTGTCGAGGGCGGGCATGCAAAACATGCCGTGCAAGCTACTGCCGGGCTCTGCTGTATGGCCTGGCTTATTGATGCTGCTGGTGCGCGGCGAGGATGGAACGGTAGCGGTAGTGGCGATACTTGCAGACAGCGTCAGCGCGGAGGAGTTCCGCGCAATCGCGGTGGCGATACGTGCAATTGGCGGGCAGGAAGCGCCGGACCAGGTTTTTTTCGGACCCCATAAAATACTTTGAACTTATTGCAACGGGCCAACTCTTATGCATAGGGACGCGCCCATGCCGCAGCCAAGAGGACATGGTCAGTGACGACAGAACGCGAGGGTGATCAACTGCTGGTTGAGCGCGTCCAGGCTGGTGACCGGCAGGCGTTTGACCTACTGGTCGGTAAGTATCAGCGCAGGCTGATGCGGTTGGTGTCGCGCCTTGTTCATGACCCTGCGGAGGCTGAGGACGTAGTACAGGAAACTTTTATCAAGGCCTACCGTGCCTTGCGGCACTTCCGCGGTGATTCCGCATTTTATACCTGGCTGTACCGGATCGGAATTAACACGGCAAAGAATTTTCTCGTCACACAGGGCAGGCGAGCCCCTACCTCCACGGAGGCAGACGCGGAGCGCGCCGAAGCGTTTGACGATGCGGACAGCTTGCGGGACATCAATACTCCTGAGTCCTTGTTGGCCAGCAAGCAGATCGCCCACACGGTCAATGCCGCGATGGAAGCGCTGCCGCTGGAACTGCGGACCGCGATCATCCTTCGCGAAATTGAGGGTTTGAGCTACGAAGAAATATCCGAAGTCATGGCATGTCCGATCGGCACGGTGCGAAGCCGGATCTTCCGGGCGCGCGAGGTCATCGCGGAAAAGTTGAGGCCTCTACTCGATTTTCCGGTTGACAAGCGACACTAGGTGTAGCGATGATCGTAATACTCGGTATGGAACATGGATCACACACCTACTGTGATGGAACTACTGATGGATACCCACAAAAAAATCCGCGAGCACATCTCGGCCCTGTCTGACGGGGAGCTTCCAGCCGCCGACCTCGAGCTGGCGTTCGCGGCGCTCCAGGGGGCGGACGGCCAGCACGCCTGGAACACCTATTTCCGCATCGGCGACGAACTGCGCGCGCAAGCGACGCCGGCGCTGTCGGCCGGGTTCGCGGAACGGCTGGCCGAGAAGCTGGCGGCCGAGCCGGCGCACACCCGGCGCGCGGCGCCCGTTGCAGCCGGGGCGGCAAGCCCTGCGCGTGCGGCGGATGGATCGACCGCGGAGCAGCCGGCCAAGCCGGCGATCGTCAACGCGTCGTAAGTTCAGGGCCGCGGCCACGCCGCCAGTCGCCGCCGCGACAAGCCGCCGGATTTGGCTTAACATGGCGACAATATCGGCCCTGACCATTTCCTTTCCATGACCACTACATTTTCCGCTGGTAGCAAGCTGTTGTCCGCCGCGCTGATTGCAGGCGCGGGACTGTTCTTCACGCCTCCCGCCGTGCTGGCTGGGCAAGCCAACGCGCCGCTGGTAACCGGCCTGCCTGACTTTACCAACCTGATCGACAGGGTCGGCCCGGCGGTCGTCAATATCCGCACCACCGAAAAGGTCAAGGCGGGGCAGGGTGGCCCGGACGAAGAGATGCAGGAATTCCTGCGCCGCTTCTTCGGCGTACCCGGCGTGCCGCGCGGGCGCGGCGCACCGGGGCAGGAAGAAGTCCAGCGCGGCGTCGGCTCCGGCTTCATCATTTCCAACGACGGCCTGGTGCTGACCAACGCCCACGTGGTCGAAGGCGCCGACGAAGTGCTGGTGACCCTGACCGACCGGCGCGAATTCAGCGCCAAGGTCCTTGGCGCCGACAAGCGCTCCGACGTGGCGGTGCTGAAGGTCGACGCCACCCGCCTGCCGAGCCTGGTGGTGGGCGACTCCAGCAAGCTGCGCGTGGGCGAGTGGGTGATCGCGATCGGCTCGCCGTTCAACCTGGAAAACTCGGTTACCGCCGGCATCATCTCGGCCAAGGCGCGCGACACCGGCGACTACCTGCCGCTGATCCAGAGCGACGTCGCCGTCAACCCCGGCAATTCGGGCGGCCCGCTGATCAACATGCGCGGCGAAGTCATCGGCATCAACTCGCAGATCGCCACGCTGTCGGGCGGCTATAACGGCATCTCGTTCGCCGTGCCGATCGACGAAGCGATGCGCGTTGCCGACCAGCTCAGGAAAACCGGCAAGGTCACGCGCGGCCGGATGGGCGTGCAGATCGGCGAAGTCAGCAAGGAGGTCGCTGAATCGCTGGGCCTGGGCAAGGCCCGTGGCGTCGAGGTGTCCCTGGTCGAGCCGGGCGGTCCTGCTGACAAGGCCGGCATCAAGGTGGGCGACATCATCCTGCGCTACAACGGCCAGCCGATCGAGCGCAGCGCGGACCTGCCGCGGCTGGTGGGCGCCAGCGCGATCGGCAGCCGCGCCGTCGTGACGGTCTGGCGCAAGGGACAGCAGCAGGACATCGTGGTCAATATCGCGGAGCTGGAAGAAGACCGTCCGGGCACGCCGGCGCAGAAGAGCCCGCGCGGCGATGCGTTGCCGAACGCCCTTGGCCTTGCCGTATCCGACCTGACCGAGGCCCAGCGCAAGACCTTGCGCGTGGAAGGCGGGGTGAAGGTCGACGCCAGTACCGGCGCCGCCGCTGCGGCGGGCCTGCGTGCGGGCGACCTGATCCTCCAGGTGAACAACGTGGACGTCAAGGATGCCCGCCAGTTCAATGCCATCATCGCCAGGCTCGATCCGAAAAAGAGCGTCGCCCTGCTGGTGCGGCGTGAAAACACGACGCGCTACGAAGTGATCAAGCCGCGCCAGTAAGCGCCAGTCCAACCCGGCAGCGCGGGCGGGGCCACCTGATCGGTGGCCCGCAGGCGCTGCCGCCTGTCTTTCATCCATGATTAAATTTACCCTTTACTCGCGCACTTACTGCCATTTGTGCGATGACATGCTCGATGCGCTCAATGCCATGCAGGACGAGGCGACCCGGTTCGAGGTCGACGTGGTCGACGTCGATGCGGATGAGGCGCTGGTGGCGCGCTTTGATGAGCTGGTGCCGGTGCTGTATGGCGACTTGTCGCAGCCCGAGCTGTGCCACTATTTCCTTGATGCGGATGCGGTGAGGGCATATGTCGCCTCGGTGCAGGCCAAGGGCAACCCGGCGGATGACGCTTCGCTCTTCCGCCCTACAGATATGCAATGACGGTTCCGGTTGTTGCATTAATGTAAAAATTCGCCCTTAATCCGCCTGCTGGCCCGGTGCTTCCCTCTATTAACCGGGCTTTCTACCCCGAAATCCGGTAAAATGCGGGTGGTCGGATAAGCTGCTGGCCCAACACGCCAGCCACCCGATCGATAAGGCGCTCGCCTGGGGATTGCCATTGCCCCCCTCGGAGCGCTTTTTTTGTATGGCGCAGCGCATGCAAAGCGCCCCGGCTTCGGCCCCCCGTCCTTCCTACTGGTTTTGAGTTTTGTTAATGAACAACATACGTAACTTCTCCATCATCGCCCACATCGACCACGGCAAGTCGACCCTCGCCGACCGCATCATCCAGATCTGCGGCGGCCTGTCCGACCGCGACATGGAAGCGCAGGTGCTCGATTCGATGGACCTGGAGCGCGAGCGCGGCATTACCATCAAGGCCCAGACGGCGGCGCTGCACTACAAGGCGCGCGATGGCGTGGTGTACAACCTGAACCTGATCGACACCCCGGGCCACGTCGACTTCAGCTATGAAGTGTCGCGCTCGCTGTCGGCCTGCGAAGGCGCGCTGCTGGTGGTCGACGCCTCCCAGGGCGTGGAAGCCCAGACCGTGGCCAACTGCTACACCGCGCTCGACCTGGGCGTGGAAGTGGTGCCGGTGCTGAACAAGATTGACCTGCCGCACGCCGATCCGGCCAACGCGATTGCCGAGATCGAAGACGTGATCGGCATCGAGGCGGCGGACGCCGTCAAGTGCTCGGCCAAGAGCGGCCTCGGCGTGGAAGACGTGCTGGAAGCGCTGATCGCCAAGGTGCCGCCGCCGAAGGGCGACCCGACCGCGCCGCTGCAGGCGCTGATCGTCGACTCGTGGTTCGACAACTACGTCGGCGTGGTGATGCTGGTGCGCGTGATGAACGGCACCTTGAAACCGAAAGAAAAAATCCTGCTGATGGCGACCGGTTCGCCCCAGCTGGTCGAGAGCGTCGGCGTATTTTCCCCGCGCTCGGTGTCGCTGCCGGAGATCTCGGCAGGGCAGGTAGGCTTCGTGATCGCCGGCATCAAGGAACTGAAGGCGGCAAAAGTGGGCGATACCGTCACCCACGTGTCGCGTCCGGCGCCGGAACCGCTGCCAGGCTTCAAGGAAGTCCAGCCGCAGGTATTCGCCGGCCTGTTCCCGGTGGAAGCGAACCAGTACGACGCGCTGCGCGACTCGCTGGAAAAGCTGAAGCTGAACGACGCCGCCCTGATGTACGAGCCGGAAGTATCGCAGGCGCTGGGCTTCGGCTTCCGCTGCGGCTTCCTGGGCCTGCTGCACATGGAAATCGTGCAGGAGCGCCTGGAGCGCGAATTCGACATGGACCTGATCACCACGGCGCCGACCGTGGTGTACGAAGTGGTGATGCGCGACGGCAGCGTGATCAAGGTCGACAACCCGTCCAAGATGCCGGAACCGACCCGCATCATGGAAGTACGCGAGCCTATCGTGACCGTCAACCTGTACATGCCGCAAGAATACGTGGGCTCGGTGATCACCCTGTGCATCGGCAAGCGCGGCGTGCAGATGGACATGAGCTACCACGGCCGCCAGGTCAAGCTGGTCTATGAAATGCCGATGGCCGAGATCGTGCTGGACTTCTTCGACAAGCTGAAGTCGACCTCGCGCGGCTATGCCTCGATGGACTATGAGTTCAAGGAAAACCGCGCGTCGGACGTGGTGAAGGTCGACATGCTGATCAACGGCGAGAAGGTCGACGCGCTGGCGATTATCGTCCACCGCGCCAACGCGCCTTACCGCGGCCGCCAGGTAGCCGCCAAGATGCGCGAACTGATCCCGCGCCAGATGTTCGACGTGGCCATCCAGGCCGCCATCGGCGTCAACGTGATCTCGCGCGAGAACGTCAAGGCGCTGCGCAAGAACGTGCTGGCCAAGTGCTACGGCGGCGATATCAGCCGTAAGAAGAAACTGCTCGAGAAGCAGAAGGCCGGTAAGAAGCGCATGAAGCAAGTGGGCTCGGTAGAGATCCCGCAAGAAGCATTCCTGGCAATTTTACAAGTGGACGATAAATGAACCTGCAAATGATCTTGGGTAATTTTGCATTGATCCTGTTCGTGTTGATGGTGCTCACGGGCATTATCTGGTTCCTCGATATCTTCTACTTTTCCAAGCAGCGCCGCATCGCCGCCGACAAGGCGCTGTCGGCCTTCGACGCGCGCAACGCCAAGCTGACCGCCGAAGGCCTCAAGGTCGACAACACCAGCCGCCAGGCGATCGAGACGGCGCTGCTGCGCCAGCCGACCTGGATCGAGTACTCGGGCAGCTTCTTCCCGGTGATCGCACTGGTGTTCTTCCTGCGCTCCTTCCTCTACGAGCCATTCAAGATCCCGTCGAGCTCGATGGTGCCGACCCTGCTGGTCGGCGACCTGATCCTGGTGAATAAATTCACCTACGGTATCAGGCTGCCGGTGCTGAACAAGAAGGTTATCGACGTCAACAACCCCGAGCGCGGCGACGTGATGGTGTTCAAGTATCCGAACGACATGAGCCAGGACTACATCAAGCGGGTCATTGGCGTGCCGGGCGACACCATCGTCTATGAAAACAAGCGCCTGAGCGTCAACGGCAAGCCGGTTGCCTACACCCAGCTGGATGATTACCTGGACGACGAAAGCCCGGTCTACCACAAGCAACTGGTGGAAAACCTCTCCGGCGTGCCGCACCGCATCCTCAATTCGGACAACAAGCCTGGCATCGAAGTTGGCATCGTCGAAAATTTCCCGAAACGCGAAGCGTGTGATTTTTCCTACGAAAAATTTACCTGTACCGTTCCTGAGGGCAATTACTTTATGATGGGTGATAATCGGGACCACAGTCTCGACAGCCGTTACTGGGGTTTTGTTCCTGACAAGAACATTGTCGGCAAGGCGTTCTTCGTCTGGATGAACTTCAGTAACCCGAAACGCATTGGCGGGATACACTAGTCTGAAGGAAAAGCACATGGCTTCTTATGTTTTTGGCAAATACCAGCGCGGGGTCTCGCTGACCGGCCTGATCTTCGTGTTGGCGATTCTGGGCTTCCTGGCAATCGTCGCCCTGAAAACAGTGCCGGCATATGCGGAGTATAGTGCTGTGAAGGAGGCGATCCAGGTCGCCAAGGATGCAGGCGGCACCGTGCGCGAGATGCAGATTTCGTTCGACAAGAATGCCGACATTAATAATGTCGAAGCGGTAAAGGGACGCGACCTGGTGATCAGCAAGGAAACCGGCGAAACCGAAATCAGCTTTGAATACGAGAAGCGCATTCCGCTGGTCGCCAATGTCAGTTTGCTGATTGATTTTGCCGGCACTACGGATAAAAACGGGGCGGTCGCCCAGAAACCGGCCACCGAATAAGGCTGCCCAACCAAGATTATCGACAATGAATTTACAGTTATTGCAGACGCGCTTAGGTTACACGTTCCAGGATGCTGGCCTGTTGCAGCAAGCCTTGACGCACCGTAGCCATAGCAGTTTGCATAACGAGCGCCTCGAGTTCCTCGGCGATTCGATCCTCAACTGCGTGGTCGCCTCGGTGCTCTACGAGCGCTTCAACGCGCTCGACGAAGGCGATCTGTCGCGCCTGCGCGCCAACCTCGTCAAGCAGCAGTCGCTCTACGAAATCGCCCAGAAGCTCGAACTGTCGCAGTTCCTGCGCCTGGGCGAAGGCGAACTGAAGTCGGGTGGTTTCCGCCGTCCGTCGATCCTGGCCGACACCCTTGAAGCGCTGCTTGGCGCAATTTTCCTCGACGCCGGCTTCAACGCCGCACGCGACGTCATCCGCGCCTTCTACATCCCGATCCTCGACACGGTCGACCCGCGCACCTTGGGCAAGGACGCCAAGACCCTGCTGCAGGAATTTTTGCAGAGTAAAAAAATCTCGCTGCCGACGTATAACGTCGTCGCCACCCACGGCGCTGCGCACAGCCAGGAATTCGAAATCGAATGCCTGGTGCCCAAGCTCGGCATCCAGGTCTACGGCCGTGGCGGCAGCCGCCGCGCCGGCGAGCAGGCCGCGGCCCGCCTCGCGCTCGACGCGGCCGAGCAGGCGCTGGCCAAGGCCCCGGCCGGCGCGCGCAAGTCCAAACCACGCACGGCCCAGCTCAAGCTGGCCGGCATCGCCACCATCCAGAGCAGCGAAGCACCGGCCGCCACGCCGGTCAAGGCCGCTGCCGATGGCAAGGCTCCGAAACAAACGCATCCAGAAACGAAGTCAGCATGAACACCACAACTACCCCAGACAACTTCCGTTGTGGCTATATCGCCATCGTCGGCCGCCCGAACGTCGGCAAATCGACCCTGATGAACCAGCTGGTCGGCGCCAAGGTGTCGATCACCTCGCGCAAGGCGCAGACCACGCGCCACCGCATCACCGGCATCCAGACGCTGGACGACGCGCAGTTCATCTACGTCGACACGCCCGGCTTCCAGACGCGCCACTCGAACGCGCTGAACAACACGCTGAACAAGACGGTGACGAACACCTTGATTTCGGCCGACGTCATTTTGTACCTGATCGAAGCGGGCACCTTCGGCCCGGCCGACCAGCAAGTGATCGAACTGCTGCCGCCGAACGTCCCGGTGATTTTGGTGATCAACAAGGCTGACCGGGTCAAGGACAAGGCCGCGCTGATGCCGTTCGCGCAGGACGTCGCATCGAAGTACAACTTCGCCGCCATCGTGCCGGTGTCGGCCAAGCTGCGCTTCCAGCTCGACGCGCTGCAAAACGAAATCAAGCGCCACCTGCCTGAAAACCAGCCGGTGTTCGGCCCGGACGACATCACAGACCGCAGCGAGAAATTCCTCGCCTCCGAAATCGTGCGCGAAAAGCTGTTCCGCCTTGTCGGCGACGAACTGCCTTATACCAGCACCGTCCTGATCGAGAAATTCGAGCAGGAGGGCGACCTGCGCCGCATCTTCGCGGCCATCCTGGTGGAACGCGACACCCACAAGTCGATGGTCATCGGTAACAAGGGCGCGCGCCTGAAGGAAGTCTCGACGCAAGCGCGCCTCGACATGGAAAAGCTGTTCGGCGGTCCTGTGTACCTCGAAATCTGGGTCAAGGTCAGGTCCGGCTGGGCGGATAACGAAGCAGGCCTGCGCGCCTACGGCTACGAGTAAGCGCAAGAGGCCAACAAGCAGGCATGCCGACCCTCGACGCCGACCTGATTGTCACCGCGCCTGCGCCAGCGCCCAAGCGCAGCCGTGCGCGGGTCGCGGACCATCGCATCCTTGGCCAGCCAGGCTTTGTTCTGCACAGCTATCCGTACAAGGAAACCAGCCTCATTGTCGACATGTTCACGCGCGACTTCGGGCGTATCGGCCTTGTGGCCAAGGGCGCCAAGCGGCCGCACTCCAAGCTGCGCGGCGCGCTGCAGACCTTCCAGCCGCTGTCCACCTCGTGGAGCGGAAAATCCGAACTGCGCACGCTGATCGACGCCGAGTGGGTGGGCGGCATGCTCCCGTTAGAGAAGACCGCGCTGCTGTGCGGCTTCTACCTCAATGAACTGCTGGTCAAGCTGCTCGCGCGCGACGACCCGCATCCGGTATTGTTCGACCAGTACGTCTCCACGCTCAACCAGCTGGCCCACAACGAACCTGCGCAGACGGTCTTGCGAAAATTCGAACGGGCCTTACTTAAAGAGACTGGCGTCGCCGCCGACCTGACCCGCTGCACCAGCACGCGCGGGCCGGTGGAGGCAGGCGCCGACTACGTGGTCGACCCGGAACGCGGCCCGCGCGTGGCCCGCGTATCGGACACCTGGCCTGTCGTCAGCGGCAAGACGCTGATCGATATGGAGAATGACGATTACCTCGATCCTGCCACGCAAATGCAAAGCAAGCAGCTGATGCGCTTTTTGCTGGCGCACCAGCTGGGCGGCGCGCCGCTGAACACCCGCCAGATCCTGATCGACCTGCTGCAGCTATAGTTAATAAAGAAAAAACGCCATGAGCTTCCTGCAACCTACCGGCCCTGTCATCGACCTGGGCGTCAATATCGACCACGTGGCGACCCTGCGCAACGCGCGCGGCACTGTCTACCCGGACCCAGTGCGCGCCGCGCTGCTGGCAGAGCAGGCCGGCGCGGACGTGATCACGCTGCACCTGCGCGAAGACCGCCGCCACATCAAGGACGCCGACGTGGTCGCGATCCGTCCGCAGCTGATGACGCGCATGAACCTGGAAGCGGCGGTCACGCAGGAGATGATCGACTTCGCCTGCAGCATCAGCCCGCAGGATGTCTGCCTGGTGCCCGAGCGGCGCGAGGAAGTGACCACCGAAGGCGGCCTCGATGTGATCCGCTACTACAAGGAAGTGGAGGCGGCGGTGAAACAGCTGCAGGCCGAGGGCATCCGCGTCAGCCTGTTCATCGACGCCGACGCGCAGCAGATCGCGGCGGCGGCGGCAGTGGGCGCACCTGTGATCGAACTGCATACGGGCCGCTATGCCGAGGCGCATGGCGCCGAGCTGGCGTTTGAACTGGAGCGCATCAAGGCCGGCGCGCGCGTCGGCGTCGAGCATGGCCTGAAGGTCAACGCCGGCCACGGCCTGCACTACACCAACGTGCAGGCGATCGCCGCGATCGCCGATATCGGCGAACTCAATATCGGCCACGCGATTGTCGCCCACTCGGTGTTCGCGGGCTGGGAAAACGCCGTGCGCGAGATGAAGGCGATCATGGTCGCCGCGCGCCTGGGCGTATCGCTGGCGCAGGCAAAATGATCTACGGGATCGGCACCGACATCGTCCAGATCTCGCGCATCGAGGCAGCCCTCGCGCGCAACGGCGACCGTTTCGCCGAAAAGATCCTGGGCCCGGAGGAGCTGGTCAAATTCCACGCGCGTCGCGCCAAGCACGAACTGCGCGGCCTGCGCTTCCTGGCCACGCGCTTTTCAGCCAAGGAAGCGTTTTCGAAAGCGATCGGCCTTGGCATGCGCATGCCGATGACGTGGCGCTCGGCGCAGATGCTCAATGCTCCCGGCGGCAAGCCGGTGATTGTCTGCAGCGGCAAACTGGAACAATTCATGCGCGAGCACAGGCTCAGTGCGCAGGTGACGATCAGCGACGAAGCCGATTACGGCGTCGCCTTCGTCATCGTGACGCAAGAGCCGGCAGCGACTAACAGCATCGAGTAAGCGAATGACTGAAGCAATCCCCGACGCCACACCCGACCCGCTGCCGCCGCCCGTTCCCGGTGCGCGCGAACTGGTGCTGGCCACGGTAGCCAAGCTGCCCAACCTGCCGGGCGTATACCGCTACTTCGACGCCAACGACGCCGTGCTGTACGTCGGGAAGGCGCGCGACCTGAAAAAGCGCGTGTCGAGCTACTTCCAGAAGAACCTCGCCAGCCCGCGCATCGCGATGATGGTCGAGCGTATCGCGCGCCTGGAGACGACGGTGACGAGCAGCGAAGCCGAAGCGCTGATCCTTGAGAATAACCTGATCAAGACGCTCAAGCCGCGCTACAACATCCTGTTCCGCGACGATAAGTCGTATCCCTACCTGAAGATCAGCGGGCAGGAAGTGCCGCGCATGGCCTACTACCGCGGGGCGGTGGACAAGAAGAGCCAGTACTTCGGGCCTTTCCCGAGCGCGTGGGCAGTCAAGGAATCGATGCAGGTGCTGCAGAAGGTGTTCATGCTGCGCACCTGCGAGGACAGCGTGTATTCGAACCGCACCCGCCCATGCCTGCTGCACCAGATCGGCCGCTGCAGCGGGCCGTGCGTGGAAGCGATCAGCGTGGCGGACTACCGCATCGATGTCGACAACGCCGCCAAGTTCCTGCGCGGCCGGCAGTCGGAAGTGCTGGCCGACCTCGAAGCGAAGATGCAAGCCTTTGCGATGGACCTGAAGTTCGAGCAGGCCGCCACGGTACGCAACCAGATCCAGTCGCTGTCGCGCGTGCTGCACGCGCAAAGCATGGAAACCACCGGCGACGCCGACGTCGACATCATCGCCGTGGTGGTGCAGGGCGGGCGCGCCTGCGTCAACCTGGCCATGGTGCGCGGCGGGCGCCACCTGGGCGACCGCGCCTATTTCCCTGCGCACGTGATCGATGCCGCGGTGGTTGCCGAGTCGCCGATGGAAGTCGAGGTGCTGGCGGCCTTCCTGGCGCAGCACTACAGCGAAAGCTTCATTCCGGGGACGCTGATCCTGAATATCGAGTTCGACCAGCCGGCCCTGATGGTCGCGCTGACCGAGCAATGCGGGCACCGCATCAACCTGATCTTCCAGCCGCAGGGGCAGCGCCGCCAGTGGCTGGAGCTGGCGCAGAAGGGCGCGGAGATCGCGCTGGCGCGGCTGCTGTCGGAGCAGGGTTCGCAGCAATCGCGCACGCGCGCGCTGGCCGACGCGCTGTCGCTCGACGCCGAAGACCTCGACACGCTGCGCGTCGAATGCTTCGACATCAGCCACACGCAGGGCGAAGCGACGCAGGCATCGTGCGTGGTGTTCCATCACCACGCGATGCAGAATGGCGAGTACCGCCGCTATAACATCAACGGCATCACGCCGGGCGACGACTACGCGGCGATGCGCCAGGTGCTGCAGCGCCGCTACGAGAAAGTGGCCAACGGCGACGGCGTCATGCCCGATGTCGTACTGGTCGACGGTGGCAAGGGGCAGGTCGAGATGGCTCGCCAGGTGTTCTCCGAGCTGGGGCTCGACATCAGCCTGATCGTCGGCGTCGCGAAAGGGGAAGGGCGCCGGGTCGGGCTTGAGACCCTGATCTTCGCCGACGGCCGCGCGCCGCAGGAGCTGGGCAAGGAATCGGCGGCGCTGATGCTGGTGGCGCTGATCCGCGACGAGGCGCACCGCTTCGCCATCACCGGCATGCGCGCCAAACGCGCCAAAACGCGCCAGACGTCGCGTCTGGAAGAGATCGAGGGTATCGGCGCCAAACGCCGCCAACGCCTGCTGGCGCGCTTTGGCGGCCTGCGTGGCGTCATCGACGCGAGTGTGGAAGACCTGATGTCGGTGGAAGGCATCTCGAACCAGCTGGCTGAACAAATCTACAAGCAGCTGCACTAGCGGCGGGAACGAGGGCGTCCGGTAAGTACGCCCGTCCCGTATGCATGAGCTAACTGGTTAAAACATCAAGACCAAGGTAGACTAGCGGCGCAAGTATTTCAAACGCTAACCAGCCCGTGCGCCTTTATGCCTTTTAACATCCCGATTCTCCTCACCTGGTTGCGTGTAGCGCTCATTCCCCTGGTTGTAGGCGTGTATTACCTCCCACTTCACTGGCTGCCGCGCTCGGACCAGGACCTGGCGGCGACCCTTGTCTTCATCGTTGCCGCCGTCACCGACTGGTTCGACGGCTTCCTCGCCCGGCGCTGGAACCAGACCTCGGCCTTCGGCGCCTTCCTCGACCCTGTGGCCGACAAGCTGATGGTCGCCGGCGCGCTCCTGGTGCTGGTGAACCTCGACCGGGTCGACCACTTCATCGCCTTCATCATCATCGGCCGCGAAATCGCCATCTCCGCGCTGCGCGAATGGATGGCGCAAATCGGTGCGTCGCGCTCGGTGGCTGTCAGCTCGCTCGGCAAGATCAAGACCGCCGCGCAGATGACCGCGATCCCGCTGCTGCTGTTCCATGACCGCCTGTTCGGGGTGATCGACACGCAGTCCGTGGGCGAGTACCTGATGTTCGTCGCGGCGATCCTGACAGTGTGGTCGATGTTCTACTACATGCGCCTTGCGTGGCCCCTCATCAAGGAGCGCGGCGCTTTGTAAGGGCAGGGCGGATGGTTCGAATACAAGTTTGCTCAAGCAACCTTGACAAGCCGTTTAGATCATCTATAATGCCTGCCTGTTGTGACGACGCGGGAGTAGCTCAGTTGGTAGAGCGCAACCTTGCCAAGGTTGAGGTCGAGAGTTCGAGACTCTTCTCCCGCTCCAGAATTTCGGAGCAGTCGTCGTAGCAAAAGATGCACGTTATCCTTGGAAAGCTGGCCCGTTTCTGCGATAATCGTTGTCTTGCAAATGCGGGAGTAGCTCAGTTGGTAGAGCGCAACCTTGCCAAGGTTGAGGTCGAGAGTTCGAGACTCTTCTCCCGCTCCAGTTATCTGGTAGCAGCAGTAGTAGTGGTAGTAAAAAAGTAAGCTCCAATGCGGGAGTAGCTCAGTTGGTAGAGCGCAACCTTGCCAAGGTTGAGGTCGAGAGTTCGAGACTCTTCTCCCGCTCCAGAATTCCTGAAACTACGCGGCCAGGCCGCGTTTTTTCTTACAGCCCCTAAAAGCTGTGCAGTAAAGTTTCTGGCGAGGTAGCAAAGAGGTTATGCAGCGGCCTGCAAAGCCGTTTAGACGGGTTCGATTCCCGTCCTCGCCTCCAGAACATCATGCTCAATACCAGTGAATTGAGCGGAATCTAAAAAGCCAATTTCCAGTCGGAGATTGGCTTTTTTTATTTGGATGCACCCTTTGTCGCAGAGAAAGCTGGAGTATGTCCTATATACTGCGCTGCCATGCGCATACAGCTTTTTTCCGATCTTCACCTGGAACGTTACCCGGACTTCCGGCCGCAATTCCATCCGGACGTCGACGTCGTGGTGCTGGCAGGTGACATCGGCTCTTATCAGCCGGGCTCTCGCCTGCTTACCGACGACTTTGGCCTGGAGCGATTTTCACCTTTGCGGGCGGACTCCAACTGTTCAACCGTTCTCTACGTCCCAGGCAATCATGAATTCGATTGCCTTGAATTCGATGACACCTACACGCGTCTTCGCGAGACTTGTGAGCGTCTCGGCATCACTTGGCTGGAACGCGAGGTCGTGACGCTCGGGGGTGTTCGGTTTGTAGGTACGACGCTGTGGTCTGATTTCGATGCACTTGTAAATAGCTCGGACGATATGACCAAGCAAATGCAAATGCGGACCAAGGCCTACCGTGCAGCAAACTACTATCTAAGCAAAAATACGACTCTTAAGCTAGGCAAACCCGTTCTAGCGGACGGTATCCGTGAGATGTCGCTCGAATGCCGGGACTGGCTTCGCAGTGCGCTATCCGTGCCATTCAACGGCACGACTGTAGTGGTGACGCACTTCGCTCCCAGTTTGCTGAGTGCCGATCCGCGGTACGGGCTTACCCCAGGCACTTCAGGCTTCTGCAATTCCCTGGACGACCTTTTCCCACTCGCGCAGGTCTGGATGCACGGCCACCTCCATTGCGTGAACGACTACACCATCGAGGGCAATAAAGATGGTCAGCCATGGGCATGTCGCGTAGTCGCCAATCCCCTTGGTTATCTGAGTAAAGGCGAGCAAGCGGCGTTCCGGGAAAAACTCGTCATCGAGATCCCTTCGTAAACGCCATATAAGTTGTTGACCTGCCCAACTTTCCGGTCTACCATGCCCGGACCTGATCGAGCTGCCAGTCGATGGCGATCCGGCGCGAAGCAAATGGGTCCTGCTCATGAGCGTCAATCCCGGCGGTCCTGCCGGCGGCTCGGGCATGCTGTACTTCGTCGGCGACTTCGACGGCGAGGCCTTCCCGGCCGACGGCGAAACCCGCTGGCTCGATCATGGCGCCGACTTCTATGCGGGCGTGACCTACAGCGGCGTGCCGGACGGCCGCCGCGTGCTGGTCGGGTGGATGAACAACTGGCTGTATGGCCAGCAGGTGCCCACCTCCGCCTGGCGCAGCGCGCAGTCGGTGCCGCGTGAACTGACCCTGAAAACGCAGGACGGGAACATCCGGCTGGTGCAGCGACGTGTCCGAGTTCAGGCGCTTGCGCGCTGAACGCCTGTTCAGCGCAGCCGTCCTGGAACCCGGGGGGGTTTGCCGACGACGGCGAAGTTGTGCTGACCGGCCAGGTGTTCCCCGGCCCTGGCTCAAATGGCATCGCCATCTTCAGCGAGGGCGGGCAGGCGCTGGTCGCGGACTTCAATATATGGGCAATGAAACCGATCCGGCGGGTGGGGGGCAATCCATAAGTCCGCGACTTCGCGGCGTCATCCGTCTTTGTGAACCGAACGGCCCGACGCCCGGGACGCCATCCGCACCGCTACACCACTGCAACACGTAGAAATCCGCGACGATCATTCTGAACAAACTCCGCGCGATTTGTGCGAATATCTGTTCAATACCGCCGTCAAGCGCTTCGGGGCCCCGCATGCACCGAGCATCGCCGGCGCCTCAGTGAGAAGGAGACGCAATGATGGAAGTCCTCTTGTTCTTGCTCGGCCTGGTGCTGCTCGTCGTCGGCGCGCAGGCTTTGGTGCGCGGCGCCTCCCTCCTGGCACTCTCGGTCGGCATTTCTCCCCTCGTGGTTGGTCTCACTGTGGTTGCCTTCGGCACCAGTTCACCGGAACTGGCCGTCAGCGTCCAGTCTTCCTTCGCCGGCCGCGCTGACCTCGCACTCGGTAATGTTGTGGGAAGCAACATCTTCAATGTCCTGCTCATCCTCGGCGTGTCCGCCCTGATTGTGCCGCTGCTGGTGGCGCGCCAGCTGGTGCGCCAGGAAGTGCCAGTCATGATCGGTGTCTCGCTGCTGTTGCTCGTGCTGGCACTGGACGGGCGGGTCGGCCGCGCCGACGGCGCGCTGCTGCTGGGACTGCTGATCGCATACACCGCCTTCCTGGTCTACCAGTCGCGGCGTCAGAACCAGGGCGGCGATGCCGGGCTGCCCGATGGCGTGCCTGCCGCCGCGCCGGGCTGGACGAGCGGCCCGCTGGCGCAGCTGCTGCTCATCGCCGCCGGGCTCGGCGCACTGGTGCTGGGCGCCACCTGGCTGGTGGACGCGGCGGTGAGCTTTGCGCAGTACCTTGGCATCAGCGAGCTGGTCATTGGCTTGACCATCGTCGCGGCCGGCACCTCGCTGCCGGAGGTGGCCACCTCGGTCGTCGCGGCGTTGCGCGGCAAGCGCGATATCGCGGTCGGCAATGTGGTGGGGAGCAATGTCTTCAACATCCTCGGCGTGCTGGGCCTGTCGTCATTGGTCAGCCCGGCGGGGATAAGCGTTGCTCCCGCGGTGCTCGCTTTTGACTTGCCGGTCATGATCGCAGTGGCGCTCGCCTGCATGCCCATCTTTTTCACGGGGAACCTGATTGCCCGCTGGGAAGGGGCCCTGTTCCTGGGACTGTACCTTGCCTATACGGCGTATGTGGTGCTCGCGGCCCAGCAGCACGACGCATTGCAGCCGTATAGCGCCATCATGGCGACGGCGGTGCTGCCCTTGGTCGCCGTGACGGTGGCGGTGGTTGCCTGGCGCGAGTGGCGGAACCTGCGCCGCGCTTGAATTTGGCCCTTTATCGCGATAGGGGAACGACATGGTGCAGGCAGTGCTCCCGGCGGCATCGCAGGCGATCTGGATTCGCGGGGCCTGGCTGATCCCGTTGGCGTTGCTGCCGGCGGTGGCTGGCCTGCCGGGCGAACCGGCAAGCTGGTCTGTTCCCTGGGTGGCCCCCCTCGGCGTCCGCCTGGGCTTCACCGCCGATGGCCTGGCACGCCTGTTCCTGCTGCTCGTGTGCGGCGTCGGCGCGGCCGTGCTTGCCTATACCCCCGGCTACCTGCGCGGCCATGCCCGCCTCGGCCAATTGATGTGCCTGCTGATCGCATTCACCCTGGCCATGGCGGGCGCCATCCTGGCCGATGACCTGCTGCTGCTGTTGCTGTTCTGGGAGGCGACCAGTGTGCTGTCCTTCCTGCTGGTGGGCTTCGAACACGACAGCCAGGACAGCCGCGACAGCGCGCGCCAGGCGCTGCTGGTCACCGGCGCCGGCGGGCTGGCCCTTCTTGCCGGGATCGTCCTGATCCTGCTGGCTGCGCCCGGGCTGCGGCTGAGCGACCTGGCGCACCTCGATCCGGCCGTGCTGGACGATGCCCGCTTCCAGGCGGGCGTGGCGCTGGTGCTGGTTGGCGCCATGACCAAGTCGGCCCAGTTTCCTTTCCACTTCTGGCTGCCGGGCGCGATGGCCGCGCCGACCCCGGTCTCGGCCTATTTGCATTCGGCCACCATGGTCAACCTCGGGGTGTACGTCATGGCGCGTTTCGACGAGGCAATGGGCGCGGTTCCCTGGTGGGAAGCGACGCTGCTGTCGATCGGCACCATCACCGCCTTGTGGGGCGCGGTGCAGGCGCCCCGCGAACGCGACCTGAAACGCATCCTGGCATGGTCCACCGTCTCCGCGCTGGGCACGCTGACCGTGCTTATCGGCCTGCCCAACGAACTGGGCGCGTTGGCCTTCGCCGCCTTCGTGCTGGCCCATGCGCTGTACAAGGCACCGCTCTTCTTCGTGGCGGGCAACGTCGACCATGCCACCGGGACGCGCTTGATCGACCGGCTAAGCGGGCTGCGCCATGGCATGCCGGCCACCGCGCTGGCGGCCCTGTTGGCGGGCCTGTCAATGGCGGGGCTGCCGGCCACGGTCGGCTTTGTCGCCAAGGACAGCATCAAGGCCGCCAAGGAAGTGAGCGAGGTGCTGTGGGTGGTGGAAGGCGCCAGCCTGCTGGTGAGCACGGTCGGCGTGGCGGTTGCCAGCGTGGCGGTGGTGCGTATCTTCTTTGGCCGCCCGGCCCATCCCGCCGGCCACAACCCGCACGAGGGCGGGTGGCGGCTCGCGCTGCCGCCGCTGGCGCTGGCCGGGCTCGGCATCGCGCTTGGCTTGTTCCCTGCGCTGGCCGAACCGCTGGTGGCGGACGCGGCGCGGATGATCGCCCCGGGGCTGGCGCCAGCCGATGCATCCCTGCAAACGGACTGGCTGCTGCGCCTTGAAAGCTTTGCCGTCGTCTGGGCGGTCGGGGCGCTGGTGTACGCGGGTTGGAACCGCCTGTACCGCTTACTCGACCGGCTGCGCTTCCTCGACCGCGCCGGCCCCGCCGCCGCCTACGGCGCCGCGCTGCGCGGGCTGAAACACGGCGCCGGCGCTGTGGCGCGCGGCCTGCAGGGGCGGCGCCTGAGCCGCTACCTGGGCACCACGGTCGCCGCCACGGTGCTGCTGTGCGCGCCGTGGGCATTCGGCCTGGGCTTCCCGGCGCCGGCCGCGATCAGCATCGACGGCGCCGGGGTGCTGGTGGGATGCGCCGCCGCCATCCTCGGCGCCGTGCTGGCGCTGCGCGCCCGCGGCACGCTCGGGCGGCTGCTCGGCGCCGGCGCCGTCGGCGTCGGTAGTGCCGTGGTATTCCTGTTCCGGGGCGCGCCCGACCTGGCCCTGACCCAGCTCGCCGTCGAGAGCGTCTTCGTGGTGGTGGCCGCGGTCGCATTGCGCCGCTACCGCCAGGGGCCGGGCACCGTCGCCCGGCGCGTCGGCGCGTGGCGGGCCGCCGTGGCGCTGGCCTTCGGCGTGCTGCTTGGCGCCGTGCTGCTGGCGCTGTCCGGGCGCCCGCTCGACGGCGCCATGGCCGATTACTTCCTGGCGCAAAGCGTGCCGCAAGGGCATGGACGCAACGTGGTCAACGTCATCATCGTCGATTTTCGCTCCCTTGACACGCTCGGCGAGATCGCGGTGGTCATGCTCGCGGCCCTGGCCGCGTGGCCGCTGGCGCGCCGCCTGCCGGCCAGGAGAAAAAAGCCATGAATGCAGAGCGCTCGGTCGTGCTGGAGACCACCGTGGCCTTTTTCTACTGGGTCATGCTGGCCGCATCCCTGTGGCTGCTGCTGCGCGGGCATAATGCGCCCGGCGGCGGCTTCGTCGCCGCGCTGGTGGCGGTGGCGGCAACGGCGGCCCATGCGCTGGTGTTCGGGGTGGCGGCCGCGCGCGCACGGCTGCCTTTCGGTCCGCTGGGCCTGAGCGCCCTCGGTCTGGCCCTGGCGGCCGCCAGCGGCCTGCCGGCGCTGCTTCTTGGACAGGCCTTCCTCACCCACTTGTGGGGTGAGCTCGCGGTAGGCGGCCTGGCGCTCAAGATTTCCACCGTGCTGATTTTCGACCTTGGCGTGGCGCTGTGCGTGTGGGGTGCGCTGGGCGGATTCTGCCTGCGCCTGCTGGAGACCGTGCGATGATCGAGTGGGCGATGGCGGCAAGCGTGGCGGTGGTGGCGGCGGCCGGCCTGTATCTGGCGAGCTCGCGCGACCTGGTGTCGATCGCGGTGGGGCTGGCGTTGCTCGGTTCCGCGGTCAACCTGTTCGTCTTCGCGGCGGGCCGCCTCGGCCAGGCGGCGCCGCCGCTCATCGCGCCGGGCGCCGCGGCGCCGCTGGCGGCGGTGGCCAACCCCTTGCCGCAAGCCCTGGTCCTGACGGCGATCGTGATCGGGTTCGCCTTTGCCTGTTTCAGCATCGCGCTGGCGCTGGCGCTGGCCGCCCATGACGGCCGTGCCGATGCCGATGCGCTGGAGCAGGCGGAACCGCCGCCGCGCCCGGACGGCGACCCTGGGGAGCTGCCATGAATGGTGCGCTCGCCGCCGCGCCGGTGCTGGTGCCGCTGCTCACCGCCGCGCTGACGGTCGCGCTGGCGCGCTGGCCGCGCCGCCAGCGTGCGGCCAGCGCGGCCGGCGCACTCCTGCTGCTGCTGTGCTGCGCGGCGCTGCTGCAAGGCGCCATCGGCGGCATGGTGGTGACGGCGCGCTTCGGCGAATGGGACGCGCCGTTCGCGATCGCCTTCCGCATCGACCGCGCCGCCGCCCTGATGCTGGCAGTAAATGCCGTGCTGGCCGTGGCAGTGCTGGCCTACCCGGGCCGGGGAGCGCTGGCGACGCCGTTCGGCGCGCCGCTGGTGCATGGCCTGCTGGCCGGGGCAGGGGGCGCTTACGCCACCGCCGACTTGTTCAACTTCTACGTCTGGTTCGAAGTGATGCTGATCGCGGCCCTCGGCCTCATCGTCGCTGGACGCAGGCCTGAACACCTGGAGGCCGGCCTGAAATACCTGGTCCTCAACCTGTTTGGCACGGTCCTTTTGCTGGCCGCGGTGGCAGGCCTGTACGGCCTGACCGGCCAGCTCAACTACGAGGCGCTGGGGCTGGCGCTGGCCGGTCGCGGCGACGATCCGCTGGCATTGCTGCTGGGCGCGATGCTGCTCGTTGCCCTGCTCATCAAGGCTGGCGCCTTTCCCTTCCTGTTCTGGCTGCCGGCCGCCTATCCGGTACTGCCGGCGCCGCTGCTGGCGCTGTTTACGGCCCTGACCACCAAGGTCGGGGCCTACGCGCTGCTGCGCGTGCTCTACGAGGTTTTCCCGGCCGCAGCGCCAACCTATGCCCAGGCCCTGGGCTGGATCGCGGTCGCCACCCTGGTCGCGGGCGTGATGGGCGCCGTGTACCATTATGACGTGCGCCGTATCCTGGCCTTCCACAGCGTGAGCCAGATGGGGTATATCCTGCTGGCAGTGGCGCTTGGCGGGGCCGCCGGCATCGCCGCGGCGCTGTTCTTCAGCATCCACCATATCCTGGTGAAGGCCAATTTGTACCTGATCGCGGGCATGATCGCCAGCAGGGGAGGACACCACGACCTGCGCCGGATCGGCGCCCTGGCGCGCACTGATCCGGGGCTGGCCGTCCTGTTCGCGCTGAGCGCGGCCGCGCTGGTCGGGTTTCCGCCGCTGTCGGGCTTCTGGGCCAAGCTGCTGATCCTGCGCGAAGGCGCCGCCCAGGAACGCTATCTGTGGATGGCGCTGGCCTTGTGCACCAGCGCCCTGACGTTGCTGTCGATGGCCAAGATCTGGATCGAGGCGTTCTGGAAACCGCACCCCGCGCCTGCTGCCGTCCCGCAAGGGCCACTGGCGCCAGGCGCGTGGGCCGCCTGCGGCATGCTCGCGCTGCTGGCGCTGGCCCTCGGCGTGATGCCGGGCCCGCTTATCGATTTCCTGCACCAGGCCGCCGCCACGATGGCCGCGCCACCGTCCGGGCTTGCACCATGAAACGCTTCGTCGCCGGCGTGGTGATCCTGTGGCGTGTGTTCGTCGCCATAGGGCGTTCGGGCTGGCAGATATCCTGGCGTATCTTGCGCCCGTCGCGCAGCTTCGCGCCCGGTTTCGTCGAGTACAGGTTCCAACCGATGGGACCTGCGGCGACCACCGTGCTGGCATGCCTCATCTGCATCACGCCAGGGACCACGGCGGTCGATGTCGACGCCGCGAACGGCTCGATGCGCCTGCACCTGCTCGACGCAGGCCACGGCGACGCGGTGCTGGAGGAAATACGCTTGCTGTTCGAAGGCGCCGTGCGGACCCTGTTCGCCAAGGAGGACGTGTCATGACAATACTGGTCGAGGTGTTTCTTGGGGCGGCGCTACTGCTGGTCCTGGAGGCCTTGCGGCGACTGCCGGGGACGGCGAACCGGATCGTGGCCGTGGATCTCCTCAGCGTTTGCGCCCTGGCGGCCTGCGTGGTGGCTGCCGCGCGCAGTGGCCATACGGCCTTCCTGGACGTTGCGCTCGGCTTCGCGCTGGTGGCCTTCCTTGCCACCGTCTGCTGGGCGTTCGCGCTGCGCGCCGGGATGCCGGAAGAGGATGGGCCATGAACGCGCTGGGATGGGCGCTGATGATCCTCGGCGCGGCATTGCTCGCGGTGGCCGCGCTAGGGTTGCTCAGGCTTCCCGATGCCCTGTCGCGGCAGCATGCGGCGACCAAGGCGGCGACGCTGGCGCTCGGCCTCATGCTTGCCGGACTCGCCCTGCTGCAGCCTTCGCCAGCATGGTGGATCAGGATCGGCGCCCTGGTGGCGGTGCTCGCCGCCACGGTGCCGATTGCGTCGCACGCGCTGGCGCGCGCCGCAGCGCCGAGGGCGGACGATTAAGGACTGATGGTGCACCCGCATCAAGGCGGCCGGCGCAATTGTTCACGACCGCCCCGATGCTGCGCAAAGATTTAGCGTCATTTACAGTGCTGCCGCATCATCTCCATGTGTTGTTGGCGCATCTCGTGAGACATGCCCTTCATGTGCTGTTCCATCATGGACTGGCGCTGCTGCGCTGTGGCGCCGTGCATCTCCCGGTACATCGCGCACATCGCGTCCTTGTCCATCTGCCCCGCGCGCATGGCCCCGCCAGACTGGGCGCCACCCATCATTCCACTGCCCATCATGGCGCCACCAGGGCCCGGAGCCATCGTCGCGCCTGCCGCCGGGCTGCCGGCCCGCTGGTCTGGATGATGCGCGGCATGGTCCGTGCCGGCGTCGGGCGTCGCGCAGGCGCCCAGTGCAATTGCCGCGGCAAGCGCGGCCAGGGAGCGGGGAAGTGAATGGCTTGTGTGACGCATGATAGAACTCCTTTATTGAACGTTGGTATTGAACAACTCCGAGACGCATGGCGCCCTAAATGCGCGCCCTTTATCACTGGTGCCGCAGTCGCAGCGCGTTGGTAATCACCGAAACTGAACTCAGGCTCATCGCCAGCGCAGCAATGATCGGCGACAACAACTGGCCGGTGAATGGATAAAGCAAGCCGGCGGCCAGCGGGATGCCGAGCGCGTTGTACACAAACGCAAAGGCCAGGTTCTGGCGCATGTTGCGCACGCTGGCGACAGAGATTTCGCGCGCCCGCGCGATTCCCCGCAGGTCGCCCTTGACCAGAGTGACATGGGCGCTGTTCATCGCCACATCCGTGCCTGTGCCCATGGCGATCCCGACATTGGCCTTGGCCAGGGCAGGGGCGTCATTGATGCCGTCGCCCGCCATGGCCACGACCTTGCCCTCGGCTTGCAGGCGTTCGACGAGGACAAGCTTGTCCTGCGGCTTGACCTCGCCATACACTTCGTCGATGCCCAACCTGCCAGCGACCGACCTGGCAGTCGTCAGGCCGTCGCCGGTCGCCATGATGACCGTCAGGCCGGTATGCTTGAGCAGATCGAGCGCTTCCGGGGTGGTCGACTTGACCGGGTCGGAGACCGCCACCAGCCCAAGCAGTTGCCCGTCCGCAGCCAGGTACATGACCGACGCGCCTTCGCCGCGCAAGCTTTCCGCAGCGGCGGAAAGGACATGCCAGTCGACTTTTTCCTCATCCATGAGCTTGGTGTTGCCCAGCGCGAGGCGTTGTCCTGCCACCACCCCGCGCACCCCGATGCCGCTGGACGATTCGAACGAGTCCGGCTTGTTCAGCACCAGGCCGCGCTTGCGCGCCTCGGCAACGATGGCGTGGGCCAGCGGGTGCTCGCTGCCCTGGTCGATGCTGGCTGCGGCCAGCAGCACCTCCGTTTCGGTCAATCCGGGCGCGGCGATGGCGCGGTCGAAGGCCGGCTTACCTTCGGTCAATGTTCCGGTCTTGTCGACAATCAGGGTATCGACCTTCTTGAACCCTTCGATCGCGGCGGCGTCGCGGAACAGCACGCCCTGGGTGGCGGCGCGCCCGGTGGCGGCCATGATCGACATCGGCGTGGCCAGGCCCAGCGCACACGGGCAAGCAATGATCAGGACCGCGACCGCGTTGACGAAACCAAATATCCAGCTCGGCGCTGGCCCGATAAGGCCCCAGGTCACAAAGGTGAGCAAAGCGATGATCGCGACGGCGACGACGAAGTAGCCAGCCACCACGTCCGCCAGGCGCTGCATGGGCGCGCGCGAGCGCTGGGCCTGCGCGACCATTTGCACGATCTGCGCCAGCATGGTGTGCGAGCCGACGACTTCCGCGCGCATGACGAGGCTGCCGCTGGTATTGAGCGTGGCGCCGATGACCTTGTCGCCGGGCCGCTTGGTGATGGGCATGGGCTCGCCGGTCAGCATCGACTCGTCCACCGCGCTGTCGCCCTCCAGGGCGACGCCGTCGACCGGTACTTTTTCACCCGGCCGGATGCGCAGCATGTCGCCGGGGTGCACGTGGGTCAGCGGGATATCTTCTTCGCTGCCATCCTGGTTGATGCGGCGCGCCGTTTTTGGCGCCAGTCCGAGCAGGGATTTGATGGCGGCGGAAGTCTGCGAGCGCGCCCGCAATTCCAGGATCTGCCCCAGCAAGGTCAGCGAAACAATCACCGCTGCCGCTTCGTAATAGACGCCTACCCGGCCATCCTGCCTGAAAGTCGCAGGGAACAGTTGAGGGACGACTGTGGCGGCGACGCTGTAGAGGAAAGCGGCGGCAACGCCCAGCCCGATCAGGGTCCACATGTTGGGACTGCGGTTGACGACCGATTGCACGCCCCTGGAAAAGAATGGCCAGCCGGCCCACAGGATCACCGGCGCGCTCAGCCCCAGCTCGATCCAGTTCTGGTAAGGAATGCCGCCGTGATAGAAGCGGTGCGCCAGCATCGCCAGGGCCGTAACGATGACCGTCAACGGCAGCGTCCACCAGAAACGGCGTCGGAAGTCCTTGAGTTCGGGGTTTTCTTCCTCCTCGAGTTCGGGAATGAGCGGCTCGAGCGTCATGCCGCAGATCGGACAGTTGCCTGGCCGTGGCTGGCGGATTTCCGGGTGCATCGGGCAGGTATAGATCGTGCCGGCAGGCGGTTCCTCCACCGGCGGCGGCTGGCTGCCCGCGGGCTTGAGGTAGCGTGCCGGATCTGCCAGGAACTTGTCCATGCAACGACGGCTGCAGAAATGATAGTCCTGGCCCGCATGCGTGACCTGCCTGTCCGGTTGCGCCGCAACGCGCATGCCGCAAACCGGATCGGTCCATTGCTTCGCCGAATCGTCCGCCGTTAATACGCCGTTGTCTGGGGAAACATGATGCTGGTGATCGGCTTTCATTCGCTTATCCTCAGTGATCTCCTGCTACCGGTAAGACCAACCATCGAATCGCCGCACGCGCTCAGCGGTCTTGCGCGCTTCTGGCGCAGTACAGCTGAAACTGGTTTCCGCCGCCGGATTTGGCAGCGTACATGGCCTGGTCGGCATGCATCAGCAAGGCGCGCGAATCGGCGCCGTCCGACGGGTAAATGGAAACCCCGACGCTCGCGCTCACCTTGATTGTTCGTCCCTCCAGCACAAATGGTTGCGCCAGCGTGTCGACCAGCTTTTGCGCCAGCCTGGAGGCGATGTCCGTGTTCTCCAGCTGATCGATCAGCACGACGAACTCATCCCCGCCGATACGGGCGACCGTGTCGGCGTGCCGCAGCGCGACGCGGATGCGTTCGGCCACTGCCACCAGCAACTGGTCGCCGATGTGGTGGCCCAGGGTGTCATTGACCGGCTTGAAACGATCAAGGTCGACAAACATCGTAGCCAGCATGTGTTTGTCGCAGCTGGCATTCAGGAGCGCTGTCTCGAGCAGGTCGAAGAAGCGGGCGCGATTGGGCAGGGCGGTCAGCGCGTCGTGGTAAGCCAGGTGGCGCGCTTGCTCATTTTCCTGCTTCCGGCCGGTGATGTCGTGCTGGATCGCGATGAAGTGCGTTATTTGCCCTTGCTCGTCGAACAGCGGCGTAATGGTCTCGTCCACGGCAAACAGCGAACCATCCTTGCGGCGGTCAATGACATCGCCTTGCCACACCTTTCCGGACTTGATTGTCCGCCACAGTTGGGCATAGAAATCGTCACTTTGTTTTCCCGACTTTAAGATGGCTGGCGTGCGCAGAAACACATCGGCCAGGGAATAGCCGCTCAGGCGCGCAAATGCCTCGTTTGCCCAGATAATCTTTCCCTTGTGGTCAGTCAGGAAAATCGCATTGGCGACGGACTCCAGCGCGAGCGCCAGCAAGGCCTGGGGGGCCTGTACTTGAGCCGGATCTGCAACTGGGCTCTTGGGAGCTTGCATTCGGACCTCGGTGAGCTAAATGCGAAGGGGCGTGTTCCGGGTAGCATGATTCGCACTTGGGGGCCTTCGCTTCTGACTATGATGCTTGCTTCTTTCAGTGTTGTAAATCAGATTTCCTGAGCGCGTGACTTCACATGCGGCGGCCACCTCGACCACGGACAACTACCCGCGCAGGGAGTTTTTGGTGCTGCCGTGATGTACGTTAAGCCCTTGGGATGCACGTTTGCCGCGTAAGATGCACAATGGTGAGCGTAAATCAAAACAAGCCCATGCCGTCTCAAGGGATCCCAATGCGCACGCCTCGAACGATGGACGCCATGCTGCTGGACGAGCCGCATGCTTTGCTGCGCCCTGCGCGCGTCGCCGTACCGGAGCCCGGCCAGGGACAGCTCCTGCTGCGCGTTACCGCGTGCGGAGTGTGCCGCACCGACCTGCACATCGCTGACGGCGAGCTGGCGCCGCACCGGCTGCCGCTGATCCTCGGCCATGAGGTGGTCGGCGTGGTGGAACAGTGCGGCCCGGGCGTAACTGCCTGGCGGCCGGGCCAGCGGGTGGGGGTACCCTGGCTTGGCGCCACCTGCGGCGCCTGTCCCTATTGCCTGGCGCAGGCGGAAAACCTGTGCGACGCGGCCGCTTTCACCGGTTACGACCGCGATGGCGGCTACGCGGAATACATGGTGGCCGAGGCTTCTTATGCGTTTGCGCTGCCCGGCCGCTATGACGACGTGCATGCCGCGCCGCTCCTGTGCGCTGGCCTGATCGGCTACCGAGCCTACGCGATGACAGCCGGCGCCCGGCGCATCGGCCTCTACGGTTTCGGGGCAGCGGCCCATATCCTCACCCAGCTCGCGCGCCACCAGGGCCGCGAGGTGTATGCCTTTACCCGTCCGGGCGACCTGCGGACCCAGCGTTTCGCCCGGAAACTTGGGGCAGTGTGGGCGGGCGACAGCCGGCAGGGCGCTCCCCAGGCACTCGATGCCGCGATCATCTTTGCGCCCGACGGCGCCCTTGTGCCGCACGCGCTGGCGGCGGTTCGCAAGGGTGGCAGCGTGGTATGCGCGGGCATCCATATGAGCGACATTCCATCGTTTCCCTACGCTTCGCTGTGGGGCGAACGGACCCTGCGATCGGTGACCAATCTCACCCGCGCCGACGGCATCGGGTTCTTCAGGCTTGCCCAGGAATGCCCGATCGATACCGAGGTCACGGTGTTTCCGCTCGACCAAGCCAACCAGGCCCTGGCAGCCCTGCGCGCAGGCAGCTTTGATGGCGCCGCAGTGCTGGTCCCCGCGCCACGGCCTGTTTAAGCAGCGCCAGACGGCGGCCGCTTTGTGCCGCGCGCGACCACCCCCGCCAGCAGTAGCCCGGCCAGTGTCATCGCCATACCCGACGGTTCCGGGACCGGGTCGAGGCGCAGCGCGTAATATTGCCCATCTTTGAAGCCCGTGGCGGCAATCTGGCCGATTTCATTGATGCTGTGGGCGCTCTCCAGGCGCCACCCGCCGGACGGATCGATCATCGCATTCAGGCTTTGCATGCGATTTCCCTCGTAAATGAAAGCGCCCAAGACATCGCTGGCGCCCACCACTTGTCCGAGATTGTTGATGTCGTTGGCGATGCTGTAGGAAGGCGAGCTGCGGCCGTCGAGGTCCGTCAGCACGCCATCGGCATAAAGGAACGCGTGGCGGTCGTGTAACTCGTTTGGAAGGGATACATAGCCCACCACCTGGCCAAAGTCGTTGAGCGCGGTGGCGGCATTGAAGCTGCCGCCGATGTCGCCGAGCCTGGTCATGACCCCGTCGGCGAAGAGGAAGGGATAATACGGTGCGTCGCCCGGCCCGAACGGACCGGAGTAGCCGACGATGTCGCCATCCTCATTGATATCGGCGGCGGAGCTGTAGGGATTGGGGAAAGGGAGGTTGCCGACGGTACGAATCGTGCCCCCTGGCGGGTACAGGACAGCGCGAGGGCCGGTATCGATGGTCGGATCGGGGTCTTCAGGCGGGTAGGAGTAACCGACCACGTAGCCGCTGTTATTGATGCCGGTGACGCCGGTGCTGATGCCCCCGAGCGTACCCAGCGAGGTCATCGAGCCCCCCGAATACAGGAAGGGCAGGCTTTCGCCGCTGCTGGTTTGCGCCACGCCGAGCACCTGGCCAGCATCATTGAGGGCTGTCACATAGCTGCCCGCGCCGCCCAGCGTGCCAAGCTCGCGCATGCCAAAGCCATTGTTGATGAAGGCGCGGTATCCCTCCGGGGCGCCGGGCGAACTCGATGGCAGGATGTTGCCGACCACAGTGCCGGCATTGTTGATCGCCTGCGCCATCGTGCCGGCGCTGCCGACCGCTGTCACGAAAAAGAGTGGCTGTGCCGGCTGACGGTCGGCGGCGCTGGCCGCGGCAGGCAGCGCAAGCGACAACGCCAACGCGGCGGATCCCAGGTGGGCGCGAATGCACACTTTTTTCTCCTTGGTTTTTGTTGTCGCACGCCGCGTGGGCGGACGCCGGCAGTTATTAGCGCTTTGGCCGGTATGCGGGTCCAGATTAGAAGCCTGTCACGATCCACCTTTGCGCTGGATCAGTCGTGCACTCCTGCCACGTAACGCGCTTTAACGCCGCGACATCCCCCCACTGCGAGAGTTCCCAACGCGGGATTGAGCGTGGATGAATCATGGTGCAGTTGACCGCGCATAGTGGAAGCACGCTTCTTCATCAAGCGGCTCGACTTCGGGAGTCCCATGCCTTCGATCAAGTCCTGCTTCGCCTGCGCGCTTGCATTCCTGTCCGCGTTGGTGGCCAGCAATGTGCGCGCCGATTCATCCGCGTTCCTTACGTTCAGCGGGCTTGAAGTCGCGCTGTTCGACCTCGACCCCGGCGATGGCATCGACCCGGCCGTTGCGCTGGCCCAGCTGGAGCGCTCGGGGTCGGTATTCCAGTACCGGTTTGCCGATGCCGGCTGGCCGCCCCTGCGCGAGGACGGGGTCAGCGGAACCGGCAGCGCTGCATTGGACGATGCAAACGGCCTCGCGACCGTTGTGCTGCAGGATGAGGGAATGTCCGGCAGGGCTGTTTCAACCGGCGGCGGGGCCTACACCAGCTTGCTGGCCGACAGCTTCAGCTTTACGCTGACACCCTATACCCGGGTCGTGTTCAGCACGCTGACCGAGTCCGCCGTCACTGCCGAGACGATCCAGTCTGCCCTTGCCGTGGTGACGCTTGCAGGGCAGGTCGGCAGCCAGCCGGGGGAACTGGTCAGTTTCGAGACCTCCAGCGTCATGTCCGATTCCGGAACCAGCGCGGTGCCACTTGCCGCTGAAACCGCTTCGGCAGCGCTTCCCCTTTCGGGCAGCATAGCGCTTCGGGGATATGCCTACACGGCCGGGGTGTCGCCCGTTCCCGAACAAGGGATGCTTGGGTTGTTGCTGGCTGGCTGCACGGTGCTGGCGGCAGTGGGGCGACGCCGGCGACGCCCGGCCGGACCGCAACGGCGCCGCGCCCGCTTGCGAGGCGGTTCTGGCGCATTGCCGCGCCTTGGCCGCATGGCCGGCGTGCTGGCGCTTGCCATCGCTGGCGCGGCCTTGCCGGGCATGGCGCACGCCTCGTCGGGCTCCGCATCGATCTACGACTTTGCCTACGAGTTGTTCGATCTCGCACCCGACGACGGCATCGTGCCTTCGCTGATCTTTACGTCGGAAAGCGTCAGCGGCACGGTCAATGCCAACCGCGACACCTTCCTCGGCAACCCCTGGGATGAAACGCAGCACCTTGCCGGATACGGCAGTGCGGCGATCACCCGGCAACCCGGCATGGCGATGGTGGACATCGCTCCTGATGCATTGCAGGTAAGCACGCTTGCGTGGCGGGGCGCATTTGCCGCGTCTGGCCAGTACGCCTATGAATTTACCCTTACGCCCATGACCCACGTGGTGTTTTCCGCAGTGGCCCAGTTACTGGTGTCGCACGACGTTAACCGCCGCCCTGACGCGAGCGAGGCGAACGCAGGGCTCAGTGGCGAGATTGCCAGCTTCCCCGGGCAGCGCACCCAGTTCAGCAGTTTTGTCATCCTGAACACGCCGGGCGCCACGGTGAGGCCGCTGGGGGTGCACGCCTTCACCGGCAACCTTGCTGGCACGGGCTCGCTCAGGCTGGCTGGCGGGGCATTCGCGGTTGGTGTCTCGCCCATCCCCGAACCTGCGCTGGGCCAGATGCTGCTGCCTGGCCTCGTGCTGTGCTGGGCGATGGCGGCATCGTTACGCAAGGCGCGCCAGCGTGGCCAGGCGCCCGCAACGCAAGCTTAACGGACCGGGCTTGCGGGCGTGGACGTACGGCGCCCCAGCACGGGTTTCAGCAGTTCAAACCACACCACGCTCGTGGCTCCAATCGCGATGGCGATAGCCAGTTCGGCTGCGCCGAGCGGATGGAAGCGGAACAAGCCGGCAAGCACCGGCTGGTACACGACCACGACAAACATCAACAGCGCGATTCCCGCCACCATCCATACCACCCGGTTCGGCGTGCGCAAACCGTGAAGCAGGCTGCGGGTGTGCGAGCGGTTGGCAAAGATCTGGGCAATGTTTGCTGCAACCAGGCTGCCGAAGGCAAATGCACGGGCACGGTCTTCGCTTAGGTACTGAAGCGCGACGCCATAGGCGGCAAGCACGGTAAGAAGGCTGCCGAGCCCGAGCATCAACGCATTCAGGACTGTCCGGCCACCGAACAACGGCGCTTCCACAGGGCGCGGGGGCGTTTCCATCAGCGTCGGCTCGGCCGGTTCATTTTCGAACGCCAGCGCGCAGGTCGGGTCAATCATCAGCTCGAGAAACACAATGTGCATCGGGTACAACAGGATCGGCCAGCCAAGCAGCACCGGTATTAATGCCATGCCAGCGACCGCGACGTGCACGCCGAGGATGTAGCTCATTGATTTCTGCATGTTCTGGTAAATCTGGCGCCCGGACCGGATCGCCGCGACGATCGAACTGAAACGGTCATCGAGCAGGACCAGCGAGGCTGCCTCCCGCGCCACGTCGGTGCCGCGCCTTCCCATGGCGATGCCAACGTGGGCCGCGCGCAGTGCGGGGGCATCGTTGACCCCGTCGCCGGTCATGCCCACAATCGATCCGCCCGCCTTGAAGGCCTGAATCAGTCGCAGTTTTTCGTCCGGCGCGATGCGCGCACACACACCGGCTTCGCGCACCCGCATGGCGAGGGCGGCATCGTCCAGCGTGTCCAGTTCGCTGCCTGTCAGTATGCGTCCCGGATCAATGCCGGCCTGTGCCGCGATGGCGGCTGCGGTGGTGGGATAGTCCCCGGTAATCATCACCACCTTGATGCCAGCGGCGCGGCAGGCGGCGACCGCCGCAGGAATTTCTTCGCGCAAGGGATCGGCCAGTGCCAACAGGCCAAGAAACGTAAAGGCAAATCCTTCCTGGGTGTCCGGCAGCACCGTTGGGGCGTGCCGTGCGCGCGCGATGCCGAGCACCCGCAGTCCGCTGCGCGCCAGCTCGTCTGCCGCGGCGCCAACGGCTTTGGCCTGGTCGTCTCCCAGCCTGCACAGCGCCAGGATGGCTTCCGGCGCACCTTTCGCCGCCACGATGTAGTGCGCCTGGCCGGGCGGCGCCCATGCTTGCGTCATCGCCCGCAGCTTTGGCGACAGTGGATATTCGCGCGCCAATGTCCAGCCGGTATTGCCTGGAGGAGCGAGCTCGATGATCGCCTTTTCCATGGGGTCGAACGGGGCCTGGGCACTGGCCAGGGCGGCATACTGTGCCACTTCCCGCAACGACGGCGCAAGCGGCGCATTGCCAAGCTCGTGCAGTTCGCCGCCGGCAAACAGGGCGCGCACGCGCATCCGGTTCTCGGTGAGCGTACCGGTCTTGTCGACACACAGGACGGAGGTGGCGCCCAGCGTTTCGATCGAGGCAAGCCGCCGCGTCAACACGTTTGCCTTTGCCAGGCGCCATGCGCCCAAAGCGGGGAACACCATCAGCACCACCGGGAATTCCTCGGGGAGCATCGACATCGCCAGCGCAATTCCGGCCAGGACCGACTCAAGCCAGTTTCCGCTTCGCAGGCCCAACAAAACAACCAGCAACACGCTCATGCCGGTGCCGGCCAGCGCGAAAATACGGACGAGCCGGGCATTCTGCTTCTGTAGCGGCGATCGTTCAGGGCTGATCTTTGCCAACGCGCTGCCGATCCGGCCGATTTCAGTCAGCGAGCCGGTTGCCGTGACGAGCACCAGCCCGTGCCCGTGCACCAGCAAGGTGCCCGAATACAGGGCAGGCGTATCATCGCCGCCCGGGCGCGGCGCCGGGTCCGGAAGCATTCCCGGCTGCTTGCGGACAGGTACCGATTCACCGGTCAGCAGCGATTCGTCGGCCTCGACCTCAGTACCTTCTAGCAAGATCCCGTCGGCAGAAACGCGGTCGCCCTCGGATGCCACCAGGATATCTCCCGGTACAACGGTACGGCTGTCGACATGGACTGGCGCCCCGTCACGCAGCACCAGGGCGCGCGGGCTGCCCAGTTCGCGCAAGGCATCGAGGGCGCGCTCGGTCTTGCCCTCCTGGTAGAGGGTCATGCCGATGGTGACGAACACCATGCCGAACAGGAAAACGCCTTCGAGCAGGTCGCCGAGGAAAAGGTAGAGCGTGCCCGCAGTGACCAGCAACAGGAACATCGGTTCGCGCGCAGCGTCCATGGCGATATTGCGCCATGTCCGTCGGCCATCGCCGGGAAGCGTATTAGGACCGTACGTTTCCAGCCGGCGCAAAGCTTCGGCCGTGCTCAGGCCAGAACGATCGAATGGGACGCTCACCGGATATCCTGATTCGGAGGGATTAGGACTCAATATTAACAGGCCCGACGAGAGCAAATCACGCGGACGAAGGGGTTATGCACGCGCGCGGTGTTGCGCCATGCGCACGCCCCATCGGGCGTGACCACGCCATGTGCAACAAGGGCGCCCATCATCTTGTTGCCGCACCTTCGTGCAGGGCCGCGTGCATGGCGGTCCTGGCGGTTTTGATATCCTTCAGCAGGCGCTGCTCGTTCTGGAATAACTGCCAGCGGTTCCGTGGCGAGACGCCGTGCCCCCACCCAATTCAAACGGAGACTGACATGACCTTCTGGACCATACCCCGGCGCTGTTTCGCCACGCTTGCGTTGACTATCCCGGCCCTGGCTGGCGCTTTCCCCACCGGCACCATCGAGTGGGTCGTACCCTACGCCGCAGGCGGCGGTTCGGATGTGGTGGCGCGCGTCATTGCGTCCGAGATGACGAAGACCCTGGGGCAGCCGATTGTCATTAACAACAAGCCCGGCGCCGGAACCAACATCGGCGCCGCGTACGCCGCCAAGGCAAAAGCGGACGGACACGTCGTCCTGACAGCGGACACGGCAACCCTCGCCGCCAACCAGTTCCTGTACAGCGAGCCGGGTTACAACGCCGAGCAGGATTTCGTGCCGGTGGGGCTGATCGCGCGCTTTCCGATGATTCTGGTGGTGAACCCGCAGGTGCCGGCAAAGGACCTCAAGGAGTTCCTGGCATGGGCCAAGGCGCAGCCGAACCCGGTCGCTTTCGGCACGCCGGGCGCCGGCAGCCCGCATCATCTCGCCACCGAGCTGTTTTCTGACTCGACCGGGCTCAAATTGCTCCATGCGCCTTACAAAGGAGCCGCGCCGGCGGTGCAGGACGTTATTGCTGGCCAGGTTCCGTTCATGTTTGTCGACACGGCGGTTGGCGGGGCCCATATCCGGGCCGGCAAGCTCAAGGCAATCGGCATAGCGAGCCCGAGCCGGGTGCAGGGCTTCGACACGATCCCGACCCTCAATGAGCAAGGGTTGAAAGGATTCGAGGCCTATGCATGGCAGGGCATGGTCGCACCCGCCAGGACGCCGGCCGCGGCAGTCGAAAAATTGAACAAGGCATTGGTTGCGGCAATCAACAGTGACGCCGCCAGGACCCGCTTCCAGGCCCTGGGCCTGGAGGCCATTCCCGGTAGCCCAGGCGAAATGGGCGCGTACGCCAATGGCGAACGCGAGAAATGGGGCAAGGTGATCAAGGCCAAGGGAATCAAGCTGGACTAGCGAAGCGGCGGCCGTCAGCCCCCAGGATGTGCAGGGAACCAGGGCCCTGTCATCAAGCTGTCATCCAATCTGCTCAGAATGGAACTGTGCGCAAACTGAATTCAGGTCTGCGCACGATGGAATCCACAACGTGAGAGACGGGGTGCTGACAAATCCCGCACTGGAGAAAGCCATGTTCCAAACGAAGAGACTGATCATCCTGGACGCTGACGGGACAACCATCGACGCCTATCCTGCGATCGAAGCAGCATTCGCCCAGCACGGTATGACCTTAGGCGAAGAAAAGAGCTTCCAGAAACGCCACCATTTGTTCAAGTATCTTGGTGGGGTCAAGGAATTCCCATCCATCATCAAGAAAAACCTGCGCAAGCAAGGTCGGAAGAAAATCGTCGATTCGCTGACGGATGTTTACCGGACTGAGGCGCGCCTGTATCCGGGCGTCGCGGAAATGATCCGGTCGCTGGTCGCGGCCCCCGATATCGTGGTGGGGCTCGTCACCAGGAACGTCACCAACGAACCGCTTGAGACGCTCCGGCAGTTATTCGCCCGCCATGGGATCGACGTGGATCAGTTCGATTTTTTCGACCATGTTCCGCTCAGTGAAGGAAAAACCTCGCAATTTCGCCTGATACGCAATCGCTTCCAGGTCAACCCGGCGCGCGCCTATGCTTGCGGGGACGAGCACAAGGATTTTCACGCGGCGATCAGCACCGGTATGCATCCGTTCATGGTCTCGTATGGATTCGAAGACCATGACCGCCTGATCGATAAATTCTCGGTGCCGGACGAGGTGATTTCGCGAACCCCTGCGCAGCTGTGCCAACGGATCTGCCACGCCCTCGACCTCTCGACAGCCGACGAACGCGCGCGCGCTGAGGGTCGCTACGACGTGAGCAGCACGCCTGCCTTAATACGAGTAGTTAAACAGCAGTCCGCTGATGACGATGAACACCCAGTAATCGACGGGCGCACCGCACACCCAGTGCTTGTGCCATGAAATGTGTTTCGGCTTAAAGCGTGGCCATCCGAACGCAGGATTCAGGATAAACCATAAAAAATCCTCGACGATCCAGAACACCATCAGCGACGCCAGGATGCGCGCTTCCAGTTGCCATGACCACTGCCATGTAAGAAAAACAGGCAAATGGAATAACAGGACGATGAAGGACATGACCCAGGCGTGGTAACCGGTCATGGCGCGCCCGCCCCAGAAAACATTGAGCAGCCAATGCTCTTCCACTCGCCAGGTCGGCAGGTTTGCGGCCCAGCCGGCGCCGCCCTCGATGTGAATCTCCACCTTCGCAAAGAAGAACGCCAGCACGATGACGAAGCCGATCGTCGCCGGCAGTGGCGCCAGGTCAGTCAGGCTTAGCATGTGGCGCGTCCCAGTATGGTTGCGAGTACGCGGCTGGCGGCAGCCGGCTTTCCCAGGGCCTGGGCGTTGGCCCGCATTTCCGCCAGCCTTGCCGGATGAGCGAGCAAGGTGTGAATGCGATACTCCAGGGCCAATAGGTCGAACGCCTGCACTGCGGCGCCGCGCTCAAGCAGGAAATTGGCGTTGTGTTCTTCCTGCCCGGGAATCGGTGCAATCACCACCATCGCAAGCCCCATGGCCAGGGACTCGGACGTGGTAAGCCCGCCCGGTTTGGTGACGATGATATCGGCGCAGGCCATCAGCCGCTCAATCGTGCCGGTGTAGCCCTGGGGCGACAGGCGTCCGGGATGGATGGCGGCGAGCTCGTTCAGTGCAGCCAGTGTGGCGCTGTCGCGGCCGGCCAGTGCAACGATTTGAAGGCTTGGATGTGCTCCAAGCAAATGCGCGGCGATGTCGGTAACGCTGCCAAAACCGACGCCGCCGCCCATCAGCAGTAAGGTCGTCCGGTGCGGGGCGATCCCGCAGTCGCGCGCGCATGCGTTCCGGTCAGGCCGGCCTGCAAACGCGGGCATGATGGGAATGCCGGTAATGTGGATTCGATCAGCCGCAACACCGTGCTCGCGCAGCCGAAACGCGAGCTCATCGTTGGGGACGAAATATCCCGCGATGTGATCGTGCACCCAGGCCCGGTGCAAATCGAAATCCGTCACCTGTACCCAGACCGGGCATTGCAAGCCGCCGCTGGCGATCAACTGCGACAAAACGCCGGCTGGCAGGAAATGGGTACAGACAATCTGGTCTGGTGCGATCTTGTCGATTTCTCGAAGAAAGCGGGTGCTGTTGATCCGCTCCGCCCAGCGCCGCAGTCCAGCGCCGCGGCCATCCGGTTTCGCACGATGGGTAGTTTGGTACACATGACGCCACAGCGGCGGCGCGTGATTTACCATCGACGAATACACATCGGTATAAAGAGTGCGCAGCAGGGGAGACACGAACTCCAGGATATCGATGTGGCTGGACGCGATATCCGCCCCGCTGGCGTGTCGTTTGAGCGCCTCGGCGGCACGGGTATGGCCATTGCCGGCCGATGCGCTGACGAAGAGTAGTTTGGTCGTGCCCATTACCGCCCTGGAAGATGAAAGCGCCCCGATTCTATACACGCGGTATGACCGAGCGATGACATCGCGGAGCGCTAAGCCGTGGGCGTTTTGCGAAAACCAACGGCGAGCCGGTTCCACCCGTTGATCGCGATGATCGCCACCGTCAGGTCAGTCATTTCCTTGTCGCTGAAATGTTCGCGCAAGGCCGCGTAATCCTCGTCACCGGCATGGGTGCTGGCGATCAGGGTCAATGATTCGGTCCACGCTAGCGCCGCCCGTTCGCGCGGCGTAAAGAACGGCGCTTCGCGCCAGACCACGACGGCATGCAGGCGACGATCGGTTTCGCCGGCCTTTTTCGCGTCGGCCGTGTGCAGGTCGACGCAGTACGCGCAGCCGTTTATCTGCGAGGCGCGCAGTTTGACGAGTTCGAGCAAACTCTGCTCGAGACCAAAGGCCGAGACGGCCTTCTCGAAGTTGATCATTGCGGCGACGGCTTCTTTCGACGCCTTGTAGTAATCGATACGTTGGTTCACAGCATGCTCCTGGTAAGTAATAAAATTGGCGAAAATTATGCCTTCGCTGCCGCTGGCTGAGTCGGCCGCACTGTCTGCACGCTGAGGCACAGCGCGCCAGTCACCAGCGCAAGCGCCACGTGAAGCCAGTACAGCGGCAGGAAGTCGGCGCGTGTCAACGCAGCGTGTCCGACCAGCAGGACGGTCACGGCGACTCCCATCACGGAACCGAGCTGGCGCGTGGCCTGGTTGACTGCGCTGCCGACCGCATACTGCGCCGGCGGCAGGCCGGCTACCGCGGCCCCTGAAAGCGAGGGCAGCACCATGCCCACGCCAAGCCCGCTCAGAATCAGCCCCGGCAACCATTGCGTCGCGTATGCCGGCTCGCTGCCCGGTATGAGCAGCATCCATAGCCCGGCGGCGGCAAACACCAGCGATCCCGTCACGAGCACTGGCCGGTAGCCGCTCCGCGCGGCGATCCGTCCCGCGACGAGGGCGGTAGGCACCACCATCAACGGACCCGGCGTGACAGCCAGGCCAGCCGCCGGCAGGGTGTAATGCCACACGCCGGTCAGGTAGGCGAACAATGCAAAGAACATCATGGCGAACGCGGCCCCGAATGCCAGCGTGGCCAGGTTGACCGCGCTGTAGCTGCGGTTGGAGAACAGGGCAAGGTCAACCAGCGGCGCCGCGGTGGTGCGCGCCCAGGCGATAAACCCGGCGAAGGCGATGGCGCTGGCGCCGCCGAGCGTAGCCAGTTCGACCATGCTCCAGTGCGGCGAATCGGCTTGGGTGATCGCCATTGCCGCCGCACCGACGGCCACGATCAGCAGCAGCATGCCGGCGATGTCGACGCCGTGCTTGCGGGCGCCGGTCTTTGCTTCGCGCAGCCGTGTCGCGCCAAACCAGAGCGACACCGCACCCAGCGGGAGGTTGATGTAGAAAGCCCACGGCCAGCCGAGGTAGTCGACGATGCTGCTACCGAGGCTGGGCCCGATCGCCGCGGCCAGGCCGCCGACCGCGCCCCACAAGCTGACGGCAACGGTGCGCTTCTCCTTCGGGAAGGCATCGAGGATGATCGACAGCGACGCAGGCGTCAACAAAGCAGCGCCCACGGCCTGCACCACCCGCGCGGCAATCAGCACGCCGACGCTGCCCGCCATCCCGCACGCTGCGGAAGCGGCCAGGAACAGTGTCACGCCGGCCAGGAAAACGCGCTTGCGCCCGTGCGCATCGGCCAGCCCGCCTGCGGGGATCAGCATCGTCGCGTACACCACCGTGTAGGCATTGAGTACCCATGACAGGTCGGCCGGGGTGGCGGCGGGGAAGGCCAGCCGCAGGGCGCCGAATGCGGCGAACAGCACGGTGCTGTCGATCGAGACGAGGAAGACCGCGATACAGGCAATCCAGAACGTCGGCCATGGCGATGCCTGGACCGAGTGCAGCGGAGCCGCGGGGACCGGGGCGAGCGAGGGGGTTGTCATGCTGCCGCCGCCGCTACCTGCGAGGCGCTATTGGCCCCGGTGATGAAGACCACACTGTCCTTGATTTTCATGGTGATTCCTTTCGGATAAGCATTAAATATGACGGTCATCATATTTGCGGGGAAAAAAATGGCCGCGGCGAACCAGCGGCCAAGACATGGCTAAACCTTTCGGTCGTACTGTTCGATCAGGGTCTGGCTGGTGGCACGGAGCATTGCCTTGCCTTCCTCGCCGAGTGCACGCGCCAGCTGGACCGCGCCGACAAGGCTGCTGGCCAGCGCGAACGGATGATGTTCCGGACTTCCGGGCGGCAGGGCATCGCGGGCCATGCCGATCAGCGCCGTGATACGTTCGCGCGAGACCTCGCGGACGTCGTCGGCCTGGCGCGGCATCTCCGTGCCCAGCGCGGCGACCGGGCAGCCGAGTTCCGTGGCCTGGACGTGGGTATCTCCCAGGTAGGCTTCAACCAGGGCGCGTACCGGACTGGCGCCGCGTTCGGCCAGGGCGGCCATGCGCCTGGCCAGGCACTTCGCGCTTTCGTTACCCGCATGTTCAACGGCGGCCGCAAGCAGGGCGTCGCGCGACTTGAAATGGGCATAAAAGCCGCCGTGGGTCAGGCCGGCTTCCTTCATCACATCGGCCACGCCTACCCCGGTGTAGCCGTGCTTGCGCACCGCGCGCGCCGCGGCATCGAGGATGCGCTCGTGCGACAGTTGCCTGCGGCTGGACTTCGGATCGGTGGTCATTGCTGCACCCGGTTTCGTATGATGGAGGTCATATTATGCCCGTCATATTTTCGAGTCAAGCGATTTCTCAGACCAATTCGGCCGGGCTACAATGCTGACT
Organism: Massilia agrisoli; assembly: GCF_020831365.1. Classification (GTDB taxonomy): domain Bacteria; phylum Pseudomonadota; class Gammaproteobacteria; order Burkholderiales; family Burkholderiaceae_D; genus Telluria_A; species Telluria_A agrisoli. The sequence continues at coordinate 956,224 of NZ_JAJHPV010000013.1, forward strand.
CAACTTTACGGGATCGATATGCCTGAATTCGTCATCACTGCGCCGCCGACACCGTCGGTGGCCGTCGCCGGCGCCAGCGCGCGCTTTCCGGTGCGGCGCGTATTTTGCGTCGGCCGCAACTACGCCGCCCACGCCCGCGAGATGGGCGCGGACCCCACGCGCGAACCGCCGTTTTTCTTCATGAAGCCCGCCGATGCGGTGGTCGATGCACAAGGCGTTATTCCGTTCCCACCCGCAACCAACGACTTGCATCACGAAGTCGAGATGGTCGTTGCGCTGGCAGGCGGCGGCGCCAACATTGCGCCCGACGACGCGCTCGCGCTGGTGTGGGGCTACGGCGTCGGGCTGGACCTGACCCGGCGCGACCTGCAGGCCGTGGCCAAGGAACTGAGCCGGCCCTGGGACTTCGCCAAGGGCTTCGATGCGTCGGCCCCTTGCAGCGCGCTGCATCCGGTCAGCGAGGTCGGGCATCCCGCCAAGGCGCGCATCACGCTGACGGTGAACGGCGTGGTCCGCCAGCAAGGCAGCTTGCAGGAGATGATCTGGCCGGTCGCCGACGTGATCAGCCACATTTCGCGCTTCGTCGCACTGGCGCCGGGGGATCTGATTTTTTCCGGGACGCCGGCGGGAGTCGGCGCCTTGCAAGCGGGCGACCGCGTGCATGGAGAGGTCGAAGGCGTGGCGCAATTCGACCTGGAAATGGGCTCCTGAACCGACCGCTACAGCAACCAGTCGACCGGCAGCAAGGACATGAACCAGACAGCGGCGCGCTGCCCGAAGCTCGTGCCCGGCTCGACCTCATGCCGCACAGTGGCGCTGCCGCGCCGCTCCTGCCAGTACAGCTGGCCGTCCGCGGACAGCCGTACCTCGTAAGCTTGCGCCGGAATGCGTTGTTCGAACGCCCTGGAAATACGGCCCGCCAAGGTCGGGCTGTCGATCACAAAACCCATCTCCGTGTTGAGCTTGGCCGAGCGCGGGTCAAAGTTGAAGGACCCGATGAACACCCGCGAACGGTCGACAGAGAAGGTCTTGCTGTGCAGGCTGGAGGCGGAACTGCCCGACATGCCGGTGTCGCTCCTGGCCGTGGAAACCGGCGACAAACGGCGCAGCTCGTACAGCGAGATGCCCGCTTCCAGCAGGGGCTTGCGGTGCTTGGCGTAACCCGAATGGACGGCCGCCACGTCGGTCGCCTCCAGTGCATTGGTCAGCACCCTGATTTTCACCCCTTTTTTGGCCAGCGCGACAAACGCCTCGACGCCTGCGCCGGTGGGCACGAAATACGGCGACACCAGGTTCAGCTCCGTGGCCGGTTCGCCCATCATCTTCCTGATCTTGTCGAATATCAGGGTGCCCCGCCTGGCCAGGCCCAGTCCTTTGGCCGGGTCGTCGCTGACCATGCGCGTCACGGCCCATTCCATCGCAAGCGTACCGTTCAGCAGGTCATGGTGGAAGGCGGTACTGTGCACGGCACTGGCGTAGGACTGGGCGCGCGCACTGCTTGCGAGCTGCAATGCGGCAGCCGACAGCGTGGCCGCCGCAGCGTCGTCAGCGGCTGGCAGGATGCGGTCGGCGGGATAGGATGATTTGCTGTTCCAGTAGCGGTCGAAATCGTGGGCGACCTCGGTAACAACCGGCCCGACCGCCAACACGTCGAGGTCGGCAAACAGCACGTCGCCATCTGCGCCAAAATATTCGTCGCCGACGTTGCGGCCGCCCACCACGGTGACCTGGCTGTCGGCGGTAAACGATTTGTTGTGCATGCGCCGGTTGAGCCGTGCAAAGTCGGTCAGGAAACCAAACACGCGCATGCCACGGATGACAAAGGGATTGAAGAGCCGGACTTCGATATTGGGATGGGCATCGATTGCCGCCAGCGCGCCATCCAGCCCGCTGGTATTGTTGTCATCGAGCAGCAGCCTGACCCGCACGCCGCGGTCGGCCGCCTGGCGCAGGGCGGTAAACAGCAATGAACCCGTCATATCGTTGCGCCAGATGTAGTACTGGACATCGAGGGTGCGGTCGGCGGCTTGCGCCAGCATCGCCCGCGCGGCAAAGGCGTCGCGCGCATCGCCAAGGGGATACACGCCCGACATGCCGGTATGCGCCATGACCAAGGGCCGGATCGCCCGCCCAAGACGGGTGTCGCCGGTGTCCAGGTCTGCCGTCGAGTGGGTACGCTGATGGTGCGCCGGCAAGCCAACGCAGCCAGCCATCAGGCACAGCACCAGGCATAGCGCCCATGCACGCAGCGTATCCGGGCGAAGGCGGACGGTTTGGTTCATAAGCGCGATCAGGTTGCGGGGAAAGGGCCGGTGTGGCTTGCCTGCTGATGTTACCTTAACGCGGCCCTGCGAGGTGGACTGCCCGATTGGCGCTATAATGGGTCAAGCACCTCTTAACAGATCCCAATGAAACAGCGTTTTGTTCAACAAGCCATTGCATGCTCTTTGATGAGCAGGGGCTTCGTGAACCCGGCTGTTCGGGATTTTCCGGCTGCATCCCACCGCGCTGCGCTGTTGATGGCGATGACGTCTTGCGGGCGCCAGACCAAGCAGGTATTCGCCTGCCTTCCTTAGGCTCGGCGAGCCGGTTGAACTGAACACCAGTTCTCCACGACGCCGAGCCACCCAATCCCCAGCACTGCATGCCAGCTCGCGCCGGCTGCAGGTTCACAGCTCTCTTGCTTCGCCCCACGGGGCGTTGGGATTACTCACCATGACAAACAATCGTAGCTCGCCCGCGCGGGATGCCGGCGCCTGGGCAAAACAATTTCTCGCCCGTTCCGGCAAACGGCGCCGCGCGAAGGACATCATCAACAGGGGGAAGCAGGCGCGTACACGGATCCGGATACTTATCGCGTGCAAACTTGCGATCCTCGCCTGGCTTGCCTAGGCTCGGCGGGACAACAGCGCCTGCCCAATCTACATGTGGAGTTAAAAATGAAACCTGAAATCTTTGTACTGGCGTCGGACGCCGAACGCCTCGAACTGATCGCCGACCGGCTGCCTGCATCGGCCCTCGATTGTAAAAACGCGCTGCTCGGTGAACTGGCCCGCGCCGATATCGTGGAGCCCGATGAACTGCCGGCCAGGGTGGTGACGATGAACTCGACGGTGCGCTTTGAAGTGATCGCGCCAAGGGAAGAGTTCTGCCTGACCCTCGTCTATCCGGCCGACCTGAACACGGCACCGAACCAGATCTCGGTCCTGACGCCGATCGGCACGGCCCTGCTGGGCATGGCAGAGGGCAGCGTGATCGAATGGCCGCGCCGTGACGGCCAGGCTGTGCAGGTGCGGGTGCTCGAAGTGCTGTCCCAGGCCAACGGGCAGGCCGGGGCCTGAGACCGCCTACTTTGGCAGCAGGTGCCGGAAAGTCGGCTCGATGTTCTTCGAGTGCAGGAAGCTGACGATGTCTTCCAGCGTTGCGTCCTTCAGCAGCAGGCCGCTGGTGCTCGCATCGCGCTGCGGCGCGGGCGCGCTGGCGGCAGGCGGCGCATCCAGCGCCGGCCCAAGCACCTCCAGCGCGTGGCGCAGCTGCTCGCCGCTGATGCTGTGCAGCCCCTCCAGGAATGCCACTTGTCCCGCGACCGGTGGCGCCATCTCCAGCCCCGGCTCGTCGGCAAACGAGGCGCCCATGCCCGGATGGATAAATGCCGCCCATTTGCCGCTGCTTCGGTTCAGGCACGGTGGCAGCTCGACCGGGGCGAGCACTGCGCCCGGGTCGATGGCCATGTCCGGCAAGTACGCATTGACCAGCAGTTCCACGAACTGTTGCGCCTGCGCCGCCGGCACCGGCCTGTCCAGGGACAGCCACAGGCCATAACCGTCCGCGCCCGAGATGCTCACCGCCGGCGCCGGCAAGCCGAGTTCAGTTTGCAAGGCATTCGCTAACGAACACAGCTGGCTCCAGTGCTGCGCCCCGTCACCGCCGCGCATTTTGCGGAAGGGGACCACGATGGCGCGGACCTGGCCACCGTCGTCCGCCAGCGTCACGGCAAGCGTGGTATTGCCGAGCACGTGCGCTGCCAGCGCTTCAGGCGACACTGCGCCGGCCGGCAGGTAAAGCCGGGTCAGTTCCGAGATCAATTTTTGCATGGGCATCCTTAGTCCGAGTGGGCGATGCGCAGGCCGCCTTTTTTGTCCGGCAGCCAGGCCTCGGCCAGGTCTGAACTGACGTCGAAGAAGCCCAGCCCGTGCTTGCCGGCGAGGCTGAACACCGCTTCGTGCGCGCGGTCGATCTTGTCCCAGTCCAGGAACGACATGTAGATCAGCGAACTGCCGATCGTGTATTCGGTGCCGGTGTCTTCCCCGGCATCTTCTTGCGCAGGCGGAAACTCAGCCGACAGCTCCGCATAGAAGGCTTGCAGTGCCGGGGTCGCGAGGGCGGGGTTGTCCCAGGGCTGGCCTTCATCCCACTCTGTCTGCTGGTCGTACCAGTCGAGGAAGGCGGCGCGCTTGGGCGGCGCGGCCTCGGGCGCAAATACCATCAGGTCGTAACTCATTGGGGCTCCAGGTTCAGGCGCGGCATGGCAGCCGGCAAACCGGGATTATTCCACAGCGGAGGGGAAGGAGGGGTGTTGAAGGGATGAGGCAAGCGGACGGCCTGGACAGGCCGCCCGGCGACGGGACTTACTTGGCCATTTTGGCGAGGGCGGCTGCGACTTCAGGGCCGACCGAGTCGCCCGAACCTGCCATGCGGTAAAGGCTCATCAGGCTCGGCACGCCTGCTGCATCGGTGCTGGCGGTTTCTGGCGCGGCGGCCGTCTTGAACCAGCGTGCGACGGAGCCAGCCAGCGACGACAAGACCGTGTTTTCCGAAACGAAGGGGAAGGTAATGGAAGTCATTTAGCGCTTTCGTGAACTAGTGGAATGAGTCCAGTATCGGCCTCCGTCAGAAATAAATCCAATTCGATGTTTCGATACCATCCATTCGCAAAACATATATGAGGGGCGGAAGCGCAATGCCACGCCGCGGCTTCGCATATACTTGGTTGAATTCAACCCGGCGCCATGGCGCCCGCAAGGAGCTTGTCATGCCGCCCAAAGCGCTGTTGCAGAAAATGTTTGCCGCTGCCGTCGATGCCGCCCAGCCGCGCCACTGCCTGCCACAGCACTTGCCGCCGCCACCCGCCGGCCGCACCCTGGTCATTGGCGCCGGCAAGGCATCGGCGGAGATGGCCCGTGTGGTCGAGCAGCACTGGCCGGCGCCGTTGAGCGGCCTGGTAGTGACGCGCTACGGCTACAAGGTGCCGTGCGAACGCATCGAGATTGTCGAGGCGGCGCATCCGGTTCCCGACCAGGCCGGGCTCGAGGCGGCGCGGCGCATCCTCGCGCTGGTGCAGGGCCTGGGCGAAGACGACCTGGTGATTTGCCTGATCTCCGGCGGCGGCTCGTCCTTGCTGGCGCTGCCGGGCGAAGGGCTGGCCCTGGCCGACAAGCAGGCGCTCAACCGCGACCTGCTCAGAAGCGGCGCCACCATCAGCGAAATGAATTGCGTGCGCCGCCACCTGTCGGCGATCAAGGGCGGCCGCCTCGCGGCGGCATGCCATCCGGCCCGGCTGGTCACGCTGGCCATCTCCGACGTGCCCGGCGACGACCCGATCAATATCGCCAGCGGACCGACCAGCGCCGACCCGACCACCTGCGCCGATGCGCTGGCGATCCTGCAGCGCTATGCCATCGACGTGCCGCCGCAGGCGCGCGCGCTGCTCGAGAGCGGCCGCGGCGAAACCGTCAAGCCGGGCGACCCGCGCCTGGCCAGCAGCGAAACACGGATGATCGCCACGCCCCAGATGGCGCTGGAAGCGGCCGCCGCCGTGGCGCGCGCCGCCGGGGTTCCTGCGCACATCCTTGGCGACAGCATCGAAGGCGAAGCACGCGACGTCGGCACCGTCATGGCCGGCATCGCCCGCCAGGTCGCGCGCTTTGGCCAGCCGTTCAGCGCTCCCTGTATCTTGCTGTCCGGGGGCGAGACCACGGTGACGATACGCGGCGATGGCCGCGGCGGGCGCAATGTCGAGTTTCTGCTTGCGCTGGGGGTTGCGCTCGACGGCCACGCCGGCATTCACGCGATCGCCTGCGACACCGACGGGGTCGACGGGCAGGAAGAGATTGCCGGTGCATGCCTGGCGCCCGACACCCTCGAACGGGCCTGGGCGCTCCAGGTCAATCCGCGCGAGCGCCTGGCCAACAACGACGGACACGGCTTCTTCCAGGCCCTCGGCGATTCGGTGGTGTCTGGCCCAACGCTGACCAACGTGAACGATTTCCGCGCCGTGTACATCAGCGCCGCGGCCGTCCCGCCGCCCTAATGCGCGCTGCGCGCAAAGCGCGAGAAGTGTTCTTCGGTGATCGCCTGCTCATACAGGTAGCCCTGGTAGGCGAAGCAGCCGGCATCGGACAGGAACTGGCGCTGCCCGAGCGTCTCGACGCCTTCAGCAATCACCTGCAGTCCCAGGCTGCCGCTCAAGGCGATGATCGAGCGCACGATGGCGGCGTCGTTGCGGTCGGTCAGCACGCCGCGCATGAAGGAGTGGTCGATCTTGAGCTGGTCGATCGGCAGGTTGCGCAGGCAGACCAGTGACGAGTAGCCGGTGCCGAAGTCGTCGAGCGAAAAACTGATGCCCAGTTTGCGCAAGGCCTTCATCTGCTGCGCCGTGTGGGCAAAGTCGGTCACCACCAGGCTCTCGGTCAGCTCGAACTTGAGGCCGCGCGGGTCGGCCCCGGTCTGGCGCAGGATCGCCTCGGTCATCGCCACCAGGTCGGGTTCGACGAACTGGCGCGCGCTGACATTGACCGACAAGGTCAGGTGCGCCGTGTCGGGCTGGCGCTGCCAGATGGCCAGCTGGCGGCACGCCGTTTTCAGCACCCACATGCCGATCTCGACGATGAGGTCGGTCTCTTCCGCCGTGTGGATGAAGTCCTTTGGCAGGCGCAGTTCGCCGTTTGGCAGGCACCAGCGCAGCAGCGCTTCGGCCCCGGTGACGTGGTTGTTGTCGTCCATCTGGGGCTGGTAGTACAGGAGAAACTCATTGTTGCGCAGCGCCCGTTGCAGGCCGTTCTCCAGCTCGGCCCTGGCAAACAGGGCGGCCTGCATCTTGGGATCGTAGAAGCGGAAGGTGTTGCGGCCGCTGGCCTTGGCCTGGTACATCGCGCTGTCGGCCTGCTTGAGCGCCGATTCCACGGTATCGCTGCCCCCCGAGAGCAGCACCATCCCGATGCTGGCCGACACCGAGTAGCTGAAGTCCGCCAGCTTGAACGGCGCCGCCATCGCCGCCACGATCTTGTTCGCCACCGCTTCGGCCTGCATCGCCGCGGCCTCGCGCGTGTCGTCTTGCGGGGCGATCAGGATGACGAACTCGTCGCCGCCGAGGCGCGCCACCATGTCCGCTTCGCGCACGCTCTGTTCCAGCCGGCGCGCGGCGGCCTGCAGCAGCATGTCGCCGGCCGCGTGGCCATGGGTGTCGTTGAGGGTCTTGAAATGATCGAGGTCGCAGAACATCAGCGCGCCGAACTTGCCCGAGCGGGCGCTGCCGATCAGCGCGCGGCGCAGGTGGTCGAGCAGGTTGGCCCGGTTGGGCAACTCGGTGAGCGCATCGTAAAACGCCAGCCGGAATATCTTGTCCTCGTGCTGCTTGCGCTCGCTGATATCGGTACTGATCGACATGATCTTGCGGGTGGCGCCGTTGCCATTGCCGTTGCCGGGCTCGACCAGGGTCCAGCGGCTGTCGGTATGGGCCAGCGTGCCGTCGCGCCGCCGCTGGCACTGCTCGCCGCGCCAGTCGCCTTCGGCCATGGTGGTGTCATACGCCGACTGGAACGCGGCCTGGTCCTCGTAAAGCAGGTCGCACAGGCGCTGGCCTTCGGCCTCGCCGGCGCTCCAGCCGTACAGCCGTTCGGCCCCGCGGTTCCAGTAGCTGATGCGCGCATCGGCGCCGATGACCACGATCGCGTCGCGCGCCTTGTCGAGCAGCGAGGCCTGTTCCATCACCTTCAGGTCGGCCCGGCGCACCCGTGTGAAGTCGCCGATGAAGCCCTGGATCGTCACCGTCCCGTCCTCGGCGACGAGGGCGGCGCCCTGTTCCCACACCCACTTGCAAGCGCCGTCCGCGCACCGGATGCGATACGTCAGCTGGAATGGCTGGCCTTGCTTTAAAGCTTCTTCGACCACCCGCGACGCCATCTCCCTGTCGTCCGGATGGATGAGGCTGCCGAAAGTCATGGCGGCGCCGGCGCTGAAGGCGGCCGGGGGATAGCCGGTCAGTTTTTCGACGCCCGGACTGATGTATTGCATCCGCCACGGGTAGCTGCGCTCGCAGCGGTACACCACGCCGGGGAGATGGTTGAGCAAATGCTCGAGCGACAGCGCGGCCGCATCGGCTGGAGGAACATCGGATGAAACGGCAGGGCTGTCCTGGTTCATGGTTCCATACGCTCGGAAGCTGGAGTCGAGCGTATTAAAGTAGCACAGAAGATAATTGTTTTGTCATCCTGAGATGAAAAAAGCAAGGCCTCTGCGCAACAATGCGGCACGCATATGTTGTTCTATGACAACGACATTCGCAGCGCAGGCAATGTTTGATGTTGCGCCGACATCGAGTTCTTGCTTCCTTGAAAGTTGCGTAGTTACACTAGCGTGCGGCCCCAACCACGCCGCCACCTGCACGCCGAGCCCGCCAATCCCGTCTCGAATACCTGTCCGACCGGACACCACACCATCCAACTTTTGGGGGCTCATTTTGGCCACGAGCATCGTATCCGTATCGTTTTCCAATGGTTTCATCGGCGACGCGTCGAAGACCAATGAATCGTCGTTTTCGACCTACCTGACTGCGCTCGGCTGGTCGAACTTCCAGTTTCAGCAAGCGACCACGACCGGATTGTTCGGCGGCTCGCAGGGGAACGACCTTTCCGGCACGATCCTGTTGACGGATGCGCTGGGCGTCCAGCACCGCATCGACGGCGTGATCAACTGGCGCGCGCCCAGCGGCGACGTCAGCACAATGGTGTTCTATGCCACCGGCAGCACCAACCACACACTGGCGACGACCGGCGGCGGCTTCAAGGTCATCGACCCGAACACCGAAGCCAATGGCGACGCGCACAGTTTCATCGGCCTGACCTTCAACGGCCAGTCGCTGGCGATCAGTGGCGGCAAGGTGAGCGGCAACGCCGCGACCACCGGGCTGCTCGCCTCGCTGAACGAATACCTGCTGGCCCAGCCGCAGCTGTCGCTTGCCGACGTGTCGGCGAACGAAGCGGCCGGCTTCGCGACCATCACTGTTTCGCTGAGCAAGGCAACTACCGACACCGTGACGGTCAAGTACAGCCTGCAAGACGGCAGCGCGCATGCCGGGGCCGACTATGCCGCCGGCGGCGGCACGCTGACCTTCGCGCCGAACGAGACAACCAAGACCATCCACGTGCCGCTGGTCGACAATGCTTCGGTCGATGGCGTGCGCAACCTGTCGGTAGTGTTAAGCGACAGCACGTTTGCTGCAATCGTCGACAACGTCGGCGTGGTGACCATCAGCGACAACGACAGCGGCGTGGTGGTCAGCGCCGTGACGGTCGACGACAGCGCACACCCGGCACAGTCGCCGGCCGACAGCACCGTTGCCGAAGGCGGCACGCTGGTGTTCACCGTGACGCTCAACAGCGGCGCACCGGTCGCCACCGAATTTGCGCTGGCGCTGGGCGGCACGGCGACGGCCGCCGACTACAGCAGCCTTGTGTTCAGCGACGGCGTGAGCTGGAAGGACGGCGACCAGGCTGGCGGCATCGTCGTCGTCCCGGCAAACGTGACCAGCTTCACGGTAACCGCGGTCACGGTCGATGACGCCCTGGTCGAAAGCGCGGAAACCCTGGAGCTGACCACCGGCGGCGTCGCCGCCACGGGCACGATTGATGACAACGACATGATCGTGATTGTGCCTCCGCCAGTCATGCCTCCGCCAGTCGTGCCGGAGCCAGTGCCGGAGCCGGAGCCGGAGCCGGAGCCCGTTCCACCAGTTCCGGTTGCGCCCGTTCCGGCTCCAGTTCCGGAGCCCGCCCCCGAGCCAGCCCCGAAGCCAACGCCCAAGCCAGTTCCGCCCGTTAAGCCGGTTCCGCTTCCCGCACCTCCCGCACCGCCGGTCCTCGAAACCGGGCTTGATCCGAAGTCGGACGATGGCAGCAGCAACAGCGATACCGTCACCAGCGTGCGCGACCCGGCCTTTACCCTCAAGGGCAGTGGCCTGCTGGTGGAAGGTGGCAGCGTGCGCCTGCTGTCGCCGTCCGGCGAAGTGGTCGGGAAGGCGGCGGTCACGGCCGCGGACATCCTCAGCGGCGCGGTCAACGTCGGCCCGGGCCCGCTCGATGACGGAATCTATACCTTCACGGCGCAAATCCTCAGCGCCAGCGGCGCGGTGCTCGGCCAGGCCCCGGTATCGGTCACCATCGTCACCGACCTCGACGGCGTAGCCCCGTCGGTCGAGCTTGCGGCATACAATGGCGACTATAACGGCGACGGCATCCTGGACTGGCAGCAGAACTCGGTTGCGCACATGCCGCTGGCCTCGCTCGCAGATTTCGAGCTGGGCAAGGCAGCTCCGCTGTCCTCGTTTGGCGCGGTCATCGCGGGCAGCATCGGCACTGCAACGGACGCCGTCCAGCTGACCGGCGGCGCCCAGCTGAAGGACCTGTTCCTGTCCGGCCTGCCGGCCGCGCTGCCAGGCGCCTTCCGCGCGGCGTCGCCCGTCTTTAACTTTACGATCAGCCCGGAAGACGACGTGGCCGCGCTGCCCGACCTCGCGCCCGAGCGCGCCGGCCTGCAAACCCGGGTGGTGATCGACCTTGGCGCCAGCGGCGTGGTCTCGAACGACTTCGTCAAGTTTGACCAGGCCAGCCAGGCCTGGTACAGCTTCCTCGACGACCAGGACCTGTCGACCATGGACGACGGCGCCACCCTGGTCGACCTGAACGGCGACGGCCGGGTCGACCGCATCGTGCTGACCCTGACCGACGGCGCCAGGGGCGACGACGACGGCATCGTCAACGGCGTCATCGTCGACCCGGGCCTGCTCGCGTTCGACGTTACGCCGCCAGACCAGGTGTACAGCATCCGCCTCGCCAGCGGCGAGATCTACTACACGGACGACATTGCCGATGCCCGGCAAACCGCGGCCGGCGCCGGCAATATCTTCACTGGCGTGGCCTTCGATTCGATGCATGGCTCGCCCGGCGGCAAGCACGTGTCGTCCTTCTACCAGCCGTTCACCAGGGACGTCACCTTTGCCGTCGATGGCGACGCGCTGCCGTACGCCTGCTACGAGCTGGTCGCCACATCACCGGGATTCATGGCGGCGGCCGCCGGCAGCGCGGCGGTCGACATCCACCTTTACCAGAACGCCCGCGGCCTGACCGAGCTGGTGTCGGCCGCCGAAGCGCAGTACATGGGCTTGGCCGCGCAGGGCTACGCCGACCGTGGCGCCAAATTTAGTGTCAGTGTGGATAATGCTTTCAGGTTCGATGTGGAAGGCTACCTCATCGCCAACCACGACAATGCGGCAGTGAAGGCACTGGTGGCCCAGCTGGCGGCGGCCTACCAGTCCACCGGCCAGGCAGGCTTTATCGAGGCGGTCGAGCAGAACTATTTCCAGCAAATCCAGCTGGTCGGCGTCGCCCACGGGGCGTCGGCCACGGCGAGCGACCTCAATGCCGTATTCGGCACCACCTTTGGCAATTAAGGAATTCCGATGAGCAAATTGAGCAAGTTGGGCATGGCGGCGGCCGCGGCGCTGCTGGCTACACAGGCGGTGGCGGCCGAACCGGTGCGGTATTGGGGCGTCCACGCGGGCGCCAGCACCCTGGAAAGCTGGGATGCCGCGATCGACTTCGGCGCCGGCGCTCCGTTCAACGGCCAGGTGGAGCTGGAGCGCGGGGTGCATGGCGGCGTGGCCGTCGGCCGCCAGTCCGGCCACCTGCGCTATGAACTCGAATACGAAACCGGCCGCATGGAGGTCACGCGCCTGACCCTGGCTCCGCTGAGCGAGGCGGTGGACGGGAAGGGGCGTTACCAGGCTGTGTTCGCCAATGCTTTCCGCACCGACAGGCTGTCCGGGTCGCTTGACAGCTTTATCGGCGGCGGTATCGGCTGGGGCCGGGTCAAGCTGCCGCTGCTTGGCCTGGGCGACAGCTGCAAGTGCTTCGGTCCGGCAGACAAGAGCGGCCTGGCCTGGCAGCTGCGCGCGGGGCTGGGCTATCGGCTGGCTGCGCAGCACAGCCTGACGCTGCAGTACACCTGGCTCAAGCTGCCAGAACCTGAAGGCGACGGCCCGCCGGCCATCGCGTATGCGCGCCGCCGCTTCGGTGCGGTCACCGTGGGCTACACACGCCAGTTCTGACCCCGGGCCACCCGGCTGCGCCCGCGGCAAGAATCAGCCTGTTGGAAAGGTCGCGATTGCAGTAGGATCGTAGGATTTCCCCGAACACATCAGCCGGAGGCATTTTTGGACAATCACTTCCTTCCTCGCCCGGATCGCGCATCCGCGGTCAAGGTCGACCTCGGGATCGCCGTCCAGGCGGCCCAGGGAACGCTCGCTGCCGCCAACTACCTGAAAAACGCGGGCATCGCGTTTCCGGTCGCGCTGCGCGTGCTTACCCGGCCGCAGCGCCGGCGCTACGTCGGCTGACAGCCCGCGTAGGGTGGAGCGCGCCGGCCAGCCTCATGGTGCCGCGCGCTCGAGCACGGCCAGCCTGCGTGGTCCGTCCAGGCGCACCACCAGCATTTCGCCGGAGGCCACCGACTCGCCGGTCAGGGCGCCGATATTCTGGGCATGGGTGACGAGCACCAGGTTGCCCGCCGCGGCGGGGCGGCGCGCGAGGTAGGCATACAGCGCGCCCAGCTTGTCTTCATCGCGGCGTTCGCGGTCGTTGAACATCGAGTCGAGCATGGTGGCCGTGCGCACCTTGCCGAAGGCGATGTTGGCCGTGTCGACGCAGCGGCACCACCGGCTCGACAATACTTCGGCAACGGGAATGCCGCGCCGACGGAATTCCTTACCGATCCGCGCCGCGTCCGCGCGGCCCTTGTCGGACAGGTTGCGTTGCGTGCTGCAATCGTCGAGCACGAAGCCGGGCGGATCGCCCACGCCGGGCACGGTCTGGGCGTGGCGGACCAGCACGATCTTGCCGCCCTCCCGCAGCAGCGACCAGAACGACTCGTCCGCCGCCGCGCCCGGCTGGATGCAGGCAAAACAGAGCAAACACAGCAGCAGGCGGCGCGCCATGGCCCGGATTCTCACGTGTAGGCCAGCAGGCGGCCGCAGCTGATCACGGCGAGCCAGATTGCCAGCGACAAGAGGGCCTGCGCCCTGGCCAACGGGGGAGCCTGCACGCCTTCGTTCCATGCGCCCGCATCGCGCCAGGGGCCGGCGTGGAACAGGGCGGCGTTTACGCCCGCGGCGCCGATCAGGGCCAGCTTCAGCTGGAAGACCTTGTTGCTGGCGAAATCATGGGGATGGGCGGAGAACATCATCAGCCCGGCCGGCACGATCAGGGCGAGGGCGGCCAGCGCCCATGGCAGCAGGTGGCGGCCCAGCGCCTGCACCGGCAGCGCGCGCGCGAAGCCCAGCACGCGCAGGTCGAACATCGCGACCGAGCCGACCAGGATGGCAAAGCCGGTGATGTGGACGATCTCGACGATCGGATACATCCACAGGCTGCCGCGCATCGCAGCGGACAGGCTGCTCGCTTCCAGCCAGCCCAGCAAGCCGGCGGCGTCGGCCATCAGCGCAGCTCCGTGGTCTTTCCGTTGATCGTGATGCGCTCGGCGCGCATCTCTTGCGGCTTGTTACGGTTCTGGTAGCCGAGCACGCTGGCGGTGGTCCCCTTGGCCAGCATGGCAGGGGAGAGGCCGCGGTTCTCCATGCGTGAAGGCGGGGCCAGCACCACCAGCCAGGTCTTGTCGCCCGCTTTCAAGCGCACGTAGCCGTGCGGGTGCTCATAACCGGATTCCTCGATGCTGCCGCTCACCTTGAGCGGCCGTTCGGCGTCGTATTCGCTCCAGCCGTGGTGGGCGCTCGCCTGGGTTGCGAGCAACAGCGTCATCATGGCAAGCCATTTCATCGTGTTTCTCCCCGGTGGTGGATCAAGAGGAATTCATTTTACGCCACACGCCGCCGCAGCGCGGCCTCGCTCCGGCTAGAGGCCGAGCTCGGACAGGCCAGGATGGCCGTCGGGGCGCCGTCCCAGCGGCCAATGGAATTTGCGTTCCGATTCCTTGATCGGCATGTCGTTGATGCACGCAAACCGGTTGACCATCAATCCGTCTTCGCCAAATTCCCAGTTCTCATTGCCGTACGAGCGGAACCAGTTGCCCGAATCATCGTGCCATTCGTACGCGTAGCGAACCGCAATGCGGTTGTCCGTGAATGCCCATAATTCCTTGATCAGGCGGTAGTCCAGCTCCCTGGTCCATTTGCGTTCGAGGAAGGCTTGCGCCTGTTGCCGGCCAGCGACAAACTCAGCGCGGTTGCGCCACCGGGTATCAATGCTATAGGCGGACGAGACTTTCTCGGCGTCACGGCTGTTCCACCCATCTTCGGCGGCGCGCACTTTTTGCAGGGCTGATTCGCGCGTGAATGGGGGAAGCGGCGGACGCAGGATCGGATTGGCAAGCATGGTCATTCTCCTTCAATCAATGTTTAAAAAGATCTATAAATCCAATGTCAGTGTTTCTCCATTGGCGCGCGAGACGCAAATGCACATCAATCCGCCGGCGTCCCGCTGTTGCTGCGACAGTACGGCGTCGCGATGCTCAGGATCTCCCTCCAGTACTTTCACGGCGCACAGCCCGCACGCGCCTGCCCTGCATGAAGCGGGGGCAGCGATGCCTGCCGCTTCCACCACGTCGAGAATGCTGCTGGCCGCGGGCACCTGCAACATCTTCCTGCTCCTGGCCAGGGTCACGGTGATGGCATGATTCGCGCCCGTGCCGGCAGCGTTGTTAAAGCGCTCGTAATGGATCAGCCCCGGGTCGCGACCCAGGGCGGCGGCGCCTTGCAAGAAGGCGTCAACCAGGCGCGCCGGGCCGCACACGTAGAACTGGCGCCCGGGCGGCTGGGACAGCAAAAGTGCCTGCGCATCGAGCCGGACACCCTCGTCAGCTGCATACACCGTGACCCTGGCGCCGAATTCAGCGGCGAGTTGTTCGAGGAAGGCGGCGTCGCGGCGCGACCTGGCAGCGTAGTGGAGGTCAAACTCCTGGCCCCGGGCGCGCGCCTCGTACAGCATGCTGCGGATCGGCGTAATGCCAATGCCGCCAGCGACGAATACCACCCGTGGCGCCTTGCCGTCGAGCGCGAAGCTGTTCTTCGGTAAGGAGCAGCGCAGGGTCAGGCCCAGGCGCAATTGCTCGTGCACTGCGCGCGATCCGCCCTTGCCGCCGTCTTCGCGCAGCACGGCGATCTCATAGACTTGCCGTTGCGATGGATCGGACGTGATCGAATAACACCGGATGCCCAGGCTTCCGTCGGCAAGCAGCACCGGCACCTCGAGGTGGGCGCCGGCCTGGAAGGCGGGCAGGCTTTGCCCGGCCGGATCGCGCAGTTCATAGGCACGTACCTTGCTCGTGAGTTGCCGCATGCCGCTCACCGTCAGCGCCAGTTCGCCATTGCCCTGGGCATCCGGCATGCTGGTGGCCGAGGCCAGCGCCAGCTGGTCTTTCAGGTGCCGCAGCTGGCGATGCAGGGGCGCGGTCATGCTGCCGACCTGTTCCTCGGTGAATCGCGGGGTGATGTGTTGCGGACAATTCCAGTCGAAGCCTTCGACTTCAATGATGAAGGCGCGCTCGATGCGGCCGTGATACCCGGGGTCGCGCAAACGCTGGGCCAGTTCGGGCTCGCCGGCTATGTCGACGGTCCGCGCGCGGCCCAGCAGTTTGAGCCGCCGCTGGTTGGCATAGTCCATGAAGATCATCGCAATCCGGTCGTCATGCTGGAGGTTCCCGACGCTGATGTACTGCAGGTTCCCGGCGAAGTCGGCGAAGCCCAGCGTCTTGTCATCCATGACCCGGATGAACCCGGCAGGCCCGCCGCGGTGCTGGACGTAGGGCCAGCCGGTCTCGCTGACGGTGGCCTGGTAAAAATGATCAGCCTGCTCGATGAACGCCACTTCGCTGGGGCCGAGACGATCGCCGCGGTCCCTCGCCTGGTCCAGTGGCGCGTACTGCGCGCGGCTCCCCTTCTGGGTCTGCAGCGCGCGCACCTGCGCGGTGAACGCGATATCGGAAAAGGCTCGTCCCATTTGTCAGCTCCTTTAACAGTCAATCGAGCAGGCCGCGGACTTAAGCGGCAAGCTTCAGGCTTACTTTTGGAAAGTCGATGTCGACCTGGCTCGCCTTGCCCAGCACGTTGGTCAGGAAGTTCATCCCGACATGCGTGATGATCTCGACGATGTCGGCATCGCTGTAGCCGGCGCTGCGCACTTGCGCCAGTTCGAGTGCGCCGATGTCGCCCTTCTTGTCCATCAGGCTGCGCGCGAACTGCACGGCCAGCGCAGCTTGCGGGTCTGCGCTGGTGCCGGCGCGGGCGGCCGCCATTTCTTCCGCCGACAGGCCGGTCTTGCGGCCGATCGCGGTGTGGGCCGAGACGCAGTATTCGCAACCGTTCTGCTGCGCCAGCGCCAGCGCGATGCGTTCGCGGGTCAGTGCATCGAGCGTGCCGGCGCCGGCGATGCCGTGCAGGCCGAGGAAGGCGCGCAAGGCGACCGGGGAATTGGCGAACACTTTCAGGAAATTGGGAACCATGCCCAGCTGGCTCTCGATTGCATTGAGCAGTTCGGTTTGTTCGGCGTTGGCGTTCCTGCTATCGATGGTTTTAATGCGCGTCATGTTCTTCTCCAAAATTAATCTGAGGGTTGGTGCCCCGTGTTTTCTTGCGGGGACAATGCAGTGTCATTCATTTGCCGGAAGGTGTGAATGGCTTAAAATTGGAATGAACTATTTCATGGGTAGGAATAATATGGACCGGTTGGAATCGATGGCGATATTTCTCGCGGTGGTAGACGAGGGCGGGTTCGCAGCTGCGGCGCGGAAAATGAAAATCTCGCCCCCAGCGGTCACGCGCGCGGTGGGGGAACTGGAAACGGCGATGGGCGTGCGGCTGTTGACCCGCACCACGCGGGTAGTGCGGGTCACCGAGGTCGGGGCCCGCTATGCCAGCGACTGTCGCAGGGTCCTGGCCGATATCACCGACATGGAAGACCAGGCATCCGGCGCGCACGCGGCCGTGCGCGGCCGCATTGTGGTCACCGCCCCGGCCTTGTTCGGCCGCATGTACGTGACGCCGGTCGTCCTGGCCTACCTGCGGCGCTATCCGGAAGCCGAAGTCGAATGCCGTTTTGCCGACCGGGTGGTCAATATGATGGAGGAGGGGGTTGACGTGGCAATCCGCATCGGACAACTGCAGGATTCGAGCTACCAGGCAGTGCCTGTCGGGACAGTGCGCCGGGTCGTGTGCGCCTCACCGTCCTACCTGGAGGCGCACGGCACGCCGCTGGCGCCCGCGGACCTGAAGCAGCACGTCATCGTGTCTGCCCGCGGCGTCACGCCATCGCCCGACTGGCGCTTCATGAAAGACGACACGGCAGTGAGCGTCCGCGTGCAGCCCCGCCTGAGCGTCATGTCGAACGACGAGGCAATCATTGCGGCGACGGATGGTTTCGGCATGACGCGTGTGTTGTCGTACATGGTGGCGCCGCAGCTGTCGGACGGCAGGCTGGTCGAAGTGCTGCGCGCGCATGAAACGGCGGCCTTGCCGGTGCATGTGATGCATCACGAGGGCAGGCATGCGGCGCGCAAGGTACGGGCATTCCTAGACATGGCGATCCAGGAGCTGCGCGGTGCAAGCGCGGTGTCGGCCTAGGCCAGGATAGCGGCGCTGGCGAGCCGCCCCAGGGTCGCCATCGCCGCTTCCGCGCGCGCGTCCCACGGATGGCCATAATTGAGCCTCAGGCAGTTGCCGAAGCGGCGCTGCGCCGAGAACATCGGGCCGGGCGCGACGCTGATGCCGAGCGACAGCGCCTGGCGGTGGATCGCGATCGTGTCCGCGTTCCCGGGCAGCTCGACCCAGATGAAGTAGCCGCCGTCGGGCCGGGTGGCGCGGGTGCCGGCCGGGAAGTGGCGTTCGATCGCCTGCAGCATCGCTTCCTGCTGCATCGACAGCGCATGGCGCAGCTGGCGCAGGTGCTTGTCGTAGCCGCCCTTGGCCAGGTAGTCGGCCAGCGCCGCCTGGGCCGGCGCCGACGCCGACAGCGTGCGGGTCAGCTTGAGGCGCGCGACATCGCGGGTGAACCGGCCCGGCACGGCCCAGCCCACCCGGTAACCCGGCGCCAGGCTCTTCGAGAACGACGAGCAGTGCATCACCAGGCCCTGCTTGTCGTAGGCCTTGGCGGGGAGCGGCCGCATGCTGCCGAAATACAGTTCGCCATAGACATCGTCCTCGATCAGGGGGACGCCATGGGCCGCCAGCAGCGCGACCACTGCCTGCTTTTTTTCGTCAGGCATCAGGCTGCCCGTCGGGTTCTGGAAATTGGTCATCAGCCAGCAGGCTTTCGGCGCGTGGCGCTCCAGCGCGGCGGCCAGTTCGGCCAGGTCGATGCCCTCGCGCGGATGGGTCGCCACCTGGATCGCCCTGACGCCGAAGCCTTCCAGCGCCTGCAAGGCGCCGTAGAAAGCGGGCGATTCGATAATGACGGCGTCGCCCGGACGGGCCACTGCGTGCAGGCACAGGTTGAGCGCTTCCAGCGCGCCGTTGGTGATGACGATCTCGTCGGTGTGGACCGGCATGCCGTCGGCCAGGTAGCGCAGCGCGATCTGCCGCCGCAGGCTGGCGTTGCCGGGCGTCAGGTCGTCCACCGTGCTCCACGGGTCCATCGCCTGCACGCTGGAGGCCATCGAACGGGCCAGCCGGGGCAGCGGATACAACAGCGGGCTGGGGAAGGCCGAGCCGAACGGCACCACGTCGCGCATCCTGGTCGATTCGAGGATGTCGAATACCAGTTCGCTGACCTCGATCGCGGTGGAGCCGCCATCCGGCCGGGCGCTGATGCCCGGCTCGGGAAGCTGCGCCCTGGCGCCGGCGGTCACGTAGTAGCCCGACCGTTCGCGCGCGCGGATCAGGCCACGCGCTTCAAGCAGGTAATAGGCCTCGAACACGGTCGAGGGGCTGATGGCGCGGCTGGTGCTGGCCTGGCGCACCGAGGGCAGGCGGTCGCCGCGCTTGAGCACCCCGGCGCGGATCGACTGCGCTATCTCTTCCGCAAACGCCTCGTACAGCTTCATGCTCAGGCGACCGCGTACCTGGCGAACGCGACCAGCACGCCGATGAACAGGGCGGCGCCGATCAGCGCGGCGGCCAGCACGTGGAAGGGGTTCATGCCGCCCTCGACGTCGTCGTCGAAGTCGCGTTTGCGGCGCAGGCCGGTGAACGACCAGGCGATCGCTTTCATCGTCCGGCCGAACGAGCGCGTGGTGCTGTCCTTTGGTTTCGTCATGGTGGGCTCCTTGTATGCGTGCATTGTCCTCCCGGGCGGCTTTTTAGTACAGCAGCAGTGGGCGGGAAAAACAGCGTATCAGATGGGTGCCTGTCCTAGGGGAATATGCGCGCGGGGCCGGCCGGCGCGGGCGTAGCAGTGGCCAACTGATATGCAAAAATCGCCCGCACCTGCCTCTGTTTTGCTGCGGCCGCCTGCCGGACAATACTGTCCATGAAGATACATAACCTGATGTTCGCGGCCATCGCCGCTGCCGTGCTGCCTGCCGCCGCGCAGCAACTGGCCGTCCCCGACACCATCGCCCAGCGCTCGCTGGCCTGCGTAGCCTGCCATGGCAAGGAGGGGCGCGCCACCAGCGAAGGATTCTTTCCCCGCATCGCCGGCAAGCCGGCCGGCTACCTGTACAACCAGCTGCTCAACTTCCAGCAGGGCCGGCGCCAGTATCCCCTGATGACCTACCTGGTGGCCCACATGCCGGATGACTACCTGCGCGAAATCGCCGACTACTTCGCCAGCCAGCACCCGCCATACGCGCCGCCGCGGCCGGGCCGGATGCCGGCCGCGGCGCTGGAACGCGGGCGGGCGCTGGCCTTGTCGGGCGATGCATCGAAAAAGATTCCCGCCTGTGCCGCCTGCCACGGCCAGGCATTGGGCGGCGTGCTGCCGGCGACGCCGGGCCTGCTCGGCCTGCCGCGCGACTACCTCAATGCGCAGCTGGGCGCGTGGAAGAATGGTTCGCGCCGCGCCGCCGCTCCCGACTGCATGGCCCAGGTCAGCAGGCAGCTCAGCCCCGAAGACGCGGCCGCCGTCGCCGGGTGGCTGGCCGCCCAGCCGGTGCCGGCCGCGATGCTGCCGGCGCCCGCCACGTCCGTCCGCCTGCCGATCGCCTGCGGCAGCGTCCCTCACTCACATGGGCAGTAACATGAAACGACATTTCCTGATTATCATTGCTGTGCTCGGGCTGGCGTCGCTGGCGGTGGTCGGCCTGCAAACCGTCCGCGATCCCGGCGCGGATGAAGCCGCCGTTGCGGTGGCGGACGCCGGCGCGCAGCTTGAAAAGGGCAAATACCTGGCGCGGGCAGGCAACTGCATGGCCTGCCACACCGCGCGCGGCGGCGAGGAATATGCGGGCGGCCGCGCCATCAACACGCCGTTCGGCGCCATCTACGCACCCAACGTGACGCCGGACCAGGCCACCGGCATCGGCAGCTGGACGGCGGACGACTTCTGGCGCGCGCTGCATAACGGTAAATCGAAGGACGGCAGCTTCCTGTACCCGGCTTTCCCCTATCCCAATTACACTAAGATGGTGCGGGCCGATTCCGATGCCTTGTACGCTTATTTCCGCACCATTCGCCCCGTCAGGCAAGCGAACCGCGAGCACACGCTGGCGTTCCCGTACAACCAGCGCGTGCTGCTGGCGTTCTGGCGCGCGCTGTATTTCACGCCGGGCGAGTTCCAGCCGCAGGCGAACCAGACGGCCGAGTGGAACCGCGGCGCCTACCTGGTGCAGGGGCTGGGGCATTGCAGCGCCTGCCATGCAAGCCGCAGCGCGCTGGGTGGATCGCTGGCGCGTGAAGGCCTGGGCGGGGGACTGATGCCCGACGCCGGCTGGTACGCGCCGGCCCTGACGCCTGATCCCGTCAACGGCCTGGGCGAATGGCAGGTGGCCGATATTGCCAGCCTGCTCAAGACCGGGGTCTCGCAGCGCGGTGCGGCCGTCGGCCCGATGGCGGAAGTTGTCAGCACCAGCCTCCAGCATGTCGCCGATTCGGATGTGGCGGCAATGGCCATCTACCTGAAAACCTTGCCGAAGACCGCAAACGCCGCCGTGTCCGGCGCGGCGGGCGGCGCCGGCGACCCGGCTGCCGTGCTGAGGCTGGGGGCAAAACTGTACGAGCAGAACTGCGCAAGCTGCCACGGCGCCGACGGCAAGGGGGCGCCGCCGGCTTACCCTTCGCTGGCGGGAAACCGTGCGCTGGCGCTGGGCAACCCGACCAACCCGATCCGCATCGTGCTCAACGGCGGCTACCCGCCAGGCACGGCAGGCAATCCACGCCCTTACGGCATGCCGCCGTTCGGTGCTGCCTTGTCCGACAGCGATATCGCGGCAGTCGTGTCCTATATCCGCGCCGGATGGCGCAACGACGGGCAACTGGTGTCCCCGCTCGACGTCAGCCGCCTGCGCGGCGCCCCTGCGGATTGAAACCATATCTAAATAGCAAGTATCTCTCTTGTTTTGAATAATATTTACTCAAGAAAAGAAAAGCGGCGCCGTTAAAGATGAAGACCAATGCCGGGTTCGTCCACCATGTCGCTGACCATTACCTCCAATGTCCTTTCGCTGCAAGCGCAGCGCCGGGCCTCCGCCGCGGGAGAGGACATTGCACGCACCATCAGCCGCCTGTCGAGCGGGATGCGGGTGACCCGTGCGGCCGACGACGCGGCCGGGATGGCGATCGCGCAGCGGATGACGTCCAACATGAATGGCCTGAACGCGGCCGGCCGCAACATCAACGATGCGGCTTCCATGCTTCAGGTTGCCGACAGCGCCATGGCCCAGGTCGCCGACAACCTGCAGCGGCTGCGCCAGCTGGCGGTGCAGGGCGGCTCCTCGGCCTATGCGCAGGGTGACCGCGAAGCGCTCCAGCTGGAGGCGCGCGAAATCCTCGCCAACATCACCCAGATCGGCAACACCACCGAATTCAACGGCGATGCCGTGTTCTCGCAAGACCTCGGCAGCATCGGCGGCGACAAGGCCAGGCGTGCCGTCATCGACGGCCTGAAATCGGGCGGCTGGCTGACCCAGTCGGAAAAGCTGATCAGCAAGTACTACGGCATCCAGGGTGACGGCGCCGACCTGCGGATCGACCTTGACGCGCTCAACGACGGCCCGTCCAACGTGCTGGCCTATGTCGCATGGCCAAACCTGATGATGGCGCTCGATATGAGCGACTTTACCCTCGCGCATGGCGCTGATGGCGGCGACGGCCTCGACCGGATCGTCGCGCACGAAATGGTCCACGCGGTGATGTACCGCGATACCGGCATGAACCTGCCGGGCTGGTTCATCGAAGGCGCGGCCGAGCTGATCCACGGCGCCGACGACCGCGTGCGCGGCGCCACCAACAACGGCGAAACAGTCGCCACGACGGCGTTCGTCGCCAGTTTCGAGAGCTCGGTGTATGCCGGCGGCTTCGCGGCGACCCGTTACATGCACGACAAGCTGAAGGAGATGGGGGTCGAAGGCGGCATCAAAGGCGTCATGACTTACCTGGGCAATAACCGGGGTAACACCCTGACGCAGGCGCTCGACGCCGTGACCGACGGCGCGATCGCCACCGAAGCGGCGTTCGTCGCCGATTTCAAGGCCAATGGCGTGGCCTACGTGCAGACCGTGATGAACCTGACCAACGCCGACACCGGCGCGATCGGCGGGCTCGACGCCGACGGCGGCCTCGAGCGTACGGCGCGCAGCGTGGTGGCTGATGGCAGCGATCGCCCGCCGGACCAGCCGCTGGCAGGATTTAACGTGGTGTTTCCCGAGACCAGTGGCACCACCGCCATGCGCAAGGTGCAGGTGCAAGTCGGCGCCAACGCCAGCGACCACATCGAGATCAGCCTGTCGGCGATGAATGCCGGCGCGCTGGGCCTGGACGACCTCGACCTGCGCCGCACCTCGATTGCGATCCGCCATATCGACGAAGCGCTGGCCTTCGTGTCGAACCAGCGCGTCGCCGTCGGCGCCTCCTCCAAGCGCCTGGAGATTGCCGCCAGCGCGGCAGCCAGCAGCGCTGAAAACCTGGCATCAAGCCGTGCGCGCATCGTCGACACCGACTATGCCGCCGAAACCGTTGCGCTGACCCGCACGCAAATCCTCCAGCAGGCGGCCAACGCGATGGTGGCGCAAGCCAACAACCATCCCCGCACGGTGCTGTCGCTGCTGCGCTAGCCACTTTTCTTCCACAGCATCGCCGCGCCACTGGTTTGCCCCGGCGTAATTTCGCTCGGCTTTCTTGTCTGTGTAGGCAAACTACGCGAACAATTGGTGATATTTACAACGATGGAGTCGAATGAGATTGCTTGGGTAGTAAAACTACGGCATCCTTGGCTGGTTCATCGATGGTGCATGACAGCTGGCCGCAGAGCCAGGGCGTCATCGGCGGGCACCATCGACAACAACTACAAAGGAACAAGGTTATGGAGACAAGACTGACCGCACCATTCCTGGCCCTGGCATTTGCCGCAGGCCTCGCCGCACCGGCGCATGCGCTGCCGGACACCAACGTTGCCAACAAGCAGGGCTACAACACGGACGTGATCTACCAGATCGTGACCGACCGTTTTGTGGACGGCAATACCGCAAATAATCCGGCCGGCGCGGCCTACAGCGCCGGCTGCACCCAGAAGAAGCTCTACTGCGGCGGCGACTGGGCCGGCATCCAGGCCAAGATCGCCGACGGCTACCTGACCGGCATGGGCATCACCGCCGTCTGGATTTCCCAGCCGGTGGAAAACATCACCGCGCTGGTGAACTATTCCGGGACCTACAACACCTCGTACCACGGCTACTGGGCGCGCGACTTCAAGAAGCCCAACCTGGCCTACGGCACGCTGACCGACTTCACCAACCTGATCGCCGCGGCGCACGCGAAGAACATCAAGGTCATCATCGACTTCGCGCCGAACCACACCTCGCCGGCGATGCAGACCGACGCCAGCTTCGCGGAAAACGGCAAGCTGTACGACAACGGCGTCCTGCTCAGCTCGTACACCACCGACCCCAACGGCTATTTCCACCACACCGGCGGCACCAGCTTCTCGAACCTGGAAGATGGCATTTACCGCAACCTGTTCGACCTGGCCGACATCAACCACAACAAGCCGCAGATGGATGCCTATTTCAAGGCCGCCATCAAGACCTGGCTGGACCTGGGCATCGACGGCATCCGCATGGACGCGGTCAAGCACATGCCGTTCGGCTGGCAAAAGAGCTTCATGGCCTATGTGCACGGCTACAAGCCGGTGTTCACCTTTGGCGAATGGTTCCTCGGCGAGAATGAAGTCGACCCGGCCAACCACTACTTCGCCAACAAGAGCGGCATGAGCCTGCTCGACTTCCAGTTCGGCCAGAAGGTGCGCCAGGTCTTCAAGGACGGGTCGGCCGACATGACCAGCCTGAACCAGATGCTGACCGATACCGCCTCCCAGTACAGCCAGGTCAACGACCAGGTGACCTTCATCGACAACCACGACATGCCGCGCTTCAAGGCGGCGGGCGCCAACAACCGCAAGCTGGAGCAGGCGCTGGCGTTCACGCTGACCTCGCGCGGCGTGCCGGCCATCTACTACGGCACCGAACAGTACATGGAAGGCACGGGCGACCCGGACAACCGCGCCAGGATGACCTCGTTCAGCACCACGACCACCGCCTACAAGATGGTCGCCAAACTGGCCCCGCTGCGTAAGACGAATCCGGCGATTGCCTACGGCACGACGACCCAGCGCTGGGTCAGCAGCAACGTGCTGATCTTCGAGCGCAAGTTCGGCCCGAACGTGGCCGTGGTCGCCATCAACCGCGACCTGGTCAACGCCACCAACATTACCGGCTTCTATGCAGGCCTGCCGGCCGGCACCTACGGCGATGTACTGGCCGGCATCGGCCTGGCGGGCAACAGCATCACCGTCAACAGCAGCGGCGCGGTGTCGAACTTCTCGCTGGCGCCGGGCGCCGTGGCGGTATGGCAGTACACCGCCGCGACCGCCACGCCAACCATGGCCCACGTCGGCCCCATGATGTCGATGGCCGGCAAGACCATCACGATCGATGGCCGCGGCTTCGGCGCCACCAAGGGCACCGTGATGTTCGGCGCCACCGCCGTGACCGGCACCGCGATCCTGTCGTGGGAAGACACCCAGGTCAAGGTGCAGGTGCCGGCCATTGCGGCGGGCGTGTATGCGGTCAGCGTCAAGAACGCCAGCGGCGTGGCCAGCGGCGCGTACAACGCCTTTGAAGTGCTGACCGGGCCGCAGGTGACGGTGCGCTTTGTCGTCAACAACGCCTACACCAGCGTGGGCGAGAACGTCTACCTGTCCGGCGACAAGCACGAGCTCACCAGCTGGAGTTCGGCCGCGCCGATCGGCCCGCTGTTCAACCAGGTGATCCATGCGTATCCAAGCTGGTACACCGATGTCAGCGTGCCGGCGTCCTCCACCATCAGTTTCAAGTTCCTGAAGAAGAGCGCGAATCCGACGGTGTGGGAGGGCGGCAGCAACCATACCTTCGTCACCCCGGCCAGCGGCACGGCCACGGTCAACGTGAACTGGCAGCCGTAAGCAGTTCCCCGCTGCGGGCGCGCTGGCCGCGCCTGCAGTATCTTTAGCGCAACGAATAGTTCAACTCGGCAACTTATCTTTGGTATTTTCCGGTAGAATACCCGCTCGCTGTCTTTTATTGCGTTCGACCCCGCAAGCAACTCTTGCCCCACGTATCCGACGCCGGACCGACACCCCGTCCGCGTTGCGAATAGCAGTCCAAGATCTGATTTTTTCAACATCACGATCGCCAAACCCATGAATAACATTGACGCCGGCTACGCGCCGCGCGAAGTACTCGCTATCGCCATCGATGGTGAGGAGTACGGTATCGATATCGGCCGCATCCAGGAAATCCGCGGCTATGACGCAGTCACCCGGATTGCCAACGCACCCGGGTTCATCAAGGGCGTCATCAACCTGCGCGGGGTGATCCTGCCCATCGTTGACCTGCGCGTGATCCTTGGCGTCGCCGCCCCGGTGTATGACGCGCTGACGGTCGTCGTCGTGCTGTCGATCGGCGGCCAGACGCTCGGCCTGGTGGTAGACAGCGTGTCGGACGTCATCACGCTCGCCCCCGAACAGATCAAGCCGCCGCCCGGTGCCACCGGTGCGCTGGCGATCGACTACATCGTCGGCGTCGGCACCGTCGATGAGCGCATGCTGATCCTGGTCGACATCGCGCGCCTGATGTCGTCCCACCACATGCTTGCCCTTGACACCGCACTGGCTGCGTAAGCGCCGCGCTTTCTAAGAACATACAAGAGAAACACGATGAATCTATCAAAACTGAAAGTTGGAACCCGCCTGACGCTGGGCTTCGGCGTCGTCTGCCTGCTGCTGGTCATCACGATCGGCGTGGGGCTCAGCAAGCTCGCCACCCTCGATGCGGGCACCCACCTGATTGTTGGTGACAAGTGGCCAAAGCTGCGCAAGGCCAGCATGCTGCTGACCAGCGTCGACACCATTGCGATCTCGTTGCGTAACATGATGCTGAATGCAAATGCCGACGACCGCAAGGGCCAGGTCAGCGCCATTATGGCGTCGCGCCAGGCGGGCGACGCCACGATCGATGAGCTGCAGCGCGCGATCAAGTCCGAAAAAGGGACGGCGATGCTGCGCGCCATCGTCGAGCACCGCGCCAGATACCGGGAAGGACAGGACAAACTGCTGGCGCTGATCGCCGCTGGCGACGATGAGGGCGCGAAGGCCTACCTTTCCAATGAGCTGCGTCCGGTCCTGGGAGCCTACAAGGAGAAGCTCAATATCCTGATCGACCACGAAGTCAGGCAGATTGAAGAAACGGCCGACGCGGCAGTCGTGACCTATGAAGCTGCGCGCACCCTGATGCTGGGCCTGGGCGCCATCGCCATCGCGCTGGCCGCCGCGATCGGCTACTCGATCACGCGCCGCCTGCTGCTGCAGCTGGGCGGCGAGCCCGACTATGCTTCCTCGATCGCAGCGGAAATCGCGGCGGGCAACCTGGGCGTGCAGGTGGCGGTCCGCCCGGGCGACACGGCCAGCATGTTATACGCGATGGCCGCCATGCGCGAGCAGCTTGCCAAGGTGGTCCTCGAAGTGCGCACCAGCACGGACATGATCCACACCGCGTCGAGTGAAATCGCGGCCGGCAACCAGGAACTGTCGGCGCGTACCGAACAGCAAGCCAGCGCGCTGGAAGAAACCGCGTCGTCGATGGAGGAGCTGACCTCGACCGTGCGCCAGAACGCCGACAACGCCCGCCAGGCCAACCAGCTGGCGGTGTCGGCCTCGGACGTGGCCTCAAAGGGCGGCGCGGTCGTGGCGCAAGTGGTCGACACCATGCAATCGATCAATGAGTCGTCCAGGAGCATCGTCGACATCATCAGCGTCATCGACGGCATCGCCTTCCAGACCAACATCCTGGCGCTGAACGCGGCGGTGGAAGCGGCGCGCGCCGGCGAGCAGGGCCGCGGCTTCGCCGTGGTGGCGTCTGAAGTGCGCACGCTGGCGCAACGTTCGGCCAGCGCGGCGAAGGAAATCAAGGCGCTGATCGACAATTCGGTGACCAAGGTCGACCAGGGCGCCAGGCTGGTGGACCAGGCCGGCGTGACGATGGACGCGATCATCCAGAGCGTGCGCAGCGTTACCGACATCATGAGCGAGATCTCCGCCGCCAGCGCCGAGCAAAGCGCCGGCATCGAGCAGATCAACATGGCGGTGACCCAGATGGACCAGGTCACGCAGCAAAACGCCGCCTTGGTGGAAGAGGCCGCTGCCGCCTCGGCCCAGATGCAGGACCAGGCCGCCGGACTGACGCGTGCGGTCAGCCTGTTCAGGCTGGGCGCAACGGAGCAGGCGCCGGCGGCGCTGGCCCCGGTCCGGCGCGCCGCGCCAAAGCCGGCCCCGCGCATGATTGCGGCCACCGCCGGTGCTGCTGGCGACTGGGCAAGCTTCTAAGGAAATCACGCAATCCGGTGGCGCGGGCGCAGTGCGCACGCGCACGCGGTGCTAACATGTACGCATCGACGTCGCCTGCGATGAAAGAGGTGCCAGCATGAAAGCAATCGTTACCGGACACACCAAAGGGCTGGGCGAGGCCATCGCCTCGGACCTGCTCACGCGCGACATCCCGGTACTGGGACTGGCGCGCACATTTTCCGACGCCATGCAGGCGCGCTGCCCCGGCCTGCTGTCGCAGATCGAAATCGACCTGGCCGATGCCAACGCCCTCGGCAACTGGCTTGCCGGCAGCGCGCTGCGCCATTTCCTGGCAGGCGACAACGCCATCCTCCTCATCAATAACGCCGGCGTCGTGCAGCCGGTGGGCACCTTGCTCGACCAGGACCCGCTGGCGGTGGCGCGCGCCGTCACGCTCAACATCGCCGCGCCGATGATGCTGTCGGCGGCCGTGGTCGCGCTCAGCCAGGGCGCCGAGCGCCGCATCCTGCATGTCTCGAGCGGCGCCGGGCGCAATGCCTACCCGGGCTGGAGCGTGTATTGCGCCACCAAGGCCGCGCTCGACCAGCACGCGCGCGCGGTCGCGCTCGACGCCGTGCCGGGCGTGCGCATCTGCAGCCTGGCGCCCGGCGTGATCGACACCGATATGCAGGCCGAAATCCGCGCCACGCCGCCTGAGCGCTTTCCGCTGCGCGAGCGCTTCGTGGAACTGGAGCGCGCAGGCGAACTGAGCCCGCCGCAACAAACGGCGCGCGCAGTAGTCGAATACATGCTCGGCACCGGTTTCGGGCGCGAGCCGGTGGACGACCTGCGCACCACCAGGTAGCAGCAGGCATCACCGCGAGGAGGGGCGATGTACAAGCACATCTTGTTGCCGACCGACGGTTCGGCCCTGTCACGCAAGGCGGTGCGCAGCGCCGTGCTGTTTGCCAAGGAGGCCGGCGCGCGCATTACCGCCATCCATGTGCTGGCCACCCCAGGCGCGGACGAGCTGGAAGCCTGGACCCACCATGACCCCGACTTTGCCGACAGGCGCGCGCGCCTGTTCCAGAAATTCGCCGACGCCGCGCTCCAGTTCGCCAGCGACAGCGCCGCCGCGCAAGGCGTTCCCTGTTCGGTGCGGCTCGTGATGGGCGAGGAACCCTGGCGCGCCATCGTCGACACCGCCCAGGCCGCCCAATGCGACCTGGTGTTCCTGGCCGCGCATGGCGCCAGGGGCGGGTCCGCCCAACTGCTGGGCAGCGAGGCGCTCAAGGTGCTGGTCCACAGCAGTGTCCCCGTGCTGGTGCACAAGCCAGCCGCCGGAGCGCCTTGAACTGCCCGGTATTGACAGGCGTCTTGCCCCGCTTGAGGCGAGCTGGGGAAAAAGGTATTCTACGGACCAGCCCGCCTTCTCCCGCGCGCCCACCGATTACCTGACCCGCGGACCATCATGCCAAGCGAGCTCAACTGCGTCACATTGAAGGACAACCACGACGTCCCACGGATGTTCGCCGGCGAGGGCGAGATGGTGCGCCGGGTCAACGAGCATGACTGGGAGGACACGCCGCTCGGGCCGGTGTCCGGCTGGCCCGACAGCATCCGGGCGGCCGTCAGCATCGCGCTGGGCTCCAACTTCCAGCTGGTGGTGCTGTCCGGCCCCGAACTGGTCTACATCTACAACGACGCTTCGATCTGCATCTTCGGCGAGAAGCATCCGTGGGCGCTCGGCAAGCCGACCTCGCTGGTATGGTCGGAAGCATGGGCCACGCTCGGCCCGATGCTCCACTCGGTGCTCGACACCGGCCGCGCGCTGCGCCACGACGACCTGCTGCTGGTGTTGCAGCGTTACGGCTACGTCGAGGAATGCTACTTCACTTTTTCGTACAGCCCGATCCGCAGCGACGACGGCATCGCCGGGGTGTTCATCTCGGTGATCGAAACCTCGGAACGGGTCGTCAACGAACGCCGCCTGCGCACCCTGGGCGAACTGGCGGCGCGGGTGGCTTCGGGGCGCGGCGAACAGGTGTACGCGGCGCTGGCCGAGGCGCTGTCGCAGAGCCTCGACGACCTGCCGTGCGCCGCGCTCTACCTCGTCGAGCCGGGACAGCGCGCGCCGCGCACCGTGTTCCATACGGGCGTGGAGGGCGGCTGCATCCATGCCGCCGGACCGGCCGCGCGCGCCTTCGCCACCGGCCAGGTGCAGGAGTTCGACGCCAGCGAGATGCTGGCCGGCGACGCCTCCTATGGCATCTGGCCGGAGCGTCCGCGCCACGGCCTGGCCTATCCGCTGATGCTGCCCGGGGCGCGCCAGGCTTGCGGCGTGTTCGTCATCGGCGTCAACCCGCGCAAGGCGCTCGATGCGGCGCACCGCACCTTCCTCGATTTCGTCGCCGGCCACGTCGCCACCGCGATCGCCAACGCCGAGGCGGCGCGCATCGAGCGCGAGCGCATGACGGCGATGGCGGAGCTGAACCGCTCCAGGAGCGCCTTCTTCGCCAACGCCAGCCACGAGCTGCGCACCCCGCTGACCCTGATCCTCGGGCCGCTCGAGGGCCTGCTCGAATCGCCCGGCGCGGTGGCGGACGGCGCCCGCGAACCGCTCGAGATGGCGCGCCGCAACGCGCTGCGCATGAAGCGGCTGGTCAATTCCCTGCTCGATTTCGCCAGCATCGAAGCGGGCCGCATGCAGGTGCGGATGGAACGCACCGACCTGGCCCAGGTGACGCTCGGCCTGGCCAGCCTGTTCAGGCCTTCCTTCGACAGCGCCGGCGTGGCGTTCGCGGCATCGGTGCCGCCGCACCCGGTCGACGTGCTGATCGACCTTGAGATGTGGGAAAAGGTGGTCCTCAACCTGCTGTCGAACGCGCTCAAGTTCACCCCGCAGGGCAAGGTGGAACTGGCGCTGCGCGAGGACGACGGCGTCATCGTGCTGTCGGTCAGCGACACGGGCGTGGGCATCGGCGCGCACGACCTGCCGCACATCTTCGAGCGCTTCTACCGCGGCGCGCATCACAGCGAACGCGCCGGCGCAGAGGGCAGCGGTCTTGGCCTGGCGCTGGCGTCGGAGCTGGTGCGCCTGCTCGACGGCAGCCTGGAGGCCGACAGCGCCGAGGGCGTGGGCACGACGATCGCCGCGCGCATTCCGGCGCGCCGCGCGGCGCCAGGCAACGATGGCGCGGACCTGCGCGCCGAGATCCGCCTCAACGCCCAGGGCGAGGCGATCGTGGCGGACGCACGGCGCGCCGCCGATGCGCGCGCCGCGCGTGCGCCAGCCGGGGCGCCCCCTGCGGCGGCGGCCGGCGCCGGCCTGATCAAGGCCGTGGTCATTGACGACAACGCCGACGTCGTGCGCTACCTCGAATGCCTGTTGCAGCCCTGGTGCGCGGTCGCAACGGCCGGCGAGGCCGCAGCCGGCCTGGATGCGGTGCGCCGCATCCGTCCCGATATCGTGCTGCTGGACGTGATGATGCCGGGGATTGACGGCTTCGAGCTGCTGCGCACCATCCGCGGCGACGAAGCGATCCAGTCGATCCCGGTAATCATCCTGTCGGCCCACGCGGGCGAGGATGCGCGCCTGGAGGCGCTGGCGGCTGGCGCCGACGACTACCTGGTCAAGCCGTTCAGCGCGCGCGAACTGGTCGCCATGGTGCACGCGCACGTCAAGCTGGTGCGCACCCGCCGCGCGCTGGCCGAGCGCGAGGCGCACTTGCTGAACCAGATCGCGGAAGTCAGCAGCGACCTGGAAAGCGTCATGGAAGGCACCAGCGACGCCTTCCTCAGCGTCGATCCCGAGCTGCGCATCGTGGCCATCAAGAAGATCCGCTCGTCGCTGCTGAACGAAGCGCCCGAAGCGATGATTGGCCGCCAGCTGCCCGATGTCGAGCCTGAATTCGCGCCGGTGGCCGACGCCCTGCTGCGCGCCATGCGCGAGCGCCGCACGGTCGGCCTGCACTTCCTGCACCGGCCAAGCGAGCGCTGGTTCAGCGTGCGCTGCTATCCGGGCGGGAAGGGGGCGATCGCGTTTGCCAACGAGATCACGCGCCAGAAAAATGCCGAGGCGCGGCTCCGGCAAGCCCACGCCGAGCTGGAAACCCGGGTGCTGGAACGCACGCGCGACCTGGACACCGCCAACGCGCTGCTCGAAGCCGTCTTCGACCGTTCGCCGGCCGGCATCGTGATGGCCGACTTCGACGGCCGCATCGTGCGCGCCAACGCGGCCTTCGAGCGGCTGGTGGGCGTGGGCGGGCAGCAGCTCAAGGCCTTGACGATCGAGCGCCTGGCCGATCCGGCCGACGCCGCGCTGAGCCGGATGCTGGTCGAACAGCTGCGCGCCGGCCAGACCGACACCTTCCTGATCGAGATGCGCTACCGCAGGCCGGACGGCAGCGTGACCTGGGCCGAGAATTTTGTCGGCACCATCAACGGCGACGACGGCAAGCCGCGCTATATCGTCAAGATCGTGCAGGACATCAGCAGCCGCAAGGCCGCCGCCGACGAGATCCTCGCTTCGCGCAACGAGCTGCGCTTTTTGTACGACTGGCTTCAGCACGTGCGCAAGGACGAACGGATCGCGCTGGCGCGCGAAGTGCATGACCAGCTGGGACAGATCCTGTCTGCGGCCAAGATCGACATCAAGCTGCTGCTGGAAGATATCCAGGCCAGCAGCGGCGCGCTGCCGCGCCGCAAACTCGTGGCGGAACTGAACAGCGCGTCCGATACGCTCGACCAGGCGATCGATTCGGCGCGCTCGATCGCAATGCAGCTGCGCCCGCCCGCGATCCAGAACCAGGGCCTGTACTCGGCGCTGGCATGGCATGCGCGCGACTTCGAGCGGCGCACCCGCGTGGCGGTGGCGCTCGACCTGCCGGCCGATAGGGGCGGGCCGGCATGTCCGGGGGGCGAGGCGCTGTTCAGGATATTCATGGAGGCGCTGACCAATATCCTGCGCCACGCGCGCGCCAGCAGCGTGTCGGTCTGCGCGCAGCGGCGCGGCCAGCGCATGTTGCTGCGCGTGCGCGACAATGGCGTCGGCATCCCGGCGGCGCGGGTGCGCGCGCCTGGAACCCTGGGGCTGGTGGGGATGCGCGAGCGCGCCGAACTGGTGCATGGACGGGTCGGCATCCGCCGGCTGCGCTCCGGCGGCACGCTGCTGTCGGCGCTGGTGCCAGTGTCCGATTTCCGCGAGACTTGATACACTGTAGCCGGATCAAAAAAACGAGACCACATTGATAAAAATTGTAATCGCCGACGACCACGCGCTGATCCGCGAGGGCATCAAGAAAATCATCCGTTCCTCGCGCGACCTGCACATCGTGGGCGAGGCGGCCGGCTTCAATGAACTGCTCGACCTGATTCCCGGGGCCGAGCCGGACGTGGTCATCCTCGACCTGTCGCTGCCCAACTACGAAGGCCTGGCCGGGCTGCTGGAACTGAAAGCCCGGTTCCCCCGGCAGTGCGTGCTGATCCTGTCGATGTTCCCGGAAGAGCAGTTCGCGGTCGCGGCGCTGCGCGCCGGCGCGGCCGGCTACGTAACCAAGGGCATGGCCGCCGAAGAGCTGATCCAGGCGGTGCGGCGGGTTACTGCCGGCGCCAGCTATATCAGCGAACACCTGGCCGAGTTGCTGGTCACCGACGCCACCGCGCCCCAGCAGCTGGCGGTGCATGAAACGCTCACCCCGCGCGAGCGCGACGTGCTGCGCATGATCGGTTCGGGACGCCAGATCAAGCAGGTGTCGGCCGAACTGGGCATCAGCATCAGCTCGGTCAACACCTACCGCGCCCGCATCTTCAAGAAAATGGGCCTGTCGTCGAATGCGGCGCTGATCCGCTATGCGCTCAAGTTCGGTCTGGTGGCCTGATCCGACCTTCCCGCCGTGCCCGTCACAGTTTTTACGACCTGGTGGCGGGATCCCTGTGGTCCTGCAAGCGCCACTGCGTCTTCCCGCGCGACACCTTGTTGCGCCGCTCATACGAACGAACCGCCATGTTCGCTCCGGATGAAATAAACTTGCTTTGCGAGGCCGGGCCGCATTACCCTCGATATAACGGACATATCCCTACGGAAACAGTCGCGCGGCGCGTGTCCATGGCCACCTGCGCATAGTCCTTCCGCCTGCCCGATGGCGCTTCCAGGCCGGTGCGTCGACATGATGTTATTAGAGAACTATGAAGAAGATGCCCGGACCCAAGCAGCGCACAGCACCGCCTTCCCGCAGCGCCATGCGCATGCCCGGGCCGGTGCTGGCGACCTTGCTGCTCGGATCGAGTGTCACGCTGGCGCTGTTCTTCGCCGTCAGCGCGTTCGAGTACGACCACGTACAAACCGAATTCCAGCGCCACGCCGGCAACCGGGTCGGCGCGCTCCAGGGCGGCCTGGATAATGCGGTCGAGGAGCTGGCCAACATCAACGGCCTGTTTGTCGCCAATCCCGGGCTCAGCCGCGATGAGTTTTCCCAGCTGACCGCGCCTATCCTCGAGCGCGCGCCCTACATCCGGGCCGTGGTGTTCCAGCGCGTGGTGGCGCAGCGCGAGCGCGCCGCCTTTGAAGCGGCGCGCCGGCGCGAACGGGCGTTCTCCGCCATTACCGAGCTGCGCGGCGGCAGGCTGGTCAGCGCGGCGGAACGCCCCGCCTACCGGGTGGTCGACTACATCGAGCCGCTGTCGGCCAACCGCCTGGCCCTTGGCCTCGACGCCGCCTCGCGCCAGGACCAGGCCGAGGCCGCGCAGCGCGCCTGCGCCAGCGGCGAGACCGCCATGACCGGGCTGTACCCGCTGGTACTGGGCGGCAGCGACCGCGAAGGCGTGGCCTTGTTGCGCCCGGTTTACCGCGGCGGGCCGGGTGCGCCGGGCGCGGCGCGCTGCGACCAGCTGGCAGGACAGACTGCGGTGCTGCTCAGTATCGGGCGCTTTGTCCGCGGCGCGCTCGACGGACGCAGCCTGCTCAAGCCGGAAGGATTCAACGTCAGCCTGTATGACGGCGCCCAGGCCAGCGAGGACCAGCTGGCGCACCGCATCGGCAGCGCCCCGCGCGCCGCCGACACCCGGGGGCTGCTGGTGCGCATCGCGCTCAGCCGCACCCCGGACGACGTGCGCGCGCCGGTCACGGCCGCAGGCCACACCTGGCTGGCGGTGATCTCGCCCGACCCGCAACGGCCGACCGACTTCCTGGCCTCGATCGCGGTGGCCGCGGGCGGCCTGCTGGTGACCTTGCTGGCGGCGATCCAGGCCAACATCCTGGTGGCGCGCACCCGCAACGTGCGCAAGCTGGTCGACGAGCGCACCGCGGCGCTGACCGGCGCCAACCGCAAGCTCAAGCTGCTCGACCAGGCGATCGAGGCCAGCGTCAGCGGCACCGTCATCATCAGCGCGCGCGCGCCCGGCTACGTCATCGAGTACGTCAACCCGGCATTCGAGCGCATGCTCGGCTACAGCGCCGCCGAGGTGGTGGGACGCGAGTCGGCGATGCTGCTCACGCGCGAAGACGGCCGGCGCGACGTGCCCGAGATCCGCGAGGCGCTGGCGGCGCAGCGCGAGGCCCATGTGTCGCTGCGCGTGCTGCGCAAGGACGGCACCCCGGTCTGGTCGGAGATGGATATCGCCCCGGTGCGCGACGCCGCCGGCGCGGTCAGCCACTTCGTGATCGCCCACTACGACATCACCGACAAGAAGCGCTCGGAAGAAGAGCTGCTCTACCGCGCCAACCACGACGTCCTGACCGGCCTGGCCAACCGCCGACTGGTGGTCGACAAGCTGCAGGACATGATCGCCGCGGCGGCGCGGCGCAAGGGCTCGATCTGGGTGATGTTCATTGACCTGGACCGCTTCAAGCGCATCAACGACAGCCTGAGCCACCGCGTCGGCGACGAGTTCCTGAAGCTGATGGCCGAGCGCCTGCGCGCCAGCGTGCGCGGGATCGACGTGGTGGCGCGCCTGCATGGCGACGAATTCCTGATCGCCTTCCCGGAAACGGGCGATCCGCCCGCCATTGCGCTGGTCGTGCAGCGGGTCATGGCGCGCATCGCCGAGCCGGTCACGGTGGCGGGCCACGAACTGACGGTGTCGTGCAGCGCCGGGGTGGCCAAGTACCCGGGTGACGGCGACACGGCCGATGTCCTGATCGACAACGCCGACATCGCGATGTACAAGGCCAAGGAGCGGGGCCGCAACAACGTGCAGTGTTTCGAGGCGGGCATGAACGAGCACGTGCAGGAGCGCCTGCGCCTCGAGCGCGCGCTGCGGCTGGCGCACGAGCGCGGCGAATTCGTGCTGCACTACCAGCCGCAGTTTGACCTGTCCAGCGGGGCGCTGGTGGGCCTGGAGGCGCTGCTGCGCTGGGAGAGCCCGGAATTTGGCACGGTGGCGCCGGCGCGCTTCATTGCGCTGGCCGCCGAGACCGGCCTGATCATCCCGATCGGCGACTGGGTGCTGCGCACCGCCTGCGCCCAGGCCGAAGCCTGGCGGGCGGCGGGGCTGGGCGCGCCGCGCATCGCCGTCAACCTGTCGGCGCGCCAGTTCCGCCAGCCCGAGCTGGTGCAGACGGTGGCGGCGGCGCTGCGCGATACCGGCCTCGAACCGGCGCGGCTCGAACTCGAACTGACCGAGACCCTGGTGATGGACGATATCGGCGACGCCGTGCAGGTCATGCGCCGCCTGCGCGAACTGGGCATCGGCCTGTCGGTCGACGACTTCGGCACCGGTTACTCCAGCCTGGCCAGCCTGAAGGAATTCCCGGTCGAGGTGCTGAAGATCGACCGCTCGTTCGTGCGCGACATCAGGCCGTACTCGCATGACACCTCGATCCCGGATGCGATCATCTCGATGGCCCACAGCCTGGGCATGCGCGTGATCGCCGAAGGCGTCGAAAGCGAGGCCCAGTGCGAATTTTTGGCCCGCAACATGTGCGACGAAGTGCAGGGCTACCTGTTCTCGCGCCCGCTCCCGGCCGGGGCCATGGAAGCCTATCTGCGCGAAGGCCACACGGTGCCGGAACACCTGCGCCGCATGTACAAGCGCCAGCGCACCTTGCTGCTGGTGGACGACGAACCGAATATTTTGTCGGCGCTGCGGCGGCTGATCCGCTCAAGCGGCTACAAGGTCCTGACCGCGTCGTCGGGCATCGAAGGACTGGAAGTGCTGGCCCAGAATGAGGTCGACGTGATCGTCTCGGACCAGCGCATGCCGGGCATGACCGGGGTCGACTTCCTGCGCAACGTCAAGCAGCTGTATCCGGATACGGTGCGCATCGTGCTGTCGGGCTTTACCGAGCTGCAGTCAGTGACCGACGCGGTCAACGAAGGCGCGATCTACAAGTTCCTGACCAAGCCGTGGGACGACGTCCAGCTGCGCGGGCATATCGAGGAAGGCTTCGCGCACAAGGAAATGGCCGACGAAAACCGCAGGCTCGGGCTGGAGGTGCGCACCGCCAACCACGGCCTGGCCCAGGCCAACCGCCAGCTCGAATCGGTGCTGCGCAAGCAGGAGCGCCAGATCGAGCGCGACGAGATCGTGCTCGACGTGGTGCGCGAAGGCCTGCAGAACGTGCCGCTGCCGATCATCGGGCTGGCCGACGACATGCTGGTGGCGTTCGCCAACCACGCGGCGCAGCGCCTGTTCGCCGGCCAGGGCATGCTGATCGGCGCCGACGCCGCCCAGGCCATGCCTGGCCTGGTGCTGGCGGTCGGCGCCCTGGCCCATGGCCAGTCGTGCGCGGTGGAAGTGCAGGGGCGCCGTTTCGTGGCCGAGGTGCGCCACCCCGGCCATGACGGCCAGATGCGTGGAATATTGATTACACTGGTCCCCCAAGAAGCGGCCGCGGCGCTCAGGGAAGCGGCCCAGGCGCAGGGCCAACCAACGTGAAAGCACAACCATGACAGAAAGCGAGCAGCTGCTGGCGCAACAGGCGGCCGTGGGCCCGCACCGGATCGCCCAGGCTGAGGTCGCGCGCAACATCCGCGACCTGCCTGCCTTGCCGACCATCGTCCTCGAGCTGATCCGGACTTTCGACCAGCCGGACGTCGACGTCGCCAGGCTGGCCGAGACCATCTCGCACGACCAGGCGCTGGCGGCGCGCACGCTGCGGGTGGCCAATTCCTCGTTCTACGGGCTGGCCTCGAAGGTCAAGACGATCAACCAGGCCATCATGGTGCTCGGCTTCGACACCGTGCGCTCGCTGGTGGCGGCCGGCGCGATCGTCCATGCGCTGCCGGGCGGCGGCGCCCACCTCGACCTGGCGCTGTTCTGGCGCCACTCGATGGCCACCGCCGTCTGCGCGCGCAACATCGCCCGCCGCACCCGCCTGAACCAGGACTACGCTTTTTTGTCCGGCCTGCTGCACGATATCGGCCGGCTGGTGCTGGCGACGCGCTTCCCGCAGCAGTATGCGGCGGCGATGGCGTGGCGCGACCAGCAGGACGCGTGGCAGGTCGACGCCGAGCAGCAGGTGCTGGGCATCGACCACCAGCAGGTCGGCCTGATGCTGGCCGAAACCTGGAAATTCCCGGCGCTGATCCAGCGCGCCATCGGCAACCACCATGCGCCCGCGCTGGACGACCTGGGCGACGTGCCCAGCATCGTCCATGTGGCCAACGCGATCGTCCATGCGCTCGACCTGGGCGGCGAGGCCGATGCGCTGGTGCCGCCGGTATCGGGCGAGGCCTGGGCCAGCCTGCGCCTCGACTGCGAGATGCTGCGCGCAGTATTCCGTGAAACCGGGGAGCAGTATGAAGAAGCTTGCAGCATTTTGTCGGCATGAGGATGATCGATGAACGATAAGGACGATTTGCCCTTCGCCCGCCGCGTCGTGCTCGGGCTGGACGAGGCCGAGGCCGAACTGCTGCGCCGCCATACCGAACTGTCGGACCTGACCGCCAAGCTGACCCTGGCCCAGGAACAGCTGCTGCAGTCCGAAAAGCTGGCGTCGATCGGCCAGCTGGCCGCGGGCGTGGCGCACGAGATCAACAACCCGATCAGCTATGTGTTCTCGAACTTCGCCACCCTGGGCGGCTATATCGACGGCATGCTGGACATGCTGGCCGCCTACCAGGCTGCCGAACAGCACATCGCCGACCCCAAGGTGCTGCAAGGGATCCGCGCGCTGCGCGCCAGCGTGGACATTGACTTCGTGACCGCCGACATCCCCGTGCTGATGGGCGAATCGCGCGAGGGCATCGAACGGGTGCGCAAGATCGTGCAGGACCTGAAGGATTTCTCGCGCGCCGACGCCCACCAGGAATGGCAGTGGAGCGACCTTCACCATGGCATCGACTCCACCCTGAACATCGTTGCCAACGAAGTCAAGTACCGGGCCGACGTCGTCAAGGAGTACGGCGACATTCCCGACATCGAATGCCTGCCGTCGCAGCTGAACCAGGTCTTCATGAACATCATCGTCAACGCCGCCCACGCGATGACGGAGCGGCGCGGCCGCATCACGATCCGTACCGCGCGCGAGGGCGAGATGGTGCGGGTCGACATCGCCGACAACGGCAGCGGCATCCCGAAAGCGATCCAGGGCCGCATCTTCGATCCCTTCTTCACCACCAAGCCGACCGGCAGCGGGACCGGCCTGGGGCTTTCGTTATCCTATGGCATCGTCCAGAAGCACCACGGGCGCATCGAGCTCGACAGCCCTCCCGGCGGCGGCGCCACCTTCAGCATCTTCCTGCCGGTACGCCACGACGCCAGCGCCGACAGCAACAAGGACCCGCACCCATGAGCAGCAACCCAGCCATCGCCCAGCCGGACAGCGCGCCCGGCCCGGCCATCCTGTGCGTCGACGACGAGCCGAACATCCTGTCGGCGCTGCGGCGCCTGTTCCGCAGCCAGGGCTACCGCGTGCACACGGCCGAAAGCGCCAGGGCCGGCCTTGAGCTGCTCGAGCGCGAACCGGTCGACCTGGTCATTTCCGACATGCGCATGCCGGAAATGAACGGCGCCGATTTCCTTGAAATCGTGCGCGCGCGCTGGCCGGCCACCCTGCGCCTGCTCCTGACCGGCTATGCCGACGTGCAGTCGATCCTGGGCGCCATCAACCGCGGCGAGATCTACCGCTACATCACCAAGCCGTGGGACGACAGCGACATCCTGCTGGTGGTGCGCCATGCGCTCGAGCGGGTCGCGCTGGAGAAGGACAAGGCCAGGCTGGAGGCGCTGACGCTGGCCCAGAACGAGTCGCTGCGCGAGCTGAACGCGACCCTGGAACAGAAGGTCGAACAGCGCACCGGCGAGGTGATGGCGGCCAACGAGCGGCTGAAGAACAACTTCCTCACCTCGATCAAGATTTTTTCCAGCCTGATCGAAATGCGCGGCGGCGCGCTGGTCGGCCACTCGCGCCGGGTGGCCGAGCTGGCGCGCCTGATCGCCAGCCGCATGGGCCTGCCCGCGCGCGAGGTGCAGGACCTGTTCATCGCCGGCCTGCTGCACGAAATCGGCAAGATCGGCTTCTCCGACGACCTGCTGCGCATGCCGGTGTCGCTGCTCAAGGGCGACTACCTGGGCCAGTACCGCAAGTACCCGCTGCTGGGCGAGCAGCTGTTGATGCCGCTCGACGAGCTGCACGAAGTGGCGCGCATCATCCGCTCGCACAAGGAGCGCTTCGACGGCGAGGGCTTTCCCGACGCGCTGGCCGGCTTCGACATCCCGCTGGGCGCGCGCATCCTGGCCGTGGCCAGCGACTTCTACAGCCTGCAGGTGGGCATGCTGACGCAGGCCAGCGTCGACGGCGAACACGCCGCCGAGCTGGTCGCGGCCAGCCGCGGCAAGCGCTACGACCCGGCGGTGGTCGAAGCCTTCTACGGCATCCGCATCGGCAAGCCGATCGCCGAGAAGGTGGCCGAGCTGTCGCTGCCGGTGGCCAAGCTGGCGCCGGGCATGCGCATGAGCCGCGACCTGGTCACGCGCGACGGCGCCTTGCTGCTGTCGGCCGACCATGTGCTGAGCACGCGCCTGATCGCCCAGATCGCCGACTTCGAGCACCGCTCGGGCGAAACCTTCGTGTTACATGTCAGGCAGGAGAAATGAGCATGAGACGTGTCCTGATCCTCGACGACGAGGTCCATGTGCTGGCAGCCCTGCAGCGCGCGCTGCGCCAGGCCTTCCCGCCCGACACCCTGGTGGTGGAGGCGTTTTCCGAACCCGAGGCGGCGGTGCTGCGCGCCGGCGAGGCCAGTTTCGACGTGGTCATGTCCGACTACCGCATGCCGGGGCTGAACGGCGCCGACGTGCTGCACCTGGTCAAGGGCATCCAGCCGGAAGCGGTGCGGCTGGTGCTGAGCGCCTCGACCGACTTTTCCGAGATCATGAACGCGGTCAACCGGGCGGAGGTGTTCCGCTACGTGGCCAAGCCGTGGAACATCGAGGAGCTGATCCGTATTTTCCAGGCCGCCTTTGCCCGCCGCGACGAGCTGGTCGGCGCACGCCTGCTGGTCGAGCAATCGCGCGCCAACGGCGCCGAGCCGTCGCCGCAAGAACTGGAAGCGCGCCGGCTGGAGGCCGAGGACCCCGGCATCACCCAGGTGAACTGGGACAAGAACGGCGGCATCCGCCTCGACTAGCGCGGCGCATCAGGGCGGGGCCGGTTGCTCTTCCATGGCGTGCACCCGCACCGACCAGGCCACCCCGGCCACCAGCAGCACGATGGCGGCGATTTCCAGCGGCCGCGGCAGCTGCTGCTTGTAGATGAAGCCGTACAGCAGGGCAAACAGGGTTTCGAACAGGATCAGCTGGCCCGACAAGGTCAGCGCCACCCGGCGGCTGGCGATATTCCA
This sequence comes from Massilia agrisoli, assembly GCF_020831365.1. GTDB lineage: Bacteria > Pseudomonadota > Gammaproteobacteria > Burkholderiales > Burkholderiaceae_D > Telluria_A > Telluria_A agrisoli. The sequence continues at coordinate 998,255 of NZ_JAJHPV010000013.1, forward strand.
CAGATGGTTGCCGATCACCGAGGCGCCCAGCGCGAGCAGGGTGTTGGCGATCCAGAACAGCGTCCAGTCGCGCCCGCTCGCGGCGCCGGCGGCGCCCGTCACATCGGCATGGAAGAACGGCAGCGCCAGCGCGGCGATGGCCAGCGCGATCGCGCCGCTCGACAAGCCGTACAGCGCCGACCACTCGGCGCTGCTGAAATGGGGATTGCGCTTCAGGTAGCGCGCATTGTCGAGGCTGTACCAGCTCCAGCACAGCAGGGCGCCGCTGGCGCACAGCACCCCGGCCAGGGTTTGCCAGGCGCTGGCGCCGGCCGCATGGGCGTGCAGGAAGAGGTCGACATTGATGAAGGCGATGCCGGTGGCCACCACCGCCAGCGGCATGGCCAGCTGGCGCAGCGGCACCGCGCCGTGGTCCTTGCGGCCCATCAGGGTGACGACGATCGGCAGCAGCCCGATGATCAGCGAGGTGGGCGCCACCCCGGCCAGCTTCACGCCCAGGGCCAGCAGCATGTAGTAGACGATATTGCCGGCCAGCGCATGGCGCACCAGCGCCGCATAGTCGCTGCGCACCAGCCGCTGCAGCAGCGACGGCAGCCGCGGGGCCATCAGCCCCAGGGCGATGGCGCCATAGGCGGCGTAGCGCCCGAGCGCCATTTCCAGCGGCGAGAAGGCGGCGAGGATTTCCGGCACGATAAACACCATGCCCCACAGGGCCCCCGCCAGCAATCCGCACAGCACGCCATTCCACATACAGATGTTCCTCTTCGACAAGCCCGCTAGTGTCTCACAAGCAGGGTCTTGGCGTTGCCGGACGCCATTTTTCTAAGCGTCATACGCGTGACATATTTCGTTTGTAGAATATAAACGTTGCCAGCGAACAGGCGAGTGTTGTGTTTGCGCCTGAGCGGTGCATTTAGAGGTCCGAATCTACTGGCACGCAGTCGGAACCGTCCTATACTGAGGCCTGAAGTGTTTCGTGGCGGGCCCAGCAAGAGGCCACGCTGCTGGGAGATGGGTATGTCTGAAAGATCATTTGCACTAGGATGCGTCGGGCTCGCGCTCGCGTTTGGGTTGGTGGTGCCCGACCCCGGCAAGGCGCCGGCGCCGTCGGCCGCACCTGCCATCGTGATGGCGCAGCCGGCGCCGCAGCCGGCGCCGGCGAAAGAAGTTGACCGGATGGAAGGGGTTCCTTTTGCCGTCCACCACGCCGCGGCGCCCAAGCCGGACACCACGCCCGCCTTGTTATGGGCGGTGCGCAGCGCGCCCTGACGCTCAACGCAAGTACGCCCCGGCCTTCGCTGCCATGCGGCGCGAGAACTCGGCTGCCGTGAGCGGTCCGCCGAAGAAAAATCCCTGGCCTTCCGTGCAACCGCGCGCCTTCAGGAAATCGACCTGGACCTGGGCCTCCACGCCCTGGGCGATGATCCGGTAGCCCAGCGCGTTGCCCATGGCCAGGGCTACCGAGGCAATCACTCTGGCGTCGCCCGGCGCGCCGATCGCGCTGACAAAGGAACGGTCGATCTTCAGGGCGTCGAGGGGGAACCGGGTCAGGCAGCTGAGGCTGGAGTATCCGGTACCGAAATCGTCGACCGCGAGCCGGACCCCGATGTCCTTCAGGCTTGAGAGCATGGCATTGCTCGCTTCCACGTCGCGCATCAGCGATGATTCGGAGATTTCCAGTTCGAGGCAGCCCGGGGCCAGTCCCGTTTGGCGCAGCACCTCCCGTACGCAGTCGGCAAAGTCGGGACGCCGGAATTCCTGCGCCGACACGTTCACCGCCATCGTCTCGAGCGCCACCCCCTCGTTTTGCCAGCGCCTGGCCTGGGCGCAGGCTTCCTTCAGTACCCAGCGCCCCAGCGGGACGATCAGGCCGACGTCTTCGGCGACAGGCAGGAAGCGTTCGGGCCCGACCGTGCCGTGCTGCGGGTGTTCCCAGCGCAGCAGCGCTTCGGCGCCACTGGCGCGCCCGCTCGCCAGCTCCACCTTGACCTGGTAATACAGCACGAACTGGCCCTGTTCCAGCGCGTGCCGCAAGTCCGCTTCCATCTGCTGGCGTTCCACTGCCAACAAGTTCATGTCGTGCTTGTAGAACTGGGCGTTGCAGCGCCCGCCGGCCTTGGCCCGGTACATCGCCGTGTCGGCGTTTTTGATCAGGGTGGCGGCGTCATGCCCGTCGTCCGGGAACACGCTGATCCCGATGCTGGCGCTCACCAGCAGCGCGTGGCCGCCGATCTCGTGCGGACGTCCCAGTTCGGCGAGGATTTTCTCGGCCGCCGCCGCCGCGTGGTGCTGGGACTGCTGGTCGGCCAGCAGCACCAGGAACTCGTCGCCGCCCTGGCGGCACACGGTATCGCTGTTGCGCACGCAGGCGCGCAAGCGGTCCGCCACCGAACACAGCAGCAGGTCGCCTACCGCGTGGCCGAGCGAGTCGTTGATCCGCTTGAAGCGGTCGAGGTCGAGGTAGAGCACCGCGAACGCGCCATTGTTGCGTTCACCCGCGGCCACGGCCTGGCGGATGCGGTCGTCCAGCATGGCGCGGTTGGGCAGGTCGGTGAGCACGTCGTGGCTCGCCAGGTGGGCCATCTGCAGCACCAGCTGCTGGGATGAGGTCACGTCGTGGAACAGCATGACCGCGCCGGACAGCATCCCGTTGTGGTCATGGATGGGCGCGGTAGAGTCTTCGATCGCGCTCTGCTTGCCGTCGCGCCTGAGCAGTACAGTGCCAACAGGCAAGCGCATCGGCGCATTGCGCTGCAGGACGATCTCCAGCGGATTGACCAGCGGCTCGAGGGTTGTCTTGCAGCGCAGGCAAATGACTTCTGCCGCCGGCCGCCCGAGCGCCTCGGCCGCCCCCCATCCGGTGAGCTTGCTGGCAGCCTCGTTCATGAATTCGATGCGCCCCATGGCGTCAACGCTGACGACGCCGTCGCCAATCGATTTCAAGGTGATCTCCGCGCGCGAACTCTGGTTAACCGCTGGTTCCTGCCCGCTCATCGCTACTCCAAAGGAAGAAGTCCACAGCAAATGGCGCAGCCTGCCGTGTGGGGACCATGATGACACTTTAATACAAGAAGTTAAGTTTTGACGTCGCGCACGGTGATTGAAAAAAATATATTCCGGCATGACCACACGACCGCCAGTAAAGGAGCGCTTCCGCGTGGGTGGTGGTGATAAATGGTGACATTCGGTTGCGAAAAAGGTGTGCGCAAAAGCTGTCACAGCGGCGCCGGAAGCTGCTAATCTAGCAAGCCATAATCCCTGCATGCATCCGCCAGCGAGACCAAGGTGAACCAGTCGATCCAATTCTTTGACGTCCAGTTCAGGAAACAGCTTGCCCGGCAGGAGCTGTCGCTGAACCCGTTTGAACAGGCTATTCTTCCTTTCGTCAAAGGCAACATGCTCGACCTGGGCTGTGGCCTGGGCAACCTGTCGATCGCGGCAGCCCAATGCGGCTACCCGGTGCTTGCGCTCGACGGTTGCGCCAGTGCGGTGGCGGCGCTCAACGAGCGCGCCGGGCGCCTCGGCCTGCCGGTGCGCGCGCGCGTGGCGAACCTGGCGGACGCCGCCGTCGCCGGACGTTTCGACACGGTCGCCTGCGTCGGCTTGCTGATGTTCTTCCCGCCGGTGCAGGCGTATGGCTGGCTGAACCGCATCAAGGAGCTGACGTGCCCGGGCGGCGTCGCGGCGGTCAATGTCCTGATCGAAGGCACCACCTACCTGGAGATGTTCAACCCGGGCGGCTACACGCTGTTCGGCCAGGACGCCCTGCATGACGCCTTTTCCGGCTGGCAGGTGCTGCACGCGGCGGTCGAGCAATTCGATGCCCCGGGCAACACCGTGAAGCGCTTTTCGACCGTGGTTGCGCGCCGCCCGCAAGGCGGCTAGACGAAGTACACGGCCGCGAAGCCGCCACCCGGCGTGCGCATATTGGTCGCCTGTCCCTGGTAGACGCGCGCGGCATGCCACTGCACTTTCCCGGCGTAACAGTAGGCGCGCAGGTCGAATTTGAGGCTTGCGGTGCCGCTCGGCGTGGCGACCATGCGCTCGGACGGCGCGACCAATGCCTGCGCCACATAGGCGCCGCCCAGGATCTCGTTCCAGACCCGCCGGGTCAGCTTGTCGCCGCGGTAGGCGGCGCGCCCGCCATAACCGTCGGCCGGTTTGAAGAAGCGCTGGCGGCGCAGGCCCCACAGGCGCTCGGCGTCGGCCGCCTCGACCAGTTCGGTATGCGGGATGCCCGCGAGCAGGATCTCCTGGGTGGCGGCCGGCACGCCCAGCGCGGCGAGGCGGGCGCGGTCGGACAGGATCGCCAGGTTGCGCTTGTTGGCGTACAGGGCGTGGGCGTGGGGATGGGGCGTGACGACGGCCGCGCGCTCGAGGTAGGCGGCGCGGATCGCCGCGCTGGCCGGCGCCTCGAGCATGAAATCGGTCATGCGGTTGTAGACCAGGTCGATGGCCGTGCCGCCGTGCCACAGGCGTCCGCCGCGCCAGTCCAGGTCCGCGGGCGCGGCGATCAGCGCCGCGATGCCGTGCTGCTGGAACAGCTTGCGGAACAACAGGAACTCGGGATACAGGTACTGCTCCTGGGGATCGGCGTCGACGATCGCCACGCTGCGCAGCGGGCCGCCGCGGCCGCCCAGGCGCCATTCTTCGCGGAACATCGCCACCACCTCGTCTTCCAGGCGGCGCGCGTCCTGCGCGCCGTGGGCGGCGCCGGCGATCGCCTGGCACGGGTCCTGGGCATGCGCCAGCGCGGCATTGAGCAGGGCGCCGCCGGCGTTGGTGTTGATTTCGATGAGGGCAATGCCGTTGTCGCCGAGGTGGAAGTCGTAGCCGAAAAACACGCCGCGCGCGCCCGGATCGTCGCGCGCGATGGCGGGCGCATTGGCCAGCACGGCCTCGCGCCAGGCGGGCAGGGCGATGACCGATTCGATCGCCGTGACCAGCCCGGCGATGCGTTCGGCGTGCTGGCGCGACACGAACACCGGCTGGCGCGAGAACAGGTGGGGACAGCGTTCGGCGATCAGTGCCGCCACTTCGGCGTCGCCGGACCCCGCTTCGAGCGCCTCCACCAGCGCCTGGCGTTCATGGCTGACGCACAGGCAACTGGCGTTCAGGCGCGCCGCGGGAGCGGCGCCGCAGTCGGTCGCGCTGATCGATATGCATGAGGTGGTCATGGTCAGGTGGCCCGCTTGCTGCGCGAGGCGTCAATGCTCATCGGGAAGTCCATTTTACCGCTCCCGGCGAGTGTGCGCCGGGCCCTACGCAGGAATCACTTCTGGTGCCGAGGGCAAGTCACATCGGCCGCACGATCCGCCCATGTGCGCGGCCATAGGACTGGCTGGCGCGCCTGAAGCATGGCCAGAACCTGTGAAAACGGGTCGTCGGTGGTACAGTCAGGGTAGCGAATACCACATCACACTGACCAGAACATGCAAGCAATCAAGCCCGATCCGCAGGCGCCGTTTTTCATTGTAGTGAACGCCGGTTCCGGCTCATCGGAAACGGCGCTGCGGCGTTCCGTGATCGAAGAAGTGCTGACCCAGGCCGGCCGGCGTTTCGAGCTGGCGCTGGTCGACGATCCGGGCAAGATTGCCGAGGTCGCCGCGCGCACGGCGGCGCAGGCCAGGGCGGCCGGCGGCATCCTGGTCGCCGCCGGCGGCGACGGCACCATCAACGCCGTCGCGCGCGAGGCGGTCGCCCAGGGCTGCCTGTTCGGCGTCCTGCCGCAGGGTACCTTCAACTATTTCGGCCGCACCCACCATATTCCCGAAGACCTGGGCGACGCCGTGCGCGCGCTGCTCGACGCCCAGGTGCAGCCGGTGCAGGTCGGCGTCGTCAATGACCGCATCTTCCTGGTCAACGCCAGCATCGGCCTGTATCCGCGCCTGCTCGAAGAGCGCGAAATCGACAAGAAGCAATTCGGCCGCAGTCGTTTCGTGGCCTTCCTGTCTGGCCTGAAAACGTTTTTCAGCCCCCACCGCCGCCTGCGCATCACCCTGGAACTCGACGGCAAGGAACATGCGCTGCGCACGTCCACCCTATTCGTCGGCAACAACCGGCTGCAGATGGAGCAGGTCGGCATCGCCCCCTTGTCGGACGCGGTCGAGGACGGCAAACTGGCGGCCATCGCGCCCAAGTCGGTCGGCAAGCTCGGCATGCTGGGCTTGATGCTGCGGGCGATGTTGGGACGGCTGGGCGAGGCCGACAACCTGGTGACCTTCAGCTTCAGGCGCATGACGGTCAAGCCGCGCAAGTTCTACGGCAAGCGGCGGGTCAAGGTGGCCACCGATGGCGAGGTGACGCAGATGACGACGCCGCTGGAATTCCGGGTGCTGGAAGGCCAGCTGTTGTTGCTCAAGCCGGCCGATTCGGAGGCGCGGCCCAGCGCGGCGCCCGCCTCGGACGCGCCCCGGATGCAGGCTTAGGGGCCCGGCGGCAGGGCGGCCTGCGCTGGCTTGCACCACTGCGTTTCGCAGGGGATGCCGTCGCGGTCGCCGTCCATCTCGGCGCCGGGACATTGCTCCTGGAAGTAGGTCGCTTCCGCGCATGACTTCATCTGGCTGCAGCGGGTCCGCCCGTCGCAGCCCGGCGGCGCCGGCCGCGCGAAGCGGGATGCGGCCACCAGGTCGGTCCGGTGCGCGCGCAACGCCGCGGCGGCGGCTTCGGCCGCGACGGGCGCAGGTGCCGGAACCGGCTGGCCGCCCTGGTGGCGCATGCTGGCGTAGTACAAGGCCGCAGTGGCCGTCAGGACCACCAGCGCGGCGGTGAACATCGATGACGATGAGCGCGCCTGTTGGTGCTTGACCGCCACGCGCGAGGACACGCGGGGGCGGGAGATGCTGTGGGCGTGCTTGATGCCGCCGGGTCCGAGTTCCACGCCAAACGAGACGGCTTCGCCGACGGCAGGGGCTGGTCCATCCTGCGGGAATTCCGATGCATGCACGATGATGTCGTCACCGCCTTTGCCGGGGGTGATAACGCCGCTGGCCGTGGCTTCATTCCATGATGTCAGTAGTCCGTCAAAACGCATAAGTCCCGTACCAAATTTTCCGCATGGAAAGATGGTAGCAGTTGGACCAAGCGAGAAATGCGTACTTTGTCACCCCGCCGGGCGAGCCTATCAACCTTGATGGGTATGCAGCGCTTGTTCCAGCGCCACGTCGCGCCGGTAGATATCGCGCGTGAACAGGACGCTGCCGTCGCGGTCCACCATGGCGGTGGCATAGAACAGCACGACCGGAATCGGCGCGCTCAGATTGACTTTGCGCATCGGGCCCGGCGCCATCGCCGCCGCCACGCTGTCGAACGTCCATTCGGGCTGGTCGCCGAGCACGAAATGGGCCAGTTCCAGCGGTTTCTCGACGCGGATGCAGCCGTGGCTGAGGTCGCGCCGGTTACGCGCGAACAGTTCGCGCTGCGAGGTCGAATGCAGGTAGATGTTCATCGGATTGGGCATCGCGAATTTGACAGCGCCGAGCGCGTTCTTCGGCCCCGGACGCTGCCGTACCCTCAGCTTGCCCGCGCGCAGCGCAGCCAGGCTGGCGTCGGTGACGGTCGTGGCAGGCGTAGCGAGGCCGGCGCCGACCAGCTCCATCTCGTTGCGCGCCAGGTAGTCGCGGTCGCGCATCAGTTTGGGCAGCAGCTCGCCCAGCGCGATGCTGCTCGGTACGTTCCAGTAAGGATTGAACTCGAGGTAGCGCATCTGGCCGATGAACAGCGGGGTCGGCGTCTTGACCGACTCGCCGACAATCACGCGCATCTCCAGCGGCGCCGCTTGCGCTCCCGTGGCGCCGATGTCCAGCGCCCACAGGCGGTAGGCCGGCAGGTTGACGGCGATGACGCGGCCGGGACCGAGCGCGGGCAGCCAGCGCAGCCGTTCGAGCGTGAGTTCGAGCTGGCGCACCCGCCGGCTGAGCGGGACATTGAGCGCGGCCATGGTCTCCTTGCCGAGCACGCCGTCGGCTTCGAGTCCATGGCGCAGCTGGAAGTGGCGCACGCCCTCGGCCAGCGCGGGCGTATAGGCGCCGTCGCCGGTGGCCGCGCTGCCGGGCGGCAGGTCGCCCAGCAAGACCAGGCGCTCGCGCAACTGCGCCGCGCCGGCGTACGGGTCGCCGGCACGCAGCGTGGCCGGGAGCGGCAAGGCACTGTGCTGCCCGGTGGCGGCCAGCGCGCGGTAATGCGCCAGCGCGTCCTTCACCCGTGCATAGAACGGAAACGCCGGTTGGGCCGCCGCGACGGCCGCGGCAAGGCCGCCGCCGTCGAGCGCGGCGCGCAACTGGACGACCGGATCGAAGCTGTGCAGGCGCGGGTCGGGCAGGGTGGTATGGAATTCGGAGGTCACCCGGCCGACGCGCAGGTCGGCAAGGTAATGCAGCATGGCGCGGGTCAGGGCGGCGTCGAAGCGCGGCTCGCCGGCGTCGCCGTCGTCAAGCTGGGCACGCAGCGCATCGCTTCGGTACTCCGCAGGACTGAGCCCGTGGGCCTCGGCGCCATCGAGCAGGGCCAGCGCCAGTTTCGCGCTGTGCCCGCTCCAGGCCGGCGCGTAGCCGCGCGGCGCGTAGAAGCGTTGCAGCCAGTTGCGTTCGTCATAAGGGCGCGCCGCCGGCGGGGCCGACAGCGACGCAGTGGCGAGAGCCTCGATGGTGGCCGCGGCGGGCGCGGCTGCGGCGGGCAGGGCGAGGAAGAGCGACGTGGCTGCTGCCAGCGCCAGGCGTTTCAGGTAAGGCGTGTTCATACAGACACGATATCGCATTCGGCGGCATCGTGCCTGAAAAGTATCAGCCCCCTCAGGCGTGGCGCCGGGAGATGAATTTGGCCGCCATCATCGCGCTGGCCAGCCCGACCACAATGGCAGTGGTGCTGCCCGAGAATCCGACCAGCGTGTTCTTGGCCACCTTGCCCGCTTTCGGCGACAGCAGCTCGAGGCGGCGGCGGGTCATCTGCGCGCCCAGTTCGTTCAGGCGGTCCTTGCTGAGCATGCGCTCCGCTTCCGGCAGCAGCACGGTTTCCTCGTCGGCGACGTGGTGCATGATGTCGCGCATTAGTTCGTGCATCAGCCCGTCATGGCGGAAATCGCTGGCGTCGGTGGCGCGCAGGTTGGCGATCAGGCGCTTGATTTCTTCATGCTCGGCCGGGCTCTTCTGGATGACCGGTTCGCCGCCGGCCAGGCCGCGCATCACCGGATAAAAAATTTCTTCTTCCAGCGTGGCGTGGATCTCGACCGCATCGCAGATCGTTTCGGCCAGCGCTTTCTTGACGCTTGGCCGGGTGGTGCCGGTGTACTGGTGGAAGGTGACCATCACGTGCGAGTGGTCGAAACGGATCATGTCCGTGATCGAAGGACTGAGTTTGCTGAGTGCCGACATCGTTTTTCTCCCATTAGGCTGACATTGCCATCTTAAATTTCGATCTTCGCTGCGGGAGTAGGACGGACACCCGCCCGCATGTCGGCGCGTTGCGGGAGGCGTTGGACTGTTAAAAAAAGAATGTTTTCGATTGGAATGTTAAGAAATGACAATTCTTCACCACAGGAAAAACTTATACCTATACTTTCCAAGCCCTTGACCGCGACGCGCGGCCGGCCGTACCGGGCATTCTGCCTGCGCCGCAGGCTTCGTCATCTGGACCAGGAGGCTGTCAATGAAGTTGAACAACAAGGCCGGGCTGCTTGTCGCCCTGTTCGCCGCAGGAATGGCAGGGGCGCCCGCCGCATTTGCCGACGGCAAGGCAAGCGAATTGAACCTGCACGCGAAGAAATACCAGCAGTACTTTGCCGAGGCGTCGGCGGAATTCAACGTGCCGGTCGAGCTGCTCGAGGCGATCGCGTACGCCGAGACGCGCTGGCGCCACCACATGCCGAAAGGGCAGGCGCGCAAGAACGGCGAGCCGGACGTCGAGGTCGACCCGCACGGCGGCATGCCGCCCAACTACGGCATCATGGGTTTGCGCAACGACAGCCACTTTGGCACCTCGCTGGTGCAGGCCGCCGGCCTGATCCGAGAGCAGCCCGCCACCTTGCTTAGCAGCACGCGCGCGAATATCCGCGGCGCCGCCGCGCTGCTGGCCTACCACGGCGCGCGCAAAACCCGCGCTTTCCCGCTGGAAGACTGGGAGCGGGCGGTGGCTTTATACAGCGGCATACCGCAGCCCGAAATTGCCCAGCTGTACACCTATGAGGTGTTTACCGCCATCCGCCAGGGCCGCGAGGGCGCCGACTACAAGATCCGCCAGCGCCACGTCGAGATGGAAAAAATCTACGGCCGCGACAAGCTGAAGAAGCTGGCCGCACCGCGCATCACCGTTGAGACCGGTGTGCCGGACCCGAAGATCTCGGTCCCCGACTTCCAGTCGAAATAACGCGCCCACCTGGAGAATAATCAAGACGAAGAACACTATTGATGGCCTGCTCGCAGGCCTGCTGGTCGCCTGCGCGGCCGCCGCGCTGCCGGCTGCTGCATCGACCGATTACCCGCCGGCGATCTGGAACCCGGCGGCAAGCTGCAACTACTCGGCGCGCACCGTCTCGGTCAGCCACGTGGCGGTCCACACGACGCAGGGCTCGTATGCCGGCTCCATTTCATGGTTCCAGAACTGCAGCGCCGGCGTCAGCGCCCACTACGTGATCCGTTCGTCGGACGGCCAGGTGACGCAGATGGTGCGCGAAGCGGACAAGGCCTGGCACATCGGCAATTCCAATGGCTACACGGTCGGCATCGAGCATGAGGGCTATGTCGCCAATCCGTCCGCCTGGTACACCACGGCCATGTACAACGCCTCGGCCGACCTGACCCGCGACATCCTGGCCTCGCGCGCACTGGCGCAAAAGGTGTATGACGGCGCCAGCGGCTGGAATGCGGTGCTTCCCGACGCCAACTTCGACGTCAAGGGCCACGTCAACTACGCCAGCCAGTCGCATACCGACCCCGGCTCGGGCTGGGACTGGCCGCGCTATAAGCAGCTGGTGACCAGCGGATCGGGCAGCGGCGGCGGTGCGACCCCGACCCTGACCTGGCCAGTAGTCCAGTACGGCAATACGGGCGAGCGGGTGCGCACCGTCCAGTACCTGCTGCAGCAGTGGGGCTACAGCGTGACGGCGGACGGCAGCTTCGGCAGCACCACGTTGACCGCGGTGAAAAACTTCCAGGCGTCGCAGGGCCTGGGCGCTGACGGCGTGGTCGGCAACGCCAGCTGGCCCGCGCTGACGGTGCTGGCCCAGCAGGGCGACTCGGGCGCGAAGGTGAGGGCGGTGCAAAGCCAGCTGGTCGAGAGCGGCTATGCGGTCGCGGTGGACGGCGTCTTCGGGCCGGGCACCGACAGCGCGGTGCGCAGCTTCCAGGGCGCCAAAGGCCTGGGTGTGGACGGCATCGTCGGCGAAAACACCTGGAACAAGTTCGCCTGGTAGGACCGCCAGCGGTGCGTGCCGCCGCGCGCGCTTGTGCTATACATCTGGCCATGGGGCGCGCCTTTGCGGGCGCGCCCGGCTCACACCAGGAGGAAACATGGCGACACAGATGATCCGCATTTTCGACCAATATGCCGACGCCGAGGCGGCGCGCGACGCGCTGCTGGCGGCCGGCTATGCGCGCGATTCGGTCAGGGTGAGCGTGCGCGACGACGAGGCCGGCCCGGTGCAGGGCAATTTCACCGTCGGCAATGCCACCGAAGCGCCGGGCGGCATGGGCGAAGGCCACCATACCTATGCGCGCAATTATGAAAACGTTGCCCAGCGCGGCCTGTGCATGGTGGTGCTGGACGCGGTCGACGGTCCCGAGGCCGCCGCGGCCGCCGAACTGATGGGCCGCTTCGGCGGACGCGACATCGATACGCTGGCGCCGCCATCGGCGCACTAGGCCTGCTTTCTCCTGTCGCCACCCGTAACGCATTTTTTTGCCTGCGTCGGCTATACTCGGCCATTCGCAATAAATGAACATTTGGCAAGGCATACATGGTGGACGATAACGATAAACTGGCGCAACGCATGCGCCAGAAGGCCCGCCGCGCGGGCAGCGCGGCAACGACTGGCGCGCAAGCGGGCTACGCGCGGTTCAGGGAGCACCTGTTGCGCTATCCACCGGCGCAGCGCGCGGGACTGATCGTACTGTGGGGCATCGCGGCCCTGCTCGGATTGCTGTTGCTGTATGTGCTGATCCTGATTCCGCTCACGCCCGGCATCAGCGACCTGCGCCAGGCGCGCGAAGCCAAAGCCAGCACCCTGGTGACGGCCGACGGCAAGCAGCTGGCCACCTTCGAGTCGGGCCTGCAGGAGCGGGTCAAGCTGGACAAGATCTCGCCCCACGTGATCAAGGCGCTGGTGGCCACCGAGGACCACCGCTTCTACGACCACAACGGCATCGATTTCCGCCGCACCGTCGGCGCGGTGCTGTACACCCTGCGCGGCGATTCCCAGGGCGGCTCGACCATTACCCAGCAGCTGGCGCGCAATATGTTCCCGGAAGAGATCGGGCGTTCGCGCAACCTGAACCGCAAGCTGAAGGAAATGATCACCGCGATCAAGATCGAGGCGACCTATAGCAAGACCGAGATCCTGGAAGCCTACCTGAACACGGTGCCTTTCCTGTACAACACCTTCGGCATCGAGATGGCGGCGCGCACCTACTTCGACAAGCCGGCCGCCAGGCTCGACATCCTCGAAAGCGCGACCCTGGTCGGTATGCTCAAGGGCACCAAGTACTACAACCCGGTGACCAACCCGGAACGCTCGGTCGAGCGGCGCAATGTGGTGCTGGGCCAGATGCTCAAGCACGGCGTGATCGACGAGGCGCGCTTCAAGGCGCTCAAGAAGCGCCCGCTGCGCCTGCATTTCGAGCGCCAGCCCGAACGGGGCGGCACCGACAGCCACTTCTCGGCGCACGTGCGCAAGTGGATGATCCAGTGGGCCGACGAGAACGACTACAACCTCCAGCTCGACGGGCTGGTGGTGCACACCACGCTCGACTCGGCGCTGCAGCAGGCGGCGGTGCGCGCGGTCGACCGCCAGGGCAAGGCGCTGCAGATCATCGCCGACATCGAATGGAGCCAGCCGGGGCTGTCTTACACCTCGTCGACCGGCGCCTACGCCGGCATGCATCATGCGATCAACCCGTTCGAATACTTCTGGAAATCCAAGCGCGGCCTGCTCGACGCCTTCGTGCGCGACACCGCCGAATACCGCAATGCCGTCGAGGCAGGCGAGGCGGGCAAGGACGTGCTCAAGCGCCTGAAGTCCGACCGCAAGTTCATGGCCGCGCTGCGCAGCGCCAAGACGCGCCTGGAAACCGGCTTCGTGGCGATGGACCCGACCACCGGCGAGGTCAAGGCCTGGGTCGGCAGCCGCGACTTCGAGCGCGACCAGTTCGACCACGTGGCCCAGGCCCTGCGCCAGCCCGGCTCGACCTTCAAGCCGATCGTCTACGGCGCCGCGCTGGAAAAAGGCATGTCGCCGGAACAGCCCTACGTTGACGCGGTGCTCGACATCAAGGCCGGCGACGGCAAGATCTGGCGCCCGACCGACATGACCGGCTCGAGCGGCAACCGGATGACCTTGCGCGACGGCCTGGTGTATTCGAAGAACACGATTACCGCCCAGGTGATGCAGGATGTCGGGCTGCCCGGCATCATCCAGCTGGCGCGCGACCTCGGCATCAAGGACAGCCCGCTGTCGCCGGTGCCGTCGCTGGCGCTGGGCACCAGTCCGGTCACCCTGCTGGAAATGGTCAACGCCTATTCGACCATCGCCGCCCAGGGTGAATACCGCGCGCCGGTGTTCGTCAAGCGCATCACCGACCGCGAAGGCAATGTGATCGCCGAGTTCGGCGGCGAGTCGCCGCGCCGCGCGATGTCGAGCGAATCGGCGATCAACCTGATCGACATGATGCGCGGCGTCATCAACCGCGGCACCGGCACCGGCGTGCGCTACCGCTTCGGCATCACCGCCGACGTGGCCGGCAAGACCGGCACCACCCAGAAGAACGCCGACGGCTGGTTTATCCTGATGCACCCGAACCTGGTGGCGGGCGCCTGGGTCGGCTTCAACGACAACCGGGTGGCGATGCGCAGCAATTACTGGGGGCAAGGCGGCCACAACGCGATCCTGCTGGTGGGCGACTTCTTCAAGGCCGCGCTGGACTCGGGCAAGCTCGATGCGCGCGCCACCTTCCCGGGCGCGCCTCGTCCTGCGCCGGTGCGCGAGGAAGAGCCGGTCGAGGTGATGGAGGAGCCGGGCGAGCTGTATGAAGACGGCGTGGCCCCGGCCGAGCCGGTGCTGGACGAGCCGGTCGAAGTCGAGGGCGAGGAAGAGATCATCGAAGTGGCGCCTGAGCAGCCGGAACCGCTGCGCGATCCTGGCTTCGGCCGCCGCGCGGAACCAGAACCGGTCCGCGATCCTGGCTTCGGCCGCCGCATCGAACCGGAGCCGCCGCGCCAGCTGGAACCGGGCCGCCGCGCCGAGCCGGTCGAGCTGCCTGAACCGGTGCTGGAAACGCCTGTCGAGGACCTGCCGTAACGCTGGGAAACAACTAATCTCACGCTTAACTTCTTAACATCAAACCTTGGCGTGGGTTGGAATCAGGGTCGGCGAAATGCTTGACCATGAACAAACGCAAGAATGAGCTCTTTGACCAGAATTGGCCGAGCGCGGACCACGGTCCGGACATTCTTGCGGAGTTCTAATGAGACAGCTCTACGAGTACCACCCTGTCGTTGGTTACCGCTTCATCCCCAACCTGAAAGCCCGCATCCAGCATGAGGGCGGCGGTTACCTGGTGCATGCCAACGACGACGGCTTCCGGTCCAACCGGCCCTTCGTCAAGGCGCTGGCGCCGGGTGCGCGCCGGGTGCTGTTTTTCGGCGACTCGTTTACCGCCGGCGACGCCGTCAGCAACCACCACCGCTACACCGACGTGCTGGAAGCACGCCTGTCCGAAGCCACCCGGGCCAGGGTGGAAGCCTACAATTTCGGCCTGTCCTCAACCGGCACCGACCAGCAATACCTGGCCTGGCGCGAGTTTGCGCAAGGCATCGAGCACGATGTGCTGGTCATCGCCGTGTTCGTCGAGAACATCCGCCGCGTGATGGCCCACTACCGGCCGCACCGCGATGCCGACGGGCGCGAACGCATCTACGCTAAGCCGTATTTTTCCCTGGATGGCGACACGCTCTTGCTGCGCAATGTGCCGCCGCGACCGACGCCCTACGAGATGCAGGACCTGCCGCCGGCCGAACAGGGCGCGGTCGACATGGGCGGCCGCTTCGCGCTGCTGCGCAAGATCGTCAATGCGGTCGGCGCCAAGGATGCGGTCCAGCGCCTGACCCACTACCAGCCGCTGCCCGACTACGATTCCCCCAACAGTCCCGGCTGGCGCCTGATGCGCGCCATCTTGTCGGAATGGATCCTCCGGTCGGCGCGGCCGGTGGTGCTGATGCCGCTGCCCTTGCCCCAGCACCTGGACCAGGCCTGCGACGCCAGCGCCTACCAGGCCCGCTTCGCCGAGCTCGCCGCCGAACTGAACTGCACCCTGCACGACCCGCTGCCGGCCTTCATGGGCTATCCGGCCGCGCAACGGCGCCGCTTCCGCTGGGAGACCGACATCCATTACACCCCCGAGGGACACCGCGCGCTGGCCGAATCGCTGGCGCCCGAGTTGTACCGCCTGCTGTTGCAGGCGCCGCAAAGAAAGGGCATCGTATGTCCCGGCTGATACTCGGCATTTCCGCGTTTTACCACGACTCGGCGGCCGCGCTGGTGCGCGACGGCCAGATCGTCGCCGCCGCGCAGGAGGAACGCTTCTCGCGCAAGAAGCACGACCCGCGCTTTCCCGTCAACGCGATTAACTACTGTCTGGAGGAAGGCTTCGTCGACGCCAGCGAGCTCGATGCGGTGATCTTCTATGACAACCCGGTGGCGACCTTCGACCGGGTGGTCGAGAATGCGCTGGCGGCGGGCGCCAGCGGGCGTGCGCAGTTCGTGCAGGCGGCCGGGCAAATTTTGGGCGACAAGCTGTGGCTGGACGAGCATGTGCGCGGCGCCATCGGCTCGCTCGGGCGCGAAGGGCGGGTGCTGTTTTCCGAGCACCACATGGCGCACGCGGCCAGCGCCTTCTATCCGTCGCCGTTCGAGCGCGCCGCCATCCTGACCATCGACGGGGTGGGCGAGTGGGCCACCACCAGCCTGGGCAGCGGCGACGGCAGCACCGTCCGGCTGTTCTCCGAAATCAATTATCCGCACTCGCTGGGCCTGCTGTACAGCGCGTTTACCTACTTCTGCGGCTTCAAGGTCAATTCCGGCGAGTACAAGCTGATGGGGCTGGCGCCTTATGGCGAGCCGCGCTACTACGACACCATCCGGCGCGCGCTGATCGATGTGCGCGACGATGGCTCCTACCGCCTCGATACGGCGTTCTTCGCCTACCTCGATTCCATGCAGATGACCGGCGAGAAGTTCGCCGCGCTGTTCGGCGGCGCGGCGCGCCAGCCGGAAACGCCGATCACCCGGCGCGAGATGGACCTGGCCGCCAGCGTCCAGAAGCTGACCGAAGAAATCATGCTCAAGACGGCGCGCCACCTGCGCGAGATCACCGGCGAGAGCAAGCTGGTAATGGCCGGCGGGGTGGCGCTGAACTGCGTTGCCAACGGCAAGCTGGTGGCCGAAGGCATCTTCGACGAGGTGTGGATCCAGCCTGCCGCGGGCGACGCCGGCGGCGCGCTGGGCGCGGCGCTGCTGGCCAACCACATGTACTTCGACCAGCCGCGCACGGCGCCAATTCGCGGGCGCGATGCCCAGCAGGGCGGCTTGCTGGGGCCGGCATATTCCAGTTCCGAGGTGCTGGCCTTCGTGGAGCGCAACGCGCTGCCGTACCAGCAGGTGCGCGAACGCGACGTCCGGCTGGCCACGGTCGCGGCAGCCCTGGCGGATGGCAAGATTGTCGGCTGGTTCAGCGGGCGCATGGAATTCGGCCCGCGGTCGCTGGGCGCGCGCTCCATCCTTGGCGACCCGCGCAATCCTGCCACCCAGGCCTTGATGAACCTGAAGATCAAGTACCGCGAATCGTTCCGGCCGTTTGCGCCGAGCGTGCTGCGCGAGCGCTGCGCCGACTATTTCGAACTGGACACAAGCAGTCCCTACATGCTGCTGGTCGCCCCCGTGCGCAAGGAACGCCGGCTGCCGATGGACAGGGCGCGCTTCGACGGCGGCGACGACGACATGATGGGCGTGATCAACCAGCCGCGCAGCGATGTGCCGGCCATCACCCATGTCGACTATTCGGCGCGGGTGCAAACGGTGGACGCCAGCACCAGCCCGGAGTTCCATGCGCTGATCCGCGAGTTCGAGCGCCAGACCGGCTGCCCGATGCTGGTCAACACCTCGTTCAACGTACGCGGCGAGCCGATCGTGTGCAGTCCGCAGGACGCCTACCGCTGCTTCATGCGCACTGAAATGGACCTGCTGGTGATGGAAGACGTGCTGCTGTGGCGCAAGGACCAGCCCGAAACGCAAGACAAGGAAGACTGGAGGACGACCTATGAGCTCGACTAAGGAAGAACAGCTGGCGCAGCTGATGGGAGCGCTGTTCGACGAGGTGCTGCTGCCGATCGCCGAACGCATGCAGGCCGCTGGCGTCCAGGCGTTTCCGCTGGCGCCGGACGTTACCTGGCTGAGCTACTACGTGCGGCGCCGCCGCAGCGCGATGAGCCACGACGATTTCACCAGCGCAGCCTGCGCCGACACGGCGCAGCTGGAACAGCGCCTCGGGGCGCACTGGCGTTCGCTGGGCCGCCACGAGCTGGCCGGCCATGCCGCGCGTTTTGCCGCCGCCGCCCAGGCGGCGCGACCGCTGCTGGCCGCCGGCGAGGCGGCCGGGGAGCCGTCGCCCTACGTCTACGCGATGTTCTGAGGCTGTGCCCGCGGCAGCATCCACTCCTTCAGGCGCCGCCGCACGCGGTAGGTCTGCGCCTCGAAGGGCAGGTGGAACAGCCAGGCCAGCAGCACGATGAGGACCACGATCGAGGTATACAGGCCAAAATCGGACAGGCTGGCCGGATCGAGCCGCTCGATGCCGAGCTGGCTCTTGTTGATGTGGCGCACCAGGAAGATCAGCGGCACGTGGATGACGTACAGGCTGAATGAAAACTCGGCGAAGAAGCTGCCGATGCGCCCGAGCCTGAGCACCAGCCTGTCGGCCGGTCCCACCTTGGACTGCAGGCTGCACAGCAGTGCCAGGAACAGCAGGCTGTAGAGCAGGTCCTGCAGATACGACTCCTCGACCAGGATGTCATTGCTTCCCTTAAGACGGAACCAGGTGGCTACCAGCACGAACACGCCCGCCAGCGTCCATTTGGCCATGGGCGATGCATCGACCTGGATGCGCGAGCAGCCGGCGCCCAGCAGCCACAAGGTGAAGTACAGCAGGATGGCCGCATTCAGGTGCCAGGCGATGACGGTCACTGCCACCGCGGCCGATGCTTTTGCCCACCCACCCTGGCGCGCGAACATCAGCACCGCAAGCGGGAACAGCACGTAGTACCAGGTTTCGTAGGTCAGGCTCCACAGCGCGAAGTTGCCGCCGTAGCGGGGCACGGCCAGGTCCTGCAGCCCAAACAGGTTGCCGACGAAGGTAGCCAGCGTGTATTCCTCCGGAATCCCATCGCCGCCGCCCGGGGGCGAGAGCGCGCCGATGGCGACGCCGATCAGCAGCGAGGCCACGAACGCAGGCGCCAGCACGATCCACAGGCGGGTAATCCGGTCGATGGCGTACGACAGCATCGCGTGCGGCTCGTTCAGCTTGTTCATCAGGCTGCCGCCGACCAGCCAGCCCGACAGCAGGAAAAATATCACCACGGCCTGGTGGGCGAAACCGGTAAAGAAAGCCAGTGCCTGGTAGCCGGCGCTGGGGTCCGCGATGGTCGACAGGCCGGGATAGAACTGGGCGCGCACATGGGCTGCGGCCACCTGCAGGGCTGCCAGGCCGCGCAGCAGCGAGATGGCAACCGAGTGCTGGTAGTCGGTGCGCAGGTTGGTCTGTTGCAGGAAGCGAACCCGTGCGATCTTGATTGACAGCATGCCGCCTCCTATCTTGAATTCCCGGCCTACGCTTGGGCGGGGCGGTTCAATTTTAGGGTGGCCGCATCCAGCCGGCGTTGAGAGGGCACAACGCAGGCCGCGCCTTTCGCCTTAAGGCCTCACTCCGAGCAAGTCAGCGCGGGGATGACCCCACTGGGGCACGCCGGCGGGGCAGGGCTTGCCGGCAAAACTGGCGTAGCGGATCGTCGAGAAATTGCTGTCCGGATCGACGCCGTAACGCACGTCGGTGGCGTGGCCCGGGCCCAGCGCGGGCGTGCGCGCGAAACGCAGCCAGGCGTCGAAGTAGCAGTCCTGCTGTTGCCTGCCGCGTAGCTCGGCCAGCGGGGTTTGTTGCTCCCACACGATGGCGACGCCAGGGGACAAAGCCCGCTGGGCATCGCGCTCGGCGAACGCCGACGGACAGGAACGCGCCCCGGCCAGTCCCGGCGCGATGCTGGCAACGCCGCGCGATACGCGGAAGTTTTCGCCTTTGTGTTCCACCGACACGAAGGCCCAGCACAGGGGATTGGACGGGAACGAAGACATCGCGACGTCGTCGACGCGGGTGCCCGGATCGCGCATCTGCAGTTGCGCCGCGACCGCGCTCCTGGCGGCGCTTGACGAGAGCCACTGGACGCCGACGAAGATGGCGGCCGCCGCGAAGGCCGTCGCCAGTCCCTGCCTGCCTGAGGTGCCGGCGCGCCGCTGCATGACCCCGGCCACCACTGCCAGCAGCACCAGCGCGGCCGTCGAGGCGGGATGTAAATGGCCGCTGGCGGTAAACACCGCCGGCACGCCGACTAGCATGCCGAGCAGGACCAGCCTGGAAATCCTGCGCGTGGCCATCAGTGCCAGCGGTACCCCAAACGCGATCCAGAACACCGGTTCGATGATGAACACCATGTCGCCGTAGAACCAGCGCGGATCGGCAGGATAGAAAGGATGCACGCCGTACGAGTTGAGGTAGTCGAGTGATATGTGCAGCAAGAAACCGGCGCCGATGGATATGGCCAGCCCGCGCCGCGCCGGCGCGCTGTGCGCCAGCAGCGCGCGCGCGGCGGGCCACAGCAACCACAGCAGGGCGGCCAGCAGCAAGGCCTGCGGCAGTGCGTACAGCAAGGTGTGCGTGTGGCCGCGGTGATGCAGCAGGTAGCCGAGCGGGGCGGGAAGCAGCGGCGTCAATACCAGGTCGAGGTCCGGAAAATTGCTTGCCGCCCAGCACGACACCAGCATCAGCTTGCGGCGCGTGCGCTGGCGCGCTTCATCCCGTTCGGGCGCCAGGCTGCGGGAGATGAATTTGCCGACGGCAAGGCCGCTGACGGAATGTGTGAGGTTATCCATTCGTCAATCTTATCGCCTTTAGCCAGAGCTTGCCGATACCAGCGCCCGTGGCGCGAGACCAACGCGAATTGTTACTAAGTATGATTACGCATTGCCGGACTAGCAAGCAGCCCCTATCATGTTGGCTCCTCAAACATAGAATTGAAGAAACATGAAAAAGACTCTCACCGCCATCGCCATTTTCGGCGCGTTTTCAAGCCTCGCACAGGCACAGTCGTCGGTTGCCGTTTACGGTATCGTCGACGCCGGTATCGTGCGCGAGCAGGGTGGCGTCAACGGATCGGCCACCAACATCAGCAGCGGCATCGGTTCGGCTTCGCGCCTGGGCTTCCGCGGCACCGAAGACCTGGGCAACGGCGTTTCCGCGCTGTTCCTGCTGGAAGCGGGCTACCGCCTCGACACCGGCGCCAGCGACGTTTCCGGTTCGATCTTCAACCGCCAGGCCTACGTCGGCCTGAAGAGCGAGCTCGGCACCCTGACCCTGGGCCGCCAGTACACCCCTTACTACAACGCCGTGAGCCAGGTTGCCGATCCATTCGGCGCCGGCTACGCAGGCAGCGCCAAGAACCTGATGCCGACTGCCGGCGTCAACACCCGCACCAGCAACGCGGTCGTGTACGCCTCGCCAGTGGTCAATGGTTTCTCGGGCGAGCTGTCGTACAGCCTGGCTGAGCAGGGCGGCAACAGCATCGCCGGCCGCCAGATCGGCGCCGCGCTGTCCTTCGGCGCAGGCAAGCTGAACGCACGCCTGGCGCACAACCACCGCAACAACGACGTGGCTGGCCTGGCCGGCGTGCAGGACCGCCAGATCGGCCGCAACACCTTGCTCGCTGCTAACTACAACTTCGGCGTCGCCAAGGCCTATGCTGCCTACGGCGTCAACGAAGGCCTGAACAGCTCGCCGCTGGCCAACAACAGCAACCCGTTCGGCGGCGTGGCGCCAGTCGCCTCGCTCGATAGCCGCGACATGCTGATCGGCGTGCAGGTGCCGTTCGGCGCCAACGCGCTGATGGCGTCGTTCATCCGCAAGGACGACCGCACCGCGTTCAACCAGGACGCCGACCAGTGGGCGCTTGGCCTGACCCGTTCGCTGTCGAAGCGCACCAGCCTGTACACCTCGTACGGCAAGATCAAGAACAAGAATGGCGCTGGCTACACTGTTGGCAACAACAGCGATGTCGGTTCCGGCGACACCGCGTACAACGCAGGCATCCGCCACACCTTCTGATCTTTCGCGCGCGAGGCGCGCCAGCCGGGCCCAGGCTAGCGGTAACGCGGCTGGGCATGGCGCTGGCGCGCTTTCGCAGGAGGCGGCAAGGAACCCGGCGCCGCGCCGCGTTCGATCATCGTTGCGATGGCCGCCTCGTCATCGCCGGCCTGCAGGTTCAGTCCCCGCATCGCGCCCGGCAGCAGCACCACCGCAAACCCTTCCTGAAGTGCATCGGTCACGGTATTGAGCACGCAGTAATCCGTCGCCAGCCCGCCCACGAACAGCCGGGTCACGCCTGCCGCGCGCAGCATGCCGGCCAGCCCGGTTCCCTCGAAACCCGAATAGGCGTCGGCATCGGCCTGGATCCCCTTTGACACGATGACCGCATCGGGCGGCAGCGCCAGTTCGGCAGGGAAAGCCGCGCCGCGGCTGCCGGCGATGCAGTGCGCCGGCAGCACGCCGCCATGGGCCTTGAACGAACAGTGGTCACGGGGATGCCAGTCGCGCGTGGCGAACACCGCCAGGCCTTGCGAACGGAAGAGCGCGATGGCCGCGTTCAGCGGCCCGATGACCTGGTCGCCGGAGGGGATCGGGAGGCTTCCGCCGGGCATGAAATCAAGCTGAACATCGACCAGGAGGAGGGCGTCGCCCGGTCGCGGAGAGGGAATATCCATAGCGCCTTCGACCGCCCCGCGGGCATTTCGTTCGCAGCGCCGGTGTCCGATCGCGCGCTTGATTCGCGTCAAACCTGTGACAATGTCCACGCCTATCCTGAGCTTTTGCGAGGAGCACATGCACACCCTGATCGAAGACCGGCTCTGCCTGTTTGCGCTGCACAGCAGCCGCGCGTTCGGCGAACGGCTTGCGCTGCACCTGGGCGTCTCCCTTGGCGCGCACGAAGAACGCAATTTCGAAGATGGCGAGCACAAGTCGCGGCCGCTCGAGGACGTGGCCGGCAGGGATGTGTTCGTCGTCCACTCGCTGTACGGCGAGCCCAATGAAAGCGGCAACGACAAACTGTGCCGGCTGCTGTTTTTCATCGGCGCGCTGAAGGACGCCGGCGCCGCCCGCGTCACCGCCGTGGTCCCCTACCTGGCCTATGCGCGCAAGGACCGCCAGACCAAGGAGCGCGACCCGGTCACCACGCGCTATGTCGCCTGCCTGTTCGAGGCGGTCGGCACCGATGCGCTCATGACCCTCGACGTGCACAACCTCGCCGCCTACCAGAACGCCTTTCGCTGCCGCACCGTGCACCTGGAGGCCGGCAGCCTGTTCACCAAGTTTCTGCTGCCGCAGCTGGCCGGCCTCGACCCGGTGGTGGTGTCGCCGGACGCCGGCGGCATCAAGCGCGCCGAAGCGTTTCGCCAGGGGCTGGCCGAGGCGCTCGGCAGGCCGGTCGGCATGGCGGTGGCCGAGAAATACCGCAGCGCGGGCGTCGTCAGCGGCAACCTGCTGGTCGGCGACGTGGACGGCCGGACCGCCATCATCGTCGACGACCTGATCAGCACGGGCACAACGGTGGCGCGCGCGGCAGCGGCCTGCCGCGATGGCGGCGCCGCCAGTGTGATGGCGCTGGCCAGCCACGGCCTGTTTACCGACAAGGCGGGCGAGGTGCTGGGCGGTCCGCTGTTGCAGCAACTGGTGGTCAGCGACAGCGTCGCCCCCGGCCGCGGCGGCGCCGATGCCCTGCAGACCAAGCTCGCCGTCGTCAGCAGCGCCGCCCTGTTCGGCGACGCCATCATGCAGCTGCATAATGGCATGTGAAAGGACCCATCATGATTGACCGTGTACGCAAGGAACTGGTCGACATCGCGATCAATGGCCAGTTTGTCGAAGGCATGCTGGCGGTTCCCGAAGGCGCGCGCGCCGTGGTGCTGTTTGCCCATGGCAGCGGCAGCGGCCGCCTCAGCCCCCGCAATAACTACGTGGCTGCCGAGCTGCGCAAGGTTGGGCTGGCCACCTTGCTGATGGACCTGCTGACGCCTGGCGAAGAGCCAAGCACGCGGGCGCGCTTCGATATTGGCTTGCTGGCGCGGCGGCTGGAACTGGCGGCCAACTGGCTGGCTGCCGACCGCGACACGCGCGACCTGCCGCTTGGCCTGTTCGGCGCGAGCACGGGGGCGGCGGCGGCGCTCCAGCTGGCCGCGGGCGGCCGTTATCCGGTGTATGCCGTGGTGTCGCGCGGCGGCCGGCCCGACCTGGCGGGATCGACCGAGCTCGACCTGGTGGAGGCGCCGACCCTGCTGATCGTCGGCGGACTCGACACCCAGGTCATCGAGCTGAACGAGGAGGCTTACGCGATGCTCAACTGCCGCAAGGAGCTCACGATCGTGCCGGGCGCAACCCACTTGTTCGAGGAGCCCGGCGCGCTGGAGCAAGTGGCGCATCTGGCGACCGACTGGTTTGTACGCTGCCTGCCGGCTGCCCGGCCCCAGCCTTAGCCTTAGCCGCGGGCAGCATGGCAGCGCTGGCCGTGCCGGCCGCGCACGGCGCCGCCTAGGCAGGCGCCTGGTTCCTGCCCATGTGGGTCACGTAATGCACAGGCTGCTCGGCGTCGATCTCGAAGCGGGTTTGCGCCGCCACATGGAAGCGATAGCCGGCCTGGCACGGCGTCCATCCCCCTTCATGCCCAACCCGAACGCGGCCCCGTCCATCGACGATTTCCACCGTCTCGTCCGTGTCGGCGGCAAACGTGACGCCGCCGGGCATCACCACGCCCACGGTTTTCACGCTGCGGTCGGGAAAGGTTAGCGTGTATGAGACGCATTTTCCCTCCGCGTAGACATTCGCCCTTTTGTTGATTGCAACATGATCGAACTGCGTACCCATGGCGGTTCTCCCGGATGGTGGCTGCATGCGGTGTACAGATGTCAGACCGGCGGCAAGCGCTTTTGTTCTGCGCACATGCCGGCCGCCACCTGCCGCTCAGCGCGCGGGCGCGGTGCTGCGCACCTTGACCCTGACCCCGTCGGCCACTTGCGCGTCCGGATAGATGATGACCCTGGCCCCCTCGGCGAGCCCGGACCGCACCCACGCCTGTGCGTCGTTGCGCGCGCCCAGCTCGACCGGCGTGAGGCGCGCCCGGTCGCCGTCCACCACGTACACCGCCATGCCGCGTCCCTGCTGGTTTCCTTGCGGGATAGGGAACACGGCGCTGACCGGGATCGTCAGCACCCGGTCCCGGGCCAGGGTGACGATGCGCACGTTGACCCGGTAGCCCACCCCGAGTGCGCGCCAGGCATCGGGCGGGCTGGCGATGTCGATCAGCACGCGAACCCGCTGCTCCTCGACCCCCAGCGCCGAAATCTTGGTAAAGGCCGCCGGCTCGACCCTGCGCACGCGCCCGGCCAGCGGCGCGCCGCCCCAGCGCGTGATGACCACCGGGCTGCCGGGCTGCGCCTGCAGGGCGTCGGCGGTCAGCAGTTCGGCCACCACCTCCAGCGTGGACAGGTCGCCCAGCTCCAGCAAGGGCGTGCCGAACGGGACCACGGCCTCGCTGGCCTGCACCACGCGCAGCACCCGGCCAGCCACCGGCGCGCGCACTGCCAGGCCGCGCTCGCTCACCGAGGTGGGGTTGCGCACCGCCATCAGCGCGGCGCGCGCCTGCTCCACCTCATGGCCGGCGATGGCGCGCTCGGCAATGGCGGCGTCCAGCTCCTTTTGTGCGGCCAGCGCGGCCAGCCGTTCGCTCTCGAGCCGGCTGGCGGCCACGAAGCCCTGGCCGGCCAGCGTCTCGCTGCGGGCCAGGTCGTTGCGGGCGCGCCGCAGGGCCACCTGGGCCGCTTCGACCCTGGCGTTGACCCGGTCGACCTGGGCGCGGGTCATCGCCAGCCGGGCCTGCTGTTCGCGCAGGGTGCGCTCGTCCTGCAGCGGGGCGTAGGCCGGCCTGATCATGGCCACGTTGGCGCCGGCTTCGACCCGGTCGCCTTCCTTCAGCGTAATGCGCGTCAACAGCCCGGCCAGCGGCGCCGACACCACGTAGTTGTCGCGCAAACGGGTCTTGCCGTCTTCCTCGACGCCCGCCTCGAAACGCCCGAGCTGGGCGGTGCCGGTTTCCACCTCCACCGGGCGCGGCGCGAAGGCCCAGGCGAAGATGGCCAGCAGCACGGCGATGCCGATGAATGCGTATATCCAGTGTTTTCGCGTCATGTCATTCCCTAGTTTTGAGTGCGGCGACCATGTCCAGGTGGTCGATATTGCGCCGGACCACCAGCGCACTGGCCAGGCCGGCCACCAGCACGCACAGCGCCGCGCCGGCGTAGGTGCGGGGGCGCACGATCACCGGAAAGTAGAACTGGTCCGACTTCAGCAGTTCGCTGATGAGCTGGACGAGGCCGTAGCCAAGCAGCATGCCGAGCGGCAGGGCGATCGCAATCACAATCGCCATCTCCCCCAGCAGCAGGGCCGACACTTCGGCGCGGGTAAAGCCAAGCACGCGCAGGCTGGCCAGTTCCCAGGTCCGTTCCGACAGCGCAATGCGGGCGTTGTTGTAGACCACGCCCACCGCGATCACGCTGGCAAACGCGGTCAGGATGGTGCTCATGATGCGTATATTGCGCGCCGTGATCTCTTCCATGTTGCGCAGCATGGTTCCCTTGCTCCAGGCGCCGGCGGCGCGCGGCAGCGCCTTGCTCGCTTCGAGCACCGTGGCCTCGGCGCCCGGTTCGAGCCCCAGCACGAAGCCAGTGGTGACGTCGGTGTCGCCCAGCAATCGGTTGAGTTCGTCGCGGGCGAGGTAGGCGTTCATGCCGAACATTTCGCGCACCGTGGCGCGCAGGGGCAGCAGCAAGGTGCGCCTGCGGCCCTCCTGAACCTCGATGCGCACGGTGTCGCCCAGGCGCAGGCCGAGCTTGTCGGCCATGCGGTCGGTCAGCACCAGCCCCTGGCCTTCGAGCAGCTGCTCCTTCTGGTGGACATCGATGATCCGGTACAGTTCGGGCCGCGGCGCATAGCCGCGCAGGATGGTGCGTTCGCGGCGCTGGCCATTGACCACGGTCACCTGGACGAAGCGGGTCGATTCGACCTGGCGCACGCCAGGCAGGCGCGCCAGTTCCAGCCGCACGCTGTCATCGACCGGCTCGGCGGTCCACACGGTAATGTCGCCGCGCAGGCCGAGGGTGAACTGGGTGTCGAGGACGACGTCGATGGCATCGCGGAAGAAATTTCCCATGATGACGATGGCCAGCGCGGCGGCCACGCCGGCGATCGACAGCGCGGTGCGCGCTGGCCGCCGTTCCATGTTGCGCACAATCATGCGCAGCGCCGGGCCCATGCGCTCGATGCCCAGCCGTTCGAGCAGGGTGCGGCGGAAATGCGCGGGGACTGGCGGACGCATCGCTTCGGCCGGGGCGAGGCGAACGGTGGCAATGATGGCGTGGGCAGTCCCCAGGCAAGCCGTGACGACGCTGACGCCGATGCCGGTCAGCAGCAGCGGCGGAAGGATGCGGTGCTCGAACGACGGGAAGTGGAAGAACTCGGCGTACAGCCCGGTCAGCATCGTGCCCAGCTGCTTGCCGAGCACGACGCCCAGCACCAGCCCCAGCAGCACAATCAGCAGCACCAGCTTGAGGTAATGCAGGCCGATGGCGGCATTCGGATAGCCCAGCGCCTTCAGGGTGGCGATCTGTTCGCGCTGGGTCGAAACCAGCCTTGCCACCACCACATTGAGCAGGAAGGCGGCGACGCCGAGGAAGATCGCCGGCAGCACCGTGCCCAGCACGCGCTGCTCGCGGATCTCGTTGTCGAGCATGGCGTGCGAGGCCTGGTCGTCGCGGTCGTGCACCTCGCGCCCGCCGTAGGGCGCAAGCAGGCGCGTCACCTCGGCGACCACGCCATCGCCGGCGGCGCCGGGCGCCAGCTTGAAGGCGGCGCGGGTGAAGGCGCCGTCCATGTTGTAGGCGGCCGCCAGCACGTCGCGGTCGACCCAGAACACGCCAAAGCCGCGCGCGTCGGGCATGCCCCACAGTCCGGCGAAGATGAATTCCGGCGACAGTGCGATGCCGGTCACCTCCAGGGTGCGGTACTTGCCGTTCATCAGCACGTTCAGGCGCGCGCCCGGCTTGAGCCGGTGCGCCTCGGCGAAACCTTTCGACACCAGCGCCTCGATCGGCGCGTCGCCGCGCACGCCGTCTTGGCGCGTGATCATGCGCCCGGACGACAGCGACACCAGGTTCATCCGGTGCGGCCGCTGGCGGTCCAGGCCGATCAGCTGGCCGATGATGGGGTCGGCCAGGCCGGGCAGGGACACACGCACAATTTCTTCGTGCGTGGCCTGGACGTCGGCCACGCCGGGGATCTCGCGCAGCCGTTCGGCCAGCGTGTTGGGCGCGCGCCGCACCCCCGCAAACACGTCGGCGAAGCGGCCGTCGGCGTAGAAGCGCGCCCGCGCCAGGTCGAGCGAGTCGACCGCCGACAGGCTGGTCAGGAAGCCGCCGATCCCGCACGCCACCACCAGCGCGATCGTCAGCGCCTGGCTCCACATGCGGCGCAGGTCGCGCAGCAGTTTGCGGTCGAGCATGTTCACCGGGTCACCACGACAGTTCCGCCGGCCGCAGCTTGTGGGCGTTGTTCTCGATCCCGAGGATGCGGCCGTCGCCCAGGCGCACCACGCGGTCGGCCATGCCCGCGATCGCGGCGTTGTGGGTGATCACGATGGCAGTCGTGGCCAGCTCGACATTGATGCGCTCGATCACGTCGAGCACCAGCTTGCCGGTCTCGTAGTCCAGCGCGCCGGTCGGCTCGTCGCACAGCAGCACGGCGGGGCGCTTGACGATGGCCCGTGCAATCGCCACGCGCTGCTGCTCGCCGCCCGACAGCTGGGCCGGAAAATGGTCGCGCCGCGGGGTCAGCCCGACCCGGTCGACCGCCTCGTCGACCGGCATCGGGTCGGACACGATGTCGGTGACCAGCGCAACGTTTTCGCGCACGGTCAGGCTGGGGATCAGGTTATAGAACTGGAATACGAAGCCGACATGGCGGCGCCGGTAGGCGGTCAGCGCCGACTCGGAGGCGGCGCTGAGGTCCTGGTCGCCGAACAGCACCTGGCCGGAGCTGGGCACGTCGAGCCCGCCAATGATGTTCAGCAAGGTGGATTTGCCGCTGCCGGACGGCCCCAGCAGGACGATGAACTCGCCGCTGTCGACGTCGAGGCTGACGTCGCGCAGCGCATGCACGTCCACCTCGCCGGTGTGGTAGGTCTTGCACAGGTTGCGGATGGTGAATACCTTCATGCCCGGGCCCGCCAATTCTGGTGGCGCTCGGCCAGTTGCAGGTAGTTCATCGCACTGGCGACCCATTTCGGTGAGTAGCGGAACTGCGCCTCCTTCAGGTGGGCGACCGCCAGGGTGGCGCGCACGATGGCGCGGTAGCTCTGGTAGAAATGCAGCAGCGCGGGCGGCGGCCTGTCGTGCGACAGCGAACGGTATTGCTGGACGAAGGAGGCCGCCAGCGCGGGCGCGCCCAGCCGTTCGATCTCGAGCGCGAGGAAGGCGACCTCGTCGGCGCGGTCGACGATGCGCAAGGTACGCGAGAACTCCAGGCAGTCGATCACGGTGGGCTCCGGGTACAGGCAGATGTGTTCGGGCCGCAGGTCGCCATGGCCTTCGACCACGAAGCCATCGGCGGCGCGCCAGTCGATGCGCGAGGCCAGCCGGTCGAGCGCGCTGTGCTGGCGGTGGCAGACCAGCCGCACGTGGGCGGCGGGCAGGTGGTGGGACGGCTGCAGCAGTTCATGGGCGCAGGCGGCGATCTGGCGCGCATAGCGTTCGCGGTAGGCCGAGCCGTCGATGTCCACTTGCGGCAGCGACTGGAAAAACGCCACCAGCCGGGCCGCCACCCGCTGCATGTCGCGCGTGCTGGCGTGGCCGTGGCGCAGCACGTAGTCGAGCATGAAGCGGTTGGGCAGCCGGCGCATGCGCACCAGCCAGTCGACGACTTCGCCGGCGCCGCCGAGTTCGAGATGGCCCTGTGCGTTCAGGCACAGCGGCACCACGCCGAGGTAGACGTCGGGCGCGAGACGGCGGTTCAGGCGGACTTCTTCTTCGCAGAAATGGTGGCGCGCGGCCAGGGTGCGAAAATCAATGGCGTCGTAGCACACCGGTTTTTTCAGCTTCCAGGCGTGATGGGTGGTCAGGAACACCCAGGCCATATGGGTTTCGAGCGCCTCGACCCGGTAGGGCGACTCCGGATAGCTTGCCGGCTGGCGCAGGAAAGTCAGCTTGGCTTCCAGCGGTACTGGTCCGCCGGAGTGCGCCGCTGCGGCTTGGGCGCGCGGCGATTCAATCGGGTTTGGCATGTCGCGGCTCCTCACCGGCATCCTGTCACGCCACCGGTAACGCGTCAATACAGAGTGCATATGGGCAGCGGGCTTCGCGTTCCGGCCGCCGCGGGGGCGTGCCGGACTTGACGTACCGCAGGCGGCAGGGTGATTGTACGCCTATGATCGGCACAGGAACATGGAGGCCGCCATGTGGTACAAGACCGTGCTGGTGCACGTCGACCAGGGCCGCGACGCGGCCGCGCGCATCGCCGTTGCCGCGCAGCTCGCGCTGGCGAACGGGGCGCACCTGGTCGGGGCGGCAATGACCGGCATGGCGCCGTCCGTGTTTGCCGCCGCCGGGCTCGATCCGGCCAGTCCGCCCTTGCTGCTGCCGTTCGACGCGCTGCGCCAGGAAACCACCCAGGCGCTCGACGCCTTCGAACGGCAGGTGAGCGCGCTGGGCGTCGGGTCCTACGAAAAGCGCGAGGTGCAAGACCAGGCCGGGCCTGGCATGAGCATGCAGGCGCGCTATGCCGACCTGCTGGTGGTCAGCCAGTCGGACCGCGGTGCGCTGGCGCCGCGGCTGCGCGCGGATTTTCCCGAATTCGTCTTGCTCAACTGCGCGCGGCCGGTGCTGGTGGTGCCTGGCGCCCAGGCGCCGGCGCCCATCGGCCGGCATGTGCTGGTCGGCTGGAACGGCAGCCGTGAGGCAACGCGCGCCCTCAGCAGCGCGATTCCGCTGCTAAAGCAAGCCCGCCAGGTCGACGTGGCGGTGCTCAACCCGGAGTCGGAAGGCGACGTGCACGGCCCGCTGGCGGGCGCGGACATTGCGCTGTTCCTTGCGCGGCACGGCGTGACGGTCAATGTGCAGGCGCGGTCGGGGGTGGCGGATGTGGGCGGCGCCTTGCTATCGATGGCGGCCGACGCCGGCGCCGACCTGCTGGTGGCCGGCGCCTACGGCCATTCCCGCATCGGTGAGATCCTGCTTGGGGGAGCGACGCGCACCCTGCTGGCCTCGGCCCGCCTGCCGTTGTGGATGGCGCGCTAGCTCAGTGTGCCGGAGGCGAACCCAGCAAGATGGTGGTTACGCTGCCGTCGCGGCCGACGATCAGCTGGTACAGGCGGTCATATTCGTCGTCGCCGATGGCCGTGCCCGGCTCGCCGCCAAGCAGGGTGACCAGCTTGCCCACCGTGTTCGAGTGGCCCACCACCAGCGCGTTGCCGCCGGCGGCCTTCAGTTCCTCGACCATCTTGTCCGGCTGGCGCGCGTCGTACTCCCTGAGCGGGACGCCGAGCGCGGCGGCAGTCGGGGCCGCGGTCTGGCGCGTGCGCGCGGTTTTGCTGGTGAAGACGTGGCGGATTCCGGTCTTCCTCAGGATGGCCGCGATGTTGCTGGCGCGGAGGCGCCCCTGCGCGGTCAGGTCCGGGTCGCCGTCGTTACCGGTCTTCTCGCCGTGGCGCACCACGTAAATCACGGCCGGCTCGGCGGCCTGGGCGAGGGGGGCGAGCATGGCCAGGGCAAGCGCCAGGCCGGCGGCAGTGCGGGTGCTAAGGGTCATCATCTGTCTATCCTGGATGGGTCAAGCCGCATGTATAGCAACAGAATTGTGAACATGCAAGTGGAAGATGGCGCGCATCTTGCTAGATAAGGGGAGTCGACCATCAGCCCACCCTGTCCATGACTTCAGCTATTGCTTCGCTCCCCACCCTTATCGTGTCGGCCGGCCCCAGCCCGGACAACTTGCGTGCCTGCCTGCTTGAGGCTGGTTGTACCATCGTGGCCGAGGTCGGGCCCGACGCGACGCTGGCGGCGCAGCTCGCGCACCACCTGCCGCGGCTCATCGTGCTCAGCACGGCACGCGCGGCCGGCCAGCTGGCCTCCACGGTGGCGCTTGCATGCGGCGCCGAGCGCCGGCCGCTGCTGGTGTTTACCAGTGACGCCTCCGAATCGAGCATAGACGCGGCCATCACGGCAGGGGTCGCCGCGTATGTCATCGACGGCATCGAGCCGGCCCGGGTCCGCGCCGTGCTCGGCGTGGCGCTGGCGCGCTTCCGCCAGCAACAGAAATTGCTCGACGAACTTTATCGCGCCCGCACCAAGCTGGCCGAGCGCAAGGTCATCGACCGCGCCAAGGGCATCCTGATGGCGCGCTACAAGCTGGGCGAAGACGAGGCCTACCAAAAAATGCGCAGCATGGCGATGAACAAAAAGCTCAAGCTGGCCGACCTCGCGCAGCGCCTGCTCGACGTCGAGGAGTTACTGGACAGCTAGCATCTTCTGGTGCATCGCATCATTTTCGGGCGCGCGATGCACTGCCATGTGGCGCTCACCACCCAAAATCCCGCTTCCTCCCCCTGTCAGTACATGGCACGGCGCTTGCTAAAGAGTAGTTGTCGGATCAATGGCGATCCCTGAATAAATGCGCTGGCCCAAAGACGGGCCGGCAGGACAACGGCGTGTCGCGCCACCTGCAGCAAGCAGGCGGGAGCGGACGCCTTTTTTATACGGGACAAACCATGGCATCGAAAGCAAACAGGATCGACCTCTTCACCATCCGTACTCCCCAGATGCGTGCCTTTCACCTGACATGGATGGCGTTTTTCACCTGCTTCTTCGCCTGGTTCGCCTGCGCGCCGCTGATGCCTGTCATCAAAGGCGAGTTTGGCCTGACGATGGGGCAGGTGGCCAACATCAACATCGCGGCCGTCGCGATCACCATCCTGGTACGGCTGGTGGTCGGCCCGATGTGCGACCGCTTCGGCCCGCGCAAGACCTACACCTGGCTGCTCG
Organism: Massilia agrisoli; assembly: GCF_020831365.1. Classification (GTDB taxonomy): domain Bacteria; phylum Pseudomonadota; class Gammaproteobacteria; order Burkholderiales; family Burkholderiaceae_D; genus Telluria_A; species Telluria_A agrisoli. The sequence continues at coordinate 1,030,911 of NZ_JAJHPV010000013.1, forward strand.
CGCTGGGCGCGATACCGGTGCTGGGCGTGGCCGCTTCGCAGAGCTACGAAAGCTTTTTGTTCTTCCGCCTGCTGATCGGCGCGGTCGGCGCGAGCTTCGTCATCACCCAGTACCACACCTCGGTCATGTTCGGGCCGAACGTGGTGGGCACCGCGAATGCGGCCGCTGCCGGCTGGGGCAACGCAGGCGGCGGCGCGGCGCAGGCGCTGATGCCGCTGCTGCTCGGGGCGCTGCTGATGCTGGGCGTGTCCGAAAGCCTCGGCTGGAGGGTGGCGCTGGTGGTGCCCGGCGTGCTGATGCTGGTGATGGCGGTGGTCTACTGGCGCTACACCCAGGATTGCCCGGAAGGTAATTACGACGACATGCGCGCGGCCGGCATGGCCATCGAGGGCGGCAAGAAGGGCGGCTGGGCGAGCTTTTGCGCGGCGGCGTCGAACTACCGCGTGTGGCTGCTGTTCGTCACCTACGGCGCCTGCTTCGGCATCGAGATCTTCATCCATAACATCGCCGCGGTGTATTACGTCGACCATTTCGACCTGACCATCGGCCAGGCCGGCATGGCGGCCGGCAGCTTCGGCTTGCTGGCGCTGTTCGCGCGGGCGCTGGGCGGCTGGATCTCCGACAAGATGGCCGTGCGCGGCACCCTCAACAGCCGGGTCACCCTGCTGTTCATCCTGATGATCGGCGAAGGCCTGGGCCTGCTCTGGTTCGCGCGCGCCGACACCGTCGCGTTTGCGGTCATCGCGATGCTGGTGTTTGGCCTGTTCACCCACATGGCTTGCGGCGCCACTTACGCGCTGGTGCCCTTCATCGACCGCAAGGCGCTGGGCGGCGTGGCCGGCATCATCGGCGCGGGCGGCAATGTCGGTGCGGTGATGGCCGGTTTCCTGATGAAAGGGACGGGCGACATCCGCCACACCCTGGCCATCCTCAGCGGCCTGGTGGTCTTCTCGGCGCTGTGCGCGATCGCAGTGCGCTTTACCGCCAGCGCCGACGAGCCTTCGCTTGCCACGGGCGCGGTTGCATCATAAGGAAAGGCAGGACATGAACATCATCGTCATCGGCCACGGCATGGTTGGCCACAAATTCATCGAGAGCCTGCTGGACGGCGGCGCGCCCGGACTGCACGTCACCGTGCTGTGCGAGGAGCCGCGCCCGGCCTACGACAGGGTGCACCTGTCCGAATTCTTCTCGGGTAAAACGGCGGACGACCTGTCGCTGGTCAGGCCCGGCTTTTTCGATCGCAGCGACGTGACGCTCAGGCTCAATGCCCGTGCGGCGGGCGTCGACCGCAAGGCGCGCACGGTCACCCTGGCGGACGGCGAGGTGCTGGGCTACGACAAGCTGGTGTTTGCCACCGGCTCGTATCCGTTCGTGCCGCCGCTGCCGGGCAAGGACCGCAAGGACTGCTTCGTCTACCGCACCATTGAGGACCTCGAGGCGATGCGCGCATGCGGCGCCCGTTCGAAGACGGGGGTGGTGATCGGCGGCGGCCTGCTGGGGCTCGAATGCGCCAAGGCGCTGCGCGACATGGGCCTGGCCACCCACGTAGTCGAATTCGCGCCGCGCCTGATGGCGGTTCAGGTCGACGACGGCGGCGCGCGCATCCTGCGCACCCGCATCGAAGGGCTGGGCGTCACCGTGCACACGCAGAAGAACACGCTGGAGATCATCGACGGCGAGGATGGCACGCACCGGATGCGGTTTGCCGACGGCAGCGCGCTCGACGCGGACATGATCGTGTTCTCGGCCGGTATCCGCCCGCGCGACGAACTGGCGCGCGGCTGCGGCCTGGCCCTTGGAGGCCGTGGCGGCATCGCCATCGATAACAGCTGCCTGACTTCCGACCCGGACATCTACGCCGTCGGCGAATGCGCCGCCTGGAACGGCACCGCGTTCGGCCTGGTCGCACCGGGCTACGATATGGCGCGGGTCGCCGCGCGCCACCTGCTGGGCGAGGCGGGCGACTTCAATGGCGCCGACATGAGCACCAAGCTCAAGCTGATGGGCGTGGACGTGGCCAGCATCGGGGACGCGCAGGGCGCCACGGCAGGCAGCCGCTCTTACCAGTTCACCGATGAACGCAAGCTGGTGTACAAGAAGATCGTCGTGTCCGAATGCGGCAAGTACCTGCTGGGCGCGGTGATGGTGGGCGACGCGGCGGAATACGGCGCCTTGCTGCAGATGATGTTGAATAAAATCGCGCTGCCGGAAGCGCCCGAGTTCCTGATCCTTCCGCAATCGGATGGCAAGGCGCGCCCGATGCTCGGCGTCGATGCGCTGCCGGCCGGCGCGCAGATCTGTTCCTGCAACGATGTATCGAAAGGGGCGCTGTGCGAAGCCGTGTGCGGCGGCGCCACCACCATCGGCGCGCTGAAAAGCTGCACCGGCGCGGGCACCGCCTGCGGCGGCTGCGTGCCGCTGGTGACGCAGGTGATGAAGGCCGAGATGAAAAAGCAGGGGCTGGCCGTCAACAACCACGTGTGCGAACACTTCGCCCACACGCGCCAGGAGCTGTACCACATCGTCAAGGCAGGCAAGATTCGCACGTTCGCGGCACTGCTCGCACAGCACGGGACAGGGCTCGGCTGCGACATCTGCAAGCCGGTCGCGGCCAACATCCTCGCCTCGACATGGAACGACTTCGTGCTGGCGCCGGTCCACGCCAGCCTGCAGGATTCGAACGACTACTTCCTCGGCAATATCCAGAAGGACGGCACCTACTCGGTGGTGCCGCGCATGCCAGGCGGCGAGGTCACGGCCGACGGCCTGATCGCGGTCGGGCAGGTGGCCAAGAAGTACGGGCTGTACACGAAGATCACGGGCGGCCAGCGGGTCGACCTGTTCGGCGCGCGGGTCGACCAGCTGCCGCTGATCTGGGAAGAGCTGATCGCCGCCGGGTTCGAGTCCGGCCACGCGTACGGCAAGTCGCTGCGCACGGTGAAGTCCTGCGTCGGCTCGACCTGGTGCCGCTACGGGGTGGACGACAGCCTGGGCTTCGCGATCCGCCTGGAGAACCGCTACAAGGGCTTGCGCACGCCGCACAAGATCAAGTTCGGGGTGTCCGGCTGCACCCGCGAGTGCGCCGAGGCGCAGGGCAAGGACGTCGGCCTGATCGCCACCGAAGCAGGCTGGAACCTGTACGTGTGCGGCAACGGCGGCATGAAGCCGCGCCACGCCGAACTGATCGCCACCGGCCTCGATGAAGCAACCGTGGTGCGCTATGTCGACCGCTTCCTGATGTTCTACGTGCGCACCGCCGACCGCCTGCAGCGCACCAGTGTCTGGCGCGACAACCTCGAGGGCGGGCTCGAATACCTGCAGGACGTGGTGGTGAACGACAAGCTCCATATCGCCGCGGAACTGGAAGCGGACATGCAGCACGTGGTCGATACCTATGCCTGCGAATGGAAGAACGCCGTCAACGACCCGGAGACCCGCAAGCGCTTCCGCCACTTCGTCAACAGCGACCAGCCCGACCAGAACGTCGTGTTCATGCCTGAACGCGGCCAGATCCGCCCGGCCACCGTGGAAGAACGCAAGCGCGTCATTCCAATCGCCGTCAAACAATCAGCCTGACCAGGAGAATGCCATGCACCGTGATATCCAACTACAGAACTGGACCGCCATCTGCCCCGTCGACGACATCGTGCCGGACACCGGCGTGTGCGCGCTGGTCAACGGCGAGCAGGTCGCCGTGTTCCGCGTCGCGTCCGGCGAGCAGCGGGTGTTCGCAATCGGTAACTTCGACCCGAACAGCGGCGCGGCCGTGCTGGCGCGCGGGCTGGTCGGCAGCGTGGGCGAACGGGTCGTTGTCGCTTCGCCCATCTACAAGCACCACTTCGACCTGGAGACGGGCGAGTGCCTTGAAGCGCCGGAGCATTCGGTGCCGCGCTACCAGGCGCGCATCGAATCGGGAACGGTGTGGGTAGGCGCATGAACGCGCGCGCGGCAAAGCCATCGCTGGTCGTTATCGGCAATGGCATGGCCGGCATGCGGACGGTCGAAGAACTGCAGAAGCTCGCCCCGGACCTGTACGACATCACCGTGCTCGGCGCCGAGCCGCATGTGAACTACAACCGCATCCTGCTGTCGCCTGTGCTGGCCGGCGAAAAGAACGCAGAGGACATCGTGCTGCATCCGCGCGAGTGGTACGACGCGAACGGGATCACGCTGCACGCCGGCGACCCGGTGGTGCGGATCGACCGCATCCGCCGCACCGTGCACTCGCAGTCCGGCCGCGAAGTGCGTTACGACCGCCTGCTGCTGGCGACCGGCTCGCGCCCGTTCATCGTGCCTGTGCCGGGGCACGAGCTGCCAGGCGTGGTGGGCTTCCGCGACCTGGAAGACGTCGACACCATGCTGCAGGCAGCCGCCATCGGGCGCCATGCGGTGGTCATCGGCGGCGGCTTGCTCGGGCTGGAAGCGGCCAACGGACTGAAACGGCGCGGGATGGACGTCACGGTAGTGCACGTCACCGACAGCCTGATGAACCAGCAGCTAGACAAGCACGCCTCGCTGCTGCTCAAGGGCGCGCTGGAAGACAAGGGCCTGTGCTTCATGCTCGACGCGCATACCGCTGAAATCACCGGCAACGGCCGGGTCGCCGGCGTGCGCTTCCGGGACGGCAGCGAGATCCCCGCGGACCTGGTGGTAATGGCGGCCGGCGTGCGCCCGAATATCGCGCTGGCGCGCGACAGCGGGCTGCATTGCGACCGCGCCATCGTGGTGGACGATACCTTGCAGACGTACGACCCGCGCGTGTACGCCGTCGGCGAGTGCGTCCAGCACCGCAGCGCTACCTTCGGGCTGGTGGCGCCGATCTGGGAACAGGCCAAAGTATGCGCCGCCCACCTGGCCGGGGCCGGGCACCGCCGCTACGTGCAGGAGGCTACCGCGACGCGCCTGAAGGTGACCGGGGTCGAATTGTATTCGGCGGGCGACTTTGTCGGCGGCGAGGGCAGCGAGGACCTGGTGCTGCGCGACCCGCGCCGCGGCGTCTACAAGCGCCTGGTCCTGGCCGGCAACCGCCTGAGCGGCGCGGTGCTGTACGGCGACGTGCAGGACGGGCCTTGGTATTTCGACCTGATCCGCGCAAACGCCGATATCGGCCCTATCCGCAGCCGCCTGCTGTTTGGCGAGGCGATGTGCGCGCAAACCGCATAACCAGGAAAAGCGATGAAGATTTCTCCCATTCCCCTTGCGGTGCGCACCACCTGCGCCTACTGCGGCGTCGGCTGCGGCGTGCAGGCGACACCGCAGGCCGACGGCGGCATCCTCATCGACGGCGATCCTTCGCATCCCGCCAATAAAGGCAAGCTGTGCGTCAAGGGCTCGGCGCTTGGCGACACGCTGGACCTCCGGGGGCGATTGCTGCATCCGCAACTGCGCGGCGACGGCGGCATGCGCCAGGCATCGTGGGACGAGGCGCTGGAACGGGTCGCGCGGGGCTTTGGCGAGATCATCGCCGAGCACGGGCCGGGCGCGGTGGCGCTGTACGTGTCCGGCCAGCTGCTGACCGAAGACTACTACGTGGCCAACAAGCTGGTGAAGGGGTATATCGGGACCGCCAACATCGACACCAATTCGCGCCTGTGCATGTCGTCGTCGGTGGCCGGCCACAAGCGCGCCTTCGGCGCCGACGTGGTGCCGGGCTGCTATGAGGACTTCGACATGGCCGACATGGTGGTGCTGGCCGGTTCGAACGCGGCATGGTGCCATCCGGTGCTGTTCCAGCGTATCGCCAGGCTGAAGGAACGCCGGCCGGAAGTGATGGTGGTGGTGGTCGACCCGCGCCGCACCGCCACCTGCGAGCTGGCTGACCTGCACCTGCCGGTCAGGCCTGGCACCGACGTGTGGCTGTTCAACGGACTGCTCAGCTACCTCGCCCGCGAAGGCGCGATGGACGCGGCCTATGTCGGGAGCCGTACCACCGGCATGGCCGCCGCGCTCGCGGTCGCCAACATCGATTGCGCCGACCCGATGGAGGTGGCGCGCGTTTGCCGCGTCGAGCCGGCCAAGCTGCTGGCCTTTTACCGCGCGTTCGCGGCCACCGGCAAAGTTGTCACCGCCTATTCGCAGGGCGTCAACCAGTCGTCGGCCGGCACCGACAAGGTGAACAGCATCATCAACTGCCACCTCGCCACGGGCCGCATCGGCAAGCCTGGCATGGGACCGTTTTCGCTGACTGGCCAGCCCAATGCGATGGGCGGGCGCGAAGTGGGCGGACTGGCCAATATGCTGGCGGCGCACATGGAGCTCGACAACCAGGAGCACCGCGAGCTGGTGCAACGCTTCTGGAATTCGCCGCGCATCGCCGACAAGCCGGGCCTGAAAGCGGTCGACCTGTTCCACGCGGTCGAACAGGGCAAGGTCAAGGCGGTGTGGATTATCGGGACCAATCCGATGGTCAGCCTGCCGGACGCGAACCAGGTCCAGCGTGCGCTGGAAAAGTGCGCGCTGGTGGTGGTCTCGGACATCATGGCCAGCACCGACACGACCGCGTTCGCCGATGTACTGCTGCCGGCGCTCGGCTGGGGCGAGAAGGACGGCACCGTGACCAATTCGGAGCGCTGCATCTCGCGCCAGCGCGCATTCTTGCCGGCGCCCGGCGAGGCGAGGGCGGACTGGAAGATCATCTGCCAGGTCGCACAGCGCATGGGCTTCGATGGCTTCGGCTTTGGCGCGGCGCACGAGATATTCGACGAGCATGCGCGCCTGTCCAGCTGGCGCAACGGAACGGGGGAGGGCTGCGTCAGGCGCATGTTCGACCTCGATGGCCTTGCCGGCCTCGGTGCGCACGGGTACGACACGCTTGAACCCGTGCAGTGGCCGGTGCGGCGCGGCCCCACTGGCGCGGCCGAGGGAACCAGGCGCATCGAATGCGGCGGCAGGTTTGTGCCGACGGCGCCGCGCGCGCCCGTGCACGCAGCCAGCGCCGAGTATCCGCTGGCCTTGAATACCGGGCGCGTACGCGACCAGTGGCATACGATGACGCGCACCGGCAAGGCGCCGCGGCTGGCCGGCCACGTAGCCGAAGCCTTCGTCGACCTGCATCCGCACGACGCGCTGCTGTATGGGGTGCGCGAAGGCGAACTGGCGCGCGTGACAAGCGCCTGGGGCTCGCTGGTCGCGCGCGTGCAGCATGGTGGGGGCATCACGCGCGGATCGGTGTTCGTGCCGATCCACTGGAACGGGCAGACCGCGTCGGACGCGCGGGTCGGAGCCCTGGTCAGCCCGGCGGTCGATCCGGTATCGGGCGAGCCGGAGTTCAAGCACACGCCGGTGCGGGTAGAGCACTTCGGGGTCTCATGGCACGGCTTTGTGCTGACGCGCCGCGCGCTTGCGCTCGATGGCATCGCGCACTGGACGCGGGTGCAGGGCAGCGGGTTTGCGCGCTACGAACTGGCGGGCCGCAACGCGGCGGCCGCGCGCGGCGACTGGGCGCGCGCGTTGCTCGGCGTCGGCGAGGGCGAGGACTGGCTGGAGTACGAGGACAATGCCGGCGGCGTGTACCGCGCGGTCCACCTGGTGGACGACCGGATCGAACAGTGCGTGTTCGTGTCAAAGCGGCCGGACCTGCCATCGCGCGCATGGCTGTCGGGCCTGTTCGACCTCGACACGATCGCATCCGATGAGCGCGCCGGCCTGCTGGCCGGCGGCTGGCTGGGTAAATCGGCCGATGCGGGGCCCACGGTGTGCGCCTGCTTCGGTGTCGGCCTCAACACCTTGTGCGCGGCGATCCGCGCACGCAAGCTGACGGAAGTGAGCGAGGTGACGGCCTGCCTGAAGGCGGGCGGCAACTGCGGCTCCTGCGTGCCAGAAATTAAGACACTGCTGGCCGAGGCCAGGGTGGCCGAGTTCATGCAGGCGGGGTAGGGGCCTGAAAGCCGTTTATCCGGCAGGGTGGAAATGCTACTATCTCAGCCTAAAAAAAACGGGCTAGAGCCCTTCCACCTGGGACCAGTATGAATGCAGACATCGAAACGGCCGGCGCCATGGTAACGGCCGGGCTGGCAGCACACGAGATCGACCACGGCGCCGCAGCGGCCGCGCCGGCAAACCACGGGGCCGCATGCGCCAATTGCGCGGCGCCGCTGGTAGGCAGTTTCTGCCATGCCTGCGGCCAGCGCAGCCACCTGCACCGTTCACTCGCGCACCTGGGGGAAGAAGTCCTGCACGGCGTCCTTCATTTCGACGCCAAGGCGTGGCGCACCTTGCCGCTGCTGGTGGCCAAACCGGGCGAACTGACCCGGCGTTACATCGACGGCCAGCGCACCCGCTTCGTATCGCCGCTCGCCCTGTTCCTCTTCATGATCTTCTTCCTGTTCTTCATTGGCTCCTACTTCGGCAAAGGCAATGTCAACATCGGCAACAATGAGAATGTGGAGCAGGCACGTGCTGAAGTGACGGCAGATACGGCCAAGGCGCGGGCCGCGTTGGCGAAGGCGGAAGCGGCGCTGGCTGCGGCAAAGCGCGCCGGCTCCGACACGAGCGGCCCGGAAGCGGACATCGAGGAGGCGCGCGACGACCTCGCCGCCCTGGCGATGGCTGCGAACGCGGTAGGGCTGGCCAAAGACACGCAGGAGCTCAGCGCGCACACACGCGCTGGCGCCACCGGCCCGTCGATCGATTTCAAGAGCGACATCGATTTTATCGATACCGCCGTCGAGCACGCGACCAAAAACCCGGAACTGACCATCTACAAGCTGAAGAATACAGCCTACAAGTTCTCTTTCCTGCTGGTGCCGATCTCGCTGCCTTTCCTGTGGCTGATGTTTTTCTGGAAGCCGGGCCTCACGATGTATGACCACGCCGTGTTTTCACTGTACTCGCTGTCATTCATGTCGCTATTGTTCGCGGTGCTGTTCGTGCTCAAGTTCGCGGGCTTGCCGGGCGTGGTGGCGTTTATGCTGTTCACGGTGCCGCCGGTCCACATGTTCTTGCAGTTGCGCGCCGCCTATGGCCTGACATGGGGCAGCACGCTGTGGCGTACCGTGGTGCTGCAAACCGTGGCGGCGACCGTGTTCCTGTTGTACCTCGCGCTGATTATTTTCCTTAGCATGTAGGCAACTTGCAGTGCATTTCCTTGCAGATTTTATTGATTCCTTAATGCAACATTGCAAAATGAGTAGACGTTCGATAAACAGAAGGGGAAAAGCCTGTCTTCTTGTAGTTTAGAAATCATCGCAAGGCTTGATAATTCATAAACGCCTTTCCCATTTATGAATTATTAGGAGCATCGCCATGGAGCACACCCCAACCGTTTCTTCCCGCCCATTGGGCTTTGCTGTCGAAGCTCCGGTGGCGATGAAAAGCGAGCGCCTGCCGTTCACCATCAAGCGTGTACAGACCGAGGAAGACCTGATGAAGGCGGTCAAGATCCGTCACGCGGCCTACGCCCGCCATCTTCCCGAGTTTGCCCTCAGCCTGGCCGAGCCGGAAGAGTGCGACTTCGACAGCGACTCGGTGGTGCTGCTGGCCGAATCGAAGCTCGACGGCTCGCCAATCGGCAGCGCGCGCATCCAGACCAACTTCCACCAGCCACTGCATGTCGAAGAGTCGGTCGAGCTGCCCTTGTGGCTGATGACCCGCCGGCTGGCGGAAGTCACCCGCCTGGGCATCGACGAAGGCCGCATCGGCCGCCTGGTGAAAGTGGCGCTGATCAAGGCCTGCTTCGAATATTGCGAACAGAACAAGGTGGAGTGGGCGGTGGTGACCGGCCGTACGCCGATCGACCGCCAGTACGAACAGCTGTTGTTTTCGGACGTGTTTCCGAACCGTGAACTGATCCCGCTGCGCCATGTGGGCAATATGCCGCACCGCGTGATGGCGTTTGAAATCGAAACCGGCGAAGAACGCTGGACCGCGGCCAAGCACCCGCTGCTGGGCTTTTTCCGCCACACCCGCCATGCCGACATCGACATCGGCGCGCCTGCCGCCCCGCAGTACCAACGCATGTCGGGACCGTTAGTTACGGCGCCTTCAGCTCATGCGGTAACCGATAGTATCTTTGCGTAAAGATTTGCATGACGGTACATGATTGAACATGTATCCTTGTAGGAATATTACCCGTGCCCCGTTTAGAATGGCGGCGGTTAACCTGCAGTTGGATAAAAGTACATGTCAATGCCGTCATTCTCTCTACGCAGCATCATTCCGAGGCGCGCCCAGCGGTCGCTCGAATGGGCGCTGCGCGCCATGTCCTTATATGTGGTGCCGTTGGGGATAGTGCTGTTGTCGCTGGTTGCCCTGTTTTCGTGGGACAGCCACTACACCGTGCGCGACGACAAGGTACTCCACATGCGCGTGCTGCCCGAGACGGCCGCGCCGCTGACCCCGGCCCAGGCCGTCGCCGCGCTCAAGGACAAACCCCTGGTCACCTTCAGCGACACCAAGCTGTCGGAAAAGCCGCGCTGGTTCAGTTTTGACACGCTGGCGGCCGACGGCGACGTGCCGGTCGTAGAATTCCCCTCGCGCCATTCGATCGACCTCGCTTGCTGGGACGCGGTTTCGCTGAGCCCGCTCGGCCAGTCGACCCGCAGCCGTTCCGACGGCGCGATGTCGCCGGTGAAATCCGGATTCGCCCTCGCGCTCGACAATACACCTTCCCAGATCCTGTGCCGCGGCAGCTTTGTCGGCCCGGCCCGCCTGACCGTGCTGCAATGGCCCGCGGACCAGTTAAGCCGTTCTGTCGAGCAGTATCACCGCAAGTCGGGCCTGCTCGACGGCGGCATGATCGTGCTGACCTTGTTCGTGCTCACCACCGCGCTGATCAACCGCCAGGGCCTGTATGTGCTGTTCGCCGGCTGGCTGATCATGAACCTGCGCGTCGGCGCGCTGTCGGCCGGCTGGGATACTCAATGGCTGGGACAGGTCGTGCCGGCTGAATGGCTGTTGCTGAGCCGGTCGGTATCGATTGCGCTGTATGCCGTCGCCACGCTGACCTTGTACCAGACTTTGTTCCGCAAGGATCTTGCGCGCTCGCGGTTTGTCGGCCCGCTGCAGGTAATGGAATGGATGAGCGTGCCGCTGCTGATCGCCGCATTCGTTATGCCGTACAGCATGTTCCTGCCGCTGATGTGGGCAGTGACCGGCTTTGGCCTGCTGTGGATGACGATGGGGCTGGTCAGCATCATTCTCCAGTCGCACACCCGGGTGGCGTTCTGGTTCGCCGCCTCGTTCGCGGTGACCTTCCTGTCCGGCTTCGCCGAGCTGATCTCGGCTGCGCTGGGCATGCGCGAAGTGCTGGGCGTGGTCAACAGCGTCACCGCCGCGCTGGCGTCCAGCCTGCTGGCGGCGCTGGCCGTGGCCGAACAAATGCGCCTGGAGACGGAAAAACGCATTGCCGCCCAGGCCGAATTGCAGCACGCGTACGAAGCGATGCCGGTCGGTCTGTTCACGCTCGACGTGTATGGCCAGTTCCTCAGCGCCAATCCGGCAGTCAACAAGATGCTGGAGATGGACGTGGTCCCGGGCCGCACCCGCTGGAAACAATTCTTTGCCGAAGAGGTATGGCGCCAGTTGCACGACCAGGTGCACAGCGCCGCCGACGCCGAGCTGGAGATCCAGAACCGCGACGGGACACGCCGCTTCCTGGTGCGCGCGACCCTGGCGCGCAGCCGCATCGAAGGCGTGCTGCAAGATATTACCGAGCAGGCCAAGGCGACCGAGCAGCTGCAGTTCATGGCCAATAACGACCCGCTGACCAAAGTGTTCAACCGCCGCGGCATCGAGCGCATGTTCGACACGGCCGCCGTGCAGCTGGCCGGCGGCAAGCCGCTGGCCCTGGCCTACCTCGACCTCGACCGCTTCAAGCTGATCAATGACCTGTTCGGCCACAGCGCCGGCGACGAAGTGCTCAAGCAAGTGTGCCAACGCATTTCGATGATGCTGGCGGGCGGCCAGCAGGTCGGCCGGGTGGGCGGCGACGAGTTTGTGATCGTCATGCCGGACACCACGATCCCGCTGGCGTCGCTGATCTGCCGCGGCATTGTCGACCGCATCAGCGCCACACCGTACCGGGTCGGCGACAAGGCCTTCCACGTGCGCGGCTCGATCGGCCTGATCGAAGTGAGCCGCGGCATGCCGATGAAGGACGCCATCTCGACCGCCGACCGCGCCTGCCGCGAAGCGAAGGGCGGCCATTCCGATGGCCTGGTGGTGTATGAACGCAATGCCTCGGCCTTCCATGAGCGCGAGGCCGAGCTGAACCTGGTGGCGCGCCTGGCTGCGCCGAACGCGACCGACGGGATGTTCCTCGAAATGCAGCCGATCATGTCGCTGAAGACGCCGACTGCCTCGCTGAACTTCGAAGTGCTGCTGCGCATGCGCGACGCCAGCGGCAAGGTCATGCCGGCCGGCCCGGTCATTTCGGCGGCCGAGAAAAGCGGCCGCGCCGGGGTGATCGACCGCTGGGTGCTGGCCACGACGCTGGCCTGGATTGCGCAGAACGCGCAATCGCTGACGAACACCCAGTTCGTCTGCATGAACCTGAGCGGCGCGTCGCTGAACGACGAAAGCTTTGTGCAGGACACGTTCGAAATCCTGGCGCGCTATGTCCACGTGGCCAACAAGCTGTGCATGGAGATCACGGAAAGCGTCGCCCTGCATGATCTCGACAACACCCGCCGCTTCATCGACCAGGTCCGCAATTTCGGCGTCAAGGTGGCGCTGGACGACTTCGGCGCGGGCTACACCTCGTTCTCGTACCTGAAGGAACTGCCGGCCGACGTGCTGAAAATCGACGGCAACTTCATCGTCAACATCAACGAGCACCCGGCCAATGTGGCGATCGTCGAAGCGATCGTCAACCTGGCGGTCAATCTTGGCATGAAGACGATCGCGGAATGGGCGGAAGACAGCGCCACGGTGCAGACGCTGGCCGACATCGGCGTCGACTACGTGCAAGGCTACGCGATCGCGCGCTCGATGGCGCCCGAAAAGCTGCTGGCCGGCCACTCGTCGGCAGCCTTCATTGTCGACGAGGACGTCGCCACCCTGGTCGCCTCGCTCGGCAAGCCCCGCTCGATGGTCGCGTAAAACCGAAAACCGGCCCGGCAGGGTGGAAGAACCCGAAGGGCGACATCCACCGAATGCGTGAAACTGGCCCGCCACCATCGGTAGGGCGGATAAGGCCGAAGGCCGCATCCGCCGTGCTCCGCCACTGGAGCGCGGCCGCCGCGCAACGCTCCCGCCCCCGCTCAAACCCCGGCCGGGAAGGTCTCAGGCGCCTCGCCGCCGGTCGGCTTGCTGACCTCCTCAAGCGGCACCACGGCCGAGGTCCGGTCGACATGAATCATCGCATCGAACTGCTGGGGCAGTTGCGCATGGAAATAATGGCTCTGCCGCTCGGTTTGCGGCAGGTAAAGCACGCCGATGGCCCTTTGCAGCCTGCGGTCCATCAGAGCATTGCGCACCTCGCCCTCCTTGCGAAGGTCCAGCAAAAAGCGCTCCATGCCCACCTCGTGGAACAGGGACTCATAACTCTCCGCAAGCGCCGGCCTGACCTGCTTGCGCTCGGCGCGCCCGCCCCATTCGGATGCCGCGGTCACCGTGCCGTCGTAGGTCGAGAATCCGACCAGCCGCGTCTGGTCGCCGTAGCGTTCACGCGCCAGCTGGCCCACATTCCATTCGCCAAGCCGCCCAACTTCGGTAGCGCGGGCGTCGCCGATATGCGAGTTGTGTTCCCACACCACGACCTTTGCCTGGGTTCCGGTCCGCGCCCCGACATGCTGGACCAGCGCATCGAGCGTGTCGGCCATGTGCTGGTCGCGCAGGTTCCATGAGGACACGCGCCCGCGGAACATGGTGCGGTAGTAAGCCTCGGCGTTGATCACCAGCCGGGCGTTCTGTTGCGCGTAGAAGTATGCGTCGTGCGCATTGGCCGTGTCGCGCTGCATGTATTCGAGCGCGCGCTGCTGCAGCGCCTGGAGCTGGGCGATCACGGCGCTCTCGCACGATTCGGACACGCCGATGCCCGCGGCGTAAGCATAGCGTTCGCTGTCATCCTGGTAGTGGTCGAAGCAGGCATAGCGCGCCTTGGCCGCCGCCGCGCCTGCAGGGTCGACCTGTTCAAGGTAGCGCAGCACCTCATCCATGGAGGTGAACAGGCTGTACAGGTCCAGGCCGTAGAATCCCACCTTGTCGTCCGGTTCGAGCCCGTCATTATATGAACGCAGCCAGGTCACGAAATTGACGACGTCGGTATTGCGCCACATCCAGCTGGGAAAGCGCTGGAACCCCAGCAGCGCCTGCACCGCGTCGGTGTCGTCGCCCTGGTCGCGGACAAAGCGGTTGACCCGGTAGGCGTCGGGCCAGTCGGCCTCGACGGCAACGGCGTTGAAGCCTTGTTCGAGGATCAGGCGCTGGGTGATGCGCGCCCGTTCCTCGTAGAACTCATGGGTGCCGTGGGTCGCTTCGCCGATCAGCACGTAGTTGGCGTCGCCCACCATGTCGAGCAGCGGCGTGTAGTCGCCCGCCCCGCCGGTGAGCGGGTGGGCGGCTTTTGCGATCGCTGCAGCCAGGGAAGATGCCCGGTGCAACATGGCTGGTTCCTAGTGCAGGAACCTGCCGTGCGAGCTGCCTTCGCGCGCCGCACCGGACGGGATGGCGCCGCGCTCGATCACGGCTTTCATGCGCGCCAGGTCTTCTTCCATGCGGCGCTCGGGATCGCTGCCGATCATGGCCGCAAGGCCATGGCCGATGGCGCCGGCAGGCGGCACGTAGGACATGCGCACCGTCACGCGGGTACCGCCGCGCGAGGGCTGGAACTCGACCGAGCCGGATTGCTCGATTTCCGCGCCCGGTTCGCTGCGCCAGGCCAGCCGGCGCGGGCGCGACTGTTCGGTCAGCACCGAGTTGAAGCGGAATTCGGTGCCGGCCGGGCCCCGCACCACCCAGTGCGAGCGGCGGTTGCCGAGGTCGCGCACTTCCACGACGTTGGACATGAAGTGCGGGAAGTTCTCGTAGTTGCTCCACAGCTCGTACACCTTGTCGGGCGAGGCGTCGATGTGGATCGTGCGCGTGACGTCGACCATCCGGTGGCGTCCGCCGACAAGCTGGGCCAGCGGGCGGTTGCTGGCGCCCCGGGTCAGCAGCGTGAGGCCGGCCAAGCCGGCCAGGATCGCCATGGGAGAGCGCGAGGCCAGCGCATACAGGCCCAGCGCGCCGCCGCCCAGGACCGCGGCGCTGCGGGTGCTGGTCGACCAGGGGCCACGGGTGGCCTCCAGCAGCGGTTCGATCGCGTGGCTGGCCGCGTCGCTGGCGCGGTACATCGAATCGCGTAGCGCCGATTCGGCGGAGTGCAGGGCGTCGGCGGCGCGGTCGGCCATCTGGTGGCCGGTCTCGGCGGTACGCTGGGCCAGGTCCGATGCATAGCTGCGGCTGCTGTCGTAGCTCGGGCCTTCCCCGATGCTGCGCACCACGCGCTCGAAAGCGTCGCCGGTCTGCTTGCCCAGTTCGCGAAGTTTCTCGCCGGATTGTGCACGGCGCGGTGCGCCGCGGTCCGGGTCGAGCATGTACATCACCAATGCGCCCACGGCGGCGCTGCCCAGCCACTTGCCCCACTCGATGTTCTGGTCAGTCAGTTGCCTCATGCTGTTCTCCTGTTATGGGTTATTCATGGATGCCGGCGCAGCCGTGTCCGGGTGTTCTCGCCAGGCAAGAGCCAACAGGTCCTGGACCTCCTCGTCGCTGGTCTGGCCGAAGTCGCGGTACCACTGGCTGACTGCTGAGAAGAAAGGCGGCCTGCTCAGGCAGACCAGCTCATCCACTTCGCGTTCCAGGGCGTTGCAAGTGTCCGGCGCACCGACGGGTACGGCGACGACTACGCGTGCTGCACCAAGTTTATGCGCGATCTCGATTGCAGCGCGCATGGTTGAACCCGTGGCCAGGCCGTCGTCGACCAGCAGGGCAATGCGGCCGCGCAGTTGCAATGGTGCGCGCGCGCCCCGGTACTGGCGCTCGCGCCGCTCGATCTCCTTCAGTTCGCGCGCGCTGATGGCTGCTATCGCGGGAGCCGGCACGCCATACTCATCGACCACGTCTTCCTGCAGGACGCGCACGCCGCCCGCGCCGATTGCGCCGATGGCGAATTCCTCGTGCCCCGGCATGCCCAGCTTGCGGACGATCAGGATGTCGAGCGCCAGGCCGAGCTGGCGGGCCACCGCAAAGCCGACCGGCACCCCGCCGCGCGGCAGGGCCAGCACGATCGCGCGCGGATCATGCGCGTACACCGACAGGGCCTTGGCCAGCATCTTTCCCGCATGGGTACGATCCTTGAATTCGTAGGTGCTGTGCATCGCATTCCCCCTGCGGGCGGCGCAGCTGCCGCCCGCAAAGACGCCACGGCACTGCGCAAGCAGGAGGTCCTGCCTGCGCATGCGCCGCGGTCGCCGTTTACTGCACCGTCAGCCGGGTAGCGGCCCCGGCCTGCTTCTTCGGCAGGGACAGGGTGAGCATGCCGTTTTCCAGGTGGGCCTGGGCGGCTGCCTCGTCGACGTCGGTGGGCAGGCTGAAGGAACGCATGTACCTGCGCGCGCTATGCTCGGAATAGACGACGTTCTCGCCCTCGCGTTGTTCGGTGTCGCGCTTGCTTTCCGCTTCGATGGTGACGCGCTGGTTTTCAACGGATACCTTGACGTCCTCTTTTTTCACGCCGGGCATTTCAGCTTCGATCTCGAAGGACTTTTCGGTTTCGCGCACGTTGATGCGCGGGGTGGCAACGCCTTCGCCCGCCCACTGGGACAGTTGCTGCCCCGTTGTGAACGGCGCGAACATGTCTTCTACCATGCTCTCGACCATGCGGCCAAACGGGTCGTCGAGCGCGCGCGGGCGATAGGTTGCCAATGATGATGGACGACGGATGAGGTTCATTGTTCAACTCCCGGGTAACTAGTCAGTTGATGAAAATGCGTGGGCAAGGAAGTCCACGCTCCTACTCAATTTATAGGCCGCGCGCGGCAAAATTCAAGCGAACCGGGCCGCTTTAAATCGCCAGCATCGGCAGGGCCTTTGACCGGGAGCAGGGAAGGCCGGATTGACCGGGTCAAGCGCGGGCTGGCGCGGTCAAAACCCATCATTTGAAGGAGGACCCAATGAACGAGACCCTGATGCGCTCGTGGTGGATGCTGGCCCTGCGCGGCGTGATCGCGATTGCCTTCGGCGTGCTCGCGATCCTGTTTCCGGTGGTGACGCTGGGCTGGCTGGTCGCCCTGTTTACCGCCTTCGCGCTGCTGTCGGGCGCGATCTGGATCTTTGGCGCGGCGCGCAACCGGAAAACGGATGAGCAGTGGTGGGTGCTGCTCCTGCTTGGCCTCGTCAGCGTCGGGGCCGGTACAGTCGCGGCCCTGCATCCGGCGCTGACGCTGCTGGTGCTGATCCTGCTGATCGGCGCGAATGCTTTGGTGACTGGCGTGCTCGATATTGTCGTCGCGGTGCGCATGCGCAAGCAGATCGAGGGCGAGTGGCTGCTGATTGCCAGCGGCGTAGCGTCGATTGTGTTCGGGGTGATCGTGTTCCTGTTCCCGGTCGGCATCGGCGGGTTGGCCATCGTGTGGATGATCAGCCTGTATGCGCTTGTCACCGGCACGCTGATGCTTGCGCTGGCGTGGCGCGTGCGCGCGTGGGCGCGGCTCGGGGAAGGGGGCGGCAGGCCTGCGGCGGTGTAGCTTGCTGCCGCTGGTAGCTGTGCGCTGGGGGCGATGCCACCGTGAAGACGTCATCACCACCACCGTCGAGCCCGCGAAGGCGGGCACCCATGCGTGCGACGACCAACCGGGCAGCGGCTGGGGCCGCTAAGCTGACGGGGAATAGATTCCCGCTTTCGCGGGAACGACAAGGCGCACTTTAACGGGACATCGCCTTTTTTATTCCACTGCCGCGGCCGCAATCGGTATGCCGATCGCTTAAGATCATCACCGTCGTGCCCGCGAAGGCGGGCACCCATGCGTGCGACGACCGACCGGGCAGCGGCTGGGGCCGCTAAGCTGACGGGGAATAGATTCCCGCTTTCGCGGGAACGACAAGGCGCACTTTAACGGGACATCGCCTTTTTTATTCCACTGCCGCGGCTGCAATCGGTATGCCGATCGCTTAAGATCACCACCGTCGTGCCCGCGAAGGCGGGCACCCATGCGTGCGACGACCAACCGGGCAGCGGCTGGGGCCGCTAAGCTGACGGGGAATAGATTCCCGCTTTCGCGGGAACGACAAGGCGCACTTTAACGGGACATCGCCTTTTTTATTCCACTGCCGCGGCTGCAATCGGTATGCCGATCGCTTAAGATCATCACCGTCGTGCCCGCGAAGGCGGGCACCCATGCGTGCGACGACCAACCGGGCAGCGGCTGGGGCCGCTAAGCTGACGGGGAATAGATTCCCGCTTTCGCGGGAACGACAAGGCGCACTTTAACGGGACATCGCCTTTTTTATTCCGCTGCCGCGGCCGCAATCGGTATGCCGATCGCTTCCGCAACCGCGTCGTCCACCGTTTCAAGCCAGACGAAGCGCAGCCGTGCCCGCGCGTCTTCCGGGATCTCGTCCAGCTCCTTCTGGTTGCGCGCCGGTAGCATGACCGTGCTGATGCCTGCCCGGACCGCGGCCAGCACCTTTTCCTTGATGCCGCCCACTGGCAGGACCAGCCCGCGCAGGCTGATTTCGCCCGTCATGGCGCGGTCGCTGCGCACCGGCGTGCCGCGCGCCAGCGAGGCCAGCGCGACGTACATGGCCACGCCCGCGCTGGGGCCGTCCTTGGGTATGGCGCCGGCAGGCACGTGCACGTGCACGTCGCTGCGGCGGAACAGGTCGCTGGCAATGCCCAGCGCGGCGCTGTGCGCCTTGATCAGCGTGAGCGCCGCCTGCGCGCTTTCTTTCATGACCTCGCCCAGCTGCCCGGTCAGGATCAGCCTGCCTGTGCCGGGCACCCGGCTCGCTTCGACAAACAGGATGTCGCCCCCAACCGCTGTCCACGCCAGGCCGGTCGCGACGCCAGGAAGGCTGGTGCGCATGGCCAGTTCGCTTTCGAACTTGCGCGGGCCGAGGATCGCCGCAAGGTCGGCGGCGCCGATCTCGATGCGCGCCGTGTCGCCTTCGGCGATGCGCATCGCGGCATGGCGGAAGGTGCTGCCGATTTCGCGTTCGAGGTTGCGCACGCCGGCTTCGCGGGTATAGCCGTCGATGATGGCGCCGATGGCGTCAGCGCTGATGCCCACTTGTTCGCCGCGCAGCCCGTTTGCTTCGAGCTGGCGCGGCACCAGGTAGCGCTGGGCAATCTGGGCTTTTTCTTCGTTGGTATAGCCGGGCAGCGAGATGACTTCCATGCGGTCGCGCAAGGGGCCGGGAATGGCGTCGGGCATGTTCGCGGTGCAGATGAACAGCACGGTCGACAGGTCGAACGGGACCGCAAGATAGTTGTCGCGGAAGGTACTGTTCTGTTCGGGGTCGAGCACTTCCAGCATCGCCGCCGCCGGGTCGCCATGGAAGCCTGTGCCCAGCTTGTCCACTTCGTCGAGCATCATCACGCAATTGCGCGCGCCGGCCTTGCGGATGCCCTGGATGATATTGCCGGGCAGGGCGCCGACGTAGGTGCGGCGGTGGCCGCGGATTTCCGCTTCGTCGTGGGTGCCGCCCAGGCTGACCCGCACGAACTTGCGTCCGGTGGCGCGGGCGATGCTCTGGCCGAGCGAGGTCTTGCCCACGCCGGGCGGGCCGACGAAGCACAGGATCGGGCTTTTGCCGTGCGGGTTGAGCTTGCGCACGGCAAGGTATTCGAGGATGCGCCGCTTGACTTTGTCGAGGCCGAAATGGTCCTCGTCCAGGATGCGGCGCGCTTCGCCGATCTGGATGTCCCCGGTGTCCTGCACGGTCCACGGCAGTTCGGCCAGCCATTCGAGATAGGTGCGCAGCATCGAATATTCCATCGACGCGTCCGCCATTTTTTCAAGCCGGCGCAGCTCCTTGCGCACATGGGTGTCGATGTCGGGCGGCAGCCTGGCCTTTGCAAGCGCTTCCTTCAGTTCGTCGAGGTCGCCCCGGCCTTCGGTGCTGTCGCCCAGCGCGTCCTGGATGGTCTTGAGCTGTTCGCGCAGCAGGAATTCGCGCTGGCGCTCGTCCATCCTTTCCTTGGTTTGCTGGTCGATCTGCTGCGACAGGCGCAGGATTTCAATCCGGTGCACCAGCATGCCGAGCACCTTTTCAAGCCGGCGCGCCAGGTCGATGGTTTCCAGCACCTGCTGCTTTTCTTCCGGCGGGATATCCATCAGCCCGGCGATAAAGTCGGCGAAGGCGGTCGCCGAGCTCATGCCCTGGACCGAGCGCGCGAGTTCGGCCGGCACCTGCGGCAGCAGGCCCAGGATTTCGTCGGCGCGCTGCTTCAGCTGGACCAGCATGGCCTGGATTTCCGGCCGGGACTCATCGGCCTCGGGCAGCAGCTGCACGCGCGCGGCATAGAAGGGGTAGCCGTCGAGAAATTCGATGACCCGGAAGCGCTGCTGGCCCTGGCATACGATGTGGTGGCTGTTTTCCTGCGCGGTGACATAGCGCACGATGCTGGCGACCGTGCCGATTCCATACAGCTGGTCCGGGCGCGGCGCATCGCTGGCGGCCTCGCGCTGCAGCAGCACGCCGACCGGGCGCTCGCTGCGCGCGGCTTCCTGCGCCGCCGCAATCGACCGCTGGCGCCCGATGCTGATGGGGGCAACCAGGCCGGGAAACAGCACCATGTTACGCACCGGAATAAGGATCAGGCCATCGGGTGGCAGCTGGATGCGGCCAGCCGCTTCGCCTGGCGCCGCGCCCGGCGCAGGCTCGCCTGCGGCCTCGCCGGATGGCAGCACTTGTTCGAGGCCGGTGCTCATGCGGGTTCCCCGGTTTTGTCCAGCACCAGGGTCAGGCAGCCGTCGGCAAGCGAACGCGCGTGCACGCGCAGACCGGGCGCAGGCAGTTCAATGCGGCGCTCGAACCGTCCGTAAGGTATTTCCACGCTGCGGATGTGCGCGCCCTGGCCGATATCGGGCATGGCGCGCTGGCCGCGCACGGTCAGCACGGCGCCGTCGAGCACAATCGACAGCTGCGCGGCGCCCACGCCAGGCAGCGCGGCAAAAACGACGAATTGCTGCGCGGTTTCGAAAATGTCGACCGGCGGCTCCCACACGGGCCCGCCCGGGCACTGCGCGCCCAGCTGGAAGAACTGGCGCTGCATGCGGTCGGCGCGCTCGAGCACGTCGAGCGCTTCGCTCCACATCCACACGGTAGGGTCGCGTAGCTTCATAGCCGGGTCCAGTCGCTGTGCTGACTGGTTGGACCAACCGGCCGGGGGTTTGTTCAGTTTTGCGGCTGCTTGAACTGCGGGTCCGCCGGTTGAGGCGCCGCCCGCCTATCCGAGGTTTGCGCTATGGAAGTTCATGTGGTCTTCCATGAAGGTGGAGATGAAGTAGTAGCCGTGGTCGTAGCCGGCATGGCGGCGCAGCTCCAGCGCCTGGCCGGCATGGCGGCAAGCCGCTTCAAAGGCTTCCGGGTAGAGCTGGTCGCCAAGGAACTTGTCGGCCAGCCCCTGGTCGACCAGGATGCCGTTGGGGAAGGGCGCGCTCGCTTGCGCCATCAGTTCGCTGGCGTCGTAGGCGCGCCAGGTGGACTCGTCCGCACCGAGGTAGCCGCTGAACGCTTTCTGGCCCCACGGGCAGCGCGAGGGGGCGGCGATCGGCGCGAATGCCGACACCGAACGGAACAGTTCCGGATTGCGCAGGGCCAGCACCAGTGCCCCGTGGCCACCCATCGAGTGCCCGAAAATGCCGATCCGCGCCGCGTCCAGCGGCAGCTCGGCCACCAGCAGAGCGCGCAGTTCGAGAATGTAACTGTACATGCGGTAGTTGCCGCGCCATGGCTCCTGGGTGGCATCGACATAAAACCCCGCGCCGGCGCCGAAGTCCCAGGCGTCCGATTCGCCGGCAATGCCGGCGCCGCGCGGACTCGTGTCAGGCGCGACCAGGATCATCCCTTCGCGCGCAGCAACACGCTGGGCGCCGCCCTTGGTCATGAAGGTTTCTTCGTTACAGGTCAGGCCAGCCAGGTAGAACAAGGCGGGACATTTGCCGTCCGCCGCCCCCGCTGGAAGGAAGACCGAAAAGCGCATTGGCAAGCCGGTGGACTGCGATTGGTGGCGGTAAAAGCGTTGCGAGCCGCCGAAGCAGGCGTGTTCACTGATGAGTTCGAGCATGGAATTACCTGGTGATGGACTGGCGCCAGTATGCCTGCACCGGCCGTAAGTTGCCAACGCACTAAGTTCATTGTATGCCGGCGAGGCGCTGGTCCACCGTGGCGCGGACCGAATCGAAGTCGTCGGGCGTGCGGGCAAGCTCGCCCGCCAGCAGCGTGTAGATGGCGCGGATCTCCAAGTCGAGTGGCGAGTGCTCGCCGGGAAGCCGCGCTACGTCCGGGATCTGCCCGGCGAGGGCATGCTCGACCGGCCTGGCCTGGCTCACCCAGCTGCCGATGCAAACGCCCGCGTACAACAGCTTGGCCTGGTTAGCCGTGCAGCCGCCGGCAAGGCAGGCTTCATAAAACATGGCATCGGCGTCGATGCGCCGGTTGCGCGGGTCGAGGATGGCGGCGTCGTGCAGGATCGCGGCGCGCCGGTAGTTGCCCGTATAAGGGCTGCCGACCGAGGACCACAGGGTGCGCGGGATGGTGGCGCCGTCCACCTCCATGCCCGCCGGCACGTCCCAGCGGCGCCCTTTGGCATCGGTGAACGAGAAGGTGTCGACCAGGCGCATCGCGCGGTCCGGACCTTCGCCCGACAGCCATTCAGTGCGCGGATTGCCCGAGAATTGGCCCGTGCTCATGATTGCCTCCCAGAAGTAGTGATGCCAGATGCTAGGCTAGCCGCATTGCGGCGCAGGCATGCCGAAGCAGGTCAATCAGACGAGTTGTAGCCAGCCAAGCACGGCGCCGGCGGCCAGGAACCACAGCAGGTGCAGCCGGGTGCGCCAGATCAGCAGGCCGCTGGCAATGGCGAGCAGCCACAGCGGCCAGTTGTCGCGCGCGGCCTGGGGCGCGCTGCCAAGGATCCAGCTGGTCGACAGCAGCAGCGCCACCACTACCGGCGCCATGCCCATCTTGAACGCCCGTACCGCGCGCAGTTCGCGGTTCTGGTGGCCCCAGCGCGCCGCGACATAGGTCAGCACCGTGGACGGCAGCAGGATGCCCAGCATGGTCACCGCGACGCCGAGCACGGCCGCTGTCGTGCTGCCCGCATTCATGCCCACGTTCCAGCCCATCAGCGCAACGAACAGCACGTTCGGCCCCGGCGCGGCCTGGGCGATGGCGATCGAATGGTTGAATTGCTGCTGGGTGAGCCAGTGGTGCTGTTCCACCAGGTAGCGGTGCATCTCCGGCGTGGTCGAGATCGCGCCGCCGAACGACATCAGCGACAGCATCAGGTAATGGCCGAACAGGCTGGCCCAGTCGCTCCATCCAAGCACGATGGCGGGCGCGCTCATTGTTTCAGCCTGCGGTAGGTGAGGATGCAGCCAAGGCCGCCGACGCCGAACAGCACGTACAGCAGCGGCACGCGCACCAGCGCCACCAGCACGAAGGCCAGCGCGGCCAGCGCCACGCCCCAGGCCAGTGGCAGCGGATGCCGCGCCAGCGCGGTGGACAGCCGCAGGCCGGCGGCGCCGATCATGCCGGCGGCCACGGCCGCCATGCCGCGCAAGGCGCCGTCGACGCCGGGATGGCCGGCATAATGACTGTGCAGCATCGCCAGCAGGATGACGACGACCAGCGGGACCGCCAGCATGCCGGCCAGCGCCGACAGCGCCCCCGGCAGGCCGAAATAGCGTCCGCCGATCATCATCGACAGGTTGACGACATTCGGCCCCGGCATTACCTGCGCAACGGCCCAGTCCTCGATGAACTCTTCCTGGGTCAGCCAGCGTTTGCGCTCGACCAGTTCGCGCTGGACAACCGCGAGCACGCCGCCGAAGCCTTGCAGGGCCAGCAGGGTGAATGAAACGAACAGGTCAGTGAGGGAATGCGGACGGGCGTGCGTTGCATCTTGCGGAAGGCTCATTCCCCATTATCGCGCCTGCATTGCTGCTTGTCCACGCCGGCTAGCCGCCGCCGATGCCGTGGATAACCTTGCCGGTTCCTCCGCAGTTGGGACAGGGCCGGCCGTCGCCCAGCTTGCCGCTGCCGCTGCATTCGTCGCAGATATCCTCGCCGCTACCGGGGGTGCCGGGCTCGGCGTCGTCGCCAGGATTGAGTTTGGGGTCGAAGTGGGTTGCCATGTCAAATCCTTTTCATCGGATGGAAAAACGCACTGCATTCGTGCGTCGATTCTAGCCCGGCGCCCGGGCGCGGCACGTTCCGTTTCCGCATGGCTGCAAACGCTCATCAATGCTTGCTGCACAACTTAATAATTACCCATTTTGATGGAAACCTGACATTGACTTTGAGGTTTATTGGGGGATACTCCGATAGCAGCAAAATTGATCCGTGTCAGACAATGCGAGGGAGTTGCGATGAATCAATACCAATACGCCGGTGCAAACGTGGCGCTTGTCGAACCACCCTACGAACGCACAGATGCCCGGCGGCGCGATATTGTGAACCACGCAATTTCCGTCCAGGAAGCCAGCAATACAGTTGCTGCGCTTGAGTACCTCAAATCCCATGGCATCTCGCCGAAGGTCATCGAGCGCGTGCTGCTCGAACCAGCCCGGCGCAGGCATTAACTGTCCCCCAGTGTTTCCGCACCTTGCCAGCAGGGTGTACTTCATATCAAAAAGTCATCGATCGCGCGCGGATTCCGCCGCTTCCTGCGCCCGGGTTATGCACAAAAAATTCCCAAAAGAATTTTTCAAATTCTTTTTCCCACTGATGCGGTTGACTTTTTAAGCTGTTGATTTTTAAGGGTAAATACTTCTGCCTGTGGAATGGGCATTTTGTTGAAACCCGCGTCAGCATTGGCTTCCGGGGTGTCAAGAGGGGCTTTTCCACAAAGTTATACACAGCGAATGTGGATATCTGAAAAAGTGCTTTAGTTACGGCTACTTAGCGCAGGAATCCAGACGCATTGCTGAGATATCGCAAACTCGCGCGAAGGATTTTCAAAAATTTTCGTGCAACACCGTGGGATTTTTCTTGCGCAGCATTACTGGATAAATGTACAGTTGTAGCATTCCCAAGTTGAAATGTCCAGATGCAAGCCGTCGCTGAAAAAACAGTCCCCGAAGATCCCTATGCCAGCCTGAATCCGGAGCAGCGGGCCGCCGTCGAACACGATATCGGGCTGGATAATCCGCGCCCGCTGCTGGTGATCGCCGGGGCCGGTTCGGGCAAAACCAGCACCCTGGCGCACCGGGTCGCGCGGCTGATCCAGAGCGGCGCCGATCCCCAGCGCATCCTGCTGCTGACCTTCTCGCGGCGCGCGGCGGTCGAGATGACCAACCGTGCCGGCAATGTGCTGCACCGGGTGATGGGACTGCGCAGCGCGCAGGCGCCTGGCACACTGCCGTGGGCCGGTACCTTCCACAGTATCGGCGCGCGACTGTTGCGCGAGTACGCCGGCCGGATCGGGCTGGACGACTCCTTCACCATCCATGACCGGGGCGATTCCGAAGACCTGATGGGCCTGGTGCGCCATGAGATCGGCCTGACCCAGACCGAAAAGCGCTTTCCCCTCAAGGGCACCTGCCTGTCGATCTATTCGCGCGTGGTCAACAGCCGCGAGCCCCTGGCCGATGTCCTGCAAACCACCTTCCCGTGGTGCAGCGAGTGGGAGCAGGAACTCAAGACCCTGTTCGGCGCCTACGTCGACGCCAAGCAGGAACAGAACGTGCTCGATTACGATGACCTGCTGCTGTTCTGGTCCGAGATGGCGTCCGACCCCGAACTGGGCCCGGAAATCGGCGCGCTGTTCGATTACGTGCTGGTCGACGAATACCAGGACACCAACCGCCTGCAGGCGGCGATCATCACCGGCATGAAGCCGGACGGGAAGGGCGTGATGGTGGTCGGCGACGACGCCCAGTCGATCTACTCGTTCCGCGGCGCCACCGTGCGCAACATCCTCGACTTCCCGCAGCAGTTCAGCCAGAGCGCCTGCACGGTCACGCTCGAACGCAATTACCGCTCGACCCAGCCGATCCTGGACGCATCCAACGCGGTGATCGCGGCGGCGCTGGAGCGCCACGCAAAAACGCTGTGGACCGACAAGGTATCGACCGCGCGGCCGCAGCTGGTACTGATCCCGGATGAAGCGGAACAGGCGCGCTGGGTGTGTAACCGCATCCTTGAACAGCGCGAAGCCGGCGTTGCGTTGACGTCGCAGGCAGTGCTGTTCCGCGCCGCCAGCCACAGCGCGGCGCTGGAACTGGAGCTCATGCGCCGCAATGTCCCCTTCGTCAAATTCGGCGGGCTGAAATTCCTCGAAGCCTCGCACATCAAGGACGTGCTGGCGGTGCTGCGGTTCGCCCAGAACCCGAGCGGCCGCATGGCCGGCTTCCGCGTAGCGCAACTGATCCCCGGGATCGGGCCGGCCACCGCCAGCCGCCTGCTCGACGCACTCGGCGAAGCGGCCGAGCCGGTGCTGGCGCTGGAAGCATTCGCGCCGCCCGCCAAGGCCGCGGGCGAATGGCAGGCCTTCGTCGCGCTGTACCGCGCGCTGCGCACGCCTGGGCTGCGCTGGCCGGCCGATATCGGCCTGGTCAGGAACTGGTATCTCCCGCAGCTCGAACGCATGCATGACGACGCCCAGGTGCGCGCCGCTGACGTCGAGCAGCTGGCGCAGCTGGCCGGCGGCTACGGCTCGCGCGAGACCTTCCTGGCCGAGATCACGCTCGACCCGCCGGAAGCGACCAGCGACCGCGCCGGGCCGCCCAACCTCGACGAGGACTACGTGATCCTGTCGACCATTCACTCGTCCAAGGGGCAGGAGTGGAACTCGGTCCATGTGCTGAACGTGGTCGACGGCTGCATCCCGTCGGACATGAGCACCGGCAGCGCTGACGATATCGAGGAAGAGCGGCGGCTGCTGTACGTGGCGATGACACGCGCCAAGGAGCACCTGCACCTGGTGGTGCCGAACCGCTTCTTCATCAAGCAGCAGGCGCAGATGGGCGACCGCCATGTCTACGCGGCGCGCACGCGCTTTATCAGCCCTGCGATGCTGAAGCATTTCGAGGAATGCGTGTGGCTGACGGCCGACCAGGCCCACAGCAGGAAGCCGTTGCCCGACAGCGTGCGGATGCTGGTGCGCGAGCGCGCGCGCAGCGCGTGGAAGTGAGTGGGGCGCGAATGAGTGGCGAAATGCGCTTCGCCGGTGGCGAGTTTTATTGCGCCGCGATGCGCTCGGTAGCCACGGCGACATACTGGTAAGGCAGTCCATCGCTGTCCTTGAACGCCAGCGCGGCGCAGCGCAGCGACACCGGCGCGCCGCCGGCGCCGGCCAGCTCGATGTCCCCGGCCCAGCCTCCGCTCCTGACCAGCGAGCTGACAATCTCGTGCCCCCTTTCGGCAGTGACGGCTTCAGGCCGGAGCGCTGCCGCGGTGCGGCCAACGACAGCGTCGCGCGTCACGCCAAACACCGCGCACAGGCGCTCGTTCGCATCGGTGACCACGCCATCGCGGTCCAGGGTCAAAATCAGCGCCAGCGGGTTCAGGGCCGCCTGCACATTGCGTGCCCGCGCCAGTTCCTCGTTCAGGCGATCGCGCGTCGCCTTGGCCGCCGCCAGCGCCGCATAGGCGCGCAGCGACGAAATCACCGTCGTAAACAGCTTGCGCGTCGTGAGGTCGGCCTTGCACCAGTAGTCATTGATGTCGTAATCGACAATCACGCCGTGTTCGAACGCCTGTCCCGGCTGGCCGGTGCGCAGCACGATCCGCACCAGGTCATTGTGCAGCTCCTCGCGCACCTGGCGCGCCACCCGCAGGCCGGCGTCGTCGGTTTCCATGATCACGTCGAGCAGCATCATCGCGACGTCGGGCGTATCGCGCAGGATCGCCAGCGCTTCCTTGCCGCTGTACGCATGCAGGAAGCTGAGGCGGCGGCCCTGGAAATTGGCGGAACTGAGTGCGAACTTGGTGACCACGTGAACGTCAACGTCGTCATCCACGATCAGAATGCGCCAGGGCGCCGGTTCAGGGGCTGAAGGAGGGGTGTCGGAGGGATCGTCGTCTTCGAGGATCAGGTCGGGGTCGTTCGATAACATGATTCAACAGTAAGTCAGCAGGGGGAGATTGTCAAAACAATTTGCCGGGCCCGTTGCAAGTTATCCCCTGTCTGCGATTTTTGTAGGAATTTGCCTCATCAAGCCTTTGGTGCGTCGCAGCACGGAAAGCTAAGTTATTGATTTTATTGACATAGATTTTTGCCTTCAGAACGGGCAGTTTGTTGAAAACCGCATGGATACGGGCGTTCTGGCTTGTCAAGCAGTCCTTATCCACAACGTTATCCACAGTTCTTGTGGATATCGGGAAAAACCCTGTCAAATCCGCCACTTAGCGCCGAGCCCGCTTGCGGCGGCGCTTGCCGCGGAGTGGGTGGACAAGCGGTCGAACTCGTCGAGGAATGCCAGTTTGGCATCGCGCGGGCTCATCGGGACGATCGGTTCGGGCAGCGCGCGCACCGTGTCGAGGTAGGCCCAGCGCTCGACCGAGTGCGGCATCAGGTCGCGCTTTTCGGTGGCGAGCGCGATCAGGTCGGCCTGCTTGATCGGTCCATAGTCGGAGAAATCGACGCCGAAGGTGTCGCTGATAATCATGGTCACCTTGTCTTCGATGGCTGCGAACTCCGGCAGCAGCACCTTGAGCGGCTTGACCATGTCGCCGAGATAGGCCTCGGCGGCGTCGTGCAGCAGGGCCGCCATCCGCAACGCCGGCGGCACCAGCGAGGCCACCACGAGGCTGTGCTGCGCCACCGAGTAGAACTCGCAGGTCTGGCCGTTGAAGCGGCACTGATAGGCCAGCCCGTGCGCGATGTCCTCGATCGCAACGCGGTCGATGCGCGGCTCGAGCGGATAAAAGCGGTTGCCCGAAAAAGTGGAAACGTAAGGTGTGGTCATCATTTGTTGCATCGATCATCAGCCGGTCCCTCATCTTACACACTGCGGCCGCGGCAACCTCGCATGATTGATATTTGCGAACATGAAACGCCGCCGATGAAAATACACTGGGCGCTGACGTTGACGGGAGAGTGCGATGACGACCAGGCCAGCAGCAAGCACCCAGCGCGAAAAAATCGCCATCCTCGGCGGGGGCATCGGATCGCTGGCGGCGGCCTGGCACCTCTCCTCGGCGCCCGGATGGCAAGAGCGCTACCAGGTCACCGTCTACCAGCAGGGATGGCGGCTGGGCGGCAAAGGCGCCAGCGGGCGCAATGCCTTGCACGCCCAGCGCATTGAAGAACACGGGCTGCATACGCTGTTCGGCTTCTACAGCAACACCTTCGCCATGATGCGCGCCGCCTACGACCGGCTGGGGCGCGCGCCAGGCGCGCCGCTGGCCACCTGGCGCGACGCCTTCCGCCCGCATGACTACCTGGCGCTGGCCGACCCGGTCGATGGCGCCTGGCGGCCGTGGCACCTGGTGTTTCCCACCCTGCCAGGCGAACCCGGATCGGGCGAGCCGGTCACGATGTGGCAGATGGCCATGACGCTGCTCGGATGGATCGGCCGCTGGCTCGATGAACTGGCCAGCCTGCAGGGCGTAGCGGCGCAGGGCGTTGATGCGGCGCGCTCGTACCGGCTGCTGTCGGCGCTTGCGCGCACCATGCCGGACGACTCAAGCAAGCACCAGCAGCACCAGCACACGCTGGTGGCGCAGGCGCTCGAAGGCATGCGCGCGCGCGTTCGCGCCAGCTACCGCGACATGGCGCCGGGCGGCGACGACCTGCGGCGCCTGCGCATCAGCCTTGAAACCGTCAGCACGGTGCTCAAGGGACTGTTCGCGGACGGGGTCTTCATCAAAGGCTTCGACACCGTCAACGGCATCGACCTGCGCGCCTGGCTGGCCAGGCACGGCGGCGACCCCGAGCTGTGCATCAACTCGACCCCGGTAAGGGCGGCGTACGACCTCGTGTTCGCGTACGAGGACGGCGACTTCGACAGGCCGACGGCGGAAGCGGGCACCATGCTGCGCGGGATGCTGCGGCTGATGCTTGGCTACAAAGGCAGCATCATCTTCAAGATGCAGGCGGGGATGGGCGACACCATCTTTGCACCGCTGTACCAGGTGCTGCTTGGCCGCGGCGTGCAGTTCAGGTTCTTCCACCGGGTCGAAGAGCTGGTCCCTGACGGCGACGACGTCGGCGCCATCCGGATGACGCGCCAGGTGACGCTGCGCCAGGGCCGCTACAACCCGCTGGTCCAGGTACGCGGCCTCGATTGCTGGCCGTCCGCGCCGGACTACGCGCAGATCGATCCGGCGCAGGCCGTGCTGCTGCAGGAACGCGAAGTCGACCTCGAATCGTGGTGGAGCAACTGGCCCGAGCTTTACCGGCGCCAGTTCGGCCAGCCCTTGCCGGAAGTGCTGCTCGAACGCGGGCGCGACTTCGACAAAGTGGTGTTCGGCATTCCGGTTGGATCGCTGGCGCTGCTTTGTCCGCGCCTGCTGGCCAGCAGCGCGCCGCTGAAGGCGGCGTCGGAGCAGCTGCGCACGGTCGCCACCCAGGCCTGCCAGGTCTGGCTCGAACGGAACCTGGCGCAGATGGGGTGGACCCACCAGCCGGGCGGGCAGCAGCCGGTGCTGACCGGTTTTTCGGAGCCGTATGACATCTGGGCGCCGATGGACCACCTGCTCGCGCGCGAAGACTGGCTGCCCGCGCAGGAGCCGGAAAACGTGTCGTACTTTTGCGGCGCGCTGCCGATGCCGTCCTGCCCGCCGCAATCGGATCATGGCTTTCCCGCGCGTGCCCGCGCGCTGGCGAAGGAGGGCGCCATCGAGCTGCTGGGCCAGCGCATCGGCCAGTTATGGCCGGCCGCCGGGCGTCCCGGGAGTTTCGCATGGCACTGGCTGTCCGACCCGCAGCAGCGCGACGGCGTGGCCCGTTTCGACGCCCAGTACTGGCGCGCCAACGTCGACCCGTCGGAGCGTTACGTCCTGTCGGTGGCCGGCAGTGCCCAATACCGGCTCGCCTCCGACGGCGCCGGGTTCGCCAACCTCTACCTCGCCGGCGACTGGCTTAAAACAGGGCTCGACGCCGGCTGCATCGAAGCGGCGGTCATGGGCGGCATGCAGGCCTCGCGCGCCATCAGCGGCTCGCCAGAATTTATCGAGGGCGAGCACGATGCCTGACCTGGGCGGCGGCGATGGAGCTAACATTTGTAACGGCGGCGTTTTCGGTACACAATCGGGGCATGTGTCCGCTGATGGCGCATACGGGAGCGGAGGATGGAAGGACCTGACCATATCGAAACCGACGTGCTGGTTGTCGGCGGCGGCATCAACGGCGCCGGCATCGCGCGCGACGCCGCTGGCCGCGGCCTGCGCGTCGTCCTGTGCGAGAAGGACGACCTGGCCGCGCACACCTCGTCGGCGTCGAGCAAGCTGATACACGGCGGCCTGCGCTACCTCGAACATTATGAATTCCGGCTGGTGCGCAAAGCGCTGGCCGAACGCGAGGTGCTGCTGCGCAGCGCGCCGCACATCATGCGTCCCCTGCGTTTCGTCATGCCGCACGACAGCGGCCAGCGGCCGGTGTGGCTGATCCGCGCCGGCCTGTACCTGTACGACACGCTGGCGCGGCGCGAATTCTTGCCTGGTTCCGAAGCCGTCGCCCTGCGCTCGCACGCAGCCGGCGAAGCGCTGAAGGACAGCTTCACGCGCGGCTTCGTTTATTCGGACGGCTGGGTCGACGATGCGCGGCTGGTCGTCCTGAACGCCATCGCGGCGCGCGAGCGCGGCGCCAGCATCCTGACGCGCACCGCATGCACCTCGCTGAAACGCGACGCCCGGTACTGGACCGCGACCCTGGCGCACGCGCACGGCAGCACGCAGGTGAGGGCGCGCTGCCTGGTGAACGCGGCGGGGCCGTGGGCCGCGCAGCTGCTGCAAAGCGCGTCCGGCGCCCGCCCGCGCCGCGCGCTTCGCTTGATCAAGGGAAGCCACATCGTGGTCCCGCGCCTGTTTGAGCACGACTACGCGTATATCTTCCAGCATCCGGACGGCCGCATCGTGTTCGCCATGCCGTACGAGCAGGAATTCACGCTGATCGGCACAACCGACCTCGATTACGAAGGCGACCTTGACCGGGTGGCGATCAGCGAACCCGAGATCGCCTACCTGTGCCAGCTCTCGAACCGCTATTTCAAGCGCGCGATTGCGCCAGCCGACGTGGTGTGGACGTACTCCGGCGTGCGCCCGCTGGTGGAAGACGACGCCGCCAGCGCGGCGGCGGCCACGCGCGACTTCCGCCTCGCAATGGATGCCAGCGGGGCGCCGATGCTCACCGTCCTGGGCGGCAAGATCACCACCTTCCGCAAGCTGGCCGAAGAAGCCGTGGACCGCATCGCTCCAATGCTCGGCAACCGGAGCGGCGCCTGGACCGCGGCCGCATGCCTGCCCGGCGGCGACCTGTTTGGCGGCAGCCCCTCGAACCGGGGCGTGGTCGAATTTGGCAGCTGGCTGGAGGGAGTCAGGCGCAGGTATCCGTGGCTGCCGCAGCCGCTGGCGACACGCTATGCGCGCGCCTACGGCAGCCGCATCGAGGTCCTGCTGGCGCGCCGCCAGGGCATGCATGAACTGGGGCCGCAAATCGTACCCGGCCTGTACGCGGCAGAAGCTGAGTACCTGGTTAAATACGAATGGGCGACGCGCGCCGCCGACATCCTGTGGCGCCGGTCCAAGCTTGGCCTGCATGCCGGCGCAGGCAGCGAACAGCTGCTCGACGAATGGATCGCTCAGCGCACGCGCGCCGCGTGAATCCGGAAGCTCAGCTCCATCTCATCGCGTACTACCAGGGCGCCGCCCAGTACCGACATCGGCTTGATGCCGAAGTCTGTCTGGCGCAGGCTGAAACTGCCTGCCGCGGTGACGCTCGCCGGGGTGATGTCGAGCGCAGCCGGGACGTCGACGCTGCGGGTGACGCCGTGCAGGGTGACCGCCAGGCGCATCGTGCCCGCCGCGCCGCGCGCCTGGCGGGCGCTGAGGTGGACTGTCGGGTGGCGGTCGGCCTCCAGTACCCGCCCCAGCATGTTTGCACGTGTGCCCGCCGCCGCGTCCGCCGGCACTGTGCCGGGCAGGCCGGCGCTTGCACGGACGGCTGGCTCATCCACCGTCATCTCATCGAGCCGGAATCCGAAGTCGGCGCGCCCCTCGCCTGGCGCGGCGAAGCCGGAGATATTTTTGGCAGCGACCGCATGGTCGTGTCCCATCCGGGCGAACGGCCCGCCGCTGCGCACGACCGCGCGAATAACGGATGCCTGCGGGTCGATACGGTAGACCGGCGTTCCGGCCAGTGCCGCAGCGCGGTACCAGGCATATGGGTCGGCCGCCGGGGGCGGCGTGGGCGCCCGTTGCGCCGCGCATCCGGCCAGCAGCAGGAGGAAAGCGAGGCGCTGTTTCATGTCATGCAGGGACGCGCGGGCTTACGCCCCGATAAGCTGTTCCAGTCCGGGCGCAGCGGCGCGCGCGGTGAACTGGACCAGCTCGTATGAGGCGACGCCGTGAACGTGGAACGGGTCGCGCGCCAGGATCGCCTGCAGCGCCTCTCGGCTGCCGGCAGAGGCGAGAATCACGCCGCCGGTGCGCGGCTCTTTCGGGCCCGATGCCAGGAAGACGCCGTTCTCGTATTGCTCTTGCAGGTACTCGCGGTGCGCACCGAGATGCTTGTCGACTTCGGCCAGTGGCTGGAGGTAGTTGAGCATGACGATGAACATGAAGGCCTCTTCCAAACGGTGAGCAGAGAGTTTAACCTGTCTTTACGCACGCTGGAACAGGCCGTGTCCTTCCCAGCGCGGCTGCGTTGAGGCCGACTGCGCAGGGACCGCCCTGCCTGCATAGCGTGGTTCCAAAGTCCTGATCAAGCGCGGGAAGGCGCGGCAGTAGCTTGACTGCACCCCGGCCAGGCGCGCCAGGTGCTTGTATTCGATAACGGAGCCGGCCGGAACCGCATCAAGGACCCGGGCGATCCGTTTTCGCCAGTCGTCGGACCATGGCATGTGCAGCAATCCCAGGTCGCGGACCGTGTCGCCACGGTGAAGGACGCCGCCGGTAAGAACCCGTGCGAGCATCCCGCGCCGAATGCCGATCGATTGCGACAGTCCGGGCGCCACGGCGTCCAGCTGCCCGCACGCTTCGCACTGGAACATCAGGCGCAGCCGAACCTCGCTGCCGACCTGCAGGACAGTGCCTGACACCAGGCTCGCGGTGTCGACATCGATCAGCAGGTTTTCGCGCAAGGCATGGGGCGGGAGCGAGAAGTCCTGGTAGGCAGGGGCGCCGGCCAGCAGCAACTGGCGTGGCGACAGGGCGTCCGCGTGGACGTCGCCATCGAGGCCGTGCCCGGCGACGGCGCGCACACTGTCCACGCCCAGGAGCGAATGCGCGTTGCGGATCGTGAGGGCCTTCAGGGCGCCGATGTCGCGCGTGTCCACGGCCTTACGAACCGAGGATCGTCACTACCACGCTGCGCCTGTGGGCAGAGGTGCGGTGCTCCCACAGGTAGATCCCCTGCCATGTGCCCAGCATCAGGCGTCCGGCGCCAATCGGCACGGTCAGGCTTGACTCGGTCAGCACGCTGCGCACGTGGGCGGCCATATCGTCGGGGCCTTCGGTGTCATGGCGATAGGCCGGATCGCCGTCGGGCGCCAGGCGTTTCATGACCGTTTCGAGATCGCGCCGCACCTCGGCGTCGGCGTTCTCGGTGATCGTCAGCGAACAGCTGGTGTGCTGGACAAACACATGGGCAAGGCCGCATTGAACGCCGGATTGCGCGACAATCCGGGCGATTGCATCCGTGATGTCGACGGTGCCGCGGCCGCTTGTGGAAAACCCGAGTGTGGATTGGTGGCTCATTGGAGAAAACCGCAAACGCTAGGCGACACGTTTATACCATCCCTGGTGCGAGAACACAGCCTGGTAGTTTGCTGCAAACGGGTCGCCCTCATCGAACTCGCGGTCGATCCCGAGCACGCCAAAACGCGACAGGCTGTCATGGAACAGCCTGAGCACGCGGCGGCGCAGCACAGGCCCGAAGTCGGGCAGGGCGCGCCGGCAGACGATCAGCTGGAATTCATTGAATGAGGCATCGGTCACCAGGTTGTACTGCGCCCAGTTGATGCGGCTGCGCAGGTGCGCCGCCAGCACGGCCTCGTCGCCATCGACCTCGAAGTAGTCGTCGAAGTTGCCAGTGCCGCCGCTGGCCCGGTAGTTTTCCCGGCACTGCGCCATCCGGCCAAGCGGAATGCCGGCGTGGAGGGCTTCGGCCAGCACCTGCTCGTTTGCCGCGGTGGCGTAGATCTCGGTGCGGGTGTGCAGCTGCTCCTCGGCCAGCATGATCGCCAGCGACCAGGCTTCCTCGGCGCCGCCGCATTCGGCCAGCCAGATCTTCGGCACCGCCGACGCGCGCAGGCACGAAGCGAGCACGATGCGCAGCTGGCTCGCCTGGCCGGGATCGTCGAACAGCGCCGCCGGCTGCACCGACAGCGCGCGCAGCAGGGCGCTGCTGGCGCCGGGTTCATGCAGCACGCGGTCCTGCAGGCTCGACACGGTCAGCAGTCCGCGCTCGCGCATCAAGCCGTACAGGCGGCGACGGATGGCCTGGCGGTCGTAAGCCCTGAAGTCGAAGCCGTAACGCTGGAACAAGGCTTCCAGCAGCAGCTCGATCTCCAGCTCTTCCGTCGCCAGTCCCGTCTCGGCGGCAGGGAAGCCGCTCAATGCAGCCACACTCGCATCAGCGACAGCAGCTGGGCCACATCGACAGGCT
This sequence comes from Massilia agrisoli, assembly GCF_020831365.1. Classification (GTDB taxonomy): domain Bacteria; phylum Pseudomonadota; class Gammaproteobacteria; order Burkholderiales; family Burkholderiaceae_D; genus Telluria_A; species Telluria_A agrisoli. Next base: position 1,066,831 of record NZ_JAJHPV010000013.1, read on the forward strand.
TGGTGATGTAGTCCGACGCACCGGCGGCGATACACTTGTCGCGGTCGCCCTTCATCGCTTTCGCGGTCAGGGTGATGATCGGCAGCGACTTAAACTTCGGAATGCGGCGGATCGCGCGCATCGTGTCGTAGCCGTCCATCTCCGGCATCATGATGTCCATCAGGACGATCTCGATGGTCGGGTCCTTCTCCAGCACTTCAATACCGTCACGGCCGTTCTCGGCAAAGGAGACCTGCATCTGCTGGCGCTCCAGCAGCGAGGACAGCGCGAAGATGTTGCGCAGGTCATCGTCGACGATCAGTACCTTGCGTCCGGCCAGCCCGCCGTCTGCCGCGTGGATCTCGTCGAGCATGCGGCGCTGCTGTTCCGGCAGCGATGCGTGCGAACGGTGCAGGAACAGCGCCGTCTCGTCGAGCAGGCGTTCAGGCGAACGCGCATCCTTGATGACGATGGTCTTGGCATAGCGCTTGAGCTTGGTGACTTCCTTCTTGTTCAGGTCCTTGGCCGTGTAGATCACGATCGGCAGGTCGCGCAGGGAAGGGTCCTTGCCGATCAGGTCGAGCAGGTCGAAGCCGCTGATGTCCGGCAGGGTCAGGTCGAGCACCATGCAGTCGAAGTGCGAGCCGCGCAGCGCTTCCAGCGCCGCTTCGCCCGTGTCGGCCGTCACGATGCGGATGTCGCCATCGCCGATCAGCGCCACGATCGATTCGCGCTGTGCTTCTTCGTCGTCCACCACCAGCAGGCTGCGCTTGCCGCCCAACAGGAATTTCTGGATGCGGGTAAATTCCTCCTGCAGCGTCTCGCGGCTGACCGGTTTGTTCATGTACGAGATGGCGCCCTGGCGCAGCGCGCGTTCGCGCTCGCGCAGGCTGGACATCACATGCACAGGAATGTGGCGGGTGCTCGGGTCGCGCTTCAAGCGGTCCAGCACCGTGAAGCCGTCGATGTCAGGCAGGTCGATGTCGAGCAGGATCGCGGACGGCAGGTAATCGCGCGCCAGCGACAGCGCGGAGTCGCCCTGCTGGGTGACGATGACCTTGAAGTTCTTCTCGCGGGCGAACTCGATGACGACGTTGGCGAAGCGCTCGTCGTCCTCGACGATCAGGACCGACGGGTCGCCCGGGGCGATCAGCGAACGGTCATCCATCACCGAGCTGTATTCCACCAGTTGCGGATGGTCGATCGCATCGATGACTTCAATGTCGTTCTCGAAGCGCGGCGCGACCTGGTAGCTGGCCGGCGGCGGCGCGAGGCGCGCTGGCTGTGGCTGGCGGGTCTGCTCGTAGTTGATGAAGCCGGCCCGGTTGTACGGCAGGTAGAGCGTGAAGGTCGAACCGGCGTTGACCACCGACTCGACGCGGATCTCGCCGCCCAGCAGGCGCGCCAGTTCGCGGGAAATCGACAGGCCAAGGCCGGTGCCGCCGTACTTGCGCGCGGTGGAGCCGTCGGCCTGCTGGAACGCTTCGAAGATCAGCTGCAGCTTGTCGGACGCGATACCGACGCCGGTATCCTTGACCGAGAACGCCAGCACTGCGTCGGCGTGCACCAGGTTCGGGTGGTCGCTGGTCCAGCCGCTGGTGACCAGCGAGATCTCCAGCGCAACCTTGCCGTGGTGGGTGAACTTGAACGCGTTCGACAGCAGGTTCTTGAGAACCTGCTGCAGGCGCGTGGTATCGGTCATCACCGCTGCAGGCAGGGCGTCGGCCAGTTCGACCGTGAAGCCCAGGTGCTTGGCTTCGGCCATGTGGCGGAAGGTGCGGTCGACGTAGTTGCGCAGGGTCGAGAAGCGGTACTCGGACACGTCCAGGGTAACCGTACCCGATTCGATCTTCGACAGGTCAAGAATGTCGTTAATCAGGGTCAGCAGGTCGGAGCCGGAGCCGTGGATGGTCTTCGCGAATTCAACCTGCTTGCCCGACAGGTTGCCCTCGGGGTTGTCGGACAGCTGCTGCGCCAGGATCAGCAGCGAGTTAAGCGGGGTACGCAGCTCGTGCGACATATTCGCAAGGAACTCGGACTTGTACTTGGACGACAGGGCCAGCTGGGTGGCTTTTTCTTCCAGCGCCAGCTTTGCCTGTTCCACCTCGCGGTTCTTCCGTTCCACCTCGATGTTCTGCTCGGACAGCAGGCGCGCCTTTTCCGCCAGTTCCTGGTTGGTCTGCTGGAGCTCTTGCGCCAGCGACTGCGACTGGGTCAGCAGCGATTCGGTACGGCTGTTCGCCTCGATCGTGTTCAGCACCACGCCGATCGATTCCATCAGCTGGTCGAGGAAGGACAGGTGGGTTTCGGTGAAGCGGTCGAGCGATGCGATCTCAATCACCGCCTTGACCTGCTGTTCGAACAGGATCGGCAGCACCACGATGTTGTTCGGCGGCGCAGCGCCCAGGCCCGACGACACCACGATGTAATCGCGCGGCACGTCGGTCAGCCAGATGCGGTTCTTCTCCAGCGCGCACTGGCCTACCAGGCCTTCGCCCGGCAGGAAGGAGGTCGGCAGCTTGCGGCTGGAACGGTAGCCGTAGCTGGCGATCATGCGCAGGCGCGCGTCGATTTCCTGCGAGTCCATCATGTAGAACACGCCGTGGTGCGCGGACACCAGCGGCGCCAGTTCCGACAGGATCAGCTTGGTCACCGCCTGCAAGTCGCGCTGGCCCTGCAGCAGTCGCGTGAATCGCGCAAGGTTGGTCTTCAGCCAGTCCTGCTGCGCGTTCTTCTGCGTGGTCTCTTTCAGGTTTCGGATCATCTCGTTGATGTTGTCCTTCAGGTAGGACACCTCGCCGCGCGCCTCCACCTGAATGGAACGGGACAAGTCGCCTCGCGTCACCGCCGTCGCCACCTCTGCAATCGCGCGCACCTGGTTGGTCAGGTTTGCCGCCAGCTGGTTCACGTTCTCGGTCAGGTCTTTCCAGGTACCCGCGACACCGGACACGTTTGCCTGGCCGCCCAGCTTACCTTCGGTACCCACTTCACGCGCGACTCGCGTCACCTCGGACGCGAACGAGGACAGCTGGTCCACCATGACGTTAATGGTGTCTTTCAGTTCGAGAATCTCGCCCTTCACGTCCACCGTAATCTTTTTCGACAAGTCGCCTCGCGCCACCGCGGTCGTCACCGCCGCGATGTTACGCACCTGGCCCGTCAGGTTCGACGCCATGAAGTTCACGTTGTCGGTCAAGTCCTTCCAGGTGCCGCCGACTCCCGGCACGTATGCCTGGCCGCCCAGCTTACCTTCGGTACCCACCTCACGCGCCACGCGCGTTACCTCCGACGCGAACGAGGACAACTGGTCCACCATGACATTAATGGTGTTCTTCAGTTCGAGAATCTCGCCCTTCACGTCCACGGTAATCTTCTTCGACAGGTCGCCGTTCGCCACCGCGGTCGTCACGTCCGCAATGTTACGCACCTGGCCGGTCAGGTTACCCGCCATCGAGTTCACGCCGTCGGTCAAGTCTTTCCAGGTACCCGCGACACCCGGCACGTTCGCCTGGCCGCCCAGCTTACCTTCGGTACCCACCTCACGCGCAACCCGCGTCACCTCCGATGCAAAGGAGTTCAGCTGGTCGACCATGACGTTAATGGTGTTCTTCAGCTCGAGAATCTCGCCCTTCACGTCCACCGTAATCTTTTTCGACAAGTCGCCGTTCGCCACCGCGGTCGTCACGTCCGCGATGTTTCGCACCTGGCCGGTCAGGTTACCCGCCATCGAGTTCACCGAGTCGGTCAAGTCCTTCCACGTACCCGCCACGCCCTTCACCTGCGCCTGGCCGCCCAGCTTACCCTCGGTACCCACCTCACGCGCCACGCGCGTTACCTCGGATGCAAAGGAGGACAGCTGGTCCACCATGACGTTAATGGTGTTCTTCAGTTCGAGAATCTCGCCCTTCACGTCCACCGTAATCTTTTTCGACAAGTCGCCGTTCGCCACCGCGGTCGTCACCGCCGCGATGTTACGCACCTGGCCCGTCAGGTTCGACGCCATGAAGTTCACATTATCGGTCAAGTCCTTCCAGGTGCCGCCCACGCCCGGCACGTATGCCTGGCCGCCCAGCTTACCTTCGGTACCCACCTCGCGCGCCACCCGGGTTACCTCCGACGCGAAGGAGCGCAGCTGGTCCACCATGACGTTAATGGTGTCCTTCAGCTGCAGGATCTCGCCGCGCACGTCCACCGTAATCTTCTTCGACAAGTCGCCGTTCGCCACCGCCGTCGTCACTTCCGCGATGTTACGCACCTGCGATGTCAGGTTACCCGCCATCGAGTTCACCGAGTCGGTCAAGTCCTTCCACGTACCCGCGACGCCCTTCACCTGCGCCTGGCCGCCCAGCTTCCCTTCGGTACCCACCTCGCGCGCCACGCGCGTTACCTCGGAGGAGAACGAGGACAGCTGTTCCACCATGGTGTTCGCGGTCATCGCCGCGCGCAGGTACTGGCCCTTCAGCGGATGGCCGTCCACTTCCAGCGCCATCGTCTGCGACAGGTCGCCTTTCGCCACCGCGCCGATGACGCGCGCCATTTCCGTGGTCGGGCGCACAAGGTCGTCGATCAGGGTGTTGACGGAGCTGATGATCGTGGCCCAGCCGCCGACCATGTTCGGCACCGCGGCGCGCTGCGTCAGGCGGCCTTCGCGGCCCACCACGCGCGACACCTCGGTGACCGTCTTGACCATTTTTTCCTTGGTCTCGATGATCTCGTTGAGGGTATCGGCGATCTTGCCGGACACTCCCGTCCAGTCGGATGGCATGCGCACGGAGAAGTCGCCTTTTTTCAGCGCCATCAGCGTGGCTAGCAAAAGCTTTGCATCAAGCTCTTCTTCCATTTCGGTCATGTTGTTCATCGACTTTGTCCTCGTCTTTTGGGAGTGGAAAGGTTGGCCCGGGGAGAGTCCCGGTGCATTTCTAAAGGAAGCATGGAGCCCGCTTGTTCAAGGAGCGCGAGCATCGGCGCCGCTTGCAGTGCGTGACTCAGGAATTCGCCATGATACTCGTCGCATCCAAGCGAATGTAAAACGGATAATTGCTCGCTGGTCTGGACGCCCTTGGCCAGTACGCCCAGCCCAAGCGCGCGCGCCAGGTGCACCAGCGCCGCCAGCATGTCGGCCCCGCCAGGCTCGCCCAGCGCCTGGACGAATGAGGGGTCGATGCGCAACGCGGCAAAGGGCAGGGTGCGCAGCAGGCCGAGGCCAGGGCCGGCGCTGCCGAAATCGTCGACCACCAGGGTAACGCCGCCCCCGTGCAGTTCGTGCAGCGCGGGGTCGGCGTCGCGCTGGCCGGCGAGCATCTGCTCGGTGACCTGCAGTTCAAGCGCCTTGACCGGCAGCTTGCAGGCGCGGACGTGGCCCAGCACCTTGTCGGCCAGCGAAGCGCCGACCCCGGGCGACACCAGCCTGACCGACATCGGCAGCGCCGGCAGCGGGGTGGCCGAGTCGCGCCATTGCGAGGCCTGCGCGCAGGCCTCGCCAACGGTCCAGTCGTCGACCCGCTCGAGCAGGGCGCGGTCGGGTACGTCGCTGATGTACTGGCGCGCCTCGACCAGGCCGTGGCGCGGATGGCGCCAGTACAGTTGCGCCTCGACGCCGCGCAGTTCGCCTTCGGCCACGCCCGCGCGCGGCTGGAAGTACAGGTCGAATTCTTCGTTGTCGAGCGCGTGCTTGAGTTCCCTGGCCGACAGCGCGCGTTCGCTCTCGCGCGCATTGAGCTCTTCGCGGAAGAACTCGATGCCGCCGCGCTTGTTCTGCTTGGCGTGGTACATGGCGCGGTCGGCGTTGCGCATCAGGGCTGCGGCATTGTCGGCGTCCTGCGGGTACAGGGCGATCCCGATGCTGGTGCCGGTGTGGACCCCGTGGCCGTCGATCTCGAACGGGCGCGCGTGTGCCTGGCTGATCTTGCGCGCGACCCGCGCCGCGTTGGCGGCCGCGCCTTTCCCTTCCAGCAGGACCACGAATTCGTCGCCGCCAAGGCGCGCCACCACGTCCGACACCCGCACCGACGCCAGCAGGCGCGCCGCCACCTGGCGCAGCAGTTCGTCGCCCAGGTGGTGGCCCAGGGTGTCGTTGACCTGCTTGAAGCGGTCGAGGTCAAGGAACAGCAGTGCGCATTCGCCCCGGTGGCGGTCGCAGGTGGCCACCGCGTGTTCGAGTTGCTGGATCAGCGAGCGGCGGTTGACCAGCCCGGTCAAAGCGTCGCGGATCGACAGGTCATGGGCGCGCTGCTCGGCCAGTTTGCGCTCGGCGACTTCCTGTTCCAGTTCGGCGTTGATGCGCTCGAGGTCCTGCATGCGCTGCACGCGCAGGTCCTGGTAGAGCTGCGACAGTTCGGCCGTCTTGGCGCGCAGTTCGAGGTTTTTGCGGGTCAGGTCGACGAACACCGCGACCTTAGTCTGCAGCACCTGCGGGATCACCGGTGTAAACAGATAGTCGGCCGCGCCCGACTGGTAGGCCTTGAGCCGGTGCATCTCGTCGGCGTAGTAGGCGGTGATGAAGATGATCGGCACCGAACTGCTGCGCGGATGCGAATGGATCGCTTCGGCGGTCTCGAAGCCGTCCATGCCGGGCATGTTCACATCGAGCAGGATGACCGCGAATTCGTGGGTCAGCACGCGGCGCAACGCTTCCTTGCCCGACGTCGCCGTGACCAGCTCGTAGGGGTTCGATTCCGCAGGCGTCAACAGGCTTTCGAGCGCGAAAAGGCTCGCCGCGTCATCGTTGACCAATAAAACTTTCGGAATCTGCACGCCAGACTGGACCTGTAAGAAATGGAGTTGTCACTTCGCTGCAGGGTCGAACAATACTCCAGCACGCCTTTCCGTCAAGAGGACGCACTGTAAACAAGAGTATGCCATGAACACCTAGTTTAACAATTTCACATGTGAAATAACATACTAAGATTTAATAGCCTACACGAAACAAAATTTCCTCGACGCACGATTCGTGGAGGCGAAGTTGCGTGAAAACCACGGGTTAAGGTAAATACATTAAACTGGCTATGCAAAATCTACGACTTGTACTTTTGAGCAATCTGTGCGTCCTTGGGAACGCGCGTGATCAGCCGGCGATTTCGCTGATGAGGAAGTTATTGGACATTGAGTTTTAGTTATGCTTGGTCTAGCATCATGAGACTAGCTGTATGGGCGGTAGGAATCTGGAGGGGTAATGGTTGACATGGGACATCTGACGCAGTTGTTGGACTGCAAGGACGAGGCGGCCTGGCGCGACGCCTTGTTTTTGCTGGCCAGGCGGCAGGGTTTCGACCAGGTGCTGTATGGCGTGGTGGCCTCGCGCCAGGAGAAGCTGGAATCGGCCTTCTTGCAGAGTAATTATTCGAGCAGCTGGCGTGACCGCTACGATGCCGACCGCCTGCATTATGTCGACCCGACCGTGACCCATTGCCTGGCCAGTTCGCTACCCATCGTGTGGGAGCCTGACACCTTCGACGGCCCGCGCCAGCGCGAGTTCTATGAGGAAGCCTGCGGGCACGGCATCCGTTCCGGGATCACCTTTCCGATCCACGGGCCCAGCGGGGAGTTCGGCGTGGTCAGCTTTGCGTCCGACGCGCCGCCCGGGCCGCGCGACACGGTCCAGGCAATAGCCAGCCTGTCGCTGATCCGCGATTACGCGTTCGAATCCTCGCTGAAATTTATCCGGCCGGCGCCGGCGCAGGAACGCCCGCGCCTGACGCGGCGCGAGCTGGAAGTGCTCAACTGGGTGATGGTCGGCAAGTCCTCGTGGGAGATCTCCAAGATCACCAATTGCTCGGAAGCGACCGTTAACTTTCATATTGGTAACGTACGCCAGAAATTCGGCGTCAGCACCCGCCAGCAGGCCCTGGTGAAGGCCATCGGCATGGGCATCCTTACCCCGGAAGATCACCATCGCTGAGCTTGCCGTTGAGGTAGAGCTTGACCAGAATCGCCACCGGCGCGGGGATCCCCAGGCCGGTTTCAAAGCGGCTGCCGCTCGACTGGGTGACGCCGAAACGTCCCCAAAACTTTTCCTGGCTCTCGCGCTTGCTGATGCGGAACCGCTTCAGCTCGCTGCTATGCAGGCCACCGGATTCACTACTGCTGTCGTCGGAAACGGTGCGCTGGTCCATGTCCAGTTCCTGATACGTGAAATCCTGGTTCATCTGTCGTCCTTTGTCTGAAAAAGGCAGTATTCCACCTCAGGCGAGCCTAGCCACCTAGCAACCCTGCTAGTTATCTAATTATCGAATCTGCATGATTCTTTTATGCGAGCTGCATAAATCTTCGATAGCGAGGTGACACATGGCACTGCAAATTCGTATAGCGGCAAGGCGTGATTTCAAATCCAGGGACCTGTGGGAAATGCATACCCTGCGGGCCAAGGTCTTCAAGGACCGGCTCGGCTGGGAAGTGCCGGTCCTGAGCGGGATGGAAATCGACGGCTACGATGCACTCGAGCCGATGTACATGATGATCCGCGATGCAGGCGGGCCGCTGCGCGGCTGCTGGCGCCTGCTCCCCACAGAAGGCCCGTACATGCTGAAGGACTCGTTCTCGCAGCTGCTGCATGGCCAGGACGCGCCGCAGCACCCGCGCATCTGGGAACTGAGCCGCTTTGCGATCGAAACCGAAAATAGCGGCCCGTTCGGGTTTTCGGAGATTACGATGGAGTCGATCGCCGAGGTGATCTCGTACGGTTACCATGCCGGCATCGACCAGTACGTGACCGTGACCACCACCGCCATCGAGCGCATGCTGCGCCGCGCCGGCGTTGTCACCCGGCGTTTCGGGGCGCCCCTGGCGATCGGGATCGAAACCGCGGTGGCGCTGTACGTCGATGTCGCCGCTACCCATGAAGCGATGTCCGAGCGGCGCCGGCTGGCGTCCTGAAGGCGCCCGGGTCGACGGGCGGCAGGCGGCCGATGCGGCGCGCGATGGTGCGCCAGTCGGCCAGCGCGGCGCGCAGCTGGGCGCCGGCAATGGCGCCGCTGGCGGGATCGGCCAGCAGGACGCCATGCAGTTCGGCCAGTTGCCCCTGCAAGCCAGAGGTGCCGGCCAGCGCCGCCGCCACGCCAGCCCCCAGGCGGTCGATCGCCGCCAGGTAGGACGACAGGGCGGGAAGCAGGCTTTGCAGGCTGGCGGCATCCTGCATGGTGCAGGCCTGCGCGCTGCGCAGCGAATCGAGTTCATGCGCCACGGCGACCAGCCTGGCGCCGGGGGAACGGCGGCCCATTCCGGGCAGGCATTCCAGCAGCCGGGTCAGCCAGCGCCGGCTGGCGTGCGTGTGCAGGCGCATCCGCAGGCGGCTGGCCAGGCAAGCCAGCGCCTCGGCGCGCGCCTGGCCGGCCTGCAGCCGCCGGGCCACTGCGGCGGTGTCGGTTTCCAGGTCGAGCGCGGCGCGCGCCATCGACGACAGGTATTCGCCGATATAAGGCGCGACGGCGTCGAAGCCCTTTGCCAGCGCGCCCAGCCGGCCGCCGACGTCCGTCACCAGCGCTGCGGCCTGTCCGCGTTCATCGAGGTCCTGGCGCCGCATGCGGCCAAGGGAAGCCTGCAGGCGCGGCGCCTCGATTTCGACGAACTGTTCGCCGAAGTGCTTGAGCGCGGCCATCGATGCCAGTACTTCCGGGCGCAGGCGCCCGGGCCATGCCTGCGCCAGCGCGCGTACCGCGTCGATATGGCGGCCTACCAGTGGTGCGCAGTGGGCGCCGGGCGAGGGCAGCTGGGCGATCCCGGCGGCGAGCGAATCGAGCAGGCCAATCACGGCGGCCACCGCATCGGCGCCGTCGCCGATGCCGTTGTGGCGGAAGGCGGAGACGCTTTTCGGCCCTGCCGCGCATGCGTCTTGCGCGGCGCCGCGCGCTGAATGCGGCGCGCGCGGCGCGCTCGATGGCGCGCGCAGGTGCGCCGCCAGGTCGCTCCATCCGGCGTGGGCAACATCGAGCCGGGCCACCAGCAGGGCGCTGTTGAGCGTGGCGCCGGCCATCTGCCCGAGCAGCGCGTTGAACCCGCACACCACGCCATGCCAGGCGCGCTCCATTGCGCGCTGCGCCGACAGCATCGCCTGCCAGCCGTCAACGCAGGCCGCGCAGGCCGGGTCCTGTTCGCCGGCGCAGATGAAGCGCTCCAGCCTGGCCAGCGCCGCCGTGCCGTCGAGCGCCGCGGCCGCGTGGGCGACGGCGGCCAGCCTGAGCACCTGCAGGCCGTCGTTGACGGTCTTGCAGGCGCCGGTATCGGTGGCGGCATACGGCCCGGCGGCGCACAGCGGCGGCAGGCTCGATCGCAGGCGGTCGGCGAACGCGGCGACGTCGTCGATGCCGCCGTACAGCGCCGGGCGCACGGTGGCCAGCCATGCGGCGGCCAGGCTGGCCATGCCACGGTCGCGCGGCAGCACGGCGCGCAGCCGGGTGTCGAGCTGGGCGCCGGCGGTTGCCACCTGGCGCACCGCGGCATGCAGGGCATCGTGGGGCAGCGGGTTTTTGACGAGGAGCGGATGGATGAACGCGAGGTCAGGCATAGGCAGCTTCCAATGGGGAAGCTGCATTACAGCCGCCGGACTTGGCGGTGGCTACCTGATAGAAATATTAGCTTGAGATTGCGCCATGTGCGGCAGGTCGGCGGGCGCCGCCGCGCGCCAGAGGGGAAGGCGGGCGGCGGCGGGGCCTTGCGTGGCTGTTGCGGCCACAGTGGATGGCTGAACGCGGAGGTAGGCGGCTTCTGATTTAAAAATGGGGAATACGCCTACTTCAATTGGTTAAGCAAGAAGGAATAGGTCAGCGCCCACATTTGCGCCTGCTGGTCGTTGTTGGCTGCGCCGGCGTGGCCGCCTTCCGTGTTCTCCCAATACAGCACATCGTGGCCTTGTTCCTGCATCTTCGCCACCATCTTGCGCGCGTGGCCCGGGTGGACCCGGTCGTCGCGGGTCGAGGTGGTAAACAGCACGCGCGGATAGCGCTTGTCGGCGAATACATTATGGTACGGCGAATAGCGCGAGATATACGCCCACTGCGCCGGATCGTCCGGATCGCCGTACTCGCCCATCCACGACGCGCCAGCCAGCAGCTTGTGGTAGCGCTGCATGTCCAGCAGCGGCACCTGCGACACCACCGCGTTGAACAGGTCGGGGCGCTGCGTCATGGCCGCGCCGACCAGCAGGCCGCCGTTACTGCCGCCCATGATGCCCAGGTGGCGCGGGCTGGTCACCTTGCGGCGGATCAGATCCTGGGCCACCGAGATGAAGTCGTCGAAGGCGCGCTGGCGCTGGTCCTTGAGGGCTGCCTGGTGCCAGCGCGGGCCGAACTCGCCGCCGCCGCGGATGTTTGCCAGCACATACACGCCGCCCTGCGCCAGCCATGCTTGGCCCGCCACCGCGCTGTAGGACGGCTTGAGCGACACTTCGAAGCCGCCATAGCCATACAGGACGGCCGGGTTTTTGCCGTTCATCTTCGCGTCTTTACGCATCACGACGAAGTAGGGCACCATAGCGCCGTCCTTCGACTTCGCCTCGAACTGGCGCACGGTGTAGGGCGCCGCATCGAAAAAGCCCGGCATCTGCTTGAGCAGCGCGCGGCGGTCCTCGCCCACCTGGCCCAGGTAGAGCGTGGTCGGGGTCAGAAAGTCGGTGACGGTCAGGAAGTACTGGTCCGAGCCGATCGAATCGACCGCCGATACGCCCAGCGCGCCGAACGCCGGCGCATCGACCGCGCGGCGCTGCCATTTGCCGTCGACCCGGCGCAGTTCGACCAGGCGGTTGCGCACCTTGTCGAGCTCATTGACCAGCAGCGCGCTGCGCGTCACGGCCACGCCGTCCAGCGAGCGGGTTGGCGAGGGCGCGAACAGCACGTCGAACGCGCGGCCGCCTTGCATGAAGTCCTTGAAGCCGGTCGCCAGCAGCGCACCTTGCGGATAGGTGGTGGCGCCGACCGTCCAGTCCGAGCGCAGTTCCAGCACCAGCTGGTCGCGCACGGTGTAGGCGTTGGCGTCGTCCGGCTTGGGCACGCGCACCAGCTGGCCGCCTTCGCGCACGAACATCTCGCTGGTGTAGAAGGTCACCTGGCGTTCGACGAATTCATTTTCGTGGCCAGGCGTGAAGTCCTTCCAGCCGCTGGCCGCGAGGTCGCCTTCCCCGGCTTCGTACACCAGGCGCGCTTGCCCCAGCGGCGCGCCGCGCTTCCATTCCTTGACCATGCGCGGGTAGCCGGAGCTGGTCATCGAGCCCGGGCCGAAGTCCGTATTGACAAACACGGTGTCGCGGTCGATCCAGCTGGCGCCGCCTTTCGCTTCGGGCAGCACGAAGCCGTCCTTGACGAAGTTGCGCGCCGCCAGGTCGTATTCGCGCACCACATGGGCGTCGCCGCCGCCGCGCGACAGCGACACCAGGCAGCGCTCGCCGTCCGGCTTGAGGCAGGATGCGCCGGCCCACACCCAGTTTTCGTTTTCGTCCCTGGCCAGGCGGTCGACGTCGATGACCGTTTCCCATGCCGGCTCGCTGTGCTGGAACGAAGCCAGGGTAGTGCGGCGCCAGATCCCGCGCACATGGGTGGCGTCGCGCCAGAAATTGTAGACATACGCGCCATGCATCGTCACGAAGGGAATGCGCTCCTTGGCGTTGAGGATGGTTTTCAGGCGCGCGTGCAGCGCTGGAAACCGTTCGCCCGCCTCCAGTTCCTTGCGTGCGGCCGCATTGCGCTGTGCTACCCAGGCCAGCGCGTCGGCGCCGTCGACTTCTTCGAGCCACAGGTATTTGTCGGCCGGCGCGCCGGGCGTTTGCGCGCGCACGCCGGCCAGCGCGGCCAGTCCCAGCAAGAGCCCGCTTGCCACTTTCTTCATGGTCATTCTTTCAAGTTTTTGATTTTTTCGATTTGGCAATATGCACCGGGCAGCCAGCGCAGTCAATCCCGCGCGCGTGCAGATTTGCTACAAGCGGATTTTGTTTCAGCACGACATTAAAGTATGCTGGATACCAGATATAGACGAACGGGCGCGCCCTGCGCCCGCCTGCCAGGACGGTCAATGAACGAAGCGATTCCGCGCAGCTTACGCAATCCGGTGACGGGTGGCGCCGCATCGCGCGCGCTGCTGCTCGGCGCCGGGCTGGTCCTGTCGATGATCGTTGGCGCCTTGCTGTATATGGGCGCGCTGCGCACTTCCGACACCGACGCCCGCATGCGCTTCGACGGCGTGGCGCGCAGTGCGCAGTACAGCCTGTCGGCGCGGGTCAAGACCTATGCCGACGTCGTGCGCGGCATGCAGGCGGTGTTCCGCACGCAGGATGCGACCTTAAGCCGCCGCCAGTTCCACGAATACATCGACGCCCTCGACCTTGCCACCAACTACCCGGCGATCGAAAACGCCAACTTCGCCGTGTACTTGCGCGACAATGAGCGCGACGCATTTATCGCCTCGGTGCGCGCAGACCGCAGCCTGGCGCCGGGCGGCCACCCCGAGTTCGACATCAATCCGGCCGGCCGGCGGCCCTATTACACGGTACTGACCTACCTGGCGCCGATGCCATTCGGAGGCCCGCAGTTCGGCGCCGACATGTCGGCAAAGCCGGCGGTGGACCGGGTGCTTGGACTGTCGCGCGACACTGGCCGGCTGGGCGCGTCGGGACAGGGGATCCTGGTCAGGCTTCCGACCCCGCACATCAGCCTGGGCATGCGCATGCCGGTGTATCGCACCGGCGCGCCGCTAGCCAGCCTAGAGGAGCGGCGCCGCGCCTACCTTGGTTCGGTGGGCATCAGCTTTTCGGTGCCGGCGCTGGTACGCGGCGCGCTGAACGAGCTGCCGGTTTCCGGCGTCGAGCTGTCGCTGTACACCGATACAACGCCCGGCGCTGGCACAATGGAGGTTGAACCCGGCGACACCCTGCTGTTCAACGAGGACGGCACGCTCGACAGGAGCACCATCAGCGCCGAGGAGCGCGCGCAGTACATCGAGACGGTGCTGCCGGTGGAATCCAGCGGCCTCAGATGGAAAGCCCAGTTCAGGGTCAGGAAGAACGACCTGTACACCACCTTCGACCGCTATTTCCCGCAGGTGGCGATGGTGACCGGCTTTGCGGGCACCATGCTGATTTACGCTTTGTTCTTCACGCTGTATTCATCGCGCCGCAGCGCAGTGGAACACCGCGCGCTGCTCGACTCGGTGCTCAACAGCGTCGACGCGCATGTGTACATGAAGGACCGCGAGCGCCGCTACATCTACGTCAACGCCCGGACCGCCGAGGTAATGGGCCGTCCCGCCGAAGAGATCATCGGCCAGCTGGACTCGGACCTGATGGGCAAGCACATCGCGGACATGTTCTGGGAACAGGACCAGCAAGTCTTCGAGCACGGCATGCGCCAGGCCGGCCAGGGCGAGTTTGTGCTGCCTGACGGCGAGGTGCGCCACCTGTGGACGGTCAAGGTGCCGGTGCGGGTGGACGGCCAGGTTGCCGCCGTCATCGGCCTGTCCACCGACGTCACCGAGTTGCATGCACTGAAGGCGCAGGCCGATGCGGCGAACAAGGCCAAAAGCAACTTCCTGTCCAACATGAGCCACGAGATCCGCACGCCGATGAACAGCATCATCGGCATGTCGCACCTTGCGCTCAAAACCGTCACGCATCCGAAGCAGCGCGACTACCTCGAGAAGATCTTCCATTCAAGCCAGCACCTGCTGGGCATCATCAACGACATCCTCGACTTCTCCAAGATCGAGGCGGGCAAGCTGGACCTGGAGGTGCTCGACTTCGACATCGACACGCTGATGCAGAACATCGCCGCGCAGCTGGGCGACGTCGCCGCGCACAAGGGGCTGGCGCTGGAGTTCGACATTGCGCCCGGCCTGTCGCACCAGCTGCGCGGCGATCCGCTGCGGCTTGAGCAGGTGCTCCTCAACTTCACCAGCAACGCCATCAAGTTCTCCGAAAACGGCGCCGTGCGGATCGGCGCCCACTGCCTGGAGGAGACCGAATCAGGGGTGCTGGTCCGTTTCGAAGTGCGCGACAAGGGCATCGGCATGAGCCGGGATGAGCTGGCCGACCTGTTCCAGTCCTTCCACCAGGCCGACCCGTCGACCACGCGTAAATATGGCGGCACCGGCCTCGGCCTGGTCATCAGCAAGCAACTGGCGGAACTGATGGGCGGCGACGTCGGCGCCGAAAGCGAGCGTGGCAAGGGCAGCACCTTCTGGTTCACCGCGCGGCTGGGTAAGTGCTCGACCTTCCTGCCCAGCGGCCCGCAGCAGGTGCAGCAGTCGGTGCTCGACGAGATCGACGGCGCGTACATCCTGCTGGTCGAGGACAATATCTTCAGCCAGCAGGTAGGGAAGGAGCTGCTGGAGGACGTGCACGCGACGGTCGTCATCGCCAACAACGGCAGCGAGGCGCTCGACATGATGCTCAAGGAGGCATTCGACTGCGTGCTGATGGACGTGCAGATGCCGGTGATGGATGGTTTCGAGGCGACGCGCATGATCCGCTCCGACCCGCGCATGGCCGACTCGCTGGTGATCGCCATGACGGCCAACGCCGGCAAGGAAGACCGCGAGCGCTGCATCGAAGCGGGCATGGACGAATTCGTGACCAAGCCGATTGCCCCCAATGTGCTGTTTGAAACCATCGCCCGCTGCCTGGCTTCGCGGCCGCGCCGCCTGGGCCGCCGCCGCACCCCGCAGCCAGCTGCGCAGGCGGCCACGCGCATGACGGCAGCGCCGCTGGCGTCCAGCGATCCGGCCATGCTCGACATGGTGGCGCTGTCGACGACTTTCGGCGGCAACCCGGCCAAGATGCGCAAATACGCCTTCATGTTCCTCGACTCCGCGCGCGACGGCCTGGCGGAGCTGGGGCAGGCGCTCGACCGCGGCGACCGCGAACGCGTGTCGGACCTGGGGCACCGGATCAAGTCGTCGGCGCGGGCGGTTGGCGCCACCAGCTTCGGGCAGATGTGCCTGGCGCTGGAAAACATGCGCGGGAACTTCGACCAGGCGCAGGCGCGCGAGCTGGTGGCGCGCATGCATGCGCTGCTCCGCGACCTGGAACAGCACATCGCGCAGGAACTCACCGTGCAACAAGAAGGCGGCGTGTAGCAGGGCGGGCGAACTTGTCGCCGGCGGGGTAAAAAGAGTATCCTGTGCGGTCCCGTCCGTACGGTATCATTCTCCCCAACATGCCTTCACCCGTCACGCCCGGCCTGCTCATTTTGCACGGCAACCAGATGGAACAACTGCGCGCCGCCGTATTCGGATGGCTGCGTAACAATCCGCTCGCCCCGCTGGAGCCGGAAACCATCCTGGTGCAGTCGAACGGGGTGGCCGAGTGGCTGAAGATCGCGCTGGCGGAGGAACTGGGCGTGTGCGCGGCCACGCGCGTGGCGCTGCCCGCGCGCTTCCTGTGGGAGGCTTACCGCGGCATGCTGGGGCGCGAGCGCGTGCCGAGCCAGTCGCCCTTCGACAAGGGGCCGCTGACCTGGCGCCTGATGCGCCTGCTGCCGGCGCTGCTGTCCGACCCCGTGTTCCAGCCGCTGCGCCACTTCCTGGGCGACGGCGACCCTGAGCGCCGGCTGCAGTTGGCCGAGCGCCTGTCCGACCTGTTCGACCAATACCAGGTGTACCGCGCCGACTGGCTGTCCGACTGGGCCGCCGGGCGTGACCAGCTGCGCAATGCGCGTGGCGAGGCGGCGCCGCTGCCGCCGGACCAGCGCTGGCAGGGCCAGCTCTGGCGGGCGGTCATCGACAGCGTGCCCGAACATGCGCGCGGCACCGGCCGCGCGACCATCCACGAACAGTTCGTGCAAGCCAGCGACGCGGGCCTGGCGCCCGCCGGCCGGCTGCCGCGCCGCGTTGTGCTGTTTGGCATATCGGCGCTGCCGTACCAGACCTTGCAGGCGGTGGCGGCGCTGTCGCGCTACACGCAGGTGCTGCTGGCGGTGCCCAACCCGTGCCAGTTCTACTGGGGCGACATCATCGAAGGACGCGACCTGTTGACCTCCGCGCGCAAGCGCCAGGGCGCACGCGGGGGCGTCGACCTGTCGGCCATCCCGCTGGAGGAAATGCACGCGCACAGCCACCCCTTGCTGGCAAGCTGGGGGCGCCAGGGCCGCGACTTCGTGCGCATGCTCGATGAATTCGACAGCGGCGAGCAGGAACGCTTCGACAACGTGCGCATCGACCTGTTCAGCGAAGGCGAAGGCGGCGATTTGCTGGCCCAGGTGCAGGCCGCCGTGCGCGACATGGCGCCGGTCCGGGACCACCTTCGCACCCAACCGGATGCAGGCGACCGCTCGATCGAGTTCGCGATCGCGCACAGCGTGCAGCGCGAAGTCGAAGTCCTGCACGACCAGCTGCTGTCGTGGTTCGAACGCGACCCCACGCTGCGCCCGCGCGACGTGGTGGTGATGGTGCCGGACATCGACACCTTCTCGGCCGCGATCCACGCGGTGTTCGACCAGCACAAGCGCAGCGACCCGCGCTATATCCCATTCGAGATCGGCGACGTCAAGGACCGCAGCGTCAACCCGCTGCTGGTGGCGGTGGAATGGCTGCTGCGCTTGCCGCAGCAGCGCTGCCGCCAGAGCGAAGTGCGCGACCTGCTCGACGTGCCGGCGGTGGCGGCCCGTTTTGGCCTCGATGCGGAAGACCTGCCGACGCTGGGACAGTGGATCGAAGGTGCCAGCGTCCGCTGGGGCCTCGACCAGGACCACCGCGACGGGCTCGGGCTTGGTTCGGCGGGCGAACAGAATGCGTGGATTTTCGGCGTGCGCCGCATGCTGCTTGGCTATGCCAGCGGCGCCGGCGCCAACTTCCGCGACATCGAACCCTACCCGGAAGTCGGCGGCCTCGACGCCGCACTGGCCGGATCGCTGGCCCAGCTGATCGTAACGCTGCTGGAATGGCGCGCGACGCTGTCGTCATCGCGCACGCCGCAGGAATGGGGCGCACAGGCGCGCGCCATGCTTGCCGCGTTCTTCAAACCGGAAGATGAAGGCGACAAGCTGACAGTCGCGCAATTGAACGATGCGCTGCAAGGCTGGCTGGAGACGGTCGACAACGCGGGCTACGACGAGGAAGTGCCGCTGGCGGTGCTGCGCGAAGCCTGGCTCGGCGCGCTCGACGAGCCGACCCTGAACCACCAGTTCGTGTCCGGCGGCGTCACCTTCTGCACCCTGATGCCGATGCGCGCGGTGCCGTTCCGCGTGGTCTGCCTGCTGGGGATGAACGACGGCGACTTCCCGCGCCGCGCGCGCCAGGCCGACTTCGACCTGCTGGCGCTGCCCGGCATGGCGCGGCCGGGCGACCGCTCGCGCCGCGACGACGACCGCTACCTGATGCTTGAAGCCGTGCTGGCCGCGCGCGACAAGCTGTATATCAGCTGGGTCGGGCGCAATGTGCGCGACAACAGCGAGCAGCCGGCATCGGTGCTGGTGTCGCAGCTGCGCGACTACCTCGCGGCGGGCTGGGAAGTCGACCTCGATGCGCTCACCACCGTGCACGCGCTGCAGCCGTTCAGCCGCCGCTATTTCGAGGAAGGCGGCTTGCTGACCTATGCGGGCGAATGGCGCGCCGCCCACGGGATTGAGGCGGCCGGCGCTGCGAAGGACCTGCCGCCATACGAGCTGGAACCGGACTACCGCCTGAAGCTGCGCGAGCTGGCCGACTTCCTGCGCCAGCCGGCGCGCCACTTCTTCCGCCGCCGCCTGGGCGTGTCGTTTGCCGAACCTGACCTGCTGGGCGAGGACGAAGAGCCGTTCTCGCTCGACGCGCTCGAACGCTACTTCCTCGAGGACAGCCTGCTGGACGATGGCAGCGAACAGGAAGCGCGCGACGAAGTGCAGGCGGTGCTGGCCGCGCGCGCCCAGCGCCTTGCGCGCGAGGGCGTGCTGCCGATCGGCCTGGTCGGCGAGCTTTGGCAGGACCAGCTGGTCAAGGAACTGGTGCCGGTGCGCAGCGCGTGGCTGGCTTTGTGCGCGCGTTTCAAGGACGACGCGCCCAAGCTGGCATTGAGCCTCGACTTCGATGGCATCCACCTGGACGACTGGATCGACAAGCTGCGCTCGGGCGGCGGCGGGACCGTGTGGCTGTTGCAGATGTCTTCGCGGGTGCTGGACAAGAAAAAAGGCGGGCTGCGCGCCGACAAGCTGATTGTCCCTTGGCTGCGCCAGCTTGCCGCGGCGGCGTCAGGCGTCGAAGTCACCGGCTACCTGGTCGCGCGCGACGCCATCCTTACCATGGCGCCGCTGGACCGCTCGCTGGCGCAAGCCCAGCTGGGCGTCCTGGTATCGCTGTGGCGCCGCAACCTTGACCGGCCGCTGCCGGTGGCCTGCAAGACCGCGCTTGCGCTGGTGCAGGGCGGCGACCCGCGTGCAACGTACAACGGCGGCTTTGAACTGACGGGTGAAGTCGCCGACGAATGCCTGGCGCGCCTGTGGCCCGACTTTGCCGCGCTTGCCGCCGACCCCGAATGGTTCGACTGCGCCAAGGCGATGTACGGACCGTTGGCCGAATGGATCGAACAGCACGTCGAGCTTATCGTGCTGGAGCTGGATGACGCATGAAACTGGACGCACTCACTTTTCCCTTACACGGCTCGCGCCTGATCGAAGCCAGCGCCGGCACCGGCAAAACCTGGACCATCGCCGCGCTTTACCTGCGGCTGGTGCTCGGGCACGGCGGCGCCGACGGTTTTGCGCGGCCGCTGCTGCCGTCCGAGATACTGGTGATGACGTTCACCCGCGCCGCCACGCGCGAGCTGTCGAACCGGGTGCGCGAGCGCCTGGTGGAAGCGGCCGCCTTTTTCCGCGGCGAGCGTGAGCTGAACGATCCTTTCCTGGCCAGCCTGGCCGAAGACTGCGACGCCAACGGCGGCCGGCAACTCGCCGCGCACCGGCTGGTGCTGGCCGCCGAGACCATGGACGAAGCGGCGATCTTCACCATTGACGCCTGGTGCCAGCGCATGCTGCGTGAGCACGCGTTCGACAGCGGCAGCCTGTTTGACGAGGAACTGGTCAGCGACGAGCACGCGCTGTTCGAGGACGCGGCGCACGATTACTGGCGCCAGAATGTTTATCCGCTCAGGAGCGGTGCGCTGACAAGCCTGCTCGAATGCTGGCCCGACGTCGGCGCGCTGAAGCAGTCGGTGCGCGACCTGGTGCGGCGGGTCGATGTGCTGGGTCCCGCGCCCGACGAGCCGCTCGACACTTTGATCGCGCGGGTACAGGACGAGCAGCGGGCAAAGCTTGAGCAGCTAAAGCACGGTTGGTTCGAGCGGGCCGGCGAGATGGAGCGCTGGATCGCGGGCCAGCGCGACATCGCTCCCAAGTGCTTCAACGGTAACAAGCTGCGCGCCGAGTCGCTGGTCAAGTGGTTCGACGCGCTGCGCGCCTGGGCGCTCGACCCCGTGATGCTGATGCCGGACATGACCGACACCGCGTGGCATCGCCTGACGCCCGACGGCATCATCGATGCGTGCAGCAAAGGCTTCGTGGCGGAGGTCCCAGCCTGTTTTGAATTCACCACCGACCTGTGGGACGCATTGAAGGCGATCGATCCGCTGTCGCACGGCTTGTACCGCCATGCGGCCGCCAGCATCGCCCGGCGCATGGCGGAGCTGAAGCGGCGCGCCCGCCAGTTCGGCTTTGCCGACATGCTCGACCGCCTGAAGGCGGCGCTGGAAGGCCCCAATGGCGAAGCGCTGCGCAAGCGCATCACGGACCAGTTCCCGGTGGCGATGGTCGACGAGTTCCAGGATACCTCGCCCGACCAGTACCGCATCTTCAACCTGCTGTACCGGGTGGCCGACAACGACAGCAGCCACGGCCTGTTCCTGATCGGCGACCCCAAGCAGTCGATCTATGGCTTCCGCGGCGCCGACATCCACAGCTACCTGTCCGCGCGCACCGCCACCGAGGGGCGCCACTACCAGCTCGGTACCAACTACAGGTCGACGGCGGCCCTGGTGGAGGCGGTCAACCGCCTGTTCCTGCATGCGGAAGGGCATGGCGACAACTGTGGCTATGCCGCCGGCGCTTTCCGCTTCCGCAAGGGCGACATCAACCCGCTGCCGTTCGAGGCTGTCGGCGCAACCGCGAAGGCGGAGAAGCTGGTCGGCGTCGATGGGCCCTACCAGGCGCTGGCCGTGTGCTGCAGCGACCGGGACGACCTGCGCGCCGACGACTACCGCGAGTTCTTCGCCCACCACTGCGCTGAGCATATCGTCGGCGTGCTGAACGACCCGAAGGCCGGGTTCGACGAGGACGGCAAATTCACCCGGCTGGTGCCGGCCAATATCGCCATCCTGGTGCGCGACCGGCGCGAGGCGGCGGCAATCCGCAATGCGCTGGCCCAGCGCAAAGTGGCCAGCGTCTACTTGTCCGACAAGGACTCGGTGCTCGACAGCGACGAGGCGGCCGACGTGCTGCGCTGGCTGCATGCGGTGGCCAATCCGCTCGACGGCTCGCTTGCGCGCGCGGCGTTTGCGACCCGCACCGCCGGCCTGCCGCTGGCTGAACTGGCGCGCCTGTCGGCCGACGAGCTGGAATGGGAAGTGCGGGTCGAACAGCTCAAGGCGCTGCACACCGTGTGGCAGCGCCAGGGCGTCCTGGCCATGCTGCGCCGTTTCATCCACGAACTGGGCCTGCCTTCGGCATTGTTGCGCGAAGCGGGCGGCGAACGCAGGCTGACCAACCTGCTGCACCTGGCCGAGCTGCTGCAGTCGGCCAGCAGCCAGCTCGATGGCGAACAGGCGCTGATCCGCTGGTTCGCCGAGCAGGTGGCAGGGCAGGGTGAGAGCAGCGACGAGCGCGTGCTGCGACTTGAAAGCGACGCCGACCTGGTCAAGGTGGTCACCGTGCACAAGTCGAAAGGCCTGGAGTATCCGCTGGTGTACCTGCCGTTTGCAGTCACCGCGCGCAAGACCGACCGCCGCAACCGCAGCTTCTTCGAGTTCGTGGCCAGCGACGGCGTGCGCCGCATCGACCTGGCGCTGTCTGACGAGGCCTTGAGCGCGGTCGACCGTGCCCGCATCGAGGAAGACCTGCGCCTGCTGTATGTGGCGCTCACCCGCGCGCGCCACTTCCTGTGGCTGGGCGTTGCCGCCGTGGCGGCGCCCAAGGGCGGAACCAACCGCCTGCACGACTCGGCGCTTGGCTACCTGCTGGGCGGCGGCAACCCGATTGCGGCCGCGGACCTGCAGGCGCACTGGGAACGGCTGCGCGGCGATGTGGAAGCGATCGACTTGCGCACGCTTGACGCGCCGGAAGGCGTGACCATGCTCGACCGCGACGACGTGCGCCCGGCGCTTGTCGACGCCGCGCCATTCGACGGCGAATTCGAGCGCGACTGGTCGGTGGGGTCATTCACCTCGCTGACGCGCCAGACCAGCGCCGCGCCAATGCGCGCGCAAGAAGAAACACTGCTTGAAGAAGCCGATGCGGCGCCTCTGGTACGCACCGAAGACGCGCCGTGGCACCGCTTCCCGCGCGGCTCGGTACCGGGCAACTTCCTGCACGAGCAGCTTGAGTGGATGGGGCAGGAAGGCTTTGCCATCGTCGACGACGCAGGTTTCGAGGCGCGGCTTGCACAACGCTGCGAACGCGCGGGCTGGGCCAACCGGCAGGACGACGCCATCGCCTGGCTGCGTGCGGTGGCCAGCACACCGCTACCGCATCTCGGCGTGCCGCTGTCCGCGCTGGAAGGCGTGCTGCCCGAGATGGAGTTCTGGTTCCCCAGCGAGCACCTGCGTTCCGGCGAGCTTGACCGGCTGTGCCGCATGCGCCTGCTTGGCGATACCGCGCGGCCAGTCCTGCCCGAGCGCCAGCTGCACGGCATGCTGAAGGGCTTTGCCGACCTGGTGTTCGAACACGATGGCCGCTACTGGGTGCTCGACTACAAATCGAATGCGCTGGGGCCTGGCGACGCGGCCTACACGCGTGCTGCGATGGCGGCAGGGATGGCGGCGCACCGCTACGATATCCAGGGAGCGATCTACATGCTTGCGCTGCACCGGCTGTTAAAGAGCCGCCTGGGCGGCGACTATGACCCGTCGCACCAGCTTGGCGGCGCGATCTTCCTTTTCCTGCGCGGTATCGCCAATGAGAAGACGCGCGGCTGCTACCTGATCGAACCCGATATCGGGCTGCTCGACGGGATCGACGCCTTGCTTGGCGCGGGGGAGGGTGCATGACGAACGAGGTGCTGTGGGACCAGGTCGCGCTGCTGACCGAAGCGGGCGAAATGCGCCGCCTGTCGGGCGCGTTCGCGCGCTTTGTCGCCTCGCTCGGCAGCGACTCGCCCGCGCTGATGGTCGCCTGCCTGGTGCTGTCCGAGCTGGAAGGGCGCGGCCACAGTTGCCTGGTGCTGGACGAGCTTGCCGCCGGACCGTATGGGCTGCTTGGCTGGACTGCCGAGCAGTGGAATGAACTGGCCGCCGCCGCCGGTACGCTGCCGCGCAACGTCAAGGGATGGAGCGAGCAGCTGACCTCCGCCGAGCAGGTATGGCATGTGGGCGACTTCGATTTCGACCAGCCGCTGGTCCTCGATGGAAACCGCCTCTACCTGCGCCGCTACTGGCGCGACGAGACGCTGGTGGCGGAGACCATCCGCGCGCGCGCGGCGCAGGTGCGTGAAGTCGACGCCGCGACCGTCAAAGCGAAGGTGGCTGCCCTTTTTGCGTCTGAGCGCAAAGGCGAGACGCCCGACTGGCAGAAGCTGGCCAGTACGATTGCGCTGCGAGGCTCGGTATCGATCATCACCGGCGGTCCTGGTACCGGCAAGACCTACACCGTGGCGCGCCTGATTGCGCTGCTGTTCGCGACAGCCCACGATGCCGACCACCTGCGCATTGCGCTTGCGGCGCCAACCGGCAAGGCTGCGGCGCGGCTGAAGCAGTCCATCGACAAGGCACTGGACGAACTGTCCGGCAAGGCCGGTGAATTGAAGCTCAAGGAACTGGCAGGACGCATGGGCGCCGCCCGCACTCTCCATAGCCTGCTGGGCGCGCGCCCCGACACGCGCTCGTTCGCGCACAACAAGGGCAACCCGCTCGATGTCGACGTGCTGATCGTCGATGAAGCGTCGATGGTGCACCTGGAGATGATGGCCAGCCTGCTGGACGCGTTGCCGCCGCATGCGACCCTGGTCCTCCTTGGCGACAAGGACCAGCTGGCGTCGGTGGAGGCGGGCGCGGTGCTGGGCGACCTTTGCCACGACGCGCAGGCGGGCAACTACACGCAGGCGACGCTGGACTATGCGCTGGCCGCCAGCGGCGAGGCGATACCCGCTGAATACACCGGCACCGGCGGCCCGCTGGCGCAGCAGACCGTGATGCTGCGGCACAGCCGCCGTTTCGGCGGCCCGATCGGGCAGCTTGCGCTGGCGGTCAACGCCGGCGACGTCGAGCGCGCCCATGAGGTGCTGCGGGCTGGCGGCGGCGATGTCGAGTGGATCGAGCACGCGCAACAGCAGCATGTCGTGCAACTGGCCATCGACGGCTACACGCCTTGCCTGGCTGCGATTGGGGAGGGCGGCGGCGCGGGCGACGAGGCCTGGGTGCGCGGCGTGCTGCACCGTTTCGAGGCGTTCCGCATCCTGTGCGCGGTGCGCGAAGGCGAGTGGGGCGTCGAAGGACTCAATGGCGCGATCGAACAGAAGCTGGAAGGCGCGGGGCTGATCCGGCGCCGCGGCGAGTGGTATGTGGGGCGCCCGGTGATGGTGACGCGCAATGATTACGGCACCGGCGTGTTCAATGGCGATATCGGGCTGACCCTGAACGATCCGGTGCGGCCGGGTTCATTGCGCGTGTACTTCCTCGAAGGCGACAAGGTACGCAGCGTACTTGCCACCCGCTTGCGCAACGTGGAGACGGCGTATGCGATGACGGTGCATAAATCGCAGGGATCCGAGTTCCGGCATACCGTGATGGCGCTGCCGCGTGACGGCAAGATGATCGCTCGCGAGCTTGTCTACACAGGGATCACGCGCGCCAGCGAAAGGTTCACGCTGGTCTCGCCGGCGAGCGCCGTGCTGGGCGAGGCGATTTTGCGCAAGACCCAGCGCGCCAGCGGATTGCGTGAGTTGATCGCGCGGGCATAAAAAAACCGGGACGCGTCCCGGTTTTTTTTGTCCTTGCCGTCTAGCGGCGGCGGCGCTTTTTGTTCGACGCTACCTTGGCGCGCTTGCGCAGCGAAGGCTTGCGCACTGTCGCCTTTGCCATCACCGGCGATTCGCCGCCGTTGATGAAGCGCCGGATGTTGAGGGCGTCGAGCACGCGCGACGAGCTCGATTTCGCATTCAGCATCACCAGGGTGGCGTTCTTGCCGGCGGTGGTGATGCGCATGATCAGGCAGCGGCCCGCTTCTTCGGTGTAGCCGGTCTTCGACAGGCCAATGTCCCAGCCCTTGGCGCCTACCAGGCGGTTGGTATTGCGGTATTCCACGCGGCGGCCGTTAATGCGGATCATGTCCTTGGCGTCGGTGGTCATCTCGACGATGGTCGGGTAGGTGGCCGCGGCCGCGGCCATCTTGACCAGGTCCCCGGCGGTCGACTTGTTCGCCGGCGACAGGCCGGTCGGTTCTTCAATCACGGTTTGCGTCATGCCCAGCGCCTTGATCTTGGCGCGTACCGCCGCCTTGAAACCGACCGTGCCGCCTTCGAAGGTGCGCGCCAGCGAGGCGGCGGCGCGGTTATCGGACGACATCAGCGCCAGCTGCAGCACGTCGCGGCGGCTGATCTTCGCGCCGACCGGAACGCGCGAGGTGCTGTGCTTGAGGGTGTCGACGTCGCGCTGGTTAATCGCGATCATTTCATCCATGTCCTGGTGGGCGTCGAGGACCACCATGGCCGTCATCAGCTTGGTCAGCGAGGCGATCGAGACGACGCGGTCGGCATTTTTTTCGAGCAGTACCTTGCCGGTGCCGTCTTCAATGACGAGCACCGATTGCGATCCGAATGGCACCGCGAACGCGGCTGCCGAGACGGACATCAGTACGCTGGCGAGAATTTTTTTGATCATTGTTTGTGCTTGTTCTTCGCGATAAGTAGTGAGTGGGCGTCGGAGCGCGGGGGATGCGCACGGGAATAACGCGTATAGCTGTGGAGCAACTACTCTAAGGGCGAAGATATCACCAAGGATGAGCGGTGTCTATGGCGCACAAACCAAATCCGGCCTGAACAGTATATTTGGTGTGGTTAATTTCTCTTAGACAAAGGCTAAGATGATGGAAGGGCAAGCGGTGTCAGTACAGGGCCTGCTTGTAAACGGCGTCATTCCCGCGCAGGCGGGAATCCATTCCGTGCCTTTGGGCACACTGGTTATGGATTCCCGCTTGCGCGGGAATGACGGGGGCGGACGAAGGGCTTACTTGGTCTGGTAGATCTTGTCGAACTCGCCGCCGTCGTCGAAGTGCTTCTTCTGCGCCGCTTTCCAGCCGCCGAATACTTCATCCACCGAGAACAGCGCGATCGGCTTGTAGTTCTTTTCGAACTTCTTGTAGACCGTTTGCGAACGCGGACGCAGGTAGTGCTTCGCGCCGATCGTCTGGCCTTGTTCGGAGTACAGGAAGTTCAGGTAGGCGGTGGCCTGCTTACGAACGCCGCGGCGGTCGACCACCTTGTCGACAACCGCAACCGGCGATTCGGCCAGGATCGACATGGCTGGATAGACCAGTTCAAAGTTGTCGCCAAATTCGCTGCGCACCATTTGCACTTCATTCTCGAAGGTCACCAGCGCGTCGCCGATCTGGCGCTGGGTGAAGGTGGTGGTCGCGGCACGCCCGCCGGCGTCGAGGATCGGCACATTCTTGAAGATGCGCGTCACCAGGTCGCGCGCCTGGGCTTCGGTGCCGCCTTTCTTGATGACCGAGCCCCATGCCGCCAGGTAGGTATAGCGGCCATTGCCAGCCGTCTTGGGGTTCGGGATCACGACTTTGACGCCCGGCTTGGCCAGGTCGTCCCAGTTCTTGATGCCTTTCGGGTTGCCCTTGCGGACCAGGAACACCATGGTCGAATAGTAAGGCGCAGCGTTGTTAGGGAACTTCTTGGCCCAGTCCTTGGCGACCAGGCCGCGATCGGCCAGCATGTCGATGTCGTTGGCCTGGTTCATCGTGACGACCGACGCTTCCAGGCCGTCGGCGACCGAGCGGGCCTGCTTGCTGGAGCCGCCATGCGACTGCTTGATGCTGACGTCTTCACCCGTGGTCTTCTTGTACTCGGCGATGAAAGCCGGGTTGATTTCCTTGTACAGCTCACGGGCGACATCATACGAAACATTCAACAGCTCGACTTCAGCGGCACTGGCGCTGAACGGGAGGGCCAGGGCGGAGAGCGCGAGGGCGAGGATTCCGCGGCGGACGTGTGCGTTGTTTTTGGTATGCATGATTACAATGTGCCTCTATTGTGGAAACAGAACTGCATAGTCTAAAATTCGCAGCGAAAACGGAAGTATTCTTTCGTCATATGCTTAGATGGCAGAGCGTGGACTGGTGCTATGCCTACCGGCTGGTCGCTTCATCGCAACGCTTTGGCGCGGGTTTCAATGTATAGTCGCGCCTATGCGGTTTGAATGGCGGCAATGTATTTTGCCCGGGATTACTTTTTTTGAATGCATATGGGTATTGAGATTCGCACTGCTGTACCGGATGACGCCACTGCCGTGTGTGCGGTCCTGCGCCGGTCGATTACCGAATGCTGCGCGGACGACCACCAGCATTGTCCTGCCATCCTGGCTTCGTGGCTGGGCAACAAGACGCCCGAGACCGTTGCCACCTGGTTCACCACGCCAAGCAACTTCACCCTGGTCGCCCTCAGCGAAGGCGAGGTGGTCGGCGTTGCCTTGCTGACCCAGGCCGGAAAAATCTCCCTCTGTTACGTATTGCCCGAGGTGATGCACCGCGGCGTCGGCAAAGCCTTGCTGTGCGGGCTGGAAGAGCAGGCCCGTAGCTGGGGCATCAGCGTCGTCAAGCTGAAGAGCACGGTCAGCGCGCGCGACTTTTACGCGCGCAATGGCTACATTAACGGCGGCAAGGAAATGTCCTGCTTCGGTATCGAATGCGATTTCTTCTGGAAGAACCTGAACGAACCCGTTACCGACACATCCGACGGCGCGCGCAAGCGCTTCTGTGGCTGTAACGCCCAATAAAACGAATACTAATAATACCAATGCTCACACGCAGAGACTTCCTTCATCGCGGCCTCGCGGCTGCCGGCGCCCTGGCGGCGCCCCTGGTCGGCGCGGCTGGCGCCAAGGCGGCGACGCCGGCGACCGATATCGCGCCGCCTCCCGACCTGTTCGACGCCCAGGCGCTTGACATCGATTTCTGGCTGCGCCCGCGGGTGTTGAACGTGACCCGCCCGGCCAGCGGCGAAAAAGCCAAATTGCTGTACTGGAAAGACGGCGAGATCATCGATGCGGCCTATCAGGAGCTGTGCCACCTGATGCGCGACGTGAACGGCAAGGAAACCGCGCCGATCGATCCCAAGCTGTTTGAAACGCTGTGGGGTGCGCAGGCCTTTATCGAGCGCTACGGCATGTTCCAGCCGCTCGAGATCCTGTCCGGCTACCGCACTGCCAAGTCGAATGCGCGCCTGATCGAGCAGGGCATCCCGGCCGCGCGCCAGTCGCTGCACATGCACGGCAAGGCGGCTGACGTGCGCATCGCCAGCCTGAACCCGGAAGTGCTGGGCGAGCTGGTGCGTAGCTTCCGCCAGGGCGGCGTCGGGTTCTACTACCGGTCGAGCGCCAGTGGCGGCTGGATCCATGCCGATACCGGCGTCAAGCGAAGCTGGAAGGGCTAAGCGCCGATTGTCGAAACCTTGTGCCCTTGTTTGCTGTCGTAGCAGTAGGCCACCGCGTGGGTGGCTACCAACAGGAGGCAACAATGGCAACGATGAACGCACCAACCATGGAGCGCCGCCATATCCCCGAGCGGCGCAGCACGGCGGCTGCAGCGCGCGGCAGCACCATGAACGCGCTGGACTGGGCCGCAACCATCCTGATGATTGTCGGCGGTCTGAACTGGGGGCTGGTCGGCGCTTTCGACTACAACCTTGTGGCAGCACTGTTTGGCGACCAGACACCGCTGACGCGCCTGGTCTATGCCCTGGTCGGGGTGGCGGCGCTGTACGGCATCTACATGGCAGCCAAGATCGCCGCCAGGCGGCCCCTGCCCAGCAGTAGCGCCTGACCGGGCGCAGGGGCATGGGCGCGGCAGCCAGAGCGCGCCCATGCCGCCCGGCCCTCACTCGTACGAGTAAGGCTTGACCGCCACGCTGTCGCGCCGCTCCTTGTCGCGCTCGGCGATGTCTTGCTTGTGGTCCCACCAGATGTACCAGCCGCGCATCTGGTCTTCCTCGACGCCAGGGTGCCGGGCGAGATAGTTGTCCAGGAACTGCTCGAATTCGGAGACGTACTCGCCGGGGCCGGTGAGATGGCGTCGTTTGTGCGTGTGGGTTTGCATGGCATCCTCCTTTCCATCCCTGGATTCGACTGGCGGAAAGGTCAGCAAGTTCGGCATATACGGCAACGGTGAAATGCCGTAGCATACGGGCCGTTGTTGTTTATTTTCAGGATGCAATGAAGCCAGACCCACAGACCGCCCCGCCCGACGCCGAGGCCAAGCCGCGTTTTCGTCCGCGCCCGTGGGTTCACCTGGAAACGCCGCAGGATGTCGAGCTCTGGATCGAGGAGCATAACCAGAGCCTGCAAGAAAACATCGGCCCGCAGGAAACCGGCTACGGCGTGTGCTTCACCCTGGCCGAAGGCGGCAACATCTACATGCACACGGGCGCCGACGCCATCATCCTCGACGTCGACCAGGATGCGCGCTGGGTCGCGCCGCTGATCGTCGCCGCCACCCGTACCGACGAACCGCAGTCCCAGCTCTGGGTGCTGCCGGACGACAAACTGGTCCAGCTGATCATTGGCCTGTCCTGCCTGGTCGCCAGCACGACCCTGGTGGTCGGCCATTATTTTGGCTCGCGCAACCGCAAGATGGGCTTCGCCTGATCATTGCTTCTGTGCACATGAACGTTTTTTCGGTTATAAAGCCAAACTCAGCAATTGATTAGACAATGGTGAACCCATGATCCCGACCCGCCGCCGCGCACTGCTCCTTCCCGCCATCCTGATTGCTGCCACGCTGGCGCTGCCGGCCCATGCCGCCGACTTGCTCGACACGGTCAAGGCGCGTGGCACCCTGCGCATCGCGATGGAGGGCACTTATCCGCCGTTTAATTTCAAGGACCCAAAGACGGGGCAGCTGGCCGGCTACGACGTCGATGTGGCCAGGCTGGTCGCGTCCAGGATGGGCCTGAAGCCTGAGTTCATCACCACCGAATGGAGCGCGATCCTCGCCGGGCTTGGCGCCGGTAAATACGACGCCATCGTCAGCCAGGTTGGCCTGACCGCCAAGCGCCAGGAAGTATTCGATTTTTCGGAGCCGTACACCTATTCCAACCCGCAGCTCATCGTCCGCAAGAACGACAAGGCCAATTACGCCAGCCTCG
Source organism: Massilia agrisoli (assembly GCF_020831365.1). GTDB lineage: Bacteria > Pseudomonadota > Gammaproteobacteria > Burkholderiales > Burkholderiaceae_D > Telluria_A > Telluria_A agrisoli. The sequence goes on from NZ_JAJHPV010000013.1 coordinate 1,097,266, forward strand.
CCGACCTGAAAGGCAAGAAGCTTGGCGTGGGGCAGGGCAGCGTTTACGAACAGCAGGCCAAGGCCGTGCCTGGCATCGAGGTCAAGAGCTATCCGGCCGCGCCGGAGAACCTGCAAGACCTCGCGGTGGGCCGCATCGACGCGGCGCTCAACGACAGCCTGATGGTGGCCTATTTGCTGAGCAACTCAAAGCTGCCGATCAAGGCCGGCGCGCGGGTGGGCCAGGCCGAACGCATGGCCATTCCATTCAAAAAAGGTAACCCGCAGTTCAAGGCGGCAGTCAACAAGGCATTGCAGGAGGCGACGGCCGACGGCAGCCTGAAGCAGGTTTCGATGAAGTGGTTTGGCAGCGACGTGTCGCGCCCGGCGAAATAAACCGTGACGGAATTGTTCGAGCTGCTGCGCGAAGCCGCGCCCGTGATGCTGGCGGGCGCCGGCTACACGCTGGTGTTCGCGATGGCGGCGATGATCGGCGGCCTGGCAATCGGCTTCCCCGTTGCCGTGATACGCATGTCGTCGCTGGCCTTGGTGCGCTGGCCGGCCTCGCTGTACGTCAGCATGATGCGCGGCACGCCGCTGCTGGTGCAGATCTTCGTCATTTACTACGGCCTGCCGAGCGTGGGCATCGAGTTCGACCCGGTGACCGCGGGCGTGCTGGCGCTGTCGCTCAATTCCGGCGCTTATCTGTCGGAAAGCTTGCGCGGCGCGATACAGAGCATCAGCCAGGGCCAGTGGCGCGCCAGCTTCAGCCTCGGGCTCGGCTACTGGCAGACCCTGCACCACATCGTGATGCCGCAGGCCTTGCGGGTGGCGGTGCCATCGATGAGCAATACCTTGATCAGCCTGATCAAGGATACCTCCCTGGTCTCCGTCATCACCGTGTCCGAGCTGATGCTTGCCACCAAGGAAGTTATCGCCACGACCTTCCAGCCGCTGCCGCTCTATATGGCCGCAGCCGGTATTTACTGGTGCCTGAGCCTGGCGTTCGAAGCACTGCAGCGGCGTGCCGAGCGCCGCCTCAACCGCGCACATTAATTGCCAAAACCTACAAGCTGTATCAATGAGCGCGTGCTCGACAGGTTGCGCGCGCGCATGCTAGTCTAACCTTTGCAGCAACACCGCTTGATGTGGCCATGCGAGGTGAGATGGATAACGACAACGATTCCGCGACCGAGGCAAGCGACCGGTCCCCTGATGTCCGCGGCGAACGCGCGCCGGTCCGCAGCACGGACCGCTCCTTCGCCGCCGCGCCGTACGCCGCGCGCGCCGGCATGCTGTTCGTGGACCCCGACCCGCACTATCCCCTCGAGCCGGTGGTCGACGTCAGCGGCGTGACAGTCGACCGCCTGCGCTATGAAGAAGAGCAGGGCTACTACAACGAGCTTTACCTGCTGGCCCCCGTCGGCTACTTTGTCGTCGCCTTCGACCAGACGATTTTGCAGGCCAACCTGGTGGGCGCAGAAATGCTCGGGATCGCGCGCGCCAATCCCCGCGAGCACCGGCTGCGCACCTTCGTCAGCCCCGCCTACCTGTCCGACTTCGACCACTTCTTCAGCAGCGCCATCAACAGCAGCACCCCGATCCAGTGCCGGCTCCAGCTCGGCCACGGCGCGGGCGAGCTGGTACAGGTCACGCTGCTGGCCAGCGCGGACGGCAGCGGCCAGGCCTGCCGGGTGGTGGTGGAACGCGCGGAAGGCAAGCTGGCCGCCCTCGAACGCAGCGAGGAGCGTTTCCGCCGCATCGTGCACAGCGCGGAAGAAGGCATCTGGGAGATCGACGCGGAATCGGTCACCACCTTCGTCAATCCCAAGATGGCCGCCATGCTCGGCTATTCCATCGAGGAGATGCTGGACCTGCCGCTGGTCGACTTCATGGATGCCGAAGGGCGCAAGATCCTTGAACGGAACATCGCGCGGCGCCAGCAGGGCATCGCGGAACGCCATGAGTTCAAGTTTTTGCGCAAGGACGGGCATGACGTCTGGACCACGATGGCCACCAACCCGATCTTCGACGCCAGCGGCGTCTACCTCGGTGCGCTGGCGCTGGTCACCGACATCACCGACCGCAAGGCCTCCACCGAATTGATCTGGCAGCAGGCGAACTTCGACCAGCTGACCGGCCTGCCGAACCGGCACATGTTCATGGACCGGCTAAGCCAGGAAACGCGCAAGGCCGACCGCAACGCCGCCTTCCTGGCGCTGCTGTTCATCGACCTCGACCACTTCAAGGAAGTCAACGACCACTACGGCCACGCGGTTGGCGACACGGTGCTGGTGGAGGCGGCGCGCCGCATCGCAGCCTGCGTGCGCTCGACCGACACGCTGGCGCGGCTGGGCGGCGACGAGTTCACGGTGATCCTGGCCGGGCTTGACCATGTGGGCAGCGTCGAGCGGATTGCGCAGGCGATGATCGCGGCGCTGTCACAGGCCTTCGAGTTCGGCGGGCAGCGCATCTTCATCTCGGCCAGTATCGGCATCGCGCTGTACCCGCCGGACGCGCGCGACCTCGACGAACTGGTGGCGCGCGCCGACCAGGCGATGTACTCGTCCAAGAACGGCGGCCGCAACCGCTTCAGCTACTTCACGCCGGACCTGCAAGAGGCGGCCAGGGCACGCCAGAACATGGGCGCCGACATGCGCGCCGCGATCAAGGCGCAGCAGTTCGAGATTGTGTACCAGCCGATCATCTCGCTCCATTCAGGCGCGGTGTACAAGGCCGAAGCGCTGCTGCGCTGGCGCCACCCGACGCGCGGGCTGCTCGGGCCGGCGGAGTTCATCCCGTTCGCCGAATCGAATGGCCTGATCGTCGAAATTGGCGACTGGGTCTTCCGCGAGGCGGCGCGCCAGGCGCACGCGTGGCAGGCCACTATCGACCCGTCGTTCCAGGTCAGTGTCAACAAGTCGCCGGTGCAGTTCCGCCGCGACGCCGACATGTATGAAGGCTGGTTTGCCTACCTCGAAGAGCTGGGGCTGCCGCGCCAGAGCATCGTCATCGAGATCACCGAGAGCATCCTGATGCAGGGCGCCGACCAGGTGCTGGAGCGGCTCAAGCACTACCGCGCGATGGGGCTGCAGGTGGCGCTGGACGATTTCGGGACCGGGTATTCATCCCTGTCGCACCTGAAGCGCTTCGATATCGACTATGTGAAGATCGACCAGTCGTTTGTATCGCAGCTCGAGACAGACCAGGGCGACCTGGCGCTGTGCGAGGCGATCATCGTGATGGCGCACAAGCTGGGGCTGAAGGTGGTTGCAGAGGGCGTGGAAACGCAGGGGCAGCGGCAGCTGCTGCTCGATGCGGGATGCGATTACGCGCAGGGATATGTGTTTGCGCACCCGATGCCGGCTGCGGAGTTCGAGGTGATGGCGCGGGAGTCGATTAAAAAAATCGGCGGATGACGCTGCGCTCTTCCGCCCTACGACGTCAGCGCGGGTTGGTAGGGCGGAAGAGGGCGTAGCCCGTCATCCGCCGCATGCGCGCACTACTGTTTCGTCACAATTCCCAACCCAACGAGGAAGCTGCGGACCTTCTCGTACGCGCCCACTTGCTGCTCGGCGCTAAACCCGCCGTGCCCGCCGCCCTTGATCGTCACGAGTTCGTTCTTCACTCCCGCCTTATCGAGCGCCTTGTGCAAGCGCGTGGCATGCGCATACGGGACCATCGGATCAGCATCGCCATGAACGGTCAGCACCGCAGGGCTCCCCGGGCGCACATGCGTCAAAGGCGAAATCTGCGCCGCCAGCGCCATTCGCCCCGGCATGCTGCCAAACCAAGCCACCGCGTACGAACGGATATTCTGGCCTTGCAGCATGTCCGCCACATCCGTAATGCCATACCAGTTCACCACGGCAGCCACTTTGGGCGCAGCATTGACATACGGACCGCTCCACGCCGGCTCGTTCGCCGCGCACTGGTTTGTCATTTCCGAATCGGGCGCGATTAACGCTGTTGTCAACGCCAGGTGGCCGCCCGCTGAATTCCCTGTCACGACCACTTTGCCGAGATCGAAGTTGTAACGCTTGGCATTTCGCCCTACCCACTGCAGCACGCACAGGGCATCTTCAACCGCAGCCGGCGCCAGTGCAGTCCTGGCCAGCCGGTATTCGATGTTAACGACGGCAAAACCCATCTGCATGTAAGGCAGGGCAGTCAGGGACGCGCCTTCGCGCGATCCGAACACCCAGCCGCCGCCGTGGATGTTAATTACCACCGGCAGCGCGGGAGCCGGCCTGGCCGAAGGCATGTACAGATCCAGCTTCAGGTCACGCCCGCTGGCGCTTGCATAGGTCTGGCCGGCATGCACGTCCCAGCCGTGGTCGAGGAGGATTGCGGCGCGCCAGCCGTCGTCGGCCGCCTGGACCGGGACGGCGCACACGCAGATAATCAGCGTCGGCAACAAGCGGCGCGCAAAGAACTTCGCCATCGCCGCCCGCTTACATATTCGGGTAGTTCGGCCCGCCGCCGCCTTCCGGCGTCACCCACACGATGTTCTGCGTCGGATCCTTGATATCGCAGGTCTTGCAGTGCACGCAGTTCTGCGCATTGATCTGCAGGCGGTCCTGGCCTTCGTCGGTCTTGACGAACTCATAGACGCCAGCAGGGCAGTAGCGCGCTTCCGGCCCGGCATACTGCGCCAGGTTGACGTTGACCGGGATATCCGCGTTCTTCAGGGTCAGGTGCACCGGCTGGTCTTCAGCGTGGTTGGTGTTCGAGATGAACACTGACGACAGGCGGTCGAAGGTCAGCTTGTTGTCCGGCTTCGGGTACACGATCGGCTGGTAGTTCGCGGCCGGCTTCAGGCACTCGTGGTCGGCGTAGTTGCGGTGCAGGGTCCACGGCGCTTTGCCGCGCAGGAGCATCTGGTCGATGCCGGTCATGATCGAGCCGAGGACCAGGCCTTTCGACAGCCACGGCTTGACGTTGCGCGCCACGTGCAGCTCGTCGTGCAGCCACGATTTTTCGAACGCCGCCGGGTAGCTGGCCAATTCGTCGTACTGGCGCTGTTCGCCCAGCGCGGCGAACACCGATTCGGCGGCCAGCATGCCGGTCTTGATGGCGGCGTGGCTGCCCTTGATGCGGCTCATGTTCAGGAAGCCGGCGTCGCAGCCGATCAGCGCGCCGCCCGGGAATACCAGCTTCGGCAGCGACTGCAGGCCGCCCGCGGTGATCGCGCGCGCGCCATACGAGATGCGCTTGGCGCCTTCGAAGAAGGTCCGGATCTCAGGGTGCGTTTTGTAGCGCTGGAATTCTTCGTAAGGCGACAGGTACGGGTTCTCGTACGACAGGCCGATCACGTAGCCGACCACGACCTGGTTGTTCTCCATGTGGTACAGGAAGGAGCCGCCGTAGGTGTCGTTCTTGAGCGGCCAGCCGGTGGTGTGGATGACGAGGCCTGGCTTGTGCTTGGCCGGGTCGATCTCCCACAGTTCCTTGATGCCGATGCTGTACGACTGCGGGTCCTTGCCTTCGTCCAGCTTGTACTTTGCGATCAGCTGCTTGCCCAGGTGGCCGCGCGAACCTTCCGCGAACAGCGTGTACTTGGCATGCAGTTCCATGCCGAGCTGGAAGTCGGCCTTCGGGTTGCCGTGGTGGTCCACGCCCATGTTCCCGGTGGCGACGCCCTTGACCGAGCCATCGTCGTTGTACAGGATTTCGGCGGCAGGGAAGCCCGGGAAGATCTCGACGCCCAGCGATTCGGCCTGCTGGCCCAGCCAGCGCACGACGTTACCGAGCGAGATGACGTAGTTGCCGTGGTTTTCGAAACAGGCAGGCACCATGAAACCAGGGGTCTGGTAGGCCTTCTTTTCGGTCAGGAACAGCACGCGGTCTTCGGTCACTTCGGTGTTCAAAGGCGCGCCCAGCTCTTTCCAGTTCGGGATAAGCTCGGTCAGCGCGCGCGGGTCCATCACGGCGCCCGACAGGATGTGCGCGCCGAGTTCGCCGCCTTTTTCCAGCACGCAGACACCGACTTCCTTGCCTTGCTCGGCGGCGAGCTGTTTGATTTTGATTGCTGCAGACAAGCCTGCGGGGCCGCCGCCGACGATCACGACGTCGTATTCCATCGCTTCGCGCGGGCCGTATTGTTCGATAAGGTTGATAGGCTCTGTCATGGTCTGATCAATGGTAGAAAAAATTTAAGCACGAGTGTGCGGCTTTTTAGCGGAGATTGCAACTTTGGCCGCATTTTACGGGGTTTATTAGACGCAGTAATCTATTACTGATAATTTGTGTAATGATTATGCTTTCAAAAGAACATCCGACAGGGAGCGAGTCGTGGGCATCGAAGTAAATTTTGAAGGAAAAATTGCACTTGTCACCGGCGCCTCGAGCGGCCTGGGAGCGCGCTTCGCGAAGGCCCTGGCCGGCGCCGGCGCGCAGGTCGTGCTGGCCTCGCGCCGGGTCGACCGCCTCAAGGAACTGCGCGCCGAGATCGAAGCCGATGGCGGGGCCGCCCACGTTGTGACCCTCGATGTGACCGACCTCGCGAGCATCAAGTCGGCGCTGGCGCATGCGGAAACGGAAGCCGGCCCGATCGATATCCTCGTCAATAATTCCGGTGTCTCGACCACCCAGCGCCTGCTCGACGTCACGCCCGAAGATTATTCCTATGTGATGGACACCAATTTGCGCGGATCGTTCTTCGTCGCCCAGCAGGCCGCCAAGCGCATGATCCAGCGCGCCAAGGGCGACCCGCGCAAGCAGCACCGCATCATCAACATCGCCTCTGTGGCGGGCCTGCGCGTGCTGCCGCAGATCGGCGTGTATTGCATGAGCAAGGCCGGCGTCGTCCAGATGACCAAGGCGATGGCGGTGGAGTGGGGCAAGTACAACATCAATGTGAACGCGATCTGCCCGGGTTATATCTCGACCGAAATCAACGAAGAATATTTCGCGACCGAACAGGGCAAGAAGCTGATCGACATGCTGCCGCGCAAGCGCCCGGGCAAGCCGGAAGACCTCGACGGCCTGCTGCTGTTGCTGGCGGCGGAAGAATCCCACTTTATCAATGGCGCGATCATCACCGCCGACGATGGCATGATGGCCCAATGACGAAGAAGCTGGTTCACACGATGCGGATGCCGATCCGCTGGGGCGACATGGATGCGATGGGCCATGTCAATAACACCGTCTATTTCCGCTATATCGAGCAGGCGCGCATTTCCTGGTTCGACGACATTGCGTGCACGCCGAACCCGGAGGGCGAGGGGCCGGTGATCGTCAACGCGCACTGTTCGTTCATCAAGCAGCTCAAGTATCCGGGCGAGATCGAGGTGACCACCCTGGTGGGGCCGCCGGGGCGGTCGAGCTTCGAGATGTATCACGAGATCAGGCTGGTTGGCGCGGACGGGCAGGCTGGTGTGCTGCACTCCGAAGGCGGCGCGAAGGTGGTGTGGGTTAATTTCCCGGCGGAGAAGTCGGCGCCGTTGCCGGATGAGTTGCGCGAGTTGCTGCCTCCTGCGAGCGTGATCGGCGGATGACGCCCTACAAGTCAGGAAATCGATTCGACGTTTTGCCCAAGGCCCGCCAGCTCATGGAAAATATCGTCCAGGTAGGTCGCGATCTCGTCCGCATCGAGTTCCGGCGGAATGACTAACTCGCTGACCTTGGCGCGCTTGCCGGGTTCGAGGTGGTAAACCTCCCAGGCATCGTTCTCGCGCCGCACCTCAAGCTGGAACCGCCCGTAGATATCGAACTTCATGCCGCTCAGCGCGACACGCCGACCAGCTTGTGCACCAGCTCGGAGGAAGTCGCGGCGCTGAACTTGCGCATCAGCTTGGCGCGGTGCATCTCGACCGTGCGGGGGCTCAGGCCGGTATCGCGGGCGATGATCTTGCTGGTCTTTCCCTCGACCAGCAGCGCGGCGATCTCGCGCTCGCGTGGAGTCAGCTCGGCTGTCACGGGGCGCTTCTCGCTGACATCTTCGAACGTCCACACGCCAGGGCCGAGCGGGTCTTTCGGATCGAGCGCGCGGCCGCTCACGTGGCACCAGAACAGCTCGCCATTGTTCCTCCTCATGATACGTTCGTCCGAATATCGGCCCTTTGTATTCATAATAGGAATAATGCGGTCGCCGGTGCGCAGGAACTCGTCCATCGTCGGATAGAGCACCTGGAATGACTTGCCGTCGAGGTCCCCATGGCCATAGCCAAACATCGATGTCAGCGCCTCGTTGCACGACTGGATTACGCGGTTGACCGAGATGCACATGCCGACTGGCGCGTGCTTGAAAATCGTTTCGTAATCAATAGCGTAGGATACGGTCATCTGATAAAAAGTAAGGCGCGGCGTGGTTGTGGGTTCCGAGTATTTCTACGGTATTGTGCTTTTAGCTTGCGTATTTTATGCTGAGAATCTACTCAGCAGTTAACCATAATAAGGGACACAGGAATGAATAAAGTTTATCCTGATGCGGCGTCTGCGCTGGCGGGCATCGTCAAAGACGGCCAGACCATCGCGGTCGGCGGCTTCGGTTTGTGCGGGATTCCGGAAGCGCTGATCCTGGCGCTGCGCGATTCGGGCGTCACCGGCCTGACCGCCATCTCGAACAACGCCGGCGTCGATGACTTCGGCCTCGGGCAATTGCTGACCACGCGCCAGATCAAGAAGATGATCTCGTCGTACGTCGGAGAAAACAAGGAATTCGCGCGCCAGTACCTGGCCGGCGAACTCGAACTGGAATTCACCCCGCAAGGCACGCTGGCTGAGAAGCTGCGCGCAGGCGGCGCCGGCATCCCGGCATTCTTCACCAAAACCGGCGTGGGCACCATCGTTGCCGAAGGCAAGGAAGTACGCGAATTCGACGGCGAACAGTACGTCATGGAGCGCAGCCTGGTCGCCGACGTCTCGCTGGTCAAGGCCTATATGGCCGACCGCGCGGGCAACCTGGTGTTCCGCAAGACCGCGCGCAATTTCAACCCGAACGTGGCGCAGGCGGGCAAGATCACCGTCGTCGAAGTCGAAAAGCTGGTCGAAGTGGGTGAGATCGATCCGGACCAGGTGCACCTGCCGAGCATCTTCGTGCACCGCATCGTCGTCAACCCAACGCCGGAAAAGCGCATCGAACAGCGCACCGTGCGTCCTAACTAAGACAGCATTCGGAGAAGAACATGGCTTGGACTCGTGATGAAATGGCCGCGCGCGCGGCGAAAGAACTGAAAGACGGCTTTTACGTCAACCTGGGCATCGGCTTGCCGACCTTGGTCGCCAACTACGTGCCGAAAGATATCGAAGTATTCCTGCAATCGGAAAACGGCCTGCTGGGTATCGGCCCGTTCCCGACCGAAGCGGAAGTCGATGCCGACCTGATCAATGCAGGCAAGCAGACCGTGACCGCTCTGCCAGGCTCGGCCTACTTCAGCTCGGCCGATTCCTTCGGCATGATCCGCGGTGGCAAGATCAACCTGGCAATCCTGGGTGCGATGCAGGTGTCGGAACAGGGCGACCTGGCCAACTGGATGATTCCGGGCAAAATGGTCAAGGGCATGGGCGGCGCGATGGACCTGGTCGCCGGCGTCAAGCGCGTCGTCGTGGTGATGGAGCATGTGGCCACTGCCAAGGACGGCTCGACCGCGCCAAAGATCCTGCACAAGTGCGACCTGCCGCTGACCGGCGTGGGCGTGGTGGACCTGATCATCACCGACCTGGGCGTCATCGAAGTGACCGAGGGCGGGCTGAAGCTGGTTGAACTGGCGCCAGGCGTGACCAAGGAACAGGTTGTCGAGGCAACGCAGGCGAAGCTGGACACCAGCGCGGTGTAATGCCGGCTCAGCATGGATTCCCGCTTTGCGCGGGAATGACGGGCAAGAAAACGGGGTGCAAGATTGCACCCCGTTTTTTTTAGTGAACGACTTACTTCAACGTCCACATATACTTCATTATCATCCAATCTTCCACTGGCTGGCCGGCGACAGTGGCTGGCTTGAAGCTGCACTTCGCAATGCCGATGCGCGCGGCCTCATCGAGCGGGGCAAATCCGCTGCTCTTTTTAATGGCCGAATCCTTGACCTTGCCGTCGACCCCAATGAGGAAAGACAAGGTGACCGTTCCCTGGTTTTCGTTCTTCAATGATTCCGCCGGCCACACCGGCTTCGCACAAGACTTGAAGTCGGCCACTGCGTGGGTCTTTTCTGCCTTGTCTGCTCCCGGCGCCGCGTTCGCAAACACGCTCAGGCATGCCGCCGCGAGCCCCAGCACGGGAATGGCGGCCTTCCAGTTCAGGGCCTGGGTTTCAGGGCGGATCAGGCGTTTGATACGTGTCATGAGGTCTCCTCCATTGGCTGCTTGGGCCAGGTGATGTGATGAGAACTGGATGCGCTCCAGCTCGGAAAGGGCAAGCGCCAGCCTGCGCGGTTCGCCCAGTTGTGTTGCAGCGATATCGTCTGCAATCTGTTCGCGTTCTTCACGGATGCGGCCCGAAATCCACCATACGGCCGGGTGATAGAACAGCAGGGTCTCGACCACGTTCTGGCCGAGGTTCACCAAATAGTCGAAGCGGCGCACATGCGCCAGTTCGTGCGCCAGCAACGCTTCGAGCAGGTGTGCCGGCATCCCGGTCACCAAGGAGGCTGGCACCAGCACCACCGGGCGCCACCATCCGGCGGTAATCGGGCTGGCCAGGTTGTCAACCACGCGCAAGCGGACCGTGCGGCTGATCCCGAACTGCACCGCCATGCGCTCGAGCCGGCCCTCCCAGTGGGCCTCGGCGGAGTAGCGGCGCGCCGCGCGCTTCACCCACAGCAGGCCGAGCCCGATGCGGACCGCGAGCACACTGGCGCATACTGCCCACAGCGCGACGATCCACGCCAGGTTGCCCTGCAAATAGCTTGCGAAGCCTTCGGCGCGTTTGCCCGGCGCATGGGCCCAGCCGCCGGCGGGCGTTGCGGCCGCCACCACGGCCGCGGCATCCTGCATGCGCAGGTAGAACTCGAGCGCGGGCCAGGCAAGGCACAGGAACAGGGCAGTGCAGGCCACCGTATAGCGGCGTTCCGGCCGCGCGTTGCGCATCAGGGTCAGCAGTACGGCGGTGGCGCAGCCGAGCAGCAGGCCTTGCCACAGGAAATGGACCAGCGTCCAGCCGATGCCGCCGACGACCATTGATGCGTGCGCGCTCATTTATCTTCCTCCTTCAGCAGCTTTTCGATTTCTTCACGTTCTTTTTTAGAGATGCCGCTGCGCAGCGCCGCCAGCACCAGCGCCTTGGCCGATCCTGAAAACGCTTTCTGGATCAGGTCCTTGAGCAAGTTGGTCTGGAGGGAATCCTGCGCCTGCGCCGGCGCGTACACGTGGGATCGCTCGCTTTCGTCGCGAATCAGGATCCCTTTGGTGTGCATGATCTGCATCAGCCGCAGCACGGTCGCGTAGGTCACTTCGGGGCGCTGCTTCTGGATTTCCTGGTGCACTTGTTTGGCGGTGGCGGAGCCGAGCGGCCACAGGACCTGGAGCAAATCCAGTTCGGCAGCGGTCGGTTTGGGGGCGGTCGGGGTCTTGGCCATGATGGTCCTTCAAGTCGCGGTAATTCGTAGAGTAGTCTGTCTAGACAGAGTTGTCTACAGATATTTACACGCCACCTGCAATAGCTGGATCATGTAGACAAATCTGTCTGAAATGATTGCGCTGCTGGATCATGCGCAGAGAAGGGGGGGGCTGCACCGGAAGGACCTGCTTGCGATCGACATCATCAAGCTGGCCCAACCGGTTGCTATTGATTTTCAGGCTGAAGTGATTCAGGCAACTTTGCGGACGACCGCCACTTCATCGCCGTGACGGTGGTGCGATGGGGAGGCCAGTTCTTCCGCGAGGCGGTTTTCATCAAGCTCATTTTCCCACTTCGACACGACCACCGTTGCTACGCCGTTGCCGACGAAGTTGGTCAGCGCGCGGCACTCGCTCATGAAGCGGTCGATGCCAAGGATCAGCGCCATGCCGGCGACCGGAATGGTCGGCACTACCGCCAGGGTTGCCGCCAGCGTAATGAAGCCTGCGCCGGTAATGCCAGACGCGCCTTTCGAAGTCAGCATCGCAACGCCGAGGATGGTGATCTGCTGGGTGAAGGTCAGGTCGGTATTGGTGGCCTGGGCGACGAACAGCGCCGCCATTGTCATGTAGATGTTGGTGCCGTCCAGGTTGAACGAGTAGCCAGTCGGCACGACCAGGCCGACGACCGGCTTCGAGCAGCCGAGTTTCTCCAGCTTGCGCATCAGGGCCGGCAGCGCGCTTTCCGACGAGCTGGTGCCGAGCACAATCAGCAATTCTTCCTTGATGTAGGCGATGAACTTGAAGATCGAGAACCCGGTCATGCGGGCGATCAGGCCGAGTACGACGAACACGAATACCGCGCAGGTCAGGTAGAACGAACCCATCAGCTTTGCCAGCGGCACCAGCGATGCAAGGCCGTATTTGCCGATGGTGAAGGCCATTGCGCCGAACGCACCGATCGGGGCCAGCTTCATCACCATGTTGACGATGCCGAAGATGACGTGCGACAGCTCGTCGATGGCGCGGGTAATCGGGCGGCCGCGCTCGCCAAGCATCGACAGCGAAAAGCCGAACAGGATCGCGAACAGCAGCACCTGCAGGATGTCGCCCTTGGCGAAGGCGTCGACGACCGTATTGGGAATGATGTTCAGCACGAAGTCCACCGTGCTTTGCGACTTGGCCTTGTCCGTGTACTGGGCGATCGAGGAAGCGTCGAGCGTGGCCGGGTCGGCATTGAAGCCCGCGCCTGGGCGCACAAGGTTGGCAACGATCAGGCCGATGGCCAGCGCGAAGGTCGACACCACTTCAAAGTAGAGTAGCGCCTTGCCGCCGACGCGGCCGATTTTCTTCATGTCCTGCATGCCGGCGATACCGGCCACCACGGTGCAGAAAATCACCGGCGCGATAATCATCTTGATCAGTTTGATGAAGCCGTCTCCAAGCGGCTTCATGTCGACGCCGAGGCTCGGGTAGAACACACCGAGCACGATCCCACAGGCAATGGCGAACAGCACCTGTATATACAGTACTTTGTAGAAAGGCTTTTTCATGGCGATGTCTCTTGTAAGGAGTTTGAGTTTCGCCATGATTAACCAGTTGCGAACACCCAGCTATTGTGGATATCCGCAGCGCTTATGTCCGATATTGCCCTGGGATATTGCTGATAGCATGGACTTATGCGGCGGCCATCCACTATCGTGTGGAAACTTGCGAAAAGTTCGGCCATTGAATCTGCAACCGGCCGCGGCATCCCGGCTATAATTTTCCCGGGACAACCATTCATCACAGGTAAAGAATGAAAAAGAAAATCGTTGCCGCTGTCGCGATGCTCGTCGCAAGCTCGGCGTTCGCGGCATCCGTGCAGGATGTTGCGGACCGCTACATGAAACTGGTCCTGGCTGTGGGCGTGCATGACTCGTCCTATGTCGACGCCTACTACGGGCCGCCGGAGCTGCAGAAGCAGGCAACGGATGACAAGAAAAGCCTCGCGGCGATCCGCGATGAAGTCGACGCCGCCCTGAAAGACCTGGCGACGCAGAAGGCGGCCAATGCCGACGAAGCCCTTCGCATCGAATTCCTCAACAAGCAGCTGAGCTCGATGCTGACCCGCATCGATATGCTGAACGGGAAGAAATTGAGCTTCGATGACGAGACTGCGCGCCTGTACGACGCCGTGTCGCCGCATCATGACCGCGCGTACTACATGAAGCTGGTTGCGGAGATCGACAAGCTACTGCCTGGCAAGGGCACCGTGCCCGAACGCCTTGCCGCCTTCCGCGCGAAAATGGTGATCCCGAAGGACAAGCTGAAGCCGGTGTTTGACGCCTCGATCAAGGAATGCCGCGCGCGCAGCGCCAAATATATCGACTTGCCTGCCAACGAGAACTTCGTGCTCGAGTTCGTATCGAACAAGCCGTGGAGCGGCTACAACTGGTACAAGGGCAACGCGCAGAGCCTTATCCAGATCAACACCGAGTTCCCGATCTATATCGACCGCGCAGTCGATCTTGGCTGCCACGAAGGTTATCCGGGGCATCACGCGTATAACGCGCTGCTTGAACAGTCGCTGGTGAAGGACAAGGGCTGGCAGGAGTTCAGCGTTTATCCGCTGTATTCGCCGATGTCGCTGATCGCAGAGGGCAGCGCCAACTACGGCATCGAGATGGCGTTCAGCGAAGCGGAGCGCCTGGCGTTTGAACGTGATGTGCTGTTCCCGATGGCAGGGCTGGATCCCAAGCTGGCCGGCAAGTACGCGGACCTGCGCAAGCTGCTTGGCAAGCTGAGCTATGCGGATAATGACGCGGCGATGAATTACCTGGACGGGAAGTGGACCAGGGAACAGGCCATTGACTGGCTGGTCAATGTGCAGCTGTACCCGCCCGAAAAAGCGGGCCAGCGGATCAGCTTCTACGATGGGCTGCGCGGGTATGTGATCAATTACAACCTGGGCAAGGACCTGGTCGCGAAGTACGTCGAGCGGCACGTGACGTCCAAAGATCCTGCCAAGGCGAAGGCGCAGAAGTGGGCCGCGTTCAAGCAGTTGCTGTCCTCGCCGAGGCTGGCGAGCGGGATTCGGTAAGACTGGTTTCCTGGCGACTCATGGCGGGGGCGCTTCGCTTGCCCGCCCTACGGACCGTTGAACACAGGCGACTCATGGCGGGGGCGCTTCGCTTGCCCGCCCTACGGACCGTTGAACACAGGCGACTCACGGCGGGGGCGCTTCGCTTGCCCGCCCTACGGACCGTTGAACACAGGCGACTCACGGCGGGGGCGCTTCGCTTGCCCGCCCTACGGACCGTTGAACACAGGCGACTCACGGCGGGGGCGCTTCGCTTGCCCGCCCTACGGACCGTTGAACACAGGCGACTCACGGCGGGGGCGCTTCGCTTGCCCGCCCTACGGATCGTTGAACACAGGCGACTCATGGCGGGGGCGCTTCGCTTGCCCGCCCTAAGGACCGTTGAACACAGGCGACCCATGGCGGGGGCGCTTCGCTTGCCCGCCCTACGGACCGTTGAACACTAATGAATGTAGGGCGGACAAGCGTAGCGCCTCCGCGCGAGTCGACGGGGACGGCGATCTTGCGCTTTACTGCGCCACCCAGCCCCCATCCATATTCCACGCCACGCCGCGCACCTGCGCGCCCGCCGGGCTGCAGAAGAATACCGCCAACGCGCCCAGTTCCTCCGGCGTCACAAACTCGCCCGACGGCTGCTTTTCTGCCAGCAGCGCTTTCTTGGCCGCATCATTGCTCAAGCCATCGCGCGCGGCGCGGTCGTCCACCTGCTTTTGCACCAGCGGGGTCAACACCCAGCCCGGGCAGATCGCATTGCAAGTCACGCCCGTGTGCGCCGTCTCCAGCGCCGTCACCTTGGTGAATCCAACCAGTCCGTGCTTGGAGGCGACGTATGCCGACTTTTGCGCCGACCCCACCAGTCCATGCACCGACGCCAGGTTGATGATCCGGCCCCAGTTCTTCTGCTTCATGCCCGGCAACGCGAGGCGGGTGGTGTGGAAGGCCGAGGTCAGGTTGATCGCGATGATCGCGTCCCATTTTTCAATCGGAAAATCTTCGATGTTCGACACATGCTGGATGCCAGCATTGTTAACGAGAATATCCACGCCGCCAAATTTGTCCTCGGCAAACTTCATCATGGCTTCGATCTCGGACGGCTTGGACATGTCGGCATTGTGATAAGCAGTCTGCACCCCAAACTCCTGCCCGACTTCGCGGTACAGCTTTTCGATTTGCTGGGCGTCGCCGAAACCGTTGAATACAATGTTAGCGCCTTGCTGGGCCAAGGTGCGGGCAATGCCCAGCCCGATGCCGGAGGTGGAGCCGGTGACAAGTGCAGTTTTGCCGCTTAACATGCTTGTATTCATTGTGTCCTCTGAGAGAATGGTTGGCTGGAGACGGATCGGCAGCGCTGCGCGCTACACCTTGGTAGAATTCTAATCGCAACGCCGGGTAAAATGTCAGTTTTGCCAGAAGTCAGGTCGTTAGACTGAGAAACGGCGACGGATATCCGCCCAGATAGGAATCGGCATGGTTGAACCAAGAATAAAATCCGTCCAGTGCATTTCCCCCGCAGGCTTGCACGAGATGTCGTACAAGGAGTGGGGCGACGAGAACAATCCGAAGGTGCTGGTCTGCGTGCACGGCGTGACGCGGGTCAGCGACGACTTCGACAAGCTGGCGCGCGCGCTGTGCGGCCACTACCGCGTGGTGTGCCCGGATGTCGTCGGGCGCGGCCGCTCCGGCAAGCTGGCCAACCCCGAGCTGTACCGCGTGCCGCAATACGTCAGCGACATGGTGACCCTGGTCGCGCGCGTGAGCGCCGTCCCCAACACCAGCATCGACTGGTTCGGCACCTCGATGGGCGGCCTGATCGGCATGGCGCTCGCGTCGCTGCCGCATAATCCGATCCGCAAACTGGTGCTCAACGATATCGGGCCATGCCTCGATGCGGCGGCGCTGCAGCGTATCGGCGACTACATCGGCCAGGAGCTCAGCTTCCCGGACTTCGACAAGGCCGCCTCCTTTGTCCGCGAGGTGTCGCTGTCGTTCGGCGAGCACAGCGACGACGAGTGGCACAAGCTGGCCAGCGACGTGCTGCGCGAAGAAGAGGGCGGCCAGTGGGTGCGCCATTACGACATGGGCCTGGCGCAGCCGTTCAGGTCAAGCACCCCCGAGACAGTGAAGGCCGACGAGCGCATGCTGTGGGCGGCGTATGATGCGATCCGCTGCCCGACCTTGCTGGTGCGGGGCGAGCATTCCGACTTGCTCTCGCGCGAGACGGCGCAGGAGATGACGCGCCGCGGGCCGAAGGCCACGCTGGTCGAGATTCCAAACGTCGGCCACGCGCCGACCTTCCTGCACGACGACCAGATCGCAATTGCAAAACAATTTTTAATCGGCCCAGCCGACCTTCTGAAAGAGACCATGGAAATCACACGACTGCACGTAGGCAAGCGCCTCTCCGAAGTAGCTGTTTATAACGACACCGTCTACCTGGCAGGCCAGATCGCCGACGACACCAGCGCCGACATCGTGGGCCAGACCCGCGAAGTGCTGGCCCACGTCGACCGCCTGCTGACCGAAGCGGGCAGCGACAAGACCTGTATCCTGATGTGCCAGATCTACATCTCCGACATGGCCAACTTCCCGCGCATGAACGAGGTGTGGGATGAATGGGTGGCCCAGGGCCACACCCCGCCGCGCGCCACCGTTGAAGCGAAGCTGGCCAACCCGGCCTGCCTGGTCGAGATCGTGGTCACCGCGGGCAAGCGCTAAATCGTCATGGTAGCTATTGCGGCGCTTGGCAGCGCAACGACGCAGCTCGTCCAGGGCCTCGGCCCGGAGGACTGCGCGCGCGTGGAGGCGGCGCTGGCCTATGCCAGCGACGCCTACCAGGACAAGGTTTGCACGTCCGGCCAGAACGCGCTGGAGTTTTCGATCGGCGTGGCCAGTACGCTGGCCTACCTGAACAGCGACGCCGAAACGCGGATCGCCGGGCTGCTGTTCGAATTGTCGATACTCGATCCGGACGCCGCAGCGGGCCTTGAAGCGCGCGTGGGCAAGGACGCGACCGACCTGGTGTCGGGCGTGCGCCAGCTGATCCGCCTGCGCGACATGACCGTGGGGCAGAAAGAGACCGGGCGCGGCAAGGGCGCGTCGCAGCGCGCGGTGGCCCAGGTGGAAACGCTGCGCAAAATGCTGCTGGCGATGGCGAGCGACATGCGCGTGGTGCTGGTGCGGCTGGCGTCGTGCGTGACCACCTTGCGCTACTTCGCCGACATGAAGCTGTTTAACGACATGACCCACGCGTACGGCCGCGAGACGCTGGACCTGTACGCGCCGCTCGCCAACCGCCTCGGCATCTGGCAGCTGAAGTGGGAGCTGGAAGACCTGTCGTTCCGCTTCATCGAGCCCGACACGTACAAGCGCATCGCCAAGATGCTAGAGGAAAAACGCATGATGCGCGAGGGCTTCGTGCACTCGGCCATCGTGCGCCTGCAGGACGAGCTGGCGGCCGCCGGCATCAAGGCTGAAGTATTCGGCCGGCCAAAACATATCTACAGCATCTGGAACAAGATGCGCGGCAAGGACCTCGATTTCAGCGAGCTGTATGACGTGCGCGCCTTCCGCGTGATCGTCCCTGACATCAAGACCTGCTACACGGTGCTGGGCGTGGTCCACAACATCTGGACCCCGATCCCGAAAGAATTCGACGACTACATTTCGCGGCCGAAGCCGAACGGCTACCAGTCGCTGCACACGGTGGTCACGGCGGAAGACGGCCGTCCGCTGGAAGTGCAGATCCGCACCCAGGAAATGCACAACTTCGCCGAGTACGGCATCGCCGCGCACTGGCGCTACAAGGAAGAAGGCGGGTCCAACTTCAAGGGCCAGAAGTACGACGAAAAAATCGCATGGCTGCGCCAGCTGCTGGCGTGGAAGACCGACGTCGCCGACGCCGTCGTCGAAGAAGAGGAGATCCAGCGCGAGTGGGTCGAGAAGCTCAAGTCGACCACCCTGGACGACCGCATCTTCGTGCTGACGCCGCAGGCGCGCGTGCTTGAGCTGCCGGTCGGCGCCACGCCGATCGACTTCGCCTACCACCTGCACAGCGAGGTTGGACACCGCTGCCGCGGCGCGCGGGTGGACGGCGTGATGGTGCCGCTCAATACCCCGCTGAAGAACGGCCAGACCTGCGAGATCATCACCGCCAAGGGCGCGCCCGGCAGCGCTGGCCCGTCGCGCGACTGGCTCAGCCCCGGCTACACGGTCAGCACGCGTACCCGCGCCAAGGTGCGCGCGTGGTTCCATGCGATCGACCAGCAAGAGACGCTGTCGCACGGCCGCGCGCAGATCGAAAAGACGCTCCAGCGCGAAGGCAAGACGGCCGTCAACCTGGAAGCGCTGGCGCACAAGCTGGGCTTCAACAAGGTCGAGGAGATGTTCATCGCGGTCGGCAAGGACGAATTCAGCCTGCGCCACGTCGAGCACGCGCTGCACGATACCGGCGAAGCCGCGGCGGCGCCGGAAGACGCGGTGGTCCTCAACAAGAGCCGCGCCTCAAGCGTGGAGCAGGGCGCCAAGTCCGGCGTGCTGGTGGTGGGCACCGATGGCCTGATGACCGCGCTGGCCAAGTGCTGCAAGCCGGCGCCGCCGGACGGCATCGTCGGCTTTGTCACGCGCGGCAAGGGCGTGTCGATCCACCGCGCCACGTGCAAGAACTTTGCCGAGATGCGTGCCAAGGCGCCGGAGCGGGTGATCCATACAGAATGGGGCAGGACGGGGCAGGACACCGTCTACCCGGTCGACCTGTTCATCCTCGCCGGCGACAGGCAGGGCCTGCTGCGCGATATTTCGGAGGTCTTCTCGCGCGAGAAGATCAACGTGATCGGGGTGAACACGCAAAGCGCCAAGGGGCAGGCGCGCATGACCTTTACCGCGGAAATCGGTTCGACCGCGCAGCTGCAAAAGGCCCTCGCCGCAATCGGCGAGGTGAATGGCGTGCAGGAAGCACGGCGCCAGTAGCCAATGCGCCCTAATTCCTTCCTCTACACGCAGCCGCGCGACTGGGGCATGGTCATCTTGCGCATTGCGCGCAGCTGGTGGTACATGAT
This sequence comes from Massilia agrisoli, assembly GCF_020831365.1. Taxonomy (GTDB): domain Bacteria; phylum Pseudomonadota; class Gammaproteobacteria; order Burkholderiales; family Burkholderiaceae_D; genus Telluria_A; species Telluria_A agrisoli. Next base: position 1,116,873 of record NZ_JAJHPV010000013.1, read on the forward strand.
CCACCTGGGCGCCATCGCCATTGTGATGGCGCTGTCGCTCAAGACCTACAGCCGCGCCAACCGCATCGTCGCGTCGCGCTTCATCTACGCCAGCACCTGGCAGGTACTGCCCTGGTTCACGGTGCTCGCGGCGCTGGTCAGCCTTGTCATCATCCGCATCGTGGTCGTTACCGCGCTCAGTTACGGGTTGTCGTCGTACGCGCTGGAGATGGTGGTGCGGGTGCTTGTCCTTGAGCTTATTCCCCTCACCGCCGCGATGTTCGTCGCGCTCAGGGCGAGCATGGCCTTCAACGCCGGCGATGCGCTCGCCGTTGCCGCAGCGGCGTCGCCCGACACCTCCCAGCGCGCGCAGGCGCGCCTGCGCCAGGAGCTGGTGCCGCAGGTGATCGCCAACGCGTTCGCGGTCCTCAGCCTCGCCATGGTCAGCAGCGTGATCGTGCTGGTGCTCGCGTATGCCAACGTCTACGGCCTGTCGCCATGGGGCGTGCCGGATTACACACGTACCGTCGGCCGCATTTTTAATCCGGCCGTGACCATTGGATTCATCTTCAAGACCGTATCGTTCGGGCTGGCCGTCGCGGTAATCCCGACGGCGGCGATCCTGGAAATGCATCGCTACGGCCTGCGCTCGTCATCGACGGTGCAGCCGGGCGCGGTGCGCCTGCTGTTCGTGCTGCTGATGATCGAAGCGGCTTCGCTTGCCATCAAATACATTTAAGAGGACTGACATGACCGAACCTGTAGCCCCCGCCGCCGACGCCGCGCCCGTGGAAACGGTCGCCAACGTCGAGGCGAAGGCGGTGGCGCTGCTCCTGCTGATGGCGGCCCTGAGCGTGGCCTTCCTGCTGTATGTGATGTATGCGCGCGGCGTGTTCGAGGTCACCCAGCGGCTGGTGCTGGTGTCGGACGACTCGGAAGGCGTCATCCCGGGCATGGACATGACGTTCTCGGGATTCCCGATCGGGCGCGTGCAGCGTGTCGAGCTGGCGCCGGACGGCAAGGCGCGCATCCTGGTGGACGTGCCGCGCAAGGACGCCAGGTGGCTCAAGGTAAGCAGCGTGTTCACCCTGGAACGCAGCATGGTCGGCGAAACGCGCATCAAGGCTTTTACCGGCATGCTGGACGATGCGCCGCTGCCGGAAGGCGCCGTGCGCACCGTCTTGCGCGGCGATACCAGTGCGGAGATTCCGCGCGTGGTGGCAAGCGCCCGCGCGCTGCTTGAAAACCTTGATTCGATGACGCGCAGCGATTCGGCCATCAATAACAGCCTGGCCAATCTTGAAACTGCGACCGGGCGCTTCGCGGGCAAGTATGGGCTGCTCGGTGGCGCGCTGGGCAGCGACGCCGAAGCCCAGAAGCTGATCGTGACCCTCGACCGCGTCAATGCGCTGCTCGCCAAGACCGACCAGCGCGTGTTCGGCAAGAAGGGCCTGATGGACGATACGCAGGCCGCCGTCATCCAGATGAATGTGGTGCTGAAAGACGCCAGCAATACGCTCAAGAAGCTCGACGCGGTGCTGGCGGAGGCGCAGGAGGTGGGCGCCAACGCCAAGGTCGCCACCAAGGACCTGGGCGCGCTGCGCGCCGAGGTCGACGCCAGCCTGCGCAAGGTCACGCGCATGATCGATGAAATCAACCGCAAGTGGCCATTTGCACGCCAACCGGAGCTGAAGCTGCCATGACCAAGACTGCACTGACCCTCGTTGTAGCGCTGGCACTGGCCGGCTGCGCCAGCAAACCCGCGCCGCCGGCCTGGAAATCCAATGCCGCTGACGCGCTCAAGGGCTACAGCGACGCCTACCTGAAGGGCAATACCTCGATTGCCGAATCGGAGTTCGCGCGCGCGCGCAGCGAAATCGCCAGCACCGGCCGCCCGGACCTGGTCGCGCTGGCGGAACTGGTTCGCTGCGCGAGCCGTGTCGCCAGCTTGGAGTATGACGACTGCCCGGGCTTTGCGAAGCTGGCGCAGGACGCGACCGCGGGCGAGCGCGCGTATGCGGATTACCTGGGCGGGCGCTGGCAGGGACTGGATGCGTCGCTGCTGCCGGAGCAGCACCAGGCGGTGGTGCGCAGCAGCGCCGGTGCGGCCACGGGCGTGCTGGCGGCGATCCGGGATCCCTTGTCGCGCATGGTCGCGGCCGGGGCGCTGATGCAGGTGGGGCGCATCGGACCGGCGGATATCGCACTGGCGACCGAGACCGCGTCGGGGCAGGGCTGGCGCAGGCCATTGCTGATGTGGCTCGGCGTTGCGCTCGAGCGCGCACGCGCCGCCGGCGACACAGCCGAGGCCGACCGCCTCCAGCGCCGCATCAGCCTGGTGACTCCGTAGCCGGCGCGTCCTCCGGGTCTTGCTGGGCGTCCAGCCCCCACGATTGCCAGCCGCTGCCGAAAAATTCGATCGGGTGCTGGGTGCGGTCCGAGCCGTTGCCGCAGGCGAGGGAATCGGTCGGGCAGTACTTGTCGCAACCCCAGCAGATGCGCTCGGGGTTTGGCGGGTTGATTGGAAATTTCTTTGCCATGGCGTCAGGATGGATCGGGCAGCAAGGTTTGCTTCCGGACGCTCGTCGCGGCACGGCGGTCAGCCCGCCGCCTTGCATCCCCGCCTTGCATCCAGAAGCCAGAACCATCCTATTCCGGCGCCATCAGTTCCACCAGCGACAACTGGGAACATTCCGGCATCCCCTCAAGAAAACGTAACCTGGGTCAAGTTTTGAGGTGCGGCATAACAACGTGCAATCCGATGCGGACCACACTTATCCCGACCGAAATGGCCGTCAATCGGGTAACGCGGTCGGCCCGCTGTTCAATACGCGAGGCGAAGTTCCGATCTGCGTGCAGCAACACTGCCCGAACGGGCAACTTGGATCAATTGCTCGCCGCGCCGTCGATTAATGCTGGGTGACCTCGCCGCGCCACGCCCCGGTTTCCCTGCCCCGCGCTTCGATCATCTCCTTGAAGCGTTCCAGGTTGCGGCGCGCTTCCATCCGCACCGCGCCCAGCGCATCGCCAATGCTCTCGACCGGGCCTTCGGGTGTGTACTCCATCTGCAGCATCACCTTGGTCGTCGTATCGTTGAGCTTATGGAAGGTGACCACGCCACCGTTGCGCACGCCGCTTGTGCTGCGCCACGCAATGCGCTTGTCAGGGATCTGCTCGGTAATCTCGGCGTCCCATTCCTTTTCCTTGCCGGCCACATCGGCACGCCAGTGCAGGTGCGTGTCATCGATCTGGCGGACTTCATGGACGCTGTCCATAAACCTTGGAAACTCTTCGAACTGCGTCCACTGGTTGTAGGCACTGCTGACAGGAACATTTACCTCAATCGACTCTTCCACCGTTGATCCGTGACTCGGACCGGCGCCTTTTTTCATCTGTTTGGACAGCAGGTATCCGCCGACAGCAAGTGCGGCGACTGTGACAACACGGTTTAGCATATTGTTTTTCTCCTGTAAAAGTCGGCGCATGCTGGTCGTGCGCGCCATTCGGGATCCACATAGATCAGACTTGAGCGGCGCGTGATGGTTCGGATTTTTTCGCTACTTCATGCGCAAGTTCTAACTGGGATCAGCCGGCTTCCTTGGCCAGGTTCAGCGAGTAGCGCGGAATGTCAACCACCAGGTTTTCGTCGGCGACAATTGCCTGGCACGACAGGCGCGAATGCGGCTGCAGGCCCCAGGCGCGGTCGAGCATATCTTCTTCATTGTCGTCGACCTCGTTGAGCGAGGCAAAGCCCGACTGGACGATTACGTGGCAGGTGGTGCAGGCGCCGACCTTGCCGCAGGCATGCTCGATGTCGACGCCGTGGTCGAGCAGGGCGTCGCAGATCGTCGTCCCGGGCGCGACGTCGAACTCGGTGCCGGCGGGAGCGTACTCGGGGTGTGGCAGAACGGTGATTTTGGTCATCGCAATCAACGCGGGAGTAGTCGTCCTGATTATACGCCGCTGTCCTTGTTGCTTGATGGACATGTGTGCGCGCTGTCGGTACACTTCACCCGGTTTTCACTACTTGCTGACGCCCCATGCCCGACACCACTGTTGAGATACTCACCGCGCTGAAAGATCCCTTGCAGATCCTGGCCGGCGGCCTTGTCGCGGTCATCGGCGCGGCCGTCCAGAGCCGCCTGAGCCACTCGCAGGCGCGCTCCAGGCTGCGGCTGGAAAAGCTCGAACGCGCATATTCCCTGTGCCAGCAGGTGTACGACGGTTATCAACGTGAAATCTATAACCTCAAGAGCAACAGGATGGGGCGGGTGGACACCTATGTCGACCAGCACAGGCGGCCCGGGCCCGAGATGAGCGAACTGAAGATGCTGGTGCGTTGCTACACGCCAAAGCTCGACCAGACCCTCGCCGCCATGAACGTCGAGCATACGCAGTTGAAGGAGCTGACCAAGCGCATTTACGCCGATGCAATTGCGGGCCGCACCCCGGAACCGGACGAGTTCGCGAAAGACTGCGCCGATGCCGATACCTGGCTGGCGGGCCTGGGCGACTGCTGCAACAAGATGAAGGAAGACCTGTCCTGCCTCGTCCGCCCGCACGCCAAATAGAACCACTACCGTCGTTCCCGCAACAGCGGGAACCTATACCCCGCAAGCGCAAGCGATATAAATTGTGCGTCCAGTGAATGGCTGGGTTATGGGTTCCCGCCTGCGCGGGAACGACGTGTGAAACGATTACTCCCTGAACTTGCGCGGCAGCCGGCTGTGGATCCGCGTTGCCGCCACCGCTGCTTGCCCGGCAGCCACGCTGATCTGGTTGAGCCCGCGCACCACGTCGCCCACGGCGTACAGGCCGGGCACCGAGGTGGCCTGGTACTCATCCACCACCAGCTTCGCGCAGTCGGTCGTCTCGGCGCCCAGGGCAACGGCCAGGTCCGAGCGCGCCGTTTCCCCCAGCATCGGGTACACCACATCGAAATGATGGTCGACGCCGTCCTCGGTGTGCAGGACCGGTTTCATGTCTTCGCTCATCGTGACGCCGAGTAAGGGCGATTCGACCCGTTTGATGTTCGCTTCTTTCAGCCGCTGCTGGTCCTTGCCGGTCGGGCAGGTGCTGGTGTCGCGCTCGAACAGGGTGACGTCGTTCGAGAAGGTGCGCAGGAACAGGGAGTGCCCGACGCAGTTTTCGGGTGCGCCGATGACGGCAATGCGCTTGTCGAGGACGTCGAAACCATCGCATACAGGACATAGCCGGACCGCGCCGCTGGTCACCGCCTCGTGCCAGTTTTCGATCGGCATGCCGGCGTCGGCGATGCCGGTGGAAACCAGCACGGTGCGGGCATGCAGCTGGCCGCCTTCGAATTCCGCCGTGAAATACTCATCATTGCGCGTCAGGCTGGTCACCTCGCCCTCGGTGACATGGCCGCCGTAGCGCCCCAGCTGGCTGCGCAGGTTGTCGAGCAGCTGGGTGCCGCCGATGCCATCAGGAAATCCTGGGAAGTTGTGCGTGACCGGAATCAGTTGCAGGCGGCTGTTGCCCTTGTCGACAACGACAATGTCGCGGCGGAAGCGGCGCAGGTAAATCGCTGCCGTCAACCCGCCGGGGCCGCCGCCAATAATGAGGGTGTCGTAGATTTTCGATGGGGTCATTGAACCATTATCGGTAGCGCACGATTGACTGGCAATCGGCAGCTTCGCCGCAAGCTGGTAAGACCGGGCTTACAACTGATCAGTGCGTTTCAGGCTGGAGGGTGATGTGGTCGATGCCGTGGCGCTCCAGCAGCATGGCCTTGACCGCCTCGAGCACCTGCGGCCATTCGCTCAGGTCGCGGATCTGCAGGTGGCCGATCAGCGCCGGCTCGCCGGGCGACATGTCCCACACGTGCAGGTCGTGCACCGACAGCACGCCGGGCACCTTGGCGAGGTCGGCGCCAACCCGGATGTAATCGATGTGATGGGGCACCGCTTCCATCAGGAAGTGGTAGGAGTCGCGCAGCACACCGAAGGTTGACTTAAGGATCAGCACCGCCACCAGCATCGACAGCAAGGGGTCGATCTGCATCCACCCTGTCAGCGCGATGACCACGCCGGCGATGATCGCGGCGACCGAACCGAGCATGTCGCCCATCACATGCACCAGCGCGGCGCGGGTGTTCAGGCTGTTCTTGTCGCGCGACAGGATCCATGCCACCACCAGGTTGATTGCCAGGCCAACGGCGGCAACCATGATGACGGTTTTGCCCTGCACCGGTTCCGGCGCCGCAAACCGTCCGATCGCTTCCGACACGATCCAGCCGACCACCGCGAGCATGGCGAGCGCATTCACAAATGCCGCCAGCGCTTCGGCGCGCACGAAGCCGAAGGAGTGGCGCGCCGACGGCGGCCGTCTTGCGATCAGCTGGGCCATCAGGGCAAGCCCAAGCGCGGCGGCGTCGGTGACCATGTGGCCGGCGTCCGATATCAGCGCCAGCGAATTGGCCAGGAAACCGGCGGCCACTTCGACGACGGCGAATACCAGGGTCAGGCCGAGCGCCCAGCCAAGGATCGCCTGGCTGCGGCCGGCGATGGAGTGGACATGCTTGGCGTCGCCTTCGCCGTGGGCGTGCAGGTGGGCGGAGGATTGTTCTGGCGGGGTTGATTGCATTTGTTATTAATAGAAGGGAAAGCAGGCGACAGTGTAGCCGGGTTGGGCGCGGAGCCCAAAATGGAAATTTTGAAAGAAAACTAATTCCCCGCAAAATAGCCCTTGTTTTTCGCGGAACGCCTCTCTATAATGCTGGGCATCGGGCGGTTAGTTCAGCTGGTTAGAATACTTGGTCGACATCCAAGGGGTCGGGGATTCGAATTCCTCACCGCCCACCAGAACACATAGTAAGAGCGAGAAAGGCACCACGGTTATGACACCGCGAACTACAACCAAGTTGTGGGAGCGACGCTAGTCAGCGTGGGGATTTCTTTGGCTTGAAAAAAGAAAAACGCGGCTAGTCCGCGTTTTTTTTCGTCCGCGTTTTTGTTTATCACATTTAGTTCAAAGTTCAGGAGAGCAGCATGGTCGCAGTCCGACTCCCAGATGGTTCCCAGCGCCAGTTTGACGGCCCAGTCACCGTAGCAGACGTCGCGGCAAGCATCGGCGCCGGCCTGGCCAAGGCCGCGCTGGCCGGCAAGGTCGACGGCAAGGTCGTCGACACCTCGTTCCTGATCGAGCAGGATGCCGAGCTGGCCATCATCACCGACAAGGACGCGGAAGGGCTGGACGTGATCCGCCACTCCACCGCCCACCTGCTGGCCTACGCGGTCAAGGAGCTGTTCCCGGAGGCGCAAGTGACCATCGGCCCGGTGATCGAGAACGGCTTCTACTACGACTTCTCGTACAAGCGTCCGTTCACGCCGGAAGACCTGGCGGCGATCGAGAAAAAGATGCAGGAAATCGCCAAGCGCGACGAGAAAGTCACGCGCACGGTGATGCCGCGCGACGAGGCGGTAGATTACTTCAAGTCGATTGGCGAGCACTACAAGGCTGAAATCATTGCCTCGATCCCGGCCAATGAAGACGTGTCGCTGTATGCCGAAGGCAAGTTCACCGACTTGTGCCGCGGCCCGCACGTGCCGTCCACCGGCAAGCTGAAAGTGTTCAAGCTGATGAAGCTGGCCGGCGCCTACTGGCGCGGCGACTCCAAGAACGAGATGCTGCAGCGCGTCTACGGCACCGCCTGGGCAAAGAAGGAAGACCAGGAGCTGTACCTGCATAACCTGGAAGAAGCGGAAAAGCGCGACCACCGCAAGCTCGGCAAGCAGCTCGACTTCTTCCATTTCCAGGACGAAGCGCCTGGCCTGATCTTCTGGCATCCGAAGGGCTGGACCATCTGGCAGCAGGTTGAGCAGTACATGCGCAACAAGTACCAGTTCAACGGCTACAGCGAAGTCAAGGCGCCGCAGATCCTCGACGTCACGCTGTGGCAGAAGACCGGCCATTGGGACAACTACCGCGAAAACATGTTCACGACCGAGTCGGAGAACCGTTCGTACGCGCTCAAGCCGATGAACTGCCCGGGCCACGTGCAGATCTACAACGCCGGCATGAAGAGCTACCGCGACCTGCCGCTGCGCTACGGCGAGTTCGGCCAGTGCCACCGCAATGAATCGTCGGGCGCGCTGCACGGCATCATGCGCGTGCGCGGCTTTACCCAGGACGACGGCCACATCTTCTGCACCGAAGAGCAGATCGAAGCCGAAGTGACCGCCTTCCACGCCCAGGCGATGGAGGTCTACGGCGACTTTGGCTTCTCGAATATCGACGTCAAGCTGGCGTTGCGTCCGGACAGCCGCATCGGCTCCGACGAGGTGTGGGACGCGGCTGAAGAAGCCCTGCGTTCGGCCCTGCGCGCCTGCGGCGTGACATGGACCGAGCTGCCGGGCGAGGGCGCGTTCTACGGACCGAAGATCGAGTACCACCTGAAGGACAGCCTGTCGCGTCCATGGCAGGTTGGCACGATGCAGGTCGACTTCTCGATGCCGGGCCGCCTGGGCGCCGAATATGTCGCGGAAGACAACAGCCGCAAGGTGCCGGTCATGCTGCACCGCGCGATCGTCGGTTCGATGGAACGTTTTATCGGCATCCTGATCGAAAACTATGCCGGCGCCTTGCCGATGTGGCTGGCGCCGGTACAGGTGGCGGTATTGAATATTTCCGACGCGCAAGCAGAGTATGCAACCGAACTGGCGGCACGTTTGCGCAAATCGGGATTCCGCGTTCACGCTGATTTGCGCAACGAGAAAATTACCTATAAAATACGCGAGCATTCCGTCCAAAAACTGCCATATATCCTCGTGATCGGCGACAAGGAGCGGGATGCCAATACTGTAGCTGTGCGAGCACGCGGCAATGTCGATTTGGGCGTCATGTCCATCGATGCGCTGGTCGAGCGCCTCAAGCAAGATATTGAATCCAAGGCTTGAAGTGATTAATTCCGCACAGCACTCCATTCGATTTTAAAAGGAAACAACATAGCTACTGACAAGTCGCATCGCATCAATGGCGAAATCACAGCCCCCGAAATGCGTCTCTCCGGGGTTGACAACGAGCCGCTTGGCATTGTGAGCCTGGCTGAGGCGTTTCGCCTGGCCGAAGAAGCGAACGTAGACCTGGTGGAAATCGCGCCAACGGCGCAGCCGCCGGTTTGCCGTCTGATGGACTACGGCAAGTTCAAGTATTCGGAGCAGAAGAAGGCCCACGAAGCTAAATTGAAGCAGAAGATCATCGTCCTGAAGGAAGTTAAATTCCGTCCGGGCACCGATGATGGTGACTACAATATCAAGCTGCGTAACCTGATCAAGTTCCTCGACGAGGGCGACAAAACCAAGATCACGCTGCGTTTCCGCGGCCGTGAGATGGCCCACCAGGATATCGGCTTCCGCATGCTGGAACGCCTGAAAGCCGACCTCGAGCCGTACGGCCAGGTCGAGCAGTTCCCGAAGATGGAAGGCCGCCAGATGATCATGATCCTGTCGCCGAAAAAGAAGAAGTAAGCGTCGTATCGGCGCACAGCGCAGGGGCGGGTGGGGTTTCCTCACCCGCCCCTGTGTTTTTCTACGTGGATTCGTGTTAGAATCTGCGGTTTCCTGCCTCCGGGTTGGGAAAACAACTGAGAAAGCAGGCATCTAAGCGCAGCGAGTTGCTGCCACCTGCAATCCTTTTATTTGGAGCTGCCCTGAACAGGCAGAACTAGCATGCCAAAAATGAAGACCAAAAGCTCCGCGAAGAAACGTTTTCGCGTGCGTCCAGGTGGTACCGTTAAGTCGGGTATGGCTTTCAAGCGCCACATCCTGACCAAGAAGACCACCAAAAACAAGCGTCAACTGCGTGGTACCCGTAACATCAATGCGTCCGACGTCACGTCCGTCATGCGCATGATGCCAACCGCTTAATCTCACAACTAAGGAGTTACTATGCCTAGAGTAAAACGTGGGGTTACAGCTCGTGCCCGTCATAAAAAGATTCTTGTACAAGCTAAAGGCTACCGTGGTCGCCGCAGCAAGGTATACCGTATTGCCAAGCAAGCAGTCATGCGCGCTGGCCAGTACGCCTACCGTGACCGCCGTAACAAGAAGCGCGTCTTCCGCCGCCTGTGGATCGCCCGTATCAACGCCGCTTCCCGTGAGCATGGCGTGACGTACAGCGTATTCATGAACGGCCTGAAGAAGGCAGCTATCGAACTGGACCGTAAAGTCCTGGCCGATATGGCAGTGATGGACAAGCCAGCGTTCGCTGCGATTGTCGCCGCTGTTAAAGCAAAGATCGCTGCGTAAGCAACGTTTGATGCATGCAAGCTAGCGCCGCTGTCACAGGCGGCGCGAAAAGAGCGGGGCAAGGTGCAAACCTGTGCCCCGTTTTTGATTGTGGAACGACTCAGGAAAACAAAAACGCATGAACTCCCTGGAAGAACTCGTCGTCACGGCGCAGGCTGACTTTATCGCCGCCCAAGACGCTGCCGCCCTTGAAAACGCCAAAGCCAAATACCTGGGCAAGACCGGCCAGGTCACCGAGCTGATGAAGGGCCTTGGCAAGCTCGAGCCAGAACAGAAGAAGGCCCAGGGCGCGCTGATCAATGCGGCCAAGGTGCAGATCGAGACCGCGCTGACCGCGCGCCGTGACGCCCTCGCCAACGCCCAGCTCGAAGCGCGCCTGAACGCCGAAGCGATCGACATCACCCTGCCTGGGCGCGGCCGCTCGAAGGGCGGCATCCACCCGGTGATGCGCAGCTGGGAACGGATCGAGGAAATCTTCCGCTCGATCGGTTTCGACGTGGCCGACGGCCCCGAAATCGAAAACGACTGGACCAACTTCACCGCACTGAACAGCCCGGAAAACCACCCGGCCCGTTCGATGCAGGACACCTTCTATGTGGAAGGCAATGACAGCACCGGCAAGCCGCTGCTGCTGCGCACCCACACCAGCCCGATGCAGGTACGCTATGCGCGCTCGCACACGCCGCCGATCAAGGTGATCGCGCCGGGCCGCACTTACCGCGTCGACAGCGATGCGACCCATTCGCCGATGTTCCACCAGGTCGAAGGCCTGTGGATCGCCGAAGGCATCAGCTTCGCCGACCTGAAGGGCGTCTACCTCAATTTCGTCAAGGCCTTCTTCGAGACCGACGACCTGCAGGTGCGCTTCCGTCCGTCGTACTTCCCGTTTACCGAACCGTCGGCCGAGATCGACATCGCTTTCGGTTCCGGTCCGCTCAAAGGCCGCTGGCTGGAAGTGTCGGGCGCCGGCCAGGTCCACCCGACCGTGGTGCGCAACTTCGGCCTCGATCCTGAAAAGTTCATCGGCTTCGCCTTCGGCTCGGGTATCGAGCGCCTGACGATGCTGCGCTACGGGATCAATGACCTGCGCCTGTTCTACGAAGGCGACCTGCGTTTCCTGAAACAGTTCAACTAATAATAATTTTTCGCGGCTGAAGGCTTAGATTATGCAATTTTCCGAAAACTGGCTCCGTACCATGGTCGATCCGAAGATGACGTCGGATGAACTGGCCCATTTGCTGACGATGTCCGGTCTCGAAGTCGAAGAAGTGGAGGCGGTCGCACCGCCATTTTCGAACGTGGTCGTGGCCGAAGTGCTGGAGGTGTCCAAGCACCCGAACGCCGACCGCCTGAACGTGTGCACGGTCGATGTCGGCACCAAGACCCACCTGAAGATCGTCTGCGGTGCGCCGAACGTGCGCGCCGGCATGAAGGCGATCTGCGCGATGGCTGGCGCCGTGCTGCCGCCGGGCAGCGACGGCAAGCCGTTTGAAATCAAGGTCGGCCAGCTGCGCGGCGTCGAATCGCAGGGCATGATGTGCTCGGCAAAGGAACTGAAGCTGTCGGAAGAAAGCAGCGGCCTGATGGAACTGCCGGCCGATGCGCCGGTCGGACAGAATATCCGCGACTACCTGGCCTTAAATGACCTCAAGTTCACCATCAAGCTGACCCCGAACAAGGCGGACTGCCTGTCGGTGCTGGGCGTGGCGCGCGAAGTGTCGGCCTTGACCGGCACGCCGCTGCATGTGCCGACCGCCCGCGCGGTTGCGGTGAACAGCGACGAAGTGCTGCCGGTGACCATCAGCGCGCCGGACCTGTGCGGCCGCTTTACCGGCCGCGTGATCCGCGGGCTGAATGCGCGCGCGGCAACGCCTGAATGGATGAAGCGCCGCATCGAGCGCAGCGGCCAGCGTTCCGTATCGGCGCTGGTGGACATTTCCAACTACGTGATGCTCGAACTGGGCCGTCCGTCGCACGTATTCGACCTCGACAAGATCGACGGCAAGATCGACGTGCGCTGGGGCCGCAAGGGCGAGAGCCTGAAGCTGCTCAACGGCAACACCGTCGAGGTGGACGACTGGGTCGGCGTGATCGCCGACGACCAGCAGATCGAATCGCTGGCCGGCATCATGGGTGGCGACTCGACCGCGGTATCGCTCGACACCGCCAACATTTACCTGGAAGCCGCATTCTGGTGGCCGAACGCCATCCAGGGCCGCGCCCGCCGTTTCAACTTCTCGACCGATGCGGCGCACCGCTTCGAGCGCGGCGTCGACTACGCGACCACGGTCGAGCACATCGAGCGCATCACCGGCCTGATCATTGAAATCTGCGGCACCCCTGGCACCACCGTCGGCCCGGTCGACGACCAGGTGGTCAATGTGCCGCAGCGCCAGCCTGTCACGATGCGCACCGCGCGCGCCCAGAAAGTGATCGGCGTGCCGGTCACCGACGCGATGGTGGCCGACATCTTCACCCGCCTGGGCCTGCCGTTCACCCAGCAGCCGGGCGAGTTCGCCGTCACCGCGCCGTCGTACCGCTTCGACATCGAGATCGAGGAAGACCTGATCGAGGAAGTGGCGCGCGTCTACGGCTTCGAGAACATTCCGGCCAATCCGCCGGTAGCCGCCAGCGCCATGCTGGCCCTGCCGGAAAACACCCGCTCGCTGTTCGCGCTGCGCCACCAGATGGCCGACCTCGGCTACCAGGAAGTGGTCAACATGAGCTTCGTGGAAACCGCATGGGAAGCCGACTTCTCCGGCAATGCCGACCCGATCAAGCTGCAGAACCCGATTGCCAGCCAGATGAGCGTGATGCGTTCGTCGCTGATCGGCAGCCTGGTCGCCAACGTGCGTTACAACCTGAACCGCAAGGCGGGCAGGGTGCGCGTGTTCGAGATCGGCGCCATCTTCAAGCGCAACCCGCAGGCCCAGGACGGCCCGCTGTCGGTGGCCGGTTTCGAGCAGCCCAAGCGCCTGGCCGCGATCGCCTACGGCCCGGCGGTGGAGGAGCAGTGGGGCGCGGCCAGCCGCGCGGTCGATTACTTCGACGTCAAGGCCGATGTCGAGGCGATGTTCGCTCCGTATGCCTTGCGTTTTGTAAAGGCGGATCACCCTGCGCTGCACCCGGGGCGCTCGGCAACCATCCTTCTGGATGGGCGCGAGATCGGTTTCATCGGCGAACTGCACCCGCGCTGGCTGCAGAAGTACGAGCTGCCGCAGGCGCCTGTGCTGTTTGAAGTCGACGCAGTTGCGCTACAACAACGCCCGTTGCCGAAGTACGAAGAGATTTCCAAGTTCCCGGGCGCCACCCGCGACCTGGCGCTGGTCGTCAAACAAACCGTGGCGGCACAGGATCTGCTGGACGCTTTCAATGCGGAAATCGCTGCAAATCCTGCCGGACGCATCGTGCAAGCCATTGTTTTGTTTGATGAATATCGGGGCGCAGGGCTGGAAACGGATGAAAAAAGCCTTGCTTTCCGCTTTAGCTTGCAAGATACTCAAACCACCTTGCAGGACGACCAGGTCGAGGCGTTGATGACGGCCGTGGCCAATGCTGCGAGAGAAAAACATCACGCGAAATCGCGTGGATAAACCCATCCAAAACGTAGCTTTATAGGCAGGGCTGGAAAATTAATAACAATGACGTAGATTCGGCCGTCCTCCAATCGGCACTGGCGGCGGACTTGCATCGTGCGATGCAAGTCGCCAAGGTGCGCCAGGAGGCCGAAAAGGACATGCCGACCTTGACCAAGGCCGAGCTGGCGGAACTGCTGTTCGAGCAAGTCGGCTTGAACAAGCGTGAAGCCAAGGACATGGTCGAGACCTTCTTCGACGAGATCCGCAATGCGCTCGAGCGCGGCGAAGCGGTCAAGCTTTCGGGCTTCGGCAACTTCCAGCTGCGCGACAAGCCGCAGCGCCCGGGCCGCAACCCGAAGACCGGCGAAGAAATCCCGATCACGGCGCGCCGCGTCGTGACCTTCCACGCGAGCCAGAAGCTCAAGGGCATGGTGGAAGAAACCAGCCCGGCGCCTTCGGCTGCCATGGCGCGCGCCGCCTGATCTAGCCGATGAACGACCGTCTCGCCAAGGCCGACCTGGTCGCGCTGCCGCCTATCCCGGCCAAGCGCTACTTTACGATCGGGGAAGTCAGTGAATTGTGCGGGGTCAAACCGCACGTACTTCGCTACTGGGAGCAGGAATTTACCCAGCTCAAGCCGGTCAAACGCCGTGGTAACCGCCGCTATTACCAGCACCACGAAGTCCTGCTGATCCGCCGTATCCGCGAACTGCTGTACGAGCAGGGGTTTACGATCAGCGGCGCACGCAATAAACTCGATAGCCGCGCCAGCGAAGCCGCATCGTCCCAGGAAGACTGGGCCGGTCTTGACGCCGGGCGCGAGACAACAAACGGCTTGCAACCCCAGTTCGACGGGGCATTGATACGCAAGGAACTCCTCGCCATCCTGGCCTTGCTGAAGCAAGAAACCTGAGATTGCTGACGGAAAGGAGTGCGCTGGTACTCTTTTTTCACTATTTCCGCATCGCGCTGTGCACCTGCCGGCGCACTCATGCGTTGTCGCTGTGCCGTACGCGCCTCATGAGTGCTAGAATGTTAATATTGTGTTTGCCGACGGGACACATGTGCAGCACTTTCCTATGCCAGGAAAATTTAAGGGAAGACAATGATACGCGTTGCCATTTGTGACGATCACCAAATTGTAAGAGCAGGTTTTAAACAGATTTTTTCCTCGTCGCCAGACTTTGATGTCGTCGCCGAAGGTGCTACCGGGCGTGAAGCCCTTGACATCGCACGCCGCGAGATTTGCGATGTGCTGCTGCTGGACATCGCCATGCCCGACCAGAGCGGCATCGACATCTTGCGCACCATCCGCCAGGGGCAACCCAACCTGCCGGTGCTGATCCTGTCCGGCTATCCGGCACAGCAGTACGCGCTGAACCTGTTCAAGATGGGCGCCAATGGCTACCTGAACAAGGAATGCGAAGCCGACGAGCTCAAGACGGCGGTGCGTACCGTGTTCCAGGGTCGCCGCTACGTGTCGTCGACCGTCGGCGAACTGCTGGCGCAAAGCTTCGACCGCGACCCCAACACTGCCTTGCATACCGAGTTGTCGGACCGCGAGTTCCAGGTGTTCCTGCGCCTGGCCAAGGGCGCAACCGTGTCGGACATCGGCGTGGCCCTGTCGCTCAGCATCAAGACGGTGTCGACCTACCGCACCCGCATCATGGAAAAAATGGGTTTGCAATCGAATAGCGACCTGACCTACTACGCAATGAAAAACAACCTGCTGGACTAAGCAGCGTACTGCAACGGGCCGTTCTGGCCCGTTCGTTCTTTTGTCTGTGGGAATAAATTCCGCAGCGCAACACCCTTTGCCCTCCTGCCAAGCAGTGCACATTACGGCCCAGTTAGGCTGCATTGCAGCATGTTCCCGGTCTATAATGGCCGTCAGACTTGCTCTGCGGCATGCATAAGGAACCCGAGAATGTACTTCACCACAGAACCCGAGGGCGCGCCGGCGTTGCCGTTCTATGCGACGGTGCTTGGCCTGGTGTGCGTGCTGATCCTGGTCGTCAACGGGGCCAGCCTGTTCCATAACCTGTCGTCGCTGAACGGCGCCAACGCCGTGCAAGGCCAGACCGCCAGGGTCAGCGACAAGCTACAGAACCTCAATGTGCTGGTGATGGATGCCGAAAGCAGCGTGCGCGGCTATTACCTGTCCGGTTCCGATGTCTGGCTCGGACCGATGCGCACCGCCTCCGCTGAAATCGAGCCGCAGTTCCGCGAACTCGAAAGCCTGCTTGCAGACAGCCCGTCCCAACTGAAGAACCTGTCGCAGTTGCGCACCCTGGTGCGGCGCAAGCTCGATGTGCTCGACCAGACCCTGGCCGTGTACCGCCAGGGCGGGCTCGAAGACATCGCGAAAATCGCCGCGACCACCGACAGCAAGGCCGACATGGACGAGATCCGCCTGCTGCTGGTCATCATGCAGCAGGAGCAGAACGAGGTGATGGCGGCGCGCCGCGCGGCGTTTTATGCAGAATACCAAAACGCGGTGCTGCTTGGCATCGGCATCAATGCCGCGGCCATCCTTGTCATCGTGCTGTTTTACGGGCTGATCCGCAGCAGTTATTTTGCGCGGCTGGCAACCCAGCGCGCCTTGCAGCATGCAAACGAAAACCTCGAATCCATGGTGGCCATGCGTACCGAGCAGTTGTCGGTATTGTCGCGCCACCTGATCCGTTTGTCGGAAGAAGAGAAGTCGCGCCTGGCGCGCGAGCTGCATGACGAGCTGGGCGCCAACCTGACCGCAATCAGCATCGACATCAACTGCGCCGCCGACGAATTGCGTACCGAGCACGCGCACATCGCGCAAAGGCTGGACCGCGCGCGCATGACCCTGGTGACAACGGTCGAACTGAAGCGCCGCATTGTCGAAGACCTGCGTCCCAGCTTGCTCGACAACCTGGGCCTGGCCGCCGCGCTGCAAAGCTACTGCGAAGAATTTGCCAGTGTCACCGGGGTGGAATGCGAAGCGCTGATCGAGGGCGACGTCGACGTCGCCGGACCGATGCACGCCATTGCGGTATTTCGCATCGTCCAGGAAGCGCTGAACAACATCGCCAAATATGCGGGCGCGCGCACGGTCATCGTGCACCTCGCGCGCGAAGCCGGGGGCCTGGCGCTGGAGGTGTCGGATGATGGTGTGGGGATTGATGTGGACGCCGTCAGCAAGCCAAAATCGCACGGTTTGCTGGGCATGCGCGAACGCGCTTTGCTACTGGGTGGAAGCTTGCAGGTGAAACGCGGGGTGAACGATACCGGAACCTGCGTCGAAGCGTTCATCCCGCTGGCCGCGCAAGCCGAAGGCGCCCTGGCGCCCCACGACTTGCCTGCGCCGGCGCTTAGCGTGCCGCCACGTCCATCAGCAGGCGGTCATACTCAGTCTTCGCAACCTTGTAGCACTCTCCTGCATACTCCTCAAGGCCTTGACGGTCAATTACGGTGATGTTGCCGCGGCGGTACTGAATCAGTCCGTCGTCCTGCAACTTGCCAGCCGCTGCGGTGATGCTTTCGCGGCGTACGCCCAGCATGATCGAGATCAGTTCCTGGGTCACCTTCAGTTCGTTCGATGGGGAACGGTCGAGGCGGTCGAGCAGCCATCGGCACAGCTTCTGTTCGATCGAGCTGTGGCGGCCGCCAACGGCGTTCTGGGCCATCTGGGCGAACAGGGCGTTGGTGTAGCGCATCAAAAGCTGGGGCAGGGCGCCGCCCTGGTTGAAGGCATCGCGCAGGAACTGGGTCTTGAGGCGGTAGCCGTAGCCCGCGCTCTGGACCACTGCGCTGCACATGGCGCGCTCACCCATGAACAGGGAAACGCCGACCACGCCTTCATGGCCGACAACGGCGATTTCAGTGGTCGCGCCGTCTTCCATCACATACAGCAGGGAAACGATCGCGGTGGTTGGGAAATAGACGTATTCGAGCTTGCTGCCGAATTCGAACAGTTCTTTGCCGAAAGGCATAGGAACCAGTTCCAGGTGTTCAAACAGCGTTTCCAGGTCATTACGTGGAAGGGCGGCGAGCAATTCATTCTGCTGAGTACCGCTGAGGCTGACAACTGGCCGGGACGCAACTTTCAATTCCTTCGCGGTGACAGGAATCTGGTTTACCGATGTTTTTTGTGCGGCGTTACCAAGTTGGACGTTGTTCATTTTTTTCCTCACTAATCTCTAATAACCTCAGGACGATCCCGCCGTGACTACCTGGCGAATCGCGATGTGTGAACATTAAGGCTTCCGTCTGTTGGCGAACATAAGATTAGCAGTCGCACCAATGTAGGCTGTATGCATAATGTTTTGTCGTCCTAGTCCTACTGGAGAGGATTGAAGAAATTGCCACTTTTATAGGCAAAATGACAGCAAATTTGTTTCAATTGAGCAACGCAGGGACCGGACGAGTGCGTTCGAGGGTGAAGATGCTGACCGCCCGCGTTAATTCATCCGTTTCCACGTGTAGGAGTTCCGAGCCGTTGCGGGCGTGCTCGACCAGTTCGCCGTTACGCCGGGTCATCGCATCGATCCGCGCGATGGCGTCTTCCAGCTGGACCAGTTCAGACGCCTGCAGCTGCCCGGCCTCGTCCATCTCGCCTATCAGGTGCTCGACCTGGCCTACCGCGCCGGCGAGTTCGCCGATCGTCGCGCCCGCAGCGGCCACCAGGGCGTTGCCGGTGTCCACGGTGGACACCGAGCTGCCGATCAGCTGCTTGATTTCGCGCGCCGCCGCCGCCGAGCGCTGCGCCAGGTTGCGCACCTCGGTCGCCACGACCGCAAAGCCGCGCCCCTGTTCGCCCGCGCGCGCCGCTTCCACCGCCGCGTTGAGGGCCAGGATATTGGTCTGGAAGGCGATGCCGTCGATGACCCCGGTAATGTCGGAAATCTTGCTGGAACTGGCGCGAATCGAGGCCATCGTGTCGACCACCTCGCCGACTGCGCGCACGCCGCGCGCCGCAACCCCGGCCGCCGCGCCCACCAGTGCGCGCCCCGAGGCGGCGTGCGCGGCGGTGCGCTTGACGCTGGCGCTGAGCGCGCCCATCGAGCCCACCGTTTCGGACAAGGCATCGACCTGCGCCTCGGTATGCCCCGACAACTCGGCATTGCCGTGCGCCAGCGCTTCGGTTGCCTCGCCGATGGTGGCGGCGCCGGCGCGGATATCGGTCACCAGGGCCGCCAGCGCCGAGGCCATGCGGCCAAAGGCGTTGACCAGTTCTCCGATCTCGTCATTGGCGTGCGAACGCATGCGCACTGTCAGGTCGCCTTCGGCGGCGCGCTGGACGGCATGGTTCAGGTAGGCGATGTCGCGCGAGAACGAGATGTAGAAGCCGGCAAACAGCCACGCCGCCACCAACAGCGCGACAACGATGGCGCCCAGCACCAGGTTGCGGTGCAGCGCCTCGCGCGCGGCGCGCGCGGCCAGGATCTGGTCCAGTTCACTCATTGCCGCCGCGCCCAATGCGTGCAGGCGCGCGGCCGCGGCGTTGCCCGCCGCCAAATACTGGCTGCCGGAAGTCTGGTTGTACGAGTTGGTCACCTCGTCGCGGGTGCGGTCGAGGAAGGCGAGGGCGCCGCGCAGCGCCGGATCGGCGCCCAGCTTGCCCATGCCGCCAGTGGCCCGTTCCAGCCCGTGCCGCGCCACCATCGCGGTGGCGTTGATCAACTGGTCCTCATTGGCCTCGAACAGCCCGGTGTCGATATAGGCCGAGCCGCGCGCCGCGATCATGGACAGGCTCTCGGCCAGTTCGGGCAGCGTGTGCACCGATGCGCCGATCAGCAGGTCGCTGTCGGCGACCGGGTCCAGGCTGAGCCCGGACCGGTCGGCCACGCTGACCGCCAGCCTGCGCAGCGCGCCCAGCACGGCCGTATGGCGGGCCATGCTTTCCTTCGCAGTGGCGCCGGGCTGGGCAGCGGCCAGCGCGGCCCACGCCGCGCGCACGTCATTCCAGCCGGCCAGGCCCGACAGCGCCCCGGCATCTTTCTGGTGGGCGTCAAGGGCGGCGATGCGTTGCCCGATTGCCTTCCCCAGGGCGCCGTCCGTAGCGCTCGCGCGGGTCGACAGCCGCAGGTGTTCGGCGCCGCGGTGCTGCTGCACCAGCCGGGCGATCTCGTGGACCTGCGAGATATAGGCGCCGCCCGCGCGCTCGGCCTGGCTGGCGGCGATGGATTTTTGCAGCTCCGCCAGCAGCATGGCGCTGACCAGCACCAGCGGCACCAGCACCACGTGGCAGACCAGGACGAATTTGGGTAACAGGCGCATGCGCTGCATCAGCGCGACGGCAGGGCGAAACAGGAAGGTCATCGATGGGTCCAAGCTACATTAGTTGTCATAACGAAATAATGCAGATCGATTGTGACTGGATGATGAATTGCAGCATAATGTCCACACCCCAACACACCGATGTCTCCGCATGCATGTTCTCCTGGTTGAAGACGACTCCGTACTGGCCGATGGCCTGTCGCGCATCCTGCAGGGCCATGGCATGCTGGTGGAGGTGGTGGGCGACGGCCTGCAAGCCGACCAGGCGCTGCAGCGCGGCCAGTTTGCGGTAGCGGTGCTCGACATCGGCCTGCCCGGCATCGACGGCTTCGAAGTGGTGCGGCGCCTGCGCGCGCGCGGCAGCGCCACCCCGGTGCTGCTGCTGACGGCGCGCGACGCCGTCGAGGACCGGGTGCGCGGCCTCGAGACCGGCGCCGACGACTACCTGGTCAAACCCTTCGCCACCGCCGAACTGGTGGCGCGCATCCGCGCGCTGGCGCGCCGCAATACCCCCGCGCCCACCGTGCTGGCCCTCGGCCAGCTCAGCCTCGACACTTCGGCGCGCCGCGCCCGCATCGGCGAGCGGCCGCTCGAGCTGTCGGTGCGCGAATGGGCGGTACTCGAATACCTGCTCCAGCATGCCTCGCGCGTGGTGTCCAAGCAGCAGATCATCGACGCCATCCTGCCGTGGGGTGACGACCTGACCCTGAATGCGGTCGAGGTCTATGTGTCGCGGTTGCGCCTTAAGCTGCTTGACGCCGGCATCGCGATCCGCACCATCCGCGGCTTCGGCTACATGCTCGAACCGGCTGCATGAACAGCATCCGCCTTCGGCTGCTGAAATGGCTGATCGGCCCTATCCTGGTGGTGAACCTGGCCGGCGCCGCGCTCACCTACCTGCTGGCCTGGACCCCGGCCCAGCTGGCGTTCGACCAGGGCCTGGCCGACGCGGCGCACGCGCTGGCCGCGCGGGTGCGCCAGGGCCCGCAAGGCCCGGTCCTCGATTTTCCCGCGCAGGCCGAACAGCTGCTGCGCGCCGACCGCGCCGACGCCACCTACTTCGCGGTGCGCCGTAGCGACGGCGCGCTGATCGCCGGCGACGCCGCTTTCGCCGCTCCGGGCGCGGCGGGCGTGCACGATGGGGTGATGGGCGGCGAGCCGGTGCGCGTTGCCAGCACCACCGTGCGCGCGGGCAGGGAGACCGTCCAGGTTGCGGTCGCCAAGACCCTGCGCAAGCGTGGCCAGATCCGCTCGGCGGCCATCCGCGCACTGGTGCTGGTCGAAGGCCTGTTCACGCTCGCGCTGGTCGGCCTGATCTGGTTCTCGGTCACCAGCGGCCTGCTGCCGCTGTCGCGCATGCGCGCCAACCTGAACGCGCGCGACGGCGCCGACCTGGAGCCGATCGCCGACGAAGGCGTGCCCTACGAATTGTCGCCGGTGGTGTCTGCCTTTAACGACCTGCTCGGCAAGGTGGAGGCCGGGGCGCGGGCGCAGCATGACTTCCTGGCCAACGTCGCCCACCAGCTGCGCACGCCCTTGGCCGGCATGAAACTGCAGCTGGAATGGCTTGGCCAGCGCCACGCCGGCGACGCCGACAGCGTGCGCTCGGTCGGCCTGATGCTGCAGTCGAACGAGCGCATGATCCGCCAGACCAACCAGCTGCTGGCACTGGCGCGCGCGGAACCAAGCCGCTTCGAAAAGGCGCGCCTCGAACCGATCGACTTGTCGCAACTGGTGGCCGAGGTGGTCCAGTACTTTGTCGAGGAAGCAGCCAAGAAGCAGATCGACATCGGCTTCGACCTGCAGCCGGCCCTGGTGGCGGGCGACAGCTTCCTGCTGCGCGACCTGGTCGACAACCTGGTCGACAACGCCGTGCGCTATACGCCGGTCGGCGGGACCGTGACGGTGCGCTGCCTGCGCGGGCCCGACGGCGGCGGCGTGCTGGAGGTCGAGGATTCCGGCCCGGGCATCCCCGCGCACCAGCGCGCACTGGTGTTCCAGCGCTTCATGCGACTCGACGACAGCATTCCCGGCAGTGGCCTGGGCCTGGCCATCGTGCGCGACATCGCCCAGGCCCACGGCGCGCGCATCGAGCTGGCCGACGGAGCTGGCGGCGCCGGCGTCGTCGTGGCGGTGCGCTTCGCGCCGGTCTAGATGTTTCTCTCGGAAAATAGTTTTGACGCAAATGCTTTTGTCTTCTTATAATCAAACTTCGCGCCTTTTTCGATGGCGATGGGAAGACGATGCATACATATGCCACGCACCACAGCCTGCCTGGCAGCAGCGACGGCTTTAGCCTGTCGGAATTACTAGCGACGGTCGCCATCGTCGCGATCGTGACCACGGTCGGCCTGCCCATGCTGCGCGGCTTCATCGATGATGCGGCGGTGTCCAGCGCCGCCGACCGGATGCTCGCCTCCCTCAACTACACCCGCTCCGAAGCGGTCAAGCGCAATACCCGCGTCACCATGTGCCGCAGCGCCGGCGGCGCCGGTTGCGACGCCGCCAGCGCGGCCGGCGACTGGCGCGGCGGCTGGATCATCTTTGTCGATGGCGGCGACGCCGGCGCCTATGATGACGGCGACGAGATCCTGCGCGTGGAAGGCGAGCTCTCCGGCAGCGCCATGCTGCTGGGGACCGGGGCGGTGGCCGACTACGTCTCGTACGCCAGCACCGGCCAGGCCCGGCTGGCCGATGGCAGCGGCCAGGCCGGCGTGATTGCCGCCTGCGTGGCGTCGCCCGGCATCCGCCGCCGCAAGATCGCCCTGACCGCCGGTACCGGCTGGGTCGGGGTGGACATCGTGGCCGGCTCGGCCGACTGCACCAGCTGACAGGAGCGCGGATGACACGGCAAAACGGCTTTTCCCTCGTCGAAGTACTGGTCACGATGCTGGTCGTGAGTATCGGGCTGCTTGGCATCGCGGGCCTGATCGCCACCAGCATGAAGAACAACCACAGCGCCCAGTCGCGCAGCCAGGCCAGCGTGCTGGCCAACGACATCATTGACCGCATGCGCGCCAACCGCAGCGTCGCCGAACTGGCGCCGTCGCCTTATGCGCTGGCGTTGGGCGCGGCAGCGGACCCGGCAGCGGGTGTGGCCGGCGCCGACCTGGCCGAATGGCTGGCCGCGGTGGCGGCGGGAGTGCCATCGGGGCAGGGGGCGGTGGCGTTTGACCCCGCCACCAGGAACGTCACGGTGACGGTGCAGTGGAGCGACAAGCGCGCCAGCGGCGACGGTGCCACCGTCGGGTTGCCGGCCCAGCAGCTGGTGGTGGAGACGCGCCTTTGACGCCGCGCCTGGGTCTGGGTGGCCAGCGCGGCCTCGGGCTGGTCGAAGTGCTGGTGGCGATGGCGCTCGGCCTGGTGATCCTGGGAGCGGTCGGCTACCTGTTCGTCGGCAGCAGGGAGATGAATCGCACCCAATCAGACCAGGCGCGCATGCAGGAGAGCGCGCGCAATGCGATGGACGTGCTGGGCAAGGCGCTGCGCCAGGCCGGCTACAAGCTCAATGTCGACCAGCCGCTCGTGGACGACGCCATTGGCGGCGTTGACGGAGGCGGCAGCGGCGCCGCGGCGCCCGCCGATTCGCTGGTGGTGCGCCACGACCCGGCGTGGGTGCCTGATACCGCGGTGCCGCCCAACCCCCTGCTGGGACGGGAAAGCAATTGCGAAGGCGTCACCGTGGTCTCGGACAACCTGCCCGACGCCGTGACCGGGGCCCCGCCGGTCAATGTCAATATGGTCGAATATGGTTTCGTGGTCGAGGGCGGCAAGCTGCTATGCCGCGCCGATCCGGCCGCGGCCGCGGGCGGCGTGGTGGTAGCCGACAACGTCGAGAACATGCAGGTCACCTACGGGATCGGCAATGGGGGCGAAGCCATCCTGCGCTACACCGATGCCCCGCAACCGCATGAATTCGCGCGCGTCGCCGCCGTGCGCGTCAGCCTGCTGATCCGCGGGCCGAGCCCGAACATCGTCACCGGAACCGGCCAGGCCTACACGTTCAATGGCGCCAGCGCCACCAGCAGCGACGGCCACTTGCGGCGCGTCGTCACCTCGACTTTCACCGTGCGCAACCAGACCCGATGGAAATAACCCGCCGCCACGCCCGCCTGCGCCAGCGCCAGCGCGGCGCCATCCTGGTCACCGCGCTGATTTTCCTGGTCGTGCTGACCATGTTCGTGCTCGCCATGGTGCGCAGCGGGACCCTTGAAGAACGCATGGCGCGCAATGCGCGCGACCAGCAGGTGGCGCTGCAGTCGGCCGAAGCGGTGCTGCGCGACGCCGAGGCTACCCTGTTCACCGGCCCGCCGTTCGACCCCTACGATCCAGACCGCTTCACCGCGGACTGCGAAGATGGCCTGTGCCGCGAGCCCAATGCCGCCAGCAACTGGCGTGAGATCGACTGGAGCTCGGCAACGCTGACGCGCACCTTTGCCAGCGAAGCCAGCCAGATCGGCGCGCTGGACGAGCAGCCGCGTTACATCGTCGAAATCGTCAGCCCGCCGTACCGCACAACCAGCGCCGGCCAGTGCGAGCACGGGCTGGCGCGCATCACCGCGCGCGGCCAGGGCAACGGCGGCGCCGCGGCCTTCGTCCAGTCAACCGTGCGCTTCCGCGTCTTCACCAACATTTGCGACTGAGGTGGCCATGAAATTCAAACTGGTGACGGCGGCTGGCCTGGCCGTGCTGGCGGCGGCGGCTGCGCTGCTGGCAGGGGCCGCGGGCGTATTCAACCCCGACGGCCAGCCGGTCGGCTACGTCGGCCAGCCGGCCGTCTCCAGCGCCAATGTCGCCACTGGCGAAGCGCGCATGTACTCGATCGACTACAGCGCGCGCAACTGGACTGGCAACGTGCATGCCTACCCGGTCAGCGCGGCGGGCGCGGTCGGCACAGTCGACGAGTGGGGGACGGGCGGCGCCGCCGCCAAGATCAGGGCGCAGGCCGCTGCGGACACGCGTTACATCGTCACGATCCGCGATGGCGCCGGGATCCCGTTCCGATGGGCCGACCTGTCGCAGGGCGCGGGCGGCCAGCGCGAAGCGCTTGACGCCGCCTCGGTTGGCGCCTCCAGTTCGGCACTGCTCGACTACATCCGTGGCAGCAACGCCAACGAGGGCACGGCGGCAGGGCAGTTCCGCAGCCGCGCGGGCGTCCTTGGCGACATCATCCACTCCACGCCGGCGTACTGGAACGACGGTGTCAACGAGACTGTTTTCATCGGCGCCAACGATGGCATGCTGCATGCGCTGAACGCGCAGGATGGCAGCGAGCGCTTCGCCTACGTGCCGCAGGTGCTGCTGCCGAAGCTGGCCATGCTGGCGAACCAGGGCTATAGCCACAAATACTACGTCGATGGCCGCATGGATGTCCGCAAGATGGGCGCGCAGACGATCCTGGCGGGCACGCTCGGCGGCGGCGGCAAGGCCATGTTCGCACTCGATGTCACCAATGCCAACGCCACCTCGGAAGCGAATGCCGCCGCCAAGGTGCTGTGGGAAGTGACCAATGAGTCGGCCGGCTTTGCCGACCTGGGCGACACCTACGGCGCCCCGACCCTGGCCACGCTGCCCGACGGCACCCACGCCCTGGTCATCGGCAATGGCTACAACAATACCGGCAGCGGCCACGCGGTGCTCTACCTGGTCAATGCGCGCACCGGCGCGCTGATCAGGGCAATGGACACCGGCGAGGGCAGCGAGGACGCGCCCAACGGCCTGTCGTCGCCGTCCTTGTGGGACCTGAACGGCGATGGCCGCAAGGACACCGCCTACGCCGGCGATATTAACGGCAACCTGTGGAAGTTCAGCCTGGCGGCGCCGTACACGGCGCCGGCGCGCGTGCTGCACACTAACAACCAGGGTGCCGGCCAAGCCATCACGATGGCCCCAGGACTGATGCGCCACCCGCTGGGCGGCGTGATGGTCGCTTTTGTGACCGGCCGCATGCTCGCCCGCGAGGACGCCGCCGACACCAGTTCCAACTACGCCTACGGGATCTGGGATGGCAAGCCGTCGTCCAACACGGCGCTGCTTGAACAAACGCTGACCGAGGCCAGCTATGTTGGCGGCGGCAACGCGACGCGGGTTCGCATCGCAACCCGTAACGCGCCCAACTGGCGCGCCGGCGGCCACGCCGGCTGGCGGGTTCGCCTGCCTGTCGGCGGCGAGCGCGTGGTTGGCGACGGCGCCTTCGTCACTGGCGACATCTTCCAGTTCTTCAGCACCAACCCGGCCATCGCCGCCAGTTCCATTCCGCCTGGCGAGAACTGGTGGATGCAGCTCAACGCCCTGACCGGCGGCGACGCCGGCGCCACTTTGTTCGACCTCGATGGCGACAACCAGTTCACCTCCGGCGACAAGGTCGGCGACGACGATCCGGTCGGCCGCTACATGGGGGGCGGGGTGCGCTCGCAGCTGATTTCGCTGTCGGCCGACGGGGTCGACGTGTACCAGTCGAACTACGACCGCAATAGCGCGCCGGCGGCGGAAACGGTCAACACCACCACCACGACGGTGGACGGCCAGCGTGGCGTCTCGGGCGGCCACTTCGATACGGACTTCATTTGCTACCGAAACTGCGGCGCGGCCACCTCGCTCTACCGCACCATCTACGCCGGCGGCGGCGTCTACTCGGTCGGACGCGAAAACGGCGGCGACACCGACGGCCTGAATTATGTACACGTGCACGAGTACGACGACATCTACGACCGCATCGGCATCGACACGCTCCGCCCGAGCCAGGACTTCCAGCGCGTGCACCGTGCCAGGGCCAGCGCCGTCATCACGCACGCCCCTAACACGCCCAACTTCGAGGACCGCGAAGCATTCCCGGCCGCCGGCGTGACCCTGGTTTCGACGTCCACCGACACCGGCATGTCGGCCCGCAGCGTACCGCGCGCCAGCTACAACTACCAGCACACGGTGCCGGTCCCGCTCGAAGGCTTCCCGGCATCCGAGAGCGACGACAACGCCGCCAGGAAGATCAGCAAGACCCGCTACACCACCACCCTGGCCATCGGCGAGGCGGTCGATGTCGGTGCGCGCCGCAATAACCGCTACCCGTATTCGTGGCGCACCACCGTGCGCAAATGGGACACTGTCATCACGACGGTGGAGACGGTGCCCAACTTCCGCTTCAAGGTGCTGGTGTCGAACCAGGCCTATTCGCCCGCGGTCACACTGCGCATCGGCGGCGCCGAGAACGCCTCCGCTGCCAACGCGGCCTACGACGGCCCGGTGTTTAACTTCCAGACTACGGCTGGCCTCACGGCGGCCTCGCTGGCCAGCTACCGCATCGGCTCGGTGAGGGACCTCGAACTGGCAATGCCGCTCGACGCCTTCAACATCAAGAACTGGGGAACCGGCGTGACCCGGACCGGCCTGCATCCGATCCGGCCGCAATGCGCCGGCGTGGCTGTCGAGCGCCCCACGCCAGGCCCCCTCGGTGAATGGCGCAATGGCGCGCTGACCGTACAGGTGGTGGACGCCAGCGTGACTGACGCCGAGATCCAGATGAATGTGAGCGGGCGCCCTGAACTGGGATACCGCCTGAAACCGGGCGCGCTGAAGGCGAAGCTGGTGGCCGAATACCTGATCTACTGGCACCACCCGAACAACAAGTGCATGGCCGATACCGGCTGGACCAAAACGCCGCCGCAGGACGACGGCGAATCGGACGCGCTGCCTGGCGTATGGGCGCCGGGGGAGGACGATCCGAGAGGCGTGTTCCGGGCCGGCTCTGGCGAGAGTGCCAGCGTGGTGCCGCCGCCGCCGCCCACAACGACCGTCACCAATCCGGACGGCAGCACCACCATTACCACGGTGGTGCATACTGCGCTGGCGGGAGGCGGGTACACGGTCACCACGACGGTGCGCACGATACCGCCGCAACTGTCGGGCAGCAGCGGCATCGTCACCGGCGGCGCGGTCGGCAGCGGCGGCGAGATCGATACCGGAGGCATCAACAAGAGCGCGGCCAACCTGGGCCGCATCAACTGGCGGGAACTGCAACGATGAACAAGCACACGCGAAGCGGCGGCTTTGGCCTGATCGAACTGATGGTGGCGCTGGTGGTGGCTGGCATCCTGGCCGCGATCGCGATTCCGTCCTATACCCAGTACGTGCTGCGGTCGCACCGGACCAGTGCCCAGGCGGTACTGGCCGAGACGGCGCAGTTCATGGAACGCTTCTACACGACCAACAATACCTTCGAAGGCGCCGCGCTGCTGACGGCCGTGGTGCCGCGCAATGCAAGCGGGGCCCAGGTGCGCTACAACGTCAGCTTTGCCGAGGGTCCCGATGCGGATGGCTTCGTGCTGCAGGCGGTGCCTGCCAACGCGCAGGAGGCGGACCCCTGCGGCACGCTAACCCTGTCTGGCGCCGGCGCCCAAGGCGCCGCCGCCGCCAGCTGCTGGTAAGGCAGCGTCCCTTAGTCCCCTTTGGTGTAGGTGTAAGCGCGCTTGCGCTTGAGCGTGATGGCCGGGCGCATCGGCTGCGACTCGATCGGCGTGCTGATGCCGCCTTTGTTCTCGCTGTCCTTCTGCACCGCGCCCAGGACCACCGACGCATTCTCGGTTCCCGACCCCAGTCCCACGCTGTTGGCGAACACCGGAGATGGCGGCAGGCCGCCGCCGACGAACACCGATGAGCGCTTGCCGCCGCAAGCGCCAGGCACGCCGATGGCGCCCGATGCGTTGAGCAGGTTGACCCAGTAGCCGCGCGCCTCGCCCAGCGTGGTCGAGCAGCTGCTTTCGAGCCCGGTCACCGGGCGGTTGGTGCTGAAGGTCACCATGCCGCCGGCGATCAGCGCCGACGTCACCGTCTGTTCGCCTTTGCCGTTCTGGTTCAGGTCCATGAACCAGCCGGCGATGCCGGAGTTTGGCAGTACTGGCGTGGTCGTGCAGCTGTCGCTGGTGGTGTAGTCGCGCATGACGCTCGCATCGTCCAACGGGGTCACGGTCGGCGTCAGCGTGGTCGCCAGGTTGTCGACATAGACGTAGAAACGGTTGACCACGTTATCGTACGGGTAGTCGGTGCCCAGGGGATGCTCGCGGTCGCCGCTGCCCAGCGCCACGTAGACCTTGTTCTGCGAGTACAGCAGGGCAGGGGCAAACAGGAACTTGCGGTTCTTGGTCGTGTCGGTGGCCGCGACTTTGCGGAACGTCCACTGGTTCGGATAGCGCTGCACCTTGGTGACCGGGCCGTCGATGAAGTCGACCCGGTAGATGCTGCCGCCGGTGTCGGCCGCATACGCGTAATCCGGCGCGCCGTCATTGTTGATGTCGACCATCGCGATGTCGGCCGCGACCGACCGGTCGGTGGCAAACTTGCGCAGCAGGTCGCCGGTATTGGCGTCGAGGATGTAGATGAAGCCGCCCTTGGTGGTGTCGCAAGCAGGTTCGGCGACATTGGCGTCCTCGCACTTGTCGTAGCCGCCGCCCACCACCAGTACCGGCGTGGTGCGGCTGTGGCCGTAGATGAAGGCCGCGCTTGGGGTCGACCAGGTCTGGCCGATGCCGCTCATGTCGGCCGTACAGTCGGTGTCATTGTCCAGGTTCGGGCAGCCGACCCGCCATTTGAAGACGGGCGTGGCCGGATTGGTCACGTCGATACCGTACAACATGCGTCCGCCGCGGCGCATGCTCGGGAAGATCCAGACCTTGGAATTGTCCTTGTTCTGGTACACGCCGATGGAGCCGTCGAAGAAGTAATCCTTCGGTTTCGGCGTGGGCGTGAATCCCGGCGCCATGCCCGGGAAGCTGACGCGGGTGGTGTTGTCGCGGATGCGGGTCAGGCGCGAGAAGAACTCCGGCGCCACGAACGACCAGCGCTCGGCGCCGGTTTCGGCATCGACCGCGTGCAGGGCGCCGTCATTGGCGCCGTAGTACACGGTCACCACGTCGGCCTTGGTCTTGTCGCCGCCCGGCGGCCCATAGTTGATTGGCTGGGGGCGCGAGTGGATCACGTCGCCGTGGATCGACGGCCGCGTGGTACTGGTCTGGCCGTTCTTCTTTTCGTTGTAGACGTCGACGCCGCGGATCCAGTTGACCAGGTTGGCGTCCAGGCCCGAGGTGGCGGCCGTCAGGTCGGCGAAGGCGCCGTCGGACAGGGTCACCATCTTGCGGTTGACTGCCTGGGTGGCGGCAGCCGCGGTACCGGCATTGCCTTCGCGCACGACCTGGGCGGCGCCGCCCTTTTCGACGAACGGGCCGTCATTGATATCCGAGTATTTGCTGATGCCTTCCAGTTCGCAGGCGCTGGCCGGGTCGGGCGAGACGCCCTTGTTCTCCCAGTAGTTGCTGCTGTCGCGCGTCCACCAGCTCCTGGCGCATGGCGTCACGAAGCCGGTCAGCGGATTGACCGCTTCGACGCCCTTGACGTCGGCCAACTTGATGTTGGTGCCGCTGCGGACCAGCTGGTAGCGCTTGAGGTTGCCGAACCAGCGCGGCCGCGACACCGGGTCGGGCCGGAACATGCCGATGAAGACCTGGTTCATGTTCTGCGAGCGGTTGGTGGCGTTGACCGGCAGGCTGGTCGACGCAAAGCTGGAGTTGACGGCCTGGATCTCGATCATGATCTCGCGCAGCGCGTCGACGATGGCCTTTTCGGTCTTGGCGGCGAAGTAGCGGCCGCCGCCGGCATTGGCCATGCTGAGCAGCAGGGCGGTATGCTGGGCGTTGGGCTGCTTGTTGTAGACGTCGATGGTATAGGTCGTCACTTTCGAGCGGGTGCTGGTCGTGCCGGGAACCGGAACGCCCTTGTCGTGCATCATGCGGACCCATTCGTCCGCGTTATACGGCTTGGTGTCCGGGCTGGTCGTGGTCAGCGGCACGTTGGTGATGATGGTATCGGAGCCGAGGATCGAGTATTTGCTGGCGCCGTCCGCGCACGCCGTGGCCGAGTCGTTGGCGGTGATCTCGCCGATCTTGCAGCCGTCGGTGAAGCCGGCGCAGGCCGAGCTCAACGCGGTCAGTTCGCTGGTGGCGGCCACCGCGTCCGCCTTGCTGGCGTAGCAGGCCGAGGTGGTGCCGACGGTCGCCGTGGTGGTGACCGATTTGGTCTCGAAGTTCGGCAGGCCGATCTGTGGCGGCTTGGAGCCGTTCAGCGTCGTCAGGCGCGCCGTATTGTCGGGATTGTCGGCGCTCGGGCCGCTCGCGTTGGGGTTGCCGATGAAGACGACGAAGCTGCGGCCGCAGGTGTTGGCGCTGGTCAGCGGCGACTGGAAGCGGCTGTACGGGGTCGAATAGCCGGTGGCGTCGGCCTTGCTTGCCAGCGTGGCGGCAGGGGAGTAGCTGTTCGCGCCCGCGAAGTAGTTGAACACGTCGAACATCAGGTTGCCGTATGGCGTGTTCGAATTGCGCTTTTCCTTGGGGTCGTTGATGTTGCCGGAAATGGCCTTGAGCTGGACATCGAAACTTGCCACGTTGACCGGGGTCAGGTCGCGGATCGCCGAACGGATAAAGCCGCCATCGTCGTTGGCGTCGCCGCCGGTGACGTACTCCATCAGGCCGACGCTGACTTTCTTGTCGTCAGGATCGGTCTCGTTGTATTTCATGCTATTGATGACCGTGCTGATGGCGTCGACCTCGGATTGGCCCTGCGCCTTGCCGCCCGGCCACTGCTGGCTCTGGCGCGACCAGTTCGACGTGTTGTCGAGCACGATCAGGATGCGCGGATTGATCGTGTTGCCGGCTGATGAGCCGAGGAAAATGTCGATGTCCTCGGCCAGCGCGACCTGCGGCGAGACCAGGCCGACGTTGGCGCACAGCGCGAGGGCCAGCAGTTTGGTACCGGTGGTGCGTTTCATGGCAACCTCTTTTATGTTGGGCAGTTGGTGGCGACGTTGTCTTCAGGCACGCGCACGGCGATCCCCTGGGTGACTTCGACCTGGGCTTCGGTCACGACATCGGTCGCCACCACATTGACATCCCAGATGCTGTTGGCGCAGGTGGAATTGCCGGTATTGGCGCCCTCGGTGCCGAAGGCCTGGCCGGCGCCGATCGAGCATTTCAGGTCCTCCTCGACCGCCAGGTCCAGGTCGGACGTCTTGATCGGCTGGGCCTTCACGCACGCCGGCTGGGGCGTGATGGCAACCGTGACATCGGTGGTGCCGTCGCCGTTGGTGTCGATGCAGCGGCGGTTGTTGCCGCCGCAAGGATTGGCCAGCGCGTTGGACGGGGTCGTGAAGAAGTTCGTGTTGCTGATGGTTTCTTCGATGACCTCGCGCGCCGCCGCCAGCGCTTCGTCGCGCTGCTGCATGTTGCTCACGACCTGGAGGTTCGACTGGTTGAGGTTGAAACTGGTCAGCGCAAGCAGGGTCAGCACGACCAGCATGACCAGGGCCATGACCAGGGTGACGCCTTGTTGTCGGTGCAGCATTTTCATGGCGTTCTCCTTCCGGCGGGGTTAGGCAGCGCGACCTGCGACTGGAATACGTGGCGCTTGTAGCCGTCGCCCTTCGGGCCAACGACGATCTCCGCGCCGTCGGCATCGCGGCCCAGCTTGTACTGCATCGCGTCGGTGTAGCCTTGGGTGACCTCGATATTGCGTGAAAGCAGGCTGAGCTTGACCGACACCACCTGGCGCCAGTTGGCCAGCGCGCAGGCGGCATCGGCGCAGCCAGTGGCCGGGTCGGCGGCGAAGCGGTCGGCGACGCCGTCCGCACTGGTGTCGAGTCCGTATTCGAACTGCAGGTCATCGATGCCGTTCACCAGTGCGACCGTGCTGTAGGCGAGCATTTCGCCATCGGCGCCGAGTTCCGCGCGCTTGAGGGTGGGGATGCCGTCGCCATCGCGGTCGTTGTCGGCGAGGTAGTAGACATGGGTCAGGTAACGGCGGATCGGCGCCGCCGTGGTGCAGTCGCGCCGCAGGCGGTCGAGGGTGTCGGCGGTGACGTCGAGGTCGTAGTAGTCGGCGGTGCTGCCCGAGCCCAGCTGGGTCAGGTTGGCGCACAGCGCGGCCTGGAAGAACGGGCCGCCCGCGGTGAGCGGGTCGCAGCCAGCGGCGCCGGTGATGCAGGTGGCGGTGCGCCGCACCACGATCACATCGGTGTCCGCGCGCAGGCCGGGCAGGCAGTCGTAGGCGCCGGTGGCATTGTCGATGCCCTGCACCGGCAGCGGCAGGGCCGCGCGCACCGCGGCGATGGTCACCGCGCATGGATCTGGCAGCGCGGCGGGGGAATCGAGCACGGTCGGGTCGAATTCGCTGTAGAAGCCGGCGTTGCGCAGGTCGGACGACAGGGTCTGGACCGCGAAGCGGCCGTTCTCGACCTGGCGGTTGGCTTTTTCGATTTCACCCTGGGCGCGGGTGTTGTTGACAAACAGCGTGCTCATGCCGGCCAGGATAAGCAGGCCGATGGTGGCTGCGACCATCAGCTCGGCCAGCGAAAAGCCGCGCTGGGCGCGCAGCGAAGTGGGGCGGAATGATGGCATTGTCTTCTCGCGGTTCATTTGCAATGGGGGACGCCGACGGCGACGCGCAGGCCGATCGCGCGGCGCATGGTGTCGTCGCCGTACTCGCCCTGGCCGCAGGTGCTGGCGGGCGCCTGGGTGGCGTGCAGGCCTTGCCAGGCCACGGTGAGCTGGTAGATGCCGGCCGCGCAGGCGCCTGGGGTGTCGTTGCGCGCCTGTACCTGGGTCACGCAGCCGCGCGCGCCGAGCATGGCGCCCATGCGCGGGCCGTCGGCGCCCTTGAGTTCCGAGGCCCCCTGCAGCGCCGTGCTCCACTCGCATTTATCGCGCGCGCTGCCCGAGGCCAGCGCGGCGCAGTCGCCCGGCTCGTCCTCGGTTCCCAGCGCGGTGGCGGTGACGTACGCGGCGGCTTGCTCGGGGTTGCCGGCCATGCGGGCCTGCAGGTCTTCGAGCAGCACCACGGCCTGGGCGCGCTGGTAGGCTTCGATCGAGCCGACCTGCGCCTTGGCCTGGAAGGCGGCGATGCCAAGCAGGCCGAAGGCCACCACCACGACGGTGACCAGCACCTCGATCAAGGTGGTGCCGCGCTGGCGCGAGGCCAGGGAAGGGGAGATGTTCGTCATGTCAGCACCCGGACGATTTTTGATAAGGGCGGCCGGACAGGTCGACCAGGATGCAGCGGTGCTGTATGGCGCCGCTCACTTCGATGTCGAATTCCGGCGGAGTGGTTCCCTTGACGCGGCCGTTCGGCAGGTAGGTCACGCTGGCCGGCCCGCTAATGGTCGCGCCCTTCACTTCGCCGCGGTCTTCCAGCAGGGTGTCTTCATCCATCGGATGGGCGATCGACCAGCCGGCTTCCCAGCCTTCGCCCGAGGGCGCGAGGGTGACTTCGGCGTTGCGCTTGATGGCTTCGCTGCGGGTGCGCATCAGGGAGGAGAACATGTCGCTGGCGGCGCTCTTGGCGCGCTGCCCGGCGATCAGCTCGGAGAAGGAGGGCGCGGCCACGGTGGCCAGGATCGCCGTGACGGCGACCACCGCCATCAGCTCCGGCATGGTGAAACCGCGCGCGCGCGCTGCCGCTACCATTTGTCCGCCGGCGTCTTGGTGCCGCTCTGGTTGATCGTCAGGACCGAGTCGCTTGCCTGGTTGGTACCCGCTTTAGGCGTCGCCGTGATGATGAAGCCCGGCGGCCCTTCGCTGGCCTCGATGGTGATGTCGTACTTGAGCGAGACCGCCTCCGGCGTGGTCATCGACAGCGCCTCGACCGTGGCGGCATACTCGCGGTTGTCGGCGAAGTACTGCGCCTCGCCCTGCGCCAGCTCCAGCATGTGCGACTGGGCCGCGCTGCGGTTGCCCTTGACCACGTAGTTGCCGTAGGCCGGGTAGGCAACCGACGCAAGGATGCCGATGATCGCCACGACAACCATCAGTTCAATCAGGGTAAAGCCGCGCTGTCGGTTCATGGTGTGCTCTGCAGGTACATTAAGGGAATATGTTGCCCAGTATAAACACTCAAGCTTGCATTTCCCTGAAGTAATCCTGACAAAATGCTGACAATGCCACAGGCAGTTCACACAGGGGAGGCAGGAAACGGTAAAATCGAAGGTTTTTCGCAGAAGCCAAACCGGCTCAGACCATGTCCGACGATATCGCAGCAGCAACACCAGAATCCGGCGCCAGCGCCTCCAAGGCGCCGGCCGTCATTGCGCGCGAAGTGCAGCGCCGCCGCACCTTCGGCATCATCTCCCACCCGGACGCCGGCAAGACCACGCTGACCGAAAAACTGCTGCTGTTCTCGGGCGCGATCCAGATGGCCGGCACGGTCAAGGCGCGCAAGAGCGGCCGCCATGCGACCTCCGACTGGATGGAGATTGAAAAGCAGCGCGGCATCTCGGTGGCGTCGTCGGTGATGCAGTTCGAATTCCGCGACCACGTGATCAACCTGCTCGACACCCCGGGCCACCAGGACTTCTCGGAAGACACCTACCGCGTGCTGACCGCGGTCGACTCGGCGCTGATGGTGATCGACGCGGCCAAGGGCGTCGAAGCGCAGACCATCAAGCTGCTCGACGTCTGCCGCATGCGCAATACGCCGATCGTCACCTTCATGAACAAGCTTGACCGCGAAACCCGCGACCCGCTTGAACTGCTGGATGAACTGGAGTCGGTGCTGAAGATCCAGTGCGCGCCGGTGACCTGGCCTATCGGCATGGGCAAGAACTTCCGCGGCGTGTACCACCTGCTGCGCGACGAGATCATGCTGTTCCGCGCCGGCGAAGAAAAGGCCGACGGCGCCTTCGAGATCGTCAAGGGCATCGACAACCCGCGCCTGGCCGAGATGTTCCCGCTCGAGATTGAACAGCTCAAGACCGAGGTGGAGCTGGTGCACGGCGCCTCGCACCCGTTCGACCTGGAGCAGTTCCTGGCTGGCGTGCAGACGCCGGTGTTCTTCGGCTCCGCGATCAACAACTTCGGCGTGCGCGAGATCCTGTCGGCGCTGGTCGACTGGGCGCCTGCGCCGCGTCCGCGCAATGCCACGGTGCGCGACGTCGCGCCGGAAGAACAGCCGTTCACCGGCTTCGTCTTCAAGATCCAGGCGAACATGGACCCGGCCCACCGCGACCGCATCGCGTTCCTGCGCGTGTGTTCCGGGCGTTTCGAGCGCGGCATGAAGGTCAAGCACCTGCGCCTGGGGCGCGAAATCAAGGTCTCGTCGGTGGTGACCTTCATGGCCTCATCGCGCGAACAGGTCGAGGAAGCCTACGCAGGCGACATCATCGGCCTGCCGAACCACGGCAACATGCAGATCGGCGACAGCTTCTCGGAAGGCGAGATGCTGGTCTTCACCGGCATCCCGTACTTCGCGCCGGACTTCTTCCGTTCGGTACGGATCCGCAACCCGCTCAAGATCAAGCAGCTGCACAAGGGCTTGCAGCAGCTGGGCGAAGAGGGCGCGGTACAGGTGTTCAAGCCGGTGCAGGGCAGCGACATCATCCTTGGCGCGGTCGGTGTGCTGCAGTTCGAGGTGGTGGCCAGCCGCCTGATGAACGAGTATGGCGTCGACGCGGTATTCGAAGGCACCAGCATCAGCAGCGCGCGCTGGGTATCGGGCGACGACAAGCGGGTGCTGGCCGACTTCGAAGCGGCGCTGGGCCACAACGTCGCCTATGACGCGGCAGGCAACCTGGCCTACCTCGCGACCTCCAACGTCAACCTGCGCCTGACGCAGGAACGCTGGCCGAAGCTGACCTTCCACGCAACCCGCGAGCACGCGGCCAAACTGGGCTGATGTAGGTCCGGCTGGCGCCCGCCAGCCGGTGCTGCGCGCAGCTCAAGGCTGCTTCGCCTTGTCCGCCATGCGCCGCGCGCGGCTGGCGGAGTCGGGGTGGCTCGCCATCAGGCTGTTGCCGCCGCCTTTTTCCATCTTCGCCAGCTTGCCGAACGCCGTCGACATCGCGTTGACGTCGTACTGGCGCTTCTTCATGAATTCAAAGCCGTAGTCGTCGGAAGCGGCTTCGTCGGCCTGCGAAAACTGCGCCTTGCCAAAGGCCTTGATGGTCTCGGCATTGGCCGCCACGGCCCTGCCGGCGACGCTGCCGCTGGCGCCGGCCAGCTTGGTGCCGGCCGACAGCAGCAGGGCTTTTTTCATCTGCGCCTTGGCGTGCCCCAGTTTGGCGTGGCCGATCTCGTGGCCGATGACCCCGCGCAGTTCGTCGTCGCTCATGATGTCCATCAGGCCCGCGAAGACGCGGATGCTGCCGTCCGGCGTCGCAAAGGCGTTCACCTCGGGCGACTCGTACACCGCGAAATTGAGGGTTAGCCCGTCCTCGTTCTCCAGCCCCGCCGTCAGCTTCGCCAGGCGCCGCGCATACTTGCTGCCGGCCGCGGCCAGCGGCGCCTGCTGGTCGAGCTGCTCCATCATGTGGCGCGAGCCGTCGATAATGTCCTGGTCGCTCAGCGAGGCCGCTTTGGCAAGGTCCTTGCCCGCGCTGAACAGGTTGCCGAGATCGGTGGCGCTGGCCGTACCGGCCGCGAAAAGGAGCAGTGCGAGCGCTGCGGAACGAGCCGTCGATTGCATGTGATGTCCTCCTTGGTTGATGGTCAAAAGAAACATCGGGAGGATGGCATGGAATGGCATGCCGTTTCACGGCAGTTGGCGCTTTGTTGAGAGCCGTCAACGCCTTCAGGGCGGCGGACTCGCCAGCGGCTTGCCTTTCTCGACCACGTAGACACCCACCAGCCGCAGCACGCCGGTACCCGTATTGCGCGCGTCGTGCACCTTGCCGGCGAGTGCGGCCAGGGCGGCCGCCAGCGCGGTGCGGCGGGATCGCGTAGTCATCAGTGTCCTCTCGTGGCTGCTTGTCCGACCGGCTATCTTACGCCGGTGCGCAGGCATCCGTGCAGCCATGGGCTATTGATCCCGCGCAAACTTTGGCGGGCTGCCCGGAGTACAGTACAAGATGCGCATGGGAAATAAAATGAGAAAGCCTGCGCACCGGGGAGACACCCATGCTGAGCAAATTACGGATCGGCCCGAAGCTGCTGCTGGCGCCTGGCGTGGTGCTGGTGCTGCTCGTGCTGCTGTCGTGCGGCGCCTACTACGCGATGGTGAGGCAAAACCAGTCGCTGGAGATCATCGTCGACCAGCGCGCCGCCAGCATCCGCGCCGCATCCGACCTGGTCTCGTCGGCGCACCAGGCCCACACCGAAATCTACCAGCTGCTCACCTGGCAGTACGCCAGCTTCACGCCGCCGCGCATCAATGCGCTGGCGCGCGACATCCATTCGCGCCATCGCGCCATCGACGGCAAGTTCAGCAAGCTGGCTGCCGGCACGCTGGCCGGCAGCAGCGAGCGCCGCTTCATCGACGAAGCGGCGGCGGCGTACCGCGTGTACGTCAGGGCCGTGCTGGACGTGATCGAGCTGTCGCGCGACGACGGTTCGATCAGCGCCAATGCGATGTCGAAGGCGGAACAGGCCTTTGAAGTGGTCTCGTTGCGGCTCGGTGAACTGCTGCGCATGGAGCAGCAGCTGAGCGAGGCTGCGTCGCAAAGCGCGGCCACCGACTTCCGCAGGATATCGACCCTGATGCCGGTCGTGATCGTGCTGTCGGTCGTGCTGTCGCTGGTGATTACTGTCGCCGTGCGCGGCGCGCTGCTGCAGGAAGTGCGCGACATCGGCCAGGCCGCCACCGACCTGGCGCGTGGCGACCTGACCGTGCGCGAGCGGGTCTACGGGCGCGACGAGATCGCCGAGACATCGCGGGTGCTGGACACCAGCATCCGCAACCTGAACGCGACGCTCAAGACCATCCTCGATTCGGCGCGCTCGATCGATACCGCATCGCGCGAAATCGCGATGGGGAACGCCGACCTCTCTACCCGCACCGAGGTCCAGGCCAGTTCGCTGGAGCAGACCGTGACGTCGGTGGAGCAGCTCACCGAGACGGCCAGCCGAACTGCCAACAACGTCGAACTGGCCAACCGGCTGGCGGAAAACGCATCGTCGGTTGCGCTCAGGGGCGGCAACGTGGTGGAGCGGCTGGTGCTGACGATGGCGTCGATCAAGGAGAGCTCGTGCAAGGTGGCGGAGATTGTCGATGTGATCGACGCCATTTCATCGCAGACCAATATCCTGGCGCTCAATGCCGCGGTGGAGGCGGCGCGCGCGGGCGAGCATGGGCATGGGTTCGCGGTGGTGGCGAGCGAGGTGCGCACCCTGGCGCAGCGCTGCGCGACCGCGGCACATGAGATACGCGAGCTGATTGCGCTGACGGTGGCAGAGATCGATGGCGGCAGTGCGTCGGCGGCGGAGGCGGGGTACAGCATGCAG
Source organism: Massilia agrisoli (assembly GCF_020831365.1). Taxonomy (GTDB): domain Bacteria; phylum Pseudomonadota; class Gammaproteobacteria; order Burkholderiales; family Burkholderiaceae_D; genus Telluria_A; species Telluria_A agrisoli. Next base: position 1,156,197 of record NZ_JAJHPV010000013.1, read on the forward strand.
GATATCGTCAGTTCGGTGCGCCAGGTGGGCGACATCATTCACCAGATCAGCCACGCGAGCGCGCAGCAGGCCGATGGGATTGTTGGGGTGAACGAGGCGATCGTGCAGATGGATGAGATGACGCAGCAGAATTCGGCGCTGGTGGAGCAGGCGGCTGCGGCGGCGGAGAGTTTGCAGGACCAGGCGCACAGTTTGTCGCGGGCGGTGGCGGCGTTCAAGCTCGACGGGGTGGAGCCAAAACGCGCTCACTTGCGGCTGGCGTCGAAGCGGGAGTGAGCTGTGCCGCATTATCGGAGATGCCTGGTGGCGGGGGCGACTTATTTTTTTACCGTGAATTTGGCGGACCGGCGCAGCACTGTGCTGGTTGACCAGGTGGGGGCGCTACGCAATGCGGTGAGGAAGGTGAGGGCGGTGCGGCCGTTTCATGTCGATGCCTGGGTGGTGATGCCGGAGCATATGCATGCGATGTGGACGCTGCCGGAGGGGGATGCGGATTATGCGGGGCGGTGGCGGGCGATTAAGACCGCGTTTTCAAAGTCGATTCCGCAAGGGCGCGGTGTGTGGCAGAAGCGATATTGGGAGCATATGATCCGGGATGATCGGGATTATGCGGCGCATTTCGACTACATCCATCTCAATCCGTACAAGCATGGGCTGGTGCGCAATGTGAGGGATTGGCCGTATTCCTCATTTCATCGGATGGTGGCCGCGGGTGTTTATTCGCCGGATTGGTTGTGCGATGACGTGGATATGAATGTCGGAGAAGCGAAGGGGTAACGAAAAACGGCGGATGACGCTACGCTCTGTATAGCCGGGGGACATGGTGAACACTTGTCGGGAGACATCGTGAACACATGAATGGCATTCTATTCCTCTTTTCTTAGATCGAGAGAACCGAAATTTCGATCGCAAAAATAGAGGTCGATGATGCCGTCTGTTGCGTCGGGCCGGAGCTCAATGTGTTCGCCGATCAGGCCTTCGCCTACTAGGTACTGCTTGTTTTTCCACGAGATCGTGGCGTTCCCTCGGACCTTGCGCACAATGCTTCCCTCGGGATACTCCACGGGTGGAAGCACTTCGGGATAGAGGCGCCCACTGGTGCGGTAGCGTGTCACAGGTGGCCTTTGATCTAATGCTTCGTGCGGGCGAATCAAATTATAGCGATCGCGCCAAAGGTCAAAGGCCAGCTGGCAGTCCTGGATGGAACTGAAGCCGGTTCTGGTGAGCAGTTCGTGTTTGAGTGTTCTATGGAAGCGCTCGTCCTTGCCTTGGGTTTGGGGATGGTATGGCCTACTGTGGCTTGCCTTGATCCCTAGGCGTGTGAGCCAAACATCCATACGAGAGATCGTTCTGTTTCCGCTCGTTCCCCAAGGTGGACCGTTATCGCAGGTTATCCGTATCGGCATCCCGTAGACGCGGAATGTTGCGATCAAGGCTGCTTGGACTGAGACAAAGCGTTCATAAGGACACGCCAGCAAACAAAGCGAAAAGCGGGAGTGGTCGTCCAATATTGTCAATGGATGGCAACGCGTCGAGCCTCCACCAGAGAGC
>NZ_JAJHPV010000014.1 GCF_020831365.1 Massilia agrisoli
TCTATTTTTGCGATCGAAATTTCGGTTCTCTCGATCTAAGAAAAGAGGAATAAAATGCCATTCATGTGTTCACGATGTCTCCCGACAAGTGTTCACCATGTCCCCCGGCTATACAAAGGTCCGAAGGGCCGCCTCCGCCGAATTTGAACATCCAGTAAAGAGTAGACTCACGTGTTAGCAGAACCAAGACAAAGCCGCAAAATTTTCAAGGTAAAAGCCGTCCTTTCCCTGCCGACGCTTGACCCCATCCTGGTGCGCACGGCCGACATCGGCAGCACCGGCATGTCGGTATCGGTCTCCGACCCCTTGCCGATGGGCCTGAACGGCCGGATCAGCTTCGACCTGCTGATCGACGGCAAGCCGACGCCGATCGCCACCGGCATCAAAGTCAACTCCTGCGTCTTCAGCAGCGGCGAGTTCAAGATCGCCCTCCAGTTCACCGGGCTCGATCCATCCGCAAGCAGCGCACTGACGAAATTCCTTCGTTAGCGCGGCGCGATATAATTCAATATCGATAACAGTCCTCGCCGGAACAGGAGGAATAATGGCGCTGCGCCAGAATTTTACCTATAGCGATATGGACCTGTATCTCAATGAGAAACGGGTCACTGAAATTGAGTGCCTGGTGCCGGACCTGACCGGCGTTGCCCGCGGCAAAATCCTGCCGCGCACCAAATTCACCGAAGAACGCGGCATGCGCATTCCCGAAGCCGTGCTCGGGATGACAGTTACCGGCAACTATCCGACCGGCGACGCGGCCTACGAGCGCGCGATTTCGGCCACCGACCGCGACATGATCCTCCGGGCCGACCCGGCCACGATCACCATCGTGCCGTGGGCCGCCGACCCGACCGGGCAGGTGATCCACGATTGCTTCTTCGCCGATGGCACCCTGGTCGACTTCGCGCCGCGCTCGGTGCTGCGCCGCGTGCTCAAGCTGTACGCCGACCGCGGCTGGTCGCCCGTCGTCGGCCCCGAGCTGGAGTTCTACCTGACGGCCCAGAACATGGACCCGAACCAGCCGCTCAAGTCGCCGATCGGGCGCAGCGGCCGCGCCGAAACCAGCCGCCAGATCTACAGCATCGACGCGGTCAACGAGTTCGACCCGCTGTTCGAGGACATCTACGACTACTGCGACCTGATGCAGCTGGACGTCGACACCCTGATCCACGAGATCGGGGCAGGGCAGATGGGCATTGACTTCCTGCACGGCGACCCGCTCGGCATGGCCGACAACGTGTTCTATTTCAAGCGCACCCTGCGCGAGGCCGCGCTCAAGCACGATATGTATGCGACCTTCATGGCCAAGCCGATGGCCAACGAACCGGGTTCGGCGATGCACGTGCACCAGAGCGTGCTCGATGTGCAATCCGGGCAGAACCTGTTCAGCAATCCGGATGGCTCGCCGTCCAAAGCGTTTTATCACTACATCGGCGGCTTGCAGCGCTACATGCCGTCGGCGATGGCGCTGGCCGCGCCTTACGTCAATTCGTACCGCCGCATCGTGCGGCATACCTATGCGCCGGTCAATGTGCAGTGGGGGATCGACAACCGCACGGTCGGCTTCCGGGTGCCGGCGTCGCGGCCGGCCGACCGCCGGGTCGAAAACCGGGTTATTGGCGCCGACGCCAACCCCTACCTGGCGTTTGCCGTCACGCTGGCGTGCGGCTACCTGGGCATGACCGAGCAGCTTGAACCGCTTGAGCCCACCGGCAGCAGCGCCCAGCACCTCGATTTTGAACTGCCGCAGGGCCTGCCTGAAGCGCTGCGCATGCTGCGCGCCGAAGACAAGCTGGCCGAAGTGCTGGGCCAGCGTTTCGTCGATGTGTATTCGGCGATCAAGGAGCAGGAGCACCTGGAGTTCATGACCGTGATTAGTCCGTGGGAGCGGGAACACCTGCTGCTGCACGTCTGAACCAGCATCCGTCGTTACAAAACAAAAGCGGCAAGCGCCTTCAAGGGCCTTGCCGCTTTTTAATCGGCCGGATAATCCGGGCCGCTGTGCTATTCATGATAGCGATCGTGCAGTTGGTGCGAACCTCCGCGAACCTCTTCCACCAGTTCGTAGATAACCAGCCCGGCCATGCCGCTAAGAATACCGATGACGAGCAAGCTCAACATATGATCCAACGTCGTTTCCGGCGTCCCCCCTTGGAATTGATACATCTAAACTTTAGCAGACAGCAGGGTCTTTACAAGGGGAGCCGCATGTCATTTGACAATCAGGTCCGGCGCCATCACGGCTTTCAGGTACAGGCTGCCCGGGTCGGAGGGCTCGCGCTGCACGAACCACCAGGCACTGGCCTTTTTCATCTCCCAGTATTGCGCCTCGCCCGACAACAGCAGCGCGGCGACCTGGCCCAGCGTCGGCTGGTGGCCGACGATCAGCACCGGGTCGCGCGCATTCGGCCAGTTGGCCACGCGCAGCACTTCGCGCGGGTCGGCGCCAGGGCCGATTTCCGGCTGGACCTTGAACTTGCGCCCCAATGGTTCGACCGTCTGCAAGGTGCGCACGGCCGGGCTGACCAGCACCTTGCAGCTTTCCGGCAGCTGCGAGGTAAGCCATTCGGCCATGCGCCGCGCCTGCTTCTGGCCTTTCGGGGTCAGGGCGCGCTGCATGTCGAGCTGCCCGGGTTCGGGGTCTGCTGCTTCCGCATGACGCCACAAGATCAGGTCCATGCCATCCTCCTTGTTGTTATGCTGCGGGTTGCTCATTCGCTGTCCTCGGCCGTCGGCGTGCCGAGCAGTTTCATCAGGTATTCCTGGGCCGAGAAACCGGCCTGCTTGCTGCGCGCGCGGCGGCGCTGGTATTGCCCGCCAGGTTCCAGCTCCCACGCATTCGAGTTGTCCTTCAGGTAGGGGTTCAGTCCTTCCGTGATGACGCGCCGCTTGAGCGCCTTGTCCAGCACGGGGAAGGCGACTTCGATGCGGCGGAACAGGTTGCGGCTCATCCAGTCGGCACTGGCAAGGTAGACGTCGTGCGCCAGGTCGTTGCGGAAATAATAGATGCGGCTGTGTTCGAGGAAGCGGCCGATGATCGAGCGCACCTTGATGTTTTCCGACAGTCCCGGCACGCCCGGGTTCAGCGTGCACGCGCCGCGCACGATCAGGTCGATTTTCACGCCGTCCTGCGAAGCCGCATACAAGGCGCGGATCACCGATTCATCGACCAGCGCGTTGACCTTGGCGATGATGCGCCCCGGGCGGCCCGAACGGGCGAGCCGCGCCTCGTTGCGGATCGCGCGGATGATCTCGTTTTGCAAGGTGAACGGCGCCAGCCACAGGTGGCGCAGCTTTTGCGGCTTGGACAGGCTGGTCAGGTGGATGAACACCTCGTTGACCTCCTGGCCTACTTCCTGGTGCGCCGTCAGCAGGCCAAAGTCGGTGTACAGGCGGGTGGTGGTCAGGTGGTAGTTGCCGGTGCCGAGGTGGGAATAGAACTTCAGGCCGCCATCTTCGCGCCGGATCGCCAGCGCGATCTTGGCGTGCGTCTTCAGGCCGACCACGCCGTAGACCACCTGGGCGCCTGCGGTTTCGAGCTTGTCGGCCCAGTTGATGTTGGCTTCCTCGTCGAAGCGCGCCATCAGTTCGAGGATTACCGTCACTTCCTTGCCGGCGCGGGCGGCTGCCACCAGCGCTTCCATCAGCTCGGAATGGGCGCCGGTGCGGTAAATGGTCTGCTTGATGGCCACCACATCGGGGTCGCGCGCCGCGGCGCAGATGAAGTCGACCACCGGCTGGAAGGACTGGAAAGGGTGGTGCAGCAAGATCTCGTGCTTTTTCAATTGCTCGAAAATGCCGGTACCGCCCAGTTTGGGCAGTTGCCCGGGAACAAATGGCGGAAAACGCAGGCTTGGGGTCTGCACGTGGTCGATCAGCTCGTTCAGGCGCACCAGGTTGACCGGGCCGTCGACTGCGTACAGGCGCGACGGATCGAGGCTGAACTGGTTGAGCAGGAACTGCGACAGCTCCGGCGGGCAGTTCTTGGCCACTTCCAGCCGCACCGAGGTGCCGAACTGGCGGCCCTGCAGTTCGCCCTTGAGCGCCTGGCGCAGGTTCTTGACCTCTTCCTCGTCCACCCACAGGTCGGAGTCGCGGGTGACGCGGAACTGCGAATAAGCTGCAACTTCGCGGCCGGGGAACAGGTCTTCTATATGCGAGTGGATCACGGAGGACAGCAGGCAGAACGAGGCGCCGCCGTTGCGCGACAGGTGGTCCGGCAGCTTGATGACGCGCGGCAGCACCCGCGGCGCCTTGACGATGGCGATGCCGGTGCCGCGTCCGAAAGCATCCTTGCCGGTCAGCGCGATGATGAAATTCAGGCTTTTGTTGACCACCTGGGGGAAGGGGTGGGCCGGGTCGAGGCCGATCGGCGTCAGCAGGGGGCGCACTTCGCGCTCGAAATATTCCTTCACCCAGGCGCGCTGCGCTTCGTTGCGGTCGGTGTGGCGCACCAGTTGCACGCCTTTTTCTTGCAATTGAGGCAAGACCTCGGTGTTCAGGATGGCGTACTGGCGCTGTACCAGGTCATGGCATTCGACGTTGATGCGGGCGAGGGTGGCGCTGAGCGCGGGGTTTTCGGCAGGGTTGCCCTGGGCCAGCAGGCTGGCGACCCGCACTTCGAAGAATTCATCGAGGTTGTTACTGACGATACACAAGTAGCGCAGCCGCTCGAGCAGGGGAATGGCGGGGTCTTCCGCCTGGGCAAGGACGCGCCGGTTGAACGTGAGCTGCGACAGCTCCCGGTCGAGAAACGTGGTGTGCTTCGACGTGTCGGCTTGTGCAACAGTTTTCATGTTTTTCTATCTAATAGGAGTGATCTTATCCCGCGATAGTGTGTTTAGGAAATATGACAAGGCGATGACTTGGCATTGTTTGTGTGACATCAAACTAGTGTCAGATTCAGAGTATCATGCAGCGACAAAACGTGCTGTTCAGCCAGTTTTTGCGATGTCATAAACGTGTCATATTGGGGCGGTACACTGCGCAGCATTCACCCCGTAGTTCCACCTATAAGGACTTGATATGCGAATGAAAAAGATGTTGGCTTCCCTGGTCATCGGCGCAACTGCAGTGATGGCAATGTCGTCGGCGATTGCCGCTAACGTGACTGGCGCGGGCGCCACCTTCCCTTATCCTGTGTATGCGAAGTGGGCGGAAGACTACAAGAAGGCAACCGGCAACAGCGTGAACTACCAGTCGGTCGGTTCCAGCGCCGGTATCAAGCAGATCAAGGCAAAGACCGTCGACTTCGGCGCCTCGGACATGCCGCTGAAGGCGGAAGACCTGGATGCATCGGGCCTGTTCCAGTTCCCGATGATCATGGGCGGCGTTGTCACCGTCGTCAACCTGCCAGGCATTACCCCGGGCCAGCTGAAGCTGACCGGCCCGGTTGTCGCCGACATCTACCTGGGCAAGATCACCAAATGGAACGCGCCGCAAATCGCCGCGCTGAACCCAGGCGTGGCCCTGCCGGCGGAAGACATCACCGTGGTGTACCGCGCTGACGGTTCGGGCACCTCGTTCCTGTTCACCGACTACCTGTCGAAGGCCAGCCCGGACTTCAAGGGCAAAATCGGCGCAGGCGCGACCGTGAAGTGGGCCACCGGCGTCGGCGGCAAGGGTAACGAAGGCGTGGCGGCAAACGTGCAGCGTATCAAGGGCGCGATCGGCTACGTCGAGTGGGCATTCGCGAAAAAGAACAAGATTTCGCACACCCAGCTGAAGAACAAGGACGGCGTGTTCCTGCAGCCTGACGACGAAGCGTTCAAGGCGGCAGCCGCATCGGCCGAGTGGACCAAGGCCCCAGGCTTCGGCGTGGTGCTGACCGACCAGGCAGGCAAGGCCAGCTGGCCGATCACCGGCGTGTCGTACATCCTGATGCACAAGACCCAGGCCGACGCTGCCAAAGGCAAGGAAGCCCTGAAGTTCTTCGAATGGGCATTCAAGAACGGCGACAAGGCCGCGACCGACCTCGACTATGTTCCAATGCCTGAGTCGGTTGTCAAGCTGGTCAACGACGCCTGGAAGGCGAACTTGAAAGATGCATCGGGCAAGGCTGCCTGGTAAATAGTTGTACGTAGGGCGGAAGAGCGCAACGCGCGTCATCCGCCGAATCGTGTGAGCTGCGTTGTAACATGCGAATTCGGCGGATGACGCGCTTCGCGCTCTTCCGCCCTACGAGTGATTCTTCCCGACTTACCCAACCAAAGCCCGTCAGAGGCACGGTTAACACAAAAAACATACCATGAGCGTACACCCACCCGTAGCGATGACGGATGTGCAGGGAAGTGCGGCGGAGCAGCGCAGCGCAGCGGCGATGCATTCCACCATGCGCAAGCAGCGCTTCCAGGATTTCATCTTCCACAAATTAACACTTACCTTCGCAGCCTCCGTGCTGCTGGTCCTGATCGGCATCATCGTGTCGCTGATCATGGGCGCGGCGCCGGCTTTCAAGGAGTTCGGCGCTTCGTTCGTTACCACGGTCGAATGGGACCCGGTCAACGATAAATATGGCGCCATGATCGCCATCGTCGGCACCCTGGCCACATCCTTCATCGCCTTGCTGATCGCCTTCCCGGTGAGCTTCGGCATCGCACTGTTCCTTACCGAAATCTGCCCCGTCTGGCTGCGCCGTCCCCTCGGTACCGCCGTCGAACTGCTGGCCGGCGTGCCGTCGATTATCTACGGCATGTGGGGCCTGTTCGTGTTTGCGCCGCTGTTTGCCGACCACGTCCAGCCGCTGCTGAAAAGCACGCTTGGCCAGCTGCCTGTCATTGGACAGATGTTCAGCGGCCCGACCATGGGTATCGGCATCCTGACCGCCGGCCTGATTTTGGCGGTGATGATCATCCCCTTCATTTCGTCCGTGATGCGCGATGTGTTCGAGATCGTTCCCGCGGTGCTGAAAGAGTCGGCATACGGCCTCGGCTGCACGCAGTGGGAAGTGGTGCGCAAGGTCGTGCTGCCTTACACCAAGACCGGTGTCGTCGGCGGCGTCATGCTGGGCCTCGGCCGCGCGCTGGGCGAGACCATGGCCGTCACCTTCGTGATCGGCAACGCGCACTCGCTGTCGTGGTCGCTGTTCGCGGCGGGTAACAGTATCTCGTCGACCCTCGCCAACGAATTTGCCGAAGCCGCGTCGCCGCTGCACGTGTCCTCGCTGTTCGCGCTCGCCCTGATCCTGTTCATCATTACTTTCATCGTCCTGTCCGCCGCCAAGCTTATGCTTGCTGGCATGTCCCGGAAGGAGGGCGTGAAATGACCGCCATGAATCCTGTTTATCGCAAACGCCTGCGCGTGCACCGCATCGGCATCGTGCTGTCGGTGCTGGCCATGTCCATCGGCCTGCTGGCGCTGGCGTGGATCCTGTGGACCTTGCTGGTCAATGGCTTCGGCGCGCTGTCGCTGACCTTGTTCTCCGGCGACACCCCGGCCCCTGGCAGCGAAGGCGGCGGCCTGCGCAACGCGATCGTCGGCAGCATCATGATGGTCGGCCTGTCGACGGCCATCAGCACCCCGATCGGCATTTTGGCCGGCGTCTACCTGGCCGAATACGGCGACCGCAACTGGTTCGCCCAGGTGACCCGCTTTGTGACCGACATCATGCTGTCGGCGCCATCGATTGTCATCGGCCTGTTCGTGTATGCGATCTATGTTGCCAACGCCAAGCATTTCTCCGGCTACGCGGGCACCATCGCGCTGTCGCTGATCGCCGTGCCGGTGGTCGTGCGCACCACCGACAACATGCTGCGCCTGGTGCCTAACAGCCTGCTCGAAGCCGCGTTCGCGCTCGGCGCCCCGCGCTGGAAAGTGGCGACGATGGTGCGCCTGCGCGCCGTGAAAGCTGGCGTGATCACCGGCGTACTGCTGGCGCTGGCCCGCATTTCGGGCGAGACCGCGCCATTGCTGTTCACCGCGCTGAACAACCAGTTCTTCAGCACCGACATGAACGCGCCGCTGGCCAACCTGCCGGTTGTGATCTACCAGTTCGCGATGAGCCCGTACGACGACTGGCGCGCCCTTGCATGGGGTGGCGCACTGATTGTGACGTTCAGCGTGCTGTTCCTGAACATCCTGTCGCGCACCGTGTTCAGCCAGAAAACTCCCAATTAAAAAAGCCAAGATATGATCAACCCAATTCCGACACCGATTCCGACCGTGACGCCGAAGAACAAAACCATCGAGATCTCTGGCCTGAACTTCTTCTACGGGAAGACGCAGAGCCTGACCAATGTCAGCCTGGACATCCATGAAAAGCAGGTCACCGCTTTCATCGGCCCTTCCGGCTGCGGCAAATCGACCCTGCTGCGCACGCTGAACCGCATGTACGACCTGTACCCGGGCCAGCGCGCCGAGGGGCAGATCATGTACCGCGGCAAGAACATCCTCGACGCCGACCAGGACGTCAACATGCTGCGCGCCAAGGTCGGCATGGTGTTCCAGAAGCCGACCCCGTTCCCGATGTCGGTCTACGACAACATCGCCTTCGGCGTGCGCCTGTATGAAGACCTGTCCAAGGGCGAGATGGACGAGCGCGTCGAATGGGCGCTGAAGAAGGCCGCGCTGTGGGGCGAGGTCAAGGACAAGCTGACCAAGAGCGGCCTGTCGCTGTCGGGCGGCCAGCAGCAGCGCCTGTGCATCGCGCGCGGCGTCGCCGTCAAGCCCGACGTGCTGCTGCTCGACGAGCCGACCTCGGCGCTGGACCCGATCTCGACGGCCAAGGTCGAAGAGCTGATCAGCGAACTGAAGCAGGATTACACGATCACCATCGTGACCCACAATATGCAACAGGCAGCCCGTTGCTCTGACTACACTGCGTACATGTACCTTGGCGAGTTGATGGAATTCGGCGAAACTGACCAGATATTCATGAACCCTGCACGGAAAGAGACGCAGGACTACATTACCGGGCGTTTCGGTTGATCCGAAGCTATTCCCTATAAAAACAGAAGACGGAGAGCAGCATGATTGGCGAGCATTCATCCAAACAGTACGACCACGAACTTGAAACCATCCGCTCCAAGGTGTTGCTGATGGGCGGCATCGTGGAGACCCAGTTCCAGGAAGCGATGGGCTGCTTCCGGGTCAGCAATGTCGAGCAGGCAGACCGCGTGATCGCGGAAGACAACACGGTCAACCAGCTGGAAGTGTCGCTCGACGACGCCTGCAGCCACCTGATCGTGCGCCGCCAGCCGACTGCCAACGACCTGCGCACGGTCATGGCGACGATCAAGGTCATCACCGACCTCGAGCGCATCGGCGACGAAGCCACCAAGATCGCGCGCACCTCGAAAAGCCTGCACGCGCGCGGCGCGATCGCGCTGAACCACTACGACATGATCCGCACCATTGCGACCGCCACCGGCGACCTGCTGCACGATTCGCTCGACGCCTTCGCCCGCCTCGACGGCAAGCAGGCGCTGCAGCTGATCGCCCAGGACGAAGTCATCGACCACGAGTTCCGCTCGATCATGCGCAACCTGATCACCTTCATGATGGAAGACCCGCGCACGATCTCGTCCGCGCTGGACACCTTGTGGGTGGCCAAGGCGATCGAGCGCATTGGCGACCACGCCAAGAACATCGCGGAATACGTGATCTACGTGGTCGAGGGCCGCGACATCCGCCACACCAAGCCCGCCGCGCCAAGCGCCGACCAACCAGCGTGACACCCTGATGGCAGCCGACAAGACAACTGTACTGATCGTTGAAGACGAACCGGCAATCATCGAACTGGTCACCTTTTCCTTGCGCGAAGCCGGGTGGAACGTGTGCTCGGTGCAGAACTGCGCGGCGGCCTGGGAATTCATCCAGAAGCGCACGCCGCAGCTGATCTTCCTGGACTGGATGCTGCCCGACCAGACCGGGCTGCGCCTGCTGTCGCGGATCCGCTCGGACCGCGACTTCAAGGACATCCCGGTGATCATGCTGACGGCCAAGAGCATGGAAGAAGACAAGCTGGCGGGCCTGGATACCGGCGCCGACGACTACGTCACCAAGCCGTTCTCGCCGAAGGAGCTGCTGGCGCGGGCGCGCGCGCTGCTGCGCCGCAAGAGCCCGGAGCACGCGCAGGAAGCCATGAAGGCGGGCGCCGTGACGCTCGACCCGGCCAGCTTCACGGTGTCGATCGGCGACCAGAAAATCGACATCGGCCATGCCGAGTTCAAGCTGTTGAAGTTCCTGATGGCGCACCGCGAAAGGGTGTTCTCGCGCAGCCAGCTGCTCGACAAGGTCTGGGGCGACCATGTCGCCATCGAAGAACGCACCGTCGATGTCCACGTGCTTCGGCTGCGCAAGGCCCTGAAGGAATCGGAACACCTGATTAAAACTGTCCGCAGCGTCGGATACATGCTCTCCGAAAAATAACAAATGAATCCAAAGCTGCTGTTCTGGATACCTGCGCTGCTGCGCATGACCTTCATCCTGGCCGGCGCCAGCATCGTCTGGTGGCTGTTCGGCGCGGTGTACGGCCTGGCGGTCGCCCTGGTTGCCGTGCTGGCGCTGCTGTTCACCCAGCTGACCTACCTCAGCCAGCTGAGCGTGTGGCTGGACAACCCGCACAGCTCGCGGTTGCCGGATGGCTGGGGCTCGTGGACCGAAATCTTTTCGCGCCTGTACCGGCTGCGCCGCGACGACGAGCGCCACCAGGCCGAGCTGACCGAATGGCTGGCGCGCTTCCGCCAGGCCATGCACCTGCTGCCGGAAGGCGTCGCCATCATGGACGACGTGCTGTTCCTCGAGTGGTGCAACCCGGCCGCCGAGAAGCACCTTGGCCTGACGCTGGAGCGCGACAAGGGCATGCGGGTGACCAACCTGATCCGCCACCCGGACTTCATCGACTACATCATCCTCGGACGCTACGACCAGCCGCTGACGCTCAGCCTGCGCGACCGCAAGCTGATCGTGCAGCTGATCCCGTTCGAGAACCGGCGCCAGATCCTGGTGACGCACGACGCCACCGAGACCGACCGCATCGAGGAGATGCGGCGCGACTTCATCGCCAACGCCTCGCACGAGCTGCGCACGCCGCTGACGGTGATTGTCGGCTTCCTCGAAATTGCGTCCAGCGGCATGCCGCTCGACGCCGCCACGCGTGAAGCGCACCTCAAGCTGATGACCGACCAGGCGCACCGGATGCAGCGCCTGATCGAAGACATGCTGACCCTGTCGCGGCTTGAATCGATCGACTACCCGCTGCGCAGCGAGCAGGTCGACGTGAAGGCGCTGGTGAATGTGGTGGCCGAGGAAGCGCGCGCGCTGTCTGGCGGCAAGCACACCATTACCAGCAGCGTGGACGGGCCCGATGTGATGGGCAGCGCGGAAGAACTGCGCTCGGCGTTCGGCAACCTGGCTTCAAACGCGGTGCGCTACACACCGGAAGGCGGCAGCATCCACATCTCGTGGACCAACAACGGCGGCGGCCCGCAGTTTGCCGTGACCGACACCGGCATCGGCATCGACCAGCAGCACATCGCGCGGCTGACCGAGCGCTTCTACCGGGTCGACAAGAGCCGCTCGCGCGAAACCCAGGGCACGGGACTAGGCCTGGCGATCGTCAAGCACGTGCTGCTGCGCCATGGCGGCAGCCTGTCGATCAAGTCGGAGGCGGGGAAGGGCAGCAGCTTTATCGTGTCGCTGCCGGGGCCGAAGGCTTAACAGGCCCTGGCAGAATCTCACGGGATTCGGTCAACTTTCTGGGTCAAAATAGAACTCGCGGAGTTCCTGGGAGCAACGGCAAGCTTGCGCGATTTTCGCAGCCCATTGGACCGCTGCTTCCCGGGACGGGAGTTCCAGGACACAGAATCCGCCGTCGAGCTCCTTGGTCTGTGTGTAGGTCTCGTTCGTGGCTGTGCCGTTGGCGGCGACCATGAGTGGCGCGACTTTGTCATTGATGCCCCCACCGAACACATAGACGCCGGCTTTCTTTGCCTCGCGGATGACGCTGTGAGCTGCCTCGCTGACGGCTGCCATGTCTTCCTGCGGGGCGTCCATCGCCGGTCCAGGGAAGGAAATCAGATACTTCGTCATCGTTCCATTCTCCGAAAAAATTGATTTCTGTGCGTAGGCCTAAATCCGGGCGGCGCCTGCTGCGTCGCGCGCTGTGCGGCCCGACATCAGAAATATTGCGACGGCAAACGCCACTTCGATTCCCCCGCCGGCAAGTGCGCCGGTAGCGGGGGAGGCGCCATAGACAAACAACGGGTACGCGGCCAGCGCGAGCGCCGCGCCCATGACCCAGTAGACGCGCATTCCATACACGGTGGCGAACGTCATGTAGCGCCCGCCGATAATCAACAGCACGGCCGGGAAGAACCACTCGATCCGTATCATCGACACCCCGTACGCCAGCAGCAGGCACATGATCATCCAGAAGGTCGACGCCATGGCGAGCGAACCGAACGGGTTGGAAGGATTGTGCTTGCCGCTGCGGCCGAGCACCTTGTTGAGCATGACCGCGGCCGGATGAATGAACATCCCGCCGACCAGCAAGGTCCACACGGCTTGCGCTGCCGACAGCTGCAAGGCGACCATGCCGGCGGCGAGCCACACCAGGCCGGAGCACAGGACGCCGGGGGCGCCGCCGTAATACGCGGTGCGCATGTCCAGCTGGGCGTCGGCGATGGTGATGGGCGTTGCGCTGAGCGGGGCAGGTCTCATGATGGGCCGCGAGTTGTAGGGTGAAGGCCATTCTGCCATTGCCATGTTGTCTTTGCAATAACTTTGAAGCCACATCGGCTGGTCGCCCGAGCCGCTCAGAACAGTTACAATCGCAGTCTCTGTTCCTTCCTCCCCACATATGTATTCCAAACGCAGCTCCCTGATTGCCCTCGCACTGATCCTGGCCGGTTGCGGCAGTACGCCGCCGGCGCCGGTCCAGCAACCGGCGGCCATCGTGCCGCCGCCGGTGGTCGTGGCGCCACCCAAGAAAGTCCGGATCGGCCTGGCGCTGGGCGGCGGCGCCGCGCGCGGCTTCGCCCACATCGGCGTGATCAAGGCGCTCGAAGCGCAGGGAATTCATCCGGAAATCGTGGTGGGTACCAGTGCCGGCAGCGTGGTCGGCGCGCTGTACGCATCGGGGCTGGGCGGCTTCGCGCTGCAAAAGACCGCGATGGAAATGGACGAAGCGACGATTTCGGACTGGGCGCTGCCGCTGTTCGGCTCCTCGACCGGCGTACTGAAGGGCGAGGCGCTGCAGAGCTACGTCAACAAGGCGGTCAAGAACCAGCCGATGGAAAAACTCAAGCTGCGTTTCGGCGCGGTGGCGACCGATTTGAAAACAGGCCAGCCGATCCTGTTCCAGCGCGGGAACACCGGCCAGGCGGTGCGGGCCTCGTCGGCGGTGCCGAGCGTATTCCAGCCGGTCAAGATCGGCACGCGCTCGTTCGTTGACGGCGGGCTGGTCGCGCCGGTGCCGGTGCGCTTTGTGCGGGAGATGGGCGCCGACTTCATCATCGCCGTCAACATCTCGACCCAGACCGACGTGCAAGCAACGGTCAGCTCGCTCGACGTGCTGATGCAGACCTTTACGATCATGGGCCAGCGCCTGAACCATTACGAGCTCAAGGATGCTGACATCGTGATCCAGCCGGCGCTCGGCAAGATGGGCGGCGCCGACTTCAACGGCCGCAATCTCGCGATCCTCGCGGGCGAGCAGGCCGCGGCCGCGGTGATGCCCCAGATCAAAGCCAAGCTCAAGGCGAAGCAACAGCAATAAGGGCTATACGGCAACGCGTATCGCAGGGCAGGGCGCCAGCCTTACAATCGGCGCACTTTCAATTAGACAAGGACAGCACATGCAAACCAAACCCTACCTGACCCTCGCCGACGCCAAGAAGATTGCAGCAGCTGCGGAAGCCGAAGCGATCGCCAACAACTGGGCGGTCACCATTGCGATTGCCGACGACGGCGGCCACCTGCTGTGGCTGCAGCGACTGGACGGCGCCGCGCCGCTGTCGTCGCACATTGCGCCTGCCAAGGCCAAGGTATCGGCGCTGGGCCGCCGCGACACCAAGGTCTACGAAGACATGATCAACAACGGCCGCGTAGCGTTCGGCAGCGCGCCGTTCAGCGAAGGGATGCTGGAAGGTGGCGTGCCGGTGGTTGTTGACGGCCACGTCATCGGCGCGGTCGGCGTATCGGGCGTGAAATCGCCGGAAGACGCGCAGATCGCCAAGGCCGGCATTGCCGCGCTGACAGCCTAAATAACGCTAGAAAAAATCGCCGGCAACTTCGGGGTCCGTCCCCGGGGGCAGACCGGATGGCTTTCCCGATGTCTTTCCAAAATCGGGGTCAGACCACAGTCATTTTGGAATATTCCAAAATGACTGTGGTCTGACCCCGATTTTGGGAAATGTTGCTGGGAACTGCGGATGGCTTAGTCGTGGATTTCGGCGGTTTCTGGCGCGGTGTCGAGGGCGTCGCAGCGCCTCAGCCAGTCCATCAGCGCGTCCATGTCCGTCACCAGGATCTCGCGGCCCTTGACGAAGCCGACCTGGATCAGGCTGGCGGCGTCGCAGTTGAGCTTGTTGACGGTCGGCGCCAGGTTGACCATCCGGTCGTATGCCTTGTAGACCTTGTTTTCCCACTTGTGCAGGCCGCTGTCGTTGAACCTGTTGTTCTCGAAGTAAATCATGACGGTGCCGTCGAGGTTGCCGAAGCCGCACATCCCCGATCCGTTCTTCATTGCCGCCCGCACCGGCTCGCTGGCCTCGGGGCCGGGGACGAATACGCCCGCGCGCCCGCCCGGGTCGGGACGCTCCATCGGCGTGTCCATGCCAAATACTGTCGTTGCCATTTTTTTCCTACAGTGAGTTGCGCTTTGCGCTGAGTGAGCTAATGTAGAGAAGCGCGCCGCGGCTGTCCAGAGGCGGAAAAAATCGGCATTAAGTGGGCCGCCGGCGATTGCCGAAAGAGGCTGCTTGCGCTATAATTCGGAGGTTTAGCCATTCAATACACCTACCGTAGCGACTACCACACATCCCTCATTCAACATGACCCCATCCCTCGAGCTGAAATGCTCGGGATCGCAGGGTCGTCGGTCTGACGTGGCGCAGCTACGGTAACTTTATCAGGAGTTGCCCTTGCCGCCATTTTTTTCTGGCCCCGCCGTTCCAGCCATCCTGGCCCTCGCAGACGGGACAATATTTAAAGGTTTTTCCATCGGCGCCGCCGGTCATACCACCGGGGAAGTGGTTTTCAATACCGCAATGACCGGCTACCAGGAAATCCTCACCGATCCTAGCTACTCGCGACAGATCGTCACCCTGACTTATCCTCATATCGGAAATACCGGCGTCAACCTTGAAGACGTCGAGGCCACCAAGGTGCACGCGGCTGGCCTGATCATCCGCGACCTGCCGCTGATGGCGTCCAATTTCCGTACTACCCAGTCGCTGTCCGACTACCTCAAGGCCGAAGGCATCGTCGCCATCGCCGGCATCGACACCCGCAAGCTGACGCGCATCCTGCGCGAAAAAGGCGCGCAGGGCGGCGCCATCCTGGTCGGTACCCAGGGCGTGGAGCCGAAAGAGTCGCAGGCGCTGGAGCTGGCGCGTTCCTTCCCTGGCCTGGCCGGCATGGACCTGGCCAAAGTGGTCTCGACCACGAAAGCCTACGAGTTCACCGAAACCGAGTGGAAGCTCGGCGAGGGTTACGGCAAGCTGACGGATCCTCAATTCCACGTGGTCGCCTTCGACTACGGCGTCAAGAAAAACATCCTGCGCATGCTGACCGAACGCGGTTGCAAGGTGACGGTGCTGCCGGCCCAGGCCACCGCCGCCGATGCGCTGGCGCTGAACCCGGACGGTATCTTCCTGGCCAACGGCCCGGGCGACCCGGAACCGTGCGATTACGCGATCGCAGCGTCGAAAGAGCTGATCGAGCGCGGCATCCCGACCTTCGGCATCTGCCTCGGCCACCAGATCATGGCGCTCGCGTCAGGCGCCAAGACAATGAAGATGAAGTTCGGCCACCACGGCGCCAACCATCCGGTGCAGGACCTCGATTCGAAGAAGGTGATGATCACCTCGCAGAACCACGGCTTCGCGGTCGATGCCGGCACCTTGCCAGCCAACTGCCGCGTCACGCACGTGTCGCTGTTCGACGGTTCGCTGCAGGGCTTTGCCCGCACCGACAAGCCGGCGTTCTGCTTCCAGGGCCATCCTGAAGCATCGCCTGGACCGAACGACGTAAGTTACCTGTTTGACCGCTTCATCAGCCTGATGCAAGCAGCGGAGAAAAAATAAGATGCCAAAGCGTAGTGACATTAAAAGTATTCTGATTATTGGCGCAGGCCCGATCATCATCGGCCAGGCTTGCGAGTTCGATTATTCCGGCGCACAGGCGTGCAAGGCGCTGCGCGAAGAGGGCTACAAGGTCATCCTCGTCAACAGCAACCCTGCGACCATCATGACCGACCCCGAGATGGCCGATGTCACGTACATCGAGCCGATCACGTGGAAAGTCGTCGAGCGCATCATCGCCAAGGAGCGTCCTGACGCGATCCTGCCGACGATGGGCGGCCAGACCGCGCTGAACTGCGCGCTCGACCTGCACCGCCACGGCGTGCTTGAGCAGTACAAGGTGGAGCTGATCGGCGCGACCCCCGAGGCGATCGACAAGGCCGAGGACCGTTCCAAGTTCAAGGAAGCGATGACCAAGATCGGCCTCGGTTCGGCGCGCTCCGGCGTGGCGCACTCGATGGAAGAGTCGTGGGCAGTGCAGCGCGAGCTGGGCTTCCCGACCATCATCCGTCCGTCGTTCACCATGGGCGGCACCGGCGGCGGCATCGCTTACAACGAAGAAGAATTCGAGACCATCTGCAAGCGCGGACTGGAAGCCTCGCCGACCAAGGAACTCCTGATCGAAGAGTCCCTCATCGGCTGGAAAGAGTATGAGATGGAAGTGGTGCGCGACAAGGCGGACAACTGCATCATCATCTGCTCGATCGAGAACCTCGACCCGATGGGCGTGCACACCGGCGACTCGATCACCGTGGCGCCGGCGCAGACGCTGACGGACAAGGAATACCAGATCATGCGCAATGCCTCGCTGGCAGTGCTGCGCGAGATCGGGGTGGACACCGGCGGTTCCAACGTGCAGTTCTCGATCAACCCGGCCGACGGCCGCATGATCGTTATCGAGATGAACCCGCGCGTGTCGCGTTCGTCGGCACTGGCGTCGAAAGCGACCGGCTTCCCGATCGCCAAAGTGGCGGCCAAGCTGGCAGTGGGCTTCACGCTCGATGAGCTGCGCAACGAGATCACCGGCGGCGCGACCCCGGCGTCGTTCGAGCCGTCGATCGACTACGTCGTCACCAAGATCCCGCGCTTCACGTTCGAGAAGTTCCCGGCAGCCGACCAGCACCTGACCACTCAGATGAAGTCCGTCGGTGAAGTCATGGCGATCGGCCGCACCTTCCAGGAGTCGTTCCAGAAGGCGCTGCGCGGCCTTGAAGTGGGCGTCGATGGCCTGAACGAGAAGACCAAGGACCGCGAGAAGATCGAAGAAGAACTGGGCGAGCCGGGTCCGGACCGCATCTGGTACGTGGGCGACGCGTTCGCGCAGGGCTTCACGCTGGAAGAAGTGCACCAGCTGACCCGCATCGATCCGTGGTTCCTCGTCCAGATCAAGGAAATCGTCGACATCGAACTGTGGCTCGACACGCAGAAGCTGGAGAACCTCGACAAGCCGATGCTGTACAAGCTGAAGCAAAAGGGCTTCTCGGACCGCCGCCTGGCCTTCCTGCTGCAGACCACCGCCGCCGCAGTGCGCGAGAAGCGCCATGCGCTGAACATCCGTCCGGTGTACAAGCGCGTCGACACCTGCGCGGCCGAGTTCTCGACCAACACCGCGTACATGTATTCGACTTACGACGAAGAGTGCGAGTCGAACCCGACCGACAAGAAGAAGATCATGGTGCTGGGCGGTGGCCCGAACCGTATCGGCCAGGGTATCGAATTCGATTACTGCTGCGTCCACGCGGCGCTGGCGATGCGCGAAGACGGCTACGAGACCATCATGGTCAACTGTAACCCGGAGACCGTGTCGACCGACTACGACACCTCCGACCGCCTGTACTTCGAATCGCTGACGCTGGAAGACGTGCTGGAAATCGTCGCGCTGGAAAAGCCGGTCGGCGTGATCGTGCAGTACGGCGGCCAGACCCCGCTGAAGCTTGCGCTCGACCTGGAAGCGAACGGCGTGCCTATCGTCGGCACCTCGCCGGACATGATCGACGCGGCCGAAGACCGCGAGCGCTTCCAGCAGATGCTGCAGAAGCTGAACCTGCGCCAGCCGCCTAACCGCACCGCGCGCACCGAAGCCGAAGCGCTGTCGCTGGCCCAGGAAATCGGCTACCCGCTGGTGGTGCGTCCTTCGTACGTGCTGGGCGGCCGCGCGATGGAAATCGTCCATGAGCAGCGTGACCTCGAGCGCTACATGCGCGAAGCGGTCAAGGTGTCGAACGATTCGCCGGTGCTGCTGGACCGCTTCCTGAACGACGCGATCGAGTGCGACGTCGACTGCATCTCGGATGGCGTCACCACCTTCATCGGCGGCGTGATGGAGCACATCGAGCAGGCCGGCGTGCACTCGGGCGACTCGGCATGCTCACTGCCACCGTACTCGCTGTCGCCGGAGACCATCGATGAACTCAAGCGCCAGACCTCGCTGATGGCCAAGGGCCTGAACGTGGTCGGCCTGATGAACGTGCAGTTCGCGATCCAGAAGCAGGAACGCGACGGCGAAATGCGCGACACCGTGTATGTGCTCGAAGTGAACCCGCGCGCATCGCGCACGGTGCCGTTCGTGTCGAAGGCGACCGGGCTGCAGCTGGCGAAGATCGCGGCGCGCTGCATGGTCGGCCAGACCCTGGAGCAGCAGGGCATCACGAAGGAAGTGATCCCGCCTTACTTCAGCGTCAAGGAAGCCGTGTTCCCGTTCGTGAAATTCCCGGGCGTCGACACCATCCTCGGACCTGAGATGAAGTCGACCGGTGAAGTCATGGGCGTCGGCATGACCTTCGGCGAGGCGTTCGTCAAGTCGCAGATGGGCGCCGGCGTCAAGCTGCCGGAATCGGGCAAGGTGTTCCTGTCGGTGAAGTCATCCGACAAGCCGCGCGCCGTCAAGGTGGCGCGCGACCTGCACGAGATGGGCTTCCAGATCGTGGCGACCAAGGGCACCGCGGCAGTGATCAACACCGCGGGCATTCCGTGCCAGGCCATCAACAAGGTGATTGAAGGCCGTCCGCACGTGGTCGACATCATCAAGAACCACGAGATTTCGCTGGTGATCAACACGGTGGAAGAGAAGCGCAGTGCGATTGTGGACTCGCGCGCGATCCGTATTTCGGCTTTGGCGGCAGGAGTGACGACATACACTACAATAGCGGGTGCTGAGGCTGCGGTCGAAGGCATGCGTCACCTCGACGAGTTGCGCGTGTACGATTTACAAGGCCTGCATAAAACCTTAAACTAAGCGGCAAGCAGTACCACTAACCACAGAGCTCGTGAGGCTTTTGTCTCGCGGGCTCTGTGGTTTTCACTTTCTAGTTGATACCCGAATACGACATGAACAATACTGTTCCACTTACCAAATACGGCGCCGAGCTGCTCAAGGAAGAGCTGCATCACCTCAAGACCAAAGAGCGCCGCATTGTGATCGATGCGATCGCCGAAGCGCGCTCGCACGGCGACCTGTCCGAGAACGCCGAGTACGACGCCGCCAAGGAGCGCCAGGCGTTTGTCGAAGGCCGCATCGCGGAACTGGAAGGCAAACTGAGCTCGGCCCAGATCATCGACCCTGCCACCCTCGACGCTGAAGGGCGCGTGGTGTTCGCCTCGACCGTCTTCCTGGAAGACCTGGAAAACGGCCAGAAGGTGACCTACCAGATCGTCGGCCTCGACGAAGCGGACCTGAAGCTGAACAAGATCTCGGTAACCTCGCCGATCTCGCGCGCGCTGATCGGCAAGTACGCGGGCGACGTGGTGGAAGTGCAGGCGCCATCGGGCCCGCGCGAATACGAAATCCTCGAAGTTAAGTACATCTGATGCCGACGCGCCTGCGCCTGCTGGTGGCCGCGCTGTGGGCGGGCAGCCTGTGGACGGTTGGTTACCTGGTGGCGCCGATTTTGTCGAACACGCTGCCCGACCGCAAAATGTTCGGCAATATCGCCGCCGGGATCTTCCGCGGCGAGGCGTGGCTGACGGTGGCGTGCGCGCTGGCGATGTTTGTGCTGGTGATGCTGGCCACGGATCTCGACGCAAAGCGCAAGCGCACGCTTAACTTTATCGTAGGCGGAATGCTGGCCTGTACGGTGATCGGGTACTTCGGCATGCAGCCGGTGATGGGGATGCTGCGTGAAGCGGCGGGTGCGCAGGGCGTGATGGATTCAAGCCTGAAGATGAAGTTCGGGATCGTGCACGGCGTGGCCGCGCTGATTTACCTGGTGCAGAGCGTGCTGGGTGTGGCGCTGGTGCTAAAAAGCCGCACTTAACGCCAATTCGGCGGATGACGCTGCGCTTATCCGCCCTACGAAAATCACCACGTAGGGCGGATAAGCGAAGCGCATCCGCCGAATTGGCGCCGCGTTGACTCAAACCCGGCGGATGCGGCCGGGGGCGCCGAGCCTTCGGCCTTATCCGCCCTACGAAAAACCTCTTAGCCGAGGCTCTTCTTGGTGCTGGTCTGGCGCGGCTTGGCGCGCTTGATGTTGCCGCCGGCGGTGACCCGCTCGTTACCCTTGATCATCACCTTGGTCACGCTAGGGCGCTTGGTGCCGCTGGCGCTGGCCTTGACGATGGTTACTTCGCGCATGCCTTTGCCTGCCTTGGCGCTGCGCTCTTTGACGGTTTCCTTCTTCGGACGGTAGATCACCAGCAGCTTGCCGATGTGCTGGACCGGCGCCGCGTCGAGTTCTTCGCAGATGGTTTCATACATGGCGACGCGCGCTTCACGGTCGTCGCCGAATACACGTACCTTGATCAGGCCGTGCGAATCGAGGCTGGCCGCGATTTCCTTCATGACTGCCGGAGTCAGGCCGGCTTCGCCGATGATCACAACAGGCTTCAGTCCGTGGGCTTCGGCGCGCAGTGCGCTGCGCTCGACGGGGGTAAGTTTTTGCATAATATTTTAAGATAATCCTTTAAAAGCAGTATTCTACGCGAATGGCAAAGAACAAATTAAACAAAAACTGGTTGCACGACCACATAAACGATCCCTATGTCAAATTGGCACAAAAAGAGGGATACCGTGCACGCGCCGCTTACAAGCTCAAGGAAATCGACGAACAGGAAAAGCTGATCAAACCGGGCCAGGTCATTGTCGACCTCGGCTCGACGCCGGGCAGCTGGAGCCAGTACGCGCGCAAAAAGCTGTCGGGCAGGGAGGGCGGGGGCATCAACGGCACCATCATCGGCCTCGACATGCTGCCGATGGAGCCGATCGCCGACGTCCACTTCATCCTGGGCGACTTCCGCGAATCGCGCAGCCTGCGCGCGCTTAACGCCATCCTGGAAAACAAGCGCTGCGACCTGGTGCTGTCGGACATGGCGCCCAACCTGTCGGGCATCCCGACGGCTGATGCCGCACGCATGGAGCATCTTATCGATTTGGCAATTGAATTCTCGCAGTTGCACCTGAAACCATCCGGTGCGCTCGTGGTGAAATGTTTTAAGGACATGGGTTTTAGCCAAATCGTCGAGAAATTCCGTTCCGAATTTAAAGTTGTCAAACAAGTTAAGCCAAAGGCAAGCCGGGATAAGTCGTCGGAAATTTTCCTGGTTGGCCGCGGGCTGAAAAATCCTACCGAAAAGAATCACGCTGCGGATGATGAATCTGCCCTTGATATTTGACCGCACAGCCGCACATCTTGCGCAGGAAACCCGCATGCGAGTGGGGTTTCCGGCGCTTTTTTGGCCAGGATCGCGGGCGTGCGTGGCATAGCCTGCTGATTGAGAGTAGAATCGGCCCTTATATTCGGTAAAAAAGATGCCCCCGGCATCGAAGGAGTTTTCGTGAATAATATGTTTTCCAAATCCGCCATCTGGGTGGTCGTCGCGCTGCTGTTGTTCATGCTGTTCAAGCAGTTCGACACCCATAGCGTTGCCGGCGGCAGTAAGTCCATCGCTTATTCCGAACTGCTCGATGAGGTCAAGGCGCGCCGCATCAAGGACGTCGTGATCGAAGGCGCAAACATTACCGCGACCCGGGTCGACGACACCAAGGTGCGCTCGACCGCGACCATGCTCGACCGCGGCCTGATCGGCGACCTGCGCGAGAATGGCGTGCGCTTCGACATCAAACCGCCTGAGGAACCTTCGTTCCTGCAGCAAGTCTTCATTTCCTGGTTCCCGATGCTGCTCCTGATCGGCGTCTGGGTGTTCTTCATGCGCCAGATGCAGGGCGGCGGCAAGGGAGGCGCGTTCTCCTTTGGCAAGTCCAAAGCACGCATGATGGATGAGACCAACAATACCGTCACCTTCGCCGACGTCGCAGGCTGCGACGAAGCCAAGGAAGAAGTCACTGAGATCGTCGACTTCCTGAAAGACCCGACCAAGTTCCAGAAACTGGGCGGACGCATTCCGCGCGGCGTGCTGATGGTCGGCCCTCCGGGCACGGGTAAAACCCTGCTGGCGCGCGCCATTGCCGGCGAAGCGAAGGTGCCGTTCTTCTCGATCTCGGGTTCCGACTTCGTTGAAATGTTCGTCGGTGTCGGCGCAAGCCGCGTCCGCGACATGTTCGAGAACGCCAAAAAGCATTCGCCTTGCATCATCTTCATCGACGAGATCGACGCTGTCGGCCGTCACCGCGGCGCGGGCATGGGCGGCGGTAACGACGAACGCGAACAGACCTTGAACCAGCTGCTGGTCGAGATGGACGGTTTTGAAGCGAGCTCCGGCGTCATCGTCGTGGCTGCCACCAACCGCGCCGACGTGCTCGATAAGGCGCTGCTGCGTCCAGGCCGTTTCGACCGCCAGGTCATGGTTGGCCTGCCGGACATCCGCGGCCGCGAGCAGATCCTCAACGTGCACATGCGCAAAGTGCCTATCGGCACCGACGTCAAGGCCGACATCCTGGCCCGCGGCACCCCTGGTTTCTCGGGCGCGGACCTGGCCAACCTGGTCAACGAAGCGGCGCTGTTTGCGGCCCGCCGCAGCAAGCGCCTGGTCGAGATGAGCGACTTCGAGGACGCCAAGGACAAGATCTTCATGGGTCCCGAGCGCAAGTCGATGGTCATGCGCGAAGAAGAGCGCCGCAACACGGCTTACCACGAGTCGGGCCACGCGGTGATCGCCAAGCTGTTGCCGAAGGCTGACCCGGTGCACAAGGTAACGATCATGCCGCGCGGCTATGCCCTCGGCCTGACCTGGCAGCTGCCGGAACACGACAGCCTGTCCGGTTACAAGGACAAGATGCTCGAGGAAATCTCGATCCTCTTCGGTGGCCGTATCGCTGAAGAACTGTTCGTTGGACAGATGTCGACCGGCGCATCGAACGACTTTGCCCGCGCAACCAAGCTGGCGCGCTCGATGGTCACCCGCTTCGGCATGAGCGACAGCATGGGCGTGATGGTCTACGAGGACAGCGAGAACGAAGGCTTCTTCGGCGGCGCCACCAAGACCATTTCGGAAGCGACCCAGCAACAGGTTGACGCAGAAATCCGCGCCATCCTCGACAAGCAGTACGCCCTGGCGCGCCGCTTGCTGGAAGAAAACCGCGACAAGGTGGAAACGATGACCAAGGCGCTGCTCGACTGGGAAACCATCGACGCGGACCAAATCAACGACATCATGGCCGGCAACGAGCCACGTCCACCGAAGTTCGAAGTGCCGCCTAAGCGCAACCAACCGCCGGGCAGCGGCTCGGGCGATGTGTCGCCGAACGCGACCGCACCAGCGTAAAACTCACATTTCGCTAGCAACAGATATAATGCCGTTCAGATAATTACTGAACGGCATTTTTTCTTTGTGGCGACAAAATCGTCCCCTGAAAACCGCCTTACTGAATGCGACAATATTTGCAATGCGGCCGTTACGGCTTCGACCTCGATGCACGCCCTTTGGTGATGGGCATCCTGAACGTCACGCCGGATTCGTTCTCGGATGGCGGCCGTTTCCAATCACTTGAATTCGCCGTCTCGCGCGCCGAGGAAATGATTTCCGAAGGTGTCGACCTGATCGACATCGGCGGCGAATCGACCCGGCCGGGATCGCCCGCGGTGCCGCTGGATGAAGAGCTGCGCCGCGTCATTCCTGCCGTCTACGCGCTGCGCGACCTGGGCAAGCCGCTGTCGATCGACACCTACAAGCCGGAGGTCATGCGCGAAGCCATTTTGGCGGGCGCCGACATGATCAACGACATCAATGCCTTCCGTTCGCCGGGCGCGCTGGCCGCGGTGGCCGACAGCGATTGCGGGCTATGCGTGATGCACATGCAGCGGTCGCCGGAAACAATGCAGCAAAATCCCGAGTACACCGACGTGGTGGAGGAGGTCCTTGGCTTCCTGCGCGAGCGGATCGATGCGATGGAGGCTGCTGGAATCGACCGCAAGCGCATTTGCGTCGACCCGGGCTTCGGGTTTGGGAAAACAGTCGAACACAATTTTGCCTTGCTGCGCAATATCGGCAAGATGCAGCAGGAACTTGGCCTGCCGGTACTGGCAGGGTTGTCGCGCAAGTCGATGATCGGCGCGGTGACCGGCAAGCCGCTTGAGCAACGCCTGGCCGGAAGCCTGGCCGGGGCATTGGCTGCGGTAGCGCATGGCGCTAGAATCGTCCGCGTACATGATGTAGCCGAAACAGTAGATGCATTCAAAGTGTGGCAAGCAGCCGCGATTCATTAATTCATAGAAAATAAGAGAAACCATGGGACGTAAATATTTCGGTACCGACGGTGTGCGTGGCCTGGTAGGCGTAGCGCCAATTACCCCTGACTTCGTCATGCGCCTGGGCTACGCCGCCGGTAAAGTACTGGCTCGCAACGGCTCCGCATCTGGCCGCCCGACCGTACTGATCGGCAAAGACACCCGCATTTCAGGCTACATGCTCGAAGCCGCGCTGGAAGCAGGCTTTACGGCAGCTGGCGTGGACGTGCAGCTGGCCGGCCCGATGCCGACCCCGGCGATCGCCTACCTGACGCGCGCGCTGCGCCTGTCGGCCGGCGTCGTCATCTCGGCCTCGCACAACCCGTTCCAGGACAACGGCATCAAGTTCTTCTCCCAGTTCGGCACCAAGCTGCCGGACGCGGTCGAGCTGGAAATCGAAGCGGGCATCGACATGCCGATGGAATGCGTACCTGCCGAACAACTCGGCCGCGCCAAGCGCCTCGACGACTCCCAGGGCCGCTACATCGAATTCTGCAAGAGCACGTTCCCGAACGAACTGGACCTGCGCGGCATGAAAATCGTCGTCGACAGCGCGCACGGCGCGGCTTACCACATTGCCCCGCATGTGTTCCACGAACTGGGCGCCAAGGTCATCTCGATCGGCAATCAGCCAAGCGGCTTTAACATCAACGCCGGCTTTGGCGCGACCGCGCCGCAGGCGATGGCTGCCGCTGTTGTCGAGCACAAGGCCGACCTGGGCATCGCGCTCGACGGCGACGCCGACCGCCTGATCATGTGCGACTCGAAAGGGCGGCTGTACAACGGCGACGAACTGCTCTACGTGATGGTGCGCGACCGCATGACGGTTGGCCCGGTTTCGGGCGCGGTGGGCACCCTGATGACGAACATGGCGCTGGAAGTAGCGTTCAAGGAACTCGGCGTCGGCTTCGCGCGCGCCAAGGTCGGCGACCGTTACGTGCTGGAAGTGATGCAGGAGAAGGGCTGGCTGTTCGGCGGCGAAGGTTCGGGCCACCTGCTGGCGCTCGACAAGCACACCACCGGCGACGGTATCGTATCCGCGCTGCAAGTGCTGTCCGCACTGAAGCGCAGCGGCAAAGGCCTGGATGAATGCTGCGGCGAGCTGACCTTGTATCCGCAAAGCCTGATCAACGTAAAGGTTGCGCCTGGCTTCGACTGGACCAAGAACGCCGCCATGGTTGCCGAGAAAGAAAAGGCCGAGAAGGAACTGGGCGATGCGGGCCGCGTCCTGATCCGCGCATCCGGCACTGAACCGCTGATCCGCGTGATGGTCGAAGCCAAGACGCAAGAACTGGCCGAAAGCACCGCACGCCGTATCGCGGACAAGGTCTCTGCCTAATTCCTCAGCCCGTCGTCCCCGCGAAGGCGGGGATCCATGGTGAGCGTGCAAACAGACCGCTAGTTGCGCCGTGAAATGCTTTCCCACCCCGCAATAAGCGTTCCAAATACTTTACCTGCGCACATTGACCACTTTCGGCCGGCGCAGTATAATTGAGTCTTCGGAGTGTGGCGCAGTCCGGTAGCGCACCTGGTTTGGGACCAGGGGGTCCAAGGTTCGAATCCTTGTACTCCGACCAAGTTAAAAAGACGGGCTGTCATTTAGTTGGCGGCCCGTTTTTCATTTCCGCAGAGAATTCTTCTCCGCAACACACACTGCCCATAGCTCAGTTGGATAGAGCATCAGCCTTCTAAGCTGAGGGTCGCAGGTTCGATTCCTGCTGGGCAGGCCAGAATACTCAAAGAATACAAGCAGAGTCAGCCTCGCGAACGAGGCTGGTTTCGTTTATCGCGCGGCTTATGAGACGAGTGGCGCCGCCTGGGTTCCGGTATCCGCCCCGGCACGATTTCCCGTCCACACGCGATTGAGATACAGTCGAGCAGGATTCTCGATCAGGTAATACGCCGCAATCCCGGTAGCGAGCGCGCATCCGATGGCGACCAGGGGATGCATGTCGCCGCGGTGGGCCATCAGGTAGAACGGTTGCTGCCAGAGGTACAGCGAGAACGACCATGTACCAAGCTTGCGCAGTGGTTCAATTTCGAGCATGGCGTGAATCCAGCGGGGCGACTGGTCAAGCAGGTTGATTGCCAGCGCGAGTGCCGAGCAGCCGACCACGACTTTGATCGCCGCAGGCACCGACCACCAGCTCGCCGCGATGCTCAACATCACAAACGATGGCACCATCAGGAAATGCGCTGGCGGCTTGGCTGAGCGCCAAAGAATTGTCAGGAAGGCAGAGGCGAAGACGCCAAGGGCTGCGACTTCAGAGTGCATCCGCAAAGCGGAGGCGAGCCTGGCCTCCGAGAACATGCCCCAGTAAGCGAAGGCGCAACCTGCCATGACGAGCGCGGAAACGCCGACAGCATAACCGGCATCGACAATGCGCTTGCGGCTCAACAGGGCGAGCAAGGACAGCGCCACATAGCTATGCTCTTCGACACTGAGGGACCAGATATGGCCCAGCGGAATGCCATGCAGGTCTGGCGCCGCCTGGACGTAATTATTTGTGAAGCTGAGCGCGGCGAAAACCTGGGTCCAGTTGATCGCCTTGCCAGTGAGGCCGAACCAGATGAGCATGGCTGTTATGAACACGAGCACTGACGGCACAATGCGCGATATTCGCCTGCGATAAAAGGTCGGAAAGTCCACCTTTTTGATGAACAAGATTCGCGTCATCAGCAGGCCCGACAGCACGAAGAAAAGATTGACGCCGAACGCGCCGAGATTCATCCCCGGTATCGGGAAGAAGTGCCCGACAAGCAGTGAGGCAATCGCTAATCCACGCCAGCCGTCGAGATACGGGACGTTCTCAGTCTTTATTGTTGTCATGACATTCCCTAAAGTTTGCGCAATGGTGCGCGAGGAAATGTCGAAAGGCAAGAAAATAATTTCCGGGTGAAAATTTGTGATAATCGTTAAGCTACATTTCTCACGCTTAAGCGGGCGCTTTTCGCACGGCGAGGCGTGTCAAGCCTGCGGCTCATGCACATCCGCCTCGCTCACCGGCTCGGCCGCGATCTTTTCTTCCGCTAAAGCCTTGTCGTCCGCATCCGGCACCAAACCCTGCTGCTCGGCGCCGCGTACCCGGTCGTAGGTCAGCTCCACCAGCACCGGGAAATGGTCCGACCCAAACGAAGGCAGCCGCGTGATGAAGGACAGCGTGAAATGCTGGCTGTGGAACAGGTGATCGAGCGGCCAGCGCAGGAACCAGTAATCGGCATGGAAGGTGTTGAACATCCCCCGGCCAATGCGTGGGTCAAGCAAGCCGCTGATCTTGCGGAACAGCCGGGTCGTGGTGGACCATGCGACGTCGTTCAGGTCGCCTGCAACGATCACCGGCGTATCGAGCCCGACCACGCTCTTGGCCACCACCAGCAGCTCCGCATCGCGCTCGGTCGACTCGTCGTGCTCTGTCGGGCTGGGCGGCGCCGGGTGCAGGAAATGCATCCGCACCTTGCGGCCCGATGGCAGGACCGCCATCGCATGCATCGACGGAATGTCATCCTCAACCAGGAACTGGATCGCCCCGTCTTCCAGCGGCAGGCGCGAATACACGTGCATGCCGTACAGATTATCCAGCGGACATTTCATCGAGAACGGGTAGTCGCCTTCCAGGACATCCAGCCTTTCCTGCCACCATGAGTCGGTTTCAAGCGTCACGAAGACGTGGGGCTCATGCTTGCGGATCAGGGCGATCAGCCCATCGGTATTACGGTTGGTGGTCAACACATTCGCCGTCATGATGCGAATCGTATCGCCTTCCTGGGCGCCGAGGGACGCTTTCACTTCGTTTCGATAGACCCTGGTGTAAGGGAAGATCCACCAGAACTGGTAAAGCAGGCACGCTGCCGTGACCGTAATCAGCCCGTGCGAGGCGATGTCCGATAAATCGAGGAACACCAGTTCCACGGCGAGCAGGCCGGAGGCCAACACCGCCAGCTGAAGGCGTGGAAAATCAAAGTCGCGTATCCACCAGACTGCGCGGTGCGACAGCGGCATCAGGGTCGCAATGACGAGAAAGGCAACCGAGGTTGCGATGATGGCGAATTGCATTACTGAATGGGTCCGAAAAGGCAGGTTGATCATCCCGTTACGGGCACATGAGCAAGTATGCCAGCCTCTTGGGGAAACAGCCCCCCGCACACGTGCGGAGGCTAAATAATTCGCTAGCGCAACCTTTAAAGGACCCTAAATCTTGCTGACGACCTGACTAATCAGCTTCATTTGCCGCTCGTTGCGCTCGCTGTAACGATCCGTCAGGTAATCGGTCCGTCCGCGCAGCAGCAGCGTGAATTTGAACAGCTCTTCCATGACGTCGACAACCCGGTCGTAATAGCCTGACGGCTTCATCCGGCCCGCCTCGTCAAACTCCATGTACGCCTTCGGCACCGACGACTGGTTTGGAATTGTCACCATCCGCATCCAGCGTCCCAGCAGGCGCAGCGTGTTTACCACGTTGAACGATTGCGAGCCGCCGCACACCTGCATCACCGCCAGGGTGCGGCCCTGGCTCGGGCGGATTGCTCCTTGCTCGAGCGGAATCCAGTCGATCTGGTTTTTCATCACGGCGGTGATCGCGCCATGCCGTTCCGGGCTGCACCACACCTGGCCCTCCGACCACAGGCATAGCTCGCGCAGTTCGACAACTTTGGGGTGGGTCTCGGGAACGCTCCCGACCATCGGCAGTTCCGTTGGATCAAAGATCTTGACGTCCGCACCTAAATGTTCGAGGATGCGCGCCGCTTCCTCGGTCAGGAAGCGGCTGAACGAACGCTCGCGCAGCGAGCCATACAGCATCAGGATGCGGGGCGGATGGTCCAGTTCGCCAACCTGGGCGAGTTTTTCCATCGTCGGGAGGTCGAGTTGCTCCGCCTTGATGTTCGGGAGGTCGTGCAGATTCTCAGCCATGTGAGTGTTCCGTTTTGTTAGTGGATGGCGCGGCAAAGTCGCCCGGCGCCACGGTACCGGCAACAGTCGCGCCTACCGGCGCGGCAGGGTACAGCCAGCAGAACACCAGGGTGGCCACGGCCGCGCCCAGCAACTGCGCGGCGATAAAGCCGGGCGCGTCGAGCGGGCGGATACCCGCGAAGGTATTCGTTGCGCTGCGCGCCAGCGTCACGGCCGGGTTGGCGAATGAGGTCGACGAGGTGAACCAGTAGGCCGCCGTGATATAGGCGGCAACGGCAAATGGCGTGACGCTCGGCCGGCTCCGCGAGCAGCCGATGATGACTGCGATCAGGCCGAAGGTCGCGACAAACTCGCTCCACCACTGGGCCGGGCCGGTACGGACATGCTCGGACGCGAAGAATACCGGGTCGCCGAACATCAGGTGGGCGGCAGCCACCCCGGCGAACGCGCCGGCCACCTGGACCGCGATATAGGGCAGCACCTCGGCGCGCGGCATATTCTTCTGCCAGGCTTCGGACAGGGTCACGACCGGATTGAAATGCGCGCCGGAGATGGTGCCGAACATCAGGATCAGCGCCACCAGTCCCGCGCCGGTGGCAATTGCGTTGGCCAGCAGGGCGAGCGCGACATTGCCGCCGGCAAGCCGTTCGGCCATGATCCCGGAGCCAACGACAACCGCCAGCAGGAATGCCGTGCCGAGTCCTTCCGAGACGATACGTCGTGCAAAAGTCATGTCTGGTATCCCTGTCAGGCTGGCATCAGGTTGCCGATCCGGTCCATCTCAGCTTTCAGTTTGGCAGGATCGTCCTTGAGCGTGTCCAGGGGCAATGCCAGGAAAGCCTCGATGCGGGCGCGCAGGATGCGGTATGCCTTCATGAAGGCGGCGTCGATTTCCTCGTCGGTACCGGTTGCATGCGCCGGATCTTCGACGCCCCAATGCGTGCGCAGTACCGGCCCCAGGTAAGCAGGGCAGGTTTCGCCTGCCGCGCTGGCGCACACGGTGATGACGATGTCCGGCGTCGCCGGGAGCTTGTCCCACGACTTGCTGTAATAGCCTTCGGTGGCAATGCCTTCGCGCGCAAGCAGGGCAAGCGAGCGCGGGTGGACGTAGCCGGCCGGCTGGCTGCCTGCACTCATGGCACGCCAGCCAGCAGGCGCCAGATGGTTGAACGTGGCTTCACCGAGGATCGAGCGGCACGAGTTGCCCGTGCACAGGAAAAGTACATGCATGTTTGGTCCGGAAAAAGTGGTTGCGGTAGGAGTTGCGTTGGGAAGTATTCAGCCTGCGGCCCGTGCGGGTTCGCAGGTCACGCCTGAGGTAGGGGAGCACGGATTTCCGCCGCAGCAGTTTTCGGTCAGGAATCCGACCAGCGCGTTCATCGTCTCGAAGCGGGCGGCATAAATGACAAAGCGCCCCTCCTGGCGGGCAACGATCAAGCCGGCGTGCGCCAGTTCCTTCAGGTGGAAGGAGAGGGTGGAGGGCGGCACGGCCAGGTGTTCCGCGATCTTGCTGGCGGCGATACCCTGTGGTCCGACCGAGACGAGGTAACGGAACACGGCCAGGCGCATGTCTTGCGCTAGCGCGGCGAGGGCGGCGATGGCAGTTTTCGTATCCATGGGAATCCTTTGACTATTCTGGAATTGTACATTACTAGAATCATCGAAGTAAACCAGATCAGAATAGCGCGATGTAGCTCAACTGGATGGTCAGGGTTCGATGTTGGGCTCGGCGTCGACCGCGTAGCGATCCCGGCCGCCGCGTTTGGCGATGTACATCGCGCCGTCCGCCCGCCGGATGATGTCGTCGGCGCTCATGCCGCGCGCGTAGTACGCCACGCCGATGCTGGTGCTTACCTTGAGGCGCAGTTCGCCAACTTCGAACGCCGGGTGCATCGCGTTGACCAGCTTGCCGGCCACGTACTCGGCCCCCGCGCGGTCGCTGATATCGTCGAGCAGCAAGGCGAATTCATCGCCGCCCAGCCGGGCAACGAGGTCCATGTCGCGCACGGTGGCCTTGATCCGCGCGGAAAACGCGGTCAGCAGGGCGTCACCGACATCGTGCCCGTGCGTATCGTTGACGCTCTTGAAGTGGTCGATATCGAAATACATGAGGGCGAACATGCCGCCCTTGCGCTTGATGCGCGATATCGCCTGTTCCAGGTGTTGGTAGAAAAATGTCCGGTTCGCCAGCTTGGTCAGTCCGTCGTAATGCGCGAGCTCGCGCAACTGGCTCTCCATCTGTTTGCGTTCGGTAATGTCCTCATACACGCCCAGCAGCGCGACGGTTTCCCCATCGATATTCGTCAGCGGAATTTTGCTCGTGCGCAGCCAGCTGACGCTGCCGTCGTTGCGGTACTGCGGTTCCTCGTAATTGATCCTGGCATGGCCGCTGCGGAGCGTGGCGGCGTCATCCGCGCGATACAGCTCGGCGCTGGCGCGCCACGCAAGGTCGAAGTCGTTCTTGCCGATAATCTGCTCGGGCTGTTCCAGGCCCGCATCATGGCAGAAGGCCTTATTACAGCCGAGATATTCCAGCTTTGTGTTCTTCCAGAACACACGTTGGGGGATATGATCAATCACCAGCTGCAGCATCTGCTTGGATTCTTTGAGTTCCCAGGCGCGCTGCCGCTGGGCGGTGATGTTTTCGGCGATGCCGACGATATGGATGACCTTGTCCCCGGTCTTAATCGGAATCATGATGACGCTCAGCTGGATCAGCTTGCCCTCGCCATCGACAATTGCTGAGTTGTACGTGACCGAATTGCCGCGCAGCGTCTCCTGGAACTGCGCCCGCGCCAGGTCTTGCTTCTCGGGTACGATCATGTCCTCGACCGACTTGCCGATCAGCTCCTCCTTGCTCATCTTAAACTCCATCAGCGCGCGCGAATTGGCATTCGTAAAACGGCGCTGCGCGTCCAGCAGGTAGACGGCAGACGGATGGCTTTCAAAAACCTCGTCGAAGCGCAGCGTTTGCTGATCGCCGCGCAGCCTGCTTCGGTTGCGCCCCAGCCAGGCCGCCAGCGCCCACGACATCCCCAGCGACGATAACAGGCCGCCCGCGAGGATCACAGCGCCCATCGAGCTTTCGTACCGCGCGAGATACTCCGGTTTTGCGAAAAAGGCCAGCTCCCACTGGCGTCCGCCGACCATCATCGATTGGCGGTGCGCGACGCCGAAAGCGCGTTGGTTCGGCACGGCGCCGGAACCCCTGCCACTGCGGTAGAGGTGCGTTGACCCGTCAAGGATGTCGAGGTCGAACTCCGTGCGAAACGCGTTTCCCAGGGCGCGATCGATCATCGCTGGCACGTGGTAAATCGAGAACACGAAGCCGCGCAATGCCGCGCGCCGTTCCTCGACGGTGGCCGAAGGCATCGCCAGGTCGTAGATGGGGGTGAACACACCGATGATCGGCTCGGTGCGCGGGCCCGACAGGTTGTGATGCCGCTCCGTCGCGATGGTCTGGCCCGAGTCGCGCGCCTGCTGCATGGCAGCCCAGCGCTGGGGGACGCCGGCAAAGTCGCGCCCCCGTATCGGCCTGAAATGCGCGTCGCGCGGAAGCGCATACAGGTAGGGAAAAGTATCGACCGCATCGGCGCCGGGGCCGTTGATCGAAAAGCCGGGGGCCTCGCCTTGCATCCTGCTTTCGAACTGACCTTTGGCGGCGCGCGGCACGCGCGGGACATACCCGATGGAGCGCAAGCCGGGGTGCTCGGTCAGGGCATCGACCGTCGCCAGGTAGGCGTCGTAATCCTTCAGGCTGGTTGGCCCGGACGCGGCGATAAATCCAGCGAAGGCCTTGGTCAGCTTGAGATAGGCGTCGACGCCGTTCTGCAAGGCCAGCACCGATTCGGTGGCATCGGCGCGCGCATGGATCGCGATCCTCTCGCGCTGCGTGCGCTGCTGCGCCAGGAAGGCGAGCAGGGTGACCACGCACGCAATAATCAGCAGCAGGAATACCGGTGCGTTCTCGCGGATCGCTGTACGGGTTGATCGTCGCATTCTGGGTTCCCGCCTTTCGCATGCCAGAACCGGCCGTGCGCATGCCACGCGCATGCTGCTCGGCCGGGACAAGCCCAATATAGCATGCGGTTTTTGCGCCGTCCTGTTCGCTACCGCGCGGCAGGCCCCGCCGTGCGTATTTGCGCCAGTTTGGCTTCCAGCGACGCGGCGGACACAGGCCCGAGGTGGGCGTCCACCAGCCGTCCTCGCGCGTCGTAGAACAGGGTGGTCGGCATGCCGGATGAGCCGACCGCGCGCCCCACCGCGCCGGCCTGGTCGAGCAGCACGTTGTCGAGCGCCAGGCCGCCTCCGCGCAGGTAGTCTGCCACCGGCGCCGCGTCTTCGCGCTGGTTCGCAAACACAAAGGTGATGCCGCGATCGCGCTGCTGCGCCGCCGCCAGTACCGGCATCTCGCGCCTGCATGGCGGGCACCAGGTCGCCCACAGGTTCACGACCATCGGTTGTCCGGCGCCCAGCCGGGACAGCGCCACCGGCTTGCCGTCAAGCGTCGCAAGGGTCACTTCGGGCACCGTCTTCCCATCATTCATTCCAAGCAGGGCCGGCGCGCCCGACATGAACCAGGCAAACGCGCCGGCCAGCACGCCTGCCATGAGCGGATTGCGCAGCGCCTTGTGCCGGTAAGCGCGATAGCCGCCGTAGCCGAGCGCCGCGCCGATGCCCGCCAGCGGCGAAAAACCGCCGTCGCGAATATCGATGATCGACAACGGCGCCGCGCTGTAAAGTTCGAACCAGGTAGCGACGAAGGCGATCCGCGCGGCGACCAGGCCTACCGCCAGCATATCGACCAGCACGCCGCCAATGCGGATCTTGTCGCGCCGTCCCACCCAATGTCCCACAGCGGCCGCGATGAGCAAGCTGGTAAGCATGAACACATGGCTGGCCTGGATGCTCAAGGGACCGAGGTTAAAGTTCATCATGGCGGGCGCCCACAGATATAAAGCCGATATTGTGACAGGTGACGCGGCGGGCGCGGGCACAGCAGCAAACAGCGATAGAATTCGATACGTCGTCCTTCGCTGGTGCCGCCGATGCCAAAGCTCGCCTGGGTCCTGATACCGCTTGCGGCATATGCCGCAGTCCTCGCCGTAACGGCGTGGCGCGGACGCTCGCCCGCGCGCCTGGCACTGAATGTCCATACCAGCCTGCTGTTGCTGGCCTACCTGCTGGCCACGGCGGGGCTCGGGATATTCTGGGTCGCCAACCAGCAGCTTCCGGTATTTGACTGGCACTACCTGTTTGGCTATGCCACGCTGGCGCTGGTGTCCGTGCATCTTGTGTTCAACCTGCCGATCGTCGTGCGCTGGTTCGCGCGCAAGCAGCCCAGGCCGGCGCCGCCGCAGCGTGGCGGGCCACGGCTGGTGCTGCAGGCGGCGGCACTGGCGGCGGCATTCGGCGTGGCCTACTTTGTCGGTACCCGCCAGGCCGCCGATCCGCTGCCGGCCGCGAATGCCGGTGACATGCCCGCATCGATCCAGGCGGTGCTCCAGTACCACGCGTTTTCGTCGGCGTCGCGCAGCGGCGTCTTCGCACGCGCCCCTGGCGTCGAATGGGGATCGCCGCCAGCCCCATTCAAGCGTTACGATGGCGTGAAAACCATCGCACTCGAACGCGGGACCGCAGGCGGCGCAAGCCTTGGCGATATGCTGCGCGCGCCTGCCCAAACAAGCGCGCGCCTTGACCTCGCAGGGCTTGGCCAGATGCTGCACCTGGCGGCCGGCATTACCCAGCAGCGTGGCGGGCATGCGCTGCGCGCCGCGCCGTCTTCCGGTGCGCTGTTCCCGAGTGAGCTGTATGTGGCGGCGCGCTCGGTCGATGGGCTGGCGCCGGGCCTGTACCACTACGACCCCGCGCACCACCGGCTCGACGCGCTTGGGCCGCTTCCGGCCACGCTGGGCGCACCCGCTGCCGACGCGGCCGATGCCGCCATCATCCTGAGCGCGGTGTTCCGCCGTACCGGCTACAAGTACCACAACCGCGCCTACCGCTACGCCGCCGCGGATGCCGGACACCTGCTGGAAAACGTGCGGCTCGGCGCGCACGGCGCCGGCGTGCGTGCGCAGTTGCTGGCGTCCTTCGACGATGATGCGGCGGCGCGCGCGATTGCGGCCGACGGCGTGGAAGAGGGTGTGCTTGCCGTGGTCGCGTTGAACGGACCGCAGCCGCAGATGGTTGCGACCGACGTGCGGGCGCGCCTTGCACCGGTCAGCGAACCGCGCGCATCGGCAATCGGCGTCACAGGCATGGTCCAGCGCGCGACATCGCTGCACCGCGAGACGCCTGCAGCGGCCGAGGCCATCGCCTTGCCCGCGCCATTGCGCTTCACCCGCGACCTGCACGAGACCATCGTCAACCGCCGCAGCGAACGGCGCTACAGCGCGCAGGCCGTGTCGCTGGCTGCATTGTCCTCGCTGCTTGCCGCGGCCGCGCAGCCTGCGCAACTATCCGATGCGGTGACGCTCAACGTCGTCGTCAACCGTGTGGATGGCCTCGCGCCCGGCGTCTACCGCTACCTGTCGCAGCATGGGCTGCAACGCCTGCGCGGAGGCGACTTCCAGGCGGCGGCAAGGTCGGCGGCGCTGTCGCAGGACGTGATCGGCGACGCTGCCGCGGTACTGATCCTGTCCGCCGACCGCGACCAGGTCCTCGCGCAAGGTGCGCGCGGCTACCGCCATGTATTCATCGAGGCTGGACTGGTGGGCGAGCGCTGGCTGCTCGGCGCCACCGCCCAGGGCCTGGGCGCCTGCCCGGTCGGCGCGTTCTACGATGACGAGGCTGCGGCCCTCATCGGGGCCGATCCAGGGCGCCACTGGGTGCTGCACTTTGCGGCAGTCGGCGTGCGCGCGCCCTGAAGCCAAAGGCAATTGCGCGTTCTCAAGTAAGGCCCAGGCTCCAGCCCGTACGCTTGCGGGGATGGGCCAGCCTCGAATCCTTCACATCAGCAACGATTTCTTGTGGACCAAGGTTCACAAGAATTTGTACACGCAGCTCGACCGGCTGGGCGTGCGCCAGGACATCTTCACGCCCTTGCGCAAGCACTCCAATCCCGACAACAACAGAATTGACTTCACCGTACCCGGTTCGGCGCTACGGTTCTCCAGCGTGCTGAGCGGCTATCACCGGCTCTTTTTCAGGCAGAAGATCCGCAAGCTGTTCCGTGACCTTGACGCCCACGGCATTGGCGGCCAGTGCGACCTGGTCCACGCCACCACGCTGTTCAGCGACGGCGCACTGGCGTATGAATTGTTCCGGAAATACGGCAAGCCCTACATCGTGTCGGTGCGGAATACGGACATCAACATGTTCCTGAAATACAAACCGCACCTCATTTTCCTTGCGCGCAAAATACTCGACAATGCGCAACGCCTGGTATTCATCAGCCAATCCAACTTCGATAATTTTTTCCGCCATCCGCTGGTCACCCTGTTCGCCTTGCGCTACTGGAAAAAGGCGCTTGTCATCAACAATGGCATTGACCGGCTGTGGCTGGACAACATCGACCGCCGCCAGCGTATCCAGGCGAAAAGGATCTTGTTCATCGGGCGGTTTGACCGCAACAAGAATGCGGTGAGGTTGATCCAGGCCTTCCTGGCATTGCACGCATTGCGGCCCGACCTGAAACTGAGCCTGGTCGGCAGCAACGGTCCGCAACAACACAAGGTTGAATCGCTGGCGGCCAGGCATCCCGATTGCATCACCTTCCACGGACCAGTCGAAGCCGGTCCGGCACTGGTCGACATCTGCCGCGCCAGCGACCTGTTTGCCATGGCGTCGCACCATGAAACCTTCGGCCTTGTGTATGTCGAGGCCCTGTCGCAGGGCCTGCCAGTCTTGTTTACCCGAGGGCAGGGCATCGATGGCAGCTTCACCGAGCCGGTGGGCGTGGCGGTCGACCCGTCGTCGGTGGCGGATATACGCCGCGGCCTGGAACAGATGATCGATAACTATGCATCCTTCACCACCAGCGAGTTGCGCTTCGACCGCTTCATGTGGGAACGCATCGCCGTCCGCTACCTCGATATGTACCGGACAATACTATCGCCGGCCTCACCTTTTAGTTAGAATTCTGTCATGGTGCGAACTCGACAGTTTCCTACCAACTCTTGCGTGAGGCAGT
The DNA here is from genome assembly GCF_020831365.1 of Massilia agrisoli. Lineage (GTDB taxonomy): Bacteria > Pseudomonadota > Gammaproteobacteria > Burkholderiales > Burkholderiaceae_D > Telluria_A > Telluria_A agrisoli. The sequence goes on from NZ_JAJHPV010000014.1 coordinate 37,909, forward strand.
CATGGCTTTGGCCAGTAGTCAACCAGGCGTTTCCTTCTTGCCCGCTCCATGCTGCAGGCAGGCGCGCTAGCTTCCGCATCCGGCGTTGCGCCGCCGCGCGCATCGGCCAACCGGCGCCTCGCCTGGGGTTTGCTGGCATCGCTGCTGTTCCATGCGCTGATCCTGTCGCTCCAGTTCGGCGTCCCCGGCATGGCCCTGCGGGGCGCGCGTTCCGCCATCCAGATCGTGCTGGCGCCTGCGCCGCCGCCCGTGGCGGAGCCTGTCGCTGCCGACCCCGAGCCCGACCGGCCTGCGCTGCCACCGCGCCCAGCTCCCGTCACCGGAATGCAGCTGGTGGACCCGGTAGCCAGGCCCATCCCAGCGCCCACGCCGCCGCCAAAAGCGGTCAGCAAGGCGAAGGCGCGCAAGGCGCCACGCATCAGCACGCCGCTTCCGAAACCTGATGCCGAGGCGCCGGTGCGCGTCATTGCGCAGGCCAGCAACCCGGACAGCGAATTCATCGTGCCGCTGCCGCAGCCGGAGGAGGCGCTACAGAAGACGATCGACCCGTCCGAGGCCCAGCACGGCAGCGACGATATGGCGCAGGCACTGCAAGAGGAGGCGCCGCTGCCGGAGCTGCAGCAGCCTGTGATCGCCGTGAACGATGCGGCAGGGGAGCAACTGCAGAAGGATGCCGCCGAAGCGCGCAGTGCGGCGCTTGCGGAACGCGAGCAGGCAATACTGGCGCAGGAGCGCCTTGCGCAAGAAACGGCCGAGCGGCGCAGGCTGGAAGAGCAGCTTGCCGAGCGTCGCGCGCAAGAAATGCTGGAGCGGCAGAAGGCCGACGAACTGCTTGCGCAGCAACGCCGGGCACAGGAACTGGCAGAACGCCAGAAATCGGAAGAGCGTCTCGCGCAGCAGCGCCGCGACATGGAGCTTGCCGAACGCAAAGAGGCCGACGCGCTGCGCGCCCGCCAGCGCCTGGCTGAGGAGGCTGCCGAACGCCTGCGCCTTGACGAAATCGCCGCGCGCAAGCTCGCAGGCGAGCGCGCCCGCCAGGATGCTGAGCGCGAACGCGAGGCGGCGCTGGCCCGCGCAGCACCGCCCGGCGATCCATTCGGCGCGGCCGACGGGCAGGGCGCAAGCGGGCGGACCAAGGGTAGCGCCGGCAACTACGGCAGCGACTTGTCGAACCGCGTGCGCGACCTCAGCAAGGGGCTGGACCTGCTGGCCGGCGCCCCGCCGGCGCGGGTGCGGCCGGACGAGGCGCGCGCGTCGCGCCGCGTCGTGGCCGACAGCGCCGACCGCGACGTGCCGCTGCGTATGTACGTCGAAAGCTGGCGCCAGAAGATCGAGCGCAACGGCAGCATGAATTTCCCCAGGCTGATCGGCGAGCGCGCACGTATCGATCCGCTTGTCAGCGTGGCCGTCCGCAGCGACGGCAGCATCGAGGACGTGACCATCGTCCGCTCCAGCGGCCGCCAGGATACCGACGACGCCGTTCGCCGCATCGTCCGCATCAACGCGCTGTACTCGAGGTTCCCGCCCAACATCGCCTCACGGTACGACGTCATCGAGATCCGCCGCATCTGGACCTTCGACCAGGTCCTCAAGCTGGTCGACGAAGTGCGCTAGCCCTCCATCCCGGCCGTTTTTCGGCCACCCAGGCACATCATTTCACTAGGTAAATATGCCTGAGGCTGCCATTTGATTTGCGCCAAAGCCGTTGTCATCCAGCTCACTTACTCTGGATCAGACAGGTAATAGCCGGAGGCACAACTATCTCTTTCCCGGCTGGCAATGCGGATGGGTACCAACATGAAAAATATGATACGAGCCCAATGGATTGTCTGCGTCGCGCTGCTGCTGGCGGCGGCGCTCGGCGGCTGTGCAGCCACCAGCAGCCGTATTGAAATGCCGGACGTCTCCGGCCAGGCCGGGCCGGCGCCGGACGCGCCGCCCACGCAGCTGATCACCGAGCAGCTGATCGCCGCCGAAAAGCAGCAGCGCGAGCAGCGCGCCAACCAGGCACTCGATCACCTCGTCGTGGCCGATCCGCCGCCCTACAAAATCGGTCCGGGCGATATCCTGTCGATCGTCGTCTGGGACCACCCTGAACTCGCGGGCCACGGGCTGGTCGCGTCCAGCAGCTCGGCGGAGGCGGGCACGTCGAGCACGCCGGCCCAGGGCTTCGTTGTCGATTACGACGGCAAGGTGCAGTTTCCGTTTGCCGGCTCGCTCAAGCTGTCGGGGCTCACTGAAGAGCAGGCACGCAACCTGCTGGTGTCGCGGCTGGCGCGCTACATCGCCCAGCCCAACGTCACCTTGCGCGTGCAGTCCTACCGCAGCAAACGCATCTATATGGATGGAGAAGTCCGGCTGCCCGGCCTGCAGGCGATCAACGACATTCCGATGACCTTGCTCGAAGCGCTGAACCGCGCGGGTGGCCTGCAGCCGACGGCGGACCAGAGCCGCATCGTCCTCGAACGCGCCAAGAAGCGCTACAACCTCGACCTGCGCGACCTGGTGCAGAAGGGCGTCAACCCCGGCAACATCCTGTTGCTGAACGGTGACGTGGTGCGCGTGCACTCGCGTGACGAGAGCAAGGTGTTCGTCTCCGGCGAAGTGGTCACGCCGAAAGCGCTGACGATGCACAACGGCCGCCTCAGCCTGAATGAAGCGCTGGGAGAATCGGGCGGCATCAGCCCCATGACGGGCGATGCGCGCCAGGTGTTCGTGGTGCGCAAGGCGGCGGAAGGCACGCGCATCTTCCAGCTCGACGCACGCCAGCGCGGCGCACTGGCCATGGCGGAGGCGTTCGAGCTGCACCCGAAAGACCTGGTGTATGTCGCCGCCTCGCCGCTGGCCAACTGGCACCGCGGCCTGTCGCTGCTGTTCCCCGGAGCGCTGACGCAGGCGGTCGGCGTCACCCGGCCGTAAATCGCCACGAGGGCCACCACCATGAACCGACCCGCCGACCAGCATCCGATCTCCAACGTGCTGTCCAGTCCGCCCATGCTCAGCATGCCGGTCGAGGCGCGCTATGAGCACCAGCTAGATCCGGAAGAGCCAGGCCTGCGCAGCTACTTCAACATCCTGTACGACAGCCGCTGGCTGATCGGCCTGGTTACTTTCCTGATCACCGCGGTGGCGATTGTCTACGCGGTGGTGGCCAATCCGGTATACCAGGCCAACCTGCTGATCCACGTCGAAGAAGAAAGCCCGAACGCCTCGAAGAATATCTTGGCGGAAGTGTCATCGCTGTTCGAAACCAAAAAAGACGCGATCGCGGAAATGGAGCTGCTGCGCTCGCGCATGGTCATCTCGCATGCGGTCGACAACCTGCAGCTGTATATCGAAGTGCGGCCCAAGTATTTTCCCGTCATCGGCTTCTGGTTCGCCGGCCGCGGCGACGGCGAGCTGTCGGAACCGGGTATCTTCGGCCACGGCGGCTATGTGTGGGGCGCCGAAAAAGCGGTGGTATCGGTGTTCGACGTGCCCGAGCCTTGGCAGAACCGGCGCTTCCTCATCACCGCCATGGGCGACGGCGTTTACCGCCTCAGCGGAGGCGGGCAGCCGATCGTCTACGAAGGCCGGGTGGGCACCACGCTCAAGACCCAGACCAGCGGCGGCAACCTTGAACTGCGTATCGACAGGCTCGACGCGAAGCCGGGCGCCGAGTTCTACCTGCGGCGCCTGTCGCGGCTCGGCACCATCGAAGGCATCCAGACCGCGATGGTCATCAGCGAGCAGGGCAAGCAGTCCGGCATCATCGAGGTGCGGCTGCAAGGCGACGATCCGCAACGGATCAACAACGTGCTGAGCGAAATCGGCCGCGAGTACATGCGCCAGAACCTCGCGCGCAAAACCGAGGAAGCGGAAAAATCGCTCGCCTTCCTCAACCTGCAGCTGCCGGCGCTGAAACGCCAGCTCGAGCAATCCGAAGAGCGCTACAACCATTTCCGCAACAGCCACGGCACCGTCGACATGCGCGAAGAAGCACGCATGAGCCTGCAGCAAGCGGCCGAGGCGCGCAGCCGGCGCATCGCGCTGCAGCAGAAAAAGACCGAACTACTGACGCGCTTTACCGAGGACCACCCGATCGTGCGCGGCGTGAACCGCCAGAGCAGGGAAGTCGAAGCCGAAATCGACGACGTGCAAAAACACATCAAGTCACTGCCCGCGCTCGAACAGGACGAAGCGCGCCTGGTGCGCGAGATCAAGGTCAACACCGACCTGTACACCGCGCTGTCGAACACCGCCCAGCAACTTCGGCTGATCTCGGTAGGCCGGGTCAGCAACGTGCGCATGATCGATGCGCCGATGGCGCCGGAACGTCCGATCAAACCGAACCGTCCGCTGATCGTCGTGCTGGCCGCCATCACCGGCATGTTCCTCGGCACCATGATCGCCTTCGTCCGCCGCGCGCTCAACGGCGGCATCGACGACCCGCAGAAGATCGAACGCCTGCTCGGTGCCCGGGTGGTGTACGCCAGCATCCCGCACAGCCCCAACGAAGAAAAGCTCAGCCGCAAGGCGCGCGACGACGGCGCCAACCTGCCGCTGCTCGCGCAGGCGGAGCCGGAGGACATTGCCGTTGAAAGCCTGCGCGGCTTCCGCGCGGCGCTGCTGTTTGCGATGCCGCACTTCCGCAACAACATCGTGATGATCACCGGGCCTGCGCGCAACCTTGGCAAGTCCTTCGTGACGGTCAACCTTGCCGCGGTGATGGCCGCCAGCGGCAAGCGCGTGCTGCTGATCGACGCCGACCTGCGCAACGGCCACCTGCACCGTTACTTCGGCGTCAGCCGCGAGTTCGGCCTGTCGAACGTGATTGCTGGCGGAACCCCGGTGGGCGACATCATCCACCGCGGCGTGCTCGAGAACCTCGACTTCATACCCACCGGCGCGTTGCCGCCCAACCGCTCCGAGTTCCTGCTGCACCTGAATTTCGGCACCCTGCTGGAGTCGGTCAGTGCCCAGTACGACCTGGTGCTGCTCGACCCGCCGCCCATCCTGGCCGTTGCGGACGCGCTGATCATCGGCGCGCATGCCGGCGCCGTCTTCATCCTGGCGCGCGCGGGGCGCACGACGGAGGAAGAAATCAACGAATCCATCAAGCGCCTCAACCACGCCGGCATCTCGCCGCAGGGCGTGCTGTTCAACGACCTGTCGCTACGCCTGTCCGGCTACCGCTACCAATTCCACTACGAACAGGACGCGCAGATCGGCTACAGCCGCTAGCCTGCCCCGGCGCGTACGCCCACCCAGGGGGGCAAAGTCAAGGCACGCGTTCGCGATGCCGTTTCAATCGACCGCGTGCCGGATCGGCGGAAAAGGGCGAACGCCCGTCATCCGCCGGGTTCGTAAAGATCCCTTCAGCGCCCGCCCGCAATCCAAACTTCAATGTTTTTAAAAAATTTCCAAGATCGGGGTCAGACCACCGTTTTTTGAAAAATTTCCAAAATCGGGGTCAGACCACCGTTTTTTGAATTTCCAAAATCGGGGTCAGACCACCGTTTTTTGGAATGTTCCAAAAAAGCGGTGGTCTGACCCCGATTGGGGAAGCTTTCGGGCGGGCAGAGTCTACGCACCCGTTCGCGATGGCCGCGCCAACTAACGCCGAGCCAAGGTTGAGGGGGAGAAGACAAACGCCCGTCCTCCGTCGGTTTCGTGAACATCCCTTCAGCGCCGGCCCAGGTTCTCAAAAAAATTGCCAAAATCGGGGTCAGACCACCTGGCTTTTGGAATGTTCCCAAAAACGGTGGTCTGACCCCGATTTTGGAAACCTTACGCCTCGCTTTGAGGCCGATTCCACTGCAGCCGGCGCATCCGAAGTCGCAGCACGCGCAGTAATGGAACATCCATACTCCTGACGAATCCGTCAATTTCGCTGGCGAAATGGTTTTTGTTTATCTGATACTGCAGAGAAATTTATTTTCAAAAACGTTGAACTGAATCAAGTGCCGTGCGTCAAACCTTGCTCAATCACCCTGTTTTAGCGAGGAATCTTTGATGAACAAACTTGTCAGTCTAGCGTCTGAAAACCGTGTGCGCGCCATGCTGTGCAGCAGCCTTCCACTGTTGCTCGCAGCCTGCGGCGGCTCTGACTCGGGCAGCAGCGATGCCCCATTCCAGGCCCCGCAGTTCGCGGCCGTGACCTACAACGGTGTGGCGGCACCAGCTGATCTCTATGTTTCACCAAGCGGATCGGACACCAATGCGGGAACACAGTCCGCGCCATTCAGAACGATTTTGCGGGCGTCGCGCGCAGCCACGCCAGGCGTCACGATCCGCGTCGCTCCCGGTGTTTACGCCGGCGGCTTCCAGACCACGGCCAGCGGTACCGCGGAGGCGCGCATCCGCTACGTGTCGCAATCGCGTTTCGGCGCCAAGATCGTGCCGCCTGCGTCGTCGACCAACACGCGCGCATGGGATAACCGCGGCAGCTATGTCGACATCGAAGGCTTTGAAGTGGACGGCACCAAAGGCCAGGCAGGCACGCAGTGGCTGAACGGCATCTACACCGCGGGTTCATATTCTACGGTGCGCGGCAACTACGTCCACCACATTGCGAAGAACGTCGCATGCGCCAGCAGCGGCGGCGGCATCGGTTCCGACAGCTATTACAAGGGCATCGCCAACGATGTGGTTGGCAACATCGTCCACGACGTCGGCCCGACCGGCTGCGCTTACTACCTCGGCATCTACATCAATTCGGCGCAGAGCAAGGTCATCAACAACCTGGTCTACAACATCAGCAACGCGGGCATCCGCCTGTGGCATGACGCGACCAACAACCTGGTGACGAACAACACCGTGTTCAACTCAGGAATTGGCGTGGTGGTCAGCGGCAATGGTGGCTACCTCGGCACCGCGCCGAATGATTACACGCGCGTCGCCAACAACATCATCTACGACAACGCCAGCTACGGTATCCAGGAAGTCGGTTCGACCGGAACCCACAACAGCTATCCGTTCAACCTCGTCTATAAGAACGGGAGTTACAACTTTATGCTGAACAACGGGCTGCAGGCACTCGGGACGGTCAACGCCGAGCCGCAGTTCGTCAACTACATCCGTACCGGCGGCGGCGATTATCATCCGTCGGCAACTTCGCCTGCGGTAGGCGCGGCGCTGCCAGCAGCCTCGCCATCGACCGACATCGAAGGCAACGTGCGTTCGACCACGACCGGCTTCGACATCGGCGCTTACCAGCACGCGGGCACATCGACTGCGCCAGCCCCGACTCCGGAGCCAACGCCGGAACCAACCCCGGAGCCAACGCCGGAGCCAACGCCGACACCGGTTCCGCAACCGATCCCGGCCACGACGTATAACTACTACGTGTCGCCAACCGGTTCCGACAGCAACCCGGGCACCAAGGCCTCGCCGTTCCGGACGATCGCGCGCGCAGCCCAGGTAGCCAAGCCGAGCACCACGGTCCATGTGGCGCCGGGTAACTACTCGGGCGGTTTCCGCACCAGCGTCAGCGGTACTTCAACTGGCCGCATCTACTTCGTCTCGACAACGAAGTGGGGCGCCAAGATTGTTCCGCCTGCAAACTCGTCGAATAACGTGGCATGGGATAACCGTGGCAGTTACGTCGACATCATCGGCTTCGAAGTCGATGGCCGCAAGATCCAGAGCGGCACCAAGTGGGCCTACGGCATCTACAACGGCGGTTCCTACGACATGATCCGTAATAACTATGTGCACCACATCGCCAATACCATCGCCTGCACCAGCGGCGGCGGCTCGGCGATCGGCGTCGACAGCTATTACAAGGGCGTCAAGTCGGATGTGATCGGCAACCTGGTACATGACATCGGACCTGCCGGCTGCCACTTCGTGCAGGGCATCTACGTCAGCACCTCCGGTACCGTGAAGAACAACGTGGTCTACCGCGTGGCGGAAGCAGCAATCCACCTGTGGCACGACGCCAACAACGTGATCATCACCAACAACACGGTGACGACCTCGGGCACCGGCATCATCGTGGGCGGCGGCGACTACTACTTCACCACAGCAGGCGCGGATAACGTGCACGTACACAACAACATTGTGTACGACAACAAGTACGGCATTTCGGAGCAGGGCAAGACGGGTTTGAAGAACACCTACCGCAACAACCTGGTGTACCAGAACACGTACAACTGGACCCTGAAAAACGGCCTGACCCACAGCGGCACTGTGGCCGCGGCGCCCCGGTTTGCCAGCTACGCACGCACCGCCACCACCAACGATTTCCACCTGAACAGCGACTCGCCAGCGATCGGTAAGGGTTTGAATTCGAGCTACGTGTTGCCGTACGACTTCGATGGTTATCCACGTAACGCCACCACGGGTTACGACATCGGCGCCTACCAGCACTAAGCGCTTCACCGGTATGATCGCCGGCGCGAAAACGCCGGCGATCTTTTCGTTCGTCTCAACAATTATCAAATGTCCAGCACCTCCGCCTGCTTACCATGGACGGTATGGACTCCCCGAACACCGAATCCGACGAACAGGCGCGCATTCGCGCCGTCTACCGTGAATGGCATGGCGGAAAGGAACTTGCACCCTACGCCTGGCATCGGCCCGAGGTCATGGAGCAGGATGCCGCGCGCTGCCGTGCCGCTGGCGGCCTGCTGGCGGCAACGGTCGGCCACGACCTGTCCAGGCTGCGCATTGTCGATGTCGGCTGCGGCAGCGGTGGCTTTTTGCGCCAGCTGATCAGCTGGGGCGCGCGACCGGGCAACCTGATCGGTACCGAATACCAGGAAGACCGCCTCGACCAGGCCAGGGCGGCCACCGCCCGTGGGGTTCACTGGCATCTTGGCGACCTCGACATCTTTGACGATGGCAGCCTTGACCTCGCCGTTGCCAATACCGTGTTTTCATCCATCCTCGACGAGCAGATGCGCCACCAGCTGGCCGATGAAATGTGGCGTGTCCTCAAGCCAGGCGCCTGGTGCATGGTGTTCGACTTCCGCTACAACAATCCCGCCAACCCCAACGTGCGCCGGGTCAGCCGGCCCCAGGTTCGCCAGTACTGGCCAGCGGCTGCCGGCCATCATTACCAGACCCTGCTGCTGGCGCCGCCCATCGCGCGCCGCCTGTCGCGCGCTCCCCGGCTGCTCAGCGACCTGCTCGCGACCTTCGTCCCACCCCTGCGCTCGCACTTCATCTACATGGCGCAAAAGCCCTGAAACGTGCCGCGGCCACGGCGGCACGCATCCCCGTCAGCGCTTGGCGGCGGCATGCACAGGCGGGCTCGACAGCAGCAGTTCCTTGAGCCACCGGCGTACCTTCGGCGTGTGCGATTCAAACAGCAGGTAAGAGCCGTAGGACAGCACCAGCACTACGCCCAGCAGCGAGAAGTAGATTCCATAGTCGATCCAGTTGGCTGGCGACAGGCGGTACGTGCCCCCGAAGTTCAGTCCGACGTGCTGCATCAGCCGGATCAGCGGAATATGGAAGACATACAGGGTGAACGAAAACTCGGCAAAGAAGGTGGCGCCGCTACGCAGGCGGGCTATCGGGCGCGATGCCGGATCGGCCTTGATGTGCATGCTGCACAGGAAGAGCAGGAACGCCAGGCTGTAGACCAGGTCCTGGACGAAGGACGCGGCGGTCATGTCGTCGTTGTAGCCGGTCAGGCGTAAATACACGGCCAGCACGCCGAACATCGCCAGCATCAGCCAGCGCACCGTGTTACTGCAATCGACCCGTACGCGCGAGAAGATCGCGCCCAGCAGCCAGACCAGGAAATACAGGGTCATGTCATACGGGAGCGCGAGGGCGATGGCGACCAGGGTCAGCATCGCCAGCAAACGGCGCGCCGGCGTCGACCCGGTGACCAGCACCAGGAGTAGCGGGAACATCAGGTAGTACCAGGTTTCGTTCGCCAGGCTCCACAGGGGGAAGTTGCCGCCGAACGGTTCCAGCGTTACCGTCTGCAGGCCGACCAGGTTGCCCGCGAAGGACAGCAGCGAATAGCTGTTCGAGCGCGAGTAATCGATGGTGTTGGGAATCAGTTGACCGGCCAGCACGCCGAACAGCAGCATCAGGAGGAAGGTTGGAACCAGCACCGTCCACAGGCGCGACAGGCGGTCGATGGCGTAGGCTTGCAGCGCTTGCGGACGCCCGATCTTGCCCAGCAGGCTGCCGCCGACCAGCCATCCGCTGATCAGGAAGAACAGCACGACGGCCTGGTGCGCAAAGCCGGTGAAGAAGGCCAGCGCCTGGTAGGCCAGCGGCGGGTCGGCCATCGCGCGCAAGCCGGGAAAGAACTCGGCGCGCAGGTGCGCGGCCGCGACCTCGACGGCGCACAGCCCGCGCAGCAGCGCGATGAGCAGCGACTGGCATGAATCTTCCCCCAGTTCGGGCTCACGGAGCCGGATGCCAGGCTTGGCGATGGAAGCCATGATGGTTACTCCTTTTCAGACGGGATAAAGGTCAGCAAAGACTGTCGGCGCCGCCCAGCGGAAAGGGCCTGTCGTTACCGGACAAGAAGGTGGCGACCCGGATCATCCACCAGCCGACATGGGCAAAGCTCATCAGCCAGGCGCCTGCCAGGAAGGCCAGGGCGAACCAGCCGAGCCTGGCCAGCGACGGCGCCACGGCGCTGGCGCCCGCCAGGCGGATCCATGCCAGGCTGATGGCCGCGCCCAGCAGGCACCCGGCCATCGCTTCGGCAGCGGTATGGAAGCCATACACCACCAGCAGCACCCCGACCAGCAGGCCCAGGCCGACGCCGGCCACCACCGCGCTGCGGCGCAAGGCGGGGCCGCCGCCCTGCAGCATGAGATAGAACACGGTCGGGAACACGGCCGTCACGCCTGTTGCGTGGCCGCTGACTGCCTTGAAACCGAGCGCGGGCAACCCGGAACCCCAGGCCATGAACGCGATCTTGCTGGCGCCGACCAGCATCACGCCGCCACCGAACAGCAAACCCCACAGCATCGCTGTGCGCCAGGCGCGCGCGGCGGCCATCCAGCAAAACGCCGCCGCCGCCAGCGGCAAGGTCATATCTAGGTCGCCCAGGCGCACCAGCGTCATGCCCGGGTCCATGGCTAGCGCGCGATCGCGGTGAGGGTGTTAGCAATGATCCGCAGGTCGGTCCAGAAACTGCGCTCCTGCACATAGCGCACGTAATACTCGAGCTTTACAGGCAGGATGGTGTCGATGTAGGCCTGCTCCGGATCGGCGGCATGGCCGAGGATGGCGTTTTCATCCTTGTAATGGATCGACGCCCAGTCGGTGATGCCCGGCGCGACCGACAGCACGATGCGGCGTACGTCGGGCGGATAACAGGCCACGTAGCGCGGCACTTCAGGCCGCGGCCCGACCAGGCTCATCGATCCTTGCAGCACGTTGATCAGCTGCGGCAGCTCGTCGAGCTTGTAGTGCCGCAAAAAGCGCCCGGCGCGCGTGATGCGGGCATCCTGGCCGACGGTGAGCTGACCGCCTGCGCCCGCCTGCACACGCATCGTACGGAACTTGAAAATGCTGAACGGCACCCCGTAGCGGCCAATGCGCAACTGGCGGTAGAACACCGGGCCCCCGGAGTCGAGGCGGATCCACAGCGCGATCAAGCCCAGCAGCGGCGCCAGCATCAGCAAGCCGCACAGCGACGCAGCCAGGTCGAAGGCGCGCTTGCTCATGACACCAGCTCGCGAACGGCGTCGATGACGCGCAACTGGTCGGCGTCGGTCATCTTGGTGTACAGGGGCAAGGTCACCATCGCGTGGTAGCTGGCCTCGGCCACCGGAAACTGCTGCGGCGCCAGGGCGCAGGTATCGCGCCAGTAGGGCTGGCGGTGCAGCGGAATGAAGTGCACGCTGGTGCCGATGCCGCGCGCCGACAATTCGCCGATCAGCTCGTCGCGGCCGATGTGGGCGCCGTCGGTCAGGCGCACCACGTACAGGTGCCAGGCGTGGGTGCTGCCGGGCGCGGCGTCGGCGGGCAGCTGCAAGGGCAGGCCCGCGAGCGCGCTGGTGTAGCGGGCCGCCAGCTGCTGGCGCCGGGCCAGGAAGCGGTCGATCTTGCGCAGCTGGCCCAGTCCGATCGCCGAGGCGATGTCGGTCAGGTTGTATTTGTAGCCTGCTGCAACCACCTCGTAGAACCAGGCCGGCGTGCGCGAGGTGTAGCGTGCAAACGCATCCTGGCTGATGCCATGGATGCGCATCAGCCGCACCCGTTTGGCCAGCGCCGCGTCGCGCGTGACCACCATGCCGCCTTCGCCTGTCGTCATTGTCTTGTTGGCGTAGAAGCTGAACACAGTGATGTCGCTGCCCAGCGTTCCGACCAGCTGGCCCTGGTAGAGGGTGGGGAAGGCGTGCGCCGCGTCTTCCACCACGCGCAGGCCATGGCGTGCGGCCAGCGCCAGGATCGCCTCCATGTCGCAGGCCAGTCCCGCATAATGGACCGGTACGATGGCGCGGGTGCGCGCGGTAATGGCCGCTTCAACGGCCGCGGGGTCGATGCACAAGGTGCGCGGGTCGGAATCGGCGAACACGGGCTGCGCGCCCAGGTAGCGCACCACTTCAGCGGTCGCGGTGAAGGTCAGGGTCGGCACGATCACTTCGTCGCCGGGCCCGATGCCGAGCGCTTCAAGCGCCAGGTGCAGCCCCGCCGTCGCCGAATTGACCGAGATGGCCTCGACGCCGCCGCCGAGGTAAGCGCAAAATGCCTGTTCGAACTGGCGCGTCTTGGGGCCCGTGGTCACCCACCCGGAGCGCAGGCACTCGACCACCTCGCTGATTTCTTCCTCGCCGATGTCGGGCAACGCGAACGGCAGGAAGGGGGCTTGCGGCTGCACCTGGGCGCCGTTCTCATTGGTGGTGTGTTCGGCCATGATCGTAACCTTTAGGGCAGAGTCAGAATGTGGTGGGGCGCAAGCCGGCCAGGATGTTGAGGAAGCGCTCGCCCAGCACCGGATAGCTCAGGTTGCGCAATGCGTAGAGCTTTCCGCGCTGCCCGAGGGCCGCGCGCTCGGCGGCGGGCATCGACATCAGGCTGAGCACGCCGCGCGCGACGGCCGAGGGATCCTCCGGCGCCACCGTCAGGCCGCAGCCGGCGTCGGCGACCGGGTCGTTGCCGGCATCGACAGCATGCAGGATCGGGCGCGCCGCCATCATGTAGTCGATCAGCTTGTTGGGCGAGATGCCGAAGCGGTACAAAGGCTGGCGCGGCCAGCCGATATACGCCACGTCAAAGCACTGCAGTAATGCCGGAACCTGCTGCTTGGCGACCGGGTCGAAGAAGTAGACGTTGGACAGGCCCATGTCACGCGCGCGGGCTTGCAGCCTTGCTTTGTCCGGGCCGCCGCCAACCAGCACGAATGCAACCCGTTCGCCGGCCAGCTGCGCGGCCGCGCCAAGCAGGGTGCCGAGCGAATTGGCCATCCCGTGGGTGCCCGCGTAGCCGACAATAAACTTGCCCCGGTCGCGCAGGTCGGCCAGTGCGGCGGCCACCTCGCCCTGCAGCTGGGGCGGGTCGGCCAGCCATTCGGCCGGGTCGGCGCCGTTGGGCACAATGTGCAGCTTGTGGCGCGCCATGCCGTGCGCTTCCAGGTGGTCGCGCACCTTCGGCAGGATCGACACCACCGCGTCGGCGTGGCGGCAGGCGTAGTTTTCGGCCGCCTGCAGCAGCATGATGAACGGGTGCCAGCGCGAGTAGTTGCCCAGTTCCATGGGCGACAGCGGCCACAGGTCGTGCACCTCGAACAGCAGGCGGGCGCGCGCCAGCCGGGCGATGCGGCGGGCCGGCCAGATATCGAGCGGGTAGGTGCTTGACGCGATCACCACGTCGGGCCTGAACGACTGTGCCAGCTGGCGGGCGTCGCGCGTGAGCCGCATGATGAAGGCCGCCATGTTCAGCGCCCGCGCGCTGCCGTTGCCGGCATAGGCTGGCGTATCGAACCAGGTGTATTCGATGCCGTCGATGGTTTCATCGAGCCGTGCCTGGCCGCGCATCTGCGGCGCCTGGGCGCGGATGTGCGAGCGCGAGGAGGCGGCGATACGGACGCGGTGGCCAAGCCGCACCCATTCGCGCGCCAGGTAGTAGGGCCGGTATTCCATTCCGTGCTGGAGCGAGCCCGCGTAGTGGTTGATCAGCAGGATGTTCATCGGGGCATCCCTCGGCAGCTCAGCATGGCGCAAGGCACGGAGATGCCTTGCAGGCCTTTTGTGCGGAGCGCCGGCCTCGCTCGGCCGGCCAGGGTGGGTGTCGTTTTCATTGCAGGCTGTACTTCGCGCGGTACGGCCGGAAGCCGAGGATGGTCTTGAACTGCCGCAGCCCGGGCTGGGCGCCGAAGTAGGTGTCGTACATGATGTACTGCAGTGTGCCTTCGTCGATTTGCCGGCACACCACGTCAACGATCAGCAGGTGCATGATGCCGTCGTTGTTGCGGTGTCCCATCAGCTGGGAGAAGGCGCCAAAATTACCGTACACGCCAAAGGTGGCGTAGGCCACCAGCTTGCCCGCCGGGTTAAGCACGCCGTAATAGCGGAAGTTCTCCAGCACGTCGAAATGCTCGCGCTTTTCGGTGTAGGCCTTGTCCATCGGCCGGCCCTGGCGTGAGTCCTGCGAGATATTGATGTCGTGGATGTCGTCGACATAGGCGTTGCGGTCGATCTCCCTGCACACATAGCCGCGCTTGCGCGCGCGGGCGGCGTGGTAGGCGCCATTGTTCTTTCCCTTGATGTCGTCGAGATATTTTTCGCGCGTGCCCAGGGTGCCGATATCGATCAGGGCCGCGCCCACGGTTTTGCTGCGGATGAACTTGTAGCGCGGATGGCGCCTGGTGAACTGGGCATAGACCTGGGGAACATGGCGTGGCTCCAGGCTGGCGTTGAAACGCAGGGGCGCCACCGGCAGGCGGATAAGCTCTGCCAGCGTGCTGCAGTATTTGTGCAGGCTGGCCACGGTGCTCATGCCAGCGAGTAGCGGACGAGATAAGGCGTGAAACCCACCTTGCGCTTGAATTCCCGCAGTCCCGGCTGGGCGCCCAGATAGGTGTCGTACATCAGGAAGCTCACTGTTTTTTGCTCGATCAGACTGCATACGATCTCCGTCAGAAGTAGGTACATGAAGCCGTCGTTATTTTTATAGCCAAGCAGGCGTTGGGTGGCGGCGAAATTGCCGAGAACGGCCACGTTGCAATAACCGGCCAGCTTTCCCTGTTTGTCCAGGACCCCGAAATAGGCGAAATGCGGGTGATCCTCGAACGATGTCTCCTTGATGCGGTAGGCGTCGTCCATCGGGCGCCCCTGGCGGATTTCCGCCGAATTATTAATATCGTGAATA
The DNA here is from genome assembly GCF_020831365.1 of Massilia agrisoli. Classification (GTDB taxonomy): domain Bacteria; phylum Pseudomonadota; class Gammaproteobacteria; order Burkholderiales; family Burkholderiaceae_D; genus Telluria_A; species Telluria_A agrisoli. The sequence continues at coordinate 53,185 of NZ_JAJHPV010000014.1, forward strand.
TCGTCGATAAAAAGATTGCGCTCGATTTTCCGCACTTGGTAACCGCGCGTTGTTGCACGACGCGCATGATATGCGGCGTAATCCTTTTTTCTTACTGTATCGAGATAATCTTCAGCGGTTTTGAATTTGCGTAAATCGATCAATGCTATTCCTACCGTCTTGTTTTTGATCAGTCGATAACGCGGATGAGGCTTGGTAAATACCTGGTGCGTCTCGCCGATATTTTCTGGATGTATTTTTGAATGGAATTCGAGCTGTGCGCGGGGCAGTCGGGGTATTTCTGCGCCGGCCCGTATTAGCCGCACGATTTCCTTTGCAATATCCGTTAATTTCATGGTTGCCTATCGTTGAGGTTGACTTGGCAGGAACAGTCACCAAGGCGGCCTTGTCACGAAAGGCTAACCCGGTGGCGCCGGGCGCGCTGGGGTAAATAACGCTTGGTGCACGGGCTTTTCGCGTTGCAATGCAATGCCTGCCGGCCATGGCTGCCGCTTGTCATGCTTGCGCCCGTACCAATACGTTGAATAGCACCCCAACGTGGCGCCGATTAACATGTCAGTAAAAAAATGCGATGTCAGTAACAGCAGTAAAGTGATGCTGGCAAGTGAGAACGGCAGCAAGAATTCGTAATAGTTGCGGCTGCTAAAATATTCCCGGATAAACATCATGATCGCAGGGATCGTAATCATTCCCAGCAAAAACACGATGCCCACGATGCCCAGGTCCACCCAGGCGGATAGCACGTTATGTGCATATAGCCCGGGCGGATAGCTTCCGAAATCCCCAAGGAAAGGGTGTTCGTTAATCGTTTGGATCGCATATACGGTTAAATGGTGCCGTTTGTTGGCAGAGGTTGATTGTGATAGGTCAAGCAGCTCAAGGATCCGGTTGTGGGGTAACAGGGCAATTATGTCTTCGAGATAGATCTTTACCGCAACGGCGAGCACGAGGAAGATAAAGGCGACTACCAGCTTGTTCTTCGAATGATAGAACTCGATAATCGGAATGAGGAATAGCAAGGCAATAAATTCGCTGCGCGCGGTATTGAAGAACAGGGTAGGGGCGCCGATGCAATACAACAGTATCCGCAGCCAGGGTGAGCGGGTATAGGCGATGACGGGCACAAAAGTAAACAGGTACGAGCGCGAGAAACCCTGGTAGGTCGCCAGGCTGTCCGCATCCTTGGCAATGCCAAGGGCGCCCAGGTAGAACACGCCGTCGATCGAGAACCAGAAAACGATGGCCGACATCGCCAGCAAGCTCAGCAGCGCGATGCGGCGGAACTGTCGCCCGCTGAAATCGATGGCCTTGTAGATCAGGAACACGTTCAGCAGGAACAGGATGCCCAGGATGTGGTGGACCACGTGGACCATCTTGCCGCCCAGCGCGGCGTTCGCCGCCACCACCATGGAAAAATACGCCAGGTAAATGCCGAACGCGATATCGGGTTTGGCCAGGCGGTTCGGCTCGCGCCGGATGCGCATCAGGTACATGTAGATCAGCGGCAGCACCACCAGCAGCGATGCAGGGGCAAAGAAGCCGCCGAGGAATGCGCCCATGACGCCGAGCCCGAGCAGCGTGTGATAAAAGAAAAAGCCTGGGAACAGCAGGAAGAACGCGAGGATAGCCACTGCCTGTTCGCCCCTGGGCCCACGCACCATGCCGGCATGGTTCATGCCGCCTCCAACCGGTTTTGCGCGCACTGGTAAGACATGTGCAGGTACACCAGGTACAGCAGCGAATACCCGATTGCGTACCAGAGCACGCTCTGGTGCAGCGGCAAGGGCAGCAGGAAGACGCTGACCGTCATCATGAATAGCGCCACTTGCCATGCCAGGTCCATCTTCTGCTTGCCCGCCACGAAGAATACGTAGCTGAGCGGGCTGGCGATAAAGTTCAGGAAGTACAGCGGCGCCAGGATGCGCGCCAGTTCGCCGGCCGCGCGCCACGGCTCGCCGAAGACCCAGGCAAACAGCGACGGCGAGAACAGGAACAGTACCACCGACGGCCCAAGACCGAGCAGCAGCAGGGCCTTGAAGGTGTAACGATAGGCCTGCTTGCAGTTGCCCAGCGTCTGGAAGTCGTGCACCGACTGGCGTTTGAACACTTCCAGCACCGATGCCGCCAGCAGGGCGACGGGGGCGGCGAGCACGCGCTGGGTCAGGGCAAACAGGCCGGCGGCGACTGCGCCGTGGCGCAGGCCGATCAGGAACAGCGGCAGCTGTCCGACCATGACGTTGAGCAGGTTGGACGGCAGCGAAAAGCGCCAGAATTTCTCGTGCCGGCGAAGGTAGCGGCGCTGCTCGTCGTCGAGCCGCCAGCCGGTCGCCGCGTCAGGCGGGGACAGCAGCAGGCGTGCCGCAGCCAGCCCGGCGCACAGCCCGATCAGGTGCCCGGTAATCAGGGCGGCGCCGCCTGCGCCGCCATACAGCAGGCCGACCTGGCCGAGGGCGATGGTGCTGGCGCCCCAGACCTTGGCGCGCGCCGCTTTCCCGAATGCGTTGTGCGAAGTGGCGTAGGCGAGGGTGGTTTGCATTGTCGCCGTCAGCCATGCACCCAGGCCGATCGTGAGGACGGCCAGCCAGGACAGCTGGCGCAGGAAGGGCAGGTCGAGCGCGCGGCCACCGGCGGCGGCCGCGGTAATGGCAATTGCCAGCAAGGTCGCAGACCAGGCCACGACGCGGAAACAGGTGCGCTGTTGCCGCTCGCCGTGATCGAGCACCATTGCCGCTTCCAGCCGCAGGGTGGCGCCAATGGCGGCCACCGCCACAATACCGAACCACACGCTGAACGCGCCCAGCTGTGCCGGCGTGCACATGCGGGTGATTAGCGGCGCCATTAACAGGGGCAGCGCCTGCGCGCCGAGCGCCCCGGACAGCACGGTGATAACGTGCTTCCAGAATGTCGGCAGCGCCACTTTCATGGGGACGAGGCCAGCAGGTCGCCGCGCGACGGCATCTGTTCGCCGATCGCAGCCAGCAAGGTGGCGGCAACATGGGTGGTGGCAGCCGGATCGAGGTAAGGCCCCATCGGCAGGCTCATGACCTTGCCGGCCATGTCGAGCGCGACCGGGCAGGCATCAGGCTCGGTGTAGCTGGCGTAAGCGGGCTGCATGTGCATCGGGACCGGGTAGTGGACGGCGGTCGGGATGCCGGCGGCGTGCAGTACGGCCTGCAGGCGCTCGCGTTCATCGAGCACCACCGTGTACTGGGCGTATACGCTGCTGCGGTCACGGGTGCGCCCGATTTTGCCGAGCCGTCCCGAGAACAGGGCGTCGTAACGCGCGGCGACTTTGGCGCGCTGCCCGAGCTCCCATTCAAAGCGTTCGAGCTTGGCCAGCACCACCGCGCATTGCAGCGTGTCCATGCGTCCGCCCACGCCGATGCGCGTGTGGACGTAGCGGCGCGACTGGCCATGCACGCGGATTTCGCGCATCGCCCTGGCGAAATCATCGTCGCTGGTAAAGATGGCGCCGCCATCGCCGTAGCAGCCCAGTGGCTTGCTGGGGAAAAAACTGGTGCAGCCGATGGCCGACAAGTTGCAGCTTTTCTTGCCGCGGTAGGTCGCGCCAAAACTCTGGGCCGCGTCCTCGATGACGGTCAGCCCGTGGCGGCTGGCGATGCCGTTGATCTCGTCCATGTCGGCCGGCTGCCCGTACAGCGACACCGGCATGATGGCCCGGGTGCGCGCAGTGATCTTCGCTTCGACCAGGCCAGGGTCGATGTTGCAGGTGGCCGGATCGATGTCGGCGAAGACCGGACGCGCGCCCAGCAGCACGATGGCCTCGGCGGTGGCGATGAAGGAGAACGGCGTGGTGATCACCTCGTCGCCCGGCTTGATGCCGATTGCCATCAACGAAATCAGCAGCGCTTCCGTGCCGGAGGCTACCGTGATGCAGTGGCGCGCGCCGGTGTAGGCGGCCAGCCGCTCTTCCAGTTCGGCCACTTCGGGACCCATGATGTACTGGCCGTGGTCGAGCACGGCGTGGATGCGCGCGTCGATTCCCTCGCGCATGGCCTGGTACTGGGCTTTGAGGTCGATGAATTCCATGGTCGCTTCCGTTTCAGGTCAGGGGGGAATCGGGAAGGTGCGCGCCGCCATCAGGGTGCAGCGCTCGCCGTCCAGCATGTACATGTCGCCGCTGTGCGGGCACGGCGCTTCGGCGCGCCCGCTCGCAGGCAGGGCAAGGCGCTCGCCGTGACGGCTCATCCAGCCGATGCGGCGCGCCGGCACCCCGGCCACCAGGGCGTAAGCGGGTACATCGCGGTTGACGACTGCGCCGGCCGCGATGAAGGCGTATTCGCCGATGGTGACGCCGCACACGATGGTGGCGTTGGCGCCCAGCGTCGCCCCGCGCCGCACCAGGGTGCGCCGGTACTCGTCCTTGCGGGTCACCGCCGCGCGCGGGTTGTAGACGTTGGTAAATACCATGCTCGGGCCGCAAAACACCTCGTCCTCAAGCGTGACGGCGTCGTACACCGAGACGTTGTTCTGGATCTTGACCCGGTCGCCGATGCGCACGTCGTTGGAGACAAAGACGTTCTGGCCCAGCGAGCAGCCCGCGCCGACCTGGGCGCCCGCGCACACGTGGGCAAAGTGCCAGACCCGGGTGCCTTCGCCTAGGCGTGCGCCTTCGTCGACGATCGCGCTGGGGTGGATCGCGGCGTTCATGGTCAGTACTCCAGCGGCAGGGCGACCCTGCGGCCATCGCGCGCCGACATGTAGGCCGCTACCAGCACTTCGAGCGACTTGAGTCCCTCGCGGCCATCGGTTTCGGGCTCCGCTTCGCCGCGCAGCACCTTGATGACATTGTCGTAGTACAGCGGATGGCCATAGCCATACACCGACGTGGTTTCGTAGCTGGCCGCGCGCACCAGTTCATCGTCCTCGTCGGCGTCGGCGAAGCTCCATTCCTGCACCTCGTTGACCGCCACGCCGCCGATGCGCACCGTGCCCTTCTCGCCGAGGATGGTGATCGAGCCTTCCAGGTTGCGCGGCCAGGTCAGCATGGTCACGTTCATCGAACCGAGCGCGCCGTTGCGCCAGCGCAGGCTGATGACGCCGGTGTCCTCGACCTCGATATCGCGCGCCAGCGTGGCCGTATAGGCTTGCAGGCTCTCGATCGGGCCGACGATCCAGTCGAGCAGGTCGACGTAGTGGCTGGCCTGGTTCATGAAGGCGCCGCCGTCGAACTCCCAGGTGCCGCGCCACTTGGCGCTGCTGTAGTACGAATCGGGGCGGGTCCAGAATACGTTCAGGTTGACCATGTAGATGCGGCCGAAACGCTTTTTCTCGACTGCGCGCTTGAGCAGCTGCAAGGTGGCGTTGCGGCGGTTCTGCTTGACGACGAACATGCGCACCCCGGCCGCGTCGCAGGCGCCGACCATGCGCTTGCCGTCGTCCCAGCGCGTGGCCATCGGCTTCTCGGTGATCACGTGGCGCCCGGCGCGGGCGATCTCGATCGACTGCTCCGGGTGCAGGCCGGACGGCGTGGCGACGATGACGGCGTCGGCGTCGCACTTGGCCAGCATCTCGGTCAGGCTGGCGTAGGGCCGGGCGCCCGTCGCAGCCGCGGCCTCGGTGGCGCGGCGCTGGTCGACGTCGGCCACCCCGACCAGTTCGCAGCGTTCGCTGTGCTTGTCGATGGCGGCGAAATGGTTGGCGGCGATGCGGCCGCAGCCGACCAGGGCGAAACGGATGCGGCGGTCGAGTACCGCTGGCGGAAAGTAGCGCATGGTGTTTCCCTCTGTGTGGGACGCGATGGTTCAGGCTTTCACGACGTTCGGCAGGCGCTCGCGGTAGACGCCCCGGGTGTCGATGACCAGCTGCGCATGCTGGCGCACCAGCTCGTAGTCGAAGGCGCTGTGGCTGGTGGCCACCAGCAGCACGTCGTACGAGGCAATCGCCTCCGGCGTCAGCGCCACGCTGGACAGCTCGAAGCGGTGTTCGCGCATGCGCGGGAAATGCGGCACGTGGGGGTCGGAGTAATCGACCAGCGCCCCTTTGGCGCGCAGCCGCTCCATCAGTTCCACCGAGGGCGACTCGCGCATGTCCTCCACGTCTTTTTTGTAGGCGATGCCGAGCACCAGGATGCGGCTGCCCTTGAGCGAGCGCCCGCGGTCGTTGAGCGCATCGGTAACCTTGCCGATCACCCATTGAGGCATGTCGCGGTTGATCTCGCCGGCCAGTTCGATGAAGCGGGTGTGCACGCCGTACTGGCGCGCCTTCCAGGTCAGGTAGAACGGGTCGATCGGGATGCAGTGGCCGCCCAGGCCGGGGCCGGGATAGTAGGGCGTGAAGCCGAAGGGCTTGGTGGCGGCGGCGCGGATCACCTCGTGGATGTCGATGTCCATCTTGTCGGCGATGATTTTCATCTCGTTGACGAGGCCGATGTTGACGGCGCGGTGGATGTTCTCGAGCAGCTTGGTGAGCTCGGCGGCGCGGGTCGAGCTGACCGGCACCACCCGGTCGATCGCGGGGCCGTACAGCGCAAGCCCGGCCTGCAGGCAGGCCTCGGTCGAGCCGCCGCAGACCTTGGGAATGGTGCGGGTTTCGAAGTCCGGGTTGCCGGGGTCTTCGCGCTCGGGCGAAAACACCAGGAACACATCCTCGCCGATCGCCAGGCCGCGCGATTCGAGGCGCGGGCGCAGTTCTTCCTCGGTGGTGCCGGGGTAGGTGGTGCTTTCCAGCGACACCACCTGGCCCGGGCGCACGTGCGGCAGCAGGGCTTCGACCGTGCCGAGCACGAACGACAGGTCCGGCTCGCGGTAGACATTGAGCGGGGTCGGCACGCAGATGATCAGGGCGTCCGCCGCGGCCACCCGGCTGAAGTCGCAGGTAGCCTCAAAGCCGCGCTCGCGGGCGGTGGCGATTTTCTGGTGCGCGATATGTTCGATGTAGCTGCTGCCCGCATTGAGTCGCTCGACCTTGCCGGCGTCGATGTCGATGCCCAGCACCCGGAAGCCGACCGCGGAGTAGCGCAGCGACAGCGGCAGCCCGACATAGCCAAGGCCGATCACGCCAATGACCGCGCTACGGTCTTCGAATTTGCCAACCAGCTGGGCCAGTTGGCCTGGTTTATGAGCGTCGCGCATATTCTTGTTTCTCCGCTGTGTTAATGAATGATGCTTAAATTCGATAAGAAACGATTTTCTTGACCAGGCTGGCCCTTTCGATGGCGGCAGCCGGTCCGGCGATTGGTAATCCGGGCGAGGTATTTGGCTGGGGGGTATATTCGGACACCATGGCTTTTACCATCGATTCGATCATGCCGCGGTCATTGGTATCGCACGCCATCATCAGGCAGGTAATATAGGTATCGAGCACGCCCGGATGCAGGGCGCTTTCTTTCATGCGCATTATTCGCGGATGCTCGCTGGGGAATACCTTCCCGTCGGTTAATAACTCCTCATAGAGCTTCTCGCCCGGGAATAAGCCGATAAACTTGATTTCAATATCGCCATCGGGGAAATCGGCGGTTTTCTCGGTCAGGCCGGACATCATGATCATCGTGCGCGCCAGGTCGACGATGCGGACCGGGTCGCCCATGTCGAGCACGAACACGTCGCCGCCCTTGGCCATGGCGCCGGCCTGGATGACCAGCTGGGCTGCCTCGGTAATCAGCATGAAGTAGCGGGTGACTTCCGGATGGGTCACGGTAAGCGGCCCGCCATGGGCGATCTGGCGCTGGAACAGGGGGATCACCGAGCCCGACGATCCCAGTACGTTGCCAAAACGCACCATGCAGAACGTCGTTTCGGGCCCGTGCGTGACAGCGGCGGCCTGGAAAATCAGCTCCGCGATGCGCTTGCTGGCGCCCATGATGTTGGTGGGCCGTACCGCCTTGTCGCTGGAAATCAGCACGCAGGTTTCCACCTTGTGGCGCCCGGCGCCGGCCGCCAGCACCTGCGCGCCCAGCACGTTGTTGCGCAGGCCTTCGACGATATTGGCTTCCACCAGCGGCACGTGCTTGTAGGCTGCAGCATGGTAAATGGTGTCGATGCGGCTTTCCTGCAGGATGCGCTCGACCAGGGCCGCATTGCAGACCGAGCCGAGGTGGGCCACGATGGGCAGGGTGGGGAAGCGCGCCTGCAGCTCCTGCTTGATGGTGTACAGGCCGAACTCGGAGTGGTCGAGCAGGTGCAGGCAGCTGGGCGACAGGGTGACAATCTGCCGGCACAGTTCGCTGCCGATGGAGCCGCCGGCGCCGGTCACCAGCACGGTTTTGCTGCGTACGCAGCGTGCAAACAGGTCGACCCGGGGCGGCACCGGCGCGCGTCCGAGCAAGTCCTCGAACTTGAGTTCGCGTATCGCTTCCATCGGCGTTTTCTCCTCGTCGGCAAGGTCGAGCAGGCGGCTCAGGATTTTTGTTGTCACGCCAGCCTCTGCCATGCGATGCATGATGTTGCGCAGGCGTTCAGGCGAGACCTGGGGGATCGCGATGATGATCGAGCGGATGCACAGCGAGTTGACCATCTCGACCAGGCGGTCGGTGTGGAACACGCGCAGGCCGGCGATGGTGCGTTCGTGCAGCACGTGCTTGTCGTCGAAGAAGCAGACGGGCCGGTATTCGTTGCTGGTGCGCATGGTAAGCGCCAGCTGGGCGCCTGGCTCGCCGGCGCCGTAGATGGCGACCGCGTCGCTGTTGCGCCGTTCACTGATGTGGTTGCGCAGGAAGTTGCGCACCATGAGACGCGAGGTGACAACGTAGGAAAACACGATGAACCAGTAGATTGCCAGCGCACTGCGCGGGAATCCCTCGTCGTTAACTGCCAGCAGCACCAGGTAGACGCACAGCACGGCCAGCCCCAGCGCGAAGCCGGTGGCGGCAAGCAGGCGCTGGTCGATAAAGCGGATGACGGCCCGGTACAGGTCCGACAGCGAAAAGGCCACGATGGTCACCAGCGCCACCACGACATAGGTGCTGGCGCCGTAGCGCATCGCCAGCGTGACATCCCCGACCCGCAGCAGCATGGCGATTAGGAAGCAGAACGGAAGGGCAATCAGGTCGACGCCGACAGCCAGCGCGATCTTTGCCGTTCGATGCATGGAAATCATGTCGACGCAAAATTGGCTGATGACGCTGGTGTGGGAAGTCGACATGGCAGGAGGAGCGCTTGGGGTGGCGTTTATTTTTTCTGTTATTAATAAATGAAAATCGCGAATTAATAATTTAATATCATTCGTGAAACAAATTCCGTTCGCCATTGATGGGTGCGCTTAGATGACTTATCGCGGCGTAAGTTTATTATCGGGGTACGTTCAATTAGCTGGTTTGATAACTATCAATTGCTGACTTCCATAATATTTCCGGCTTATATTTATTAATCTCGAGAATATATTTAGTTTTACAGTTAAAATAAATACAATATGGAAAACTGGCGCGGATTCAGCACCGTGAATGCAGGCGAGCTCATTTTTGGAGTGGCAAGCTGCGCCACAGTTCCGGATGTGGCGGCGGCGTACGCCGGGATTGACGCGTTCCGGTAAGGGGCGCTCTAGCGGGAGCGTTCCGGCCGCGGTGCTGTCGCGCCCGGACAGGCCGGCCCGGCAGCTATTTTGTTGACGATTGATTCAGATGGATGTGCACGCTTCCCCCGCGCCTACGATGAAGTGAGTTTCAGCGTGGAGAAGCGCCATGGCAGTCCTGGTTACCCTTGAGCAGATCAACAAGCTGGCGCCCGGCGTGCGCCCCGCGTATGCGGACGCGTTTGCCGGCGGCCAGCAGTTGCTGGACGATTTCGGCATCGCCGCATCGCCGCTGCGGATGGCGCATTTCATTGCCCAGCTGATGCACGAGTCGGGGGCGCTGACGAAGGAATATGAAAACCTGAATTACAGTGCGCGCCGGCTGGTGCAGGTGTGGCCGTGGCGCTTCAAGCCGCACGGGCCGCTCGATCCGGAGGCTTACGCCCACAACGCCCGCAAGCTGGCCAATGAAGTCTACGGCGGACGGATGGGCAACACGGGCCCGCAGGACGGTTATATCTACCGCGGGCGCGGCTTGCTGCAGCTGACAGGGAAGGGGAATTACGTGGCTGCGACCGCGCGGGTGCGCCGCTGCATGCCGTCGGGGCCAGATTTTGCAAAGGATCCGGACGCCGTGCTGGCCCCGGCATGGTGCCTGGCGGTGGCGGCCGGGGAGTGGTCCAGCCGCGGCTGCAACCAGCTGGCCGACGCCGACGACCTCGAACAGATCACCCGCCGCATCAACGGCGGCACCACCGGTTTCGTCGAGCGCCAGGAATGGCTGCGCCAGGCCAGGCTGTTGTGGAACTAAGCCGGCTTACGGCGCCGCTGCAAAGCCGGGACGCGGTTGCGGCGCCATCGGCGGCACCACGATGTTGTCGTTCAGGCGCAGGAACTTGAAGCCGGCCAGCTTCTGGCCGTTCTTGCCTTCGCGCGCATTGCGTTGCTCGCGCTCGCGCGCACGGGCAATGAAGGCGTCGAACGATTCCTCGCGCACCTGCGGTTCGGATGAATGCAGGAAGCGCCGCGCGCCATCCGGCCCGGTCGCCACCAGCCCCACATGCGACACCCAGTAGCCGCCATCGCGGGTCGACACCACGTTCACGAAATCGCCGTCCTGCAACTGGGCCGCCACCTCGGCCACCCGGTCCGCTTGCAGGAAATATTCGCGGCTGTTCTGGACCGGAATGTCGCGCTCTGTCTGGTGGCGCGTTTTCAGGAATGTGGCGCGGTCAACCGTCAGCTCATACGACGGTCCGGACGGGCCGGCAAGCGCCATGCTGATGTCGCTCACCAGCCAGTTGTTGTTCAGGTTCCAGTCCACTTCGGTGTAGTGATTGCGCGACGCGACGCCGATCACCCCGTCCTTGTAGCGGATACGCTGCAGCATCCAGAAGAACTCTTCCCAGGATTTCGACAGTGCCATGGCGTAAGTGTGTTCCGCAAACACCACACAATCGCTGTTCTCCAGGCTGAACATGGGCAGGGAATCGTGCAGTTCGAACGGATATTCGCCCAGCAGGTGGAGCTTGTACGGCTGGCCGATGTTCTTGCGCCCGATCGCGGTGATGCGCTTGCGTAAGTCCGGTTCGGCCGTTTGCATGTGGGCGATGTAGCGGTGCACTTCCTGCGGGCTCATCTGGTAGACCTGCTTCTCCAGCAGCCTTTCCATGGGGACTGGCCCGGGCGCAGGGGTACCGGAAGGGATGGGCTGGGTGGCGCAGCCGGCCAGGGCGGAGGCGGCGAGAAGCAGGGCAATGAGGCGCATGGGAGATGCCTGGAAAGGAAAACAGCACGCTAACGCGGCTTGGCGCGTTTTGACAATGAAAATTTTTGACGCTGCCATAACCAGCTGTTGTTTGCCAAGTCATTCCACCCGGTTATGGATTAAATAACATAAGTGATTTTCGGACATTCCACAAATCATGAATACTCCCGAAGATGGCAAGGTACACCTTGCCAACGCATACATATATAACAGGAGAGATCACGATGATGTTCAAGCAGAAGCCAGTAGCGGCCGCTGTATCTTTGGCACTGTGGAGCCTGGCGGCCATGCCAGCCTTTGCGCAGCAGGCGCAGCCTACCGGCGAACAGATGCAGACGGTGCATGTGACCGGTATCCGCGCGTCGATGGCCAAGTCGCTGGGCGTAAAGAAGGACGCTACCGCCAACGTTGAAGTCATCACCGCCGAAGACGTCGGCAAGATGCCGGACAAGAACCTGGCCGACTCGCTCCAGCGCCTCGCCGGTGTTGCAGTGCGTACCGACTACGACGAAGCCGAAAAAGTGTCGATGCGCGGCACCAACCCGGACATGTCGCTGATCCTGTTCAACGGCCACACCGTTTCCGGCGGCGACTGGTACGTGTCCGACCAGGGCTCGAGCTCGCGTTCGACCAGCCTGTCGCTGATGCCGTCGTCGGTCCTGAACCAGGCCATCGTCTACAAGACCTCGCAAGCTAACATCGTCGACGGCGGCCTGGCCGGTACCGTCAACGTGACCACCCGCAAGCCGCTGGCCCAGAAAGAAAAACTGGGCGGCGTGGTCAGCGTCGGCGCCAGCTATGCCGACCTGCCAGGCAAGAGCGCGCCTGACACCACCGCCACCGTCAACTGGAAGAACGACGCCGGCACCTTCGGCGTGATCGTCCAGGGCTTCGCTGAAAAACGCTATGTGCGCCGCGATTCCGTATCGCGCTTCGCTTACGGCACCAGCAGCGGCTGGGACGTGATCAACACCACGACCATGAAGGGCATCACCGACGAATCGCTGGCCGGCACCGGCTACAAGGCAGCCGACCTGAACGGCGTGCGCATGCCAGGCTCGATGAGCTCGGAATTCGTTGAATCGGTCCGTGACCGCAAAGGCGGCATGTTCGCCCTGCAATTCAAGCCGAACCAGGACCTCGACGTGAACATGACGGGTTTCCACTCGAAGATGAACGCGAATAACCACGGCCGGCTGACCTCGGGCGGCATGTACTCGATGCTGCTGGGTAAGAACGATCCGCTGGGCGGCACCTCGGCATCGGCGATCAACACCAACTCCAACGGCCAGCAGGTGTTTGCCCAGATCCGCAACCCGGTCATCGTCAACGAAAAGACCATCTACGGCCACGACCTGCGCGTGCTGAAGGCGGCCGACATCGTGTTCCCGGCCGGTACCACGCCTCAGTTCGTCGGTAACTCGGAAGGCTTCTACCGCGACGGCGCCAACGCCACCAGCTCCTTCCTCGACCTGGACGGCAAGTACCGCGTCAACGAAGACCTGACCGTCAAGGCGCTCGCCAGCATCACCCGCGGCGTGGGCGAGACCGCGCGCGACGCCGGCACCACCTTCGCCCGCTACGGCACCGGCTTCTCGTATGCCCTGAACGGCCTGCACGACGCGCCGGACTCGCGCTACATCGGCGCCGGCGAGAACCTGCCGGTGATGAACGCCGACGGCAGCGGCTACAAGATGGTGGGCCGCGCTGCGTCCGGTATCAAGACCACCGACAAGGAAAAGAGCCTGCAGTTCGACGCTGAATACCGCCTCGACAAGGGTATCGTCCAGTCGATGGAAACCGGCGTGCGCTACGCCGACCACAAGCGCGTCAGCGGCCGCAACGGCCCGGCGTTCCGCAGCAGCACCCTGACGCTCCAGGGCACCAACGGCGTGATGCCTTACCCAGCCGACTTCGGTGACGGCCTGGGCGGCGGCAACTGGGACAACACCGGCTTCACCTATTCGCCGGACGTGGTGCGCGCCTACTTCGATGCGGAAACCAAGGAAACCACGCCTGAGTGGGAACGCCGCGTCAATTCCGAGATCGACATGCGCGAGCGCCAGACTTCGGCGTACGTGATGGCCAACCTCGAATGGGACAAGTGGTCGGGTAACGCCGGCGTGCGCTTTGTCCGCACCCAGGTCAACGCGCAGATCTCGACCCCGATTCCGGCCGGCTCCTGCGACCGTACCGAACCGGGCAAGCCTGCGACCACCTGCGCCAAATATCCGGGCGCAATCACCACCGCCGGCGACGCGCAGAGCTACTACGATGGCGTGCCGTTCAATCCGAAGTCGGGCATCATGTACTACAAGACGCCGACCGACCGTACCTTCAACAATGCCCTTCCTAGCATGAACCTGCGCTACGAGATGGACAAGGACATGATCGTACGCTTCGGCGCCAGCCGCACCATCGGCCGCCAGAACTACAACGTGCTTGGCACCGGCTTCGGCACCCCGACCTGCGACGCCAACGGCTGCCGCGTGACCGGCCCGAATCCAGACCTGAAGCCACTGACCTCCGACAACGTCGACCTGTCGTGGGCCTGGTACTTCGCACGCCGCTCGATGGTTGCGGCCAACGTCTTCCACTCGAAGATCGATGGCTATGTGAAGACCGGTACGGTAGGCAGCTCGACCGTCGACCTGCTCGACCCGCGCGACCAGACCGTGAAGACCTTCTTCATCAACACCTCGTCGCAGCAGGGCGCGAAGATCAGCGGCATCGAGCTGTCCTACGAGCAGCCGTTCGGCGAGACCGGCTTCGGCTTCACGTCCAACGTCAGCCGCGCCAAGACCAAGGTTGACGATGGCCGTCCGATGGTCGGTGCATCCGAGTGGGCAGGTAACCTCGGTGGCTACTTCGAGAACGACAAGGTCTCGGCACGCCTGGTCGCCAACTACCGCGGCAAGTACGTGAACAGCAGCACCGCACCATCGCCTACGGCCAACAGCCAGGGCCTGTCGGTGATCAACGGTGTCGCGATGCCAACCGCGCCGACGATGGCAGCGCCGGTTACCACCCTGGCCTTCTCGGCGAGCTACAACATCAACGACCACCTGATCCTGTCGTTCGACGCGACCAACCTGACCAACGCCAAGCGCGCCCAGTATCGCTACAGCGAAGAAGAGCAGCAGAAGCTGGACGTCAGCGGCCGCCAGTACTACCTGAACCTGAAATACAAGTTCTGATAGCTGTCTGGCCTGAAACGAAACGGGGAGCGCAAGCTCCCCGTTTTTTTATTGCTTACCGCGTTTGTTGGCGAATGTGCGTCACCGAACGGTTGTGTTGTTGCCGCGCGCTTAAGATGAACCTGTGTGAGTGAGCGCCCTGCGGTAGACCCAAGGGAGCTGCTGCCTCAGCAGGTTAGCCGGTCGCCTCGAGGACCGGCACCAGATTTGAGCGCCAGCGCCGCCTTTGCGTGTGCTGGCCAATTCCTGACAGGAAGCGGAGGACATCATGTCGGCATTTACCCATCCACCGAAACACCTTGTTCGCGAATATCTCCAGCGCCGCAAGCGCGCCGCAGGGCCGCCGCCGACGCCGGAAGAAATCCGTCGCCAGCTTGGATGGGAAATGTTGATGCCGCAGGTGAAACTGCCTGCGCGCCGTAGCTGATCTTCACCGAGTCCTACAGCGCGATCTCGCGTCGTCCTATATGCCGTTTTGCACACGGCATAGATAATTTAAGAAACACCGCCAACAGGAGAAACGCATGACCAAACGTATCGGCAACAAAGACGAAGCCCAGCAGCGCAGCAAACAAGAGAAGCTGGAAACCAAGCGCACCAACATCGCACGCGAAGCCGTCAAGAAGGCTACCGCTAGCGCCAAATACCGCAACCAGGTCAAGAACCAGCCGGCGCCTCACCAGTCCGCGCCACCCGCCTGAGTTTCAACCGTTTAGCCAAAAGCCCGCATCCTTGCCGATGCGGGCTTTTTTTCGTGCTTGCCTTTCGTCGTTCCCGCAAAAGCGGGAATCCATGCGACGGCCGCCGCAGCTGGCCGGATAATTCGCCGTTCACCGGGCGCCAGCCGCAGTTCACCGAAAAGCGGTTTCGCGGCGCAGGGACCCGTTGTATCGTGAAGCTGTTCTTTCAACGGGAGGCAAAGTGAATACCGAAAAATCCTACGAGTGGCGCCGACAATTGTTATGGGGACTGGTTCTGATCGGCCTTGGCGTCGCCTTTTTCCTCGACCGCCTCGACCTGTTCGACATCGATACAGTGTGGCATTATTGGCCGCTGATCCTGGTCGTGATCGGGATCAACAAGATGATCGGCTATCCGACCGCGAAGCATTTCTCCAACGGGCTGTGGCTGGGATTCCTCGGCATCTGGCTGTTCGCAACCTTCGAAAACATGTTTGGCCTGACCTGGCGTAACAGCTGGCCGATCCTGTTCATCGCCTGGGGCATCACGCTGGTGATCGAGCCTATCATCCAACAACGTTTTCCATCCCACCAGGAGCCTCGCGATGAAAAGTGACATGAAGAACCGCAGCCTGTCCAGCCAGGTCATCATGGGCGCGATCGCCATCGCTTTCGGCATCGTGTTCCTGCTCGATAACCTCGATATCTGGGACTTCCGCCACGCGATCCACTTCTGGCCGACCATCCTGATCGTCATCGGCCTGGTCAAGATCTGGGACTCGCGCACCTCCAGCGGCTACCTGATCGGCGGCGCGCTGGCCACCGTCGGCGTGCTGATGATCCTGCACCGCCTTGGCTACATCTACTTCAACATCCGCACCATGTGGCCGCTGTTCCTGATCGGCGTGGGCGGCTTCATCATCTTCAAGGCGCTGGCGCGGCGTAACCGCGCCGACGTCGTGCCGGGACTGAAGGCAGGCGAGAGCGACGACTCGGTGGTCGACATCACCGCCATCCTCGGCGGCTTCGAGCGCCGCATCGTCACCCAGGACTTCCGCGGCGGCGAGATCACCGCCGTCATGGGCGGCTGCGAGCTCGATATGCGCGACTCGTCGATCAAGGGCGAAGCAGTCATCAACGTGTTCGCCGTATTTGGCGGCATCTCGATCAAGGTGCCGCGTGACTGGACGGTGGTCCTGCACGGCACGCCAATCATGGGCGGCTTCGACGAGAAGACCAATGCGCCGCCGGACGCCTCGAAGCGCCTGATCGTCAAGGGCCACGCCATCATGGGCGGCGTGGAAGTGCGCAACTGATGCAGGGCCCCCTGTCCATCCGGCGTTCGCTGGCGCTGTTCCTGCCGGCCTGGCTCATGCTGGGCCTTGTGCTGGCGGGGCTGGTGGTCGTCGCCACCGGAGCCGGGTGGACAAACGCGCTGCTGTTCGCGCTGCCGATGACGATGGTCTACGCCTTCGCCGCGGGCTTTTCTGCCTACTACCTGTGCCGCGCGTATCCGCTGGCCCAGAAAAGGGTGGGCGCTATTGTGCTGGTGCTTGGACTGGCGGCGCTGGTGTCCGGCACGCTGTGGATGGGGGCAGGGCTGGGCTTCAACGGCGTGTTGCGCGCGCTGGAAGTAAGCTGGGCGGGCCTGGAGATGCCCCCGGCGCTCAAGGCGATGATCTTCGGCCTTGGCGTTATCCTGTACGGGCTGTCCGCAGTCGCCCACTACCTGGCGATCGAGTTTGACCGTGCCCGCGTGGCCGAACGGCGCGAACTGGAATCGAAGCTGATGGCGCAGGAAGCCGAACTGCGCATGCTGCGCACCCAGATCGATCCGCACTTCCTGTTCAACAGCCTCAATTCCATCAGCGCGCTGACCTCGATCGACCCTGGCCGCGCGCGCGAAATGACCCTGGAAGTGGCGGACTTTTTCCGCCACACGCTGGGCCTCGAAGCGCACACGCAGGCGACGGTCGACGATGAAATCACGCTGGTGCGCGATTTCCTGTCGATTGAAAAAGTCCGCTTCGGCGCGCGGCTGCTTGTGGAGTGCGACATCGACGAGGAAGCGAAGGCCTGCCTGCTGCCGCCGATGATCCTCCAGCCACTGGTGGAAAACGCGGTCAAGCATGGCATCGGCGGGCTGACGGGCGGAGGGCTGGTGAGCATCGTCGCGCGGCGCGATGCATCGCTGTTGCGCATCAGCGTAGAGAACGATGTCGACGAAGACCAGGACACCGGCTTGCCTGGCAACGGAATAGGGCTGGTGAACGTGCAGCAGCGGCTGGCCACGGCCTACGGACATGAAGGCGGCGTCCACCACGCGCGCCGCGACAATAAATACCGGGTCGAGCTGACACTGCCCGCCCGCACAATAACGGAGCCATGAAATGCGCGTGATAATCGTTGACGATGAAGAGCTGGCGCGCGGCGTCGTGCGCGAGTACCTGGCCCCGCACGCCGACGTTGAGATTGTGGCCGAATGCGCCAACGGGTTCGAGGCGGTCAAGGCCATCGCCGAGCTCGAACCGGACCTGGTTTTGCTCGACATCCAGATGCCAAAGCTTGACGGCTTTGAAGTAGTGGAGCTGGCGGGCCGCAAGGCGCGCTACATCTTCGTCACCGCTTACGACCAGTACGCGCTCAAGGCCTTCGAGATCCACGCCATCGATTACCTGCTCAAGCCATTCAGCCAGAAACGGCTGGACGAGGCGCTGGCGCACGCGCGTTCGAGCATGGGCAGCCAGCCGGGCCTTGCCGCCGCCATCAGCGAAGCGGTGCAGCGCACCAAGCCGCTGGAGCGTGTGCTGATCCGGGACGGCGCGAAGGTACATGTGATCGCTGCCGATAAAATCGACTTTATCGAAGCGCAGGACGATTACGTCAGCATCAGCGCCGAGGGCAAATCCTGGCTCAAGACCCAGCGCCTGTCCGAGCTGGAAAACCAGCTCGATCCGCAGGCATTCCTGCGCATCCACCGCTCGTACATCGTCAACGTTGAGCGCATCAGCCGCATCGAACAGGCCGGCAAGGACAGCCACATCGCCATTTTGAAGGACGGCGCGCGCGTCCCGATCAGCCGCACCGGCTACCAGAAGGTAAGGAACCTTATCCAGTAAGCTTCCACCACCCGGGCAGCAGTTCGCTGACCTCGGGCTGGGCAAAGCGGTCGTCGATCAGGTAGACCACGCCTTCATCGTGCTGGGTCCTGATGACGCGGCCGGCGGCCTGCACCACTTTCTGCATGCCGGGATAGAGATAGGTGTAGTCGTAGCCCGCGCCGAACATCTCCTGCATCCGCTGGCGCAGCTGGTCGTTCACGGCGTTCATCTGCGGCAGGCCGAGCGTGGCGATAAAAGCGCCGATCAGGCGCGCCCCGGGCAGGTCGATGCCTTCGCCGAACGAGCCGCCCAGCACCGCAAAGCCGATGCCCCGGCTTTCCAGCGTAAAACGGCCAAGGAACTGCGCGCGTTCGTCCTCCTGCATGCGGCGCGACTGCTGCCATGCTGGAACGCCGGGGTGGCGCTGCGCGAATTCGTTTGCAACCTGTTCGAGGTAATCGAAGCTGCTGAAGAACGCGAGGTAATTGCCCGGCGCAGCGTTGTACTGGCGCGCCATCAGCTCCGCAATCGGCGCGGCCGAGCGGGCGCGGTGCTGGAACCGGGTCGAGATCTGCGTAACGACGTGCACCTCGAGCTGCTTCGCTTCGAAGGGCGAGGCGACATCGACCCATGCGGTGTCGGCCGGCAGTCCAAGCAGGTCGCTGTAGTAGTGCCACGGACTGAGGGTGGCGGAGAACAGCGCGCTGGAATGAGCCAGGCCGAAGCGCGGCTTGAGGAAAGGCGCAGGCACGATATTGCGGATGCATAGCTGGGTTGTGCGTGCATCGGCCCGGGTGACGTCGAACAGCGAATGCGACCCGAAGGATTCGGCCAGCTTCGCAAGATGCAGCGCATCGAAATAGAAGCGCTGGAGCGCCGCGTCCATCGGCCCCGGGTTCTCTGCGAGATAGTCGGTAATGGTGCTGCCGGCGTTTTGCAGCGCCGCCAGCAGCTTGTCGGGCAGCCCTGGCAGCACCTGGTAGGACGCGCTGATGTCGCGGTCAAGTTCTGTCCAGCAGCGGCCGACCTTTTCCAGCGATTTCCTGACCAGTGCGGGTGCGGCCGTGCGCGCGGCGCGCAAGGCTGCCCGATCGAGTTCGGCCGAATACATCTTGCGCGCGCGCGACACCATGTTGTGGGCCTCGTCGACCAGCACGCTGACCTTCCATTGATTGGCCAGCGTCAGGCCGTACAGCATGCCCCCCAGGTCGAAGTAGTAGTTGTAGTCACCAATGACCACATCGCTCCACCGCGCCATCTCGCTAGCGAGGTAATACGGACAGATGTCATGGGCGAGCGCCACGTCGCGCAGCGCGGCGCGGTCGAGGGTTGGCTCCTTGACCGCGGCGCTGCGGGCCGCTGGCAAACGGTCGTAGAAGCCTTTGGCGAGCGGGCACGAATCGCCGTGGCAGGCCTTGTCCGGGTGCTCGCACGCCTTGTCGCGGGCGACCATCTCCAGGACGCGCAGCGGGATCACCTTGCCCGAGGTGCGGATGGTATTGGTCGCATCGAGGGCGAGCTGGCGCCCCGGCGTCTTGGCCGCCAGGTAGAACACCTTGTCGAGCTGCTGCTGCGGCGCTGCCTTCAGCACTGGGAACAGGCTGCCGACAGTCTTGCCAATGCCGGTCGGCGCCTGCGCCAGCACGCACCTGCGGCTGGCGTTGGCCTTGAAGATTGTCTCGGCCAGGTCGCGCTGGCCGGGGCGGAAGCCGGGGTAGGGGAATTGCAGTGTTGCCAGCGCCTCGTCGCGCGCTTCGCGATGCGCCATTTCCTGCTGCGCCCACGCCACGAAGCGCTCGCACAACTGTGCGAACACCTGGGCAAGCGATTCGGCCGACTGGGTCTCGCGCAGCACGGTTTCGGTTTGCCGTCCGATGTCGAAGTAGACCAGCGCGAGGTTCACTTCCTGCATGCCCAGCTGTTGGCACAGCAGGTGTCCGTAGACGCGCACCTGCGCCCAGTGCAGGTGGCGGTGGTTGTCCGGCATCGACGCCAGGTCGCCGCGGTAGGTTTTGATTTCCTCGATCAGGTTCTGGCCAGGGTCATAGCCGTCCGCGCGCCCGCGCACATGCAGCGGGCCGTAGTCGCCCGCCAGGCTGACCTCGGTGCGGTAGGAGGGGCCGCGGCGCCCGGTGACAAGCGCATGGCCCGCAATGCCTTCCTGCGCGGTGGGCGAGGGCGTGAAGCGCAGGTCGAGGTCGCCCTGCTTGGCGGCGAACTCGCACAGCCCGCGCACGGCGACGACGTAACTCACGCGCTTTGCTCCGCCCACTGCAGGTAGCACACGGAGATGGGCATCTGGTGCTCGGCGCAGTACTCGATCCAGCGCAGCTGGTTGTCCTGCAGCCGGTCGCCCGGGCCCTTCACCTCGATCATGTTGTAGCGCCGCTCGGCCGGCCAGAACTGGATCAGGTCGGGGAAGCCGGTGCGGTTGGCTTTTACGTCGAGCAGGATGCGCTCGAACGATTTGCGCAGGTGGGAGGCGGGGATACACGCCAGCGCAATGTCGACGAGTTCTTCGCTGAGGGCTTCCCAGAACACGAAGGGCGACTGCAAACCGCGCTTCTCGTTGAAGGTGCTGCGGATCGTTCCGACATATTCGCCCGTCTCGAGCTGGTCGAGGCAGCTACGGAACAGCGCTTCGCGGCGCTGGAAGAAGTCGGCGCTGAACAGGTCCGCCGGGCCGCGGTGGAACGGGTGGAAGAACGCGCCGGGAATCGCGCAGAACACGGCGCGCCAGCACAGCAGGCCAAACAAGCCGTTGATCAGCGCGTTCTCGACGTAGTAGACGGGTGCGTCCTCACGCGCCAGGTGGTCGCGCACAACACCCTCGACCCACCAGTCCTCCTGCGGCATCGGCAGGCACAGGTCGAGGCGTGCAACAGAAGGGTTGCGGCGCGAAGCCGGCTTGACGTGGCCAAGTTTGCGCGCCAGCCTTGGTGCGATGCGCAGCAGCTGCTGGTGTTCTGCGTCGCTCTCCGGCGCCAGCTTCGCGGCCGACAGCAGCTCGAACGCTTCCTTGAACTGCTCGTTCTTTTCGAGCACGCGGATGGCCCGCGCCCGCGCGCCGGGGAAAGTGCAGCGCGAGTAGACGCGGTAGGCGTTGTCCCAGTCCTTCTGGCGCTCGCACTGCTGGCCGATCTGGAACAGCAGGCGCGCACGCCGGCTGTTCAGCCAGTCGTTTTCGAACGTCGCCTCCGGCACCGTGCGCAGCACCTCGTCGAGCGGTTCGCTCGCTTCGAAGCGCTCCTTGCAGCTGTGGAGTTCAAGGTAATGGTCGATGTCGCGCCGGGTGCGAAAGCCGCGCGACGACGCCGAGAACTCGACCTGCTCGTACTTGTAGACGCCCAGGTCGGACAGCACGAACTCGGTCCAGTCCTGGCGCAGGTTACCGAAGAAGATCAGGCGCAGGCGGTCGCACAGCGGCTTGATCATGATGCTGAAGACGGCGTCGCCCGAATCTCGGTACCAGCTGGAGAACGCGCGCGCGTCGCCAAAGGCCGAACGCAGCGCTTCCAGCTGCTCGGCCTTGCGCGCGTTTTTGCTGTGCTGGGCCAGCCCGAATACCGTGCCGATTTCCGGCTTGGACAGCAGGTCGAACAACTGGTCGATGGTGATGACGGGATCGTGCTCGATCCAGCCTGTGGGCAGCAGATTCCGGGCGGCCTCGACCGTGCAGCCGATCTCGGCATAGCTGAGCTTGCTGGCCCGGAACAGCGTGCCCTTGCGCATCACCATGCGCACGAACAGGGCGCGCGAGGCCTGCGGAAGCGAGGGGAACGCTTCCATGAATGCGCGTTCCTCGTCGGTCAGCAAATCGCTGTAGCGTTCGCCGATCCACTCCAGCACCTGGTGAAAGTTGTCCAGGTAATAGAAGGGATTTTCAAGAACTTTGATCATGGGGAACTGCCGGACTTGCCTGCTTGCCGTGGCGCTGGAAACAGTAATTACTGTGCATGCATACAGTATATCGTCTGTGGGCTCCAAGGCACAGGAAATTCGGCCTTACCCCGTGCGGAACGTGGTTTTTACGGGTATTTACGGCTGGGTTGAGGGCTTGACGGCGCATTTTTTGCCGTGGCATTTCTCCTGCTGGGCGCGCTCGGTCGCGTGGCGCGTCGAGTGGGCAAGGATGGCGCTGAGCAAGGCGACATCGCTGTCGACTTCCGGGGTGGCAACCGGCGATGGAGCTGGCGCTTTCGCTTTCCTGGCACCGGCCTTGGTGGCTGCTACCTTTACAGTTTTCGCAATCTGGCGGGGCGCGGCCGAAGGCTTGGCCGGAATCGTTTTGACGGCGGGAGCAGGCCGTGAGACGCGTTCCTCCTGCGGCAATGCCGCCACGGGCGTGCGTTCGTCAAGGGCTGGCATCGCTTCCTTTGGCAGCATTACCAGGGCCGGCCTGGCGGGTGCTTCAGCCGCTGGTTCGTCGATGATGGCGGCCGATTGCGGCGCCGGAATACTGATCGATGGGAGCGACTGGTTCAGCATGCCGTTGTCGACCGGCGGCGCTGCCGGCCGTTTGACCGCCGACGGCGGCAGCGCCCGCACGCTGGTTGCGTTGCCATACGCCAGCCACGCGATCATCAGGGTCAGCACCGCTGCCGCAGAGCCGCCGATGATCAGCCAGCCCCGGTGCGTCCGCGTGCTGGAGGGCCCGCGCTCAAGCGATGCCAGGATGCTGTCCTCGGAAGCCGCCGAGCGGCGCGAAGGGGACATGAGATTCGGCCTTGTTGACCCGTTTTGATTTTCGTCTGAAGGGCGCACGGTATAACTCCTATGATGGGGCTTCGCCATTCTGATTAGAAACAAACTGGGGAATCCGATGCTGATCTTTATCGCATTTCTGTACTTTTGTTTGGCTTGCAGCGTGATTTGGCTGGTCGTTTTTCCTTCGGGCAGGGAATTTGTTGCGCAAATCATTAGCGGAAGGTGGGCGCGTGTGGACCAGCGCCTTGCCAGCCTGCACCATTCAGGCATACGCGAGGTGGCCGAGCTAAGGCACGGGGCAGGGCGGCTGCTGGCCCGGCAAATGAAGTTTGTGCGCCGCCATTACCTCTGGCTTGGCGCCGGTTGCGTCGCCATCGTGGTTCCAATGGTCGTCGTGCTGGTCATGGGCAGGCCGGACACCCTGCCCGGCTACGAGTCCGCCGAGCTGCCGCCAGACCCCAAGGTGCTCGCGCTGCTGGCCGGCGAAAACCTGGCGCCGCCGGCCGCGCTGCCGCCGATGGCCTTTACCACGCGCGAGGTCGAACTGGTGCGTCCAATGCTGGTCAACGCCAGCCGCAACTGGGGCCTGCTGCATCCCGACTTCCACCAGCGCCTGCTGCTGGCCTTCAAGATCATGAAAGAAAAGCACGGCTACGAGATGGCTTTGCTCGAAGGCTACCGCAGCCCCGCGCGCCAGGACCTGCTCGCCAGCATCGGCAGCCAGGTCACCAACGCGCGCGCCTTCCAGAGCTGGCACCAGTACGGGCTGGCGGCGGACTGCGCATTCTGGCGTGACGGACAACTGATCATTTCGGAAAAAGACCCGTGGGCGATGCGTGGCTACCGCCTCTACGGCGAAGTGGCCGAGTCGCTGGGACTGACCTGGGGCGGGCGCTGGACGATGATGGATTTCGGCCACACCGAGCTGCGCGTCAAGGGCGTGATGCGCAGGTAGCCGCCATCGAGGGCTGGCGGATTATTGTCCACCATCAAATTTCCGCCGCGGGAATGGTGCCAACATTGCCTGCCGGACTTATCTTTCCAACCCTCGAGACCATTCCCACTATGCGCCGACTATGGCAATTCCTCACCGATAGCCGCGTGCTGGGCATTATCGGACTGGCCGCGCTGGCGGCATTCATGTTCCTTGGCGCCGATACCCTGGAGATCGGCGCAATCTGGGTTGGGGCCGCAGCGCTCGCGTTGCTGCTCGGCTGGGGCATTTTCTGGGGCGCGCGCTACCAGTACCGCAAGCGCGCGGCGGCAAAACTGGGCGAGAGCATCA
This sequence comes from Massilia agrisoli, assembly GCF_020831365.1. GTDB lineage: Bacteria > Pseudomonadota > Gammaproteobacteria > Burkholderiales > Burkholderiaceae_D > Telluria_A > Telluria_A agrisoli. The sequence continues at coordinate 77,391 of NZ_JAJHPV010000014.1, forward strand.
TGCCGGCCGGCGAGGAAGCCGCCGCGGCAAAAGTCTCGGCCGGCGCCAGCGAAGTGGCGACCCTGCGCAAGAGCATGTTGGAGGCGATCACCACGATCAAGACGTCGAAACTGGGCCTCGTCAGCGGCAGTGCCGCGCTGTACGAACTGCCGTGGTACATGATCATTGGGAACCCGGCAGCAGGCAAAAGCAGCGCTATTGGCCATTCGGGCCTCCAGTTCCCGATCGCCGGCAGCAAGGCTGTGCGTGGCGTGGCCGGCACCCGGAACTGCGACTGGTTCTTTACCACCGACGGCATCCTGCTCGATACCGCGGGCCGCTATTCGGTCGAAGCGGCGGACCGCGCCGAATGGTTCTCCTTCCTCGACCTGCTGAAAAAACACCGCAGCCGCGCGCCGATCAACGGCATCCTGATCGCCGTCAGCGTGTCCGAGCTCACCGGCGAGCATGCCGAAAAAGCGGCCGACCTCGCGAAAAGCCTGCGTACCCGTGTGCAGGAACTGACCGAGCGGCTAGGCGTGCACGCGCCGGTATACGTCATCTTCACCAAGGCCGACCTGATAGCGGGCTTCAGCGATTTTTTCCACGATACCGGCCGCACTGAGCGCGACCGCGTGTGGGGCGCGACGATCCGCTACAACCGCCGCCGCACGCACCAGGATGTGCTGGGATTCTTCGACGAGCACTTCGACGAGCTGCACGACGGCCTGAAGGAAATGAGCCTGGCCAGCATGGCCGGCAACCGCACCGCCCCGATGCGCCCCGGCGTGTTTACCTTCCCGCTCGAATTCGCATCGATCAAGAGCCCGCTGCGCGCCTTCCTCGCCACGCTATTTGAAGAGAATACCTACCAGTTCAAGCCGGTATTCCGCGGGTTTTACTTCACCAGCGCGCTGCAGGAGGGGCAGGTGCAGAACCTGTCGTCCAAACGCGTCGCCAGCCGTTTCGACCTCGAGCTGCGTGAAGAAAAGGGCGGGGCGCAGGCGGATGAACAATCCGGCTACTTCCTGCTCGACCTGTTCCGCAAGGTGATCTTCGCCGACAAGGACCTCGTCGCCCGCTACACCAGTCCTTACGCCCAGCGCATCAAGTACGGCGCATTCTTCGCCGCGACCCTGCTGCTTGGCGGCTCGCTGGCAGCGTGGAGCTGGTCATACATGGGCAATGTCCAGCTGGTGGCCAATGTCCAGGCGGACCTCGACAAGGTGGTCAAGCTGCAGGACAAGCGCATCGACCTGCAATCGGGCCTCGAAGGCCTCGACATCCTGCAGGACCGCATCACGCAGCTCGAGCAGTACCGCAGCAGCCAGCCACTGATGCTGTCGTTTGGCCTGTACCAGGGCGATACGCTGGAACGCAAGCTGCGCGACGAATATTTCGCAGGGGTGCGCGCGGTGATGGTTGAACCGGTCGTCGCAGGCATCGAAGCCCTGCTGACTGAGATGAACGCCAATGCGGCGCAGCTCCAGCCGCAAACGAGTGCCACGCCTGCGGCGGCGCCGGCCAAACCGGGCCAGCCATACCAGGATGCGTCGCCGACCAACGTGGCCGACGCTTACGGCGCGCTCAAGAGCTACCTGATGTTGGGCGACAAAACGCGTGCCGAGCCAAGCCACCTGAACGACCAGATGACGCGCTACTGGCGCGGCTGGCTTGAATCCAACCGGGGCACGATGCCGCGCGAGCAGATGATCCGCAGCGCCGAGCGCTTGATGACTTTCTACCTGGGACAGGTCGAAGACCAGGCCTGGCCACAGGTGACATTGAAACTCGGGCTGCTCGACACCGCGCGCGAGAACCTGCGCCGCGTGGTGCGCGGCACCCCGGCGCGTGAGCGGGTGTACGCGGACATCAAGGCGCGCGCATCGACCCGCTATCCGTCGGTCACGGTGGCGCGCATCGTGGGCGAGCCCGACCACCAGCTGCTCAATGGCAGCCATGCGGTCCCGGGTGCTTTCACGCGCGAGGCGTGGGACAAGTTCGTCGCGGGCGCGATCAGGGAGGCATCGAACAAGGAACTGCAAAGCACGGACTGGGTGCTCAAGACCGTGTCGCAGAACGACCTGACCCTGGAAGGCAGCCCGGAGCAGATCCAGAAGAACCTGGTCGAGATGTACAAGAACGAGTATGCCAAAGAGTGGCTCAAATTCGTGCAGGGCGTGACGATCCCCGACCTGAACGGCTTCGATGCCAGCGTGCGCGCGATGAACCGGCTTGGCGACCCGCAGAATTCGCCGATCGCCAGGCTGCTCTCGACGATCCACCAGCAGACATCGTGGGACAACCCGGGGGCCGCTGGCCCGATGGCCAAGGTCGAGAAGGGCGTATTCGCGTGGTTCAAGGAATCTGTGCTGCGCCGCGCACCGAGCGAAGCGCGGACAGTGATCGACCAGTCGGTCGCGGCGGCGCCGGCGATGGGCCCGGTCGGACGTGAGTTCGCCGGCGTGGCCCGCCTGGTGGGCTTGAAGGAGAAGGACGCATCCCTGATGACCGGCTACCTCGACACCCTGTCCCGGCTGCGCTCGCGCCTGAACCAGCTGAAAAACCAGGGCGATCCCGGTCCCGGCGCCAGGCAGTTCATGCAGCAGACGCTGGAAGGCACCGGCTCCGAGCTGTCCGACGGCCTGAAGTTCGTCGACGAGCAGATGCTGGTCGGGATGACCGACACGCAGAAAATGGCCCTGCGTCCGATCCTCGTGCGTCCGTTGATCCAGGTATTCGCCGTCATCGTCGGTCCAAGCGAATCGGAGATCAACAAGACCTGGCAGGTACAGGTGTTCGAGCCGTTCCAGAAGTCGCTGGTGGCCAAATACCCGTTCACCCCATCGTCGAAGGTCGAAGCGAGTCCCGCCGAGATTGGCCAGTTCTTTGGCCCCGAGGGTACGGTTGCCAAATTCGTCAACACGTCGATGGGGCCATTGATTATCAGGCGCGGCGACGTGCTGGCGCCGCGCACCTGGGCAAACATGGGCATCACCTTGGCGCCGCAAGCGGTTGCTGCATTCCCCGCATGGGTCGCGCCGCTGTCGGCAAATGGCGTGGCGGCGTCGAGCGGACCGCAAACCGTTTTCCAGCTGCAGCCGCTGCCGGCGCCGGGCATCACCGAATACACGATCGACATCGACGGCCAGGTACTGCGCTACCGGAACACGCCGCCGGCGTGGACGAACATGGTCCACCCCAGCCCAGCTGGCGCGCCCGGAGTGCGGATCACTGCGGTGACGTTCGACGGCCGCACGGTGGAGCTGTTCAACGAAGCAGGGCAGTTCGGCCTGAAACGCATGATCGATGCGGCGAGCCGCAAGCGCAAGGAAGGCGGCGTGTTCGAACTGCGCTGGGCGAACGGCAACGTGGCGGTAGCGGTCGACCTCAAGATAACCAGCAGCCGCAGTTTCCCCGACGGCGAGACGGGGTCACCGGGGCGCGGCTTCCATGGCATGCGGTTGCCCGAAACGATCGTCGGCCGGACGATGGAGACAGCCGCGCCGGCGGTGGCCGCCGTATCGGCGGGAGCGATGCAATGATGCGCGCGCCGGCGCCCGGCCGGATCGGCTACATCGGCAAAATCCCGACACGCAGCGACTTTATCAAGGCTGCGCAGGACACGCCGCTGATCGGCGTCCTCGACAACTGGATGGCCCAGGTGATGAGCCAGTTGCCCGCGGACGCCCGCTGGAAAATCAACTACGACGCGCTGGCGCCGGTCAGTTTCGCCTTCGTCGGACCGCGCCGCAAGCACGCGATAGCCGGCCATCTGGTGGCCAGCAGCGACCAGTCCGGGCGGCGCTTTCCGTTCCTGATGATGCGCACCCTCGAAGTGAATGACCCGGCGCAGTTCGTGTCGCGCTGCCCGCTGGTGCTCGAACCCTTGTGGAGCCGCTTGCAACAGCTGGCGCAAGAGGTGATCGGTTCGGCCGATCCGTCACCGCAGCTGCAGGCTATTCCGGAGACGGTGATCGACCTCGACGAACAAAGCGGTAACGCACTGTCCACCTTTCTGGCTACCGGTACGGTCAGTTCGCTGGGCGCGCTGCTGTGCCGCACGGATGTCAAGCAGCTGGTCCTCGGGCTCGGCCTCCTGCTGCAGCCGGTGATGCAAAGCGGTGCGGCAGACCTGCAGAAAAGCCTGGTCCTGCCGCTGCCCCTCAACGACGACGCACGCTACGCAGTGGCCGCCTTCTGGCTGGAGTTGATCGCGCCCTTCCTCGCCAGGGCCGATTTCGAGCTGGCGCTGTTCATCACGCAGATTGAATTCAAGCCGGTGCTGGTCGTCGGTTTCAGCGGCGCGGCCGCCAGCACGCTGCACGCGATCATCGACCCGCTGATCGCCCGGGAACAGCAGATCAGTTTCGCCGACACCAGCTGGGTCGACGAGCAGGAGGGCGTCGACATCGACGTGCGCGCGCTCGCCAGCTACCTCGACCAGCCGCAATTGCCGCTCAAGCTCGCACGCCAGCTGTTCCTGCAGACCTTCATCGGAGGCCCAACGTGAAAAAGCCTATCCTGTTCGCCGGCGCCTGGCTAGTGGCTGCCGGCTGCCTGGCCTCGCCCGACAACGCGCCGGTGGTCGTCTCGGGAACCGTGGCCGACGAAGCAAGCAAGGCTGGATTGCTGGCGCGCCTGCGCGAAGTGTATGGCGCCGAGCGTGTGGTCGACCAGGTCGCCGTCGGCATGGTGGCCGCGCCTGCGAACTGGGACAGTTACCTGCAGCGGCTGATTGGCCCCAACCTTAAAATGATCACGCGCGGCCAGCTCAAGGTCGATGGGAACGCGGTCAGCCTGCGCGGCGACGTCGCCAACGAGGCGCAGCGGCAGCGCATCGCCAGCGACATCGCGACCAGCCTGAATCCGACCTACACAGTCAACAACGGCCTGCGGGTGGCCGCGTCCGAACAAAGCCTGCTCGACGCCGCGCTGGCCGACCGCATCATCGAGTTTGAGTCCGGTAAGGCGACGCTGACCGAATCGGGCATGGCGATCCTCGACCAGATGAGCGCCGTGCTGCTCAAGCTGAAGAACAAGAAGGTTGACGTGATCGGGCACACCGACAACTCCGGCTCGCGCGCCAGCAACCTGTCCTTAAGCCAGGCGCGGGCGGAGGCGGTGAAAGCCTATCTCGTCACGAAGGGGATCGACGCCGAATCGATCGCGGTCTCGGGCGAAGGCCCTGACCGGCCGGTAGCAGATAACCGCGCCCCTGATGGGCGCGCCCGCAACCGCCGCATTGAATTCAAGGTCGCCCAGTAAGGTGCCAACTGTCAAGGCAGCGTGATCGTGACATTGGCGGCGCGCGGCGGCAGCTTTACCAGGTCGTTGTAGGCGGCCATGGCCTTGTCGGTGTCGCTGCCGAGCATGGCATTGAAACCGAGGTAGGCCCCAAGCCCGGCGAGGGCGAACACCGACGTCAGTACCCACAGCGACAAGTCGGTACGCAGCTTGTTGGCAATCTGGTCCGGGCGGTCGGCGTGCGGTGCGAAGCCGCGGCTCTTGCCGCGCATGCGGGCGATCTCGTCTCCCAGCCGCGAGCACAAATAGTTCAGCTTGTCAGGAGCGTCGAGCGCGTACCTGCCCTGGAATCCCAGCAGCAGGCACATGTGGAAGACTTCCAGCGACTGCAGGTGCACGATGCCGCGGGTACGCAGTTCCTCCAGCTTTTGGAAAAAATGCTCGCCGGCGAGCTGGTCGCCAAACAGCCTGAGCTGCAGCGGCCGGGTTTCCCAGGCTTCGCGGATGTCGTACTGCGACCGCAGGATGATCTCGTCGACCGCGGCGCAGTACGCATATTTCGCCGCCTCGATATCCTCCGGCGGAACGCCGATCTGCTTGGCGCGCCGGTCCACCTCGCCGAGGAACTGGGTGATGTGGTCGACGAATCCTGCCTTGTCGTGCGGGCCGCTACCGTTCTTCAGCAGGAACAGCGCATAAAAGCCTTCGTACATCAGGTCGACCAGCGTGCGCGGGCCGGCGGCATCGGCGCGGGCCGGTTCACGCGCCGCGCGCCGTTCCACATGCGGCGTCATGCGGTCACCTGTGTCATCGGGTTCGATTCCATGATTGCCTCATTCTGCGAGTGAACTCAGGATCTAGCTTGCAGGAAATGTTGTGCGGCTTATTGACAGGGCACAGGGGAGTGCAGCTTTGCCGCCGTTCCGACCGCGCTGGCGCCGGCGCCGCTGCTGAGCGCGCAGCCGTGGACGCCGACCGTGATGCCGTTTTGCGCGGCATCGGCGGCCGCGTAAGCCAGCCGCCAGCGTTGCGGCGCGGGCGAGTGGAACAGCGCAACCACGCCGACGAAATACGCCTCGCGGCTGACCTTCTCGACCGCCTCGTAGCGCTGTCCAGGCACCAGCATGACTTCCTTGACATCCACCAGGTCTGCGCCGAACGCGTCCTTTTCCTTCTGCGGACTGAGGAAGGCGTCGTAGGGCGCCTGCTCGAATGCCGCTTGCTGGCGCAGCTTGTAGATGCGCGCAACCACCGCCAGCGGCCTGCCTTGCGCATCGACGTTCAAGCTGCTGGCCGCATGCAGCCGGATCGGGACGTTACGCGCGGGCTTGAGCGCATCGGCAAGCTCGGGTGGCTTGCGCAATCCAATCGTCTCCAGTGCCGAGCCTCCGGCACATCCGGCCAGCACAAAACCGGCAAATAGCATGGGGAGCAGGCAGGTCTTCGCCATGGTCATCCTTCAAATGTTGAGAAACCGAAACGCCTATTTAAAGCCAAGCGCATCGCCCACCCGTGACCTTACGCAACTTCGCCCGACATTTTGTTATGCAATCGCGAAACCAGCTTCTATTGACTCTTCGCAATTTGCTGGATTTCCGCTGTCCAATAATAGCGGCTGGACAAACGGTACTGGAGAGCAAGCATGTTGAAACGACTGATTCCCGGCCTTGCAGTTGTCGCCTTGTTGTCGGCCTGCGCCACCACCGAACCCTCGTCGGCGGCCAGGTCGCACGGCTCCGTCGCAGACGCGGTCGCTTCTGCGAACGCTGCCGCCAAAGCCGGGCAGAACGACAAGGCTATCGCGATCCTGCAGGGCGCCGCCCAGGCCCATCCGGCCGACAAGACCCCATGGGTCCGCATGGCGCAGATCCGTTACGATGCCGACGACTACGGCCAGGCGATCGTGCTTGCCCAACAGGCGCTGCAGCGCGACGCCGACGACACCCTGGCGCACAGCATTACCGCGGTCAGCGGCTTGCGCGTGGCCAGCAAGGCGCTGGCAGAAATGACTCGCAAGAACAATTTGAGTGGAACGATCCGCTCCGAAGCCCAGGATCTCGCCAAGCTGTTGCGCGCTGCGCTCGGGGAAGAGGTGCTGGTGCCAGGCGGCCAGAAGGGACGCTCCGCTGCCGCCGCTCCGCAAAAGAGGCCGCCACAAACTCCCGTAACTTCCTCCTCCGCACAAAAGAAGACTTCGAGCGACGACCCGTTCGAAGGCCTGAAGTAGTTCCACGCCGGGCCGGCCGAAGTGCCGGCCACTTTCCAGCCACCCCTCGGAGTTGTCATGGCCAAAAATGATAGTGTGCAGAAGCGTCTGCAAAAAGTGCGCGCGCCCCGCGTGCAGATGACCTACGACGTCGAAGTCGGCGACGCCATCGAAAACAAGGAGCTGCCGTTCGTCACTGGCGTGCTGGGTGACTTCGGCAACAATCCCGATGTCGAGAGAAAGCGCCTGAAGGACCGCAACTTCGTCAACGTCGACGCCAGCAACTTCGACGAAGTGCTGGGCGGCGTGGCCCCGGTCGCCCAGTTCCGCGTGCCGAACCAGCTGAGCGGGGAGGGCGGCGAGTTCGCCGTCAAGCTCCAGTTCCGCGAGATGGCCGACTTCCGTCCTGAATCCGTCGTCCAGCAGGTTGCTCCGCTAAAGGGCTTGCTTGAAGCGCGCACCAAGCTTGCCGACCTGCGCAACAAGCTCGCCGGCAATGACAAGCTGGAAGACATCCTCAGCGATGTGCTTAGCAATACCGAGAAACTCGACGGCCTGCGCAAGGCAAAACCTGCGGAGGGCAAATAATGTCAGCCGTCCTCCAGGATACCAAATCCGCCCAGGCCGTTGAGCTCGACACCAGCCTGCTCGACCAGATCGTCGAACAGAGCCGCGTGGCCAAGTCGACCAGCGAACATGAGCGTGCGCGCGACCTCATCTCGGAGCTGGTCAGCCAGGTGATGGATGGCACCGTCGTCATGTCGAACAACCTGTCGGCCACGCTCGACGCGCGTGTGGCCGAGATCGACCGCATGATCTCCGAGCAGCTCAGCGCGATCATGCACGCGCCCGAGTTCCAGAAGCTCGAACGCAGCTGGGCCGGCCTGCATTACCTGGTCCAGAACTCGACCACCGGCGCCAACCAGCAGATCCGCATGATGAATGCGACCAAGAAGGAACTGGTGAAAGACTTCCAGTCCGCGCTCGAATTTGACCAGAGCACGATTTTCAAGAAGGTCTACGAAGAGGAATTCGGCACCTTCGGCGGCGCGCCCTACGGCACGCTGATCGGTGATTTCGAGATCTCGCGCCAGCCGGAAGACATGTATTTTATCGAGCAGATGTCGCACGTCGCCGCCGCCGCGCACGCGCCCTTCATCACCTCGGCCTCGCCGGAGCTGTTCGGCCTGGAAAGCTACGGCGACCTGAGCAAGCCGCGCGACCTGGCCAAGGTGTTCGATACGGTCGAATACGCAAAGTGGAAGGCCTTCCGCGAATCGGAAGACTCGCGCTATGTCGGCCTGACCCTGCCGCGCTTCCTCGGTCGCCTGCCGTTCAACCCGGTCGACGGGATCACTACCGAGGGTTTCAATTACGTCGAAGACGTCGACGGCACCGACCACCACAAATACCTCTGGTGTAACGCGGCGTATGCCTTCGCCACCAAGCTGACCAGCGCGTTCGAAAACTACGGCTGGTGCGCGGCCATCCGCGGCGTCGAAGGCGGCGGGCTGGTCGAAAACCTGCCGACCCACACCTTCAAGACCGACGAAGGCGAAGTGGCGCTCAAGTGCCCGACGGAACTGGCGATCACCGACCGCCGCGAGAAAGAATTGTCCGACCTCGGCTTCATCTCGCTGGTCCATTGCAAGAACACGGCCTACGCGGCCTTCTTCGGCGCCCAGTCCGCACAGAAGGCGCGCAAATACGCCAACGAGGCGGCCAACGCCAACGCCGTGCTGTCGTCGCAGCTGCAATACATCTTCGCCGTCTCGCGCATCGCGCATTACATGAAAGCCATGATGCGCGACAAGATCGGCAGCTTCTCGGCCGCATCGAACGTCGAAGAATTCCTCAACCGCTGGCTGACCCAGTACGTGCTGCTTGACGACAACGCGAGCCAGGACCAGAAGGCCCAGTTCCCGCTGCGCGAAGCGAGCGTGCAGGTCAGCGAGGTGCCGGGCCGACCGGGCGTCTACCGCGCCGTCTCCTTCCTGCGTCCGCATTTCCAGCTCGACGAGCTGTCCGTTTCGCTCCGACTGGTCGCGGAGTTGCCGCAGTCGACCAAAAACTGAACCATCCCACCCACATTAGGAGTTCAACATGGCAATTGACGTATATCTGCAGATCGATGGCATCAAGGGCGAGTCGACCGACGACAAACACCGCGACTGGATCGAGTGCAAATCGGTGTCCTGGAGCGTGAGCCAGCCAAAGTCGGCCACGGCATCGACGGGCGGGGGCCACACGGCCGAACGCTGCGAGCACAGCGAGATCCAGGTCGCGAAACTGGCCGACCTGGCCACGCCGATCCTGCTGCAGACCTGTTCGTCGGGCAAGACCATCCCGCGCGCCAAGCTTGAATTCATGCGCGCGGACGGCCAGGGCGAACGCATCAAGTATTTCGAGATCGAGCTGGAGAATGTCCTGATCGGCGACGTCAGCCCGGCGGTGGGCGAGGGCGACATCCTGACCGAGCAGCTCGGCATCAAGTTCTCGAAAGTGAAGTGGAAATACACCCAGCAAAAGGTCGGCGGCGGCTCCGGTGGCAACACCTCGGGCGGCTGGGACCTGTCGTCAAACAAAATCGCCTGATCATGCGCCCGCGCGTCCGCGACAATCACAGCCGCGGACGTGCGGGCGCGCCTGGAACCCCCATGAGAACTCTTACGCGTGACATCCTCGAACGGGTGCGCATGAAGAAGTACCTAACGCTGATCGGCCTTCTCGCCGTCGTCATCGGCGGCGCCGTCACCAACGCTCTCCCATAAGGACCTCCCCGCGATGGACATCAACCTGAAAACCCTGATCGGCAAGCTGAATGACACGACGCGTACTGCGGCGACGCGAGCGGCGAACATCTGTGTCGGACTGGGCCAGTACGAAGTCGATGTCGAGCACCTGTTCCTTGCGCTGCTGGAGCAGCAAAACAGCGACTTCGTGCGCATCGTGTACCAATGCGGCATCAGCCTGACCGGGCTGGAGACCGACCTGCGCAACGAGATCGGCCGCTTCCAGGCCGGCAGCGCGCGCACCCCCGTGTTCTCGCGCCACCTGCCAACCCTGTTTGAACACGCCTGGCTGATTGCCTCCCTCGGCAACGGCCAGCCGAACCAGATCCGCAGCGGCCACCTGCTGCTGGCGCTGCTGACCGAGCCGGAACTGTCGCAGCTGGCGCACCGCGGCTCGCGCCTGTTTGCGCAGATTCCGCTCGACCGCCTGAAGCACGACTTCGACAAGCTGACCCGCGGGTCAAGCGAGTCGCGGCCCGAATCGCAGCAGCAGGGCGGGGCAGACCCGGTGGGCGAACTGGCCGCGACCGAACCGGGCAAGACGCCTGCGCTGGACCAGTTCACCACCTGCCTCACCCAGCGGGCGCGCGACGGCAAGCTCGATCCGGTGATCGGCCGCGATCCGGAGATCCGCCAGGCGATCGACATCCTGATGCGCCGGCGCCAGAACAATCCGATCCTGACCGGCGAAGCGGGCGTCGGCAAAACCGCCGTGGTCGAGGGCCTGGCGCTGCGCATTGCCAGCGGCGACGTGCCGGAAGTGCTGCGCGAAACCGAGATCCACACGCTCGACATGGGCCTGCTGCAGGCCGGCGCCAGCGTCAAGGGCGATTTCGAAAACCGCCTGAAGAACGTGATCGACGAGGTGAAAAAGAGCCCTCGCGCGATCATCCTGTTCATCGACGAGGCGCACACGATGATCGGCGCCGGCGGTGCGGCCGGCCAGAACGATGCGGCCAACCTGCTCAAGCCTGCGCTGGCGCGCGGCGAACTGCGCACCGTGGCTGCCACCACCTGGGGCGAATACAAGAAGTACTTTGAGAAGGACGCCGCGCTGGCGCGCCGCTTCCAGGTGATCAAGGTGGAGGAGCCGAGCGAGGAGACCGCCTGCGCGATGCTGCGCGGGATGGCGCCGCTGATGGAGAAACACTTCAACGTGCGCGTCTACGACGACGCCATCACCGAAGCTGTTCGCCTGTCGCACCGCTACATCAGCGGACGCCAGCTGCCGGACAAGGCGATCAGCGTGCTCGATACCGCCTGTGCCAAGGTGGCGCTGGGCCAGAACGCGACGCCGGCATTGATCGAAACTGGCATGCGCATGCTTGAGCGGATCGACGCCGAAGCCGCGGCGCTGGCGCGCGAGGAAGCGGCCGGCGCAGACCACGGCCCCAAGCTCGCGCTGCTGCGCGCCCGGCGGGTCGAGGCGACCGAAGAGCAGGACCGCCAGCGCGCACGCTGGGAGAAGGAGCAGTCGATCTGCGCCGAGATCAAGCGCCTGCGCAGCCGGCTGGAGGAAAGCGGCGGCAGGGGCGACACCGGCGCGCTGCGCAATCTGGTCGAAGAACTGCGCGCGGTGCAGGGCGAAGCGCCGCTGGTGCCGGTGCAGGTCGACGGACACGTAGTGGCGGAGATCATCGCCAGCTGGACCGGCATCCCGCTCGGCCGCATGGTCAAGGATGAGATCAAAACGGTGATGAATTTACAGGGACTGCTGGATGAACGCATCCTCGGCCAGGCGCACGCCAGCGCCGTCGTCGCCCAGCGCGTGCGCACCTCGCGCGCCAACCTGGACGACCCGAACAAACCGAAAGGCGTGTTCCTGTTCGTCGGCACCTCGGGCGTGGGCAAGACCGAAACCGCGCTGGCGCTGGCCGACCTGTTGTATGGCGGGGAGCGCAAGCTCATCACCATCAATATGAGCGAGTACCAGGAAGCGCACAGCGTCTCGGGCCTGAAAGGTTCGCCGCCGGGCTACGTCGGCTACGGCGAGGGCGGAGTTCTGACCGAGGCCGTGCGCCGCAATCCGTATAGCGTGGTGCTGCTCGACGAAATCGAAAAGGCCCACCCTGACGTGCTCGAACTGTTTTTCCAGGTGTTCGACAAAGGTGTGCTGGACGATGCCGAAGGGCGCGAAATCGACTTCCGCAACACGATCATCATCTGTACGTCGAATGCTGCGTCATCGCAGATCATGCAGGCCTGCCTGAACAAAAGCTCATCGGAGGTGCCTGGCCCGGATCAACTGGCGGAGCTGATCCGCCCGCAGCTGGTCAAGCACTTCAAGCCCGCTTTCCTGGGGCGCCTGACCGTGGTGCCGTTCTATCCGATTCCGGACGATGTGCTGGCCAATATCATCCGGCTCAAGCTGGACCACATCAAGCGCCGCGTGGCCAGCAACCACCAGGCCGAGTTCCGCTACGACGATTCGCTGATCGAGGCGGTCCTTGCCCGGTGCACCGAAGTCGATTCGGGCGCACGCAATGTCGACACCATCCTGAACGGCACGCTGCTGCCCGAAATTGCCGGCACCGTGCTGGCGCGGATGGCAGAAGGCAGGGCGATGTCGGCCATCAAAGTGGGCGCCACCAAGGCCGGCAAGTTCAAGTACGCCGTCGAACCAGCGTAAGGAGAAAGCCATGCTCAATATCGAGCAGCTGCTCGCGCCGATCAGCGACGAGTCGCCATGCGGCGAGGACATCGCATTCTCGCCCGAGGTCGATGCGGTGTCGAAGGCGCGGCAGGCCGATGACCCGACCTTGGAGCAGGGTGCCTGGGTCACCAGCCTGAAAGAAGCCGACTGGAAGTTTGTGGCGGCGCGCTGCGCCCAGCTGATCGAGAAAAGCAGCAAGGACTTGCGGCTGGCGGTGTGGCTGGCCGAGGCGTCAGCCAGGACGTCGTCGTTCCAGGGACTGGGCGACAGCCTGATGCTGGTGGCGGCGCTGTGCGAACGCTATTGGCACCATTTGCATCCGTTGCCGGACGAGGGCTCCTTCGAGCAGCGTATCGGTAACCTGTGCTGGATTGCCGCGCGCCTGCCGCAGCTGGTGAAGGACATGCCGGACCCGGACGCGGCTTCAGTCGCGCACTGTGCCGAGGCGGTCGGCCGGCTGGAAAAGGTCGTGGACGAGCGCCTCGGCGCCGATGGCCCCGGCTTTTCGGCAGCCCGGTCAGCGCTCGACAGCGTCATTCATTCTTTAGGGCCGTCAGCCGGTGTGGCAGGGCAGGCCTCCGACAGGACAATGGCGATGGCGCCGGCCACGCATGAAAGCCAGCTCGGACAAGGCCCGCTTCACACCCGCGCCCACGCCATCGCGCAGCTGCGGCAGGTGGCCGAGTACTTCCGCCGCACCGAACCGCACAGCCCCGTGGCCTACCTGGCGGACAAGGCGGCGGCGTGGGGCGAGCAGCCGCTCCATGTATGGCTACGCGGCGTCATCAAGGACGAATCCGCGTTTGCCCACATCGAGGAACTGCTCGGGTTACAAAGGAATTAAGCAGGCGCCCCAACCACGGCGCGCTTCCTGCCCAGAACAAGGAAGCCGAACGCGGTCGCCAGCACATACATGCTGACCGAGTAAATCGCAGCCGGCAGCATCAGCTGGAAGTCGCCCAGCACCGACAGCGCCACGAAAATCGCCAGCGTGGAATTATGGATGCCGATCTCATAGCCGATCGCGATGGCATTCGGCTTGTCGAGGCCCATCAGGCGCGGCACGTAGTAACCCATGCCCAGGCTGATGGCGTTGAACGCTACCACTGCCAGTCCGATCGAGGCGAATGATGTCGTCATCGCGGTCCATTCCTTGGCGATGGCAATGATCGCCAGCGCGGCCAGGACCACCATCGAAAAACGCTTCATCGGCGCATCCATGCGCGCGGCGAATGCGGGCGCGCGGCTCTTGACGAACATGCCGACGGCGACCGGCACCAGCACGATGCCGATTACTTCGATCACCTTACCGGTCTGCATCGGCACCACCTGGCCAGATTTGGCAAAGGTCTCGATGGCGAAGTTCGCGATCAGTGGCAGGCTGACGATGGAGAGCAGGGTATTGATGGCAGTGAGCGAGATATTCATCGCCACGTTGCCGCCGAACAGATGACTGAACAGGTTGGCCGATACGCCGCCCGGCGAGGCGGCCAGCAGCATCAGGCCGACCGCGAACACCGGCGCCACGCCCAGCCCCACGATCAGGCCGTAGCAGATCGCCGGTAGCACCACCGCCTGCAGCACCAAGGCCAGGATTACGGCTTTAGGGTGGCCAAGCAGCCGGCGGAAGTCGCCAATGGTGAGCGACAGCCCGAGGCCGAACATGATCAGGGCGAGGGCGCCGATCAGCAGCGTCGGTAGCAGCGTAATGAAATTGCTCATGCAGTCTCCTTGTTGTTGTTTTATGTGCCCGCATGCGACAACGCGGACCGTCCCGAAGGGCGGCCCGCGTTTTCATTCGCTGCGGGGATGGCAGGGTGCTGTTATGCCTGCTTGTCTGTCTTTGCGGCGTTCACTTGCGCGGTGGCCTTGGCGATTTCCTGTTCCACGGTTTTCACCGCTTCGCGCGTCGCTTTGGTGACTTCCTCGTAGCCCTTGAAGGCATTGTCGATGGCGGCCTTGATGACGTCGACCGCATTTTCGGACCCGGGCTTGACGTTCTTGGTGACGTCGTAGATCAGCGCCGACAGGGTGTTCTTCGCTTCGGCCATGTGATGGTCGGCCGCCTCGGTGAACTCCTTGTGGATGTCGTCGATGATGACCTTCAGCTGTTCGCCGTAGGCGACCGCGCCGCCGACGGCCGGCTGGACCTGCGAAGCGGCTGCATCCATTGCCGCTTTCGGGTCTTTGGCTTCGCTGATTTCCTTACCGGCAGCCATGGAACCCTGGACCGAGTTCTTTGCGGTAGCCATGTTGAGCGCGAGGACCTGCTCCACGCCATCGACCGCCTTGCTGGTCAGCGCGTTAAAAGTGGTCATCTGGAGTTCGAAAAGCGTCTTGGTGGCGGATGCAAATTGTTCGGGATTCGTAAACATTAACTTCTCCTCGGTTGATTGATGCGGCGGGACGACGACTTTCTGTTTTCTCCAATACGTTTTTTCTATTATTTACCGGCGATTAACTTTGTGCAATGGCTGTCACGATAAGGACCGGTGGCTTTCTCCCAGCCCGGGCCAAGCGGGGTCTGCGAGCAAACCAGTTTGCCGTCGAGCTTGCTGCGCCACTGGAACCATGGCGCCGGCGCAGCCAGTGCGGCCGCAGCCAGGCTGGCGGTCAGCAAGGCAAGACAAGTGCGAATGAGGGGTTTCATGTTGCTGAGCATAGCCTGTCTGTGATTCAAGTCAAGCGTACGGCACAAGGCGGTTCATGCGGATTGGACGGCGCAACGCAAAACGCCGTAATCCTTTTACAAAGATTACGGCGTTTTGCGGCATACAAATTCGGAATATACATCCGGTAGAGTGGTGCCCACGGAGGGACTCGAACCCCCACACCTTGCGGCACATGGACCTGAACCATGCGCGTCTACCAATTCCGCCACGTGGGCACTGATACTACGACATCAACAACAGCATTATTTATCGCCAAACTAAAACGCCGTAATCCGATGATCACGGCGCAAGAGCAAGACTACGGAAATACATCCGGTAGAGTGGTGCCCACGGAGGGACTCGAACCCCCACACCTTGCGGCACATGGACCTGAACCATGCGCGTCTACCAATTCCGCCACGTGGGCACTGCTGCTGCTTTGCTACATCCGGCGTTGCCGCCGACTTGTGCTATCATACTAGGCTTTGCAGTTTTGCGCCAGATTAACTTTCGTTATCGCCGCGCTGCTACCGCCTGATACTCCTGCTGCTCTTCGCTTGCAACGTTACCGTCGCCGCGAAAGACCAAAATTATAGGCGGAACAATTTGAAATGTCAAAGCTCTCGCCACGGTATTTTTCGAGCACGCTTCGTTAGGCGAATCCTGCGGCCTTCCGTTACACTACGCATATCACCGTGTCAATATATTCACTGTGTCGGCAACCACTGCGCATGCTGCGCCGCTGCCGCCAAAAATAATTACAGAAAACGATTTGAACCAACCTACACATACCATTCCTAGCCGCGAGGAAATTCTCGGCATTTTCCGTTCCGCAGTTGCCGCGCTCGACGTCGATTCGATCGCCAGCATGCTCAAGGTAAAGTCGTCCGCACTGGGCGTGCTTTCGCGCCGCCTCAACGCAATGGAACGCGACGGCCAGATCCGCTCTTCAGAAGACGGCACTTATGTGCTGGCAGACCAGTCCGGCTTCATCAGCGGCAAGGTCAGCGCGCACCGCGACGGTTACGGTTTCGTGATCCCGGATGCCCCGGGCGAAGACCTGTTCCTGAGCGACAAAGAAATGCAGAAGGTCCTGCACGGCGACCGCGTACTCGCGAAAGTCACCGGCACTGACCGCCGCGGCCGCCTTGAAGGCACCATCGTCGAAGTCGTCACCCGCGCCAACACCCACGTCATCGGCCGCCTGCTCAAGGAGAACGATGC
Source organism: Massilia agrisoli (assembly GCF_020831365.1). Classification (GTDB taxonomy): domain Bacteria; phylum Pseudomonadota; class Gammaproteobacteria; order Burkholderiales; family Burkholderiaceae_D; genus Telluria_A; species Telluria_A agrisoli. The sequence goes on from NZ_JAJHPV010000014.1 coordinate 94,143, forward strand.
CTGGGTCGTCGCGCCGGAAGACAAGCGCATCGGCCAGGACATCCTGGTATCGGGCTCGACTGGCAAGGCCAAGGCAGGGCAGGTCGTCAGCGTCGAATTGCTGGAACAGCCGGCCCGCTTCAAGCAGCCGGTCGGCAAAATCGTTGAAGTGCTGGGTGAGCTTGACGACCCCGGCATGGAAATCGAAATCGCCGTGCGCAAGTTCGGCGTGCCGCACATCTTCTCGGCCGCCGCGCTGAAGTCCGCCAACAAGCTGCCATCCGAAGTGCGCGACGCCGACCTGGCCGACCGTGTCGACCTGCGCGACGTGCCGATGGTGACCATCGACGGCGAAGACGCGCGCGACTTCGACGATGCGGTCTACTGCGAGCCGGTCCAGCTGGGCAAAGACAACGGCTTCCGCCTGATCGTCGCGATTGCCGACGTCAGCCACTACGTCAAGCCGAACGATGCACTCGATGCCGATGCGCTTGAGCGCAGCACCTCGGTGTACTTCCCGCGCCGCGTGATCCCGATGCTGCCCGAGAAGCTGTCGAACGGCCTGTGCTCGCTGAACCCTGCGGTCGACCGCCTGACGCTCGTGTGCGACGCGGTCATTTCGAGCCAGGGCGAGATCCAGGCTTACCAGTTCTACCCGGCGGTCATTCACTCGGCTGCACGCCTGACGTACAACGAAGTCGCGGACATCCTCGGCAATACCGCTGGCCCCGAGGCGGCGCGCCGTCCGGCCATCGTGCCGCACCTGCTGAACCTGAACGACGTGTTCCACGCGCTGCTCAAGGCACGTACCGCACGCGGCGCGATCGATTTCGAGACCACAGAAACCTACATCGTCTGCAACTCGCTGGGCAAGATCGAAAAGATCATCCCGCGCACCCGCAACGATGCGCACCGCCTGATCGAAGAATGCATGCTGGCGGCGAACGTCTGCGCGGCGGACCTGCTGGAACGCCACAAGCATCCGGGCACCTACCGCATCCACGCGTCGCCGACCAAAGAGAAGCTGACCCAGGTCCGCACCTTCCTCAAGCAGGTTGGCCTGAACCTGAATGGCGGCGACAAGCCGACCGCGAACGACTACGCCGAACTGATGAAGCAGGTGAAGGAGCGCCCGGACGCGCCGCTGCTGCAAACCATGCTGCTGCGCTCGATGCAGCAGGCGGTCTACAGCCCCGACAACATCGGCCATTTCGGCCTGGCGTACGAGGCTTACGCCCACTTCACCAGCCCGATCCGCCGCTACCCGGACTTGCTGACGCACCGCGCCATCAAGGCCATTTTGCTCGGCAAGAAGTACGAGCCGAAAGGCATCGACCTGGCCGGCCTGAACACCACCGTATCGAACGCCACGCGCAAGCAGCAGGCCAAGGACAAGGCGGCCGGCACGCAGAAGCAGGAAAAAGACCTGACCATCTGGGACGCCCTTGGCGTGCACTGCTCGGCCAACGAACGCCGCGCCGACGAAGCCTCGCGCGATGTCGAAGCATGGCTCAAGTGCTTCTTCATCAAGGACAAGCTGGGCGAGGAATTCACCGGCGTCGTCTCGGGCGTGACCACCTTCGGCATCTTCGTGCAGCTCGATGCGCTGTACGTTGAAGGGCTGGTGCACATCACCGAACTCGGTGGCGACTACTTCCAGTACGACGAAGCGCGCCATGAGCTGCGCGGTGAACGCACCGGCAAGCGCTTCCAGTTGACCGACCGCGTCACCGTGCAGGTCTCGCGCGTTGACCTTGAGGCTCGCAAGATCGACCTGGTGCTCGCAGGTTCGAGCGCCACTGCCGACACGGGGGTGGGCAAGCCGAAGAGCGCCGCGCACAAGGCGCTTGACGCCAAGCCGGCCAAGTCGCGCAAGCAGGGCGGCGATAATTCGTCGCGCTACCAGCTCGTTGAAGCAGAAGAACCAGAACAGGCGCCAGCCAAGCCAAAGAAGCGCGCGAAAGCAGCAGCGCCGGCGGCAAAGAAGGCAGCAGAGCGTCCAGCAAAAAAAGCAGCATCCAAAACTAGCAATAAGAAGCGATAACAAGAAATGAAAAACAAAATGATTTTCGGGTTCCATGCGGTGACCTCGCGTTTGCGTCACGAGGCTTCATCGGTGGAAGAGATCTTTGTCGATGCGGGCCGCAATGACCGCCGCATGCACGACCTGATCGCCGGCGCCAAGGCGGCCGGCGTGCGCGTGATGCCGGTTGATTCGGCACGCCTCGACAAGATCGTCGGAACCCGCCGCCACCAGGGCGTGATCGCGTTCGCCAGCCAGCTGGCGCTCGCGCGCAACCTGGACGAACTGCTCGATGCCATCGAAGGTCCGCCGCTGCTGCTGATCCTCGACGGCATCACCGACCCGCACAACCTGGGCGCCTGCCTGCGCGTTGCCGACGGCGTCGGCGCGCACGCGGTGATCGTGCCGAAAGACCGCGCGGTCGGACTGAACGCCACCGCGGCCAAAGTCGCCAGCGGCGCTGCCGAAACCGTGCCTTACATCACCGTTACCAACCTCGCGCGCACCATGCGTGAGCTGAAAGAGCGCGACATCTTGCTGATCGGCACGTCCGACGATGCGGACCGCGGCCTGTACGAAGCCGACTTCACCGGCCCTGCGGCGCTGGTGATGGGTTCGGAAGGCGAGGGCATGCGCCGCCTGACCCGCGAGACCTGCGACGTTCTCGTCAGCATCCCGATGTTCGGCTCGGTCGAGAGCCTGAACGTGTCTGTCGCTTCGGGCGTCTGCCTGTACGAGGCACGCCGCCAGCGGATGGGCAAAGAAGGCTAGGCAATCGCGCCGCGCCCGCTGCCCTGAGCGTCATTCCCGCCTGCGCGGGAGTGACGGGGCGGCCATTCTTGACCCCTCGTAAGCAAGCATGGAGCGAATGCGCTACCATGATTGCATCGCAACATTTTCTGTCCTTCCTCCTATGTTTTCCAAGCTCCGCGACGATATCAAGAGCATCATTGAACGTGACCCTGCCGCCCGCAACGCATGGGAAGTGATCACTTGTTATCCGGGCTTCCAGGCCATCATGATGCACGGCTGGGCACACGCTTTCTGGCGCGCCAACCTCAAGTGGCTGGGCCGTTTCACGTCCTACCTGGCGCGGATCATCACCGGCATTGAGATCCACCCCGGCGCCACTATCGGCCGCCGCGTCTTCATCGACCATGGCTTCGGCGTGGTGATCGGCGAGACCGCAGTCATCGGCGACGACTGCACCATCTACCAGGGCGTCACGCTGGGCGGCACCTCGCTGCACAGCGGAACCAAGCGCCACCCGACGCTTGAGCGCGGCGTGATCATTGGCGCCGGCGCCAAGGTGCTGGGCGCGTTCACCGTCGGCGAATACGCCAAGGTCGGGTCGAACGCGGTGGTCATCAAGCCGGTGCCGCCAGGCGCGACCGCGGTGGGCAATCCGGCACACATCGTGCGCAAGGACGACAACGTGCGCAGCGCCCACATGTTCTCGGCCTACGGCGTCACGCCGAATGGCGACGACCCGCTGTCCAAGGCCTTGCACGGCCTGATCAACCACGCCGCACGCCAGGACGACCTGATGGAACGCATGATGGCGACCCTGAAGGCGGCCGGGATCGCCTGCCCACAGATGCCCGAGTGTGATAAATTGGATTCGGCAGAGTTGAACAAACTGGTCGAATAAGGACATCGATGACTACTGAAGAATCAACTGGCGGCGCGGACAGCGCCGCCGAGCTGGATCCGTTCGAGATCCGCGTCCTGGCGGTACTCGCCGAAAAAGAAGCCCTCACGCCTGACAACTACCCGATGTCGCTCAATGCGCTGACCAACGGCTGCAACCAGCTGTCCAGCCGCGACCCGGTGATGCACTTGTCGGAAGAGACGGTGGCCGAAGTGCTGCAGCGGCTCATGCAGCGCAAGTACGTCAACGGCATCACCCAGGCCGGTGCGCGCGTGACCAAGTATGAGCACCGCATGCGCATCAAGTGGACGCTGGAGCAGGACAAGCTTGCCGTGCTGACGATCCTGATGCTGCGCGGGCCGCAAACGGCGGGCGAAATCCGAACCCGCAGCGGCCGTATCCACGAATTCAAATCTGTGGCGGAAGTCGAATCGGCGCTGCAGTTCCTGATCGATAAATACCCGCCGGTCGTCGCGCGCCTCGCGCTGGCGCCTGGAACCAAGGAGCCGCGCTATGGCCAGCTGCTCGGTGGGGAAGCTGCGCTTGCGCGGGAGGAGTCGGCGTTCGGCTCGATCTCGGCGCCCGCATCGGGAGGCCGGACCGCGCAGCTTGAGCAGGAAGTGGCCGCCTTGCGCAGCGAGGTGGACGAGTTGAAGGCACAGTTCGAAAACTTCAAACGCCAGTTCGAATAAAAAAACCTGTACAACGTCGTTCCCGCGTAAGCGGGAACCCATAGCTCGGACGACCAGTCAGGAAGCGACTCAAGCCACCAGGCCGGCCTGGTATGGGTTCCCGCATACGCGGGAACGACGCGTTTTTGGCAGACGGCTTAGCCTTCGTCCTTCCAGCGGCGCAGGCGCATCGCTGCGAAGATCATCAAGCCACCTACGAGGACGCCGATCCAGACGCTCGGTGCGGCCAGCGTCGTCCACGACTGCGCAAAGACGTTACCGAAGCTCATCGTGCGGCCAGCGGTCAGCAGCTCAGGCTGAACCTGTTCGAAGCCGAACCATGCGCCAGGCAGCAGGCCAAGCAGGCCGCGGGCGACCACGTTCTGGATGAACCAGTCGGCATTCATCCCCGTGCCAAGCAGCTTCTCAGCCCATTTGACGATGATGATCGCGATGACCGGCGTACCGACCGCCCACAGGAAAACCTTCGATTTCGCCCAGGCCGACACCATCAGCAGCCAGCCGACTGTCGGCAGCGCCCACAGCGCATACACCGGCAGCATCCCGAGCACCTGCAGCGGCGCCAGGTAGACCTGCGGGGAAGACAAGACCGCACCGAACAGGTTGATGCCGTTGAAGCCCATCGCAGCGCAGGTGATCAGCAGGATCAGTACCGACGCGAAGCTGGCGACGCCAATCGTGATCAGCGGGGCGACGATCAGGGCGGTCGCGACCTTCGACAGCACGGTCTGCTGGTCCGACACCGGCAGCGATTTCCAGAACAGGATGCTGCGGTCGCGGCGTTCCTCGAACATCGCGCTCAGGCAGTAGAAGAAGACCACCACACTCAGCATGATGTAGAGCGGCGCGGCTGCGGCCATGTACCCGGTCGACATCGCGTTGACAAACATCTCCTGGTCCTGCGGCGACAAGCTGTTGAACGCCATCGTCATGTTGGCCTCGCGGCCGTTGATGGTGATCTCGCCGCCAAACTTGCCCATGCTGATGGCGTACATGATGGTGCCCCCGATGAACAGCACGATCGCGCCGGCGACCACGATCGGCGCCCAGAAGATCGCGCCTTTATGTTCCCAGAACTCGCGCTGGACCAGCCATTTCATCGTTTTCATGCGTAGCTTCCTTTCATGGTCGCTACGAACAGGTCGGCGACGCTTGGGTTACGGGTTTCACCGAGGGCGGCGAGCTGCTGGCGCGGCACGCCGTCGAACAGCATCACCGACTTGCCGAACACGGTGCGCTGGTCGATCGGCTGCAGCGCGTTGGCCGCATTGAGCTTGTCGCCGGGGACCATCACTTCGGTATAGCGCTCGCCAACTTCGTCCATCGACGCTGCCAGCACGATCTTCCCTTCGCGGATGAACATCAGGTCGGTCAGGATGTGCTCGACTTCTTCCACCTGGTGCGTCGTGATGACGATCGTCTTGTGCTCGTCGAAGTAATCTTCCAGCAGGTTCTGGTAGAACTGCTTGCGGTACATGATGTCCAGGCCCAGGGTCGGCTCATCGAGCACCAGCAGCTTGGCGTCGATCGCCATCACCAGCGCCAGGTGCAGCTGGACGATCATCCCTTTCGACATGGATTTGACCTTCATGTCGGGCGTCAGCTTGGTGGCGGCGATGTAGCGTTCGGCCTTCTCGCGGTTGAAGCGCGGGTGCACGCCTTCCACAAAGTCGATCGCTTCGCGCACTCGCAGCCACTTCGGCAGGATCGCCACGTCGGCGATGAAGCACACGTCCTGCATCAGTTCATCGCGCTGGGTGCGCGGGTCGAGGCCGAGGACCGACAGCTGGCCTTCGAACGGCACCAGGCCCAGCGCCGCCTTCAGGGTGGTGGTTTTGCCTGAGCCGTTAGGGCCGATCAGGCCGACGATGCGGCCGGCTGGAATGTCGAAGCTGATGTCATCGACCGCCACCCGCTTGCCGTAGCGCTTGGTCATGCCGCGCGCCGACATCACGGCAGTCATGCCGCACCTCCCGGCGCTGTTGGCAGCAGCAACTGCTCCAGGTTCAGGCCAAGGCGGCGGATGCGCTCGACCATGGCTGGCCATTCTTCGCTCAGGAAGCGTTCACGCTCGCTGGCGAGCAGTTTTTCACTTGCACCTTCGGTAACGTACATGCCAATTCCCCTTCTTTTTTCTACTAGGTTATCGTCCACCAGTTCCTGGTATGCCTTCGAAACGGTGATTGGGTTGAGCTGGTATTCCGCGGCGATCTGGCGCACGGAGGGCAGGGCGTCGCCAGCCTTGAGGACGCCGTCAAGCATCATGCCGACGACCCGCTCCTTGAGCTGGCGGTAGATAGGTGTGTTGTCATTCCAGCCGATAGTCATTGCCGACTCTCCTTGGTGGGGTTGCAGCTTGGTGAACCATGATTCCTCCAGTGCTGAGGTGTTGTGATTAAGTGGTGTTGTAGTGAACTATAACACTAGAAAAAAGCTTGTCAACTTATTTTTGAACAGGAGGAATGCGCAAATTCGGCGGATGACGCTTCGCTCTTCCGCCCTACGGTCCACGATCACGTAGGGCGGAAGAGCGCAGCGTCATCCGCCGATTGCTGTCTGTGACCTCGCGACTAGTCCAGCGGCGGCGCAGGGAAGGCGACCACGTGGTCGATGGCGAGGCGGATGCCGATCTGCTCGCCGATGGCGTGGTTATGATGGCTCGGCACCAGCGACAGCAACTGCTCGCCGCTCGGCAGTTTGAGGGTGTACATGAACTCGGCGCCGCGGAAGGCCTTGGCGACCACCTCGGCCTTCTGCTCGCTGGCGTCGTCATGCACCACATCGTCAGGCCGCAGCAGCACCCTGACCATCGCGCCGACTTCGGCCGTGCCGGTATCCGATGGCAGCACCCCAAGTTCAACCTGGATCTTGCCGGGTTCAACGACGGTGCCCGGCAAAAACACGCCTTGGCCGACAAAGTCGGCGACAAAGCGGTTTACCGGCCGGTGATACAGGTTGTACGGCGCGTCCCACTGCTGGATGCGGCCCTCGTACATCACCCCGATCTGGTCGGCCAGGGCAAACGCTTCGTGTTGGTCGTGCGTGACGAGGATGGCCGTGGTGCCCTCGGCCTTCAGGATGTCGCGCACCTCGATCGCCAGGCGCTCGCGCAGGTCGACGTCGAGGTTCGAAAACGGCTCGTCCAGCAGCAGCAAGCGCGGACGCGGCGCCAGCGCGCGCGCCAGCGCCACGCGCTGCTGCTGGCCACCGGACAGTTCGTGCGGGTACTTCTGGTCCTGTCCCGCAAGGCCGACCGTTTCAAGCAGTCCGGCGACGCGCTCGCTCCGCGCCTCTGCGCCCAGCTCGCTCAGTCCGAATCCGACGTTGGCCGCGACGCTCAGGTGCGGGAACAGCGCATAGTCCTGGAAGACCATGCCGATGCAACGCTGCTCGGCCGGCACATGCCTGTCCACACTGCCAATCAGGCTGCCGGCCAGGAAGATCTCGCCCGCGCTGGCATGCTCGAAACCGGCGATGCAGCGCAGTACCGTGGTCTTGCCGCAGCCCGAGGGGCCGAGCAGGCAGCCGATCTGCCCAGGCTCCAGCTGGAACGACAGGTGGTCGACCACCACGTGGGCGCCGTGGGCATATGAGATGTCTTTCAGTTCGAGCAGGGGCATGGCGGGTCCGGTGTTGGCGAGTAATCAATTATAATTCTCATTTTCAGGATTGACCTTGCACACACCTGGGCTTTTCAACATGAAGCGTCACATGCGCCGCGGATTTCCGGCGCTGGTTGTCGCTGCCATGCTCGTTGCCGCGCTGATCGCGGTGCCGATCCTGAGCGTCACCGCCAACCTGCTGCTGGCAGGCGCCGGGGACACGTGGAGCCACCTGGCGTCTACTGTCCTTCCCGATTACATCGTCAATACCCTGATCCTGTGCGCCGGCGTCGGCATCGGCGTGATCGTGGTGGGCGTATCGACCGCCTGGCTGGTCAGCATCCACGATTTTCCGGGGCGCCGCATTTTCGAATGGGCGCTGGTGCTGCCGCTGGCCGTGCCGGCCTACGTGATGGCGTATGCCTACACCGACCTGCTGCAGTTTGTCGGGCCCGTGCAAACATGGCTGCGCGAGACCTTCGAGCTCGTTCCCGGCCAGTACTGGTTCCCCGACATCCGTACCGTTGGCGGCGCCTGCCTGGTGTTCGTGTTCGTGCTTTACCCGTATGTCTACCTGCTGGCGCGCGCCGCCTTCCTTGAGCGTGCAAGCGGCATGCTCGAAGCAGGGCGCTCGCTCGGGCTCGGGCCGTGGGCGAACTTCTTCCGCGTTTCCCTGCCGCTGGCGCGGCCTGCGATTGCGGCCGGCGCCGCGCTGGCGCTGATGGAGACACTGGCCGACTTCGGCGCGGTCACCTATTTCGGCGTGCCGACTTTCACCAGCGGTATCTACCGCGCGTGGTTCTCGCTGGGCGACCGCGTTGCGGCGGCCCAGCTGGCGGCACTGCTGCTCGGGTTTGTGGCGATGGTGCTGTTCTTCGAACGGCTGTCGCGCGGGCGCGCGCGCTTCCATAACACGACTGGACGCAACCGGCCGATGCCGGGCTACCGGCTGCATGGCATGCGGGCGGCAGGCGCCGTGCTTGTGTGCCTGCTGCCGCTTGCGCTCGGATTCCTGATTCCCGGCGGCGCCTTGCTGCATATGGCGCTGTCCGAGGGCGATGCGCAGTTTGGCGAACGCTTCATCCAGCTGTCGCGCAACAGCTTCGTGCTGGCGGCGGTAACCGCATTTGCGGCGGTGGTGGTGGCCGTGCTGCTGGCCTATTCGGCGCGCCTGACCGGCGCCTTGCTGCCGAAGGTGATCAACCGCTTTGTCGGCCTTGGCTATGCGGTGCCGGGATCGGTGATCGCGGTCGGGATTCTGATTCCGGTGACGCGGCTCGATACATGGCTGTCCGGACAGGTGCAGGCCCTGACCGGGTACGCGCCGGGCTTGCTGCTGACCGGCGGCATAGGAGCGCTGGTGTATGCGTATCTGGTGCGTTTCCTGGCGGTGTCGCTGCAGACCGTGGAGACCAGCCTGGCGAAGATCACGCCGACCATGGACGATGCCTCGCGCTCGCTCGGTTTCGGGCACGCGGCCACGCTGCGCAAGATTCACCTGCCGCTGCTGCGCGGGAGCTTGCTGACTGCGGGGCTGCTGGTGTTTGTGGATGTGATGAAGGAGCTGCCGGCCACATTGGTCATGCGGCCGTTTAACTTCGATACGCTGGCCACGCAGGCCTTTACGCTGGCGTCGGACGAGCGCCTGGCGGAGGCGTCGACGGCGGCCCTGGCCATTGTCGGGGTGGGCGTGCTGCCGCTGGTCCTGATGTCGTGGCAGATCGCGCGGAGCAGGAAAACTTAGGGCGGATAAGCGGGGGCGCCGAGCCTCCGCTTATCCGCCCTGGGTAAAACCGCGGCGGTTTTTACTTCCAGCCGGCCCGGTCAAAGATCTTCTGCACCGCGGCCTGGTTCTTCGCCAGCTTGCCGACGTGGATCGTGTCTGCCTTGAACGCGCCCATCGCTTCCAGCCCCGGATTTTTTACCTTCACGTTCGGCACGACCGGCCACTCGTTATTCCCGTCCGCGAAGTAGACCTGCGCCTGGTCCGACGCCAGGTATTCAAGGAACTTGATCGCTGCTTCCTTGTGCGGAGCGTGCTTCAGGATGCCGCCGCCCGACACATTGATATGCGCGCCAGTGCTCTTCTGGTTCGGCCACACGACGCCGAAATTGGCGGCGATCTTTTTATCCTCTGGCTTCTCGGAGCGCAGCATGCGCGCGACGTAGTAGCTGTTGGCCAGCGCCACGCCGCATTCACCGGCAGCGACGGATTTGATCTGGTCGGTGTCGCCGCCCTTCGGCGAGCGCGCGAAGTTGGCCACCAGGCCCTTGGCCCAGGCCTCGGTCTTCTCGGCGCCGATATGTTCAATCAGTGCTGCGCCCAGCGACAGGTTGTATGGATGCGATCCGGACCGCACGCATACCTTGCCCTTTAACTTTGGATTGGCGAGGTCCTCGTAAGTCTGCACATCGGCCGGATTCACCGTGGCCTTGTTGTAGACGATTACCCGCGCACGCGTCGAAAAAGCGATCCAGTCCTCGGTACGCAGGTGTGCTGGGATGCGCGATTCTAGCGCTTTCGATTTCCACGGCGTGAACAGCTGCAGTTCGTCTGCCTTTGCCAGGCGCGCCGCGTCCACCGTGATGAACACATCGGCCGGGCTGTTGGCGCCTTCGGTCTTGATCCGTTCCAGCAGTTCGTTTTCGCCCGCTTCGATGCGGTTGATCTTGATGCCGGTCTGCTTGGTGAAGTTCGAGTACAGCGCTTCGTCAGTCTGGTAGTGACGGGCCGAATAGAGGTTGAGTTCGTTTTGCTGTGCGAAGGCTGCGTTTGCGCTGGCCGCAAAGAGGGCGGCGATGGCGCCGAGTCGGAACATGTTCATGGCTAACCCTGATGGATGAAGTATCGAACCTCAATGATAAATGATAATCATTATCATCGCACGGGGTTTTTGATCAATCCAGGGGCTTGCCGTCCAGTCCGTGACGCCTGATCGCGCCTTCGCTATCGATGGAAATCCAGCCTCCGCGCGGCGGTTCGGCGTCCACTTCCCAGTCCGGCAGCACGAAGCGGCGGCGCTGGCCTTGCTGGTGCAGGGCGGGGCGGTGGGTGTGGCCGTGGATGATGACGTTGCTGCCAGTGCGGTCGAACAAGTCGCTCACGGCATCGGGCGTGACATCCATGATCTCGTACGACTTGGCGCCTTGCGCTTCGCGGCTGCCTTCGCGAAGGCCCGCGATGATGGCTTTGCGCTGCGCCAGCGGCATTGCGAGGAACTGCTGTTGCCACGCCGGCTGCCTTACCTGGGCGCGGAATTCCATGTATTTGGTGTCCGCCGTGCATTCGGCGTCGCCGTGCACGAGCGTGATGCGCTGGCCGCCGATGTCGGTGACATGCGGCTCGGGCAGCAAGGTGAGGCCGGCTGCCTCGGCAAATGCCTGGCCGACCAGGAAGTCGCGGTTGCCCGCTATCCAATACACGGCAACGCCGGCGTCGCTGACGGCGCGCAGGGCGGCAATGATGGATTGATGGAAGGGGGCGTCGAGGTCGTCGTCGCCGGCCCAGTACTCGAACAGATCGCCGAGCAGGTACAGCGATTGCGAGCCCATCGCACGCTCGGCCAAAAAGCGGTGGAACGCTTCGGCGTTGCGAGGGTGCGAGGGCTGCAGGTGCAGGTCTGAAACGAACAGCGCTAGCGTGCGGGGCATTGTCATCGCGACGCTGCCCGATTCAAATGCCCGAACCTCATTTAGATGACTTCTACGCTTTCGATGATGACTGGCTCGACCGGTACGTCCGAGAACATGCCGCTGCGGCTGGTCTTGACCTTCTTGATCTGGTCGACGACTTCCTTGCCTTCGGTAACTTTGCCGAACACGGCGTAGCCCCAGCCGTCCTGGCCTGGATAGTCGAGGAAGCTGTTGTTGGTGACGTTGATGAAGAACTGCGCCGATGCCGAGTGCGGGTCGGAGGTGCGGGCCATTGCCAGCGTGTAGGCTTCGTTCTTCAGGCCGTTCTTGGCTTCGTTCTCGACGGTCTGGTCGGCAGGCTTCTGCTTCATGCCTGGCTCGAAACCGCCGCCCTGGATCATGAAGTTGCCGATAACGCGATGGAAGATCGTGTTGTTGTAGTGGCCCTTCTTGGCGTAGTCGAGGAAGTTGGCAACCGATTTCGGTGCTTTTTCCGCGTCGAGTTCGACAGTAATGTTGCCCATGTTGGTCTTGATCAGTACGGCCATGATGTTTTTCCTGTGAGTTGAATTATTATTCGGTGAATACTGCGCTGAGGCGTTATTTTACAGCCTTGACGACTTTGGCCGATTCGATAACCACCGGAATCACCGGAACGTTCTCGAAGCCTGGCTTGTCGTCGACCAGCACGCCCTTGATCTTGTCGACCACTTCCTGTCCTTTGACGACCTTGCCGAACACGGCATACCCATTGCCGTCCGAGCCCGGATAGTCGAGTCCCGTATTGTCGGCCACGTTGATGAAGAACTGCGAGGTGGCCGAATTTGGACGGTCGCCGCGCGCCATCGCCACCGAATAGGTCACGTTCGACAGGCCGTTCTTCGATTCGAGCGGAATCGCATTGCGGGTGCGCTTGGGCTGCAGCTTGGCGTCGTAGCCGCCGGCCTGGATCATGAAGCCGTCGATCACGCGGTGGAAGATGGTGCCTTTATAGAAGCCGCTTTTGACATAGCCGAGGAAGTTGGCGACCGACTTAGGCGCTTTTTCCTGGTCCAGCTCAATCACGATTTCGCCCATCGTGGTTTTGATCGATACCTGCGGCGCCGGTGCGGCCAGCGCGGCGCCGGCGAGCGTGATACCGGCGCAGAACAAGGCAAGGCGCGACAGCAGTGGCGTGCGGAACATCAGGGTCTTTTGCATTTTGTTTTCCTTCAGTTGAGGTGCGGGCTGCAGCGGCGCGTGTGGGCTGTCAAGCCTTTCACGGAAAAATAAACCTGCCCCGGTTGCGGCCAGTCGGTATTTTATCAATGCTATACTTTGCGCAGAACGTCCCATTCTATCAAGAAGAACAATACAGAGGGTACTGACGATCTCGACGCAAGCCACGTTTTACCGGCGCACGCCCATGCGGTGACTGCGCCCGGTTTCGTTATTGCCCGAACGTCCTGCACTCTCGACAAACAGCACGGTAAAGCAAAGTCCGATGAGCCAATTAAAGATCTATAACACGCTGGCGCGTGACAAGCAGATTTTCATCCCGATCGAGGCCGGTAAGGTCAACATGTACGTATGCGGCATGACGGTCTATGACTACTGCCACATCGGCCACGCGCGGATGATGATGGCCTTCGACGTGATTTATCGCTGGCTCAAGGCCTCCGGTTATGAGGTCAAGTACGTACGCAATGTCACCGACATCGACGACAAGATCATCAAGCGCGCAGTGGAAAACGGCGAATCGATTACCCAACTGGTCTCGCGCTTCGAGAAGTTCATGGACGAGGATACGACCGCGCTGGGCATCCTGCCGCCCGACGTCGTCCCGCATGCGACCGACTATGTCCCGCAAATGCTGGGCATTATCGAACTGCTCGAACAAAAAGGCCTGGCATACCAGGGCGAAGACGGCGACGTCAATTACGCCGTCCGCAATTTCCCAGGCTACGGCAAGCTGTCGGGCAAATCGCTCGACGACCTGCGCGCGGGCGAGCGCGTTGACGTTAACACCGGCAAGCGCGACCCGCTCGACTTCGTGCTGTGGAAGTCGTCGAAGGAATCCGAACCGGACGAAGTGAAATGGCCATCGAAATGGGGCAGCGGCCGTCCGGGCTGGCATATCGAATGCTCGGCGATGTCGTGCGCGACGCTCGGCCAGCATTTCGACATCCATGGCGGCGGCGCCGACCTGCAGTTCCCGCACCACGAAAACGAGATCGCCCAGTCGGAAGGCGCGTTCGGCCAGCCGATGACCAATTACTGGATCCATAACGGCTTCGTGCGCGTCGATAACGAGAAGATGTCCAAGTCGCTTGGTAACTTCTTCACGATCCGCGATGTGCTGAAAAAGTACGACGCCGAAGTGGTGCGCTTCTTTATCCTGCGCGCGCATTACCGCAGCCCGCTCAATTATTCCGACGCCCATCTGGACGACGCGCGCATGGCGCTGACGCGCCTCTACACCGCGCTGTCGGATGTCGATATCGGTTCGGGCGAATGCATCGTTGATTGGGAAGAGGCGCATGCCGTCCGCTTCCGCGAAGCGATGGATGACGACTTCAATACGCCGCTCGCGGTGGCAGCGCTGTTTGACCTGGCTTCGGAAGTTAACAAGTCGAAGTCGCCAGCACTGGCTCGCCAGTTCAAGGCGCTTGCCGGCGTGATCGGCCTGCTTGGCCGTACTGCGCAGCAGTTCCTGCAGGCTGGCGTGGCGGAAGAGGGCGGCCTGAAGGAAGCTGCCATCGCTGCCATGATCGAGCAACGCGCCGCCGCCAAGAAGGCGCGCAACTTCGCCGAGTCCGACAAGATCCGCGCCGACTTGCTGGCGGCCGGCATCGTCCTGGAAGACAAGCCGGATGGCACGACCAACTGGCGCCGCGCATGATGGCGCTACATAAGGACACAGCGGGCACGACCTCGCTGATTCTCGAAGTGCCGCCGTACTGGGAGGAAGCGAAAGCCGAACTCATGAAGCGCGACCGCATCATGAAGAAGCTGATTCCCCAGTTTGGCGACCTGCACCTGGTCGGCCATGGCGACCCGTTCACCACGCTGGCCCGTTCTGTCGTCGGCCAGCAGGTGACCGCGCGCGCCGCCGACGCGGCCTGGAACAAGCTGCTGATCGTCTGCCCGAAAATCACCCCGGCGCAAGTCATCAAGGCTGGCGCCGAGCAGCTGTCGGCCTGCGGCCTGTCCAAGCGCAAGACCGAATACATCCTCGACCTGGCCGACCATTTCAAGGCCAAGCGCGTGCATGCCAACCAGTGGGACCAGATGGAAGACGAGGCTGTCATTGCCGAGCTGGTCCAGATTCGCGGCATCGGACGCTGGACAGCGGAGATGTTCCTGATATTTAATCTGCTCCGGCCAAATGTCCTGCCGCTCGACGACCCCGGCCTGATCCAGGGCATCAGCCAGAACTATTTCTCGGGTGAACCGGTTTCCCGCAGCGATGCGCGCGAAGTGTCGGCCAACTGGGAGCCATGGCGGACAGTTGCTACGTGGTATTTATGGCGTAGTTTGGATCCGGTTCCGGTAGAATAGCGAAAAATCGGCCGCCCGAGGTATCGGCGTCGGCCTGGAAATAACACGGAGTAATAATGACTAAAACAACTTTCCTCAATTTTGAACAGCCAATCGCAGAGCTCGATTCAAAGATTGAAGAGCTGCGCTTCGTCCAGGACGACTCGGCCGTCGACATCTCCGAAGAGATCGACCGCCTGGCCAAGAAGAGCCAGCAGCTGACCAAAGACATTTACGCCAAGCTTACGCCGTGGCAAGTTTCGCAGATCGCCCGTCACCCGCAGCGTCCGTACACGATGGACTACGTGAACGAGATCTTCACCGACTTCCACGAACTGCACGGCGACCGCTCCTATGCGGACGACCTGTCGATCGTCGGCGGCCTGGCGCGCTTCAACGGCCAGGCTTGCATGGTCATCGGTCACCAGAAGGGCCGCGACACCAAAGAACGCGCCATGCGCAACTTCGGCATGCCGAAGCCGGAAGGCTACCGCAAGGCGATGCGCCTGATGAAGCTGGCTGAAAAATTCGGCCTGCCGATCTTCACCTTTGTCGACACTCCCGGCGCATTCCCAGGCATCGACGCGGAAGAGCGCGGCCAGTCGGAAGCGATCGGCCACAACCTGTACGTGATGGCTGAACTGAAAGTGCCGCTGATCGCCACCATCATCGGCGAAGGCGGCTCCGGCGGCGCGCTGGCAATTGCCGTGGGCGACTCCGTGCTGATGCTGCAATACGCAACCTATTCGGTGATCTCGCCGGAAGGCTGCGCATCGATCCTCTGGAAAACCTCCGAGCGCGCATCCGACGCAGCCGACGCGCTGGGCCTGACCGCGCATCGCCTGAAGGCAATGGGCCTGATCGACAAGATCGTCAGCGAGCCGCTGGGTGGTGCGCACCGCGATCCGAAGCAGATGGGCGTGCTGCTCAAGCGCGCACTGGCCGATTCGCTGCGCCAGTTCCATGGCATGAAGACCAAGGACCTGATCGAAGCCCGTCATCAGAAGCTGATGAGCTACGGCAAATTCAAAGAAACGACGCCGGCAGAAGAGTGAGCCGGCAGCAAACGGGAACTCTCCCGCTAACGTTCGCGCGGGCGCTCGATGCGCTGCGCGCGGATGTCGTTACCCCCTCCATCGCAATCGCCTACAGCGGCGGCCTCGATTCGTCGGCGCTGCTGCACGTGGCGCATGCGTATGCGCGCGAGCACGGCATTGCGCTGCACGCTTTCCATGTCCACCACGGCATCAGCGAGAACGCGGATGCATGGCTGGCGCACTGCGAACAGGCCTGCGCAGCGTTGGGCGTCCGGTTCGCCACCCGCCGCGTCACGCTGGCAAAGACCAAATCCGGCGTCGAAGCCGCAGCCCGCAAGCTGCGTTACGCCGCACTCGGCGACATGGCGCGCGAGCATGGCGTGCGCCTGATGCTGACGGCGCACCACCTCGACGACCAGGCCGAAACCGTTCTGCTGCAACTGCTGCGCGGTTCCGGCACGGCAGGTCTGTCAGGCATGGACAGCGCCAACGCTGCGCCCGAACTGCTCGGCAACCCCGACCTTGTGATGGCGCGTCCGCTGCTGCCTGTCTCGCGCGCTGAGCTTGAGGCCTATGTCTCCGGGCACGCCATCAGCTACGTCGAAGACGAATCCAACACCCATCCACGCTACGCGCGCAACGCCTTGCGGCACCAGGTGATGCCAGCGCTGGCGCAAGCCTTCCCTGGATTCCAGGAACGCTTCGCGCGCAGCGCGTCCCACGCCCAGTCGGCACAACGCCTGCTGAACGAACTGGCCGTGCAAGACCTGTCGCAGTGCCTCGAAGGCGACTCGATCGACGTGGCCAAGCTGCGCACGATGAGCCAGGACCGCGCCTACAACATGCTGCGCCACTGGTTCCACACGCGCGCGCTGCGCATGCCATCGACAGCATGGCTTGCCGAGATGGTGACGCAACTGGTGGAAGCCCGCCACGACGCCCAGCTGCTGGTTACGCACCCCGACTGCTACATCCGCCGCCACCGCGACCGCCTCTACATCACGCCGAAATTGCCAGATCTAGCAGGCATGCGCGACCCGGACGATGAAGGCATCATCGTGAAGGCAGGGCAGCTGTTCCGTTGGAGCGGCGAGGCGCAGATCGAGTTCCCCGATTACGGCGGAACCCTGCATTTCGATGAGGCGGAGGAGGGTTTCGATGCCGAGTGGTTGCGCGGGCAACAACTGACGATCGATTTCCGTAAAGGCGGCGAGCGCCTGAAGCCGGCGCACAACCGGCCAACACGCGGACTCAAGTACCACTACCAGGCATGCAACGTGCCGGCGTGGGAGCGCGGAAGGTTGCCGATCGTGAGCGCCGGACGCGAGCTGCTGTTTGCGGCAGGCATCGGCATGGACTGCCATCACGTCCGGCAAGGCCCGGGCAAACTCATCAAACTGCGCTGGCAGCCATCCCAGTAATTGGATTTTGAAATATGTATATTCCAGTTTGTTATAGGAATATTCGCCTAATGACTTGAGATTTTGCAGCGCAACATGTAGAGTAAAGCTCTTCATTTCTACACCTTTTGCGCGGATTTCCTCACACTTATGGCATTAATCGTCCACAAATACGGCGGTACGTCGATGGGCTCGACGGATCGCATCAAGAACGTTGCTGCTCGCGTCGCCAAATGGCATGACGCAGGGCACCAAATCGTCGTCGTGCCATCAGCAATGTCGGGCGAGACCAACCGCCTGATCGGCCTGGCCAAACAGATCATGGACCAGCCCGATCCGCGCGAACTGGACATGATCGCCTCGACCGGCGAGCAGGTTTCCGTTGGCCTGCTGGCGATGGCGCTGCTGGCGATCGGCAAACAAGCTGTTTCCTACGCTGGCTGGCAGGTCGCCATCAAGACCGACTCGTCGTTCACGAAAGCACGTATCCAGTCGATCGACGACGAAAAAGTGCGCGCCGACCTCGACGCTGGCAAGATCGTCATCATCACCGGCTTCCAGGGCGTCGATGACGAAGACAACATCGCCACCCTTGGCCGCGGCGGTTCGGACACCTCGGCCGTGGCGATTGCAGCTGCGATGAAAGCCGACGAATGCCTGATCTACACCGACGTTGACGGCGTGTACACGACCGATCCGCGGGTGGTGGAAGAAGCGCGCCGCCTGAAGACGATCACGTTTGAAGAAATGCTGGAACTGGCGTCGCTGGGCTCGAAAGTCCTGCAGAGCCGTTCCGTCGAATTCGCAGGCAACTACCGCGTACCGACGCGCGTGCTGTCGTCGCTGACCGATCCCCTGATGCCGCTTGAAGAAGAAGCCAGCTCGGGCACCCTGATCTCGTTTGAGGAAGATACAAAAATGGAACAAGCAGTCATTTCGGGAATCGCATTCAACCGCGACGAAGCCAAGATCACCATCCTGGGCGTGCCGGACAAGCCAGGCGTGGCGTATCACATCCTGGGACCGGTGGCTGACGCCAATATCGAAGTCGACATGATCATCCAGAACCAGTCGGTAGAAGGCAAGACCGACTTCACCTTCACCGTCTCGCGCGGCGAGTACCAGAAGGCGATGGGCGTGCTGGAAGGCGTCAAGAGCGAGATCGGCGCGGCCAGCGTGTCCGGCGACGCCAAGGTCTCGAAGGTGTCCGTGGTCGGCGTGGGCATGCGCAGCCACGTAGGCGTGGCCTCGCAAATGTTCCGCACGCTGTCGGAAGAGGGTATCAACATCCTGATGATTTCTACGTCTGAAATCAAGATTTCGGTGCTGATCGACGAGAAATACATGGAATTGGCAGTGCGCGCGCTGCACAAGGCCTTTGATTTGGAAAAAGAATAATTTTTTTCAAAAAACTTCGCGGGTTCCCTTGACCAAACCTGCTGGTGAACTGTAACATTCCGGTCTCTTGATCTGGCGTTGCTGGACCAGGAATGGAGACGTGGCCGAGTGGCCGAAGGCACATCCCTGCTAAGGATGCATACGGCTTATACCCGTATCGTGAGTTCGAATCTCACCGTCTCCGCCAGTATTAAAAAAAAAGCTCCCGCAAGGGAGCTTTTTTTTGGCTGTCTCCCGTCCTGGAATAGGTTGCCACTTACGTGCTTTATTCCAAGGAGAGCGAAAATGTCAGAGGGAACCGAGCGCACCCAGCGCGAGTACGGCATGACTTTCAAACGGGGGTAGTCGGCGGCGCGGAATAGGGTCGAATGGGGCAAAGGTCCTGTTTAGCGCGCAGAACACCGACACGTACAGTGCGCCGTCCGGTCCGAATACGAAGCTGTTCCCGCGGGACCAAACGCCAGGCAGGTATCAAGACCGGCCAGGCCACTTGTCGTGGATTAAACGCGCCTTTCCAACACGCCGCCCTGCGGACACCTGCGGGCCGCCTCAAAAATGGGAGCGTCATTTGGATGCGCTTCCAACGCAATGCTGCATCTGTTGGTACACTATTTTCAGTTTATCAAGTGCCTATCACTACCGTTGTAGTTGGCCTCACCACGCTGGAGATTTAGAATGAGTACGGAAAGTAGCCAGAACCAAGACAAAGACACGCAGTTGCGCGCAGATGCGCTCGAGTACCACCGCAGCCCTACGCGCGGCAAGATCGAAGTCGTCGCCACCAAGCCGCTGTCCAACCAGCGCGACCTGTCGCTCGCCTACTCGCCAGGGGTTGCCTACGCCTGCGAAGAGATTGCCGCAGACCCCAACATGGCCGCTGAATATACATCGCGCGCCAACCTGGTCGCCGTGATCACCAACGGCACCGCCGTGCTCGGGCTCGGCAACATCGGTCCACTGGCATCCAAACCGGTCATGGAAGGCAAGGGCTGCCTGTTCAAGAAATTTGCAGGGGTCGACGTGTTCGACCTCGAACTGGACGAAATGGATCCGGACAAGCTGGTCGATGCGATCGCGATGCTGGAGCCGACCGTGGGCGGCATCAACCTGGAAGACATCAAGGCGCCCGAGTGCTTCTACATCGAGAAGAAGCTGCGCGAACGGATGAACATCCCGGTGTTCCACGATGACCAGCACGGCACCGCGATCATCTCCACCGCGGCGCTGCTTAATGCCCTCAAGGTGGTCGGCAAGGACATCGGCGAAGTTAAGCTGGCAGTGTCCGGCGCTGGCGCTGCGGCGATCGCCTGCCTCGACATGATGGTGCTCCTGGGCGTGAAGCGCGAAAACATCTTCGTCACCGATTCGAAGGGCGTCATTTTCGTCGGCCGCGAGGCGAATATGGAAGCCAACAAGGCGCGCTACGCCCAGGCTACCGTTGCCCGCACCCTGGCTGACATCGTCGAAGGCGCCGATGTATTCCTGGGCTGTTCGACTTCCGGCGTGCTGACCGGCGAGATGGTCAAGACCATGGCGTCGCAGCCGGTGATCCTCGCGCTTGCCAACCCTGAGCCGGAAATCCGGCCGGAAGTGGCGCGCGCGGCGCGGCCTGATTGCATCATTGCGACCGGCCGTTCGGACTACCCGAACCAGGTCAACAACGTGCTGTGCTTCCCCTACATCTTCCGCGGCGCGCTCGATTGCGGCGCGACCCGCATCACCGACGAGATGAAGCTCGCCTGCGTGACCGCGATCGCCGAGCTGGCAGAAGCGGAGGCCAGCGACATGGTGGCCTCGGCCTACGAGGGCCAGGACCTGTCGTTCGGCCCTGAATACATCATCCCGAAACCGTTCGACCCGCGCCTGCTGGCGGCCATTGCGCCGAAAGTGGCCGAAGCCGCCGCCGCATCTGGCGTGGCGGCGCGTCCGATCGAGGACATGGCAGCCTACCGCGACAAGCTGGCACAGATGATCTACCACACCGGGTTCTTCATGAAGCCGGTGTTCACCAAGGCCAGGGCGCAAGCGCGCCGGGTGGCGTATGCGGAAGCGGACGACATTCGCGTGCTGCGCGCCGTGCAGACCGTCGTCGATGAAGGGCTGGCCACGCCGGTGCTGATCGGGCAGGGCGGCAGCGTCGAGCGCGCGATCAAGGCGGCGGGGCTGCGGCTCAAGCGCGATGTCGACTACACGCTCGTGGACGCCGACGGCGACACCACGCTGAGCGGCGCGCGCCTGCTCAAATCGGGCGAGGTCGATGCGCTTATCTGCGGCATGAAGGGCAGCTACGACAGCCACCTGGAGCACGTGAAGAACGAAATCGGCACTGCGCCGGGCGTCGATGTGCTGGCGGCCATGAATGCCCTGGTGCTCGACAAGCTCACGCTGTTCATCACCGATACCTACGTCAACGACCAGCCAAGTGCGGCGGAGCTGGCCCAGATCACGCAGCTGGCCGCTGCCACGCTGCGCGAGTTTGGTCTGGAGCCGAAGGTGGCGCTGCTGTCGCATTCTTCGCAAGGTTCGTCCGAGCGCCCGTCCGCCCGCCGCATGCGCGAAGCGCGCGGGTTGCTGGCAAAGGCTGCGCCGGAGCTGTCGCTGGTCGGAGAGGTCCATGGCGACGCCGCGCTGTCGCAGGAGATTCGCGACATTTACCAGATCGAGGACGGTTTCGCCGGCAGCGCCAACCTGCTGGTGATGCCTTCGCTCGATGCCGCGCACATCCTGTTCAATGTGCTCAAGGTAGCAGCGGGCAAGGGGGTTACCGTCGGGCCTATCCTGCTCGGCACGGCCAGGCCGGTGCATATCCTCAGCCCGAGCGCAACGGTGCGGCGCATTGTCAACATGACGGCAGTGGCGGTGGCGGGATTAAACTGACGGCCGGCCCGGGAGCCTCAGCCTCGGCGCTCCCGTTTCCTGTAAGACTGGAAAAGCGATGATTCGGATATAATTCTGTGACGCGGCGTGTTCGCCGCTTTAACAAATCACGGTTGCCGTGGTTCTTTACTATCTAATATATTGCATGGCGTTCATTCCCGAGGATGTGAGTCTTTCCAATTGCGACGACGAGCCTATCCACATACCAGGTTCGATCCAGCCGCATGGCGCGCTGCTGGCTTTTGATCCGGGCCTTGGCTTGGTCGCATGGAGTGTCAATGCGGCGGGTATGATTGGCTGCACCCCGGCCGTTGGCGCGCCCATATCGACCCTCGCTTTGCCGGCTGAAGCGCTTGAACTGGCCGACTTGGTCCGCCTGGACATGCATGACGGCGCCGCCATGCCGGTATCATGCGAAGTCGTCATCGGCGAAGCAGAATTCGACTGCGTCGCGCATGGCCACGATGGTCGTATCCTGGTCGAATTCGAAAGGCGCACGTTGCGCTCCGACGCCGTGGCGGCGTTCGCCCTGAAGGCCCATGCGTCGATCGACCGGTTCAAGCGCCAGCAATCGATTGACGCTTTGCTGAACATGGCGGTGCAGCAGGTCCGCATGCTGACTGGATTCGATCGCGTCATGGCCTACCGTTTCCGCCATGACGATAGCGGCGACGTGGTCGCCGAAGCGTGCGCCGACGGCATCGAACCCTACCTCGGCCGCCGCTATCCGGCCAGCGATATTCCGGCGCAGGCGCGTCGCCTTTACCTGATCAACACGCTGCGCATCATCGCGGACGTAGCCTACCAGCCAGTCGCACTGCAGGGGCGCGAAGGCGACGCCGCGCTTGACCTGAGCTATAGCGTGCTGCGAAGCGTGTCGCCGATTCACGTCGAGTACTTGCGCAATATGGGCGTCCAGGCATCGATGAGCGTGTCGATCGTCATTAACGGACGACTGTGGGGTATGCTGGCCTGCCACCACATGACCCCGTTGCAAGTGCCGTATTCGATTCGGATGGCCACCGACGTGATGGCACAGGTGTTGGCCTCCAGCGTACAGACAATAGAAACACGCAGCCAGGCGGCGCGCATTGAGCAGGGCGCCGAACTGGGATCGTGCATCCTCGAAGCGATGAGCCAGGAAGACAATGTCGTGCGCACCCTCGACGCCTATGCCGACCGGCTGCGCGCCGCGCTCGGCGCTGACGCCCTGATTATTTCGCAAATGGGCGAACTGACCGTTCACGGCAAACTGGACCACGTCCTTGCCGCCGACGTCGTACACGCGCTCCCACACGACTGCGAAGCGCTTTGCCAGTTCAACGAGCTGGCCGACTGGCCGCCGGCGATGCGCGGCAGCCTCGAGGGCTGGGTTGGCATGCTCGCGATGAAATTCGATCCGCCGTCGCAGGGCGTGGTGGTGGCGATGCGCCTCGAGCAGCTCGAACTGGTGCGCTGGGGCGGAAAGCCGGACAAGATCGTTGCCCATGGCCCGCTCGGTCCGCGCCTGACCCCGCGCGGTTCCTTTGCCGAGTGGCGCGAGACGGTGCGCGGCAAGGCCGAGCCCTGGGATTCCACCGCGCTGACGATCGCCGCCCAACTGCTCGCCAAGCTGACCCGTTTCGTGGCGGCGCGCAATGCTGAAATCGACCGTGCGCGCACCGAACTAATGGCGATGCTTGGCCACGACCTGCGCGATCCGCTCCAGGCCATTAACATGGCCGGCGCCCTGATCGAGCGCGGCTCGGGCACGCAGACCATCGGCCGCCGCATCCAGTCATCGTCGAACCGCATGCAACGGCTGATCGGCCACGTGCTCGACATGAGCCGCATCAACGGCGGCATTGGCCTGGGCATGAATCCGGCGATGACGGACCTTGGCGCTGTCATTACAGAACTGGTCGACGAACTGCGGGAGGCGCATCCAGGCGCCACGTTCCAGCTCGATGTACCCGGCCCGGTCATGGCGGTGGTCGATGTCGACCGCATTGTCCAGGTACTTGCGAACCTGCTGAGCAACGCGCTACATCACGGCGAACTGGGGCAGGCGATCGGCGTTGGTTTGCACGCAGTGGACGGCGACGCCGTCATCGAAGTGCGTAACGTCGGCGCGCCGATCGAGGCGAAAGTGGCGGAGAAACTGTTCGACCCATTCAAGCATACCTCGCTCAACAACCCGAGGAACCGCAAGGGTGTTGGCCTCGGCCTGTACATTGCACGCCAGATCGTCAACGGGCACGGAGGCAGCCTGACGTACAAGTATGTGGAGCCGACCGTGGTCTTCACCGTGCGTGTGCCGCTGCAAGGCCCGCAGGCAGCCTAGCACGGCACGCCGGCTCCCTCGGTCAGGGCGCCGGGCTGAGGCGAATCGCCTGGCCGCCGCCGGGCGCGAGCTTGAGCTGCAGGATATCCTTCGCGTCCACCGTGCGCTTTTCGGCCACCAGGTCGAAACGGCGCGCGGTGCGGTAATCGGCCTGGTCGCCGTCGCGGTAGATCTCGGCGACGTAGCGCTTGCCCGGCTCGAGGAAGTCGAGCGGCAGCGACAGCGTGCGCGCCGCACCGTCGGTCACCGACCCCACATACCAGTCGGCCGAACGGCGGTCCTTGCGCGCGATGGTGGCGTACTCGCCAACCGCGCCGTGGATCACGCGGGTGTCGGCCCAGTCGGTCGGTACGTCCTTGATGAACTTGAATGGCACCGGATACTTCTCATAGTTCTCGATCAGGTCCGCGGCCATCACGATAGGTGAGTAGATCAGCACGAAGTTCGCCAGCTGCTTCGCCTGCGTCGAGTGGATCGGCTTGCCGTCCACGCCTTCCAGGCTCAGGATGCCGGGCGTGTAGTCCATCGGCCCGCTCAGCATGCGCGTGAAGACCAGGTTGGCTTCGTGGTCCACGCTGTTGATCGGATTGCCCCATGCGTTGTACTCCATGCCGCGCGCGCCTTCACGCGTCAGCCAGTTCGGATAGGTGCGGCGCAGGCCGGTGTCCTTGATCGGTTCGTGGGTGTCGATGGCGATGCGGTAGCGGGCCGCTTCGCGCACGGCCTTCAGGAAGTGGCGCGATGCTTCCTGCGAGTCGGTGAACGCGAAGTGGGTGCTGTTGCCCGGACCCGCAAACAGCGCGGCCCCAGCGTCGGTCACGTAACCGGACTTGATGCTGTCGACGCCATGGCGCGCGTACAGCTTGTAGCCCGCATCCATCTGCTTTTCGTAGTGGGCGACATTGCCGCCGGTCTCGTGGTGGCCGATCAGGCGCACGCCCTTGCTGATCGCGTAGGCGCTGACCGCCGGCAGGTCGAAGTCGGGATAGGATTTGGTGAAGCTGAAGGCCGCGCCGCCGCCGGCCCAGTTGCTGTCCCAGCCAATGTTCCAGCCCTCGACCAACACGCCGCGGAAGCCGTTGGCCGCCGCGAAGTCAATCCAGCGGCGGGTGTTCGCCGTGGTGGCGCCATGTTTCGCGCCGCTGCCCCAGGTGCTTTTATTGAGATGCATCTCCCACCAGACGCCGACGAATTTCGATGGCTTCACCCATGAGACGTCGCCCAGCTTGTTGGGCTCATTCAGGTTCAGGATCAGGTCGGACATGTAGAGGCCAGCGGCGTCGCTGGCGATCTGCATGGTGCGCCACGGGGTCGTGAAGGGCGCCCGGCGCTCGACCGCAGGCCCGGTCGCCGATGGCGTCAGGTGGGCGCGGAACTTCTGGCCTTCGACCCGGCGCATCCACATGCCCGCATAGTCGACCAGCGCCGCCTCATGGAAGGCGATGTGGGTGCCGTCCTCGGTCTTCACCGTCATCGGCGTGTTGGCGGTTCCGACTTCGCGCACCGACGTTTTGAGCACCGGGTGCTCGAGCGCGGCCACTTCGCCAGCGACCTGCCACCATGCGGTGCCGGGTTTGGCGACCACGAATTCGGTCAGTTCGTCGCTGATCTTCACGTCCTTCAGCTGCTCCTGCTTCGGAAACTCGTAGCGGAAGCCGACCCCGTCGTCGTAGACGCGGAACACCACCGCGATGCGGCGGTTCTTGAAATCCTTCTGTACCAGGTCAAGTCGCAATTCCTGGTAATGGTTTCGCACGAACTGGCGCTCGCCCCACGGCTGCTCCCACGTGTCGTCGTGCGATGACAAGGTCTTTTTGTCGAGTGAAAAGCCGCCGTCGAATTTTGGCGCATTGGTCAGGACGAAACCAAGGCGCGACCAGGTGATGACATCCTCGCCGCGCCGCTTGACCGCGTACGCCAGGCGGCCGCCGTTCTCGATCCTTACGTCGACATTCAGGATCTTGTTTGGCGAGGCGGCGCTTGCGACAAGCTCGTCGGCCCACGCGGATGGGGCCACACAAGAGGCTGCAAGGATGGCTGATATCAGGCCGGCTTTGATGTGCATGGGTCGATTCTCTTCATGGTTGAACAGGTACTTGTAAACACGCCGCCCCCGCTGCGGGAGCGGCGCTTGTTGCGCTACTGCTTAATTGCCGCCATCACCATTTTCCACGAAGACCACCGTGGTGCGCGGCGGAATGCGGAAGGCGCCGCTGGCTGGGTCGAAGGCAGCGGTGCGCGCCAGCGCGTCGCTGCCCGACTTCCGGTGCACCTTGTGCAGCGCCAGTTTGCGGCCCTTCATCTCGGCGATGGTCAGGTCCTTCGCCACCTTGTCCACATTGAAGAAGGCGGTGACGCCCTTGTACTTTGCGCCAGGGTAGCGCTGGCCGTCAATGCTCATCGCGATCAGGCCTGCAAGCTGCTGCGGACCGGTGTTGTGGAAGCGGACGCGCTCCATCACGTCCTGCGCTGTACGCAGGCGGAACAGCGAGGTGTCCTTGCGGATTTCCAGCATGTCGATGAAGTAGTCGCGCGCTGCGATGATCGCGGCCTGGTCCGGCTTGATCAGCGGGTTTGCCAGGATCGGCGACATCAGTTCCCAGTTGCCGCTGTTCGGCCCAGCCATCGGAAGTCCGACGCCGAAGTTATTGTCCTGGTAGCTGTAGTCGAGGCGGTTGAACCAGTCGCCCGCATTGTAGCTGTCGCGGTCCATCGACTTGGAGCGCAGGATCTCCTGGCCCGCATGGAAGAACGGCACGCCCTGCGACAGCATGTTGATGGCCGCGCCCAGGTTCTGCACGCGCACGCGGTCGGCCAGGCTGGTCGACTGCGGCAGCTTGTAGGCGTTCAGGTCGAACAGGGTCTGGTTGTCGTGCGCTTCGACGTAGTTGATGGTTTCGCCAGGGCTGGCCGCGAAGCCGGCTTGCTGGCCGAAGTAGTCGATCTGCGAATTCCTGCGCACAGCGCCGAAGCGGTCGGTGAAGCTGTAGTCGCGCAGGGTGCCGGACAGTCCGACCTTGACCAGGTCGCCCAGGCGCAGCAGGTCGTCTTTGGTTTGGGTGCTCATCGCATTCGGGTCGTACCAGGCGCCGTTGATGAAACCCTGCTGGCTGATCAGGGCAGGGCCGCCGTCGCAGCATCCGCCGCCGCGCACCGCGTCGCGCAGGCGGTCGTTGAACGAGCCGATGCCGGTGCCGGCCATGTTCCACTGGCGCGCCTGCACGAAGCGCGCGTCGTTCGCCACGGCGCCGAAGTTCCAGGCTTCGCCATACAGGTAGATTTCGCGGCCTGCTGCCTTGTTGACAGCGGCCTGCAGGCGTTTGACGACCGACAACGGATGCATGCCCATGATGTCGAAGCGGATGCTGTCGATCTTGTACTGGCTGGTCCAGGTGACGGCCGAGTCGATCATCAGCTTGGCCATCATCGCGTTTTCGGCGGCGGTATCGGCGCAGCAGCTGTCGTTGGTGATGTCGCCCTTGGCGTTGAGGCGGTAGTAGTAGGCCGGCACGATGCGGTCGAGGACCGAGGTGGGGCCCTGCTGCGAGCCGCTGGTGTGGTTGTAGACCACGTCCATCGTCACGCGCAGGCCTTCTTCATGCAGCGCGCGAACCATCGCGCGGAACTCGCGCACGCGCACTGCGCCGTCGGCGGCGTTGGTGGCGTAGCTGCCGTCCGGCGCTGTGTAGTGGACCGGGTCGTAACCCCAGTTGAAGCAGTCGCTGTTTTCGCTCGCTGCGACGGCTCGCTGCTGGGCGTCCGAATTTGGCCCGGCCGCCGGCACCGCCGGCGTGGTGCAGCCGGTCTCGTTGACGCTGGCGATGTCGAACGTCGGCAGCAGGTGGATGTGGGTCAGGCCGGCGCGCTGCAGCTTGCGCAGGTGCTGCATGCCGTTGGAGCCGGTGTCGGTAAAGGCCATGAATTTGCCGCGGTGGGCGCCTGGCACCGACAGGTCGCTGGCGCTGAAGTCGCGCACCTGCAGCTCGTACAGCGCGATGTCGGTGGCGCTGTCGAGGCGCGGGATGCGCTGCTCATCCCAGCCGGCCGGCTTGAGCAGCGGGCTGTCCAGGTTCGCGACGAAGCTGCGCTGGCCGTTGGCGTTCAGGCTGAGCGAATACGGATCCGTGACTTCGTTGCTCACCAGCTGGTTGCCGGCCCAGCGCGACAGCACCTTGACCGTGTACGTGTAGTAGGCGCGGTTGGTCCAGCTGGCGTCGGGAGCGGTGTAGTGCCACACGCCGCTGGCCGCGTCCTTCGACATCGGCACGGTGGATGCTGTCGTGGCGGCGGCGTCGGCGTACACGTTCAGCGACACCGACCTGGCCGTCGGCGCCCAGACGCGGAAGGTCGGCACCCCGGCTGCGTTGAAGGTGGCCCCGAGCTTGGCATCGGCCGCTGCGGCGGCGAACACCGCATCGAGCATGCCGCTGGCCTGCAGCGAGGTGACCTGCAGCAACTTGCCCGCCGCGCTGTACTGCGCGATGGCGAACTGGCTGCTGGCCCTGGCTGCAAGCCCGGCGGCGTCATCGGCCGACAGCTTCAGCGCGGTGAGGCCGGCAAGGTGCGGGTACTTCGCTTTCAGTTCGGGCGACAGCTCGCCCCCGACGCTCAGGTCCATGCTGCCGTCGGCCCCGGTGACGCCTTCCGGCGCGGAACCCAGGCCGCCATCGGCCGCGTAAAACAGTTTATAGCTGCCGGTGGCAGGCGTACCGGGCCACGCGAGCGTGTCGGCCGACAGCCAGTGGGCCGAGGCGTTGGCCAGGTTGCCGTAGCTGAGCGGCGGAGGCGAGGCGTGGATCGTGCAGTCGCCCTCGAGCATCCAGATTTCCTGGCCTGCGGTGGCAATATCCGATCGCAGGTCGACGCCCTGGTCGTTGCCGCAGTTCTTGTTGCCGTAGCCGTCGGTGACCAGGAACCAGATCGAAGTCTTGCTGGTGTCGAGCGGAATGTCGACGTAACCCCCAAAGGCGTCGCTGCCGGTCATCATGAAGCGGTCGGTGATCCAGGCCGAACTCGGGTTGGCGGGGCCCCACCACGAATACACGCCCCAGTCGCGCTCGTCGCCTTGCGCGCGATGGAAGTGCATGCGGATGGTGCCGGGGGCGGGCGCCGCGACCGCTCCGCGCACGGCGGACTGCGTAAAGAATTGCGGTGGCTGTGCGACGGGCTCTGCGCTGTTGCCGCCACAGGCGGCCAGCACGACCCCGGCGGCCCCGGCAGTCAGAATCTGCGTCAGCCGCGAAGTAATACTACCAAGAGACTTCATGTTTGTTACTCCTTTGGAGTGAGATGCGGCACACGTTCCCTTGTCCTTATTTATGGTTCTTGCGGCGACGGGTGGCCATGAGGGTGGTCCCATCTGTAATATTACTACACTATGTTAGTGAAATTGACATGTCTGTACGTGGAAAAATACGGCAGCGGCGGGTAGATGGCTGGCCCGTTGTGTGAGATCGGCTTGGCCGCATCATTTCCGGCACCATCCGCCTGTGTCGGTACAGTGATCGTTTGTCGCCCGATGTGATGTGCATCAAATGCAATGCGAGGCGACAGCGATGGGAAGGCGCAGAATGGGTTTGCGTTCGGGCGGCCAGCATCGATCTGGACGCGCCAATTCAAGGACCTCAACAGGAGACTACAATGTCCACACAACTTACGCGCTTCGACCCATTCATGGAACTGGCTAACTTCGATTCCCTGCGCAGCATCGACGATATCTTTCGCGACTTCCGCCTGAAGCAGCTGTTGCGCGATGCCGCAGCGCCAGCGCCGATCAGGATTGATGTCTCGGAAACCGATAAGGCCTACACGGTGAAGGCGGAAATGCCGGGCGTGAACAAGGAAGATATCAACGTCAATCTTGATGGCAATCGGGTGTCGATCGCAGTGGAAACCAAACGCGAAGCGGAAAAAAAGGACGGATCGAATGTCGTGCGCGCGGAACGCTATGTTGGCAAGAGCTTCCGCAGCTTTACCCTTGACCATGAAGTCGATAATGCCGCTTCGCAAGCTACCTACCGCGACGGGGTGCTTGAACTGATTTTAGCCAAGCGTCCCAACGGGAAAAGCAGCGAAAAGCTCACCATTAGTTGACCATCATCGCGCGATTCCCGGGCCCGCGTTCTCGCGGCACGGCTCCCGACGGGCATCCGCCAAGCGCGCACACGAGAACGCATCCCGGCGCGCGCGCTTCAACAACAGGTCGAAATATTCATTGCGGCTACGATCGCATCGGCCTAGACTAAAGGTTCGCCACCGGGAGCCAACCAATGTCCTCAACATTTGCGATAACTCCCGCGCTTCCAGGTTTCCGATCCGCGCGTACCGCGTGCGCACCATGTTGGCTCAATGCGCAATGCCTGTCGGAGGGATTAAGCGATGGCGAAAACCGTCTGCTCGCCAGAATCATCAGCTACCGGCGCCTTGCTCGCGATGAGTCACTGTTTTGCATGGAAGAACCTTTTGCAAATCTGTTTGTGGTGCGTTTCGGCCAGTTCAAAACCTTCAGCCTCAACCTAAGTGGCGAGCAGCAAGTTGTCGGGTTTCAGATGACGGGCGACATGATGGGGATGGATGCCATCGGGACACAGTACCATCAAAGTGCCGCCATCGCCCTTGAAGATAGCGAAGTATGCGTGCTTCCCTTCGCGCGGCTTGAGACCTTGTTAGCAGAGCTCCCAACATTGCAGCGGCATTTCCATCGGCTCATGAGCCATGAGATCAATCGCGAACAGAGCGCGATGCTGTCGCTGCAGAGCATGCGGGCGGAGCAGCGGTTCGCCATTTTCCTGCTGAGCCTGTCGGCGCGCTACGCCGCGCGGGGCTACTCCCCAAGCCGTTTTCAGCTACGCATGTCGCGAAAGGACATTGGGAACTACCTCGGCCTGACAGTCGAAAGCGTCAGCCGAGTGATACTGCGGCTGAACCAGAAAGGCTGGTTGCGTGTGGTGCGGCGGGAAGTCGAGATTCTCGACTTCGTTAGTGTCGAATCGCTTGCCAAAGGACTGACTCGCGCGGAGGCAATTGGCAGCTGCCGCCTTCAAGCAGAGCATCACGCGGCGCTGGCGATGCACTTCGATCTCGTCTCATGCCTGCACTAAGCTCGTCAAGTCAAGGCAGTGACAATCCAGCATTCGCCGGTTATGGTGGATGGTCTCATGGCGCGCAGTGACGCGGCGCCGCCCGGAGTTGTCCCGCGCGGCACGTCATCGGACAGCGCGTCGGCGCGTTCTGCTACCGGGGGGCACAATGAATGAAAAGTTACACGAGCTGTTGTCCAGGATGAGTGCGCTTGAGGACGAACTGGCAATTGCGCTTCATGACCAGGAAAGCCGGATGTTTTTTAAAATTAGGGGCAAGCGCATCGAGTTCGATTCGGCAGTGCGGCAAGAGCATCAGCGTCTCAAGACCGGTTTTTTTCATTGGTTGACCGCTTCCCGTCCCCAGAATTTGCTTACCGGGCCGATCATCTACGCCATGATTTTTCCGCTCGCCTTGATTGATTTGAGCATCAGCTGTTACCAGGCACTGTGCTTTCCCATCTATCGAATCGCAAAAGTGCGGCGCGCCGACTACATCGTGCTCGATCGCCAGTATCTCGACTATTTGAACCGGTTTGAGAAATTTCATTGCACATACTGTGCGTACGCTGCGGGCCTGATCGCTTACTGCACGGAGATCGTTGCGCGAACCGAACAGTATTTCTGTCCGATCAAGCATGCGCGGAAAATGCTGGGTAATCATGCACGCTATGCCCAATTCCTCGACTACGGTGACGCCCTCGATTATGAAGCCAGGCTGGAGCAGTTCCGGCTCGCGCTGGCCAAGAAAGAATGAACCGGGGGCGCGGGCATTCTTTCGGAGCCTGGACTAGGCTTCCGCCAGCTGCTCGTAAAGAAACGCTTTCAATGCAGCCGACACCGACTCGGCCGTCGTGTCCGAGAACTCGACGCCATAGCGCATCTGCTCCGACAGCTTTCCCTTGACGCTGCGAATCACGCAAGGCACGGAGAGCATCTGGGTTGCGTCGGCAAGCCGGGCCTGGAAGGTGATGGTCAGGGGCGACCCGGCCTGGCCAAGAAGCAGCCCGGTTTCCAGCGCGCAGCCGGAATCGGACAGGTTGGTGATCAAAGCTGGAAGCGCAGCGCCCTTGTCCAGCGTAATCGATGCCGGAATGCGCGCATTTACGCGCAAGGCCTGGCGGAACACCTTGGTCACCACCTTCTGCGGATAGCGCAGGAACAGGTGGCCGTTTGGCACCGCCGCGTAGCGCAGTAAGGTGGTCTTGAACATGCACAAGGTGCGGCCGAACAGCACCTGCACGGTAATCGGCATGCCTTCGAAATTCTTCCACTTGTTGTCGTCGCCCAGCCCAAGTGCCGGGGCCGATACGATCACCGACGACATGCCGATGCGGCCGTAGAAGTCGGCGTTGACGGTGCGAGGCTCGGTCTCGGCCGGCAGCTTGAAGGTGAGCACCACCGTTTCGGCGTTCTGCCGGAAGTACTTCAGCGGATCATTCGCGCGCGACGCGATCCTGGCGCTGAGTTCCTCGGAATCCATCTCGATCGAAGGCCGGCCCCGATCCGTTGCGGTACCAATGCGCACCGGCGTGGCCATCAGGAGCCGTTCCTGCACCAACTCGTCGGCAACCATGAAACCTGACGGCGCCAGCAGGTCTCCGGACGCGAGGAAAATCGGCCAGGGCAGGGCTGTGCCGACCGGAATGTCACTAGCGAATAGATAGACCAACTGTGTCGATGCCATTGCTGTGCCGCCAATTGTCAGGGAGGCGCGAATGTTACAGAACATTTGGCATTAGTGCAACATTTTCGCCTTTCAGCAGCAGTGCGGTAGTGCGCACTTTTTAACGTTTCGGGAGTTATTGTCTATATACAGACATTTTAGTGTTTCGCGCCACAAGGCGAAACACGGATGCCCTCGCGGGTTCGAGGTCGTGCCAGCCGGGGCAAGAAGTGGCGTCATAGGGAGCGGCATTACTGCTGAGAAAACTCTCTTTTGTTTTTGCCAAATTTATATCAATCCGATATCAATAGAGAAGGGAAATCGAATTTGTGACGTCATATTCCAGTCATGCATAGTTGACAGAATTCACCTGTAATTCTTTTCAACTTGACTGAGGAAATCATGCAGCGCGCAAAAACAAAAAAAATCATTCCACGGCTTGCTCTCCTGTTGGCGTTTTCGGCCAGCGCTGCTGGCCTCGCGTCCGAGATCGATCACCGTGAATTCGAAGCCACCTTGCATGTTCCGTACAAGGCTGAGCTGGCCGGCAACGGCGACACCGAGGCGCGCACCTTCACGCTGGCGTTCGATTATCCCTTCGTCGAGCGGGCCCAGGATGTCAGCTGGCGCGTTGAACTGCTGAGCCCGAATGGCGACGTGGTCCAGCGCTGGCACGGTGTCGAGCGAATGTTCACGAAGGGCGTGGATGTGCGCGTGCGCTGGGATGGGCGCAGCGGCTCAGCCCCGGTGGCTGACGGCGTCTACCAGGTGCGCATGCAGGCGCTGTCGCGCGACGCGGCCGGCGACGGCAAGGGCAAGCTTCCCGATGCGTCCGAATACGCGGTGGACCAGGCGCTGGCGGCAAGCGCCGACGAGCTGAAAGAGCAATCGTGGGAGATCCTGGTCGGCAAGGCGGCTGCACCGGCAATGCCAGCGTTCAAGGCGATGGACACAGGTCCTGCTTCGGCAGCGGCCCAGGCCAAGGCCAAGGGCGGCAAGGGCAAGGAGCCGCTGCCGGGAATGATGTCCGCGCCCGCCACGGCGTCGCTGCCGTACACGGTGTATTTCGCCAACCTGCACAGCCAGACCAATCACAGCGACGGCGGCGGCGCGCTGAGCACCTGTACCGGCTCGCAGGGCGCCCAGGCTGGCGCGTTTGGACCCACCGATGCCTTTGCCTACGCACGCGGGCGCGGCCTCGATATCCTGATGACGTCCGAGCACAACCATTATTACGACGGCTCCTCGGGCACCAACTCCTCCGCCAGTCCGGCTACCGCGATTGCCCTGTACCAGGCCGGCCTGTCGGCGGCGGCCAACTACAACGCCGCCAACCCGAACTTCCTTGGCGTGTACGGGCTGGAGTGGGGCGTGATCAGCAATGGCGGACACCTGAATATCCTGAACAGCCCTGAATTGCTCGCGTGGGAATACAACAGCAGCGGCCAGCTGCTCGGCGATACCCTGACCGCCAAGAACGATTACGCGAGCCTGTACACGCTGATGCGCCAGCGCGGCTGGGTCGGCCAGTTCAACCATCCGGAAGGCACCGGCCAGTTCCTCGTCAATGGCGTACCGCTTGGCTACACGCCCGATGGCGACGAAGCGATGGTGTTGTGCGAGGTGCTGAACACGTCGGCCTTCTCGACCAATACCACCGAAAGCGAAACCGGCCGCAGCACCTATGAGGGCGCCTGCAAGAAGGCGCTCGAGGCCGGTTTCCATATCGCCTTCAGCACCAACCAGGACAACCATTGCGCGAACTGGGGCGCGTCCTACACCAACCGCACCGGCGTCTTGATCCCAAGCGGCACGCCACTGACCCAGGCCAGCTTCATTGACGCGCTCAAGGCGCGCCGCGTGTTCGCCACGATGGACAAGAACTCGCAACTGGTGCTGACCGCCAACGGCCAGGTGATGGGTTCGCGCTTTACCAACAGCGGCCCGCTGAACCTGGTGGCCAACTACGCCAACACGGCAGGGCAAAGCGCGTCGACCGTCATCATCTATGAGGGGGTACCGGGCCGCAATGGCACCGTCACCCAGTTGTCGACCACGGCCAACACCACCATTACCCCATCCGTTGGCGAGCACTTCTATTACGCCAAGATTACCCAGGGCGACGGCAAGATCATCTGGTCAGCGCCGATCTGGGTGACCCAGACCAACTCCAGCGACACCACGCCGCCGGGCGTCACCGCGTCCGAGTCCGGCAGCAGCGGCACCATCACCCTGGGCGCGAACGCCAGCGACAACGTCGGCGTCACCCTGGTCGAGTTCTACATCGACAATGTGCTCAAGGCCAGCAGCAACATCGCCCCTTACTCGGCAAGCATCAACTCGACCACACTGGCCAACGGCACCCATAGCCTGGTCGCGAAAGCCTACGACGCCGCCGGCAATGTCGGCACGTCGGCGCCGGTCAGCTTCAGCGTCAGCAACAGCAGCGGCGACACGGTCGCGCCGACCGTCACCGCCAGCGAAAGCGGCAGCAGCGGCACGATTACCTTGTCGGCGTCGGCCAGCGATAACGTCGGCGTCAGCAAGGTCGAGTTCTACGTCGACGGTGCGCTGAAAGGTTCGGACACCAGTTCGCCGTACGCGATGACCTTGAATTCGACCACCTTGTCCAACGGCGCCCACACGTTGACGGCCAAGGCGTTCGATGCAGCAGGCAACAGCACGACTTCGGCGCCTGTCAACTTCAGCATCAGCAACGCCACCTCCCAGCAGTTGATCCTTAACAGCGGTTTCGAATCGGGCGCCGCGTCATGGACGGCAACGAGCGGCGTGATCACGTCGGATGCGTCGCAGCCTGCCTACAGCGGCAGCTGGAAAGCGTGGATGAACGGCTACGGGGCCACGCATACCGATACCCTGTACCAGCAGGTGGCGATCCCGTCGAGCGCTTCGAGCGCGACCCTGAAGTTCTGGCTCAAGGTCGATTCGAGCGAAACCACCACGACAACCGCCTACGACACCCTGAAGGTCCAGGTCCGTAACAGCAGCAACACCGTGCTTGCCACCCTGGCCACGTACAGCAACCTGAACAAGGGAAGCAGTTTCGTGCAGCGCAGTTTCGACCTCTCGGCGTACAAGGGCCAGACGGTGCGCATCTATTTCCTCGGTGTCGAAGGTTCGACTGTGCAAACCTCGTTCGTCATCGACGAAGTAACCGTTACCGCGCAGTAAGCATGGCGCCGCGTATGTACGCACAAAAGACCCGCTCCGGCGGGTTTTTCTTTGTATGCATCGGCAAACGCTCGATTTCCGTTCCCGTACGGAAGTAGAATGTGGAGCGGCAAGTATTGCCGCCATAAGAAAACGAGTTTAGGGAGCCATATGTTTACATTGCGCGCAGCCGCCATCGCTGCATTCCTCGCGTCATCCGCATCCCTGGCCGCCGCGGCCGATGCGCCCGCCGACGACAAGAAAAAATGGGACGTTAATAATCCGCCTGGCGCTGCCGGCAAAGTCAACATCGATACCCGTACCGGCACCTGGATGAGCGTCGATGTCAGCCCTGACGGCAAGAACATCGTGTTTGACCTGCTGGGCGACCTGTACATGCTGCCGATTGGCGGCGGCGAAGCGAAGCCGCTGACCCATTCGATGGCATGGGAGATGCAGGCGCGCTTTTCGCCGGACGGCAAGCAGCTGGCCTACATGTCGGACGCCGCTGGCGGCGACAACATCTGGGTGATGAATGTCGACGGCACCGGCGCGCGCGAAGTGAGCAAGGAAAAGTTCCGCCTGCTGAACAATCCGGTCTGGCACCCTAACGGCAACTACATTGCGGCACGCAAGCACTACTCGGGCACCCGTTCGCTGGGTTCGGGCGAGATCTGGATGTACCACGTGCAGGGCGGCGGCGGTGTCCAGCTCAATGAAAAACCGAACTGGCAAAAGGACCTGGGCGAACCGGCGTTCTCGCCGGACGGCCGCTACGTCTACTACTCGCAGGACACCACGCCGGGGACCGTTTTCGAGTACAACAAGAACTCGAACGACGAGATCTACAAGATTTTCCGCCGCGACCTGAAGAGCGAAAAGACCAAGGCCTTCGTCAGCGGCGCGGGCGGCGCGGTCCGTCCGACCCCTTCGCCTGACGGCAAGTACCTGGCGTTTGTGCGCCGCGTGCGCAATCAGTCGACGCTGTTCCTGAAAGACCTGACCACCGGTAAGGAAACGCCGGTATGGGGCGAGCTCGAGCGCGACATGCAGGAAGCCTGGGCGATCCACGGCGTGTATCCTGCCTTCAGCTGGATGCCGGGCAGCAAAGAGATCGTGGTCTGGGCCAAGGGCAAGATCTGGCGCGTCGATCCGTTCGCCAAGTCGGCCAAGGAAATCGCCTTCCACGTCAAGGACACCCGCGATATCCGCGAAGCGGTGCGCTTCAGCCATGCGGTTGCGCCAGAGTCCTTCGACGTGCGCCAGCTGCGCTGGTCCAACGTTGCGCCGCAAGGCAACAAGGTCGTCTATTCCGCGCTGGGCCACCTGTACGTGCGCGATTTGCCGAACGGCGAGCCGAAGCGCCTGACCAGGCAGTCCGACCACCTCGAATACTTCCCGAAGTTTTCGCGTGACGGCCAGCGCGTCGTGTTCACGACCTGGGACGACGACAAGCTGGGCTCGGTCCGCACGATCGACCTGCGCAGCGGCAAGGAAACCGTCCTGACCACCGTGCCAGGCAAGTACGTCGAGCCAGCGTTCTCGCCGGACGGCAAGGAAGTCGTCTATGTGAAGGGCGAAGGCCGCCACCTGATGACCCCGTGGCACGGCCTCGAGCCGGGCGTGTACAAGGTCGGCACCGACGGCAAGAGCAAGCCGGTGCTGATCACGGAAGAGGGCCGCGCGCCGCAGTTCGCCAACGACAGCAACCATGTCTATGTCACCCGCGTTGCCCGCTCGAACGAAGTCGATTCGATGACCTCGCTGGTGCGCATCCGCCTCGACAAGTACGAAGAGCACGCGGTCGCCAAGGGCGAGTTCGTGACCAACTTCGCCGTGTCGCCCGATGGCCAGTGGCTCGCTTACGGCGAGCGCTTCCACACCTGGGTCACGCCGCTGCCGCTGGCAGGCAAGGCCGTCACCATCGGCGAGAAGACCGAATCGCTGCCGGTGCGCCAGCTCGACGTCGACGCCGGTGAATACCTGCACTGGAACGGCAACAGCAGCGCGCTGCATTTCACGCTGGGCGACCAGCTGTACACCCGCGACATGAAGCTGGCCTTCGCACCGAGCGACGCCGACGCCAAGAAAGAGAAACTGCGCGCGGAAAGCGTGATGAAGCAGCCGGGCGTGAAGATCGGTTTCGCGGCCAGGTCATCGGTACCGCGCGGCACGGTCGTCATCGACGGCGCCCGCATCGTCACGATGAAGGGCGACGAAGTGATCGACAACGGCCGCATCGTGATCAAGGACAACCGCATCGCCGCCATCGGCAAGGCCGCCGATGTGGCAGCCCCGGCCGGCGCAACCCGCATCGATGCAGCCGGCAAGACAGTCATCCCTGGCCTGGTCGATGCGCACTGGCACGGCGCCATGGGCGAAGACGGCATGGTGCCGCAGCAGAGCTGGGTGGATTACGCCGGCCTCGCGTTTGGCGTGACCACCGTGCACGACCCGTCCAACGACACCGGCACCATCTTCACGCACAGCGAAATGCAGCGCACCGGCCAGCTGGTCGGCCCGCGCATCTACTCGACCGGTACCATCCTGTACGGCGCCAAGGGTAACTTCGCAGCGCCGGTCAACAGCCTGGACGACGCCATGACACACGTGCGCCGCCTGAAGGCGGGCGGCGCGATCAGCGTCAAGAGCTACAACCAGCCGCGCCGCGAACAGCGCCAGCAGATCCTCGAAGCTGCGCGCCAGACCGGCATGATGGTCGTGCCTGAAGGCGGTTCGCTGTTCCAGCACAACATGACGATGGTGGTCGACGGCCACACCGGCATCGAGCACTCGATTCCGGTCGAGAAGGCCTACGACGACGTCAAGCAGCTGTGGTCGCAGACCAAGGTCGGTTACACGCCGACCCTGGTGGTGTCCTACGGTGGCCTGGACGGCGAGCACTACTGGTATGCCCGCACCGATGTGTGGAAGCATCCTATCCTGTCGAAGTACGTGCCGAAATCGGTGCTTGAGCCGCGCAGCATCCGCCGTGAGACGGCGCCGGAAGAAGATTTCAACGTCTTCCGCGTCGCCCGTACCGCGACCGAACTGCAGCGCGTCGGCGTGCCTGTCAACATCGGCGCGCATGGCCAGCGTGAAGGCCTCGGCGCACACTGGGAAATGTGGTCGCTGGTCGGCGGCGGCATGACCCCGCTCGAGGCA
The DNA here is from genome assembly GCF_020831365.1 of Massilia agrisoli. Classification (GTDB taxonomy): domain Bacteria; phylum Pseudomonadota; class Gammaproteobacteria; order Burkholderiales; family Burkholderiaceae_D; genus Telluria_A; species Telluria_A agrisoli. The sequence continues at coordinate 133,358 of NZ_JAJHPV010000014.1, forward strand.
ATCCGCTCGGCGACCCTGAACGGCGCCCAGTACCTGGGCCTGGACAAGGATGTCGGCTCGCTCGAAGTGGGCAAGCTGGCCGACCTGGCCATCATCGACGGCGACGTCGTCAAAGACATCCGCCAGTCGGACCGTGTGACCCACGTGATGATCAACGGCCGCCTGTACGAGTCGGCGACGATGAACGAAGTCGGCGCCACCCCGAAGAAGCGCAAGCCGTTCTTCTTCGAGGGAGCCGACGGCGCGAACGCGCCGGTGCAGTCGAACACCCATAGCCACGGCCACGGGACTGACCGGCACTAACAGCATGCCTTAGTCATGCAACGGCCCGGAACGAGTTGCTCGTCCGGGCCGTTTTGTTTTTCCGCCTGCCTCGTCGTTCCCGCGCAGGCGGGAACCCATAACCCGCATGAGCCGGTGATATCTCTGGCGTTGCCGCTGAGTGTATGGGTTATAGGTTCCCGCCTTCGCGGGAACGACGTTTCCGCAGGGCGACAAAGCGGGCAATATTGTCATTTTCTTTCCGTGCGGGTATCGCCATCCGTCATTCTCTCCCGTAGTTTCTAGTTTGCGCTGTCCTGTACCTGGCGCCGGGTTCAACAACAAGCGAAGGGGAAGAATATGCTCGCCATGAACTACCGGGGACTTACCGCATCCGCGCGGACCATAAACCCGATCCCGTCATCGAACACCCGAACGACGCCATTATCCGCGTCACCAGGTCCTGCATCTGCGGCTCCGACCTGCACCTGTACCACGGCCTGATGCCCGACACCCGGGTCGGCAGCACCTTCGGGCATGAATTCACCGGCACCGTCGAAGAAATCGGCCCCGGCGTACAGAGCCTCAAGGTAGGCGACCAGGTGCTGGTTCCTTTCAATATCTTTTGCGGTGCATGCTTCTTCTGCGAGCGTGAGCTGTACGGCAACTGCCACAACACCAACCCTGAAGCCAGTGCCGTCGGCGCCATCTACGGCTACTCGCATACTGCCGGCGGCTATGACGGTGGCCAGGCCGAGTTCGTGCGCGTGCCGATGGCCGATGTCGGCCCCACCGTGATCCCGCCCGACATCCACGGCGACGATGCGGTACTGCTCACCGACGCGCTGCCGACCGGCTACCAGGCCGCGGAAATGGGCGACATCCAGGAAGGCGACACGGTGGTCGTGTTTGGCGCCGGCCCGGTGGGCATCTTTGCCGCCAAATCAGCGTGGCTGATGGGGGCGGGGCGGGTGATCGTGGTCGACCATGTCGACTACCGCCTCGAATTCGCCAGGCGCTATGCGCAGTGCGAGGTGGTCAACTTCAAGGACGTGCCGGACATGGCCTTGCATATCAAGAAGATGACCGACTGGCTTGGCGCTGACGTGTGCATCGACGCCGTCGGCTGCGAAGCGTCCGGCAGCGCAATGCAGAGCCTGGCGGGCCGCTACATGATGGTCCAGGCTGGCTCCGCGACCGCGCTGCACTGGGCGATCAACTCGGTGCGCAAGGGTGGCAATGTGTCGATTGTCGGTGTGTACGGCCCGACCTTCAATGCCGTGCCGATCGGTAACGCCCTGAACAAGGGGCTGACTTTGCGGATGAACCAGGCCAGCGTCAAGCGCCACTTGCCGCGACTGATCGAACACATCCAGGCTGGGCGCATCGATCCCAAGGCGATCATCACGCATCGCGTACCGCTTGAAGAGGTGGCCGACGCGTACCACATCTTCTCCAGCAAGCTCGATGACTGCATCAAGACCATCCTCATTCCGCCGCACGCCCGCGACGCGCGCGCGGTCGCTTCCAGCACCGTGCATTAAGGAGCCGCCATGGAACCAAGAGCCGACCTGACCCAGCACCGCGAACAGAATCCCCGCCCGCGGGTGGACGTCACCACCATCCAGGGCTGGGGCGCCGATCTCGACCGCAAAAACCGTCCGGCGGTGCCGATGGAGCACATGCCGCCGCGCCTGCCCCTCCATGGCACGCCCCCGGTGCAGCAGGCGCGCAAGGTGGAAGTGCTGGTGTCGCCCGAGCGGCCGCACGTCACGCCCTTGTTCGGCACCAGCGCGCCGCCGAAAGGGTTGAGCGGCGCGATCCGGCGTTTCGCCTACAAGCTGACCGAGAGCGATCTCCGCCACTGGCTGCTGCTGCTTGTCGCAGACCGGGTCAATGTCGTCGAAGGGATCGGCGAGGACCTCGCGCGCGGCAAGATCCCCAATATGTTGTCCGAGATGGGCATCAAGGCCGAGTGGGAGCATAACCGCGCCGGCCTGGTGAAAAAGGCGGCGCTGGCCGGCGCGGTGGCCGGCCTGGCTTATTACCTGATCGCCAGCCGCAGCAGGCGGCGCTGATAGCCCGGTCTTGGTCCCTTGTCAGTGGCGTCTTACATTCACTCGGCTATTTTCCCGCTACGTGCGTACTCTGCCGTTTTGCATAATCGGGTTCTGTGTCGGTCAACGGAATGCAGGGGCGGATAAGGATGAGTGATGAAAACAGGCGGCCAGCGATCGTCGCCGGGGATAAGCGCGACGAGACATCCCGCAATGGCCACCTGGTGATCATCGGCGGTGGCGAGGACCGCACCTACGCAAAGCAGATCCTCGGCCGTTTCATCGAACTGTCCGGCGGAACGGAGGCGAGCATCGTCGTCATCACCGCTGCCAGCGGTGTGTCCGACCACATGTGGGAGATCTACCAGCAGGCCTTCGGCGAGCTTGGGGTCATCGACGTCAGCCACCTGGCAATCGACTCGCGCCGTGACGCCAACAGCGAGCGTGCGGTCAGCATGCTGTCCGCCGCGGACGGCATCTTCATGACGGGCGGCGACCAGAAACGCTTGCTGGCGCTGATCGGCGCCACCGGTGTCGACCGGGCGCTGCACGTAGCGTTCAAGGAGCGCAACGCCTGCATCGGCGGGACGTCGGCGGGTGCATCGGCCATGTCCGGCCACATGCTGGCCAGGGGCGAGGCGGTGCTGCAGCCGGAAAAGGGCGCGGTCAGCATGGCCGCCGGCCTCGGGCTGGTGCAGCACGTGCTGATCGACCAGCACTTCTCGGAGCGGCAGCGCCTGGGCCGGCTGCTGACGGCCGTGGCACAGAATCCATACCTGCAGGGTGTCGGCATCGACGAGGACACGGCACTGGTCATCGAACGCGGCGCCGGCATCGAGATACTGGGCGAGGGCGCGGTCACGGTGATCGACGGCCGCCACATGCGCTCCAACCTGGCGCAGATCGCCCACCGTGAAAGCCCCGAGATGATCGACGTGCGGCTCCACCTGCTGCCTGCAGGTTCGCGCTACACCTTGCCGGCGGCCGGCGCGGCTGAGGATGACGATGCGGATGCGCTGCCATCCTCGATGCTCGATTTTCTGCGCAATGTCACCAAACGACAGCCGCTCTCATAGAAATCATCAGCCGGCGGTCGTTCCCGCGGAAGCGGGAACCCATACCCCTTCCGATCATCACGAAGGCGCGCCACTAAGCCAGCGTGGCATGGGTTCCCGCCTGCGCGGGAACGACGGTGGCGCCAGCGCAGGCCCGGCTGGCAATGGCCCGGGCCGAAGCGTGATCGATCTTCTCCAGTGCCTCGACCAGCGCGCCGACCGACGTCCCGCAGTAGACCAGCACATCGCCAGGTGAACAGAGCGCAAAGGCGCGGCGCAGTGCCTGCACGCGGTCATCCACGCCTTCGACCATGGCCGGATTGACACAGGCAGCCAGCGCCCCCTGGCGGATCAGCGCCGCGGCCTGGCCATAAGGCCGCCCACGGCTGGCGGACTCGTAGACCACCAGCTTGTCGAAGCCCTTGCCGCAAATGCGGCCCGTGTGGCCAAGCTCCTCGTCGCGGCGGTCCCCCGGCGACGTCACCACGCCCACCACCGCGCCTTGCGTCATGGCGCGCGCCATCTCGGCCAGCGATGCGTAGGCGGCCGGGTTGTGCGCGTAGTCGACCACCACCGTGATGCCGCGCACCTCGAACAGGTTGGTGCGCAGCGGGTTGGAGCGGGCGTCCGATACGAAGCTGGCCAGCCCCGCAATGACCTGCGCATCTTCGAAGCCGGCGCCAAGCAGGGCCGCCGCGGCGGCAAGGCTGTTGGCGATGTTATAGCGGGCGCGCCCGCCGAGGGTGCTGGGAACCGCGTCCACGGGCATCAGCACGCGCTTGTCCCGGCCGCGGGCGACCACCAGGTCCGCGCCATCGAGGTACAGCGCGCGGCCGCCGCTGCCAACGTGCGCGAGCACTGCCGCGTTGGCGGGATCGAGCGAGAAGTAAATCAGTTCGGCGCCATGCCCGATACGGCGCGCCATCGCGACGCAGTGCTGGTCGTCGGCGTTGAGCACGGCGGCGCCGCTGGCGCAGGCGGCCACCAGTTCCTTGACACGGGCGAGTTGCTCAACCGTCGCGACGCCTTCCATGCCCAGGTGGTCGTCCGAGACGTTCAGCACCACGCCGACCGTGCAGCGGTCGTAGGCGAGGCCGCGCTTGAGGATGCCGCCGCGCGCCGTCTCCAGCACCGCAAAGTCGACTTCGGGCGCGCTCAGCACCGCGCGGTGCGACCAGTAGCCGGTGCAGTCGCCCTGGGAAACCGTGTGCCCGCCGATCGACACGCCGTGCGTGGTCGTGTGCCCGGTGCGGCGTCCCGCCAGTTCGGCCGCGTGCGCGATCATCAGGGTGGTCGTGGTTTTCCCGTTGGTGCCGGTGACGGCGATGACGGGGATGCGGCCATCGCTGCCGGCACCGAACGCGTCGAGGAATTCGTCCACCTCGATGGCTGGCGCCATGCCGCGCAGCGGCACTGGCGCCTTTACCGCAATCACGGACGCCTCGCCAGGCGCGGCTTCGTTGTAGGCCAGTTCGACGGCGCCTTGTTCCAGCCCGAGCTTGGCGCTGGCCCGAGCGCACAGTGCTGCCAGGCCATCAGGGGCCATGACGGCGCCGGCTTCGCCGACATAGCGCGCGCCTTCCACCAGGCGTTCGATGGTGACGCGGCGCCCGAAGTGGCGCGCCGCGGCAAACGCCAGCGCCACTTCCTGCTCGGTGGCGCATTCGCTGATGCCGCCGTCGCCGGCGGCGGCGTCGCCCGGCATCACCAGCACGCTGCCCCCAAGGCGGCGCGCGACGCGCAGCGCGTCATCGAGGTTGTCGACGGTGCCGCCTGCCGGTATCGGCACGCAGGCTTCGTCGAGCAGCGCCCGCGTCAGCTGGCGGTCCTGGGCAATCCATGCGCCCATCAGCGCGCTGTCGTTGGGCAGGCGAGGGTGGTAGCGCCGCTGGCGGCTGCCCTGGCCGAGCTGGTAGAGCGCATCGTGTTCCGTAAGCCTTGTCGCCGGGATGCCGCGCTTGCGCGCCCCTTGCAGCACCGCGGCCGTCAGGGGATCGATGCGGTAGCTTTCGGACTGCCTGACCAGCTGCTCGAACGGCGTGGCGTAGTCGAACGGCAGGCCGTGGGCCAGCGCATCGACCAGGTACACCGCCAGCGAAAACGCCGACTGCGCGATGTGTTCGATCTGGTAGGCGCACACGACCCGGCGCAGCGAGCTGGGGCCCTCCGCCAGCGAGGTCTCGCAGAATTCCGCGGGCGCGCCTGCCAGGCATTGGAGCTCCAGCGTCAGGTGCGCGACCAGTGACGCTGCGTCGGCGCCCGGCGGCAGCGGCGACAGGCAGCGTTCGCGCAGGGTCGGAACCAGCGCGTGCACGCGCTCCATCACGGCCGCCAGGTCGGAGGGCGCGGCGAATTCAAGGTCCTCGAGGTCGATCAGGCCGAGGATGCACGGGAAGCGCGCATACAGGTTCGCGCCGCGCAGCAGGCGTTGTTGAAGGATCTTCACATTGATGCTTCCTGTGTATGGGCAGTTCAGGCGTCGAGCAGCTGGGCAAACATCCGGGTGGCCATCATGCCGACCGGCGTATGGTGGCGCGATGGCGCAAGGGCCTCGCCCAGCAGCGCCATGGCCGCGTCTTTACCGCCGCATTCGGCGACCTTTTGTTCGAATGCGCGCAGGGCGTTCTGCCCGCCCGCCGCGCCGTCGTTGGCGGCATGGCCCCAATGGCGGATCACGCCGCGCACTGCAGTCGGGCGCGGTTGCGCGGCGCCCGCCAGGTCGCGCAGGTTGCGCTGGCGCGCCCGGTAGCTGGGCTCGCGGCGCGCGGGGGCGGCGCCGTCCGGGGCCTGTTCGATCCAGTCGCGCAGCACCTGCAGTTCGTAGGGGCTGAAGACGCCGAACATCTCGGCGCGCGGGCCCGATACCAGTCCCCAGAAGCGGCTGGCGCCGGCGTCTTCGCCGCGCCTGATCCAGCCGGCGCGCTCCATCGCATGGAGGAAGGGCCCGATGTCATCGGGGGAGGCCAGCCACGCGCTGACAGGCTTGCCTTCGATGCGGCAGTAGTCCGAGTGCATGTCCTTGCCGATGACGCTCTTGTCCGCCAGCAGTCGCTTGAGTTCGGTGTCGATGTCGAACGAGGCGATCACCGAGGTGGTGCAGGCGCCCAGTTCATTGAGCCGGTAGCCGTTCAGCACGCGCTGGTAGAAGGCGCCAGGGTCGTCGGCACGCGCCAGCATGGCCTGCAGCGATGCAATCGCTTTGTGCGCATGGCCGTTCGAGCCGTTGTCGACAGTGACGTGCAAGGTGAAGTAGTAGGGATCGATGCCGAGTTCGTTCAGCTCGTAGGAAGTGATCAGCAGGTGCAGCGGCAACTGCTCGTAGCCGAGGTTGTAGCCGATCAGCTCGGGCAGGAAGCGGTCTGCTTCGGCTGCCAGCGCGAGCTGGATCGCGCCCTGTTCAAAGTGCTCGTCGGACAGGTCGTGCCATTGGTCGCAGCCATGCGTGGCCAGCAGCGCCTGGTAAATCGCGACGTGGTTCTTGTCGGCAACACCATCGCCCAGTTCTTCGAGGTAGGTGCGGATCAGGCAGTGGAAAGCGACGTCCTGCCAGCGCGGCAGCAGGCCGAACAGCCAGGCGCCATCGACCAGCTTGGTCGGGGCCACGGCGCGCAGGAAGTGGAGGGCGGCGGCCTTGCTGGCAAAGTACTGGCGCGGTGCGCCGGCCTTGCGCCGCGCAAGATACTGCTGGTAAGCCGAACCGACGTCGAGCACGTGGCGTTGCGACCAGCCCTCGAGCTGGGCGGGGTCTGCGGGCAGGTCGGCCGGGAGCGACGCGGCCTGGACCAGGCGGCGCGCGAGGAAGCTGCTTGCCGCCTCAGGCTGGTGGTCGAGGCCGCGGCTCATCGCCAGGTACATGGATTTTGCGCTGGCCGCGTCGTACGCGGGTTCGGCGCATGGCGCGGCTTGCGCTGCTTCGCGCACAGGCATCGGCATAGTGATCATTGAGGCAGGGACATCCGTAATGTGGGCATGGCAGGATTGTCCCCTTGTGTGCGCTTTCCAGCCATCAGTACGCGTGCCCAGCATGCGTAAGAGGATGCCTACGCGGCATCTTTCTTCTGGGCATGAGACCGCTGCCGCGTCCAGCGTGGGGCTAATCGGAAAAGCGTTCAGTTAGGTGACGCACGCTAAGTTGTAAATACCGGGACTTTTTGGTCCCTGCCTATGTCAAATGCTATTTGAATAATGTTAATATCGATTCCCCGGCCACAGTTCTACCGGCGATGCGGGCATTCTTACCTGGCGAGCACAGATCATGGAAAACGCACAGCGTCCGAGTTTCGACTTCCTGTCGCACGGCGGGGAAATGGGCGCGCTGATGCGCGCCAAAAACTGGGACGACTCCCTGCTCGGCCCCACCGACGGCTGGCCGCCTTTGCTCAAAAGCATAGTCCGGGTGATGCTGTCTTCCAGCCACCCGATGTTCCTGTGGTGGGGCCCCGAGCTGGTCCAGTTTTACAACGACGCGTATTCCACCACCATGGGCCCGGAGCGCCACCCTTGCGCGCTGGGGCAGCGCGGGCGCGAGTGCTGGGAGGAGATCTGGCCGATCATCGGCCCCCAGATCGACTTCGTCATGGCGGGCAAAGGCTCGACCTGGAACGTCGACCAGCTGGTGCCGGTCACCCGCCACGGCAGGCGCGAGGATGTCTGGTGGACCTACGGCTACAGCCCGGTCGAGGACAATGACGGCGTCCAGGGGGTGCTGGTGGTCTGCAACGATGTCACCGCCCAGCACAACGCCAAGGCCGAGCTGGAGCAGGCCAACCTTGCCCTCACCGAGCAGATCTGCCAGCGCGAGCAGGCCCAGCGCATCGAAGCGCTACAGGCGGCGCAACTGCTGGCCGCCGAGCAGGCCCTGCACCAGCAGCACGAAGCCGAAGGCGAGCGGCTGCGCGCCCTGTTCCAGCAGGCGCCCGGTTTCATGTGCATCCTGCGCGGACCCGACATGGTGTACGAGTTCGCCAATGCCGCCTATACCCGCTTCATCGGGGGCCGCGACACGATCGGCAAACCGATCCGCGACGCCTTGCCTGAGCTCCAGGGCCAGGGTTTCTTTGAACTGCTCGATGGCGTGTACCAGACCGGCAAGCCGTTTGCCGCCAGCGACGTGACCCTGTTGCTGCGCAAGGCGCCACACGGCCCGGTCAGCCAGGTGTATTGCGATTTCGTGTACCAGCCGATCCTGACGAACGGCGAGGTCAGCGGCATTTTCGTCGAGGGATTCGACGCCACCGAGCGGGTCATGGCCAAGCAGGCGCTCGAGCGCAGCGAACTGCGCCTGCGCGAAGGCATGAAAGTGGCGCGGATGGTGGTGTGGGACTGGATTCTCGCCACCAATGAGGTCATTTTCTCGGAAAACGCGGCGGAGCTGTTCGGCGCCAACTGGACCAGCATGCACCAGGTATGGGGCGCGATCGATCCGGCCGACATGAAACGCATGGACCAGGCGCGCCGCGCCGCGCTGGCGCGCAACGGCACCTACGGCGACATCATCCGCCTGGTGCGCCCCGATAACGGCGAACTGGTCTGGCTGCAGGTGTACGGCACCGTGGTGCCCGATGCGGGCGGGGTGCCGCGCTGGATCCGCGGCGTGTCGATCGACATCACCGCGCGCAAGCGCGCCGAGGAGTCGCTGCGCGAGGCCGGCCGCCACAAGGACGAATTCCTGGCGATGCTGTCGCACGAGCTGCGCAATCCGCTGGCCCCGATCCGCTCGGCGGCCCACCTGCTCGGCATGGCGCCCGACAATGTCGCGCGGGTCAGGCAGTCGAGCGCCATCATCGAGCGCCAGGTCAACCACATGACCAGCCTGATCAACGACCTGCTGGACGTGTCGCGGGTCAATACCGGGCTGGTGGTGCTGGAAAAGGACATCCTCGACCTGCACCAGGTGGTGCTTGAATCGCTCGAGCAAACCCAGCCGCTGATCCAGGAGCGTGGCCACCACATTAGCGTGCAGGCGCCGGCGGAGGGCGAGGTGGCGGTGTGGGCCGACCGCAAGCGCCTGGTGCAGGTGCTGACCAACCTGCTGCATAACGCCGCCAAGTACACCCCGCCGGGCGGGCGCCTGGCGCTGGACGTCGTGGCGCACGCGTCCGCGCTGGAAATCCATGTGCGCGACAACGGCATTGGCATCGACGCCGCGCTGCTGCCCCACGTCTTCGAGCTGTTCACCCAGCAGAAGCGCTCGCCCGACCGCTCCCAGGGCGGGCTCGGACTGGGGCTGGCGCTGGTGCGCAGCCTGGTATCGCTGCATGACGGGCACGTCACTGTCGTCAGCGACGGCAAGGATACGGGCAGTGTCTTCTCGGTGTATCTGCCGCGCCACGTCGGGGCCGGGCCTGGCCGCGACGGCGAGGCGGGCGGCGAACCTGGCGCCGGCGCGCTGCGCGTGCTGGTGGTGGACGATAACGAGGACGCCGCCAATGCGATGGCGATGCTGCTGCGGCTGGCGGGCTATGCGGTCATGATCGAACACGATCCGGACCGCGTGCTCGACGAGGCCGCCCACTTCGCGCCCCACGCCTGCCTGATCGATATCGGGCTGCCGGGCATGGACGGCAACGAGCTGGCGCGGCGCCTGCGCGCCGCCTCCGGCCAGGCCACGCTGATTGCGCTGACCGGCCACTCCAGCCGCTTCGGCCGCGACAGCGCGCTGGCCGCCGGTTTCGACCATTACTTTGTCAAGCCGGCCGATACCGCCCGGCTGTTCGAACTGCTGGCGTCGCTCTATCCGGCGGCGCGCATGGTGGCCTGACTACAGGCGTTGCAGCAGCCACAGCCATGCAGGCAGGGTGGCCATGCAGGCGATGCTCGACAGCAGGATCGACGAGCTGGCGGCGCCGGGGTCCTGCCCTTCGGCACGCACCACTAGCGCTGCGTTCACCCCGACCGGGCAGGCCGACAGCACCACCAGCACCGCCACCGCGTCGGGCGCCAGCCCAAACACGTAAAACCCCAGCACCAGCACCAGCAAGGGAAGCACGGCCAGCTTGGCCGTGGCGATCGTGGCCGTCTCGGCGATCCGCTGCCAGCGCAGGCCCGCCAGCGACGCGCCCAGCACCAGCAGCGCGCACGGCAGGGCCGCGTCCGCGAGCATGGCGAGCAGGCGGGTGATGGGCTGGGGCAGCGCCAGGCCGGACAGGTTCAGCGCAAAGCCGAGGAACAGGCTGGCCACGATGGGGTTCAGGGCGGCGGCGCGCAGCGAGCGCAGCATGCCGGCGCCCTGGCGGCCGCGCCGCGCCATGATGTAGTACAGGCTGAACCCGGCCAGGCTATGGAAGGCGATCACCGGGAACGCATGGCGCAGGCTGTCTTCGCCAAACACCTGGACCAGCACCGGAATGCCGACGAAGGCATTGTTCGAATAAGTGGCTGCCAGTGCCCGCGAGGCGCTGCGGGCCTGGTCGCGGCCGCTGAAGGCAAGTAGCAGGAACAGCGACACCAGCGGCAGGTAAAACGCGGCCAGCGGGCGCCATGGCAGCGCGTCGGGCAGGGCGCTGTGGTAGGCGCCATTGAGCAGCAGCGCCGGCAGCAGCAGCTTGACCGTCAGTGCCGCCGCCCCTTCAGGCCAGCCAGGCGCAAGATAGCCGGTGCGCGCGAGCGCCCAGCCGCCTGCGGCGAGGAGAAACAAGGGCATCAGCAGCGCTAACAGCAAGGTGGCCCCGGGACGAGGTGGCGAAGGCGCCATTGTAGCGGCTGCGGGCCGCCGGGTCTGCAGCTTCGACGGTTCGCTGGCGTACCGACGGGGCAATTGTGCGTGATTAACTTTCTGATGGGCAGGACATGCCGAAGACGGCGCGAGGCGCCCCGATTATTGCTGAAACGAGGAGGACAACATGGCTGACAATCTTAACAACCGCGGACCGCAGGATGCCAGCAAGGTGAATGTGGGTGAGGACTGGGAAGTTGCTTACTGGACCAAAAAGTTCGGCGTCAGCGCCGAGGAACTGAAGCAGGCAGTCAAGCAGGTCGGCACCAGTGCCGAAGCGATCGGCAAGCACTTTAACAAATAAGCGCCTGAACCAAGAAACGCCGCCGCAAAGGGTGTGCGGCGGCGTTTCGTCGTGCCGCTTATGGCTGGGCCACGCCCCGCTTAGCGCGAGCCGCCTTTGGCGCCGCCGCCCGAACCGCTACCGGCGTTCGACTGGTTGCCGCCACCCGACTTGCCGCCGGAATTATCCGCACCGCTCTGGCGGTTGCCGCCGCCGTGGCTGAGCTTGCCAGCCTCGCGTGCTTCTTCCGACGTGAATTGATGGGCGTTGCCCGATGCGTGAGCAGCGCGACCGCCTTCGGAGGCGATTTCCCGCTGCCGTTGCGGGTCCATCGAAGCGAAGCCGCGGTTGCTGGTGTCGCTCTGCTTGTTACCGCGGCCGCCACCCTGGTTGCCGCCGGATTGCTTGTTGCCGCCCTTGTTGCCGCCTTGCTTATTGGTAGCCATCTTGATCTCCTGTTTCTATTTGGTTTGTTCCCGCTACCGGCCGCCCCGCATGCGGCAGGGGCGGCATGGCGTGTAGCAGAGATTGCATGGTAAGTGATCGAAATTCGGATTAAAGTAGGAGAAGTGGCGGCGCGCATGTAGGACGCTGTAAATCGCCGGGCCCGCGTTTTTGCAACATTTCACGCGGTCAAGCTGGCATGGATGAGTTTGGAACGGATGCCGTGCCGACAGGTCAAACACAACATGTCCGCCATTGGCGAGGTCTGCATGAAACTGGCGCAATTCATCCGGTCCGGCATCGAGCCCATCCTCGACGAATGGGAGCACCAGGCCAGGCAAATGCCGTCGGCGCGCGAGCTCGATGGGCGCGCCTTGCGCAAGCACGCGCGCGGGATGCTGCAGGTGATCGCCGACTACGTCGAATGCGGGCCGGGCGCGGATCAGTCCTGCGCGGGCGGCATGGGCAACTGCGGCGCCGTCGAGAGCCACGCGGCGCGCCATGGGGCGGTGCGGCTTGCCCAGGGCTTTTCAGTCAACGATGCGGTGGCTGAATTCCGCGCGCTGCGCGCGGCCGTGATGGCGCTGTGGACCGAGCGTGGCGGCTGCGCCGACGCCGCCGCTGAAATCACCCGCTTCAACGAGGCGGTCGACCAGGCTGTGGCCGACGCGCTGGCGCGCTACGCGGCGCTGCGCGACTACCAGTCGCGGCTGTTCGATGCGCTGCTGTCGAGTTCACCGGACCTGGCCTTCATCATCGACCCGCACGGGCGCATCATCTATGCCAACCGGGCCTTTGCCAGGCACCTGCGGGTCGAGGCGGACCAGCTTCCCGGCGCCGATTTCTTTGCACTGGCCGCCGCATTCGCGCCCGAAATCGACGTGCACGTGGCCCATGTGCTGCAGGCCCAGGCGACCCATCGCGGCGAACTGACATTCACCCTCGCACCGGGCCGTTACAAGACCTATGAATACCTGCTGGTGCCGGTGCTCGACCCGCAAGGCCGCAGCGAGGCGGTGGCCGGCACCGCGCGCGACGTCACCGAACGCAAGGAGGTCGAGGACCGGATCCGCCGCAGCGCCAATTACGACCACCTGACCGGCCTGCCGAACCGCAGCCTGTTCCGCGAGCGGATCGAGCACGAGATCAAGCACGCGGCCCGTACCGGGTTGCCGCTGGCACTGCTGTTCCTCGACCTCGACGGCTTCAAGGACGTCAACGACAAGCTTGGGCACGAGGCGGGCGACCAGCTGCTGCAGGAAGTGGCCCACCGCATCAGCGCCTGCGTGCGCGACACCGACACGGTGGCGCGCCTGGGCGGCGATGAATTCACGGTGGTGCTGACCGAAGTGACGCAGCCGGCCAAGGTCGATTCGCTGTGCGCCAAGATGCTGGCGGCGCTGGAAAAGCCGTTTGTGCTCGAAGCAGGGGAGGCGCGCGTTTCGGCCAGCATCGGCATCACCCTGTATCCGGGCGGCGCCGCCAGTCCCGACGAACTGCTGCGCCAGGCCGATGCCGCCATGTACGCGGCCAAGAACGCGGGCCGCAACCGCTATCACTTCTTTGCGGCCCGGCCGCCCGTCTAGCTGCTGCGCGCGAGCGCGAACTGGGACGCGAGGAAGCCTGCGATCTTGTCCTGGGTGGCAGGCAGGTAGGGGATGTTCAGGTGGTCGGAATCGGGAATGATTTCGTCCAGCTGCAGCCGGCCCAGCTTGGACACCAGCAGGTCGGTGTGCGAATGCGGCACCACGTCGTCGCTGGCGGCGCGCACCACGTAGGTGGGGGCCTTCAGCTCGGCCGCGTACTTGACCGATTCGAAACGGTGGCGCAGCACGAAGCTGACCGGCACCGCGCGGAAGCGGCGCTGGGCGATCGCCAGGATCGAGTCGTAGGGCGTGATCAGCACCACCGAATGCACCGGCCGCTGCATCGCGACCTGCACCGCCACGCCGGAACCGAGGCTGCGCCCGACCACGGCCACGCGGGCCGGGTCGACATGGCTGCGCGCGGCCAGCCAGTCGAACAGCATGCAGCCGTCTTCGACCATGTGGTTCTCGGCCGGGTCGCCCTGCGAGTCGCCGTAGCCGCGGTAATTCACCGCCAGTACCGCCATGCCGGGGAACAGCTTGCCGGCGTCGCGGGCCACCCACGACACTTCTTCCGAACGGCCGCCGAAGTACACGACCGCCGGGTGCGGGCCGACCACGGCCGGCTTCATCAGCCAGCCGGACAGCCTGGTGCCGTCGGCGGCGCGCAAGGTCACCAGGCGGGTGCGGTGGCCGCTGCTGCGCGGACTGGCCACTTCGCGCTTGATGGTCGGGTTGAAGACCAGCCGGCGCTGGCTGGCCGCAATCGCGGCGGTAAAGCCGACCCACAGCACGCTGGCGATGCCGGCAATGCCGGCCACTTTTCGGGAATTGTTCATATGCACCAGTCTATCCGGCTTCAGGGCTGTGCACCATGGCGCGCGCAGCCGTGCGCGCATCCTTGCGCTAACCCAGCTATTTAGTACCGCGCATACAACAGTCCGCGTGCGCGCGCATGCCTGTGGTAACCTTTTCTGCCTAACTATTAGTCGGCAAACATGAAAAAACTGGTGACTTCGGCAGACCAGCTCGCTGGCATGTTTGTCGGACTTCTTGGCCTGGTTGTGGCGGCCGCGTGGGTGTTCCGGATCGACGCCGTCGCCACGCTGGTGCCCGGCGCGTCGAAGATGGGTATCATCTCGCCGGTGCTGTTCATGGCCGCCGGTTTTTGCTGCTACTTCGCACTGCGCCGCGGGCGCCCCGGTTCGGCGCTGGACCGGGCCTGGCGGATACTGGCCGCGCTGGTGCTGGTGGCGCCGGCGCTGGTGCTGGCCCAGCACATCTTCGACGTCAGCTTCGGCATCGACTTGGTGCGCGTGCCGACCGCCCCCACCCCCGAGCGGCCGTACCCCGGCCGAATGGCCCCCAACACCTGTTTCGCCTTCATCCTGGCCGGCATCGCGCTGCACATGGCGCGCGCGCCCGCGCCCGGGCGCCTCCGGCTTGCGGCGCTGTCGGCCTGCGCGCTGCTGGTCACGCTGATCGGCACCGGTGCTTTGCTCGGCTACATCCTCAAGCTCGAGATGATGTACCGGGTGGCTGCGGCCAACGTGATGCAGCCGCCGACCGCGGCCGGCATGATCATGCTGGGCATCGGCTTGTGGTCGGTGCGCTCGGCGCATGTGGCGGCGCTGCGCGGGCCGGTCAGCAGCGAAGCGCGCATCACCTGGCGCGCGCTCGCTGTCGTCACCGTGGTGGCGCTCAGCGCCGGCGCCGCCGGCTTTGCCGCCATGCGCGACAGTTATGAAGATTCGCTGTCCGCCAACATGATGGTGGCCGCCAGCACCAGTGCCGACGCGATCGCCAACACCCTGGACGTGAGGCGGCGCATGATGGAAGACATCACGCAGCGCAGCGCCCTGGGCCAGGTGCTGGCCCAGCCCGATGGCCCAGGGCGCAAGGCGCGCCTGCAGCAGCTGGCGCGGGAGATGCTAAGTGTCGAGGTCGCCGGGGTCCAGGTATTCGGTCGCGGCGGCGAGCTGCTCGCCAATGCCGGCGTGCTGGCGCAGCAAAATGGCAACGTGCGCCATCCGCTGGTCGTCGGCGGGCAGCCGGGCGCGCTGATGTGGGACGGCGGCTACGTGCTGCGCACCGAGCACGAGGTGCGCGACGGCGCCGCGGTGGTGGGGCGGGTGGCCGGGGAACGGCGCCTGGCGCTGCTTGACCGGGTGCTCGGGTCGATCCGGGCCTCCGGCAGTTCCGACATCCTGCTGTGCCACCGCGCCGGCGCCGATGTGCTGTGCGCATCGACCCGGTTCTACCAGAAGCCGCTGCAGGTCCCGATGTTCAAGCCGGACACCAGTTTGCACCAGCCGATCAGCCATGCGCTGGCCGGCCGCAGTGGCGTAACCGGCGCGCGCGACCTGCGCGGCGCGCCGGCGCTGGCGGCCTACACGCCGGTGCGCGGTTTCGGCCTTGGCCTGGTGGTCAAGAACGACATCGCCACCCTGTACGCGCCGCTGCGCGAGCGCACCAACATGCTGCTGCTGGCGCTGGCGGTACTGGTGGCGCTGGGCGCCTCGGCCCTGCTGTTCCAGGTGCGGCCGCTGCTGGCCCAGCTGGTGCGCGAGCAGCGCCGCACCCGCGTCATCCTGGAAAACTCGAACGACGCGTTTGTGGCGATCGGCATCGACGGCCGCATCACCGACTGGAACACCCAGGCCGAGCGCACGTTCGGCTGGAGCACGGCCGAAGCCATCGGCCGCGACATGGCCGAGCTGATCATCCCGCCGGCCCTGCGCGAGGCCCACAACGAAGGCTTCGCGCGCTTTGCCCTGACCGGCACCGGAAAGATCGTCAACACCCGTCTCGAGGTGATGGCGCTGCGGCGCGACGGCCGCGAGATTCCGGTCGAACTGTCGATCGCCGGCTTCCACAACGGCGCCGGCTACGTCGCCAATGCCTTCATGCGCGATATCACCGAGCGGCGCCGGCTGTCCACGGAGGTGGCGGCGCGCGCCACCGAGCTGGAACATGAGCGCGACCGCGCCGAGGCGGCCAGCCGCGCCAAGGGGGAATTCGTGGCCAACATGAGCCACGAGCTGCGCACGCCGATGAACGCGGTGCTCGGCATGGCCCACCTGCTGTCGCTGACCGAGCTGAAGGACGAACAGAAGCGCTACCTCGAGATGATCCGCGATTCGGGCCGTTCGCTGCTCGGGATCATGAACGACATCCTCGATTTTTCGAAGGTCGAGGCCGGGCGCATGGAGCTCGACCAGGGCAGCTTCCTGCTGTGCGACGTGCTGGGCGCGGTGGCCACCATCATGAGCGTGAACGCGGGCGACAAGGACATCGAACTGGCGATCGGCATCGACCCGGACGTGCCGCACCGGCTGTGCGGCGACGCCATGCGCCTGCAGCAGGTGCTGGTCAACCTCGCCAGCAACGCGATCAAGTTCACCGAACACGGCGAAGTCAGCGTGCTGGTCGAGCTGCTGGCGCGCGACAGCGGCCACGCCACCTTGCAGGTGCGGGTGCGCGACACCGGCATCGGCATCGCCGAATCGCACCGCGCGCTGCTGTTCTCGCCGTTTACGCAGGGCGACTCGTCGACCACGCGGCGCTTTGGCGGCACCGGCCTGGGCCTGGCGATTTCGCGCCACCTGGTCGACCTGATGCAAGGCTCGATCGCGTTCGACAGCGAACTCGGACGCGGCAGCGAATTCCGGGTCGCGCTGCCGCTGCGGATCGAAGGCGAAGGGGGTGACGACAGCCGCCCGCGCGCCGGCGCCATGGCCGCGTTGCGGCTGCTGGTGGTGGACGACCACCCGACCAGCCGCGACTACCTCGAACGGACGATCAGGAGCTGGGGCTGGGAAGCGCGCTGCGCGGACTCGGGCGAACAGGCGCTGGCCCTGGTGCGCCAGGCGGGCGTTACTTTCGACGCCGTGCTGGTCGACTGGCAGATGGCCGGCATGGATGGGGTGCGTACGATGGAATCGATCCGCAACATCGCCGGCCGCGGGCGCCTGCCAGTGGTGTTGATGGCCAATGCCTACAGCCGCGGCAAGCTCGATGAGGCCGCGCCCGCGGCGCGCGCCGACGCCATCCTCAGCAAGCCCGTCACCGCCACCATCCTGTACGACACCCTCAACGAAGTGCTGGTCCAGCGCGTGCGCACGACGGGCCGCGAACCTCGCGCGCAGGCGGCCAACGCGCTGGCCCGGTTGAACGGGGCGCGCTTGCTGATGGCCGAGGATAATGAACTGAACCAGGCTGTCGCGCGCGGCATCCTCGAACAGGCCGGCGCCCAGCTCGAGATCGTCGGCGACGGGGCCCAGGCGGTGGCGCGGCTGGAGGCGACGCCAGGCGGCTACGACATGGTCCTGATGGATATACAAATGCCGGTCATGGACGGCTACGCGGCCACCCGCCGCATCCGCGAGCAGCTCGGCCTCACGCTGCCGATCCTGGCGATCACCGCCGGCGTGACCGAACCCGAGCGCGCCAGCTACCTCGAAGCCGGCATGGATGACCTGATCACCAAGCCGGTCGACGCCGACCAGATGGTGGCGGCGATCGCGCGCTACCTGAACCGGCGCCAGCGTTTCGCCCCTGCGCCCGCAGGCGCCGCACCTGCCGCGGCGCCTGCGGGCGACCTGCCGGTGCTTGGCATCGAGCCGCTGGTGGCGCTGGCGCGCGGCCACCACGACCGGCTTGCCGGCGTCGCCCACCTGCTGCAGCGGGTGGTAGACGATGCGGGCAGGGAGTTCGCGCAGGCACGCGCGAGCTGGCGCGGCGGCGATGAGGAAGCGGCGGCCAGGATGCTGCACGCGCTGCGCGGCGGCGTTGGCAGCATTGGCGCCAAGCGCTTCGCGCAGGCGTCGCAGGTGCTGGAGCAGGAAATCAGGGAGGCGCGCCCGCGCGACCAGCTTGAACGCAGCTTCAGCCAGGCGGGATCCGAACTCGAAGCCGCGCTGGACGCTGCGCGCGCCTGGCTGGCCAGCTACCGCGCCGGCGGGGCCGGCTAGATGCGTTCGGCCAGCGGCGGGCGGAACACCATCACCGGCACCGGCGCATAGGCCAGCACCTTCTGGGTTTCGCTGCCGGCCAGCAGGCGGCCGATGCCGCGCCGGCCATGCGAGGCCATGAAGATCACATCGCAATGGTGCCTGGCCGCCGCGGCGATGATTTCCTCGTGCGGATGGAACGACAGCGCCACTTCGGTGGTGCAGGGCACGCCGGCCTGGCTTGCCGCGTCGGCCACGCGGGCGACGCGCTGGCGCGCCAGCTCCTGCAGTTCGCGGCTGTCGAGGCCCCCATCGAGCACCAGGGCGCCGTCCACCACCGGCACCACCGGGTAGGGCTCGGCCACCGACAGCGCGACGATGCGCGCGCCGCAGCAGCGCGCGAAGCCGATGGCCGCTTCCACCGCCATCTGCGAGATCTCCGAACCGTCGGTCGGCACCAGCAGGGTCTTGAACATGTGGCCTCCTAGTGCGACATCAGCACCGGCACCGTCATGGTGCGCAGCACGGTCTCGGTGGCGCCGCCCAGCAGCAGCTCGCGCAGTCGTGCGTGGCCGTAGCCGCCCATGACGATCAGGTCGGCGTTGCGGTCGGCCGCCATCGACAGCAGCGCATTGCCGACGTCGATGCCAGTCTGTTGCAGCGACACTTCGATATTCACGCCGTGGCGCGCCAGGTACAGGGCGATATCGGCGCCGGGCTGCTCGCCGTGGGCGTCGAAGGGGCTGGGGTTGAACACCGCGATCGTCACATGGCGCGCGCGCTTGAGCAGCGGGATCGCGTTGGTCACGGCGCGGGTGGCCTCCATGCTGGCGTCCCATGCGACCAGCACGTTGTCGCCCAGCCGTTCGAAGGTGCCGGCGTAGGGCACCACCAGCACCGGCCGCGCGCTGTTGAGCATCACGTACTCGGGCAGGCGCGGCGTCAGGCGCGCCGACTGGTCGTCAAGGTCGGTCTGGCTGACTACCACCAGGTCGGCATAGCGCGACTGCAGCGCCAGCCCGCCTTCGGGTTCGTCATCGACCAGCCGGCGTTCGCAGGTCGGCACCCCGGCTTCCGCGGCCAGCGCCTCGAAGCGTGCGAGCGACTCGCCGGCGCGCTGGTACAGTGCATCCATGTGCATCGCCACCACGGTGCGGGTCAGGTCGATGCTGCTGTCCTGGTACAGGAAGCGCGAAATACCCGTCATGGCCGTTCCCACCAGGTGGGCGCCCTCGGCCAGGGCGAGGCGGGCGGCGACGCGCACGCGCTCTTCGGCATGGCGCGACGAATCGGCGTGGACGAGTATGGTCTTGTACGACATGGCAAATCCTTTCGCATGAAGTGGACTGTATGACACTAGATTAGGCCGCGCCACGGCCTGCGTCCAGCAGGGATTTTGAAAGGCAAGGGCGGGTTCCGGTATTTTTGATGCACATCAACTAATTTGCCGCGCTGGGCCACTAAGCTGCCCGGCTCCTGAACAACAAGAAGGTGCTGACCATGAGCGTGAGGAACCTGGACCAGCTGTTCGCCCCCCGTTCGGTGGCCGTCATCGGCGCCTCGCTGCGCCCGCACAGCGTAGGCGCCACGGTGCTGCGCAACGTGCTTGCGGCCGGGTTCAAGGGGCCGGTGTATCCGGTCAATCCCAAATACGACACGCTGTGCGGGCTGCGCACCTGGCCCGGTGTCGAAGCCTTGCCCGAAGCGCCCGGCCTGGCCATCATCTGCACGCCGGCGGCGACGGTGCCGGCCATCGTGCGCCAGCTCGGCGCGGCCGGCACGCGCGCGGCGATCATCCTCAGCGCCGGCCTCGGCGCAGGAACGGATGCCCACGGCCGTACCTTCAAGCAGGCCGCGCTCGATGCGGCGCGCCCCTACGTGCTGCGCCTGCTCGGCCCCAACTGCGTCGGCCTGCTGGTGCCGGGCATCGGCCTGAACGCCAGCTTCGCCCACACCGGCGCCATCCCCGGGCGGATCGCCTTCGTATCGCAGTCGGGCGGCATGGTGACCGCGGTGCTGGACTGGGCGCGTTCGCGCGGCATCGGTTTTTCGAAGTTCATTTCGCTGGGCGAAAGCGCCGACGTCGACTTCGGCGACGTGCTGGACTTCCTCGCCAGCGACGCCGACACCGGCGCCATCCTGATGTACATGGAAGACGTGCGCCATGCGCGCAAGTTCATGTCGGCGGCGCGCGCGGCAGCGCGCAGCAAGCCGGTGCTGGTGCTCAAGGCCGGGCGCATGCCGGAAGGGGCGCGCGCCGCCGCTTCGCACACCGGCGCGCTGGCCGGCGCCGACGACGTCTACGACGCCGCCATCCGCCGCGCCGGCATGCTGCGGGTGCTGACCACCGAAGACATGTTCGCCGCCGTCGAGACGCTGGCGCACGCGCGCACCCGCGGCGGCGAGCGGCTGGCCATCATGACCAATGGCGGCGGTCCCGGCGTCATGGCGGCCGACGCGCTGGGCGCGGCCGGCGGCACGCTGCCTGCGCTCAGCGCCGCGACCCTGGCCAGCCTGGACGCGGTGCTGCCGCCGACCTGGTCGCGCGCCAACCCGGTCGACATCATCGGCGACGCGCCGGTGCAGCGCTACTGCGACACCCTCAGCGTGCTGCTGAACGACCCTGGCAACGATGCGGTGCTGTTCATCCATGCCCCCACCGCCATCGTGCCCAGCGCCGACATCGCGCGCGCGGTGGCGCCGCTGGCAAAAGCCGCGTCGCGCAGCGTGCTGGCTTGCTGGCTGGGCGGCGACGGGGTGCTCGAGGCGCGCCGGATCTTTGCGGCCGAAGGCATTCCTGCCTATGCCACGCCCGAAGAGGCGGTCAGCGCCTTCATGCAGGTCGCCCAGTACCGGCGCAACCAGGACCTGCTGATGCAGGTGCCCGCGACGGTGGCGGTGCATGTGGCCGAAGGGCGGGCGGTGGCGGCGCAGGTGGTGCGCGCGGTGCTGGCAAGCGGCCGCTCCATCCTCACCGAGCCGGAGGCCAAGCAGGTGCTGGGCGCCTATGGCATCCCGGTGGTCCAGACCCGCACCGCCGCCGATCCGGGCGCCGCGGCCGAGGCGGCCACCGCGATCGGCTATCCGGTCGCCGTCAAGATCCTGTCGCCCGACATCACCCACAAGTCCGACGTCGGCGGGGTGGCGCTCGACCTCGACACCGCGGAGGCGGTGCGCGCCGCCGCGACCCGCATGCAGCGCCGCCTCGGCCAGCTCATGCCCGGCGCGCGCCTCGAGGGCTTCACCGTGCAAAGCATGGCGCGCCGTCCGCAGGCGCACGAACTGATTGTGGGCGTGGCGACCGACCCGGTATTCGGGCCGGTGATCCTGTTCGGCCAGGGCGGCGTCGCGGTCGAGGTCATGGCCGACCACGCGGTCGGGCTGCCGCCGCTCAACGCCGTGCTGGCGCGCGACATGATCTCGCGCACCCGGGTGGCCAGGCTGCTGGCCGGCTACCGCAACCGGCCGGCGGCCGACATCGACGCCATCGTCCGGGTGCTGGTGCAGGTGTCGCAACTGGTGGCCGACATCCCCGAGCTTGTCGAACTGGACATCAATCCGCTGCTGGCCGACAGCGAAGGGGTGATCGCCCTCGACGCCCGCATCCGGGTCGAACTGGCCGACCAGACCGCCAGCACGCTGGACCGGCTGGCGATCCGTCCCTATCCGGCCGAACTGGAAGAACAAGTGGTGTGGAATGGCGAAACGCTGACACTGCGGCCGATCCGCCCCGAGGACGGGCCCGCGCACCTGGCGTTTTTCGCCGCCCTGACGCCGGACGACGTGCGCTACCGGATGTTCGTGCGGGTGCGCGAGCTGCAGCCGTCGCAGCTGGCGCGCTTCACCCAGATCGACTACGACCGGGAAATGGCGTTTATCGCCACCCGCGCCTTACCAGGCGGCGGCGAACAGACCCTCGGGGTGGCGCGGGTGGTGGCCGACCCGGACAACATCCAGGCCGAGTTTGCCGTCACCGTGCGCTCCGACCTCAAGGGCCACGGGCTGGGGCGGGTCCTGATGGAAAAGCTGATTGCCTACTGCCGCACGCGCGGGACCCGCGAAATCGTCGGCGAGGCGCTGCCCCAGAACGCCCGCGTGATCAAGCTGGTGCGCAAGCTGGGCTTCGAGGTCACGCCCAATCCCGCCGAAGACTCGGTCCACCTGAGTTTGCGGCTGGACTAGTAACATCTTGCTAATTGCTTGCGGCGGCCGGGCTGGAACCGGGCCCGCCGCGGGGTGCTTCGGCCGTTTTTGATCCACCGCAAGGATTTTGCAGGTGCTGATCAATAGACTGCGCTTACAGTCAGGTTTGGAGCAACACTCAATGAACGTATCCGCAATACCGGTAGCCGCCGTCCCCAGCGTCGAATTCGACGGCGCGCTCATCCGCAAGCTGAGCCAGTCCGGACCCCGCTACACCTCGTACCCGACCGCCGACCGTTTCAGCGAGAGCTTCGGCTACCGCGATTACCTGCAGGCAGTGGCCGGCCTGCGCACGCGCGGCGTCGCCAAGCCGCTGTCCCTGTACCTGCACATCCCGTTCTGCGACACCGTCTGCTACTACTGCGCCTGCAATAAGATCGTCACCAAGAACCGCGACAAGGCGGTCACCTACCTGAGCTACCTGAAGCGCGAAATCGAAATGCAGGGCCGCCTGTTCGCCGGCATGAACCAGGTCGAGCAGCTGCACCTGGGCGGCGGCACCCCGACCTACTTCTCGGACGAGCAGATGGGCGACCTGATGGCGCATGTGCGGCGCTGGTTCCAATTGGCGCCGGACGCCGTGGGCGAATACTCGATCGAGATCGACCCGCGCACGGTGTCGCCTGAGCGCGTGCACAGCCTGCGCCGCCAGGGCTTCAACCGGGTCAGCCTGGGCGTGCAGGACTTCGACCCTGACGTGCAGCGCGCCGTCAACCGGGTCCAGCCCGAGGACGACACCCGCGACATCATCAACGCGGCCCGTGCCGCCGGCTTCCGTTCGGTGAGCGTCGACCTGATCTACGGCCTGCCGAAGCAGAACGTCATCAGCATGGCGCAGACGCTGGCCAAGGTGATCGCCGCCAGCCCGGACCGGATCGCGATCTACAACTACGCGCACCTGCCGCACCTGTTCAAGTCGCAGCGCCGCATCGTCGACGCCGACATGCCAGGCGCCGACGCCCGCCTCGACATGCTGGCGCTGTGCGTGCGCCGCCTGGTCGACGCCGGCTATGTCTATATCGGCATGGACCATTTCGCGCGCCCCGGCGACGACCTCGCGGTGGCGCAGCAGCAGGGCCGCCTGCACCGCAACTTCCAGGGCTATTCGACCCACGCCGAAGCGGACCTGGTGGCGTGCGGCGTATCGGCCATCGGTTCGGTCGGCGCCACCTATAGCCAGAACGTCAAGACCCTGGACGCGTATTACGATGCGCTCGACAAGAACGAGCTGCCGGTGGTGCGCGGCGTGCGCCTGTCGATGGACGACGCGCTGCGGCGCACCGTCATCCAGACGCTGATGTGCCATTTCGAGCTGTCGGTGCAAGCCATCGAGCAGGCCTACCCGGTGGAATTTGCCAGCTATTTCGAGGCCGAACTGGAGCGCCTCAAGGCGCTGGCCAGCGACGGCCTGCTGTCGGTCGGGCCCGAGTGGCTGACGGTCACGCCCAAGGGCCGGCTGCTGATCCGGAACATCTGCATGGTGTTCGACCGCTACCTCACTTCGGCGCCGCAGCTTGCGCGCTACTCGAAGACCATCTGACAGGCATCGCATGCAAAGCATTCACCTGTTCCCGGTCTTTCTCATCGGGCTGTTTGGCAGCGTCCACTGCGCCGGCATGTGCGGCGGGATCGTCAGCGCCTTCTCGATGGCGCCCCCGGCCGTGCGGGCCTTCCCGGTTCCGGTCGCAACCCGCGGCGCCCCGCGCGTACCGGCCCGCGTGCTGTCGTATAACGCCGGCCGCATCGCGTCCTACATGATGGCCGGCGCGCTCGCCGGCGGCCTGGCCAATGGCGCGCGCACCCTTGCGGGCCTTGGCGGCCTGCAAACGGCCGGCTACTGGCTGGCCAACCTGATGCTGGTCGCCCTCGGCCTGCACCTGATGGACGCATGGCGCGGCCTGGCCCATGTCGAGACGATCGGCGGCGGCCTGTGGCGCCGCCTCAAGCCGCTCGGTGCGCGCCTGCAGCCGCTCGACGGCGCGGGCAAGCTGTTCGGCCTGGGCGTGCTGTGGGGCTGGCTGCCGTGCGGGATGGTGTACAGCGTGCTGGTCACCGCGATGCTGAGCGGCTCGGCCGCTTCCGGCGCCGCCGTAATGCTGGCGTTTGGCCTTGGCACCTTGCCAATGCTGGTGACGATGGGCGTGGCTGGCGCCCGCCTGCGCGCGGCGATGCAGCGGCGCGCCGTGCGCGTGGCCGCCGGCCTGCTGGTGCTGGGCTTCGGCCTGGCCGGCGTGGCGCGCGCGGCAACCGGCGGCCAGGCGCACTGGCTGGACCTGTTCTGCATTCCGGGGCTGGCGCCATGAATGCCGTGCTGGCCCCGCGCGACTGCTTCCACTGCGGCCTGCCGGTCGCGCCGGGCAGCAGCTGGGAGGTCGCCATCGATGCGGTGGCGCGCCCGATGTGCTGCCCCGGCTGCGCCGCCGTCGCGCAAGGCATCGTCGATGCGGGTTGCAGCAGCTACTACAGCGCGCGCACCGAATTTGGCGCGCGCGGCGAGGACGTGCCGCTGGTGCCGGCCGAACTGGCGCTGTGCGACGAAGGGCGCGGCGCGGCCGACGGCCAGGCCGATGCGGTATTTTCGGTCGAAGGCATCCGCTGCGCGGCCTGCGTCTGGCTGATCGAGCGCAAGGTGGCGCGGGTGCCAGGCGTGCTGTCGGCCGAGATGAACGTGGCGACCGAGCGCCTGTCTGTGCAATGGCAGGCCGGAGCCTGCAAGGCCAGCGACATCCTGCTGGCGCTGCGCCAGGTCGGCTATGCCGCATGGCCCTACGATCCGGCGCGCCATGGCGAACAGCTGGACAGGGCGCGCAAGAAGCTGTTCCGCCAGCTGTTCATCGCCGGCCTGTCGATGATGCAGGTGATGATGTACGCCGTGCCGGTCTACCTGGCCACCGACGGCACCATGGACGCCGACATGACGGCGCTGATGCACTGGGCGTCGCTGCTGCTGACGCTTCCCGCGGTGCTGTACTCGGCCCAGCCGTTCTTCCGCGGCGCCTGGCTGAACCTGAAGCAGGGCATGCCCGGCATGGACGTGCCGGTCGCGCTGGGGATCGGGGCGGCGTTCGCCGGCAGCGCCTGGTCAGTGCTGCGCGGCGAGGGCGACGTCTGGTTCGACTCGGTGACGATGTTTATCTTCCTGCTGCTGGCCAGCCGCTACCTCGAGCTGGTGGCGCGCCGCAAGGCCGCGCAGGCGCTGGAAAAACTCCAGCATGCGCTGCCCGCGTCGGCGCTGCGCATGCCGGGCTACCCGTCGGTGCGCGACACCGAAGTGGCGGCTGCGTCGCAGCTGCGCGAAGGCGACATCATCCTGGTCCGTCCGGGCGAGGCGCTGGCCGCCGACGGCGTGATCGTCGAAGGCGACACCGAGCTTGACCTGGCGCTGCTGACCGGCGAGAGCCGCGCCCAGGCGCGCAAGGCCGGCGACGAAGTGCCCGGCGGCGCAGTCAACGCCGGCCAGGCAGTGGTGCTGAGGGTGGTGCGCGGCGCGCGCGACAGCACCCTGTCGCGCCTGGTGGCGCTGGTGGAACGGGCGGGGCAGGGCAAGCCGCAGCTGGCGCTGTGGGCCGACAAGGTGGCCGCCTGGTTCGTCGCCGCGCTGCTGGTGCTGGCGCTGCTGGTGTTCATCGGCTGGCAACTGACCGACCCCGCGCGCGCGTGGGAAGTGGCGATCGCGGTACTGGTCGTGTCGTGCCCGTGCGCGCTGTCGCTGGCCACGCCGACTGCGCTGGCGGCGGCCACCGACATGCTGGTGCGGCGCGGCGTGCTGGTGGTCCAGCCGCATGTGCTGGAAACGCTGCATCGCGCCACCCATGTCATTTTCGACAAGACTGGCACGCTCACCGAAGGCAAGCCGGTGCTGAACCATATCGCCCTGTTCGGCGGCGCATCGCGCGAACGCTGCCTGCAGCTGGCGGCGGCGCTGGAGCAGTCGAGCGCCCATCCGCTCGGCGCGGCCATCCGCGCCGCCAGCACCGCGGCGCCGCTTGACGCGCAAGACGTCACCAACGTGGTGGGGCAGGGGATCGCAGGCTGCGTCGATGGCCGCGCGTACCGGCTGGGCCGGGCCTCGTTTGTCGCAGCCATCAGCGGCGCCTTGCCGGCGGCGGCCGACGGCGACATGACCGCGGTCTATCTCGGCGACGCTGGCGGCCTGCTGGCGCGCTTCGTCCTGGCCGACGCCTTGCGCGCCGATGCGCCGGCCGTGGTGCGCCAGTTCCAGCGCGCCGGCAAGGAAGTCATCCTCCTGAGCGGCGACCAGCAGGACGTCACCGAGGCGATTGCAGCCGAGCTGGGAATCACCCGCGCCGTCGGCGGCCAGCTGCCGGCCGACAAGCTGGCCTTCGTGCAGGCGCTGCAGGCCGACGGCGCGGTGGTGGCGATGGCCGGCGACGGCATCAACGACGCCGCGGTGCTGTCGGCGGCCGACGTGTCCTTTGCCATGGGCGGCGGCGCCGCGCTGGCCCAGCTCAATGCCGACTGCGTGCTGCTCGGCGGGCGCCTGGGCGCACTGGGCGAAGCGGCTGCGACGGCCACGCGCACCCTGGCGGTGATCCGCCAGAACCTGTGGTGGGCCAGCGCCTACAACGTGGTGGCGATCCCGGCCGCCGCATTCGGCTTGCTCAACCCGTGGATGGCCGGCGTCGGCATGTCGCTGTCGTCGGCCGTGGTTGTCATCAATGCACTGCGCCTGCGGCGCGCGAAGGTATAAATGGAAGCGCTGTTCCTCCTCGTTCCCCTCAGCCTGATCGTCGTCGCGGTCGCGGTCTGGATCTTCTTCGGCGCCTCCGACAGCGGCCAGTTCGATGACCTCGACGGCCCGGCGTTGCGCATCCTCCACGACGACGACG
This sequence comes from Massilia agrisoli, assembly GCF_020831365.1. Lineage (GTDB taxonomy): Bacteria > Pseudomonadota > Gammaproteobacteria > Burkholderiales > Burkholderiaceae_D > Telluria_A > Telluria_A agrisoli. The sequence continues at coordinate 160,763 of NZ_JAJHPV010000014.1, forward strand.
GCAATCCGCCAAACATGCACTGATCTGGCCGGTTTTGATTCACATCAAGGATTTTTGGGGTGCGGAAATCTAACCTTGAGCCTGTCATCAATTTCATAGCATTATCCAGGAGAAGCATTTTGGACACAGGTCTGAATTACAACTACAAGATCGTCCGGCAGTTCACGATCGCCACCGTGGTCTGGGGCGTCATCGGGATGCTGATGGGCGTCGTCATCGCGGCCCAGCTGGCATGGCCGTCGCTTAACTTCGACACGCCATGGCTGACCTACGGGCGGCTGCGTCCGCTGCACACCAATGCCGTGATTTTCGCGTTTGGCATCTGCGGCCTGTTCGCCACCTCGTACTACGTGGTGCAGCGCACCTGCCAGGTGCGCCTGTTCTCCGACAAGCTGTCCGCTTTCACGTTCTGGGGCTGGCAGGCGGTGCTGGTCGGCGCCACCATCTCGCTGCCGATGGGCTTCACGCGCGGTAAGGAATACGCCGAGCTCGAATGGCCGATCGCGATCCTGATCACGGTGGTCTGGGTGGCCTACGCCGTGGTCTTCTTCGGCACCATCCTCAAGCGCAAGGTCAAGCACATCTACGTTGCCAACTGGTTCTTCGGCGGCTACATCCTGGCTGTCGCCGTGCTCCACATCGTCAACGGCATGGCGATCCCGGTATCGGCCATGAAGTCGTACTCGGTCTACTCGGGCGTGCAGGACGCGATGATCCAGTGGTGGTACGGCCACAACGCGGTCGGCTTCATCCTGACCGCCGGCTACCTGGGCATGGTCTACTACTTCATCCCGAAACAGGCCGAGCGCCCGGTGTACTCGTACCGCCTGTCGATCGTGCACTTCTGGGCGCTGATCTTCACCTACATGTGGGCCGGCCCGCACCACCTGCACTACACCGCGCTGCCTGACTGGACCCAGTCGATCGGCATGGTGTTCTCGCTGATCCTGCTGGCGCCGTCGTGGGGCGGCATGATCAACGGGATCATGACCCTGTCGGGCGCCTGGCACAAGCTGCGCTCCGACCCGATCCTGAAGTTCCTGATCGTCTCGCTGTCGTTCTACGGCATGGCCACCTTCGAAGGCCCGATGATGTCGATCAAGACCATCAACTCGCTGTCGCACTACACCGACTGGGGCATCGCCCACGTCCACGCCGGCGCGCTTGGCTGGGTAGGCTTCATCACGATGGGTTCGATCTACTACCTGGTGCCGCGCCTGGCCGGCAAGACCGCCATGTACAGCACCCGCCTGATCGACCTGCACTTCTGGGTCGCGACCATCGGCATCGTCCTGTACATCGCTTCGATGTGGATCGCCGGCGTGATGCAGGGCCTGATGTGGCGCGCGGTCAACCCGGACGGCACCCTGACCTACACCTTCGTCGAAGGCGTCAAGGCGACCTATCCGTACTACGTGATCCGTTTCGGCGGCGGCCTGCTGTACCTGTCGGGCATGCTGGTCATGGCTTACAACACCTGGATGACGATGCGCGACACGGTCAGCGTCGATGCGCGCATCCCGGCGATCAACCCAATTCACGCTTAATACTGCAGGAGCTTTTTTCATGAAATTTTCACACGAGTGGATCGAGAAGAATCCATGGCTCCTGATCGGGCTGGTGGTGCTGGTCATTTCCTTCGGCGGCCTGGTAGAGATCGTGCCGCTGTTCTTCCAGAAGTCGACCACCGAGCCGGTCGCCGGCCTGAAACCCTACTCGCCGCTGCGCCTCGTCGGGCGCGACGTGTATATCCGCGAAGGCTGCTACAACTGCCATTCGCAGATGATCCGGCCGTTCCGCGCCGAGACCGAGCGCTATGGCCACTACTCGGTGGCCGGCGAATTCGTCTACGACCATCCGTTCCAGTGGGGCTCGAAGCGCACCGGCCCGGACCTGGCCCGCGTGGGCGGCCGCTACAGCGATGAATGGCACCGCGCGCACCTGGACAACCCGCGCGACCTGGTGCCCGAGTCGAACATGCCGTCTTACCCGTGGCTGGCCAACGCCCAGCTGGTGCCGTCCGAGGTGACAGCCAAGATGCGCGCGATGAAGACCCTCGGCGTGCCGTACACGGATGAAGAAATTGCAGCTGGCCCCGCCCAGCTGGAGGGCAAGACCGAGCAGGACGCGCTGATCGCCTACCTGCAAGGCCTGGGCACCCAGATCAAGACAAGGAACTGACATGGCACTCGAACAGATTTTTGACAGCGCAAGCAGCGTGATGACGGTGATCAGCTTCACCACCTTCCTCGGCATCTTGCTGTGGACCTTCGTCCTTAACCGTGGCCGCGACTTCGACGCCCAGGCGGCGCTGCCGTTCGCCGACGCCGAAGCCGACACCATGCACGCGCGGGAGAACGGCCATGGCTGATTTCACCAGCGGGTTCTGGGACCTGTATATCTCGATCATCACGATCCTGTCGATCCTCGGCTGCGGCATCCTGCTGTGGTCGCAGTCGGTGCACAAGGTCAAGTCGAAGGACGAAGCGGTCGGCACCACCGGCCACGTCTGGGACGACGACCTGACCGAACTGAATACGCCGATGCCGCGCTGGTGGATGTGGCTGTTCTACATCACCATCGTGTTCGGGCTGGCCTACCTGGTGCTGTATCCGGGCCTCGGCAGCTACGCCGGCAAGCTTGGCTGGCAGTCCAGCGGCGAGTACCAGGACGAGCTGAAGGCGGCGCAGGCCGAGTACGGCCCGCTGTTCGCCCGGTACGCCAGCCAGGACCTGGTGGCGGTGGCCGCCGACCCGCAGGCCCAGGCCATCGGCGAGCGCCTGTTCCTGACCTACTGCGCCCAGTGCCACGGTTCGGACGCGCGCGGCTCCAAGGGATTCCCCAACCTGACCGACGGCGACTGGCTGTACGGCGGCGAGCCTTCGGTGATCAAGACCACGATCATGCAGGGCCGCGCCGGCCACATGCCGCCAATGGGCGCGGCGGTCGGCTCCGAGAAGGACATCGAGAACGTGGCGCATTACGTCAAGAGCCTGTCCGGCTCGACCGCCGACCCGATCAAGACGGCCTTCGGCAAAACCAAGTTCGCTGCCTGCGTGGCCTGCCACGGCGCCGGCGGCGCGGGCAACCCGATGCTGGGCGCGCCCAACCTGGCCGACAAGGTGTGGCTGTATGGCGGCAGCGCCGAGACCATCATCGAAACCATCCGCAAGGGCAGGTCCAACAGCATGCCGGCCTTCAGCGACTTCCTGGGCGAGCCGAAGGTGCATGTGCTGGCGGCCTACGTCTGGAGCCTGTCCAACCCTTCACAACCAGGCAAGTCTGAACTGGCGCAAAAATGAAAGACGCAGCACCAACCGAACATGTGATCAAGATGTACGCCAAGCGCGAGGAGATCTACCCGCGCGAAGCAAAGGGGCGCTATGCGACCCTGCGCTGGGCCTGCGTGTGGCTCACGCAGCTGGTGTTCTACGGCCTGCCCTGGCTGCAGTGGAACGGGCGCCAGGCGGTGCTGTTCGACCTCGGCGCGCGCAAGTTCCACATCTTCGGGCTGGTGCTGTGGCCGCAGGACTTCATCTACCTGGCCGCGCTCCTGATCATCAGCGCATACCTGCTGTTCCTGGTGACGGCGGTGGCCGGGCGCGTGTGGTGCGGCTTCGCCTGCCCGCAGACCGTGTACACCGAAGTGTTCATGTGGATCGAGCGCAAGATCGAAGGTGCGCGCAGCGCGCGCATCCGGCTTGACCGCCAGCCGTGGAGCGTGGAAAAGGTGGCGAAGAAGGCCGCCAAGCACCTGGCCTGGGGCGCGGTCGCGCTGTGGACCGGCATCACCTTCGTCGGCTACTTCACGCCGATCGACACCTTGCTCGCGTCGATCGCCGTGCTCGCGCTGGGGCCGTGGGAAGCGTTCTGGGTGCTGTTCTATTCCTTCGCCACCTACGGCAACGCGGGCTGGCTGCGCGAGCAGGTCTGCAAGTACATGTGCCCGTACGCGCGCTTCCAGAGCGCGATGTTCGACAAGGACACCCTGATCGTCACCTACGACAGCGAGCGCGGCGAGCCGCGCGGCGCGCGCACCGGCAAGCAGCCGGCCACGCCGAAGGGCGACTGCATCGACTGCAATATGTGCGTGCAGGTGTGCCCGACCGGGATCGACATCCGCAACGGCCTGCAGTACGAATGCATCGGCTGCGCCGCCTGCGTCGACGCCTGCAATTCGGTGATGGACAAGGTCGGCCTGCCGCCTGGCCTGATCCGCTATTCGACCGAGCACGCCATGCAGCAGCGCTGGAGCGCGCGCGCGATCACGGCGCGGGTGCTGCGCCCGCGCGTGCTGATCTATACCAGCCTGCTGGGGCTGATCGTGTTTGCCTTCTTTACCTCGCTGGCCATGCGCACGCCGCTGAAGATGGACGTGATCCGCGACCGCGGCGCAATGGGGCGCGAAGTCGACGACGGCGCCATCGAGAACGTCTACCGGCTGCAGGTCATGAACACGTCGGAGAAAGCGCACACCTTCCGGATCACGGTGGCGGGCATCGACAGCATCCGCCTCGAATCGCCGCAGGACGTGCGCATCGAAGGGGCCAGCACGCGCGCGGTGCCGGTGCTGGTGCGGATCGACCACGCAACCGGCAAGCGCGGCTCCAACCCGATTGCATTTGCGATTGAAGCGGTGGATGATGCGGGCCTGCGCGTCGAAGAAAAAGCCGTGTTCCTCGTGCCGAAATAACCCAGGAGAATTGGATGACCCTCAACCCGAAAGAGCAGGCAGCGGCGCGCCGCCCCTGGTACACGCACCGCTGGCCGTGGCTGCTGATGCTCGGCCCGGCGCTGGTGCTGGTGGCCGGCGCGATCACCGGCTACCTTGCGGTGACCCGCGAAGACGCGGTGGTCGTGGACGACTACTACAAGAAGGGCAAGGCGATCAACCAGGACCTGCGCCGCGACAAGGTGGCCAGCAGCATGCAGCTGGCCTTCGCGGCGCGCCACGACCCGGCGGCCGGCACGCTCGAAGGCGTCCTGACCAGCCGCGGCCAGCCGGTGACGGCGCCGTTCCGCATCCGCCTTGCGCACTCCACCCAGCCGAAGAAGGACATGGTGCTGGAGGCCGTGCCTGGTCCGGGCGGGCGCTTTACGGCTTCCTTGCCCGTGCTTGAGCAGGCGCGCTGGCGCGTGGTGGTGGAAGGCCCGGCCAACGACTGGCGGCTGGCCGGCACCTGGCAATGGCCGCAGGAGCGCGCACTGGAATTGCGCGCCGACCCGGAGGCGGCAAAATGAGGAAGGGGATGCTGAAACTGGCGATGGTGGTGCTGTGGCCGTCCTTCATGGCGGCGGTGCTGGCCGTGGGGCTGTTCTTTTCGGTGTTCGACCCCGAGCAGCTGCCCCGGGCCGAGATGATGAGCCCGATGGCCGTCTACACGGCGGGCTTCTTCGGCTTCTGGGGGCTGGGCGCGCTGGCCAGCATGCTGACGTATTACCTGGTGGCGGTGCCGGGCGACCACAACCCGCCGATCTGAGCCGCCAGGCTGCCCAGGCCGCTCAATTCATCGGGCTGCACACCTCGGTGCCGGCGGCCATCGCCTTCAGGTGCGGGCCGTTGAGCAGGGTGACCTCGCGCTTGTCGACCGCGATCCAGCCTTGCTTCTTGAAGCGCGACAGCAGGCGGCTGACGCTTTCGATCGTCAGGCCGAGGTAGTTGCCGATGTCTTCACGCGACATGCGCAGCTGGAAGCTGTTGGGCGAATAGCCGCGCGCGGCGTAGCGGGCCGACAGGTTGATCAGGAATACCGCGAAGCGCTGCTCGGCGCGCATGTTCCCCAGCAGGAGCATGACATTTTGCTCACGCGTAATTTCCTGGCTCATGATGCGGTGGAAATGGCGCAACAAGGTCGGCACTTCGCTGAACAGTTCTTCCAGCCGCGAAAACGGAATCTCGCACACTTCGCTGTCCTCGAGCGCGACCGCATCGCACTGGTGGCGGTCGCCGCTGATGGCATCCATGCCCAGCAGCTCGCCGGCCATCTGGAAGCCGGTGATCTGCTGCTCGCCGGCCGCGTTGACCTGGTAGGTCTTGAAGTGCCCGAAGCGGATTGCGTACAGGTTGCGGAACGGCTCGCCCATCTGGTACAGGCGCTCGTCCTTGGCCAGCCGGCGGCGCTTGCCGATGATCTTGTCGAGCCGCGTAATGTCCGCGTCATCCAGCCCCATCGGCAGGCACAGCTGGTGCATGCTGCAGCCAGCGCAGCTCGCTTTGAGTGCGCTGACGGTGATCGGTTCGGGGACGTAGCTAAGAATTTGGGCCATGGCAATTTCCGTCGGGCGTAATTCCCGCCATTATAGACGTCAAGCAGGGTTAGCGGTGAAACCTATGTGGCTAGGAAATATCTTGTATCGAGAATATTAACCTTGCCTGAAACGCACATCCTCGCTGACGACCTTCGCATCCTTCGGCTTCTTGGGCTTTTTCGGCTTCCTGACCACTTCGCCGGACGCGTTGGTCACGGGCACCCGGTGGTCCGGCGCGAAACCGGGCTCCTCGATCCGCTCCAGCGTCTGGCGGGTCAGGGTTTCGATCGCCGCCAGCTGGCGCACCTCGTCGGCGCAGACCAGCGACACCGCCTCCCCCGACGCGCCGGCGCGCCCGGTGCGGCCGGTGCGGTGGATATAGTCCTCGGCCACGATCGGCAGGTCGAAGTTGACCACGTGGGGCAGGTCGTCGATATCGAGGCCGCGCGCGGCGACGTCGGTGGCGACCAGGATCTTCACTTCGCCGGCCTTGAAACGCTCAAGGGCGCGCAGGCGCGCCGGCTGCGGCTTGTCGCCGTGGATCGAATCGGCGGCGATGCCGCGCGCGGCCAGCTGGGTCACCAGCTCCTCGACCCCGTGGCGGGTCTTGACGAACACCAGCACCTGGCCCCAGCGGTTCTTCTTGAGCAGGTGCAGGAACAACTCGGGCTTGCGCTTTTTATCGACCGGCACCGCCCACTGGCGGATCTTCTTGACGGTGGTGTTGCGCGGCGATGCTTCCAGCGACAGCGGGTCGCTCAGCAGCTTGGCGGCCATCGCCCGGATCGCATCGGAGAAGGTGGCCGAGAACAGCAAGGTCTGGCGCTTCTTCGGCAGCGCCATGAAGACGGCGTCGAGCTCGCGCGAAAAGCCCAGGTCCAGCATGCGGTCCGCTTCGTCCAGCACCAGGGTGATCAGCTGGTGGAACTTGACGGCGTTCTGGCCGTGCAGGTCGAGCAGGCGGCCGGGCGTGGCCACCATCACGTCGACGCCTTTGCGCAGCTTCATCATCTGCGGGTTGATGCTGACGCCGCCGTATGCCACCATGGTGCGCAGCGGCAGGCTGGCGCCGTAAGCGCGGAAGCTTTCGTGCACCTGCTCGGCCAGTTCGCGGGTCGGCACCAGCACCAGCGCGCGCACGCAGTTGCTGCCCACCTGGGGGCCTTCCATCGTCAGGCGCTGCAGCAGGGGCAGGGCGAAGCCAGCGGTCTTGCCGGTGCCGGTCTGGGCCGCAGCCATGACGTCGCGCCCGGCTAGCACGGCAGGGATGGCCTGCGCCTGCACCGGGGTCGGCGTCTTGTAGTCCAGGGTTTCGAGGGTGCGCAGCAGTGGGTCGATCAGACCGAGCGAAGCAAACGACATGTGGGTATACCTTGCAGCAAATGTAGACAGGCCGCCAGTTTAACGTGTTCTTACTGGCTGCCGGCGACGATGATGAAATCGCGGGCGTTGAGCAAGGTGCCGTCGGCCGCGATCTCGATCAGGTGCATGCCGGTGTCGGACAGGCCAAGCCGCTCGAGCTGGGCGGGCGAGACGCGCAGCAGGTACATGCCGGGGAACACGGCGGGGATCACGTAATAGCCGTCCGACGAGGTCTTCATGGTGGCGGCCACCTTGCCGCCCGGGCCCAGCAGTTGCAGCTCCAGGTCGCCGACCGGGCGCCGCACGCCGCCGGCCAGCAGGAAGGTGGTGCCGTCGATCTCGCCGGTCACCGCCAGCGCGAAATCGAGCTCGCTGACCTTGCCCGGACGCGGCACCAGCCGCACGCCCGGCACCCGCGGCTGCCACTGCGGATCCTCGAGGGTATTGGTGTCGAAGCCGATGTCGAGGTGCTGGTAGGACGGCAGCCGCGGCAGGTAGGCCAGCCCGTTGGCGTCGGTACGCGCCATGTGCTTGCCGCCGTTGATGGTAAAGCCGGCATTGCGCACCGGTTGGTCGCCTTCGTCCATGACGCCGTTCAGGTTACGGTCGAGGAAGACGCGCAGCGAGGCGGCGCCGGTGCCGGCCATCGGCTGGGCCTCGGCCAGCAGGCGCCCCTGGCGCGGCTCGATCCCCAGCGCCATGAACAGCTGGAGGCCGGCGCCATACTCGTGGCGGCTGGTGTAAAAGCCGTTCAGCCCGAGGCCGAAGCTGCCCAGGCTTTTGTTGAGCGCGCCGCTGAGCCGGTAATGCGGGTTGGCGAACGAGCGCGCCAGCCCCAGGTTGGCGACCAGGCCATCGGCCAGGTAGTAGTCGGCCGACAGCGCCACCGCGCCCAGGCCGGCGTGGGGCGAGATCGTGTATTCGAGCTGGCCATTGAGGCCGATCCCGGCCACCCTGCGGCTTGCCTGCAGCACGCCGTCGGCGTATTTGCGCCCGGCCAGCTTCTGCCAGCGCAGCACCTTGCTGACTGCCATGCCGTTGCGGTAGGCCGAGACGCGGCCCAGCAGCTGGGTCGCCTCGGCGCCCGAAGCCAGCGTGTCGCGGCGCGCCTGCAGCGACATGGGCAGGGCGATGCCGGGCGCGGGCACGGTGCCGTCGATGCGCAGCTCGTCGCGGCAGGCGACCGGATCGGCGGAGGGCTGGAAGACTTCGCTGGTGAAGCCATCGAGTTCGGCGCGGGTGGCCGACAGCGCCAGCCTGCCCAGCCGCGTCTTGACGCCCACCTGCGCCAGCTGGCCGCCGTCGCCGGCGCGCGCGGCTTCGCCGCTGAGGATGAACGAGCGCCAGTATCCGTACAGGCCAAGGTGGGCGTAGCGCTGGTCGATGCCATTGACCGGCAGCCGCGCCAGCGCGCCGGTGGCGGTCACGAAGCTGGCCAGGCCCCAGTCGAACTGCGCCAGCGAACGGTGGCGGCCGTCGCGGTCGCGGTGCCCGCTGGCGCTGTAGTAGAGCGAGCCGGGCGCGACCGCCGACTGCTGCAGCAGGAAGCTGTAGCGCTCGACGCGCAACTGGCCCAGCGGACCGTGGAACACCAGCCGGAAATCGTTGGGGCCGTAGGACAGCGGCATGTCGGGGAAGTTGTATTTGCCGTCGGGTCCGGACTGCTGGAAGCCGACCAGCGCTTCGTTGTAGTACAGCTCGACGTCCCAGCCCGGCGCCAGGTCGCCCTGCAAGGTGTGCTTGTCGAAGCGCGATGGCTGGTTCAGCGGGCGGTTGCTGACGGCGGCGCCGTTGCCGGTCGAGCTGGTCAGCGAGATATTCTGCACGCCGGGCACTGCCACGCTGCCCACCTGGGCGCTGCGCGCATGCAAGGGGCCGAGCAGGCCGGCGTCGGGATCATGGCGCCCGAGCGTGGCGCGCAGGTGGCCGGATGGCTCGCGCGGGCCGCGGGTGGCGAACACGGAGGCCTGCATGCCGAGCAGGTCGGAGGTCAGGAAGGCGCTGTAGTTGGTTTCGGTGCGGCGCCGGGCGCCCCCGCCAGTGACCGCGACACCGATGGTCTGGTCGATGAAGGGCAGGCCGGCCAGGCGGTAGGGAAGCTCATGGCGGGCATAGCCGGGGTCCTGGTAGCCGCTGCGCGCACCGGCGCCGGCGCCGCGCTGGCCGCGCGCGCGGCGCGCCTGCAGCGGCAGCATTTCGCGCGGGCGCACCTCGACGGCGAGGCTGGGCAGGTCGACCAGCAGATCGACCGGCAGCCAGCGCGCCAGCAGCCGGCTCGACACGTAGATGTCTTCGTGCTGCAGCTTGACCTTGGAGCGGTCGAGCCGCTCGCGCACGCCTGCATTGATGACTTCGCGCTCGATCACGTCGAGGCTGAAGCCGCGCTCTTCGGACAGGATGTAGCCGCTGGCGCGGCCCTCGGCCGGGGTGGTGCGGATCGCCAGCGTAAGCAGGCGCGACAGTTCGCCCAGCGGCAGGAAGATCTCGCGTTCGATTTCGTAGGCGGTGACGGCATCGGCCAGCACACTGCGGCCAAGGCGCACTTCGAGCAGTAGCAGGTTGGCTTCGCTGTGGGGCGCCGGCGGCGGCACCTGGGCGTGCGCGTGCAGCACCGGCAGCAACGCCAGCGCTGCGCACAGCACGACCCGGTGAAATAAGTGCATCTCTCGGCAATATCCGTATCAATCGTGGCATGGCGGCGCCATACCGGAAGTTACGATTATTGTTGAGGTGGAAATGAACTGATCGAAGGAGAAGGAGGGATATTTCCCTCCTTTTGCGGGGCAATTGTTACGGCAGCGGCAGGGCGGCCCGGGCCAGCACGGCGCCGCCGGCGTCGGCGCGCTGGCGGAACACCACATCCAGGGCGCCGCGCGCCAGCGCCACGCCCTGCGGGACCTGCAAGGGCAGGGTGGCGCGGCGCACCGCGTTGGGGCTGTAGACGGCAATGCCGCCCGCGGTGGCCAGCACCTGCGGGGCGCCGCCCTGCGGCGTGAACGTGACCTGGACGTCGCCGTAGACCGAGCCGTTGCCAAGGCGGTCGAACTGCAGCGCCAGCATCGGCGCGCGGCCCGCCTCGGCCTTGTGCAGGGCCAGTTGGGACAGGCTGACCGTGCCCTGGACCGCGCCGTGGCGTACGATTACCGGCATCGACGCGCCCACCAGCGCATTGAGCTTCACGCCGATGTCGCCCGGCTTGCCGTGCGCCTCAATGCTGGTGCTGCCCGCGGCCGCCGGCAGTTTTTCGAAGTGCAGGTGGGAGCGGTATTCGCCTTCCGCCAGCACGGCTGGCTTCCTCAGCATCAGGCGCACGGTCTGGGCGGTGCCAGGCTGCAAGGTGACCTGGCGCGGCGAATAGCGCAGCATCGGATCGGCGAACAGCTCGCCCGCAACCGGCGCGGCAACCGGCTCGAAGCGGCCGTCCTCGGTCATGCGCCGGTTGACCAGGGTGATACGGTAGGTCGCCGCTTCGCGGCTGTTGTTGATCAGCTCGACCTGGGCGGCGCGGTCATTTTTGTCGAACACGATGCGGGTAGGGTGCAGCATCAGTTCCGCGTGGGCCGACTGCGCGGCCAGCGCGAACAGGCAGGGCAGCAACAGGCGCCGGGCGCGCTGTGCCAATACGATGGGCGGCATGGCAAAGTCCTTTCAAAAGACCGCGGCAAGCCCGCGGCCGGGATTTATTGGTAATTGACGGTGACCTGGAAGGAAGCGCTGTAGTCTCCCGCAGGCTGGTTCGGCCCTACCGACAGGGTGGCCCCGACATCAAACGCCAGGCCAGATGGCGTGAGCGTGAGCAGGCTGCCGGAACCGCTGACGAAATTCACCACCGGCATCGAGTACGGGCCGTTCGCCAGGAACACCTCGCCGTTGCCGGGCAGGGAAACGATGACCGACTTCGACGCCCCGCTGCCGTTCAGGGTGAGCAGGTTGAAGCCCGCGCTGCCCGCTCCCGCCGAACTGATCAAGACGACGCCGCCGCTGCGCGAGCGCGCGCCGTTTGGCGCTACCGTCAGGGTGCCGCCGCTGCCGGCGACGAAGGGGCCAAAACTCAGCGAGCGGGTATTGACGAGTGACAACTGGGCTGCGGGACCGCCAGCTGGCTGTTCCGGCACGGTTCCGATCTGCTCGAGCGGAGGAAGGATCTGCGCCATGGCAGCGAGCGGCAGCAGAAAAACGACAAGGGCAAACATGGGGCGGCGCGCAGGCATCGGAAATGACTGTTCCCTGCGCGCCTGCTTGCTTAGTTGTACTCGACGGTGGCAATGACGTTGCCGGTGTAGGTGCCCGGCGCCTGGCCGGAACCGACCGTCAGCACGCCGCCGACGTAGATCGACTGGGCGCCGCCGGTCAGGGTACCGGTGGTGACGTTGCCGGAGGTGGTATTGGCGGCGGTCAGGTCGCTGACGGCGGCGAAGGCCATCGTGTCGGTGCCCGAATCCAGGGTTGCCGGTGCAGTCAGGTTGATGCTGTAGGTGGCATCGGCTTCACCGGTCACATCGAACTTGGCAGCGGTCGGGGTGCCGCTCATGCCGATCACGGCGCCGGTCACCGAGCGGGCGCCGCTGGTGCTCACCGTAATGGTACCGCCGGTGACGGCAGCGAACTTGCCGAACACGAGGTCGGCAGCTTTGGTGATGGCGATCGGGGTCACCACGGTGCCGGTCGAGCTGGCGCTGGTGTTGGCGGCGATCGCGGCTGGGGCGGCCGCAACGGCGGCAACGGCGGCGATGAGCTTGAGGGTGGTGCGCAATGGCTTGGTCATGTTTGTCTTCCTTCGGACATTCGTTATCACCGGCGCCGGATGGCGCTGGCTCCTATGTTTGAGGTATGGCAAGAAAGACGGCCGTTGCCACACCTCAACTTGCTATTTTGCAATGCGATGGTAACAATCTTTTTGTAACCGTTCATTATATTTTTGCCATTTAACAAAAATATAACAATGTGTTGCGTAAATATCTATGCTCGTGCCAGCCAGCAGGGTGAAGGATGGGGCAGAAAGGCTGGGCCTGGACTGTTGACGGCAGCGTTCGCCGGTTCCGTTTGTCCTGGATCAGGGAAACTGCAACAGGCGCTCAAGTCGGAAAAGATGGGCGAGCGGGCGCGGCGGCGCCCGCCGGAGCCAGCGGCACAGGTGGCTGCGCCAGCTTCAGGCGCGGTCTGCGGTGGCGAAGTGCGGTGTGATAACTGTCGGCTTGACCGGCTCGTGCCTGTCCTTGCACGCGGCAAGCGACAACAGGCAGGCGATGGCGGCGATGGCCCTGGCGTAGTGGTTCATGGGGATCCCCTTTGCACTTCATGATAGTGCGTTTTCGGTCCATACGGCGCATGGTTTGGCGTCTTTACACTATGAAAAACGGGTATTTCGTTCTGGTTTGCAGCATTGATCCGTGATAAATTCTGCCGCGGCAAGAGCGCGTAGCGCCTGCCTTTCACGAATACGGAGACCATGCATGCCAGTTGACACCCGTCGCGCCTCGAAAATCACCCTCGCGCTTCTCACCCCATTCCTGCTCGCATCGAGCGCGCTGGCCCAGGGGGCGCCATCGGCAGCCCCGGCGGCGGTGGAAGCCGTCGCCCAGCAACGCAACCCGGCGTTCGACGCCTGGGCCGACAAGTTCTCCGCCGACTGGGTCCGCCTGTCGCCCGAGCGCGCCACCGCGTCGCAATACTTCAGCGGCGCCGAGCAGCAGGCGCTGGACCGCCAGCTGGCGCCGCAGACCAAGGCGCACCGCCAGAAATACGTCGTGATGGCACGCAACGGCATCACCCGCCTCGACCGCTTCCTGGCCGGCAAGCTCGACGCCAACCAGCGCATCTCGGCCCAGACCATGCGCTGGTCGCTCGCCAACACGGTGGCCAACGAACCGTTCGAAGACCACGCGTTCACGTTCTCGCAGTTCAGCGGCGCCCACATCGCGTTGGTCACCTTCATGACCGAGACCCACCCGATCCGCAACGCCGCCGACGTCGACAACTACCTGGCGCGCCTGGCCCAGGTCGGCGCGCGACTGGACGAAGCGACGGCGCGCGCGCGCAGCGCCGCCGCGCGCAAGCTGGTCCCGCCACGCTTCATCCTCGAACGCGCGCAAGGGCAGGTGGACGCCTTCCTCAAGCCTGCGCCCGGGCAGAACGTGCTGGTCACCTCGCTGGCCGAACGCACTGCCAAGCTGGCGGACCTGGCGCCGCAGGCGCGCGACGCGGCCATCGCCAGCGCGACGGCCATCGTCGCCGCCAAGATCCGCCCCGCGTATGAACGCACGCGCGGCTTCCTGGCCGAGATCCACCCCAGGACCACTGACGCGGCCGGCATCGACCGCCTGCCGAACGGCGCCGCGGCCTACAGCCAGGCGCTGGCCAACTTCACCGGCACCAAGCTGCAGGCGGCCGAGATCCACCAGATCGGCCTGCGCGAAGTGGCGCGCCTCGAAGGCCAGATGGACAAGCACCTGCGCAGCCTCGGCTTCACCGAAGGCAGCATCGAAGAACGCATGCGCGCGCTCGACAAAACCTTCCAGCTGCCGCTTGAACCCGACCCGCGCCCGGAAATCATCAAGCGCTACAACGCCATGGTGCGCGATGCCGAACAGCGCTCGGCCAAGCTGTTCAACCTGATGCCGAAGTCGCCGGTCGACGTACGGCGCGAACCGCCGCTGACCGAAGGCAGCGCCTCGGCCCACTACAGCCTGCCGGCGCCGGACGGCAGCCGTCCCGGCATCTTCTGGGTGCCGCTGCGCGGGCCGGTGTTCGACATGATCCGCATGCGCAGCCTGGCCTACCATGAAGCCGTGCCTGGCCACCACTTCCAGCTGGCGATCCAGCAGGAACTGCAAGGCCTGCCGAAGTTCCGCACCATGCGCATCTTCGGCGGCGGCAGCGCCCACTCGGAAGGCTGGGCGCTGTACACCGAGCGCCTCGCGGTGGAAGAGGGCTGGTACGAAGGCGACGTACCGGGCCTGCTGGGTGCGCTCGGCTCCGAACTGTTCCGCGCGCGCCGGCTGGTGGTCGACACCGGCCTGCACAGCAAGGGCTGGACGCGCCAGCAAGCGATCGACTACGGCCTGAAGCCATCGGAAGTCGAGCGCTACATCGTCTGGCCTGGGCAGGCGAACGCCTACATGCTCGGCATGCTGCGCATCCTCGAACTGCGCGACAAGGCCAAGGCCGAGCTCGGTCCGAAGTTTTCGCTGCCAGGCTTCCACGACGTCGTCCTGCGCTCCGGCTCGGTGCCGATGGACGTGCTGGCCAAGCTGGTCGACGAATGGATCGCCTCCCAGCGTTAATCTGAGGAAACGGTTTCCCAAATCGGGGTCAGACCACCGCATTTTTGGAATGTTCCAAAAATGCGGTGGTCTGACCCCGATTTTTGCAACTTTCCGGGTGTTCGTCGGCCCATGCGGGGTTTCGTCGCTTTGCCGGGCCAGGCTTGCGCTACCCTTGTTAATCTGTGTTCAGGCCAATCAAAACCTGGAAACCCACCATGACCAATACCTTCTTCATCCTTCGCCTCGCCACCGTGTGGATGGCGTGCTACCTGGCGATCGTTATCTTCATTAACGAGGCAGTGCTCGACGATGCCGACGATTCGCGCGGCGGCTTCTTCTTTACCCTGGCCCTGGTGCTGTTGTTCGTTATTTTTAATAGCGCGTTTTCCCACTTGCGCCGGGTGCGCCTGATCGCCGGTAACGTCAACAGCGCCAACCTGGCCAACCGCCAGCGCCGCCAGATCGAGGTGCCGTTCGAGGCCGGCGCCGCGTTCGACATGGTGGAGGCGGCGATTCGCGAACTGCCCGGCGCCGAGGATATCGAGAGCGCGCGCGACAGCCTGCAGGTGCGCGCGAAGCTGAAACGCACCGATCCCTGGGACCTGCGCGCCCGCACCAACCAGGTGCTGGTAACGGTCACGCCCAACGGCGACGCCGGCAGCGTCACCGTGATCTGCGAGCCGCAGCGGCTGGCGTGGACCGACTGGTTCCTGGTGGACTTCGGCACCAACCTGGAGACCGCCGAGGCGATCAGCCGCGCCATTTCGCGCCGCGTCGCCGAGCGCCGCCGCATGGAGCAGGCGTCGGTGCGCGAGACCGTCACCGAGAAGGAGCTGACGGTGGCCAAACTGAGCCTGCTGCACGCCCAGGTCGAGCCGCACTTCCTGTACAACACCCTGGCCAGCGCCCAGATCCTGACCCGCAGCGACCCGGCCCGGGCCGACCAGATGCTGGGCAACCTGATCATGTACCTGCGCCAGTCGATGCCGCGCACCGAAGACCTGCCGTCGACCCTCGGCGAGGAGCTGGCGCGCGCCCGCGCCTACCTCGATATCCTGAAGATCCGCATGGGCCCCAGCCTGAACCTGTCGATCGATATCCCCGAGCCGCTGCTGCCGGTGCCGTTTCCAACCATGATGCTGCAGACGCTGGTGGAGAACGCGATCAAGCATGGCCTGGAGCCCAAGCCGGGCGGCGGCACCGTGTGGATCCTGGCGCGCGCGGTGGAGCAGGGCGTGGCGGTGACGGTGGCCGACGATGGCCGCGGCTTCTCGGCCGAGGGCGGCGGCACCGGCATCGGCCTGCGCAATGTGCGCGAACGCCTGCGCCTCGCCTACGGCAATGCGGCGTCGTTCGCGATCGTGTCGAATTTCCCGAGCGGCGTGGCGGCGACCATCACCGTTCCCTGCCCATCGGTCACCGGAGACAAGCATGACTAAGTGCGTGGTCGCCGAAGACGAAGCCCTGCTGCGCGAGTCGCTGCTTGGCCTGCTGGCCGAGGCCTGGCCCGAACTGGAGGTGGTGGCCGCCTGCGAGGATGGCGGCGCGGCGCTGGAAGCGATCGCGGCGCACCAGCCGGACGTGGCCTTCCTCGACATCCGCATGCCGGGCCTGACCGGGCTGGAGGTGGCCAGCGCACTGGCCGAGGCCAGCCCGCACACCCGGGTGGTGTTCGTCACCGCCTACGACCAGTATGCGATCGACGCCTTCGAGCGCGGCGCGGTCGACTACCTGCTCAAACCGGTAGTGCGCGAGCGTTTGCTGGCCACGGTGGCGCGGCTCAGGCAGCGCGCCCCGGCCGGCGCCGATCCGGCCCAGCTGGCGGCCCTGCTGCAACAGCTGGGGCGCGCGCTGCCGGCTGCCTCGCGCCAGCCGCCGCTGGTGTGGCTGACCGCCAGTTCCGGCGCCGAGACGCGCCTGATCATGGTCGACGACGTGGCCTACTTCCAGTCCGACAGCAAGTACACGGTGGTGATGACGCAGCAGGGCGAGTCGCTGCTGCGCAAACCGATCCGCGAACTGCTCGACGTGCTCGACCCGGACATCTTCAAGCAGATCCACCGCTCGACCATCGTCAACCTGAAGGCGATCGCCTCGGTGGCGCGCGACGAGTCCGGGCGCGGCATCGTCAAGCTGCGCACGCGCCCGGAAACGCTGTCCGTGAGCCAGCCGTTCATGGCATTGTTCAAGAATATGTAAGTCTTGTTACGTACTTGTAAGGGGCCGCCGGAACGCGGTGCTGGTCTGCTACCATCTTCTCAAAGATCAGGCGGGTACTCCGCCTTCCCCTAGTCAGGAGGACGTATGAAGAAGATGCTCATCGGCGCCGCGCTGTTTGCCGCGGCCGCTGTCCCGGCCGTGGCCCAGACCCACGTTTCCATCAATATCGGCGATCCCGGCTTCTTCGGCCTGATCGACAACCGCGGCTACGCCGCGCCGCCCGTGTATGTGCGCCGCCCGGTCATCATCGAGCGGGTGCGCTACTACGGCGACCCGGTCTACCTGCGCGTCCCAAAGTACCACCGCGTGAACTGGGGCAGCTACTGCCACCGCTATGACGCCTGCGGCGTGCCGGTGCTGTTCGTGCGCGACGACTGGTACCGCGACACCTACGCGCCGCGGGTGCGCCATATCTACCGTGACGGCTACCGCGACCGTCCGCACCATGCCTACCGCGAGCGCCCGCGCCATGTGGTGCGCGAAGTGGTGTACCGCGACCGGCCGCAGCGCGTCGTCGAGAAAGTGGTCTACCGCGACAGGCCGCGGCCGGTAGTGGTGCAGCAGGTGGTCTACCGTGATTCGCATACGCACCGGGTGGTGCGCGCCGACCGCGGCGAGCGACACCACGGCAAGGGACACGGCCGCGGCCATGGCCACGGCCGCGACAAGGACTGACCCGGCCAGGTGTAACTCTTGTTACAGGGGTGCGGTGGCGCACGGAATTCGATGTTGCCTCTGTTAAACTTCAGCCATGGAATCGGGCAACTGCCCGGTCATTATTCGAAAAAGAGGCATCATGAAAAAATTGCTCATCGCCGCCACCCTGTGCGCGGCCGCCGTACCGGCGCTGGCCCAGATCGACGTCAACATCAATATCGGCGACCCGGGCTTCTACGGCCGCATCGACAGCGTCGACCTGCGTCCGCGCGTCTACGTGACCCAGCCGGTGATCATCGAACGCGACGTGCGCTACCGCGCCGAGCCGGTCTACCTGCGGGTGCCGCCAGGCCACCGCAAGAACTGGGCGAAGCACTGCCACAAGTACGATGCCTGCGGCCAGCGGGTGCTGTTCGTGCGCGACGACTGGTACGCCAACAGCTACGCCCCGCGGGTGCGTGAAAAAGTGGTGGTCCGCGAAGTGCATGTCGACCGCCGCGACCACCACGATGACGACCGTGGCCATGGCCATGGCAAAGACAAGCACAAGGATAAGCACAAGGACAAGCACCACGGCAACGGCAAGCACTGACCCGGCGCGGCCATTCGCTCCGCGTGCTAGACTGGTGTTAAATTTACAACCGGGAGAAGCACTTGCGGGGCGAAATCGTGATCGTGGGCGGTGGGGCCGGGGGACTTGAACTGGCCTGTAAGCTGGGGCGCAAGCTGGGCCCGTCAAAGGTGACGCTGGTCGACAGCCGCCTGTTTCACATCTGGAAGCCATCGCTGCACGAAGTGGCCGCCGGCACGCTCGACGTGCACCAGGAAGGCCTGTCGTACCAGATGCTGGCGCACGACAACGGTTTTACTTTCCTGTACGGCGCCATGACCGGCCTCGACAGCGCAGAGAGAATCATCACGGTCGGTCCCATTGCCACCGTGGCTGGCGAACAAGTGCTGCCAGAGCGCCAGGTCGGCTACGCGCGGCTGGTGATCGCCGTGGGCAGCGTCTCCAACTATTTCGGCGTGCCTGGCGCCAAAGAACACACCATCTCCCTGAATGCCACCGAGGACGCCGAGCGCTTCCGGCTGACCCTGCTCAAACTGCTGGCCGTCACCGAGCACAGGAAGGCCGGCGAGCGGGCCGCCGGGCTTGATGTCGTCATCATCGGCGGCGGCGCCACCGGGGTCGAACTGGCCGCCGAACTGCGCGAGGCCAGCTGGGTGTATGCGTCCTACGGCTTCCAGCACCTGCAGCCGGGGCGCGATGTGCGCATCACCTTGCTCGAAGGCGCGCCGCGCATCCTGGCCCCGCTGCCCGAACGGGTCTCGGCGGCGGCCAGCCGGCTGCTGGGCGAACGCGGCATCCGCGTCGTGACCGACTGCCGCGTCACGGCGATCGACGCCGGCAAGGTGACCGACAAGGAAGGCAATACCTATCCCGCCGACCTGTGCGTGTGGGCGGCGGGCATCCGCGCGCCGGAGTTCCTGTCGTCCCTGGGATTGCCGGTCAACAAGGGCGGCCAGGTCGAGGTCGACGAATTCCTGGCAGTGCGCGGCGTGCCGGGGGTGTATGCAATGGGCGACTGCGCCGCCTGTACCGACGGCGACGGCAAGCCGGTGCCGCCGCGCGCCCAGGCCGCCCACCAGCAGGCCGACTACCTGCTCGACGCCTTCGTACGCGATGCTGACGGCAAGCCGGCCAGCGGCAAGCCTTACCGCTACCGCGATTATGGTTCGCTGGTGTCGTTCGGCCAGACCACCACGGTGGGCAGCCTGATGGGATCGTTAAAGGGATTGAGCTGGTTCGTCGAGGGCTATTTTGCCCGTACGATGTATGTCAGCCTGCACCTGCTGCACCACCGTGCGGTGCTGGGCTCGGTGCGGACCGGCGTGCTGGCGCTGGCGCGCTTCCTGATCAAGCGCTCGACGCCGCTGGTCAAACTCCACTGACGGCGGCGGCCTGCTTCGGCAGGGTCACCGTCAGTACCGCGCCGCGGCTGTCGGCGGCCGATGACAGGCGCAGCCCGCCGCCGAGCCAGGCGGCGCGCTCGCGCAGCAGGCGCAGGCCGTGGCAGCGCGACAACCCGCCATCGGCCGCCGCGACCGGGCCGACTCCGTTGTCGCGCACGGTCAGCATCACTGCTTCGTCGTTGTCATCCAAAATCACATCCACTTCGCTCGCGTTGGCGTGGGCCGCGACATTGCGCAGGCCTTCCTCCACGCAGCGCAGCAAGGCCACGCCCTGTTCGCGGGTATAGACGGGGTCTTCGTCCGGCAGGCTGATGCGGGCGGTGATGGTGTGCGCGGCGTTAAATTCGGTGACCAGCTCGCGCAGCGCGGCCTTGATGCCGAGGAACTCCAGCTTGTCGTTCCACAGTGCCAGCTGCATGTCGCGGTTGGTGTTGATGATGTTGGCCAGCAGCTGCTTCATCTGGGCGGCGCGGTCCTGCAGCGCCTTGTCGGCAGGCATCTGCTGGGCCAGCAGCGCCAGGTGCATGGTCAGCGCCGTCATCGACGAGCCGAGGTTGTCGTGCAGCTTGCGCGCCAGCAGGCGGCGCTCGTCGTCCCAGCAGGTGGTCAGGTGGCCGAGCAGCTCCACCAGGTCGGCATTGCGGTCGGCCAGGTCTGGCTCGGCCTGGCTGGCGGGGATGTTTTTTGACGGTGCTGTCATCGGTCGCCCTGTGAAAGTTTCAAAAATCATACAACAGCTTGCGCCAGAGCGGCGCAAGCCGCAGCCTCACGCCTGTCTACTTGGCAGCGGCCACAGGGTCGCAACTGCCCAGCGCTTCGAGCAGCTGGTCGATGCCGACAGGCTTGACCAGGTGCAGGTCGAAGCCTGCTTCCAGCACGCGGCGCTGGTCTTCCGCCAGGCCGTAGCCGGTCAGGGCGATCAGCTTGACGGCGCGGGTGGCGGGGTCCTTGCGCAGGCGGCGCGCCACTTCGTAGCCGTCGATGCCGGGCAGGCCGATGTCGACCAGGGCGACGTCCGGGGTATTGCTGGTTGCCATTTCCACGCCTTGCACGCCATCGGCCGCATAGCTGACCGCATAGCCGTACGCGTCGAGCATGGTGGCCATCATTTCGCGGCCGTCGTCGTTGTCTTCGATCAGCAGCACCGAGGGCTTGGCGGCCGGCGCGCCGGGTTCCTGCTCGCCGGGGGCCAGCTGGACCGGGGTGGCGCGCGGCAGGCGGATCTCGAACGTGCTGCCGGCCGACGCGCCGTCGCTGTGCGCGCTGACGCTGCCGCCGTGCAGCTCGACCAGCCTGCGCACCAGCGCCAGGCCGATGCCGAGCCCGCCCTGGGCGCGGTCGATGGTGATGGTGCCTTGGACGAAGACGTCGAACACGTGCGGCAACAGCTCGGGCGAAATGCCGACGCCGGAATCGCTGACGGTCAACACCACCTGGTCGCCGTCCTCGGCGATCGTGATGCCGATGGTGCCGCCGGCCGGGGTGTACTTGAGCGCATTGTCGATCAGGTTGCTGGCGATCTGTTCAAGGCGGGTCGGGTCGCCATCGACCCAGCCCGGGGCGAGGTCGACATTGAGCGAATAATTGCCGGTACGGCCAGTGGCGCGGAAGGTTTCCAGGCAGGAGCCAACCAGGGTCGACACGTCGATCGCCTGGCGCGACAGCAGTATCTTGCCGGACATCGCGCGCGACAGGTCGAGCAGGTCGTCGACGATGCGCGACAGGTGCTGGCTCTGGCGCTGGATGATCATCTTGGCGCGGGTGACGGTGTCGGGGCCGGCGCCAGCCAGGCCGATCAGCGACGCCGCGCTGCTGATGGCCGACAGCGGATTGCGCAGCTCGTGGCCGAGCATCGCCAGGAACTCGTCCTTGGCGTGGCTCTTGCGTTCGGCGGCCTGGCGTTCCTCGATCTCGCGGGTCAGGCGCTTGTTGGTGGCGGTCAGTTCCGTGGTGCGCTGCGACAGCTTGTGGGCCTGGCGGCGCAGTTCTTCGTTCTTGGTGGCGAGCGTGACGAAGACCTGGACCTTGGCGCGCAGGATCTGCGGGATCACCGGGGTAAACAGGAAGTCGGCGGCGCCGCGCTGGTAAGCCTTCAGGCGGTCGATTTCGTCGGCCAGGAAAGCGGTCACGAAAATGATCGGGATGTCGGCCGAGCGCGCGCGCTGGTGGATCGCCTCGGCGGTCTCAAAACCGTCCATGCCGGGCATGTTCACGTCCAGCAGGATCACGGCGAAGTCATGCAGCAGCACCTGGCGCAAGGCATCCTGTCCGGAGCGCGCTGCGAGCACTTCGTAATTCGATTCTTCTGCCCATTGATCAAGCAAACTTGTCAGTGCAAGAAGGCTGGCCGCATCGTCGTTGACGACCAGGATCTTGGGTTTCTCTATTTTGGGCACGTAAGTCCTGCGCTGCAGTGGTGGAGTTTCGGTTAATCAATGCATCCGGTCGACAGGATAGCAGACAGCGCCAGCGGTCCTTCACACATCACGTACTCGCTTGCTTGCCAGCATTTACGGTGTTGTGGGGAAGCATCATATCAATCGTGCAACCCGGTGTCAAAAGCACCCGTGCGCAGCAGGAGAAGGTGTGCAAGGTACGCTGCCGCACATACCAATGTGAGCGGATGTGCAATAGTCGGATCAACCGTTGTCGAGGGCCTGGAGGCTAGGCCAGAGCAGGTGAAATAACGGAACTAACCTCGAAAGGACAGACATGAACATCGATAAGATTGTTGATACAAAATACTGCGGCATGAATTTCCGCGACCTGTGCAATGCGCCGGTCGAAGCGCTTACCGGTGTCTCGTCCAAGGACGCAAAAGCCCTGCAGCAGGCATTCGGCATCGCCACGATCGGCCAGCTGGCTGACCTGAAATTCGTCAAGTGGGCGAGCGCCATCCGCACCCTGGCGGAGGAAGAATGCGACACCGAAGAGCAGCTGGCCAAGGAAACCCTGCTCGACGACGCGGTCGAGATGACTTTCCCGGCCAGCGACCCGATCTCGGTCGATGCCGGCATCACGCGCATCGAAGTCGCACCGGAAAAAGTCGATGCCCACATCGACCACCAGGCCGCCGGGGAAGTGGAAGAGCACACCCGCAAGGCGGGTGCAGCCAAAGGCCACTGACAACAGCGGGCCGGCGCAAAAGGCTGCCAGCGGCAGCCATGTTTCATCAGAACCGTCATTCCCGCCCGCGCGGGAATGACGTTTTTTTTGGCTATGTCACCGTTAAGTGTGGAAGCGCTACACCCTCGTCGTTCCCGCGCACGCGGGAACCCATACTGAAGACGATCATTAATAAAGCGATTCGACCTCCAGCGCATACATAGCATGGGTTCCCGCTTTCGCGGGAAGTCGGGTCCGCCAGTGGCGGGCACGACGTGCTCAATTCCATACTAACGGTGACTTAGCTTTTTTTTGGGCGGTCGTTGTTCGGGGAGGGCGGCGCCGGCGGGGCGGGCCTGCCGCACCAGCCAGGGTTCCGTGCACGCTGTTAGCGGCGGCGCGGAACCAGTTCAAGCTTTGGGGGTGGCACCATCTGGGCAGGAGAGGCGGAGGTGGCGCAGAAGCGGTTCTTGCCGCCGCGCTTGGCTTCATACAGCGCGTAGTCCGCGATACTGATCAGCGACTCGACCGATTCGGCGTCGTCGGGATAGATGCTGATGCCGATACTGGTCGACAGGCGCAAGGTCAGGTCATTGATGAAGAAGGGCTCGGATACCGCTTCGACCAGCTTGGCGGCCGGGCCCTGGGCATCGGCCAGGCTGTTGACTTCGCCCAGCACGACCATGAATTCGTCGCCGCCAAGGCGCGCCACCGTGTCTTCCTTGCGCGAGGTGGCCAGCAGGCGCTGGGCGACGATCTTCAGCACTTCGTCGCCGTAGGCGTGGCCGTAGGTATCGTTGATCGCCTTGAAGCCATCCAGGTCCAGGTACATGATGGCCGCCTTGTGATGGTTGCGGCTGGCGTGCTGGAGCGTGGTTTCGATGCGGTCTTCCAGCAGGCGGCGGTTCGGCAGCCCGGTCAGCGCGTCATGCAGCGCCAGTTCCTGCTGGGTCTTGCTGTATTGGGCCAGCTCCTTGTACAGCAGGCGCACTTCCAGCATGTTGTGGATGCGCTTGTGTACCTCGAGCAGGTCGAATGGCTTGCTGATGAAGTCGCGCGCGCCCGCTTCCAGCGCGGCGATCTTGAAGCTTGGCTGGGCGGTCAGTGCCAGCACCGGCAGGTAGCCGCCTTTTTCGATTTCCTTCAGGCCCTTCATGACCTGGAAGCCGTTCAGTCCCGGCATCTGCAGGTCGAGCAGGATGATGTCGTAATTGTGCTGGCGATGCAGCGGGCACACCTGTTCAGGGAGCATCGTCGAGCTGACGCTGGTGTAGCCTTCCTCGCGCAATATCTCCTCCATCAATTCGATATTGTCTGGGGAATCGTCAACTACCAATATTTTGGCGTTAAGAATGTCTTCGCGGCTCGGCATGCGTGATCTCGGTAAAAAGCCCCAAACCGGCGGCGGTGGCACTACGGGAACTTCAGGTTCCACAGCTCACATAGTGTAGCAAAAGGTCGAAACTTTCTTGTAGGACAGCGCCGCGTGTCACGGTAGGAGCGCGAATAGTCCCTTACGGCTCAGCTGAACCGGGGCGCGACGATCGATGCAACGATGGCGATCAGCTCGGTCGGCTCGACCGGTTTGGCGATATGCGCCCTGAATCCGGCCTCCAGCGCCCGCACCCGGTCTTCCGAGCGGGCGAACGCGGTCAGGGCCACAGCCGGCAACTCGCCACCCGCGTCGCGGCCGAGCGCGCGTACCCGCGCCAGCAGTTCGAATCCATCGACGTCGGGCATGCCCAGGTCCGACACCAGCACGTCCGGCCGCATGTTACGGAAGGACGCCAGGGCGGCCGCGGCGCTGCCGGCAGTCGCAACACTTGCATTGCAATCCGACAATATACGCTTAATCAGGTCGCGTGCGTCAGGTTCGTCGTCAACCACCAGCACATGGATCCCGGACAGGTCGCGCAGCAGGATGTCCGGGGTATGCGGCGGCAGCGGGCTGAACGCCACCCGGTCGGGCCGCGCCGGGGCCGGCTGCACGGCCGCCGTCGGCAGCCTGATGGTGAAGCGCGCGCCCAGGTCCTCGCCCTCGCTCTCGACGCTGACGGTGCCGCCGTGCTGCTCGATCAGGTGCTTGACGATCGCCAGCCCGAGCCCGAGGCCGCCGTGGCGCCGGGTGGTCGAGGCGTCGGCCTGGCGGAAGCGTTCAAACACGTGGCTGATGAATTCGGGCTTGATGCCGGCGCCGGTGTCGGCCACGCTGATCTCCGTGTGGCCGTCCGACGGCGTCACTTCGATGCGCACCACGCCGTCGCGCGGGGTGAACTTGATGGCGTTCGACAGCAGGTTCCAGATCACCTGCTGCAACCGGCCCGGGTCGCCCGCGATGACGCCGGCCTCGGGGTGGTAGTCTTTTTCGATCCGGATGTTCTTGGCGTCGGCGGCAGGGCGCACCGTTTCGATGGCGGCGTCGATGAACAGCGACGGGTGCACCGCCTGCATGTCGAGCAGCACCTTGCCGGACGTGATGCGGCTCATGTCGAGCAGGTCTTCGATCAGCTGGGCCTGGGCGCGCGCGTTGCGTTCGATCGTCTGCAGGCCGCGCTGCAGGTCGGCCGGGTCGCGCGAGCCGCGCCGCAGCACCTGGGCCCAGCCCAGGATCGCCGACAGCGGCGTGCGCAGTTCGTGCGACAGCGTGGCCAGGAATTCATCCTTCATCTGGGAGGTGCGTTCGGCCTCGGCGCGCGCCGAGCGCTCGCTCTCGAGCAGCACCTTGCGCTCTTCGGCCGCGTGGTGGGCCGCTTCGTACAGGCGCGTGTTGTCGATCGCCACGGCGGCCTGGGCTGCGATGCCGCCGACGATGCGCTCGGTGCGCTCGCTGAAGATGCCCGGCTCCGGGTGGCCGAAGAACAGGCTGCCAAGCACTTCGCCACTGCGCGCGATGACCGGCACGGCCAGGTAGCTGCGCACCGGCGGATGGCCGTCCGGCACCCCGAAATGGGGGCTGTTGTTGCCGTAGCGCGGGTCGCGCGTGATGTCGTCGGAACGCACCACGCCTTCACCGCGCAGGCTCGGCCCGAACAGCGGCGTGGCGCGCGGGTAGCCGACCCGTTCGAACTCGTCGGGCGCGGCGCCGGACAGGGTGTACAGGGTGAACAGGTCACCGTCGGCATCCTTGCCGTGGTAGAAGAAGGCGCCGAAACGCGCGCCGCTGACCCCGGTGGCGGCGTCGGTCACGGTCTGCAGCAGCGAACGCAGGTCGCGCTGCGTGGCGAGGGCGGCGCCGGTGCTGTTGAGCAGTTCGAGCACGTTCGACTCCTCGCGCAGCGCCTGCTGGACCCGCTTGACCTGGTCGACGTCGGTATTGGTGCCGAACCAGCTGACCACCTTGCCGTGGCGGTCGCGCACGGCGTTGACCCGGGTCAGGAACCAGCGGTACTCGCCATCGGCGCCGCGGATCGGGAATTCCATGTCGAATGGCTTGCCGGTGGCGATCGACTCGTTCCAGCGCTGCAGCACCTGCGGCAGTACTTCCGGGTCGTGCACCGACTTCCAGCCCCAGCCGGCCATCTGGTCGGGCGTGGTGCCGGTGTAGTGGTACCAGCGCTCGTTGAACCAGACGATGGCGCCGCTCGGTTCGGCCATCCAGGCCAGCTGGGGAATCGAGTTGGCCAGCGCGCGCATCATTTCTTCGCTCTGGCGCAAGGCATCCTCGGCGCTCTTGCGGGTGCTAATGTCGTGCACCACCCCGACCATGCCGAGCACGCCGCTGACCTTGTCGTGGTCGACCCGGCCGACGGCGGCGATCCAGCGCTGCTCGGCGCCGCCGCCGATGCGGAACTCGATGTCGAGGTCGCACCGTTGCGAGAACGCGTCAAGCAGGGCGGCGCGGGCGCGCGCGCGGTCTTCCTCGTGCACGCGGTGCAGTACCTGCGCCAGGTCGATCGGGATTTCAGGCGGCAGCGAGAAGATGTCGGCGGCGCGCTGGCCAAGGCTGACCGTATTGGACGCCGCGTCCCAGCGCCAGTCGCCGAGGCGGCCGGCCGCCAGCGCCACCTGCAGGCGGCTGTTGCCGTCCTTCAGGGCCTGCTCGTCGGCCTTGCGCCGCGTGATGTCCTGGAAGTAGACGGTCAGGCCGTCCGGAGATGGATAGGCGCGCAGGTCGAACCAGGTGCGCAGCTGCGGGTAATAGTATTCGAACGCCTGGGTGCGGTGGGTCGCCATCGCGCGCCGGCATTGCTTGTCGAGCGCGGTGCCCTGCAATTCAGGGAAGGCTTCCCAGATCACCTGGCCCACCATGTTTTCACGCGTCTTGGCCAGCGGCGACAACAGCTGCAGGGCGCGCGCATTGATGTAGCTGATGCGCCAGTCGCGGCCGACCGCGCAGAAACCGTCGGTCAGGCTTTCGAGCATGCGCTCCATGCGGTCGTTGGCCGCACGCAGCGCGCTCTTGGCTTCGAGCAGCTCCTGCTCGGCGCGCTGGCGCGCTTGCAGCACGCTGTTGGCGTTCTGCATCGCGACCGAACGCATCTGTTCGAGTTCGTCGTCGCCGCTCGCGCTCACGACAGTCCTTCCAGCATGGCGGACGCCAGCGCGGTGCCTTCGACCCGCGCGCGGATCTTGGCAAAGGCGGTATCGCGGGTGGTCGACAGGTCGTCGCAGAACGGCGCGAAGCCGCAGTCGTCGGTGGTGCCCAGCTGTGCCGGCGGGATGTACTCGGCCGCCTGCAGCACGCGGTCGCGCACCAGTTGCGGCGTTTCAACGACAGGGTCGATCGGCGAGATGACGCCGACAAACACGCGCTGGCCGGGCAACATGCACTGGCGGATGATCTTCAGCACGCGCACCGGGTCGGTCTCGCCGGCCAGCGCCACATAGAAATTGCCCACCTTCAGGTTGAACAGGCTGGGCAGCAGGTCGGCGTAATCGACGTCCTGGCTGTGGGTCGAGTCCTGGTCGCCGCCGGGGCAGGTGTGCACGCCGATGCGTTGGCGCTCGGCCTCGCTGAAGCGGCCGAGTGCCAGGTTGTTGAGGTCGATGAAGCTGGTCAGCAGGCCGCCGCTCGGGTCGAGCCTGACGGCCAGCCGGCCTTCGGTAAAGTCCACCTGCACTTTATAGGCGCCGCGCTCGAGGCAGCGGCGGATTTCGGTTTCATGCTCGTCGAGCAGGTCGGCCAGGAACTGGTCGCGCGAATAGCCGGGCAAGCCTTCGGGCGGATACATCAGCGACAGCGCCGACGGCGAGATCACGGCCTGCTTGACCGGCACCGTGGCGTAGCGCTGGGCCATCGCGAGGAACTCGTCGGCATAGCGCTGGTAGCGGAACGGCGCGCTGGCCAGGCGCGGCATGCGGCGGGTGTGGCCGGCGGCGAAAGGAATCTGGAAACCGTCGGGCGAGGTATTGGCGGCGCCATGCACAGGATAGGTCCAGAAATTATGGTACTTGCGCTGTTCGCCGTCGGTGATGACGGGGGAACCGGTGGCCTCGAAGCGCTGCACGGTATCGCGTACCGCATCCTCGTAAAGGCGCTCGAGCCGCTCGCGCGGGACGTCGCCTGCCGCCAGTGCGGCGACCAGTTCAGGCGGGCGGGGAATGCTGCCGATAGGCTCGGTCGGGATCATCATTTGTCTGGCGTCTGGCTGTCATGCCATGTTGCATGCACGTGGGTAAGCCGGCTCTGTGCACGAGGCAGGACCGAAACCGATTCTAGCGCAGCAGCCAGCGTTTGCTGCACACGGTTGGTGCGGCAGCTGGGCGCAGCTGCCACTAGCGGCCCAGCTGGCGCGCCATTGCGTCAAGCGTGCCCTGCAGCTGTTCCATCTCATATGGTTTCTGGAGCGATACAAAAGGGAAGGGCAGGTGGCGCAGCAAGGTGTCGCCGTAGCCGGACGCGAAGATCACCTGCATGGACGGCTGCAGCACCAGGCCCTGGCGCGCCAGCTCGACGCCCGACATGCCGGGCAGGCTGACGTCCGAGAACAGCACGTCGTAGGTGGCGGCGCCAAGCATGCCGAGGGCGGCTTCGGCGTCGCCGACACCGTCGGCGTGGTGGCCGAAGGCCTTGAGCATTTCGCACACCAGGTATTGGGAGTCGAGGTTGTCTTCCACCACCAGGATGCGCAGGCCATGGTGCGGGGCCGCGGCCTGGGCCTCTGGCAGGCCGCAGTCGCCCAGTGCGCACAGCACGCCCGCGACCTGGTCGTGTTCGTCGCGTACCGGGGTCAGGTGGACATCGCAGGCCAGCCGGTGGCCGCCCTGCGCGGAGCCGAAGGTGAGCGGTTGCTGTGCGAGCCGGATGGCGTCGCCGGCGCGGGCGCGCAGGACAGCGTCGGCGCAAGCGGCGAGCGGCGCAGCCAGCGGCGCGCCCGCCACGGCGCCGGGCGCGGCGGCGCCAGCCATGCGGCCGTACGCCTCATTGAACACGACCACCGGATCGTCGCCCCACGCCAGCAGCATGGGAGAGGGGGTGTTGAGCAGGATATCGACGCTGAGCCTGAGTGCGTAAGGCCAGCCTGCGCGGGGTCCCAACTGGGTGGCCTGCCAATCATAGGTGGCGGGCGCAAGCGCGCCTGTGGCCGAGTCGTCCGGGGAAGCCTGTCGCATGGGTTATATCGTTAGGTAAGGTAAAGAACCTGCGCATCCTACACCAAACCGCCAGTAACTTGTCGATTCGCCATGGAGTGCGGACGCGGCGGACGCGGCGGACGCGTGGGAAGGCAGCGTCGTGCCTGCCGTATTGTGCCCTGCGCTGAACCACCGGCGAAAAAAAGCTATGTCACCGTTAGGTATGGAATTGAGCACGTCGTGCCCGCCACTGGCGGACCCGACTTCCCGCGAAAGCGGGAACCCATACTATGTATGCGCTGGAGGTCGAATCGCTTGATTACTGATCGTCTTCAGTATGGGTTCCCGCGTGCGCGGGAACGACGAGGGTGTAGCGCTTCCACACCTAACGGTGACATAGCCAAAAAAAAAGCCCGCTTCAGTGAGCGGGCTGAATCTATTCTTGGAGGAGAATAGAGGAGACAGGTGTAATAATGCCGCATGGAAACACGAAATGCCAATGGTTTCTTGTGATAGCGGTTATCAGATTTCTGTATACTTGATCTATTCATACACCGTGGAGTCGGAATGCCAACAGTTGTCTGCCACAGGAGGGTGAATATCGTCGTCCTCGGCGCCGGCGAAACCATTGCCGCGCATTGCAAGCCCGGCGACATTGCGATTGTTGCCGAGAGCGATGGCTGGTGGACCAGTTTCATCGGCAAGAACGGGGCGGTCGACAGCTACGACCAGCCCTATCCCAGCTACAATGAGGCCCTGTGGGCAGCCAAGGCAGCCGCCGAATTTGGACTCGATTGACGGCGCCGGGGCAGTGGCGCTTCCCGGCCGCGTGATCAACAGACAAAAAAACCACGCGCAAGCCTGCTCGCGCACTCATGCATTACTTTGTGCAGTCCAGAAAATGTTCTACGATAGCAAGCATGAGTAACAGACAGACCAGATTCCCGATACCGCCTCCGGCTGCGTGCCGACACACCTGGCCAGCGACAACGTCGGCCACGACGTCGGCGCGTGCCTAGACATGTCCTTGCCGCGCCTGCCTGCCCCCTCCCTGCCGCGCCGCCGCGCGCTGGCCGGCCTGCTCGCGCTTGCCGCAGGCGTGCCCGCCGGCGTCCCGGCGCGCGCCGACAGCGGGGGAGGGGCGCTGGAACGCAGCGTGAAGGCGGCTTTTTTGTATAAGTTCCTGATGTTTACCGAGTTTCCTGCCTCTGCCTTCGCCGACCCGGCAGCCCCCCTGGTGATCGGCGTGGCCGGCGCCGACGACATGGCGCGCGAGCTGGGGCGCCTGGTGGCCGGCCGCACCGTCAACCGCCGCCCGGTTGTCGTCCGCACGCTGCGCGACGACGACGCCACCGATGGCCTGCACCTGCTGTTCGTCGGGGGCAGCGACGCGGGACGGCTGGCGCGCCTGGCGCGGCCAGCCCAGGGAGCGCCGTTGCTGGTAGTAACCGAGGCCGTGGATGGCCTGCAGCACGGCAGCGTCATCAATTTCCGTATTGTCGCGGAGCGCGTGCGCTTCGACGTGTCGCTTGAGGCGGCCGACAAACACAAAGTCAAACTCAGTTCGCGCCTGTTGACGGTGGCGAACCATGTGCACAAGGGAGCACCGTGATGCAACACGATACCGGCTCCGTCCGCAGTAAGCTCATTATCATGGCCGTGTCGACCACCCTGGTGGCGCTGCTGTCGGCCTCGATCGCCATGCTGCTGTATGACCTGCGGACGTTCCAACAATACTGGGTCGACGACCTGATGACACAGGCCGACATCATGGCCAGCGTCACCGCTCCCGCGCTCGCATTTAACGACAGCAGCACCGCCCAGAAGAACCTGGCCGTGCTGAAGGTCCGCCCGCAGATCCTGTCGGGCGCCGTATATACGGCCGCGGGTACGCGCTTTGCCGCCTATACGCAGCAGTCACGCGAGCCGGACTATCCGGCCCGTCCGGGGCGGCCCGGCCATACCTTCGAGCGCGACGAGCTGGTGGTGTACCACAACATCATCGAGAACGGCGAGCTGCTCGGCACGGTCTACCTGCGCGCGCGCTACGCGCTGGTCGATCGCATGCTCGACTACGGGTTGATTTTGGGCGCCGTGATGCTCGCTGCGCTGGCGATCGCCGCGCTGGTCGCGTCGCGCCTGCAACAGAGCATCACCACGCCGCTGCTGGCGGTGACGAATGTGGCGCGCGAAGTGATGCAGAAGCGCG
Organism: Massilia agrisoli; assembly: GCF_020831365.1. Classification (GTDB taxonomy): domain Bacteria; phylum Pseudomonadota; class Gammaproteobacteria; order Burkholderiales; family Burkholderiaceae_D; genus Telluria_A; species Telluria_A agrisoli. The sequence goes on from NZ_JAJHPV010000014.1 coordinate 192,317, forward strand.
ACTTCAGCCTGCGCGTGCCGGGTAACCAGCGCGGCGAGATTGGCGTGCTGGTCGCGGCCTTCAACGATATGCTGGCCGAGATCGGGCGCCGCTCGCACGCCTTGCAGGAAGCGAACCTGACGCTGGAACACGAAATGCAGGTGCGCCACCGCGCCGAGGAGGCGCTGCTGCAGGGCGACCGCCGCAAGGACGAGTTCCTGGCGACCCTGGCGCACGAGCTGCGCAATCCGCTGGCGCCGATCCGCACCGGCCTCGACATCCTGCGCATCCGCAGCGGCGACGCCCAGGCCACGCAGCGCGCCACCGACATCATGGAACGCCAGCTGCGCCAGATGGTCCGGCTGGTCGACGACCTGCTCGACGTGTCGCGCATAAATACCGGCAAGTTCGCCATCAAGATGGGCCGGGTCGAACTGAAGGCGGTCGTCAACGACGCGCTCGAAGTGGTGCGCTCGTACATCGAGCTGCACGGCCATGAGCTGGTGATCGACCTGCCGGACCGGCCGGTGTTCCTGCACGGCGACGCGACGCGGCTGGCGCAGATCCTGTCGAACCTGCTCAACAACGCCGCCAAGTACACCAACCGGGGCGGCCGGGTCAGCCTGTCGGCGCGGGTCGAGGACAAAATCCTGACCGTCTGCGTGGCTGACAACGGCATCGGTATCGCCCCGGAGATGCTGGACCACGTATTCGAGATGTTCGTCCAGGTGGATTCGACGCTGGAGCGCACCAACGCCGGCCTTGGGGTCGGGCTGTCGCTGGCGCGCAGGCTGGTCGAGCTGCACGGCGGCACGATCGAAGCGAGCAGCGGCGGCGTGGGGCGCGGCAGCGAATTTACCGTGCGCCTGCCGATCGTGGTCGAGCCGGAAATGCCGACCAAAAGCACGCCGGCCGCCTATATCAGCGCGGAAAGCTACCGTATCCTGCTGGCCGACGACAACGTCGACTTCGTCAACAGCATCGGCGCCTTGCTGTCGGCGATGGGCCACAGCGTGGTGATCACGCACAATGGCCCGGATGCGTTGACTGCGGCGGCGCGCTTTTGCCCCGACTATGCCTTCCTCGACATCGGCCTGCCGAAGATGTCGGGCTACGACCTGGCGCGCGGCATCCGCAAGCTGCCGTGCGGCTCGATCACCTTGCTGGTGGCGGTGACTGGCTGGGGCCAGGAAAAAGACCGCCAGCTCGCGTTCGAGGCAGGATTCGACCATCACATGGTCAAGCCGGTGCGCTTTGAGCAGATCGAGGAGATTCTCAGCAACCGCAGCCTGATCAAGAAGGTACGGGGCTGAGCAGCACAAACGGGAAGCGGGAAGCGCAATGCTTCCCGCCAAAAAAAACGGAAGCGCGAAGCTTCCGTTCCAAGATGAGCGCTCGGCTCAGGCTTCTGGCTTGACCTTGCGGCGGCGTGCCATCCAGCCCACCAGGCCCAGGCCTGCCAGCATCATGCCGTAGGTTTCTGGCTCTGGCACTGGCTGCAGCATGACTGCACCGCCGAAGCTGCCGGAGGTGTCCGAAACCATCGTGCCGCTGACCTGCAGGTAGTAGTTACCCAGTGCCAGGTTGTCGGTCGACAGCGTCCAGACATCGTTCATGCCGCTCATCAACGAGGTGCCGTTCGCGATCAGCGTACCAGCTTCGCTGTACACACCCAGGCCGGTGATGTCCAGGCCGGTGCTTGCCGAGCTGCTGATCGACGAGATGATGGCGTCGATGTTGTGCGGCAGGCCCGTTACCGAGAACGTGAAGCGGTCGGAGAAGGTGTCACCCATGTTGTCCATCGCGAAAGAATCGCCAAAGAATCCGCTGCCATCAAGCAGGGTCAGCGCTTCTGGCGCCTGGCTGATGTCTTCAGCGAACGCTGCGCCGGAGCCCAGCGAAGCGGTGGCAAGCACGAGTGCAGCTACCAGTGATTTCGTCTTTTTCATTTGTGACCTCATAGAGATACAGCCGCGTCCTGCAGCTTGGTTAATCAAGAATCGGGGACCCCCAATTTAACAAAGGCGCGTTTAAAATCCGTTTGCGCGCGGCTTTTAATCGTAACAACTGTTACATTTTCCGGCTGTAAATTGATTTATTTTTCACAATTAAAAAGACCCCGGTCTCATAGGGAAGCGCCTTATTTTTTCGTTGCTGAATCGAAAAGATTGAACGGATTACCATTTATCCGTAGGTTTGTTCCTACGCGGAGACGGGGGAGGTTCCGGTGCTGACTTCGATTCCGCGAGGCAACTTCTGGCGCTTTTTAAGCCGGGTTTAAGTTCCCCGCTGTATTGGCTGGACCGTTTCGGGAAATCGTGCGTGCTGGACATAAGGCGCGAATCGAACAGATGAGCTATTGATGAGCGCAGATGGCGACAAAAGCCCCGCAAGTTTCAGCCGTGAATGGAGGACGGCGGGAAAAAGAAAAAAGGCCTGGAGATTTCTCTCCAGGCCTTTCGTCCTGATTCTTGGTGCGGCTGGCAGGAATTGAACCCACGACCCCTTGGTTCGTAGCCAAGTACTCTATCCAGCTGAGCTACAGCCGCCGAAGACAAGATTATAGCAGCAGTTTCAGAAATATCAAAGGGGATGTCGGTGATGCCGTTTTTGCGCGCCGGGTGCCGTGTCATCACCGGCAAGCGGCGGGTGCGCTTTGCTTACCCGCCCTACGATCATTGCGCTAAAGTGGTTCCGGAAAAGAAAAAAGGCCTGGAGATTTCTCTCCAGGCCTTTTAACCTGATTCTGGTGCGGCTGGCAGGAATTGAACCCACGACCCCTTGGTTCGTAGCCAAGTACTCTATCCAGCTGAGCTACAGCCGCGAAGGCAAGCATTATAGCAGCTTCGTTTTATTTGCGGAAGTTTTAATTTCTACTTCAACACTTAAACTCTGTTGCCCTCCGGGCTTGCGCGTCCGAAGAAGCAGCATTGTAGGGGGACGGGCCGGGTTTGTCCAGAGCCATCGGCCAAAAGACCGCATTGGATTTTTGTCAGCCAGTCCGCTCATCTGGTAGATTACAGGGAGTCATTATTTAACCAGCTCCCCGGGACGCCTGCATGACCATCATTACGACGATTGAAGACCTGCGTGTTCTAGCCAAAAAGCGCGTGCCGCGCATGTTCTACGATTACGCGGATGCCGGTTCGTGGACCGAATCGACCTACCGCGCCAACACCGAAGATTTTGCGAAAATTAAGTTTCGCCAGCGCGTCGCGGTCAACCTCGAAAACCGCAGCACCAGGAGCGTGATGATCGGCGAGGACGTGTCGATGCCGGTCGCGCTGGCGCCAACCGGCCTGACCGGCATGCAGCATGCCGACGGGGAGATCCTGGCCGCCCGCGCCGCCGAGAAATTCGGCGTGCCATTTACCTTGTCGACGATGAGCATCTGCTCGATCGAGGACGTGGCCGCCAACACCACCCGCCCGTTCTGGTTCCAGCTGTATGTGATGCGCGACCGCGCTTTCATCGAACGCCTGATCGAACGGGCGCGCGCGGCGCGCTGTTCGGCGCTGGTGCTGACGCTCGACCTGCAGGTGCTGGGCCAGCGCCATAAGGACATCCGCAACGGCATGACGGCGCCGCCCAAGATGACGGTGGCAAATATCCTCAACCTGATGACCAAGCCGCGCTGGGTGATGGGCATTTTGGGCACGCAGCGCCGCGGCTTCGGCAATATCGTCGGCCATGCCAGCGATGTGTCCGACATGTCGTCGCTGTCGGCGTGGACCTCGCAGCAGTTCGACCCGGCCCTGTCGTGGGACGACGTCGAGTGGATCAAGCGCCGCTGGGGCGGAAAACTGATCATCAAGGGCATCATGGATCCGGAAGACGCGCGCCTGGCGCTTGACTCCGGCGCGGACGCGCTGATCGTGTCGAACCATGGCGGCCGCCAGCTCGATGGCGCGCAGTCGAGCATCGAGGCACTGCCGGCGATTGTCGACGAGGTGGGGCAGCGCATCGAGGTGCACATGGACGGCGGCATCCGCTCGGGGCAGGATGTGATCCGGGCGCTGGCGCTGGGCGCCAAGGGCGTCTACATCGGCCGTCCCTTCCTCTACGGGCTGGGCGCGATGGGGGAGCAGGGCGTGACCAGGTGCCTGGAGATCATCCGCAATGAGCTCGACCTGACGATGGCATTCTGCGGCCTGCGCGACGTCCGGCACGTCGACAGCAAGATCCTGCTGCCATCGACCTGCCCGCCGGGCTGCAAGTAAGGCCGGCGCTCAGACGACGTTGGTCGGCGCGCCCTTGGCGTAGGCTTCAACGTTGTCGATCAGCATGTCTGCCAGTGTCTGCATGGCGCCGGCACTGGCCCAGGCGACATGCGGGGTGAGGATAAAGTTCGGCAGGTTCAGTTCGAGCAGCGGGTTGCCCGCCACGGGCGGCTCCTTGCTCAACACGTCGAAGCCCGCGCCGCCGATGACGCCGCCGGCCAGTGCCGCGGCCAGGGCCGCTTCATCGACCAGGCCGCCGCGCGCGGTGTTAATCAAGAGGGCGGTGGGCTTCATTGTCGCCAGTTCGGCCGCGCCGATCATGTTGCGGGTCTGGTCGTTGAGCGGCAGGTGCAGGCTGACGATATCGCAGCTGCCCAGCAGTTCTGGCAGCGGCAGCACCGTGACGCCTGGGTCTGCCACCTGCGATCTCGACGTCACGAACACTTCCATGCCGAAAGCGCGCGCAAGGTGCGCCACCTTGTGACCCAGTGCGCCATAACCGACGATGCCGATGCGGCTGCCGGCCAGGTCGCCGATCGGGTGGTCGAGCAGGCAGAAGCGCTCCTGCGCCTGCCAGCGCCCGGCCGCAACGTCCGCGCTGTACGCCAGCAGGTTGCGGCGCAGGGCGAGGATCAGGGTGAACACATGCTCGGGGACCGAGACCAGGGAGTAGTTGCGGATGTTCGACACCACGATGCCGCGTTCGCGGCAGGCTGCCAGGTCGACGTTATCGGTGCCGGTGGCGGCCACCGCAACCATCTTCAGCGCGGGCAGGCGCGCGATATCGGCGGCGCGCAGGGGGACTTTATTGGTGATCGCGATGGTCGCGTCCTGCAAACGGGCGCCGACGTCTGCAGGCGCAGTGCCGGGGTATTCGATCCATTCATGGTCAAAGGAAGGCCTGCGCACATTGGCGTCGAGGCTGTCGCGGTCGAGAAAAACGATTTTTTCCATGTGGCCCCTGCCGGTTGGGTTATCGATATGCACCGCATCCGATTGTAGACCAACTCGGCAGCGCCTGGGCTGGCGCCAACAAGATGGGCGCCGTACCATGCTTGAACAGCACGGGAGGGCGCCCGGGAACCGCTTGCCGCGACTGCTTACTTGGACTTGGCGTCTTTCTTGGCCTTGCTTGCTTTCGCATCGGCCTTCTCTGCTTTGGCGGCAGCTTTCTCTTCCTTGGCGCTGGCCTTCGCTTCTTTGGCCTCGGCCTTCTCGATCATGGCGTCAGCCTTGGCGTCGGACGGCGTCGCCGGGGTAGCCGGTACTGCCGGCACCGCAGGCACTGCGGTATCGGTTGCGCTTGGCGGAATAGCTGGAACCGCAGGGGTGGCAGGCACCGCTGGCATCGTCGCGGTCGGCGGCGTTGCTGGAACTGCTGGCGTTGCCGGCGTTGCCTGGGCATACACCGAAGTTGCGAACAGGCCGGCGATCAGGGTTGCGATAGTTTTCTTCATAGGAATATTCTCCGTACAGTTATAAAATTTGTATGTTGCATGCCTATCAACGGGAGCTGCTGAGACCGGGTTGACGATCTTTACATCTACTTACAAACCGTTAGCTATCGAACAGTGTTTCTGCCGTGCGCCTCCTAGACTCGGCAATATCCCAAACACAAGGCACCGCCATGGCAACCAGCGATCCGCTCCAGGTGTACAAGGCCAAGCGCAATTTTGCGATCACCTCGGAACCTGCCGAAGGCGGGGCCGCGGGCGTGGGTGAACTGACCTTCGTGATCCAGAAGCACTGGGCCAGCCGGCTGCACTATGATTTCCGACTGGAATTGGACGGCACCATGAAGAGCTGGGCGGTCCCGAAAGGCCCGAGCTACGACACCAGCGACAAGCGGATGGCCGTCCATGTCGAGGACCACCCGATTTCCTACTCCGACTTCGAGGGCACCATCCCCGAGAAGCAATATGGCGCAGGCAAGGTGATCATCTGGGACAAGGGAACCTGGCAGCCGCTGGGCGACCCGCATGAGGGCTACAAGAGCGGCAACCTGAAGTTCGAGATGCACGGCCACAAAATGCACGGCAAATGGGTGCTGGTGCGCATGAAAGGCAAGGGCGAGAAGCAGGAACCCTGGTTGCTGATCAAGGAAAAGGACGACTACGCGCGTCCCGGGACGGAATTCTCGGTGGTCGATGAAATGCCGGACAGCGTGAAAGCGCTGCCGATGCCGGGCGAAGCCAGGGCGAAGGGCAAGGCAAAGGCGAAGGCCGCTGCCGCGCCAGCGAGGGCTGCAAAGGCGGGCAAGCCTGCGGCGCGCGGCAAGGCGCCGCCGGAGGCGGTGAAGGCAGGGCTGCCAGCGACCCTGTCGCCAGAGCTGGCGACACTGGTCGACAATCCGCCATCCACGCCGGAAGACTGGGTATTCGAAATCAAGTTCGACGGATACCGGCTGCTGGCGCGGGTCGAAGGCAAGCAGGTCAAGCTGTTCACGCGCAACGGCAACGACTGGACGCACAAGATGAGGAACCTTGAAAAAGGCATCGCGGCGATGAAGCTGCCGGACGGCTGGTACGACGGCGAGATCGTCGTCCACGACGAACACGGCAAGCCGAATTTCGGCCTGCTCCAGCTGGCATTCGATGGATCGAACACGGCGGAAATCGTTTATTTCGTTTTCGACGCGCCTTACTGCAACGGCTACGACATGCGCGCAGTGCCTTTGGTCTCGCGCCGCGCGGTGCTCAAGTCGGTGCTCGAAAAGTCGCCGTCCGAGATGGTCCGCTTCAGCGAAGAATTCGGCAGCGATCCGCAGGAGCTCGTCATCGCGGCCTGCAAAATGGGGCTCGAAGGCGTTATCGGCAAACGGCGCGATTCGCGCTACGTCGAGCGGCGCTCGCCCGAATGGATCAAGCTCAAATGCGGCCAGCGGCAGGAATTCGTGATCGGCGGATATACCGACCCGCAAGGCTCGCGCACCGGCATCGGCTCGCTGCTGCTGGGCGTGTACGACCAGGACGGCGTGCTGCAGTACGCTGGCAACGTGGGCAGCGGATTCAATGAAGCGACGCTGCGTGAACTGAAAAAGAAGCTCACCGCGCTCGATACGGACCAAAGTCCGTTCCCGCCCAAGGCAGTAGCTGGCCGCAAGCCGCACTGGGTCAAGCCAAGGCTGATCGCTGAAGTCAGCTTCGCCGAATGGACCAAGACCGGGTCGGTAAGGCATGCCGTATTCCAGGGACTGCGCGACGACAAGCCGCCCAAGGGCATCAAACGCGAGACAGCAAAACACATGGAGGACGCCGTGGCGACAACCAGCAAATCAAGCGAACCCGCAGCACCGGCGGGCAAGCTGCCAGCCAGCCTGAAGGTGACCAACCCCGACCGCGTCATCGACCCGCTAAGCGGCACCACCAAGATCGAGCTGGTGCGCTACTACGCGCTGGTCGGTGCGCTGATGATGGAGCATTTGAAAGGCAGGCCGGTATCGCTGGTGCGCGCGCCTGCCGGCGTGGGCGGCGAACTGTTCTTCCAGAAGCACGCCGAGGTTGGCAAGCTGCCGGGCATGAAGCAAATGGACCAGGCGCTCGACCCTGACCACCCGCCGATGCTGGAAGTAGGCAGCGCCCAGGGCATCCTCTCGGCCGCGCAGTGGAACGTGGTTGAATTCCACACCCAGAACGCAACCGGCAAGGCGTACGAAACGCCGAACCGGATGGTGTTCGACCTTGACCCGGGCGAGGGCGTAGCGTGGGAAACGATGCAGGAAGCGGCGACCCTGATGCATGCCTTCCTCGACGAGCTCGGGCTGCCCAACTTTTTGAAGACCAGCGGCGGCAAGGGGCTGCACGTGGTGGTGCCGGTCAAAGGCGGCTATGACTGGGACACGGTGAAGGACTTCTCGCAGGCGATCGTGCAGCACATGGCGATGACGCTGCCGGACCGGTTTGCCTTCAAGAGCGGGCCGCGCAACCGGGTCGGCAAGATCTTTATCGATTACCTGCGCAACGGTCGCGGGGCGACGACGGCGTGCGCATGGTCGGCGCGGGTGCGGCCGGGGCTGGGAATTTCGGTGCCGCTGGCGTGGGACGAACTTGCGGTGATCAAAGCGGGCGACCAGTGGAACGTGCACAACGCGCACACCAGGCTCGATCGCGGCAATGAGCCGTGGGCGGCGTATGCGAAGAGTGCAAAAACGCTGACGGCGGCGATGAAGCAAATGGGCTACAAGCCCGCGTCGTGAATCGCCAGCGCAGGTAGGGCGGATAAGGCCGAAGGCCGCATCCGCCGGCTAGCTGCCTAGCGCGCGGCCGGGCTCTCGGCCCCGTGCTCGTTCTTGAAAATTCCCCGCACATTCAGGGCCATCAGCCCGACATTCAGGGCAATCAGCGCCCACGCATCCTCGCCCCATCCCCATGCAATCCACATGATGTTTCCGACAATGAGCAGCCAGAAAGCGATCACGCGCTTCTCGGGCTTTTGCGATGCAAGCAAATAGGCCGCGGCCAGGCTGATCGCCATGGCTGGCCATTCCAATAGTGCGAAAAATTCTTCCATCCAGTTCCTTATGCTGATTTGCGCCGCGCCGGGGCGGCTGCCTTGGCCGCGGGTGCGGCCTTGGCCTTCGTTTTCGCGGCGGCCGTACGCGGAGCTGTCTTTGCCGCCGTCTTGGAGGCGGCCTTGGCCGGCGCCTTGCGGGATTTCGGCGCTGGTGCTTCTTCTTCCTCCTCTTCCTCGTCCTCGTCGTTCGCCGCAGCGGCCTTGCCCGGCTTCTTGCCGATGCTTTGCTGGAGCAGCGCAACCAGGTCGATCACGTTGCCCGACGATGGCGCCGCCTTCTCCTTGCCCGGCATGGTGATGGTCTTGGTCTCATTCGCGGCAACCTTCTTCTCGACCAGCGCCATCACGTCTTCGCGGTAGGTGTCGTGGTATTCCTCGGGGTGCCAGTCCTCGCTCATGCCCTCGACCAGCGCCATCGCCATTTTCAGCTCCTTGTCCGACAGATGGGCCGATTTGGCGTCTGACGCGGGTACCTTGAGTTCATCCACCGCGCGGATCTCGTCGGCATAGCGCAGCGTGTTGAGCACGATGGCGTCGCCCACGCAGACCAGCGCCGCGAGGTGCTGCTTGACGCGGATGACCACCCGCGCGATGCCGATCTTGCCGGTCTTGCGCAAGGTCTCGCGCAGCAGGGCGTACACCTTGTCGCCGCCTTTGCCCGGCGCCAGGTAGTAGGGCTGCTCGTAGTACAGCAGCGGCACTTCCTCGGCGTCGACGAAGGCCACGATGTCGATGGTGCCGGTCGCTTCGGGATTGGCGCGGCGCAGGTCTTCCTCCGACAGCACCACGTATTCGCCGCTGGCGTACTCGTAGCCCTTGACGATGTCGTCCCAGCTCACTTCCTTCTGGTTGTTCTTGTTGTAGCGCTTGAAGCCGACCGGCGAAAAATCCCGGCGGTCGAGCATCGTCAGGTCGAGCGTGTGGTTCTGCACCGCGGGGTACATCTCGACAGGAATGTGCACCAGCCCGAAGCTGATTGCGCCTTTCCATAAACTGCGTGCCATATCGTCCCCTCAAAGGATAGCCGGTCGGTAAAAGTCAGCCTACGCTGCCGGTAATCGGCAGCACGATGCCGCTGATATAACTGGAGCACACCGGCGAAGCGAGGAACACGAAGGCGGGCGAGATCTCGTCCGGCTGCGCGGGCCGCTTCATGTCGGTGCTCTTGCCAAATTCCTTGATCTTTTCCGGCGACTGGTCGGCCGGGTTCAGCGGCGTCCATACCGGTCCCGGCGCCACCGCGTTGACCCGTATGCCCTGCTCGAGCAGGTTGGCGGCCAGCGACATCGTGAACGCATGGATCGCGCCCTTGGTGGCCGAGTAGTCGAGCAGTTGCCTGGAGCCTTTCAGCCCGGTCACGGAGCCGTTGTTGATGATGGCAGCGCCGCGCTTGAGGTAGGGCAGGGCAGCCTTCACCATGTGGAAGTAGCCGTAGATATTGGTGCGCATGGTTTCGTCGAAGCGCTCTTCGGTCAGGTCCATCAGCGACTGGGCGTGTTCCTGGAAGGCGGCGTTGTTGACGAGGATATCGAGGTGCCCGAAGTGGGCGACCACCTGTTCGACGGCCTGCTTGCAAAATGCCATATCCTTGACGTCGCCCGAGATCGTGACGCAGCGCGTGCCTTCGGCCTCCACGCAGCGTTTGGTTTCTTCGGCGTCTTCGTGTTCGTTCAGGTACATGATCGCCACATCGGCGCCTTCGCGCGCGTACAGCACCGCGATCGCGCGGCCAATGCCGGAGTCGCCGCCGGTGATGATGGCGACCTTGCCGTCGAGCTTGCGGCTGCCGTGGTAGCCCTCGGCCATGAACTGCGGCTTGAGTTCCATTTCTGCTTCAAGCCCCGGCTTGACCAGGTGCTGTTCAGGCATCGGCGGCGCCGGCTTTTCCTGCTTGCCGGCCTGCACCGGTTCCTGGCTTTCCTGCTTCTCGCCGGAAGCGTCCTTCTGGTCCTGCCTGTTCTGGATCGCACGTTGCTTGTCTGCCGTACTTTCGACGGCCGCGTTCAGGCCTGTTTCGTCCGGTTCGGTCATCTGCTCCTCCTTGGCTGTATTGGGAAAGTATTCGCGCAGCGCCGCTGCTTGACGGTGCGCTTACACACATACGGTGTGATTCCTGCTTGCTGCTAATGCTGAAGAGAAACTTTTGAAGCCATCAACACGGGCTGTCGTGATAGGCTTGCGGTTTTGGCAGCAGGACCAATACATGCTTGAGTGGTTGAGGCGCTACCGGCGCGCCATGTTGGCCGGGGATGTCAGCGCCGGCATCGTCGTGGCCATGATGATGATCCCGCAGGGGATGGCCTACGCGCTGGTGGCCGGACTGCCGCCGGTGGTCGGCATTTATGCCAGCATCTTGCCGCCGCTGCTGTACGCGCTGTTCGGGTCGAGCATGACCCAGTCGGTCGGCCCGATGGCCATCATCTCCTTGATGACGGCGACCGCGCTGGCGCCGCTGGCGGCGTCCGGGTCCGGCCTGTACCTGGTGCTGGCGGCGCAGCTGGCGCTGATGTCGGGCGCGGTCCTGCTGGCCTGCGGCCTGCTGCGCATCGGCTTCCTGGCCAACTTCTTCTCGCGTCCCGTGATGAGCGGCTTTACGATCGGCTCGGCGATCCTGATCGCGCTGGCGCAAGTCAAGGTGCTGCTGGGCGGCGAGCTGCCCGACTTCCACGTGCCCAGCGCCGTGATGGGCCTGGTGTGCCTGCTTGCGCTGCTGTTTGCGCGTAACTACCTTGGCGCGCTGCTGCGCAAAGCGGGCCTGCGCGCCACCGCGGCCGATATCGGCGTGCGGCTGGCCCCAATGCTGGTCGTGGTCGCCGCCACGGCGCTGTCGGTGGGCCTGGACCTGCAAGCGGGCGGTGTCGCCACCACCGGCGCGGTTCCCGCCGGCTTGCCGGGACTGAACCTCGCCACCTCAAGCGCCCATTGGCGCGCGCTGGTGCAGCCCGCGCTGCTGATCGGATTCATGACATTCCTGATCAGCATGTCGGCAGCGCAGACGCTGGCCCTGAAGCGCCAGGAAAAACTGAACAGCAACTACGAGCTGATTGGCCTGGGCGCCGCCAACATCGGCAGCGCGCTGACGGGCGGCTTTCCGGTCACCGGCAGCATTTCGCGCTCGGCGGTTAATTTCGCCGCGGGCGCGAACACACCGCTGGCCAGCATCATCACGGCAGCGCTGCTCGCCACCGCGCTGGTGGCGCCGACCGGCTGGCTGGCGCTGCTGCCCTTGCCGGCGCTGGCCGCGACCATCGTGGTCGCGGTGCTCGGCATGCTGGAACTGTCGACGCTGCGCACCGCATGGCGCTACGACCGCGGCGACGCGATGGCGCTGCTGGCCACAGCCGTCGGCGTGCTGGCGATGGGTGTCGAGGCGGGCGTGATCATCGGCGTGGTGCTGTCGATGGGCACCCTGATCTGGCGCGCCAGCCGTCCGCACATCGCGGTCCTTGGGCGCATCGCGGGCACCGAGCATTTCCGCAATATCGAGCGCTATCCGGCCGAGACGCGGGCCGACATGCTAATGCTGCGCATCGACGCCAACCTTTTCTTCGGCAATGTCGAAGCGGTCAACCAGCGCATCGAAGACGAGTTGCGCAACCATCCGGAGACGCGCAACCTGGTGCTGGTGATGACGGCAGTCAGCTCGATTGACACTTCCGCGCTGTTCGCGCTGTCGGAGCTGAACCAGAGCCTGAGGCAGCACGGCATCGGCCTGCACCTGGCCGAGGTCAAGGGGCCGGTGATGGACCGGCTGAAAGACAGCGATTTTCCCGCTGCGCTGAACGGCACGATCTTTTTGAGCGCCGCGATGGCGTGGGAGGGCATATCATCGGCGCTGCCAATCCGGGAGATGCACGATGAGCCTGTCCCATCACCTGCTGACTGAAGCGTATAACAACGGCTGGTCCAACCATCGCCTGCTGAAGGCCTGCATGGGGCTCTCGCCGACAGACTTCGAAGCCACGCGCACCAGCTTCTTTCCGTCGATCAAAGCCACGCTGAACCACATCCTTACCGTGGACTGGTTCTACATCGACGCGCTTGAGCGCGAAGCGCGCGCCGAGGAACCGCACCCCGATTACCTGGCGTTCTTCCAGCCGGAACAGCCGTTCGGCACCTGTGAGGGGCTGAAGGCCGCCCAGCTGCAATCGGACCTGCGGCTGGTCGCGTACTGCCAGCAATTGAAGGACGACTCGCTGGGCCGCATCGTGACGATCCAGCGCGGAGACATGGTGCAGCGCGAAACGCGCGAGCGACTGCTTGCTCATTTGTTTGTCCACCAGCTCCACCATCGCGGGCAGGTGCACGCGATGCTGGCCGGTACGCCGGCAGCGCCGCCGCAGCTGGATGAATTTTTCAGCGAGATGGACCGCGAGGCGCGCGCTGCGGATTTGCGCGAGCTGGGCTGGCGCGAAGAAATGATCTGGGGCTCACGCGCATCGGAACAGGCCGCGGCAGGCAGGCACAGGCCAGCTCAGGCCTGAGTCCGGGCCGGTGAGCGCGGCGGCGCCAGCACGATTGGCGCTTCGTCCTTTGGATTAAGGCCATGGTGTCCCTTGAACACCGCCGCAATGGCGGCCATGTCCCGCTCGACGTCGCCGGTCAGCATCAAGGTGTCGACTACGCCGAGCGTCTTGTTTGGGTAATCCATGTACACCATCAGCAGCGGCACCTTGGCGGCCAGCGCCAGGTGGTAAAAGCCGCTGCGCCAGTGCGGGCTGTAACTGCGCGTGCCTTCCGGCGCCAGTGCGATCCAGCACCAGTCGGACGCCAGCATATTCTGGGCCAGCCGGGCCGTGGCGCCAGTAGCGGTGCGCCGCTCGACCGGGATGCCGTGCCAGCGGCGCAGCAGGACGCCGAGGGTCTTGCCGGTCAGTCCGGTGAACAGCGACTCCTTGCCCAGCCAGCTGAACGGTAGTCCAAGTGACCACTTGCCCAGTAAGCCAATGACAACATCCCAGTTCGACGTGTGTGGGTAAACCACCACAACACCGTGTGGCCCGGGCAAGGGCTTGTACAGCAGGCGCCAGCCGATCAGGCGCAGGATGCGCAGCGACAGGCGCTGGCCCCAGGTGGGCAGGGCTGCTGGCTGAACTTCGTGGTTACTCATCAGTCTCTACTTTCCCCGGTAACCCGGTCTCAAGCGGCCTGCAACGAATCTTGCGCGGCGGAAAAAGCAGCGATTTTAAAGGCACGTCCGCATGCAGACAAGAAAAACCGACTTGTTCAGATTCGATGATTCGAGTAATATCGAATGATGAAGCATGTTCGCTTTGCAAGCCATTCGAAGGAAGTTACATGGACGTCACGATCTATCACAACCCAAAATGCGGAACGTCGCGCAACACGCTCGCGCTGATCCGCAATGCCGGTGTGGAACCGCAAGTTGTCGAATATCTTTCAGCGACGCCGACGCATGACGCGCTCGCCGCAATGATCGCGCAGGCAGGGCTGACGGTGCGTGAAGCGATGCGCAGCAAAGAGAGCGTGTACAGCGAGCTTGCCCTCGACAACCCGGAGCTTGGCGACGACGCGTTGCTGGACGCGATGGTGGCGCATCCGATCCTGATCAACCGGCCGTTCGTCGTTACGCCAGCCGGTACGCGCCTGTGCCGTCCCTCCGAACTCGTGCTCGATATCCTGCCACTGCCACAGAAAGGCGCGTTCGCCAAGGAAGACGGCGAGGCCGTCATTGACGACGATGGCAAGCGGGTGGTCAAGGGCGCCTGAACCGTCGTTCCCGCGCAAGCGGGAACCCATACCAAGTTCGTTTAGCGATGTGATTGCCTCCCTGACTGATTGTCAGGAGTATGGGCTCCCGCATTCGCGGGAACGACGGCCTGCATGTTACAAGGCCGGGTAGTCGGTGTAGCCTTCCGCGGTCGGGTGGTAGAACTTGTCCGCCCGTGCCGGGTTCAGCGGCGCGCCGGTCTTCAGCCGATACGGCAGGTCAGGATTGGCGATGAACCATTTGCCGAAGGCGACTGCGTCAGCTTCGCCCGCTTTCACCAACGCCTCCGCGCTTTCGCGGGTCAGCGCTTCGTTGGCGATGTAGACGCCGCCAAACTCCTGCTTCAGGTAAGGGCCCAGGCGGTCGTCGCCGAGGCCTTCGCGCGCGCAAATGAAGGCAATGCCGCGCTTGCCCAGCTCGCGCGCCACATAGCCGAAGGTGGCTTTCGGGTCGGAGTCGCCCATGTCGTGCGAATCACGGCGCGGCGCCAGGTGCATGCCGACACGGTCCTTGCCCCAGACGTCGATGCAGGCGTCCGTCACTTCCAGCATCAGGCGCGCGCGGTTTTCGATCGAGCCGCCATAGTTGTCGGTGCGGTGGTTGGTGCTGTCCTGCAGGAACTGGTCGAGCAGGTAGCCGTTGGCGCCGTGGACTTCCACGCCGTCAAAGCCCGCCAGCTTGGCGTTCTCGGCGCCCTTGCGGTAGGCCGCGACGATGCCGGGAATCTCGCTGCTGTCGAGCGCGCGCGGGACAGGATAGTCGCGCACCGGGCGCAGCAGGCTGACGTGGCCCTTCGCCGCGATCGCGCTCGGTGCTACCGGCGCTTCACCGTTGAGGAAGGACGGATCGGAGATGCGGCCAACGTGCCACAGCTGCAGGAAGATCAGGCCTCCCGCCTTGTGGACGGCGTCGGTGACGAGCTTCCAGCCTTCGACCTGTTCGTCGGACCAGATGCCCGGCGTGTCGGCATAGCCGACGCCTTGCGGCGTGACGGCCGTGGCCTCGGACAGGATCAGGCCCGCGGTCGCGCGCTGGGTGTAGTAGCTGGCCATCAGTTGATTGGGAACCCGGCCTTCGCCGATCGCGCGTGCGCGGGTCAGCGGGGCCATGATGATGCGGTTGGGAAGTTGCAGGTCGCCGATGGTAATCGGGTCGAATAGGGTGCTCATGAAGTGTTCCTTCGCTTGTATCGTTTGCCTTGTGGGAGGACGATTATGGCGTACGTGGAAAAATCCTGCAGGCAGCGAAATAGTTTTTCCGGTGCTATACTCGCGACACCTTTCGCTCCAGCGGGGACGGCCTCGCGCATCAATGGAGCACGGCAAGGACGGCCTTGCCTTTCAAAACGCGTCATGACCTGGATTATTCTTCTTATCGCCGGCTTGCTCGAAGTCGCATGGGCCGTCGGCCTCAAATACACCCACGGATTCACCCGCCTTGTTCCATCTGCCTTCACCCTGGTGTCGATGGCCGGAAGCGTATTCTTGCTTGGACTGGCGATGCGCCAGCTGCCGCTGGGCACGGCGTATGCGGTGTGGACCGGTATCGGGACCGTGGGTACGGCGATCGCGGGGATGGTCTTGCTGGGTGAACCGGCGGGGGCGCTGCGGCTCGGGTGCATCGCGCTGATTGTCGCGGGGATTCTTGGACTGAAGCTGCTGACACCGTAGGCTGGACGGTGGCGCGTGCATTAACCCGGCGGATGCGCGCAAGCGCTTATCCGCCCTACGATCGACAGTCCTGCGCTTATTCGTAACGCTCGAAGTCGGGATTCCGGCGCGTCATGTAGAACCATTCCTGGTTGGGGCCCGCGTTCACGTCTGGGAACAGGATCTTGCCGTCGAAGTCCGCCGTCACTGGCGTGCCATCGGCGCGTACGCCGATCTGGTCGCCCTCGGCCACGTCATCGAAGCTGCTCCACACGCGGCTGAACGTGTCGCCCGCATCGAGCTTGTCGTGCACGGCCACCATCGACAGCGTCTCCATGTCTTCCAGCGCCACCGGCTGCGGTTCCGGCGCATCGATCAGCTTCAGGAAGGCGAGGGTGTTCATGATGGCGCGGTACGCTACGTCCGGCGCTTGCGGGTCGTTGTGCTGGCCGCATTCGAGCGTCAGCGCGTAGCCGCCGGTCGAGCGCATGTATTCAGTGGTGCCCATGCCATAACGCAGTACGGTTTGCAGCTGCGCCGCATCGCCCTTGCCCATCCGGCGCACCACGCCGTCGCCATACGTGCGCAGCCAGCCGTCGACAAAGCGCTTCACGCCGAGGCGGCGTGCCAGGGCGCGCTCTTTTTCGGCGTGCTTGAACGGCTCCAGCGGGCCGCCGTTGTTGCGCGGTCCCACCATCACAAAAGGCTGGCTTTGCGCGTTAAACGAGTGCAGGTCCAGCAGCACCTCGTGGCGCGCTAGCAGCGGGCAAAGCCAGTTCGCGACCTGGTCTTCGAAGTCCTGCGGGTCGTCGTTGGGGAACAGGTTGCGGTTCAGGTTGCGGTCGCCCGACCGTCGGTTCAGCGCATATGCGAGCGGGTTGACGACCGGGACGAAGGTCACGCTGCCGCCGGTAATTTGCAGCGCGCCGCTGTCGAGTTCTTCCATCACGCGGCCGATCGCCTTGGTGCCGCAGGTCTCGTTGCCGTGCACCGCACCCATGATGATGATGGACGGGCCTTTGGCCAATCCGGTGTAATTGATCGATTTGAACTGCATGTCGCGTGCTGAAGTCATTGCCCGGCTTTCCCTCAATGGTCGTGCGGCGGCGCCCCCGTGGTCCGCTGCATCTGGTATTTTATCGGGAAATGCTGGCCTCCGTAGAATTGGCATGGCATCATCGGCCCTCGTTTTTTATTCCCCCATCATGAGCGCCCATCATCCAACCCGCCGCCTCTTCGGCCTCGACACGCTGCGCGCACTGGCCATCGTGCTCGTCGTGTTCCACCATTACACGCTGTTCGTCAGCCGGTCCGATACGTTTGGGTGGATCGGGGAAATCGGGTGGGTTGGCGTCGACCTGTTCTTCGCCTTGTCCGGCTACCTGATCGGCAACCAGATTTTCGCGGCGATGCGCAGCGAAGCGGGTTTGTCGCTGCCGCGCTTTTATGCGCGCCGCTTCCTGCGCACGCTGCCCAACTTCTATGTGGTGCTGGCGCTGTATGCCTTGTGGCCGTGGTTCCGCGGCGGCCTGGAGATGCCGCCGCTGTGGGAGTTCCTGACCTTCACGCAAAATATCAACCTCACGCCGGGCACCGCGTTTTCGCATGCATGGTCGCTGTGCATCGAGGAGCAGTTCTACGTGCTGCTGCCGGCGCTCGCGCTGCTGGTGGCCTCGCTGCGCGGGTCGCTGCGCTGGGCCTGGTTTGCAGTAGCGCTGGCCTTTGCCGCCGGCATGGTGGTGCGCGCCACGCTGTGGCAGGAGCTGGTTGACGGCAGTGCGCAAGCGCGCCTGAACTACTACAAGTACATTTACTACTCGACGTTCTGCCGCTTCGACGAGCTGGTGGCCGGGGTGGCGCTGGCGCTGCTGAAGAACTACCACCAGGGCGCGTGGCGCCGGATTACCGCGAACGGCAATGTGATGATGGCGGCCGGCGCGTCGGTCTGCGCAGTGGCTTTCTGGCTCTTCCTCGACAACCGCGAGGGCTTTGCCGTCACGGTGGTGGGATTCCCGCTGCTGGCGCTCGGCTTCGCCCTGCTGATCGTGGCGGCGCTGAGCGAGCGCTCGGTGCTGCGCGACACCCGCGTGCCTGGCGCGACGAGCCTCGCCCTGTGGGCATATGCGATCTACCTGACCCACAAGCAGATCGGCATCCTGGCGCGCGAGCCGATGCTCAAGCTCGGCTACCCGCCAGGCTCGCTGGTGGCGATCATGGTGATCATGGCGCTGTCGCTGCTGTCGGGATGGCTGCTGTTCAAGCTGGTCGAGACGCCTTTCATGGCGCTGCGCGACCGCTATGTGCCAACCAATTCGGCCCCTCCGGTACTTACGCCTCAGCCTCAATAACGTCGAATGCGGAGTGCATTGCGCCGAGGAAGGCGAGGATGCCGCGCGAGCGCGCCGCCAGGTCGTCGTGGACGCCCTGTTCGATGACGCCGCGCAGGCCGGGAATCGCCTCTTGCGTGTACGGGCTTTGGTATGCGTTGATCAGCATCGCCACCAGGTCGACCGGATTGCCGCAAGAGCGGCGCATGCGCGTCTCGATGACGGCCAGCAGTGCGCGCTGCATGCCCGGTGTGGGATTGACGATGTAAGCGAACACGCTGGGCGTGTTGGAAATCGACTCGCACATCGAACGCTCGATGGCGTCCGGCTTGAGGTCGGACGCGATATCGAAGTAGGCGGGATTCCAGTGCGTGCGCGCGTACGGATGGCGCGCAGGGAAGGAGCTGACGGTCTCGAACCCGCAGGCGCGGCTGGCCCATGCAAGGGCGTCGAGGATTTTGGGAAGCAGTGGCATGCCGTTAGTTTAGCGCATGCCACTGCTGGTTTGGAATCAGGCCGCGAAACGGCCGGCCCGGTAGTCATCCATCGCCTGGATGATTTCGGCCTGGGTGTTCATCACGAACGGGCCGTACTGGGCAATCGGCTCGTTGAGCGGGCGGCCCGCCACCACGATGAAGCGGCTCTCCTTCGGCGCGACGATGCGCACGCCGTCGGCTTCCGGATCGTTGGCCAGGATCGCCATGCGCGCTTCGGGCACGCAGCCTTCGTCCACCACCAGGTGCCCGCGGTACGGATAGACGAACGCGTTATGCCCAGGGGGCAGCCGCAGGTCGAAGCTGGCGTTGGCCGGCAGCGTGACGTCGAGGTAAAGCGGCTCGGTGCCGTCGCGCTGCACCGCGCCGGCAACGCCGTGCGTCGCTCCGGCAATCACCTGCACCTGCGCGCCCGATTCGGTGGAAAACCGCGGTATCTCACCGGCCGGAATGTCGCGGTACCACGGCTCCATCATCTTGTTGGTCGACGGCAGGTTGAGCCACAGCTGGAAGCCTTCCATCAAACCGTCAGTCTGCTCCGGCATTTCGGAGTGGGCCACGCCGCGGCCCGCCGTCATCCACTGCACGCCGCCGTCGGTGATCAGGCCCTCGTTGCCGGCGCTGTCCTTGTGGCGCATGCTGCCGGTCAGCATATAGGTGATCGTCTCGAAGCCGCGGTGCGGATGCTCCGGGAAACCTGCAATGTAGTCGCCCGGCTTGTCGCTGCCGAAGGCGTCGAGCATCAGGAACGGGTCGAGGCGGCGCTGCAGCGGCTGGGTGAGGACGCGGTTGATCTTCACTCCGGCGCCATCGGTCGTCGGCTGGCCATTGACCAGGCGTTCCACGCCGCGGCCACGGGTCACACGTTCGTTCGTCACTGTCTGTGTCATCAGATTCTCCTTTACAGCGCCGCCTGTGAATCAGGCGACTTCGTTTACCTGCGCGTCAGCTTCCGCTTTTGCCTTTGCCACTGCTTCCGGACCCAGGCCGTGGCCTTCCGAGTACACGAAGGTCACGTCGGTGAGGCCGACGAAGCCGAGAAAGGTCTTCAGGAACGGTACCTGCGAGTCGCTCGCGCCGTTCTTGTGAATGCCGCCACGCGCCAGGGCGACGAATACCTTTTTATTCTTCAGCAGGCCTTCCGGGCCTTCAGCCGTGTAGCGGAAGGTGACGCCGGCACGGGCAATCGCGTCGAACCAGCTTTTCAGTTGCACGGTGATGCCGAAGTTGTACATCGGCGCGCCGATCACGATCGTATCGGCTGCCTGCGCTTCGGCGATCAGCACATCATCCAGGGCGACGCGCGCGGCTTGCTCGGGCGTGCGCTGGTCGGCCGGGGTGAACAGCGCGCCAAGGGTCGCTTCGTCGATCGGCGGATGCGGGTTGGCGGCCAGGTCGCGGCGCACCAGGCTGGCGCCTGGGTTGGCGGCCTGCAGGCGCGCGACGATGGCGTCGGCGATGCGGGTGGACTCGGAACCGGTCGAACGGGCGCTGGAATTGATCTGCAGGATGTTCATCTGTGTGTCCTTTACGGGTTGAAGTGCATGGAGTACACTTTAGTCGTTCCAAAACCAATCCGGAAGCCAGTAAAATGGATAACATTATTCCACCAGTGGCACAATCAAATGGACGTTGAACCGAACGACCTGCTGCTGTTTGCCCGTATCGTGGAGAGCGGCAGTTTCAGCCAGGCCGCCGTTCGGGTGCAGCTTCCCAAGTCGACCGTATCGCGCCGCATCGCGCTGCTGGAAGCCAGACTGGGCGAGCGGCTGTTGCAGCGAACGACCCGCAAGCTGGTGGTCACCGAGTTTGGCGCCAGCCTGCTCGAGCACGCGCAGAAGGTGGTGGAGGAGGTCGAGGCAGCCGGTGCGCTGGCCCAGCACCGCCAGCAGGCGCCGAGCGGGCGCTTGCGCATTTCGGCGCCGGGCGACTTTGCCAATATCGGGCTGACCACGGTGATGACGCAGTTTATGGCGCGCTATCCCGCGGTGACGGTGGAGCTCGACTTGTCGCCGCGCCGGGTGGATCTGGTATCGGAGAACTTCGACATTGCGATCCGCATGGGCGACCTGCCCGAAGATTCGACGCTCAATGCGCGCCGCGTGGTGTTGGAGCGCATGGGCTTGTATGCGGCGCCGTCGTACATTGCCGATCACGGGGTGCCGGCGCACCCGGATGACCTCGATCAGCACGACCTGCTATGCCTGTTAAGCCGCTCTGGGGGAGCCGCGCCCTGGGTGCTCACCAATGGCAAGACGCGCTGGGAGAAGCCGCTGTCGGCGCGGATGACGGCCAATTCACCGGACCTGCTGGCGCGCATGGCGTTTGCGGGCGCCGGCATTGCGGCCAGTTCGGACCTGTTTGCGGGGCAGTACGAGGAAAGGGGAGAACTGGTGCGCGTGCTGCCTGACTGGAGCCTGCCCGTCGCTACCGGCTGGGCGGTGTTCCCGGGGCGGCGGCTGATGCCGGCCAAGACCCGGGCTTTCCTCGACCTGATGGAAGAGACGTGCTGTGAAGAGGCGCAGAAGAGAAGCCGGGCGGGCTAAGCGGCCAGATTCGGCGGATGCGCGCAAGCGCTGATCCGCCCTGCGGATCCGCCGAATCGAACTTATTGGCGTGGGCGATTGCCCATCATCTCGCCCAGGCGAATGCCGCGCTCCGGCGCCCAGTCGGGATTGAACTTGATCGTGCCGGGCTTGAACAGCATCACAATGGTCGACCCGAGCAGGAACCGGCCCATTTCCTCGCCCTTCTTCAATACGATGTTCTCGTCGTCATAGCGCCACTCGCACACCTTGGGCGCGCGCGGCGGGTTGACCACGCCATGCCATACCGTGGCCATGCTGCCGACGATGGTCGCGCCCACCAGCGTCATCACAAACGGCCCATGCTCGGGCGATTCGAAAACGCAGACCACGCGCTCGTTACGCGCGAACAGTCCCGGAATCCCGCGCGCAGTAGTCGGGTTCACCGAGAACAGCGCGCCAGGCACATAGATCATGCGCGTCAGGCGCCCGTCGCACGGCATGTGCAGGCGGTGGTAGTCCTTCGGGCTCAGGTACAGGTTGGCGAAGCTGCCGTGCTGGAAGTGGGCCGCCAGCGACGCATCGCCGCCGACCAGTTGCGTGGTCGTGAACTTGTGGCCCTTGGCCTGGAAGATCTGGTGGTCGTCGACTTCACCGAACTGGCTGATGGCGCCATCGACCGGGCAGATGAAGTCCGCATCGGCCAGCGGTCGCACGCCTTCGCGCAGCGGGCGCGTGAAGAATTCATTGAAGCTGGTGTAGCTCTCGATGTCCGGGTTGACTGCCTCGTCCATGTTGACGCCGTACTTGTCGACAAACCAGCGAATCAGGCCCGTCGTCATCGCGCCGCCCTTGGCGCCGGCGACCCGGCCCGCGAACGTGGTGAGCGCCTGTTTAGGCAGAAGGTACTGCGGCAGGACTTTGATGCGAGACACGATAGCAACCTGTAATCAAGACGATGCCGAATTATGCCTTCAGTCGACCGGAATGGCCAACGTGGATGCTGTTGAACATTAAAAAATATTTCCGTCAACGCAACACATGGAGGTTCATTTAATAGACAATGCTGTCTACATTAACCCGCCTGCCGTAAAAAATGCCCCTCAACCGCTGCCCGTTTCGCATGACCGTCCTCGCCGCCGCCTTTGCCACCATGGCTTGCGCCCAGGCCCAGCAGGCGGCGCCAAAACAGCAAGAGCCGGTCAAGCAGGCCGCCGGGGAGAAGGTGCAGCAGGTCGAGGTGAAGGGCAGTGCCCAAGCATACGATCCGCGCCGCGACGATACCGCCAGCAAAATCGTGGTCAACAATGCCGAGATCGTCAAATACGGCGATACCAATGTGCTCGACGTGCTCAAGCGGCTGCCTGGCGTGACTGTCAGCGGCGGCGCGGTCCGCATGCGCGGCCTGGGCGCGGGTTACACACAGTTCCTGGTCAACGGCGAGCGTCCGCCCTCGGGCTTTTCGCTGGAGTCACTGGCGCCCGATTCCATCGAACGCATCGAAGTGATGCGCGCGGCAAGCGCGGAGTTCTCGACCCAGTCGATTGCGGGAACGGTCAATATCGTGTTGAAGCGCGTGGTGAGCAAGGCGTCGCGCGAGCTGAAGGCCGGCGCCGGTCTCTCGCGTGGCCTGCTTAGCCCATCGGCCAGCCTGCAGCTGTCGGACAAAGCCGGCGCCATGTCGTACACAGTGTCGCTCGCAGCGTCGCGTAACAGGTTCGAGCAGGACGTGCGATCAATAGAAGAGAATTTTGACCTGGCGCGGCGGCGCACGATGCTACGCGAAAGCAGCGCGCACAATGTCGGCGTCAACGAGGGCATCAACATCGGACCGCGGCTGTCGTGGACCTTCGCCAATGGCGACACCTTGTCGTGGAACTCGTTCGCCAACAAGCACCGCTTCGACATGACGTCGGACCGGCGCACCGATACGTCCGAGGGCCAGGGCGTGCCCCTGCCAGACAGTAATTCGCGCACGGCGGGCGACTTCGAGTATGCCCGGACGGACCTGAACTGGGTGAGAAAGCTGGGCGACAGCGCGCGCATCGACATCAAGGGCGCCGCCACGTATTCGCGCAACGGATCCGACATCCGCAGGCTCGCGTTCAACGCGCAAGGCGACACCGCGCTCGACAGCGTTACGCTCACCGGCGCCGATGAAATCGGCTATACCACGACCGGCAAGTACTCGACCCCGATCGGCGACGGCCACGCGTTTGCGATGGGATGGGACGGCGGCTACGCCGACCGCGACGACGGCAAGCAGCGCCGCGAGACCGGCTTGCCGGGCGCCTTTCCGATTAACTCGGATGAAGACTTTGCCGCCGAGGTGACGCGGTTTGCAGTGTACGGCCAGGACGAATGGACCATCACGAAACACCTGTCGGTGTACTTGGGCGCGCGTTGGGAGGGCATCCGCACCACCTCGTCGGGCAATACCTTCGCCACCACGACATCGCGCACCGGCGTCTGGAGCCCATTGTTCCATACCTTGTACAAGCTGCCCGGCATGAAAGGCGACCAGGTCCGTTTTTCGGTCACCCGCACCTACAAGGCGCCGTCGACGTCCGCCCTGGTGCCGCGCCGCTTCACGGCATTGAACAACAGTGTCACCGAGCCTGACTACCAGGGCAACCCCAAGCTGCAGCCCGAACTGGCGCTGGGCATCGACGCGTCGTATGAACATTACTGGGGCGAGGGCGCCTTGCTGTCGGCCAGCGTCTCGATGCGCAAAATCGAGGGCTACACGCGCCGCGGCCTGATCCTCGATACCGATGGCCGCTGGGTTTCGCTGCCGGTCAACGACGGTGACGCGCACACGCGGGGAATTGAACTGGAAGCGAAATTCCCGCTCAAGGCGGTCATGAAGGATGCGCCGAATGTGGACCTGCGTGCCAGCTTGAGCCGCAACTGGTCCACGGTCGATGCGGTGCCTGGCCCGAACAACCGCCTCGATTCGCAGACGCCGTTCTCTGCAACGCTGGGTATCGACTACAAGGCCGGCGCGCTGACGGCGGGCGCCAGCTACGCATTCAAGAATGGCGGGCCGGTGCGCATTTCCGAAAACCTGGGCAGCTACACCAGCGTGCGGCGCGACCTGGAAGTCTATGCGGTCTGGAAGTTCAATCCGGCGTACCAGTTGCGCGTGGCAGTGTCGAACGTGCTTGGACAGGATTACATCAACGACTCGACCTACGCCGACAGCTTTGGGTCATCGCGCTCACGCACGGTTTATCCGGGACCGACGGTGGCGCGCGCGACGCTGGAAGTGAAATTCTGACCGGCGCTAAGCCCTGACCCGGTGCGCCTTAAAGTAGCGCACCGCCAGCATGATCGCGCACGCCTGCAGCAGCGCGCAGGCGAAGAAGGTGCTGCCGACGCGCCAGTCCTGCTGTGGCAGGGTGCTGGTCAGCCCGAGTATCGTAGTGCCCGCCACCGGCATGATGATGATGCCGACACTTGTAATCGACTGCAGTGATCCCATCAGCTCGCCCTGTTCGTTGGCGGGCGATGCCTTCGAAATGATCCCCTGCAGCGCCGGACCGGCGGCAAAGGCCAGCAGGTTACACAAAATGAAGACGTACATCATCCAGCCTTGCGTCGCCAGCCCGTACAGCACATAGGTGATGCAGCCCGATCCCAGTCCAAGCAGCGCAAGGCGCACTTCGCCGAAGCGGCGGATCAGGACGCCAAGCAGTCCTGCCTGCACCACGGCCGCGGCCAGCCCAACGCAGAATAGCGCAATGCCATTTTCGCGCGGCGTCCAGTCGAAGCGGAAGGTCGTATATAGCACCCAGGTCGATTGCAGCGTCATTTGCGCAAACACCATCAGCGTGTACACGTAGACCAGGCCACGGATGTCGGTGCGGCGGAACAGCTTGAGGATCGATGTAAATGGATTCAGGCGCGCCAGCGAAAACGGCGAACGCTGCGAGGCGGGCAGCGATTCGGGCACCGCGATGTAGCCGTACACCAGGTTTGCCGCCGACAGCGCCGCCGCCACATAGAACGGCAGGTGCAGGCTGACGTCGCCCAGCAGGCCGCCCAGCATCGGGCCGCAGATGAATCCGAGGCCGAACGCGGCGCCGATCTTGCCGAAGCTTTTGGCGCGGTTATCATGTGTCGATATGTCGGATGCATAGGCGGAGGCGACTGACATGCTGGCTGATGACATGCCGCCGATGACCCGCGCGATAAACAGCCAGGCCAGGTTGGGCGCCCATGCGGTGACGAGGAAGTTGGCGCACATGCCGGCCATCGAATACATCAGCACCGGACGGCGTCCGACCCGGTCGCTCAGGGCGCCAAGGGCGGGCATGAAGATGAACTGCATCAGCCCGAACACCATCGTCAGCACGCCGAACCACATCGCCTGCTCGTCGCGCGCGGCGACAAATTCGCCGACCAGCAGTGGCATCACCGGCACGATCAGGCCGATGCCGAGCATGTCGATAAAGATGCAGACGAGGACGAAGTTAAGGTTGCCGGGGCGGGGAGGTGGACTTGCTGTGCTGCTGGTCATGGACGGTCAGCCCATGCTGTGGGCGTCAAAAAACGTAGCAGTATAGTAACGCAGGATCAGGCCCTGCGGCGTGCCGCCTGTCGTTATTCCGGTATCGCGGCGCCGCGTTGGGACAGGGCGTCCGCCGCCGCATTCTTGTGGCGCGGTATCCAGCGCACGGTGACGCCGTCCAGTTGCGCCATCAGCGACTGCGCCTCGGCCCGGTAGCCGGCCAGCGACACTGCCGCGTACAGCGCGGGCCCGTTGATATCGTCGATGACAACCCGGCTGTCGCCGTAGATGACAAGGTCGCTGGCGCGGCGTTCGACAGCCGCGTGCAGCACCGCGATCAGCGCGCGGTACTCGGCCTCGCTGCTGTTGCCATAGCCGGCAGCCCGGGACACTTCGACCGTGGCGCCAGCCGGCCCCTGCAGCACGCCCCCGATGCCGCAGCGGCCGGGGTTGGGATGGGCCGAGCCGTCGAACCACGCGCGCCATGCGGCCGGGGGGCCGTCGTGCCTGGCCTTGCGGCGGGCGTCCAGGGCGGCCTTGTGGTGCGCGCGCGCCTCGATGCGGGCGGCGTCTGCATGGCGCTGGGCCAGCCGCGTGGCAAGCAGCGAGGCCAGTCCCGCCAGGCCAGCGGCGGCAGTCAGGGTGCGGTGAAGCGCTTCGTCTTCGGTGATGCCGGTGGCGGCCGCGAGCTTGCGGCTGGCGCTCCGTTCGGCTTTGTAGGCGGCATCGTGCAACTGGGAAAACTCACTCATGCGCGCAGCATAACCGTTTTCCGCACGATTGACATTCGTGGTCTTGTTTGCAACACTGGAATGCCCGGCTTCGCCTGTTCAAATGGGACGAACTTTCCCGGGCCGCCTGCGATCTGATCCATGACACAGGCCGCAGTCGCCCCTCGTGAACATGCCGGAGTGATGAATGGAAACTATCGCTGGTTTCGATGCCCTGCTGCTGTCCAGGATCCAGTTCGGGTTCACCATCGCATTCCATATTATTTTCCCGTCCTTCACCATTGGCCTGTCGGCCTTCATCGCCACGCTTGAACTGTTGTGGATGCGTACCGGCAAGCCGCACTATCACACGCTGGCGCGCTTCTGGACCAAGATCTTCGCCGTATCGTTCGCCATGGGCGTGGTGTCCGGCATTGTGCTGGAGTACCAGCTCGGCACCAACTGGAGCCGCTTCGCCCAGGTGTTCGGCAACACGCTCGGCCCACTGTTCAGCTATGAGGTGCTGACTGCCTTTTTCCTCGAGGCCAGTTTCCTGGGCATCATGCTGTTCGGCTGGAACCGCTTTCCGCCGTGGCTGCACACGCTGGCGTCGATTTTCGTGGCGCTGGGCACGACGCTGTCGGGTTTCTGGATTCTCTCCGCCAATAGCTGGATGCATACGCCGGCCGGGTTTGCGATGGAAAACGGCATCACCATCCCGGTCAGCTGGTTCGAGATTATCTTCAATCCGAGTTTCCCTTACCGCTTCACCCACATGATGATCGCCACCTACCTGACCACCTCGCTGGTGGTAGCGGCAACCGGGGCGCGCTACATGCTCGGCGGACGCTTCCGCACTGAGGCGCGCACGATGCTTCACATGGGGCTGGGCATGCTGGCGGTGCTGGCCCCGTTGCAGGCTTTCGTCGGCGACCTGCATGGCCTGAACACGCTGCAATACCAGCCCGCGAAAATCGCCGCCATCGAGGGGCACTGGGACGGCTCGAAACCCGCGGCGCTGGTGTTGTTCGCCTGGCCGGACGCCGAGGCGGAACGCAACATCGCCGAAGTGTCGATCCCCGGCCTGGCCAGCCTGATCGTCACGCACAGCATGGAAGGGACCTTCAAAGGGCTGAAAGACTTTCCGCGTGAGGACAGGCCGCCAGTCTGGCCCGTGTTCTTCAGTTTCCGCCTCATGGTCGGGCTGGGTGTCCTGATGATCGTGACGGGTTTCGTCGGCGTGTTCTTATGGTGGCGCAAGCGCCTGGACCAGACGACCTGGTTCATGAAACCCCTCGCGCGGGCATGGCCGGTCGGCTTTGTCGCGCTGCTGGCGGGCTGGATGGTGACCGAAATCGGGCGCCAGCCGTGGATTGCCCACGGCGTGCTGCGCACGAAGGATGCCGTGTCGCCCGTCACGGCCGGCGCGGTGATGACCTCGCTGGTGCTGTTCGTGCTCGTCTACGGCGTCGTGTTCTCCATCGGCATCTGGTACATCAACAAGATGATCGAAAAGGGGCCGCAACCGAGCCTTCCGGGACCGGAAACCCTGCCGAACCGGCCGCTGGCCGGCGGGCGGCCGGTCCACACCCCGGAGGAGGCGATATGACAGAACTTTCATATACCTTGCCTGTCATCCTCGCGCTGGTGCTGGGCGTGGGCGTGGCGATGTACATCGTGCTTGACGGCTTCGACCTGGGCATCGGCATCCTGTTTCCGTTCTTTGGCAAGGAGATCGAACGCGACCAGGTGATGAATTCGGTCGCGCCATTTTGGGACGGCAACGAAACATGGCTCGTGCTGGGCGGCGTAACGCTCTGGGCCGGTTTCCCGAAAGCGTTTGCCGTCATCTTGCCGGCCATGTACCTGCCCGTGCTGGTGCTGCTGCTGGCGCTGATCTTCCGCGGCGTGGCGTTCGAATTCCGCTGGGTGGCCAAGCCGCACCACCGCAAATGGGATGCCGCCTTCGCCGGCGGCTCTACCCTGGCGGCATTCGCCCAGGGGCTCATCCTCGGCGGCGTGCTGCAGGAGATTAAGGTTGTCGACGGCCAGTTTGCCGGCGGCACCCTGGACTGGCTGACGCCGTTTTCCATCATGTGCGGGCTCGGGATGGTCGCCGGTTATGCCTTGCTCGGCGCAACGTGGCTGCTGTTCAAGACCGAGGGGGATGTCGAGCGCCATGCACGGCGGATGGCGGCGCCGCTGTTGTTGGGCTTGCTCAGCTTTATCGTGGTGGTCAGCATCTGGACGCCGCTTCAGATCGGCCGTATTGCCGAGCGCTGGTTCAGCCTGCCGAATATTTTCTTCCTTGCCCAGGTACCTGTGGCGACGGTGCTGTTTGGATGGCTGTGCTGGTACGGCATACGCAAAGGGCGCGCGCTGCTGCCGTTTGGCTCGGCAATTGCGATTTTCCTGCTGGCGTTTGGCGGATTGGTGGTGTCCAACGTGCCTTACCTGGTGCCACCAAGCATGACGGTGTGGGACGCGGCGGCGCATCCGTCGTCGCAGATGTTCTACCTGGTCGGGGCGTCGATCCTGCTGCCGGTCATTCTCGCGTATACGGTGCTGGTGTTCTGGCTGTTCCGCGGAGTCGTGAAGGCGGATGAGGGGTATCACTAGTTGCTGGGTATGGATTCCCGCCTGCGCGGGAATGACGGGCCGGTCCACGTCGTTCCCGCGAAAGCGGAAACCCATATCGCCATAAAAAAGCCGCCACAACAATCGGTCGTGGCGGCTAGGGTTTAGTAGCGGCGCTCGTTGTCAGGGCGGCGGTCCTGGTCGTTGCGGACGCCATCGCCGTCGCGGTCGGCATCGCGGCGGTTCGACACGCCGTCGTTGTCGATGTCGCGGTCATAGCGGTCATCTATACCGTCATTGTCGCGATCGAAGCGGTCGCCACGTTCGAGGCGGTCTGGCACGCCGTCACGGTCGCGGTCGCGGCCACCGCGCGACCAGCGTGGCGGCTCCAGGTACCAGCGACCGTCGCGTTCACGCCATTCATGCGGACGGTAGATATAGCCGGGACGCGCGGCGATCCACTCGCCCTGTATCCATTCATAGCGGCCACGGCGCCATTCCCAATGACCCGGCTCCCAGATATAGCCGCGGCGTGCGCTCGGGATGCGCTCGTAGCGCGGTGGAGGTGGCGCACGGTAGGTATCGGCGTAGCCGCGGTCGTTCACGACGACCCAGCCGCCTTGCCGAAGCGCGTAACCGCGGTCGCTACGGTGCCATTCGGAGGGGCGCCATGCGTAGCCGTCACGGGCGCGTTCCCAATGCCCGGCATTCCATTCGTGGCGGTAGCCGTTCCAGTTCCAGAAACCTGGCGCCCAGACATAGCCAGCGCGCGGGGCTGGTACGCTTTCGAAGCGCGGAGCAGGTGGGGCCGAGCCGATGACCACGCTGAATTCGGACTGCGCAACCGACGACAGCGGCATGTAGGCAGCAGCGCCGAGGGCAATGATGGTGGCGAGTGTGAGTGAGCGTTTCATATTCTTGATCCTCCGTTAGAAAGCGTGAGTTCAATATATCAAACGTCCTCATAGAAATAGTGCACACGATTCAACAACTTACAACTGAAACAGATTTCGGCCGGGTTTGTCCCGGTTTGTTACAAGTGCTGTAGGAGGGCGCGCCGTCGCGTGCTCCGTCTAGTCTGACTGCAGAGCACGCGAGGGGCCTGGATCGTCAAAGACTGCTCCGGGCGGCGACCTTGATCGAGGCCGCGCGGGCTTCTTCTTCGAGCGACTGGCGCTTTTCCTCGTCCGTCATGCGGCGGGCGCTGACCACGACAACCGGAATTGCCTGTTGCGTTGCGATGGCGGCCGCTGGCACGCGGGTGGCATTCGCGTCCGGCAGCGCATCGATGACGACGCTGGCGGGGCCGGCGATGGCCAGGGAGACCAGGAAGACCGCTTCCATGTTTTTGAGGATGTTCATGATGACGTTCCTTTCAATGTTGGTTTCGATGGAGTCACTTTAGCTACGGGCGCGCTTTGACTCCACCGGATTGCGACAAGCCGCTGTTTTGGCGGCGCGACCTGCATAAAAAGCGCGATGAAACGATACTGTTGAGATAAGTTTTCTGCCTCCCCCCGCTAACGCGGTGCAGGCCTGGAGCTAAGCGGGCCACGGTCGTGCACTGGAGCGGGAATGCTATGAGAGGCTGGGTCACAGAAACGCTGAAGTCGCTTGCCGGTCGCCGCGCGGCATGGCGGCGCGAGCGCAACTTCGCCTCGGCGAAAAGGCCGGCCCGGCCATGGGCCCCGTGGCGCCTGCCTGCACCTTCGCCCGTCCAGTGGATGACGGCTGCGGGCTGTATTGCGGCGCTGGGTGGCGCGATGGTGATCGGTAGCCACGCGCATCAGTTGTCCCGCTCTGCCGATATGCATGGCTCGGCAGCCGACGTATTCCAGCCGGCGATGCCTGGCGCCGCATTGAACATACCGGCGAACCCTGGCGTCACAATTCAACAGTCGCCCCAGGGGGCATTTCTCATTTCGTCGGGCATGCGCGCTTCGCCCGCCGTCGTGGTCGACCTGTGCAACCAGGCGGCCGGCCCGGCGGGCCGGAAGCTGCTGCCGATACGCGCCGGCTATCAGTTCTCCGACGTCGCGCGCTGGGCCGAGCGCAATGAGCGCAACCCCGGTGCGGTATCGCTGCGCCATGTCGCACTGGCTGCTCCCGGCGTCATCGACATGCCGCGCGTGACCGTGACGGGCAGGCTCGACGCCCCCCGTCTCCAGCTTCAGTGGGAAGGACGGGGCCGCGCGGTCCGCTGGCTCTCGGACGCCAGCGGAGGCCAGGCCGCCGAGGGTATGCACGGCAAAGGGGAACTGCTCCGCGAAGGATGGCTGTCGTGGGATGGCGGCGCGGCGCTGCGTATCTTACGCCGCACCAACCGTGCGTGTCCCCGAGCCGGCGACCTGGTCATGCAGGTGTTCCGGCCCGATGGCGTCAAGGCCGGCAAGGCGATCGTTCATGCCTTCCCCCGTGTCGGGCAGCCGGTGTCGGCGTGGATGCGCCCGGGCCAGTACAAAGTAGGCGCAGTGCCCGCCGCCAGGCTGGAAGACCAGCAGCTGTTCCAGGCGCTGGCGCAGCGTGGACTGGTGCGCCTCGGCGCAAACGGACTGGCGGAACTGGCGCCGCGCGACCTGGCCTCGTGGCAGTCGGCGCGCGAAGGCACGCGCGCGGTTGCGCTGTCGGGCTGGCGCGACATGCGGCAAGACGAGCAGGCGCAGGCACTGCTGGGCCGCCTTTACCGGATGGCCGACGGCGCTTTCGTGCGCGAGCAGGTGCGCATCTTTAACAGCGAGCGGCGGCTGCTTGCATGGCGCGTGCGGCCCGTGAGCGCCCACGGCGACTGGCAGGCAAGCGTCGGCAACGCCGCCGCGCCGACAACGGGAGCGATGCCGCTGGCCGCCAGCCGCTTGTTCGCAGAGCTGCCGCAAGGATGGGCGCCCTGGACCCGCATCGCCACATGGCCGCAGGCAGATGACGAGGTCAATGCCCAGGTCACGCTGGCGCTGCCCCAGCCGGCGGCGGGGGGCGAACCAATCCAGCTGCTGCTCACCGGACGCATGCTGTCAGTCGATGGCGCGCGGCTGCGCGCAGCGCCGCTTGCGGCCTGCACAGGCCAGGCCTGTCCCGCCAGCGACGCCGTCCAGTTGCTCGACCTTGAGATCACGCCCGGCGCGCGCAGCATTACCATCCACGCGACGCCTATCGAAATGGCTGCGCTGGCCGCCCCTGCGGACCAGGACTACCGCCACCTGCGTGTTGAGGGTGGCCGCCTGGCGTGGCATACGCTTCGGCAGGACACTGGCCCACGGGCGGCAGCCGCCAACGCTGACGTGCGGCTGGAAGACCGCAATGGGGCAGTTCTCTGGAGCGGTGGCAGCCCGACGACCGCAGCGATCGACGCGGGGCTGGCGCCGCTGCTTGGCATGCGCGCCGACCACCCGAACAGCGTCGCCGGCATGCTCGCCCGCCTGCCGGCCAAGTCAGGCGTGCACCACGCCCGCCTCAGCATCGACCTCAAGCTGCAAACGGCAAGCCAGCAGGTGCTTGACTGCGCCGGTATGCGCCGCGGCAGGTGGGATGGCATCAAATGCGAGGGCGGCGGGCAGCCGCCGGCTGGAAGGCAAGCCGGCATCGTTGTTCTCGACGCCCAGACCGGCGACGTGCTTGCCGCTGCCGGGGCAGGCGCCGGGACGGTGACAGAGCAAAACTGGGACGAGGTCCGCAACTTCGACCGCACCAATCCCGCCCGCAGCGCCTTGCGCCTGCCGGCGTTCCAGCACGACGGCGGTGCGCACCGCAGCCCCGGCTCGACGTTCAAGGTCATCAGCGCGCTCGGACTGGAACTGGCGGCTGCCCGTGACCCGCAGCTCAACGCGCTGCTGGCCGGCCTGCCGCTCAATGCCATCAACGAGATGGCCGCGCGCAAGGGCTTCGCGTTCCAGACCAACGCCGCCACCTACCCATTCAACACCCGCCAGGCCCACATCACCAACTTCCGCGACCAGCACCTCGACCGGCGCGCGCAGGACGGACGGCTCGGAATGCCGCAGGCGCTGGCGTATAGCCTCAATACCTGGTTCGCCTGGTCCGGCGAATTGGCCGACCGCAGCCTGTTCGGCCGCCCGGACGGCGGCGCGCCGGACCTGCATCCACTGGAAGCGGGCGCCCTCGATAGCGTGCGCCCGGTAACGGGCATGGCGCGAAAGCTGGGCTTCGGCAAGGCATGGCGGCTGGACGGCGGCTTGCTGCCTGCGGAATATCCGTGGTCGCAGTGGGATGCGCTGCAAGCCAGCGCCGCCCAGGTCGACCCCGTGCATACGCGGCATGAGCTGCGCCAGATGGCGATCGGCCTGCGCATGCAGGCAACCCCGCTGCAGATGGCGCTGATCTCGGCCGCGGTCGGGCAGGGCGGCCTGGCTGCCCCGCGCCTGCTGCTGGCGCTCGACGGGCGCGAGGCGGCGGTGGCCAACCCGGAGCCGCTCGGCGTCCGACTCGACAGGGTGCGCGCGGGGATGAAGGGCGTGGTCGATGCGGGCACTGCGGCGTCGGCGTTCAGCGGCGTCCACATGGCGCGCATCCGCGCCGGCCTGTCCGGCAAAACCGGCACCGCGCCGACCATCAGCGCGGGAGAGCGCGATTTGTCGACAGTGTGGTTCACCGGCTGGATCGAGCCGGGCACTTTGCCAGGCCAGCCGCGCCGGCTGGCAGTGGCCGTATTCATCAGCCATTCGGAGGCAACCGGTGGCGCACACGCCGCGCCGGTGGTCGCTGCGGTGCTCGCGTCGATGGAGCGAGCCCGGCAGTAAGCAGTTTCAACCGTGCCTCGTGAATATTAGTCATATGGCATGATTTTACGAACCGCCGAGCGGGCGGTTTTACCTGTTCTGGACGAGGATTGGCATGCGCTTGCCGGGAACCCGTTACCAGGAGCACGGCTGGGAACACGTGCGCAAACTGCTGGGGCAATGCTCCTTGCAGGCGCTCGCCAGCCTCTGCCCGCGCCTGGTCGATTTTGCTCAAGAGCAAGCCTGCCTCGACAGCTACCTCGATGCGATGGCCGGCCTGTTGCATGCCAACCGCCGCTGCGCCCGCGCCACGGCGCACGGCAACAGCTACGGCGACAGCACCTTGGAACTGGCGCTGGAACTGGTGTGCGAACTGCAGGCGCGTCCGGCTGACTGGGCGGCCTTCCGCACGGCCGTCGAGGCCGAATACGCGCGCTGCGGCCCCTTCTGGGATGGGCCGGGCGGCGACGCCATCTTGCGCAAGAAGGTCAACGACATGTTCGCCGTCCTGCGCGACAAGGTCGACTCCGACAACTACCAGGTGGCGTGCGGCCGCAGCTGCAGCCCGAACAAAATGTACGCCTACCGCATGCTCGACACGGCCAGCTCCGAGATCGCCCGCCTGTTCAGCGCCTGGCGCGAGCACAGCGAACAGGTAGCCGCGATCATCGGCAGGCCAGTCGACGGCGTGCCGATCGAGGTGCGCCAGATGCGCGGCACGGGCGACTGCAAGGCCGCATGGGTTATCCGCTGGAGCGAGACGCTCGAGCGCTTCGGCGGCGCGCCCGGCCCGCTGCACACGCGCTCCAAGCGCTTCGCCAGCCTCAAATCAAGCCCGGACAAAATCCAGGCCATGCTGGCGGAAATCGGCGAATACGAACAGCTTTCATCGAACCGCGACTGTGGCCGCATGCTCGACGCGAACGAAGCCACGGAGTGGCTCGAAGACCTGTGGAGGGTGGTCGCCGAATCGCGCGCCAGCGACGAGTTGGAGGACGAGCCGCCCGAGCCTGCGGCCGCTGCCGCCACCTGGACGGCCCAGGCGCTCGCCGGCAGTTCGCTTCCGGTCTACCTTGCCGTGTACCTGAAGATGGTGGGCGGCGCGGACGAGGCTTATCCAGACGAATGGCTCGATCCCGCCACCGGCGAACTGCCGACGATGCAGCAGCTCGCCATGCAGGACCGTGTATCGCTGCCGACCTTGCGCAAGCGGCGCGACCAGGCAATCGCAAGGCTGATGGGCGCCGCCCGGCCATAAAGGAGAACGACGTGACAAGTCCGAATACCGAAATCTGCAGGCTGCGCGAACACCTGATGTTGGGGCGCCGGGTCGAGGGCGACAGCCTGTTGCTGGCCGACGCCACCATGCGCGACGCGCTGGAG
The DNA here is from genome assembly GCF_020831365.1 of Massilia agrisoli. Classification (GTDB taxonomy): domain Bacteria; phylum Pseudomonadota; class Gammaproteobacteria; order Burkholderiales; family Burkholderiaceae_D; genus Telluria_A; species Telluria_A agrisoli. The sequence continues at coordinate 227,667 of NZ_JAJHPV010000014.1, forward strand.
GGCAACCGACCGCTCACCCGCGCCGAGCGAACGGCACTGGAAAGCTCTCCGCTGACGCTGCGGCGCTTCCGCCACCTCGCGCTGGAGCGCCGCGCGGCTGAAGCGTGGCTGGGCAGTACCGGCATGTTGCGCGCCGCGGCCAGCGCAGGCCAGCTCGCCGGGCTCTCCACCGACGACGGCTGCTGGTCGCTGCACTTTGTCGAAGACGGCGCAACATGGCAGGTCATCCTGGCGCTTGCCGCCGATGCGCCATTCGCGGCACGCCTGATGCGCGACCCGCCGCTGCTGCGCGTGCGCGATGGCGCCGGCGCGGTTGTCCTGCAAGGCCATCTCGACGCGGACGGCGAATGCGAGGGAGCATGGCCGTTCGCCGCCGACCCGGCGCCGCATTTCCAGCGCCACGGCGGCGGCTTCGCGATCGAACCGGTGAAAGCCTAGGGCGCGGCGATGGGCATCTTCACGCGGCGCGGCGCGGCGGCAGTTCCCGGCAGGGGCACAGTAGCGCTACGCGTTGCCTCGGTCGCGGAGATTGCGGCCGGCTCGGTCGGCGTCGGGTGCGACCGGCACGGCGGCACCCGGCGCGTGGCGCCCGGATCGCGCACCAGCCTTGCAAAGGGAGAGCTGCTGTACTGCTTTCACCCCGGTCCCTACACGGTCGACCTGGTGCCGTTTGCTGCCGCACCCGAAGCCGGTTTGCGCCTGACGTTTGTCGTCGATACGCCCGACCCGCGCGTGGCGCAGCAGCGTTTCGACCTGTTCCTCGCCAGCGAGGCGGGGGAACGGCTCGAATTGCGCGACCTGCGCACAGCCATCGAAACCGCGCTCCGGCGCGAACTCGCGCAGGGCAACCTTGAGCTTGCGCCATGCGCCACGCTGGATGAGTGGGATGCGTTTCGCGCGGGCGTCGACGAGCTGCTGTACATGCGCTTCGGCGTCACGGTCGAAGACTGCATGCCCGCCGACGTGGGCGATTACGCCGCGGCGCTGAAGTCTCGTCCGGCCCCTGCGCCGCAACCCGAACCGGTGCGCGCGCCGGACACCCTTTCGCCCGATGCCGATGCACGGGCACTGCGCCGCCTGTTCCTCGAACTTCCCCGCCTGGCGTCGGCGCTGCGGCAGGTGGCCCTCCCGCCCGGACAGGACTTGTTCGGCCAGCACCAGGCGTTATTGCGCCGGCTCGACCAGGTCAGCCTGCTGGTGTCGACGATGCCCGCGCTTGAGCTGGAGGCGCCCGGCAAGCGGCTCGATGCGCGCCAGCAGGCCCGGCGCGCACGCCACTCCGTTCACGCCTTGGCTGCACTGGACGAAGCGTGGGCGCTGCTGGCACGGCTCAAGGCCGGCCCGTTGGCCGCGGTGATGGACGACGCCGACCGCATCGTCGCCAACCTCGAACACGACAGCGCCGGCCGCCGCCTGACCGTAGGGGAGGGCGCATGAGCGAATGCCGCAGCACCCTTGCCGATGGCGCCGTGATGACCGTGACCGCCGTGCGCCGTCCGCGCGGCGGCAGGGCCGAGGTCAAATGCAGCGGGCCAGGCGGGCCTGCACTGGCCGGGCGCATGCAGCAGGTAGCGCGGCTGGCGCGGCTGACGGAGGCGCGCCACGACAGCCGCGACCAGGTACTGCTGACGATGGATCGGGCCCCCGCACCGGCGGAGCGCGACTGGGAGCTTGCCGTCGTGCTGGCGGACCGGATGGCGCGCGGCGTCATTGCGGACGCCCCGCTTCACGCCAACGGCTGGTCCGACCATTGGCAGCTCGGAAGGATCGACGGCCACGATGTCAACACCGCTGCGGGGCTGCTGGGCGGTCCGGGCCAGCTTGCCTACCTTGGGGCGCTGGCCGGCCAGCCGGATGCGGGCGACGTCGTATCGAGCGCGCGCGCATGGTTCCCGCTGCACAGCGGCGGCATCAACGATACCCTCAGCTGGGTGGAAGTCAGCGTCTATCCCCTGGCGGAACCGGCCGGCGAGGAAGAGGACAGCATTGCCGCGCCAGGCGTCGACCTGACCCGCCAGCTGGCTGTGCGCCAGGCGTTGTGCGGCGCGCGCCGCTTCGACGCGCGGGGCGAGGGCCGCTGGCGCTCGGCGGTGCGTTTTGCCGAGCCCCGCTTCCAGGGGAACTCCTTTGAACTGGCCCTGGTGCTTGCCGACCGCATGGCGCGCGGGCGTGAATTCCTCGCGCGCGGCAGGGTGATCGCAACGGGCTGCTCGACCGCGTGGCAGTCGGGCCGGGTTGACGCGGTGCAGGGCTGCGCACCGAAATGCGCGCTGGTGCTGGCCCAGGCCGCCGCGGGCGACCGCGTGCTGCTGCCGCGCGCCTGGGAGGGCGAACTGCCCGAAGGCTTCGCCGCGGCCTTGCGCGCCAAAGGCGCCAGCATGGCCTGCATCGCGCGCATCGGCATGCCCTGAGGCGGGGGCGCGCACGCTTGAGCACGGCAATGTGAAGCGCGGCTGTCCCTGCTAGAATTAACTTGCGTACAACAAATTGAGAGCAATCTAGCGGCGGATTACCAACCAGGAGTCGAGATGTTTCAGATGTTCGGATTCGGCGGCGTCAAATGTCCGCGCTGCGAGCACAAGAATGCAGGGGATTCCGGCTACTGCTCCCGGTGCGGCCTGACCTTGGGCGCGCCGCGCAGCGAGCCGCTGCTACGCGAAAACCGCTGGATTCCAGGCGACGGCGAGCTGGCCGTCTTCTTCGGCGTCCGCGAACTGTCGGGCCTGTTTGTCAAAACCCTGCGTGTCCCAGCGACAACCCGTGCCTACATATTGCAAGGCGACAAGGCAACCGAGGTCCCGCAGGGCGAGTACGAAATCGAAGGCTTTTTCTCACGCCTGAACAACCTGCTGCGCGACCAGCATGCCGAGATCCTGATCACCCGCAGCGCTGCCTTGCCGGTCGACTTCAGTTTTGGCGACCTGCGCACCGCCGAGCACCTGGCGGTATCGGCGCGTTTCCGCGTCAGCCTCAAGATCGACCAGGTGCCGATGTTTGCCCAGCACTTCATGACGGCGCCCGGCACCGTCACAGCGGAACACCTGCGCGACCTGCTGGCGCCGTCCGTTCGCCAGCTGGCGGCGGAGTTTGTCGCCTCCCAGTCGCTGCGCGACATGGCGGCCAACCGCGAACTGCGCCTGCAGCTTGACGAGCGCCTGCAAAGCGCCCTGAAAATGCGCCTGGCCGAGTACGGGCTGGCCGTGGTGCAGGTCGATACGCTGTCGCTCCATCACGACAAATTCGACGCCAACCGCGAACGCATCGGCAGCCTGTGGATGGTGACCGACGAGCGCCACGTCAAGCTTGAACACGAAAAGCAGCTCGACCAGCTGTACAACGACGAGGAATGGCAGCGCATCCGGCGCGAAGAGCAGGATGTGCGGCTGCGCTACCGCCGCGCCGAGATCCGCCAGGAAGAAACGGTGGAGCGCGCCGAGCTGTCGGTGCAGAACGCCGAGCGGGTGCACGCGATCCGCGCGCGCGAAATCGACCTGTACAGCCGCATCGTCGAGTCGAAGAACCGCAAGGAGGCGATCGTGCGCGGCGCCGGCGACATGCTGGCCGAGCTTGAGCACGAACTGGCCAAAAAAGGCAAGGCGCGCGCCGACGAAGCGGCCGACTGGGAGCACCTGCGCCAGCTGGCACGCATCCGCATGCACACCGAGCTGGAAGCGGCGCGCCAGGATGCAGGCAACGCCCAGCTGCTGGCGCGCCAGCGCTTTTCGCACCAGCTGCTGCAGCAGCAAATACAGAACAAGATCACGCAAGCGCTGGCCATCGAGGACGAAACGCGCAAGCGCGCCGAACTCGCGCGCCTGCACGACAGCGAGCGCGAAGCGCAGGAATATGAACGGGCGCTCGAGCGCGAACAACAGCGCGCCAGCGTGCAGTCGCTGGCGCTTGCCAACGCCGCGCGGCAGCGCGAAGCGCAGCGCGAACAGGAATGGGAAGACCAGCTGGCGCTGGACCGCCAGCGCGACCTGTTGCGCGCGTCAGGGCGCCTTGACGCCGATGCGCAGCACGAAAAGCTGATGCGCACGATCGAGGCCGACGCGCTGCACACCCGCCAGGAACAGGAAATCCAGCTCGACGCCGAGGAGCGCCGCCACGCCCTCAAGCGCCGGGAGAACGAAGCGCAATGGCAGCACGAGCTTCACCGCATGGAACGCATCGGCGGCATGGACGATACCGCCAAGGTGGTCCTTGCGCCGGCTGAGAACGCGGCGCTGCTTGCCGATGTCATGAAGACACAGGTGCATGCGTCGATGAGCCCTGGCCAGCTGGAGGCGCTTGCGGGCGTCAGCCCACTCGACGCGGCACGGCTTGCCGACGAACGGGTGCAGCAGGACCGCGCGCGGCGCGAGCTTGAGATGGACAAGGACCGGCGCCACCAGGTCGACCTGATGAAGCTGCAAAACGACGTCAACAAGGCGGCGCTGGCCACCCAGTCGCAGCTTGGCGTCGGCGTCGCCCAGGTGCGCGGCGCGATGCCGGCGATGCGGACCTGCCCGAATGGCCACATGGCCGGGCCGCTTGACCGCTTCTGCGCCCAGTGCGGCGCGCCGCTGCCACCCTGAGCCATGCCATGCACACCGCGCACGAAAAGATCCGCGAGCTGCGGTCGCTGCATGAGGAGGGCCTGCTAAGCCAGCAGGAGTTCGACACCCGCAAGAACGCCATCCTCGACGCCGCATACGCGCTGCCGGCCGCAACCCGGCCCGGCACCGAAATCGGGCTGATGGCCGGCATGGAGATCGGCCCGCCCGACCGCCGCTACCGCCTCGAACGCCTGATCGCGCATGGCGGCATGGGCCAGGTATGGCAGGCGACCGACCTCGCGACGCACGCCGAGCTAGGCCACAGCGCGATGGTCGCGCTGAAGATCCTTCCTCCTCAACTCACCCAAAGCGCGACCCGCGCGCGCCTGCTGGTGGAAGAAGCGACCGAAGCGCGCAAGCTGGCGCACGAAAATATCGTCCGCGTCTACGAGTGGGCGCGCGACCCGGCAACCACCAGCTACTTCATCATCATGGAGTGCCTTGAAGGCGAAGACCTCGACAGCCTGCTGGCGCGCGAAGGCCAGTTGACGCTTGAGCGCGCGCTGGAACTGACAACGCCGATTGCGGCAGCGCTGGAGTACGCGTGGGACAGGCGCAAGCTGGTCCACCGCGACATCAAGCCCGGCAACGTGTTTGTCACGGCGAAGGGCGAAGTCAAGCTGCTCGACTTCGGCATCGCGGCGCGCGTCCGTTCCGGTGCAGGTAACGCCGGCACGCAAGCGCCGGGTAGTTCGGGCACCGCAGGCTACCGCGCCCCGGAAGCAGGCACGCCGCGGCGCGAGCCCTCCCAGTTGCTGGACGTGTATGCGGTTGCCGTCATGCTGTACCAGATGCTCGAAGGGCGCCTGCCATTTCGCGCGCCGCGCGGCGAGGCGGACCAGGCTGCCAAGCCTGCGGCGCTGAGCGAGGTACAGTGGGAGGTGCTGCAGAGCGGGTTTGCTTTCAATGCCGCTGCGCGCCCCCACACCGTCATGGAGCTCGTCGCAGCGTTGCGCAGCGCTCCGCTACCGCCCGACGCAAAGCCGGCGCAGGATGCTGCGCGGGCCGAAGCCGTCACGCTGGCGAGAATGGCGCGCCAGAAGCTGCAGCGCGAAGAAGCGAAGCGCGCCCGTGCCGAACACGATGCGGCGCGCCGCGTGCGCCGCGAGGCCTTGCGCGAGCAGTTGCGCGAGCGCCGCGCCGCCGAAGTGGAAAAGGCGCGCGCAGCCGAAGACGAGCAGCGCCGCATCCACCAGGCCAAGGCCGCCGCGGCATACCGCGCGGAGCAGCAACGCACGCGCGCCGAGAACGCTGTCGTCCTGGCCGAGCCTGCGGCAATCGAAGTGCAAGCGCCTGTGCCTGAACCAGGCATCCTGCGCGATGCTTTCCTGGACGGCAGCGGCCATGGCCCGGCAATGGTCGAAATTCCCGCAGGGCGTTTCCAGATGGGCTCCCCGGAGCACGAGCGCAAGAAGGCGCTTGAAGCGGGCGCGCAGCTGGCGTGGCTGGAACGCGAGACGCCGCAGCATTGGGTGGGCATCGAACATGCGTTCGCGCTGGGCCGCTATCCGGTCACGGTAGGCGAGTGGCGGCGTTTTGCGATGGCCACGCTGTGGCGTCCGCATGGCGAGACCAACTGGGCGTCGCCGGGTTTTCGGCAGGCCGAAGACCACCCGGTGGTGGGCGTCAGCTGGGAAGACGCGCAAAAATACGTGCGCTGGCTGAGCGAGCAGACCGGCCACCACTACCGCCTGCCGAGCGAAGCGGAGTGGGAATACGCATGCCGCGCCGGCGCCAAAACGGCCTTCTCGTTCGGCGACAGCATCGACACCAGCCGGGCCAATTACGATGGCAATTACAGCTACGGCGGCAGTCCCAGGGGCGTGTTCCGGCAAGGGACGACGCCCGCCGGTGCGTTTGCGCCAAACCGCTGGGGCCTCTACGATATGCATGGCAATGTGTGGGAATGGGTGCAGGATGTCGTGCACGACAACTACATCGGCGCCCCGGCCGACGGCAGCGCCTGGGAAGAGGGCGGCGACCAGGGCCGGCGCATCCTGCGCGGCGGCTCGTGGCTGTATAACCCGCGCTACCTGCGCTCGGCACTGCGCAATGGATACTCGGCGGTGCTGAGCAACGATATCGTCGGATTCCGGGTCGCGCGCGACCTCGTGCGCCCGGCCGGTGAATAGGCAATCCTTCTTTTCTACATCCTAGCCTGCGGATAAAGCGTTCTGTCCGGTCCAGTCTTGTGCCCATGACATGTTCTCCTTACATTGTTCAGTTACTGAACCAAATGGAGACGACATGGCGACAGCAACGCGTTGGCTAACGACACTGATGATGGCATTCCCCCTGGCAGCACAGGCACAGGTCGATCTTTCCAGCCTCGACCGCGGCATGGCAGGCCCGCGGGCGCAGGTACTGGTGCTGGGCACGGTGCACCTGGGTAGCATGCCGGCAGGCTTCAATCCTGCTTCCCTCGACGGCGTGCTCGACCGGCTTACGGCCTTCAGGCCGGACATCGTTACCATCGAGGCCGAGCCGGGCGAGGAATGCGACCTCGCTGCGCGCCATCCGGCAAAGTACGGGGCCGATTATTGCGCCCCGACGGCCGTCGCGATGGCGTCCACCGGACTGGACGTACCCGCGGCGCTGGCCGAAGCGGACAAGACCCTCAAGGCCTGGCCCGCGCGTCCCACGCCGGCGCAGCGCCGGCGCCTTGCCGCCGTGTTCATGGCTGCGAACGAGCGCGCCTCGGCCTATGTGCAGTGGCTGCAGCTGCCTGTCTCCGAGCGCCGGGCCGGCGATGGCCTGGACGCTGCGTTGGTGGAAGCGCTTGGCAAGCTTGGCCAGCGCAACGACGAGAGCTACCAGCTTGCCGCGCGCCTGGCGGCGCGGCTGGGCCTGGCGCGGGTTCACGCCGTCGACAACCATACAGGCGACCGCATCGATGTGCCGGACATGAAAGCATTCGTGCGCGCGATCGAGGCGGCCTGGGCGGAAGGCGGTGCGGCGTTGAAGGAGCGCGAGAAACAGCAGGAAGTCCTGCGCCAGGCTCCGGACCTGTTGCCGCTGTACCGCTACATCAACCAGCCGGAAGGCTTGCGCGTGTTTGCTGAAGCCAACGTCAGCCCGGCGATGCGGGCAAAATCAGCGGAGGGCTACCCGCAGATATGGGTTGGTGGATGGGAAATCCGCAACCTGCGCATGGTCGCCAACATCCGCGAGACCTTCCGCGAACGCCCCGGCGCGCGGCTTGTTTCCATCGTCGGCGTCTCGCACAAGCCGTGGTTCGACAGCTGGCTTGGCCAACTGCAGGGCGTGGATATTGTGGACGCGGCAGCGGTGCTGAAGTGACGGCGTCAACCGGGGCCGCGCTGCGCCATCAAGCCTGGGTGGCGGGCCGCGCAGCGTGGCAGACGACGCAGACCTTGTTGCCATCCGGGAGGCGCATAGAACTGGAGCGCCTGTTCGAAGTGGATAGTGCCGATGAATACGTGCGAAAACACTTTGTACGTCCTACCGCACGTCCAGCAACTCGACCTCGAAGATCAGCGTCGCGTTCGGGGGAATGGGGCCTGCGCCGGAAGCGCCGTAACCCATGCTGGCAGGGATGATCAGCGTGCGCTTGCCGCCGACTTTCATGCCCTGGACGCCTTCATCCCATCCCTTGATGACCTGTCCGCCGCCGACCTGGAAGCTGAATGGCGAACGCCCCTTCGATGAGTCGAACTCGGCGCCGCGCTGCTGCTGGGCATTTGGCTCGTACAGCCAGCCGGTGTAGTTGACAACAGCGGTGGCGCCCGCCGTCACTTCCTTGCCAGTACCGGGTACGGTATCGATCTTTTGAAAAGCCACAGCGGGCGCGTCGGCTGATTGGGGCGCCTCGGCGCGCTTGCAAGCGGTCACGGCGAGTGACATCGTCAGGCCCAGGAGGCAGTAGGAAAGCAGCTTTTTCAAATTGATCTCTCGTGTTGGTTGCGAAGTCAGGTGTCGCCGCAGCATACCTTGCGAATGATCTCCTGACAATATACACGTCAGCGCGGTGCGCCGGATCGCCCTGCACCAGGGGCATGAAGGCGTAGCGCCACGCGTTGTTGAGTTCGTTAGCCTGCCAGTCCCTCCATTGGTCGACCCGGGCGCGGTCGCGGGGATCGCAGGGCAATCCTGAACCAAGGACACCGGGGGGGGCAAAACGCGCGCCGAATACGGTGAAAAAATCCTAAACTATCAGTGCGTGGTTAAACCGTATGGAGGACGTCATGCACTTCAGAATTCCTGACGACTTACGTATCCCGGCCATCGTCTTCACCCTTGAAGCCGTGCTGCTTTCCGGACTGGCGCTGATCTTCCTGGTCATGCTTCCAGATTAGGTTTTCGCCCGGGGCGGCCGCTCTTTGCGGTCGCCAGGCCGAGCTGGTATCGCTCTATATATAGCTGGGCCGGCATACGCCGGACAGCCTGGCCGATCACGTCCAGCGGCACTTCGTCGAGCTTCTTGAAGCGCACACAGCTTTTTCCCATGTCCAGTTTCTTCTTGCCCGCATTGGCCCACGCTTCGCGGAACCACTTTGCCTCGTCAGTCTCGCTGTCGCAGGTGCAGCCGAAGTACAGGCCCATCAGGTACAGCGATACATAATTTTTCTGCAACGCCAGCGCGGCAAATGGCAGCGGCTGCTTTGGGTCGCAATGGTAGCCTGCCGGAAACACGCTGTGCGGCACCGCATAGCCGATCATCCCGTACTGCATCGCCTCGCTGTAGCCGCTGTCGAGGTTCGCGAGGATAACGTCGCGCACAGCTTCCACAATGGCGCGGCGCTCCGCGGGCAGGGAGTCGAGGTATTCACGGACACTGGTGGCCGCTGACTGCATGGTGATCTCCTGTCGGTGGTGGCCGGGCGGCCATCGCCATAGAGTAGCATCAGGCGAAGGCCGGGTCGGGAATGACAGCCTCTTGCGTGCCGGTAGCCGGGTCAACACGCCAGAAGCCGCCATTGTGATGGAACAGCAACGGCAGCCTGGCTGCGCGTGGCAGGGTTGCGGCTCCTGCAGGTTCGCGTCCGGGGTGGCGTTCGGGCTCGACGAGGACGAAGCACTCGTCCTGGGCACCTTCGTCTTCCCGATGCATCACAAGCCCTGTCGGCAGCAGCGCGGACACCACCAGCTGGACGATGCCGCGCACGCTCGCCGTCATTTCGATGCGCGTGCCGAGCCGCAGCGGCACCGGCTGGTGCTTGCCGGGCCAGGTTCCGTCCACCAGCAGGCCGTAGCGCGATACATCCTCGATTTCGAATCCCGCCCCGGCGCGCCGGATGATGGCGTGGCGCGCGGACATCCGCCTGGTCAGGCCGCCGGTGTCACGCTTGCCGCTGCCAGTGAAGTGGGCGAGGGCGATGTCGGCCGGGCCGTCATGCGGATCGTCGCGGCCCAGTACCCATTGGGCGAGTGCGAACATGCGGATGTGGCGCGGCAGCTCAGCGTTCGGGGCCGGGCTCGGGAACGTCGCCACGCCAGAGGGATGCGGATGGTTCTCGGGTTGTTCCGGGACCTCGATCTCGATCAGGTCTTCATCCCAGGCGATGCTGGAAAAGCCCACCGCCACCTTGCCGTGGCGCGCGTCGAGGTCGAGCCGGGCGATCGACGCGTTACGCGCATTGACGCCGATATCCAGCCGGCCGCCGCCCGCCTGGGCGCTGACCCGCGCGATCGATCCGTCGTCCGCCGTCACGCTGACGTTCTTGTGCGTGGCCAGGAAGGTCTGGTGGATCTCGGACAGGCTGGCGTCGGACCGCGGCACCAGGATGACCAGCGTGCAGACCCAGCGCCGGCGCACATGCGTGCCGTGGCTGCAGCGAAGTTCCGCTTCGATCCGGTACTGGCCGTGTTCTTTATCGCGCGAGCTGAATTCGACGAACTGTGGACGCCAGTGGCCTTGCAGGTTGCGTTCAAAAGCGTGGCGCGAGGCGCCGCCGGCGAACAGCGCGGACTTCAGTTCCATCGTGATCGCGGCCGGTGCGTCCTCCGGCATGCCGCGCAGCTCGACCTTGATGGTCTGGCGGCCTCCCGCGGCGCGCGGGTCGAAGCCGCTGATGTGGAGGTGCGGGCGCTGCGGCGGGTCTGGCGGAAGTTCTTCGGCGGCGAGTGCGGCGGCGGGCTGCGGATGGCCACCCGAGCATGCGCGTTCCCCAGGCAGTACCCACTGGGTGCAGTACGGATGCTCTGGATTACTGCATTTTTTCATGGCAAGCCCGGCCGTTCATTCATCCGCTGAGCTTACCTGTTTTCGCGGCGCGGGGGCGCAAGGCTCAGGAGGCCGGCAGGGCGGTTTCGTCTGGGCCGGCAACTGGCCGGACGCGCAGCAGGACCGCGGTGAGGTTATCGCTGTGCAAATCCGGCGGCGGGTTTGCGCGCATCTCATCGAACAGGGCGGCGCAGGCCAACTCGGCACTTTGCTCAGCAGAAAGCAGCGCAGGCCAACGGGCGACCCAGGCTAGGGCGCTGGCGCAGGACCAGAATCCGTCGGTGGCCAGGAGGTAGTCGGCGCCCGGTTCGAGCTCGATGGCGCGGCGGTCGGGAAGGTGGCGCAGGAAGTCCGGCAAGTCGCGCGGGGCAAGCGGGAACAGCGGGTCTTCCAGCCGTACCGGATTGGCAAACGCATTGCCAAGAATAAATGCTTGCGAGATCTGCGATCGGTGTTCACCGTGCACCTGCTGCCACCATTCCGGTTCTCCGATCAGCCCGGCCATCGCAAACGCGGTGGCCGGCACATGATCGACGGTCAGCGGTTCCACCTTGCCGTGGACTACCTTGTACAGCCGCGAGTCGCCGACGTGGAACAGAAGGGCAGGGCCACCGGCAGGCAATTCAAGCAGGGTGAGGGTAGTGCCGGGGCGCCGCTCAAACTCGGTATCGTCGCCGAATGCGGCTTGCAAGCGGGTATGCAAGGCCTCCAGCCGGGCGGATAGTTCCTCCGGCGTGGCGCAGGCGGGCATCGCCAGCATGCCGGCCACTGCCGCTTCCGCGGCTTCGCGTCCATGGCCGTGGCCGCCCATGCCATCGAGTACCGCGAGGCGCAAATGGCCCTGGGGCCAGCCGGCCACCTTGGCCGCCGCAAGCTGCTGCTTGTCGAGGAAGGCCGCATTGCCGTTGACGTCGATGAGCAGGAAGTTGTCCTGGTTCTCGGTGCGCGGCCGCGCGCCTTCGCCGATGCTGCTTTGCGCAGCCACGTCGAAGCGGGGGCCGAAGTCGGGGCTGCCTGGCGCTGTGGTCATATCGACAGCTTAGCCCAATTGGGTCAGATCGGGTGGTCGTGTTTGCGGGTTGCCAGCGCAATGGCGTTGATCACCATGCATACGCCGGCGATGGCGAAGGCCACCTTGACGCCGGCGCCATCGGCCACGCGGCCCCATACCAGGCTGCCAAGCGCGTAGCCGCCGGCCATCACAAACAGGTAGATCGACAAGGTGCGCGCCCGCAGGCTGTGGGGGAAGGATGACTGGGCCGCGGCATTCATCGTCGAGACGATGGCCGACCATGCCATGCCGCCGCAGACGATCAACGGCACCAACAGCCAGAGCGAGGTAATCAAGGGCATCAGCATCAGCATCAATCCATACACCAGCAGTGCGCCGGACAGCAGCGTGGTTTTATCGAAGCGCACGCGCAGGCTTGGAAGCAGGAAGGCGGCCAGCACGGCGCCCGCACCAAGGCTGCCCATCAAGGTGCCGAAGGTGCTCGAATCAAGCCGCAGCACGTCGCGCACGAACAGCGGCAGCAAGGCCGCAAACGCGATACTGGCAAAGAAGACAGTGCAGACGTTGACCAGGATGCGGCGGTAGCGCCCGCAGCCGAACGCCGTCGACAGCCCTGTCTTCATGCTGTGGCTGAAGCCGTGGCGCGCGGCGGTGTTGGGAAGCCGCTCCTGCCACCATGCCCAGTACACGCCGAGCAGGCCGACAAACGAGATCGCGTTGACGAGGAACAGGGCGCCCGCGCCGATCCAGTTGAACAGGATGCCGCCCAGTGCAGGCCCGACGATCGAGGCGACGCTGTAACTCAGGTTATTGAGCGTGGCGGCCGCCTCCAGTTCGTCGGGTTCGACCAGCCCGGAGACCGAGGCTTGCCATGCTGGCCACACAAAGGCCGAACCGGTGGCGAGGGCGAAGGTCAGCGCAAGTACAGGCGGTGCGGAGGCGTTGCCGGTCATGACCAGCACGGCCATCGCGCAGGCGCACAGCGCCATGTACAGGTTACAGAAGAACAGGAACTTGGGACGGTCGACCGCATCGGCGATCACGCCGGCGAACAGCGCGAACAAAAAAATGGGGACATAGGTCGCGGTCTGGACCAGGGTTGTGACCGTGGCCGATTTCGACATCGAGGCGATCAGCCATGCCGAGGCAAAGGTCTGGGTCCAGGTGCCGAGGTTGGAACCGAGGTTGGCCATCCAGAGGCGCCGGTAGCGCGGGTGCCGCAGCGGTTTTGACAAGGGCACGCGCGTGCGCGCGCTCTGTGCAGGCAGCGGTGAGGACAGGCTCGATTTCGGCATCCGGCTAGTCTACGGACGACTCCGTATACCGTCAACACATGCACACGGCAGTGTGCAGGTATGGTATTTTCGCTCATGCCAGCATGGCAAAAACATTGGGACAAATGGAATGCGTTTGCGTGACATGAACGACGCCGATATCGGCGCGGTTGCGCGCCTGCTTGAAGCGCTGGCGCGTCAATACTTCCTGGGCGCCTGCTCGCCCGAGCAGGCTTCGACCTTCGTACGGGACAACGACGCTGCCGCGCTGCGCAGGCTCGTAGGCGAAGGCTACGTTTACCATGTGGCGGAAGTGGATGGCCAGCTTGCCGGTTTTATCGGCGTGCGCGAACGGCGCCACGTCTACCACCTGTTCGTGGCGGCGCAGTTCCACCGCCGCGGTATCGGCCGCGCGCTGTGGGAACACGCACGATTGGCGGCGATGGCCGCCGGGGCCGAAGGTGTATTCACTGTCAACGCCTCGAACTATGCAGTGCCGATGTACGAAAGCCTGAAATTCGTACGTGCGGCGCCGATGCAATGCAAGAATGGCCTGGAGTTCAACCCGATGGTGTTCGGGCAGTCAGCGGCGTCCCTCGTCAGCGCGGCGTAGCCACAGGCTGCTGGCCCAGCCGGTCAGCTGCGAACCGTTGACCTTGACCCTTACTTGCCACCAGTCGCCGTCGCGCATCCCTGTCGCGGCGACGACGGCGCCAGCCGGCACCACCGCCAGCCGCTTCGCGCTTGTCCCGGTGCCATCGCGCAGGTTCAATGCCCGGAACACCTGGTACTGGCTTGCGGGCGGCTCATACGCGGCCACCGCCTGCGGGTTCGCGGCTTGCAAGGCGCCAGCCAGCAGCGCCCCGAAGCCCCAGGTACCGGCCACCAGCAGCGTCGCCGCGCGTGCATTCGGCCGGCGCCACCAGTGCGCCGGCGTCAGCGCCGACGCCAGCACCAGCGTAAGCAGCAGTCCGATGGCATACGCTGCGACCGTGAGCGCGGTATCCATGGCTCAGGCGTCGAAGCGCAGCACGTAGTGTCCGGCCACGAGGTGGTGCCCGGCCGGCAGCAGGTAGGGCTTGTCCGCGCTTGCCTCGCCGATGGCGGCGACGAAGTGCATCTCCTCGTCGAGGTGGTACAGCGCCTGGGTTGCGCTTAACCTGCCGATTTTGTAGCCGCCGCCGGCCGCCTCGAAGCTGAAGGCGGTGCGCGACAGGCCGATGCGGTCTGCGCTGGCGACATCGATGCCGTCGGCGCGGTGCAGGAAGCGCGCCGAGTCGAGGACGCGCAGGCTGGCCAGCATCGGCGCGCCGCGGCCGAATACAAACCGGACGCCGCTGGCGACCGGCACGCTCAGGGGCGCTGCCAGGCGCACCGTGGCGCAGTAGCGGTCGGCCATCTCGGGCGGGGCGGCGTGCAGTGCAATCGGGGCCGCGTCCACCGGCGTGAAACTCGCTGGTATGCCAATGCGCTGGCGCCCGGCTGCGGTGACGGCGTGCAGTTCGTCGGCGTCGTCGACCGCGAACCGGATCACCGAGTCGTTCTCGCTGGCGGTGACCCCCAGTGCGGCGTCAAAGCCTACTTCCAGTGTGCGCGCCCCGGTTTCGCGGTAGCGGCTCAGGCGCGGCAAAGCCAGGGCGGCCAGGCTGACGCGCTGCTGCGCAACGGGGGCATAGGTGGCGTCGCTTTCTGGCGGGCGAACGCTGGCGGACACGGTTTCGTCGCCGGCGCGCGCCTTCCATACTGCCGCCGCCTTGGCCGGTTTGGCCTCCATGGGCGCGACTGTCGCGGGAGCGCCCACGCGGGTCACCTTCAGGAACAGGCGCGCATTGGCCGCCTTGATCACGTAATAACCGCTGAGCGGGTCGAAGCTGCAGTCCAGCGCATCCTTCGGGCGCACCTGCACTTCGACCGGCGCATCCGGCCCGTCGTTGATCAACAGGATCGCGCCGGCCGGCCCGAACGGCCAGCCCGGCACCGCGTGGCTCGCACTGGCGCCATCGAGGCCGACCAGCGCCAGGCGCTGGTCCGGATAGATGGGGCATACCGGCTTCCAGATCGCGCTGTCGGTCGATGCGCTCACCGAGTAGAGGATTTTTTCATCCGGCGCCGGCAGGTAGACGGCATGGCCGAAGCGCACCGCGACCTGGCCGGGCTCCAGGGAGCCAGCCCCTACCACGTCGTAGCGCACCTGGTCGTCGCCCAGCAGGTCGCCGAAATCCTTCTGGTGGAGGGCGGCGAGCGATTGCGCGAGGTCGCGCACGCGCGCGCCGCGCGTCAGGTGGCGGTCGTCGTCGACTTCGTCTTGCGGGAGCGCCAGCGTCACATGCGAAAAGCAGCGCGTTGCGGCGCGGCCGCGATGCTCGCGCGGCGAACGCTCAAGCAGGTCGCGCAGCAGCGGCCTGCGCGAGAACAGGGCAAGGCCAGGAGCCTGCCAGATCGCTTCGGCGTTGAACACATCGTTCACCTTGCCGAGCACTTCATGTTGGACATAGACCGGCATCTCGACTCTCCTCCAAAGATTGTGTACTGATCGCACCGAATATAAGCAGGGGGCAGATGAAAAACAGCAGGTGGCTTCCACCGGCCGAGAGGAAGCTCATGGGCTGGCCCATCACGGGGAAGATCGCCAGGTTGGTTCCCCAAGAAAGAATGAAGTGGCCGAGGACGAAGGCGGCGCCGCCGCACAGCGCAAAGCAGCGGAAGCGGCCAAGCCAGGCCTGGCGGAAATCGCGCGTGGCGCTTGCGGCCACGTGCGCACGGGCGGCCGTGTGCAGCAGCCCGATGACAAACAGCGCCTGCAAGGCCCACAGCGCCAGGCCGGCGGCAAGGCCGTGGCGGTTGAGGAAAAACGACGGCGCGAAATCATCCTGCACGGCCGGCACCTGCAGGGCGCTTGAACCGGGCAGGCCGAGCTTGGCGATTCCCAGTACGCTGTCGCTGCCGAGCCAGGCGCCTTCGGCGATGGCGCGCGCGCCAAGCAGCAGCTGCTGGCCAGTGTGCGGATGGGTGGCAGGGTCCAGCCATACCATGAAGCGGTCCGCATAGAATCCCAGGTCGGCAAGCTGTTGCGGTCCCGCGCCGCGCATCAGGGCAATGGCGCCCGCAATGGCCAGCATGGCGCAGGAGAGCGCCGCGGCGCAGGCTGGGCGGCGCGTGGCCAGCGCCCATGCGAAGGTCATTGCGACAGCCCAGACTCCAAGCAGGATAAGCGGCGAGTAATCGTCCACCTGCACCAGCGCGAACCCGGTCAGCGCGAGGAACAGTAGCACGGGCGCGCCAAGCCTGAACCAGCGCCGCGGCAGGCTGGCATCGGCCGGCCCCGCGTGCCAGCCCAGGCCAATGGCGAGGCAGTGCGCGGTCAGCACCGTCAGCGCCAGTTTGGCAAATTCAACTGGCTGGACGTCGAATACGCCGGTCTCGTCGCCAAAGACCACCTGCAGTACAAGGGCTACAAGCGCGCCGGCGGCAAGCACTGCGAAGCAGTATTCAATGCTTGCCTGCGGCGCGAGCGTGGCCCGCGCCCGCAGGCGCAGTCGGATGAATGTTCCGGCGCCCAGCCCGATTGCCAGCAGCGCGGCGGTTTTCTGGAAGTGCCGCAGCATGGACGATTCCATCGCGGCGAGTCCGAGTTCGAGCTGGGCAAGCAGGCCCACGCCGACCAGCATTAGGCCCGCCAAGGTGGCGATGCCGGGGCGGCCGGGCGACAGCAGGCAGGACCACAGCGCCGCGCATCCGAGCACCGCCGATACGCCAGCCCCCGGCGGCTGGCCGCTACGCAGCATCAGCAGGCAGGCCACGCCGCACAGTGCAACCATCAGGTTGGCTCCTGCGGCCACGCGGGTGTGCGTGCTGACGCCGCGAACAAACGGCCAGCTTCCGCTGGCGAATGCGACTGCGGCGGCGATCAACAGGAGCACCGCGGCGCTGGCCAGGGCACGCGGCGCGGGCAGCGGCCAGAGTTGGCGCTGGCGCCATTCCCACTGCACGCCCGCAGGCAGGAGCACGCGCGGCTCGGTGTACATCCCGATATGGCGTTGCGGTTCGAGCAGCAGTCGCGCGCCATCGGCGCTTAGCGTCAAGCGCGTGCGGCCGGCCACGATGGCGTCTACACCAGCGAGGGACACCTCCTGTTGGCCCAGGTCGATGGCGGCGCCGCCGTCGTCGAGCATCAGCGGCACCCGCTGGCCATCAGCGGTTCCGGCCACGACCTGCAAGGCGCCATCGACGCGCTGGATCAGCGCGCTGGCGGGCGCGACGTATGCAGCCCCGAGCCTGTTATCGCAATGGAGGTTGCCGCCAAAGGACAGCGGGCGTGCAAACGCCAGCGCGCGCGGCGCCACACGGTTCCACAGCGCGCTTGCCGGGAGCGGCCCCGGGCACGATGGCTGTACATGTCCGTCGCGCAGCAGTACGGCGCCGTCGTAACGCCACGTGCTGCCCGCACCCGTGAAGCTTAGCTCGCGCGCGCTGGCGGAGGTGATGGTGAACTGGTCCCGGCCGATCCGCAGGCGCTGGCCAGCTGCCGGCCTGGCGGTTCCCGTGCGCGATTTGTGTGCGCCGCGTTCGAGCGTTAACGGCTTGCCGGCGCTGGTGTTCCGGACCCACCAGACGCCATCGGCGCCGCGGCGAATGCGAATGTGTTCGGGATCGGCCAGCGGGGCTGCCAGCTCGCGTTGGCCAAGGGTGGCTGTGGCGCCGGGCGCTAAAGTGACGGCAATGCTCGCCGGCGACCACAAGGCCGGAGCGCGCAGCAGGCCAAGCAGCTGCAGCAGGCACAGGATGGCGAGCACTGGGATGGCGATAGCCCCTTTCATGGCGCCGCCCGATGGCGGATCGCCGTAATCATGCGGGTGACCTGCATTGCGTGGGAAGGGCGTTCGCTGCGGTCGGCCGCCAGCAAGGCGCGCAACAGCGCAAGCGACGCGGTAGCGCCGGTCGTGCGTGCGCCTGCTGCGCGCTGGCGGATGCGGCGCACGAACAACGCGGCCTCGTCGTCGTTCAATGTCAAAGGCTGCTTGCCCCGGTTTGCGGCCAGCAGGTGCTGCGCGGCGCGCGACTGGTGATCACGCCAGGCCTGCCCGCAGTCGCGGCAAAAGCGCAGCGGCAGGCCGTCGCTGACAAGGTAGTAGAACATCGCACCCAGCGCGAAGTAGTCGCTGCGCCAGTCGGAGTCGTAGGTGCTATTTGAAGAGGGGAAGAACTGCTCGGGCGCCTGCCAGTTGGCGGTGCCCGCGTAGCCGGGGCAAGGCAGGCCGGCGCGCGCGCGGCTGGTGCCGAAGTCCGCGAGCTTGACGTTCTCGCGCGATGCGCCAAGCAGCACATTGCCGGGCTTGAGGTCGAGGTACTTCCACCCGTATTGGTGAACCTTGGCGAGCGCCTGGTTGATCTGCTCCATCCAGCCGAGGATGGCCGCGAGGCTGGTTCGCCGTCCGGCGGTGCGCTCGCTGGCAAGGTGGCGTCCGAGGTCGGTGTCCATCAGCTCGAGCGCCATCACGGGCAGGCCGTCGTGGTCGCCGCTGTCGAGCAGGCGCACGATGTGGCGCTCGTCCCATGGACGCAGCGAGCGGAGGAATGTGATTTCGGTTTTGGCGCTGGCTATCCAGCGGTCGCGATGGGCGGGCAGGGCGCGCGCCATTTGCGGACGGTTGACCAGCTTGAGGGCGACATCAAGGCATGGCCCGGCTGCCTGCCAGACCACGCCATAGCTCGACCCGGCGAGCTGTTTGCGCAGGCGGTAGGCGCCTGCGCCGAGCGGTACGACTTGTCCTGCTTCGAGCATGGCTCCCCCTGCGGCAGCACGTAACGGCACATGCCGTCAGCGCTGCCTAGCGGGGGGAGGGGGAAAGCCGATGCTTAACGGTAGCCGTAGCCGTAGCCACTGTCATAGCCGCGGTCATGGTAGCGGCCGTGGCCACGGCGGTGATGATGGCCGCGGCGTCCGTGACGCTTCTCGACATAGACCACGGTCGGTTGTGCGTAATAGCGCGGCGCTGGTTCGTAGTACATGCGGCGCGGCTCGTGGTAGACGCGTTCCTGGACATAGACCGGCGCCGGCGCATAGCGGCGGTCATCGTAATAGCGGCCGTCATTGTAATAGCCTGCCTGGTATGAATTGCTGCGCGAACTGGCCGCGTTGCCGACTGCAGCGCCGATCACGCCGCCTACCAGTGCGCCGTTACGGCTGCCGGTCGAGTGGCCGATCGCAGCGCCGACCACGGCGCCGAGGGCTGTATTGACGCCGCGGTCGCTGGCCATCGCGTTCGACGAGAAGGCCGTGGCAGCAACCATGGCGGCACCGATAAGTTTTTTGTTCATGGTAGTAAACATGGCGGTTCCTTCTGCCACAACTGGATCGGAATGATCTCAAACAGCGCCGGGCATGAAGCTACTATATCGACCGCAAAAATACGCGCTATTGTTAATACAGAATTTTACAAATGGCAGCACCCGGAAACAACAGGCTGGTGCCCTTGCAGGACGGCGGTGGCCGCCCCATTTGAAGTAGGTTGTCCTCATTTACCGGATTGTCCAATGCCCCCAAGCCGCGTCATTTTCATGGTGGTCGCCCTGTCGGCGCTGCTGCACCTTTACGTGGGCATGCGCCTGCTGCCGGCGGTCGAGCCGGAAGGCGTGTGGCTGGCCGCCGTGTATGGCCTGCTGGCGGTGTCGGCGCTGCTGGTGCCTGCGGGCCTGCTGGCTTCCGGGTTTCGGCGCCTTGGCTGGTCGGACCAGCTGTCGTGGGCGGGCATGCTTGCCATGGGCATGTTCTCGTCGCTGCTGGTGCTCACCGTCCTGCGCGACGTGACGCTGTTGATCCTGGCGCTGATTGGCGGGGCCGGCGAGACCTTTGACCGTGGCAGCGCGATTGCCGTTCCGCTGTTAGCGCTGGCGGCGACCCTGGCTGGCTTTTTCAACGCGCGCCGCCTGGCGCGGGTGGTCGAGGTGGACGTGCCGATTCCCGGGCTGCCCAAGTCGCTGCACGGCTATTCGATCGCGCAGATATCCGATGTCCACATCGGGCCAACCATCAAGCGCAGCTATCTCGAAGCGATCGTTGCGCGGGTCAATGGCCTCAAGCCCGATGCGATCGCGATCACGGGCGACCTGGTCGATGGCAGCGTCCAGCGCCTGGCTGCGCATACCGCGCCGCTGGCAAGCCTGTCTGCGCCCGATGGCGCCTTTTTCGTCACGGGCAACCATGAATATTATTCAGGCGCGAGCGAATGGATCGCGGAGCTGCGCCGCCTCGGCCTGACGGTTTTGATCAATGAACACGTCGTGCGCGAACGCGGCGGCGATGGCGTGATGATCGCCGGCGTCACCGACTACACCGCCCACCACTTCGACCCCTCGCACCGCAGCGACCCGCGCGCCGCGGCTGCGCATGCGCCATCGAACGTCAAGGCGCGCTTGCTGCTGGCGCACCAGCCGCGCAGCGCCGAGGCGGCCGCCGCCGCGGGCTTCGACCTGCAGCTGTCCGGCCACACCCACGGCGGCCAGTTCTACCCATGGAACCTGTTCGTGCCGCTGCAGCAGCCCTTTACCGCGGGCCTGAACCAGGCCGGCGCGATGTGGGTCTACACCAGCCGCGGCACCGGGTACTGGGGACCGCCAAAGCGTTTCGGCGCGCCGTCCGAAATTACGCTGCTGCGCCTTGTCGCCGCCTGACGCTTTTTATCAACGTTAGCGTAAAGACAGCAATTTTCATCTGGATGCGCTATTGTTTTGGGTCTTGACCACACCGATCCAAAGGATACGCCGCATGACACGCAAGCCACTGCTGTTGACCGTAATCGCCAGTTCCATTTTTGCAGCAAGCGCGTTCGCAGCCGCGCCGGGTAACGACCCGGCGGCGCTGGTGAAGATCCGCGACACCGCGCTGGCAAGCGACTGGGCCTATGAGCGCCTGGCCGACATGACGGACCTGATCGGCCCGCGCCTGTCCGGCTCCGCCGGCGAGGCTGCGGCGGTCAGGCAGGTAGCTGACACGATGCGCAAGCTTGGCGCGACAGTGACGCTGGAGCCAGTCAAGGTACCGCACTGGGTGCGCGGCGTCGAAACCGGTGAGCTGGTCGAATACAAGGGGCGTCCAGATGGCGTCAGCCAGCGCGTGGTGCTGACGGCGCTGGGCGGTTCGGGCGCAACGCCTGCAAGCGGCTTGAATGCCCAGGTCATCGTGGTACGCAATTTCGACGAGCTGAAGGCGCGCGCGGCCGAGGTCAAGGGCCGCATCGTGCTGTTCGACGTGCCGTTCGACCAGTTCATGGCCGACCGCGGCCTGGCCGGGCCGGCATACGGCCAGGGTTCCAACTACCGCAGCAACGGGCCGCGCATGGCCGCGCAGTTGGGCGCGGTGGCGGCTCTGGTGCGTTCCGTAGGCGGCGCCAATTACCGCATCGCCCATACCGGCGCCACGCGCCTCGATGACAACGCGCGCATTCCGGCCGCCGCCGTTTCGGTGGAGGACGCCATGCTGATGTCGCGCCTGGCGGCGCGCGGTCCGCTGACGATGCGCCTGACCCTGACGCCGCAAACCAAGCCCGACGCCGACAGCTTCAACGTGATCGCCGACTTCCCGGGCACCGACAAGCCTGGCGAAATCGTGATCGTCTCCGGCCACCTTGACTCGTGGGACCTTGGCACCGGCGCGCATGACGACGCGGCCGGCGTGGTTGGCGCGATGGCGGTGGTCGATACGCTCAAGAAGCTGAACTTGCGCCCGCGCCGAACGATCCGGGTGATCGCATGGGCTAACGAAGAAAACGGCACGCGCGGCGCACGCGCCTACCTGGAGTCGAACAAGGCGAAGGTCGAAACTCACTTCGCCGCCATCGAAAGCGACAATGGCGCCGGACGCCCGTTCGGCATGCGCATGAGCGTCGGGCCGCAGGCGGTCAAGCTGTTCGCGCCTTTGCAGGCGGTGCTGCAGCCGATCGGGGCGGGCACCTTCCGCCGCGAAGATGTACTGGGCACGGGCGACCTGTCGGGACTGGAGAAGGCTGGCGTGCCAAGCTTTGCGCCGCTGCTCGACACGTCCACCTACTTCCACTATCACCATACGGCGGCGGACACTTTCGACAAGGTGGACAAGGAAGACCTGCGCCGGCATGTGGCGCTGATGGCGTCGACCACGTGGTTCCTCGCAAACATGGAGGAGCCGATCGGACGCTGGAGTGAACTGCGGTAGGGAATGAAAGGGCAGGCCGGCAGGCCTGCCCCAGTGATGACGACTACAGGTTCAGGCGCGGCAGGAAGCCGCCTGGAATGATGCCGAACACTGCCAGGACGACCATGATCAGCAGGATGATGAACAGCACGCGGACGATGCCGGCGATTGGCGACGGCAAGGGCAGCAGGCTGACCAGCCACCAGATCAGTCCGAGGATGACCAGGTAGACGATGAGGTTGATGATGATATCCATATTATTTTCCTTTTTTGTTCTACAGCGATATGTGTCAAAAAGACAAATCCAGAATAGCGCGAGTCTGGCTGTCCGACTGTACGGTGGAGCACATAGCAGCCCAGCGGGCGCCGGACCGATCCGGTACGATGACGATTGTTAACAAATTTCTCAACAAGGAGACGCCATGATGCAAGCTGGCCGCAGGACCCTGATGTGTGTAGCCGCCGCGTGCGCGGCGCTGGCGAGCGCTGGTGCGCTGGCCCAACTGGCGCCAAGCGACGCACCGCCGGCCGTAAAGGGATGGCGCGCCGTCACCGTGGCCGAGGGCGTCAACCAGCCCTGGGGCATGGCGTGGCTGCCAAATGGCAAACTGCTGGTGACCAGCAAAAAGGGAACTTTGCACATCCTGAACGGATCGCGCTTCGACCCGGTGCCAATGGAAGGCTTGCCGGAGGTGTTCACCGGCGGGCAGGGCGGCCTGCTCGACATTGCGCTGCATCCGGCCGACAAGACCAATCCCCGCGTCTACATGACCTTGTCGACCGGCACCAGCGAGGCAAACCGCACGACCCTGGTGCAGGGCGTCTTCGACGGCAAACGGGTGCATTCGATCAAGAAGATTTTCCAGGTACAGCCCGACAAGAGCGGCGGCCAGCACTTCGGTTCGCGCCTGCTGTGGCTGGCGGACGGCACGCTGTTGATGAGTATTGGCGACGGCGGCAACCCGCCGCAGCGCATCGGTTCGATGCTGGCGCGCGAGCAGGCGCAGAACCTGGCCAGCCACCAGGGCGCGATCCTGCGCCTGACCGACCAGGGCAAGGCCGCCGCGGGTAACCCGCTGGCGGCCAAACCGGGTGCGCTGCCGGAAATCTGGAGCTACGGCCACCGCAACATCCAGGCGATGGCGCGCGACGCGGCCGGACGGGTGTGGGCGACGGAGCATGGCCCGCGCGGCGGGGACGAGCTCAACCTGATCGAAGGCGGAGGCAATTACGGCTGGCCGCTGCAAAGCTACGGCGCCGACTACCGCACCGCCGAGCCTGTCGGCGTCAAGGCCGTGCCGGGCATGACGGGGCCGAAGGTGGCGTGGGTGCCATCGCCGGCGCCGTCGGGGCTGGCGTATTACACCGGCAAACATTTCCCGCAATGGCGCGGCAGCCTGTTCAGTGGCGGGCTGGCGGCGCTGGACGTGCGCCGCGTTGCGATCGACAAGGATGGCAATGTGACGGCGCAGGAAAGGCTGGAGATCGGCAAGCGGGTGCGCGACGTGAAGCAGGGGCCGGATGGCTACCTGTACCTGCTGACCGACGCGGCCGACGGCCAGCTGTTGCGGATCGAGCCGGCCCGGTAAGCGCCGTTACCGGCATCGCTTGTAATCACTCCACCGGCACGCGCCGCACCGCGCGCGCGTGCCCCCTGAACGCCCGGCCGTAGACGGTCTGGATTCCACTCGCAAAATTCTGCCCCCACACCAGGTGCGGGTGGCCAGCCTGCGGCTCGCGCGACCAGTACCACTCGCGCTCGAACTGTTCCTTTACGTTGGCGAACAGCAGCGACAACTCCCTGCGCGACGGTAACGCTCCACCCAATTCCCTGGCCCAGCCTGTCGCTGCGGCCCAGCCTGCTTGCACCACTTCGCCGTTCATCAGGACCAGGTGGTAGTCGGGTTCGCCTTCCTTTCCCAGTATTAATCCCGCGTAGTGCTCGCCCTCCCCAAGCGTGCTGCGAATGTCTCTGGTGTCGCTCATGAATGGGGTCTCCGGGTTTGGTGGGCCTAGCAATCAGACAATTGCGCGCCTGACTAGTTGCATCTTGCTGTTCATTTTCCGCCTGGAATGAGTTTGTGATTCTTTGATACTGCCCAGAAATTTTTCCTAAAAAACGTTGAACTAAGGCAGTTTCCACCGCTCAAAGTTACTCATTTCTTTTTTAAGGTAGGAACCATTTGATGATCAAGCTCACCACTATCGCCTCGGACCTCCGTATCAATGCATTGCTGTGCAGCAGCGCTGCTGTTTTGCTCGCTGCCACCGCTTCCGTCGTCGTTCCCGCCACTGCGGCTGCTGCGACGCCCGACGCATTCGATGTCCGTGGCTACAACGGTGAAGCGGCAGGCGATGTCTCCGCAACCGAAGCTGAAGTGGCGCCGGCGTCCACCACGCTGAGCCGCCGTGGTGCGCGCAGCGCCCCGGTGACCGTCGCTCCGGCCCCGGCCCCATCCGCGCCGGTCAGCGTTACCCCGGCCACAAGCTACAACTACTACGTTTCCCCCAACGGCAATGACAGCGCCGCCGGCACCAAGGCGGCACCGTTCCGCACGCTCGCCCGCGCAGTCAAGGCAGTGCGCCCGAACAGCACGGTGTGGGTTGCGCCAGGTACCTATTCGGGTGGCTTCCGCAACACCGTGTCGGGCACCTCGGGCGGCCGCATCTACTTTGTATCGACCACCAAGTGGGGCGCAAAGATTGTGCCGCCAGCAAATTCGAGCGGCGACGTGGCCTTCGACAACCGCGGCAGCTACGTGGACATCATCGGCTTCCAGGTTGACGGCAGCAATTCGCAGTCGGGCACCAAATGGCGCTACGGCATCTACAACGGCGGCTCCTACGACTCGATCCGTGAAAACTATGTCCACCACATCGCCAAGAACATTCCCTGCACCAGCGGCGGCGGCTCGGCCATTGGCGCCGACAGCTACTACAAGGGCGTGAAGGCGGAAATCATTTCCAACGTCGTGCATGACATCGGCCCAGCCGGCTGCCACTTCGTCCAGGGGATCTACATGAGCACCTCGGGCGTCATCAAGAACAACGTGGCTTACCGTGTTGCCGAAGCCGCCATCCACCTGTGGCACGACGCCCGCGACGTGATCATCACCAACAACACCGTGACCTCGTCGGGTACCGGCATCATCGTCGGCGGCGGCGACTTCTACTTCACCACCGGCGGCGCGAACAACGTCCACGTGTACAGCAACATTGTGTACGACAACAAGTACGGCATTTCGGAGCAGGGCAGGACCGGCACCAGCAACACCTACCGCAACAACCTGGTGTACCAAAACACCTACCCGTGGACGCTGAAAAACGGCCTTAAGCACTACAACACCATTGCCGCCGTGCCCGGTTTCACCGCGTACAGCCGCACCGGCACGCAGAACCTGAAGATCACCCCGGGCTCGGCAGCGGTGGGCCGCGGCACCTCGACCTACGCGCATCCGACCGACATCGTCGGCCGTCCGCGGAACAGCAGCACCGGCTTCGACATCGGCGCTTACCAGCACTAACTAAAAAAACCAGCCATCGACGGCGGCGTCGGAGGGGACCGCTGCCGTTTTCGCGCGGTGCGCATCGACCATGCGCACTGCACACCCCCTTGCCCGGTTTATCTCTTTGATACTGCGAATAAATTTTTTTGGAAAAACGTTGAACTAAGGCAGTTTCCACACATCAAAGCTTACTCAATTCTTCTTTAAGGCAGGAACGTTTTAATGACCACTCGCACCACACTCGCAACCCAGATCCGTCGCAAAGCATTGCTGGCAGGCGGCGCTGTCGCCCTGCTGGCCGCCTCAGGCCTCGCGCAGGCAGCCACCCCGGTCACGACCTACAACCTGTACGTTTCGCCGACCGGCAGCGACAGCGCATCGGGCAGCAAGGCATACCCGTTCCGCACCATCGCCCGCGCGATCAAGTCGCTGCGCCCAAGCACCACGGTGTGGGTTGCGCCCGGTACGTATTCGGGTGGTTTCCGCAACACCGTGTCGGGTACCGCGAGCGCCCGCATCTACTTCGTATCGACCACCAAGTGGGGCGCGAAGATCGTGCCGCCAACCACCTCGCCTAACGATGTGGCATGGGACAACCGCGGCAGCTACGTGGACATCATCGGCTTCCAGGTCGACGGCTCGGGCTACAAGTACGGCACCAAATGGCGCTACGGTATCTACAACGGCGGTTCCTACGATTCGATCCGTGAAAACTATGTCCACCACATCGCCAAGAACATCGCCTGCACCAGCGGCGGCGGCTCGGCCATCGGCGCGGACAGCTACTACAAGGGCGTGAAGGCGGAAATCATTTCCAACGTCGTGCATGACATCGGCCCGGCCGGCTGCCACTTCGTCCAGGGTATCTACATGAGCACCTCGGGCGTCATCAAGAACAACGCCGTGTACCGCGTTGCCGAAGCGGCGATCCACCTGTGGCACGATGCCCGTGATGTGATCATCACCAACAACACCGTGACCTCGTCGGGTACCGGCATCATCGTCGGCGGCGGCGATTTCTACTTCACCACCGGCGGCGCGAACTACGTCCACGTGTATAACAATATCGTGTACGACAACAAGTACGGCATCTCGGAGCAGGGCCGCACCGGCACCAGCAACACCTACCGCAACAACCTGGTCTACAAGAACACCTACCCGTGGACCCTGAAGAACGGCCTGCGCCACTACAACACCGTGGCCGCTGCGCCAGGCTTTACGTACTACAGCCGCACCGGTACGCAGAACCTGAAGATCACCTCGAGCTCGCCGGCGGTCGGCCGCGGCACGTCGACCTACGCGCACCCGACCGATATCGTCGGCCGCCCGCGTAACAGCACCACCGGTTTCGACATCGGCGCATACCAGCACTAAGCATCGCTTCGCGATGATGGAAAAAGCAGCCCTTCGGGGCTGCTTTTTTTATTTGAAAACATCGCCAAAGATAATAATTTATTTCCGCCAGTTTTCCATCCGTAAGCTTCGCAAATATGTTCCGCGGTCAATCGACTATTTGTGCTGTATTAAGGTTCCAATTTTCTCGTATCGATTATTTGACCTCACATAAAGGTTGATGCTTGACGTGATTATGCGCGTGGTTTACGCGCTGCTAAATATGTAATCTTAATTCGGACTCAGCTGTTTTATCCAGCGCCGGAACTCCTCCGGGATCAGCCGAAAGAGAGATACATCATGAAGCCCTTGTTGCATGCATCCGCCATCGTATTAATTTCCTTTCTTAGCCACCAGGCCGCCGCCGCAGTATTTTTCGCAGCCCATCAGGATGATGTCACCTTGTTTATGGGCCAAAACGCCTACCGCGACATCCGGGGTGGGCATGCGACGGTCATCGTCATTGTCAGCGCTGGCGATGCGGGCAACGCGGAGCTGCCGAACGCGCGCGGTATTACTGGCAATTTCGACCATAACCAGCAGGGAAAACCCTATTACCGCGTGCGCCACGATGCGCATAACGCGGCGCTGGGCTATTGGGTCAGCGCCTGGGCGCCCCCACCACCCCTTAAAACCGCAGAGCGGTTCAGCGCAGAGATTCCTGCCGTCGAGAAGGTTTTGATTGGCAACGTCACCGTGTATAACCTGAATCTTGCAGATGGCAAGCTATCGCAATTCCTGCCCGGCGGACCATATTCCAGCTTTCAAGACATTACCGGCCGCAATACATATACGGCTGCCAGCCTAAAAGAAACACTGAGGCAAATTATTACGCGAAATAATGCTGGAAGAAAAACAGTGCTGGTTAATCTTCCGGAGCACGACCCGGGTTTTTCCGAAATGGGCTATAACGAACAACTCATGCCCGACGAAAACGGCAATTTGCTGAAACGGGCGCGCATGGACCTGGTCCACACGGATCACCCCGACCATACGGCAGTGGGGAAATTCGTCATTGCCGCCATTAACGAACAGCCCGCCACACGTTGCGTGTACCGAGCGGTCTATATGGGCTACGCCATCCAGAATTTGCCGCAAGTGATGACCCCGTTCGAGAAATATAACCAGGAGATTGCCGTCTTCCACCGGATGAATGGGGTGCTTATCCATCAAGGCAATGTGATCCGGCAGTACGCGTCAAGCTGGCCGCTGGCGGGAAATGACGATGGATTCCATCGCAGTTTTCTTGGCAAGCAAAAGTGGCGGGACGGCGGGGGCGGCGGGACCTGTGCGTTTTAAGCGCGCAGCGGGTTCGAGCGCCGGCCATGTTCTTTTTCGCGCAAGTTGCGTTACGCTAGCGCGGTATCGAGCACCACCATCCGCACGAACCTCGCTGCCAGGGGCGAGGACGCGACCTTGTAGCAGGTCACGTGCAGCGTCGCGCCGGCAAGCGCAGCGACCGCTTCGATACTCGCGGGTCGCGGACTGCTGAGACGGATTAGGACTTCGAGGGGCAATTATGATACCCTCGAGCCTTAACGGAAATGTTGCGATGCAAAAAATATTAATTCTGAATGTAGACGACAACCTCAGTGCGCGCTATGCGAAAACGCGGGTGCTCCAGAATGCCGGTTTTCGCGTGGAGGAGGCTGACGACGGCAGCGCAGCACTTACACTGGTTGAGCAACTGATGCCATCCCTGGTGCTGCTGGATGTCAAGCTCCCCGACATCAGCGGACACGAGGTGTGCCGCCGCATCAAGGCAAATCCCCTGACCGGCCACGTGCTGGTACTGCAGATTTCCGCAGCCCTGATCAGCGATGACGACTCGGCGCGCGGCATGGAAAGCGGGGCGGACTTTTACCTGGCAGCGCCGTTCGAGCCCAGGGACCTGGTGAGCAAGGTGCGCGCCCTGTTGCACACGCATTGAACGTTGGCGACCCCGTTCAGCCGGCCGGGGAGGCAGGCAGGATCACCTGGAAGGTGCTGCCGTAGCCTAGCCCGGCGCTGGTTGCGGTAACTGTTCCGCCATGAATCTCGACCAGGCTTTTTACGAGTGCCAATCCGAGTCCCAGTCCGCCGGATTTGTTGTTCGCGGCGCTTTCGGCTTGAACGTACAGGTCGAACAGGCTTGGAATTATTTCCGGAAGAATGCCAATCCCATTGTCGCAGACCGCCAGTGTGACAGTGGGGCCCTCCGCTTGCAGCGACAATGCAATTTGGCCGCCTGCTGGCGTATATCTCACTGCATTGCCCAGAAGGTTGGAAACCACCTGGATCAACCTGGTCCTGTCGCCGTACACCATGCATGGGCCTTCCGGTAGCGACAAACGCAATGCGTGACGCTTGGCGCCGACGGCCGCCGATACCTGCTCGACCGCCGCGCTGACCACATCGCCCAGGTCGGTGGACGCCTTCTCGATCGACACGAGTCCACGGCTGATGCGCGATACGTCGAGCAGGTCTTCAACCAGTTGACTCATGTGTCCAGCCTGGCGGCCGATCAACTGGCTCATGCGCTCGGTCTGCTCGGCGGAATACGGCGGACGCCTGAGGATTTCGACCGCCATCGCGGTGGCCGAAAGCGGGCCGCGCAGCTCATGGCTGAGCATCGTCAAAAATTCGTCTTTCCTCTGGTCCGCGGACAACAGTGACGCCGCTTTTTCTTTCAGGCGCCCGTTGAGGATGACGACTTCGTCATTTCTTTCGCCAAGCTGCTTCGACAATGCAAGCAGCTCTTCCTGTTTTTCTTGCAAAGCGGCCAGCGCATCGGCCAATTCCTTGTTCTGATGGGTCGCCTCGGACAACGCCACATTGCTAGGCAAGGAACTGAGTTGCGCAACCGACGACGCTACCCAGTCCGGCGTCAGGTGCGAATTTCTTCGGGGAAGGAACTTGGTGAGGACAATGTTACTACCGTTGCCGCTCGCTTCCGACTCGCACCGGTCCATGAAACGGCGCGCGGCGTGCATCCCGTGCTTGTCGTTCGGCGCATGCGTGCCATGTTCGCTAAGCATCGCCTGGAGGTCGACGCCGTCCCGGCCTGTATCTTCGACAACGATCATCAGCGCCTGGCCCGCCCCGGCATTGTCCAGCGAGAAGCTGACTTGTCCGGCCTCGGTGACCTCGTACACATCGCGCACAAGCTCTGACACCGCTGTACCAATCCGCGCCTGGTCCTGGGCACAGAATCCACAGATAGCAGCAATTTGACGCGCGCGCTGGCGCGAGGCGATCACATCGAGCTCTGAACGGACTGCAATGGCAAGGATGGGATGGAGCGTGGAGGGTGCGGGCAGCGTCAAGGGGGGAACTGGTAAGGGGAAAAGTAGGCATTATCCTACAAAACGCTGCCCTTCATTTCCACTGTTACATTAAACAAGACGGGAACCGCAGGCGCGGCTCCTGGGCGTCTCACGGGTGCGACGGGCGAGGGTGCTTAGCCAAGCGGGTTCATGACGAAGGCCGGCATTGCCGCTTTTTCCCGCGCGCAGTCGAGGAACTTGTCTGCGGTCATCAAGGCTTCATTGATGGTCACATCCATGTCCAGATAGCGGTAGGTGCCCAGCCGGCCGACGAAGGTCACGTTGTCCTCTTCGCGCGCCAGGTTGATATAACGCTCGAGCTGCTCCTTGTCGCGCGCCATCCGGATCGGGTAATAAGGGATGTCGCGTTCTTCACACTGGCGGCTGTATTCCTTGTAGCACACCGTCTTTTCATGCGTTTCCCAAGGCGAGAAGTGCTTGTGCTCGGTGATGCGCGTATAGGCCTCGGCGTTATCGCAATAGTTGATGACAGCATTCCCCTGGTAATCGCCGGTGTCGCGGAAGACCTCGAAATCGAGCGTGCGGTAGGGCAGGCGTCCCTCGGCGTGCTTGAACCACGCGTCGATCGGGCCGCTATAGAACACGTGCTCGTAGTCGCCTTTGAGCGCCGGGTCGAATGGCGTATTCAGGTGGACGTTCACGCCCGGGACTTCGAGGATCTTTTCCACCAGCGCCGTGTAGCCATCGGCCGGCATGCCCTGGTACTTGTGGCTGAAATAGTTGTCGTCATAATTGAAGCGGACTGGCAGCCGTTTCAGGATGCTGGCAGGCAGTTCGCTCGGATGCAGTCCCCACTGCTTGACCGTGTAGGTCTTGAAGAAAGCCTCGTATAAATCCTTGCCGACGAAACGCAGCGCCTGCTCCTCGAAGGTGGTCGGGTTCTCGATCGACTTGTCGCCCAGCGTCACCAGGAACTCCTGCGCCTCTTTCGGACGGAACGTTTTGTTGAAGAACTGGTTGATGGTCAGCAGGTTGATCGGCAGGGTAAAGACCTTGCCATTGGTGATCGCCTTGACCCGGTTGACGTAGGGTTTGAATTCGCTGAAACGGTTCACAAACTCCCACGCGCGCTCGTTGTCTGTGTGGAAAATGTGAGGGCCGTAAACGTGCAGCATCACGCCCGTGTCCGCATCCCGTTCCGAGTGGCAGTTGCCGGCAACGTGGGGGCGCGATTCGAATACGTCGACCTTGTAGCCGGCATGCGCCAGCTGGTTTGCGATAACCGCTCCGGAAAATCCGGCTCCGACGATTGCGATATTTTTTTTCATGTATATGCCTGGTTGATTAACTGTTTGAGCCGGCTGGGGCCCGTTCTTTTTGCCTGGGTGTTCTGGCTCCGCGAATGTCTTCGCTATTGATCACACGCTGGATGACCGGCCGCGGTATGTGGCGGTGCGCCAGGAAGGCGGCCGCGCTTCGCGCTCCATAGGTCTCGCGCCACTCGATACCTTGATTGACAACGTTTGCGGTAGCCGAGTTCGTTCTGTTGTCCTGGTATTTCATACGATCTGATTAAAAACTTGTATGGTTACGAATTGTTACGGACTTCACTGTGCTGCACCTCACATTAAATGTGATTTATACAAGTTTTCTAGGCGAATAAAGGAAACGCGGCAGGGGAACGCAACGGCGAGGGGGCGCTTCCCTCACGCGCTGGCTGGGTTCACTCGGCGCGGGGTTCGGCCGGTGCGCGCAGGCGGTCCAGCTCGTCGGCAGGGATGGGCACGCCATCGCGGGCCGAGGCGGCGCGCTGGAGGTAGCGCCGCTCGCCGGGCTGGCGGGCCTGGCCGGCGCCCTTCATCTCGTGCACCAGGGTTTCAATGCGCGCGGCAAAGGTGTTGCCCGCCTGGCGGGACGGGTCGATCACGATCAGTAGCTGTCCTGTACGCGGCGTTTGGGCGCCAGGATGACCGGACCAGTCGAATTCGAAAGAGAAATTACCGCCTGTAAGCGCTGCCGCCAGGATTTCGACCATCATCGACAGCGCCGATCCCTTGTGGCCGCCAAAGGTGCACAGCGCGCCGCCATCGAGTATGGCGGCAGGGGAGTGGGTAGGCCGGCCCTCGCGGTCAACGCCGACGCCGTCGGGCAGCGCCTGCCCTTCGCGGGCGGCGATCTGGATATCGCCGTGGGCCATGGCGCTGGTAGCCAGGTCGAACACCAGCGGGTCGGCGCCGGCGCGCGGCGCCGCGAAAGCGATCGGGTTGGTGCCGAACAGGGCATGCTGGCCGCCGTGCGGCACCACGCAGGCCATGCTGTTTACAAAGGCCAGCGCCACCAGGCCATCGCGGGCAAACGGCTCGACATCCGGCCAGAGCGCCGAGAAGTGGTGCGAATTGTGGATCGCCAGCAGGGCAATGCCATTCGCCCGGGCCTTGTCCGCAACCAGTGTGCGCGCGGCGGCGAGCGCCGGCTGGGCAAAGCCATTCATCGCATCGACGCTGACAAACCCGGGGGCGGCGTCGGTCACTACCGGCACGGCGCGCCCGTCGACCCAGCCGCTTTCAAGGGTGGAAACGTAGCCTGGGATGCGGAAGGTGCCGTGCGATTCGGCGCCGTCGCGCTGGACGCTGGCGCAGTTGTCGGCCAGGACGGCCGCGACCTCCTTCGATGCCCCGTGCCTCTCGAAGATACTGGTCAGTAAGGCGCATAGCTCAGAAAACGGTATATGCGTTATGGCGCGGCCTGGATCGGGCATGACGGTTCCTTTGTCCTGTATGACACTGGAAGGTACACGATTCGGGCACATTGCGTAAAACGGCCACCGTCATCGCGTTGGCGCATGAATTATGAATGCGTAGCAGCAAGTCGTCGGGGTAGCCTCCGCTCATCGCAGGGGGACGCCGCATCCTGCCTGGCACTCGCATGGTGTTCGAACACCTGCTGCCGCCATCCAGAAGGCATGGCACGAGGCCGGGAGGGAGCGCTGATGAAAAACGCCCGCAACACGAGATACGCGGGGTATTCGTGGCAATAGTTGGTGCCCGGAGCCGGAATCGAACCGGCACGCCCTTACGAGCACGAGATTTTAAGTCTCGGGTGTCTACCAGTTTCACCATCCGGGCAGCGGCCAAGATTCTAGCACAACAGACAAGTAGTGCAGGACACTTTCTGCCGCTTTAGCCTTGACGCAAGATGGTGTACGATGCGTGGCGCACGCGTGCGGGTTCGCGTGCCGGAACCATCAAGGACAAGCATTGAAGATCACGATCAACGAGGAACTGCGTTCCTTTGTCGACCCGCTCACCGCCATCGAATACGCCGCCCTCGAACGCAGCCTGCTGGCTGAAGGCTGCCGCGACGCGCTGGTGCTGTGGGGCGATACCCTCATCGACGGCCACAACCGCTACGAAATCTGCCAGCGGCACGGCATCGAATTCAAAACCGTACAGAACACCACCTTCGCCTCGCTCGAAGACGTCATGCTGTGGATGATCGATAACCACCTGGCGCGGCGCAGCGTATCGGACTACCAGCGCGGCGTGCTCGCGCTGCGCAAGAAGAACATCGTGTCGACCCGGATGATGCAGCGCGCCGAACAACCGGCAGCGGAGGAGGGCGACGCGCCCAAGGTGCCGGAGCCGCCGCCATGGAACACGCGCGAGGACATCGCCAAGGCCGCGCGGGTATCGAGCAATACCATCAGCCAGATCGAGCGCATCCAGAAGGCCGCGACACCGGAACTGGTGGAGGCGGTCCGCACCGGCACCATCTCCATCAACGCGGCGGCCAATGTCGCCCAGCTTCCCGAAGCGATGCAGGTCGCCGCGGTCGCCGGCGGGCGCAAGGAACTCCAGCAGGCCGCGCGCCAGGTGCGCGAGCAGAAGGCCGCCACCCGTCCGCGCAAGGAGCCAAAGGAAGACACCGATGCCGAAGCAGGCGAGCCGGCCAGCACCGAAGACCAGCTGCGCGCGCAAGTGGCCGTGCTGCGCGCCCGCGTCGATGAACTGAGCGCCGAGAACAGGGCGCTGCGCGAACAACTAGGCTCGCAGGGATAAGCAGCACAACCAAGAACGAAAAACAGGAGACCGCACGATGTCCAGCAACCGCTTCCTCTTCACCGCCTTGTTCGCGTGCGCCGCCGGAGCCGCCTTCCACCCGGCGCATGCGGCGCCTTACGATGCATCGATGGTCGTCAAGGCCCACAACGAGGCCGACGTCGCGCGCTGGAACAAGCTGGCGCAGCGCGTGACCATCATGCGCGACAAGTGGGGCATCCCGCACGTATTCGGAAAAACCGATGCCGACGCCGTGTTCGGCCTGATGTACGCGCAGGCGGAGGATGATTTCAACCGGGTCGAGCTCAACTTCATCAATTCGATGGGACGGCTGTCCGAGGTCGAAGGCGAGGCCCAGGTCTGGCGCGACCTGCGCATGAAGCTTTACATCAATCCGGCCGACATGAAGGCGAAGTACGCGGTCAGCCCGGCGTGGCTGAAGAAGCTGATGAACGCGTGGGCCGATGGCCTGAACTACTACCTGCATACGCATGCCGAGGTGAAGCCAAAGCTGATCACGCATTTCGAGCCATGGATGGCGCTGTCGTTCAGCGAGGGCAGCATCGGCGGCGACATCGAAGAAATCGACCTGAAGCAGCTGGAACAGCTGTACGGCAAGCTGCCAAAGCCGGTGCAGGTGGCCGGAAAAGGCTTCGACGAGGAGCCGCGCGGCTCCAACGGCTTTGCGATCGCACCGAAGCTGAGCGCCTCCGGCATGGCGCTGCTGCTGATCAATCCGCACACCTCGTTCTACTTCCGCCCCGAAGTCCACGTGGTCAGCGAAGAAGGGCTGAACGCGTATGGCGCGGTCACCTGGGGCCAGTTCTTCGTCTACCAGGGGTTCAACGAGCGGGCCGGGTGGATGCATACGTCCGGCGGAGGCGACGTGATCGACGAATACCTCGAAACCGTGGTCCAGAAGGATGGCAAGTACTTCTATAAGTATGACGGCAAGGAGCTGCCGGTCAAGGCGGTGCCGATTACGCTGCCGTACAAGACCGATTCCGGCATGGCCAGCAAAACCATCACCGCTTACTTCACCCATCACGGCCCGGTCGTGCGCGAGCTTGACGGCAAGTGGGTCGCGGTGAAGATGATGGACGAGCCGCTCAAGGCGCTCACCCAGTCGTACACCCGCACCAAGGCCAGGAGCTACAAGGACTTCTACAAGTCGATGGAGCTGCGCACCAACTCGTCGAACAATACGGTCTACGCCGACGCCGACGGGAACATCGCTTACTTCCATGGTAACTTCCTGCCGAAACGCGACCCGCGCTTCGACTGGACCAAGCCGGTCGATGGCAGCACTGCCGCCACCGAATGGAAGGGCCTGCACGGCATCAAGGAAACCATCACGCTGTTCAATCCCGCCAACGGCTGGATCCAGAACACCAACAACTGGCCATTCCGCTCGGCCGGCTACGCGAGCCCGAAGGAAGGGGTCTATCCGAAGTACATGTGGACCCTGCCGGAGAATGCGCGCGGCCTGCACGCCTTGCGCGTCCTCGAAAACAAGAAGGACTTTACGCTGGAGAGCCTGATCTCCGCCGCATACGATAACTACCTGACCGGCTTCGAGCCGCTGGTGCCGCAACTGGTCAAGGCGTATGACGAAGCCGGCGCCGGCAACCCGCTCAAGGCGCAGCTGGCAGCGCAGGTGGCTGCCCTGCGCAACTGGGACTTGCGCTACACGCTTGATTCGGTGCCCACCTCGCTGGCGATCTACTGGGCGCAGGACCTGGTCAAGCGTAATGGGCCCGCGGCGCGCGCCAAAGGCGTCCCGGTGCTCGACTACATCACGGCCAATGGCACGGCGCAGGAACGGCTGGAGGCGCTGGCGCGCGCGTCGGCCAAACTGGAGGCCGACTTCGGCAGCTGGCAGACGCCATGGGGCGAGATCAACCGCTTCCAGCGCGTCAGCGGCGACGTCAGCCAGAAATATGACGACGCCAAGCCAAGCTATCCGGTGGCGTTCCCGTCGGCGGTATGGGGTTCGCTGGCGTCGTTCGGCATGGTGGCGCCGCAGACCACCAAGCGCATCTACGGCGACCGCGGAAACAGCTTCGTGGCGGCGGTCGAATTCGGGCCGCGCATCCGCGCCAAGAGCATCCTGGCCGGTGGCCAGAGCAGCGATCCGAAGTCGAAGCACTTCGCCGACCAGGCCGAGATGTACAGCAAGGGCCAGTTCAAGGATGTGCTGTTCTACAAAGAGGACATCGAGAAGAACCTCGAGCGCAAATATCACCCGGGACAATAGGGGCGTTCCCGCGCAGGCGGGAACCTATAACCGGGTGAAGCAAAATCAGCATGGGTTCCCGCCTTCGCGGGAACGACGTGGCGCGCTATAATCCGCCCCTTCAATTTAGCTAGGTCTGGCAGTGGCAAAACTCTATTTCAGGTATTCGGCGATGAACGCCGGTAAATCGACGGCGCTGCTGCAGGTGGCCCACAACTATGAAGAGCAGGGCCAGAAGGTCAAGCTGTACACGGCGGTCATCGACAGCCGCTACGGCGTCGGGCAGGTAACGTCCCGCCTCGGCCCCCAGCGCCATGTCGACACCTTCGGTCCCGAAACCGACTTCCTGGCCGAGGCGCCACAGGTGTCGTGCGTGCTGGTCGACGAAGCCCAGTTCCTCAGCACCACCCAGGTGCAGCAGCTGCACCAGCTGGCCCAGGTCAAAGGCGTGCCGGTGATCTGCTACGGCCTGCGCAGCGACTTCCGCGGCGAGCCGTTCCCCGGTTCGGCCTACCTGCTGGCGCTGGCCGACGATATCGAGGAAATCAAGAACATCTGCACCTGCGGCAAAAAGGCGACCATGAATATCCGCGTGGACGACGACGGCAAGCGTATCCGCGAGGGCGAGCAAGTGTCCATCGGCGGCAATGAGCGCTACCGCCAGGCCTGCGGCCGCTGCTTCTACTCCACCTGACCGGGTGCGCGGCAGATGACGCTTATCGACAGTTGCCGCGCCTTCGCACCCGACATCCTTTGCCGTAACGGCGACATCTTCCTCTACCTGCTGCCGTCGGCCGCCCTGGCCCTGGTGATCCGCGCGCTGGCGCGCAGCCACCCATTCTTTTTCCTGTTCACCGTACTCGGCACCATCTGCCACGAGCTGGCGCACTTCCTGGCCGGCCTGCTGACAGGCGCGCGCCCGGCGTCGTTTACCGTGATACCGCGCAGGGTAGGGCAGCACTGGGAGCTCGGGTCGGTGATGCTGACCCGGGTGCGCTGGTACAACGCCGCCCCGGCCGCGCTGGCCCCGCTGCTGGTCATATTGCTGCCGCTGGCGGTTGCCTCGTGGCGCACCCGGCCCGGATGGACTTTCCAGCCGGTCGACCTGGCCATCGCCTTCGCGCTGGCCCCGCAATTCCTGTCATTCTGGCCATCCGGCGGCGACTGGAAGCTGGCGGCACGGTCCTGGCCTTACCTGATCATCATTGCCGGCCTGACATATCTTTCCACGCTGAGATGAGCAGTCCGGCAATTGCCGTGCGGTGCCTTCTGTTTCGATTTGTAAAAACCGGATTGTGCGGGTCCAACTGGCAGTAAGCTGGAATTGGAAAATATCGAATCAGCTGGCTCTGCCTGCCGCGCCGTCCTGTTAGAATTACCCAACCTCCTTATTTGACAGGCTCTGCGCTCTTGCATTGCGCCGGAACGCCCGCAACTACATCAGATCCACGCTCGGAGACACCACGAATGAAGAAGCACATGTTGATGGTCGCGATGGCATTTGCCATGTCGACCCAAGCGGCAACCACCCAGCCTGAGCGCGTCGCTGCGACCCAGCTCAAACCGATTCCAGCCCAGACCCAGGCCGCGCTGTGGGCGTCGCGCCTGCTGGGCCGCTATCACTACAAGGCCATGCCGCTCGACGATGCGATGTCGGAAAAAATCTTCGACAAGTACTTCGAGTCGCTCGACGGCGAAAAGCTGTTCTTCACGCAAGCCGACCTCGAGCAGTTCTCGGCGGCGCGCACCAAGATGGACGACGCGATCAACAATGAAAACTTGTCGATTCCGTTCGCCATCTACGGCGTCTACCAGCAGCGCTTCAGCGAGCGCATTGCGCACGCGCGCGAGTTGCTGAAAACCAAGATGGACTTCACCGCGGACGAGACCATGCAGCTCGACCGCGAAAAAGCGGCGTGGCCGAAGAACGAGGACGAGGCCCAGGACCTGTGGCGCAAGCGCGTCAAGAACGACTGGCTGCGCCTGAAGCTGGCCGGCAAGGAAGACAAGGCCATCCGCGAAACGCTGGACAAGCGTTACGAAAATTACCAGAGCCGTGTTCGCAAGCTGAACAACGAGGACGTGTTCCAGATGTTCATGAACGCCTACGCCACCTCGATCGAGCCGCACACCAACTACCTCGGCCCGCGTTCGGCCGAAAACTTCGATATCCAGATGCGCCTGTCGCTCGAAGGTATCGGCGCGGTACTGCAGACGCGTGACGAATACACCATCATCCGGGAGATCGTGCCCGGCAGCCCGGCTGCGATGTCGGGCAAGCTGAAGGTTGGCGACCGCATCCTCGGCGTGGCCCAGGGCGACGCCGCGGCCTTCACCGACGTGCTCGGCTGGCGGATCGACGACGTGGTCCAGCTGGTGCGCGGCGCCAAGGGCTCGACGGTGCGCCTCGACGTGCTGCCGGCTGACGCTGGCCCTGACGGCAAGCACATCACCGTCTCGATGGTGCGCAAGAAGATCAGCATGGAAGAGCAGGCCGCGAAAAAGCAGATCATCGAAGTCAAGGACGGCGGCGTGAACCGCCGGGTTGGCATCATTTCGCTGCCGACCTTCTACCAGGACTTCGAAGCCAAGCGCCGCGGCGACAAGGATTTCAAGAGCGCAACGCGTGACGTCGCCCGCATCCTGGGCGAGCTGAAGAAGGACAAAGTCGACAACGTCCTGATCGACCTGCGCAACAACGGCGGCGGCTCGCTGATGGAAGCGGTCGAACTGACTGGCCTGTTCATCGACAAGGGACCGGTCGTCATGCAGCGCAGCGCAGAAGGCCGCGTGGACGTCGAAAGCGATACCAATGCCGGCCTCGCGTGGTCTGGCCCGGTGGGTGTGCTGATCAACCGCGGTTCGGCGTCGGCGTCGGAGATTTTCGCCGCCGCGATCCAGGACTACGGCCGCGGCCTGGTGATCGGTGAGCCAAGCTTCGGCAAGGGCACCGTCCAGACGCTGGTCAACCTCGACCGCTTCGCGCAGGGCGAGAAGGCGCGCTATGGCGAGCTGAAGATGACGATTGCGCAGTTCTTCCGCATCAATGGCGGCACCACCCAGCTGCGCGGCGTTACGCCTGACATCAAGTTGCCGGTCACGTCCGATATCGACAACTTCGGCGAGTCGAGCTTCGACAATGCCTTGCCATGGGTTGCGATCAAACCGGCGCCATTCGTGCCGCTGGGCGACATGAAGGAACTGGTGGCGCCGCTACAGAAACGCCATGAGGCGCGCATCGCCAAGGACAAGGACTTCAAGTTCCTGCAAGAAGACCTGGCCCAGGTGCGCAAGCTGCGCAAGGACAACGCGATCTCGCTGAACGAGGCAGTGCGCCGCAAGGAGCGCGACGCCCAGGATGCGCGCAGCAAGCTGCGCGAAGCACGCCTGGCCGCCACGGCAACGCCGGCCGCAGCCGAGCCAGCGCCTTCGCCGCAGGGCAAGGAAGCGCGCAGCAAGGTGCCGGAACCGACCAAGCCGGTCAAGGCGGTCGCTGCGGTGAAGGGCTCGTCGCGCCAGGATGACGGCTTGCAGGCCGACGAACGCAACCTGGCAGCGGAACTGGCGGCAGAGAAGGCCGCCAAGGACGCGAAGGATGTCATGCTGCATGAAGCTGCCAATGTGTTGGCCGATGCGGTTGGCCTGCTGAAAACCGACACCCGGATGGCCTTGCGCGCCATGCCATACATGCCAGCAACCAAGGCCAGCTCGCCCTGATCAGCGCCTGCCAGTTTCCCTCCCAAAAATGGCCACATAGCAGTATGTGGCCATTTTTTTATTTTTCCAAGGGAACTTTGTTGTTGAAATGTACTCGCGCACGATTGAAAACAATCATGAGTTGCATTTATTTTCATAAATGTTATGATGCCTCATCGTTGTAATTTTTATATCGTAGTTGTCAAGAATAAAAGGGAGGGGCATATGGTCATTCGTTCACTCGTTATCGCAGCAATGTTCGCTGGCGCAGCTTCTGCACATGCAGCGCCAACTTCGTCCACTGCTGGCATGCTCGGTGGCTGGACCCTGCAATCGGGTTCCGTCAGTGTCGTCGGCGCCCTGAACAGCATCGATGCAATCGTCGCAAGCGGCAACTGGGCTGCGTTCTCGCAAGCCTGGAGCATGCACACCAGCCTCTCGGCGGGCGCGGCGGGCAGTTCGGCTGTTCTGTTTTCGCCTAGCGCAATGGGCGGCATGTCCGGCTTCGGCGGCGGCGCAGCACCTGCAACCGGCGGCGCAGCACCTGTAGTCGGTGGCGGCGCAAGCGGCGGTGGCGCAGGCGTTGGTGGCGGCGCCGGTGGTGGCGTTGGCGGCAGCATCGGTGGCGGCATCGATCTCGGCGGTGGTGGTGGCATCGGCGGTGGCACCGACCTCACCGTTCCTGGCATCGGCGCTGGCGTCGACCTCGACATCACTGTCGGTAACGGCAATGACAACGGCGGTGGCGGTGGCGGCGCAGCAGAAATCCCCGAGCCAGGTTCGATCGCACTGCTGCTGGCTGGCCTTGCAGGCGTCGGCTTCGCGTCGCGCCGCCGTTCGCGCTGAGCTGTCCTCCCTCAGCTGAAAAGCTGAAATAACAACGCCGCCGGGTACATGCCTTGGCGGCGTTTTTTTCATGTACAATTCTTGTGAACGACCGTGCTTTTTTGGCGGCGAATAACAAGGAGATTGTATGGACCTGAACTATACGAGCGAGGACCTGGCGTTTCGCGACCATGTGCGCGCCTTCCTCGACGCCAACCTGCCTGCGGACCTGCAGCAGAAAGTGCGCAAGCACCTGCGCATGGCGAAGGAAGACTATGTGCGCTGGCACAAGATTCTCGCCAGGCAGGGCTGGGTGGCGCCGGCATGGCCGGTCGAATATGGCGGCACAGGCTGGACGCCGGTGCAGCGCCACATCTGGGAAGAAGAATGCGCGCGTGCTGGAACCCCGCCGATCCTGCCGTTCGGCGTCAACATGGTGGCGCCCGTCATCATGGCGTTCGGTAACGATGCCCAAAAGGCTTATTACCTGCCGCGTATCCTGTCCTGCGAGGACTGGTGGTGCCAGGGATACTCCGAGCCGGGCGCAGGCTCGGACCTCGCGTCGCTCAAGACCACCGCCGTACGTGAAGGCGACCATTACATCGTCAACGGCCAGAAGACCTGGACCACGCTGGCGCAGCACGCCGACATGATTTTCTGCCTGGTGCGCACCGACACCGGCGTACGCAAGCAGGAAGGCATTTCCTTCCTGCTGATTGACATGCACACACCTGGCGTGACGGTCCGCCCGATCATCATGCTCGACGAAGACCACGAGGTGAACGAGGTATTCTTCGATAACGTCAAGGTACCGGTGCAAAACCTGATCGGCCAGGAGAACAAAGGCTGGACCTACGCCAAATACCTGCTTGGCCACGAACGCACCGGCATCGCTGCCGTTGGCCGTTCCAAGCGCGAACTGGCCTCGCTCAAGAAACTGGCAGCCGCACAGTCGAAGAACGGCAAGCCGCTGATCGAAGACCCGCTGTTCGCCGCCAAGGTCGCCACGCTGGAGATCGAACTGATGGCGCTCGAGATGACGGTGCTGCGCGTGCTGGCGCAAGCCAACAAGGCGCCGGGGCCGGAAGCGTCGGTGCTCAAGGTGAGGGGCACCGACATCCAGCAGACCCTGTCCGAACTGATGGTCGAAGCGGTTGGCCCGCAGGCGCTGCCGTTCGACCCGGCCTACCTCGAAGGATCGGCCGAACACGCGGTCACGGGCGAGGACGATGCCGCTCCGCTGGCGTCGCACTACTTCAATTTCCGCAAAACCTCCATCTACGGCGGCTCGAACGAAATTCAACGAAACATCATCACCCAGATGATCCTGGGCCTGTGAGGGATTGAGCATGGATTTCAACTTCAAGGAAGAACAGCAGCAGTTTGCGGACGCCCTCAAGCGCTGGATCGCCAAGGACTATAACTTCGAGACGCGTAAAAAAATCATCCACTCCGACAGCGGCGTGTCCGATGCCGCGTGGTCCACGCTCGCCGAACTGGGCATGACGGCGCTGCCGGTGCCGGAAGAGCAGGGCGGCTTCAGCGGCAGCGCGGTCGACATGTTCGTCGTCATGCAGGAGCTTGGACGCGGCCTGGTGGTCGAGCCATATTTCGCCACCGTCCTGGGCGCAGAGTTCCTCAAGCTTGGCGGCGGCCATGCCGGCTTGCTTGAACAAGTAGCCAGCGGTGACCTGAAGCTGGCCTGCGCGCTGGGCGAAAAGCAATCGCGCCACGACCTGTCGGACATCGCCACCACTGCCGCCGCTTCTGGCGACGGCTACGTCATCAACGGCCGCAAGAGCGTCGTCGTGCACGGCGGGCAGGCTGGAAGCCTGATCGTGTCGGCGCGCACCTCGGGTGGCCAACGCGATGCATCAGGCGTGAGCCTGTTCGTCGTGCCAGCCGATAGCGCTGGCGTGCAAGTAACGGATTACCGCACCCTCGACGGCCTGCGCGCCGCCGACATCGTGTTCGACCACGTGCAGGTGCCGGCGTCCGCGCTGCTAGGCGCGGCTGGCGCGGGCTGGGACATCCTCGATGCGGCTACCGACT
The DNA here is from genome assembly GCF_020831365.1 of Massilia agrisoli. Lineage (GTDB taxonomy): Bacteria > Pseudomonadota > Gammaproteobacteria > Burkholderiales > Burkholderiaceae_D > Telluria_A > Telluria_A agrisoli. The sequence goes on from NZ_JAJHPV010000014.1 coordinate 270,935, forward strand.
ACGGCGCTGGCCTGCTGTGCGCCGAAGCGCTTGGCGCGATGGAAGCCATCTTCGCGGCGACGCTGGAGTACCTGAAAACCCGTAACCAGTTTGGTGCGCCGATCGGCAAATTCCAGGCGCTGCAGCACCGGATGGCCGACATGTACATCCACCTCGAGCAGGCCCGCTCGATGGCGCTGCTCGCCGCCGTCAAGCTGGGCTCAGGCGACGCGGCAGAGCGGCGCCGCGTGGTCTCGGCGGCCAAGTTCCGTGTCGGGCAGGCGGCGAAGTTCGTCGGACAGCAGGCAGTGCAGCTGCACGGCGGGATGGGCGTGACCGACGAACTGCCGGCCGCGCACCACTTCAAGCGCCTGACGATGATCGAGCTCTCGCTCGGCGATTCCGACCACCACCTGGCGCGCTTCATTGCCCAGCCAGGATTCGCGCAAGGGGAATTCGCATGAGCACCCGGCGCTGGTATTTCGAAGACTTTTTCCCGGGCCAGGAGATCGAGCTGGGTTCGCGCACGGTGACCGAGCAGGAGATCATCGAGTTCGCCACCGACTTCGACCCCCAGCCCTTCCACGTCGACCGCGACGCTGCCAGGGACTCGATCTTCGGCGGCGTGATTGCCAGCGGCTGGCACACCTGCAGCATGATCATGCGCATCGTGGTCGACAGCGTGCTTGGCAATTCGTCCAGCATGGGATCGCCGGGGCTGGAGAAGGTGCGCTGGATACTGCCGGTGCGGCCGAACGACACGCTGAGCGTGCGCTACATCACCACGCAGGTGAAGGCATCGTCTTCAAAGCCGGACCGCGGCGTGGTCTGGTCGACCTGGGAAGCGCGCAACCAGGATGGCGAACTGGTATGCACGGTCGAAGGCATGGGCATGTACGGGCGCCGGCCACAGGAAGTCGCCAGTGCTTGAAGTGACCAGCGCAGCCCAGCTTGGGGCCTTGGCCGGCATGGAGGTCGCGGTATCGCCCTGGATGGAGATATCGCAGCAGCGTGTAAACACGTTTGCCGACGCGACCTCCGACCACCAGTGGATTCATGTCGATCCTGAACGGTGCGCGCGCGAGTCGCCATTCGGGAAGCCGGTTGCGCATGGCTTCCTCACCTTGTCGCTGCTGCCGGCGATGTTCGAAAGCGCCATCGCCATGCTCGGCTTCCGCATGGTGCTCAACTACGGCCTGAACAAGGTGCGCTTTCCGGCGCCGGTGCCGGTGGGAAGCCGGGTACGGGCCAGGCTGGTGCTGCAGGCGGTCGAGGCAATCGACGGCGGATCGCAGCTGGTGTGGGATGTGACGGTGGAGCGAGAGGGCGAGGCGAAGCCGGTATGCGTCGCCGAATTCCTGATGCGCTGTTACACGTAGGGCGGACAAGCGCGATAGCGCGCCTCCGCCGAATTGGCCCGATCAGCGATAGCGGTGTCCTTGCCAATTCGGCGGAGGCGGACTTCGTCCTTGTCCGCCCTACGGTCTAGGGGGGGGCGAATAGCGATATTGTCAGCAGACGTCCACCCACTGGCCATTCGTCACCGATGCCAGCTGCATCGGGCTGATTCGTACCGCGGTATGGGTCGATCCCGCGGCCGGCAGCACCTCGTCGAAGTCCTGCAGCCTCTTATCGAGGTAGACAGGGAGCGCCTGCGCCAGCCCGAACGGGCACACCCCGCCCACCGGATGCCCGGTCAACTCGGCCACTTCGTCAGGCGGCAGCATCTTGCCCTTGCCGAAGGCCTGCTTGAACTTTTTGTTCTCGATGCGGGCATCCCCGCGCGCGACCACCAGGATCACCCGGTCATCCCCCAGGCGGAACGACAGGGTCTTGGCAATGCGCCCCGGCTCGACACCGTGCGCCTCGGCCGCCAGCGCCACGGTCGCGGTGCTGACGCCGAGTTCAATGATCGGGATGTCGAGGTTCTGGTCGCGGAAAAACTCACGTACGGATTGCAAACTCATTGGCTCATCCCGCGTACTTGGCCAGTTCCAGCTTGGCCACCGCATTCCGGTGCACTTCGTCCGGCCCATCCGCGAGGCGCAATGTGCGGTTCCCCGCCCACTGGTAGGCAAGCGGGAAGTCGTCCGACACCCCGGCCGCGCCATGCGCCTGGATTGCCCAGTCGAGCACCTGCTGCGCGACGTTTGGCGCCACCACCTTGATCATCGCGATTTCGGCCTGCGCCTTCTTGTTCCCGACCGTATCCATCATCGACGCGGCCTTCAGCGTTAGCAAGCGCGCCATGTCGATGCGGATGCGCGACTCGGCGATCCGCTCGCGCCAGACGCCTTGTTCCGAGATCTTTTTGCCGAACGCGACCCGGCTGTCGAGCCGCTTGCACATCAGCTCCAGCGCGCGCTCGGCCACGCCGATTGCGCGCATGCAGTGGTGGATGCGGCCAGGCCCAAGGCGGCCCTGTGCGATCTCGAAGCCGCGGCCTTCGCCGAGCAGCATGGCCGACGCCGGCACGCGCACGTTATCGAACAGGATTTCGCAGTGGCCATGCGGCGCGTCGTCGTAGCCGAACACCGGCAGCGGGCGCGCGATGGTGATGCCCGGGGTATCGGCCGGCACCATCAGCATCGACTGCTGCGCGTGGCGCGCGGCGTTCGGATCGGTTTTGCCCATGACGATGAAGATCTTGCAGCGCGGGTCGCCTGCGCCTGAAATCCACCATTTATGGCCGTTGATGACGTAGTCGCCGCCATCGCGCTCGATGCGGGTCTGGATGTTGGTCGCGTCGGACGAGGCGACTTCAGGCTCGGTCATGGCGAAGGCGGAGCGGATTTCGCCGCGCAGCAGCGGTTCGAGCCAGTCGCGTTTGTGCTCCTCGCTGCCGTAACGCTCGATGGTTTCCATGTTGCCGGTGTCCGGCGCGGCGCAATTGAACACTTCCGGCGCCCAGCTGACCCGGCCCATGATCTCGCACAGCGGCGCGTAATCGAGGTTGGACAAGCCTTCCGGCGCGCGTGGCGACTTCGGCAGGAACAGGTTCCATAGGCCCTGCTCACGCGCCAGCGGCTTGAGGCGCTCGATCAGTCCAGTAGGAATCCAGCGGTCGCCCTTGTCGCGGCCATTGCGGTCGACTTCTTCCTTGAAGGCTTTTTCGTTGGGGTAGATATGCTCGTCCATGAAGGCGAGCAGGCGTGCTTGCAGTTCCTTGCAACGGTCGGAGTAGTCGAAATCCATGGTCGTCCTTATCTAGTCTTGTTTGGCAATGGCCAGCTGCGCGTAGTGCCAGCCCATGTCGGCCATCGGCCGCGCGGCCTTGCCGTTTTCCAGCGCCTGCGCGCTCGATGCAGTGCCGTCCACGTAGCGTTTCATGATGCCTTGCATGATGCCAGCGAGGCGGAACATGTTGTAGGCGAGGTAGAAATTGAAGTCTTCGGCGCGGATGGTCTTGCCGGTGCGCGCGCAGTAGCTGGCGATGTATTCTTCCTGGCTCGGTATGCCGAGCGCTTTCAAATCCAGTCCGCCGATGCCGCGGAACTTGCCGGGCGGGATGTGCCAGCTCATGCAGTGGTAGGAGAAATCGGCGGCAGGATGGCCCAGCGTCGACAGTTCCCAGTCCAGCACGGCCAGGATGCGCGGTTCGGTCGGATGGAAGATCAGGTTGTCGAGGCGGTAGTCGCCATGCACGATCGCGGTGTCGTCGCCGGGCGGGATATTTTTAGGCAGCCATTCGATCAGCTTGTCCATCGCCTCGATGGTTTCCGTGGCGGAGGCCTGGTACTGGCGGGTCCAGCGTTCGATCTGGCGCGCGAAGTAGTTGCCCGGCTTGCCGTAATCGGCCAGGCCGATGGCGGTGTAGTCGATGCTGTGCAGCCGGGCGATCACACGGTTCATCTCGTCGTAGATTGCGCCGCGTTCGGCCGGCGTCATGCCGGGCAGGGACTGCTCCCACAGCACGCGGCCCTCGACAAACTCCATGATGAAGAAGGCGCGGCCGATGACCGACTCGTCCAGGCATAGCGCGTACTGGCGCGCGGCCGGGAAACCTGCCTTGTTCAGCGCGTCCATCACGCGGTACTCGCGGTCGATGGCGTGGGCCGACGGCAGCAGCTTGGCGGCAGGGCCGGGTTTGGTGCGCAGCACGTACTGCTGGCTGCCGTTGCTGATCTTGAAGGTCGGATTCGATTGCCCGCCCTTGAACTGTTCCACCGCCAGCGGGCCGCCCTGGTAGCCTTCGACGTGCTCGCGCATGTAGGCGTCGAGGGCCTCGACATCGAATTTCTGGCGCTCCGAGACCGGTTTGGTCCCCATCATTTCTTCGAACATCGCGTCTCCTTGTTATCTATTCATTCTAGCTCATGAATAGAACGACCGTACTTTTTAGCCGCAAAAAAATCAGCGCCATTTTTTGTACTGTTCAAACAGCTGCTCCATGGTCGTGCTGCGCGCCTGCGCCTGCAGCGGGCCGGGCGGCGCATAGTTCGCAAAGCGCACCACCCAGTCGTTGTCGTCTTCGCCGACGTCCAGCGCGTTGATGCAGCCGGCCATCTGCGACAGGCCGCCCAGGAACATGCGCTGGCCGGTCAGTGCCAGCGACAGGATCGCGCAGTTGACGCCGCCGTGCAGTACCAGCAGCACGGTGTCCCATTCCTTGTCGCTGCGCAGGCGTGCGATGGCGGGGTGGATCCGGTCCATCAGTTCACCGACCGACTCGCCGCCGAGGAAGCGCTGGTCTTCGCCGACCAGGCCTTCGAACACGCCGGTGAAGGCGCTCTTCAGTTCGTGCTCGGGAATGGCCGACAGGCGCCCGCCGCGGATTTCTTCCAGCTCGGGCCAGGTTTCCGGTTCGATGTCCTGGCCGGTCTCCATCAGCACGCGCCTGGCGGTTTCCACCGTGCGCGGCAAGCCCGACACGATCACCCGGTCGAAGCGGATCTGGTCGGCGGCGAAGGCGCGGCCGGCGGCGCTGGCCTGCTCGCGGCCCAGCTCGTTAAGGGAGACGGTCTCGGGAAGGATGGGCTTTCCGGATTCGTCGAAGTAGGTGACGCTGCCGTGGCGCATCAGGAAGATACGGCGGCGTTGGGAAGCGCGATCTGGCATGGGAATGGTGGCAAGCAGAAAACACCACTGTAGCTTACCCTGTCGGGTTTTCACAAATGGCGCTAGAGAAATCATTCCATACGTCAAAAGTCCAGCATTTCTAGACTAAAATGGCCGCGCGGTTCGTTCAACTTACGGGGTAGTCGATGGCAAGGCCAGAAAAAGTCCGGCTGGGAGAAATCCTGGTCCAGCAAAAGCTGTTATCCGAAGAACAGTTGGGCATGGCGCTGGCCGAGCAGAAGCGCACCGGGCGCAAGCTGGGCCGGGTGTTTGTCGAGAATGGCTTCGTCACCGAAGAGCAGATCTCGGGCGCGCTGGCACGCCAGCTGGCCATCCCCTATATCAACCTCAAGTTCTACAATATCAACGCCGAACTGGTGCGCCTGCTGCCGGAGACCCAGGCCAGGCGCTTCCGCGCACTGGTGCTCGAAGACCGCCATGGCAGCCTGCTGGTCGGTATTTCGGATCCGACCGACCTGTTCGCGTATGACGAAATTGCGCGGCTGGTCAAGCAAAACATCGAACTGGCTGTCGTCAACGAGACTGAGGTGCTGCAGGCGATTGACCGCATCTACCGCCGCACCGACGACATTACGGAAGCTGCGCGCGAGCTGGAACAGGACCTGGGCGACAGCTTCGTCGACTTTGGCGCACTGGCCGCCAACCCCGGGCTGGAAGAAGCACCGATCGTCAAGCTGCTGCAATCGGTGTTCGACGACGCCACCCAGGTGCGTGCCTCCGACATCCATATCGAGCCGCAGGAATCGCGCCTGCAGATCCGCTTCCGCATCGACGGCGTGCTGCACCTGCAGACCGAGGCCGATATCAAGATCGCCACGCCGCTGGCGCTGCGCCTGAAGCTGATGTCGGACCTCGACATCTCCGAAAAGCGCCTGCCGCAGGACGGCCGCTTCGCCATCAAGGTCAAGCAGCAGCGGATCGACGTGCGTATTTCGACGATGCCGACCCAGTACGGCGAATCGGTGGTGATGCGCCTGCTGAACCAGGGCGGCACCACCTTGCGCCTGGACGCGATCGGCATGCCGCCAAAGCTGGTGGAGCGCTTCCGCGCCATCGTGCAGCGGCCGAACGGCCTGGTGCTGGTCACCGGCCCGACCGGTAGCGGCAAGACCACCACCCTGTATAGCGCGCTGGCCGAGCTCAATTCGCTGGAAAAGAAGCTGATCACCGTCGAAGACCCGGTCGAATACCGGCTGCCGGGCATCAACCAGGTTCAGGTGAACGAGAAGATCGAGCTGTCCTTCGCGCGCGTGCTGCGTTCCGCACTGCGCCAGGACCCGGACATTGTGCTGGTCGGCGAGATGCGCGACCAGGAGACAGCCCAGATCGGCCTGCGCGCCGCGATGACCGGCCACCTGGTGCTGTCGACGCTGCACACCAACGATGCGGCTAGCACGCCGCTGCGCCTGATGGACATGGGGGTGCCGCGCTATATGGTCGGCAGCTCGCTGCAAGCGGTGCTGGCCCAGCGCCTGGTGCGGGTGATCTGCGAAAGCTGCACTGCGCCGCACCAGCCGACGCCGACCGAACATGAATGGTTGCGCCACGAACTGCGCGAGCACGTCGACAAGGCGCGCTTCTTCCACGGCAAGGGCTGCTCGCACTGCAACGGCATGGGCTACCGCGGCCGGACCGGCGTCTATGAACTGCTGGAGATGACGCAGGCGGTGGTCGACGCGTCCAATCACCCGGACCCGGCGCACTTCCTGAAGGCCGCACACCAGGAAATGGCCGGCGCCACCTTGCGCCGCCACGCGGTGCAGCTGGCGGTGCAGGGCCGCACCACGGTGTCTGAAGCCATGCGCATCAGTAACCAGCTGGAGGACTGATGCCGTTCTTCGCCTACAAGGGCCGCAACGCGCGCGGCGAGTTAATGCAGGGCGTGCTGGAGGGTGCAGACAGCGGCTCGGTGGCCGACCAGCTGTTCGGCACCGGCGTGACGCCGATCGAGATCACGCTGACCAACAAGACCGCGGCCAGCGCCTCCGACCAGACACTGTGGGACAAGCTGACCGAAAAGAAGGTCACGTCGATGGACGTGCAGCTGTTCAGCCGCCAGCTCTACACCCTGCTCAAATCGGGCGTGCCGATCATGCGCGGGCTAGCCGGCTTGCAGGAGTCTGCAACGAGCAGGTCTTTCTCCCGCGTGATCAAGGACCTGCGCGAATCGCTCGATTCGGGCCGCGAGCTGTCGGCCGCGATGCGCCGCCACCCCGAGGTATTCAACAACTTCTACCTGTCGATGGTGAAGGTGGGGGAGATGACCGGCCGCCTGGAAGACGTGTTCCTGCGCCTGTTCGACCACCTTGAGTTCGACCGCGACATGCGCAACCGGGTCAAGACGGCCACGCGCTATCCCACCTTCGTGATCATCGCGATGGTCATCGCCATGGTGGTGGTGAATGTGTTCGTCATTCCGCAGTTCGCCAAGGTATTCGCCAGCATGCACGCGGAACTGCCTCTGATGACCCGTGTCCTGATGGGCACCTCGCAGTTCATGCTCGATTACTGGATGGTGATGCTGGTGGTGGTGGCCGGTGCGGTGGCTGGCGTGCGCGCGTGGATTGCCACGCCGGCAGGCCGCTACACGTGGGACAGGCACAAGCTGAAGATTCCCATCGCCGGCAAGATCATCATGAAAGGAACGATGGCCCGATTCGCGCGCAGCTTCGCGCTGTCGTCCAAAAGCGGGGTGCCGATCGTGCACGCGCTGACCGTAGTCTCGCAAACGGTCGATAACGCCTACCTGTGCGCGCGCATCGAGCAGATGCGCGATGGCGTCGAGCGGGGGGAGTCGATTTTGCGAACCTCGGTCACGGCCGGGGTCTTCACGCCAATCGTGCTGCAGATGATCGCGGTGGGCGAGGAATCCGGTTCGCTGGACGATTTGATGGACGAAATCGCGGAGCTGTACGAGCGCGAGGTGGACTACGAGCTCAAGACCCTGTCCGCGCAAATCGAGCCGATCCTGATCACCTTCCTGGGGGTGATGGTGCTGGTGCTGGCGCTCGGTATTTTCCTGCCGATCTGGGACCTGGGCAGCGCGGCGTTAAAGAAATGAGGAAGCTCGCGCGGCCGGCCAGGACGTTCGCGCGGGGCCAGGGTTTTACCTTGTTCGAGCTGGCCGTGGCGACAATTATTGTTGCAGTGCTAATGTCGTTGCTATTGGTTCGCTTGCATTCGTATCAACAAGATGCCCGGCAGCTTGCTGTGCAGCGCCTCATCGGTACCCTGCATACGGCGTTGAGCGTCAAAAGTGCCCAATTTTCTGTTGCGAAAAGGGAACACGAGTTGCTGACAATAATTGAAGAAAACCCAATGTCCTGGCTCGTCGAGGTGCCCAGCAATTATCTAGGGGAATACTATTCCCCAGAGGTAAATTTGCTTCCGTCTGATAGCTGGTACTTCGACCGCGGGAAAAAAGAGCTGGTCTATATAGCACCGCCAGAAAAAAGTTTCGGGTACGGGGAACTAACATTGCTTAGATTCAAGGTAAAATTCATCGACTTGACCTTGCAACAGGGCAAGACTCCTGGGCTGCCAGCTGTGACTAAAGGCGTCGTCCTGGATCAAGTATCGGAAAAGAACGTCGTTAACTAAACAAGAAATGGATGCCATACAGCATCCTCAAGCACGCACTGGAGAGTTTGAATGAACAAGTCGAACATGAAGAACAATGCCCAAGCAGGTTTCACGCTGATTGAACTGATCGTTGTGATCGTTATCCTCGGTATCCTGGCCGCGACGGCGCTGCCGAAATTCTCCAGCCTGGGTGGCGATGCTCGCTTGGCGAGCCTGCAGGCAGCCAAGGGCGCGCTGAGCGCGACGGCAGCAATGGCCAAGGGTAAATACCTGGTCAACAGCACGGGAACCGCGCTGACCACGCTGCCGGTCGAGGGCGCGACCATTACCTACACCACGGTGGGTAATGGCTATCCACAAGCGAACGCCGAACTGGCGAAAGCCGCGGGCCTGAGCGAAGACTACCTGGTCATCGGCCCTAGCTCGGCCAACACGTCGAGCCATGTATCGACTGCCGCCGACGAAATCATGATCATCCCAATGAGCCTGAAAGGTTCCCCATCGGGCCTGAAGTGCTTCGTCAAGTACAAGGCGCCCGCAGCGAAGGCCGACGCGCCTGTGTACACGGTTACCGCGACCGCTACCGACTGCGAATAATTATTCTCAAGCAACACTGCCTGTGGCTGGCGACGATTCTCGCGTACCGAAGATCGTGACCGGCCACAGTCACGTCTGGCGTTCCCAGCGCGGCGTGACGATGGTCGAGCTGATTGCGGTCCTGTTCATCATCGGCGTGCTCGGCGCGATTGCCGCTTCGCGTTACTTCGACAGGACGAGCTTCGACGCGGACAGCTTCACCGACCAGACCCGCGCGATGCTGCGCTACGGCCAGAAGCTGGCAGTGGCTCAGAACCGGCCTGTTTTCGTCCGGATCAGCACTGACCGAACGCAGTTATGTTTCGACGCTGACTGCAAGGCCGCGTCCCGCATCACGGCGCCTGCAGGCGCCAACAGCGGATCTGCCACCACCCTGAAGCATTGCGACAACTCCACCACCTGGCTGTGCGAGGCGCCCCAGGACGGGGTTACCCAAACGACGTCCGGGCCGGCGGCCCTGTTCGCGTTTGATGCGCTGGGCAAACCGCATGCGGCGAGCGTTGCTGGCGAGCTGGCGAATTTCCAGCGGGTCCTGGTGAGGATTGGCGGCGACGGGAAGTTGCGCGTCGTGACGGTCGAGGCGGAGACCGGCTATGTCCATTAAGGCCTCGCGCCAGCGCGGCGTCACCCTGATCGAACTGATCATGTTCATCGTGATCATCGGCGCCGCGCTGGCCGGGCTGCTTCAAGTGCTGAACTTCACCACGAAGGGCAGCGCCGACCCGGTGCGCCAGAAGCAGGCGCTGATGATCGCCGAAGGACTGATCGAGGAGGTCCGGCTGGCCGGCTTTACCTACTGCGACCCGACCGACCCAAAGACCGCCGAGGCCACAAGCGCCGCCGATTGCGACATCAAGGAATCGTTCGGGCAGGGCACTGATGGCGAGCCAGTGGGCGGCCGGCCCTACGACAACGTCAATGATTATGTCGATGAACCGGGCGTGGCCAAGGCGGCTTTCAACAACGCCGCCGGCAAGCTGGCCGACATCAACGGCAATGAAATGGACGTTTCAGGCTATTCGGCCCAGGTAACGATCCGGCCCGTGGCCCTCAATGGCGTCGGCAGCGCGGCAAATGACAGCGCCGTGCTGCGCATTACCGTCGAAGTCAGCTACGACGACCAGACGCTGGCCCTTGATACTTACCGTACGCGCTACGCGCCGACCTTCCCATGACCGCCCGCGCTGTTCACCAGGCACGGCAGGCAGGCTTCACCTTGATCGAGGCGGTGATGGTGATCGTCATCATCGGCGTGCTGGGCGCGGTGGTGGCGGTGTTCATCCGCATGCCGGTCCAGGGCTACCATGACAGTGTGGCGCGCGCCGAACTGACCGACCTGGCCGACCTGTCCCTGCGGCGCATGGCGCGCGACCTGCGTCTTGCGCTTCCAAACAGCATCGTTGTGAGCGAGAACGGCACCGCGGTATCGTTTTTCATGACCAAGGCGGGCGGCCGCTACCTGACGCCGGATGACGACCTGGCGGGCCAGCCAGTGCTTGATTTCGTCAACCCTGCCAACCGGACCTTCACGATGATCGGGCACCCGCCCGATAACAAGAACGCTATCGTCAAGGGAGACTACGTCGTGGTCTACAACCTGGGTATTGAACCGGCCGACGCTTACACTGGAGGCAACAGGGCGACAGTGGAGAAGTTCACGGCCATCGATGCCGGCAAGGGGCTGTACCAAATCGAGCTCACCGATAATCCGTTTGCGAAGCAGGACCCGCCAATGCCGTCGCCCGGCGCACGCTTCCATGTTGTCGGCCAGCCCGTCACTTACTCCTGTCCCGCTGGGAGCCGCACCCTCGGCCGGCAGTGGAACTACGATATCGTCAAAGGCAAGCCTGCGACGAACCCGCCTGCCATCCCGCTCGCCAACAGTGTAAAGAGCTGCAAGTTCGATTACTCAACGGACGCAAACAGCCGTGGCGCGCTGGTCATCATCACGCTTGAACTGGAGTCGCCAGGCGACGCTGGCATCATCAAGCTGGTGCATCAGGTCCACGTGGACAATACGCCATGACCCGCCACCAACGCTCTCCACTGCCACGCGCGGCGCGCAGCCGCGGCGTCGGCCTGATTACCGCGATCTTCCTGCTCGTGGTAATTGCCGCGCTGGCCGTTGCCATGGTCACGGTATTCACCACCCAACAAGCCAGCTCCGCACTGGATGTGCAGGGATCGCGCGCCTACCAGGCGGCGCGCGCGGGACTGGAGTGGGGCGTTTTCAAGCACGCCCGCCCGGACTTGTGCAACAGCACCAGCTCGTTCGCCATTGGAGCGGGCACCTCGCTCGATGGCTTCACCGTGACCGTCACGTGCACCTTGATGGACGGACCGGACACCGCCGGCGGTGACACCGAGGCGCTCGACCAGCGCAAGGTCACTGCGGTTGCATGCAACGCGCCTGGCGAATCAGGCGCCTGCCCCAACCCCACCAACAGCGGCGACTATGTCCAGCGCGTGATGGAGGCAACGTTCTGATGGCGCGATTGAACCTTGCCGCTGCTCAGTTTGTCTTCATGCTGCTGCTCGTCCTGGCCTGCCAGGCGGCGCGCGCGGATACTCCCATTCGCTTGCTCCAGAGTCACGTGGGGAACGTCAACTTTGTTGGCACCCAGGAGACCATCCGGGATAAGGGCAACAACCAGCCGTGCCGGGTGTATAGCCCGACGGTAGATCGTTATGCCGCGTTGACAGGCATTCCCGCTGAGGCGGAAATTCTTAGTGCGCAACTGTATTGGGCGGGATCGGGCTACAACCCGGACTTCAACGTCACCATGGATGGCGGCGCGATCAGCGCGCCGGCCGACCGGCGCTACTATTCGACCACGATCGGCAATAACTACAACTATTTTTCTGGCGCGGCCGACGTGACTGCGCAGGTCAAGCTCAAGCGTAATGCCGTCTATGCATTCCGCGGGCTGACTGTCGACTACGACTCGCCCTATTGCGCGGTGGAAGGGGTATTGGGCGGCTTCTCCCTATTGGTGATTTACGCGGACAAGAGTCAGCCGTTCCGCATGCTGAACCTGTATGAAGGCTTCCAGTACATGCGCTACAGCGGCTTCACCCTGAACCTGAGCGGCTTCCGGGTACCCGATCCGATCGGCGCAGCCACCGGCCGCGTTGGCCATATCACCTGGGAAGGCGATGTGACGCTCGATGGTTCCGGAGAAAACCTCAAGTTCAACGGCTACGAAATGACGGATTCGCGCAATCCAAGCGGCAATCAGTTTAATGCGAAGAGCAATATCAATGGCGACGACAAATCGTTCGGTATCGACTTCGACGCCTACACGGTGGGGTATCCAGTCATCAAGTCCGGCCAGACGACCGCATCGACCCGTTATGAATCCGGACAGGACCTGGTGCTGCTCAGTGCCGAAGTGGTCGCCCTGCCAAACGTGCCCTTGTCCGATTTGTCGATCTCGCTCGACCTGGAAGACAAGATGATCACCGGGCGCGACACCGCGATGACGGTGGTCGTATCGAGCCAAGGCCCCAGCACCGCGACCGGTCCTACCGTCGTCAGCAGCACCTTGCCGGCCGAACTCAGCTTCGTATCGGGATCCGGGGACGGATGGACTTGCAGTGCAGTTGCCCAACAAGTCACGTGCAGCCACCAGGGCACCTTGCCCGCAGGGCAGGCGCTTCCGGTACTGACCATCACCGCAAAAGTGACCGGGTCAGGGAAGATTATGGTCAGCGCCAGCGTGTCGGGCAAGATGTACGATCCGCAGCCCGCAAACAACGCGGCTAGCGACGAAGGTACGGCCGTTGCGGGGGAATCGCGTTATGTCTTCACCGATAAAGCGTGCAGCGAAGATGTAAAGTTGGGTGAGGGGACTCAGTGCTCGACGAAGTTGCAGCCCTTGCTCGCAGGTGTTCCACGAAAGCTCTACATCACGGGCGTGGACAGTAACGATGTACCTGTCCTGCCTGCAAACGCGACCGAAGACATGTTTTTCGCACTGAAGTGCATTAACCCGACAAAAACAGCGGGCGTCATCGCGAAGGTAGGGGCGGTTTCGCTCAAGCCGTGTGCCGATAAGGATGGTGCGTGGCAGGATTCGCAATCGTCGACAAAGATCACCTTTGAAAATTACTCAGCCGAAGTCGAATTGACGTATGCCGATGTCGGCAAGCTCGTGCTTGCCCTTCGCCCGGCTGGCAGTTCGTCGGTGGCGACGTCGTCGGAATTCGTGTCCATTCCCTATGAGCTGAAGATCACGCAAGTCCGAAGGAAAAATGGCGATGCCGTCCCGGCGGGCCTGACTGACACCGATGCCTTCGTGATGCGTTCCGGCGAAGACTTCACGGTCACAGTAGCCTCATTGGCCGCCGCCGGCGCGGTCACGCCGAACTTCGGAAACGAGGAGGGCACAAAGCCGAAGCTGTCGGTTCCGCTTGTCTCCATGACCCTGGGCACCAGCATGCCGGCGCTGGAAGGGGGACCTTTTACGCTTGAAAACGGCTATGCGAACGGCACCTTTGCGTGGCAAGAGGTGGGGGTTATTTCGCTCACCCCCGGCATTGAGGGAAATGCATACCTGAACGTACCAGTCACCGGCATGCTCGCGACCGCTGCCAAAGCGGGCCGATTCATTCCTCACCATTTTGAGACCACCGTCGTGGGAGCGCTGGGCTGCCTCAGCCGTATGAACTGTCCCAGCGATGTCGGAAGCGCTGCTTATTCAAGGCAGCCGTTCACGGTCACCATCACAGCGCGCAGCAAATCGGGGGCGCAGACGAAAAACTACCAGGGTATTTTTGCGAAAGAGGTAAAACTTTCGTCGGTGGCCGGCGCGGGCGGGGCGCCCAAGGCGGGCCTGAGCGATACCAAAGCGCCCGCTACGGCATTCACCGATGGCGTGGGCACAGCCAAACCGCAATTCGTATTGCCGAATGGTTTCGTCCACACAGCGCCCCAGGCACCGTGGAGCGCGCCAGACACCGTTCATGTGCGCGCGGTGGACGCGGATTCGGCTACTTCACTTCAAGATCCAGGCACTTCGCTGGAAGGTGGGATCCAGATCGTCAATGGCCGCCTGCTGGTTCCTAATGCGCATGGCTCCGAGCGGCTACCCCTGCCGCTGAAGCTTAGTGCGCAGTACTGGACCGGCACTAATTGGGAACTGAGCAGTAATGACCAGCTAAGCGAAATCGATCCCGCCAAAGCGGCGTTCTCCAACACGGGCGCGCTCGCGCTGTCCATTGGACCGCTCGGGTTGGAGAGGCTAGTGAATGGGGTGAGGAATTACAGCGTCAAGGCCACGCCGGCGGCGGCGGGCAAAGCCGACCTGGTCATCGACCATTTGGAATGGCTGCCGAGCACCAAAGGCCGCCTCAAGTTCGGCACCTACAAGAGCCCGCTGATTTACCTGCGCGAACTCCACTAAGCGGCCCTCGCGTGGCGTATTTGCACGCATCCGGGCCGAAATCAGAATTTTTATTTCCTCCTTGTAAATTTTGTATCGATACTCGCTGGAACTTGAATATAATCAAGTGTCTACGGCGCGGTCTTCATCAAGTCGCCTAACTTACTCTTGCCCTGCATGCGTTTTTTCAAAAAAGCGAAGAAGACTGAATCCTGGCTGTCGTTTGCGATGCTCGCAGATGGTATTGCTGCCGCCAGCATTTCACGCATTCCTGGAAGCCGGCCGGCCGTCGATACCTGCGTCTTCTATGCTGGACATCCCGGTGCGGACTTGCTGGAGAAAGCCGGCCGCGAGTTGGGTGCCGCGTCCTACCACTGCACCACCATCCTGTCCGGCGGCGAGTACCAGATGCTGGCCGTCGAGGCGCCAAACGTTCCCGTCGAAGAACTCAAGACCGCCGTGCGCTGGCGCCTGAAAGATATGCTCGACTTCCATGTCGACGACGCCACCATCGACGTGCTCGACATCCCGGTCGACAAGAATGCGGCAGTGCGCACCAGCCACGGCATGTTCGCGGTCGCGGCGCGCAACAGCGTCATCGAAACGCGCCAGGGCATGTTTGCCGCAGCCAAGGTCGGCTTGTCGGTGATCGACATTCCAGAGATGGCGCAGCGCAACATCTCCGGCTTGATGGAGCCCGAAGGCCGGGGTTTGGCCATGCTGTCGTTTGGCGCCGACGGCGGCCTGCTGACCGTGACATTCAATGGCGAGCTGTATTTGTCGCGCCGCATCGATGTCACGCTTGAGCAGTTACTCGACGCCGACCACGACCGCAAGCACGCCAGCTTCGACAAGATCACGCTCGAGCTGCAACGCTCGCTCGACCACTTTGACCGGCAGTTCCATTTCATCAGCGTCTCCAGGCTGTTGCTCGCACCAAGCGGCGTGACCGGCCTCGAAGAATACCTGTCGAGCAACCTGTACACGCCGGTCCAGACCATGGACCTTGGCGAGGCGCTCGATATCAGCCGCATTCCCGAATTGCTGGACAAGGCAGTCCAGCAGCGCTTCTTCTTCACCATTGGCGCCGCCCTGCGCCATGAGGAGACGCAGCTGTGAGCCAGCAGATTAACCTCTTTAACCCGGTATTCCTGAAGCAGAAGAAAGTCTTCAGCAGCCTCGCCATGGCGCAGGCGCTCGGGGTGCTGCTGTTCGGTTCGCTAGCGATGGTTGCTTACGGCAAGCATCACGTCGATAAACTCGACAAGGAAGCCCAGATGGTCAACGCCCAGCTGGTGCAAAAGCAGGCGCGCCAGGCGATGGTCAATGCCGAATTTGCCCCACGGCAGCCGAGCCCGGCCTTGATGGCTGAAATTGCGGAAGCTGAAGCGCAGCTGCGCTCCTTGCAGCGGGTGTCGGGCGTGCTCGAACGCGGCGAACTGGGCAACACGACCGGGTTCTCCGAATACTACAAGGCGCTTGCGCGCCAGAACATGCCGGGCCTGTGGCTCACGGGAGTATCGGTCGCGGGCGCCGACATCGGCATCCGGGGCCGCGCCATGGAAGGCAGCATGGTGCCGGGCTACATCAACCGCCTGACCCGCGAGCCTGTCATGCAGGGCAAGTCTTTCGCCAGCCTCGAGATTGCGCAAGGCGAAACCAAGGGGGACGGCGGCAAGACCGTCGCCGCGCCGTTTGTCGAGTTCCGCCTTGAATCGGTCATGCAGGAGGCGGCGCGATGAAGGCTCGCCTGGTAGCGCTTGGTAACAAGATCGATGCACTCAGCCTGCGCGAGCGGGCCATGGTGTTCGTGGCGGCAGCCGCGGCCATTTTGTTCGTCGTCTATTCGCTGATGCTGGGTTCCTTGTTTGCCAAGGAGAAGGCGCTGCGCACGCAGGTTGCCCAGGTTCGTAACAACATTAGTGGGATCGACGGCGAGATCAGCGCCAAGCTGCAAGGCTTCTCGATCGACCCGGATGCACCGAACCGTGCGCGTCTTGCTGCGGTGAAGGCCGACATCGATTCGCTTGGCGGCAAGCTGCGCGCGCTGGAGCAGGGCCTGGTGGCGCCGGAGAAAATCGCACCGCTGCTTGAAACGATTCTCGCCGCAAACGGACGCCTGGCCCTGGTGTCGATGAAAACCCTGCCGGCCGCGCCGGTGGCGGAGGCCAGCTACGCCGCCGAACCGGCCGCCTCACCTGCCGCTGGAGCAACACCTGCCGCCTTGCTGTACCGCCACGGCGTCCAGGTGACGGTGCGCGGCAACTATCTCGACATGATCAACTACATGAATGCGCTCGAGACCATGCCCACGCAGTTATTGTGGAGCAGCGCCGCGCTGGAGGTCGAGGAGTATCCCGATTCGCGCCTGACCCTGACCCTGCATACGCTGAGCCTGGACCGGAAATGGATGAAGCTTTGAAAACGACTTTCCGGATATTGCTTGTTGCAGCAGGTACACTGCTGGCGAGCGCAGCAGGCGCCCAGGTGTTGCAGGACCCGACCCGTCCGCCGGCATCGATGTTGGCGCCTTCAAAAGGTGCGCCTGGCGCCGCGGCGCCGGACGGCCCGCACCTGCAGTCGATCCTGATCGCCCGCACGCCGGGTGGACGCCATGTGGCGGTGATCGACGGCGAAACGGTGCGCCTGGGCGACAGCTTCAAAGGTGCGCGCGTCGAACGCATGACGCAAACCGAGGTCGTGCTGTCGAAGGGCGGCAAGAAGCAAGTGCTGAAATTGTTCCCGGCGACAGTGGCCGGCCAGAACACCAAGTCCGTACAACAATAGCCACGCCATGAAGACAGACAGCATGCAAAAAATCCTCCTGATCGCCGCCGCCCTTGGCCTGGCGGGCTGCGGCACGCCTTCCGAGCGCGCCACTTACGACAAGATCAGTGCCGAGGTCGCTGGCGCGGCCGCCAGGCCGGCCAGTGCGGCCAGGGTCGACGATGCTGTCTCGAACGCGCTGCTGCCGCCGGCCTCGGCGCTTGCCGCCCAGTTGCCGAAAGCGCGCCCGGCGCTGGAAGAACGCTTCAACGTGTCGTTCAACAACGTGCCGGCACAGCAGTTCTTCAATTCACTGGTGGCCGGCACCCGCTACAACATGCTGGTCCACCCGGAAGTGAGCGGCACCATCACCGCCAACCTGAAGGACGTGACGATGGTCGAGGCGCTCGACGCGGTGCGCGAACTGTACGGTTACGAGTACAAGATCGAAGGCACGCGCATTTCGATCAAGCCGCTGACGATGCAGACCCGCATGTTCCAGGTCAACTACCTGATCGGCGCGCGCAAGGGCATGTCGAACCTGCGCGTGACCTCGACCTCGGTCGCCAACGCCGGCGTCAGCAACAGCGGCGGCAACTCTACCGGGAACAACCAGAATAACCAGAACAACAATAACCAGGGCGACGCCAACGGCAGCCGCGAGGCCGCGGACAGCTCCAGCGTCAACACCACGTCGAGCAATGACTTCTGGGTTGACCTGAAGTCGGCCATCGAGGCCATCGTCGGGCCGTCGGAGAAGGGCGGGCGCAGCGTTGTGATCAGCCCGCAGTCGGGCGTGCTGGTGATCCGCGCGATGCCGGAAGAACTGCGCAACGTCGACCGCTACCTGAAGGCCACCCAGCTGTCGGTGGACCGCCAGGTAATCCTCGAAGCCAAGATCCTCGAAGTCGAGCTGAACGACAGCTTCCAGAGCGGCATCAACTGGGCTTCCTTCGCCTCGTTCAAGAGTTCGCACGACAACCGCGTGTCGACCGGCTACGTCGGGCCGGGCACCACGCTGGCGCCGCTGCCGTTCGGCGGCGGCCAGCCTCCGGCGATCACCGACGCCACCGGCCTGGTCGCCTCCACCGGCTTCGCGCTGGCCAATGCCAGCAGCCTTGGCAGTTCGCTGTTCGGCCTGGCCTTCCAGACCAATAACTTCGCCGCGCTGATTTCCTTCCTGGAGTCGCAGGGCACCGTGCACGTCCTGTCGAGCCCGCGTGTTGCAACCCTGAACAACCAGAAAGCCGTGCTGAAAATCGGTACCGACGAATTCTATGTGACCGGCGTCACCACGACCACCAACACCAGCGCCACCGGCAACACCGTCACGCCTAGCGTGACCTTGCAGCCGTTCTTCTCGGGCGTGGTGCTGGACGTAACGCCGCAAATCGACGACAAGGGCAACATCATCCTGCACGTGCACCCGTCCGTCAGCCAGGTCACCACGGTAACCAAGGGCATCAACCTGGGCAGCGCCGGCAACCTCAGCCTGCCGCTGGCGGCGTCGTCGACGTCCGAGATCGACAGCATGGTGCGCGGCCAGAATGGCCAGGTCGTCGCGATCGGCGGCCTGATGCGCCAGGCGTCGACCAATGACCGCTCGCAAGTGCCCGGCGCGGGCAACCTGCCGGTCATCGGCAACCTGTTCCGCAACAAGGCCAATGTCAACCAAAAGCGTGAGCTGGTGGTGCTGATCAAGCCGACCATCGTCGAAGGCGGCGAGAACTGGAACCAGGACTTGCTCGACACCAGCCGCCGCATCCAGGACCTGGACCCGAACGCAGGAAGGCGCAAGTAATGTACACCGAGCACTTCGGCCTGCGGGAAGTTCCGTTCAGCATTACGCCAGACACGAGCTTCTTCTTTACCAGCCCCCACTCGCAAGAAGCGCTCAACACGCTGCTGGTGGCGGCCCGCAATGGCGAAGGCTTCATCAAGATTACCGGCGAAGTCGGCACCGGCAAGACACTGCTGTGCCGCAAGTTCATGGCGACCCTGGGCGACGAGTTTGTCACCGCCTACATTCCTAATCCCTACCTTGAGCCGCGTACCCTGATGCTCGCGCTGGCCGACGAATTGTCGATCGAGCTGGAGAAGGGCGTCGACCAGCACAAGCTGATCAAGGCGCTGATGATGCGCCTGATGGGCCTGGCTGTCGAAGGCAAGCGCGTGGTGCTGTGCCTGGACGAAGCGCAAGCAATTCCCGTGGTCAGCCTGGAGGCGCTGCGCCTGTTGACCAACCTTGAAACAGAAAAGCGCAAGCTGCTGCAGATCGTCATGTTCGGCCAGCCTGAACTGAACCGCAAGCTGGAACTGGAATCGGTCCGCCAGCTCGCCCAACGCATTATTTTCCATTACCACCTTGGCCCGCTGCGCAAGGATGACCTCGACTACTACCTGGCGCACCGCCTGCGCGTTGCCGGCTACGGGGGCGCGCGACTGTTCAGCCGCGGCGCGGTGGCCAAGCTGTATGGCGCCAGCGGCGGCATTCCGCGCCTGGTGAACATCCTTGCGCACAAGTCCCTGATGGTGGCCTACGGCCAGGGCAAGCAGGAGGTAACGCACCAGCATGTCTCGGAGGCCGCGCGCGACACCATTACCGCCAGGCGGCGGCTGTGGCCGTGGGCCGCTGCTTCATGCTCGCTGCTGGCCGCTGCCGGCGGGCTGGTCTGGGCGCTGACAAGATGAGCCTGATTAACAAAATGCTGCAGGACCTCGATGCACGGGGCTCCGCTCCGGGTGCCGCGGCGCAGACGAACCTCAAATCGGTCGCCCAGGGCCGCAACCCTTCGGTAGTGGCTATTGGCGCCGCGGCTGCGGTGGCGCTGGCGCTGGCTGCCGGCGTCGGCTATTGGTGGCTCAAGCGCCCCGCGGCGCCTGTGCCGGCCGGCGTGGTCATGACCACACCCGTCAAGCTTACCCGGTTGATGCCCCCGGAAGTGGTGGACGATCTGCCGCCGCCAACGCCGATTGTGGAGGTGGTAGCGGCTCCCGTAGCTGAGCCAGAACAGGAAGCAGCTACGGAACCGGAACCGGTGCGCAAGGCAGCGGTCACACCGATTGAAAAGCCCAGGCGCGCAGTGCGCGTGGCAGTGGCCGCCGCAAAGCCCGTGGCTGAACCGGCACAGGCGGCGCCTGCACGGGTGCAGCCCTTGGCCGACGCCGGCCGCCAGATGACGGCGCGCCAGCGTGCCGAAAGCGAATACAACCGTGCGCTCGCCAGCCTGCAAGATGGCCGCGTCGGCGAAGCCATTGCGGGATTCGAGCGGGCCATCAGCATCGAACCGCGCCATGAGGCGGCGCGCCAGACACTGGTGGGGCTGCTGGTTGAGGCAGGCCGCAAGGGGCCGGCAATGCGCACGCTGCAAGATGGCCTGAGGCTGGACCCGCGCCAGCCGGCAATGGCGATGCTGCTGGCGCGGCTGCAGATCGAGGGCGGCACGTCGGGCATCGATACCTTGATGCGCACCCTGCCTTACGCGCAGGGCAATGGCGAGTACCATGCTTTCCTCGCAGGCGCACTGGCACGCGACGAGCGCCACCGCGAGGCGGCCGACCAGTACCAGGCTGCACTGCGCAGCGCACCGGGCAACGGCGTCTGGTGGATGGGCCTGGGCATCGCGCTGCAGGCCGAAAAACGAACGGCGGAGGCTGTGTCAGCGTACGAACGCGCCAGCCAGTCGTCCAACCTTACCCCGCAACTGCGGGCATTCGTCGACCGCAAGCTGGAACTGCTGTCGCGCTAACCGTCTGGAGCAGATATGCTGAAGTTATGTGGCTTCGCCGCGAGTAATTACTACAACAAAGTAAAGCTGGTACTGCTGGAAAAGAACGTGCCCTTCGAAGAGTGCGTTACCCTGGCAACGCCGAAGGCGGAGATCATGTCCAAGTCGCCGCTGGGCAAAGTGCCGTACCTCGAAACGGAAGAGGGGACACTGGCTGAATCGCAGGTGCTGGTCAATTACATCGAAGCGCGCTACCCACAGCCTGCGCTGTTGCCAGCCGACCCGTTCCGCGCCGCCAAGGTGCAGGAGCTGATCACCTTCATGGAACTGCACCTCGAACTGGTCGTGCGTGAACTGTACGGTGCGGCGTTCTTCGGCGGCGCCATATCGGACAGCACCAAAGAGCGCGTGCGCAAGCAGCTGGCCAGGAACATTCCTGCCTTCGCGCAGCTGGCGAAGTTCTCGCCTTACATTGCAGGCGAAGAATTCACGCTCGCCGATTGCGTCGCGGTTTGTCATCTTCCGCTCGCGATATCGGCCACCAAGAAAATCTACGGCGAAGACTTGCTGGCATCGCTGCCGGTAAAGGATTACCTGAAACGCATGGGCGAGCGGCCGAGTGTGGCGAAAATCAACGCCGACCGCGTGGCTAGCTTGCCGGAGTTTATGGCCTCGTTCGCAAAATAGTCAGACCGCAGCGGCGTCGCCCCAGATTTGCCGCATGCTGAAGCGCAGCCCGGCGCTGTCTTCGTGCAGGGCCGCCACAATCTGGAACAGCGGCTCACGCGTACTGCGCCGTTCCAACGGTTCAAACGGCACCCCGAGCGTGTCGCGCAGCGAGCAGACCTGGCGCGCGCCATCGATGCCCCGGCGCATCGACACCACGCCGGTCTCGCCATTCGCCAGCCGCACCAGCGTCCCGGGCGGATACTGCCCGATCTCTTGTTCAAACGCGGCCAGCAGCCACGGGTGCCGGCAATCGGCACGCAGTTTATCGAGGGCTTCCGGCGCCAGCATCGAGCGGCGGTAATTGCGCGCAGAAACTAGAGCGCAGTAGCGGTCGGCCATGCCGACCAGCCTGGCGGCTTCCGGAATGGCATCGGCGCTGAGTCCTTCCGGATAACCGCTGCCATCATCGAGTTCATGGTGGGCAAACACGCAGGCAAGCCACTCCTCGTCGTCGATCCCCGCCCGCCGCAGCAGCTCGGCGCTCTCCACCGGATGGCGCAGGATGGCGCTGCGCTCCCCGGCGCTGAGTGCGCAGTCCTTCAATTGGAAAGTCTCGGTGAGGCGCAGCATGCCCGCGTTCATCGTCAACGCCGCCGCGACGATGCGGCAGGTTTGCGCCGCGCCGTTATCCATGACTGGCGCGATCAGGGCGCAGACAATCGCAGCCTCTACGCAATGCCGCACGGCATAGGGGCCGGCGACCTGGTTCAGATAGATGCTTGCGAGCGCGACGTCGGGCGCCTGCCGAACGGCGGCAATGATGCCGCTGGCAATCGCGCGCAGTTCGGTATCGGCATTGCTGCCGTTGCCCAGCATGTTCAATGCGCGTTCAAGCCGCTGGGCAAGCACGTTGAGGCTGCGCAGGACCGAGGCCTGGGCGGCGGGAACAGTGTGATCGGCTTGCATGTCTGCCATGGCGGCCTTCTGGCGATAATCTTACAAGCGTGACAGGCGCTCGAGCGCAAGTTGCAGCGTCTCGTCCTTTTTGGCAAAGCAGAAACGCACGATGCCCGACTCCTGCGGCTGGCTGTAGAAAGCCGATACCGGAATCGCCGCGACCTTGATTTCCGTCGTCAGCCATTCCGCGAAGGCCGCTTCGTCGAGGCCGGAAATGGCGTCGTAGCGCACGCACTGGAAGTAAGTGCCGTCTGCCGGTAACAGCGTAAAGCGGGAGCCCGACAGCCCTTCGCGGAACAGGTCGCGCTTGCGCTGGTAGAAAGCGGGCAATTCAAGGTAGGGCTTCGGATCGGCCATGTAGCTGGCGATCCCGTGCTGCATCGGCGTGTTGACCGTGAACACGTTGTACTGATGCACCTTGCGGAACTCCGCCATCAGGGTCTTCGGCGCGGCCACGTAGCCGACCTTCCAGCCGGTCACGTGGTAGGTCTTGCCGAAGCTGGAGATGACGAATGAACGCGACACCAGTTCCGGGTGGCGACACACCGATTCGTGGCGCGCACCGTCGAACACCATGTGCTCGTAGACCTCGTCCGACAGCACCAGGATGTCGGTGCCGCGCACGATATCGGCCAGCGCGTGCAGGTCTGCCTCGCGCAAGATCGAACCGGTGGGGTTGTGCGGCGAATTAATGATGATCAGCCGGGTGCGCGGCGTGACCGCGGCGGCCAGCTTTTGCCACGGCACACTGTAGCCCTCGGCGCCCAGTTCCATCGACACCGGCACTGCGACGCCGCCAGTCAGGGCAATGTTCGGCAGGTAGCAATCGTAGGCGGGTTCGATGAGGATCACTTCGTCGCCTGGATGGACGCAGCACAGGATCGCCGTCTGCACCGCCTGGCTGGCGCCGGAGGTGACGGTAATTTCCGAGCCGGCATCGTAGGCATGGCCGTACAGGGCGGCCACTTTCGCGGCAATGGCCTCGCGCAAGGCCGGCACGCCCGACATCATCGGATATTGGTTATGGCCGGCGCGCATGGCGTCGCTCACCATGTCCAGCAGTTTTGGGTCGCAGGCAAAATCGGGGAAGCCCTGGCCCAGGTTGACTGCGCTGTGCTCGACTGCCAGTGCCGACATGCGGGTGAAAACGGTGGTGCCGACGGCCGGGAGCTTGGTGCGCAGGGTGGGGGTAGGGCTATTCATAATGCTTGGAAAGTTATTAAGCGATTTTTTATTCTAGCGCAGCTTCGGCAGCCCGTGCTTTCACCCATGCTTCCGGCAACATGATGCGGAACAAACCTGCCTGCGCCGTCTTGCGCGCCAGTTTTAGCAGCGCCTTGTCCTTAGTGATCAGGATATCGGCATTGGCGTCGCGCGCCACTTCGAGGAATTTCTGGTCGTCCTTGTCGCTGCACACGGGCAGGCGGATCAGTTTGGGCTCGGGCGCCACCACCTTGACCAGCGCATCGAAACGCTGGGCCGACAGTGGCCGGCTGGCCTCGTCCAGCGGCAGGTGAGGGTAGTGCAGCACCACATGGTACTCATCACGGCAATCATGCCGCGTGACCACCTCCAGCGCGCCGCTTTCGATGTCGGCCAGCAGCGCGTTCCAGCGCGGATCATGGAACACGAACAGGTCGAGGCAGACATTGGTATCGATGACGATGCGTTTCGCTGGAGCAGGTATCATGTCGGATTGTTTATCGTTTGATTGTTGAATTAATTCTATGCTGATTGTCTTGTCGCCTGCAAAATCGCTCGACCTCGAAACGCCTCCCACCACCAAGCTGCACACCACGCCTGATTTCCTGCACCGCTCGCGCGAACTGATCGACGTGCTGCGCGCGTATTCGCCTGCCGAACTGGGCAGCCTGATGAGCATTTCGGACAGCCTGTCGACGCTCAACGTGGGCCGCTACGCCAGCTGGAACGAGGACCCGGCCGACGGCCGCCAGGCCATCATGACTTTCAACGGCGACGTCTACGACGGCTTCGACGCGCGCTCGCTCAAGCCGAAGCAGCTCGCGTACGCGCAGTCGAACCTGCGCATCCTGTCCGGCCTGTACGGCGTGCTGCGGCCGCTCGACCTGATCCAGCCGCACCGCCTCGAAATGGGCACGCGCCTGGCGACGCCGCACGGCAAGGACCTGTATGCGTTCTGGGGCGACACGGTCACCGGCAAGCTGAACGAAGTGATTGCGGAGCAGGACGCGAAAGTGCTGCTGAACCTGGCGTCGGAGGAATACTTCAAGTCGGTCAGGCCGAAGCTGTTGCCGGTCCCGGTGATCACGCCGGTGTTCGAGGACTGGAAGAACGGCAAGTACAAGATCATCTCGTTCTTTGCCAAACGCGCCCGCGGCATGATGGCGCGCTATGCGGCAGTGAAAGGCATTACCGACCCGCAAAAGCTGAAGCGCTTTGACATGGATGGCTATGCTTTCGCGAAAGATGCGTCGAATGACAAGAACTGGGTGTTCCGCCGCAAGCTTGCCTGAGCCCCGGGGGGCTCAGGGCATGTGATTACTTATCTTTGCCAGCCCAGAACTTCCACCATTGCTTGCCCTGTGCATTCGGGTTCAGGAAGCGGCTGTTCGGGAAGCTCCTGACGAAGACGCGGCGGGCGTCGTCGCGCAGCTCAGGCATGTTGAGCTTGTCGTAGCTCTGGACCATCAGCCACAACGCTTCTTCGATCGCTGGCGCGTCCTGGTAATCCTGCACGGCGTTCTGGGCACGGTTCAGCGAGGCAAGGTAGGCGCCACGGCGGAAGTAATAGTTCGCCACGTGCACTTCGTACTGGGCCATCGCGTTGACCAGGTAACTCATGCGCGCAATCGCGTCTTCCCGGTAGATACTATTCGGGAACTTGTCGACCAGCGCCTTGAACGCAGCGAACGATTCACGCGTCGCCTTCGGATCGCGCTCGGTCGGGTCCTGGGTGTACAGGGTGCCAAGGAAGCCAACCTGGTCGTTGAAACTGATCAGGCCGCGCAGGTAGTACATGTAGTCGACCGTCGGGTGGTTCGGGTGCAGCTTGATGAATCGTTCGACCGCCGCCAGCGCCTGTGCCTGGTCCTGGGTCTTGTAATGGGCATACGCGATTTCCATCTGTGCCTGGGCGGCGTAGGTGCCGAACGGGTAGTTGGATTCGAGGCGCTCGAACATCTTGATCGCACTCTCGTACTGGCCGGAGGCCATTTCCTCGCGCGCCTCAGCGTATAATTTCTCTACTGACCAGTTTTTGGTCTCGTCGGTTTTTTCCGGCAACAAGTTGCAAGCTGACATACCAAGCAGAAGGAACGAAGCAACAACTACTTTCAATTTTTTTTGCATAGCTTTTTGCAAGAATTATTCGAGTTTCAACGAAAGGCTGATTATAGCCGATGGGAATGCTGTGATATTAACTCCAACGCCGAATTCGGCGGATTTACCCGAAGACCCGGACTTTGACGACGAACTGGACGCTGAATTCGCGCCAGCCGCTGCCGGATCCGACCTGTCCCCGATTACCCTGGAACTGGCGCCTGATGCATGCGGCCAGCGCCTCGACAAAGTCGTCGCCGGCCTGGTGCCGCAATTTTCGCGCAGCCGCCTCCAGCAATGGTTCGAAGGCGGGCACGTGCTCGTCGACGGCAAGCCCAAGCGCGGCAAGGATACCGCGTATGGCGATGAAACGGTCGTTATCCTGCCACAAAGCGCACCGGAAGACCAAGCTTACACGCCAGAAGCCATCGCGCTCGACATCGTGCACGAGGATGAACACATCATCGTCATCAACAAACCGGCCGGCCTGGTCGTGCACCCTGGCGCAGGCAACTGGTCCGGTACCTTGCTCAACGGACTGCTGCACCATTGCCCGCAGCTGGCCAACGTGCCGCGCGCCGGCATCGTGCACCGCCTCGACAAGGACACCAGCGGCTTGATGGTCGTCGGCAAGACGCTTGCCGCCCAAACCGACCTGGTGCGCCAGCTGCAGGCACGCAGCGTCAAGCGCGAGTACTTCGCGCTGGTGTGGGGCACGCCGCAGTTGTCCGGCACCATTGACGCCTCGATGGGCCGCCACCCGAAAGACCGGGTCAAGATGGCCGTCTCGACCAACTTCTCGGCCAAGCCGGCGATCACCCATTACCAGCGGCTCTGCAGCGGCGTGCTGGAAGGCCGCCCGGTCAGCCTGGTGCAGTGCCAGCTTGAAACAGGCCGCACCCACCAGATCCGCGTACACATGATGTCGATCGGTTTCGCGCTGGTGGGCGACACCGTGTATGGCAAGCAGCACCTGGCGCCGTTCTTCCACCGCCAGGCGCTGCAGGCGCGCAGGCTCGGCCTTGTGCATCCCGCTACCGGCGAAGACTGGGAATGGATCGTGCCGCTGGCCACCGACTTTGCCGAACTGATCGCCCGGGCCGGCATTCCCGAGCCTGAAGCGGCATGACGCAAGCGCAGTTCATCACGCCGGACTGGCCGGACGCGCCCGCCAACATCGGGGCGATGGCCACGATGCGCGGCGGCGGCGTCAGCACCGGGCCTTACGATGATGGCCGCGGCGGAGGCGGCCTGAACCTTGGCCTGCACTGCGGCGACGATCCGGACGCCGTGCGCGAGAACCGCGCGCGGCTGCAGTCCTTGCTGCCGGCAACCCCAGCGTGGACATCGCAAGTGCATGGCATCGCCGTGGCCGATTCAGGCACCGTGACGCCAGGCGGTCCGGTGCAGGTGGCCGATGCGGGCGTGTCGGACCGCGCCGGCGTGGTCTGCGCTGTCATGACCGCCGACTGCCTTCCGGTGCTTTTTGCCGACCTCGGCGGCAAGGTGGTCGGGGCAGCGCACGCGGGCTGGCGCGGGCTGGCTGGCGGCGTGCTGGGCGAAACGGTGGCAGCAATGCGCGCGCGCGGCGCCGGCGACATCACTGCATGGCTGGGACCGGCGATCGGGCCGCAAGCCTTTGAAGTGGGCGCCGATGTGCTGGAAAGTTTCCTGGCGGGCGCGCGCGGCGACGCGGAAGCACGGCAGGCGAGGGCGGCCTTCGCCCCTTACCCCGGACGCGAAGGCAAGTACCTTGCGGACATGTATGTGCTGGCGCGGCTGTTCCTGGCGCGCGATGGCGTCACCCGCGTGTCAGGCGGAACGCACTGCACCTTCACCGAGCGGGACAGCTTTTATTCCTACCGGCGCGACCACGTGACCGGGCGCCAGGCGAGTTTGATCTGGCTCAAGTAGGGTAAGCGGCCTTGGCCAATACTGCTCAATTCAGCAAAATCAGCCGCCGTCGCTGCCCGCTGCCGCACTGCGCGCCGCCTTCGCTTCGGCCTTGCGCCGGCGGCGCTTGGAGCCTGTAAGATAGTAAAGTATTGATAATGGCAGCACGCAGTAGCCGAGGAAGGTCATGACGCCGGCGACGATGGATGTTTCGGTCAGCGACATCAGCGCGACCACGTAAATCCACGCTATTGCGACGATCAACATAGGTTTTCCTTTATTTGAAACACGATTTTAACAATGGATGCCCACATGAATATGCCCGATCCGCAAGCGATGGCCTCGGCCTGGATGACGCAGTTTGCCAATCCCCAGGGATGGCAGTCATGGTTCAAGATGCCTGAGCAAAGCGCCAACCCCTTGGCCAGCATGATGAAGGACGCCGGGGTTTCAATCAAGCCGGAAAGGCTGGAGCAGATCCGCAGCGACTACATGCAAAAGGCCGGCGCGCTGTGGCAGGATTTTATCGCGTCGCGCAAGCCGACCTTGTCGGACAAGCGTTTTTCTTCGCCCGATTGGCAGTCCAATCCGCTGACCGCCTTTCACGCCGCGTCCTACCTGCTCAATGCCGAATTCCTGACCGCGCTGGCCGAAGCCGTCGACGCGCCGCCGCGCGAGCACCAGAAAATCCGCTTTGCCGTCCAGCAGATGGTCGATGCGATGTCGCCGGCTAACTTCTTGGCCACCAACCCGGAAGCGCAACAGAAACTGATCGATACCAAGGGCGAGAGCCTGGCCAAAGGCCTGGCCAACATGCTGTCGGACATGCAGAAGGGCCGCATCTCCCAGTCGGACGAGTCGGCCTTCGAGGTCGGCCGCAACGTTGCCACCGCGCCTGGACAGGTCGTGTTCGAAAACGAGTTGTTCCAGCTGATCCAGTACGATCCGGTCACCCCGACAGTCCACCAGGTACCGTTGCTGATCGTCCCGCCGTGCATCAACAAGTTCTACATTCTCGACCTGCAGCCTGAAAACTCGGTCGTGCGCTACGCGGTAGAGCAGGGCAACACCGTGATGCTGATGTCATGGCGAAATCCGGACAAATCGCTGGGCTCGCTGACCTGGGACGATTACGTCGAAACCGGCGCCATCAAAGCCATCGAGGTCACCCGCGAGATCACCGGGCAGGACAAGATCAACGCCTTCGGCTTCTGTGTCGGCGGCACCATCGTTGCCAGTGCGCTGGCCGTGCTGGCCGGCCGCGGCGACCAGGCCGCCGCCAGCGTCACCCTGCTGACGACCTTGCTCGACTTCAAGGACACCGGCGTGCTGGACGTCTTCATCGACCCGGCCCAGGTAGCGTTGCGCGAGCAGGCGCTGGCCCAGGGCGGGCTGATGCCTGGCCGCGACCTGGCGACGACCTTCTCGGCCTTGCGTCCGAACGACCTGGTCTGGAACTACGTGCAGTCGAACTACCTCAAGGGCAACGAACCGCCTGCGTTCGACCTGCTGTACTGGAATGCCGACAGCACCAACCTGCCCGGACCGATGTTCTGCTGGTACCTGCGAAACATGTATCTGGAGAATAACCTGCGCGAAAGCGGCAAGCTGACCGTTGCCGGCGTGCCCGTCCACCTCGACTGCATCGATGCGTCGGTCTTTGTGTTCGGCTCGAAGGAAGACCACATCGTGCCATGGACTGCGGCCTTCGAGTCGATGTCCATCCTCAATCCAAAGAAACCAAAGGCCAACCGCTTCGTGCTGGGGGCTTCGGGCCACATCGCCGGCGTGATCAACCCGGCATCGAAAAACAAGCGCAGCTATTGGGTGAACGACACCAATGGCAAGGCGCGTCCGAAAACCGCGGCTGCGTGGTTCGAAGGCGCAACCGAGCACAAAGGCAGCTGGTGGCCCGAGTGGGCTAAGTTCCTCGCTGACAACGGCGGCAAGGACATCAAAGCTCCCGCCAAGCCCGGCAATGCGCAATACCGCCCGATCGAGCCGGCCCCCGGCCGCTATGTCAAAGTGCGCGGCGACTAAGGCTGGCGTTGCATTGAACACACGGCAATATTCATTGCCGTGTATTTACGCTTAGTATGCAGTGCAATAAATACTGCATTCATCCCCACAAAGTGGTATGTTCCTGATTATTCACTCTATAATCGCCGGAGTGGGCTTGATGGAAGGCGGACCAGAGTCCGCTTTTTTTTCGTAATCATTCAAATGCGCTGCGGCGCAATAGTGGAAACCTGAGATGAGTAGTGCAAAAAAGAGCGCTGAACGCCTGATCAAAAAGTACCCTAACCGTCGCTTGTATGACACGCAGACGAGTTCGTACATCACTTTGTCAGACGTAAAACAACTGGTGCTGGATGGAGACGAGTTTACTGTTGTCGATGCGAAAACCAGCGACGACCTGACGCGCAGCATCCTGCTGCAGATCATCCTCGAAGAGGAAGCCAACGGCGCGCCGATGTTCTCGAGCGTCGTGCTGTCGCAAATCATCCGTTATTACGGCCACGCGATGCAGGGCATGATGGGTTCTTACCTGGAGAAGAACGTCCAGGCGTTCACCGACATCCAGAACAAGTTCACCAGCGGCGCGGCAGGCGGCTTTGAAGGCAAGCCGTTCAGCCCGGAAATGTGGACCCAGTTCATGAATGTCCAGGGCCCGATGATGCAAGGCATGATGAACAACTACATCGACCAGAGCAAGAACCTGTTCGTGCAGATGCAGGAACAGATGCAATCGCAGAGCAAGAGCATCTTCGGCGCGTTTCCGTTCGTACCTGTAGACAAGAAGTAAATACCCGGGCTGCGCCGGAGCCACGCCTAGGCGTCTCCGGCGTACATCGCCCAACATCGAGGCATTGCAGTGCGGTACAATAGCCGATTCCCCTGCAATTTCCTCGCTCCCCCATGTCCGAACTCCGCCGTATTCCCGTTCCCGCACAAGATCCTGTCGTCGGTATTCCCGCCGCCGCGCCCAAGGTAGGTTTCGTCTCGCTCGGCTGCCCGAAAGCGCTGGTCGACTCCGAACAGATCCTGACCCAGCTGCGCGCAGAAGGCTACGATACGGCCAAGTCGTACGAAGGCGCCGACCTTGTCATCGTCAACACCTGCGGTTTCATCGACGCCGCGGTGCAGGAATCGCTCGACGCCATCGGCGAGGCGATCGCCGCCAATGGCAAGGTCATCGTGACGGGTTGCCTGGGCGCCAAGAAGGATGCCGCCGGCGACGACATCATCATGAAGGTGCACCCGAAGGTACTCGCCGTCACCGGCCCGCACGCGGTTGGCGAAGTGATGAACTCCGTCCACCTGCACCTGCCGAAGCCGCACGAGCCGTTCTTCGACCTGGTGCCGGCGCAGGGCATCAAGCTGACGCCAAAGCACTACGCCTACCTGAAGATTTCCGAAGGCTGCAACCACCGCTGCAGCTTCTGCATCATCCCGTCGATGCGCGGCGACCTGGTATCGCGCCCGATCGCCGACCTGATGCTCGAGGCCGAGAACCTGTTCAAGGCCGGCGTCAAGGAACTGCTGGTCATTTCGCAGGACACCAGCGCCTACGGCGTCGACGTCAAGTTCCGCTCGGGCTTCTGGAATGGCCGCCCGGTCAAGACCCACATGACCCAACTGGTCGAAGCCCTCGGCCAGCTGGCCAAGCAGTACGGCGCATGGGTGCGCCTGCACTATGTCTACCCGTACCCGCACGTCGACCAGGTCATCCCAATGATGACCGGCGAGAATATCCTGCCTTACCTCGACATCCCGCTGCAGCATGCGCACCCGGATGTCCTCAAGCGCATGAAGCGCCCGGCCAGCGGCGAGAAAAACCTCGACCGCATCCAGGCATGGCGCGCGATGAACCCGGACCTCGTGATCCGCTCGACCTTCATCGCCGGCTTCCCGGGCGAGACCGAAGAAGAGTTTGAATACCTGCTCGACTTCCTGAAGGAAGCGCAGATCGACCGCCTGGGCTGCTTCGCCTACTCGCCGGTGGAAGGCGCGACCGCCAACGAGATCGCCAATCCGGTACCGGAAGAAGTGCGCGAAGAACGCCGCGCCCGCGTGATGCTGCTGCAGGAAGAGATTTCGGCCAAGCGTTTGCAGGCCAAGATCGGCAAGACCGTGCGCGTGCTGGTCGACGAAGTCGGCGCGAAGGAAGCGATCGGCCGATCGGCTGCGGATGCGCCTGAGATTGACGGCGTGGTCCACATCAAGCGTTCGCTGGTGCCTGGCAAAAAGCTGGTGGTGGGCGAATTTGCCGATGTTGTTATTACCAACGCCGACGCGCACGACCTGTGGGCGTCTGTCGCTTAATGTAAAAACGGCGGATGCGCGCTTTGCGCTTATCCGCCCTACGATAGCCATCGACCGTAGGGCGGGTAAGCGGGCTGCCGCCGAGGCCGCATCCGCCGAACTATTCCACGGCCATGAAAAAATCCCTCCAGACCTCGCTGATCCACCCGGACTACACCGCCCCGGAAGGCTTCGACGCCTTCCCGCCGGCGATCCACCACGCCTCGACAGTCCTGTTCACAAACGTCGCCGCCATGCGCTCGGGCGACTGGAAAAACAAGCAGTCCTACACCTACGGCCTGCATGGCACGCCTACCACCTTCACGCTCGAAGCACGCCTGGCCGAACTGGAGGGCGGCACCCACTGCCTGCTGGCCCCGAGCGGCCTGGCCGCCATCGCGATGGTCGACTTCGCGCTGCTCAAAACCGGCGACGACGTCCTGCTGCCCGAAAACGTCTACAACCCCAACCGCGAACTGGGCAAGTGGCTGAGCAACGACTTCGGCATCACCGCGCGCTACTACGATCCACTGGTCGGCGCCGGCATCGCCGGCCTGATCCAGCCGAACACGAAACTGATCTGGACCGAAGCCCCCGGTTCGGTATCGATGGAAGTGCCCGACCTGCCGGCCATCTGCAAGGCGGCGCATGCGCGCGGCGTGCTGGTCGCGCTCGACAATACCTGGTCCGCCGGCCTGGCGCTGCGCGGCTTCGACATGGGCGTGGACATCGTGATGCAGGCGCTGACCAAGTACCAGTCTGGCGGCTCGGATGTGCTGATGGGCGCGCTGGTCACGCGCGACGCCGCGTTGAACGAGCGCCTGGCGATGGCGCACATGCGCCTGGGGATGGGCGTCAGCGCGGATGACGCCTACCTGGTCATGCGCGGCCTGCCAAGCATGAAGCTGCGCTTCGAGGCCCACGACGCCAGCGCCCGCAAGGTCGCCGCATGGCTCAAGGCGCGGCCGGAGATCACCCGGGTGCTGCACCCGGCGTTCGAAGACTGCCCGGGGCACGAGAACTGGAAGCGCGACTTCACCGGCGCGGGCGGATTGTTCTCGGTGCTGTTCGACGCGCGCTACAGCGAAGAACAGACCGACCGCTTCGTCGACAGCCTGGAATTGTTCGGCCTTGGCTACAGCTGGGGCGGCGCAAACAGCCTGGTCATGCCTTACCGGATCAAGGCGATCCGCTCGAACTGGACCGGCAGCGGCACGTTGGTGCGCTTCAATATCGGCCTGGAAGATACCGCCGACCTGATCGCCGACATCGAGCGCGCGCTCGCGGTCCTGTAGCGCGCCGGCCGCTACACGTACTCGGCGCGGTTGTTGTTCAGGTCGACAAACCCGCGGATCAGGCGGTAGGCGTGCCAGATCCACGCGACACCCCAGATCACCAGGGCGAGCGGGAATCCGATCAAGGTCACTGCCAGCAGCCATCCAAGGGCCATCCACACCACGTAGTACCAGAAAGTCCGGATCATCCACGTGTGATGGCTATGCACGAGCGTACCGGCGGTGTCGGGACGTTTGACGTGGTTGACGATCACCGGCAGGATCGACAGCATCCCCAGCGAGAAGAAGAAGGTGATGCCGTGCGCAATGTAGAGGATACGCGCCAGGTTCTTGGCGTCGGACAGGTCGTCGAGGACGAGTTGTTGGGACATGGGAGGGCTCCTTCTTGGTGATGTTGTTGTGGGGACAGCTATCGGGCCGTGGCAGCCTGCACCTGGGCCTGGGTCCAGGCGACGATGCCGCCGGCATCCATCGCGCCCGGCTGACGCGCCACCTCGCGCCCGCGGTGAAACAGGGCAAGCGTCGGAATCGAGCGGATGTTATAGCGCGCGCCGAGGTCCTGCGCGCTTTCCGTGTCCACCTTCAGGAGGCGGACCGTCGGCTCCAGTCGCTGGGCGGCCTGCTGGTAGGCCGGGGCCATCTGCCTGCACGGACCGCACCACGGCGCCCAGAAATCAACCAGCACCGGGATATCGCTGCGCTCGATGTGCTTGGCAAAGCGCGCGCTCGACACATCCAAGGGCTTCGCCATGAACAGTTCGCGCGTACACTTGCCGCATACCGGCTGGTCGCTCAGGCGCTCCGGGCTGAGGCGGTTGACTGCGTCGCAATGCGGACAAACGATGTGTAGTGGTTCTGCCATGGATACCTCCCCCCGCAAAAATGTGGTCAATATCACCATTGTAAGACAGATCGGCGGGCCTGCCCCGACGGCTACGTGCGCACCCGTACAGATCGTCCGGGCGCAGGCGCCCAGACTGCCTGCATGACGCAAAACAGAACAGGCATCTGCCGGATCGGATGCGCCGGCTGGACGATCCCGCGCGAGGTCGCCGCGGCCTTTTCCGGGGAAGGCAGCCATCTTGAACGCTACGCGCAGGTGTTTGGCGGGGTCGAGATCAACTCGTCGTTCTACCGGCCGCACCGCCCGCAGACGTATGCGCGCTGGGCCGAAAGCGTGCCCGATGGCTTTCGGTTTTCGGTCAAGCTGCCGCGCACCATCAGCCATGACGCCAAATTGCGCGACATTAGTGCGCCGCTGGCGCAGTTTGCATCCGAGGTCTCGGCCCTGGGCGGCAAACTGGGATGCCTGCTGCTACAGCTGCCGCCGAAGTCCGAATTTGATGCCGACGTTGCGGAGGATTTTTTCGAACGTGCCGCCGACACGTTCAGCTGCATGATCGCCTGCGAGGCAAGGCATCCGTCCTGGTTCTCACGCGAAGCGACAGCGCTGCTGACGGCGCGCTCGGTCACGCGGGTAATCGCCGACCCCGCCAAAGGCCAACCAGGTCCGCACGAACCAACCACCGCCGACATCTACGTGCGCCTGCACGGGTCGCCGCGGATCTATTATTCGTCGTACGCGGACGACTATCTCGAAGACCTGGGCAAGGACATGGCGGTCCACGCAAAGGCGGGCAGGGACGTGTGGTGCATTTTCGATAATACGGCGTCAGGCGCCTCGGTGCCGAACGCGCTGGCGCTGCGCGAGGCGTTTGGTGTGACCATTTAGGCCAATCACAGCAGCTTCCAGAACCAGACATCCTTGGATGACCAGTAGCAACCGGTCGCCGTGCCGTCAATTTCGTTCCCGCAGCGAATGTATCTGCCCCACCGGTCTTTCGCGATGATTGCGATATGTCCTTGCTCCCGCTCGTCACCGTAGATGTTAAAAAACTAGACAATTCCCCGCCGCGTCCCGATCTTGCTCTCGGCCTCCAGTCCATTCTTGAACTTCTCAGGCTGACCGAGCTGGCGAACCAGCCAGTTACTCAGCTTTCGCTGCTTCGTCTCGATTGCGCGCCCTTTGTACTTCCCTGCCTTGATCGGCCACCCTCCCGGATTCGGGTAGCCTGCCCCGAGCAACGCCAGACTCAGCCGGATCGCGCATGTATTCTCGAAATTCGGGTTCCCTACGTTCTCCGGGTAGCCGATCCAGTGGTAAAGCTCTTCGGGTTCTACGTTCTGCTTGTCGGGAAAATGCACCCTGAGTGTGGCTAAGGGTACTCTCATCTCTTCCTCCGTTTGGACTCGACAGGGCAGGGGAACTTCTTTCGCCATACCTCGGCAATGAGGGCAGCCGCATTTTGCTTGAGCTGTGCGTCCGTCATTCGCTGTAAGCTGCGCCTCGCTTCGTCCACCAGCTCATCCGGTTTCGGCATATGCTGGCTCCAGCACCATTCCTTACCCTCGCTAGCATCGTGTACTGCTTGAATGTACCCGTGGACGAATTCCCCATTCGCCATGTCGTGGAACTCTGCTGCAATTGCTCTGCTGCGGAACGGGCTGTCGGGAGTCCAATCGACGGTGCGTGGGTCCACGTTTCCCAACAACTTGACCAGCCGCTGTCCGGTCATCCAAGGAAGCTCGGAGACGGGCTGCGCGTGACTGGCCAGCACCGGCACGAGAGTGGCGAGTATCAGCGCTGAACGCTTCAAGTGGTCACGCATAGCGATTCGACGCGAGGTCCCAGCCCCCGGCGGTGTTCCCTGCCGTGCCGCCGCCGACCTTTTGCTGAGTGTACTTCCAGCCAACCTTGGAAAACTTGAGCCCCACGCTCTCCGATACGAGGGCACCAGCGCCCAAACTCGGTGCAACGTGTGCAATCAGCACGTTCTCCAATTCGATCTCGTAATACTTAATTGAGTCTGCTCCATCGGCACGCATGAATTCAAACCGCGCCTTTGGAATCGTCTTTCCGCCGGCGCACATCTGCAGCAAAATCGGTGAAGCCAGGTCAGCGGCCTTTGTAAAGGAGATCTCTGTCATCTCGCAACGTTCGGCAGTATGCCCGCCGCCAGTCGATGCGGTAGCGCTTTTCGGCTGTGTAACCGCCCAACTGACTGTGTCGACTTCGATCCAACCCATATGCCCCGCGTCGTACGATTCCCCCTTTATTCCGTCGATTTGCAGGTAAAGGTCGCTTGCCATTTCGCGTCTCCTGTTGTGGATAGTCGATACCGAAGAGAGCATTCTTGACCAGCAAGTCGTAAAGGACGTTGTTCTTGAGCAAGGTGCTGGCTTAGGCTTGTTCGGTTATGGGCGAAACCTGCATCGAAGGTGCGCTGACGGTTAGCGCCACCAGCACGCTTTGGGAGGTAACCTGCGCCATCGGATCATCGGCGACACGGGCCTATTTTGGGAGTGAAAAATAACAAGGGCCGGAATTCCGGCCCTTGATCGCTTCATGTCGTCACATCCACGATAATTGCTGACGCAATTATTCCGCTAGCGGTGACGCCTGCCGTGGTGGTGATGCCCGCGATACCGCCCACCGCTGCTCCAGTGGCGTCCGAAAACGAACCCCAGGCTCAGTGACACCGGCGGGTAGTAATACGATGGCTGCGGCGTGTACACCGGCTGCGGCACATAGACCGGCTGCGGCACATAGACTGGCGAAGACGAATATTCCACCCGCGAACCGTCCGGCGAATTGGCGGCGACACGCGCGCCCGTACCCGGTGGAACCGGTGTCACGGAAACCACGTGCCACTGCGACGGGTCGGCTGGCGCAGGGTAGCTGCCGTACTGGGGACCGGGCGCGGTTGCGCAGCCGGCGAGCGCGGCTGCGGCTGCAATGATGATCAATGTTTTCATGATGCGGTTCTCCTGCTGGATACCACATCATATGAAATTTCACTGCGCTCCGCTTGGCGATTACCTTCTGTTACAAGGCGAAACAACAGTGAAACTTACCCGGCGTTGACTTTAATCCGCGAGGATATTGAGCAACCCGTCGAGGCCGCTGAAGTTCAGCGCCACGTCCGCCTGCTGGTACACCACCGGTTTGGCGCGGAAGGCCACCGACAGTCCCGAGACCTTCATCATTTTCAGGTCGTTGGCGCCGTCGCCCATGACGATCGCCTGCTTCGGGGTGGCGCCCAGCTGTGCGCAGACGCGTTCGACGGTGCGCTTTTTTTCTTCGGCGTCGACAATGCCGCCCACTACGCGGCCGGTCAGCTTGCCGTCGATGATTTCCAGCTCGTTCGCATGCACGAAGTCGAGGCCGAGCCGCTTCTGCAGCCGCGCCGTAAAGAAGGTAAAACCGCCCGATACCAGCAGCGTTTTCAGGCCGGCCGCCTTGACGGCTGCGAGCATGTTCTCGCCGCCCATCGAAATCTGCAGCCGCTCCTCGTACACGCGCTCCAGCGCCGATGCATCGAGGCCTTCGAGCAGGGCGACGCGGCGCTTCAGGCTATCCGAGAAATCGAGCTCGCCGCGCATGGCCGCTTCTGTGATCTCGGCCACCTGCGGCTTCAGGCCCTGCATGTCCGCGATCTCGTCGATGCATTCGATCGTGATCAGGGTGGAGTCCATGTCCATCGCCACCAGCCGGAAGCCGGACAGGGTGCGGCCCGCTTCGATGAAGGTCGCGTCCACCTGCGCGGCGTGGGCAGCCAGTTCGATGGCCTGCTTCAGCTCAAGCGAATAGGCGAACTGCTCGCAGCGGATCGCGTGTGCGCCCAAAGGGTTGACCCGCGCGGGCGACGCGAGTGCGGCAATGCGGTCGAGGGCGCCGCGCTCTGCGCTAGGCCCCTGTAATACCAGGTTCATGTTCATGTGAGGAGTTGTTTGATGGTCTGCTTAACCTGGTTCACGCGTGCAGCAAGGTCGGGCATGCTGGCGGTGATCTTCAGCTTGTCCTGGCCCGCGAGCTTGATGTGGCGGTTCTTCTGGATCAGGGTGATGATGCGGATCGATTCAATCGGCGGGTTGACCATGAACTGCAGGTTGGCCGCCTCCGCATGCACATCGATCTTGACGATGCCAACGGCCTTCGCGGCGATGCGCAGGCGGTGCGTTTCGATCAACGCCTTGACGGCGTCGGGCAGCTTGCCGAAGCGGTCGATCAGTTCTTCCTGCATGTCGTCGATGCGGTCCTGCTGCTCGCAGTTGGCAAGCCGCTTGTAGATCGACAGGCGCTCGTGCACGTCGCCGCAGAAGTCCGCCGGCAGCAGGGCAGGCACATGCAGGTTGATTTCGGTGGTGGTGGCCAGCGGGGCCGCCAGGTCGGGCTCCTTGCCCGCCTTGAGCGAGCGAACCGCCTCGTTCAGCATATCCGAATACAGCTGGAAGCCCACTTCCAGCATTTCGCCGGACTGGTTTTCGCCCAGCACTTCACCGGCGCCGCGGATTTCAAGGTCGTGCATCGCCAGGAAGAAGCCGCTGCCCAGCTCTTCCATCTGCTGGATCGCGTCGAGGCGGCGCTGCGCCTGTTTCGACAGGCTGCTGACATCGTTGACCAGCAGGTAGGCGTAGGCCTGGTGGTGCGAACGGCCGACGCGGCCGCGCAGCTGGTGCAGCTGCGCCAGGCCGAACTTGTCGGCGCGGTGCATGATGATGGTATTCGCCGTCGGGACGTCGATGCCGGTCTCGATGATGGTCGTGCACAGCAAAATGTTGAAGCGCTGCGCCACGAAATCGCGCATCACCTTTTCCAGGTCGCGTTCGTGCATCTGGCCGTGCGCGACGCCGATGCGGGCTTCGGGCAGCAGTTCGGTCAGCATCGCCAGGCGGTTCTGGATGGTCTCGACCTCGTTGTGCAGGAAGTAGATCTGGCCGCCGCGCTTGAGCTCGCGCAGGCAGGCTTCGCGGATGATCGAGCCGTCTTCGCTGCGCACGAAGGTCTTGATCGCCAGGCGCTTTTGCGGCGCGGTGGCGATAATCGAGAAATCGCGCAGGCCTTCGAGCGCCATGCCCAGCGTGCGCGGGATCGGTGTCGCGGTCAGGGTCAGCACGTCGACTTCGGCGCGCAGCGCCTTCAGCGCTTCCTTCTGGCGCACGCCAAAGCGGTGTTCCTCGTCGATGATGACCAGGCCAAGTCGGTCGAACTTGACGTCGTTCGAGAGCAGCTTGTGGGTGCCGATGACAATGTCGAGGGTGCCGTCGGCCATGCCCTTGATGGCTGCGGTGATCTCTTTGCCGGTGCGGAAGCGCGACAGCTCGGCGATGCGCACCGGCCAGTCGGCAAAGCGGTCGGCAAAGGTCTGCGCGTGCTGCTCGGCCAGCAGCGTGGTCGGCGCCAGAATGGCCACCTGCTTGCCGCCCATGACCGCGATGAAGGCAGCCCGCAGCGCCACTTCGGTCTTGCCGAAGCCAACGTCGCCGCAGACAAGGCGGTCCATCGGCTTACCCGAGGTCATATCCTTGATGACGTTGTTGATCGCTTCCATCTGGTCGGGCGTTTCGTCGAAGCCGAAACTGTCCGCGAAGTTCTGGTAGTCGTGCGCCGAATATTCAAACGAATGCCCCTGGCGCGCGGCGCGGCGGGCGTATAGGTTAAGCAGCTCGGCAGCGGTGTCGCGCACCTGTTCGGCGGCCTTGCGCTTGGCTTTCTCCCATTGGCCCGAGCCGAGCGAGTGCAGCGGCGCGTCTTCGGGCGAACCGCCCGAGTAGCGCGAGATCACATGCAGCTGCGATACCGGGACGTACAGCTTGGTGTCCTTGGCGTACTCCAGGTGCAGGAACTCGGTTTCGCCTTCGCCCAGGTCCATGCTGGCCAGGCCCATGTAGCGCCCGATGCCGTGGTTGATGTGGACAACCGGGTCGCCAATCTTGAGCTCGGACAGGTCGCGCACCATCGCTTCGACCTGGGTTGTGGCTTCCTGCTTCTTCTTGCCGACGCGGCGGCCCGAACCCGCATACAGCTCCGTCTCGGTGATGAACACCAGGTCGCCGGCGCGGGTTTCCACCAACTCGAAGCCGGCCTGCAGCGGCGCCACGCCGAGGGCCAGCTTGGCATC
Organism: Massilia agrisoli; assembly: GCF_020831365.1. Taxonomy (GTDB): domain Bacteria; phylum Pseudomonadota; class Gammaproteobacteria; order Burkholderiales; family Burkholderiaceae_D; genus Telluria_A; species Telluria_A agrisoli. The sequence continues at coordinate 311,431 of NZ_JAJHPV010000014.1, forward strand.
GGACTGCAGGAAGCCTTCGAAGCCTTCGACTGGCGCCAGCTGGAGCTGGTATTCGGCGAAGTACTGCTGCAGCGTCTCGCGGCGGCCGTTCGACTCGGCGCAGATCATCACGCGACGCCCGCCCTGCATCAGGTAGGAGCGCAGGTTCGCCAGCGGATCGTCGAGGCGGCGGTTGACGGCGATGTTGGGGATCGGCGCCGACAGTTCGGACGGCTGGCCGTCATTGTCCTTGGCGATCGCCAGCCGGCCGTAAGGCTTGGCCAGGGTGAAGAAGGCTTCGTCGCTCAGGAACAGTTCGTCCGGCCGCAGGATCGGGCGGTCGCGGTCCGCCTTCAAAAAGCGGAAGCGCGATTCGGTGTCGAGGGTGAAGCGCTTGATGGCCGCGTCGATGTCACCGACCAGCGCGAGGCTCGTGCCTTGCGGCAGGTAGTCGAACAGGGTGGCCGTTTCTTCGAAAAACAGCGGCAGGTAGTATTCGATGCCGGCCGAGGCGATGCCGCTGCTGATGTCCTTGTACACCACCGAGCGCGATGGATCGCCTTCGAAGCGCTCGCGCCAGCGGCTGCGGAAGGCCGTGCGGGCCGGTTCGTCCATCGGGAATTCGCGGCCCGGCAGCAAACGGACTTCACGCACCGGGTAGAGCGAGCGCTGGGTGTCGGCGTCGAAGGTGCGGATGGTTTCGATCTCGTCGCCGAACAGGTCGAGCCGGTATGGCAGCGCGGAGCCCATCGGGAACAGGTCGATCAGGCCGCCGCGCACCGAGTATTCGCCTGGCGACATCACCTGCGACACGTGGGTGTAGCCAGCCAGTGTCAGCTGCGACTTCAGGCGCGCCTCGTCGAGCTTTTCGCCCTGTTTGAAGAAGAAGGTGTAGGCCGCCAGGAAGGACGGCGGCGCCAGGCGCACCAGCGCCGTGGTCGCCGGGACGATCAGCACGTCGCACTGGCCGTTCTGGATTTCGTGCAGCGTCGCCAGGCGTTCGGACACCAGGTCCTGGTGCGGCGAAAACGCATCGTAGGGCAGGGTTTCCCAGTCCGGCAGCAGGTGGCATGCCAGTTTCCCTTCGGCGAACCACGGAATCTCGTCGAGCAGGCGCTGGGCATCGCTGGCGCTGGCCACGACGACGGTCAGCATCTGCCTGGCAGCCTTGAGTTCGAGCGCGGTGACCGACAGCGCGTACGCGTCCGATGAGCCGTACAGGGTAGGCAGCGCAAACCGGGTGCCGGTTTTAGGGAGAGACTTCTTTAAATCGAAAGGCATGCAGGCGACGGCTTTAAGGGTGCTCAAAAGGGTTGGTAATTATATCTGCCCCCGGTTGGCGACGCCGAACGGCACGTGAACCATCGGGATTGTGCCGCCGGGAGCCGATGTCAGGTGCGTCAGCTGGTCGTCGAAGAAGATATGCGGCTTGAAGACGGACAGCACGCGCGTCTTGTTCATCCCGCCGAGGAAAAAGGTCTCGTTGGCCGACACGCCCCAGCTCTTGAGCGTGGTGACGACGCGTTCGTGCGATGGCGCGCTGCGCGCGGTGATGATCGCGATGCGCAGGACCTTGCGGTAGCCGGGATCGCGCTTTTGCATGCGCTCCTCGAGCCGCTGCATCAGCGCCAGCTTCTGGAACATGTCGGCCAGCGGGCCTGGCTGGTGCGGCACCGCCATGTGCTCGGTTTCGTGGGCATGGAACTGGTCAAGGCCGTTGCGCTTGAAGACCGTCTCGGACTCATCGTCGGCCAGCACGCCGTCGAAATCGAAGGCGACGCGCAGTTCGATGTCGTCATCGTCGTCGTTGATCTGGGAAGGCAGCACCAGGCCAGCCGGGTAGCCGGCGTCAATCGCCTTGCGCACGTCGTCTTCGTTTGCGGACAAGAATAGCGAAGCGTTAAAGGCCGGCAGGTAGGTGTAGGGCGACTGGCCGGTCATGAAGGCGGCGCGCGAGATGTCCAGCCCGTAGTGGGCGATCGACCGCATCACGCGCAGGCCGGTTTCCGGCGAATTGCGCGAAAACAGGACGACTTCCACCGGCATCTGGCGCGGGAAGCACTTGTTGATGTTGAGGAAGCGGCGGATGAAAGGGAAGGCCACGCCCTTGCCAAGGATGACGTCGAGGTTCTGCTCCTGGTGCTTGCGGTATTCCTCCGGTCCGCTGTCCAGGTAGACCTGGTGCGATCCGGTCAGGTCGAACAGCGCGCTCGACGCCACGCCGATCACAAGTTTGTGCTCAATCTGAAACGCCATTAATCATCCTCGTTTTTGATTTTGTCGAATACATCGCGCGCCGCGGGGCCCATGGCGTCGGCAACAGCGGGATCAAGCCGCCCGGCGTCGACCATCATCCTCAGCTTGGCCACCTGGTCGCCATAGGCAAGCGCTTGCGCCAGTCCGGAGGCTCCCGGCTGGCCCGACTGCTCGATCGCTGCCGCGACGGAGTCCGGGAAATCCCACAGCACGGCGATCCGGCTCGACAGGGCCCGCGCATCGCTGAACAAGTGGCTGCAGAATTCGACGGAGTAGGGCAACCCCTGGTCCGGGGACAACTGGTCGATAAGGCGGAAGGCGACGATCAGGCCGACGTTTTGCATCAGGCCGGCGAGGTAGGCTTCGAACGGGCTGGCGCTGGTCCGGGTCGACAACAGGCTTGCCGCGAGCGCGCATTTCTCGGCCTGGCTCCAGATTTGCGGCGCAACCATGCGCGCGTAGTGGCCCGACTGCATGCTGATGATAGGCCGGAACGACACGCGCGCAAGCAGCATACGCAGGCCGTTTTCGCCCAGCAGCATGACCGCGCCTTCCAGGTTGCGCACCGGCACCGTCGGGCGGTACAAAGGGCTGTTGACTTCTCGGATGACTTCGGCCACCAGCACCACGTCTTGCGACAGCTGGCGCGCTAGGTCGGCACTGGTGATGCTGTCGTCGCGCAGGCTGCGCAATAGTTGCGGAATGACGGCCGGCACGCGGGGCACCAGGCTGGCGCCCGACGAGGGCGATTCGACCAGGCGGCCAAGCTCGTCCAGCACGAGCTTGCCGGTGCCGGCGGCCGTGTCCTGTTCCCCGGCGCCGGTCACCCAGCGGTAGAACATGGCGTCGATTTCGGAGGGGGGCATGGCGAACTGCGTCGGGGCCTGGTGGCTTGCCTGCACAGGCTGGTTCGCTGCCGCAGGCTGCGCGCTTCCAGCCGCGGGCGCGGAGCCAAACAGGCGGGAAATCCATTTCATGATCATTGGGGCTTGTGCGGGCGTGTGTCCAGGGGCAATTCTACCCCAGGCAGCGCGACCAGGACTGAAGCCTCCCGTGCCCGGCCGTGGAATTTTCGGCAGCGTGGCGTGTCGAAGTATACAGTGTAAGTACGACACAAGGAGGTCACCATGAGCATCGAAAAACTGGACAAGGCATCTTGGGCAACGTACTTCGATTCAATGTCAAAAGTGCTGACCGGCAAGCAGGCGGAGATTGATGTTGAATCGCTTTCGTTGGGGGTACAGGTTGAGTCGCGGTACGCGCCGCTCAATGGCATCACGTATGACCACAGGAGTGAAATGCTGGAAATTATGCTGGAGCGCTGGGAACACAACATTCCCCATGTGAGCGAAATCTGGGTCGATCACGATGGCGTCAGCCTGAACAGCATCAAGGTGGTCGACACGGACGGGCTGGAGCAGATCATCAAGCTGCGCGATCCCTTGATGCTGCCTGATCCGCATCTTGCCGCCAGCGCCAGCAGGGCGGGCCCGGGTGCGGGCGCGCCACGCTGAGCTGGGCGCCCGGCAGCTGAAACCGACGGGAGGAACCCGGGTGTAGTTGCGCTTGATTAGCTTACGACTGGAAGGGCGATTTGTGGAGCCGACGTCATCACCAGCTGCCGGGCCCCTGGTCAGTGTGTTGATGCCGACATATGAACAAGGCCACTTCATCGAGCGGGCTCTCGACAGCTTGCTTGCCCAGAGCTTCAGCGATTGGGAAGCATTGATTGTCGACGACGGGTCTGGAGACTGTACCGCGGAGGCCGTGGCGCCTAGAGCAATGCCGGCAGCTGCGTGAGCGTCCGCTGCCTGAACGCGCCCGCGACGGACTGAAAATCTTGCTGGGGGGCGAGCTTGCCTATAACGCCGACCGGATACTCGCGCTTGAAGAACTCGGTCACCGCCTGTATGGCCTGTGGACCCCACAACCATACGGTGTCCGACGGCCAGCTTCATACGGTTGTGCCGGGCAGGCCGATTGGCTTGCACCCGCCTTGCATTGCCGCACTGGCCGCCCAGGATATCCATGTGCATTTCTACGGAGACTTTACGCAGGGCCAGTGGCGCGACTGGATAGATACGTCCCGCAAGCTGGCGCCGCAGCACCTGCACCTGCATGCCAATGTCGACCAGTCCCGCTGGGTGACTGAGTTTTCGCGCTACGACGCCGGCTGGCTGCACGCGTTTGACAGCAAGAATAGGGGAGAAATCCGCCGCGCCGACTGGGACGACCTGAACTATCCGGCCCGGATGGCTACGCTTGCCTGCGCGGGCCTGCCGATGATCCAGCGGGCCAATCCCGGTGCACTGGTGGCGACCCAGTCGATGACCCAGCGGCTGGGAATGGGCGTCTTTTTTGAATCGCCCGGCGAACTGGGGCAAGTGATGCGCGAACGCGCCAGCATCGGCAAGGTGAGGGCGAACGTATGGCAGGAGCGTGGGCAGTTCACCTTTGACCAGCACGCCCCCGGCCTGGCTGGCTTCTTTCGGAGGGTGATCACGGAAGCTGGCGCTGGCAGTGCGGCGCGTTCGGGGTAAGTACCCCTGGCATCAGCTGCTGACGTAGCGTAACAGGTGAGGGGGGAGGCAGGCGAGGCTTAGCGACTGGGCTACGTCATGCTTCCACGGGATTAACGTATGGGTATCCCTTTGGACCGCACGATGCCGTTAGGGCCCGAGGAAATCGATTGCGGGCTGCCCCAATGCCAAAAATCAATCAGGGTAGCAAGTGAAAAACCCAGTGCGATGACAATCGGCATTCTCTCAATCATGCCGATGGGCGCTTGATCACTCATGAGCACGTTCGCGAACCCAAGGGCCAGCAGCATCGCACTCCAGGTCGCACCACGTTTTAATCCGGGTCTGGATTAAACGTCGCTTGCCTACCCAGCATCTGAACCCACGGTTCGCTCCACTTCATCACTTATATCCGCCTGGCTGGCAGCGGATCGATGTTCGAAAAAGCGCAGTGTACTGGTCATGTTGTAATCGCAGCAAGCAAGAGGCTTTGCCAGGCGCGCTAAGGCAGGTCGTGATCGTCGGGGGCTTCCTCAGCCTCTCCCGGTCCGAGCTTCAGGAATGCCAGCGCGAAGACAAAGGCGCATGCTATCGACGCTATCCCGAGAACGTGCGCGGCCTGGGCAGCGCCCAATGCCGAAGAAAGCGAACCCGCGCCCATTGCCCCGCACGCAGCGCCGCCGAATGCGGCCAAACCACTCACGCCGGTGCCTGAAAATCCATTTCCCGCAGCGCTGCTGGATTTGTTAAAGCGGGTGGCGAGCGCGAGCTGCGCGGGGATACTCATCGCATGGCCAAAGCCGAGAAGGGCCAGTGCTACCGCGAGCGCATTCGCATCCCCGGCGCCGGCGAGGTGCATCAATCCCAGCCCGCCAGGCATGGCCCCGAGGCATGCCATCGGCGCATGGATATTAAAACGCCGGCCGAGGCGGCCGAAAGCGGGCGTCAGCAGCGCCGCTGTCGCGCCATACGCGGCGAGGATATAAGCGGCATCGAGCAGCGGATAGCCGAGCTTTGACAAGGCCAGCGGCGCGAGCAGCATCGGGAAAGCAGCATAGATGAACGTTGACGGTGCGATGGAAAGCACGCCAAGCGCCAGCGCGCGGGCATTTACGCGCGGACGGCGCATGGTGGGCAGCACGCTCACCCTTGGTTGCGCGTTGCCGTCGCCCAGCAATGCGAAGCTGATGCTCGCCGCGCCGAGCAGAAGCCATCCGCCCGCTGTGAAGACTGTCCGCGCGCCGCCCTGTTCGGCTAATACGGCGCCGATCAATGGGCCGCACAACTCGGCGAGCAGCATCGCACCGAACAAGCTGGCCAACGCTGCCGGCCGGTCTGCCGGGCCAGTGCTGTCGCAGGCATAGCTGTGGCAGCTCGCAAACAGCATGGCGTAGCCAGCGCCTGCTGCGATGCGTGCCGCGCAGAGCGTGATGTAGTCGTTCGCCAGTCCGGTGGCCGCCAGTGCTGCACCGGTCACCAGTGCCCCGGCCAGGTAGACCGAGCGCCGGTCGGCGCGTGCCAGGCAACCGCCGGCAAATGGGAGGGCGGCCGCAGCACCGGCCATGAATGCGGCAAGCGGCAGCGCCGCTCCAACCCCAGATGGCAGCAGTCCGGCACTGCTCGACATTGTCCCCGCGTGGATCGGAAGGAGGGCGCGCGCCAGCGTATCGCCAAACATCGGAACGAAGGCAAGCACACGGACTGCAATGGCGCGTTCTTGCAACAGGTCCCGGCTGATGCCATGCTCGGCGAAGCGGTAGGCCTTGCGCAGCCGTCGCACCACCGGCTCCGCGAGGGCGCGTCGTGACGGCGTGGCCGCCAGCCGCGCCAGGTCCCCGAACGCGCGGTTAATGCTGGCGCAAGCCTGGTTCAGGCCTGCCACCAGCACTTGCGGCGAACTGCCCTCGGCACGGTAGCGAAAGTCGCCTGTCGCCATCCGCCCGATCAGATGGAGCGCCTGGCGCATCGGCGCGATGACGTTCAGGGTGACCGAACAGCGCAGGAACTCTAGCGCGGCGGCCAGGCTTGCGAGTGCGATTGCGCCCAGCACCCAGGGCATGCTGCCGCTGCGGCTACGCAGGTAGCGGCGGTCGACGCCTGCCTCTACCAGGCCGTAATGGATATAACGGTGCACGATCTCGGCCGACTTGCGCAGGTAGCGTTCCGGCTCCATGATCTCGCCGCCTTGGCCGCTGCGATACAGCACCCGGCCGTCGGCGCCGGTGAGCACGACAAAGGCGACGTCAGGGTGCTCGCGCAGGGTCGCGTCGAAGTAGCGCTGGATGTCCTTCGCACTGCCGCCTTGCGCCAGCGCCCCGGTCATCTCGTTTGCAAGGGTCGTTGCGACGGCCTGCGCTTTTCGTTCGAGTTCGGGCAGCAGGATACGGTTCGAGATTGACCAGGAGTACGCGGCCACGGCCAGCTGCGCCATTAGCAGCACCGCCAGCACCAGCATGCAGTAACGGCTGGCAGGACTGGCGTACAGCTGGCGCTGGCCGGGTAATGCCTGATTCATCGCGACGGCTCGCGACTGGCCAGCGCATCGCGGGCGGCGTTCACTTCGTGCAGCGCCGTCTTCGACGCCATGCTGGCCTGCTCGACCAGCACGAGACCGGCATCGAGTCCGGCACGGGAGCGCACGGAGCCAAGGCGTGAGGCCATCAGGTCGAAGCGGCGCTGGCTGTGCCGGATCAGTGCATGAAAACCCAGCACGCAGCAAAGGGCGAGCACCACCAACGCTGCCGTGGCGGCCAGTGCGAGTTCGCGGCGAGCCAGTCCGATGGCAGCCAGGGGCTCGGCGGGGTCATACCGTATTGCGACGGCGCCCGAGTGCGCCCCGTTATCATCGACGAGGGACGAGGACATGACAAGCGAGCCGGCTTCACGCATGCTGAAGCTGGGCATGCGCTGCTCTTTGGGAGATAAACGCGGCGCGCTGGCGGCGGCGCCGCTGCTAAATATGACCGCGCCGCTGGCGTCGACAACCGTGATGCTCGCGATGCGCGGCTCGGCACGAACCGCCGCGTCAAGAAGCCCCTGGGCCTTGCCGGCCGCCGCAAAATGCACGTCAAGGTCGAGGCCGGAGCGGAGCCTGGCGCGCAGCTCGCCCAAGGTGAAGCGCAGGTGTGATTCCTGCACGGCCTGCAGTTCGCGCTCAAGGTGGCCAAGCCCCGCCGAGATGCCCAGCCAAAGCGCGAGCGCCGACACAACCACGATCGGGATGGACGTCAGTAGGCTCAGTCGGGCAGGCGTCGCCATACGGGTTTGGCACAGGATATTGAAGTGATAACGAGTGTACCAGCCTGCCAAAAATCCCGGATTCGCTAACGTGCGCGCTACATCAATCGGGTGGCAGCTCGGGCGGTGGCGGCGGCTGCTCTTCCTCAGCCGGATCATCGGGGGCGGCCTCGGGCAAAGGCGTGATGTCGATGGACTTGAAATCCGCCAGCTCCGCAAATTCGGAGTAGATCCACTCGCCGTTCTCCTGCATTACGCCTTGCGGCGGCGCGCGCTCCGGGGTGGGCGTCTTTGCGATCGCCACCTTCATATAGTCGATCCAGATCGGGAGCGACAAGGTGGCGCCGAATTCACGTCCGCCCAATGATTTCGGCTCGTCATAGCCCATCCACGCCACCGCGACCACGTTGCCGCCGTATCCCGCAAACCAGCCGTCGATGGCATCGCTGGTCGTGCCGGTTTTTCCGGCCAGGTCGGTTCGGCCGAGACGGTCGCTGGCCGCGGCGCCGGTTCCATACAAGGTCACCGCGCGCAGCATGGTGTCGGTGACGAAGGCATTGCGCTGGTCGATCACGCGCTGTTCTTCGGGCGGCGTGGCCGGTCGCGTGGCTTGCTGGATCACGGCGCCCCTGGCATCCTGTATTTTCGCGATCAGGTAAGGCTGTACCGAATAGCCGCCGTTGGCAAAGACGGCATAGCCGCCAGCCATCTGCAGCGGCGTGACAGCGCCGGTGCCGAGGGCCAGCGTCAGGTTCTTCGGATGGCGGGTATGGTCGAAGCCGAACCGTCGCAAGTACTCGTGCGCGTATGGTACCGATACCGCGCGCAGCAGCCGCACCGTGGTCACGTTTTTCGAGTGGGCGAGCGAATCGCGCATCGACACCACGCCATCGAACTTGCCGTCATCGTTCTGCGGAGACCAGGTAGCTCCCGCGTTCTCGCCGGGGAGGTCGAGCGCTTCGTCCAGGATCATCGTACCCGGCGAATAGCCTTTTTCGAGCGCCGCCGAATAAACGAAAGGCTTGATCGCGGAGCCGGGCTGGCGCCATGCCTGCGTGACGTGGTTGTACTTCTGCAGGTTGAAGTCGAAGCCGCCCACCAGCGCGCGATAGGCGCCGGTGTTCTGGTCGAGCGCGACGAAGGCTGCCGCCACCTGCGGGACCTGCACGATGGACCACGCCTTGCTGCGGCTGTCCTGCATCACGCGCACCAGCGCGCCAGGGCGCAAGCGGATCGACGCCTTTGCCTTCTCCGACAACGCCTGCCCGACGAAGCGCAGCCCGGCGCCGCTAATTTCGAGCGAATCGCCACCCTGAGTCTCGACACTAACCTGGCGCGCCGACGCAGCGGTGACCACTGCTGGTATCAAGCCGTCGGAAGAAGGGCGCTTTTGGAGCGCCTCGTCGATGGCGATGTCGCGCTCGGCTGGGTCGGCCGGCAGGTCGATAAAGCCCTCGGGGCCGCGGTAGCCGTGGCGCTGGTCGTAGGCCAGCACGTTACGCCGCACGGATTCGTAAGCGGCGTCCTGGTCCTTCGACATGATTGTCGTCGTCACGCGAATGCCCGATGTATAAGCCTCGTCCTTGAACTGCTCGAACACGGCCTGCCGCGCCAACTCGGCGACATATTCGGCGTGGGTGGCGAATTGCTGGCCGCCTGGCTTGACCCGCACCGGCTGGTCCACCGCTTCGCGGTACTGGGCCTCGGTAATGTAGTCCAGGTCATGCATCCGCTTGAGGACCGCGTGCTGGCGCTGGGTAGCGCGTTTCAGGTTGACGGCAGGGTTGTGGCGCGACGGATTCTGCGGCAGGCCCGCGAGCATGGCGATTTCGCCGACCGACAACTGGTCGAGCTGCTTGCCGAAGTATGCGCGCGCCGCGCTGGAAAAGCCGTAGGCGCGCTGGCCGAGGTAGATCTGGTTCATGTACAGCTCAAGGATCTGGTCCTTGGACAGCGCCTTCTCAATCTTCAGCGCCAGCGCGATCTCGGTCAGCTTGCGCGAAACCACCTTCTCGCGCGACAGGAAGAAGGTGCGCGCCACCTGCATGGTGATGGTCGATGCGCCCTCGCGGAAGCCGCCCTTCAGGTTTGCCCTGGCGGCGCCCATCGCGCGGATCCAGTCGATGCCGCCATGCTCATAAAAGCGCGTGTCCTCAATCGCCAGCACGGCTTTCTTCATCAGGTCCGGCATCTGCGCGATCGGCACAAAGTCGCGCCGCTCCACGCCGAACTCACCGATCAAGACCTGGTCGGCAGTATAAATACGCAGCGGGATCTTGGGCTTGTAATCGGTGACGGCATCGATCTCTGGCACGTTCTTGGCGATCGACCACAAGAACCACCCGGCCGCGCCAACACCGGCCAACAGCAAGATCAGGATAACCAGGACAAAACCGCGGTTTGCACTAACAGAAGGTTTTCGCGACAAGCGGGAAGAAATTCTCAAGCTGCACTCTCTGGGGAAATTTCCAAAATCGGGGTCAGACCACCGCCAATTTGAATTTCCAAAATCGGGGTCAGACCACCGCGAATTTGAAATCTTTCAAAAAACCAGTGGTCTGACCCCGATTTTGCGAAATCTTTCAAAAAACCGGTGGTCTGACCCCGATTTTGGAAACGAAAAGGCCGGAAGGGGGGCGTGGGCGCCTTGGTCGGGCGAATTATAGTCGATTGGAATCTCGCTGCTTTTCCGCTGGAATTAAAAACGGGGGCAGAAGCCCCCGTTTTTTGACGCTGCGCCTTCGGTCAGACGAAGGCGAGGTCGTGCTGGCGAATGACGTCGTCGGCCCACTCGTCGATGTGCCCGAAGCGGTAGCCCAGGAGCGCCGCGCGGCTGGTGTCCATCATCAGCGCGTGAGGATAGTCGAACGGGCTTAGTTCGCCCGCCGCCGCCAGCTTGGCCGCAGGGATGGCGCTTACCGTTTCATCCAGCGCGCGACCGGCGCGATGCAGCAGGTCGAACGCCGACATGCCACCGTCGCATGCTGCGTTGATCGGGCCGGTGAAGTCCTGGGCGCCAGTCCAGGCCAGGAAGCTGCTGGCGACGTGGGCGTTGATGAATGAGCTGGCGGCGGCCGCGTTGGAATAGCGCAGCGGCGCACGCAGGCGTACGAGGTCCACGTAATGCGCGAGGCGCCCGGTAAAGTCCTCGGGACCCGCCAGCACATGGCCCATGCGCGCTGTCACCAGCGGCAGCGAGCCGTCGCGGTACAGGTAGGCTTCGGCTTGCAGCTTGCCTGCCACGTAGCTCTCCACCGCGCGCGACGGGTCGTGCCATGGGTAGCGAGTGTCGATCAGCTGCCCCAGTACATTCAGGTCGTTTTCGGCGAACGGACTTTCCTGGTTCCCCATCAGTCCCCGATATACATCGACGGTGGACGCGACGATGTAACGCTTCACCCGCCCTGCGAACACCCGCACCGCGATAGCCGCGTCGAGTGGGCTGTAGCACATCTGGTCGTAGACGATGTCGTAGCCTTCGATGCTGGCGAAGGCGCGGCGCATGGCAGCTTCATCGCGGCGGTCGACGCGGATTCGCTGGATGCGCGCGCCGAATGGGTCGGGTGCGCGGCCGCGGGTGGCGATAGTGACCTGGTGGCCGGCATTGACGAGCTTCTGCACGAGCAGCTTGCCGACATGCCGAGTTCCACCGATCACCAATATATTCTTGTGCATGGCGTTTTCCTCTTGGATGCCGTATATTTTCTTCTCCTGATGGCAATTGATCAACCGAGAAAAATTATTGCAATGACTAAGAAAAACTTATCCATGGTGCGGGTATGAAACCAGTGCGTAGTCTTTCTGGCTTGATTGACTTCGACTGCGCGGCGCGCTGGGGAAGCTTCAAGCTGGCGGCGCAGGAGCTGCACAAGACACCGGCGGCGATCAGCCAGCAGGTCCGGCACCTGGAGCAAAACCTGGGGTTCGCGCTGTTCATCCGCCATCCGCGCCACGTGACGCTCACTGAAAAAGGGCAGGAGCTGGCGATTGCCGTCGGCCGCATGCTGGGCGAACTGCGCGCGAAGATCGGGGCCCTGCAGGCTGGCAGCGAAGAGTCGGTACTGCGCATCTCGACGACCCATTCGTTCGCCATCAAATGGCTGGTGCCGCGCATGCACCGCTTTACCAAGCTGTATCCGGAGCTCGACATCCGCCTCGATTCGAACGATGCACAGGTCGACCTGGAAGATGATTCGACCGACGTCGCGGTACGGTATGGGCCGGTCACCGACGGCGACCCGGCCTTGCTGTTCCGCGAGCGCCTGATCGCGGTCTACAGTCCCGACCTGCTGGCGCCCGGCCAGTCGGAGCTGACCCTGGCGGACCTGCCGAATTTCCCACTGTTGTACGAGAAGTCGCCCGAGTCATGGCTGCAGCTGCTCAATGAGAACCGGGCTTTGAAGGGCAAGTATGATTTCTCGCGCGGGTACAGCCATTGGGGCGTGCTGGCGCAGGCAGCGGTGGCGGGGCAGGGGATCGCGCTGGTCGCGTACGGGATCGCATGCCAGGATATCCTGAAAGGCTCGCTCAGGCAGATCAACTGCCGCAGCGCGCCGTTTGCGAGTGGCTACCGCTTCCTGGTCAATCCGCACAAGGAGAATATGCCGAAGGTGCAGCGCTTTCGCGCCTGGCTGGTCGCGGAGATGGACGATATGCGGCGCCAGCTGGAGCAGAACGCATAAAAAAAACGGCGGCCCGCAGGCCGCCGTTTCCATGAAGCTGTCTGACGCTTACTTCACGCCGTGCATCAGCTTCTGGATCTGCGGTGCGAGCAGGAACAGGATCAAGCCGCCGACCATCAGCGACCAGAAGCCGAAGGTGTAGCCGGACAGCGCCGACGCAATCGACATGCCTTCGGTGCCGCTGACGTGGCTCGCGAAGATGCCCGACAGGTTGTTGCCGATACCAGTAGACAGGAACCAGCCGCCCATGCCCAGGCCAACCAGGCGGGTTGGCGCCAGCTTGGTGACCATCGACAGGCCGATTGGCGACAGGCACAGCTCACCGATCGACTGGATCCAGTACACGGCGAACAGGGTCCAGAACGGGATCTTGCCGTAGGTTGGATCGACCAGGAACGACAGGGCGTACATCAGCAGGCCGAAAGCCAGGCCGTTGAACAGGATGCCGAGGCCGAATTTACGTGGGATCGAAGGATTGACGTTCTTGCGGCCCATCGCCACCCATACCCAGGCGATGATCGGTGCGCAGACGATAATGGCGACCGAGTTCACGCTCTGGAACCAGGCGGTCGGGAATACGTCCATGCCCAGCGCGCCGGCGCGGTCAACGATATTCTCCGCGAGGAAGGTGAACGAGCTGCCAGCCTGTTCGAAGAACATCCAGAACAGCACGTTGAAAGCGAAGATGATCATCATCGCGATGGTCTTGTCGCGTGCGACTTTACCTTCGCGGATACCTTCGATCATCAGCATGATGGCCAGGACCACGAACAGGATGGTCAGGATGATCTGCAGCTTCGCAGCGCCCAGCGTGAGCAGGAAGTACACGAGCGGGATAACCACCAGCGCGCCAACTGCGACCAGGATCGCGCGGCCGCGGCCTTCGCCGCCTTCGACCGGTGCGCCGATGCCCTTGAGCGAAGCGCGGCCGATGTAGAACCATACGAGGCTGATCAACATGCCGATACCGGATGCGAAGAAGACGACTTTGTACGCTGGCATATCGCCGGTGCCGAACACTTTTTGCGCCAGCACCTGGGTCAGGATCGGTGCGACAAACGCGCCTGCATTAATACCCATGTAGAAGATCGTGAAGCCGGAATCGCGGCGGGTGTCGTTCAGCGCGTACAGCTTGCCGACCATGGTCGAGATGTTCGGTTTGAACAAGCCGTTACCGACGATGATGGTGGCCAGGCCGAGGTTGAAGATCTGCGGGTCGGGGACGGTAATGGCGAACAGGCCTGCCGCCATGAACAGCGCGCCGATCAGGATCGAGCGCTGATAGCCGATGACGCGGTCGGCGACATAGCCGCCGAATACTGCGCCGGCATACACCAGCGCGAGATAGGAACCATAGGTCAGGTTGGCGGCTGCCTCGCCGGCGCCCGAACCTTCATAGAACTGCGCGACGATGTAAAGCACAAGTGCCCAACGGATGCCGTAGAAAGCAAAGCGCTCCCAGAATTCGGTCATGAATAACATCCAGAGCGGACTTGGGTGTCCCATCATCTGCTTGAACTCGGGAATGGCGACTTCCTGATTTGGTGTGGTAGCGGCTCCGCTCATGCGGGGGTCTCCTGACTGGTTATGGTTGATACGATCATCGGTGGAAAAACCGCGCCACAGAGGGGGCGATATTTCCAACTGGGCTGCATTTTAATGTAAATCCTTCACATTCTGCGAATTTTTGCCAGATGTGGTATTCGGCGTGTACTTACCTGCCACACGCCTTGCGAAAGCCATGCACGTATTTGCGCCAGTTGTCGTATATTGGCAATGCAGGCATTGATCGTTTCACAGAAATTGAAAAAGGAATCTGTACTATGGAGCACGACGTTATCGATACCCTCATTTCGCCGGAAGGCCGGCTTGAAGTGCTGTCGAAGTCCGAAGTCGTCAAGCTTCTCGATACCAGCCAGGGCGGCCTTTACCAGGTTTTCCGTAATTGCGCGCTCGCCGTGCTCAATTGCGGCAGCTCGATTGACGATGGCAAGGAACTGCTGGAGCGTTACAAATCATTTGACATCAGCATCGTGCAGCGCGAGCGCGGCATCAAGCTCGAAATCAAGGGAGCCCCGGCCATCGCGTTTGTCGATGGCAAAATGATCAAGGGGATTCACGAGCACCTGTTCGCGGTACTGCGCGATATTATTTTCATCAGCAGCGAAATCACCGATAACCCGCATTTTGATCTCACCCGCACCGAAGGCATTACCGATGCGGTCTTCCACATCATGCGCAATGCGAATGTGCTGCAACCGCAGCGCAATCCGAACCTGGTGGTCTGCTGGGGCGGCCACTCGATCAACCGGATCGAATACAACTATTCGAAAGAGGTCGGCTACCAGCTTGGCCTGCGTGACCTCGATATCTGCACCGGCTGCGGCCCGGGCGCAATGAAAGGCCCGATGAAGGGCGCCACCATCGGCCACGCCAAGCAGCGCCGCAGCAGCGGCCGTTACCTGGGCATTTCCGAGCCGGGCATTATCGCGGCCGAGTCGCCAAACCCGATCGTCAATGACCTGGTGATCATGCCGGATATTGAAAAGCGCCTTGAAGCGTTTGTGCGGACCGGTCACGGGATTATCGTGTTCCCGGGCGGCGCCGGTACTGCTGAAGAAATCCTGTATATCCTCGGGATCCTGCTTCACCCGGATAACGCCGAGATGCCATTCCCGCTGATCTTCACCGGCCCTGAAACCTCGCGCGACTACTTCATCCAGATTAACGATTTTATCGGCCACACCCTCGGCGAAGACGCGCAGAAGCGCTACAAGATCATCGTCGACGATCCCGAACTGGTGGCGCGCGAAATGCAGACCGGTATCAAGGAAGTGCGCGAGTACCGCAAGTCGCGCAGCGATGCCTATTACTTCAACTGGCTGCTGCGCATCGATCACGAATTCCAGCGTCCGTTCAAGCCGACCCACGAGAACATGCGCAACCTGAGCCTGCATAAAAACCAGGAAAAGCACCAGCTGGCGGCCAATTTGCGGCGCGCGTTTTCAGGCGTAGTGGCGGGTAACGTCAAGGACGAGGGTATCCGCGCAATTGAAAAATACGGGCATTTTGAAATCCACGGCGACCCGGCAATCATGGGGCCGATGGATGCGCTGCTGACGTCGTTTGTCGAGCAGAGCCGGATGAAATTGCCGGGCAAGGCCTATATTCCTTGCTATCGGATCGTTCAGTAACTTGAGCAACGTCAACCACGCCGATGAACTAATCGTGCGCTGGTTGACAGCTGCGGCGCGCGCTTCGATGATGCGAGTATGGACATCGAAAGCAAAATCGCAGTGCTGGACGCCGAGGTGTCGTCGGTCAAGGCGGAGTTGGCCGTCATTCGTTCAAATCATGCGGCCAAAGACGATCTGGTTTTTGTCAAAGACGAATTCACAACGGTAAAAGCCGACTTGGCGGCAGTGAAACTTGACGTGGCTGTGATACGTGCGACCTATGCTACCAAGGAAGATCTGCTAAAGGCGATCAACACGCTTACCTGGAAAATGTATGGCTTCGGGACACTTCTTGTGGCCGTCGTTTTCTTTATAGCGAAGAACGTCAATTGAAGCACTTCAGGCATAAAAATGGGGCCCCTCCGGGCCCCATTCTCATTTTGCTTACTCTTCGCGGCGCAGGTGCGGGAAGAGGATCACGTCACGGATGTTTGGCGAATCCGTAATCAGCATCATCAGGCGGTCAATGCCGATGCCGCAGCCGCCGGCTGGCGGCATGCCGTATTCCAGCGCGCGGATGTAGTCCGCGTCATAGAACATCGCTTCTTCGTCGCCGGCGTCCTTCGCCGCGACCTGTGCGTGGAAGCGCGCGGCCTGGTCTTCGGCGTCGTTCAGCTCCGAGAAGCCGTTGGCGATTTCACGGCCGACGATGAACAGTTCGAAGCGCTCGGTGATGCCTTCGCGCGTGTCGGAAGCACGCGCCAGCGGCGACACTTCAACCGGGTAGTCGATGATGTAGGTCGGTTCCCAGAGCTGGGATTCGGCCGTTTCTTCGAAAAGCGCCAGTTGCAGCGCGCCCAGTCCCCAGCCTGCCATCGGGTTCACGCCAAACTTCTTCAGCTCGGTGCGGATGAATGCCGGATCGTTCAGCTGCTCGTTGGTGTAGTGCGGTGCGTACTTGTTAATCGCGCCGACGATGGTCAGGCGGTTGAATGGCTTCGACAGGTCCAGCTCGCGGCCGCCGTAGGTCAGCATCGCGGTGCCGTGCGCATCGATCGCGGCCTGGCGGATGACCGCTTCCGTGAAGTCCATCAGCCACTGGTAGTCAACGTAGGCCGCGTAGAACTCCATCATCGTGAATTCTGGATTGTGGCGCGGCGAGACGCCTTCATTGCGGAAGTTGCGGTTCACTTCAAACACGCGGTCAAAGCCGCCGACCACCAGGCGCTTCAGGTACAGCTCCGGCGCGATACGCAGGAACATCTCCATGTCGAGCGCATTGTGGTGGGTGATGAACGGCTTCGCTGCGGCGCCACCAGGAATGGTGTGCAGCATCGGCGTTTCGACTTCCATGAACTCGTGCTTTTCCATGAAGCGGCGGATCGACGACATTGCGGCGGTACGCGCCTTGAAGGTGCGGCGCGTCTCTTCGCTCATGATCAGGTCGACGTAACGCTGGCGGTACTTGGTCTCCTGGTCGGCCAAGCCGTGGAATTTGTCCGGCAGCGGGCGCAGCGACTTGGTGATCAGGCGCAGGCTGGTGACTTTGATGGTCAGTTCGTCGGTCTTGGTCTTGAACAGCGTGCCTTCAACGCCAAGGATGTCGCCCAGGTCGTAGTGGTGGAGCGCTTCCATCGCCGCCTCGCCAGTCAGGTCGAGGGTGGCGTAGATCTGGATGCGGCCGTCGGCGCGCGCGCCTGACGAATCCTGCAGGGTGGCGAAAGCGGCCTTCTTGCCGGCTTCGCGCTTGAGCATCATGCGCCCGGCCAGGACCACGGGAATCGCTTCAGCTTCCAGTTCTTCACGCGATTTGGCGCCGTACTGTTCGTGCAGGTCGGCCGCCTTGTGCTGTGGACGGAAATCGTTCGGGAATGCCACGCCTTTTTCGCGCAGGGCTGCCAGCTTGACGCGGCGCTCGGCGATGATCTTGTTGTCGTCGGCCGGTGCGGCGGCTTGTTCTTGGATATCCGTAGTCATGATAAGTATCGCTAGTTTGTGTAATTATGCGGGGAACAGCTCGTCGATCGTCAGCTCGGAAAAGTCGCTGGCGATGTGGATGACGTTGTCGAATTCGGCAAAGGCTTCTGCGGGCAGGGTGGTCGTCAGCACGACGCAGCGCATGCCTGCACGGCGGGCCGCTTCGACGCCAAGCGGCGCGTCTTCGAACACGATGCAGTTTTCCGGTTTGACGCCACAGCGTTCCGCCGCGAGCAGGAATACGTCCGGATACGGCTTGCCGCGCGCGACGTCGGCCGCGCCGACGACGGTGTCGAAGTGGCGGCGCAGGTCGAGGCCGTCAAGGGTGAACTCGATGTTCGCGTTAGACGCAGCCGTGGCCACCGCCAGCGCGACGCCGCGCAGCTTGGCCTGCTCGATCAGGTCGTCGAAGCCGGTAACGGTTTTGCGGTGCGGCTCATACAGTTCGCGGTAAACCGATTCCTTCTCGAGGTTCAGCTCCAGCACTTCATGGTCGAGCAGGTGCTCGCCCATGTGCGCACGGATGATCTCCTTGCCCTGGCGTCCAGCCGTCGTGCGGAAGAATTCATCGGCGTCGATGTCCTTGCCGCGGCGCTTGAAGAACGCGATCCACGAATCGGTATGGAAGGACATGTTGTCGACGATGGTGCCGTCCATGTCGAAGACGAATGCGCGTTTCGTATCGCTCATCGTCATACGCCCTGCTTCAGGGACGCGGAGATGAAATCGTCCAGGTCGCCGTCCAGCACGCCCTTGGTGTTACCGGTCTCGAAGTTGGTGCGCAAATCCTTGATGCGCGACTGGTCCAGCACGTACGAACGGATCTGGTGGCCCCAGCCGACGTCGGTCTTGGAGTCTTCCAGCTTCTGCTGCTCGCTCATGCGCTTGCGCAGTTCGAGTTCGTACAGCTTCGCCTTCAGCATGTCCATCGCTTCGGCGCGGTTGCGGTGCTGGCTGCGGTCGTTCTGGCACTGGACCACGATCCCCGACGGCATGTGCGTCATGCGCACCGCGGAGTCGGTCTTGTTAATGTGCTGTCCACCCGCGCCCGACGCACGGTAGGTGTCGATGCGGATGTCGGCCGGGTTGACGTCGATCTCGATCGAATCGTCGACTTCCGGGTACACGAACAGGCTGGTGAACGAGGTGTGGCGGCCGTTGGCCGAGTCGAACGGCGACTTGCGCACCAGGCGGTGAACGCCGGTTTCAGTGCGCAGGTGGCCGTAGGCGTAGTCGCCCTCGACCTTCAGCGTGGCGGTCTTGATGCCCGCGACCTCGCCGTCGGACTGTTCCATGATCTCGACCTTGAAGCCCTTGCGTTCGCAGTAGCGCAGGTACTGTCGCAGCAGCATGGACGCCCAGTCTTGCGCTTCGGTGCCGCCCGCGCCAGCCTGGATGTCGATGAAGCAGTTATTCGGGTCCATCGGATTGTTGAACATCCGGCGGAACTCCATCGATTCGATGACCTTGCGGATTTCTTCCGCGTCGCCGATGATCGCTTCGAGCGTGTCGTCGTCGCCTTCTTCACGCGCCATCGCAAACAGGTCGTTGGCGTCGGCCAGGTTGGCTTTGGCCTTGGTCAGCGTGTCGACGACCGCCTCCAGCGCCTTCTTCTCTTTGCCGAGATCCTGCGCGCGTTTCGGATCGTTCCAGACGGTCGGATCTTCGAGTTCTTCGTTTACTTGTTCGAGCTTCTCTGACTTTTTATCGAAGTCAAAGATACCTCCGAAGTTCGGCTTCACGATCGGTGAGATCGTTCAGCAGGGCGGAGAGGGCGTTGATGCGTTCGGCTTCCATGGCGTTCCGGTCTAAATAATTGGTTGAATCGAACCCTAGATTATACCCGATGACGGGCGCTGCAAGGCGGCAGCTTGCCCGCGCTGGCGGCAGTCCCGTATCATCGGGCCCATACTCCACACCCGGGCCTACCATGCGTTATCAAATTTACACTTTGCTCGTTCCAGCCCTGCTGGCCGCTTGCGCCACCGTGCCGGGCAGCGCCCCTGCCGGAAGCCGCGCCACGGTCGCGCTGCTGGAGACGACGGACCTGCACTCGAACGTGGTCGGTTACGATTATTACAAGCTCGCGCCCGATGCCTCTTTCGGCTTCGACCGCACCGCCGCGCTGATCGCCGAGGCGCGCAAACAGTACGCCAACACGCTGCTGCTCGATAACGGCGACACCATCCAGGGCACCGCGCTCTCGGACTACGAGGCGCTGGTGGCGCCGCTCGCCTGCGACCAGGTCCTGTCGATCTACAAGGCGATGAACCACCTGGAGTTCGACGGCGGCGGCATCGGCAACCATGAATTCAACTACGGCCTGGCGCACCTGTCGCAGGTTACCGGCAACCGCTTCCAGGTCGATGGCGTCGACCCGTCGAAGCCGCGCTGCGCCGGACCGGCGTTCCCGCAGGTGCTGGCGAACGTCTACAGCCTGAAGACACGCCAGCCGCTGTTCGCCCCGTATCACATCATCGAGAAGCGTATTAGCGCCGAGGACGCGGCCGGGAAACCGTTTCTGGCCACGCTCAAGGTAGGCATTATCAGCTTTGCGCCGCCAACCATCATGTCGTGGGACAAGCGCTGGCTCGATGGGAAGGTCTACACGGAAGGCGTTCGCGAATCGGCGCAAAAGTACATCCCGGAGATGCGCGCCAAGGGGGCCGACCTGGTTGTCGCGATTTCGCACGGCGGCCTGGATGCGGCGCCGTACTCGCCAACGATGGAGAACGCCAACTACTACCTCGCGCAGGTGCCGGGCATCGACGCCATGCTGATCGGGCATTCGCACCAGGTTTTCCCGAACGCCAGGAGCACGGTCGCGCAGTTCAACCTGCCGGGCGTCGACAAGGCCAAAGGCCTGGTGCACGGCGTGCCCACGGTGATGGCGAACCTGTGGGGCAAGCATCTGGGCGTGATCGGCCTGCAGCTGGCGCATGACGGACAGCGCTGGGTGGTCGATAAAACCAGGACGACGGTGGAGGCGCGCAGTGCCCAGCGCGCGGACAAAAGCTATGTCGCCG
Organism: Massilia agrisoli; assembly: GCF_020831365.1. GTDB lineage: Bacteria > Pseudomonadota > Gammaproteobacteria > Burkholderiales > Burkholderiaceae_D > Telluria_A > Telluria_A agrisoli. The sequence goes on from NZ_JAJHPV010000014.1 coordinate 332,283, forward strand.
CCGATCCTGCCGTGGCGGCGCTGGTGGCAAAGGAGCATGAAGCGACGATCCGTTACGTCAAGACGCCGGTGGGCACGACTGCCTTCCGGATGTCGACTTATTTTGCGGATGTCGGCGACGTCTCCGCAATGGCCGTGGTGAACCTGGCGCAGGCAGAGTACGTCGCGAAGTACGTCAAGGCATCAATGCCGCGGTACGGCAGCCTGCCGGTGCTGTCGATGTCCGCACCTTTCAAGAGCGGTAACGCGGGCGTGACGGACTTCACCGACGTGGCGGCGGGCAGCCTCGCGCTGAACAACGCGGCAGACCTGTACCTGTACCCGAACGCGCTGTATGCGGTGAAGGTCAACGGCAGGGAACTGAAGGCCTGGCTGGAGCACGCCGCCGGACGCTTCAACACCATTGACCCGACGCGCAAGGACGCGCAGGAGCTGGTCAACCCGGCCTTCGCTTCCTATAACTTCGACACGCTGACTTCGCCGGACGTGCGCTATGAAATCGACGTGACGCGCCCGGTGGGCGACCGGATCCGCGGCCTCAGTTACCGGGGCAAGGCGGTAAGCGCGGCTGACGAATTCCTGGTCGCGACCAACAACTACCGCGCCAGCGGTGGTGGCGGCTTCCCTGGCCTCGACGGCAGCAAAACGGTGATCGCATCGCCGGACAATAACCGCGAAGTGCTGATCGCCTACATCAAGTCGACGAAGAACCTGGAGCGCGCCATGCACGGCGGCGGCCGCAGCTGGACGTTTGCCAAAGTGAAGACCGCAGGACCCGTCGTGTTCCATTCAGCGCCAGGGATGACCGCGCTGGCGCATGAAGCAGGCCTGCACAATGTATCGCAGCTGCGCGCCGATGATGGCCTGGGCAAGGGCTTTGCGCTTTATTCGGTGGACCTGGCACGCGGCGGCGGTACTGCGCCCGGCGAGCGCGGCTCGGTGCGGCTGGAGGGAGTCGATACGCCGCGCGCCCGGGACCAAGCTGCCAATGCGATGCTCGCCTCGGCCAAGGCTGGCGTTCCCGCTGCAATGTTCATGGTCTCGAACATGCTCTTTTCGGGCGATGGCCTGGCAAGGGATGAGGATGGCGCGCGCCGGTGGCTGGAAGCCGCGGCAGAACTCGAGCATCCGGAAGCGATGCAGCAGCTGGCGATGGCCCTGCGCGACGGCGCAATGGGATTTGCACGCGATGAGCCGCGCGCGGCTGTCTTGATCAAGGAAATGGCGCACGCCATGAAGCACCGCGCGCCGGCGCCGTAAAACGACGGGCAGCGGTCAGGTACGGTCGATCTGCATCAGGCGCTGGCCGTGGATGCCCCAGGTGCAGTCGGCGCCATCGACCTGGCCGCGCAGCGCCCATCCGGTACCGATTTTTTCGACTGTCACGGGACTGCCGATTTCAGCGGCGAGCTTTTCGGCCCACATGCTTGCCGAGCCCTGGCCCTTGAACAATTCGTTCCCGTTCACGATGACGGTTGCATCGAAGACGGGCGCAGTAAAGATAGTTTTCATTGTCGCTAACAGTAATTTAAGCGGCGCGTTCGCCGATAAAGATGACGGAAACCGGTTTGCCGGTCGCCGGATGAACGGGTTCGCGCATCTCGACGAGGCGCAGGCCGCTCTCGCCAAAGAGCCGGACCCAGGTTTCGAGCGTGCGGAAATACCAGGGTGGCGCATCGGTAAAATCGGCACTGAAGCCCGACCACGATCCCTCGCGCCAGCCGTCCTGGTAAGGCGCATCGCCGCAAGCGAGGTGCGGGTGCAGGGTCTGCACAATGAATGCGCCGCCGGCGCCCAGCAGCGATGGCGCGGCGCGCAGCAGGCCTTCGACCGACTCTTTTCCAATCAGCGAGAAATTACAGATCGCGACATCGGCGGTTGCGTCGAGAGCGCCCGCGCCGATCTGCTCGTATGACATGACGCGGAAGTCGCCCCCGCCCGCGCTGTTTGCCATTTCCACCAGGCCCGGCACGACGTCGACGCCGATCATCCGAATGCCGTCAAGGGCGCGCACAAGCCAGCCCTCGCCGCAGCCAATGTCGATGCCGGTGCGTGGCGAGCGGCTGCGCACCGCATCGACGATCGCCTGGTCAGTGACGAGTTTGCGGCTTTCGATTTCGCCGCCGCGCACCGCATTGGTCCATGGGCCGGTATTCTTCGACCATGAATCGATGATCTTCTCATCGCTGAGCGGTTTCAATGGAGTTTCGTTTTCTCAGGCTGCACCAGCACGAAGGGACTGACGACTGACGCCCACACTTCTGAATTGGCCGCGGCCCAGGTGGCCGCCTGCACGTCCGAGACCTTGGCGACTTTGCCTTCGGCCATCCAGCGGCTGATGCTGTCCTTGTCGTCATGCGAGATGCGAACGGCGACATCGACCAGGTCGAGTTCGGGGCTGACGTACACCACGTTCCCTTGCGCGAAATGCTTCTGCAGCTCGGACCACGGCAGGCGCGCGGTCTCACGGTTGATCTTGATACGCAGGTCGGTATCGTTTTCGGGCTTGGTCTTCATGCTTGAGTCGGTATTAAGTCAGATGGATTCGATCACCGGAACCGGCGAACCCGCCCATGTTAACCGATACGCCTGCCCCTTGCGCACATTGCCTACCAGTGCGGGGCGGAAGCACGCCAGGTTGACGCCGCCCGCCAGGCGCACGCTGGGGTAGATGACGCCCATGGAGCCGGCGTCGAGCAGCCGTGCTGCGAGCTTCTGCGAGTCGATGTAGCTCGACGGGTCGAGCACCTTCTCAAACCCTTTCTCGCCCCGCAGGTCATGGAAGGTGCTGGTGAAATCGGCCAGCATGACCTGGTAGGTGACGCTGTCGTCGAAACGGTCGATCTCCTGGTATTCCACGGTCTTGTGGAAGGTGATCTCGGCCAGCGCGGTCGCGGCGTCGAAGGCGCAGTACCACGCGCCGCGTTCGCCATCGTTGAAGCGGCTGCCTTCCGGGCGCGGATAGGTGTAGGCGGCGTTGATGATCCTGAAGTTGGGCACGCCGAACACCAGCTCGTCGACCCCAATGCCGGGCAGGCCGCCGTACTCGCCACGCAGCCGCTCATTGGTGGCGTTGTCGAGGTCGAACAGGTCGCGCAGCTCGTCGTTGCTATCGGCGAGGGGGCCCAGCACGGAATCCTCGACATCGGCGAAGCGCGAGGGGATCAGGCGGCAGGTATCGAACTGGCGCAGCTGCGCCAGCTTTGGTTCGCGCGACAAGGTCAAAGGCCTCCGCGGCGGGCGTCAAGCAGCTTGCGCACCATCTGCATCGCCAGCAGGCCGCCGGCCAGCATCTGCGACAGCGGCGTGCGGCCACCGAAGACCGGGTTCTTGTTCGGCAGCGTCACCCACTCGTCGGCCAGCTTGTCGCCGTAGAGGATATGCAGCGCCTTGTAGATGCCAAGCAGGTAGGAGATGCGGGTGATGCGGTCGACCTCCAGCACGCGCTCAGGATTTTTCTTCCACTCGTAGAATGTGGAGGAGGACAGCCCGCCCAGCAGCTCGCGCGCGTCTTCATCGCGCAGCTTCCACGCTGCCGCCAGCTTGAAGAAGCCCTTCAGGGCGGATTTGGACAGGCGTTCGCGCTCCGGCCGGGCGTTCAGGTCAACCAGCACGGCCGGTTCGAAGCGGCTTTTTGGGTAAGCATAAGCAAGGTTGTTCATGGCACCTCCGGTAATGGACTATTTATACTCCGATTTTGCAATCAGCGCAAGTAAGGTTCGCGGGCGTAAAGCCCAATCGCAGGATATTTGTTTTGTGGCAATATCGTGGCAGAATGGGCGGAGCCGAGGCGTGTCCGCCATTCACAGAAGGGAAGAGATGAACAATCAACCGAGCAACCGAACCGCAGCCCTTGCAGGAATCTGGACGGGATTGGGCGTGCTGCTGTTTGCGGCGTGGTCCGGGGAAGGGGCATTTTCGTCCGGCCTTGCGGAGAATGCGGCCTGGCTCGGCGTCGCGGCGGTATTTATCTTCCTGCCGGCGGTGTACTTTGTGGTTGGCCGCGACGGCGCCAGGTTTAGCCGGAACTGGGTCAATAACCCGGCCGAGCGCGCGAAGTATATGGCGCTCATGACCCGGGTGGCGGTGTGGATCGCTACCGCAGGCGTGGTTGGAGGTTTGCTGCTGGCTGCGCAGAAGAACCTGGGCTGACCGCTTCGCGCCGCAGCTGCGTCACGCCGGTTCGGCGTGTTCGACCATCAGCTGAACCTTGGTGACGCCGTTGTACTCGTTGGCGTCCAGCCTGAACGCCACGCGCGCGCGGTCGCCGACCGAGGCAGTGTGGCCGAACCAGATTGCGTCATACCGCTGGCCATTGCGCTCCAACAGCAGCTTGAGGTGCCGCTCCTTAAGGATGCGCTGGCTGATCACGCGGAATTCGTCGCAGAAGACCGGTGGCGCAAAACCCTGCCCCCAGACCTGCCCGTCCATCACTTCGATGAACTGGGTCGTGTAATACGCGTCTTCAAGCGGCCCATCGGTCTCGATCACCCGTTCCAGCTGCTGTTGGGTCAAGAGCGCCCGGCCGACCGCTTCGAAGGCTTCCGAGAAGGCTGCCAGTGCGTCGGCGCGGATCGTCAGGCCGGCCGCCATCGCATGGCCGCCGAATTTGTCGATGAGCGACGGTGCGCGTTTCGACACCAGGTCGAGCGCATCGCGCAAATGGAAGCCGGGAATCGACCGTCCCGAGCCCTTCAGCCAGCCGTCGCTGCCCGGCGCGAAGGTGATCGTCGGCCGGAAGAATTTCTCTTTCAGGCGCGAGGCGACAATGCCGATGACGCCCTGGTGCCAGCTTTCGTCGAACACGCAAATGGTGCTGCTGCTGGCCGGCTCGAAGGCGTCGAGGTGGAGCAGGGCGGTGTCCTGCATGTCGGCTTCGATCTCGCGCCGTTTCAGGTTGATGTCGTTGAGCTGCTGGGCGATCGCCCATGCGCGGCCTTCGTCATCGGTGATCAGGCATTCAATCCCAAGCGACATGTCGTCGAGCCGGCCGGCGGCGTTCAGGCGCGGGCCGACTGCGAAGCCAAGGTCGAACGGCGATGCGCTGCGCGCTTCACGCCCGGCGACGCGGAACAGCGCTGCCACGCCGGGGTGCATGCGGCCGGCGCGCATGCGCTTGATGCCCTGGGCGACCAGGATGCGGTTGTTGGCGTCGAGCTTGACGACGTCGGCCACGGTGCCCAGTGCGACGAGGTCGAGCAGGTTGTCGAGCTTGGGCTGGGTCTGTGCGTCGAACACCCCGCGCCGGCGCAGTTCCGCGCGCAAGGCCAGCAGCACGTAGAACACGACGCCCACGCCAGCGAGGTTTTTGCTCGGGAAGCCGCACTCCGGCTGGTTCGGATTGACGATGACGCGCGCCTCCGGCAGGGTGTCGCCGGGCAGGTGGTGGTCAGTGACGACCACGTCGATGCCAAGGCGCTTCGCCGCCAGCACGCCATCGATGCTGGCGATGCCGTTATCGACGGTGATGATGATGTCCGGTGTCTTTTCGCGCGCGGTCAGCGCGACGATTTCCGGCGTGAGTCCATAGCCGTACTCGAAGCGGTTCGGCACGATGTAGTCCACGTGCGCGCCCATCGCGCGCAGCCCGCGTAGCGCAGTGGCGCAGGCAGTGGCGCCATCGCAGTCGTAGTCGGCCACGATGACCATCCGCTTTTGCGCCGCGATGGCGTCAGCGAGGAAGGCCGCCGCAGCGTCGATGTGCAGCAGGCCTGAAGGTGGCACCAGCGCCGCCAGTTCGCTCGACAGCTCGCGCGCGTCGGTGAGTCCGCGCGAAGCGAACAGGCGGGCGAGCACCGGGTGCACGCCGCCCTGGCGCAGCATCTCGGAGGTTCGGAACGGGCAGGGGCGGATGGCGATACGGGTCATGGCAGCAGTCGGTCAAGCGTGGGGCGGCGCCAGAACATGTTCTGGGCCAGTTTGGTCGTGGTCAATTCGAGGTGGCGGTCGCGGTGGCTCAGGACCAGGCGCAGTTTCTTGATGCGGCCATCGCGTACCGCCGCAAGCGCTGGTGCAAATACGGTCTTTTCGAGGTGCTTCATCTGCGCCAGCCATGCCGCCCAGTCGGCGCCGATGGCGGCCTGGGTGACGGTGCCGCAGACGAAAATAGCATCGCCATCGCCGCTCGCCAGCACGTCCTTGAGCGCGGGATCGCGCACCTGGGCAAGGGACGACAACCAGCCCGGCGCATCGCGCGTGGCCAGTGTCGGGGCCGTGGATGGAACCGACTCGAGCGCGCTCGCGCAGCCCCATGGCCAGAATGCGTTGATGGCGCGCTGGCCGCGGGCTTCGCGCTCGCTGTTGGCCGGGTTCTGAAACCACAGCATCTGGACTTCGTTCTGCAGCTTGCGGTATTCGGTCGACTTGTCGCCGCGCGGCAGCCAGTCCGACAGGTTCATGCCTGCGGCCGAATCCGGGGTCGACGTATCGAGCCCGGTCCAGCCATCGGCGCGCATGAACCAGGTGCAGGCGTCGCCATAAAGCAGCGGCTTGCCGGCTTCGTCGAAGTAGGGCTTGGCGGCATCGAACAGCATGCGCGAATGGCGCTCGTCCAGGTCGAGGGTGCGCATGTCGGCCATCAGCATGTGGCTGCGCGCGATTTCGATGTGGGACGGGTGGACGATAAACCAGTTGCCGTCGGCCGGGTCGAGCCCGTAACCAAGCATCGCTTGCGCCGCCAGCGCCGGCCGGTCGCTTGCGTCCAGGCTGATTGCGCGCGCCAGCCACAACTCATGCGGCAGCATCCGCAGCGGGCCGTCGAAAGGAACCGCATCGAAGGACGAGGTGCGGGTTATCAGGCTGGCAAGGGTCGGGACCTCCAGTGCACGCACCAGGTCAGGAGCCAGTTCAGGAGGGGGCAGGGCAAACGGCAGGACAAGCGAAATCTGGGTCATGCCGCATTGTATTTCATATGGTGTGTCGAGGAGAAATTACCGAGGTTTGGACGCAACGATGTGGCCACGCGCTGGCGGCCACCCAGGTGCAGCATGTTTAACGAACCCCTTGCCCGTCTCGTCAGGTGCCCTCGTCGTCGCCACCCACCTCCACGTCGCCGTAGGTCAGGCCAATGGCCTCTTCATACCAGGTCTGTACCAGCGCCAGGTGCTCCCGTTCGTCATTTAATGCCACGGTAAAGTTGGTCACCATGTCGGTCAGTCCGTGTTCATCGGCCAGCGCTATCAGGGTTTCCCATCCGGCCTTGTCGCTCAGTTCGGCCGTGACGATGGCGTGCAGCGACTGGGCAATGCTGGTGCGCGGGTCATTGAGCACCTGTACCAGTCCCATCGATTCGACGCCGCACAGGTCGGCGCTTGGCGTCTGCGAGGTGGGATCGCCGCCCAGCGCGTCAATGGCATCGGCCACCATCAGGAAGTGGCGCGCCTCGTCTTCGCGGATATCCTCGAGGTCGTCGATCGTCATGCTGATTTCGGTATCGTCCAGCATGACCGCGCATTTGGTGATCAGGGCGTCATAAAGCCGGGTGCCGGTCCGTTCGAACGCCAGGCGCTCGCCCAGTTTGTCGAGCAAGATCTGCGGGCTTTGGCCCTTGAGCATGTCCATGCCGATGCTCACCATGCCGGTCACGGTGCCGGGAAGCGGTACCGAGCCCAGCGAATCGGCAGCGGCGATATAGGGACTGCGCAGGTCCGCCATGGGCGAATCGTCGCCTTCGTTGCCTTGCATGAGGTCCGGGTCAACGTCGGTCATGGCCTTGCTGTCGATCGGCGACATCTGGATCCCGGTCCGGTTCATTCCAATATGTTCAGTATGTGTGCTCATCATTCCTCCCTGGCCGGCGCGTCAACTCACTGTATGCGCACGCCTGGCGTCGTCCATTTCTTCCGGTTGAGTTCCGTGCCCGGCGCCCAGACATAGCCGGACGCGACGGTGTCGCTTGGCGAGCCCTCGGCATTGACCAGCGAGCGGTAGCGTTGCGACAGCGCGCTCTCGTTGGCCTTGTCGACAAACTGGGTGCCGCTGGTCCGCACGTCGATCTCGCTGGCCAATACTTTGCGGACGTAGTCGCGCTGGCTGCGGAATTCGAGCGGGCTGTCGAAGTTAGCGGTAATGATTTCGCCGGGATCGCGGTTTTCGAACTGCTTGAGCGCGTCGCACGCCATGTGGAAATGCCCCAGCTCGTAGTCGAGGAAGCGCTCCCAGATCTTGCGCACGTGGTGATTGGACTCCTGCTCGACGCAGCTGTAGTACAGGTAGCATTCATTGGCCTCGTGCAGCACCCATTGCTCCAGCCAGGTTTCGCTGGGGTCGAGGATGGACGAGTACTGCGTGACGTGCTGTTCTTCCACCGAGGCGATCTCGGCGTAGAGCTGGCGCGCCAGCGGGTCCGAGAACAGCGGGCCGATATTCATATAGTAGTCGTGGGTCTGGTATTCGCCGGCGACGATGGTCAGCGCGTGCAGCTTGGTAAGCAGGTCGGCGGTTTTGGATACGTACGGACGCCGCAGGTCGTCTTCCGGAGCACGGTGGTGTTCGCTCGTGGCCCGCCCGTGCATGATGTCCGTGTAGCTTTGCAGGATGTTATTGGGGTCCTTGCCCTCCAGCCGGTCGAGCAGGGCCGAGTAGCGGTACAGGTGGTCAAAGTCTTCCAGCAGGCCGAAGCGGTAGACCTGGGCCAGGTAATTGTCCGGTTCGCGCTGGGCGACGGCGGCGGTGACCTCGATGGCGGTCTGTTCGTACGCGATGGTGGTCTCGAGCGGCGAATGGTCGGCCGCGATCAGCCAGTTGACCAGGGTTGCCTGGTGCTGCTCAATGCGGCGCACCTTGGCCATCGGCTGGCGTAGGGCCAGGTTATTGCGGGCGGCCATGTGGCCGAAACGCAGGGCTTCGTTCTCGAGCCCGTTGATCAGGATGACGCGGATGCGCGTAAAGGCGTCATCGTCAAGTTTGCTAATGGGTTTCTGGACCATGTCGCGCCAGCTAAAGTGCTGGTTATCGACATGGATTCCCTTGGAGTCGAATAAACTAAAAGCCATGGTCTGCTCCTTTGCGGACGGAAGCCGCCTTCTTTCGATTTGCCGGAGGTGGGCCAAGTTCAATCAATTTTTCGCATGCGGGGGGCGATTCAATTGTGCAAGTCCTATTCATGGATGAGCTTTGTGTGGCACACTTCGTGCTCTTATATAAACTTCGGACTCCATGAGCATCATCCACAAATTGCCGTATGAATGGCTGGTCGGGCTGCGCTACACGCGCGCTGGCCGCCGCAGCGGCCGCAACAGTTTTATATCGTTTATCTCGCTCATTTCGGTGGCCGGCATTGCGCTTGGCGTCGCCGCCCTGATCGTCGTGCTGTCCGTGATGAACGGCTTCCAGAAGGAGGTCACCGACCGCATGCTGTCGGTGCTGGCCCATATTGAAGTGTTCGATGCCCGCGGCGCGATGCCGAACTGGCAGCAGGCTTCGAAGGAAGCCTTCGCCAACCCGGCGGTCAAAGGCGCGGCCCCGTTTGTCGAAACCCAGGGCATGCTACTGCAGGACGGCGTGATGCGTCCTTCGGTCATCCGCGGCATCCTGCCGTCGGAAGAGCACAAGGTGTCGGACGTGGCCAAGAACGTCAAGCGCGGCAGCCTCGATTCGCTGCAGCCTGGATCATTCAATATCGTGATGGGCTATGCGCTGGCGCGATCGCTCAACGTGGACATGGGCGACAAGGTCACCATGATGCTGGCGCAGGCCCAGACCACGCCGGCCGGCGTGCTGCCGCGTACCCGCTCGTTTACCGTGTCCGGCATTTTCGAGGCAGGCCACTTTGAGTTCGATTCGGGCCTTGCCTTCATCAATATCGACGACGCACAGAAGATGGAGCGCCTGGAAGCACCGTCCGGCGTGCGCCTTCGCATCGAGGACATGCACCGCGCGCCTTTCGTGGCCAATGAGCTGGCCAAGTCGATGTCGGGCGACCTCTTGATCCGTGACTGGTCCAAGCAAAACGCCAACTGGTTCGCGGCGGTGCAGACCGAGAAGAAGATGATGTTCATTATCCTGACGCTGATCATCGCCGTCGCCGCCTTCAACCTCGTCTCGACCCTGGTGATGACAGTGACCGACAAGCAGGCCGATATCGCCATCCTGCGCACGCTCGGTTCGTCGCCGCGTTCGATCATGAAGATCTTCATGATCCAGGGCGCGCTGGTCGGCATCATGGGCACCGCGCTTGGTGTCGGTTTCGGCGTGCTGGTGGCGCTGAACATCGACGTCATCGTGCCGTTCATCGAGCGGCTGCTGGGCGTCCAGTTCCTGTCCAAGGACATCTACCTGATCAGCGCCTTGCCGTCCGACCTGCGCTGGCTCGATGTCGCAAAAATCGGCGGCATGTCGGTGGTGCTGGCCTTTGTCGCCACGCTGTATCCAAGCTACTCGGCGGCTCGCGTAAAACCAGCGGAGGCCCTGCGCTATGAATAATACGAACAACACGCCGGTCCTTGCATGCAAGGGCCTGGGCAAGACCTTCACCCAGGGCAGCTACTCCGTCCCGGTCCTGAATAACATCGATTTTGCGATCTATCGCGGCGAGCGCGTCGCCATCGTGGGCGCGTCCGGTTCCGGCAAGTCGACCTTGCTGCACCTGCTGGGAGGGCTCGATACGCCGACCACCGGATCGGTCACCCTCATGGGCGAAGACTTCGCCAACCTGTCGGAGACGCGCCGCGGCGAACTGCGCAACAACATGCTCGGTTTCGTCTACCAGTTCCATCACCTGCTGCCTGAATTCTCGGCGCTCGACAACGTCGCCATGCCGCTGATGATCCGCCGCGAGAAGCGCGCCGTGGCGGTGGCCAAGGCCGAAGAAATCCTCGCGCGGGTCAACCTGGCCAAGCGCGTGATCCACGTGCCAGGCGAACTGTCGGGCGGCGAGCGCCAGCGCGTGGCACTGGCGCGCGCACTGGTCACCCAGCCAGGCTGCGTGCTGGCCGACGAGCCTACCGGTAACCTCGACCACGCCACGGCGGAACACGTGTTCGACCTGATGCTGGAGCTGTCGAAGTCCCTGGGCACCGCGTTCGTCATCGTCACCCACGACATCGAACTGGCGCGCCGCTGCGACCGCGTGCTGCGCCTGACCGAGAACGGGCTGCAGGAAGCCTGAGATGTGGATCGACACCCACTGCCACCTGGACGCGCACGAATTTGGCGGCGAGTCTTTGGCGGTGGCTGGCCGGGCAGGGGACGCCGGCGTGGGGATGATCGTCATCCCCGCTGTCGACCGCCATAACTTCGAGGTCGTCGCCGGGCTGGCCAGCGAGGCCCCCAACGCCAGCTATGCGCTCGGCATCCATCCTATCTACGTTCCCCAGGCGAGCGAGGACGACCTTGCCGCCATGCGCAAGGCCGTGGAAGCCGCGCTGGCAGACCCGCGCTTTGTGGCGGTCGGCGAAATCGGCCTCGATTACTTCATCCCCATGCTATGCGAGAGCGCGATGCGGGAGAAACAGGAATACTTCTTCCGCGAGCAGCTGCGGGTCGCGCGCGACTTTGATTTGCCGGTGCTGATGCACGTGCGCCGTGCGCAAGACCAGGTGCTAAAGCATGTGCGCCAGGTGCGGCCGGCAGGGGGGATCGCCCATGCGTTCAACGGCAGCTTCCAGCAAGCGCAGGCCTTCGTCGACCTCGGCTTCAAGCTTGGCTTTGGCGGCGCGATGACCTTCACGCGCGCGCTGCAGATTCGACGGCTCGCGGCAACGCTGCCGATTGAATCGATTGTGTTGGAAACCGATGCGCCGGACATTTCGCCGGCGTGGGTTCACCCCGCCCGTAACAGCCCTGAGTATTTGCCAGCGATTGGGGCTGTGCTTGGAGAGCTGCGGGGAATGCCGCTGGTGGATGTCAAGGCGGCGACCACTGCAAACGCTCTCGCCGCGCTGCCCCGACTAGGGTAATGAAAATTCAATGCACCTTGCGGCCTTCGATCAGCCCGGGTCCATGTCCGTGGCCTGCCCGGTATAGCGGTACTTGAGCCCCTCGGCGCCGGCGTCGAACAAACGTAGAGCGGCAAATAAGGTAACGACGGTGGTTTCGAGTATAAATTGAGCAGGATATATTTTCGAACCAGGCATCAGTTCGCCGGTTTCTTGTCCGGGCCGGCGATGAACTCGCAATACCTAGATTAGCCGCAAATCAGCATCCAGGAATCACCGCAAACTGCCATGTTTCTCCCCAGCGAGTTGTTATGCGTTGTGCGATCCTTGGTTTTGCTTTCGGCATAGCGCTGCTGCAGACTCGTCCCTCGCTGCCCGAGAGCACGACGCTGGCTGGTGCTGCGGCGATTGCAGTGCTGTTGTCGTATTGGCGGGGTGCGCTGCATGCCGCAGCGGCAGGCGCGTTGCTGGGGTATTGCTGGGCCGCGATGCTGGCTGCACTGGCCCTGGCGCCACAGCTGAATAGGGCTGACGAAGGCGCCGATATCACGGTGATCGGCACCATCGACAGCCTTCCATACGAATTCGACCAGGGTGTACGCTTTAACTTCGCCGTAGAACAGGCGCGCGGCGCGCGCTTTCCAGTACCTCCGCGCGTCGCGCTTGCGTGGTACACGGGCTTTCGCGGCGCAACCCGGCAAGTCGGGGCGGTCCGGCCGGGCGAGCGCTGGCAGCTCAAGGTGCGCCTGCAACGCCCGCATGGCAACGCCAACCCTCACGGTTTCGATTACGAGGCCTGGCTGCTGCAGCAGGGCTTACGCGCAACCGGATACGTGCGCGCCGACAGCGGCACGAACAAGCGCCTGGACAGCTTCGCCTTCAGCCTGTCGAACCTCGTTCAGCATTGCCGTGCCGTGCTGCGCGACCGAATCCGCCGCGCACTCGACGGCAAGCCCTATGCCGGCGTGATCGTTGCCCTCGTCGTCGGCGACCAGCGCGCCATCGGGCAGTCGGACTGGAAGGTGTTCAACCGAACCGGCATCAGCCATCTCGTATCGATCTCCGGACTCCATATCACCATGGTCGCAGGACTGTTCGCGTTCGTCGCGTCCAGCCTGTGGCGCCGTTCTTTCTTCACGCAAGCGCAGCTGCCTTTGCTGATCCCCGCACAGAAAGTCGCCGCGCTGGCCGGTGCCGGGGTCGCGCTTCTGTATGTGCTGCTCGCCGGGTTTGGCATACCCGCGCAACGCACGCTGTACATGCTGGCCGTCGTCGCCGCCGCGCTCTGGTCCGGACGGATCACCAACGTCTCGCATGTGCTGTGTGCGGCCCTTGGCGTGGTTGTGCTGCTTGATCCATGGGCCGTCCTGTCGCCCGGCTTCTGGCTGTCCTTCGGCGCCGTCGCATTCATCCTGTACGCGGGTAGCGGCCGTACCAGGCCGCGCGGAAGCCGCCTGGCGGGCGCGTTGCGCGCTGGAGCGCACACGCAGTACGTGGTGACGATCGGCCTGGTGCCGCTGACGATGCTGCTATTCTCCCAAGTGTCGCTGGTCAGCCCGCTCGCGAACGCGCTGGCGATTCCGCTGGTGAGCTTCATCGTCACACCGCTGTCACTTGCCGGAAGCCTGCTGCCAATACCGCTGTCCAATATCCTGCTTGGCGCCGCCCACCTGGTGATGGAAGGGCTTGCAGTGATTCTCGCCTGGATGGGGGAGATGCGCTTTGCGGTATGGAGCGCGCCGGTACCCGATCCATGGATGTTTGCCTTTGCGCTCGCGGGGACCGTGTGGATGCTGGCCCCACGCGGCTGGCCTGTGCGCTGGATTGGCGCCGCCGGGTGGCTGCCGCTCCTGGCCAACCTCCCCGCATACCCGCCTGAAGGCGAGATGCACGTCACCGCATTCGACGTGGGGCAGGGGACCGCTTTGCTGGTGGAGACCACCAGCCATCGCCTGCTCTACGACACCGGTCCCCTGTATTCGAGCGAATCGAACGGTGGCGACCGGGTCATCCTGCCGTACTTGCGGGCCCGCGGGATTGAAAGGCTCGATGCCGTGATCGTGTCGCATAGCGACGTCGATCACGCGGGAGGCGCCCTTGCCGTCCTCGACGCCGTGAAAACTGGCTGGGTGGCGTCGTCGCTCTGGCATGATCATCCAATCGTCAAGGCTGCGGTGTCACACCGGCGCTGCGTCGCTGGCCAAAGCTGGTCATGGGATGGGATTCGCTTCGAGATGCTGCATCCGACGGCCGCAAGCTACGTCGACACCAGCCTCAAGGCAAACGCACGCAGTTGCACCTTGCGGATCACATCGGGCAGGCATTCGATCCTGCTTGCTGGCGACATTGAAGCGGCCCAGGAGGCAGAGCTCCTGGCGAGAAGTGCCGGCCACCTGCGATCGCACGTTCTGCTCGCGCCGCACCACGGTAGCGGCACGTCGTCAACGCCCGCTTTCCTCGCGGGCGTGAGTCCCGGGATTGCGCTGTTCCAGGTCGGTTACCGCAACCGGTACCGGCATCCGAAAACAGAGGTGATTGAGCGGTACGCAAAGATGGGTATCGACCGCCTGCGCACCGATGAAACCGGGGCGGTAAGGTTCACCTTTGGCGAGCGCATCGCGGCGACAGCGTACCGCCGCGAGCACGCGCGCTACTGGCACATGCGCTAGAGCGCCGCTACTAGATTAATCCTTCTAACCGGGTTTGGGCAATCGCATTACAATTCACGCCATGACAAAACCCCTGCTGCACTTCAGTCACGGCAACAGCTACCCGGCTGGCGCCTACAGCCGCTTCTTCGATTACCTGCGTGCCGACTACGATATCCGATGCGTCGACATGCACGGCCACGACCCGCGCTACCCTGTCACCGACGGCTGGCCCGAACTGGTCGCCGAGCTGATCGAACAGCTGGAAAGCTATGGACAGCCAGCGATCCTGGTCGGCCATTCGCTCGGCGGCATGCTAAGCATGATGGCGGCGAAGCAGCGCCCGGAGCTGGTGCGCTGCGTGGTGATGCTGGACTCGCCGGTAGTGGCTGGCTGGCGCGCCTGGCTGTGGCGCATTGTGAAGTGGCTCGGCCACGCCGACCGCTTTTCGCCTGCAAAATTCTCGCGCCGGCGGCGTAACATCTGGCCAGACCGGGCCGCCGCCTACGAACACTTCAACTCCAAGGATATGTTTGCGGCCTGGGCCCCGGGCGTGCTCGATGCCTATCTTGAGCATGGCCTGAAGCCCCATCCGGACGGCGGCGTCGAGCTGCGTTTTTCTCGCGAGGTCGAAACAGAGATTTACAACGCGCTCCCGCACCACATGGGCAGCGTAACGGGTAAGCGCTTCCCGGTGCCGATCGGCTTTATCGCGGGGACCAATTCGGTCGAGCTGCGGCAGGCGGGGCGCGGCGCCACGCGCCAGCTGGTAGGGAATAACTTCGTCGAAATCGAGGGCGGACACCTGTTCCCGATGGAGTCGCCCGAACTGACCGCAAAACTGACCCGCGACATGATCGAACGGCTGCTGCGCCAGGCCGATCAACCTGCCTGAATTTTTTTCGCGTAAAATCGCTGGATTCCTTTTTTACCCGAAGACTCCAGCGATGACTATCAAGAGCGACAAATGGATCCGCCGCATGGCCGAATCCACCGGCATGATCGAACCGTTCTCACCTAACCAGGTGCGTGAAGAAGAAGGGCGGCGCATCATCTCCTACGGCACCTCCTCGTACGGCTACGACATCCGCTGCGCCGACGAATTCAAGGTGTTCACCAACATTAACAGCACCATCGTCGACCCGAAGAATTTCGACTCGAATTCGTTCGTCGACATCAAGAGCGACGTTTGCATCATTCCGCCAAATTCGTTCGCGCTGGCGCGTACCATCGAATACTTCCGCATCCCGCGCAATGTGCTGACCGTCTGCCTCGGCAAATCGACCTACGCGCGCTGCGGCATTATCGTCAACGTGACGCCGTTCGAGCCTGAGTGGGAAGGCTACGTGACGCTGGAGTTCTCCAACACCACGCCGCTGCCGGCAAAGATCTACGCGGGCGAAGGCTGCGCGCAGGTTCTGTTCTTCGAAAGCGATGAAGTGTGCGAAACCTCGTACAAGGACCGCGGCGGGAAGTACCAGGGCCAGCATGGCGTGACGCTGCCAAAGGCGTAAAAAAAAGGAACCGCGAGGTTCCTTTTTTTTGCCTGCAGCGGGCGAGTTCGGCGGATGCGCGCTGCGCGCTTATCCGCCCTACGGTTGCGTGCAACCGGCCGCCGCTTTTATGCGTCCTGCTTCACGCAGTCGACGAAGTAGCCCATCTTGCCGTCCACTTCGCGCTTGACCAGGCCGTGCACGTCGGTCTCGAAGCCCGGGAAGCGCTCGTTGAAGTCGCGTGCGAAGCGCAGGTAGTCGACGATGGTCTTGTTGAAGCGCTCGCCCGGGATCAGCAGCGGAATGCCCGGCGGGTAAGGCGTCAGCAGGATCGCCGTAATGCGGCCTTCCAGCTCCTCGATGGACACGCGCTCGATTTCGCGGTGCGCCATCTTGGCAAACGCGTCCGACGGCTTCATCGCAGGGACCATGTCCGACAGGTACATCTCGGTGGTCAGGCGCGCCACGTCATAGTTCTTGTAGAAGTCGTGGATCGACTGGCACAGGTCGCGCAGGCCCCAGGATTCGTAGCGCGGGTTCGCTGCCGCAAACTCCGGCAGGATGCGCCACATCGGCTGGTTCTTGTCGTAGTCGTCCTTGAACTGCTGCAGCGCAGTGACCAGCGTGTTCCAGCGGCCCTTGGTGATACCGATTGTGAACATGATGAAGAACGAGTATAGGCCGCACTTCTCGATGATGACGCCGTGCTCGGCGAGGTACTTGGTCACGATCGACGCAGGAATGCCGGAGTCGCCGAACTGGCCGTCCAGCGACAGGCCAGGCGTGACCACGGTCGCCTTGATCGGGTCGAGCATATTGAAGCCCGGCGCCAGCTTGCCGAAGCCGTGCCAGGTGTCTTCGGCGCGGATCATCCAGTCGTCCTGGGTGCCGATGCCTTCTTCGCAGAAGGTGTCCGGGCCCCAGACCTTGAACCACCAGTCGTTGCCGAATTCGGCGTCGACCTTCTTCATCGCGCGGCGGAAGTCCAGCGCTTCGAAGATCGACTCTTCCACCAGCGCGGTGCCGCCTGGCGCTTCCATCATCGCAGCGGCGACGTCGCACGAGGCGATGATCGAATACTGCGGCGAGGTCGAGGTGTGCATCAGGTAGGCCTCGTTGAACGCGTCCTGGTCCAGCTTGACCGATTCAGATTCGCGCACCAGCACTTGCGACGCCTGCGACAGGCCGGCGAGCAGCTTGTGGGTCGACTGGGTCGAGAAGATCATCGACTCCTTGGCGCGCGGACGGTCCTTGCCGATTGCGTGCATGTTCTTGTAGAAGTCGTGGAAGGTCGCATGCGGCAGCCACGCTTCGTCGAAGTGCAGGGTGTCGATCTTACCGTCCAACATCTCGCGCAGGGTCTCGACGTTGTATACCACGCCGTCGTAGGTCGACTGGGTGATGGTCAGGATGCGCGGCTTCTTGTTGACGGCCTCGCGCGCGAACGGGTTGGCCTCGATCTTGCGGGCGATCGATTCAGGCGTGAACTCTTCGAGCGGGATCGGGCCGATGATGCCGAGGTGGTTCCGGGTCGGCATCAGGAACACAGGGATCGCGCCGCACATGATGATCGAGTGGAGGATCGACTTGTGGCAGTTGCGGTCGACGACCACGATGTCGCCAGGCGCGACGGTCGAGTGCCAGACCATCTTGTTCGAAGTCGAGGTGCCGTTGGTGACGAAGTAGCAGTGGTCGGCGTTGAAGATGCGCGCCGCATTGCGCTCGGACTTGGCGACCGGGCCGGTGTGGTCGAGCAGCTGGCCCAGTTCTTCGACCGCGTTGCAGACGTCGGCGCGCAGCATGTTCTCGCCGAAGAACTGGTGGAACATCTGGCCGATCGGCGACTTCAGGAAGGCCACGCCGCCCGAGTGGCCAGGGCAGTGCCAGGAATACGAACCGTCGTTGGCGTAGTTGACCAGCGCGCGGAAGAACGGCGGGGCGAGGCCGTCCAGGTAGGACTTCGCTTCGCGGATGATGTGGCGTGCCACGAACTCCGGCGTGTCCTCGAACATGTGGATGAAGCCGTGCAGCTCCTTGAGCACGTCGTTCGGGATGTGGCGCGAGGTGCGCGTTTCGCCGTAGATGTAGATAGGGATGTCCGCATTCTTGTGGCGGATCTCCTGCACGAAGGCGCGCAGGGCGGTCAGGGCGAAGTTGGTCTCTTCAATCGAGCCCTCGCCAAATTCCTCATCGTCGATCGACAGCACGAAGGCCGACGCGCGCGACTGCTGCTGCGCGAACTGCGACAGGTCGCCGTAGCTGGTCAGGCCAAGCACTTCCATGCCTTCCTTTTCCATCGCGGCCGCGAGTGCGCGAATGCCGAGGCCGGATGTGTTCTCGGAACGAAAATCCTCGTCGATAATGACGATTGGGAAACGAAATTTCATGGACAGCTCCAAAGCGAAGCGCCGCGAGGGCTGTCACTGGCAAAATGCAGGACGTCGCTCACGGCACCGAAAAAAATAAGAAGCGGATTTTCGCAGAAATGTCCGCAATCCGGTGAAAAACTTTTGTAAGAGTAACCACTACTTGCCGGGTTTGGCGCACTCTTGCAAATCTGTAAATAAAACGCTCAATTCCGCTCGTACGTCACGTAGGAAAAATCGAAACCGTTGGCGTCCGAATGCTGGGTTACCCGCGCCGTTTCCCGCCACGCGCCCGGGGCGAGCTCCGGGAAGAAGGTGTCGCACTCGAAGGTGTGCTCGATCTCGGTGACGATCATGCGGTCGGCCAGCGGCAGCGACTCGTTGAAGATCTGCGCGCCGCCGATGATGGACGCCGGCTCGTCGCCAACGATGGCGATGGCCGCGGGCAGCGACGTGACGGCTTCCACGCCTTCATGGCGCCAGTCGGGATTGCGCGTGACGACGATGTTGCGGCGGCCGGGCAGCGGGCGTCCGATCGAATCGAAGGTCTTGCGGCCCATGATGATCGGATGGCCGAGGGTCACGCGCTTGAAGTGCGCGAGGTCCTCGGGCAGGTGCCAGGGCAGGGTGTTATTGACGCCGATGCCGCGTTTGGCGTCGATGGCGACGACGATGGTCAGCTGGGTCATGTTACACCGCCACTGGCGCTTTGATCGCCGCTTGCGGCTCGTAGCCGGTGACTTCGAAGTCCTCGAATTTGTAGTCGAACAGCGAATCAGGCTTGCGCTTGATGACCAGCTGCGGCAGCGGGCCAGGGGTGCGCGAGAGCTGCAGGTCGACCTGCTCCATGTGGTTCGCGTAAAGGTGGCAGTCGCCGCCGGTCCAGACGAAGTCGCCGACCTCGAGGCCCGCCTGCTGCGCCATCATGTGGGTCAGCAGCGCGTAGGACGCGATATTGAACGGCACGCCGAGGAAGATGTCGGCGCTGCGCTGGTACAGCTGGCACGACAGCTTGCCGTCGGCGACATAGAACTGGAACAAGGCGTGGCAAGGCGGCAGCTTCATCTGCGGGATGTCGGCCACGTTCCAGGCCGAGACCATCATGCGGCGCGAGTCCGGGTTGTTCCTGATCTGGTCGAGCACCTGCGAGATCTGGTCGATGTGGCCGCCGTCGGGTGCCGGCCAGTTGCGCCACTGGTAACCGTAGATGGGGCCCAGGTTGCCTTCCGCGTCTGCCCACTCGTCCCAGATCGAGACGCCGTTTTCCTTCAGGTAGGCGATATTGGTCGAACCGGCAAGGAACCAGATCAGTTCATGGATGATGGATTTGAGGTGCACCTTCTTGGTCGTCAGCAGGGGGAAACCCTCCTGCAGATTGAAGCGCATCTGGTGGCCGAAGACTGAACGCGTGCCGGTGCCGGTGCGGTCGGTCTTCTCGGTGCCATGGTCGCGGACATGGCGCATGAAATCAAGGTATTGGCGCATCGAGGGGCTCTTATGGTGAAGGCGTGATTGTAACTCAGGCGGTCTTTTCGATGGCGGCGCACAGCAAGTCCAGGGCCGTGCGGACCGCATGGTCGGGCATGCCAGTCAGGTTGTCGCCCACATAGAGCTCGACGACGCTGGTGCCAGGCAGGGCGCCATGGGCGGCGCGGCCGAACAGCCAAACCTTGTGGTCGCGCGCGATGTCGTTGCGGATTGCCAGCGCGCGCTCGCGCGACACCGGCAGGTGCAGGTGAAGCATGTTCGCCTGCGGCGAGGCCGGATTCACCTTGATCGAGGGGTAATCGCGCAGCGTCTCGTACAGGCGCTCGGTGCGGCGGAAGTACAGCGGCATCTGCGCCAGCCGCTGCTCGAACTGCATCGCGGCGGCGACGACGTAGGGCGAGCGGTGGATCACGTTGCCGCCCTGGCGGCGGAACCACTCCGCCGCGCGCGCGACAAAGCTCGCGCTACCGGCGAGCATGGCGCCACCGAGGCCGCCGATGCCTTTATACAGGGAGACGTAGCACGAATCGAAACCCGCCGCGATCTCCTGTGCCGGCCGGTTGTAGCCGGCAGCGGCCTCCCACAGGCGGGCGCCGTCCATGTGCAGGTGGACGTTGCGGTTGCGGCAGTGGGCCTTGATCGCCTCCAGCTCGTCCCATGACGGCGCCTGTCCGCCGATTTCGCGCATCGGCAGTTCAAGGCCGACGGCGCCGAGCCGGTCGGGAATCGTGGCGAGGTCCGCGGCGGTAAAGGGCCGGTGACGGTCGCCCACATGGAGCGCATCGAAATGCCCGAGCAGCTGGTAGTTGGATTTTTCGTGGACAAAGATATGCGAGGTCGGATGCAAGGCAACCAGGCGGCTGGCGCGATCCTCGCAAGCCAGGCGCAGTGCGGTGACCTGGGCCATGGTCCCGCTGATGCAGAACACCGCCGCCTCAAAGCCAAGCAGGCTGGCGACCTTCTGCTCGAACTGCTGGATCAGTTCGCCGCTGCCATACACATCGTGCGCGACATCGTTAGCCTCGCACCAGGCGGCCATCGCCGAAAACATCTCCGCAGGCGTTCGCGCGCGGTGCCCCGGCAATACCGTATGACATTGTTTCAACAATTCAGCATCGGTCACGCAAAATCCTCTAGGAAAATCGGAGTCTGTCCCCGGGGGGACGGACCCCGAACTGGAGCAACATTGCCAAAATCGGGGTCAGACCACCGCCAACGGAACATTGCCAAAATCGGGGTCAGACCACCGCCAACGGGACATTGCCAAAATCGGGGTCAGACCACCGCCAACGGGAAATCTTTCAAAAAATCGGTGGTCTGACCCCGGTTTTGGAAATTTTCAACAATTCAGTATCGGTCACGCAAAATCCTCTTGGACAATCGGGCTCTGTCCCCGGGGACGGACCCCGAACTGGAGCAACATTGCCAAAATCGGGGTCAGACCACCGCCAACGGGAAATCTTTCAAAAAATCGGTGGTCTGACCCCGATTTTGGAAATTAATGGGTTACGTGTACGCTGTGAAATTGTAAGGCGGCCAGGTTGGCGTAGACGCCGCCGAGCGCGACCAGCGAGGCGTGCGTGCCAGTTTCGACGATCTTGCCGTCTTCCATGACGATGATGCGGTCGGCGCGCTGCACCGTCGCGAGGCGGTGCGCGATGATCACCGTCGTGCGGCCAACCATCGCCGCTTCCAGCGCGCTTTGCACCAGGCGTTCGGATTCGGCGTCGAGGGCGCTGGTCGCTTCGTCGAGCAGCAGCAGCGGGGGATTCTTCAGCAGCGCGCGCGCAATTGCGATGCGCTGACGCTGGCCGCCCGACAGCCGCACGCCGCGCTCGCCGAGGAAGGACTTGTAACCCTGCGGCAGGCGCTCGATGAATTCGTGGGCCGCCGCCATCTTCGCGGCCGCAATCACTTCGTCGTCCGTCGCACCCGCACGGCCGTAGCGGATGTTTTCCATCGCGTCGGCCGAGAAGATCACCGTGTCCTGCGGGACGATGCCAATCGCGTCACGCAGCGCGTGCAAATCAAGCTGGCGGATATCGACACCGTCAAGCGTGATCGAGCCAGCCTGCGGGTCGTAGAAGCGCAGGAACAGCTGGAACAGCGTGGTCTTGCCGGCACCGGATGGGCCGACTACTGCCACCGTTTCACCTGGTTTGATCTGCAGCGTCAGGTGCGCCAGCGCCGCCGTTTCAGGGCGCGATGGGTAGGAGAAGGTGACGTCGTTGAGGGACAGCGCGGCGCCGTTGGCGGTGCGCGCAGGCAGCGCCACCGGTTTCGGCGGGTTCTGGATCGGCGACTTCACCGACAGCAGCTCGAGCAGGCGCTCGGTGGCGCCAGCGGCGCGCTGGGCTTCGCCCATCACTTCGGACAGCGCGCCGATCGAGCCGGCCACGATGGAGGCGTACAGGATGAACTGGCCGAGGTCGCCGCCCGTCATCGCCCCTTCGAGCACCGCATGCGCGCCAAGCCACAGCACGAAGACGATGGTGCCGAACACCAGTACGATGGCGATCATCGTCAGCAGCGAACGGGCGCGGATGCGTTTCATTGCGGTGGAAAACGCGCCTTCGACCGATTTGCCGAAGCGCGCCGATTCGATGTTCTCGTGCGTGAACGACTGGACCGTCGGCATGGCGTTGAGGATTTCGCCTGCCATCGCCGAGGCATCCGCGATACGGTCCTGCGAGGCGCGCGACAGCGTGCGTACGCGGCGGCCGAACAGCACGATGGGCACGACCACCAGCACCAGCAGGCCGAGAATGATGGACGACAGCTTCACGCTGGTCACAAACAGCATCACCAGGCCGCCCAGGAACAGCAGCATGTTGCGCAGGGCGACAGAGATGCTGGTGCCCACCACCGCCTGGATCAGGGTGGTGTCGGTGGTGATGCGCGACAGGACTTCGCCAGTCTGGGTGGTCTCGAAAAATTCGGGGCTCTGCGTGACAACGTGGCGGTAGACGGCGCTGCGGATGTCGGCGGTAACCCGCTCGCCCAGCCACGACACGGTGTAGAAGCGCGCGGCCGTAGCCACCGCCAGCACGCTGGCGACGGCGAACAGCGCGAGGAAGGTATCGTTGACGTTCTCGATATTGCGCTGGCCGGTCGCGGGTGCGAACCCGTGGTCGATCATCTGCTTGAACGCGTAGGGAATGGCGAGCGTGGCGCCCGCGGCGAACACCAGGGCGATGGCGGCCAAAATGAACTGGCGGCGGTATGGGCGAAGGAAGGGCAGCAGACCCTTGAACGCGGCGAGGCTGCCTTTTTCCGCGCGCGGATCGGGCTGGGTGGTGCTTGTGGTGCTCTTGCTCATCGTGTTAATGCTGTCGTTTTCTGTTGTTTTTAAAGTTTCATCGGCCGGTCGTAGCCAGTCATCTCGAGGTATCCGCGTCCCGCAGCGGCACCGTCGCGGCTGATCGTCACCGCGCCTTCCCAATAGATGGCGCCAGTCGATTGCCGTGAATCGAGTTCCTGGTCTTCCTGCAACGGCTTTACCTGCCAGCGCGTGCCGCCCGTGACGATCGTCGTCGCCACCGGGTACACGGCATTGGTGCGCGGCGATTTCCACCGCGCCTGCGGAATGAAGCTGACCTGATCCGGCGCATACTGCGTAACCTTCCCGGAGGCGTCGCGCAGCATCGCATGACCCCATAGTTTACCACCTTGCTTGCTCCTGATCTGGAAAGCCATCAGGGCCGAGCCGTCGTCGAGGTTGGCGCCGATCCAGTCCCACCCGCTGGCTTCGGGGTCGAGCGCTTCGCTGGACCACTCGTGATCGAGCCATGCCGTCCCTTCGACCTTACCTCCGCCGCCCTTGGCGTGGGCCACAGTGCCGCTTACTTTCAGTTGCGGTTCGCTGTAGTAGTAGCTGGCGTTGCGCGGGTCGGCGCCTTTGCGCGAATAGCCGCCTGCGCCCTGCAGCAGCACCGGCTGGGTGGGCGCGAGGCGAAGGTCCATCGCCACTTGCGAGGCCTTGATGGTGACGGTATAGCTGCCGTCGCCGTTGCGGCGCATGCGCCAGTCGTCGAGTTTGAGGTCGGTGGTGCCGGTTTTGGCGTAGGCCAGCCCGAAGCCCTCGCGCGCGCTGCGCTGGTCGTGGAGTAGCTTGCCGAGCGACGGGTCGGATACGGCCGCATGGGCGATGATCAGCTGCTTCGGCGCGAACGCACTGGGATTGGCCGGGTCATGCTCGGTGCGGCTGCGGAAGAAGGTCACCTGGAAGCCGAGCGGCTTGCCGTCGGCCGTTTTCAGCCAGCCAGTGACGTACCACCACTCGGTACGAAAATCCGGATGCGCGCCGAAATCATGAGGGAACGCCAGCCTGGCGCCCGCGGTGACCGGTGCGAATGCCGGCGGTGCGGCATGGCAGAGCTGCGCCGCGAACAGTATCAGGGCTAACAAAATGCGCATTACCAGTCCTCCCTGACCGCGCGAATGGGGCCACCGGACAGCGCGTAGCGGCCCGACACCAGTGCCGTGAGCACCGATGCGGCCAGCAGCACCGATGCGACGATTGTGATGAGCGGCCAGGGCACATGAAGCTGCATCGACCAGTGGAATGACTGGGGATTGACCACGTAGACGAGGATCAGGCTGATGACGAGCCCCAGTAAAAAACCGCATGCGATGCCGAGCGCCGTCAGCGCGCCGCCTTCCAGCGCCAGGATGCGCAGCACCTGGGCGCGCGTGACGCCGACGTGGCGCAGCATGCCAAATTCCTTTGCCCGCGCCAGGGTTTGCGCCGAAAAGGTGGCGGCGACGCCGGACAGGCCGATGGCGATGGCGATGGCTTCCAGCAGGTAGGTAACGGCAAAGCTGCGGTCGAAGATCGTCAGGCTCATGAGCCGGATGTCTTCGGGCTGCGCATAGTCGAGCGAAGGGCCGAACGGCAGCGCGCGGACCTGCTCCTCGATGCGTGCGGCGGGCACCCCTTGCGCCGTCCAGATTGCGAAGGCGTTGACGCTGGTGTCCTGGGTCAGCGCCCGGTAATCGGCAAGCTGCATTTGTACGGCGCCGGCCTGGCTTGAATAATCACGCCACACGCCGGCGACAAAAAAGTCGTGCATGCGCCCGCCAACCGGGAGCGCGAGCGTGCCGCCTGCCTTGACCCGGTACAGGTCGAGCATCGCTTCCGACACCCAGACCGGCATCGCGCCCTGCGGAACGGGCAGCGACAGCCCTGTCATGACCATGGTCTTGCCAGGTTCGACCGGGTCGATCGGCCGCGCCATCAGCCGCACCGGCGGGCGGGCAGGGTCGAGCAATACCTGGCGCGTACGCTGGAACTCGATGCGGGAAATGCCGGGCACGGACCGGATGGCTGCCTGTTCGGACAGGCCCAGCGTGCCGGCGCCGTTGCTGGATCCGACTTGCACGTACAGGTTGGCCGGTAGCAGCTGCACCAGCCATTCATCGAGCGACACGCGGAAACTCGAGACCATGATCGCCATCGCGACCATCAGGCTGAAGCTGGCCAGCACCCCACCCAGGGCGATGGCGGCCTGGCCGGAGGCGTTGCCAAGCCGTGCGAGGGCGAGCGCCGGAACCGGCGCGGCCGCGCTATTGCGCTGGTAGCGCCGGCTGGCCGCGCCGAACAGGCTGCGCGCCAGGCGCGGCATCAGGCCGATGCCGCCCACCAGCAGCAGGGCAATCGACAGGTAGCCGAGGATCGGCAGTTCGAACAGCGGCGGCGCTTGCGACAGGGCCGCCGCCAGCGCGATGCACAGCAGCGAGGGCCAGATGCGGTCCAGCCGCGACAGCGCCGTTTCATCGGCGCCGGACTTGAGCGCCGCCGCGGGCGCGGCGCGCGCCGCCTCCCATGCCGGCGCCAGGCAGCCTAGCAGCGCCACGCCAAACCCCAGCGCGAAGAACACGGCGGCGGCCACCGGCGTGAACTGCACTTCGGGATTGACGCCCGCGAAGTAGCCGGCGCCAAGGTCGCCGCCAAAGAAGTGCAGCGCCGCTGCGGCCAGCGCGTAACCGCCGACGATGCCGAGCAGCGCGCCGATGACGCCTAGGCTGGCACCCTCGATCAGCACCTGGCGCAGCAGTTCGCGGCGCTCCAGTCCGAGCACCCGCAACAGCGCAAACTGGCCGCGGCGGCGGATGACTGCCAGCGCCTGGGTCGAGAACACCAGGAAGGCGCCGGTGAACAGCGCCACCAGCGCCAGCACGGTCAGGTTGACACGGTACGCGCGGCTCATGCTGTTGGTGCGGCTTTCCTGTTCATCGTCGCCTGGCTGCCCGACCAGGAAACGGCCCGGGAAGTCGCGCTCAAGATCGCGCGCCAGCTCGCGTTCGAAGGCGTCGCGGCTGACGCCATTGCGCAGCTTCAGGTCGACCCGCGACAACTGGCCGAGCTTATTGAAGCGCCACTGGGCCGCGCCAATGTCCATGACGCCGATGCGCTGGCCCGGGGGCGCCTGCAGCATGCCGCCTGCGAAGCGCAGCGTGATCGATGACGTGCCGGCGCGCAGCGGCACCGTCGAACCAGCCTTCACGGCTAGCCATTCGCGCGCGGCAGGAGAGAGGAAGAGCGCGTCGTCGGCCAGCGTATCCATCAGCTTTCCGCTTTCGGCGGCGCCAATCAGGCCTGGCGTGACCTGCACCGCGCGGAAGATGTCGATGCCAATCACCCTGAGCGGTCCCTCCTTGCCGGAAGCGCCGGCCTGGAATTCAAGTACCGGCGAGGCGACCGCGACGTCCGGGTGGGCAGCGAGCCGCGGGTAGACCGACTCGTCGAACCACGCTTCGCGCCCGCTGACCTGGACGTCGGCCTGGCCAGCGATGCTTTTGACGGCGGCGGAAAATTCATTGAACGCGGCGGCGTTGATCAGGTGGACGGCAAATCCCATCGCCACGCCGACCGCGATGGCGATGATCGCGATGATCGCGCGCAGCGGATGGGCGCGCCATTCGCCAACCAGCAGCCAGCGTGACAGGGCGCCTAACGCTGGCATTCAACAGCCATCGCTTCGGCCTGGCGTTGCGCCTTGAGCCGCAGCGCTTCGGTGCCGGGACCGGCGGCTTTGCGCAGGTCTTCCTCGGCCCACTTCAGCTGCAGGCGCAGCTTCTCGCAGCGCGCCTGCTGCGGCGAGACGCGCGCGGCGGCGGCAGGGCGCGCGGCCTTCGCCGCTTGTGCGGCGGCCACGCGCCGCTCCTTGTCGAACGACTCGGCCAGCGCCTTCTGGCGCGCCAGGCGTTCCTTCAGTTCGGGGTCGGGCGGCGGCGGCGGCGGCACGTCGAGCGTGGCCTGGACGCCTGCGTCGCAAGGCTGCCCGCCATAGGTGACCTTGCCCTTGCTGCTGCATTTGTAGACGGTTTGCGCCTTCGCCGCGGCGCACAGCACTAGGCTTGCCAGGACCACCATCGTACGCACCATGACCGCTCCTTTGTTCAGAGGACTTTGCCAGGGTTCATGATGCCGAGGGGGTCGAGCGCCGCTTTGATCGCACGCATCATGCCCAGCTCGACCGGGGATTTGTACCGGTTGAGCTCGTCTCGTTTGAGCGCGCCGATGCCATGTTCGGCGGAGATCGAACCGCCGAAGGAGTCGACCTGGTCGTGCACGATGCGGTTGACCGCCTCCTGGTTGCGCAGGAATTCGTCATGGGCCACGCCTGCGGGCGGCGCGACGTTGTAATGCAGGTTGCCGTCGCCGAGGTGGCCGAACGTTACCAGCACCACGCCGGGGAAGGCGTCGCGCAGTTTGGCGTCGGTGGCGGCGATAAAGCGGGCGATGCGCGAAATCGGCAGCGAGATGTCGTGCTTGATGTTTTTGCCTGCCTTCGCCTGCGCCATCGATATATGCTCGCGCAGGTCCCACAAGCCGCGCGACTGCGCCGCCGACATCGCCACCACCGCGTCGCGGGCGACGCCGCGGTCAAGCGCAACGGCGACTGCCTGCTCCAGCATGCCGGATGCATGTTCGCCGGACTCGCAGCTGGACAGCTCCAGCAGCACGTACTGTCCGTGCGGCCTGGAGAAGGGCTTGGGCAGGTCGGGGAAATGGGTGGCGACCAGGTCGAGGCAGACGTCGGACATCAGCTCGAAGGCGGTCAGGCAGGCGCCGCAGCGGTCCTGCGCCAGCGTCAGCAGGTCGAGCGCGTCGCGCGGGGTGGCGAGGGCCACCAGCGCAGTAGCCGATGCTTTCGGCAGCGGATGCAGCTTGAGCACCGCGGCGGTGATGACGCCCAGCGTGCCTTCGGCGCCGATGAACAGGTCGCGCAGGTCGTAGCCGGTATTGTCCTTGCGCAGGCCCCGCAGGCCGTTCCAGACCTCGCCCTGCGGCGTCACCACTTCGAGGCCGAGGCACAGTTCACGCGCGTTGCCGTAACGGAGTACGGCCGTGCCGCCGGCATTGGTCGACAGGTTGCCGCCCACGGTGCAGCTGCCTTCCGAGGCGAGCGAGAGCGGGTACAGGCAGTCGTGCAGGGCGGCTGCGTCCTGCACGTGCTGCAGGATGCAGCCGGCGTCCACCGTCATGGTGCGGTTGACCGCATCGATCGAACGCACCCGGTTCATGCGCGAGAGCGAGAGCACGACGGCGGTGCCGCTTTCATCGGGCACGCTGCCAAGTACCAGCCCGGTGCGGCCTCCCTGCGGCACCAGCGGGATGCGCCAGTGGGCGCACGCCTTGACCAGTTGCGCGACCTGTTCGGTGTCGGCGGGGCGCAGCACGGCCAGCGCCTTGCCGGTGTAGCGGCCGCGCCAGTCGTCGAGGAAGGGCGCCATGTCGGCCGCCGCCACCAGGACGAAGGGCTCGCCCACGATGTGGCGGCAGTGCGAGAGGAATTCCTCACTCATGGGTTGCGCGGTTGACCTTGTCGAGGAGTTCGCGCGCCAGCTTCCTGGCGGCCTTTTTGTAGGGATGCAGGAAGAGCAGGGCGCACGCGAAGTAGATGCAGACCAGCGCGACTTCGCCGTAACCCATCATGCGCGAGATCTCGTCGCGGTCGCTGTAGCCGCGCACCACGCCCTCGGCGAAGTACAGCAGGATCAGCATCGACGACCATTGCAGGGTGTAGACGTCGCGTTTGAGCACGCCGCGCAGGGGCAGCAGCAGCGGGACGACCTTCAGCGCCAGCAGCGAGCCGCCCGGCTTGAGCGGCGCCACCACCATCTCCCACGCCAGCAGCCATGCGATCAGCACCATCAGGCTGGCCGCCGCGCCGATGTGATAAACCTTCGATGTTTCCATTACCGTGTCCTCCAGAGGCGCGCCGCCGTTTCGGCGAGCCTGCGCCCGGCTTCGATGGCGAGCCGTTTTTCGTCTTCGCTGACCGGCTTGTCGCCGTCGAGTCCCGACCAGTGGGTCGGCCCGTACGGGCTGCCGCCGGTGGCGGTTGTCATCAGTTCGGGCTGCGTGTACGGCAGGCCCATGACCAGCATCCCGTGGTGCAGCAACGGGATCATCATCGACAGCAGGGTCGACTCCTGGCCGCCATGCAGGCTGCCGGTCGAGGTAAACACCGCTGCCGGTTTGCCCGCCAGTGTACCTGCAAGCCAGTCTGCCGAGGTACCGTCCAAAAAATATTTCATTGCCGCCGCCATGTTGCCGAAGCGGGTAGGCGAACCCATGGCCAGGCCGGCGCAGTCGGCCAGGTCCTGCAGTTCCACATACGGTGCGCCGCTGGCAGGGATGTCCGGTTCGGTCGCCTCGGTGACGGTGGATACCGCCGGCACCGTGCGCAGCCGCGCTTCGGCGCCGGGGACGCTTTCCACGCCCCGGGCGATCAGTTCTGCGAGTTTGCGGGTGGCGCCGTGGCGCGAGTAGTATAAAACGAGAATTATCGGATTAGTTTGGTTCATCGTTGGTATTATAGGGCGCTTTACATTATGTCACGCCGCCGCCGGGCCTGATTTTCACCAGTTCATGCTTTCAAAAACAGTCCGTTCCCTCTCCAGGTCCACCAGCGACATGATCGATGTCGGCGCCGCCGCAATGCGCGGCCTGACCTGGAGCCAGATGCGCGACCTGTTCCAGTTTGCCCGGCGCCGCCTGAACGAGGAGCGCCTGCCGCAGCTGGCCGGTAGCCTGACCTTTACCACCACGCTCGCGCTGGTGCCGCTGCTGACCATCGTGCTGGCCATCTTCACCACCTTCCCGATCTTCGGCAGCTTCCGCAGCGCGCTGGACGCCTACTTCGTGCAGAGCCTGATGCCCAAGGGGATCGCCAACACCATCATCGGCAACCTGACCCAGTTTGCCAGCAAGGCCAAGAGCCTGTCCGCGGTTGGCGCGGTGGCGCTGATCCTGACCTCGGCCGCGATGATGGGCATGATCGAGCGCGCCTTCAACCAGGTCTGGCGCGTGCGCCAGGCGCGCCCGCTGGCGCAGCGCATCACCATCTACTGGGCGCTGGTGACCCTTGGGCCCTTGTTAATGGGCCTGTCGATCACCGCCACCTCGCAGCTGTTCGGCGCCACCACGGGCCTGGCCAAGAGCGCGCCGCTGGCCGCCACGGTGTTCTACACGCTGGTGTCGGTCGCGCTGACCACTGGCGCCTACACGCTGCTGTACGTGACTGTGCCGAACCGCTTCGTCGACTGGCGCGACGCCGTCTGGGGCGGGCTGGTGGCCGCCATCGCCTTCGAAATCGCCAAGCGCCTGTTCGCGCTGTTTATCCGCCAGTTCCCAACCTACGCCATCATCTACGGCGCGCTCGCCGCGCTGCCGCTGTTCCTGCTCTGGCTTTACCTGTCGTGGATGATCACGCTGGCCGGCGCCGTGCTGACTGCCGCGCTGCCGGTGGTGAAGTACGAGCGATGGTGGTACGAGCCGGTGCCCGGCGGCGCATTCGTCGACGCGATGGCGATCCTGAAGGTGATGCATGGCCGCGCCCAGCAGGGCGATACGGCGCTGGTGTCGAGCGAGGAAATCCGCGCGCATACGCGCATCGGCTACGAGGAGATGACGGCGCTGATGGGGAAGATGGTGGCCGTGGGCTGGGTCGGCCGGGTGCAGACCGATGTGGTCAAGCGCTCGAAGTGGCGCAGGCGCGGGCGCGAAGGCGCCGACAACTGGGTGCTCCTGGTGAACCTGGGCAAACTGAAGATATCGGAAGTCTACCGCTTGTTCGTCTTCGGCGGCCTGACCCTGGATGCTGGCGCCGCCTACGACCTGAATCCCGATTCGCCGATGACCCTCGATATCAGCTCGCTGGCGCGCCAGGTGGAAGGCGCCGTCGAGGTCCAGCTGGGCCAGAGCCTGGCCGAGCATTTTGAGCGGGGACAGCTGGCGGCCAAGCCTACCAGCTGAGTTTCCCGGTCAGCATCTGCCAGTACATCTTCCAGTCGGCCCGGAACGAATACAGCGGCTGGTCGAACGAGGCCGGGCGGTTCTTCTCATACATGAAGTGCCCGATCCACGCGCCGCCGTAACCCGTCACCACCGCCACCAGGATCCACCACGGGTTCATGCTGTCGATGTACTGCACGATGGCGGCAATCGCCGACGACGACCCGAGGAAATGCGCCCGCCTGCACATGCGGTTGGCATGCTGGGTCAGGTAGTAGGGGTAGAACTCGGCGAAACTCGTGTATCGGGTCGTCATTGCACTCTCCTGTCTCTAGCTGGCGGCGGTCGCGAACGCAAACAAGGCGTCGAGCACGGCGTCGGGCTGCTCCTGCATCATGCTGTGGCCCGCATCGACCTGCACGATTTTGGCATGAGGCATGGACGCGGTCAGCAATTTTGTCGAGCGCGGCGGGGTCATCATGTCCTTGCTGCCGAACACCATCAGCACCGGGCAGCGCACCGCTTCCGCCGCCGCCTGGCCGTTGGCGTAGGCGTTACAGGCGGTGAAATCGGTATGGAACAGCTGCCCGGGATTGATGGCCGACATGCGCTGCATCAGCCGTTGCGCTACGCCCATCGTGTAGAAGCCCGGCCCGGGGCACGACGGCTTTTGCGCCATCGACGAATGCGACCAGATGTTGACCATATCGATCGCGACAGGTTCGTTGTTCTTTGCCGTTTCCAGAAGTGCGTCAGCCACCTTCATCGGGTAGGTGGTGCCCAGCAGCGCCAGCTTGCCGACCTTTGCCGGGGCCTTGTGCGAGGCTTCCAGCGCGATCAGCGATCCCATGCTGTGGCCGACCAGCATGGCCTGGCCGACGCCCGCCGCATCCAGCACCGCCAGCAGCCAGTCGGCCATTTCGGGAACGCTGGCCAGCGCCGGCCCTGCGCTGCGGCCATGGCCCGGCATGTCGACCGCCAGCACGTTGAAGCCGTGGTGGGCAAAATAGCGGGTCTGCAGCGCGAACACCGAGTGGTCGTTCTGGGCGCCGTGGATGAAGGCGACGGTCGGGCGCGAGGCGTCGAAGGCCTTGCCGCCGGTGTAGCAGTAAGCCTGTTTGCCGTGGACGTCGAGGATCATGCTCAGGCTCCCTTCTGCGACAGTTTCAGGCCGCGCGCCAGGTCCTCGACCAGGTCCTCGACGTTTTCGAGGCCGACCGACAGGCGCATCGTGCCTTCGCGGATGCCCGACGCGGCCAGCTGCTCGGCCGGCACGCGGAAGTGCGTGGTCGAAGCAGGGTGGATCACCAGCGACTTGGCGTCGCCGACATTGGCCAGGTGCGAGAAGATCTTGAGCCCGTCGACAAAACGGCGGCCCGCCGCGCGGTCGCCCTTGAGCGTGAACGAGAACACCGCGCCGCAGCCCTTTGGCAGCAGGCGCTTGGCCAGTTCGTAGTCGGGGTGGGACTCCAGTTCCGGGTAGGAGACCGATTCCACCGCGGGATTCGACAGCAGGAACTCGACCACCTTGCGCGTGTTGGCGACGTGGCGGTCCATGCGCAGGCCCAGGGTCTCGATGCCTTGCAGGACGGCGAAGGCGTTATGCGGGCTCATGACGGCGCCGAAATCGCGCAGGCCTTCGCGGCGCGCGCGCAGCGCGAACGGCGCCACCGTGGACTCCTCGGTGAATACCATGCCGTGGAAGCCGTCGTACGGCTCGCACAGTTCGGCGAAGCGGCCGGTCTTGTCGTATGCCGCCTGCCAGTCGAAGGTGCCGCCGTCGACCAGCAGGCCGCCGATCGCGGTGCCATGCCCGCACAGGAACTTGGTGGCGGAATGGAAGACCAGGTCGGCGCCGTGGTCGAATGGGCGCAGCAGGTAGGGCGTGGTGAAGGTCGAATCCATCATCAGCGGCAGGTGGTTTTCATGCGCGATGGCGGCCACATTCGGGATGTCCAGCACGTCGAGGCCAGGGTTGCCGAGCGTCTCGGCAAACAGTGCCTTGGTCTCCGGGCGGATCGCGGCGCGCCATGCGTCGGGGTCGCGCGGGTCGACGAAGGTGGTGTCGATGCCGAAGCGCTTCATCGTGTAGGCCAAGAGGTTCTGCGAGCCGCCGTACAGCGCGCGCGAGGCGACAATGTGCGAACCGGCGCCGGCGATGGTCGCCAGGCCCAGGTGCATCGCGGCCTGGCCGCTGGCGGTGGCGATGCCCGCGACGCCGCCTTCAAGGGCGGCGATGCGTTCTTCGAGCACCGCGTTGGTGGGGTTCGAGATGCGCGAGTACACATGGCCCGCGCGCTCCATGTTGAACAGGGCCGCGGCGTGGTCGGAGTCCTTGAACGCAAACGAGGAGGTGAAATAGACAGGCGTGGCGCGCGCGCCGGTGGCAGGATCCGGGGTGGCGCCGGCGTGCAGCGACAGCGTGTCGAAGCCTGGGTACTGGGGACCGCTCATGGTGGGTTCATCCAAGAAATTGAATGGCCCGCATCGTAGCATGCCAACGCACGCCAGAAGGCTTTGATTTTTCGCAATGCTGGATTTTTTGCTACGCTTAGGCTACATTCGGATAAAGCTTACAGCCGTGCAAGCGCAGATAAACCTTCCCACAGGGTGACCACCATGAAAGTCTCTGAAATCCTCCAGGTTAAAGGCAACATCCTGTATACCGCCACCCCCGAAATGCCGCTGGTCGATGCGGTCAACATCATGGCGGAAAAGGATATCGGCTCGCTGGTCGTGATGGAATTCGGCGACCTGGTCGGCATGCTGACCTTCCGCGAAGTGATTAAGACCCTGCACGCGAACAATGGTTCGATCGGCGCCGGGACTGTGCGCAAATATATGGACGACCACCCGATCACCGTCACGCCTGACACCGAAGTCAACGAAGTGCGCCGCATGATGCTGGAGAAGCACGCGCGCTACCTGCCGGTGATGAATGCCAAGACACTGCTTGGCGTCATCTCGTTTTATGACGTTGCGCGCGCCATGCTCGAAGCCCAGAACTTCGAGAACCGCATGCTCAAAGCCTACATCCGCGACTGGCCAGCCGAGACAGCGCAAGAAGATTGAGCATTCATTCCCGCGTTGAAATTCAAACAAGCTTGCAGGTGAGCTAACGCAAGCGAGCGCGGCATATCGAGAACAGTATGGCTTCAGTACGGCTGCCCTGACGGCCGACTGTAACCATCGAGGAGAAACGATATGCGTGCTCACACTGTTTCCGCCAGCGCCTTGCTGCGCTTCCTTGCCGCCGCGACCGTCGTCGCGGGCGCGTTGTCCGCCCCCGCCCACGCGCAAACCACTGCCAAATCCGCGGCCACGCTCGACGTGTGCGAAAACGCGGCCACCGGCAAGTGGGTCTACTCGGGCGTCGTCTCGCTGGCGGGCGCAAGCGTGCGCGGCAGCGTCGCCAGGGTCGAGTACATGGTCCAGAACCGTGTCTATGGAACCGACTACAAGACGAGCTACCGGTCCGCCGCGCTACCCCTGGCCAGCAACGGAGCGCCGGTGTACGGCTTCAGTATCGAGGCGCCCGCGCTGACCCTGGGCACCATGCGTGGCGCCGCGACGGTGCAGCTGGTCGATCCCGCCAACCCTGCCCGCATCAGCACGTTTGAGGTGGTGGCCCCCGAAGCGGTGTGCGGCTGCGAGCCGGTCAAAGGGTGCGTGCGCACCCAGGGCTACTGGGGCAACAAGCCGGGCGTGACCTGGCCGGCGCCGTACAGCCGCACCGCGCTATTCTTCTCCAGCGGCCTGACCCTGCAGCAGGTCCTCGACGCGCCGGTGCAAGGCAGCGGCTACCTGATCCTGGCCAAGCAGTACATCGCCGCGGTGCTCAATTACGCTTCGGGCGCATCGGCCCCGCCGAGCGTCATCGACGCCATCAACCAGGCCTCGGCCTTCTTCTCCGGCGGTACCACGCCCGCCAGCTGCGGCCCCGGCGAATGCGAGGAGCAGATCGCGCTGGCGGCGATACTCGACGCGTACAACAACGGCGTGTATCCGGGCGCCCCTGGCCCTTGCCCTGAGTGACGCGCAGCGGGGAATGGCGGCAAGGCCGAAGGGCAGGGCAGCAGCATCGCCCGGCGTACGGTAGAATTGGCTTTTCCGCCTTTCCTCTCTCCCTATCATGTCCGGCAATTCATTTGGCAAGCTGTTTTCCGTCTCAACCTTCGGCGAATCGCATGGCCCGGCCATCGGCTGCGTCATCGACGGCTGCCCACCCGGACTGCCGCTTTCGGAAGCCGACATCCAGCCCGAGCTTGACCGCCGCCGTCCAGGCACCTCGCGCCATGTCACCCAGCGCCAGGAGCCGGACCGTGTCGAGATCCTGTCGGGCGTGTACGAAGGCGTCACCACCGGTACCCCGATCGCGCTGCTGATCCGCAATGAAGACCAGCGTAGCAAGGACTACGGCAATATCGCCGACAGCTTCCGTCCCGGCCATGCCGACTACACCTACTGGCACAAGTACGGCGTGCGCGACCCGCGCGGCGGCGGCCGTTCGTCGGCGCGCCTGACCGCGCCCGTGGTCGGCGCCGGCGCCATCGCCAAAAAGTGGCTGCTGCAGCAGTACGGTACGGTGTTCAAGGGCTGCATGAGCCAGCTGGGCGACATCGCGGTGCCGTTTGAAAGCTGGGAGCACGTGCACAACAACCCGTTCTTTGCCGCCAGCGCCGACGCTGCGCTGATCGCGCGCATGGAAGATGCAATGGACGAACTGCGCCGCGCCGGCGACTCGATCGGCGCGCGCATCGACGTTGTGGCCCAGAACGTGCCGGTAGGCCTCGGCCAGCCGATCTACGACAAGCTCGACGCCGACATCGCGTTTGCCATGATGGGCATTAACGCGGTCAAGGGCGTGGAAATTGGCGCGGGCTTCAGGAGCGTGGAGCAAAAAGGCTCCGAACATGGCGACGAACTGACGCCGGACGGCTTCATCGGCAATAACGCAGGCGGCGTGCTGGGCGGGATCTCGACCGGGCAGGATATTGCGGTGTCCATCGCGATCAAGCCGACCTCGTCGATCCGCACACCGCGCCGTTCAATCGACAAGGATGGCAAGCCGGTGACGGTCGAAACCTTTGGCCGCCACGATCCCTGCGTCGGCATCCGCGCGACCCCGATCGCCGAGGCGATGCTGGCACTGGTGCTGATCGATCACGCGCTGATGCACCGCGCGCAGTGCGGCGACGTGCGCGTCCACACTCCCCGTATCGCCTGATTTCGCAGGCCCGGACTGCGCGCCGCGTCAGCTGACGCGGCCGAGGGCCGCTATCTCGCCCAGGCGGCGCCGTTCCACCGCCTTCATCACGAGGGCGCGCAGGTCGTTCATCAGGCCGAATTCCGCCGGGCTTAGCTGGATCGCGGGGAAGCTTGCGTCCCAGTCGCCGTACATGAAGCCGACCGCCTGGCCGTTGGCGCACAGCGGCAGGATGACGAAGCTGCGCGCGCCGGACAAGGTCTTTTTCCACCAGCCTGGCAGCTTGGCGGCGAACTTGGAGTCGCGCGCATTCTCGATGAAGATCACGCGGTCGCTGTTGAGCGCCGCGTGGAACACGTTCGGCTCATACGAATCGTTGAAGCGCATGTCGGGCATCATGGCCTGGACGCCGTCGCCGAAGCCCATTTTGCAGGTGTACTCCTTGTCGCGGCGATTGCGCATGAACGCCATCGCGTGCGTGAACGACAGGCCCTGGTACAGGGTTTCCAGCGCCATCGACGTCATCTGGCCGGGGCTCGCGCTGGCGGCGACGTCGCGCATGTCGGACACCCCGCTGACCAGCACCCGGTTGCCCTCGGCGCGCATGCGGGTCGAGGCCGCTTCCAGCGCGCGCTTCTCAGCCGGCTTGGCCAGCGGCGCGATCGACAGGTCCGCGGCCGCGGCCACCTTGGCCTTCTCGATGGCGGCCACCAGGGTGTCCGGCGCGATCCCGAGCATCGCTGAAAAATCCGCGGCAAGCGCGCTGACTGCGTCAAAGCTCCCCGGCTCGTCGCCCCACAAGGCGTCGGCGCACTGCGACGACATGGTCGATACCGCGGCCAGCCAGTCGCCGTGCCCGAAGGTGTCGCCGCGTTGGCCCGGCGCCACGCGGCGCATGCCGCTGATCAGGTTCGCCGGCAGGCCCCAGTGGCGCGCCGCCGCCAGGCCGACCCGCTCAAGCGACAGGCCAAGCACCTGTTCCGCAGCCTCGTCGTCATTGCCGCCGGCTGCGCGCTGGCGCAGCTGCTGCCAGCGTTCGGGCATATAGAACGACACCATCATGCGGCCGAGCGTGTGCAGGATCGAGCAGACCACTGCTTCCTCGGCTACCTTTGGCGTGCAGCCCGCCGTTACCTGCTGCGCGACCATCCCCGCCAGCACAGCCTTCTCCATTTCGATATGCGCGACTTCGGAGTCGGGCAGCGATTTGGACAGTTCCTCGATCAGCTTCAGGCCAAGGGCCAGGTGGCCGATTGCCTCGGTCCCCAGCACCAGCACCGCTTTCGATACCGTGTTGACGCGCTGGCCGAAGGCTGAATACATGCCGCTGTTTGCAAGCCGCAGCACTTTCTGGGTAAGCACAGGGTCGGTCAGCACCGTCTGCGTCATGTTGAATTCCTGCTCGTCCTCGCCGCGCATGGCGCCGAGGATGGCGCTGATCGCCTTGGTGAAGCCCGGCATGTCGCCCTGGCGGCGGGTACGTTCCCACAGCAGGGCCAGGGTGGTCTCGGCGCTCATGGCGGCCAGCGGATTGGCAGTCGTCGTCATTGGTTTCCTGCCCTCAGGTCGGTGGGCAACAGGGCTGTGTACAGGTCTTCGGTCAGGGCCGCCATGGCAACGTGGGCAGGCATCGGCTTGCCGGTCAGGTAGCCCTGGACGAATTCGCAGCCGCGCTGTTCGAGGTAATGCAGCTGTTCTTCGGTCTCCACCCCTTCGGCGACGACGGACAGGCCAAGGTGCTTGGCCAGGTCGAGCACCGCGTTGCAGATCGCGCCATCCTTGGGCGCGTCCGGCAGGTCCTTGACGAAGGCGCGGTCGACCTTGAGCACCGAGATCGGGAAGCGCTTGAGGTAGGCCAGCGAAGAATAGCCGGTGCCGAAGTCGTCGATGGCGATGCGCGCGCGCCGTTCGGCCATGCGGTTCAGCAGCGCCTCGGCGTGGGCCGGGTCGACCATCAGCGTGCCTTCGGTGATTTCGAGGACCAGCTGGTCGCCGCCAAGGCCCGAGAAGGCAAGGGCGTCGTCGAGCACGTTGAGGAATTTATCGTTGCGGAACTGGCGCGGGCTGATGTTGACAGAGATGTACAGCTTGCGGCGCGCCGCTTCCTCGAACTGCTTGAGCTGCACGCAGGCGGCCTTCAGGGCCCAGGCGCCGAGCAGGTTGATCAGGCCATTGGTTTCGGCGATCGGGATGAAGCGCACCGGCGGCACCATGCCCAGGGTCGGATGCTTCCAGCGCATCAGGGTCTCGAAGCCCTGGATCTGGCGCGTACGCGCGTCGACGATCGGCTGGTAGTACAGCAAAAACTCGCCTTC
The DNA here is from genome assembly GCF_020831365.1 of Massilia agrisoli. Classification (GTDB taxonomy): domain Bacteria; phylum Pseudomonadota; class Gammaproteobacteria; order Burkholderiales; family Burkholderiaceae_D; genus Telluria_A; species Telluria_A agrisoli. Next base: position 370,919 of record NZ_JAJHPV010000014.1, read on the forward strand.
GCGCACCGCCTCGAACATCGCCGCTTCCAGCGAGATGTCGTGCTCCGGCGGGCCGCTGTGGCGCGCGCTGTAGACCACGCAGCGCGCCTTGCCGGTTTCCTTGGCGCGCGACATGGCGGCGTCGGCCAGCGCCACCAGGCGCACTTCGTCTTCGGCGTGCTGCGGATAGATCGACACGCCGACCGATGCGCCCAGGTAGACCGTGTGCTTGTCGATTTCAAACGGCGACTGCAGGGTAGCCAGCAGGCGGCCGGTCACCAGCTTGATCTGGGCTTCGGTATGCGTGCCCGGCAAGACCGCCACGAACTCGTCGCCGCCGATGCGCGCCAGCGTATCGCTGTCGCGCAGCGTCTTGCGCAGGCGCGCCGCGGCCATGCGCAGGACGGCGTCGCCAACCGGATGGCCAAGGCCATCGTTCACTTTTTTGAAGCCATCGAGGCCGATGGTCGCCACCACGAAGCCCTGGCCCGATCGGCGCGACTGCGCGATCACCATGCGGATGCGGTCCGACAGCAGCAGGCGGTTGGGCAGTTCGGTCAGGCCGTCGTGGGTCGCCATGTGGCGCAGGCGTTCTTCGGTCGCGCGCTGGGCCGACATGTCGCGCCCGACCGCCAGCAGGGCGCAAGCGCCATCGGGCATCGCCAGCGCGGCAAGGCGGAATTCGAACCAGATTTCTTTTTCCGGGGTTTTCAGGCGTGCTTCGATGCGGACAGCGTCCGTGGCGCCTGCGGCGTCGGCGATCGCGTTGCGCATGACCGGCTGGTCGGCGTCTGCCACCAAGGCGGCGAGCGCCATGCCGGGCAGTTCCCCGGCGCGTCCTGTCAGCGCCCCTGCACGCTTGCTCGCCTGCCGGATCGCTCCGGCCGGATCGAGCGCGAACACGATGTCGCCGGCCGCTTCCAGCAGCGGGCCAAGCGCCTCGGAGGCGGTGGCGGCCTGCGGCCGGATGGGCAGCGCGCGCTCAGGCACTGGGGGTGGGCTGGAAAGCATCTGGCAAGTGCGACTTTCTTATCATTTAGCCTGGAAATCTCCGGCGCGGCGACGGCAGTCGGGGCGCGGCTGTGTTTGGACCCTTGCAAGTCTACCAAAGTAGCGCCAAAAGTATTATCGAAAGATGCCAAAACGCATTAAAAATGCATTGGCAAGCTATTGATTTCGTTAAATTTGACTTCGGTCAGCCTTTTTTGCGTTTGTTCCGGGGCTGCGGCTGCCCTCGCGGGCCGGCCTGCCGCTTGCTTCCCGGTGGTGTTTGCGCTAGCCTCCGCAGGCGGGCGGACCTGGCTTTGTATATTAAATGGCAACGCCGTTCGACGCCATCGATGAATGAAAAATTAACCCGAAGAGACCGGCCCAATGAGCGAGTTCGACACCCACGAGGTATTCAACCAGGCACCGCCTTTCGAAAATGTGAACCTGTTCGCCTGCGATCCTGCGCTGATGGAAGCGCTCGCGCGCGAAGGCGCGGGATGGGCAGCGGATGGGCTGCGCGAGCTGGGCGCCAGGCTCGGCGCCGCGGAAACGCTTGACCTGGCGCGCCAGGCCAATGTCAACGCGCCGCGCCTGTTGAACTTCGACCGCGGCGGGCGCCGTATCGACGAAGTCGAATTCCACCCGGCCTGGCACAAGCTGATGTCGATGCTGATCGAGGCGGGGGCGCACGCGTCGCCATGGGATTCGGGGCGCCGGGGCGCGCAGGTCGCGCGCGCCGCCCAGTACCTGCTGTTCGGGCAGGTCGAAAATGGCAGCCAGTGCCCGGTCACGATGACCTATGCGTCCGTTCCGGCGCTGCGCCAGGCCGGCCCGATCGCCGACAAGTGGCTGCCGAAGATCCTGTCGCGCCAGTACGATCCGCGCTCGCTGCCGGTCGGGCAAAAGACCGGCGCGCTGGTCGGAATGGGGATGACCGAAAAGCAGGGCGGCACCGACGTGCGCGCCAATACCACCCGCGCCGAACCGATGGACGCCGCCGCGGCGCGCGAGCGCTTTGGCGCCGAAGGCGAGGGCGCATGGCGCATCGTCGGGCACAAATGGTTTTTCTCGGCGCCGCAGTCGGACGCCCACCTGGTGCTGGCGCAGACCGGCGCCGAAGGCAGCGCCGGGTTGTCGTGCTTCTTCGTGCCGCGCTTCCTGCCCGACGGCAGCCGCAACGAGATCCGCGTGCAGCGCCTGAAGGACAAGCTGGGCAACCGCTCGAACGCTTCATCGGAAGTCGAATTTGCCGGCGCCACCGGCTGGCTGGTGGGGAAGGTCGGCCGCGGCATCCCGACCATCCTCGAGATGGGCAGCCACACGCGGCTGGACTGCGTGGTCGGCAGCGCCGGCATCATGCGCGCCGCTCTGACCCACGCGCTGCACCACGCGCGCGGACGGGAAGCGTTCGGCCGCAAGCTCGCCCAGCAGCCCTTGATGCAAAACGTGCTGGCCGACCTGGCGCTGGAATCGGAAGCGGCAACCGCCTTCGCGCTGCGGCTGGCGCGCTGCTTCGACGAGGCAGCCGACCCGGCGCAGGCGCTGCTGGGCCGCATACTGACCCCGGCCGGCAAATACTGGATCTGCAAGCGCGGGCCGGGCTTCGGCGCCGAAGCGATGGAGGTCATCGGCGGCAACGGCTATGTGGAGGACGGCCCGCTGGCGCGGCTGTACCGCGAATTCCCGGTCAACTCGATCTGGGAAGGCTCGGGCAATGTGATGTGCCTGGACGTGCTGCGCGCCTTCGGCAAAGCGCCTGAGACCCGCGATGCGCTGGCAGCGGAACTGGCGCTCGCCGGCGCCGGCAACGCGGCCTTCAATGCCTACAGCGCAAAGCTGCTGGACGACCTTGCGCAGCCGCAGGACGAGTACGGCGCACGCCGGCTGGCGGAAAGGATCGTGGTCGCGGTGCAGGCTGCGCTGCTGCTGCGCCACGCACCTGCCTTCGTGGGCGAGGCGTTCGCGCAGTCGCGCCTGGCGCAGGACGTCGGCGGCGCCTACGGACGCCTGCCTGCCGGCATCGATTGCGACGCGATCCTGGCGCGCGCGCTGGCCGCCTGAGCCATGCGCGATCGGAGGCCGCGGCGGCCTCGTCCAGCTCATATTGACGGATTTGCATCATTTAACGTGACCATTGGACATTTATTTGCCAAAATGAGGACAAACAAGGCCTTGGCTGGGATAATGGCGAAATAGCCTCAATTAAACGATCAATGAACAATACAATGAAACAAGATCCGCGCTTTCCCAACCTGTTTATCCTGAATCACCCGCTGATCCAGCATAAATTGAGCCACATGCGTGAGCGCGACACGTCCACGCGCACCTTCCGCGAACTGCTCAAGGAAATCACGCTGCTGATGGGTTACGAAATCACCCGTGAGCTGCCGCTGACCACCCGCAAGATCGAAACCCCGCTGGTCACCATCGACGCCCCCGTCATCGCCGGCAAGAAGCTGGCGATCGTGCCGATCCTGCGCGCAGGCATCGGCATGAGCGACGGCCTGCTCGAACTGGTGCCATCGGCGCGGGTTGGCCACGTCGGCGTGTTCCGCGACCCGGACACCCACATGCCGGTCGAATACCTGGTGCGCCTGCCGGATACCAGCGACCGCATTTTCATCCTGTGCGACCCGATGGTCGCGACCGGCAACTCGGCCGTGCACGCGGTCGACGTACTGAAAAAGCGCGGCGTCAGCGACGAGCAGATCATTTTCCTGGCCCTGGTGGCCGCGCCGGAAGGCGTCGAGGTGTTCCAGAAGTCGCACCCGAACGTCAAGCTGTATGTCGCCTCGCTCGACTCGCACCTGAACGACCATGCCTACATCGTGCCTGGCCTGGGCGACGCCGGCGACCGTATCTTCGGCACCAAGTAAGCCCCATGGCTACGCTGATCGACCAGGATTTCTTCGCCAGGCTCAACGCGCTCAATGACAAGTTCGCCGCCAGCGTGCCGAGCACGATGGCGCGCTTGCGCGACGCACGCATGCGCTTCGAGCCGCATGCGCCTGACAATGCGCTGGTCGCCGAGCTGCACCAGATGCTGCACACCATTGCCGGGTCCGCAGCCACCTTCGGTTTCCGCGTGCTCGGCCAGCAGGCGCGCCAGCTGGAACAGCGCCTGCGCGTGCTGATGGCATTTGAAACCGTGTCGCCACCGGATTGGGAAAACTGGATGGCGGGACTGGATGAATATGTGGCCTGGGCCGAAGTCAATCCAAAAGCCGATCAATACCCCTGAAGCCCCGATCAAGCGAGCTGGTCAATTGTGCGACGCAATTACAAAATGCAAGTTATCTTGCGATGGTCGTTTGATATAACGCAAACTTGTACCGCTTCGATGCCCTATATTCACCGTACTGCCGCAGTGAACACGGGCGCTAAAGAGTTGACGCACTGAATTATTTCTACCGTCAGCATTTTATTTTGTGCGGGACGTGCTTTTTGTGTTTTATTCGGTATAATACGGGATCGTTGGATTCGAGGTAGTAGTGCAGTTTGTCTGTCATTTCTTACTTGGTTCTTCAAACGATCGAAAACGGACGCAAGTCCACTTAACTGAAATAGGAAATTGTAATGGCAACTGGCATCGTAAAATGGTTCAATGATTCGAAGGGCTTCGGCTTCATCACCCCTGATGAAGGCGGCGAAGATCTGTTCGCTCACTTCTCGGCTATCCAGTCGGCAGGCTTCAAGTCCCTGCAAGAGAACCAGCGCGTCTCTTTCGAAGTAACCGCAGGCCCTAAGGGCAAGCAAGCTTCGAACATTCAGCCTATCTAATAGCTGAATCCAAATAAAAATCCTCGGTTTCCGGGGATTTTTTTTCGCCCCTGCTGTTCAGCCGGGGTAGACGAAGGGCCGGATCATTCCGGCCCTTATCGTTTGCGCCAGTAATCCTTGCCCGAATACGTGTGCCGCAGAAAATCGACGAAGGCGCGGATGCGCAGCGGCAGGTGGCGGCGCTGCGCGAACATCGCGTAGATATCGTTGCCGGGGGCCGCAAACTGGTCCAGCACCGTGCGCAGCCGTCCCGCTTCGATATCGCTGCCCACTTCCCACATCGAGCGCCACGCCAGGCCCTTGCCCGACAAGGCCCAGTCATGCAGCACGGCGCCGTCATTGCACACCATGTTACCCGCGACCTTGATCGTCACGATCTTGCCGTTCTCGCTGAAGGCCCAGCCACGCTGGCTGCCTTCGCTGCTGATCGCCAGGCAGTTGTGCCTGGCCAGGTCGGCCAGGGTGCGCGGCGTGCCCTTGCGCCGCAGGTAGGCGGGCGAGGCGACCAGCACGCGCTGGTTGTCGACCAGCTTCACGCCGACCAGGCTGGAGTCGGACAGGCTGGCAATGCGGATCGCCACGTCAACCCCTTCGCCGACGACATCGACGATGCGGTCGGTCAGGTTAAGGTTGACGGTCACGTCGCGGTGCTCGGCCAGGAAGGAGGGCAGCAAGGGCGCCACGTGCTGGCGGCCGAAGCCGGCCGGCGCCGACACCAGCAGGTGCCCGCTGGCCTTGGCGCTGCGTTCGGCGACGGCCGACTCGGCTTCCTCCAGTTCGCTCAGGATGCGCTGGCAATCTTCCAGGAAGGCCGCGCCTTCGTTGGTCAGCACCAGCCTGCGCGTGGTGCGCTGGAGCAGCTTGACGCCCAGCCGGGTTTCAAGCGCATCGAGGCGGCGCCCGATCATGGCGGGGGCGATGCCTTCCGCGCGCGCGGCGGCGGACAAGCTGCCGCGGGCGACAACTTCGACGAAGGTGGAGATCTGGCGGAACTGGCCCATGCGTGTTTCCTCGTATCTGTGACAAAAACGCACAGATGAATGTATTAATTGTCTCGTTTAGCTACCAGATAGTGAATATACTTTAACTTAACTGAAACGCCCAGCATCCCACCTTCACTCTACAGGAGCAGCAGCCCATGAGCATCACGACCCCCGCCGGCATGGAAATTACCGCCGAGATCAAGCCCGGTTACGAACAGATCCTGACGCCGGAGGCGCTTGCGCTGGTGGCGAAGCTGACGCGCGAGTTCGAGCCGCGCCGCCAGCAGTTGCTTGCCGCGCGGGTCGAGCGCGCCGCGCGCCTGGATGCCGGCGAACGCCCTGATTTCCTGGCCGAGACCGCACACATCCGCGCCGGCGACTGGAAGATCGCGCCGATCCCAAAGGCCCTTGAATGCCGCCGCGTCGAAATCACCGGCCCGGTCGAACGCAAGATGGTCATCAACGCGCTGAACTCCGGCGCCGACAGCTACATGACCGACTTCGAAGATTCGAACACGCCGAACTGGGATAACCAGATCACCGGCCAGCTCAACATGCGCGACGCGGTGCGCGGCACCATCTCGCTGGAGCAGAACGGCAAGTCGTACAAGCTGAACGAGAAGGTCGCGACCCTGGTCGTGCGCCCGCGCGGCTGGCACCTGGACGAGAAGCACGTGCTGGTCGACGGCAAGCGCGTGTCAGGCGGCATCTTCGACTTCGCATTGTTCATGGTCCACAACGCCAAGGAACAGCTGGCGCGCGGCGCGGGTCCGTATTTTTACCTGCCGAAAATGGAATCGCACCTCGAAGCTCGCCTGTGGAACGACATCTTCGTGATGACGCAAAACGAGCTGGGCCTGCCGCAAGGGACGATCAAGGCAACCGTGCTGATCGAAACCATCCTGGCCGCGTTCGAAATGGACGAAATCCTGTACGAACTGCGCGAGCACAGCTCCGGCCTGAATGCCGGCCGCTGGGATTACATCTTCTCGTGCATCAAGAAGTTCAAGCTGGATAAAAATTTCTGTCTCGCGGACCGTCCGAAGGTCACGATGACGGCGCCATTCATGCGTGCCTACGCCTTGCTGCTGCTCAAGACCTGCCACAAGCGCGGCGCACCGGCGATTGGCGGCATGTCCGCCCTGATCCCGATCAAGAACGACCCGGAGAAGAACGACGTGGCGATGGGCGGCGTGCGCAGCGACAAGGCGCGCGATGCGACCGACGGCTACGACGGCGGCTGGGTCGCCCACCCGGGCCTGGTCGACCTCGCGATGACCGAGTTTAAGAAGGTACTTGGCGACAAGCCGAACCAGATCGAGAAGCAGCGCCCGGACGTCGAAGTCACCGCCAACGAACTGCTCGACTTCAAGCCGGAAGCGCCGATTACCGAAGCGGGCCTGCGTTACAACATCAACGTCGGCATCCATTACCTCGGCAGCTGGCTGACGGGCAACGGCTGCGTGCCGATCCATAACCTGATGGAAGATGCGGCGACTGCTGAGATCAGCCGCTCGCAGGTATGGCAGTGGATTCGTTCGCCGAAGGGCGTGCTGGAAGACGGCCGCAAGGTGACCGCCGAGATGGTGCGCGCGATGATCCCGGAAGAGCTGGCCAAAGTGAAGGACGTCGCGCCGAACGGCTCGGACCCAAGCTATGCGCGTGCGGCCGAAATCTTCGAGGAAATGTCGACGTCGGAATCGTTTGCCGAGTTCCTGACCCTGCCGCTGTACGAAGAGATCTGACCGCGTCGTTCAGAACGTATTTTTCCACTCCCGAAGCGCGGCGAATGCTTGTACAGGCGCCGCGCCTTCAGCCAGCCTGCCTTGCTCCACCAGCGTGCCGATAATTTCCGGCTCGCGATAGCGGAGGAAGGGGTTGGTTGCCTTCTCCAGCGCAATCGTCGACGGCACCGTCGGCTGGTTGCGCTCCCGCTTCGCAGTCTCCGCGCCAACCCGTTTCGCCAGCTCGGCATTGCCAGGCTCGACCGCCTGTGCAAACCGGAGGTTGGCGAGCGTATATTCATGCGCGCAAAACACCTGGGTATCATCGGGCAATGCCGCCAGTTTGGCGAGCGAATCGGCCATCTGCGCCGGCGTACCCTCGAACACGCGGCCGCAGCCGCCGGCGAACAAGGTGTCGCCGCAGAACAGCCAGTGCGCGCCTGGCGTCTCGCGCACGTAGGCGATATGTCCCAGCGTGTGGCCAGGCACCTCCAGCACCCGTAATGCCAGTTCGAGTCCGCGCAGGCGGATGCTGTCGCCCTCGGCAAGCGGATGCGTCACGAGGGAAATGCCGTCATTGCGGGGGGCGAAAACGGGCACGCTCGCATGCTCCAACAGTTGTTGCACTCCACCAATGTGGTCAGCATGGTGATGGGTGAGTAAAATGGCAGTCAGGGCGAGCTGATTTTCCGCCAGGGCAGCAAGGACGGGCCTGGCATCGCCTGGATCGACGACCGCGGCGTTGGCCCCGTCATGAATCAGCCAGAGATAGTTATCTTTAAAGGCGGGGATGGCAAGCACGGTCAAATCGCTGCGCGGAATAGACGTCATAGTGTTGGTTTTGACAAAAGGGTAGGCATGGATAGCGCGGCATCCGAAAAATCCATTATAGCGCTCGACGGCTGGCTGAAATCGCCCGCCGGCATTTACGTGCGCCAGTGGGAACAGGCATGCCTGGACGAGCTGACCGCCGATATTTTCGGCTACAACGCGGTGCAGGTAGGCTTGCCGCAAATCGATGCGCTGGCCGCGAACCGCATGCCCAACAAATGGCAGGCGGCCACCCGCATGTCGAAGATCGATGAACTTGCGCTGGCGGCTGGCAACAAGCAGATTGCGGTCGCGCTTGATTTCGCCGAGCTGCCGTTCGCCTCGCAAAGCCTCGACCTGGTGGTGCTGCCCCACGTGCTGGAGTTTGCGGCCGAGCCGCACCAGGTGCTGCGCGAGGTCGAGCGCGTGCTGATCCCTGAAGGGCAGGTGATTATCTGCGGCTTCAACCCGGCCAGCCTGTGGGGACTTCGCCAAAGCGTGCGCCGCATCACGCGCAGCCCTTATCTGCCTGTCGCCGGGGAATTCATTTCTATGCCCCGGATGAAAGACTGGTTAAAATTGTTGAATCTTGGCGTAACGCGCAGCCATTTTGGCTGTTACGCGCCGCCTTGCCGGACCACCCAATGGCTCAACCGCTTTGCCTTCATGGAGAATGCCGGCAAGCGATGGTGGCCTTACCTGGGTGCGGTGTACATGGTGCACGCAGTCAAGCGGGTCAAAGGCATGACCCTGATCGGGCCGGCATGGAGCAAAAAATCGGCATCGGCGCCACAGGCCGTGCCCGCAACCAATAGAAAGTAGACAGCTGGATGAGCAAGGTAGAAATTTTTACGGACGGCGCTTGCAAGGGCAACCCAGGCACTGGCGGCTGGGGCGCATTGCTGGTCGCAGACGGCCACGAGAAGGAAATCTTCGGTGGCGAACTCAACACCACGAACAACCGCATGGAATTGCGCGCAGTGATCGAAGCGCTGGGCGCGCTGAACCGTCCGTGCGAGGTGGTGCTGCATACCGACAGCCAGTACGTGCAGAAGGGCATTTCGGAGTGGATCCACGGCTGGAAGGCGCGCGGCTGGAAGACCTCGGCCAAGGAACCGGTGAAAAACGAAGACCTCTGGAAGGCCCTCGACCTGGCCCAGCAGCAGCACAAAGTCGACTGGCGCTGGGTGCGCGGCCACAACGGCCATCCTGGCAACGAGCGGGCCGACGTGCTGGCCAATCGCGGCGTCGAAACGGTCCGCCGCTGACCGCCGGCTGCTATACTGCGGGCACTTGTTTCACCACATCACTAAATTCCATGCGTCAAATTGTCCTCGATACCGAAACCACCGGCCTGAACCCGCGAACAGGCGACCGCGTCATTGAAATCGGTTGTGTCGAGATCAAGAACCGCATGCTGACCGGGAATAACTTCCACCGCTACATCAATCCGGAACGCGATTCCGACGAGGGCGCGCTGGCGGTGCACGGACTGACCTCCGAGTTTTTACGCGATAAGCCGAAGTTCGCCGAGATTGCGGCTGAGTTGCGTGAATATATCGCGGGCGCCGAACTCATCATCCATAACGCGCCGTTTGACCTTGGGTTCCTTAACCACGAGTTCAAACTGCTTGGCCTGCCGCCGTTCGTGAGCCACGCCAGCGGCGTGATCGACACGCTGGTGAACGCCAAGGAAATGCATCCGGGTAAGCGCAATTCGCTGGATGCCTTGTGCGACCGTTACGGCGTGTCGAATTCGCACCGCAAGCTGCACGGCGCGCTGCTCGATGCCGAGTTGCTGGCGGACGTGTACCTGTCGATGACGCGCGGTCAGAACACGCTGTCGATGTACGACGAGGTGGAAACGCAGGGTTCGGGCGTTGCGCTCGAGGCGGTTGCCCTGGCCGAGATCATTGTCCTGCGCGCCAGCGACGACGAGCTCGCCGCGCACACCAGCCTGCTCGATGGCCTCGACAAGCAAGTCAAGGGCACCTGCGTCTGGCGCATCTACGCCGACGCGTAAGCGCGCATTCGCGCGGCGTCACGACGTGACCGCCACCAGTTCCAGTTTCAATTCCTGCATGCCGGACGGCACGTAGATCGAGATCGACTGCGCCTGCAGCATGCGCTCGTACATCTGGCCTTTCGCTTCCACCGTGAAATAGCAGGTGTCCGGCCGCACCGGCACCGCCGCCGGTACTTGCGGCGCATGCTGCAGCCGCACGCCGGGCAAGGCCGACAGCACGAATTTTTCCACGTCATCCGGCGCGCCCACCTTGAACCGCAGCGGCACCACATCCACCAGTTCGACCAGCGGCATGTTGGCCGACACAGCCACGTAAAACGCCGTCTTGTCGTCGATCTTGCCCGAGTCGAGCATGCCGCTGTAGTACGACGGCCTGACCTGGTTCAGCGCGATCGCAAAATACTTCGACGAGATCACCGTGTCGACCAGTTCGCGAATGATCTGGTACAGCTTCTCGAAGGCGGGGCCGGGATCGTTGTGCTGGTAGGCGGGAAGGTCGGCAAGGGTCCAGCTCTTGGAAAAGGTCATCAGGCCGCCGGCGATGCCCAGCAGTTGTTCGTACAGCCGTTCCGGATGCAGCGACGGATGGTTGAAGTGGTGGGTCAGCGCCGCGAACGCCGCGCTGGCGGTGTGCAGCAGCCAGAACGAGGACATGTCGCCGGAACGGAATTCGACCACGTTGCGGCTGGGTTCGCGGTGATGGCCGTAGAGGGCGCTGACCTTGGCCTGGAGCGCGTCGAGCAGGCGCCGCAGTTGCATGAACACGACAGGTGCGGCCGCCACCGACAGGCTTGGCGGCACGAGGGCCGGGTCGATTTCAAAGCCGCCGGCCGATGCGCGGCGCAGGCGCAGCAGCGGGAAGTGGGTGTAAGAGTCGCGCGGTTCGAATTCGGAGACCAGCCGAAGCTTTTTCCTCAGGTACGACAGTTGGGCCTGGGCGGCCTGGGTGTAGAGGTCGGGCGTGTCCTGGTTAACCTGGACGAAGCGCGCCGCTTCCCTGGCCTGGCCGGGCTGGCTGAAATTGCCGCCGAAAGGCTTGAAGGAGGGCAGGGCGGCGTAGTACGTGACCGCCTGCTGGGACTGGAGCAGCTGGCCGAGGTCCACCGGCTCGGGAAGCTCGTCGGCGCCGGGTGCGTCGTACAGCTCGCCGTCCTGGAAGCGCAGCGACAGTTCAAGGATGCGAAGGCCGTTGCTGGCCAGCGCATCGCGGTCGACCTGCAGGTGGCTCACGCCCCATGCGTAGGGATGGAGCGCCTTGACGCTCTCGTGCAGCCGCTGTTCGTGGTACTGGTCTTGCTGCTGGAAATGCTGGGGGCGCAGGAACAGGCCCTCGCCCCAGAGAACTTTACCGGTCATCTCGCTGCCCCTCGTTTGCCAGCCGTTAAGTTGGCAAACATAACCCTTCCTCCAGGCATTTGTAGCCTAATGATGTGCTCGCTTGCGCTTGCTCAAAGTCAGCGAAGGTCCTGCCCATTGGCACTGTTTTTTGCTTTCGTTCTGTGCAAATATTCCACTCTGCTCGATGGGGGTGACCATGAAGGGTTTTACGCCTGGCCTGTTCGACCGCTTGATGGATGTGCCGGTCCGCGGCGCCACCAGCGCGACCGTGTCGCGCATGTCCGTCGAGGACCTCAAGGATTCGGTCGCGCGCGACCTGGAGGCGCTGCTCAACACCCGCACCGCCATCTCCGAAGAGCTGGTGAAAGGCTTCCCGGAATGCGCGCGCTCGGTCGTCACTTACGGCCTGGCGGACTTCGCAGGCCGTTCGCTGTCGAGCCCCGACGACCGGGCCCACATCTGCACTTGCCTCGAAATGACGATCGCCCGCCATGAGCCGCGCCTGCGCAATGTGAAAGCCTCGCTGGAAGCGCGCGAGGGCGCCATCAACAGCCTTAACTTCTCGATCAGCGCGCTGATGGTCGTCAGCACGTCCCAGGAACCGGTCAACTTCGACGCGCAGCTGCAGCCATCGACACTCCATTACAGCATCAGCAAAGCGCGCCGCGCGGCCGCGCCGGCAGGAGCCTGACGGTGGAACAACTGCTGCCTTACTACGAGCGGGAGCTCGGTTTCCTGCGCCGCTATTCGCGCGAGTTTGCCGAACGCTATCCGAAGATCGCCGGCCGCCTGCTGATCGGCGGCGCGGTGTGCGAAGACCCGCACATCGAACGGATGATCGAATCGTTCGCGCTGCTCAATTCGCGTATCGCCAAGCGGCTTGACGATGACTACCCGGAATTCACCGAGGCCCTGTTCGAGGTGCTGTACCCGCATTACCTGCGGCCATTCCCCTCATGCTCCATCGCGCGCCTGGACGTCGTCGCAGCGGCCGCGCAGATGACCAGCGCCAGCGTGATCGCGCGCGGCACTGAGCTCAAAACCCGGCCGGTGCGCGGCGCGGCGTGCATCTTCCGCACCGTGTATCCGCTGACGGTGGCCCCGGTTGCGCTTACCGCCGCCTCGTTCGCGGCGATCATCAAGGCGCCCGAAGCGTCCCGGCCTCCGGCTGGCGCCACATCGAGCGTGAGCCTGACGATTTCCAGCACGGCCGAACAAGTCCCGATCGGGCAGCTCGGCCTTGGCAAGCTGCGCGTGTTCATTGATGGCGAGTCCTCGTTCTGCGCCGCGCTGCGCGACGCCTTGTTCATGCGCACCGTCGCCGCCTACGTGGAGGCGGAGGGCAGCGGGCGATGGCTTGCGCTGGCGGAGAGCCCCATCACGGCTGCCGGCTTCAATGAAGACGAATCGCTGATCGAGTTCCCTGCGCGCTCGCACGATGCCTACCGTCTGCTCACCGAATACTTCAGTTTCCCGGAAAAATTCAATTTCTTCGATATCGACTTGGCGGCGTTATGCGGCGCGGCGCCGGCCGGCGCCCGGTCGGTCTCCCTGCACCTCGCGCTGTCGGGAATGCGGGCCGATTCGAACATTGCGCGCATGCTTGGCATTTTGACGACCAATAACGTGCTGCTTGGCTGCACGCCGGTGGTCAACCTGTTTCGCCAGCACGGCGAACCGATCCGCCTTACCCATGCCTCGGCAAGCTATCCGGTGCTGGCCGATGCGCGCCGCGCCTTTGCCTTCGACGTCCACTCGATCGACGCGGTCAGCCTGGTGCGGCAGACGCCGCAGGGCGAATCAGTCGTGCAGTTCAGGCCTTTCTATTCGCTGCAGCACGGCCAGACGCCCGGGGAGCGCGGGCATTACTATGTGATGCGGCGCGACGATACGCTGGCCGACAATAGCCCCGGCCATGAAACGCAGATATCCATCGTCGATATCGACTTCGATCCGTCCGCGGTCGAAAGCGACACGCTCAGTGTTGAACTGACCTGCACCAACCGCGACCTGCCGTCCTTGCTCGCGTACGGACAGCGCGGCGGCGACCTGTTCCTCGATGGCGGCGCTGGCGTGAGCGCGCTCTGCTTCCTGCGCAAGCCGACGCCATCGACCCGGTTCGAGCGCGGGCAGGGCGCCCACTGGCGGCTGATTTCGCACCTGTCGCTGAACCACCTGTCGCTGGCTGGCGGCGGCCTCGAGGCCTTCCGCGAGATGCTGACGCTCTACGACCTGCAGCGTTCACCGTCCTCGCAGCGGCAGATCGGCGGCATCGCTGCCGTCGCCTACAAGGCGGCCAACACCTGGCTGCCAGGGAATCCCTTTGCCTGCCTTGTACGCGGGGTCGAAGTGCGCCTGTCCATCCACGAGGAGGCTTTCGTGGGCAGCGGCATCCACGCATTCGCCCACATCATTGAACGCTTCCTTGGCCTGTATGTGCACGCCAACAGCTTCACCCAACTGATCGTGGCGTCGAATAAAACCGGAGAAGAGCTATTGAGATGTCCACCCCGAAGCGGCGATTTGAGCCTGCTGTAATCGAGCGCCTGTTCCAGGAACCGTACCGCTTCGAATACTTCCAGGCGGTGCGCCTGCTCGAACTCTGGCTCAAGCGGCGCGGCGAACCTGCGCAGGGCGCCGTTGCCCACTTCCTGCGCTTCCAGAACTCGACCTCGCTCGCATTCCCGGCCAGCCAGCTCGAAGCCGTCGATACCGAACCGCGCGGCCTCGCCAGCGATGCCAGCGCGCTTGGCGCCGCGCTGGCATCTGGCACGCTGAAATATGTCCGTATCACGCCAGCCTTCATGGGGCTGGCAGGTAGTGGCGGCGTGCTCCCTGCCCACTACACCGAACAGATCGCCGCCCATCTGCTCTACCAGAAAGACGACGGCCCGCGCGCCTTCCTCGATACCTTCTCGAACCGGTCGTTGGCCTTGTTTTACGAAGCGTGGCGCAAGTACCGGCTGGAACTGAAATACCAGCTCGACGGCAGCGACGGCTTCCTGCCGCTGCTGCTTTCGCTGGCCGGGCTGGGCAGCAGCTCCCTGCGCCAGCGTTTCGCCAATGAGATGGGCGGCGCCGTGCTGGATGAGTCGATCGGCTACTTTGCCGCCGCGATGCGGCACCGGCCCGCGTCGGCAGTCCAGATTGCGCGGGTGTTGTCGGCCTATTTTGGCCAGCAGGTCAAGGCAGAGCAGTACATCGGTTGCTGGTACGACGTGCCGGCCGCGCAGCAAACGGTGCTGGGCGGCGCCAACGCCGGGTTGGGCGCTGGCGCGATGGCGGGCGCGCGCGTCTGGCAGCGCGACCTGCGGCTGCGGCTGGTCGTCGGGCCGCTGGACGGCGCCAGATTCAGCGACTTCCTGCCCGGCGGAATGGCGGCGCGGGCCTTGAAAAGCATGGTCAACATGTTTACCGGCATCTCGCTTGAATATGAGGTGGAACTGGTCCTGCTCGCTTCGCATGTGCAGGGCGTCACGTTAGGCGGCGGCCAGGCAGCGCGCCGCCTGGGATGGGACACGTATCTGGTCGCGGGGCCGCAAACCACCGACCGCCGCGACGTCCGTTATGAAATCGACGCGCTGTGATTGAGCTCATGCGTGACGATTCGTTAAGGATGTGCCATAATACGGGCCACTTCGGGAGGTTAGCTCAGGGGTAGAGCACTGCATTCACACTGCAGGGGTCACAAGTTCGAAACTTGTACTTCCCACCAGGTTTTTGATGAAAGGCTTGCCATCTCCGGATCGCAGGCCTTTTTTATTTTCGGCAAGCATTTGGCCCTCCGTGGGACAATACGAAGTTGCCAGCATAGGCAGCACGCAGAAACAAACGATTTAAATTTGGAGACAACGTAGTGAGTATTTTCAGAACAAAGAATCTTGACAAGATGGTCGCGGCAAGCCGCGTGCCCGGCGGCCTCAAAAAAGTGCTCGGTCCCTTCGACCTGGTGCTGATGGGCATTGGCGCCATTGTGGGCACCGGCATTTTCGTGCTGACCGGCACCGGCGCCGTGACTGCCGGCCCGGCCCTGACCGTATCGTTTGTCATTGCGGCCCTCGCTTGCACCTTCGCCGCGCTCTGCTATGCCGAATTCGCATCGACGGTCCCGGTGGCCGGCTCGATTTACACCTACAGCTACGCCACCATGGGCGAGATCGTCGCCTGGATGATCGGCTGGGACCTGCTGCTGGAATACGGCCTGGCCACTTCGGCGGTATCGGTCGGCTGGTCCGGCTATTTCCAGTCGCTGTTGTCGGGCTTCGGGATCGGCCTGCCGACCGTGCTGACCGCGGCGCCTGGCGCGCTGCCAGGCGTGGAAACCTGGTTCAACCTGCCTGCGCTCTTGATCATGCTGGTGCTGACGACCATGCTGTCGTGGGGCGTGCGCGAGTCGGCGCGCCTGAACAACATCATGGTGCTGATCAAGGTTGGCGTCGTGCTCCTGTTTATCCTCGTCGGCGCGCGCCACGTGCAGCCGGCCAACTGGCAGCCGTTCATGCCCTTTGGTATGAATGGCGTGATGAGCGCGGCCGCACTGGTGTTCTTCGCGTTTATCGGTTTCGACGCGGTGACGTCCGCTGCGGAAGAAGTCAAGCGTCCGGAACGCGACCTGCCGATCGGCATTATCGGCTCCCTCGCTACCTGCGCGATCCTGTACGTGGTTGTCTCCGCCATCATGACGGGCATCGTTCCTTACCAGAAGTTCCTCGGCATTGACCATCCTGTGTCGCTCGCGCTGCAATACGCCGGCGAAAACTGGGTTGCCGGCTTCGTCGACATGGGCGCCATCCTGGGCATGACCACGGTGATCCTGGTGATGGCCTACGGCCAGACCCGCGTGCTGTTTGCCATGTCGCGCGATGGCCTGCTGCCAAAGAAGCTGTCGACCTTGCACCCGAAATACGGTACGCCGTTCTTCGCCACCTGGGTGGTGGGCATCGTGTTCGGCCTGATTGCGGCGCTGGTGCCGCTCGGCGTGCTCGCAGAGCTGATCAATATCGGCACGCTGGCAGCGTTCAGCCTGGTGTCGATCGCCGTGATCGTACTGCGCGTAAAGCGCCCGGAGCTGCACCGCTCCTTCCGCTGCCCTTGGGTGCCGACGATCCCGCTGCTGGCCATTGCGTTCTGCATCGTGTTGATGGCTTTCCTCAGCGTGACGACCTGGATCGCGTTTGGCATCTGGCTGCTGATCGGCCTGGTCATTTACTTCGGCTACGCGCGCAAGCGTTCCTTGCTGCACGGTAGCGAGTAAGCACAGCGCAAGAGGGCCGGTGCGGAACTATAAGCAGGCCGTCCAACTCTGTCAGGTAATGCGTATCTACCGGAGTTGATGATGAACGGCCCCCGCACACTCGATGGCAAGCGGATAGCTGTGCTGGCAGCGGACGGGTTCGAAAAGGTTGAACTCACCGCACCCGTCGCGGCGCTGCGGGATGCCGGCGCCAAGGTCGCTGTTGTCGCGCTGCATCCTGGCCGCATCCGCGGCATGAACGTCCACCAGCCATCGGACCTGGTCCCGGTGGACAAGACCGTCAACGAAGTCAGCGCGGCTGACTTCGACGGTCTCCTTATTCCCGGCGGCTACATCAGTCCTGACTTGCTGCGCCAGTCGGCGCTGGCCCGTGCTTTCGTCCGAGCAATGAACGAACTGGGCAAGCCGGTTGCGTTGATGTCGCAGGCCGCCGCGATACTGACGTCGGCGGGCCTTGCCGCCAGCCGCAGGCTGACATCGTGGCCCGGCACAAGGGACGACCTGGTCAACGCCGGCGCGATCTGGCTCAACCAAGAAGTCGTCCGTGACGGCAACTGGCTGTCGAGCCGCGGCGCCCAGGACCTGGCGCCGTTCATCCGCGACCTGATTCCATTTTTTGCCGGTGAACAGGCGCACGGCGCCGCACCCGATAAAGCCTTGTCCGATCCCCAGCTGGAGGAACCGTCCGGCACGCCTGGGCAATCGCTTCACTGGTTGTCGACGCCTTCCGTCGGAGCGATGCTCGGGCTGGCCTTGCTGGGGGTGGGCGTCGTGGCCGCCAACCGGGGGCGCCGCAAGAAGCAGGAGCAGATAGCCGGGCCGGACCGCCCCGAGACATAGCGGCTGTGGTGCATTTGCACGCCGCGCAATTATTCGCGGCGCGCGCTGTCCAATCCGTTGCGCCTGTCGCATAATGAATGGCGGACCAGCGGGCAGGAGGATCGATGCTTCTCTCGACATCAGCAAGCGTACAGCCCGGCAAGCAATCATGGCCGGCCTTGCCATTTGATAAGTGGAAGGAAACCTGCGCCACGCTTCACCTATGGAGCCAGGTCGTGGGCAAGGTCCGGCTCGTTCGCACGCCGTGGCTCAACCATTCGTGGCACGTGCCGTTCTACCTCACCTCGCGCGGCCTGACGACCTCGCCAATACCCGACGGCGAGCGCACCTTCGAGGTAGAGTTCGATTTCATCGACCATCTGCTGCGCATCAGCACCAGCGACGGGTTGGCCAAAGCCATCGGCCTCCAGCCCATGTCGGTTGCGCGCTTCTACCGCGAATTCTTCGCCTGCCTCGCCGCGCTGGGGCTGGACACCCGCATTCACCTGGTGCCGAACGAAATCGACGGCGCCATTCCCTTCGACCAGGACGAGCGGCACGCATCCTATGATGCGCCGGCGGCAAACCGGTTCTGGCTCGCCCTGCTGCAAGCGGACCGGGTGATGAAGCAGTTCCGGGCCCGTTTCCTCGGCAAATGCAGCCCGGTTCATTTCTTCTGGGGCAGCTTTGACCTGGCCGTCAGCCGCTTTTCCGGCGCGCCTGCACCTGCCCATCCAGGCGGCGTGCCCAACTGTCCCGACTGGGTAACCCGCGACGCTTACTCGCATGAGGTGTACAGCTGCGGCTTCTGGCCCGGCGGCGACGCGCTGCCCACACCAGTGTTCTACGCCTACGCGTATCCCGAACCCGAGGGCTTTAAAACGGCGCCGGTGCGTCCTGGCATGGCATCCTATGCCAGCGCTTTCGGCGAGTTCACGCTGCCATATGACGCGGTGCGTACCGCGGCGCAGCCAGATACCGTATTACTCGACTTCTTCCAGAGCACCTATGAGGCCGCCGCCGGGCTGGGGCATTGGCGGCGCGAGGAACTCGAATACCGCGGTCCACAAGCGAAGCCGGCGGCCCTATGAACGGCGACCCCAGCTACATTCGCAAGTTTTCCGAACTTGGCATTGCCGACGTGCCCTTGGTCGGTGGAAAGAACGCCTCGCTTGGCGAAATGTACCGCCAGCTCACGTCGCAGGGCGTGCGGGTGCCGAATGGATTCGCGGTCACCGCCGAGGCTTACCGCGCCACGCTGGACCGCGCCAGTGCATGGTCGCGGCTGCACTACGCGCTGGAAGGCCTCAACCCGGCCGACGTCGATGACCTGGCGCGCCGCGCACGCATCGCGCGCGAGCTGGTCTACAACGCGCCGTTGCCGCCAGACATAGCCGACCAGGTCCTTCATGCTTACCGCGGACTGGTGCGCGAATATGGCGACGACCTGACCGTCGCCGTGCGCAGCTCGGCCACCGCCGAAGACCTGCCCACTGCCAGCTTTGCCGGGCAGCATGAAACCTACCTGAACATCTCAGGCGAGGAGCGCCTGCTGGACAGCGTACGCCGCTGCTTCGCCAGCCTGTTCAAGGACCGGGCGATCATCTATCGCATTGAAAACGGTTTCGATCACTTCAAGGTCTTCCTTTCGGTCGGCATCATGAAAATGGTGCGTTCCGACCTCGCGTGCAGCGGCGTCACCTTTTCGCTCGATACCGAGACGGGCTTTCGCGATGTCGTTTTCATTACCGGCGCTTACGGGCTTGGCGAAAACGTGGTCCAGGGGACGGTGGACCCGGACGAGTTCTATGTCTTCAAGCCGACCTGCCGCAGCGGTTTCCGCACCGTCTTGCGGCGCACATTGGGCGCCAAGGAAATCAGGATGGTGTATTCGGGCGACGCCACCGGCGACACCACGCGTAACGAGCCCACCTTGCTGGACGAGCGCAAGCGCTTTTGCCTGGATGACGGCGAGGTCCTGCAACTGGCCGATGCGGCGATGCGTATCGAAGAACATTACAGCGAAAAGGCGGGCCATCCGGTGCCGATGGATGTGGAATGGGCCAAGGACGGCCTCGATGGGCAGCTGTATATCGTGCAGGCGCGCCCGGAAACCGTGGCGTCGCAGAAATCGGCGGCCATGCTCGATGAATACCATCTGGAGCGGCCGCCAACGACCCTGGTGTCGGGCCGCGCCGTGGGGGGCAAGGTGGCTGCGGGCATAGCGCGCGTAATCACCGACGTGAGCCAGCTTAACCAGTTCCGGCCCGGCGAAATACTCGTGGCCGATACCACCATGCCGGATTGGGGAACGGTGATGAAAACCGCCGCCGCGGTGGTGACCAATCGCGGCGGACGCACCTGCCATGCCGCCATCGTGGCGCGCGAGATCGGCGTGCCGGCCATCGTCGGCAGCGGCACCGCCACGGAGCGGATCCGCACCGGCGACGAGATCACCGTTTCATGTGCGGAGGGCGATGTCGGCCGGGTCTATGGCGGCCGAATTCCGTTCACGACAACCTCGGTCGACCTGTCTGCGCTGCCCATGCCCGCGACGCACATGATGATCAATATCGGCAATCCCGAAACCGCATTCCAGACCCGGTTTCTTCCCAACGACGGTGTCGGGCTGGCGCGGATGGAGTTTATCGTCGCCGAATATATCAAGGTCCACCCGATGGCGCTGGTCCATCCCGAGAAAATCGACGACCCCGCGGTGCGTAGCGAGGTCGAAGCGTACGGCCGCGGCTTCGCCGCCGCCGGCGACTATTTCGTGCAGCAGTTGTCGGAAGGCGTAGGCACGATCGCCGCGGCGTTCTTTCCCAAGCCGGTAATCGTGCGCATGTCCGACTTTAAAACCAATGAATATGCGAGCCTGGTCGGCGGCGCCTGGTTCGAACCAAAAGAGGAGAACCCCATGCTCGGCTTTCGCGGCGCCGCGCGCTATTCGCATCCGGCGTACGCCGAGGGCTTTGCACTTGAATGCCGCGCGATGAAGCGCGTGCGCGAGCAGATGGGCCTCACCAACGTCAGGCTGATGATCCCGTTCTGCCGCCGTACCAGCGAAGCGGAAGATGTGCTTCGCGCGATGGCCGCGCATGGCCTGGCGCGCGGCGACGCCGGGCTGGAGGTGTACGTGATGTGCGAGATACCGAATAACGTCATCCAGATCGATGCGTTCGCCAAGCTGTTCGACGGCTTTTCGATTGGCTCGAACGACCTGACCCAGCTGGTGCTCGGCGTCGACCGCGATTCCGACATCGTCGCCTTCGATTTCGATGAGCGCGACCAGGGCGTGCTCGATATGATCCGCATGACGATCGAAGGCGGCAAGCGAAATGGCAGGCACGTGGGCATATGCGGCCAGGCGCCTTCCGATTATCCCGAGGTGGCGCGCTTCCTGGTAGAGCAGGGCATAGACTCGATCAGCCTGAATCCAGATTCGATGATCAGGACGATCCGCGAAGTACTCGCGGTCGAGGCCAGGCTGGGCATCCCTGCGCGTGGGGCATAATGCCGGCAAAGGGGGGCGCATGGAGAACGTGGTAAAGCGTATCGGACTATTGACGGGCGGCGGAGACGCACCCGGCCTGAATGCGGTCATCAGGGCGGTGGTCTTGTCGGCGGAGCGGCGTGGCTGGGAATGCCATGGCATCCGCGATGGTTTCAATGGCCTGCTGGAGCCTGCGCATTGCAGCGGGCAGCCGATACGGCGGCTGACGGCGGACGACGTGCACGGCATCGCCCACCTCGGCGGCACCATCCTGGGCAGCACCAACCGCGGCAACCCGCTGCGTTTCCCGGTACGGGGCGAAGATGGCGTCATGACCGAGCGCGACCGTTCAAGCGAGGTTGTGGACCTGTGCAAACAGCATCAGCTGGACGCCCTCGTGATCGTCGGCGGGGATGGGTCGATGGGCATCGCCAACCAGCTCCACCAAAAGGGCTTGCGCGTGGTCGGCGTGCCGAAGACCATCGACAATGACCTCGACCGCACCTTCTCGACCTTCGGCTTCGACACCGCGGTCGCCTTTGCCACCGAATGCATCGACCGGCTCCACAGCACCGCGCAAAGCCATCACCGCGTGATGGTGGTGGAAGTGATGGGGCGCTACGCCGGCTGGATTGCCCTGCACGCCGGCATGGCGGCGGGCGCGCACGCGATCCTGATCCCTGAAATTCCCTTCGAGATCGATGCGGTGGCGGACGCCATCCTGGTGCGCGACGGCGCGGGGAGGCGCCATTCGATTGTCGTGGTGGCCGAAGGCGCGCAACAGCTTGGCGGCGGGCGCGCGCTGCTTGCCCCGGCGGCGGACGGCCATGCCGAGCGGCTGGGCGGTATCGGCGCGCAGGTGGCTGCCCTGCTTGAGCAGCGCACCGGCAAGGAATGCCGTTCGCTCGTGCTTGGGCACTTGCTGCGCGGAGGCAGCCCGTCGGCCTTCGACCGCGTGTGCGCCTCGCGCTTCGGCGCCGCCGCGGTGCGCGCCATTGCCGATGGGCGCCACGGCGTGATGGTGTCGCTCGGCTACCCGGCCATCAACCTGGTGGCCCTGGCCGATGTTGTCGGCCGCAGCAAACGGGTGCCGGTGGACGGCGACACCGTTGCCACCGCCCGCGAGCTGGGCATTTGCTTTGGCGATAAGGACGCCTGAATCCAGCGCATCATCGTGGTGCCTGGCGCACCGCGCCGGCGCATGTGCACCATCCCAGTGCTGCATAAAGCATCATGCCGTGATATATTCTCGGGTTGCTTTAATGTAAGAACCGGATAATGAACGAGTTATTGCCCTGGTTGCGGGGGTTTATACCGCAGCCCATCCTCGCGCCGTGGCGTGAACGCCTGGTCGCCTGCGCGGGTGCGGCAATAGGATTGCTGGTGACCGCCTGGTTCAGCCGACTCGCGTTCGGCGATGTGAATCCCTGGTTTATCGCGCCCATGGGGGCGTCCGCGGTGCTGCTGTTCGCCGTCCCGGCCAGTCCGCTGGCGCAGCCCTGGTCCATCTTTGGGGGTAATCTTGTGTCGGCGCTGGTCGGCGTCACCTGCGCCATGCTCATTCCCGATCCTGCGGCCGCCGCGGCGCTGGCCGTTGCGCTGGCAATCGGCGCGATGTTTTTGCTGCGTTGCCTGCATCCTCCCGGCGGGGCAGTGGCTTTTACCGCCGTGCTCGGCGGCCCGGCCGTCACTGCGCTGGGCTACGGCTTCGCGCTTTCCCCGGTTGCGGTCAATTCCCTGTTCCTTGTGCTGGCGGCCCTGGTGTTCAACAACCTGTTGCGCCATCACCGCTATCCCCATCATGCCCAGCCACAGGGAAATCGTCACGGCACGCGCGACCCCAGCCCGACCGACCGGCTTGGCTTCACCCGCGCCGACCTGGAAGGCGCCATCAAGGCCTACGATGAGCTGCTCGACGTCAGCGAGGGCGACCTCGAAGAACTTTTCCATGACGTGGAGCTGCGCGCCTTCCGCCGGCGCACCGGCGGTGTGCGTTGCGCCGACATCATGTCGCGCGACCTGGTGCTGGCGCATCCGGAAATGGCCCCGGGGGAGGCATGGCAGCTGCTTAACGAGCATGAGCTGCGCGCGCTGCCGGTGGTGAACGACCTGAAGGTGCTGGTGGGCTTTATCACCTTGCGCGACCTGATTGCCCAGCCGGACGACAAGGCGCCGCGCCTGCATGCGCAGCAGTTCGTCTCCGACCTGATGAGCCGCGACGTCAAGGTTGCGCACCCGGAACAGACCATCGCCGACCTGATACCGATGTTTTCGGATGAAGGATTCCACCACCTGCCGGTCGTCGACGACCTCAGGCGCGTGGTCGGGATGGTCACCCAGACCGACCTGGTCGCCGCACTGTTCCATAACAAGCTTGATGAAGGAGTTCGTCCGGCATGAGCGACCAGAAGCCAACGCTGCCTGATTCCCTGCGCAAAGGCGACTTTGAAGCCCTGGCCGATTTCCGCTACCAGATCCGGCGCTACCTGCGCTTTTCCGAAACCATCAGCCAGGAACACGGCATTACCGTGCTGCAGTACCTGCTGTTGTTGCAGCTGAAAGGCTATCCGGGCCGCGAGTGGGCCACGATCGCTGAACTGGCCGAACGGCTGCAGTCGCATCACCACGGCGTCGTCACACTGGTGACACGCTGCGAGGAAGCCGGCCTGGTCGAGCGGCGCAAGGGGCAGGGGGACAAGCGCGTGGTCGAGGTGGTCTTGCTGCCCAAAGGCGAGCAACTGGTGGCGCGCCTCGCACTGCTGCACCGCGAACAGCTGCTGAACCTGGGCGATGAACTGCTGGTGCCGAACGCAGCCATCTTCATGGAAGACGGCAAGGATTAAGCGTGGCGCATGGGTTCGTCGCGCCGCTATAAAATGGCTGGGCACCTCCACCAGGGCCCTTTATGGAAATCGAACTGAAGTTGCTGGTCAGGCCGCAAGATGCGGCCACCTTGCGCGAGCTCCCTTTGCTGCAGCAATACGCGGCGGCGCCGGCACGCGAGTTGCAGATGGCCGATACGTATTTCGACACGGCGCGCCACCAGCTCAAGGAGGCTGGCGCCGGGCTGCGCGTGCGCCGTGTCGGCGACGACTACATCCAGACCCTCAAGGCCGGCGGGGACGCCAATGCCGGCCTTCATCGCCGTTACGAGTGGGAGTCGAAGGTACCGGGTCCGCAGCCTGACCTTCCGGCCCTGCGCACCCTGGTCGACCGCAAGGCGCCGTGGAGCAAGCTGCTGCGCGCCCCAGCAATCGAGAACACGCTGGCCCCGATCTTCCAGAGCAAGGTCACCCGCACGCTGTGGGACCTGCGCCTGCCAGATGGGGACCGCATCGAGTTTGCGCTCGACATCGGCAAGCTGGAATGCGGCGATGAAGCGGTGCCGGTCAGCGAGATCGAGCTGGAACTCAAGTCGGGCAACGCCATCCACCTGTTCGACCTGGCGCTCGCCCTGCATGAAAAAGTGCCGATGCAGATCGGCACGATGAGCAAGGCCGAACGCGGTTATTCGTTGTGCCGGCCGCGCCCGCGGGCGGCGACCGGCAGCGCGCCGGTGCAGCTGGCAAAGCGCGGCAATGTCGAGCAGGCGTTCAAGACGATCGCGGCCAGTTGCCTGGCCCAGGTGCAGGCAAACGCGGCGGGCGTGGTCCACGATTACGACAGCGAAAGCCTGCACCAGATGCGGGTCGGGCTGCGGCGTCTGCGCTCGGCGCTGGACGTGTTCAAGGATGTCGTCCAGTTGCCGGCGGACCTGCAGCAGGACGTCGACTGGCTCGCCAATGAGCTGGGCAACGCGCGCGACTGGGACGTGCTGGCCGGTTCAACCTTGCCGCTGCTGGCCAGCGACATGCCTGCGGGCGGTCCCTTGCTGGATGTGAACCACGCCGCGCTCGACAGCGGCCGCGACGCCCACCTTGCCGCCGCGGCCGCCATCAACTCGCCGCGCTACACGCGCCTGATGCTGTCGCTGGGGCGCTGGATGTTCGGGAACGGCTGGCGTGAACAGGGCAACGGCAAGAGCCGCCTCGATGCGCCGCTCCCCGCATTTGCCGGCAAAGTGCTGCGGCGCGCCCACAAGCGGATGAAGAAGCGCGGCCGCGCCTTGCCTGGCGCCAGTCCCGACACCTTGCACCGGGCCCGCATCGCAGCCAAGAAGGCGCGTTACGCCACCGAATTCTTCGCCTCGCTATACCGCGGCAAGCAGGTGCGGCCTGTCGTCAAGGCGCTCGCTGCCTTGCAGGACGAACTGGGCCGGGCCAACGATGCGGCAGTGGCTGGGCGCCTGCTGGGGCAGCTGGAAAACGTTCGCCATGACCTGGCTGGCGCAATCGCCCCGGTGCGCGCGGCGCTGGCCGAACGCGCCGCGGGCAGCGGCGGCAGGGCGCGCAAGCTCTGGAAGCGCTACAGCGCCGTCAAGCCGCCGCGCTAGCGCCAGTGCGTCTCGTATGACGCGGCCCGCAGCTCGGCGCGTAATTCGTCCGCCACCTGCTTGCGCATTTCTTCCGACACAAAGCCGCCAACCTCCAGCTTGAGCCCGCGCGATTCGATCTGGATCAGCCGGTGGCGCCGCGTCGGCGGGCCGACCCGTGTCCAGTAGGGATCGAGCCGCACCTGCGCGCGTTCGCCGGCCTCGATGCGCTCGACCAGCAGGCAGCCTTCGCTGAGCGCGATATGCTCCTGGTCGGTGGCGTGGCGCGCGTAGTGGAGCAGGGCGAGGGCCAGGCCGCCCGTCTCAAGCAATGCATAGGCAAGCACCAGCCACATGCCGCGCAGGGCGAACACGCTGGCGATGGAAAAGGTGAACAGGCACAGCACACCGTAGGCGATGGCCACCTGGCGCGGCGACATCGAACAGTTTCGCTTCAAGAACCACTCGTGCTGGGAGCAAGCCATGGGACGTCGTGCCGCGCAGATGATGACCTGGAACCAGTATAGACGCGCGGGCCGGAACCCGGCGCACACCGGTGTTCGGTGCCCGAGGATCAGGCCGGGCCGAGCCGGGCAGTGGCGCCGTCGACGAAGGTGGCCGAGTAGCTGCGCTGCTCGTGGCCGCTGCCGGTCCCGCCGACCAGTCCCACCAGCATCTCGGCCGCCGCCTGCGCCATGCTGAGCAGCGGCTGGCGCATCGTGGTCAGGTTGTAGCTGATCCAGCTTGACGCGGCGATGCCGTCGAAGCCGGTCACCGACAGGCGGTCCGGCACGTCGATGTTGAAATCGTGGCGCGCGGTGTCGAGGCAGCCGATGGCCATCAGGTCATTGCCGCAGACGATCACGTCCGGTACCCCGCCGAAGCGGTCGATAATTTCGCGCAGGCCACGGGCGCCGCTGGCGTAGTCGAAGCCGCCGGCCACCGCCAGCGGCGCCGGAAGGCCAAGTTCGGCCAGCCGCCCGGCCATGCCGCGCTTGCGCTGCTGCGCGATCGGGGACTGCGCTGGCCCGTCGATCATCGCGAAGCGCTTGTGCCCGCCTGCGGCGAGCCGGGTCACCATCGCCCGCGCCGCTTCTTCCTGGTTGCAGACGACCGCGCTGACGGCCCTTCCGGCAACATTGCGGTTAAACAGCACGAGAGGCACCTGGCGGCGTTCGAACTCCGCCACCTGGTCGCCCGACAGGCGCGCCGCGACGACAGCCCCGTCCACCTGGTGCTGCCACACTTCGGCCAGGGTGCGGTCCATCGCGCTCTCTGAAGGCAGGTTGAACAGGATGATATGCATGCCGCGCCGGCTGAATTGGCAGCTAAGCTCGGACAGCACGTCGGAATAGTGCTGCGAGACGGCGCCGGCGACGATGACCGCCACCAGGTTGCTGCGCCGGGTGATCAGGCTGCGCGCCGCCGCGTTGGGGATGTAGTCGAGATCCTGGGCCGCCTGCATCACCCGCGCGTAGGTGGCTTTCGACACGCTGGCGCCCGGTTTGAAGCAGCGCGACACTGCCGACTGCGACACCCCGGCCAGGCTGGCGACGTCATAGGACGTCACCCGCCGCGCTTCGCGGTGGATGATGGCCTTGATGTCGGCAATGGTGTGGCTGAGCGTTGGGGTCGGATTCGTCATTACGGGCTGGCTTCGGGGACAACCCGGAGGACCGGGTGGCCCAGTGTAGCGCATCACATTGCCGTATGGCAACACCTTCCCGTAATGACGTGACAATCCATGTTCACTGGCTGTTGCTGCAGGAGGTAGACACGCCATACGGGCTCTCGAAACCGGGCGGCTTGACCGTGTACTTGGTCAGGTCATCGGCAAGGGCCGGCAGCCAGAACGCGTTGCGTGCGCGCGATTCGGTGCCCGCCACCGTGCCGGACACGGTCAATTCGACCCGTACCCATCCGGCGCGGTCGCGCGGATAGCGCAGCGACACCGTGGTCATGCCGAAGGCGTCGGTCTTGCCGCCGCTGACGACGGACATCGGCAGGCCGGGCTCCAGGGTGCCGTTGCCGTTGCGGTCGAGGGCCCGGTCATACAGCCCGCGCCGCGCAACGTCCTCGTTGTCGCAGGTGGTGATCGGGGTGGCCTGGACGTACATGCCAGGTTCCAGCAACGGCGGGGAGAACGATTGCCAGTCGTAGCTGCCTTTGCGGTACATGGTCGGCCAGGCCGCCACCGAAATCGCCACATCCTTGACCGGGCTGCCGGCGCTGTCGGCGACGAACACCGTGAAATCCTTCTGCAGCACCGACGGCGAGTATTCAAACAGCAGGTTGCCGGTGCCGAACTGGATCGACAAGG
This sequence comes from Massilia agrisoli, assembly GCF_020831365.1. Classification (GTDB taxonomy): domain Bacteria; phylum Pseudomonadota; class Gammaproteobacteria; order Burkholderiales; family Burkholderiaceae_D; genus Telluria_A; species Telluria_A agrisoli. Next base: position 398,846 of record NZ_JAJHPV010000014.1, read on the forward strand.
CTTTCCGGTTGACGGTCACGGCTGTCGACGCGGTGGCGGCGGGCAGGGCGGCCAGGCGCGCCTGCAGCACCGTGCCTTCCTTGCCGCCGTCCGCCGGGCCCGCCACGAACACGCCGCGGGCGACGCCATCGCTGCCGGTGACTGCCGTGAACGGCGAGACCAGGTTGCCGCCGCTCGGATCGGCCAGGATCGAAAATTGCACCAGCGCGCCCTTGACCAGGTTGTTGGCGGGGGTACCGTCGCGCACCACGGCGATCAGGTTGCTGCGCTCGCCGCTGCCCACCACGGCGAGGTCGGTCTGCAGGTTGATCTTCGCAGAGGCGGTCAGGGGAGCGACGAACTCCAGCCGGGTCGATGCGGCCGGGCCGCCCGAGATGACGGCGTCCACCGTGCTGATGCCGGAATTGTCGGAGCGGATATACGTGCGTGGCACGCTGCCGCTGGCAATCGCCAGCGAGCCCACCAACGGCTGGGTGCAGGCGGCGTCGCGGAACAAGGCGCCGCGCGAGGCGGTCAGGGTCACGATGCCGGTCTGCGCGGTCGTGTAGCGGCCGTCCACCGGGGAGCAGGCGCCGACCGTGATTTCCTTGAGCGTTTCGACGCCGCCGTCGGCAACCGTTACCGATGGCAACAGCACCAGTTCGCTGCCCGACACGCGCACCGGCTTGGCGGCGGTCGCTCCCAGCGCCGACACCGTCACTTGTTCGTCACCGCGCTGCGCGCCTTGCAGCTTCATCCTGATCTGCCCCTGGCTGTCGCTGACGGTGTTGACCGTGGCCAGCACATTGCCGTTCTTGACGCTGGCGCTCACCGTTTCGCCGCTGATCGGGCGACCGGCCGAATCGACCAGGGTGGCCACCAGGTCGGCCGACTCGCCCAGGTTCAGGTTGCTCGGGCCGCTGACCGACAGGCGGGTGCCCACCACGGCGACCACCGCGGACGCCGCCTTGGCGCCGACCTTGGCGGTGATCTTGATCGGCCGGTTCAGGCGCGAACCGCCGGTTCCCAGCACGGCCGTGGCCTTGCCGCTGGCATCGGTCCTGGTAGCGCCCACCGCCAAAAAGCCCGAGTCGGCCGCGAACGTGATCGGGGCATTGGCCACGGCCGTGTTGTCGGTGCTCTTGACCAGCGCGGTGATCCTGACCTCGTCATCGGGCAAGCCGGCCGAGCCCAGCTCGCTGCTGCTGAAGACCAGGCTGATCGAGGCGGCGCTGGCGGCCGGGTCCGATGGCGGCGGCGGCGTTGGCGCCGGGTTCGGCTGGGCGGTGCCGCCGCAACCGGCCGGATTGGTAAGGGAGCAAGTATTCGGGCCGGCGGCGCTGCCGCCGCCGCAGCCGGAGAGCACGAGTCCGGCGAGCAGGATCCAGGCGCTGATATGTAGTGTCCTCACAATGTTCCCCTGTTCAATGGTGGCTACCAGTCTGGAAGCGTATCTTTTTAAACGTGGAAACTTTTTGATCAGCAGCAATCTTCGCGACGGGCATCAAATTGACCGGGCCGCTGCGCAACAAATCTGGTAACATACCGCCCCTCTTGAACAGGAAGGGTCACATGGCAATTGCTTGCGGAGTCGACTTCGGCACCTCCAACTCCACCGTCGGCTGGATTGGCGAGCGTGCGGGCGCGCAGCCTGCCGGACTGGCGTCGGCGCTGCTGACCCTGGAAGACGGCAAGCCAACCTTGCCGTCGGTGGTCTTTTTTAACGCCGAGGACGAAGAGGTCAGCTACGGCCGCGCCGCGCTGGCCGGCTACCTGGCAGGTTATGAAGGCCGCCTGATGCGCTCGCTCAAGAGCCTGCTCGGCACCAGCCTGATCGACGGCCAGACCGAAGTGGCGGGGCGCTCGCTGCCGTTCCGCTTGCTGCTGGCCCAGTTCATCGGCGAGGTCAAGCGCCGCGCCGAGCAGGCGGCAGGCCGCGAATTCACCTGCGCCGTGTTCGGTCGCCCGGTGTATTTCATCGATGACAACACCGCCGCCGACCAGTTGGCCGAAGACACGCTGGCCGAGGTGGCGCGTTCGGTGGGCTTCCAGCACATTGCTTTCCAGTACGAGCCAATCGCCGCCGCTTTCGATTATGAATCGCAGATCAGCCAGGAAGAACTGGTGCTGATCGCCGACATTGGCGGCGGTACCTCGGACTTCTCGCTGGTCCGGCTGTCGCCGCAGCGCGCGCTCAAGGCCGACCGCCGCGACGACATCCTGGCCACCGGCGGCGTGCACATCGGCGGCACCGACTTCGACAAGTACCTGAGCCTGGATTCGGCGATGCCGCTGCTGGGCTATAAGAGCCTGCTCAGGAACAACAGCGAAATCCCGTCCAGCTACTACTTCAACCTGGCAACCTGGCACACGATCAACCAGGCCTACACGCGCAAGGCCGCCGCCCAGCTGGAAGACCTGGTGCGCGACGCGCAAGAACCGGCCCGGCTGGCTCGCCTGCAGAACCTGATCGAAGACCGTTCCGGCCACTGGCTGGCGATGAAGATGGAGGAGGGCAAGATCGCGCTGTCCGACGCCGCCACCGCCACCCTCGACCTTGACCGCCTGTCTCCCCCGGACATGTTGACCTTGCAGCGCGACCGTTTTGAAGCCGCCACCGGACATCTGGTATTGTCTTGCGAGCAGGCCGTCACGCGCATGCTGAACGACGCGGGCGTCGCGCCGGAATCGGTCGACACCGTCTTCTTCACGGGTGGATCGAGCGGTGTGCCGATGCTGCGCGAGCGGCTTGGCGCGTTGCTGCCAAAAGCGCGCAAGGTCGAAGGCGACCTGTTCGGCAGCATCGGCGCCGGACTGGCCCTGGATGCAGTACGCAAGTTTGGCTAAACGTTTGGATACGCGATGATACAAAAACCGATCGTCATGATCGACTTCGAGACCACCGGGCTGTCGCCGGCCATGGGCGACCGGGTGACCGAAGTGGCGGCCCTGCGCATCGTCGGCGGCCGGGTTACCGAGCGTTACGTGTCCCTGATCAACTGCGGCGCGCGCATTCCATCGTTCATCACCGCGCTCACCGGGATCAGCCAGGACATGGTGGACAGTGCGCCGCCGGTCTCGCGCATCATTCCCGAGCTCCTCGATTTCATCGGCACCGACATGCTGTCGGCGCATAACGCCAGTTTCGACGAAAAATTCCTGAAGGCGGAAAGTGAACGGCTGGGGCTGGCCACCGCGCACGCCGGGCTGGTCTGCTCGCTGAAGCTGTCGCGCCGCATCTTCCCCGGCATGCCGAGCTACAAGCTTGGCCAGCTGTCGGGCCAGCTCGGCATCCGCTTCCGCAGCGCCGCCCACCGCGCCGAGTCCGATGCCGAAGTGGCGGCCGAAGTGCTGAGCCACATTGGCAGCCATCTCGGCGCCACTTACCGCCTGCCGTCGGTCGAACCGCAGCTGCTGGTGTCGGTCAACAAGCTTGCCGCCGCCAAGGTCCCAGCCTACCTGCATAAATACGCGCAGGAGAATACGGTTCCCCAAGTAGCCTGAGTCGCATTACAATGGCGGCAATTATGAGCCGTCAAGTTGTCAATCGCATCCTGCTGTCGCTGTTACTGCTGCTGTCGCAGCAGATGGCGTTCGCGCATGCCTTGTCGCACTGGACCGGCACCTTGCACAGCGCAAGTGCCGAGCCACACGATTATGACGACAGCAGCCTGTCGTCAGCCGTTGCCCAGGACCAGACGTGCGACCACTGCCTGGCCCTGGCCCAGCTGGTTGCGCCGCTGGGCTCGACGCATCGCACCTTCTGCGCCGGCGATAACGCCGCCACCGCCTTCATCTCCACCGACACCGGCACGCATTGCGCCCGGGTCGCCTGCGGGTTCAATCCCCGCGCACCGCCCCAAGCCTGACAGCACCGCCTTTTCCAAGCTCCTCGCGGCCGTAATGGCCCGCTTGGCGTTCGCCTGTCCTATTGTTTTGCTTGAGGTTATCAATGAAATTCCAACGTAAGCTGGCCGCCGCTGCGGTCTTGTCCGCATTGTCCACGCTGTCCCACGCCCAGTCCGCGCCGCAAGGCCAGTCCCCGGAGGCGGCGATCCCGAAAGTTGTCGTTACCGCCACCCCGTTCCGTGCCGGCGAAGGCGACCAGATCCTGACCCCGGCAAAGATCCTGTCCGGCGACGAGTTGCGCGACAAGGTCGGCAGCTCGCTGGGCGAAACGCTGTCGCAGGAGCTTGGCGTGTCCGCCTCAGGCTTCGGCCCGGGCGCATCGCGGCCGATCATCCGCGGCCTCGAAGGTTCGCGTGTCAAGATGATGGAAAACGGCATGGCCGTTTCCGACGTGTCCGGCTTGTCGAACGACCACGCGGTCGCCGCCGAGGGCGCGGTCGCGCGCCAGATTGAAATCCTGCGCGGCCCGGCTGCGCTGCTGTACGGCTCGGGCGCGATCGGCGGCCTGGTCAACGTTGTCAACGAACGCATTCCAACGCACCTCGAAGAAAAGCCGGTCGGCCAGGCGGAAGTTCGCTACGGCACGGTCGACGAGTCGCGCAACGCATCCGGCTCGGTCGATGGATCGGCTGGGGCGATTGGCTTCCACGTCGACGGCAACATCCGCCGCGCGCATGACTATGAAATTCCTGGCCCGCGCGTGCTGGGCGACGAGGCTTCCGGGCGTGCCCGCCTGGGCGATTCGTTCACCCGCCAGGAAACCGGCGGCGCCGGCGCATCGCTGATCGGCAAGTGGGGCCATGTGGGCGCTTCGGTGTCGCTGCTGGACAGCCTCTACGGCATTCCAAGCGGCGAGGGCGCGCGCATCGACCAGTCGCAGACCCGCTACGACATCGACAGCCTGGTCAACACGCCGTTGCAGGGCTTCGAAAGCTTCAAGTTCAAGCTCGGTTACACCGACTACGAGCACACGGAACTGGATGCCGACAACGAGCCGGAAACCAGGTTCACCAACCGCTCGCTCGAATCGCGCTGGGAACTGGCCCACAAGCCGGTCGCTGGCTGGCACGGTACGCTGGGCATGCAGACCGAGAACACCCACTTTGCGGCACTGAGCGAACACGAAGAACACACCACGGTGCCGGCTACCCATTCGACCTCGGTGGCGGGCTTTTTGGTGGAAGAGCGTGACTTCGGCAAGCTGCGCATGAACGCGGGCGTGCGTTTGGAAACCGTCAAGCGCCGTCCGGACGGCATGCAAAAGCGCGAGTTCGACCTGACCTCGTACTCGATCGGCGGCATGTATCCGGTCATGCCGGGCTACAGCGCCGGCCTGACCTTGTCGGTGGCCCAGCGCGCGCCGGCCACCGAGGAGCTGTATTCGGAAGGCCCGCACCACGCTACCGAAACTTTCGACATCGGCAATCCGAACTTCAAGAAAGAAACCTCGCACAACATCGAGCTGACCCTGCAGAAGACCACCGGCCTGCTGCGCTGGAAGGCCAACCTGTTCGAGAACAAGGTCAAGGACTTCGTCTACGGCCACGTCACCGGCGTACTGGTCGAGGAAGAAGGTGAAGAACTGCGCGAACGCATCTTCGAACAGGCCGACGCCCGCATCCGCGGCGCCGAAGCGGAAATCGGCTACAACCAGCAGGGCCAGGGCCTGTCGGCGCGCGCCTTTGCCGACACCTCGCGCGGCAAGCTCGAGCGTGGCGACAACCTGCCGCTGCAGCCTGCAACGCGGGTCGGCTTCGACATCGGCTACCGCAAGGGCGCGATCCGCAGCGGCCTGTCGGTGATGCGCGCGCTGGAACAGGATCGCCTGGCCAGCTTCGAGGAAACGGAAACCCCGGCCTACACCCAGGTCGGCGCCAACCTGTCGTACACGCAGAAATACCGCAACCACGACCTGACCTGGTTCCTGCTGGCGAAGAACCTGCTGGACGAAGACATCCGCATGTCGACCTCGCTGCTGAAGGACGTGTCGCCCCTCCCGGGCCGCAATTTCGTGTTCGGCGTACGCACCCGCTTCTAAGCCGGTGCAATGGCAGGAAACGCGCCGAAGCGTTTCCTGCTGAAATCAACCCCGTTGTGAGAGATCATTCCGGGGTTTTTTTGCGCCCCCATATCGCGCCACGCCGATAGCACGCTTGTGCACAGTCAAACCGGCGCATCCTTCACGAATTAAGATTTTATCAATAGTTATCTGTCTTTCCTGGCGCCCGCCGCCGCCCGATCCTGCAAGTTCACGGCCCGCGAGCCGGAGGATGCGAATGAATCGCCAGAATATCTCCCGCGAGAACTATCAGACCTACGTGTGGTTCAGGCACGCCGCCGAGGCCGGCAACGCCTATGCGCAGTTCAACCTGGGGCTCATGTACAAAAAAGGCGACGGCATCGAGCGCGACTACGCGCGCGCCTTCCGCTGGCTGCGCCAGGCCGCGCTGCAAGGGCTGGCGTTCGCGCAGAACCACCTGGGGGCCCTGTACTACAACGGGCGCGGGGTGCAAAAAAGCGATGTCGAGGCAGTCTACTGGTTCCGCCATGCCGCCGAACAAGGCGACGCCTCGGCCCAGCAGAACCTGGGGCAAATGTATAAAAAAGGGCGCGGCGTCGAGCAAAGCCACGAACTGGCGCTGGCATGGTTCTACCGCGCCGCCGAGCAGGGCGTGGCCAGCGCCCAGAGCCTGCTGGCCGAGTGCTACCTGTACGGGCGCGGCGCCGCCGTCAACTACCCGCTGGCAATGGCATGGTTCCGCAAGGCCGCGGTGCAAGGCGACGCGATTGCCCAGCTTCACCTGGGCATGATGTACAAGCGCGGGCTGGGGGTGGAGGCGAGCGCCGCGCAAGCCCTGTGCTGGTTCCGCCAGGCCGCCGCCCAAGGCAACGCCGGCGCCCAGCGCGAACTGGGCCTCGCCTACGCCGACGGCCTGGGCGTGCGCGCCGACCCGCTGCGCGCCTGCGCCTGGCTGCAACGCGCGGGCGACCAGGGCGACAAGGAATCGCAATACAAGCTGGGCACGATGCTCGCCAGCGGACAAGGCGTCGAGCGCGACGAGGCGAGGGCGCTGGTCTGGTACCAGCGCGCGGCCGAGCACGGCCATGTGATGGCCCAGTACAACCTCGGCAGCATGTACGCCAACGGCCGCGGCACCGAACGCGACGAAAGCAAGGCGCTGGAATGGTACCGCCGCGCCGCCGAGCAGGGGGCGCCCAACGCGCAGTTCAACCTCGGCGTCATTTACGCGACCGGGCAGGGCGTGCCCAAGGACGAAGTGCAGGCCGCCCAGTGGTACCGCATCGCCGCCGAGCAGGGCGACCCCAGCGCGCAGAACAATCTCGGCGTCATGTACGCCAACGGCCAGGGCGTCCCGCAGGACGACCACATGGCCGTGTTCTGGTACGGCCAGGCGGCAGAGCAAGGCCATGCGCTGGCCCAGTACAACCTTGGCGGCATGTACGGCAGCGGCCGCGGGGTGGCGCGCGACGCGGTGCGCCAGTACATGTGGATGCTGCTTGCCGCGGACGCCGGCGACCAGACCGCCAGCGCCAACAAAAGCATCGTGGCGCGCCGCCTCACTCCCGCCGAGATCGGCTCCGCCCTCGACATGTCGCGCCGTTGGGTGATGGAACACGGCCGCCTGACCCACGTCGAACGGGGCTTGTAAGTACGCGGCACGCATCATTTCCACATCCGCCGCCGGTGCAAGCCCGGAGGTCGCCAGCAGCATCATTTCGCGTTATCATCTTGTCGGCAATTCCCAGCCTCACGACTCTTCACCGAAAGATGCCAATACCTATGCAAATGAGACATGCATCCATTCTCGTCGGCCTGCTCGCCACACTCGGCGCACCGGCCATGGCGCAAGTATGCGCCCCTGCAGGCGCTACCATCGCCTACCCGGCCAGCAAAAAGGTCGACCAGCAGGACAACTACCACGGCACCACGATTGCCGACCCGTACCGCTGGCTGGAAGATGCCAACAGCGCCGAGACCAAGGAGTGGGTCGATGCGCAAAACAAGGTCACCCAAGCCTACCTCGGCCAGATCCCCGAGCGCGAAAACATCCGCCAGCGCCTGACCAAGCTGTGGAATTACGAACGCTTCAGCGTGCCGTACAAGGAAGGCGGCCGCTACTTCTACACCCGCAACGACGGCCTGCAGCCGCAGTCGGTGCTCTACACCATGAAAACCCTGGGCGACACGCCACGCGTGCTGCTCGACCCGAACACCCTCGCGGCCGACGGCACCGTCGCGCTGGCAGGCGCCGCGGTCAGCCCTGACGGCAAGCTGCTCGCCTATGGCACCGCCGCGTCCGGTTCCGACTGGAACGAATGGAAAGTGCGCGACATCGAGACCGGCAAGGATTTGACGGACCACCTCAAGTGGGTCAAGTTCTCTGCCACCGCATGGACCAAGGACGGCAAGGGCTTCTTCTACAGCCGCTACGACGAGCCGAAAGAAGCGACCAAGCTGGCTGACGTCAACTACTTCCAGAAGCTGTACTACCACAAGGTTGGCACGCCGCAGAGCGCCGACACCCTGGTGTACGACCGCCCTGACCAGAAGGAATGGGGCTTCCGCGCGGAAGTCACCGATGACGGCAAATACCTCTTGATCACCGCGACCAAGGGCACCGCGCCGAAGTACCGCGTGTTCTACAAGGACCTGAGCCGCGCCGACGCGAAGGTGGTCGCACTGGTCGATGAGTTCGAAGCATCGTACGACTTCATCGACAACGACGGTCCGGTGATGTACTTCGCCACCGACAAGAACGCGCCGCGCAAGCGCATCGTCGCGATCGATGTACGCAAGCCGGCTGAAGCGAACTGGAAGCAGATCGTTCCGGAATCGAAAGAAACCTTGATGGGCGCCAGCCTGCTGAACAACCAGCTGGTGACCGAATACCTGGCCGACGCGCGCAGCATGGTCAAGGTCTTCGACCTCAAGGGCAAGGCCGTGCGCGAGATCGCGCTGCCAGGCATCGGCTCGGTATCGGGCTTCAACGGCAAGCGCAAGGACAGCGAGACCTTCTACTCGTTCACCGGCTTCACCAACCCGACCACCATCTACCGCCTCGACCTGAAGAACGGCAAGAGCACGGTATTCCGCCAGCCGAAAGTCGACTTCGACCCAAGCCAGTACGAAACGCGCCAGCAGTTCTACACCAGCCGCGACGGCACCAAGGTGCCGATGTTCATCGTGTCCAAGAAGGGCCTGAAGATGGACGGCAGCAACCCGACCTACCTGTACGGCTACGGCGGCTTCAACATCTCGCTGACCCCGACCTTCTCTCCAGCCAACCTGGCCTGGATGGAAATGGGCGGCGTGTATGTGGTTGCCAACCTGCGCGGCGGTGGTGAATACGGCGAGCAATGGCACGTGGCGGGCACCAAGCTGCAAAAGCAGAACGTGTTTGACGACTTCATCGGCGCGGCTGAATGGCTGATCGCCAACAAAGTCACCTCGCCATCGAAGCTGGCGATTGGCGGCGGCAGCAACGGCGGCCTGCTGGTTGGCGCGGCGATGACGCAGCGTCCCGAACTGTTCGGCGCGGCGATCCCGCAGGTCGGCGTGATGGACATGCTGCGCTTCCACAAGTTCACGATCGGCTGGGCCTGGACCTCGGACTACGGCTCATCGGAAAACCCGGACGAGTTCAAGGCGCTGGTCAAGTACTCGCCGCTGCATAACCTGAAGGCGGGCAGCTGCTACCCGGCGACGATGGTCACCACCGCTGACCACGACGACCGCGTTGTGCCTGCGCACAGCTTCAAGTTTGCTGCTGCCGCCCAGGCTGCGCAAGCTGGCGGCGCACCGATCCTGATCCGCATCGACACCAAAGCCGGCCACGGCGCAGGCAAGCCGACGGCGAAAGTGATTGAAGAAGTCGCGGACCGCTGGGGCTTCCTGTCGCGCGCGCTGAAGATCAGCGAACCGGCGAAAGTCGCTGCGAAGTAATTAGCAACGCACCACATGAAAAAGCGCACGCGGCCCGGCCCGTGCGCTTTTTTATTTACTGAAATTCTGGGCAGGGCCAGTGTATATTCATGGTCCCGCGGCGATTGTCCGCGTACGGCGAAGGCTGTACGTACGGGGCGCGCCGGCTTACCGTTTAGAGGACCTGAATGACACCGACATCATCCCTGGCCGTTTTCGGCCTGTCGCTCGCGCTGGCTGCAAGCTCGGCGTGGGCGCAGGCGCCTGCAACCGTTGCCCCGCCTGCGGCCGATCCGGTCGCCGCACTGGTGGGCCAGCTCGACCTGGAAAAATACAAGGCCACGATCAAGGGCCTGACCCGGTTCGGCGACCGCCGCCAGGGGACCGAGCGCAACCGCAAGGCGCTGGACTGGATCGAGGCGCAGCTCAATGCGTACGGCTGCAAGACCGAACGCCTGCAATACGACTACACCGAACCGGCGCCGCGGCCGGCAGGCACGCCGGCGCCGCCGCGTCCGGTGCCAAAAACGGGCGGCGGCCGTGGCGGTCCTCCGGGCCAGGGCGGCAGCACGCTGTTCGGCAATCGCGCTCCGATCGGTGTGAACAACGATCCGATGCTGCAGGCCGACGCACGCCTGCGCGCGCTCAATGCCGAGCAGACGCCTGTAGGCACATCGCGGCGCGAGAACATCTACTGCACCAAGGTCGGCACCACCCATCCGCACGAAATGTATATCGTCAGCGCCCACATGGATGGCATCGGCTTTGGTGAAGCGGCGAATGATGATGGGTCGGGCACGGCGCTGGTGATGGAGCTGGCGCGCATCCTCAACGCCCCGGGCGTGCAGACGGCGCGCTCGATTCGCTTTGCAATCTGGAATAACGAGGAAACGGGCCTGAACGGCGCGCGCGCTTATGTCGAGCAGCGCAAAGGCTTGCAGGGGATCGAATCGCCGAAAGGGTCGGGCAAGTTTCCCGAGCCGACCTGGTTGGGCGTGATCCAGCATGACATGATGCTGTGGGATCACGGCATGCCGATCCCCAAGCTCGACGCCAAAGGCAAGGCGGTGCTGGACGACAAGGGCCAGCCGATTTACGTGTCGCCCAAGGAGCAGCGTGCCGAAGCGGACGTCAACATCGAATTCCAGTCGGCGTCGAAACAGGCCGAGGCGTCCTCGAAACTGGCATGGGTACTGCACGCGGCCAACGGCAAGTACGCCAGCGCGTATCCGGCCATGGTGGGGCCGCACATGACCAATACCGATTCGGTGCCGTTCATGGACCTGGTACCGGCGGTCTCGCTGCGCGAGAACGAACGCGGCATGCACATCGGCGCGGGATGGAATCCCAACTGGCACCAGCCGAGCGACGTCTTCAGCACATACTCGGACAAGGACTTCATGCTGGGCCTGAATGCCGCCCAAACCACGCTGGCCGGTGTGGCGCAACTGAGCGGCGCGACGGTCACTCCGTAAGGTCCTTGCAGAATCGGCCGATGCCGCGCGGAAAGAGGCGGCATCGCCTGAAATGTTCCAAAAAACGTGTGGTCTGACCCCGATTTGGGCAATATCGTCTGAAATGTTCCAGAAAACGTGTGGTCTGACCCCGATTTGGGCAATAGTTAGCGGTGGACTACGACCAGCAGGGCCTTGGCTTCGGATTTGCCGGTGTTGCGGATAACGTGGTCCTGGTCCGCTGGATAGCGGGCCGTGCCGCCGAGCTTGAGCTTGCGCTTGCTGGCGCCGACTTCTACTTCCACCGAGCCGTGCGTCACCGTCAGGTGCTCGCTGGTGCCGGGATCATGCGCCTGCGAGGCCAGCTCGCCACCGGGCGCCAGCGTCAGTTCGTACCATTCATACTTGCCGGCCATTTCCATCGGGCCGAGGATGCGTAGGATGTAGCCGGCGTGCGCGCCGGGCAGGGTGGGCGTCTCGTGGGCGTCCAGCACCCGGATCGTTTCGACCTCGCGCGTGTCCGAGGCCAATAAATCCCCAATTGGCACGCCCAAAGCGTTGGCCAGCCGCCACGTGATGGCAATGGTCGGATTCGCTTTTTCACGTTCAATCTGCGATAACATCGACTTCGATACGCCCGCGATACGCGACAGGTCCTCCAGCGTCAGGCCGCGCGCAAGGCGCAGCCGCTGCAGCGTGGCCCCGACTTCAGGTGGGGAATTGGTCGACAGGGGTGTGTTCATCAGCACGCTTATGTAATTTGCAAGTTGTTGGATTACCCAAACTGTTGCTTGCCAACTTCACTGGCCTTGGGTAATATCCATTATATTGAATTCGAGTTCGACATATCGGATTAACGCGAGATGATCGAACAGGTACGAAATCTGGAACTACGGTACAGCATTGTGCAACAGTCGGTCAAGCAACCGGCGCCACCACCACGAGGATAAAGATGAGCGACCAAGCCAAAAACGCGTTTTTCAGCGGCCTGCAGCAGAACCTGGACACGCTGCGCGAGCAGGGCCTGTATAAGCCTGAGCGTGTGATCGCATCGCGCCAGGGCGCCGAAGTGGTGGCCGAAGATGGCCGCAAGCTGATTAATATGTGCGCCAATAATTACCTCGGCCTGTCGGGCGACCTGCAGACGCAGCAGGCGTCGATCGAGGCGACCGAGAAGTACGGCTACGGGCTGTCGTCGGTGCGCTTCATCTGCGGCACCCAGACCGTCCACAAGCAGCTTGAAAAAGCGCTGTCCGAGTTCCTCGGTACCGAAGACACCATCTTGTACGCGGCCGCCTTCGACGCCAACGGCGGCGTGTTCGAGCCGCTGTTCGACGAGAATGATGCGATCATCTCCGACGCGCTGAACCACGCGTCCATCATCGACGGCATCCGCCTGTGCAAAGCTGGCCGCTACCGCTACGCCCACAACGACATGGCCGACCTCGAAGCGCAACTGCAGGCAGCAACCGCCGCGGGCAAGCGCCACAAGATCATCGTGACCGATGGCGTGTTCTCGATGGACGGCACCATCGCCCAGTTGGACAAGATCTGCGACCTGGCCGACAAGTACGGCGCGCTGACCATGATCGACGAGTGCCACGCTTCGGGCTTCATGGGCAAGACCGGCCGCGGCACGCACGAGCACCACAACGTCATGGGCCGTATCGACATCATCACCGGCACCCTGGGCAAGGCACTGGGCGGCGCGATGGGCGGCTTTACCTCGGCGCGCAAGGAAGTCGTCGACACGCTGCGCCAGAAGTCGCGTCCTTACCTGTTCTCGAATACCCTTGCGCCTTCGATCGCCGGCGCTTCGCTGTCGGTGCTGGAGCGCCTGTCGAAGTCGACCGAGCTGCGCGACCGCCTGCACGAGAACACCGCCTTCTTCCGCGCCGAGATCGAGCGCATCGGCTTCACCATCAAGCCGGGTACCCATCCGGTGGTGCCGGTGATGCTGTTCGAGGCGCCGGTGGCGCAGAAATTCGCCGCACGAATGTATGAGCTGGGCGTGCTGCTGTCGGGCTTCTTCTATCCGGTAGTACCGATGGGCCAGGCGCGCGTGCGCGTCCAGCTGTCGGCGGCGCATACCCGCGAGCAGCTGGAAACGGTACTCAAGGCATTCGAACAGGCCGGGCGCGAGCTGGGCATTCTCAAGAACTAAGAACAACAGGATCATCATGGAACGCATTCTCATCATCGGCGCCAACGGCCAGATCGGCAGTGAACTGGTAGAGGCGCTGGCCCTGCAGCACGGCGCGCAGAACGTCATCGCATCGGACATCGGCGCTACCAATGTCTACAAGGCCGCGCGCTACACCCAGCTCGACGTGCTCGATAAAGCAGGCCTGGCGAAGTTTGTCGCCGACGAGGGGATCACCCAGGTGTACCAGCTGGCCGCGCTGCTGTCGGCCACTGGCGAACAGGCCCCGCTGAAGGCGTGGACCCTGAACATGGACGGCCTGCTCAACATCCTAGAGGTGGCGCGCGAGCGCGGCGCGGCGGGCAAGCCATTGCGGATCTTCTGGCCTTCGTCGATCGCGGCCTTCGGCCCGAACACGCCAGCGGTCAATACGCCGCAGTACACCGTGATGGACCCGACCACGATCTACGGCATCAGCAAGCTGGCCGGCGAGCGCCTGTGCGAGTACTACTTCACCAAGTACGGCGTCGATGTACGCAGCATCCGCTACCCTGGCATCATCAGCTTCAAGTCGCCACCGGGCGGCGGCACCACCGATTACGCGATCGCCATCTTCCACTCGGCGCTGCGCGGCGAGCGTTATGATTGCTTCCTCGGCCCTGAAACCACGCTGCCGATGATCTACATGCCCGATGCGATCCGCGCTACCATCGAGCTGATGGACGCGCCCGCGGAGAAGGTCCAGATCCGCTCGTCGTATAACGTGGCCGGCCTGTCGTTCAACCCGGCCGAGCTGGCCGCCGCGATCACGCGCTCGGTCCCTGAATTCAAGATCGCCTATGCGCCGGACAGCCGCCAGGCGATCGCCGATACCTGGCCAAAGAGCCTGGACGACAGCTGTGCAACGGCAGACTGGGGCTGGAAGGCCCGCATCGGCCTCGATCAGATGGTCACCGACATGCTCGAGAATATCGACGTCGGCCTGACCAAAGCCGCCTGACCTGCAGCACCCAAAAAGATAAAACATAAAGAGACAAACCAATGGACATGAGCGTATTCGACCTGTTTAAAATCGGCATAGGGCCATCGAGTTCCCATACCGTGGGACCGATGGTGGCCGCGCGCCGCTTCCTGGTCGAATGCGGTTCGCTGGACAATGCCGTTGGCGTCGAGGCGGCCCTGTATGGCTCGCTGGCCCTGACCGGGGTAGGGCACGCAACCGACAAGGCAGTCATCCTTGGCCTGATGGGCGAAACGCCGCAGGACGTGGACCCGGACGCGGTCGAAGACCAGCTGGCCGAAGTGGAGCTCGATGGCAAACTGCGCTTGCTCGGCACGCATGAAGTGCCGTTCAACCGCAGCACCGACCTGGTGTTCCACAAGCGTACCAGCCTGCCCGAACATCCAAACGGCATGCGCTTTACGCTCAAAATGGCCGATGGCAGCGTGATGGAGAAGGTGTTCTATTCGGTCGGCGGCGGTTTTATTCATGCCGCCGGTGAAGCGGAAGGACGTCCCGACGCCGCGCCATCGACCCCGGTTCCATTCCCGTTCGATACGATGGAACAGTTGCTGGCGCAGGGTAAAACCTCCGGCCTGTCGATTCCGCAGATGCTGCGCGCGAACGAGCGCGTGCGCATGACCGAAGATGAACTTAACGCCGGCATCGACAAGATCTGGCACGTGATGCGCGACTGTATCGCCCACGGTCTCGTCACCGGCGGCCAGCTGCCTGGCGGCCTGAATGTGAAGCGCCGCGCTGCGACCTTGTGGAAGCAGTCCGAGGACAAGGGCGGCGACCGCACCAACGACCTGCCGCATGATGCGCTGCACTGCGTCAGCTTGTACGCGATGGCGGTGAATGAGGAAAACGCGGCTGGCGGCCGAGTAGTCACCGCGCCTACCAACGGCGCGGCGGGCATCATCCCGGCCGTACTGCGTTACTACGCGGAGGACTGCCGCCCGAGCGACCCGGTCAAGGGCGTACGCGACTTCATGCTGACGTCGGCCGCAATCGGCATGCTGTGCAAGAAAAACGCATCGATCTCCGGCGCCGAAGTGGGCTGCCAGGGCGAAGTGGGCGTCGCGTGCGCGATGGCTGCGGCCGGACTGGTCGCCGCACTGGGCGGGACCAACGAGCAGATCGAGAACGCTGCCGAAATCGGCATCGAACACCACCTCGGCATGACCTGCGACCCGATCGGCGGACTGGTTCAGATCCCGTGCATCGAGCGAAACGGCATGGGAGCCATCAAGGCCATCACGGCAGCGTCGCTCGCATTGAAGGGTGACGGCACCCACTTCGTGAGCCTCGACTCGGTGATCGAAACGATGCGCCAGACCGGCGCGGACATGCAGGACAAGTACAAGGAAACCTCGCTGGGCGGGCTGGCCATCCACGTTGTGACCGTCAACCACCCGGCCTGCTGACAGGTCGTTCCCGCGTAAGCGGGAACCCATACTGAGCCAGTCGATCCATGCTTTGTATGGGTTCCCGCATCCGCGGGAATGACCAGGCAAAGTGTGGTGGCAAGCGAAAAAATGACGCACTGCGGTAAGGCACGATTGTCCGGGCTATAATAAACAATCAATTTCATTGCTTTGTTTTCCAGCGTTAGCCCAAACGGACGTCCCCACCTATGCATTACGTGTCTACCCGCGCTGCGTCAGCGGCCGAATCGCAAGCCCCGCAGCAGTTCTCAGACATCCTGTTGGGCGGCCTCGCCCCGGATGGTGGCCTGTATCTCCCTTCCGAATACCCGCAGGTGACCGGCAGCGAGCTCGATGCCTGGCGCAAGCTGCCGTATGCGGACCTGGCCTTTGAAATCCTCCGGAAGTTCGCGACCGACATTCCGGACGCCGACCTGAAGGCGCTGACCGCCAGAACCTACACCGCTGCTGTCTACCGCAACGCCCGCGAAGGCGAGGCGGCCAGCGACATCACGCCACTGCGCGTGCTTGAGCAGGATGGCGACAAGACCCTGATCCTGCAGGCCCTGTCGAACGGGCCGACCTTGGCCTTCAAGGACATGGCTATGCAGCTGCTCGGTAACCTGTTCGAGTACACGCTGGCCAAAAATAACGCGGAGCTGAACATCTTCGGCGCCACCTCCGGCGACACCGGCAGCGCTGCGGAATACGCCATGCGCGGCAAGAAGGGCATCCGCGTCTTCATGCTGTCGCCGCACAAGAAAATGAGCGCCTTCCAGACCGCGCAGATGTTCAGCCTCCAGGACCCGAACATCTTTAACATCGCCGTCGAAGGCGTGTTCGACGACTGCCAGGACATGGTCAAGGCAGTCTCCAACGACCTCGATTTCAAGGCGCGCCAGAAAATCGGCACCGTCAATTCGATCAACTGGGCGCGCGTCGTCGCGCAGGTTGTGTACTACTTCCGCGGCTACCTCGCAGCCACCACCAGCAACGACCAGAAGGTGTCGTTCACCGTCCCGTCGGGGAATTTCGGGAACATCTGCGCCGGCCACATCGCGCGCATGATGGGACTGCCGATCGACAAGCTGGTCGTGGCCACCAACGAAAACAACGTGCTCGACGAATTCTTCCGCACTGGCGTCTACCGCGTGCGCAAGGCCTCCGAGACCTATCACACCAGCAGCCCGTCGATGGACATCTCCAAAGCGTCGAACTTCGAACGCTTTGTCTATGACCTCGTCGGCCGCGACGCCAACCGGGTGCGCGCGCTGTTCCAGAAAGTGGAAACCGACGGCGGCTTCGACCTGTCGGGCAAGCCTGGCAGCGACGGCGACGAGTTCCGCCTCGTGGCCAATTACGGTTTCGTGTCGGGTTGCTCCAATCATGCCAACCGCCTGGACACGATTCGCGAAGTGCTCGACGACTATGGCATCACCATCGATACCCATACGGCGGACGGCATCAAGGTCGCGCGCGAGCACATCGCGCCTGGCGTGCCGATGATCGTGCTGGAGACCGCGCTGGCGGCCAAGTTCAACGAGACCATCCTGGAAGCTGTTGGCATGGACGTCGAACGCCCAGCCGGTTTCGAGGACATCGAATCGCTGCCGCAAAAGTTCATCGTCATGCCGCCAGATGTAGCGAAGATGAAAGGCTACATCGCGGAGCACACGGGGCTGTGACCATGAAGCCTGCACAGAAACCGATGCTTGCGGTAAGCGAGGCGCTCGACTTCCTGATGGGCGCCGCCCGCCCTGTCACCGATACCGAGCTGGTGCCGACGCTGGAAGCGAACGGACGCGTTCTCGCGGCCGCGCAGGTATCGACGCTCAATGTACCCTCGGCGGACAACACGCAGATGGACGGTTACGCCGTGCGTGCGGCCGATTGCGCCAGCGGCGGCGCCACCCTGGCTGTCAGCCAGCGAATCCCGGCTGGCCACGTTGGCGAGCATCTCGGCCCCGGGCAGGCAGCGCGCATCTTCACCGGCGCGATGATTCCGGCCGGCGCCGATGCCGTGGTAATGCAGGAGCAGTGCGAAGCCGTGGCGCCCGACCAGGTGATCATCCGCCACGCGCCAAAAAGCGGCGAATGGATCCGCCGCGCAGGTGAAGACATTACGGCCGGTTCCGTGATCCTGCCAGCCGGCACCCGCCTGCGCAGCCAGGAACTCGGGCTCGCGGCTTCGGTCGGCCTGGCGACTGTTCCGGTATTGCGCAAGCTGCGCGTGGCCGTATTCTTCACCGGCGACGAGCTTGCGATGCCGGGCGAGCCGCTTGCGCCAGGCGCGATCTACAATTCGAACCGCTTCACCCTGCGCGCGCTGCTGGAGAACCTCGGCTGCGCAATTACCGATTTTGGCATCGTGCCCGATACCCTCGAAGCGACTCGCGATACGCTGCGCAGCGCCGCGCGTGAACACGACCTGATCATCACCTCGGGCGGCGTGTCAGTCGGCGAAGAGGACCATATCAAGCCGGCCGTGGAGGCAGAAGGGCGCCTGAACATGTGGCAGATCGCCGTCAAACCCGGCAAGCCGCTGGCGTTTGGCGAAGTGCGACGCGACCAGGGCACGGCATTCTTCCTTGGCCTGCCAGGCAATCCGGTGTCTAGCTTCATCACCTTCCTGCTGTTCGTGCGTCCTTTCATCCTGCGCCTCCAAGGCGTGCAGGGCGATGTCAGCCCGCGTGCGTTCAGCATGCGCGCCGATTTCAACTGGCCGAAGGCCGACCGCCGCAACGAGTTCCTGCGCGCGCGCGTCAATGCCAGCGGCGGACTTGACTTGTTCCCGAACCAGGGCTCCGGCGTACTCACCTCTACGGTCTGGGGTGATGGGCTGATCGACAATCCGCCGTCGAACGCCATCACAGGCGGCGACACGGTCCGCTTCATCCCATTCAGCGAACTACTGCACTAGGAAACACTATGGAAATTACGCTGCGATTTTTTGCCAGCGTGCGCGAAGCGCTCGGAACCGCACAAGAAACCCTGACGCTGCCGCCAGGCGTCACGACCGTCGGCGCGGTGCGCCAGCACCTGATGGCGCGCGGTGGCGAATGGGAGACCGCGCTTGCCGCCGACCGCCCGCTGCGCACCGCCTTCAACCATGTCATGTGTCCGGCCGATACGCCCGTCGAGGCAGGCGGCGAAGTGGCATTCTTCCCGCCGGTGACCGGGGGTTAATCCTCGACCGTGTCGCGGCACAGCGCGCAGGCCTCGCCCTTGCGCGCGCTGCGGTAGCGGAAAGCGGTGAACACCGCCGCCGTCACCACTGCCCACAATAACGACTCGGCCAGCACGCGCTCCGGCTCGCGGCCCTTCAGCAAGCCGACCGCCACCAACAGGACGAGGGCGCCGCCGGCGACAACGAAGTAACGCCGCACCCAAAACCCTGTGCTTTTCATGGCCATCTCCTTACAGTGACTTTAAAAAGGCGCGGATTGCGTCGGTGACTCGCTGCGGCTGGTCGATCATGGCGAAGTGGCGGGCTCCGGGAATGCCGACCACGTTCACCCGCGGCGTGCCGGACATCAGCTCGGTGTAATAGCCAACTTTGCTGGCCATGCCCGCGTTCGGGTCGTTGGCGTCCAGTTGCAGGAACGGGGCCAGCACCAGCACCGGCGCCTTCACCTGCGGCAGCCCCGGGCGAAGATCTTGCCCCATTACCGCGGCCATGTACTGGACCGTCGCTGCCGGGTCGCTGCGAGCCGTCAGCTTCGCCAGTTCGTCGGCGCGCGCCATGTCGACCACGCCTATGCTGCGCATGTATTGCTGCTGCTGGCTGGCGAATGCTGCTGGCGTCAGGCCCGCCATGCGCCGCATGATGCCCTCGGCAAGCTGCGGGCGCTGCTCCGGCTGCATGTCCTCGGTGCCCGGGAAGACCGGCAGTCCGTCGATGCTGACGACGCCGCCGATCATGTCGGGGTGCTGCTGCGCGAGCGCCAGCGACAGCGTGCCCCCCAGGCTATGCCCGACCAGCACCGGCTTGACCAGTTTGCGTGACGAGATCAACTGGTGCAGCGACCGCTGCACCTCCCCAAGCATGTTGCCCGGGATTGGGGCGCGGCCATCGAAGCCGGGCAGCGTCACCACATACAGTACATGGTCGTCGCGGAAGGTGCGGATCGCGTCCTGCCACACCCAGCTTCCACTCGCCAGGCCAGGGATCAGGATCAGCGGCGTGCCGCGCTTGCCGTGGCGTTCTACCGCGAGGGCGCCGGCTTCAAAGCGTTCGGACGCGACTTCGGTTGCTGCGAAGCGGTTGCGCGGCGCTTCCTGCGCATACGCCGGCGCGCCAGCTGCGAACATCAGTGCGATAAGTAGGGCGGCTTGTTTCATGTTGGCTCCTGGTCTGGGGTGAAGATCGCTTCAATCGGTTTGGAGAACAGCTTTGCAATGGCAAACGCCAGCGGCAGGCTGGGATCGTAGCGGCCCGTTTCGATGGCGTTGATGGTCTGGCGCGACACCTTCAGCAGGTCGGCCAGGTCTGCCTGGCTCCACCCGTTCTCGGCGCGCAGTGCGCGTATTGCGTTGTTCATTTGTTGACCATCGCCCGCGCGCAGGTGACGATGCCCCATACGCCGAACATCATCGGCATGACGATGAACATCGACAGCAGGGGGAAGCCTGCGTTCTCGAGGAAGCCGTAGGTAAACGTCAGTCCGCCAGTGACGGCGGCCGCGATAGCCATGTTCTCGAGCGTGTGAAGGCGTATGAATTCGTCGACGCGGCGGAAGTGGCGGGCGATCGCCCAGATCACCAGCAGCACGCCGATCATCGGGCTGGCCAGCGTAACGGTACGCGCCAGGCCATCGGCCATCGGGCGACCCAGTTTGTTGGCCGCCACCAGCAGCATCATATAGACGAACATCGCGGCAAAGAACTCGCGGAGGTAGGTGCGGTTGATCTTCTTCTCGTGCATGGCATCGCTCCTTGTCAAGTATGCTTTACATATTAGGACGGGATTTTTCCATTGTCAAGCGTCCTTTACATCCACTTTGCCGCTTCGATCTGGACTAAAATGTCGCTCCTCCAATCGCACGCGCCATCCCGATGCCATTTAGCCCAACCCGTACACGAACAGTTGCCATCATCGGTGGCGGACCTGCCGGCCTGATGGCGGCCGAAGTCCTCGGCGCTGGAGGCGTAAAGGTCGACCTGTACGACGCGATGCCGTCGGTGGGCCGCAAGTTCCTGCTGGCGGGGAAGGGCGGCATGAACATCACGCACTCGGAATCCTTTGACGCCTTCGTGTCGCGCTACAGCGGCTGCGAGGAGCAGGTGGCGCGCTGGCTGGAGCGTTTCGACGCGTCCGCCGTGCGCGACTGGATTCACGGACTCGGCGTCGAGACCTTTGTCGGCAGCTCGGGGCGCGTGTTCCCGACCGATATGAAGGCGGCCCCGCTGCTGCGGGCGTGGCTGCATCGGCTGCGCGAGTCCGGCGTCGAGTTCCACATGCGGCACCGCTGGCTGGGCTGGCGCGGCAGCAAGCTGCTGTTTGCGGCGCCCGCAGGCGAGCTTGAAGTCGAGGCGGATGCCGTGGTCCTCGCGCTGGGGGGCGGCAGCTGGGCGCGGCTTGGCTCCGACGGCGCCTGGGTGCCGATCCTGCAGGCCAGGTCGGTGGATGTGGCGCCGCTGCGGCCAGCCAACTGCGGCTTCGATGTGGACTGGAGCGAGCATTTCAGCAGCCGCCACGCGGGCGAGCCCTTGATTACCGTGGCGGTCAGCGCGCGCGACGCGGCTGGCCGGATAACGCGCAAGCAGGGACAGTTCGTCGTGACGCAAACCGGCGTCGAGGGCAGCCTGATCTACGCGCTGTCCGCGCCGCTGCGCGACCAGATCGAGGCCGAGGGCAGCACGACCATCTGGCTCGACCTGCTGCCCGACCTGGGCGCAGAACGGGTATTGGATGAAGTGTCGCGCCCACGTGGCGCGCGCTCGGTGTCGAGCCACCTGCAAAGCCGGCTCGGTATCAAGGGTGTCAAATCGGGCTTGCTGCACGAGTGCCTGTCGAAGCAGGAATTCGCCGATCCGGCCAGACTCGCCGCCGCGCTCAAGCACCTGCCAGTCACGCTACGCCGTCCGCGCCCGATCGACGAGGCGATCAGCAGTGCTGGCGGGGTGCGTTTGGATGCCATCGACCAGGAATCTGGCATGCTGCGCGCGATGCCGGGCGTGTTTGTCGCGGGGGAGATGGTCGACTGGGAAGCGCCCACCGGGGGGTACCTGCTGACAGCGTGTTTTGCCAGCGCCCGCGCTGCTGCGAACGGCGCGCTGGCATGGCTGGGCACTAGCGGAAACTGACGTCGCCTGAACCGGTGCGGCTGACGCTGCGCTGGCTCGGGTTGCCGTGGACGGTCACGTCGCCGCTGCCGCGCAGGCTTACTGCCGCTGCCTCGCGCGCCTGGACGATCGATGTGCCGGAACCCATCAGCTCGACGTCGACTTCCCGTGCCGACAGGTGGCGGGCGTTCAGGTCGCCCGACCCGGTCTGTTCTACCTTGAATTGCTCGGTCGAGCCGACGACCGTCATCTGCCCGGAGCCAACCACTTCGACGGCGACCTTTTCGCTGGCGCCGCCATTGACCTCAACTTCGCCGCTGCCATGCACGCCCGCCACCACTTCGCGGTATCGGCCGTTGAACTTGAGGTTGCCCGATCCATGCAGCTCCACGTTGGCCTTGTCGCCGATGAAACCGTTGACGGTGCTGGCGCCGCTGCCGTTGATGCTGACGCTCTCTAGCGAATTTAGCACCAGCACGACCTGCAGCGGATTACGGTGATGCAGCAGCATGCCCTTGGTCGCGATTTCCAGCGTATCGCCCGACTGCACGGTTTCCACATTGCCCAGCAGGCGCTTCTCGCCGCGTACCGTCAGCGACGGCACCGCGCCCTGGCGCAGGGTCAGGTCGATCGGGCCGGTCAGGTCGACGCTGGTGATGCGCGCATCCACGGTGCGCGTTTCAGTGTCGACCATGCGGCCTTCGGGGTTCGATGATCCGGCGGTGCCTTCGGCGCGCAGCATACTGTAGGACACGGCGATCAGCGCGAACGCCAGTACCAGCATGCCGAAGCCAACTTTTAATAATGTTCGCATTGCGACTCCGATCCGATCAGGCGCCCTTGAGCAGGGACAGGTTCATGTCAATGTAGCGCCGGATGCCGACGATGGTGTAGCGGGTGACGACGAGGCTGAGCAGGAACAGCACGATCCCGCCGACCACCATGGCCAGGCCGACCGCGGTCTGGGTTGCGCGCGAGTCGGCATCCATGTCGGTGTACACCTTGATGCCGCGTTCAGCCACCGATTCGGCGCCGCGGATTACGCGTTCGGAGCGGTTGGTGTCCTCGGAGACGTCGACATCGACGCTGGCTGGCACGTCGCCTGCTTCGCCCCTGTAGTTCTCGTCCACATGGACGCCCATTGCGTCGATGGTGACCTTGGCCTGGCGCGGTTCGCCGTCGTCATCGCGGCCGTTGATCACGAAGTGCTTCAGGGGCCCGTCGAGAACCAGCTCACTCGCGCCGGCCAGGCCGCTGGCCGTGACGGCGACGCCGCCGAGGTAGAGCGCCAGGCCGCAGGCGTACAGCGTCGCCAGCAGCGATGCATACACGATCGCCGGCACCACCATGAACAGGTTGAAGATGGCCAGCCCGAGCACCGCGACCATCAGGCGCACGAAGTTGGCCGGGTTCTTCTTTTCTTCGAAAGCGCGCATGTGCGTGTTGGCGCGCAGCGTCATGGCGATCTTTTTCGGATCGTCCAGGCCCTTGGCCACTTCTTCTTCCGAGAGACCGGCAGCGACGCCGTCAACGAAGCGCTGTTCGTAATAAGCCAGCGTCTTGGCTTGCGCCTCGACCGGCAGGCCCGCCATGGCACGCTTTAAAGCGTCGAGATATTCAAGTTTGCCCATGTGTTGCTCCAATCTGTTGCCGTCAGCCGTGGGCAAGGGCCACGACGGCGTGGTGCATCTGCGACGCGCGGGCGCCGCCAATTAGTTCCGGTTTGACAATCACGGCTGTGCTTGCAGCAACAAATGCCAGCAAGGCCAGTGCGCGAAGGACAAGGGTGATGTTCATTTGTAAATCCATCATCAGATACCTGTTTCGATGATGTGACTTTACGCAAACGTGCCATCACCCGCCACCGCCGTGCGACAGGCTGCACATTTCGCGGGGCAGGAGGCCATATCAGGGGATGGCTGTGCGCTGCAGCACGGCGCGCGCGGCCGCCGTGCCGCTGCGTACGGCCCCTTCCAGCGTCGCCGGGTAGTCGCCGGCGGTGTAGTCGCCCGCCAGGCAGAGCCCGGGCAAGCCGGTGTCAATGCCTGGGCGTACCAGGCCCGGCGTGCAGGCGAAGGTGGCGCGCTTTTCCGTGATGACCTTGGTCCACAATGGCTCGGCAAACCCCGGCCGGCCCAGCGCCCGCCCCAGCTGTTGCGCCACTGCGGCGCCAAGCGCATCCTGCGCGAGGTCGTTGGCCTGGCCCGATGCACTGATGACAACTGCCATCAGCCCGGCCTGGTGCGCGTCCAGTTGCCCGCGGTCGAACACGAACTGGCCCCATTCGCCCGATTCGGGATGTTCTTCCAGGGCGTAAAACGGCAGGTCGAGGCGTAGCGCCGGGTCGTACTGGAGATAGCAGGTGGTAATCGGTTCGTAGTCAAACGACGGTATCGGCGGTGCCCCCAGCCCTTCGAGCAGCGATGCGGCCGCGGGTGGCGGGGTGGCGATGATGACGGCGTCGACGTCCTGCGCCCCGGCGCCGCTGCGGACCTGCCACTGGCCCCCGACTGCCTGCAGCGACTCGACGCGCGCGCCGATGCGCACATGCCCGCCGCGCGATTCGATGTACTGCGCCGCCGCAGCCGGGAACAGCGCGCTGAGCGCGAGGCGTGGCACCAGCATGTCCGACGCCGCCCGGTGCGCGCCCAGGCTGTCGCGCAGGACGTTCAGGAAAACCTGCGCCGAGGCCCGTTCCGGCGGCGTGTTCAGCGCCGCCAGGCACAGGGGCCGCCACATCAGCGCGGTCAGGCGCGGCGTCTGGTCGAAGCGCTCAAGCAGTTCGATGACGCTGCAGTCGTTGTACAAGGTCCAGTCCATCCAGCGCGCGCTGGTCGAGAAGCGGGCCAGCGCCATCTTGTCTTCGCGCGCGAGGCCCTTGGCCCGCAGCAGCGCGATGGCCAGGTGGAGCGGCGCGGGCAGGCGCGGCGCCACAAAGTCCATGCCCGATCCGGGCGGGTAGCGCATTTGCAGGGGCAGGTGGAGCAGGGCGTCGGCGGGCTTGATGCCGACCCGGCGCAGCAGGCGCAGGGTGTCGGCGTAGGCGCCAAGCATGATGTGTTGGCCGTTGTCGAGCAGCTTGCCGTGCACCTCGACACTGCGGGCGCGTCCGCCCAGCGAGCGAGCGGCTTCGTACAGGGTGACCTTGCAGCCGGCATGCGCCAGTTCGACGGCAGCCGTGCAGCCCGCCCAGCCGCCGCCGATGACGGCGACACTGGCGCGTACGCTAGCTGCGGACATAGGTCTTCCACGCCAGCCAGAGCTTCCGGATGGGCGTGAGCGAGATCCGCTGGTTCAGCACGTGGTAGTTGTCGCGTTCGATCTCATCGAGCACGGTGCGGTAGATCGCCGCCATCATCAGGCCGGGGCGCTGCGCCCTGCGGTCTTCTTTCGGCAGCAGCGCCATCGCTTCGTCGTATACCTTGTATGCGCGCGCGACCTGGAAGCGCATCAGCGCTTCAAACTTGTCGCTGTGGCGTGCGTTAAGCAGATCCGCCGCGGTGACGCCGAACTGCTGCAGCTCATTGACGGGCAGGTAGATGCGGCCTTTGCGCGCGTCTTCGCCGACGTCGCGGATGATGTTCGTGAGCTGGAACGCAAGGCCCAGCTTTTCCGCGTATTCGAGCGTGCGCGGATTGGTCACGCCGAAAATGCTGGCCGACAGGATGCCCACCACGCTCGCCACGTGCCAGCAATAGCGCTGCAGGCCAGTGAAGTCGAGATAGCGGCTCTGGTCGAGGTCCATCTCCATGCCGTCGACGATCGCCAGCAGGTGCTTTTGCTCGAGGTTGTAGACGGCCAGGTGCGGCTGCAGCGCCTGCATCACCGGATGGGTCGGCGACCCCTCGTACATCTTCGACACTTCGGTGCGCCACCAGGCCAGCTTGATGCGGGCGACCGACTGGTCGGTGCATTCATCGACCGTGTCGTCCACTTCGCGGCAAAACGCGTACAGCGCAGTGATCGCGCGGCGGCGATCCTGCGGCAGGAACAGGAAGCTGTAGTAAAAACTCGAACCGCTTTGAACGGTTTTCTGGTGGCAGTATTCGTCGGGAGACATGGTTAAAAATGCAAGGGTGCACAACAGGAAGCCGCTATTCTAGCCGATGGGTGTTGCCGAAACCGCCTGTGCGTTGATATTTCGTTACATACGGAGGGCGCGCCACAGCATTACGGCCCAGTCCGCTGGCCTCAACTGCGGGCGGCGCGTGAACACGTCGTAGCCTACCCCTTCGATCTTGTCGAGGATGCGCAGGCCGCCCTGGACAACCAGGCGCAGCTCCCAGCCGATGCGGCCGGGCAGGCGCTTCGCCAGCGGGGCGCCGCCCTGCATCAGCGCGCGCGCACGCGCCACCTCGAAGGCCATCAGCGCGCGCCAGCGCTGGTCGGCCAGCCCCTGGTCGAGCTGGGCGGGCGCCACACCATGGGCTTCGAGGTCATCGAGCGGTATATAGATGCGGTCTTTTTTGCGGTCGATGGCCACGTCCTGCAGGAAGTTGATCAGCTGGAGCGCCGAGCAGATGGCGTCCGAATCGCGCACGTTGCGCGCGCTGGCCGCGCCGTACAGCGACAGCATCAGCAGGCCGACCGGATTGGCCGAGCGACGGCAGTAGTCGAGCAGGGCGTCGAAGCCGGCATAGCGGGTGGTGACGATGTCCTGCCGGAAGGCCGACAGCAAGTCGCGGAAGGGCTGCAGCGGCAGCTTGTATTGCGCGATCACCCTGGCGAGCCTCTCGAACATCGGGTCGGTTTGCAGTTCGCCGCTTTCTATGCTGTCGAGCGCCTCTTCATATGCTGCCAGCGCGGCCAGGCGCTTGGCCGGAGCCGCATCGCCCTCGTCAGCGAGGTCGTCGGCGCTGCGCGCGAAAGCGTAGATTGCTTCCACCGCAGGGACCAGCCTTTTCGGCATCAATACAGAGGCAACGGGGAAGTTTTCGTAGTGGTCGACAGGCATGAAAAATAAATGACGCAAAAGTCATTAGGAAATAAATACTTGCACAGTTATAATTACTAACCAGAAAGTCAGTAGTGGAATATGTATAAAAGTAGTACTATCTTGTCGCTTCAGCAATTGGGTGGCCGAACGCCACCGCATAGTAAAGGAAAACAACGTGTTCGCCCTGAAAAACCTGCGCGCGGCGGCCCCCGCCGCGATCAAGACCCTGCTCCCCACCTTTTTGCTGGTCCTGCTGGCGGCATGTTCGAAGGACGCGCCGAAACAAGAGGATGTGCGTCCGGTCAGGGCGATTGTGGTGGGCAGCAGCGATATCGATGTCAACGCGGAGTTTGCCGGCGAAGTGCGCCCGCGCGTCGAGTCGCGCCTGGGCTTTCGCGTCGGCGGCAAGATCGTTGCGCGCAAGGTGGATGTGGGGAGCGTCGTCAAACGCGGCCAGGTGCTGATGCAGCTGGACCCGCAGGACCTGCAGCTGTCGCAAACGCAGGCGCGCGCCGCGCTGCGCGCCGCCGAAACCCAGCGCGACCTCGCGCGCGCAGAGCTAAAGCGCTATGAAGAGCTGCGCAAGCAGAACTTCGTCAGCCAGGCCGTGCTCGATGCGCGCAAGTCGGCGTTCTCGTCGGCGCAGGCGAACGTCGATGCGGCCAGGGCGGGTTATTCGGCGCAGTCGAACCAGGCGCAGTATTCAACCCTGGCGTCCGACATCGACGGCGTGGTGACCGCAATCAGCGCCGAAGTAGGGCAGGTGGTATCGCCTGGCACGCCGGTTGTCAGCGTCGCCAACACCAGCGATAAAGAGATCGTGATCTCGCTCCCGGAAGACAAGGTCGATGCGATGCGCAAGATGCAGGACGTCACCGTGCGCATGTGGGCCAACCCGGCTGTCGCCATGCGCGGGAAGATACGCGAGGTGTCGCCGGTGGCCGATCCTGCCACCCGCACCTATCCTGTACGCGTGTCGATTCCGGGCGCTGGCAGCGACGTCAAGCTGGGCATGACTGCGCGCGTGCAGTTCGCGTCGAAATCGGCCACGCCGCAGATGCGGGTGCCGTTGACGGCCCTGTTCCATGAAAAGTCGTCGACCGCCGTGTGGGTGGTCGAAAAGGGCGCAGTCAGGCTGGTGCCTGTTCAGGTAGGCGGCACATCGGGCAATGACGTGGTGATCGCCAGCGGCGTCACGCCGGGGCAGACCGTCGTCACCGCCGGCGTGAACAAGCTGAAGAACGGCCAGAAGGTCAAGCTGCTGTCCGAGCAGATGGCACCGGTGGCTGCTGCCGGGGCGGCGAAATGAGGGGTTTTAATCTTTCACGCTGGGCGCTGGAACATATTCCACTGATCCGCTACCTGATCGGCGCGCTGCTGATCGGCGGCATCCTCAGCTACAGCAATCTCGGGCAGGACGAGGATCCGCCGTTTACCTTCCGCGTGATGGTGGTGCGGGCGATCTGGCCCGGCGCAACCGCCGTCCAGATGGCCGAGCAGGTCACCGACAAGCTGGAACGCAAGCTGCAGGAGACGCCCTACATCGACAAGATCAAGAGCTATTCGAAGCCCGGCGAGACCTTCATCATCGTGCAGCTACGCGAATCGACGCCGCCTTCGGAGACGTCGGCATCGTGGTACCAGGTGCGCAAGAAGATCGGCGACATCCGCGGCACCTTGCCGGCGGGCGTGATCGGCCCGTTCTTCAACGACGAATTCGGCGATACCTATGGTTCGATCTTTGCATTGAGCGGCGATGGCTTCAGCTACGCGGAGATGAAGGATTACGCGGACTTCGTGCGCCAGCAGCTGCTGCGCGTGCCGCTGGTGGCAAAGGTCGAACAGTTCGGCGTGCAGGACGAGAAGATCACCATCGAGTTCTCGCACAAGAAGTTCTCGCAACTTGGCGTGCCGTTCGAGGTGATCGTCAACCAGATCGCCACCCAGAACGCGATCGAGGCAAGCGGCGTGATGGTGACGCCGACCGACAACCTGCAGGTGCGGGTGACTGGTGCGCTGCAAAGCGTGAAGGACCTGGAAGCGCTGCAGCTGCGCGCCAACGGCGCCACCTTCCGCCTTGGCGACTTTGCCAGGATCAGGCGCGAGTACAAGGATCCGCCGCAGGACAAGATGCGCTTCAACGGCCAGGAAGTCATTGGCCTTGGCGTGTCGATGGAAAAGGGCGGCAATATCATCAATATGGGCAAGGGGCTGGAAGCGACTGTCGCCCGGATAAAATCGCAGCTGCCGGTCGGTATCGAGCTTGAGCGCGTATCGGACCAGCCGCGCGCGGTGACTGCGTCGGTCGGCGAGTTCATCAAGGTGCTGATCGAGGCGGTGCTGATCGTGCTCGCCGTGAGCTTCATCGCGCTTGGCCTGCACACCAAGCCCCTGCGCATCGACCCGCGCCCGGGCCTGGTGGTGGCGCTGACGATTCCGCTGGTGCTGGCGATTACCTTCCTGTTGATGAGCGTGTTCAAGATCGACCTGCACAAGATCTCGCTCGGCGCGCTGATCATCGCGCTCGGCCTGCTGGTGGACGACGCGATCATCGCCGTTGAAATGATGGTGCGGAAGATGGAGGAGGGCATGTCGCGCTTTGACGCGGCCACCTTCGCCTACACATCGACCGCGATGCCGATGCTGACCGGCACCCTGATCACCGCGGCGGGCTTCCTGCCGATCGGCCTGGCCAAGTCGGCGGCCGGCGAGTACACGTTCTCGATGTTCTCGGTGAACGCGATTGCGCTGCTGGTGTCGTGGCTGGTGGCGGTTGTTTTCACGCCGTACATCGGCTTCCTGCTGCTGAAGGTGAAACCGCACGCGGCAACGCCGGGCGAAAGCGAGCATGATGTGTTCAACACGCCTGCCTACCTGCGCTTCCGCAGGGTGGTCGCATGGTGCGTCGAGTGGCGCTATGCGACCATCGTGATGACCCTGGCGGTGTTCGGGCTTGGCGTGTTTGGCTTCAAGTTCATCGAAAAGCAGTTCTTCCCCGATTCGAGCCGGCCGGAGCTGATGGTCGAGATGTGGATGCCGGAAGGGACGGCGTTCAGCGCCACCGAGGCGCAGGTGAAGAAGTTTGAGGCCTTCATCGGCAAGCAGGAGAATGTGGAAAGCGTGACCAGCTATGTCGGCACCGGCAGCCCGCGCTTCTACCTGCCGCTTGACCAGATCTTCCCGCAGTCGAACGTGGCCCAGCTGGTGGTGCTGCCCACCAGCCTGAAGGCGCGCGAGGAGCTGCGTCTGAAGATCGTCGAAGTGTTCGAAAACGACTTCCCGGAAGTGCGCGGGCGCGTGCGGCTGCTGCCGAACGGGCCGCCGGTGCCGTATCCGGTGCAGTTCCGCGTGGGCGGCCCTGACATCGCCACGACCCGCGCGCTGGCCGACCAGGTCAAGGAAGTCATGCGCGCCAACCCGAACGCGCTGGGCGTGAACGACAACTGGAATGAGTCGGTCAAGGTGCTGCGCCTGGACCTCGACCAGGCCAAGATGCGTGCGCTGGGCGTGACGTCGCAAGCGGTGATGCGGGTGGCGAATACCATTTTGTCCGGCACGCCGGTCGGGCAGTTCAGGGAAGATAACAAGCTGATCGACATCGTGATCCGCCAGCCTGTCGAGGAGCGCGCCACGCTGTCGGCGCTCAATGAAACCAATGTGCCGACGGCGTCGGGACGGTCGGTGACGATCTCGCAGGTGGCGCGCGTCGCCTTTGTGTGGGAGCCGGGCGTGGTCTGGCGCGAAGGGCGCGAGTGGGCCATTACCGTGCAGTCGGATGTGGTCGACGGCATCCAGGGGCCGACTGTGTCGGACCAGGTGCTCAAGTCGCTGGCGGATGTCCGCTCCAAGCTGCCGCCGGGTTATACGATTGCGGTTGCCGGTGCGGCGGCCGACAGCGCGGCGGCGGAAGCGTCTATCGCGGCCAATGTGCCGCTGGTGCTTTTCATCGTGTTCACCTTGCTGATGCTGCAGCTGCATAGCTTCTCGCGTTCGGTGATGGTGTTCCTGACCGGGCCCCTGGGCGTGGCTGGCGCGGCGATGGCGCTGCTGCTGCTTGGACGTCCGTTCGGCTTCGTCGCGAACCTGGGCGTGATCGCGCTGTTCGGCATGATCATCCGGAACTCGGTGATCCTGGTGGACCAGATCGAGCGTGATATCGCCAACGGGGCGGAAGCCTGGAATGCCGTGATCGATGCGGCGGTGCGCCGCGCGCGTCCGATCGTGCTGACCGCGGCGGCTGCCGCGCTGGCGATGATTCCTTTGTCGCGCTCCGTGTTCTGGGGCCCGATGGCGGTGGCGATCATGGGCGGCCTGGTGGTGGCCACGGCGCTGACATTGCTGTTCCTGCCGGCGCTGTATGCGGCCTGGTTCCGTGTCAAGAAGCCTGTGGGTGCCTAGCGGAAGCGGCGGATGACGCTTCGCTCTTCCGCCCTACTGTTCTCATATATCTGGCAGGGCGCATTTCGGTGTTTCCTCGCGCAATCGAAAATTCGCCCTGTGGTGTCAGAAAATCCAGTAAAATACCGGGTTGATGTTGTAGCCCCTAACAAAGGCAGGGCAGGGCGGCCGGTTTGACCTTCGGACGCCCTTTGTTTTTGTCGGTGCGGCCAACGATCCCGCGAGGATGGCGAAATTGGTAGACGCACCAGGTTTAGGTCCTGACGCCAGCAATGGTGTGGGGGTTCGAGTCCCCCTCCTCGCACCACACGAATAATTATTTTTTGGACGATTTTAACAATGGCAACTGCAGTCGAAACCCTGGGTAAACTCGAACGTCGCATGACGATCTCTTTTCCGCTGACTGACGTCCGTACGGAAGTTGAAAAGCGCTTGAAGAAGCAGGCCAAGACGGCCAAAGCCCCTGGCTTCCGTCCAGGTAAGGTTCCGATGAAGATGGTCGCCGCCCAGTACGGTTACCAGATCGAGTCGGACGTGCTGAACGACAAAGTCGGCCGCGCTTTCAACGAAGCTGCCAACGAGAACCAGCTGCGTGTCGCCGGCTTCCCGAAAATCGAACCAAAAGAAGATAGCCCGGAAGGCGTGCTGACCTTCGACGCAACCTTCGAAGTCTATCCAGAAGTCGTCGTGGGCGACCTGGCCGGCGTTGAAGTCGAAACCATCAAGTCCGACGTGACCGATGCCGAAATCGACAAGACCATCGACATCCTGCGCAAGCAGCGCGTGCACTACCACACCAAGGGCGAAGCTGGCCCGCACGGCGACGGCGGCACGCCAGTTGCTGAAAACGGCGACCGCGTGACCGTCGACTTCGTCGGCAAGATCGACGACGTTGAGTTCCCAGGCGGCAAAGCTGACGACTACACCTTCGTGCTCGGCGAAGGCCGCATGCTGCCGGAATTCGAAGCGGCGACGATCGGCCTGAAGGCTGGCGAAAGCAAGACCTTCCCACTGGCTTTCCCAGAGGACTACCACGGCAAGGACGTGGCCGGCAAAACCGCCGAGTTCACGATCACCCTGAAGAAGCTCGAATGGGCGCACCTGCCAGCAGTTGACGCGGAATTCGCGAAGTCGCTGGGCATGGAAGATGGCGACCTGGAAAAGATGCGTTCGGACATCAAGGTCAACCTGGAGCGTGAAGTTGCCGGCCGTATCAAGGCGCGCAACAAGGAAGCCGTGATGGACGCGCTGCTGAAGGTGACCGAACTGGACGTGCCGACCGTGATGATCCAGCAGGACTCCGAGCGCTTGGCCGAAATGACCCGCAACGACATGGCGCAGCGCGGCATGGACGTCAAGAACATGCCTTTCCCGACCGAGCTGTTCGCTGAAAAGGCAGAGCGCCGCGTCAAGCTGGGCCTGATCCTGTCGCAGCTGGTAGGCGACAACAACCTGCAGGCCAAGCCTGAACAGGTCAAGGCGCAGATCGAAGACTTCGCACAGAGCTACGAAGATCCGAAGGAAGTGCTGAAGTACTACTACAGCGACCGTCGCCGCCTGGCCGACATCGAAGCTCTTGTATTGGAAGAAAACGTCGTTAACTATGTGCTCGACAAGGCAAAAGTCGTTACCAAGGATGTTGCCTTCGATGAATTGATGGGAAGCAACGCACAAGCTTAAAGATCGTTTTAAGCTCCCCTTACACAGAGGAAAAGACAGGTATGAACCATAATCCGGCATTGGACACACAAGCACTCGGTCTCGTACCGATGGTGGTGGAACAGAGCGGCCGCGGCGAGCGCGCTTACGATATCTACTCGCGCCTGCTGAAGGAGCGCGTGATCTTCCTGGTCGGGCCTGTCAACGACCAGATGGCCAACCTGATCGTGGCCCAGATGCTGTTCCTGGAGAGCGAGAATCCGGACAAGGATATTTCGCTCTACATCAACTCACCTGGCGGCTCGGTCTCGGCCGGCCTGGCGATTTTCGACACGATGAACTTCATCAAGCCGGACGTCTCCACGCTGTGCACCGGCCTGGCGGCGTCGATGGGCGCCTTCCTGCTGGCGGCGGGCACCAAGGGCAAGCGTTTCTCGCTGCCTAACTCGCGCATCATGATTCACCAGCCGTCGGGCGGCTCGCAAGGGCAGGCTTCGGACATCGAGATCCAGGCCAAGGAAATCCTGTACCTGCGCGAGCGCCTGAACCGCATCCTGGCGGAGCGCACCGGCCAGTCCATGGAGCAAATCCACAAGGACACCGACCGCGACCGCTTCATGTCGGGCGACGAGGCAGCCGAGTATGGCCTGATCGACAAAGTGTTGACCAGCCGAGCGTGATGCGGGAAGTAATCCAGCCACGCTGTTGCTGAAAAACGCCCGGGCGCTGCATCGTTCGGGCGTTTTGTTTTTATTTCGGGTAGCATGGCAGTTATGAGCGTACTTGTTGCGCACTCGTATTAGCGTTATATTTTAGCAATCGAATAGAAATCTGCCCCATGTCAGACAAAAAATCCTCCAGCGGCGAAAAACTCCTCTACTGCTCGTTCTGTGGCAAGAGCCAGCACGAGGTGAAGAAACTCATCGCGGGTCCCTCCGTGTTCATCTGCGACGAGTGCATCGACCTGTGCAATGACATCATCCGCGACGAGACGTCGAATGTGGAGACGGTAGCGGGCGCCAAGAGCGACCTGCCGACCCCGCACGAGATCGCCGAGTTGCTGGACCAGTACGTCATTGGCCAGCAAACGGCCAAGCGCATCCTGTCGGTGGCGGTGTACAACCACTACAAGCGCCTCAAGCACCTGGGCAAGAAAGACGACGTCGAACTGGCCAAGAGCAACATCTTGCTGGTTGGTCCTACCGGTTCGGGCAAGACCCTGCTGGCCCAGACCCTGGCGCGCATGCTCAATGTGCCGTTCGTGATCGCCGATGCGACCACCCTGACCGAAGCCGGCTACGTGGGCGAAGACGTCGAGAACATCATCCAGAAGCTGCTGCAG
This sequence comes from Massilia agrisoli, assembly GCF_020831365.1. Classification (GTDB taxonomy): domain Bacteria; phylum Pseudomonadota; class Gammaproteobacteria; order Burkholderiales; family Burkholderiaceae_D; genus Telluria_A; species Telluria_A agrisoli. Next base: position 433,325 of record NZ_JAJHPV010000014.1, read on the forward strand.
AGCTGCAACTACGAAGTCGACAAGGCCCAGCGCGGCATTGTCTATATCGATGAAATCGACAAGATCTCGCGCAAGTCGGACAATCCGTCGATCACCCGCGACGTATCAGGCGAGGGCGTGCAGCAGGCGCTGCTCAAGCTGATCGAAGGCACCATGGCATCGGTGCCGCCGCAAGGCGGGCGCAAGCACCCGAACCAGGACTTCGTCCAGATCGACACGACCAACATCATGTTCATCTGCGGCGGCGCGTTCGACGGCCTGGTCAAGATCATCCAGAACCGTTCGGAAAAGAGCGGCATCGGCTTCTCGGCCAGCGTCAAGAGTCAGACCCAGCGCGCCAACAGCGAAGTGCTGCTGGAAGCGGAGCCGGAAGACCTGATCAAGTTCGGCCTGATCCCGGAACTGGTCGGTCGCCTGCCGGTGGTGGCGACCTTGTCCGAGCTGACCGAAGAGGCGCTGATCCAGATCCTGATCGAGCCAAAGAATGCGCTTATCAAGCAATACACCAAGTTGCTGGAAATGGAAGGCGCGGAACTGGAAATCCGCCCGGCTGCTTTGCATGCTATTGCACGTAAGGCACTGGCGCGTAAAACCGGTGCGCGCGGATTGCGTTCCATTCTCGAACACGCTTTGTTGGATGTTATGTATGACCTGCCAAATCAGCAAAATGTCGTGAAGGTCGTAATTGATGAAAATACGATCACGAACGGCGCGAAACCTTTACTGATTTACAGCGAAACGCCTAAAGCATCGGGCGAAAACTGATAAAACAGGGCCTGCACGCAACAAAAAGGGTTTGATCTTCTAATTCTTGGCGGTACAATTTACCTCAATAAAAGAAGCAGGCTTCAATCGAAAAGCCACTCGCAGCGAACGCGCTGCGCGGTGGCTTTTTTATTTAATGAACCGATAAATTCTTTTATGGCATTACTGGCGGTATTCAAATAAGTTGATGAATTAATCAAATCAATTTTTTGGGAATGTTAATCGTCCGGTCTTGTGTTTTGGCGACACTGTGCCAATATTGTGTTAGACGCTTTTTATAAGGTATGCCATGACAACTTCCAAACTAACCGAGCAAACGACGCTGCCCCTGTTGCCGTTGCGTGATGTAGTCGTGTTCCCGCACATGGTGATCCCGCTGTTCGTCGGCCGGCCGAAGTCCATCAAGGCGCTGGAAGCCGCGATGGAGCAGGGCAAGAGCATCATGCTCGCCGCCCAAAAGGCTGCCGCCAAGGATGAGCCATCCGCGTCCGACATCTATGAAATCGGTTGCGTGGCAAATATTCTGCAAATGCTTAAGCTTCCCGACGGCACCGTCAAGGTCCTGGTCGAGGGCTCCCAGCGTGCGCGCATCAATCACGTCAGCGATGCGCCGACGCACTTTATCGCGGACCTGACCCCGCTTTCTTCCGAAGTCGGCGACGACTCCGAAGTCGAAGCGATGCGCCGCGCGATCGTCCAGCAGTTCGACCAGTACGTCAAACTGAACAAAAAGATTCCTCCTGAGATCCTCGCTTCGCTGGCAGGCATCGACGACGCCGGCCGCCTGGCCGACACCGTGGCCGCCCACCTGCCGCTCAAGCTTGAGCAAAAGCAGGTCATCCTCGAGATCTTCAACGTCGCCAAGCGCCTCGAGCACCTGCTCGGCCAGCTTGAAGGCGAGCTCGACATCCTCCAGGTCGAAAAGCGCATCCGTGGCCGCGTCAAGCGCCAGATGGAAAAGTCGCAGCGCGAGTACTACCTGAACGAACAGGTCAAAGCCATCCAGAAAGAACTGGGCGAGGGCGAAGACGGCGCCGATATCGACGAACTCGAGAAGAAGGTGATTGCCGCCAAGATGCCGAAAGAGGCAATGGACAAGGCCACCAACGAGATCAAGAAGCTCAAGCTGATGTCGCCGATGTCCGCTGAAGCGACTGTCGTGCGCAACTACATCGACACCCTGGTCAACCTGCCGTGGAAGAAAAAGTCCAAGGTCAACAACGACCTGGTCAACGCCGAGAAAGTGCTCGAAGGCGACCACTACGGCCTCGACAAGGTTAAAGAACGCATCCTGGAATATCTCGCGGTCCAACAGCGCGTCGACAAGCTGAAGGCCCCGATCCTGTGCTTCGTGGGTCCTCCGGGCGTGGGTAAGACCTCGCTGGGCCAGTCGATCGCCAAGGCGACGAACCGCAAGTTCGTGCGCATGGCGCTCGGCGGCGTGCGCGACGAAGCCGAGATCCGCGGCCACCGCCGTACCTATATCGGCTCGATGCCGGGCAAGGTGCTGCAGTCGCTGTCGAAGGTCGGTGTGCGCAACCCGCTGTTCCTGCTCGACGAGATCGACAAGATGGGCGCGGACTTCCGCGGCGACCCGTCGTCGGCGCTGCTCGAGGTGCTGGACCCGGAACAGAACCACACGTTCTCGGACCACTACATCGAAGTCGACTTCGACCTGTCGGACGTGATGTTCGTGGCGACCTCGAACTCGTTCAACATTCCGCCGGCGCTGCTCGACCGTATGGAAGTGATCCGCCTGTCGGGTTATACCGAGGACGAGAAGACCAGCATCGCCCAGCGCTACCTGCTGCCGAAGCAGATCAAGGCCAACGGCCTGCGCGAGGAAGAGATCAAGGTCGATGAGTCGGCGGTGCGCGACATCATCCGTTACTACACCCGTGAGGCCGGTGTCCGTTCGCTCGAGCGCGAGATCTCGAAGATCTGCCGCAAGGTCGTCAAGATGCTGCTGCTGAAGGCGTCGGAGAAGAAGGTGCTGGTCACCTCCAAGAACCTCGACAAGTTCCTGGGCGTGCGCCGCTACGACTTCGGCGTGGCCGAGAAAGAAAACCAGATCGGCCAGGTGGTCGGCCTCGCATGGACCGAAGTGGGCGGCGACCTGCTGACCATCGAAGCCGTGACGATGCCGGGCAAGGGCGTTGTGGTCCGCACCGGCACCCTGGGCGACGTGATGAAGGAATCGATCGAAGCGGCGCGCACCGTGGTGCGTTCGCGTTCGAACCGTCTGGGCATCAAGAACGACGTGTTTGAAAAGAGCGACATCCACATCCACGTGCCGGAAGGCGCGACGCCGAAGGACGGTCCTTCCGCAGGTATCGCGATGACGACCGCACTGGTATCGGTATTTACCGGCATTCCAGTGCGCGCCGACGTGGCCATGACCGGCGAGATTACCCTGCGTGGCGAAGTGCTGCCAATCGGTGGCCTGAAGGAAAAACTGCTGGCAGCGCATCGCGGTGGCATCAAGACCGTGATCATTCCTGAGCAGAACGTGAAGGACCTGGCCGAGATTCCTGACAACGTCAAGAACAAGCTCGAAATCGTTCCGGTTCGCTGGATCGACAAGGTGCTTGAAGTAGCGCTGGAACGCCAGCCGCAGGCGATCGTGGAAGTAGCGCCAGTCGCGGTGACCGCGACCCCGACGGCCGATGGACAGGCGGAAGTGGTCAAGCACTAAGCCGGTAGCAAGGCTGGCCAAAGCAAGCGCCCTCGTGGCGCTTGTTTCATTTTGGCTTGACACAGCGAAGGGCCAGCTTGTTTAATACGCGCTGCGCAATTTTTGGCGCACCTATCAAGTAATGAGGCACATGTGAACAAAACAGAACTGATTGAAGAAATCGCCAAGTCCGCGGACATCACCAAGGCCTCGGCTACACGTGCACTCGATGCAATGATTGAAGCAGTCACCACCAGCCTGCAGAAGAACGACACCGTCACCCTGGTTGGCTTCGGCACCTTCTCGGTAGGCGAGCGCGCAGCGCGCACCGGGCGCAATCCACGCACCAAGGAAGCCATCAAAATCGAGGCGCAGCGCGTTCCTAAATTTAAAGCTGGCAAAGCGCTGAAAGATGCAGTAAACTAATGGCCTTCGGCGTTGTGACAAACGCCGGATGTATTTGGTAGTGCGCGGGCGGTTAGCTCAGTTGGTAGAGCGGAGCCCTTACAAGGCTTAGGTCGGGAGTTCGAGCCTCTCACCGCCCACCATCAAGTACAGGTTGTATCGTGTTTTCCTGGAGCGGTAGTTCAGTTGGTTAGAATACCGGCCTGTCACGCCGGGGGTCGCGGGTTCGAGTCCCGTCCGCTCCGCCAGGAAGATGCTCAAGTTTTGGAGCGGTAGTTCAGTTGGTTAGAATACCGGCCTGTCACGCCGGGGGTCGCGGGTTCGAGTCCCGTCCGCTCCGCCAAGAACAAAGAAGAAGGCGAACGAGAGTTCGCCTTTTTTTCTATGTGCACGTTGCATTTAACTTAATTTCGAAGTGGCTGATCCATGTTTGAATTTATCCGCACTCACAAACGCTTGATGCAGATCTTCCTGATGCTGCTGATCGTACCTTCGTTCGTCCTGGTCGGCGTCAGCAGCTATCAAAGCGGTGACGCGGCCACTGGCGTGGCCATGGTCGACGGCAGGAAGATCACCCAGCAGGAATGGGAAGAGGCGCAGCGCCAGCAGATCGACCGCTATCGCCAGCAGATGGGCGACCAGTTCGACCAGAAGATGTTCGACACGCCTGAAGCACGCCAGGCAGTCCTCGACAACCTGGTCGCCGAGCGCGCGCTCGAAGCGGAAATCAAGCGCAGCCACCTGACCGTCAACGACGCGACGCTGGCCCAGACTATCGCCGGCATCGACGCCTTCAAAAAGCCGGACGGCAGCTTCGATATGGAACAGTACAAAGCCGTACTGGCCGCACAGGGCATGTCGCCCGCGATGTTCGACGCGCGCATGCGCCGCGACATGGCGATGCAGCAGCTGAACAACGCAGTCCAGGCCAGCGCCTTCGTGCCGCGCACGGTGTCGAAGCGCCTGTCCGACGTCAACGACCAGGAACGCGAAGTGCAGGAACTGGTCTTCCCGGTGTCGGATTTTGTTTCGCAGGTCAAAGTCACCGACGAGATGGTCAAGGCTTACTACGACAAGAACGCAGCGCTGTTCGCGGTGCCTGAGCGCGCGAAGGTCGAATACGTGGTGCTCGACGCGGCCGCAGTTGAGAGTCAGGTGACCGTCAGCGATGCGGAAGTGGCCGACTTCTACACCAAGAACCAGCAGCGCTTTGGCGCGCCCGAGCGCCGCACCGCAAGCCACATCCTGATCAACGCGAACAAGAGCGCCAGCGCTGCCGACAAGGCAGCGGCCAAGCAGAAGGCGGAAGCCATCCTGGCGGAAGTGCGCGCCAACCCAGCCAACTTCGCAGCGATCGCCAAGGCGAAATCGCAGGACCCCGGCTCGGCCGAACTGGGCGGCGACCTGGGCGTAGTGGAGAAGGGCGCGTTCGTACCGTCGGTTGAAGACGCGATCGCCAAGCTGAAGCAGGGCGAGATCAGCGGCCTGGTGGAATCCGAGTTCGGCTACCACATCATCACCGTCACGAGCGTTGTACCAGCTGCGACCAAGTCGCTGGACGAAGTCAAAGGCGAAATCACGGCGGAACTGAAGAAGGCCAAGATGTCGAAGAAGTTCTCGGAGCTGGCCGAAGTATTCACCGATACCGTCTACGAGCAATCGGACAGCCTGAAGCCGGTTGCCGACAAGCTGAAGCTGACCGTGCAGACCGTCGACAACCTGGCGCGCACCCCGTCGCCAGCGCTGGCTGACGCACCGTACAACAACGCCAAGTTCCTGCAGGCGGTGTTCGCGGATGACTCGCTGAAGAACAAGCGCAATACTGAAGCCATTGAAGTTGCGCCGAGCACCCTGGTCGCTGGCCGCGTGGTTGAATTCAAGCCTGCGACCAAGCGTCCGCTGGCCGAAGTCGACGCGGCGATCCGCCAGCGCGTGACCATCGAAGAAGCAGTCAAGCTGGCGCGCAAGGCTGGCGAAGTGAAGCTGGCTGCCGCCAAGGCATCGGGCGATGCGGCTGGTTTCGCCGCACCGGTTGTGGTGTCGCGCACCAAGCAGCCGACCATTAACCCGACCGCTGCACTGGCAGTGCTGAAGGCCGATGTGAGCAAGCTGCCGGCCTATGTTGGCGTTGAAGTGCCGGGCATGGGTTATGGCGTGTACCGCATTGGCAAGGTGGCGATGCCGGCAGCGCCTGATGCAGCGCGCCGTGCGGCGGAAGCCGAACAGATCGCAGGCGTGGTTGGCCAGCAGGAGATGTACGGCTTCATCGAAGCGCTGAAGCAAAAGGCCAAGGCGAAGATCACGGTGGAGCAGCCAGCCAAGACCGACGCAGCTAACTAATCAGCTGCGCATATGAAAAGACCCGGTGAGCGAAAGCTGCCGGGTCTTTTTTGTTTCTGGAGTAGTTCGGCGGATGCGCCCTCCGGGCTTATCCGCCCTACGCAAGCTATCCGTGCAAATGCGTGGCTGCGGCCAAAAACGCTTCCTTCGAGATATCGTCCAACTGCACCACCTCGGCCGCGTCGAACTGTACAAAGTTCCGGTTAATCGACCTGAGGTAAGCCGGGTCGTAATGCTCGACCAGCAGCTCGTCCACCAGCTCCGGCATGTGGCCGCTGTTGGCCATCTGGTGCCAGCTGTCGATCTTCTCGCGCCCGTGCAGCTGGACCAGGCAGTCAAGCTGCGCATTGAGCGTCTCGGGGCTTTGGGTGAAGTGCTCGTAATCTTCCATCAGCAGGCGCACCCGGTTCGGCCGGGACAAAGTCAGCGACACGCAGGGCGATTGCCGCATCTTCTCCATCACCGCGTCCGGCACGCGCAGCTGCCCGACCTTCTTGCTCTCGGACTCCACGAATACCGGCAGCGCAGGGTCGAAGTCGCGCAGCGTCTTCCAGATCATCGACTCGAACATCTTCTGCGTCGGCTGCGGCTGGCTCGGCAGGTTCCCCAGCACCGAGCCGCGGTGCGCCGCCAGCTGCTCCAGGTCGAGTACTTGCGCGCCGATCCCCGCCATGACCTCCAGCAGCCGGCTTTTGCCGCTGCCCGTGGTCCCGCAAATCACCTTGAACGAGTGCGGCGGCGTCTCCGACAGCTTCTCGCTGACGTGCGCGCGGTAAGCCTTGTAGCCGCCATCAAGCTGGATCACCGGCCAGCCGATCCGCGCCAGCACGTGCGCCAGCGAACCGCTGCGGTTACCGCCGCGCCAGCAGTACACCAGCGGCTTCCATTCGCGCGGCTTGTCGGCGAAGCGTTCTTCGATGTGGCGCGCGATGTTCTTCGCGACCAGCGCCGCACCGACTTTCTTTGCCTCGAACGCGTTGACCTGCTTGTACATCGTACCGACGCGAACGCGTTCTTCGTCGTTCAGCACAGGGCAGTTGATCGCGCCCGGGATATGGTCGAGCGTAAACTCGCTCTCGCTGCGCGCGTCGATGATGGTGTCGAATTGCCCGAGTTGCGGCAGGATGTCGCGGAAATTCAGTAAGGCGGGATACTTCATTGTGCCTTCACGAGGGGCTTAAATTTAGGCCAGATGTTGGCCAGGATGATCGGGTGCGCGTCGGCATTCGGGTGCAGGCGGTCGGCCTGGAACAGCTTCGGCTGGTCCGCCACGCCTTCGAGCATGAACGGCACCAGCGGCGCCTTGTATTTGGTCGACAGCTTGTTATACATATTGAAGAACTGCTCCGTGTATGTACGGCCGTAATTTGGCGGCATGCGCATGCCGACCAGCAGTACCTCGGCCTCGTTCTTCTTGGCCAGGTCCACCATCGCGCGCAGGTTGTCTTCGGCGGACGCCACCGGCAGGCCGCGCAGGCCGTCATTGGCGCCCAGTTCGATCACGACGACCGCTGGCTTGTGCTGCTTGATCAGCGCGGGCAGGCGCGCGCGGCCGCCACTGGTGGTCTCGCCGCTGATGCTGGCGTTGACGATTTTCGCGCTGATGCGCTCGGCCTTGAGCTTCTTTTCAAGCAGGGCGACCCAGCCGCTGCCACGGTTCAGTCCGTACTCGGCCGACAGGCTGTCGCCAAGCACAAGCACCGTTTTTGGTGCAGAATAGGCGCTCGCCGACGCGGCGAGCAACATCAGGCCGCCGACCAACAGTTTATTGAGACTAACAAGCATGCGTGACATTCCAGAAGCTTCCAATAGTTACGTTAACAATGTTGCCAAATCGACGGCCGCAATTGAAGTAATCAATTTATCAAAGCGGGTGGCTGACGCCAGTGGCGAGCTCACCATCTTGCACAGCGTCGATTTTACAGTGCAACCGGCCGAGACGCTTGCCATTGTCGGCGCCTCCGGTTCCGGCAAGTCCACCTTGCTGGGCCTGCTGGCGGGCCTGGATACGCCGTCCACCGGCAAAGTCATCCTCGACGGCAGCGACATCTTCGCCCTCGACGAAGATGGCCGCGCCTCGCTGCGCAAGGCTAAACTGGGGTTCGTGTTCCAATCTTTCCAGTTGCTGGCGCATTTAAATGCGCTGGAGAACGTGATGCTGCCGATGGAATTGCGCGGCGAAGCCGACGCGAAGGAAAAGGCCACGGCGATGCTGGGCCGGGTAGGGCTGTCGAGCCGCCTGAAGCATTATCCGAAGTATTTGTCCGGCGGTGAGCAGCAGCGCGTGGCGCTGGCGCGGGCCTTCGTCACCGAGCCGCCGCTGCTGTTTGCCGACGAGCCAACTGGCAGCCTTGACGCCGCAACCGGTGAAGCCGTAATCCAGCTGATGTTTGAGCTGAACCGCGAGCGCGGCTCCACGCTTGTGCTGGTCACGCACGACCCGTCGATTGCGGCGCGTTGCGGACGCACCATCACGATTGCGGCTGGCCGCCTCGTTTAGGCCGCTGCGCCACCATCCGGTTCAAGACGGTTCGTATCGCCGCTGGCAGCTCGCCTGCGGTCAGCCCTATCGGTCCGACGCCTTGCGCCACCAGCCGGTCGGCCGCTTGTCCATGCATCCAGACTGCCGCCAGCGCCGCATCGCGCGCTGGCCATCCCTGCGCCAGCAGGCTGCCGCACAGGCCCGCCAGCACGTCGCCAGTTCCTGCGCTGGCCAGGCCGGGGTTGCCAGTCGGGTTGATCGCAGCTTCGCCGTCCGGCATTGCGATGACGGTGCCGGATCCCTTCAACACCACAAAGGCATCGAAACGGGCGGCGATCTCACGCGCGGCTTCGAGCCGGTCACCCTGGACCACGCCTGCGGTCACTCCCAGCAGCCGCGCCGCTTCGAGCGGATGCGGCGTCAGTATCGACGGCGCGTGGCGTGCCGACAGGCGTGATTGCAGGTCGGGGCTGGCGGCGACCAGGTTGATGGCGTCCGCGTCGAGCACCAGCGGGCTTTCGCCGTCGAGCAGCTTGGCCAGTATACGGATGGCGGTGGCGGAGTCGCCCATGCCCGGCCCGGCCACCACGGTGCTGCCAGCGAAGTTGTGCGTGGCAGCGTCGCGGAACATCAGTTCGGGCTGCACGTTGTCGTAGGCGGGCCCATGATCGACCGAGGCCACGTACACACGTCCAGCACCAGAGAACAATGCGGCGCGCGCCGCGAGGATCGGCGCACCCGCCATTCCATGTGCGCCGCCGACCACCGCGACATCACCAAAGCTGCCCTTGTGCGATGCATGCAGGCGCGGTACGAACGCAAGCTCGAACATCGGCGGCTCGTTCAGGTGGATGCTTGCGCCGGGCATCATCGCTTCATCGATGCCGAGCCTGGCGACCATCACCTCGCCTGCATAATCGCGGCCGGCATAGGTGTGCAGGCCGGGCTTGTCACCGATGAAGGTGACTGTGTGCGTGGCGATGACGGCGACGCCGTCAGGGCCGAGCACAGCGCCGGAATCAGCATCGAGCCCGCTGGGGACATCGAGCGCGAGCACGGTGCAGTCGACAGCGTTGACCGCCTCGACCATCGCGCGCGCGGCGCCTTCAAGGGGGCGCGCCAGGCCGATGCCAAACAGGCCGTCCACGATGAGCGACCACTGGCCATCGTCGGGAATCGAATCGGCGAACGTCGCCGTGCTGGCGCGCGCCCGGCCCAGCGCATGCGCTGTTTCGGCCGACGGCTCGCCTTCGCAGGCGATGTGGACGATGGCGACATCGACGCCAGCCTGCGCGAGGTTGGCCGCCACTTCAAAGGCATCGCCGCCATTGTTGCCGGGGCCTGCGAGCACCAGTACTGGCCGTGCGGGCGCGCCGCCCAGCAAATCGAGCGCAATGCGTGCAGCGGCTTGCCCCGCGCGCTGCATCAGTGCGCCGGGTGGCAGCTGCGCTGCGGCTGCCTGCTCGGCCTGGCGAATCTCCGCGACACTGTAAAGTGCTCCCATGCTGTCTCCGATGCTTGTTGAAGCGTTAAAACTGCATTTTCCCTAAAATTTGGTCCCGGCGCACTACAATATGCGCTCAGACGAATTTGCAGGGGACTCGCATGGATTGGCAATTCTGGATCGACCGGGGCGGAACATTCACGGACATCGTCGCGCGCAAGCCTGACGGACGCATCGTGACCCACAAGCTGCTGTCGGAGAATCCCGAACAATACCGCGACGCAGCCGTGGCGGGCATACGCCACTTGCTGGGCGTAGCCGAAGGCGAAGCTGTCCCCGTCGCCGATATCGAAGCGGTCAAGATGGGAACCACGGTTGCCACCAACGCGCTGCTCGAACGCAAAGGCGAACGCACTGCGCTGGCGATCACCCGCGGTTTCCGTGACGCGCTGCGCATCGCGTACCAGAACCGCCCGCGCCTGTTCGACCGCCATATCGTGCTACCCGAACTTTTGTACAGCCACGTCATTGAAATCGACGAGCGCATGGGCGCGCATGGCGACGTGGTCACGCCGATCGACGAGGAGGCCACCCGCGCCGGACTGCAGGCAGCCTTCGACAGCGGCCTGCGCTCGCTTGCCATCGTCTTCATGCACGGTTATCGTTTTACCGAGCACGAAGCAATCACGGCCCGCATTGCGCGCGAAATCGGCTTTACCCAGGTTTCCGTTTCGCACGAGGTCAGCCCGATGATGAAGCTGGTCGCGCGCGGCGACACAACCGTCGTCGACGCCTACTTGTCGCCGATCCTGCGCCGCTACGTCGACCAGGTAGCCGGCCAGCTGCCGAACGTGAACCTGCAGTTCATGCAGTCCAATGGCGGCCTGACCGATGCGCGCACTTTCCAGGGCAAGGACAGCATCCTGTCAGGTCCTGCAGGCGGCATCGTCGGCATGGTGCGCGCGAGCCAGCTTGCCGGTTTTGATCGCGTCATCGGTTTCGACATGGGCGGCACCTCAACGGACGTGTCGCACTTTTCCGGCGAATTCGAACGCGTGTTCGAGACCCAGGTGGCGGGTGTGCGCATGCGCGCGCCGATGATGAGTATCCATACCGTCGCCGCGGGCGGCGGCTCCATCCTGCACTTCGACGGCAGCCGCTACCGCGTGGGGCCAGACAGTGCGGGGGCGAATCCAGGACCCGCAAGCTACCGCCGCGGCGGACCGCTTGCGGTCACCGACTGCAACGTCATGCTCGGGAAAATCCAGCCGGGGCATTTCCCCAACGTGTTTGGCAAGGAGGCCAACGAGCCGCTCGACGTCGAGGCGGTGTGCTCGGCGTTTTCGGCGATGGCGCGCGACATCGGCGAGGCCACCGGCGCCACGCCCGCGCCGGAGCAGGTGGCCGAAGGATTCATCCAGATCGCCGTCGGTAACATGGCCAACGCGATCAAGCAGATCTCGGTGCAGCGCGGCCACGACGTGACCGAATACGCGCTGACCAGCTTTGGCGGCGCTGGCGGCCAGCACGCATGCCTGGTGGCCGACGCGCTTGGCATGAAGACGGTGTTCATCCACACGCTGGCCGGCGTGATGTCGGCCTATGGCATGGGGCTAGCCGACCAGACCTCGATGCGCGAATCGGCCGTCGAGCAGCGCCTCGATGACATCGAACAGGCAGCCCTTGCGGACAAGCTGGCGCAGCTTGGCCAGGGCGTGACGGGCGAACTGGTAAAGCAGGGCGTGGCACAGGAGCGCATCGCGCTTGTGCACCGCGTCCACCTGCGTTACGAGGGCACCGACTCGGCCATCATCGTCCTGTCCGACGAACCGGCCAGTATGAAAGCGCAGTTTGAAACCGCATACAAAAAGCGCTTCTCGTTCCTGATGCCATCGAAAGCGCTGGTTGTGGAAGCGGTATCGGTGGAAGCCATCGGCAAGTCCGACGCGCCGGCCGAAAGCTTCGCCTCCGATGCCGCGGAACGCACCGCGCCCTTGATGCCGCATGAACGGGTCCGCATGTTCGGCGGCGGCGAGTGGCACGAAACCGGCCTGTTCAAACGGGCCGGCATGCAGCCGGGTGATGTCATCAGAGGCCCGGCCATCATCGCCGAGGATAACTCGACGACTGTTGTGGAACCCGGCTGGCAGGCGCAGGTGACGCGCTTTAACCACCTGGTGCTGACGCGAGTCGAAGCGCTGCCCGAGCGGCGCGCCATCGGCACGACTGCAGACCCGGTGATGCTGGAGATTTTCAACAACCTGTTCATGTCGATTGCCGAGCAGATGGGACTGCGCCTGCAAAACACGGCGTACTCGGTCAACATCAAGGAGCGGCTGGACTTCAGCTGCGCGCTGTTCGATGCACGCGGCAACCTGATCGCCAACGCACCGCACATGCCGGTGCACCTTGGCTCGATGGGCGAGAGCATCAAGACCGTGATGCAAGAGAACGCAGGCATGATGCGACCCGGCGACGTCTTCATGCTGAACGATCCTTACCACGGCGGCACCCACCTGCCTGACGTGACGGTGATCTCGCCGGTGTTCGACGAGGCCGGCGAAACCATCCTGTTCTACGTCGGCTCGCGCGGCCACCATGCCGATATCGGCGGTACCACGCCAGGCTCGATGCCGCCGGACTCGGTGACCATCGACCAGGAAGGCGTCTTGATCAACAACTTCAAGCTGGTCGACGGCGCCAACGGACTGCTGCGCGACGCCGAGACGCGCGCCTTGCTGGCTGGCGCGCGCTACCCGGCGCGCAATCCGGACCAGAACATGGCCGACTTGCGCGCGCAAGTAGCAGCAAACCAGAAGGGCGTGGATGAACTGCGCAAGATGGTCGCGCACTTCGGACTGGATGTAGTCCAGGCCTACATGGGCCACGTGCAGGACAATGCCGAAGAAGCGGTGCGGCGCGTAATCACCGCGCTCAAAGACGGCGACTACACCTACCAGCTCGATAACGGCGCCCAGATCCAGGTGTCGATCAAGGTCGACCATGCGACCCGAAGCGCGACAATCGATTTCACCGGCACCTCCGGCCAGCTGGAAAATAACTTCAACGCGCCGTCGGCGGTGTGCATGGCTGCGGTGCTTTACGTATTCCGCACACTGGTGGACGACGAGATCCCGCTCAACGCCGGCTGCCTCAAGCCGCTCAACGTCATCATCCCGCCAGGCTCGATGCTGAACCCGCACTATCCGGCATCGGTCGTCTCGGGCAACGTGGAAACCTCGACCTGTATCACCAACGCGCTGTATGGCGCACTGGGCGTGCTGGCGGCGTCGCAGGGCACCATGAACAACTTCACCTTCGGGAACGCGAAGTACCAGTATTACGAAACCATTTCGGGCGGTTCGGGGGCTGGAGAGGGCTTCGACGGGACGGACGTGGTCCAGACCAACATGACCAATTCAAGGCTGACCGACCCTGAAATCCTCGAATTCCGCTTCCCGGTGCGGCTTGAGAGCTACGAGATTCGCCACGGCTCGGGCGGAGCGGGGCGCTGGCACGGCGGTAACGGCGGCGTGCGGAAAGTGCGCTTCCTGGAGCCGATGACGGCGGCCATCCTGTCGAACAACCGCATTTATGCCCCATTTGGCATGGCTGGGGGCGGCGAGGGCGCCAAGGGCGTCAACACGGTCGTGCGAGCCGACGGCCGCGTGGAACAGCTCGGCCACATAGGTAAAACAGACATGCAAGCCGGTGACATGTTCGTGGTGGAAACCCCAGGCGGCGGAGGTTACGGTAAATTCCGCGAATAAGCTAGCCCATGCGGCGTGCATAGGGATAGAATAGTTTTCATATGGAAACCAGAGCATTCACGCCGCCGGCTGGCTTTGTTGACCTTCTCCTCGACGCGGTCTGCGTCGTCGACGCGGAAGGGCGGTTTCTATTCGTCAGCGCAGCGTGCGAAAGGATATTCGGCTACCGCCCCGAGGAGATGGTCGGTACGCTGATGATCGACATGGTTGCGCCGGAGGACCGTGAGCGCACGCTCGACGCGGCGCGCAAGATCATGGCGGGCGACTGCAAGCCGAATTTCGAAAACTGCTACCTGCGCAAGGACGGCAGCAGGGTGCATATCCTGTGGTCCGCGCGCTGGTCGCAACCGAACCAGGTGCGCATTGCGGTCGCCCATGACATCACGGAGCGAAAGCGCGCCGAGGCCCTGCAGGCCGCGCTGTACGCCATTTCCGAAGCCGTCCACACTGCCGGCGACCTGTGCTCGCTGTACCCGCAGATCCACTGCATCATCAACAATCTTCTTCCCGCGCCCGGCTTCACCATCGCACTATTCGACGCGACGCACGAGCACCTCGACTTCCCGTACCACGTTCCTGGGCTTGACGACGCATCGGCCGCCAGCGCAGCGGCGCACCATGCCTTGTGCGAACACGTCAGCAGAACCGGCCAGCCGCTGCTGCTCAAGCGCGCATCGCCCGCCGGGCTGCCCGACTCGCTGCGCGATGCGGCCGAACAGGTCGCCCCGTGCTGGCTTGGGCTGCCGCTGGCTTCCGGTAATGGCGTCATCGGGGCCCTGGTGGTGATGGAAATGTCCGATTCGCCGTGCTATACCGAGCGCGACCAGGAACTGCTGCAGTTCGTATCGACGCAGATCGCGACAGCAATCGAGCGCAAGCGCCTTCACTCGCAACTGCGCCACATGGCGCAGCACGATGCGCTGACCGGGCTGCCGAACAGGATGCTTCTGCTTGACCGGCTTGACACCGCACTCGCCCGCGCGCGGCGGGACATTCACGGTTTTTCGCTGCTTTACGTCGACCTCGATAAGTTCAAGCCGATCAACGACCTGCATGGCCACGAAACCGGCGACAAGCTGCTGCAGGAAGTGGCGCGCAGGATCAGCCACTGCGTGCGTGATTCCGATACGGTTGCAAGGCTTGGAGGAGATGAGTTTGTGGTGCTGCTCGACCGCGCCTGCCTGATGGGTGACGCTGAAGTGGTGGCGGAGAAGATCAGCGCCGAGTTATGCAGCGCGATCTGCGTACGTGACCTTCAACTCTTTATCACGCCTAGCATCGGGATTGCGGTCTACCCAGAACACGGCGACACCCCGCAGCAGCTTCTCAGATATGCCGATGACGCGATGTACCAGATGAAGAAGAGCCAACGCACGCACTAGCCGCGTGCGTCAAGAGGTGCTCGTTATCTCCGGTTTCATAGGATGCAGCTCGAGACGCATCGCTTTCGAAAGTTCCGCGGCGATGTCATCGTTGGCCGAGATTGCAACGTATGAAAGCTGCCCTGACTCGATAAATCGATGGGTGCGGTCCAGAACTGTTGAGGGAACGGGTTGCCGCGAGACTAGAAGAAGTTTGCTCAAACCGGCTTTGGCCCTCAGGAATTTTTCTATCGCTGCTTCGCTGATATGTTCAACATCATTTTTGCACTCAATTGCGATCGTCCTGCCGCGCACTTCCACAATGAAATCGACGTGCGGAGCCTCCCTCAACCGAAAGCCGTCCAAGCTCCGGCTTAGTTTTTCCAATGCTGCGGACACATCCCGCTTAAACGTGATTCCATATCGGACGGTATCGGCAACCTGATCGTCACTTGCGCTAGCATGCACGGTGAAAGTCTCAACTTTCCCATTGTCCAGAGTGGCGATTACATCTTTTGTTCGTCCAACGAGCCAACGGTCATATGCGAGCTTAAACAACAGCGCCAGGAGCGGGATCGCCAAGCCACCGACAATAGACGTGAGAAAATTATTCATCAAATCTTCTCCTTCACGAACGTCATGATCAGGCTAATGAAATATGTTACGCCACCGATGACTGCGTGGGTCGGATATCCGAGCGCAGTTGCATCAGGTCCTTTGATTGAATAATAACAACTTGCTGACCACGAGAATAAAGACGATAGGACCATTAGCCAAACCAACCCGACAAACTGTTGATCTATTGGGGAAGTTACCACAGCCTTGGGATAGCCGGGAACAGTCGCGTTAAGCCGCTTTGGTCGCGCAAGTGGAACTAAAAAAGAGAGGCCGGCGGCCGCGAGCGTCGGCCCGATAAATCCTGAAGCGTCAACCAACATCAGTGTACGCAAACCCCACTCGAAAACATCGAGGATTAAAGGGAAGCCATAGGTCAGAATGACATACGTGTGGCTGATCAGGCCGCCGCGATACCGTACTTGCGCTTGAGCGCGTTGTACTCATTATTAAGCAGCTCCAACTGCGGATGCGCAGGGTCGATCTTGTGGATCGCCTCGATCTGCGCCTGGCAGACTTCGGCCAGCGGATGGTCCCAACCCAGTTCGCCAAGCTGGCGCAGGATGCCCTTGGCGAGGGCGATCATCACTTGCAGGTTCCCTGGCGACATATGCATCGCTTCGAGCAGCGACTGCACCGCGCCCTTGACGTCGCCCATATTGGTTTTTTCCGCCGCGACGCCCAGCAGGATTTGCGCTTGGGCCTTGAGCTGCGCACCCATGCCGTCGGCAAGGTCTGGCCGGCCGGCTTTGACGAACACGCTCATCGCCTGCTGGGTCGATACGCCGCTCTTGGCGTCGTTCATCACAGACAGCATCACTTCCGACGCGCCCTGGTCAAGCTTGTGTGCGAGGCAGCTTTCGGCAAGCCCGATGCGCAGCTTGCTCGACAAGCCGCTGCTGGCGCGTACCGCACCCACCGCGTTGTTCAGTTCATTGACGGCTGCGGCGCTGTTGCCAGCCGCCTCATGCAGCATCGCGACCGAAATCGCCTTGCACGCATCGACGTTAGGATTGCCGCGCATTGAGCGCTCCAGGTCGCGGATCACGCCGCTGGCCTGGGTGGCGTCGCCTTTCTGCACCAGGGTCTTGACCAGGTTGACGTGGTCTTCCGGGTCGCGGAATTCGGAGTACTTGGCTTTCGAGACGACCTGCTTGAACGACTTCTCGGCCGCGCTGACGTCGCCCGCGTCGAGCGCAACTTCGCCCAGGTGGCGCAGGCGGCGCACCATGTGCGGCGAAATGGCTACCGCTTCTTCCAGCACCTGCTGCGCGCGCGCGGACGAGCCGTTGGCCTCATGGCACTTGGCCAGCAGGTCGTAGGCGGCCATCAGCTTTGGATTGACGACCACCAGCTGGGTGAGGACGGTCTCCGCTTCGTCGATGCGGCCCTGCGCGAACAGGGTGCGCGCCAGGCCAAGCGAGGCCCAGCCGACGTGTTTCACGCCGAGCATGGCGGTGTACAGGTGCTCGGCCTCGCGATGTTCGCCCAGGCTGACGTGCAATTCGGCGCGCAGGCGCACGAAGTCGGCGGCATAGCGCGGGTGCGCGCTTTCCGCCGCGGCTGCCGAGCGGATCGCGTCGCGCAGGTTGCCCTGTTCGATCAGCTTGTAGGTCGGCAGGAACACGCTGCGGCGCTCGACTGCACGGTTGATGCGCTGCATGAGCACATCGACCGTGAATGGCTTGAGGATGTAGTCGGTGGGGGTCAGTTCGGCGGCGCTGACCACCTTGCTGTAGACGCCTTCGGAAGTGAGCATGATGAAAATGGCGCCCATGCCGATCAGCTTGTGATGGCGCAGGTCTTCGAGCAGCTGCTGGCCATCCTGGCCATGTTCGCCGCCGCTATCGAGGTCGTATTCGCACAGGATGATGTCGTAGGCCTTGCGCGACAGGTTGCGGATGGCCGTGCCCGAGCTGACCGCAAACTCGATCTTGCTGATGTTCGACATGTTCAGCATGTTCTGCAGGCTGCCGCGCATACCCGGATTGGGATCGATCACCAATACGGTCAGGTTGCTGTTATCTTCCATGGTCTCACTTTCGCCCTTTGTACAAGGGTCTCGTCTAATGTTAATCGCATATGGCAATTCTTGAAACTGAAAGATACGCGATTGTTATGTTCTGGGCAACAGGGATTGCGCGTGGGCAGGCAAACTGTTGCTAATCGCGCCCAGAGGGGAAGGTGCCAGGGGATGGTGCGACGCGGTATAATAGCGGTCTAAAGGAATTCTGCATCACGTACCAGTGTCTTACTTACCTTTAACCCGCAGCCACGCTGCATCAACCATCTTCCAAACATGTTGATTCTGCCGGGTTCCAATGCCCTGTCTGTCTTCCGTACCCAACGCCTCCTGAGCCAGCTTCAAGCCGTCGCGCCCGCGATCACGGCGGTCCAGGGCAGGTTCTACCACTTCATCGACACCAGTGCGCCGCTATCGGCGCAAGATACTGAGCGTCTCGGCGCCATGCTGACGTATGGCGAACCGGCAGCAGCAGGGCAGGAGGGCGCGAGCGAAGAGTTCTTCGTGATCCCGCGCCTCGGCACCATTTCGCCATGGGCCTCGAAAGCGACCGACATCGCGCACAACTGCGGCATGACCCACGTGCACCGCATCGAACGCGGCATCGCCTACACCGTCTACCTGAAGCAGGGAATGCTGGGCATCGGCGCGGTGAAGAAGCTGGGTGCGGACGAAGCGATCGCCGTCGCCGGCCTGCTGCACGACCGCATGACCGAGACCGTTCTTCGTCACGCGGACGAGGCGTCCAACCTGTTCAGCGAACTGGAAGCGCGCCCGCTTGAATCGATCGACGTGCTTGGCGCCGGCAAGGCTGCGCTGGAGAACGCGAACACCGAACTTGGCCTGGCCATGTCGGACGACGAAATCGACTACCTGCACGATGCCTTCACCAAGGCGCAGCGCAATCCGACTGACGTCGAACTGATGATGTTCGCGCAGGCGAACAGCGAGCATTGCCGCCACAAGATCTTCAACGCCGATTGGATCATCGACGGCGAAAAACAGCCGAAATCGCTGTTCCAGATGATCAAAAACACGCACCAGCTGAACCCGCGCGGCACCGTCGTCGCCTACAGCGACAACTCGTCGATCATCGAAGGCGGCACCGTCACGCGCTTCTATCCGCGCGGCGAGAACCACGAATATGCGGCGTCGACTGAGCTGACCCACATCCTGATGAAGGTCGAAACGCACAACCACCCGACCGCGATCTCGCCGTTCCCTGGCGCCTCCACCGGCGCCGGCGGCGAGATCCGCGATGAAGGTGCGACCGGCCGCGGCGCGAAGCCGAAGGCGGGCCTGACCGGCTTCACGGTGTCGAACCTGTCGATCCCTGGCGCCGAGCGTCCATGGGAAAACGCAACCAGCGTCACCGCGCCGTTCGCGCAGCGCGTGCAGGCGGGCGTGTATGGCAAGCCTGACCGCATCGCATCGCCGCTGCAGATCATGATCGAAGGCCCGATCGGGGGCGCAGCCTTCAGCAACGAGTTTGGCCGTCCTGTCCTCGGCGGCTATTTCCGCACCTACGAGCAGAATGTCGGCGACGCCGTGTACGGCTACCACAAGCCGATCATGATCGCGGGCGGCATCGGCAATATCTCGGCCGCGCACACGCACAAGAACGACATCCCGGTGGGCAGCCTGCTGGTGCAGCTGGGCGGGCCGGGCATGCGCATCGGTATGGGCGGCAGCGCCGCATCGTCGATGGCAACCGGCACCAACACGGCCGACCTGGACTTCGACTCGGT
The DNA here is from genome assembly GCF_020831365.1 of Massilia agrisoli. GTDB lineage: Bacteria > Pseudomonadota > Gammaproteobacteria > Burkholderiales > Burkholderiaceae_D > Telluria_A > Telluria_A agrisoli. Next base: position 452,952 of record NZ_JAJHPV010000014.1, read on the forward strand.
CCAGCGCGGCAACCCGGAAATGGAACGCCGCGCGCAGGAAGTCATCAACCGCTGCTGGCAGATGGGCGCCGACAATCCGATCATCTCGATCCACGACGTTGGCGCGGGCGGCCTCTCAAACGCTTTCCCTGAAATCACCAACGATGCCGGGCGTGGCGCGATCTTCGACCTGCGCAAAGTGCCGCTCGAAGAAAGCGGCATGGCGCCGAAGGAAATCTGGAGTAACGAATCGCAGGAGCGCTATGTACTGGCGATCTCGCCGGACAACCTTGCGCTGTTCGCAGCGATGTGCGAACGCGAGCGCTGCCCGTTTGCGGCGGTCGGCGTCGCTACTGAAGAACGCCAGCTCAAGCTGATCGACCCTGAGCTGGGCAACTCGCCAGTCGACATGCCGATGGACGTCTTGCTCGGCAAGCCGCCAAAGATGCTGCGCGACGTGAAGCACGTCAGCACCGAATACCCGCCGGTCGACGTCACCGGTCTTGGCCTGGCTGATGTCGCCGAGCGCGTGCTGCTGCTGCCTGCGGTGGCGGACAAATCCTTCCTGATCACCATCGGCGACCGTACCGTTGGCGGCACCACCGTGCGCGACCAGATGGTCGGCCCTTGGCAGGTGCCGGTATCCGATTGCGCGGTCACCGCGATGAGCTTCGAAGGCTACCTTGGCGAAGCGATGGCGATGGGCGAGCGCACCCCGCTGGCCGTCATCGACGCCGCCGCGTCGGGCCGCATGGCTGTCGGCGAGGCCGTGACCAACATCGCCGCGGCGCCGATCAAGGATATCTCGGACATCAAGCTGTCGGCCAACTGGATGGCGGCCTGCGGCCAGCCGGGCCAGGACGCAGCGTTGTTCGACACCGTCAAGGCGGTTGGCATGGAACTGTGCCCGGCGCTTGGCATCAGCATCCCGGTTGGCAAGGATTCGCTGTCGATGCGCACCACCTGGCGCGACGAAGATGCGCAGAAGTCCGTGACCTCACCTGTGTCGCTGATCGTCTCCTCGTTCGCACCCGTGTACGACGTACGCAAGTCGCTGACCCCGCAGATCCGCATGGACGCAGGCGAAACGGCGATGATCCTGGTCGACCTCGGACGCGGCAAGAACCGCCTCGGCGCCTCCGCGCTGGCGCAGGTAACCCAGCAGCTCGGCAACGACGCGCCGGACGTCGACAATCCGGAAGACCTGAAGGGCTTCTTCAACGCCATCCAGAAGCTGAACGCCGACGGCAAGCTGCTGGCTTACCACGACCGTTCAGACGGCGGCCTGTTCGCCACGCTGTGCGAGATGGCGTTTGCCGGCCGTAGCGGCCTGTCGATCAACCTCGACATCCTTGCGCACGAAGGCGAGCACTCGTCGGACTGGGGCGACGCCAAGAACTGGGCAGGGCAGGTGGCCGAGCGCCGCAATGAACTGACCCTGCGCGCATTGTTCAGCGAAGAACTGGGCGCGGTGATCCAGGTACGCGCCGACGAACGCAGCGATGTGATGAACGTACTGCGCGAGTTTAACCTCGGCGCATGCAGCCATATCATCGGCAAGCCGAACGACCGCGGCGTGATCGAGTTCACCCGCGACGCCAAGATCATCTACAGCCAGGCGCGCAGCACGCTGCACCGCATGTGGAGCGACACCAGCTGGCGCATCGCGCGCCTGCGCGACAACCCGGTATGCGCGGACTCCGAGTACGACCGCCTGCTCGACGAGACCGATCCTGGCATCTCGCCGCGCCTGAGCTTCGACCCAACGGAGAATGTCGCTGCGCCGTTCCTGGCGACCGGCGTGCGTCCCCGCGTGGCAATCCTGCGCGAGCAGGGCGTCAACTCGCACATTGAAACCGCGTGGGTGATGCACCAGGCAGGCTTTGCCGCCGTCGACGTGCACATGAGCGACCTGATTGCCGGCCGCGTCAAGCTGGATGACTTCCAGGGCATGATCGCGGTGGGTGGCTTCTCGTACGGCGACGTGCTGGGCGCCGGCGAAGGCTGGGCCAAGACCATCCTGTTCAACGACAAGCTGGCCGACCAGTTCGCGCGCTTCTTCGCGCGTGGCGACAGCTTCGGCCTGGGCGTGTGCAATGGCTGCCAGATGATGAGCAACCTGAAGTCCATCATCCCGGGCGCGCAGGCATGGCCCAAGTTCACGCGCAACAAGTCAGAACAGTTCGAAGCGCGCTTCTCGATGGTGGAGGTGCTCGATTCGCCGTCGATGTTCTTCAGCGGGATGGCTGGCACGATGACGCCAATCGCGGTGGCACACGGCGAAGGCTTTGCCGACTTCTCGCAGACTGGCGACATTGGCCAGGTTGTGAAGGCGATGCGCTATGTCGACAACCGTGGCGACGCGACCGAGGTGTATCCGTACAACCCGAACGGATCGCCAGCGGGCCTGACGGCGGTGACGACGGCCGACGGCCGCTTCACGGTGATGATGCCGCACGCCGAGCGCGTATTCCGCTCGGTGCAGCAGTCGTGGCATCCGAAATCGTGGGGCGAGGACTCGCCGTGGATGCGCATGTACCGCAATGCGCGCAAGTGGGTCGGTTAAGCAGAACCGTTAATCGTAGATACCGTCTTGATCGTCAAGCCTGAACGGCAAAATTTGCCTCGTATGCCCGTCCAGTTTTGACGACACCGAAGCACAAATGCGCAAGCTTCCGCATGGCGGCCCCAATGGCCGC
>NZ_JAJHPV010000015.1 GCF_020831365.1 Massilia agrisoli
ACTGATACTAATTGCCCGTACGGCTTGTCCCTATAACATTAGTAGTTATAGGTCTGCAAGACTTCAAAACTGATTTGATATAAAACTACTTCTTCCAGATTCAGAGCGCTGTTGCCCCATTGGGAACAGTTGCTCGTACAAGTTATGCCTGATGACCATAGCAAGTCGGTCCCACCCCTTCCCATCCCGAACAGGACCGTGAAACGACTTTGCGCCGATGATAGTGCTGCAACCAGTGTGAAAGTAGGTTATCGTCAGGCTAGTTATAAAGAAAAAACCCGCAGGTGCATTGGCACTTGCGGGTTTTTTTTCGTCCCGAGAAAAGCAAGTCGTAGGGAATGTTGGCGTTCAACTGGTGAACCAAACCGCCACCCTGGACAAGATGCACCTGGCGCCGCCGCAACAGCAACGATCTGTTGCTTGAACTCGGCCCTGTAATTTGGCCGCCCTTGCTGGGGGCCGGATTTAACGGCGCTATCCAAAGTGGCCCCCATCGAAAAATAGTGGCGGCTTCTTTGGCGCGCCTGCGGACGAGGAACTTAGTTGCCGCGATACGTAGAATACCCGTACTGGCTCAGGAGCAAGGGGATATGGTAGTGCTTGACGCTGCCATCGACCGCGAAAATGACCGGGATTTCGGGGAAGAACGTGGCCTGGTTGTGTTCGGCAAACCATGCGCCGGTCTTGAAAGTCACGCGGTAGGTCCCTTTATCGAGCTGCGCCTGCTGCGGGAACAGACCTGGGATGCGGCCCTGGGCATTGGTCGCGGCGGTATTCATCATGATCCAGCGATCGCTGACCTGTTTTTCCAGCGTGACGGTGACGTTGGGCGAAGGCAGCCCATCTTGAACATTGAGAACATGAACGCTGAGCGGATTGGCCTGCGCGCTGGCGAATTGACACAGGCTGCCGAGGGTCACGGCGACCAATAGTTTTTTCATTGTGGACATTGCAAACTCCTGTTTAGTTGGTTGTTGAAGAAAAAATTTGTTCGATGGCGGCGAGCGCGCATGCTTCGTCCATTGCCGGGCCGCCGGCGCCAGCCACCCCAATTGCGCCAACCACAGCGCCGCCCGATCTGAGAGGCAAGCCGCCACCGAGCAACAGCAGCTCCGGGACGGTATTGAGGTTCTGGGTCTGGACATTGGATCGCGCGTTGTCACCCAGCTGGTTTGTCGCCGTCCTGGTCGACAGTGCCGTATACGCCTTGCGCTGCGCGGCCAGGGTATTGTGTGGTCCGACATCGTCGTCCCGCTGCAGGGCGACCAGGTTACCGCTGCGGTCAACCGCGGCGACGGCCAGTGTTCTGCCCTTGGCATGGCAGGACTCCATCGTTGCCCCCAGCAGGCGGTTGGCGACGCCAAGGGTGATATCCGGCCTGAGCACGTGGTTGGCCGGCGCTGCCTCGGCTGCGCCGATGCACAAGGCAAGTCCAAGGGGAATTAAACAGCTTGAGTTGGGGAGCATTGTTGGTCCTCGTTGTTGTCAGGGAAGGCGACCATGCTAGCTGCGCGCCGGCGTCAGTTGGATTGCGGCGACATTACAAACTTGTAATGAAGGTTTCGGCGCGCTGTAAGATGACGTCAGAAGGGTGGGGGCCGCATGCGCATACTGATCGTGGAAGATGAAAGCAAGACTGCCGAGTACCTGCAGAAGGGGTTGCGGGAATCTGGCTATGTGGTCGAAGTGGCGGGGAACGGCTTTGACGGCCGCTACATGATCGAGGAGTTCGCGTTCGACCTGGTCATCCTCGATGTGATGTTGCCCGGCCTTACCGGGTGGGAGCTGATGAAGCTGGTGCGCGGCAAGGGGCCGACGCCGGTAATGTTCCTGACCGCCCGCGATGGCGTTGAAGATAAAGTCAGGGGCCTGGAGATGGGGGCCGATGACTACCTGGTCAAGCCGTTCTCCTATGCCGAACTGCTCGCGCGCGTCCGCACGCTGCTGCGGCGCGGCCCGCCACGCGATATGGACTCGTTCGAGGTTGCTGACTTGCAGGTCGACGTGGTGCGTCGCCGCGTGACGCGGCAGGGGGACCGCATCACCTTGACCAGTAAGGAATTCGCCTTGCTGCACCTGCTCATGAGCCGCGCGGATGAAGTGCTTTCACGCAGTTTCATCGCCTCGCATGTGTGGCAGATGAATTTTGACAGCGACACCAACGTCGTTGATGTCGCGGTGCGCCGCCTGCGCGCCAAGGTGGACGATCCCTATCCAGTAAAGCTGATTCACACGGTGCGAGGCATGGGGTACGTGCTGGGGGAGAAGCCATGAGGCTTTGGCCCGGCGCCATCAGCACGCGGCTGGCCTGGCTGTTCGCGCTCGCCAGTGTGCTGGTCTCGGGCGCGGTTGGCGCCTACCTGTATCAGTCCCTGGAAGGGGAAATTGCCTCACGTGATGACGCCGCATTGATCGGTCGGGTCGATCGAATGCGTGCGCTGGTCGATGACAGTGCCAGCATCGAGGCCCTGCGCAGCCGCCCTCACTTATATGGAAATATGATGGGTAACCGGGACAGCGTACTGTGGATGATCGATGCCCAAGGGCGGCCCATCATCGAAATCAATCCCGCTCAGCTGCCGTTGCCCGCCCTGGGCGCCAGCAGCAGCATTGCGCTGGCCAACGCGTCCGCGGGGCAGGCGATCCGCCTGGCCTGGGTCGACGTGGTGCAGGGGGAAAGGCAGTTCACGCTCGTGGCCGGCAAGATGCTCGCTGAACGAGATCAGATCCTTGGCTCCTACCGCAACACATTGTTGATAGCGTTGGCCGCGGGCGCCGCGCTGTCGTTCCTGCTCGGGTGGCTGATCAGTGAGCGCAGCCTGCGCCCCGTGCGGCAGCTGGCCGCACGCGCCGCAGCCATTGACGCAAGTTGCCTGCATGTGCGTCTTGGTGCACCGGAAACCTCCGTGCGCGAACTGGATGTGCTTAGCGTCGCGCTGGACCAGATGCTGGAGCGACTGGCCGGCGGATTTGCGCAGTTATCGCGGTTTTCGGAAGACCTGGCGCACGAACTCCGTACACCCCTGAGCAACCTGATGGGCCAGACCCAGCACACTTTGCGCAAGGTTCGACCGGTACAGCACTACGAAGAGCTGCTTGCGTCGAATCAAGAAGAATACGAACGGCTGGCGCGCATGATCGACAGCATCTTGTTTCTGGCGCGCTCTGAACAGACCGATGCCGCCATCGACTGTGAAGCGATTGATCTGGGCGTGATGGCGGCCCAGCTCATTGACTATTTTGAAGGTATGGCCGACGAACGCGGTGTTGTGTTCGAGGTCCATGCGCGCGGGGTGCTGCACGCTGATCGCGTACTCGTGCGGCGCGCCGTGGCGAACCTGATGGCTAACGCACTGCAGCACGGACCGCGCAATAGCAAGGTGACGATTCTCGGCGAAGTGAATGATCAATGGGCTGCAATTTCCGTCCAAAACGGCGGCAAGGCGATTGATGACGAGCATCTGCCGCACTTGTTCGACCGGTTTTATCGCTGCGATCCGGCGCGCAGCAAAGCCAGCGACTGCGGCGGGCTGGGGTTGGCGATCGTGCGCTCGATCATGCATCTGCACAAGGGCTCCGTGAGCGTAACTAGTGTGCCGAACGCCACCTGCTTCACCTTGCGATTTCCGCCGCCCGCGAGCTGAGGCCGACGCGGCCAGGCTTCCATGTTTCCATCCAGACGGCTGGGCCAGCCCTGGCATTCCTTGCGCTTCCCCCGATCATCACGCTCGGCATGCAGCGCTGGCCCACCTCTCCGACTAGCGCACTACTTGCGCGGTGTTCATTATCCTTGCCTGGGGAGGCTCATCTGTTCGTCCACGCACATTTCCCACGACAGCAGCTATCGCATGACGCCCTTATTTAGCTGCTTCCTGCGCTGATACCAGGGGAACACAAACCACAAGCCACTGAGGAACAAGAAGGTTACCGTTGCGCTGGCAATGCTGAGGTTCAAATTCTTTGTCGCCATGATGATCACCGTAAACATGTCCAGCGCCAAGCCACCTGCCAAGGGCGCCAGCGCCCACCGGATCAGTGAAGACGAGCGCCTGATCATCCCTTTCGAAATATTGGCCGGCTCGACCACGCGGTAATACACGGCCGGCGTCATTACCAGCGCCACCGCCATGATGACCAGGCCCAGGCTAAGCAAATGGCAATCCTTCGCATAGGTCGGCAGTTCCGTGAATCGGTCATTAAACACGGCGATTGTCTGGAACCCAAACAGCGCCTGCACGCCAGGCAAGATGACACGCGCTTCTTCGATGATGTTGCGCATTTCCCCGTTCAGGGACTCGTTATAAATTGCATTGTTTTCCATACACTCAACAGTACGCGACATTCCCCAAGCCATCAACCGCGCACAGTTGAAACTGCCATCGCGCATTTACTGTCGCCTCCTGCCCGTGCCTTTGCTCATCGTTGAGTGCTATCAATACCCTTGGCATTGCTCCAGCGATCATGATCGATGGCATCCCCCGCGATTGCCGTCCTTTACATACCAGCGAAAATTGGAGGAGCCAGCATGGGATACGTACAGTCGACATTTCGGCGCTTTACGCAAGGCCGCGCCCGCGCAGCGCTACTGCTTGCGGCAGCGCTTGGCGGATGCGGAAAAAGCAGCGACCCGATACCGCCAGCACCGCAACCGACACCGCAGTTCAGTGCCGAGGTAAGCCGGACCTCGTTCGGCATCGCGCACATTCGGGCTGTCGACTTCAAAAGCCTGGGTTATGGGCTGGCGTACGCGTACGCGCAAGACAATGTTTGCATGTTCGCCGACAGCTTGCTCACGGTGCGCGGAGAGCGGTCGCGCTTCTTCGGCGGCGATCTCCCGGCAACGCCGGCTAGAAATGGCGAGTACGGCGCGGCCAGCGATTTTATGAACCTGAAGAACGAGGACAGCGACTTCTTCTTTAAAGGCTATCTCGACCCCGAACAACTGCGTGCCGGCTACGCCACGAGTTCGCGTGAAACGCGGGATATGCTGGCCGGCTATGCGGCCGGCTACAACCGCTACCTGAAGGATTTTGCGGGCCGCTTACCCGCCGCGTGCAAGAACGCGCCCTGGGTACGGCCGATCACAGTGGAGGATATGTACCTGGTGCTTGCCGAGAAAGCCCTTCACGCCTCGGGCCAGGTATTCGCGAAAGAAATTGTCGACGGTGCGCGCGACCCGCAGGCGCCAGTGTCGTTAGGCGCGCCCACACAAGTCGACAAATTAAATCCGGCGTTTGTCCGCGAGCGTCTGGCAAAGCTGACCGCGGAGCTGGGGAGCAACGCCCTGGGTGTCGGCAAGGACATGTCGGTTGATGGCCGCGGCATCCTGCTTGGCAGTCCGCACTATCCGTGGACCAGTACAGATCGCTTCTGGCAGGTGCACCTGACTGTTCCTGGCCGGTACGATGCAATGGGCGTCATCCTGGGCGGCATCCCTGTGGTGGTCATTGGCTTCAACCGCGACGTGGCGTGGACCCATACTGTCACCACCGCCGCCCACTTCACAACCTTCCGGCTCACGCTGGATACCCGTGATCCGTCCGGTACCACCTACATTTCCGACGGCGTCCCGGTCAAGATGACGTCGAGGAACGTCCGCGTCGACAGCCTGCAACCGGACGGTACCTTGCGCGCGAAGAGCAAAACCTTCTTTTTCAGCAAGCACGGCGCAGTGATGGTGAAGGCTGATGCGGGACTGACCTGGTCGTCTGATTCAGTCTACGTGCTCGCCGATCCTAATCGCGATAACACCCGCTTGATGGAGCAGTGGATCGGCATTGGCAGTGCGCGCAGCGTCGGGGAATTAAAAGCTTCGCTGGACCGGACCATCGGCTTGCCCTGGGTGAATACCGTTGCGGTAGACCGCGATGGGCAGGCTTTGTATGCGGACGCGAGCGTGGTGCCGAACGTAACGCCGGAAAAATTCCTGTCCGATTGCATGATGCTGCCTCCGCTGCTGATGCTCAACGGCGCGCGTGGCGATTGCGATTGGGGCGCGGGCCACCAGGCGCCGACGGGAATCATTTCCCCTGCGAACGGTCCGTGGATGGTGCGCGCAGATTACGTCGGCAACTCGAATGACAGCTACTGGCTGACCAACGCGCGTTCGCTGATGACCGGGCCGCCGCCGTATGGGTTCTCTCCTCTTTACGGCCGAACCGGAATCGAGCAAAAGATGCGTACCCGCATAGGATTCAAGCAGTTCGAGGAGACGCTCGCCCGTAAGGCGCGGGTTGGCATCGAAGACGTCCAGCAGCTGGCGTTCGCTAACCGCGTCCATGCCGCCGAGCTGGTCCTGCCACAGTTGCTGCCCGCGTGCTTTGCGGCAAAAGATCCCGCATTAACGATCGCATGCAACGCCTTGTCTGGCTGGGACCGGCGAGCCGACCTCGATAGCAGGGGGGCGGTACTGTTCCGCGAGTTTTGGAACACTGCCGCTGCTTTGCCCGATAAATGGGCTATTCCCTTCGACCCGCAGAACCCGGTGAATACGCCGCGCGAAGTAAAACCTGCAGCCATGGCGCCGATGCTGGCAGCGTTGAAAGCCGCCGCCCAAAAGCTCACCAGCCTGAATATCCCGCTGGATGGAAGGCTGGGGGATTACCAGGGCGAGGCGCGTAACGGCGTACGTGTTCCGATCCATGGCGCGATCGGCGATATCGACGGTTCGTACAATTCGATCCACATGCGCAGCGAACTCGGGCCGCAGGGTTACCGGGACGTGGAGTGGGGTACGAGCTACGTCCAGGCGGTCACCTTCGACGAGGCGGGCCCGGTGGCGCGCGGAATGCTGTTGTATGGCCAATCGGTGGACCCGGCATCGCCGCACTACGCCGACCAGCTGCCGCTGTATTCGCAGAAGCTGTGGCCGGCCTTACCGTTTGCCGTGGAACGCATCCGCGCAGATCCGAACTATCGGACGATAAGATTGTCTGAGTAATGTCTTTTTTTTGCCATGACCCTTGCAAGGCTTCGCAAGGGTTGCTATAGTTCGCCTCCCGTTGCGATGCAGCACAAAAAAACAAGCGACGGGATGAAGTGCAGAATAAAAAGAGGTTGACGAAAAACGCAAAACACCGCATAATCTCATCTCTCTGCTGCTGACAAACACAACGCTTTGTCGATGAGCAGCAAGTAGCACCGAATAAAGTTCTTTAAAAATTAACAGTCGATAAGTGTGGGCGTTTGATGAAGGTGCCAAGAACTTCGGTTCTTGAATACTTAAATTATCAAATGTTCGCAAAAAAGAAATACGTTGCTCAGCAATGAGTAACGGTCAGTATTTTGAGTGAGCGACCCGGTAGCAATACCGGTGGCAGAAATGCCAACAAACAGAGATTAAACTGAAGAGTTTGATCCTGGCTCAGATTGAACGCTGGCGGCATGCTTTACACATGCAAGTCGAACGGCAGCGCGGGGCAACCTGGCGGCGAGTGGCGAACGGGTGAGTAATATATCGGAACGTACCCAAGAGTGGGGGATAACGTAGCGAAAGTTACGCTAATACCGCATACGATCTAAGGATGAAAGCAGGGGACCGCAAGGCCTTGTGCTCCTGGAGCGGCCGATATCTGATTAGCTAGTTGGTGAGGTAAAGGCTCACCAAGGCGACGATCAGTAGCTGGTCTGAGAGGACGACCAGCCACACTGGAACTGAGACACGGTCCAGACTCCTACGGGAGGCAGCAGTGGGGAATTTTGGACAATGGGCGCAAGCCTGATCCAGCAATGCCGCGTGAGTGAAGAAGGCCTTCGGGTTGTAAAGCTCTTTTGTCAGGGAAGAAACGGTGGGAGCTAATATCTCCCACTAATGACGGTACCTGAAGAATAAGCACCGGCTAACTACGTGCCAGCAGCCGCGGTAATACGTAGGGTGCAAGCGTTAATCGGAATTACTGGGCGTAAAGCGTGCGCAGGCGGTTTTG
>NZ_JAJHPV010000016.1:0-628 GCF_020831365.1 Massilia agrisoli
TAACCGCAAGGAGGGCGCTTACCACGGTAGGATTCGTGACTGGGGTGAAGTCGTAACAAGGTAGCCGTATCGGAAGGTGCGGCTGGATCACCTCCTTTCTAGAGTAGCACCGGGGCCTAGAGCCCACTCATTAAGCGTCCACTCTTATCGACTGTTGAAATTAGAAGAAACAGTAGCAGTGTCCAAGTCGGGGCTGTAGCTCAGCTGGTTAGAGCACCGTGTTGATAACGCGGGGGTCGTTGGTTCGAGTCCAACCAGCCCTACCAACGCGGTCGTGTATCACCTTGGGGGATTAGCTCAGCTGGGAGAGCACCTGCTTTGCAAGCAGGGGGTCGTCGGTTCGATCCCGTCATCCTCCACCACTCTACTTAATATCTTGAAAGTGCAAACGAAAGTCAGCCAGTTCCTGGTTGCGATTTTGGTTTGATCTTTTAGAGATCATTGCTGTTTCGTTCTTTAACAATCTGGAAGAAGTAAAGTTTTATTAAGCGTGTTCTGTAAAAGGAGCACACTTAGGGTAGTAGTAAAACTCATCAAACACAGTAATAAATGAAGTCTTGCTTGGAACTGTAGCGATCCCTGGCAACAGGGGCTAACGTTATAGGGACAAGTGAATAAGTGCACATGG
>NZ_JAJHPV010000016.1:729-1033 GCF_020831365.1 Massilia agrisoli
AGATTTCCGAATGGGGAAACCCGGCCTTTTAGGTCATTGCATACTGAATACATAGGTATGCAAAGCGAACGCGGCGAACTGAAACATCTAAGTAGCTGCAGGAAAATAAATCAACCGAGATTCCCAAAGTAGTGGCGAGCGAAATGGGATGAGCCTGCATGATTTAGCATGACGCATAGTGGAACGGATTGGAAACTCCGGCCATAGCGGGTGATAGCCCCGTACACGAAATGCGATGTGTGGAACTAAGTATGCGACAAGTAGGGCGGGACACGAGAAATCCTGTCTGAACATGGGGGGACCA
>NZ_JAJHPV010000017.1 GCF_020831365.1 Massilia agrisoli
GATGACCATAGCAAGTCGGTCCCACCCCTTCCCATCCCGAACAGGACCGTGAAACGACTTTGCGCCGATGATAGTGCTGCAACCAGTGTGAAAGTAGGTTATCGTCAGGCTAGTTATAAGGAAAAAACCCGTTGACCGATGTCAGCGGGTTTTTTTTCGTCTCGTGGAAAGTAATCGCCCTACGGTTCGTGGGATTCATCGGGAAGCCTTGGCCAGCGCCGCACATAGCGGCATGCACATCTCGGCAATCCGGTCCAGGCTTGCTTCGCGCAGTTTGCCGGCATCGACCACAATATCACTTTCAAGCCCGGCCCAGCGAAGGAGGGCGCTACAAGCCTGGGGCGAGTCGAACAAACCATGCAGATAGGTGCCCAGCACCTGATCGTCGACAGAGCGCGCCCCTTCGCCGCGCCCGCCGATCACAAACGCTGGCCGTTGCAATGCTTCCCCGCTGGAGACGCCCATGTGAATCTCATAGCCGCTGACGTCCGCATCGGCAAAGGTGCACGTGCCGCGCACCTGCGCCAGCTGCTTGCTCGACGCAAGCGTGGTCGTCATCGGCAGGATGCCAAGTCCATCCGAAGTACCAGCGGCGCCTTCGATACCGTCGGCATCCGACACGCTTGTTCCAAGCATCTGGAAGCCCCCACAGATACCGATCACCTTGCCCCCGTAGCGCAGGTGCTTGTCGAGATAGCGGCCCCAGCCCTCCGATCGAAGGCACGCCAGGTCGGCCCGGGTGTTCTTGCTACCCGGGAGGATGACCAGGTCCGCGGGCGGATGCGTTTCCCCTTGGCGCACGAAGCGCAGGTCGACGCCGGGATGCGCACGCAAGGGATCGAAATCAGTATGGTTGCTCATGCGCGGAAGCGACGGCACGACAATCCGGAAAGCGCCGCGCGACGCCTGCACCGATTGAACCGCATCCTCTGCATCGAGGTATAAACCGTGCAGGTACGGCAGCACCGCAAGCACTGGTTTGCCTGTTCGCTCTTCCAGCCAGTCGATACCCGGCTGTAGCAGCGACAGGTCGCCGCGGAAGCGGTTGATGACGAAACCAACGATGCGATTGCGCTCGCTCGCCGAAAGGCAGTCGAGCGTTCCGATGATGTGCGCGAACACGCCGCCGCGGTCGATGTCCGCCACCAGAATCACCGGGCAGTCCACTGCTTCGGCAAAACCCATGTTGGCGATATCGCGGTCGCGCAGGTTGATTTCGGCCGGGCTGCCTGCGCCTTCCACGATCACTGCCTGATACTGCGCGCGCAGCCGGCCGTACGATTCGAGTACCGCGGACATCGCCGCCGTTTTATAGGTGTGATAGTCGCGCGCGTCCATCTCCGCACGCACTTTTCCGTGCACGATAATCTGGGCGCCAGTGTCGCTCGATGGTTTGAGCAGCACCGGATTCATATCGGTGTGCGGCGCCAGGCCCGCAGCGATGGCTTGCAGCGCTTGCGCACGGCCGATCTCGCCACCATCGGCGGTCACTGCGCTGTTGAGCGCCATGTTTTGGGGTTTGAACGGCGCCACCTTCACGCCCTGCTGCCACAGCACGCGGCAAAGCGCCGCGACAATCGTGCTCTTGCCAGCGTCGGAGGTCGTACCCTGGACCATCAGCGTGTGATACGGGAAGCTGCTCACGGTTTATTCCTTCTCTGGCGCGCGGTGTCGAGGTGCTCGCATAGCGACGCGGCGCCTTCGATCATGCGCGGGCCGGCGCGGTTGAGCAGGTCGCCGTCAACGCGGAACAGGTTGGCGTAGCGTACTGCGCTCACTGTGGCAAACGACCGCCACATGCCGATGCCGCCCTCGTCGCCACTGCGTGCCGCAGTGCTGAAGATCGCTTCCGGATCCTTCTGCACGACCGATTCGATATCGACTACCGGCGCGGTGATCTTCATCGACGCAAAGACATTCTCGCCGCCGCACAGGCGAATCGCGTCGCTGACGATATGCGCGCCGTTCAGCGTGTACAGCGGCTTGTCCCACACTTGGTAAAAGGTGCGCACCGTTGAGCGGCCGGCGTATTTTTTTCCGAGTGCGGCTAGCTTGCCTTCCAGCTGGCGTGCCTGCTCTTCGGCGGCGGCTTCAGTTCCCATCAATCTGCCAAGGCGCCGGACGCTATTGGGAATATCAGCCAGCTTGCGCGGCTCGCTGTGATAGATCGGTACACCGAGCGCGCGCAGTTGTTCGATTTGACGCTGCGACGATCCGTGCATCCACGCGACCACCAGGTCGGGGCGCATCGAGGCGACACGCTCCATATCGATCATGCGGTTGTCGCCGATGCGGGGAATCCGCCTGGCCTGCTCGGGATAATCGCTGTAACTGACGGCGCCTGCGATCTTGCTGCCCCCGCCTGCCGCGAACAGCAGCTCAGTGACATGCGGCGCCAGTGCGATAATCCTAAGCGCCGGCTTTTGAAGGGTGACGGGCTTGCCCTCGTCATCAAGCACAGTGATCGCCGCATGGGCCGGAAGGGCCGCGCCAAGGCTCAGCGCAAAGAGGATGCTTTTCATTTTTGATTGTTCCATTCGGTAAGTGCCTTTATCAGCCTTTGCCAGCCCGTTTCATTCGGCGGAAGACCGACGCGGATGCCGCGGGCGGCCTGCAGGAAAAGGCGAACCCAGATGCCACGCTCTGCGAAGTGGCGCCACATAGGCTCCGGCTCGTTCATCGGCCACCACTGGAACAGGTCTGTACCCGAGGTAGCCAAACCCCTGTCGCGAAGTACTGCGCGCAGGCGCGCGCCGTCGTCGGCAAGGCGTTGGCGCATTTTTGCCTGCCAGTCGCGGTCACACAGGGCGGCGCGCGCCACCAACTGCGCGGGACCGCTGACAGTCCAGGGACCAACCAGGGCTTCAAGCTGGGCAAGCAATTGCGGTTGGGCGCCAACGAAGCCGGTGCGCAACCCGGCAAGGCCGAAGAACTTGCCGATCGAGCTAAGAACAACCAGGCCTGGCAGTCCGCTCATTTCCGCCACGCTGTTCGCCGGCGCCACATCGGCGAAAGCTTCGTCGACGACCAGCCATCCGTCGCGCTGCGCCAGTTGCGCGCGCCATGCAAGCAGCTGTTCGCGCTGGACGATGGCGCCGGTCGGATTGTTTGGATTGCAGACCACCATGACATCGCAACTGGCGATCTCGTCGTCCAGACGCGCAAAGGGCACTTCGCGGGCGCGATGCCCGTGCTGGCTCCAGTGATGCGCGTGCTCCGCGTACGATGGCGCCGCAATGACGACGCGCGACGGTGAACGCAAGCGCGGCAAGGCCTGGATGGCCGCCTGGGTGCCGGCAACGGCCAGCATGTCCGGCGCGCCGTAGTAGCGCGATGCTGCCTCCGCGAGCAGCGGGTCCTTTTCGGGCAGCCGATGCCAGGCGTGCGCGCCGATTGCGGGCGCGGGGAAGCCGTGCGGATTCAGGCCGGCTGACAGGTCAAGCCAGTTTTCAAGAGGCCTGTCGAACCGGGCTGCAGCCTGGCGCAGATTGCCGCCGTGTTCAAGCATATCCTTCTCCAATCAGGTAATTCGTCATTGCGAACATGGTGCCAAATCCCAGCCAGAGCAGGGTCGTGCCCAGCACCAGGCGCCATGCACGCACGATGTCATCAGCGGTGGGTGTTCGTCCGTCACCCAGCACGGGGCGTTGTTCAAGCACGCCGTCGTAGGTGGCGCTACCACCCAGCTCGACGCCAAGCGCACCCGCGCCGCTTGCCATGACAGGACCGGCATTCGGGCTCGGCCAGGCCGGCGCCTGTTTGCGCCAGCAACGCAACGCGCGGCGTCTGTCGCCGGCCAACATCACGTAGGAGAGGGCGGTCAGGCGTGCCGCCGGGAGGTTCAGCGCATCGTCGAAGCGCGCGGCCATCCAGCCAAAATCGCCAAAGCGCGCATTCCGGTATCCCCACATGGCGTCCAGCGTATTGGCTAGCCTGAACAGCAGCGCGCCCGGACCGCCTGCCACCGCAAACCAGAACAAGGTCCCGAATACCGCATCGTTGCCGTTTTCAAGCAGGGATTCGATGCTGGCTTTAGCCAGCGCGGGCTCGTCCAGCCCGGAAGTGTCGCGGCTGACGATGCGTGCGGTCAGCCTGCGGGCGCCGCCGATGTCACCTGCGCCGAGTGCGCGTGCGATTGGAAGGTTGTGGTCACGAAGGCTGCGCAGGCCAAGGCTGAAATACAGCAGCGCCACATGGACGGCGAAACCGCCCGCACCGGCAAGCCATGCGGACAGCGCCACTAACGGCGTCACCGCAAGCAGCCATCCAAGGATGCCGCGCACCTTGCGTACACGCCCCCGGTTGAGCCGATGCTCAAGTGCCGACGCCAAGTTGCCGAAGCCGACCAGCGGATGCCAGCGGCGCGCCTCACCAACAAGCAGGTCGATCGCCACCGCGGCCACCATCAGCCACGCCAGGTCAGCCAAAGCCAGTCCGCTCAGCACGCATCATCCTTGAGAATAAGCGGTAGCCCGGCCGCGACCAGCACCACCCGGTCCGCGAACGCGGCTACCGCCTGGTTCAGGCGCCCGGCTTCATCGGCAAAGCAGCGCGTCAGTGCGCCCATTGGCACGATGCCCATGCCCACTTCGTTCGACACCAGGATGATGTCGCCACGCGGCTGCGTCAGCGCATCGAGCAGGCGTTCGCGCTCGACGATAAAGCGCGCGGGCAGCGTGGCCACGCCCGTTTCCGGAAACGGGCCGTTCTCCGGGAAGAGAAGGTTCGACAGCCACAGGGTCAGGCAGTCCACCAGCACGATGCGGTCCGGGCCGGCCCAGGTGTTAAGCGCTTCGCCGAGTTTGAGGGGCTCTTCCACGGTGACCCAGGCGTCCGGGCGCCGCTCGCGGTGATGGGCGATGCGGACCGCCATTTCGTCGTCGCCTGCGCTGGCGGTCGCGATGTAGACGGCATCGCGGCCTGTGCTCAACGCCAGCGCTTCGGCATAGGCGCTCTTGCCCGACCGCGCGCCGCCAAGTACAAGGGTCACGCTCATGACAGTGCCTTTACCATTCCGTTCCTTGCTGGGCGGCGATCCCGGCCTGGAAGGCGTGCTTGACGACGGCCATTTCGGTTACCGTATCCGCAGCTGTGACCAGTTCTTCCGGCGCGCCGCGGCCAGTGATGACGACGTGCTGCATCAGCGGGCGGCCGAGCAGGTCTTCGATGACTTCGGCGGTATCGAGGTAACGGTACTTCAGCGCGATATTGAGTTCGTCGAGCAGCACCAGGCCGATTTCAGGATCGGCCAGGAAGCGGCGCGCCAGCGCCCATGCCTCAGCGGCCTTGGCGGTGTCGCGCTCACGGTCCTGGGTCTCCCACGTATAGCCTTCGCCCATCGCGTGGAAGCTCACCTCGTCGGGGAAGCGGCGGAGGAATTTTTCTTCGCCCGTCGACATGCCGCCCTTGATGAACTGTATGACGGCGACCTTCATTCCATGGCCCAGCGCGCGCATCACCATGCCGAAGCCGCTCGAACTCTTGCCCTTGCCGTTCCCGGTGGTGACGACGATGATGCCGATGTGCTTGTCCGCCTCACTGATTTTCTTGTCGATGATTGCCTTCTTCCGCTCCATGCGGATGCGGTGGCGTTCGTTAATGTCGTTCATAAGCTCTCCTGTTTAAATTTATGCACTGCGCAGGCGGTGCAGCTGGTAGAGGAATACTGGTGCGCCGACCAGCGCGGTGATGACGCCGACCGGAAGCTGCTGCGGCGCGACCACGGTGCGGGCCAGCGTGTCCGCCAGCACGAGGAAGGTTCCGCCAGCAAGTGTCGCGGCAGGGATAAGCACCCGATGGTCCGCGCCGAACGCAAAGCGCAGCGCATGCGGGATGATCAGCCCGACAAAGCCGATGCTGCCGGCGCTGGCAACCGCGGTCGCGGTCAACAGTGCGGAACAGAAGAATAGCTTTTGCAGGGTCGGGCCGACGCGCACGCCGAGGGTGGCGGCGGCGCCGTCATGCACGGCAAGGACATTCAGTGACCGTGCACTGCGCAGCGCAAACACCAGTACGCCGGCAAGTACGATCCACGGCGTGGCACGCACCGGCGCGCCTGCAATATCCCCGATCATCCAGAAGATCATGCTGCGCAAGCGGCTCTCCGGCGCGATCGACAGCATCAGCGTCACCATGGCCATGCATGCGGACGACAGCACAACGCCGGTCAGTAGCAACAGCCTGGCGCCGCCGCGGACCGAGGCGGCGCCATCCAGCCCGCGCCGCGCCAGCAGGTACAGCAGCGCCGAAACGCCAGCCGCACCTGCCAGTGCGCTCGCGTCGACGGCCCATGCCGGCGCCATGAACAGGAGGGCCGCAACAGCTCCCACCGAGGCGCCCGCTGAAATGCCGAGGGTGTACGGATCGGCCAGGGGATTGCGCAGCAGGGCCTGCATCATCACGCCAGCCAGCGCGAGCGATGCGCCAGTAACGAAGGCCGTCAGCGCGCGCGACAGCCTCAGGTCGAGCAAGGTGGCGGCCAGCGACGAGCCGGCGCCGCCGGCCAGTTCCGCCAGCGCAGCAGGCAGCTGCGTCAACGGAACCGGTACCGAGCCAACCAGGCCTGCCACCGCAAAACAACTGGCGGCGAGCAGCACCAGCACGGCGGTCGCCATGCCCGCGCGCCGGTGCAGAGGGTACGCTTGCGCGTGCATGGGTTAACGCGCGCCGTAGCGCAGGCCGGCAAACCAGTTCGAGCCCGGTGTCGCGTAATGGCGCGCCAGCTCGTAGCGCTTATCGGCCACGTTATTCCAACGAAGGATGGCGGACCAATCCGGGGTAAGGCGGTATCCGGCGAACAGGTTCACCACGCCATAGCCGCCGATCCCGTTGCGGTTGGCGGCGTCGTCGTAACGCGCGCCGGATGCCAGCACTTCCGCGCCGACAGTGGACGAGCCGATGGCATACTCGGCGCCCAGCTTGGCGTGCCGCCTCGCGCGGCGGGCCAGCTGCTTGCCGGTGGTGTCGTCGCGCGGGTCCTGGAAATCGAACGCCGCATTCAGGTCGATATCCGCGAGGCGGGTACGCATGCCGATTGACACCCCGCTCAGCACCACGCGGTTGACGTTGTAGGCGCAGCCGTACGGGTGGGTCGCGACCTCCACCGGGCAGCGGCTGGTGCTGACCAGCAGGTCGCGTACCTTGTTGCGGTACCAGGCGATGCTGGCCTGGTTTTCGCCTTCGCTGAAATAGGCGCCGGCTTCCACGTTGCGTCCTTGCTCCGGCCGGTTGGACTCGACGCCATAGCCCGGGTAGTACAGCTCGTTGAATGTCGGTGCGCGGAAGCTGGTGCCGGTGCTGGCGTTGAGACGCAGCGTGCGCGTCAGGCGGTAGCCGTATCCTAGTCCCCATGTGGTGTTCGACCCATATTGGCTGCTGTCGTCGGACCGTGCGCTGATGCTGGCCAGGTGGGCGCCGGCGCGTAACGAGTACGAGGCCGCAGCGGAGTCGGTGTCACGGCGGCGGTTCAGCGCGCCGCTGGAGTTGGAGATGACTTCCTCGGAGCGCCGCTCCAGCACCAGCTGCAGCAGGTCGTCGCCAATGGCGATATCGTTCTGGACGCTCAGGGCGTTCTGGCGCGTCTCGATGCGATTGCGTCCCGACGCTGCCGCGCTGCTGTCATCCTGCGATTTGTCCGAGGCGCTTGAGGCCTGCAGCGCGAGCTGCCACGCGGCGCTGAGCTGATGGCGCGAAAACAGCGCGACGTTATCGAGCTGCTGGACACTTCGGGCCGGGTAGTCTGCCGCACCGGCATCGTAGTCCGCATCGAGGCGGCTGTGCATGAACAGCGCGCCCAGTTCGTGGCCGCGCGCCGGCTGCAGCGCTAACTGGCCGCTGGCGCTTTCCTTGTTGTAGCCATCGCGGTCGGGGTTGAACGAGAACGCGCCCGGCCTGGTCGCAGAAAAGCCGTCTTCTTTGGTGCGCGAGGTGGCGATGGCATAACTGACCGGGATCGCGCTTGCGGTCGATCCGCTGACCGCAGCTTCGCCTTCGCGCAGGCCTTCGCTGCCCGCCCGGGCTGCAAACGTGACGCGTGGCGCGCCCGCGCCGCGCCGGGTGAAGATCTGGACTACGCCGCCAAGCGCGTCGGCGCCGTACATCGTCGCCAGCGGGCCGTAGACGATTTCGATGCGTTCGATATCGGCCAGCGGCAGTGCGCTCCAGCTGGCGCCGCCGGTGGTGGACGAACCGATACGGACGCCGTCCACCAGCACTACATTCTGGCGGTTGTCGGCCCCGCGGATGAACACCGAGGATGTGGCGCCTGGACCGCCGTTGCGGGCAACCTCGATACCGCGCTGCAGCTGCAACAGGTCGGTGACGGAGCGCGCGCCGGAGCGGGCAATGTCGTCCGAGCCGATGACCACATGGTCGCTAAGGACGTCCATTGCGGGTTGGGTGGAGCGGTTGGCGGTAACCAGTACTTCGGCCACCATGGCGTCGCCGGCATGCGCCGGCAGGAAAGGCGAAGAGAGGGCGAGCGCAAGCGAAGACAGCGCCGCGCGGCGTGCAACAGGTAAGGTCATGTCGAATCTTCAGTCAGTTGGCAACCGGCCCGCGTCCCCGCAGGCCAGATTGAACAGAACTGCGCAAGCGAGGGATGAGATTCGACTGACTGGACAAGGAAGATGCAAAGCCCGGCCGCGCCGCAAACATCCCCGTTCGCGCACTTCCACCTGCTTTGGCCGGTATCCGGGCTAGCAAGTGTGGCCGTCTCACCTTCCCATGCACATCGCACAGTGGTCGTTGGAGGCGGCTTGTCGCGCGAGGCGACGCTTGCTTACCGTTGCGGGGGCAGCACACGTTAGCTGGTAAAGGCTTCGTGTTTCCCGTTTAACTGCACACATGGACATGTGTGCGGGCACCAAAACGCCTCGATTATACACAGTCGAGTGTGACGACTGCGCCGTAGCCGATTGCATGGGCATGGGAGGCGGCGTGCTGCGCCATCGCGGCGGGGGCGAGGCCAAGCTGGCGCGCCGCGAACAGGCGCATGGTTCCGGCATGGCAGACGATCACGCATTCCGGCTCCTCCGATCGCATCAGCTGTTCGTAAAATGCGTGCACGCGGAGCGCCATTGTGGCCACGCTGTCGGCGCCGCCGGGGCGGTAATGCGCGACGTCGGCTGCCCAGGCATCGACTTCGGCGCGCGCGATATCGCTCCACCGGCGCAGTTCCCACGCGCCGAAATCCAGCTCGGCCAGGCGCTGGTCGACGCGCACATCGCAGGCCAGGGCGCGCGCCAAACGCAGGCAGCGCTGGAGTGGGCTGGAGTAGACCGGCAGGTTGGAAGGCAGCGCAGCCTGCACGGAAGACAGCATCCGCGCGTGCACTTCGTCGCTGACCGCGAGATCGGCGCTGCCGTAGCACACGCCGGGCGCGACGTCAGGCGCGAAGTGCCGGACCAGGTGGACGCGCATGGTCAGGCCAGTGCTGCCTGTCCGGCACAGGCCAGCACCGCGAGATAGATGGCCACTTCGCTCAGTTGCTGGACCGCGCCGAGGCAGTCGCCGGTAAAGCCGCCGATGCGGTGCACGCACTTCGCGGCCATCCACGCGGCGGCGACAGCCGCGAACGCGACCGCAAGGGCAATCGACAGCCACGGCATGAACCCGGCCGCACCAAGAACTGCCGCCGGTATGCCGGCGCCGGCCGAGGCGATGAGGAACTCGGCATCGCTCATGTCCTGCCCGAGCGGCTTGGCCTTGCCTTCGTCGCGCACGTAGTCGAGGCGCCAGATCAGCGCCGCGGCGGCCAGGCGCGAGAGCGGGTGCGCCAATAGCAGGGCCGCAATCGCCAGCGCCGGCTCCAGCATCGCCAGCAGCAGGCATTTGAGCGCGACCAGCAAGGTGACGCCAACCGCGCCGTAGGTGCCGATGCGCGAGTCCTTCATTATTTCCATCACCCGCTCACGCGTCATGCCGCCGCCGAAGCCATCGCACATGTCGGCAAAGCCGTCTTCGTGAAAGGCCCCGGTCAGGTAGATGCTGGCGGCGGTTGAGAGCAGCACCGCGACCGGCGCTGGCCACACGCTGGCGGCCGCCCAATAGACCGCAGCTGCGATCGCGCCCACCAGCAGCCCGACCAGCGGGAAGTAGCGCGACGCGTGGTGCAGCCATGCGCTTTCAAAGCCTACCCAGCGCGGGATGGGAAGGCGCGTGAAGAATTGCAGCGCAATGAAGAACAGGCGGCATTGAAATACGCAGGCGGTGGCGATGGTCTGCATCGTTCTATTCCCCCTGTTGGCTGACCTGGGCCGAATCGAAGGTCGCCATCTCGCGCAGGAAGTTAGCGGCGCTTGCGAGCAGGGGAAGGGCCAGCGCGCAGCCAGTACCTTCGCCGAGGCGCAGGTCGAGGTTCAACAGGGGCCGCGCATCAAGTTGTGCGAGCATGCGCTGGTGCCCGCGCTCGTTAGAGCAGTGCGAGAACACGCAATAGTCCAGGATGGACGGCTGCAGGCGCGCCGCGACCAGCAGTGCGCTGGTGACGATGAAGCCATCGACCAGGATCACCATGCGGCGCTCGGCGGCGCGCAGCATTGCGCCGGCCATCATGGCGATCTCGAATCCGCCGAAGGTGGCCAGGATATCCAGCGGTTCGCGCACACCGTCGTGGCGGGCAACCGCGGCTTCGATCACGCTGCGTTTATGCGCAATTCCTTCAGCCGCAAGCCCGGTGCCGGCGCCGACGCAATCGGCGACGGGAATTCCCGTGAGCTTGTGCATGAGCGCGGCCGCCGCGGTGGTATTGCCAATGCCCATTTCACCGAAGCCGATTACGTTGCCGTCGAGGCCGTCCACGAGGGCGATACCGTGGCTGATCGCGGCTTCGCATTGGACCGCTGTCATTGCGGGGGCTTTGGCAAAGTTTTCCGTGCCGAAAGCGACCTTGCGGTCGACCAAACCGTCGCGCGCGCTGAACTCATGGTTGACGCCGGCATCGACGATGTGCAGCGCACAGCCGTTTTGGCGCGCAAAGACATTGATCGCAGCACCACCGGCGAGGAAATTCTCCACCATTTGCCAGGTGACGCTTTGTGGGTATGCGGACACGCCTTCGGCAACGACGCCATGGTCGGCGGCAAAGACCAGAATTGCCGGGCAGCTGATCCGCACGTCGACGGTTTTCTGGATCAGGCCGAGCTGTAGCGCAAGGCTCTCGAGGGCGCCGAGACTGCCGATGGGCTTGGTCTTGTTATTGATTGCGCGGCTCAGTTGTTCGGCAAGTGCAAGGTCGTGGATGGGTGCGGCTAAAGGTAATCGCATAGTATTTTTGGTGTTGGTGTTTTGATATCGGAACGCGCGATACCTTAGCACACCAAAAAAACCTGACCCGTGGAAGGGGGCCGCAAATCAGCGCCGGCTATTGGGCAGCACCTGGAAATCATCGGCCCTGTCCGCATCGCGCAAGGCTTGCAATAAGGCGTCCGGCGGGCACACCAGCTTGCGCTGGCCCAGGTCCAGCCAGCCAGCCGTCGAAGTCACCCGGGCCGCCAGCACATCTTCGCGATAAAAGTCGTTGCGCAGCTTCATACGGCTGCCGTCCTCGGATAGCCCTGCCAGCATCATCGTCACCCGCACCGCGTCGAGCAGGTGAAACTCGCGGAAGTATTCGACCTCGTCTTTCATCACTACTGGCCCGATCTTCAGCCGCATGAATTCCGACATCGGGAAACCGCGGTCGGCAAAGTACATCATGCGCAGGTCGGCAGATTTGTCCAGATAGGCCGTGTTGCGCATGTGGGAATTGAAATCCATGTCACCCCATCCGGCCATGAGCGTTTTCTCGTACATCAGTTTCTCCTTTGGCGATCTCAAGATGACACTGTACGCCCACCATCCCACCGTTGGAGTCTGCAAATAAATAAGCGGTTCGCCAGTCGCCAGTGCTGCAAAACGATTCAATCTGTTCGGTACCGCGCATAGCGATAAAAGAAAAAACGTCATTCAAATAAACAACGGAGAGGGCAGGCGACGGCGGGCCTTTTGCGATTAGCAGAAATATAAAACGATCGGTGACCCTCACCGTGCTACCCTGACCCATCATCAATCCCACGCCCCGGCGAGAAAACGTATTGAATGCTATATAAGCATGACCCGAACCAGAACTTCCTCCTCGCGGCGCTTCTCGACGCCGAATTTAACCGCCTCTCTCCCCACCTCGAGCTCGTTCCACTAAAGCTCGGTGATGTACTTGCCGAATCCGGCAGCAAGACCGATTACCTGTATTTCCCGACCACGGCGATTATTTCGCTGCATTACCTGCTTGAGAACGGCGGCTCGTCCGAGATCGCTGGCGTCGGCAACGAGGGAGTGCTTGGCATTTCGCTGTTCATGGGCGGCGATACGACACCGAGCCGGGCCGTGGTGCAAACCGGCGGCTTCGGCTACCGCATTCCCGCGCGCATCCTGATGGAAGAATTCGACCGCGCCGGCCCGGTGCTGCGTTTGCTGCTGCGCTATACGCAGGCGCTCATCACGCAGATGTCGCAGACCGCCGTGTGCAACCGCCACCACACGGTTGAACAACAGCTGTGCCGCTGGCTGCTGCTGACGCTCGACCGCCTTGGCCCAGCCGAGTTGACGATGACCCAGGAGCTGATTTCCAACATGCTCGGCGTGCGTCGCGAAGGCGTGACAGAAGCTGCCGGCCGCCTGCAGGCGAGCGGTTTCATCAGCTACCGCCGTGGCCACATCACCGTCACCAACCGGAGCGGCCTGGAGCGGAATGTTTGCGAGTGCTACGGTGTGGTAAAGAAAGAATTCGCGCGTTTGCTGTCCGATACGCGCAACCGCCAGCCGCCCGCCGTTGCCGGCCGGCCTGCCTGACGACCCAGTATCGCCGTCACCTTTTAGAGCCAGGTTGAGTGCTCGACGTCAGGCAACAAGGACTACCCATGAAATCGATATTAAATTCCTCCGTGGAACGGCTGATGGCATTCGCCTTCGCCGCCACGTTCATTGTGCTATTGCTGGTCGGCGCGATTGCGCTGAACCAGGAGCTGGACCCGGCCTTGGCAGGCGACCTGATCACGGCCAGCATTACCGCACTGGTGTTCCTGCTGATTCTGGTGTTTATCCAGATGCGGCGCACCATGCGCTTGCGCGCGGTCGAACAAATGGCGGTACGCGTGGCGCCCTTGCTGAAAGCGGGCGCCTTACAAGATGCGATTTTCAATAGCGCCAATTTTTCCAGCATCGCAACCGACGCCCAGGGCGTGATCCAGATTTTCAACGTCGGCGCAGAGCGCATGCTTGGCTATGCGGCCGCCGACGTCATCGACAAGCGCACGCCCGCCACCATCTCGGACCCGCAGGAACTGATCACCCGCGCAGCGGAACTAAGCGCAGAATTTGGCACAGCCATCCAGCCGGGTTTTGAGGCGATGGTGTACAAGGCGCTGCGCGGCATCGAGGACATTTACGAGCTGACGTATATCCGCGCGGACGGCACGCGCTTCCCGGCATTGCTGTCGGTGACCGCGCTGCATGACGCCGTCGGCAAGGTGATCGGGTTCCTGCTGATCGGCACCGACAACACGGTTCGCAAACAGGTGGAGGCGGAGCAGGCGCTGCTCGACCAGCGCTTGCGCGACCAGCAGTTCTACACACGTTCGCTGATCGAGTCGAACATCGACCCCTTGATCACCACCGACCTGCGCGGGATCATCAGCGACGTCAATCACCAGATGGAAATGCTGACCGGGCGCACGCGCGACGAGCTAATCGGCGCGCCGTTCAAGAACTGTTTCACCGAGCCATTGCGTGCGGACGAAGCAATCTCGCGCGTGCTGCGCGAAAGCAAGGTGACGAATTACGAACTGACAGCGCTCGCGCGGGACGGCAAGGAAACCGTCGTATCGTATAACGCGACCACTTTCCACGACCGCGACCGCCGCGTGCAAGGCGTGTTCGCCGCCGCGCGCGACGTCACGGAGCGCAAGCATTTCGAGCATGCGCTGCAAGAGACCAACGTGGCATTGCAGGCCGCACGCGAGGCGGCGGAAAAGGCCAACCGCGCCAAGTCCGAATTCTTGTCGAGCATGAGCCACGAATTGCGTACGCCGTTGAATGCCGTGCTCGGCTTTGCCCAGCTGATGGCGTCCGAAGTGCCGGCCCCGGCCGCGCACCAACAACGTTCAATCGACCAGATCCTCAAAGGCGGCTGGTATTTGTTACGTCTTATTAACGAAATCCTCGATTTGGCGATGATTGAATCAGGTAAGGTAACAATGTCGCAGGAAGCGATGTCGATGTCGGACGTGCTGCAGGATTGCAAGGGCATGATTGAGCCGCAGGCCACCAAGCGCGGCATTGCCCTGACCTTCCCGAAATTCGACAACATAATCTATGTCCACGCCGACCGAACCCGGGTCAAGCAGGTGATGATCAACCTGCTGTCGAACGCCATCAAGTACAACGGCAGCGGCGGCAGCGTGATCGTGCAGTGCGTGGTCAGTGGCAAGGACCGGATTCGCATCAGCGTCAAGGACACGGGTGTCGGCCTGTCGTCCACCCAGCTTGAGCAACTGTTCCAGCCATTTAATCGGCTTGGGCAGCAGGACAGCGGCGAGGAGGGCACCGGTATCGGGCTCGTCGTCACCAAGCAACTGGTCGAACTGATGGGCGGCTTGATCGGCGTTGAAAGCGCGGTCGGCGTCGGCACCGTGTTTTGGGTCGAGCTGGCTGCGGCAACCGCGCCTGCGCTCGCGCTTGAAAACATCGACGAGGTGTCGCTTGAACGCCGTCCGGCTGTGGCGCGCGACCTGGGCGACCAGCCGACGTTGCTATACGTCGAAGACAATCCGGCCAACCTCGCGCTGGTGGAACAGTTGATCGCGCGCCGCGGCGACGTCAAGCTGCTCACCGCCATCGACGGCCACCTCGGCATCGAACTGGCCCGCACCTATCTTCCCGATGCGATCCTGATGGACATCAACCTGCCGGGAATCAGCGGATACGGCGCGCTGAAAATCCTGCAGGAGGATCCGCTTACGTCGCATATACCGGTGCTGGCGCTGTCTGCCAACGCGGTACCGCGCGATATTGAAAAGGGTCTGGAAGCAGGATTCTTCCGTTACCTGACCAAGCCGATCCGCGTACGTGAATTCATGGATGCGCTCGACGTCGCCCTGGAACACGCCGCTGCACACGAAGCGGGACAATGATGAATATGCCGATTAAACACGCAGGGGAAGTGATGCTTCAACCGTCAGAGATACTTAATGCCAGCATCCTGGTGGTCGACGACCAGGAAGCGAATGTGATGCTGCTCGATCAGATGCTCCGTAACGAGGGCTATACCAACATCACGACCACCCAGTTGCCGCGCGAGGTCCAGGCGCTGCATCAGGCAAACCGGTTCGACCTGATTTTGCTTGACCTGCAGATGCCGGAAATGGACGGCTTTGAAGTGATTGAAGCGCTCAAGACGATTGAAACCGGCGGCTACCTGCCTGTGCTGGTAATTACCGCGCAGCCGGGCCACAAACTGCGCGCCCTGAAAGCGGGCGCGAAGGATTTCGTCAGTAAGCCATTCGACCTGGTCGAGGTGCAAACGCGTATCCACAACATGCTGGAGGTGCGCCTGCTATACCGAAAACTGGCCGATCACAATCGCGTGCTGGAACAAACGGTCCTCGATCGCACCGCGCAGTTGCGCCTGAGTGAAGCGCGGTTCCAGCGCTTTACCGAATTATCGTCCGACTGGTATTGGGAGCAAGATGCAGAAGGCCGCCTGACTCAGTCCTCCGGTCCCGTGCACGAAATGCTGGGGATAGGCACAACGGGCGAGAACGCTGGCGCTGTATGGAATGCAAACGAACGCGCGGCGCTCGATACCAAGATCGCGGACCGCCTGCCATTCCTCGATTTCATTTACACCCGCACGGCGCCCAACGGCAGCGTCCAGTACCTGCAGGTGAGTGGCGAACCGATGTTCGATGCAGCCAGCCGGTTCATCGGTTACCGCGGCGTAGGCATGGATGTCACCGAGCGGATGAAACGCGCGTGATTATCCTGCCACGACGCCGCGGCTGATGCTGTCGCCGTCGTTAGGTTTCAAGCGCCAGAAGAGAAGCGACGATGCAGCGGTGATCAAACCCAGCGTCAGCAGCGCATGATGCAGGGCGTTGGTCACCATGGCCCGGTCCGTTTGGACCACGTTGCCCAGATACCAGCCCGCCACCAGCGATCCGACCGCCAGGCCGAAGCTGGTTGACAACTGCTGGAATGAACTCGACATCGTGCTCGCCATGCTCGAGTCCTTCGCGTCAATGTCGGCATAGGCAAGCGAGTTCATGCTCGAGAATTGCATCGACGCGAAGAATCCTTGCATGAAGCCCAGCGCAACAATGGCCGGCAGCGGCGTTCCGGAATCGACCAGCGAGAATGTCGCGATCGTCAGCCCTATGCAGACTGTGTTCACGACCAGGATCTGGCGATAGCCGAACCGCTTGAGCAGGCGCTGGGAAAACAGTTTCATCCCCATCGCCGCGATTGCTGACGGCATCATCAGCAATCCCGACTTCCATGCCGGCAGTCCCATCCCAACCTGGTAGAGAAGGGGCAGCAGGAAGGGCAGGCCGCCAAACCCCATGCGCGCGACAAAGCCGCCGAGCACGGAGATCCGGAAGGTCCTGATACGGAACAGGCCCAGCCGCAAGAGCGGGAACTGCGCGTCACTCGCATGGATGGCATACGCCACCAGGAGGCCGAGAGATACGCCAAGTGCCGCCAGGGCCGTCGATGGCGCCAGCGTGTGCTCCCCGAATACCTCGAGCAGCCATGAAAGCAATGCCGTTCCCGAGCTGAACAGGATAAGGCCGAGCACATCCAGTGGACGCTTGTGCTCGCTCACATGGTCGGGCATGTACTTGTAGACCAAAAACAGCGCAATAATTCCAACGGGGACGTTAATCAAGAAGATGTAGCGCCAGGAAAACCAGTGAACGATCAGCCCGCCAACCGTAGGGCCGAGAAGGGGGCCGATGAGCGCCGGGATGATCACGAAGTTCATCGCCCCCAGTAACTCGGACTTGTGGAAGGTGCGGATGATCGCGAGCCGGCCGACTGGCATCATCATTGCGCCGCCAAGGCCCTGCAGCAGGCGCGCGGCGACCATCATCGCCGGGTTGACGGCCAGGCCGCACAGGACGGAAGCGATTGTGAACACAATAATGGCGATTGAGAATACCCGGCGCGTGCCGAACCGGTCGGCCATCCACCCGCTGATGGGAATGCCCACTGCCAGGCTGAGGATATAGCTGCTGACAACCGACTTAAGGCTCAGTGGCGTGACATCGAAGCTGGCGGCGATGCTGGGAATGGCGGTATTGACGATGGTCGCGTCCAGCTGCTCCATAAACAGGGCGGCAGCCACCACCCAGGGCAGGTAGCGCTTTGTGACTGCTAAGCTGGTCAGGGTGTCCACCCTTTCCGTCGATGCTGCATGATGGTTCCTTATTGGCGCGGATTACAAGCTGATCAATTATCCGGATCGTCGACTATAGCTCTGTGCGACAAGTCACACACGCACTGCAGCAAATAACCCTTGTCACTGCTGAGCGGCTTTGCTATAGTTCGCCTCCCCACAGAAATGGTTAACGAAATCAAGTAGTTGCTGAGCTGTGAGGGGCGTCTGAAAAAGACGACGAAGTAAAAAAGAGTTTGACGAGCAACGCAAATTACCGCATAATCTCATCTCTCTGCTGCTGACAAACACAACGCTTTGTCGACAAGTAGCAAGCAAGCAGTGCCGAATAAAGTTCTTTAAAAATTAACAGTCGATAAGTGTGGGCGTTTGATGAAGGTGCCAAGAACTTCGGTTCTTGAATGCTTAAATTATCAAATGTTCACAAAAAAGAAATACGTTGCTCAGCAATGAGTAACGGTCAGTATTTTGAGTGAGCGAATTCGGACCAATGGGACGAATTCGGGGGCAGAGATGTCCTCG
>NZ_JAJHPV010000018.1 GCF_020831365.1 Massilia agrisoli
AGCACATCCTGCTGGCGCGCCAGGTTGGCGTTCCATACATCATCGTGTTCCTGAACAAGTGCGACCTGGTCGACGACGCAGAACTGCTGGAACTGGTTGAAATGGAAGTGCGCGAGCTTCTGTCGAAGTACGAATTCCCAGGCGACGACCTGCCAATCATCAAGGGTTCGGCACGTATGGCGCTGGACGGCGACACCGGCCCACTGGGCGAGCAGGCAATCGTTGCCCTGGCTGAAGCACTGGACAGCTACATCCCTGAGCCAGAGCGCGCAGTCGATGGCGCCTTCCTGATGCCAGTGGAAGACGTGTTCTCGATCTCGGGCCGCGGTACCGTGGTTACCGGTCGCGTTGAGCGCGGTATCATCAAGGTCGGCGAAGAAATCGAAATCGTCGGCATCAAAGACACCGTCAAGACCACTTGCACCGGCGTGGAAATGTTCCGCAAGCTGCTGGACCAGGGTCAGGCAGGCGACAACGTTGGTCTGCTGCTGCGCGGCACCAAGCGTGAAGACGTGGAGCGTGGCCAGGTTCTGGCCAAGCCAGGTTCGATCAAGCCGCACAACCACTTCACCGGCGAGATCTATGTTCTGTCGAAGGATGAAGGCGGCCGTCACACCCCGTTCTTCAACAACTACCGTCCACAGTTCTACTTCCGTACCACCGACGTGACCGGCT
>NZ_JAJHPV010000019.1 GCF_020831365.1 Massilia agrisoli
CGATCGAGCTGCCAGCGGACAAGGAAATGGTTATGCCAGGCGATAACGTGTCGATCACCGTCAAGCTGATCAACCCGATCGCGATGGAAGAAGGCCTGCGTTTCGCAATCCGCGAAGGTGGCCGTACCGTTGGCGCAGGTGTTGTTGCCAAGATCCTGAGCGAAGGTAAGTAATTGTAGTAAAGCGGGGCCTCCGGGCCCCGTCTTCCGCGCCAGGTTTCATGCCAGGCGCAATCAGCTCCTTGCCATCAGCGGCTGTACGATGGTAAAATGCTTGATTCCACTGAAGTTTTACGTAGGGACGTAGCTCAATTGGCAGAGCGTCGGTCTCCAAAACCGAAGGTTGGGGGTTCGATGCCCTCCGTCCCTGCCACCGTTCTGGTGCAGGCACCGAAAGTACAAAAGTATGTCTAATCAATCCGTGCAAACCGTCAGCACGTCGAACGACAAGTTCAAGGTCGCGCTGGCAGTTGTTGCGGCGATTGCAGGGGTCGTCGGGTTCTTTTACCTGAAAGGCCTGAATAAACCAGCTTTGATGTCCACCGGGGCACTCGTGGCTGGTTTGTTGTTTGCCGTCCTGATTCTGTGGATGTCTGCAACCGGCCGCGATTTCCTGAACTTCGCCAAAGAAGCCGTTCGCGAGACCAAAAAGGTCGTTTGGCCGACCCGCAAGGAAGCCACCCAGATCACCGGCATCGTGTTTGCCTTCGTGGTCGTGATGGCGATGTTCCTGTGGGGCACCGACAAGATTTTGCAATTCCTGTTATACGACGTGATCCTGGGTTGGAAATAAGATGAGCGAAAATGTGCAAGACGTGCCGGGCGATGCTCCGGCACAAGACGCTGGCGCAGCGCCCGTGAGCGTACCAGTTAGCAACAAGCGCTGGTACGTCGTGCATGCTTATTCCGGCATGGAAAAAAGCGTCATGCGCGCGTTGACCGAGCGCATCGAGCGCGCCGGCATGCAAGACAAGTTCGGCCAGATCCTGGTGCCGATCGAGGAAGTGGTCGAAGTCAAGAATGGCCAGAAGTCGGTTACCGAGCGTCGTTTCTTCCCGGGCTATGTCCTGGTTGAGATGGAAATGACGGACGATACCTGGCACCTGGTCAAGAACACCGCGAAAGTCACCGGCTTCATCGGCGGCAAGTCGAACAAGCCGACGCCGATCCCGGCGCGCGAGATCGACAAGATCATGCAGCAGATGCAGGAAGGCGTCGAAAAGCCGCGTCCGAAAGTGCTGTACGAAGTGGGCGAGCAAGTCCGCATCAAGGATGGCCCGTTCACCGACTTCAACGGCAACGTCGAGGAAGTCAACTACGAAAAGTCCAAGGTGCGCGTTTCGGTCACGATCTTCGGCCGCGCCACCCCGGTTGAACTTGAGTTCGGCCAGGTAGAAAAGGTATAACGTCGTTCCCGCGCAGGCGGGAACCCATGCTTAGTATGGATTCCCGCTTGCGCGGGAACGACGGTGAAATAAACGCTGATTCAGGGCGTCGCGCAGTTGGCGGAACCTGATAAAGAGGAGCCCTGCCATGCAGTACCCGGCGGGGCGCTACTACTCATCCAAAGATAGGAGCCATCATGGCAAAGAAAATCATTGGTTTTATCAAGCTGCAAGTGCCAGCTGGTAAAGCAAACCCATCCCCACCGATCGGCCCTGCGCTCGGTCAGCGCGGCCTGAACATCATGGAATTCTGCAAGGCGTTCAACGCCCAGACCCAGGGTGTCGAGCCTGGCATGCCAATCCCTGTCGTGATCACGGCATTCGCGGACAAGTCGTTCACCTTCGTGATGAAGACGCCTCCAGCGACCTACCTGATCAAAAAGGCAGCTGGCATCACCAAAGGTTCGCCAAAGCCACATACCGACAAAGTCGGTAAGCTGAGCCGCGCGCAAGCTGAAGAAATCGCAAAAACGAAACAGCCGGATCTGACCGCTGCCGACATGGATGCCGCAGTGCGCATCATCGCCGGTTCCGCGCGTTCGATGGGCATCACGGTGGAGGGTATCTAATGGCTAAGTTGTCCAAGCGCGTTAAGGCCATGAAGGCCAAGGTAGACCGTAACAAGGCCTACGAATTCGACAGCGCAGTGTCGATCATCAAGGAATTCGCCACCGCCAAGTTCAACGAGTCGATCGACGTGTCGATCCAGCTCGGCGTCGATCCGAAGAAGTCGGACCAGGTTGTGCGCGGCTCCGTCGTGCTGCCAGCTGGCACCGGCAAGACCGTTCGCGTTGCTGTGTTCGCTTCGGGCGAAAAGGCTGAGCAGGCTAAAGCTGCCGGCGCTGACGTTGTTGGTATGGAAGACCTGGCCGAGCGCGTCAAAGCCGGCGACATGCCTTTCGATATCGTCATCGCTTCGCCAGACACCATGCGTATCGTTGGTACCCTGGGCCAGATCCTGGGCCCACGCGGCCTGATGCCTAACCCGAAGGTCGGCACTGTTACCCCTGACGTCGCTACCGCGGTTAAAAACGCGAAAGCCGGCCAGGTTCAGTACCGTACCGACAAGGCAGGTATCATCCACGCGACCATCGGCCGCAAGTCGTTTAGCGATGCAGACCTGAAGAGCAACCTGGTTGCCCTGGTCGAAGCGCTGAACAAGGCCAAGCCAGCTACCTCGAAGGGCGTGTACCTGCGCAAGGTAGCGATCTCGTCGACCATGGGTGCAGGCGTTCGCGTCGACCACGGTTCGCTGGCCGCTTAATAAAGAATCAAGTCCTCGCGCCAGCAATGGTGCGGGGCGCATCTTTGGGCTGCCGGAGGCCCGCAAGGGAATCCGGCAGGCAATCAAAGACCGTTGGGCCGAAGGCAGCACGTAGGCTGGAGGTTAATAGACCACCCAACGCAGATGGTGTACCCGAACAAGTTTTGTTAGTCCATGCTGCGTGAATGTATCCGCTCAGTCTGAACTTCTTAACGTCGGACGCCGTTGTTCGAACCGATGCAAGGCATTTGCCGCGCATCATTTAAGGAGGTTGACCGTGGGTCTCAATCTGAATGACAAAAAGGCCGTAGTCGCCGAAGTTTCCGCAAAAGTAGCATCTGCGCAAACGATCGTCGTGGCCGAATATCGTGGCATCCAGGTTAGTCACTTGACTCAACTTCGTGCCAAGGCGCGTGCCCAGGGCGTGTACCTGCGTGTTCTGAAGAACACGCTGGCTCGCCGCTCTGTGGAAGGTACGCAGTTTGCCAACCTGGCTGATGCAATGACCGGCCCGCTGATCTACTCGATCTCGGACGACGCAGTTGCAGCAGCTAAAGTCATCAACGACTTCGCCAAGACCAACGACAAGCTCGTGATCAAGGCAGGTAACTACGCAGGCAAGCAGCTGGATAAAGCAGCTGTGTCGGCGTTGGCAAGCATTCCTAGCCGTGAAGTCCTCATCTCGCAGCTGTTGGGCGTTATGCTGGCTCCGGTGTCGGGCTTTGCACGTGGTCTGGCTGCTCTGGCAGCGAAGAAGAGCGAAGGTTCGGAAGCTGCTCCTGCAGCCGAAGAAACCGCAGCAGCTTAATAGCCGCGCTCTACAGTCAAGTTACTAAACTAAACAAACAAATTTGGAGTTTCAAATGGCAATTAGCAAAGACGACATCCTGAACGCAGTGAGCGAAATGTCCGTAATGGACCTGAACGAACTGGTCAAGGCATTCGAAGAGAAGTTCGGCGTATCGGCAGCAGCAATGGCAGCTCCAGCAGCTGGCGGCGCAGCCGGCGGTGCAGCAGCTGCTGAAGAGCAGACCGAGTTCAACGTTGTTCTGGCCGACTTCGGCGCGAACAAAGTTGGCGTGATTAAGGCAGTTCGCGAAATCACCGGCCTGGGCCTGAAGGAAGCTAAAGACCTGGTCGACGGCGCACCAAAGACCGTCAAAGAAGGCCTGTCGAAAGCTGACGCTGAAGCCGCTAAGAAGAAGCTGGAAGAAGCTGGCGCGAAAGCAGAAATCAAGTAATAGCAGTATCTGGCGGCTGGTTCGCGCCACGAGTCAAAGCTTGCGCTCCTCTCCCGAAAGGGGGAGGATGCGGCTTTGGCTCTTTTGTCGTCCCTGTAACGGATGTGGGCAGTAGCTCGTTACCGGCGGCAAGTAGTAGAAGCAAGCGTAGCAGTTTTTCCCTTTTTCCTCTGGCACGAAGTTGCGAGACTTGAGGCCTTGCATGTGACTCTAACCGTTAAACGGCGTCACTGGCAATCCCTGAATTCTCATCCTTTCTGTCACTCACGGAGTGTCCATGCACTACTCATTTACTGAGAAGAAACGCATTCGCAAGTCATTCGCGAAGCGCGCCAACGTTCACAACGTTCCATTCCTTCTGGCTACCCAGCTTGAATCTTACGAGAACTTCCTGCAAGCTGACACGGCTGTGTCGACGCGCAAGAATGACGGCCTGCAATCGGCCTTCACCTCGATCTTCCCTATCGTGTCGCACAATGGTTTTGCGCGCCTCGAGTTCCTGTCGTACGTGCTGGGCGAGCCTGCCTTTGACGTCAAGGAATGCCAACAGCGTGGCCTGACCTTTGCGTCGCCGCTGCGCGCCAAGGTACGCCTGGTGATCCTGGACAAGGATTCCCCGACCAAGCCTGTTGTCAAGGAAATGAAAGAGCAGGAAGTCTACATGGGCGAACTGCCGCTCATGACGACCACCGGTTCGTTTGTCATCAACGGTACCGAGCGCGTGATCGTCTCGCAGCTGCACCGTTCGCCTGGCGTGTTCTTCGAGCATGACCGCGGCAAGACCCACTCCTCGGGCAAGCTGCTGTTCTCGGCACGTATCATCCCTTACCGCGGCTCGTGGCTGGACTTCGAGTTCGACCCGAAAGACATCCTGTTCTTCCGCGTCGACCGCCGCCGCAAGATGCCTGTGACGATCCTGCTGAAGGCGATCGGCATGTCGCACGAGCAGATCCTCGCGAACTTCTTCGTGTTCGACAATTTCAACCTGCGCTCGGAAGGCGCGGAGATGGAATTCGTCGCCGAGCGCCTGCGTGGCGAAGTCGCGCGTTTCGACATCGTCGACAAGTCGGGCAAGACCCTGGTGCTGAAGGACAAGCGCATCAACGCCAAGCACGTACGCGACATCGAAGCGGCCGGCATCAAGCACATTTCCGTGCCTGAAGACTACCTGCTGGGCCGCGTACTGGCCAAGAACGTGGTCGACGCCGAAACCGGCGAAGTCATCGCCTCGGCCAACGACGAGCTGACCGACGACCTGCTGTCGCGCCTGCGCGAAGCGGACGTCTCCGAAATCCAGACCCTGTACACCAACGACCTGGACCAGGGCGCCTACATTTCGCAGACCCTGCGTATCGACGACACCGCCGACCAGATGGCCGCGCGCATCGCGATCTACCGCATGATGCGTCCAGGCGAGCCGCCAACGGAAGAATCGGTCGAAGCCCTGTTCAACGGCCTGTTCTACAGCCCTGAGCGCTACGACCTGTCGGCAGTCGGCCGCATGAAGTTCAACCGCCGCATCGGCCGCGACGAACTGACCGGCATGATGACGCTGTCGAACGAAGACGTGCTGGCTGTGATCAAGATCCTGGTGGAACTGCGCAATGGCCGCGGCGAAGTCGACGATATCGATCACCTGGGTAACCGCCGCGTACGTTGCGTTGGCGAACTTGCCGAAAACCAGTTCCGCGCCGGCCTCGTGCGTGTTGAGCGCGCCGTCAAGGAACGCCTCGGCCAGGCCGAAGCGGACAACCTGATGCCGCATGACCTGATCAACAGCAAGCCGATTTCGGCCGCGATCCGTGAGTTCTTCGGTTCGTCCCAGCTGTCGCAGTTCATGGACCAGACCAACCCGCTGTCGGAAATCACCCACAAGCGCCGCGTTTCGGCCCTTGGCCCTGGCGGCCTGACCCGCGAACGTGCAGGCTTCGAGGTGCGCGACGTGCACCCGACCCACTACGGCCGCGTGTGCCCGATCGAAACGCCTGAAGGCCCGAACATCGGCCTGATCAACTCGCTGGCACTGTTTGCCCGCCTGAACGAATACGGCTTCCTCGAGACCCCGTACCGCAAGGTTGAAAACAGCAAGGTCACCGACAAGATCGATTACCTGTCGGCGATCGAAGAAGGCCGCTACATCATTGCTCAGGCGAACGCCGGCATCGATGCGGCAGGCACCCTGTCGGACGAGCTGGTATCGGCCCGTGAAGCAGGCGAAACCATCCTGGTATCGCCAGAGCGCATCCAGTACATGGACGTGGCGCCTGGCCAGATCGTCTCGGTGGCAGCCTCCTTGATTCCGTTCCTCGAGCACGATGACGCGAACCGCGCATTGATGGGTGCAAACATGCAGCGCCAGGCAGTACCTTGCCTGCGCCCTGAAAAAGCACTGGTCGGCACCGGTATCGAGCGCACCGTTGCGGTCGACTCGGGCACCACCGTGCAGGCACTGCGTGGCGGTGTGGTTGACTACGTCGATGCAGGCCGTGTGGTTATTCGCGTCAACGACGACGAAGCAACCGCTGGCGAAGTCGGCGTCGACATCTACAACCTGATCAAGTACACCCGTTCGAACCAGAACACCAACATCAACCAGCGTCCGATCGTCAAGGTTGGTGACCGCGTCGCCAAGCGCGACGTGATCGCCGACGGCGCATCGACCGACCTGGGCGAGCTGGCACTGGGCCAGAACATGCTGGTGGCGTTCATGCCGTGGAACGGCCTGAACTTCGAAGATTCGATCCTGATCTCGGAAAACGTCGTCAAGGACGACCGCTACACTTCGATCCACATCGAAGAGCTGTCGGTTGTTGCACGTGACACCAAGCTGGGTGCGGAAGAAATCACCCGCGACATCTCGAACCTGGCTGAAAACCAGCTGGCGCGCCTGGATGAATCGGGCATCGTCTACATCGGCGCTGAAGTGCAGGCTGGCGACACCCTGGTCGGTAAGGTAACGCCGAAGGGCGAAACCCAGCTGACGCCGGAAGAAAAGCTGCTGCGCGCGATCTTCGGCGAAAAAGCGTCGGACGTGAAAGACACCTCGCTGCGCGTGCCTTCGGGCATGGTCGGCACCGTGATCGACGTCCAGGTCTTCACCCGCGAAGGCATCGTCCGCGACAAGCGCGCCCAGCAGATCATCGACGATGAACTCAAGCGTTTCCGCCTGGACCTGAACGACCAGATGCGTATCGTTGAAGGCGATGCCTTCCAGCGCCTGGAGAAGATGCTGATCGGTAAAGTCGTCAACGGCGGTCCGAAGAAGCTGGCCAAGGGCGCCAAGATCACCAAGGAATACCTGGACGATCTGGACAAGTACCACTGGTTCGACATCCGTCCGTCGGAAGACGACGCTGCCACCGCCCTCGAAGCGATCAAGGAATCGATCGCCGAGAAGCGCCACCAGTTCGACCTGGCCTTCGAAGAAAAGCGCAAGAAGCTGACCCAGGGCGACGAGCTGCAGCCAGGCGTGCAGAAGATGGTCAAGGTCTACCTGGCCGTCAAGCGCCGCCTGCAGTCGGGCGACAAGATGGCGGGCCGCCACGGTAACAAGGGTGTGGTATCGCGCATCGTTCCGGTGGAAGACATGCCATTCATGGCTGACGGCACCCCGGCTGACGTCGTGCTGAACCCGCTGGGCGTTCCATCGCGAATGAACGTCGGCCAGATCCTCGAAACCCACCTCGGTTGGGCAGCGAAGGGCCTGGGCCTGCGTATCGGCGAGATGATTGCCGCCAAGGCGAAAGTCGACGAACTGCGCAAGTTCCTCAGCCAGGTGTACAACGAGACCGGCAAGCCGGAAGACCTCGACAACTTCAGCGATGAAGAAATCGTGTCGCTGGCGGACAACCTGAAGAAGGGTGTTCCGTTCGCAACGCCAGTGTTCGACGGCGCGCACGAGTCGGAAATCCGCCGCATGCTCGACCTCGCTTACCCTGAGCCGATCGCCAAGCTGCTGGGCATGACCCCTTCGAAGAACCAGGTCACGATGTTCGACGGCCGCACCGGCGAAGCATTCGAGCGCAAGGTTACCGTTGGCTACATGCACATGCTGAAGCTGCACCACCTGGTGGACGACAAGATGCACGCGCGTTCGACCGGTCCTTACTCGCTGGTGACGCAGCAGCCACTGGGCGGTAAAGCCCAGTTCGGTGGCCAGCGCTTCGGTGAGATGGAGGTGTGGGCACTGGAAGCGTACGGCGCATCGTACGTGCTGCAGGAAATGCTGACCGTCAAGTCGGACGATGTGAACGGCCGTACCAAAGTGTACGAAAACCTGGTCAAGGGCGATCACGTGATCGACGCAGGCATGCCGGAATCGTTCAACGTGCTGGTGAAAGAGATCCGTTCCCTGGGTATCGATATCGACCTGGAACGCAACTAAAGAGCCAGCGCCGAGGGGACAGACCGGTTTATCAAGGGTCTGTCCCCGGTTTTAGCACCGGAAATAGAAATTCAATCACCTGGAGTGATACATGAAAGCCCTGCTCGATCTATTCAAGCAAGTTCAAACCAACGAGACGTTCGACGCGATCAAGATCGGTCTGGCGTCCCCTGAGAAAATCCGTTCGTGGTCCTACGGCGAAGTAAAAAAGCCGGAAACCATCAACTACCGTACCTTCAAGCCAGAGCGCGACGGCCTGTTCTGCGCCAAGATCTTTGGCCCGATCAAGGACTACGAGTGCCTGTGCGGCAAGTACAAGCGCCTGAAGCACCGCGGCGTGATCTGCGAGAAGTGCGGCGTTGAAGTCACCCTGGCCAAAGTGCGCCGTGAGCGCATGGGCCACATCGAACTGGCGTCGCCAACCGCGCACATCTGGTTCCTGAAGTCGCTGCCGTCGCGCCTGGGCATGGTCCTGGACATGACGCTGCGGGACATCGAACGCGTGCTGTACTTCGAAGCATATGTCGTGACCGATCCAGGCATGACCCCGCTGAAGAAGTGCCAGATCATGTCGGAAGACGACTACGCCGCCAAGTACGAAGAGTACGGCGACGACTTCACCGCATTCATGGGCGCCGAAGGCATCCGTGAACTGCTGCGCTCGATCGACATCCACCGCGATGCCGAAGCGCTGCGCGTGGAGCTGAAGGAATCGAAGTCGGAAGCGAAGATCAAGAAATACGCCAAGCGCCTGAAAGTGCTTGAGGCGTTCCAGCGTTCGGGCATCAAGCCTGACTGGATGATCATGGAAGTGCTGCCAGTGCTGCCGCCGGAACTGCGTCCGCTGGTACCGCTGGACGGCGGCCGCTTTGCGACCTCCGACCTGAACGACCTGTATCGCCGCGTCATCAACCGTAATAACCGCCTGAAGCGCCTGATGGAACTGCGCGCGCCGGAAATCATTACGCGTAACGAAAAGCGCATGCTGCAAGAAGCGGTCGACTCGCTGCTGGACAACGGCCGTCGCGGCAAAGCGATGACCGGCGCCAACAAGCGTCCGCTGAAGTCGCTGGCTGAAATGATCAAGGGTAAGGGCGGCCGTTTCCGTCAGAACCTGCTGGGCAAGCGCGTCGACTACTCGGGCCGTTCGGTCATCGTGGTCGGTCCACAGCTGAAACTGCACCAGTGCGGCCTGCCGAAGCTGATGGCGCTGGAACTGTTCAAGCCGTTCATCTTCAACAAGCTCGAACTGATGGGCCTGGCAACGACGATCAAGGCTGCGAAGAAGCTGGTCGAAGTGCAAGAGCCAGTCGTCTGGGACATCCTGGAAGACGTCATCAAGGAACACCCGGTCATGCTGAACCGTGCGCCTACGCTGCACCGTCTCGGTATCCAGGCGTTCGAGCCGGTCCTGATTGAAGGCAAGGCAATCCAGCTGCACCCACTCGTCTGCGCGGCGTTCAACGCCGACTTCGACGGTGACCAGATGGCAGTCCACGTCCCGCTGTCGATCGAAGCGCAGATGGAAGCGCGTACCTTGATGCTGGCGTCGAACAACATCCTGTTCCCGTCGAACGGCGAACCGTCGATCGTTCCTTCGCAGGATATCGTGCTGGGTCTGTACTACGCGACCCGCGAAGCGATCAACGCCAAGAACGAAGGCATGCTGTTCCCTGACGTGTCGGAAGTCATCCGTGCCTACGACAACAAGGAAGTTGAACTGACGACCCGCATCACCGTGCGTATCGTCGAGCATCCGAAGAACGCCGAAACCGGCGAGTTCGAGCGCACCGTCACGCGCTACGAAACCACGGTTGGCCGTGCGATCCTGTCCGAAATCCTGCCGAAGGGCCTGCCGTTCGCCGTACTGAACCGCGCCCTGAAGAAGAAAGAGATTTCGAAGCTGATCAACACGTCGTTCCGCAAGTGCGGCCTGCGTGCAACCGTTGTGTTCGCTGACAAGCTGATGCAGTCCGGTTTCCGCCTGGCGACGCGCGCAGGTATTTCGATCTGCGTCGACGACATGCTGGTTCCAGACCAGAAAGCCGGCCTGATCGCGACCGCCGAATCGGAAGTCAAGCAGATCGAGCAGCAGTACGCATCGGGCCTGGTGACTGCCGGCGAGCGTTACAACAAGGTCGTCGACATCTGGGGCAAGACCTCGGACGAAGTCGGCAAGGCCATGATGGACCAGCTGAAAGTGGAAGACGTCGTCAAGCGCGACGGCACCAAGTCGACCCAGGAATCGTTCAACGCGATTTACATGATGGCCGACTCGGGCGCGCGCGGTTCGGCAGCCCAGATTCGCCAGCTGGCCGGTATGCGAGGCCTGATGGCCAAGCCGGACGGTTCGATTATCGAAACGCCGATTACCGCGAACTTCCGCGAAGGCCTGAACGTTCTGCAGTACTTCATCTCGACCCACGGTGCTCGTAAGGGCCTGGCCGATACGGCGCTGAAGACCGCGAACTCGGGTTACCTGACCCGCCGCCTGGTTGACGTTACCCAGGACCTGGTGGTGATCGAGGACGATTGCGGCACCACCAACGGCACCGTCATGAAGGCGATGGTTGAAGGCGGTGAAGTGATCGAAGCGCTGCGCGACCGTATCCTCGGCCGTGTCAACGTGCACGACATCGTCAACCCTGAAACCCAGGAAACCGTGTATGAAGCCGGTACCCTGCTGGACGAGGACATGGTTGAAGAAGTCGAGCGCCTGTCGATCGACGAAGTCAAGGTCCGCACCCCGCTGACCTGCGACACGCGCTTTGGCCTGTGCGCCAAGTGCTACGGCCGCGACCTCGGCCGCGGCATGCTGGTCAACGCCGGCGAAGCAGTCGGTGTTGTTGCGGCACAGTCGATCGGTGAGCCAGGTACCCAGCTGACCATGCGTACCTTCCACATCGGTGGTGCGGCATCGCGTGCAGCAGTGGCGTCGTCGGTGGAAGCCAAGTCGAACGGTACCATCCGTTTCTCGGCAACCATGCGTTACGTCACCAACGGCAAGGGCGCCCAGATCGTCATTTCGCGTTCCGGCGAAGTGCTGATCACGGACGACCACGGCCGTGAGCGCGAGCGTCACAAGGTGCCGTACGGCGCGACCCTGAACGTCAAGGACGGCATGGTCATCAAGGCCGGCCTGCCGCTGGCGACCTGGGATCCGCTGACCCGTCCGATCATTACGGAATACGCGGGTACCGTGCGCTTCGAAAACGTCGAAGAAGGCGTGACCGTTGCCCGTCAGGTCGACGAAGTTACCGGCCTGTCGACCCTGGTTGCGATCGATGCGAAGCGTCGTGGTTCGGTCGGCAAGACCCTGCGTCCGCAGGTCAAGCTGCTGAACGAAGCTGGCGAAGAAGTCAAGATCGCAGGCACCGAGCATTCGGTAGCGATCGGCTTCCAGGTTGGCGCGCTGATCATGGTCAAGGATGGCCAGGCCGTGTCGGTGGGTGAAGTGCTGGCGCGTATTCCGACTGAATCGCAGAAGACGCGAGACATTACCGGTGGTCTGCCACGCGTCGCCGAGCTGTTCGAAGCACGTTCGCCGAAGGACGCGGGCATGCTGGCTGAAGTGACCGGTACGGTTGCATTCGGTAAAGAAACCAAGGGCAAGCAGCGTCTGGAAATCACGGACATGGACGGCAACAAGCACGAGTTCCTGATTACCAAGGACAAGCAAGTGCTGGTACACGACGGCCAGGTAGTGAACAAGGGCGAGATGATCGTGGACGGCCCGGCCGATCCGCAAGACATCCTGCGCCTGCTGGGTATCGAAGCGCTGGCGCGTTACATCGTTGACGAAGTGCAGGACGTGTACCGTCTGCAGGGCGTGAAGATTAACGACAAGCACATCGAAGTGATCGTGCGCCAGATGCTGCGCCGTGTTCAGATCGTTGAAGCTGGCGACACCGACTACATCGTCGGCGAGCAGGTAGAGCGTTCGGAACTGCTGGACGCGAACGACGCGGTCAATGCACTGGGCAAGATCCCTGCGACGTACGAAAACGTACTGCTGGGTATTACCAAG
Source organism: Massilia agrisoli (assembly GCF_020831365.1). Taxonomy (GTDB): domain Bacteria; phylum Pseudomonadota; class Gammaproteobacteria; order Burkholderiales; family Burkholderiaceae_D; genus Telluria_A; species Telluria_A agrisoli. Next base: position 12,361 of record NZ_JAJHPV010000019.1, read on the forward strand.
GCATCGCTGTCGACCGACTCCTTCATCTCGGCTGCATCGTTCCAGGAGACCACCCGTGTCCTGACCGAAGCGGCGATCATGGGCAAGCGCGACGGTCTGCGCGGCCTGAAGGAAAACGTCATCGTCGGCCGCCTGATTCCTGGCGGTACCGGCCTGGCCTTCCACCGCGCACGCAAAGAGAAGGAAGCGTGGGAAGTGGAAGAGCGCAAGGCGCTGCTGGATGCCGAAAAGGCAGCCATGTCGAGCGAACTGCAGGCGATCGAAGACACCGCCAACGCAGCACAGCACCACGGCGACGCCGAGTAATCGGTTTTACGCTGGACAAGAACGGCACCTTCGGGTGCCGTTTTTTTTGGTCGCAGACCACCTGCCCGTCGTTCCCGCGAAAGCGGGAACCTATACTGAATGCGATCAACGGAGATGACGAGGCGCTCCCAACGCATACTCAGCATGGGTTCCCGCATTCGCGGGAACGACGTGGGCGTTGAACGGTGGCATAGCCTCATTCCCGATGGGCCGTCAACCGAACCGGACGAAAAAGCGCGTGGGTATAAGATTGTCACTCACCCATTCAAAAGGAGGATTCAATGAATCATCGACTGACATCCCTGTGCGGCGCCATGTTCCTGGCCGTAAGCGCTGCGGCAACTGCCGCGCCAGATATGACGGTGACGCTGAACGTTCTCTCCGAGTCCGGCCCAGGCGCGAGTGCAGGGACCGTCACCATTAGCGAGACCAAACATGGCGTGGTATTCACGCCGGCGCTGAAGGGCATCACGCCCGGTTTGCATGGCTTCCATGTCCACGAGAACGGCAGCTGCGCGACGGCCGAGAAGGACGGCAAGCGTGTCGCTGGCCAGGCTGCCGGCGGCCACTACGACCCGGACAAGACCGGCAAGCATGGAACGCCGTGGGGTGACGGGCATCGTGGCGATTTGCCGGCCCTGTATGTCGATGAGAAGGGCAACGCGTTGAATCCCGTGCTCTCGCCGCGGCTGAAAATGTCGGAACTGAAGGGCAAAGCCTTGATGGTTCACGCGGGCGGCGACAACCATGCCGACCATCCAGCTCCGCTCGGCGGAGGCGGTGCGCGCATGGCGTGTGGGGTGATCAAGTAAGGCGATTGCCTTCGATTTCCACCGCTGCCGATTGCCGAAAAAAATGCCGGATCAGCTAGCTGATACGGCATTTTTGCTTCGCGACCTGAGCGCTTACTTGGCGGCGGCGCGGATCTTTCCAAACGCATCGCCCGGCTTCCACGCAGGCATCTTCGGCGCGTTAGCAATCATGCGGCCGAGGTTCAGTGTGAACTGCGCCTGCTGCACCATGCCCGACAGGTCCCAGCTCGGATCGTACTCATCCTTCACCTGGTGGTAGCGCGGCGCGTAGGTCTTCTGCTTGGCCTGGGCCGCTTCCGGATCCTTGATATAGTCCCTGCCGCCGGCGATCGAGAACGCAGGAATGCCTGCCTTGGCAAAGCTGAAGTGATCGCTGCGGAAGTAGCCGCCGGCCAGGTCAGGCGTTGGCTTGCTGACCGTCAAGCCCATCGCCTTCGCAGTCGCTTCCGCCATCGCGCCCAGTTCCGTGCGCTCGCTGCCCTTGGTGCCGATGTCACGCGCTGCGCCAATCCAGTTCAGGCTGTCGAGGTTCAGGTTGGCTGCGGTCTTGGCTGCAGGCCACAGTGGGCTCGATGCGTAGGCAGCGCTGCCCAGCAGGCCTTGCTCTTCAGCGGCAACCCACAGGAACATCTGGCTGCGCTTGGCTGGCTGGCGCGAGGCGGCCTGCGCCATGGCCAACAGGCCAGCGGTGCCGGAGGCATTGTCGACCGCGCCGTTGTAGATCGTATCGTCGCCGGTGCCTTGCTTGCCAAGGTGGTCCCAGTGCGCCGTGTAAATGACGACCTCATCCTTCAGCTTCGGATCGGTTCCCGGAATCAAGCCCGCCACGTTGAATTGCTCGATGTTGCGAACAGCCGCCTTCATCTCGCCCTTGATCTTTATGCCCAGCGGAACTGCCTGGAAGTCTTTCTTCTCGGCTGCGGCGCGCAAGGTATCGAGGTCCTTGCCGGCCGCCTTGAAGATGGTGCGGGCGACGTCTTCGGTCATCCAGCCTTCCATTGGCGCGCCCAGCGTGCCTTGCGCAAGCTGGAAGCGTTCCGCCATCCAGCTGTTCTGCACCACGCTCCAGCCGTACGATGCCGACGCATCGGTGTGGATCAGCAGCACGCCGGCCGCGCCCTGGCGTGCTGCTTCTTCAAACTTGTAGGTCCAGCGGCCGTAATAGGTCAGGCCTTTGCCGTTAAAGCGCTCTGGCTCGGCGGCGGTTGGCATCGGATCGTTGACCATCATCACCACGACTTTGCCCTTGACGTCCTGGCCCTTGTAATCGTTCCAGCCTTCTTCCGGAGCAGAAATGCCGTATCCGACAAAGACCATCTCCGCATCCATCGCGTGCGCGGCCTTGGCATCGCCCGGGCCCCACACCCAATCCTTGCCGAATTCAAACGCCTGCGGCTTGCCGCCGATGTCGATGGCAACGCTGCTTTCCTGCGGCGATGCCTTTACGCCAGCAATCTTGACTGCCTGGCGATAGCTGTTACCGTTGGCAGGCTTCAGGCCTGCGGCCATTGCAGCCGCCTCGAGATAGGCAACGGTCAGGTCACCGCCGCGCTGGCCGGTGCCGCGGCCTTCCATCAGGTCGCTGGACAGGAACGCCATGTGGCCACGCAGAGGCGCTTCCTCGACCGTTGGTCCGGATGCTGGCTTGGCTGCATGAACTGGGAAAGCGAGGACGAGGCTGGCGGCCAGGGTCGTGGCCGTGAGGGAAAAGAGCTTCTTATGCATGGGTTCCTGGTGCGAAAAGGGTGAGTAGAACTGCACCCTTGTGGGGCGCGACAAACATTGTATGCCATTCTGAAACTGTTGCAGCGCAACGATTCGCGCAGGTATTTACGCTAACGACGTGCAACGTCCGGGTCTGTCCGCGGGGGCGAACCCTGAACCGGCTAGTTGCCAACATTTCCAAAATCGGGGTCAGACCACAAGCTTTTGGGAACATTACAAACGCCTTTGGCGCCTTCGGGGTCGGTCCCCGGGGACAGACCCCGAAGTTAAAACGCAAGCAAGGTGTGCGGCGCGGGAGGCAACTATTTCAAAAACTTTGGGGTCTGACCCCGATTTTGGCAAGAAATGGAAAGCAGGCGGCGGATGAAAAACGCCCCGCCCGGTAGCATTTCCAAAATCGGGGTCAGACCACAAGCTTTTGGGAACATTACAAACGCCTTTGGCGCGTTCGGGGTCGGTCCCCGGGGACAGACCCCGAAGTTAAAACGCAAGCAAGGTGTGCGGCGCGGGAGGCAACTATTTCAAAAACTTTGGGGTCTGACCCCGATTTTGGCAAGAAATGGAAAGCAGGCGGCGGATGAAAAACGCCCCGCCCGGTAGTACGGGGCGGGGCGTGCTTGAAACGTTGTTCTTTATTCTTCCAGCTTCCAGACATAGGCGATCTGGGCCCATCCCGCTTCGGCCGCACCGCCAGCCATCGCAGGCTTGAAGTTACACATGCTCAGCGCGCTGATCGCTGCCTTGTCCAGGTCGCGCGATCCGCTCGATTTCTGTACGCGCGAGTCGCTTACCTTGCCGTTGGCGCCCACCAGCAGCGCCAGCGTGACGGTGCCTTCCTCGCCGTTGCGGGCGGCGCGGGCAGGGTACTCAGGCACCGCGCAACCATCGCTCAGCACCGCAGTACGCAGCGCACCCGTGCCCGGTTCGGCCGGTGGCGCGACTTCAGTGGTGGTCGGCCCCGGTACCGGTGGCGCAGGGTCGGGAACCGATGAGGTTTCCATTACTTGCTCAGTTGGCGGCGGTTGCTGGACCTCAACCTCAACTTCCGGCACGAACGGCTTCGGCGTGGGCGCGACTTTTGGCACCGGCTTTGGGGGCTCCGGTGGCGGAGGTGGCGGTGGTTCGATCTTCGGCAGGAATACTTCAATCTCTTCCGCAATTTTCGGCATCGAGATCGACACTTTGTTCATGTTGTTGATCAGCGCGGCGCCTACCACGACGTGCAGCGCGGCAACGATACCAATTTTGACGAACTTGCTGCCGCCACTCTCTGGAGTGTGTGAGAAATGCATGGCAATCTCCTTGTTGTTGTTTTGCTCATGGGCTATCGGAAGGCCTGAACCGTTGCCGCTTGGATTAATCGGCCTGTTATGCTAAGAGTCGGTATCAATATATGCTATTGGCTAGCAATTGAACAGCCATTTATCGGTAATTTTTGTTGCTATTTGTTGCTTGGCGTTTGACACCTCTCAAGGCCGCGTTGGGCTGGCTGAGATAATTCGCTTCCGCCCTCGTTGTATGGAATAATCTCATCGACGAGTTTGATCGTCAGTTAGGCCGCACACATTGCTGCTATCCGTTGGTAAGCAGATGTAACCGATGCGGCCCGTGCCGGAGGAGTAGTCAATGCAGAGTGAGCAGAACAAGATCCGCGTCGTGCTGGCTGACGACCATCCCATCGTGATGACCGGCTTCGCCATGTCGTTGTCCGGGCTGGGCATGGATGTGGTGGGGCAGGCAAGGACGCCCGACGAGGCCGCGGCCATGTATGCGGAGCTGCGGCCCGACGTGCTGGTGCTCGACATCCGCTTCGGCACCGAGCTTACCGGGCTGGACGCGGCGCGCGGCATCCTCGCCAAATTCCCCGCCGCGCGGATCGTCTTCCTGAGCCAGTTCGACCAGGACAGCCTGATCAAGGAAACCTACCGCATCGGCGCGCGCGCTTTCGTCACCAAGGATTGCGACCCTGCCGACCTGGCCACGGCCGTGCGCCACGCGCACGCCGGCAAGCTGTACTTCCTGCCGCAGATCGCCGAGCGCCTGGCCAACCTGTCCGTGCGCGGCGATGTGTCGCCCCAGTCGCAGCTTGATGCGCGCGGCCTCGAAATTTTCAAGCTGATGGCCGAGGGCCTGACCAACGCGGAGATCGCGGAGAAGCTGAACCTGTCGGCCAAGACGATCAGCAATATCAGCCAGGCGGTCAAGGAGAAGCTGGGTGTGCACCGCCAGGCCTACATCACCAAGCTGGCCGTCAAACACGGCCTGATCGAGCCGTAGTGCGAGCCGCCCTCGCCATTGTGCTGGCAAGCGCCGCGTGCAGCGCGTTTGCCGTCGGCGGGGGGGCTCCACGGATCGAGATCATCACCGGCGACGATACGGACGTCACCCGGCGCATCTCTGCAGACCTGTCGCGCCGGCTGGCGCCCTTGGCCGCAGGCGCCATCGCGAACGGCCGCAAAAAGCTGTGCATCGCGCTCGGCCCCGTAGCCTTGCGCGACGCGCTCGCCCGTAGCGTGGAGTGCGTGCAGCTCAGCGCATATACCTCCAGCCCCGTTTGGCGCGCCGTCGCGGGCCACCTGCCGCCGTCGCAGGCAAGCGCCGTCTACGCGGAGCCTTCCCCAGCCGACCAGCTGCAGCTGGTGTCGCTGCTGTACCGCCGCCCAACGCGCGTGGTCGCCATTGTCGGCCCCGACACCGCATACCTGCGGCCCGCGTTAAGTGCGGGCGCGGAGCTCTACGAATTCGCACGCGGCGACGACATCAACCGCGTGTTGAACCGCATGGCGCAGGCCGAAGTGCTGCTGGCCACGCCGGACAGCGCGGTCTACACCCCTGAAAACTTCCGCAACATCCTGCTATCGAGCTACCGCCACAATCAGGGCGTGATCGGTTTTTCGGCGGACATGGTGAAGGCAGGCGCGCTCGCCTCCACATACTCGGACATCGAGGACATCAACGCGCAAGTGGCCGAAGTGGCGGCGGCCTATTTGGCCAGCGGGGTCCTCGCGCCGCCGCAGTTCCCGCGCTACTTCCGCACCATCATCAACGAAGCGGTCGCGCGCTCGTTGAACATCAAGCCCGACGACGCGGCGCGCAGCTTTGCCCGCCGCCCGCCGCAGGTGGCGCCATGAAGTTCAGGCGCGGCATCGGCACGCGCATGGTGATGATCACCATGCTGCCGGTGATGTTCTTGTTCTCGTCCTTTGTCTGGTACTCGTGGTACTCGCACTGCGCGCAGGTGGCTGAGGAACTGGCTGAACGCGGCCGCATCCTCGCCAAGGCACTGGCCGAGACCAGCGAATACAACGTCATCTCCGGCAACCTGTCCGACCTGCGCCTGACGATCAATGGCCTGGTGCAGTCGGACCGCAGCATCCACCGCATCGATGTCGTCGACGCTAACCAGCAGCCCGCGGTCAGCGTCGCCTCGGACAGGTCGGCCGACGCCGAGCCGCGCTACTACGAAGCGCCGATCCGCAAGCAGATGATCTGGATTAACCTGTTTTCGGATAACGGCGCGCCGCACGTATCGGGGTCGAGCGACACCAAGCCGCCGACGCTGACGACGGAGACCGTCGGGTGGGTACGCGTGACCATGTCGCCATCGCATATGCTCGACAAGCAGGCCCGCCGCTTCCGCCTTGAGCTGGCAATGGCTGCACTCGCCCTGATCATCAGTATCGCGCTGGCGCTCGCCCTCGCGCGCAAGGTGGCCGAGCGCACCAGTGAACTGGTCGAATCGCGCAACGAGGCGCTCAAGGCCGACGCCGACAAGCGCAAGCTTATCCAGAAGGTCAACTCGATCATCGAGGACGAGCGCAAGAGCATCGCCGTCGAGATCCACGATGAGCTTAATGCCTCGCTGATCGCCGCGCGCCTCCAATCGCAAAGCATTTTCCACCTTGCCGACAAGGCAGGGGAGGGCCCGGCGATCGACGAAATCAAGGCCAAGTCGCAGGCCATCACCAAGCTCACGCTCGACCTGTACGCCAGCGGGCGGCGGCTAGTACGGCGCCTGCGCCCCGAAGTGCTGGACATGCTTGGGCTGCACGGCGCGGTCGAAGAGATGATTCGCCATTACGATAGCAGCCATGGCGGCAGCCGCTTTGAATTTCGCTCCGAGGGCGACTTCTCGCAGCTTGGGAACGAGCTTGCCATCTCCGCCTACCGCATCGTGCAGGAGGCGCTGTCAAACGTGATGAAGCACGCCACCGCCACGCGCACCAGGGTATCGCTGGTGCTCGATGATGAAGAGGGCATGCTGCACATCGAGGTATCCGACAACGGCGCAGGGTTCGACATGGCCACATCGTCATCCGGCATCGGCATCATCGGCATGCGCGAACGCGTGTATGCGCTGGGCGGCACCATCTCCTTTGCGTCCGAACCGGGCAGCGGCACCATCATATCCATCTCCCTGCCGCTTGATGTATCGTAGCGGTCTGGCGCAACCACGCGCAAATCTTTGACTTCACAAGACACCATCATGCTGAACGACCTGCAAACGCCCTACGAGAAGGGCAACAAGAACCAGACCACGACCTGGGCTGAATGCATCGCCTGGTACGAACAACTCGCGCGCCGCTTCCCGAACGTGCTGCGCTTTGGCGTTGTCGGCACGTCGGACGCGGGTGTGCCGATCCATGCCGGCGTGATTACCGCCGACGGCGTGTTCGACCGCGAGCAGCTCAAGCGCGAAGGCCGGCCGGTCTTCTTCAACAATAACGGCATCCACCCGGGCGAGCCTGAAGGCGTCGACTCCTGCATGGCGCACGTGCGCGACTTCTGCACGCAGCCCGAGCGGCTTGCAGCGCTGGGCAAGACGGTGTTCCTGTTCGTCCCGATGTACAACGTCGACGGCAGCCTGAATCGCGCCAACACCTCGCGCGTCAACCAGGACGGCCCCGAGCAGTTCGGCTTCCGCGGCAACAGCCGCCACCTCGACCTGAACCGCGACTTCGTCAAATGCGATACCCTGACGGCGCAGGTCTTCAACAAGCTGTTCACCGCATGGGATCCGGACGTCATGGTGGACACCCACACCTCCAACGGTGCGGACTACACGTACACGATGACCCTGATCCACACGCAGGCGGACAAGCTTGGCGGCGGCCTTGGCGACTTTTTGCGCGACACGATGCTGCCCCATATGTTCAGGGAGATGGAACAGCGTGGCTGGCCAACCTGCCCGTACGTCAATCCGGTCAAGGATTGCCCTGACCACGGCATCGCCGAATTCCTCGAAACCCCGCGCTTCTCGACCGGGTACGCGGCCCTGCACAACACCATCGGCTTCATGCCCGAGACGCACATGCTCAAGCCGTTTGCCGATCGATATGAGTCGATGCGCGCACTGGTAGAGACGGCCCTCGACTTCACGATTGCGAACGCCAGCCAGATCCAGTCGCTGCGCCGCGCCGCCAAGGAAGAGGGCAAGACGCGCCGCGAATGGCCGATTCACTGGGCGATGGACGAAGAGAACACCTCGACCTTCCGCTTCAAGGGTTACGAAGCGCAGTATTCGCCCAGCCAGCTCGGTAACTACACGCGCCTGTCGTACGACCGCACCAGGCCGTGGGAACGCGACATCAAGTACTTCAACCGCTTCCCGGCCGATATCACGGTCACCGCGCCACGCGCCTACGTGATTCCGCAGGCGTGGCGCGAAGCCATCGAGCGCCTGGAATGGAACGGCGTGAAGATGGAGCGTATCGACGCCGAGAAGACGGTGGACGTGCAGTGCTATCACATCAAGTCTGTGACGTCGCGCCCGAACGCGTACGAAGGCCACATGTTCCATGACGATGTGCAGCTGGAGAAGCGCAGCACGCGTGTGACGCTGCGCCCGGGCGATGTGTGGATCCCGCTCGACCAGGATAATGCGCGTTACGCCATCGAGACGTTGGAACCGCAAGCGCACGACAGCTTCTTCCGCTGGGGTTTCTTCAACAGCGTGCTGGAAAAGAAGGAAGCGTATTCGGATTACGTGTTCGAAGACCACGCCATGGAACTGCTGCGCGACGAGCCGGAGCTGAAGGCGAAGTTTGAAGCATGGAAGGGAGAGAATCAGGGACTGCTGGGGAACCAGGAAGCGGTACTGGACTTCATCTTTGCGAACTGCCAGCGCTATGTTGAACCGGAGTGGCGCCGCTATCCGGTGTATTCGGTGGTGTAATTCAAAACGGCGGATGCGCTGGCGCTTATCCGCCCTACAACTCGATCGATCGTGGACCGTATTTCAAAACGGCGGATGCGCTTGCGCTTATCCGCCCTACAAGGTCGATCAATCGTTGACCGTAGATACCGTCTTGATCGTCAAGCCTGAACGGCAAAATTTGCCTCGTATGCCCGTCCAGTTTTGACGACACCGAAGCACAAATGTGCAAGCTTCCGCATGGCGGCCCCAATGGCCGC
>NZ_JAJHPV010000002.1 GCF_020831365.1 Massilia agrisoli
CGATCGAGCTGCCAGCGGACAAGGAAATGGTTATGCCAGGCGATAACGTGTCGATCACCGTCAAGCTGATCAACCCGATCGCGATGGAAGAAGGCCTGCGTTTCGCAATCCGCGAAGGCGGCCGTACCGTTGGTGCAGGCGTTGTTGCCAAGATCCTGAGCGAAGGCAAGTAATTGCCCCGGCAGGGGAGGGTTTCCTCCCCTGGCTCAAGATTGCAACAGGGAGGCGCTGTCACCAGCTCCTCCCTGTGTTTTCGTAGTAGAATGTCGCTCCCATATATTGCCGTGCAATCAGCGCGGTTCGCTCTTTAAGGAAATAACATGTCCGCACCAAACCAGAAAATCCGTATTCGCCTGAAAGCGTTCGATTACAAGCTGATCGACCAGTCCGCACTGGAAATCGTTGACACCGCGAAGCGCACCGGCGCCGTTGTCAAGGGTCCAGTCCCACTGCCAACCCGCATCCAGCGTTTTGACGTCCTGCGTTCGCCGCACGTCAACAAGACCTCGCGCGACCAGTTCGAAATCCGTACGCACCAGCGTCTGATGGACATCGTCGACCCAACGGACAAGACCGTTGACGCGCTGATGAAGCTGGACCTGCCAGCAGGTGTAGACGTAGAAATCAAACTGCAATAATTTTTTCCAGTTGATGCCGGCGGGGTTGACCCCGCTGGCTGAATCGGGGCCGGGGGAGTCCGCTTTGCAGCGGATGAACCCGGCCCCGATGCTTTTCCGGAGCCTTTTTCGGCTGTCAAAACGGCGGATGCGCTGCGCTTATCCGCCCTACGCGCAAGAGCATCCACGTACTGTATGGCGGACAAGGGCGCAGCCCGCCTCCGCGTGCATCGCGCTAGCGCCGGCATTGCGCGCCTTGTTCCTATAATGAGATCCGATACGCTTTAAATTGGATCGGCAATGTCCCAATTATTCCAGTCCCCGAACGTCTACCGCGCCCTGGCCGACGCCGTCCTGATCATCCACGTCGGCGTGGTGCTGTTCATCGTCGGCGGATTGGCGCTCATCCTCGCGGGCGCCCACTTCAACTGGAGTTGGGTGCGCAACCTGCGCTTCCGCGTCCTCCACCTCGCCGCGATCGGCTATGTGGTCGTCACGACCTGGTTCGGCATGGAATGCGGCCTGACCACGCTCGAGCAGTCGCTGCGCATCCGTGCGGGGCAGGTGACATACACGGATGACTTCATCGCCTACTGGCTCAGCCGGCTCATATTTTTCGAAGCTGCGCCGTGGGTGTTCGCGACCGTCTACACGGCGTTTGGACTGCTTGTCGCCTGGACCTGGTTACGAGTTCGCCCGGACCGCCCCCGTCCTGTGCATGAGGCATGAGCGCGGCATTGCTCCATGTCGCGGTTGCTGATCCTAACCACCGGATCACAGACCGCAATCCAGCGGTCAACGAAAAAAAGGGGCGGCGTCCATGAAGCTAACCGTAGAATGCGAACGCGAGATCGACGGCCGGTGGCTGGCCGAGGTTCCCGAGCTGCCAGGGGTAATCGTGTATGGTGCCACGGCGGACGAGGCGACGGTCAGAGCACAGGTTCTAGCGCTCCGCGTCCTCGCCGAAAGGCTGGAGAACGGAGAGGCTGGGCCCGCGAGCATCGGCATTTCGTTGCCAGCGGCCGCATGAGCCGCTGGCCTTCCTGCAAGGCCCGCCGCGTATTTGCGGCACTCATACGAATTGGAAGGACACTCAAGCGCCTGAGCGGCTCGCACCGCACGCTTGCGCGCGCCGACTGGGCCGACTATGTGTTTGCATACCACGACGGTGAAGAGCTAGGGCCGGCCGCCTTGTCTCGGATGGCTAAGCACACCGGGCTCCGACCCGAAGATATTTAACCCGCTCCAATACCTCGCGCCATCAAACTCGCAGCGAACGGAATCGCCGCCAGCAAAACCAACTGAATGACGATCAGCTTGCGCACTCGGGCGACATGGTCGGCAGGCGGACGGAAGCGGGAGTCGGCATTCACCGCATCTGCCCACTTGAAATACTGAACGGTCGGGTAGATCGACAGCAGCCCGGCAAGTACAAACAGGCTGATCTTGGTGTGGAAGACGGGATTGCTCAAATAGAACGCGCTGCCTTTCGCGCCAAACAGCAGGCGCGCGACGCCGCTCGCCAACGTCAGCAGGGCAAACAGGCCGTACATGCCGTCGAGACGCTTGAGCCGTCGCAGGTCGGTTGCAGCATCGCGGTGCGCGAGCGCCGCAAACCCGGCGGCCAGCGTGGCCCCCATCCCGATCATGGCGGCGAAGTGAAAATAGGCGAGCAGGGCGTCATGTTGCATGGTCGTTCCGGCAAAGTAGATAACCTGCCAATACTAACCCACGGCGCAAGCGCGCACACGGCTGAGTTCGCCCTTGCCTGTTACGCAAGGAGGCGGCTATAATTCGCCTCCCCGGGCGGTTAGTTCAGCTGGTTAGAATACTTGGTCGACATCCAAGGGGTCGCAGATTCGAATTCTGCACCGCCCACCAGTTTCCCTTCAGGCGCAAGCCTGGCATCGTTGTACCCACCCTCGTCTTCCCGCCCGCTCAGTTGCTGGCCGATCCTGCCAGGCGCGCGCGCAATGGCTCCGCCGGCCGCACGATTGCTGCCGTGGCCTCCGCGTCCGCGGTTTCCTGGCCGCTCGCCACCACATGCAGGGTCTGGGTCGGGAAGGCAAACTCAGCCCCCAGTTCGCCGAAGCGGCGGTAGATCTGCAGGTAGATTTCCTGCTGCACGTCCATGTACACCGCGTAGTCCGAACTGTTGACGATATACACCACCTCGATATCGAGCGACGATGCGCCGAAGGCCTTGAAATGGGCGCGGTCGAAGGTGACGCCTTCCTGCGCCTTGATGATCTGGGCGATCTCGCCTGGCAGGGTGCGCAGAAGCTCCTCGCTGGTGCCATACGTCACGCCGAGCGAAAAGACGACGCGGCGGGTTTGCATGCGCCGCAGGTTGCGGATCCGGCTGTTGAGCAGGTCGCCATTCGAGAAGATGATTTGCTCGCCAGACAGGCTGCGCACCCGCGTCGTCTTGAGGCCGACATATTCAACCGTGCCAAGGGCGTCGCCCACCACGATGAAGTCGCCGATCACGAAAGGCTTGTCGAGCACGATGGACAGCGAGGCGAACAGGTCGCCCAGGATGTTCTGCACCGCCAGCGCCACCGCGATGCCGCCGATGCCGAGGCTGGCGACGAGGGTGGTGATGTTAAAGCCCAGGTTATCCAGGATCATCAGCAGGAACACGGCCCAGACCACCACCCGCACGATGAATCCCAGTGCTGCAGTGGAGGTGGCGCGGCCCGGATCGACCTGCGGGCTGGCGCGGTACTGGGCCAGCCAGGCGCGCACCGCGCTGTCGGCCCAGATTGCCGCTTGCACCAGCGCCGCGCCCATGGCAACGCGGCTCAGGAACAATGCCGCCTTGTCGCCCAGTTCCAGCATGGTCGAGCCAGCGTACAGGCCGATGACCAGCATGATCGGCATGCGGGTCGACGCCAGCGCCGCCACCACGATGTCGTCGTAGCGCGTATTGGTGCGCTCGGCGATGGCGCCGAGCCGCCGCACCAGCAGCCCCTTGGCGCCGTACAGCGCGATCATGACGGCCAGCGCGACGCCGGCAGCCGTCAACCATGCAAGGGTCGTGTTGCCGAGGAATGTGTAATTCATTTGCTTATCCTTTTGTCTTGTTGGATTCATCAGGCACGCGGGCGCGCCAGTAGAACTCGCACGGGCGGCCGTCGTGCTGGTGGCTGACGATGTCCTCGCGCATGCCGTCGTCGCTGCCAAACAGTACCGGCACCTGCGAGGCGTAATGGCCGAGCAGGCGCATCTTGCCTTCGACGTCGACCGGCACGATGAAGCGCTCGGCCGGCGCCAGCCGCAAGCGCGCCAGCGCCTGGGCCGGCCCGTCGGCATCGCCGCGCCCGCTGGCCGGGTCGGCCACGTACGGGAAGTCCTCGTAGAACAGCAGGCTGGCCCCGGCAGCGGCCAGGCGCAACGCGACGCGCGCGGTGATCTGGTGGTCGACGTGGTCGCCAATGCCCATCGGGCTGACCAGCAAAATGCTGCCCAGGTCGAGGCAGATGCGGCGCAGCAACTGGTGCAGTTCTTCGATATAGATCGTGTCGTCGGCGCGCGGCGCGACCCAGCGTTCGCGCTCGTTACGGTAGATCAGCTTGCCGGCCTGGCTGCGCCGGTAGATCGCGTCGGGAAAACTCAGGTGCACGAATTCGGCGCGGATCGAGCGCATCGCCGCGATGTCTTCGCGGCGCCGGATGCGCGGGCTGACGTGGCCGCGCCGTGATGGCGCCTTGATGCTGCCGTCGGCGCCCACCAGCGCCGGCGGGTTGCCGCTGCACAGCGTCACCACCAGGGTCGAGACACCTTGCAGCGCGTGCAGCAGGCCGCCGCAGCTGAGCGCGGCGTCGTCGAGGTGCGGCGACAGGATCACCACCCGTTCGTAGGCGTCGAAATCGAGCCCGTCGAGCAGGGCGCGGTTCATCATGATTCCCACCCGACCAGCTCGCCGTAGGCCTGGCGCGCGCGCGCCAGCATGCGCGCGGCCAGCGCGGCATCGCCGACCAGCGGGTTGGCCGCCAGCGCCGCGATGCGCTGCGCCTCGCTGCCGCCGGCCGCCGCCTGCGCGGCCAGGCGCTGGTAGCGTTCCAGCGCCGCGGCCAGGGACTCGAAACTGGCCGGCAGCGGCGGCGCGGGAATGCGCTCGATGCAGTGGCGGCTAACCCGCGCACGCGTCTCGACCACGCAGTCGCTGTCGAAGGCCGCGGTCGATCCGCGGTTGGGCAGGTTCAGCACCAGCTCGCGCGGCGTGTCCGACAGCAGCGCGCGGATGACGTTGACCGCCATGTCGCCGAAACCGGCCGAGCCGCGGTAGATGCGCAGCTGCGGCTCGTCCAGCAGCGCCTGTTCTTCGAAGTGGTCGTAGTAGCGCGGCAGCGACGCGGCCACCACGTCGCTGCGCGGGCCCACGCGGCGCGCCTGTTCGACAAACGCGGCCGGGTACAGGTAGTAGGGCAGGTAGGAGTTGGGCCAGTAGCCCGGATGGGCGCGCGCCAGCTCCAGCGAGTAGGCAAAGCGCAGCTGGTGTTCTTCGTCGTAGCTGGCCGGCGCCGCCAGCGCGGCCGGCAATGGTCCCAGCGGTTCGCCGCCGATGCGGATGTCGCTGAACCAGGTGGCGTGATTCAGGCCGTTGCAGCGAAACCAAGGATGGCCCGCGCGGCCCAGCGCGTGGCCCAGCGATTCGAGGTCCTCGTCCGACTGGTCGCACATGCCGATCACCTGCACCGCGCCCTGGTCGGCCAGCGCCTGGGTCACGATGTTGCTGGGATTGGTGTAGTTGAGCAGCACCGCGCCGGGCGCCAGCTTGTCCATGGCGTCGGCCACGCGCAGCGCCTCCGGCACCGAACGCAGGGCGTAGAAAAAGCCGCCGGGGCCGACCGTCTCCTGGCCGGGAATAGCGAATTCCAGCGGCAGGGTTTCGTCGATGCGGCGCGCCGCCAGGCCACCCGGGCGGGTCGAATTGAGTACCATCGCCGCGCCGCGCACCGCGTCCTCCAGCGTGGCGGCGGTCTCGACGCGGAAGGCGCCGGCCGCGCGCGCCATTGCCTTGCCCAGGCGTCCCACGATGGCCAGCCGGGTGGCGTCGGTGTCGTACAGGCGCACCGTGTCGAGCCGCAGTTCGGCGGCGTGCGCGATCAGGGCCTTGAGCAGGCCGGGGGTGTAGGCGCTGCCGCCACCCAGTACGGTCAATATGGTCATGCGATCTCCCTGGCCAGTGCGGCCATGCGGTCGGGGGCGGCCAGCATGCCCCCGCGTTGTTCGAGGATGATGGCGGCGGCGCGCGCCGCCAGCTGCAGCGCCGCGGCCGGCGCCAGGCCGCGCACCAGGCCAGCCAGCAGGCCGCCGCAGAAGGCGTCGCCGGCGCCGGTGGTGTCGACCACGGCGGCGGGCACGGCCGGCACGCTGACACTGCTGCCGTCCAGCGTGCCACTGGCGCCGCGGGGCCCCAGCGTGACGATCACCGCGCCGGCCGCGCCGGCCAGCAGCTGCGGTGCGGCGGCGATGTCGCCGCAAGCAGCCATCGCTTCCTTTTCGTTCAGTACCAGCAGGTCCCACGGCGCGCCGCGCAGCGCTGCAAGCTGCGCCAGCCGGTCTTCGTTCCAGCTGGCGCTGACCGCCACCTTCGCTCCGTCGCGGCGCGCGCGCGCCAGTGGCGCCGCCAGCCTGGCCGCTTCTTCCAGCCCGGGCACGAAGATCCACCCCGCCGCCGGCAGCTGTCCGGCCTGTTCCAGCGCCGCAAAGTCGGCCGAGCTGACAAAACTGCGATCGTGCGCGTCGGCGAACACCAGCGAGATCGCCGGGTCGTCGCGCGCCGGCAGCGGCGCCAGCGTGACGCCCAGGCGCGCAGCCTGCGCCGCCAGCGCAAGGTCGGCGATGCCGTTGCCGGCCGGCGCGCACAAGGTGACGGGCAGGCCTAGCCCCGCGGCCACGCTGGCGGTGTTCAGGGCGCCGCCCAGCCCAAGCGCGATGCCGTCGACAAAGCGCTCCTGGCCCGGCGGCGCCGCATCGTGGGGCGGCACATACACTTCGAGGTAGGCCAGGCCGGCCACCACCAGTGAGGTCATGCCGCTTCCTTGACCACCGCTTCGGCCGCCGTGTGGCGCGCCACCGCGCCGAGGAAGTCGTCGCCCCAGCGCTTGATGTCGTGCTCGCTGACGATGGCGGCCAGGCGCCCGGTGCGGTAGACCGCTTCGTCATGGCCCATCGTCAGCGCCTGGTACAGCGTTGCGGTCATGGCGTTGGCGTCGTACGGGTTGGTCAGCAGCGCGCCGTGCAGCTCGACCGCGGCGCCGGCGAACTCCGACATGATCAAGACCCCTGGCTTGCCGACCGCCTTGCGGGTGGCGATGTATTCCTTGGCCACCAGGTTGAGGCCGTCGCGCAGCGGCGTGATCCAGGCCACGCCGCAGGCCGCATAGTGGGCCACCACTTCCTCGAACGGCAGCGAACGGTAGAAGTAGCGCACCGGTACCCAGTTCAGGGTCGAGAAGCGGCCGTTGATGCGTCCGACCACGCGGTCGACTTCGACGCGCAGGCTTTCGTAGATTTCCATGCCGGGTGCGGCCGGCGTGATGATGTTGAGCAGGGTGACCTTGCCGAGCATTTCCGGGTGCTGTTCCAGCAGGCGCTCGAAGGCCTGCAGTTTTTCCAGCGATCCCTTGACATAGTCGAGCCGTTCGATCGAGACGATCCCGGTCACGCCGTTCAGGTAGGCGTCGATCGCGCCGATGTTGTCCTGCACCGGCTGGCTGCCGGCCAGGCGCCCGATCAGGCCGACGTCGGTGCCGACCGGGTGCGCCCCCAGCGCCACCGTGCGCCCGCCCACTTCGATCGCCGAAGTCATCGTGTCGACGCCGAGCGCGCAGCCGTAGGTCAGGTAGCGCGGCGCGCATGGCACCGTGCCGAGCAGCTCGACCGGCGCGAACGAGCGCACCGCGTCGACGAAGTTCTCGACATAGCGTGGGATGTGGAAGCCCACGTAATCGCATTGCAGCAGGCTGCCGATGATGTCGCGCCGCCACGGCAGGATGTTGAACACGTCGCTGGACGGGAAGGCGGTGTGGTGGAAGAAGGCGATTTTCAGGTCCGGGCGCAGCGCGCGCAGGAAGGCCGGCACCATCCACAGGTTGTAGTCGTGGATCCAGGCCACCGCGCCTTCGGCCGCCTCGCGCGCGGTCTGCTCGGCGAACAGGCGGTTTACTTCGAGGAAGCACTCCCAGTGGGCCTGGTGGAACTCGGCCTTGTCGGGGAAGGAGAAAATGATCGGCCAGAACGCCTCTTTCGAGAACTTCTTGTAGAACAGGTCGACATCTTCGGCAGTCAAGGGGATGCGCGCGGCCTTCAGGCGCGGGTAGCGTTCGGCGTCGACCGTGACATGGCTTTCGAAGTCGTCCGGCTCGCGCGAGTCCTGCTGCGACCAGGCCACCCATGACCCGGTCTGGCCGCCGCCGAAGAACGACAGCAGGGTCGGGATGATGCCGTTCGGGCTTTTCGGGCGCCGCTGCGTCATCACGCCGTCTTCGACCACCTCGTCGAAGGGCAGCCGGTGGTAGACCATCACCAGGTCGGCATCGCCGCGGCGGTCCGACTGCTGCTGGGCCGCGTCGCTCGGCTCGACCAGGGTGCCGTGGTGGGCCAGCCCTTCGAGGATGCCGCCGCAGCCTTCGGCGCGCGCCATGAATACGCCGGGCAGCTTGCGCACGCATTCGACCAGCGCCGGCTCGGCGCCGCCCACCACGATGCCGGGATAGCCGGCTTCGAACATCGACAGGTCGTTCAGGGTGTCGCCGGCCACCACCACCTTGGCCTCGCCCAGCCCTTCGGCGGCGACCAGGCGGCGCAGCGCGCTGCCCTTGCTGACGCCGCGCGGCAGCACGTCGAGGTAGCGGCCGGCCGAGAACAGCAGGTCGCAGTCGAGCGCCTCGACCGCCGCGCGCAGCGCGTCGCTGATGCCGCCTTCGGCCAGGAAGAACGAGCAGCGCCGCTCCTGCGGCACGGTCTGGCGCTGCAGCTGCGGGAAGCCGGACAGCGCGCGCAGCACGGCCTGGCTGCCGGGCCAGTTGGCGGCCTGCTCGTGGTGCAGCGGGCCGACCGGGCGCAGGTCGCCGTGGACGATGGTGGCGCCGACGTCGGCGATGATGTAGTCGGGCGCGGGGATGGTCGGGTCGCTCAGCAGCGGAATGATGGACTCGAGCCCGCGCCCGGTGATGAAGACCAGCCTGGCGCCGGGCAGGGCGCCGCTGAACAGCTCGCGCACGCGGCGCCTGGCTTCGCTGGTGCCGGCCAGCAGGGTGCCGTCGAGGTCAGTGGCGAGCAGGAGATTGGAGGCGCCGGAGAGGTGGGGCGGGCGGGCGGGCATGAGTGCGGTCATGGCATTCTTTCTTGTCGATGCGCCCGCTGCGATGGGCGCAAGCGGGCCGGGTCGGGGTACGATGCAACAACGCGGTCATGGCGACCGGTTCGTACCTGGAATGGCAAAAGCGCGGCTGCGCGCGAAGGCGCGCTGCGGATTTACCGGCGGGGAGGGCAACTGCGGCCATACAAATGGCACGCCTGGATGGATGGTGCTTGAGTGTTACGATGGAACGGCGCTTAACCCTCATGAAGCAGTAGCAGTCTAACATCCATGGCGGCCCGGGGCAACCTTGGATCTCTGCGGTTGCCCGATTTGCGGGCAGGCAGGGAGGCAGAACGCGTTCGCCAAAACCCGACATACCCCAAACATTCTCGTTGCGTCAACCCCTTCTTCGCGTTATACTAGCCGGCTTCGGTATGGATTCATCTTTTTCGAATCCATGCTTTTACTTGGTAGTTAAACATCAGCCCCGCCCAATCGCAGGTGGGAATGGAGAAAAAATGAGCCTAGGCCTTCTCGGTCGCAAGGTTGGCATGATGCGCATCTTCACGGATGACGGGGACTCGATCCCAGTTACCGTGCTCGACGTGTCGAACAACCGTGTTGCGCAAATCAAAACTCCTGAAACGGACGGTTACTCCGCTGTTCAGGTTGCATTCGGTCAACGTCGCGCTTCCCGCGTGAACAAGGCTGTTGCAGGTCACCATGCTAAAGCTGGCGTTGAAGCCGGTACGATGCTGAAGGAATTCCGCGTTGATGCCGCTAAAGCCGCTGAAATGAAGACTGGCGACGTCGTCGCAGCTTCCCTGTTCGAAGTTGGCCAGAAAATCGACGTGCAAGGCACCTCGATCGGTAAGGGCTACGCCGGTACCATCAAGCGTCACAACTTCGCATCCGGCCGTCAAACCCACGGTAACTCGCGTTCGCACAACGTTCCGGGTTCGATCGGTATGGCGCAGGATCCAGGTCGCGTTTTCCCAGGCAAGCGCATGACCGGCCACATGGGTGACGTTACTGTTACCACCCAGAACCTCGAAATCGCCCGTATCGATGCCGACCGCCAGCTGCTGCTGGTCAAAGGCGCCGTACCAGGTGCGAAAAATGGCCAGGTAGTCGTTTCGCCTGCTGTCAAAGTTAAAGCACAGAAGGGAGCTTAAACGATGGAACTCAAGCTTCTGAATGAGCAAGGCAAAGAAGGCTCCAACGTGGCCGCAGCCGACACCGTTTTCGGCCGTGAATACAATGAAGCCCTGATCCACCAGATCGTGGTTGCTTACGCTGCTAACGCACGTAGCGGTAACCGCAAGCAGAAGGATCGTGAAGAAGTTCACCACACGACCAAGAAGCCTTGGCGCCAGAAAGGCACCGGCCGCGCCCGTGCTGGTATGTCGTCGTCGCCTCTGTGGCGCGGTGGTGGCCGTATCTTCCCGAACTCGCCTGACGAGAACTTCAGCCACAAAGTCAACAAGAAGATGTATCGCGCAGGTATCTGCTCGATCCTGTCCCAGCTGGCCCGTGAAGGTCGCCTGAGCGTCATCGAAAACCTGAGCATCGAAGCTCCAAAGACCAAGCTGCTGTCGCAAAAACTGCAGTCGATGGGCCTGGAATCGGTTCTGGTGATCACCGACACGCTCGAGGAAAACCTGCTGCTGGCATCGCGCAACCTGCCGAACGTGCTGGTTGTCGAGCCACGTCACGCTGACCCGATGTCGCTGGTGTTCTACAAAAAAGTTCTGGTCACCAAAGCAGCGCTGGCCAAGCTTGAGGAGATGTTCGCATGAGCGGCGTAATGAAATTCAGCGAAGAGCGCCTGATGAAGGTGCTCCAGGCTCCGGTCATTTCCGAGAAGGCCACCATGGTCGCGGAAAAGAACGAGCAGATCGTGTTCCGCGTACTGCCGGATGCGACCAAGCCTGAGATCAAGGCAGCCGTTGAACTGTTGTTCAAGGTTGAAGTCCTGTCGGTGCAGACAGTTAATCGCGAAGGTAAGCAAAAGCGTTCGGGCCGTTTCAATGGCCGCCGCAACCATACCAAGCGTGCTTTCGTGTGCCTGAAGCCTGGCCAGGAAATCAATTTTGTCGAGGAGGCTAAATAATGGCACTCGTAAAGATGAAGCCAACCTCGCCAGGCCGTCGCGGCATGGTAAAGGTGGTGAACCCGGACCTGTACAAAGGCCGTCCGTTCGCTGCCCTGGTTGAAAAGAAATCGAAGACCGCTGGCCGTAACAACAACGGTCACATCACCACCCGCCACATCGGCGGCGGTCACAAGCAGCACTATCGCCTGATCGACTTCAAGCGTCAGAAGGATGGTATTCCGGCAAAGGTCGAGCGTATTGAATACGATCCGAACCGTACCGCGAACATCGCCCTGCTGTGCTACGCAGACGGTGAGCGCCAGTACATCATCGCGACCAAGGGCATGGCCGTTGGCGACGCAGTGATGAACGGCTCGGAAGCGCCTATCAAGTCGGGCAACTGCCTGCCAATCCGTAACATCCCGGTTGGTACCGTGATGCATTGCGTCGAAATGCTGCCAGGTAAGGGTGCCCAGATGGCCCGTACCGCCGGCGCCGGCGTCGTGCTAATGGCACGTGAAGGCACCTACGCCCAGGTCCGCCTGCGCTCGGGCGAAGTTCGCCGCGTCCACATCGAATGCCGTGCAACGGTAGGCGAAGTGGGTAACGCCGAGCACAGCCTGCGCAAGATCGGTAAAGCTGGTGCGATGCGCTGGCGCGGTGTTCGTCCTACCGTTCGCGGTGTGGTCATGAACCCGGTCGATCACCCGCACGGTGGTGGTGAAGGTAAAACCGCAGCTGGTCGTCATCCAGTGTCGCCTTGGGGCCAGCAGACGAAGGGTAAGAAGACGCGTTCGAACAAGCGCACTTCTTCGATGATCGTTTCGCGCCGCGGCAAGAAATAAGGGATAAGAAATGACACGTTCATTGAAAAAAGGGCCGTTTATCGATGCCCACCTGGTGAAAAAAGTCGAAGCCGCGCAAGCGAACAAAGACAAAAAGCCAGTCAAAACCTGGTCGCGCCGCTCGACGATCTCGCCTGACTTCATCGGCCTGACGATCGCGGTCCATAACGGCAAGCTGCACGTGCCTGTTTATGTGTCCGAAAACATGGTCGGCCACAAGCTTGGCGAATTCGCACTGACCCGTACGTTCAAGGGCCATGCCGCTGACAAGAAGGCGAAGAAATAATGGAAACCAAAGCTATCCTCAAAGGTGTGCGCCTGTCGGACCAAAAGGGCCGTCTGGTTGCTGATCTGATCCGTGGCAAGAAAGTTGACGCAGCACTCAACATCCTGCAATTCAGCCCGAAAAAAGGTGCAACGATCATCAAGAAGGTACTCGAGTCCGCCATCGCGAACGCCGAGCACAATGATGGCGCTGACATCGACGAGCTGAAGGTCGTTCAGATCTACGTAGAAAAGGGCCCGATCCTGAAGCGCTTCACTGCACGCGCTAAAGGCCGGGGCGATCGTATCTCGAAACAATCCTGTCACATCTACGTGACTGTCGGTAACTAAGGGGTCACGATGGGACAGAAGATTCATCCAACAGGCTTCCGCCTGTCAGTAACCCGTAACTGGGCTTCGCGCTGGTACGCAGGCAATGGTAACTTTGCCTCGATGCTGAACGAAGACCTGAAGGCACGCGCGTTCCTGAAAAAGAAACTGAAGAACGCTTCGGTTGGCCGCATCGTCATCGAGCGTCCTGCAAAGAACGCACGCTTCACGATCTACAGCTCGCGCCCAGGCGTGGTCATTGGTAAAAAAGGCGAAGACATCGAAGTACTGAAGTCGTCGCTGACCAAGATCATGGGCGTGCCTGTGCACGTGAACATCGAAGAGATCCGCAAGCCGGAAATCGACTCGCAGCTGATCGCCGATTCGATCTCGCAGCAGCTGGAAAAGCGTATTATGTTCCGCCGCGCAATGAAGCGCGCGATGCAGAACGCGATGCGCCTGGGCGCCCTCGGCATCAAGATCATGTCGTCGGGCCGCCTGAACGGTATCGAAATCGCACGTACCGAATGGTACCGTGAAGGCCGTGTGCCCCTGCACACCCTGCGCGCCGATATCGACTACGGTACCAGCGAAGCGTCGACCACCTACGGCATCATCGGCGTCAAGGTCTGGGTCTACAAAGGCGACCGTTCGGTCACCGGCGAAGCCCCGGTCATCGAGACCCCGGCTGACGAGAAGAAGACCCGCGGTCCGCGCCGTGACGATGGCAAGCCAGCTGGCCGCCCACGTCCAGCCGGTGCCAAAACCCCAGCTGCGCCTGGCGTGCGTGCCCGTCCTGCCGTCAAGGTAGCGCCGGCCGCTGCACCAGCTGAGAAAGCAGGAGAATAATCATGCTGCAACCAGCACGCAGAAAGTATCGTAAAGAGCAGAAAGGCCGTAACACCGGCATTTCGCACACCCGCGGCACCGCTGTGTCGTTCGGTGAGTTCGGCCTGAAAGCGGTTGCCCGTGGTCGTATCACGGCACGCCAGATCGAAGCCGCTCGTCGCGCAATGACCCGTCACATCAAGCGTGGCGGCCGTATCTGGATCCGTATCTTCCCGGACAAGCCGATTTCGAACAAGCCGGCCGAAGTCCGTATGGGTAACGGTAAAGGTAACCCGGAGTACTACGTCGCTGAAATCCAGCCAGGCAAGGTACTGTACGAAATGGACGGCGTCGCAGAAGAACTGGCGCGTGAAGCATTCCGCCTGGCTGCCGCCAAACTGCCACTGGCCACGACTTTCGTCGTACGCCAGGTCGGCCAATAAAAGGAGTTGTAGATGAAAGCAACAGAACTCCGCGGCAAAGACCAGGAAGCTCTGCAAAAAGAGCTGAATGAGTTGTTGAAGGCACAGTTCGGCATGCGCATGCAAATCGCTACGCAACAGCTGAGCAACACCGCACAGCTCAAGAAGGTGCGCCGCGACATCGCGCGTGTAAAGACGGTAATGAACTCGAAGGAAGCCAAATGACTGAAACCACTAAAGTAGCGCTCAAGCGTACGCTGGTCGGTAAGGTTGTTTCCGACAAGATGGACAAGACGGTTACCGTCATGATCGAGCGTCACGTCAAGCACCCGCTGTACGGCAAGATCATCATGCGTTCGAACAAGTATCACGCGCATGACGAAGCCAACCAGGCCAAGACCGGTGACACGGTTGAAATCCAGGAAGGCCGTCCGATCAGCAAGACCAAGGCATGGACTGTTACCCGCGTTCTGCAAGTCGCCCAGGTACTGTAAATGTTGTAGGAAGGTTGGGCAGGTGCTGACGCATCTGCGCAACTTAAAGAATGTTCTTGCGGGCCCGCCAGTATTCTGCGATACTAGCGGGCTTCGTTCATGTATTGCCGCATTTTTAGTCACCCCGGTGTAAGCGGCCTGAACCGAAACGTTACTGGAAAGTCCATCACCCAATCAGCGGCGCCCAGCAGGGCAATGTTGGCGGGACCAAGACTGACCGCAGGCCCACGCTGTGGGGTTTCTTCGGCTTAAGTTGGGAAAGAGAATACTATGATTCAAACTGAAAGCCGGCTCGAAGTGGCCGACAATACTGGTGCAAAAGAAGTTATGTGCATCAAGGTATTGGGCGGTTCCAAGCGCCGTTATGCTGGCATTGGCGATGTGATCAAGGTAACCGTCAAGGTTGCTGCGCCACGCGGCCGTGTCAAAAAAGGTGAAATTTATAACGCCGTGGTTGTGCGTACCGCTAAAGGTGTGCGCCGCCAAGACGGTTCGCTGGTGAAGTTCGACGGCAACGCTGCTGTCCTGCTCAACGCCAAGCTCGAACCGATCGGTACCCGTATTTTTGGACCAGTCACGCGCGAACTGCGTACTGAGAAGTTCATGAAGATCGTGTCCCTGGCACCTGAAGTTCTGTAAGGAGTCGTAATGGATAAGATTCGTAAAAACGACGAAGTCATCGTTCTGACCGGCAAAGACAAGGGCAAGCGCGGTGTTGTTCAGCAGCGTATCGATGCTGAGCATGTCGTGGTTGAAGGCGTCAACG
Organism: Massilia agrisoli; assembly: GCF_020831365.1. Lineage (GTDB taxonomy): Bacteria > Pseudomonadota > Gammaproteobacteria > Burkholderiales > Burkholderiaceae_D > Telluria_A > Telluria_A agrisoli. The sequence goes on from NZ_JAJHPV010000002.1 coordinate 14,976, forward strand.
TCGCTAAAAAAGCGACCAAGCCTAACCCAATGACCGGCGTAACTGGTGGTATCGTCGATAAGACTATGCCGATTCACGTGTCCAACGTTGCCTTGTTCAATGCAGCGACTGGCAAGGCAGACCGCGTAGGCTTCAAAGACGTAGACGGCAAAAAAGTCCGCGTTTATAAGTCTTCCGGCGAAGTAGTGAAGGTTTAATCATGGCCCGTCTCCAAGAAATCTATAAAGACAAGGTTGTTGCTGACCTGGTAGCCAAGTACGGCTACAAATCGGCAATGGAAGTGCCACGCCTGACCAAGATCACCCTGAACATGGGTGTGGGTGAAGCGATCGCCGACAAGAAGGTTCTCGAGCACGCTGTTGGCGACCTGACCAAGATCGCCGGCCAGAAGCCAGTGACCACCAAGGCACGCAAGGCGATCGCGGGCTTCAAGATCCGTGAAGGCTACCCGATCGGTACCATGGTCACCCTGCGCGGCGCTCGCATGTACGAGTTCCTGGATCGTCTCATCACCGTGGCGCTGCCGCGCGTGCGCGACTTCCGTGGTGTCAATGGCAAATCGTTCGACGGTCGTGGCAACTACAACATCGGTGTCAAGGAACAGATCATCTTCCCTGAGATCGAGTACGACAAGATCGACGCACTGCGTGGTTTGAACATTTCGATCACCACGACCGCGAAGACCGACGACGAAGCGAAAGCTCTGCTCGCCGCCTTTAAATTCCCGTTCAGGAACTAATAGATCATGGCAAAACTCGCACTGATTAACCGTGAACAGAAGCGTGCAGACCTGGTGGAGAAATTCGCCGCAAAGCGTGCCGCTCTGAAGGCCATCATCGATGACCAGTCCAAGTCGGAAGAGGAGCGTTATGAAGCTCGTCTGAAGTTGCAGGCACTGCCGCGCAACTCGGCCCCGACCCGCCAGCGTAACCGCTGCGCAGTGACCGGCCGTCCACGTGGCACGTTCCGTAAATTCGGTCTGGCCCGTATCAAGCTCCGTGAATTCGCTATGCGTGGCGAGATTCCGGGTATGACTAAAGCAAGCTGGTAATAGGAGAATATGCAATGAGTATGAGCGATCCTATCGCCGATATGCTGACCCGCATTCGCAATGCGCAAACTGTTCAGAAGACGACCGTGGCCATGCCATCGTCGAAAGTGAAAATTGCCATCGCCAACGTCCTCAAGGACGAGGGTTACATTGAAGATTTCGCCGTCACCGAAGAAGGTGGCAAAGCGGAACTGAAAATCGGTTTGAAGTATTACGTAGGCCGTCCGGTCATCGAGCGCTTGGAGCGTGTTTCCCGTCCAGGGCTGCGCGTCTACAAGGGCAAGGATGAAATCCCGAGCGTCATGAATGGCTTGGGCGTGGCGATCGTGTCGACCCCGCAAGGCGTCATGACGGACCGCAAAGCGCGCGCCACCGGTGTCGGCGGCGAAGTGATTTGCTACGTGGCTTAAGGAGTAGACGATGTCTCGAGTAGCTAAGATGCCAATCGCTGTCCCAGCTGGCGCCGAAGTGGCGATCACTGCAGCAGCGATCACGGTCAAGGGCCCGCTGGGCACCCTGACCCAGAGCCTGAATGGCCTGGTAAAAGTAGAAAACAACAATGGCACCCTGTCGTTCGACGTCGTCGATGACAGCCGTGAATCGAATGCGATGTCCGGCACCCTGCGTGCCCTGGTCAACAATATGGTGACCGGCGTGACCAAGGGCTTCGAGAAGAAGCTGTCGCTGGTCGGCGTGGGCTACAAAGCCCAGGCTGCTGGTGACAAGCTGAACCTGTCGCTCGGTTTCTCGCATCCAGTCGCTCACGCGATGCCGGAAGGCGTCACCGCAACGACCCCAACCCCGACCGAAATCATCATCAAGGGTATCGATCGTCAAAAGGTTGGCCAGGTTGCCGCTGAAGTGCGTGCTTACCGCTCCCCTGAGCCTTACAAAGGCAAGGGCGTCCGCTATGTGGACGAAGTGGTTAAGCTTAAAGAAACCAAGAAGAAATAATAGGGCTGACCATGGACAAGAAAGAATCACGTCTGCGTCGTGGACGCCAGACCCGCATCAAGATCGCGCAGCTTGGCGTGAACCGCCTGTCGGTACACCGCACCAACCTGCACATCTATGCGAACCTGATCTCGCCGGACGCAAAAGTGCTCGTTTCCGCTTCGACCCTCGAAGCAGAAGTGCGCGCCGAGCTGGCAGGCCAGACCGGCAAGGGTGGCAATGCCGCCGCTGCCGCCCTGGTTGGCAAGCGCGTTGCAGAGAAGGCACTGAAAGCAGGAATCACCGAAGTTGCGTTCGATCGCTCGGGTTTCCGTTACCACGGCCGTGTCAAGGCGCTGGCGGAAGCCGCGCGTGAAGCCGGTCTGAAGTTCTAAGGAAGAATCGTCATGGCAAAAATGCAAGCAAAAATGCAAAGCGACAAGCCGGATGATGGCATGCGCGAAAAAATGATCGCGATCAACCGCGTGACCAAAGTGGTCAAGGGTGGTCGTATCATGGGCTTCGCCGCGCTGACCGTAGTTGGTGACGGCGATGGCCGCATCGGCATGGGCAAGGGCAAGTCGAAGGAAGTACCGGTTGGTGTGCAGAAGGCAATGGAAGAAGCCCGCCGCAACCTGATCAAGGTACCTCTCAAGAACGGCACCCTGCACCACACCGTGACCGGCCGCCACGGCGCGTCGAAAGTCATGATGTCGCCAGCCAAGCCAGGTACTGGCGTGATCGCCGGCGGTGCAATGCGCGCTATCTTCGAAGTGATGGGCGTAACCGACGTGGTCGCGAAGTCCACCGGTTCGTCGAATCCTTACAACCTCGTCCGCGCGACGCTGGATGGCCTGTCGAAGATGAGCACTGCTTCCGACATCGCCGCCAAGCGTGGCAAGTCGGTCGAAGACATCCTGGGCTAAGGTGAAGACAATGGCAAACACCATCAAAGTACAATTGGTCAAGGGCTTGATCGGCACGAAGCAAGACCACCGTGCCACCGTACGCGGCCTGGGCCTGCGTCGTGTTAACTCGGTTTCCGAGTTGCAGGACACCCCATCCGTGCGCGGCATGATCAACAAAGTGTCCTACCTCGTGAAAGTTGTCTCTTAAGCGCATTGCGCTGACGAGAACGGAGAAAACAATGGAATTGAATACGATTCAACCAGCTGACGGCGCCAAGCACTACAAGCGCCGCGTCGGCCGCGGTATCGGCTCCGGCCTGGGCAAGACCTCCGGTCGTGGCCACAAGGGTCAGAAGTCGCGTTCGGGCGGTTTCCACAAGGTCGGCTTCGAAGGCGGTCAGATGCCTCTGCAGCGCCGTCTGCCTAAGCGTGGCTTCAAGTCGCTCAACGCAACCTTCAAAGCTGAAGTGCGCCTGTCCGACCTGAACAACCTGCCTGTTGGCGACGTCGACATTCTGGTTCTGAAGCAAGCAGGCATCCTGCCAGTGCTGGCGCGCGATGTGCGCGTGATTCTGTCCGGCGAAGTCACCAAAGCGGTGAACCTCAAAGGCCTGAAAGCAACTGCAGGCGCCAAAGCGGCAATCGAAGCAGCCGGCGGCTCGGTAGCTTAAGTTGCGGCCTAACAGCTTGATCGGAGCATAAAGTGGCGACTAATTCACAACTCGGTAAAAGTGCAGCGTCCGGTTTCCCTTGGGGCCGGCTCTGGTTTTTGCTTGGCGCATTGGTCGTATATCGCATCGGTGCCCACGTCCCTGTACCGGGCATCGATCCGGTACAACTGGCGTCGCTGTTCAAGCAGAACGAAGGCGGCATCCTGGGCATGTTCAACATGTTCTCGGGTGGCGCGCTGGAACGTTTCACGGTATTTGCACTCGGCATCATGCCGTACATTTCGGCCTCGATCATCATGCAGCTGGCGTCCATCGTGTCGCCCCAGCTGGAAGCACTGAAGAAAGAGGGCGAAGCAGGACGCCGCAAGATCACCCAGTACACCCGCTACTTCACGGTAGCGCTGGCGCTGTTCCAGGCCTTCGGCATTGCCGTCGCGCTTGAGTCGCAGGCCGGACTGGTCATCGATCCTGGCATGGCATTCCGCTTCGTGACCGTGGTTACCCTGTTGACGGGTACCATGTTCCTGATGTGGCTTGGTGAGCAGATCACCGAGCGCGGCCTGGGCAACGGTATCTCGATCATCATCTTTGCCGGTATTGCAGCCGGTCTGCCGTCGGCACTGGGTGGCTTGTTCTCCCTGGTCTCGAGCGGTTCGATCAGCAGCCTGGCAGCGATCTTCATCGTGATCCTGGTAGCAGCGGTTACTTATCTCGTCGTGTTCGTTGAACGTGGCCAGCGCAAGATCCTGGTCAACTATGCGAAGCGCCAGGTCGGCAACAAAGTGTACGGCGGCCAAACCAGCCACCTGCCTCTGAAGCTGAACATGGCAGGCGTGATCCCGCCGATCTTTGCATCGTCGATCATCCTGTTCCCGGCGACGATCGTGGACTGGTTCACGCGCGGCAAGGATTCGAGCTCGCCTGTGATCGGCTTCCTGAAGGATCTGGCGGCATCGCTGTCGCCTGGCGAACCGATCCATGCGTTGCTGTATGCGGTGGCCATCGTGTTCTTCTGTTTCTTCTATACCGCGCTGGTATTCAACAGCAAGGAAACAGCAGACAACTTGAAGAAGAGCGGCGCGTTTGTCCCGGGGATTCGTCCTGGTGACCAGACCGCACGCTACATCGACAAGATCCTGATGCGCCTGACCCTGGCTGGTGCCGTCTACATTACGGCAGTCTGCTTGTTGCCGGAATTTATGCAAGCCCAATGGAAAGTGCCATTCTACTTTGGCGGTACTTCCCTGTTGATTATTGTGGTTGTCACCATGGACTTCATGGCGCAAGTACAGAACTACGTCATGTCGCAGCAATATGAATCGCTGCTGCGCAAGGCAAATTTCAAGGGCGGAATCCCGACGCGCTAACCGCAAGGTTACGCGAACCAGGAGTGCACAGACCGAATGGCAAAAGACGACGTCATCCAAATGCAGGGCGAGATTCTTGAGAATCTCCCGAATGCAACGTTTCGAGTGAAGCTGGAAAACGGGCACGTGGTGCTCGGACACATCTCCGGTAAAATGCGGATGAACTATATCCGCATTCTCCCCGGCGACAAGGTAACGGTGGAACTGACCCCGTACGACTTGTCCCGGGCCCGGATCGTGTTCCGGACCAAGTAAAACAATTTAAGTAACTGAACCAATCCGAAAAAAGAGAGTGCAAAAATGAAAGTTCTCGCATCAGTCAAGCGGATCTGCCGCAACTGCAAAGTGATCAAGCGCAAAGGCGTGGTACGCGTAATCTGCGTAGAGCCGCGTCACAAGCAGCGTCAAGGTTAATTTAACGTTATTTATTGAGGAATAACGAATGGCACGTATTGCAGGGGTTAACATCCCAAACCATCAGCACACCGTAATCGGCCTCACCGCCATCTACGGCATCGGCCGTCCTCGCTCGCAGAAAATCTGCGCCGAGACCGGTGTACCGACCAACAAGAAGGTCAAGGACCTGGACGACTCCGAACTGGAAAAGCTGCGTGATGCAGTTGGCACGTTCGTAGTTGAAGGCGATCTGCGCCGTGAGCTCTCCATGAACATCAAGCGTTTGATGGACCTGGGTTGCTACCGCGGCATGCGTCACCGCAAGGGCCTGCCAGTGCGCGGTCAGCGTACCCGCACCAATGCTCGTACTCGCAAGGGTCCGCGCAAGGCCGCACAATCGCTCAAGAAATAATCTAGGAAACGACCATGGCTAAGCAACAAAGCAGCGCCGCAGCAGCGCGCGTACGCAAAAAAGTTAAAAAGAACGTCGCCGAAGGTATTGCACACGTGCACGCTTCGTTCAACAACACCATCATCACGATCACCGATCGCCAGGGCAATGCCCTGTCGTGGGCGACGTCCGGCGGTGCTGGCTTCAAGGGTTCGCGTAAATCGACCCCGTTCGCAGCGCAGGTTGCGGCCGAAGCAGCAGGCAAGGTCGCTGTCGAGTGCGGCGTGAAGAACCTGGAAGTGCGTATCAAGGGCCCAGGCCCAGGTCGCGAATCCGCGGTTCGCGCTTTGAACAACCTGGGTATCAAGATCACCGAGATCCAGGACGTGACGCCAGTGCCGCACAACGGCTGCCGTCCACCGAAGCGTCGTCGTATCTAAATGACGGCCGGCGAGGGCAACCTCGCCAGCATGTTGTTTGAAGGCCGCGCAATACGGCTGTTCGTTGAAAAAGATCGCCGGTGCAGTGTCCGAATAGGATATACTGCCCGGCTATTGTCGCCTGCCGTGCGTATGCACGCGGGTTTAAGCCACGTCCGACCCGATTGGGAATCGGACTAGCGCCTGTCGCACGCAAGTGCGTCGGGGCGTCATTATTAGAAAAGGAAGTATTGTGGCACGTTATATCGGACCAAAAGCAAAACTGTCCCGCCGCGAAGGCACGGACCTGTTCCTCAAGAGCGCACGCCGCTCCCTCGATTCGAAGTGCAAGCTGGACGTCAAGCCAGGCCAGCACGGTGTCAAGTCGGGTGCCCGCACCTCGGACTACGGCAACCAGCTGCGTGAAAAGCAGAAGGTCAAGCGCATGTACGGCATCCTCGAGCGCCAGTTCCGCCGCTACTTCGCAGAAGCGAACCGCCGCAAGGGCAACACCGGCGAGACCCTGCTGAAGCTGCTGGAATCGCGTCTCGACAACGTTGCATACCGCATGGGCTTTGGCTCGACCCGCGCCGAAGCGCGCCAGCTGGTCAGCCACAAGGCATTCACCGTGAACGGTAACGTTGTCAACATCGCGTCGTACGCGGTCAAGACCGGCGACGTCATCGCTGTGCGCGAAAAGGCCAAGAAGCAGGTTCGTATCGTTGAAGCGCTGTCGCTGGCTGAACAGGGCGGCATGCCAAGCTGGGTATCGGTTGACAGCAAGAAGATGGAAGGCACCTTCCGTTCGTTCCCAGAGCGTAACGAAATCGCCAACGACGTCAACGAAGCACTGATCGTCGAACTGTACTCGCGTTAATCGACTTAGCCGCGGTCATCCCGCGGCTAAGTCGTTCCCGCGAAAGCGGGGATCCATACTGAAGTGGCAGGGTACGCGAATGCAGCATATCTACCTCAGTAGGGGTTCCCGCGTACGCGGGAACGACGAAGAATTCCAGATTTCCGGCCTGCTCATACGAGTGGGCTTTTTCACTAATGCCATCAGCCTTATCGGTGTAATGAGCCGAGGGTATTGAAAAGGACATTTCATGCAAAACAGTTTGTTGAAGCCACGTATTATCGATGTCGAAGCACTCGGTGCCGGTCACGCCAAAGTCGTGATGGAGCCGTTCGAGCGTGGCTACGGCCACACCCTGGGCAACGCACTGCGCCGCGTCCTGCTGTCGTCGATGATCGGCTACGCGCCAACCGAAGTGACCATCGCTGGTGTAGTCCATGAATACTCGTCGCTGGACGGCGTACAGGAAGACGTTGTCGACCTGCTGCTGAACCTGAAGGGCGTTGTGTTCAAAGTGCACAACCGCGATTCCGTCACCCTGACCCTGAAGAAGGAAGGCGAAGGCGCGATCCTGGCATCGGACATCGACCTGCCGCATGACGTCGAACTGATCAACCCGGACCACGTGATTGCCCACCTGACCGCTGGTGGCAAGCTGGACATGCAGATCAAGGTCGAGAAGGGCCGTGGCTACGTTCCTGGTAACGTGCGCCGCCTGTCGGAAGACACCAACAAGACCATCGGCCGCATCATCCTGGACGCATCGTTCTCGCCAGTACGCCGCGTATCGTACGCAGTCGAATCGGCGCGTGTCGAACAGCGTACCGACCTCGACAAGCTGATCATCAACATCGAAACCAACGGCGTCATCACGCCGGAAGAAGCGATCCGCCAGTCGGCCCGTGTACTCGTTGACCAGCTCAACGTGTTCGCTGCGCTGGAAGGTACCGAAGCTGCTGCCGAAGCGCCATCGCGCGCACCGCTGGTCGATCCGATCCTGCTGCGTCCGGTCGACGACCTGGAACTGACCGTCCGTTCGGCCAACTGCCTGAAAGCAGAAAACATTTACTACATCGGCGACCTGATCCAGCGTTCGGAAAACGAACTGCTCAAGACGCCGAACCTGGGCCGCAAGTCCCTGAACGAGATCAAGGAAGTGCTGGCATCGCGCGGCCTGACCCTTGGCATGAAGCTGGAAAACTGGCCGCCTGCAGGGCTGGAGAAATAAATCACACGAAAGTGGACCCCTACTTTCGTGTGGGAATAGCCAAAAAGGACTGGCGAAACCAGATCCTTTTTGGATAGTAAGACCGCAGTAAAACCGGGATACGTTCCGGACTTTTTTGATTTTCCATATTTAACCGGCCCGCGTCTTTGACGATCGAAGAGCTGGAATTTAAACAACCGAAAGGAACTACCATGCGTCACCGTCACGGCCTTCGCAAGCTGAATCGTACTTCGTCCCACCGCCTGGCAATGCTGCGCAACATGACCGTATCCCTGCTGCGTCATGAAGCCATCAAAACCACCGTACCAAAGGCCAAGGAACTGCGCCGCGTTATCGAGCCAATCCTGACCCTGGGCAAGACCGACACCCTGGCGAACAAGCGTCTGGCATTCTCCCGCCTGCGCGACCGCGAAATGGTTCTGAAGCTGTTCAACGAACTGGGCCCACGCTACGCAAACCGCAACGGCGGCTACCTGCGTATCCTGAAAATGGGTTTCCGCGTTGGCGACAATGCACCGATGGCATACGTCGAACTGCTGGACCGTCCAGAAGTTAGCGATGCTGAAGAAGCACCAACCGCTGAGTAATCAGCCGGTAAAAAGAGAAAGCCAGGCCCAGCCTGGCTTTTTTTTCGCCCCAACATTTCCCACTTTGGGGTCAGGTCCCGGGTCAGACCCCAAGCTTATTGGAACATTTCCCAAATTGGGGTCTGACCCCGAAGTCAGAGGAACATTTCCCAAATCGGGGTCTGACCCCGAAGTTAGGGGAACATTTCCCAAATCGGGGTCTGACCCCGAAGTTGGACGGGGCGTAATAAGGCCCTCCTAAGCAAAGAACCATTCCTCCGGTGTACTATTCTGCTGCGCCCTTGCGCGCTTCGAATTACAGAATAAAAGGAAGTCATGCCCCGTTTGCCGTCCCTGCGCCCGTTCGCTGTCCAGGCCTTCGCCCTGGTGCTGCTGGCGTTCTCGCTGCTGTTCGCCGCCGCCACCGCCCGCGCGGAGGAGGAGTTCCTCGATCCGAATGTCGCCTTCAAGTTTTCAGCGCGCATGGCGGATCCGCAAACCATCGCCGTGACCTACGAAATCGCCGACAAGTACTATATGTACCGCGAACCCTTCGCGTTTTCCGCCACCGGCGCCACGCTTGGGACGCCGCAGTTGCCGGCCGGTAAAGTGAAGTACGACGAAACCTTCCAGAAGGACGTGGAAACCTACCGCAAGGTCGTCACGATCACCATCCCGGTCCAGGCCGACGGGATGTTTACCCTGAAGGCAGTCAGCCAGGGCTGCGCTGACGCCGGACTGTGCTATTCGCCGCAGGAAGCCACCGCCCGCCTGGTCGGCGGCGGCAGTGGCCCTGCCATGAGCTTACCCGGCGCCGCCGATCCGGTCTCGCCCGCAGGGCCAGCAACCCCGGCAACCGGCGACGCGCCCGGGTCCGAGCTGTCCGGCATCGCCTCCGTGCTCGGCGGCGGCAAGCTGCTGGTGATACTTCCCGCCTTTTTGCTGCTCGGCCTCGGCCTCGCGTTCACGCCGTGCGTGTTGCCGATGGTGCCCATCCTGTCATCCATCATCGTCGGCGAAGGCGCGCAGGTGAAGCGCTCGCGCGGCTTTGTCCTGTCGGTGGCTTACTCGCTCGGCATGGCCATCGTCTACACGGCGCTCGGCGTCGCCGCTGGCCTGATCGGCGAGGGCCTTGCCGCCACGCTGCAAAATCCGTGGGTGCTGGGTGCGGTCGCTTTGCTGATGGTCGTCATGGCGCTGTCGATGTTCGGTTTCTATAACCTGCAGCTGCCTGCCGGCCTGCAGACCCGCCTCGCCGGCGCATCGGGCCGCCAGTCGTCCGGCAAGCTCGCCGGCGTATTCGCCATGGGTGCGATCTCGGCGCTGATCGTTGGCCCGTGCGTGGCCGCACCGCTCGCCGGCGCGCTGGTGTACATCAGCCAGACCCGCGACGTGCTGGTCGGCGGCGCTGCGCTGTTCGCGATGGCGGTCGGCATGAGCATTCCCTTGCTGCTGGTCGGCGTCTCGGCCGGATCGCTGCTCCCGCGCGCCGGTAGCTGGATGGAGGCTGTCAAAAAGTTCTTCGGCGTCTTGATGCTGGCGATGGCCTTATGGCTGGTGTCGCCTGTCATTCCGCCCGCCGCCCAGATGATCGGCTGGACCGCGCTGTTCCTCGGCTACGGCTTCTACCTGCTTCGTGCGCATCGCCATTTCGCCGCGATGGCGCTGGGCGCGGCCTTCGCTATCCTTGGCGCCATCCAGCTGGTTGGCGTGGCGACCGGCGGGCGCGATGCGCTGGCGCCGCTGGCCCACCTTGGCGTTGGTGCTCCGAAGCATGGTTTGACTTTTACCCGCATCAAGACCGTGGAACAGCTCGATGCCGCGCTGGCCAACGCCAATGGCAAGACCGTCATGCTCGATTTCTACGCCGATTGGTGCGTCTCGTGCATTGAGATGGAGAAGCTGACCTTCGTCGACGAACGGGTCCAGGCCAAGCTCAATAACACGCTGTTGCTGCAGGTTGACGTCACCGCGAACGATGAGGCCGACAGGGCGATGCTGAAGCGCTTCACGCTGTTCGGGCCGCCCGCTATCATCCTGTTCGACAACACGGGCCAGGAGATCGCCGACAGCCGCGTGATCGGCTACCAGGCGCCGGACAAGTTCCTCACTTCGCTAAGCCGCCTGAACTGACGCCCGCTACCGATAGAAAAAAGGAGCGCCGAAGCGCTCCTTTTGTTTCTCACAACACAAGCGATCAGCTTGCCTTCGGGTGCATGTGCTCGCCATGACCCTTGTGCATGCCGCGATGTTTCATGCGGTGGCCGCCGTGCCGGCTGTTTTCGTCGAACAGCTTCTGCTGTTCAGGCGACAGCGCTGCGTACAAGGTTTTCGTGGCGGCCAGGCGCGCTTCCATGCGGGCAATGCGCTGCTTGGACATCTCGATCCGCTTTTCCATGCGCTGCGGCGCCGGCATCGCCTTCCAGTTGGCGCGCTCGCCTCGCGCGGCAGTGCGCGGCTGCGGCTTGATCGCCGCCTGGTAAGCCGCCCATGCCGGTTCCTGCGCCGCGGTCAGCTTCAGTGCGTCGTGCACCTTGGCCTGGCGCTTCGCGAAGTGCTCGGCGCGCTTGGCGCGGTGCTCCGCGCGTTTCGCGTCGCGCTGTTCCTGCGTCATCGTATGGCCCTGGCGGCCATCTTCGGCAGCGTGCAGCGGCAGCACGGCGCTACCCATGCCAAGGACGGTGAGGCCGATGAGGATATTTTTGCGTAGTGCGTTCATGTCGTTTTTCCCTTGGTGGAGTTGTTGGACTACGGGACCCATCTTGATCCTCAGGTGTAACGACGGCATGTCCGCTGCCGAAGAGTTTGTATCAATATGTTTCGACTCCCTGTCAATATACATGGCGATACAAATAGCTTGTGCAGGCTCGCCGTAAGTCAGGATAATTGCGATTATGGATACTCCCACCACCATTTTGATCGTCGACGACGACCGCGACATCCGCACGCTGCTGGCCGATTACCTCGAATCGAACGGCTACCGCGCGCTCGTCGCCGCCGACGGAACGGGCATGTGGAAGGCCCTTGACGAAGCACGTCCCGAGCTGATCGTGCTTGACCTGAACATGCCGGGCGATGATGGCCTGACCCTGTGCCGCAAGCTGCGCGCCACCTCCACGCTGCCGGTCATCATGCTCACCGCGCGCAGCGAGCCGCTCGACCGTATCCTCGGGCTCGAGATGGGCGCCGACGATTACCTTCCAAAACCGTTCGAGCCGCGCGAACTGCTGGCGCGCATTCGCAGCGTGCTGCGCCGCAGCCATGCGATGCCGTCGAACGCCCAGTCCGAAAACGCCCAGCGCATGTGCTTTGCCGGCTGGACGCTCGACCTTACCGCGCGCCACCTGATCAACCCCGACGGCCTTGTCATCATGCTGTCGGGCGCCGAATTCCGCCTGCTGCGCGTGTTCCTTGAACACCCGAACCGCGTGCTCAACCGCGACCAATTGCTGAACCTGACCCAGGGCCGCGACGCCGACCCGTTCGACCGCTCGATCGACATCCAGATCAGCCGCCTGCGCCAGAAGCTCGGCGAGGACGCGCGCCTGCCGCAGATCATCAAGACGGTGCGCAACGGCGGCTATGTGCTGGCCGGCCAGGTCACCGTGGAGCCCTCCGCGTGAAGGCATTCTTCGGATCGATGACAGGCAGGGTGTTCCTCACGCTGCTGCTCGGTATCGTGGTTTCGGCCGTGACCACCCAGCTGCTGGCCGAGAACGAACGCCAGCGCGTCATCGAAGAATTCCGCACCACCCACGCGCTCGACCGCGCCGAACAGCTGATCACCGCCGCCGAGATCGTCCCCGCATCGGCGCGCATGGCCTACCTTGGCGTGGCCAACCGCCCCGGCATCCGGCTTGAAGAGATCACCCACGACCTGCCGGTCGCACCCGTCGATTCCCCCTTCACGGCAGCGCTGTCCAAGCGCATGGGCAAGGGCTACGAGTTCTCGACGATCGCGCTGCGGCCCAGGGAGTGCGACATTCCGCGCACGCAGTCGAGCCTCTTCGGCCCGCGCGAAGCGGTATGGAAGGGCGCTTGCGAAAGCATCGACGTGCGCCTGCGCGACGGCGAGCTGCTGCGCCTGCAGATCCTGCCGCCGCCGGGCTCCGTGCTGGCCGGCGCCACCGACTACACCCTGATCATCGCGCTGTTCCTGATCAGTATCGCCTTCCTCGCCTACCTCGTCGCGCGCATGACCACGCGCCCGCTCAAGCAGCTGGCGCAGGCCGCCAAGGACCTCGGCAACGACATCAACCACCCGCCGCTCGAGCTGTCCGGCGCCAGCGAAATCCGCCAGGCCAGCGCCGCGTTCAATGCGATGCAGGCGCGCATCCGCCAGTACATCGCGCAGCGCACCCAGATGCTGGCGGCGATCACGCATGACCTGCAAACGCCGCTCACCCGCATGCGCCTGCGCCTCGAAAAAGTCAGCGACCACGAACTGCAGGAACGCCTGATCGGCGACCTGTCGGCCATGCAGGAGATGGTCCGCGAAGGGCTGGACCTGGCGCGCAGCACCGACAACACCGAAGAAATGCAGGCGCTCGACCTTGACTCGCTGCTCGACAGCGTCTGCTCCGACGCCACCGACGCCAGCCAGAAGGTCACCCTGAACGGCCGCGCCAGCATGGCGGTGATGGGCCGGCCGCTGGCGCTGCGCCGCTGCCTCGCCAACCTGATCGACAACGCCGTCAAGTACGGCCACCAGGCCGAGCTGGCCGTCGAGCGCACCGCCGGCGCGGCGCGCATCCGCATCCGCGACCGCGGCCCTGGCATCGCGCATGCCGAACAGCCGCGCGTGTTTGAACCTTTCTACCGCGTTGAAAGCTCGCGCTCGCGCGAGTCCGGCGGCACCGGGCTGGGCTTGCCGATCGCACGCAACATCGCAGAACAGCACGGCGGCAGCGTCACCCTCGCCAACCACTACGACGGCGGACTGGAAGTGACGCTGGTGCTGCCCGAGGCCTACCGCGGAAAGTGACCTGCCGTAGCCCCCACCCATTTTGAAAATTGATCAAGAGCCGCCGCGAGCGGCCAGGAAAAGCCAATGAAGCAGAAGAACATCGTACTCGTCGTCGGCATTGTCGCCATTGTAGGCGCGGCAGCCTGGTACCTGAACGCCGGCAAGGCCGAGAAGCCGGGCGGGAAGGGCGGCGGGCGCGGACCGGGGGAGCAGCCGCCGGCGACCGTCAACGTGGTGGCGCCGCTGCGCCAGGACGTGCCGGTGACCCTGCAGGCCAACGGCACCGTCACCCCGATCAACAGCGTCGACCTGCGTCCGCAGACGACCAGCACGATCCGCAAGGTGCATATCAAGGAAGGCCAGTTCGTCAAATCCGGCGAGTTGATGTTCTCGCTCGACGACCGCAACGAACAGGCGAACGTCAGCAAGGCCCAGGCCCAGATCGCGCGCGACCGCGCCACCCTGGCCGACCTGGAACGACAGTACAAGCGCAACCAGGAACTGGTCGAACAAAAATTCCTCGCGCAGAGCGCGATCGACACGCTGCGCAGCCAGGTGGAAGCCCAGCGCGCGCTGGTGGCGTCCAACCAGGCCGCCCTGCAGGGCGAGCGCGTCACGGCCAGCTATGGCACCATCCGCGCGCCGATGTCGGGCCGCGTCGGCGCCATCTCGGTCTACCCGGGCAGCCTGGTCCAGCCGGCCACCTCGCTGACCACGATTACCCAGCTCGACCCCGTCAACGTCGCATTCACGCTGCCTGAATCGGCGCTGTCCGACCTCTTGACTGCGCAGCGCGCCGGCCAGGTGGCGGTGGAGGCGCAGCCTTCCGGCGGCAAGCCGGTTGTCGGCAAGCTGAACTTCATCGACAACACCGTCGACGCGGCGGCCGGCACCATCAAGGTCAAGGCGCAGTTCGACAACCGCGACACCAGCCTGTGGCCGGGCCAGTATGTGTCCACCCGCGTCACCCTGCGCACGCTGAAGGACGCCACCGTGATCCCGCAGGCGGCCATCATCATCAACACGCGCGGCACCTTCGTCTACGTGGTCGGCGAAGGCCAGACCGCCAAGGAAGCGCCGGTCCAGCGCGTCCATACCTTCGGCGACAACGCCGTCGTTACCGGGCTGACCGGCAGCGAAAAGGTCATCACCGAGGGCAAGCAGAACCTGCGCCCCGGCGGCAAGGTGCGCCTCGCCGGCGCCAGGCCTGACGCCGGCAATGCAGTGGCACGCAAGGCAGTGGCCCCATGAACATCTCAGAACTGTGCATCCGCCGCCCGGTGATGGTGGTGCTGCTGTCGATGGCGCTGGTACTGGTTGGCGTCCTCGCCTACATCAGCATCCCGGTCGCCGCGCTGCCGAGCTATAACACCCCGGTCATCAACGTCTCCGCCAACCTGTCGGGCGCCAGCCCCGAAACGATGGCGTCCTCGGTGGCGCTGCCGCTCGAGAAGCAGTTCTCGACGATCGCCGGCATCAAGCTGATCACCTCGACCAGCACCCAGGGCGACAGCAACATCACCCTCGAATTCGACCCCAGCATCGACGTCAACGCCGCCGCCGTGGACGTGCAGGCCGCGCTGCTGCGCGCGCAGCGCCAGCTGCCGCAAGAGATGACGGACCTGCCTTCGTACCGCAAGGTCAACCCCGCGGACGCGCCTATTTTGTTCATGGCGATGACCTCGCCGTCGATGAGCCTGTCGGACCTGAACGACTACGCGGAAAACCTGATCGCGCCCAGCCTGTCGACCTTGCCGGGCGTGGCGCAGGTAACGGTCAACGGCCAGAAACGCTTTGCGGTGCGGGTGCGCGCCAAGGCCGACCTGATGAACGCACGCGACCTGACGTTCGACGAACTCGGCGCCGCGCTGCGCGCATCGAACTCGAATGCGCCGCTCGGCGTACTCGATGGCCCCAACCAGACCCTGACCATCCAGGGCAACCCCCAGCTGATGAACGCGGCCCAGTTCTCGGACGTGATCGTCGCCGTGCGCAACGGCGAACCGGTGCGCCTGAAGGATGTCGCCACCGTCGAAGACAGCTTCCAGTCGATCAAGGCGGCCGGCAGCTTTAACGGCGAACGTTCGATCGTGCTGATGGTGCAGCGCCAGCCGGACGCCAACACCGTGCAGGTGGTCGACTCGGTGCGCAAGCTGCTGCCTGGATTCCAGGCGCAGGTGCCGGCGTCGATCAAGATCAGCCTTGTCAACGACCGCTCGGTGTCGATCCGCGAAGCGATCCACGACGTTAACCTGACCCTCGCCTTCACGGTGCTGCTGGTCGTGCTGGTGATCTTCCTGTTCCTGCACCGCGCATCGGCCACATTCATCCCCGCCGTCACGCTGCCGATTTCCCTGCTTGGCGCGGTGGCGCTGCTGTACTGGTTCGGCTACAGCCTCGATAACGTGTCGCTGCTTGGCATCACGCTGGCGGTCGGCCTGGTGGTCGACGACGCGATTGTCGTGCTTGAAAATATCGTGCGCCATATCGAGATGGGCAAGCGGCCGCTTGAAGCGGCGCTGGTTGGCTCGCGCGAAGTCGGCTTCACGATTATCTCGATCTCGATTTCGCTGGTGGCCGTGTTCATCCCGATCTTCTTCATGCCGGGCGTGATCGGACTGCTGTTCCACGAGTTCGCAGTCGTGGTGGGCCTCGCCGTGCTGGTGTCGGCCGTGGTGTCGCTGACCCTGGTGCCAATGCTGGCAAGCCGCCTGCTGCCTGCGCACGACAAGCACGGCGGCGGCGAGAAAAGCTGGATCGGCCGCCACTTCGAAGCCGGTTTCGCGAAGGTCCTGCGCGGCTACGAAAAGACCCTGGACATGGCGCTGGCGCACCGCACGGTGGTCCTGCTGGTTGCGGTCGCCACCTTCGCGCTGACGGTCGTCATGTACACCACGATCCCGAAGGGCTTCTTCCCCGAAGAAGACCTTGGCCAGATCCGCATGAGCGTCGAAGCGGCCGAAGACACCTCCACCGACAAGATGGCGCTGCTGCAGGAGCAGGTCGTCAACGCGGTGCGCGCCCACCCGGCGGTCAAGGACGTCACCTCGTTCACCGGCGGCGGCAACACCGGCCGTGGCTTCATCGTGCTCAAGCCGCGCGACGAGCGCAAGGCGATGCCGGAAGTGGTCAGCGGCCTGCGCCAGGCCACCCGCGCGATCCCGGGCGTGTCGGTCTTCCTCAGCCCGACCCAGAACCTCCAGCTTGGCGGCCGCCAGAGCAAGAGCCGCTACCAGTACACGCTGCAGAGCGTGCGCGCCGATGACCTCGGCGTGTGGTCGAACCGCTTCCTCGAGCGGATGCGCGCCACGCCCGGCTTCCTCGACGTCACCAGCGACTCGCAGGCCGGCGGCCTGCAGGCCAGCCTGAAGATCGACCGCGACAAGGCCAATACCCTCGGCGTCCAGATGGCGGACGTCCGCACCGCGCTGTACGCCGCGTTTGGCGAGCGCCAGGTGTCCACCATCTACTCGCCGGCCGCCAGCTACAACGTCATCATGGAAGCGGCGCCCGCCGACCGCCAGTTCGACGACGCGCTGACCCGGGTATCGGTACGCAGCAAGAACGGCCAGCTGGTGCAGCTGTCGAGTATCGCGACGGTCGAACGCACGGTCGGCCCGACCTCGGTCAACCACCAGGGCCAGCTGCAGGCGATCACGCTGTCGTTCAACCTCGCGCCCAACATGCCGCTTGGTGACGCCACCGCGCAGATCGACCGCATGGCCGCCGAGATGAAGCTGCCGGCGTCGGTCATCACCCGCTACGGCGGCGACGCGGCGGTGTTCGAGGAATCGCAATCGAGCCAGCTGATCCTGATCATTGCTGCGCTGGGCGTCATCTACGTGCTGCTCGGCGTGCTCTACGAGAGCTACATCCACCCGCTGACCATTCTTGCCGGCCTGCCGTCGGCAGCGGTCGGGGCGCTGCTGACACTGGAAATTTTCGGCATGGACCTGACGATGATTGCGATCATCGGCATCCTGATGCTGATCGGCATCGTGAAAAAGAACGCGATCATGATGATCGACTTCGCCCTGCACGCGCAGCGCGTAGAAGGCAAGACGCCCGAGCATGCGATCCGCGAAGCCTGCCTGATGCGCTTCCGCCCGATTTTGATGACCACCCTGGCCGCCATGACCGGCGCGCTGCCGATCGCGCTGGGCCTGGGCGCCGGCGCCGAACTTCGCCAGCCGCTCGGCCTGGCCGTTGTGGGCGGCCTGCTGTTCTCGCAGGTCATCACGCTGTACATCACGCCAGTGATTTACCTCTACCTCGACAAATACAGCGGCAAGGGCCCGCTGTCGGACGAGCAGCTGGCGGCGGCCGACGCCGCGCATTAAGTTAAGAGGGGCAGGGCGGCTGATACATCTGGTAACAGCCGCCCGCTGGTCCGTGTTGTAAGCTGTGCAAGGTGTCCTGCCGGTGCGCAATTTCGTCAAACCGTATAGACTGCGCCACTCGACCCCTTTTTCGCTGAAGCTGCACCTGGAAAATCGTACTCATCTTGCGTGATCATTCCCATTATTCGTCGCAAAACACCGGGTACTGCGAGCACTGTGGCCAGCCGCTACCGGCCGCCACGCTGAGCTACGGAACCCCGCGCGTCAACCGGACCGGCCTCGCCGCCACGGTGCTGCTGCACTTGCTGCTGGTGGCGATCTACGTCTTCAAGCCCGAATCCGAGAAAACCGCTTCGCCTCCGGCCGGAGGCGGCGCGATGGTGTACATCAATCCTGTAACGGAACAGCCGAAACCCGAAAAGCCGAGCCAGCCCCGCAAGCAGGCCAGCAAAGCCGTCAAGAAGTCGGCCGCGCCGCCACCGAAGATCGAGCGCCTGCCCGACACGATTACCTTGCCGGACGAAAAACCGGTGAAGATCGTCGAGGAGCCGCCCAAGAAGCTCGAGCCGCCCGAGGAAGTGGATATGGCGGCTTATATCGCCAAACGCCGCCAGGAGCGCGGCGCACCGTCCGAGGAGCCGGCAGTGGAAAGCGAAGCGGCGCGCGGCACCCGCAATGCGCTGGCCAACATCGCTGCCGCTAATGGGCGCAGCAAGGGCGATGACCGCAACGAGACCGGTGGCGTATTCAGCGTGACCGACAAATCTTTCTCCAGCGCAGAACTGAAGTTCCGTGGCTGGAATCCGAATTTCAAGCGCCGCTGGCTGCAGCAGGTGCGGGTGGAGCTAGGCGGGGAAAAGGATATCGAGACGGCAATCGTCAAGAAGATGATCGAGCTGATCCGCAAGGAAAAGACCGGCGACTTCGACTGGGATTCACACCGCCTGCAACGGGTCGTGCGGATGAGCGCGCGGGTGCAGGATACGGCGGAGCTGGAGGCATTCCTGTTCAAGGAGATGTTCCCGGAATACAGGACTGGGCGATAACGCTCATTGAACCGTAGGGCGGATAAGCGAAAGCGCATCCGCCATGCCTGCGCCGCGTTGACGCATGGTAACCGCCCTACGAACTGCTTTAGGCGCGCGCCTTCAGGATGCGCGCAATATCGCGCGCAAAATACGTCAGCACCCCATCAGCGCCTGCGCGCTTGAACGCCATCATCGATTCCATCATTACCTTGTCGTGATCCAGCCAGCCGTTTTGCGCGGCGGCTTTCAGCATCGCGTACTCGCCGCTGACCTGGTAGGCGAACGTCGGCACCTTGAACTCGTCCTTCACGCGGCGCACCACGTCGAGGTAAGGCATGCCCGGCTTGACCATCACCATGTCAGCGCCCTCTGCGATGTCGAGCGCCACTTCGCGCAGCGCTTCATCGGTGTTGGCTGGATCCATCTGGTAGGTGTTCTTGTCAGCCTTGCCCAGGTTGGCGCCCGAACCCACCGCATCGCGGAACGGGCCATAGAAGGCCGACGCATACTTGGCCGAATACGCCATGATGCGGGTGTGGATGAAGCCTTTTTCTTCCAGTCCCTGGCGGATCGCGCCGATGCGGCCGTCCATCATGTCCGACGGCGCCACCACGTCCACGCCGGCCTCGGCCTGGGTGAGGGCCTGGCGGATCAGCATTTCTATGGTTTCGTCGTTCAATACGTAGCCATCGTCGTTGATCAGGCCATCCTGGCCATGGCTGGTGTACGGGTCGAGCGCGATGTCGGTGATGATGCCCAGTTCAGGGAAGCGGCGCTTCAGCTCGCGCACGGCGCGCGGCACCAGGCCGTCCGGGTTGGTCGCTTCAATGCCGTCCGGCGTCTTGAACGACGAGTCGATGACCGGGAACAGCGCCAGCGCAGGAATGCCGAGCTTGACGCAGTCATCCGCCACTTCCAGCAGCAAGTCCACCGACATGCGCTCAACGCCTGGCATCGAGCCAACCTGCTGGCGCTGGTTGCTGCCATCGAGGATGAACACCGGGTAGATCAGGTCCGATGCGGTGATCGTGTTTTCGCGCATCAGTGCGCGCGAGAACGGGTCACGGCGCATGCGGCGCATGCGGATTGCCGGGTAGTTGGCTGGTATCGTCATCTCAGGTTCCCAAGGAGGTGATAAAAATTATTCGTCAGCGTCTTCGATAAAGGGTGCGGCGTCGTCTTGCGGCGACGAAGGCGCAGCCTTGTCGTCCGTGTCCGAAATGCCGAGCAGTTCGAGGATCTTGTCGTTGGCTTCTTCAATCCCGACGCGCTTGAGCGCGGAAAACATTTGCACGGTGAACGGGAAACCTTCGCCTTCTTCGTCGACATAGCTGTCGAGCATGGCGCGGGCGCTGCGCAGCGCGTTGGTGGTCTCGTTGCGGTTGAGCTTGTCAGCCTTGGTCAGGATGCAGTGGATCGGCTTGCCGGTTGGGGCGAACCATTCGAGCATCTGCACGTCGAGTTCGGTGAACGGGCGGCGCGAATCCATGATCAGGATCAGCGCGGCCAGCTGCTCGCGGCGCTGGACGTAGTCGCCGAGCAGCTTTTGCCAGTGCAGCTTGGCCGAGCCGGACACTTCTGCATAGCCATAGCCCGGCAAGTCCACCAGCAAGCCTTCGATTTCCTCGACGATGGTCGGGTCCTTGCGGTGCTGGCCAACGTGCGCGCCGCCGATCGAGAAGTAGTTGATGTGCTGGGTGCGGCCCGGCGTCTTGGACGCGAAGGCGAGGCCCTTCTGGTTGGTCAGGATATTGATTGCGGTCGATTTTCCCGCGTTGGAACGTCCCGCGAAAGCGATTTCCGGCACCTGCGTATTGGGCAGGTCGCGCAGTTGATTGACGGTCGTAAAGAAGCGGGCTTGCCAGAGTTTGGACATGGAATGGGCAGAAAATGCAACAAAAGGGGGCGATGACCCGAGAAAGCTATTGTACAATAAGGGGTTGCGTATTGTTGCGGCGCGGTAGGTACAACGCCTTGCAACAAGCGGTTGCACTGCCATATTTTCAAATAGAACTCAATTTTTACAAGTCAGGGTGTGTGAATGAATCGTGCGTTTTTCCCGGCCGCCGGCGCGGCGTTTGTGAAGTCCTTGTTGGTTGCAACCCTGGCTGTCTCCGGCCTGGCATCGGCCGCTGCACCTGCTGCTCCAGCCAAGGCTGACGCCGCCAAAGGCGCAACCCTGTACGATGCTGGCGACGCTGCCCGCGGCCTGCCAGCTTGCGCATCTTGCCACGGCGCTGCCGGCAATTCGACCATCGCCGCCAATCCAAAACTGTCCGCACAGTTCGAGGCATACACCCACAAGCAACTGGTCGACTTCACCACCCCAGCGCGTAACCAGCCAGTAATGACGACTTACGCGAAGATGCTGTCGGATGCGGAAAAGCGCGACATTGCCGCCTACCTCGCAACGCAAAAGCCAAAGCAGGGCGCGGCCAAGAACAAGGACACCGTCGAACTGGGCAAGAAGATCTACCGCGGCGGTATCGCTGAGCGCGGCGTAGCTGCCTGCGCAAGTTGCCACGGCGCCAACGGCAATGGCATTCCTGCCCAATACCCACGCCTTGCTGGCCAGCACCAGGACTACACCGTCGCCCAGTTGCAGGCATTCAAGGGTGGCGCGCGTAACAACAGCGCACAGATGACCACGCTGGCTCAGCGCATGTCGGACCAGGAAATGAAGGCCGTTGCCGATTACATCGCCGGCTTGAAGTAAAATTCGCGGCATCTTACGATGCCTGATGATTTGCAAGCGCGGCGTGGTCGCCGCGCCTTGCTGGAGCAAAAAACCTCAGAGGGCGGCGGCGCGCAAGCGAGCTGCCCTTTTTGTTGATACCCGCGGGGCTCGTCGTTCCCGCGAAGGCGGGAACCCAGGTTTGCCTGCGCTTTCGGGGCGAAATTGGCTTCCCGCCTTCGCGGGAATGACGTGCCGCACTTTCTCCACGGCCCGCTTGCCGAGCCGCGCACTGGATTTAAAATGAGCACCACCGGAATTGAACTGAAGACGAATCGCCGCCGGCTTGCCGAAGCGGTCGAGCTGATTTCGTCGATGCGTTTTGCCATCAGCCTGTTGACGGTCATCTCGATCGCGTCGATGGTCGGCACCGTGATGAAGCAGAATGAGCCGATGACGAACTATGTCAACCAGTTCGGCCCGTTCTGGTTCGCCGTGTTCGACAAGCTGGGCCTGTACGCGGTGTATTCGGCCTGGTGGTTCCTGCTGATCCTCGCCTTCCTGCTGTTGTCGACCGCGCTGTGCATCGTGCGCAGCACGCCGAAGATGCTGAAGGATATGCGCAGCTGGCGCGAGAACGTACGCGAGGTATCGCTGCGCAACTTCCACCACAAGTCGGAATGGGTAGCGCCGCTGTCGCGCGCCGCGCTGGCGCAGCAAAGCGCAGCCCGCCTGGCCGACGCCGGCTATGGCACGAAAATCGTCGACAAGCCAAATGCCACCCTGGTCACGGCCAAGAAAGGCGCCGGCACCCGCTTCGGCTATATCTTCGCGCACTCGGCCATCATCATCATTTTGGTCGGCGGCATGCTCGACTCCGACCTGCCTATCCGCTTCCAGCAATGGTTCCTCGGTAAAACGCCCTTCGCGGGGAGCGGCCTGATCTCGGCCATTCCTGAAAAGCACCGCCTTGGCCTGGGCAACCCGACTTACCGCGGCAACACCATGATTCCGGAAGGCCAGGCCAGCGATGTCGCCTTGATCCCGCAGGCCAATGGCGTACTGGTGCAGGAACTGCCGTTCACCATCCAGCTGGCCAAGTTCCACATCGATTTCTACTCGACCGGCATGCCGAAGCTGTTTGCCAGCGATGTGATCGTGCGCGACCACGAAACGGGCAAGACCTTCCCGGCCACCATCAAGGTCAACGAACCGCTGATCTACAAGGGCGTTGCCGTGTACCAGTCGAGCTTTGAAGATGGCGGCACCAAGCTCAAGATGACCGCCTTCCCGATGCAGGGCATTGACGCCAAATCGTTCCCGATGACGGGCGAAGTTGGCTCCTCATCCGAGCTCAAGCGCGCTGGCGAGGAATATTCGGTCGAGTGGTCCGGTTTCCGTCCGTTCAACGTCGAGAATACCGGCACGACGCCGGACGTGCGCGCCGTAACCAAGGGCAAGTCCTTCAACGAAGAATTCGCAGCCGGCCTCGACAAGCAGCTGGGCTCCGCCGCCAAGGACGAAAACAAGGACCTGAAGAACGTCGGTCCGAGCGTGACGTACAAGTTGCGCGACAAGACAGGCCAGGCCCGCGAATACCAGAACTACATGCAGCCGGTCACCCTGGACGGCGCCCAGTTCTACCTGGCAGGCATGCGTTCGACGCCATCGGAAGCGTTCAGCTACCTGCGCATTCCTGCGGACGACGAGTACAGCGTGCGCGATTGGATGCGCCTGCGCGCCGCCCTGTCCGACCCGGCACTGCGCCAGGTCGCCGCCGCGCGCTACGCCCGCCGCGCCATGCCCGCCACCGCTGGCGCGAACGCTGGCGACATGGTCCGGCAGCTGGAAGACTCCGCGGCGCGCAGCCTTGCCATCTTTGCCGGCAACGGCTCGCAGGGCGGCTACCTTGCGGTCTCTAAATTCCTCGAAAAGATCCCGGCAGCCGAGCAGGAAAAGGCGGCAGGCATCTTCATGAAGATCCTCAATGGCACCATGTGGGAGCTGTGGCAGGCAGCGCGCGAGAAGGAGGGCCTGGCGCCGGTCACCGTGGACGAAAAGCACGCGCGCTTCCTGCAGATGTCGACCAATGCGCTGTCGGACAGCTTCTTCTACGGCGCGCCGGTATTTTTGCAGCTGGACGAATTTACCGAGGTAAAAGCGTCCGTGCTGCAGGTGACCCGTTCACCGGGCAAGGCCGTCGTCTACACCGGCTGCCTGTTCCTGGTGCTGGGCATCTTTGCCATGTTCTACATCCGCGAACGCCGCCTGTGGGTCTGGGTGCGCGATGACGAGTCCGGCGGCGCGCACGCGCTGATGGCGATGAGCACCCAGCGCAAGACACTTGATTTCGAACACGAATTTAACGACCTGAAAGCGAAGCTGGCGCAATCGGCGTAAGCTGTAGGCCGCTACCCATGGCGGCGGTACCTGGAGAAAATGATGGAAATTTCGCAAACTCAAACAAGCTACACCCAGACGCCGGGCTTCTTCAAGCGCCTGGACATGTTCGACTGGCTCTTCGCCGCGGCCTTGCTGGCTGGCGCGGTATTTGGCCTGGTTCGCTACGGCGCCTACATGGACGTCTATGAAAAAGCCATCCTGCTGCTGTCCGCGCCGACCTTCGCGCTGCTGGGCTGGCAATTCAAGGCGGTGCGCTGGCTGATGCCGCTGGTGTTCCTGCTGTCGCTGGCGGCCATCGGCCTGTACGCGGGCGACCTGCAAAACGCCAACCAGAAATTCTTCCTCAAGTACATGCTGTCCTCGCAGTCCGCAATCCTGTGGATGAGCACGCTGTTCGCCTTCTCGACCGTGTTCTACTGGGTCGGCCTGCTTAGCCGTAGCAACTTCGGCACCTCGGTCGGTTCCAAGCTGTGCTGGGCTGCTGTCGTGCTCGGCTGGACCGGCATGATGGTGCGCTGGTTCGAGTCCTACCTGATCGGCGCCGACGTCGGCCATATCCCGGTATCGAACCTGTACGAAGTGTTCATCCTGTTCGCTCTGATCACCGCCATGTTCTACCTGCACTACGAGCAGCACTACGCCACGCGCCAGCTTGGCGCCTTCGTGATGCTGATTATCGCTGCCGCCGTCGCTTTCCTGCTGTGGTACACGGTGTCGCGCGACGCCGCCGGCATCGAGCCGCTGGTGCCTGCGCTGCAAAGCTGGTGGATGAAGATCCACGTCCCGGCCAACTTCATCGGCTATGGCACGTTTGCGCTGGCCGCGATGGTTGGCTCGGCCTACCTGCTCAAGTCGCACGGCATTCTTGCCGACCGCCTGCCGGCGCTCGAAGTGCTGGACGACGTGATGTACAAGGCGATCTCGGTCGGCTTTGCCTTCTTCACCGTGGCAACCATCCTCGGCGCGCTGTGGGCGGCTGAAGCGTGGGGCGGCTACTGGTCGTGGGACCCGAAAGAAACCTGGGCGCTGATCGTCTGGCTGAACTACGCGGCCTGGCTGCACATGCGCCTGATGACCGGCCTGCGCGGGCGCGTGGCGGCCTGGTGGGCGCTGGTAGGCCTCCTGGTCACCACCTTCGCCTTCATCGGCGTCAACATGTTTCTTTCAGGTCTACACTCGTACGGAACGTTGTAAAGACGGCGCGCGGGGCCGCCGGCTAGCGTCGGCAAAATGGTGTAATGTTAAGACGTTACCCCCATTTTGCCGGAGCAAGCCATGCTGATCAAACGCAGTCCGAACCAAACCGATGTACCGTTCGGTTCGGAAATTACGCCGCAAGAAGTCTACGAATCGCGGCGCCGCTTCATCGCCCAGATGGCCGTTGGCGCGGTGGCCGGCAGCGCGCTGTGGGAGATGGCGAACCGCGAAGCGTTCGCCCAGCAAACTCCCGCGCAAAAGCTGGCCGGCAAGCCCAATCCCGCCTACACCATCCTCGACAAGCCGACCCCGTTCAAGGACGCGTCGAGCTACAACAACTTCTATGAATTCGGCCTCGACAAGTCGGACCCGGCCGAGTACGCGCACACCCTGAAAACGCGGCCATGGACGGTGTCGATCGAAGGCGAGGTCAAGCGGCCGATGACCATCGACATCGACAGCCTGCTCAAGCTTGCGCCGCTGGAAGAACGCATTTACCGCCTGCGCTGTGTGGAAGGCTGGTCGATGGTGATTCCCTGGGTCGGCTACTCGCTGTCGAACCTGATCAAGAAGGTCGAGCCGAATGGCAACGCCAAGTTCGTCGAGTTCACGACCCTGGCGGACCGCAAGCAGATGCCCGGCATCGGCAGCCGCGTGCTCGACTGGCCGTATGTTGAAGGCCTGCGTATCGACGAAGCCAATCACC
Source organism: Massilia agrisoli (assembly GCF_020831365.1). Taxonomy (GTDB): domain Bacteria; phylum Pseudomonadota; class Gammaproteobacteria; order Burkholderiales; family Burkholderiaceae_D; genus Telluria_A; species Telluria_A agrisoli. The sequence continues at coordinate 41,076 of NZ_JAJHPV010000002.1, forward strand.
CGCTGACCTTGCTGACGCTTGGCATGTATGGGCAGACCTTGCCCAACCAGAACGGCGCGCCCGTGCGGCTTGTGGTGCCCTGGAAATATGGTTTCAAGTCGGCCAAGTCCATCGTCAAGATCCGTTTCGTGCGTGAACAGCCGAAGACGGCGTGGAACGTGTCGGCGCCGTCCGAGTATGGCTTCTACTCCAACGTCAATCCGAACGTCGACCACCCGCGCTGGTCGCAGGCCACCGAGCGCCGTATTGGTGAAGACGGCTTCTTCAAGCCCAAGCGCAAGACACTGATGTTCAACGGCTATAACGACGTCGCCTCGATGTACGCCGGTCTGGATCTGAAGAAATACTACTGATGGCGTTCAATCCGAGTGCGAAGCAGCTCAAGGGCATCAAGGCCGCCATCTTCCTGCTGGCGCTGGTGCCCCTGGCGCGCATGGTGTGGCTGACGGCCACCGGGCAGCTGGTCGAACCGCTGGAGTTCATCACGCGCGGGACGGGCGACTGGACGCTGTACTTCCTCTGCATCACGCTGGCGGTGACGCCGCTGCGCCGGCTCAGCAAAATGAACTGGCTGATCAAGCTGCGCAGGATGTTCGGGCTGTACGCGTTTTTTTACGCGTTTTTGCACTTCATGACGTTTTTCTGGTTCGACCATTTCTTCGACATTGCAGGCATGTTCCGCGACGTGGCGAAGCGGCCGTTCATCCTGGTCGGGTTCACCGCGTTTGTGCTGCTGATACCGCTGGCGGTGACGAGCACCAATGCGATGGTCAAGCGGCTGGGGGGCAAGCGGTGGCTATGGCTGCACCGGCTGATCTACCTGATCGCGCCGCTGGGGATCTTGCATTTCTGGTGGATGAGGGCAGGAAAGAGCAACTTCACGGAACCGTTTATTTTCGGGGTGATTGTTGCGGTGCTGCTGGGGGCGAGGGTGTATTGGAGCTGGGCCGGGGCGAAAAGCCCCGCTCCGGGCCGTCATTCCCGCGAAGGCGGGAATCCATAGCCCGGGATGCTCCTCGGGCCTTTCGACTATCGCCAGCTCAGCATGGGTTCCCGTTTGCACGGGAACGACGCTATCAACGAATCACCGATTCCAGCGCAAACAAATCGGCCGGATTCTCGCGCTGGCGAATCAGATGCACTTTATCGCCATCGACCATGACCTCGGCCGCGCGGCCGCGGGTATTGTAATTGGACGACATGGTCAGCCCATAAGCGCCCGCCTGCATAATTGCCAGCAAATCGCCCGGATTCACCGCCAGCGCGCGATCACGCGCCAGCCAGTCGCCCGACTCGCACACTGGCCCGACGACGTCATACGTCACCTTCTCGCCCGCGTGCGGCGCCACCGGCTGCACATCCATCCACGCGTGGTAAAGGGCAGGGCGCATCAGGTCATTCATGGCCGCATCGACGATGCAGAAATTCTTCTCCGCGCCCGGCTTCAGGAATTCGACCCGGGTCAGCAGCACGCCGGTATCGCCGACAATCGACCGGCCCGGCTCGAACGCCACCTTGATCGGCCTACCGTCATACTTGCGCGCGCGCCATGCATCGATATGCGCAAACACGCGGCCCAGGTAATCGCCAACCGGCACCGGCTCCGCCTCGCCAGCCTCGCCGTAGTTGATGCCGATACCGCCACCCATATCCAGGTGATGAATCACGATGCCCTCACCGGCCAGCGTATCGATTAATTCGATCAGCTTATCGAGCGCCTCCAGCAGCGGCGCGTCGTCCAGCAACTGCGAGCCGATATGGCAATCGATGCCGACCACTTGCAGGTGCGGCAATGCGGCTGCGGTACGGTAGGTATCGAGGGCGTCATCGAACGCCACGCCGAATTTATTCGCTTTCAGGCCGGTGGCGATATACGGATGGGTTTTCGCATCCACGTTCGGGTTCACGCGCAGCGATACCGGCGCGGTCTTGCCCATCTCGCCGGCGACTTCATTAATGCGGTGCAGCTCAGGAATCGACTCGACGTTAAAGCACAAAATATCGTGCGACAGCGCCAGGCGGATTTCGTCAACGGTCTTGCCGACACCGGAGAAAATCACCTTGCGCGGATCGCCGCCGGCGGCCAGCACGCGCAGCAATTCGCCGCCCGACACGATATCGAAGCCTGCGCCTTCGCGCGCCAGCAGGTCGAGGATAGCCAGGTTGGAATTTGCCTTCATCGCATAGCAAACAAGGGCATCGCGGCCTTTGCACGCATCGAAATACGACGCAAAGTTTTTCAGCAGCGCGGCCTTGGAATAAACATAGGTCGGCGTGCCGAACTGCTCGGCGATGCTGGACAAAGGAGTGCTTTCAGCGAACAGGGCGCCGTCTTGATAAGAAAATTGCGACATAAGAGATGAGTTACTGGGCTACGGAAGAAGAAACGGGAGGCATCGCAGGCGGCACGGCGGGCGTTGGCTGGGGCTTGGCCGGTGGGGTCGGCATGTAGAGCGGGCCGGTCTGGCCGCAGCCGGCAAGCGCGCCAAAGACCACAACGGCGGCGCCGATATTCAGCGCAATGGAAGGCTTCACGATTAGAATCACGGTTTAATTAGAAGACCTTGGAGTGTAGCATGATGAGCGAAACCGAATTCCTGGACCTGGCCGACAGCACCCTGGGCACGATCGAAGCGGCGATGGACCGGCTCAACGACGAAGACGTGATCGACGTCGAATGCAAGCGCAGCGGCAACGTGCTGGAAATCGAGTTCATCGACAACGGCAGCAAGATCATCGTCAACAGCCAGGCCCCGCTGCAAGAAATGTGGGTTGCCGCCAAATCCGGCGGCTTCCACTACAAGCGCGCCGACGGGCGGTGGATCAACACCCGCGACGGCTCCGAGCTCTTCGCTGCCCTCTCGACGCTGGCCAGCGAACAAGGCGGCACCACCGTCCTCCTCAAGCCCTAAAAAAATTACCCAATTCGGGGTCAGACCACCGTTTTTTTGAAACAGTTTCCCAATTCGGGGTCAGACCACGGTTTTTTGGAATATTCCAAAAAACCGGTGGTCTGACCCCGAATTTGTTTGCAACTGTCTTGTTGCTGGCGCTCTTTAGAACAGCTCGTTTTTGACCGCGTCTTTTACCGCTTCTTCGGCTGGCGTGCTGCGCACGCCGACGTCAATGCTCTGGACGCCGGTGCCAGGCGGGTTTTCGGCGTAGTAGTACTCGCCGTTTACGTTGATCAGACCGCCCGGCACAGGGCGCTCTTCGATCGGCTCGCCTTTGAGCGCCTTGCTCATGTAGCCGATCCAGATCGGCAGGGCCAGGCCGCCGCCGGTTTCCTTGTTGCCGAGGTTTTTGGGCTGGTCGTAGCCAATCCAGGCAATTCCCACCACGTTCGGGTTGTAGCCGGCGAACCAGGCGTCGATCGAGTCGTTGGTGGTGCCGGTCTTGCCCGAGATGTCGGTGCGCTTGAGCGACAGCGCCTTGGTGGCGGTGCCGTAGCGGACCACGTCCTTGAGCATGCTGTCGACCAGGTAGGCATTGCGCGCGTCGATCACGCGGTTGCCTTCTTCGCCGGCCGGGTCAGGCGAGGCTTGCGACAAAATCGTGCCGTTGCTGTCGGTGACCTTGGTGATCAGGTAAGGGCTGACCCGGTAGCCGCCGTTGGCAAACACGGCATAGGCGCCGGCCAGCTGCAGCGGCGTGGTGGCGCCCGCGCCCAGCGCCAGGGTCAGGTACGGCGGGTTCTTTTCGGCGTCGAAGCCGAAGCGGGTGGTGTATTCCTGGCCGTACTTGGCGCCGATGCGGTGCAAGATGCGGATCGAGACCATGTTCTTCGACTTGGTCAGGCCGCGCCGCATGCTCATCGGGCCTTCATACTTGGCGTCGTAGTTCTTCGGTTCCCATGCCTGGCCACCGGTCTGGCCCGCGTCGAACGAGATCGGCGCGTCGTTGATCAGGGTCGATGGCGACAGCCCGCGTTCCAGCGACGCCGAGTAGATGAAGGGCTTGAATGCCGATCCCGGCTGGCGCCATGCCTGCGTCACGTGGTTGAACTTGTTGCGGTTGTAGTCGAAGCCGCCCACCAGCGCGCGGATCGCGCCGTCGCGCGTGTCGGCGGCAATGAAGGCCGATTCGATTTCCGGCATCTGGGTGATGCTCCAGGTGGTGCCGCCGCCTTGCGTTACGCGGATCACCGCGCCGCGCTTGATGCGGCGGTTCGCCGGCGCCTTTTCCGCCAGCCCGGCCTTGGCGAACGCCAGCCCGGCGCCGCTGATCTTGATCTCTTCGCCCGACGCGGTCACCGCGGTTACCTGCTGCGGCGAGGCCTGCAGCACGATGGCGGCGATGATGTCGTCGCTGTCCGGGTGCTCGGCCAGCTCGGTTTCGATCGCTTCTTCGGCTTCTTCCTTCTTGCTCGGGATGTCGATGTACGACTTCGGTCCGCGGTAGGCCTGGCGCCGCTCATAGTCCATCACGCCGCGGCGCAGCGCGAGGTAGGCGGCGTCCTGGTCGGCCTTGGTAATGGTGGTGAACACGTTCAGGCCGCGCGTGTAGGTCTCTTCCTTGAACTGTTCGTACACCAGCTGGCGCGCCATTTCGGCCACGTACTCGGCGTGCACGCCGAACTCGTTGCTGTCGGTCTTGATCTTCAGCTGTTCGTCCTTGGCGGTCTGGTATTGCGCCGTGGTGATGTAGCCAAGCTCGTGCATGCGCTGCAGGATGTACTGCTGGCGGGTGCGCGCGCGCTTCGGGTTGACCACCGGGTTGTAGGCCGACGGCGCCTTCGGCAGGCCGGCCAGCATAGCCGCTTCGGCCACGCTGATGTCTTTCAGGTCCTTGCCGAAATAGATCTGGGCGGCCGACGAGAAGCCGTAGGCGCGCTGGCCCAGGTAGATCTGGTTCATATAGACCTCGAGGATCTGGTCCTTGGTCAGGCTTTTCTCGATCTTCCAGGCCAGCAGGATTTCATAGGCCTTGCGCTTGAGGGTCTGTTCCGACGACAGGAAGAAGTTGCGCGCTACCTGCTGGGTAATGGTCGAGGCGCCCTGGCGCGCGCCGCCGCTGGCATTGTGCAACGCCGCGCGCAGGATGCCCTTGTAGTACACCCCGCTGTGCTCGTAGAAATTGTCGTCCTCGATCGCCAGCACCGCCTTCTTCATGACGGTCGGGATGTCCTTGATATGGACCAGGGTGCGGCGCTCTTCGCCGAATTCGCCGATCAGGACGTTGTCAGCGGAAAAGATCCGCAGCGGCATCTTTGGGCGGTAGTCGGTCAGCGTGTCGAGCGCGGGCAGGTTGGGGTAGGCCATCGCCAGCGCGAACACGACAATCAGCAGCGCGGCCAGGCCGGTGCCCGTAATGATTCCGAGCGCAATGAGCAGCATCCTTTTGGGGCTGCGCTTGCCTGCGCCTTTTTTCGACGAGGCGGGTGTATCCGTTTTGGAAGTCATGCAGGTGGATCTCTCACATATTGATGTGCTTCATTATAAAGCACCGTCGCCGCCAGCCCTATTCGCTAAAGCCGCCTTCAGGATGGGTGTGAACGTGCCGACAACTAAGATGTCACGGCGTTCACAGAGTGTGGTGAATCCGCCCGTACCCATAAAGTTCCAATGCAGAAATACCTTTACACCGGCTCAGCGTTGTTGCTACGATTTAATGTACTGTCTTATGTATGCCGCCTAAATAGCGGTTTTATATCAAATAACCCCGCAAAGGCAAATAATATTATCTTTCTGAGAAGCAAGTTATTCAGAAATTAATTGAATTTGATGAATGGGGAGGAGTGGGCTCGTAAATGGTTAATCTAGGTTCCTTGTTCGGGCAATCCAGTCCCCCCTTGATCGGGTTGGACGTCAGTACGTCCAGCGTCCGCCTGGTTGAGCTGTCACAGCTTGGCAAAGGCGAGCTGCGGCTGGAGCGTTATGCCTCCGAGCCCCTGCCGCGCGGCGCTGTCGTCGACGGCAATATCGAAAACCTCGAGCAGGTGTCGGAAGCGGTGCGCCGGGTCTGGAAAAAGAGCGGCACCCGCATCAAGCTGGCCGCCCTCGGCATGCCGCCGGCGTCCGTCATCACCAAAAAGATCATCCTGCCGGCCGGCCTGTCGGAAGACCAGCTGGAAGTGCAGGTCGAGTCCGAAGCCAGCCAGTACATCCCGTTCGCGCTCGACGAGGTCAGCCTCGACTTCGACGTGATCGGCCCGGCCGCCAATTCGCCCGACGACATCGAAGTGATGCTGGCCGCATCGCGCAAGGAAAAGGTCGAGGACCGCGTGGCGCTTGCCGAAGCGGCCGGCCTGACCGCCGTCGTGATGGATATCGAATCCTACGCCGCCCGTACCGCGCTGGACCGCGTGACGGCCATGATGCCGCAAGCGGGCGTCGGCCAGATCGTCGCGCTGTTCCAGGTGGGCGCCCAGGTGACCCACATCTCGGTCATGCTCGACGGCGACACCATTTACGAGCGCGAGCAGCCCTTCGGCGGCAACCAGCTGACCCAGGACATCGTGCGCGCTTATGGCTTGTCGTTCGAGGAAGCCGAAGCGCGCAAGCGCGCCGGCGACCTGCCGGAGAACTACCAGGCTGAATTGCTGACGCCATTCCTGGAAAACGCCGCGCTGGAAGTCACGCGCGCGATCCAGTTCTTTTACACCTCCACGCCGTACACCCGCATCGACCAGCTGTTCCTGGCCGGCGGCTGCGCGCTGATGCCAGGCCTGCTCGACATCATCGCCAGCCGCACCCGCATCTCCAGCGCCGTGGTGTCGCCGTTCAAAGGCATGCAGCTGGCGTCCGGCGTGCGCGAGTCGCAGCTGCGCACCGAAGCCCCGGCTTACCTGGTGGCCTGCGGCCTGGCCATGCGAAAGGCGGCAGCATGATCAAGATTAACCTGCTCCCCCACCGGGAAGCCAAACGTAAGCAGAAGCAGGCCGCGTTCATCGCGCTGATGGCGCTTGGCGCCGTCCTCGGCGTTGTCGTGGTGCTGATGGTCGGCGCTTACAACGCCAGCCGCATCTCGATCCAGGAAGAGCGCAACCGCGTCATCGCCAGCGCCAACGCGGAGCTGGACATCAAGATCGAGAAGATCGCAGGCCTGAAACAGGAAATCGAAGCGCTGAAGGCGCGCCAGCAGGCCGTTGAGGACCTGCAGGGCGACCGCAACCAGCCGGTCTACCTGCTCGATGAACTGGTGCGGCAGACGCCGGAAGGCGTGTACCTGAAGTCGTTCAAGCAGGAAGGCCAGCGCGTGGCGGTCTCGGGTTACGCCCAGTCGCAGGAACGCGTGGCCGAACTGCTGCGCAACCTGGCCGGCAGTTCGCAGTGGCTGGAACGACCCGACCTGACCGAAGTGCGCGCCGTCAGCCTGGACAAGAACAAGACCGGCCGCAAGGTGGTCGAGTTCACGCTGGGCGTCAACATCAAGCGCCCGCGCGACATCGATGCGGCGGCCGAAGCGGCGCAAGGCGCACCGGCGGCCGGCGAACGCAAGGCTGGCGCCACCACGGCGGCGGCAGCTGGCGGAGACCGGACATGAACAAGAATATCGACCTGAAAGACCTGTCGCACTCTCTGCGCTCCCAGTTCCAGGGCCTGCAGGGACGCCATCCCGGCCAGTGGCCGCTGGCGCCGCGACTGCTGCTGGCAGTGGGCGTGATGGCACTGGTGATCGTGCTCGGCTACTTTGCCTACTGGAGTTCGCAGTTCGACGAGCAGGAAGCCGGCGCCGCAAAGGAAGCCAAGCTGCGCGCCGAATACACCACCAAAATCGCCCAGGCGATCAACCTTGAAGCGCTGGAAGCCCAGAAGCTGCAGGTCGACCAGTACGTGTCGCGCCTGCAGAAGCAGCTGCCGAGCAAGGCCGAAATGGCGGCGCTGCTGTCGGACATTAACCAGGCTGGCGTCGGCCGCGGCCTGCAGTTCGAGCTGTTCAAGCCGGGCCAGGTCGTGGTGCGCGACTACTACGCCGAACTCCCGATCGACATCAAGATCACCGGTAATTACCATGACATCGGCTCGTTCGCCGGCGACATGGCCAACCTGCCGCGTATCGTCACGCTGAACAACATGTCGCTGTCGACCGCAAAGGATGGCAGCCTGGTGCTGGACGCCGTCGCCAAGACCTTCCGCTACCTCGACGAAGAAGAAGCAGCCGCCGCGCGCGACGCCAGGATCGAGCGCGAGAAGAACGAAAAGAAGAACAAGAAGGCCAAGAAGAAGGGAGCGGCAAAATGACGCACCTGAACAAAGCCGCGGTGCTGGCGCTGGCCGTGCTGCTGGCAGCTTGCAGCGACAGCGATGTGCGCGAAGTCCAGCAATGGATGGCGAACACCGAAAAGAACACCAAGGTCACGGTCAAGCCGCTGGCTGAGCCGAAAACCTTCACCGCGTTTGCCTACCAGGCTGGCGATGCGGTCGACCCGTTCAGCCAGAACAAGCTGCTGGCCGAGCTGGCCCGCACCGACGCCGGTTCAACCAACCCGCTCAAGCCCGACACCGAGCGCCGCCGCGAGCTGCTGGAGACCTTCCCGCTCGATACCATGCGGATGGTCGGACTGCTGCAAAAGGGCGGCGACAACCACGCGCTGGTGCAGATCGACCGCGCGGTGCACCAGGTTCGCGCCGGGCAGCGCATCGGCCAGAATTTCGGCGTCATCACCAGCGTGACGGAGCAGGCTGTGAATATAAGAGAAGTGGTTCAGGACGCCACCGGCGATTGGGTCGAGCGCATGTCGAAGTTGGAGCTGCAGGATAGTAAGGAGAGCACGAAATGACCGCATTACGAATGAATGGCGCCGCCTCGCTGACGGGGATTGCAGTACGCATCGGCGCATGGCTCGCTCTCGTTGCAGGCAGCAGCGCCGCGCTGGCGCAGGAAAATGCGATCGAGTCGATCACGGCCAACCAGCAGGGCGCCAATGTCATCGTCAACATCGCGATGAAGAACACGCCCACGCGCGCGCCGATCGGCTTCTCGATCACCAACCCAAGCCGCATCGCCCTCGACTTCGGCGCCACCGCCAACGCGACCGGCAAGAGCAGCCAGGACGTGAACCTGGGCGATGTCCGTAACATCAACGTGGTGCAGGCTGGCGAACGTACCCGCCTGGTGCTGAACCTGAAGCGCCCGCTGAACTACGCCACCGCGATCGACGGCAAGTCCGTGATCCTGACGGTGGAGGGCACCGGCGGCGTGGCCCAGGCGGTCGACCGCACCGGCGTCGCGGTTGCCGCCCCCGTGGCCGCAGCGCCGGCCGCGCGCCCACTGCTGCGCGACCTCGACTTCCGCCGCGGCGCCAACGGCGAAGGCCGCGTCGTGGTCGACCTGCCGAACAACCAGGTTGCCGTCGATGTGCGCCAGGTCGGCAACAAGGTGATTGTCGATTTCCTCAAGACCGGCCTGCCTGAAACGCTGCGCCGACGCCTCGATGTCACCGATTTCGGCACCCCGGTCAAGCTGGTCACCACTGCCCCGCAGGGCGACAACGTGCGCATGACGATTGAAGCGAACGGCCTGTGGGAACAGAGCGTCTACCAGAGCGAGACCCAGCTGGTGGTCGACGTCAAGCCGATCAAGGAAGACCCGAACCGCCTGACCCAGGGCACCCAGGGCTACCGCGGCGAGAAGCTGTCGTTCAACTTCCAGAACGTGGAAGTGCGCGCCGCCCTGCAGGCGATTGCCGACATCTCGGGCCTGAACATCATCACCAGCGACTCGGTCACCGGCAACCTGACCCTGCGCCTGCGCGAAGTGCCGTGGGACCAGGCGCTCGACGTGGTCCTGCAGGCCAAGGGCCTGGACATGCGCAAGAACGGCAATGTGCTGTGGATCGCGCCGAAGGATGAACTGCTGACCAAGGAAAAGCTCGAACTGGAGCAGCGCGCCCAGATCGCCGACCTCGAGCCGCTGCGCTCCGAGATCTTCCAGCTCAATTACCAGAAGGCTGAATCCTTCCGCACCGTGTTCGGCCTCGACGCCAACGGCGGCGCGGCGGCGGGCGGCGAGAGCAGCCCGAACCGCGTGCTGTCCAAGCGCGGCAGCGCGATCATTGATCCGCGCACCAACCAGCTGTTCGTCACCGACATTCCGTCGAAGATCGAAGACATCCGCAAGCTGATTTTGAAAACCGACGTGGCCTCGCGCCAGGTGGTGATCGAAGCGCGCCTGGTTGAAGCGAACGACGGCTTCTCGCGCAACCTCGGCGCCAAGCTCGGCTTTGCCGACATGCGCGGCTTCCGCGGCGGCGATCCTGGCTACCAGGTCAAGGGCAACGAGCGCGTCGCCATCGGCGGCAATATCGTCGGCGTAGGCCAGGTCACCGGCCAGACCCCCGACACCGGCGACGCTTATAACAACACCCAGTTCATCAACCTGCCTGCGGCAGGCATCGGCGGCCAGTCGCCAGCCACGGTGGCGTTCAGCCTGTTCTCGTCGGCCGCCAACCGCTTCCTGAACCTGGAGCTGTCGGCGCTGGAAGCCGACGGCAAGGGCAAGATCATCTCGAGCCCGCGCGTGGTCACCGAAGACAAAATCCTGGCCGTGATCGAACAGGGTATCGAACTGCCGTACGAGGTTGCCACCAGCAGCGGCGCCACCTCGATCATGTTCAAGAAAGCCAACCTGCGCCTGGAAGTCACGCCGCAAATTACCCCGGACGGCAACGTGGTGCTGGACGTCGACGTGAACAAGGATTCGAAGGGCGAAGAAACCCGCGCCGGCTTTGCGATCAACACCCAGCACGTCAAGACCAAGGTCATGGTCGAAAACGGCGGCACCGTGGTCCTCGGCGGCATTTACCAGCAGACCGAGTCGAACACCGAAAGCAAGGTGCCCCTGCTCGGCGACGTGCCGGTGCTGGGCTACCTGTTCAAGACCACCGGACGCACCACCAGCAAGACCGAACTGCTGGTGTTCATCACCCCGAAAATCGTCGCCGACCGCGTGACTGGCCGGTAAACCGCACCAATTAACAAATAAAAATCAGGACTTAACATGCCGCATAAAGCCGTCGCCAGCCCGGGTCTCCCGCCACTTAAACTGCTCATGTGCGCATCGCTGGCGCTGGCGCTGGCCGCCTGCGGCGGCGGCGGCGGCAATCCGGGCGCGGTCAGCGGCGGCGGCAGCGGCGCCACGCCGGGCACCGGCGGCGGCACAACCGCACCGGCGGCGCCGTCGCTGGAGGTCAGCTTCGTCAACGCCAGCGGCCAGTCGACCAATTCGCTGACCGCAGGCACGCCACTGATCGCCAAGGCCACCTTGCGCGACAGCGCGGGCCGGGTGATTCCGGAAGCGCTGGTTACCTTCAGCACTGACAACAAGCTGGCGCTGTTTTCGCCATCGGCAGGCACCGCGCTGACCGATGCGAACGGCGTGGCGACGGTGACGATGCGCCCGGCCAGCCTGGGCGCGGGCGGCGCCGCCAAGGTTTCGGTTACCACCACCGTCGCCGGCGCAACCGTGACTGGCGAACGTAACTACTCGGTGGGCGCGACCGCGCTCACCTTGAGTCCGATTACGCTGTCCCCGGCAAGCATTCCGGCCTACGGCTCGACCACGATCAGTGTCGATGTGCTGGCCAACGGCGCGCGCTACACGGCGCAGCAGCTCACCGTGAACTTCAGCTCGGCCTGCGTCAACGCCGGCAAGGCCACACTGGCGGCGACCGCCACCACCAACAACGGTACCGCGCAGGCGGTCTACCGCGACCTGGGTTGCGGCACCACCGACGCGATTTCGATTTCGGCCGACGGCGCCGACCGTCCAGTGACGGCCACCTTGCCGATCGCATCGCCGGCCGCTGCGTCGGTCCAGTTCGCGTCTGCCTTCCCGGTCGAGCAGTCGATCGTGATCGCCGGCCAGGGCGGCAACCTGCGTACCGAAACGGCAACGCTCAAGTTCAAGGTCTTCGACATCTTCAACCGTCCGCTGCAGGGCCAGCTCGTGAACTTCTCGGTCAATACCACCGACGTCAAGCTGAACAAGGCGAGCGACACCACCGACCAGAACGGCGAAGTTATCACCACCGTCAATTCGGGCACCAAGGCCACCACCTTCCGCGTCACCGCGTCGCTAGGCAACGGCATCTCGACGATGTCCGATTCGATCGTCGTCACCACCGGCCTGCCGGTGCAGCGCGCGTTCTCGCTCAGCGTCGGCTCGCCGAACATCGAAGGCTGGAGCATCGATAACATCAAGACCACCGTCAACGTCCTCCTGGCCGACCAGTTTGGTAATCCGGTCGCCGACGGCACCCCGGTCGCTTTCCAGACCAACATCGGCGCGGTCGGCTCGTCCGACAAAGGCGCGTGCAACCTCGTCAACGGTGGCTGCTTCGTCGATTTCCGCAGCCAGAACCCGCGCGTCGCTACCCCTGGAAGCCCGTCCACGCCGTGCAATGGCGTAACGCCAGACAGCACCCGTCCGGGCCTGGCCAGCGTCTGCGCCAGCACCACCGACGGCGCCAACACGGTGTTCGCGCGTACCGCCATCTTCCTTAGCGGCAGCGCGGCGTCGAATGTGTACCTGATCGGCCGCACCGCCCCACTGACCAGCACGGCGACGGACCTCGGTTCCTCCCGCTCCGGCGACGGCAAAGTGTTCACGCTGCAGATCAACGACATCAACAACAACCCAATGCCAGCTGGCACAACCGTGGCAGTCACCAGCCTGACCAATGCCAGCGTGGTCGATGTCGTTCCGTCGACGGTACAAAACGTGTTCCCGCACAACGCAACGGCTGATGACATTACCGGCACGACGGTGAGCGGCAACCAGGGCTCGTTCCACCAGGTAACGGTCATCGGTAACGCGCCAACGCCATGCGTGGCTGGTACTGTCGCGACCTTCAGTGTGTCGATTACCAGCCCGGTTGCCAAGCTGATTACGAGCTATCCGTTTAAAATGACGCTGACCTGTCCGTAATAAGTTGTTTCGGGACAAAGACGGCCAGGTAGTACACTGGCCGTTTTCTATTTAGAACCAACTACTCGCTCACGTGCTGGATCTTAAAAACAACATCTTCCTGATTGGCCTGATGGGGGCCGGCAAGACCACCATCGGCCGCATCCTTGCACGCAAGCTTGGCAAGCAGTTCATCGACTCCGACCACGAGATCGAAGCGCGCACTGGCGCATCGATTCCATGGATCTTCGAAATTGAGGGCGAGCCAAGTTTCCGGCGGCGCGAGGCTGACGTCATCCGCGACCTCACAGCGCGCCAGGGCATCGTGCTGGCAACCGGCGGCGGCGCAGTACTCAATCCCGAAACCCGCGCCTTGCTCAAGGCGCGCGGCACGGTCATCTACCTGCGCGCCAACGTCAACAGCATCATGGCGCGCACCGCGCACGACAAGAACCGCCCGTTGCTGCAGACTGCCGACCCGCGCAGCCGACTCGAAGAACTGACCGCGCAGCGCGAGCCGCTGTATCGCGAGGTTGCGGACCTCGTGATCGATACCGGCCGCCCTAACGTACAATCGATGGTCCACACGATCCTGGCCCAGCTCGACGCGCTCAGCGCGCCGAACGACCGGTCCGGGACCAAACCCGATTTGCGAGGCGCGATGAACGAAGCATCCAACACCACCCTGAACGTCAACCTGGGCGAGCGCAGCTACCCGATCGCTATCGGTTCCGGGCTGCTGGACGATCCCGCCCTGCTGGCGCGCCACATCGAAGGCCGCCAGGTGGCCATCGTCAGCAACACCACCGTCGCGCCGCTGTACCTCGAACGCATTGCGGGGCCGCTGCGCGCGGCCGGCCGCCAGGTCATCGACATCATCCTGCCCGACGGCGAAGAACACAAAAACTGGGCCTCGCTGATGCAAGTGTTCGACGCGCTGCTGGCCAACAAGTGCGACCGCAAGGTCACGCTGGTGGCGCTGGGCGGCGGCGTCATCGGCGACCTGACCGGCTACGCCGCATCGAGCTACATGCGCGGCGTGCCGTTTGTGCAGGTGCCCACCACCTTGCTGTCGCAGGTCGACTCCTCGGTCGGCGGCAAGACCGGCATCAACCACCCGCTCGGCAAAAACATGATCGGCGCGTTCTACCAGCCGCGCGCCGTGTTTGCCGACACCGGCACCCTGGCCACCTTGCCTGAACGCGAACTGTCCGCCGGCCTGGCCGAGGTGATCAAGCACGGCGCCATCATCGACGAGCCGTTCTTCGCCTGGATCGAGCAAAACATCGAAAAGCTGCTCACCCGCGACGCGGCCGCGCTGGCGCATGCGATTGCCCGTTCGTGCGAGATCAAGGCCGACATCGTGCGCCAGGACGAGCGCGAAGGCGGCCTGCGCGCCATCCTCAATTTCGGCCACACCTTCGGCCACGCCATTGAGAACGGCCTTGGCTACGGCAAATGGCTGCACGGCGAAGCGGTCGGCTGCGGCATGGTGATGGCTGCCGAACTGTCGTGCCGCATGGGCTACATCGAGCGCGCTGTCGTCGAGCGCGTGCGCGCGCTGGTCGATGCCGCGGGCCTGCCGACCGGCGCGCCGGACCTCGGCACCGGGCGCTGGCTCGAGCTGATGGAAGTCGACAAGAAAAACGAAGGCGGCGCGATCAGGTTCATCCTGCTCAAGCCCCTCGGCAGCGCGGTCATCACCACGGTGCCGCACGAAACGCTGCTGGCGACCATCGACGCCTGCGTGGCGCCATGACCCCCGAACAGTACCTCGCGCCCTACGCCGTGCAATCGGAGACGGCGCGTGGGCGCCGCCATGACGAGGCGGCGCACGCCTCGCGCAGCCAGTTCCAGCGCGACCGCGACCGCATCATCCACTGCTCCGCATTTCGCCGGCTGGAGTACAAAACCCAGGTGTTCCTGAACCACGAAGGCGACATGTTCCGCACGCGGCTCACGCACAGCCTCGAAGTGGCGCAGATCGGCCGCTCGCTGGCGCGCAACCTGCGGCTTAACGAAGACCTGGTCGAAGCGGTATCGCTCGCGCACGACCTTGGACACACGCCGTTCGGGCACGTGGGGCAGGACGTGCTGAACGAATGCATGAAGGACCACGGCGGCTTCGAGCACAACCTGCAAAGCCTGCGCGTGGTCGACAAGCTGGAGCAAAGCTACGGCGCGTTCGACGGGCTGAACCTGATGTTCGAAACGCGCGAGGGCATCCTCAAGCACTGCTCGCTGGCCAATGCAAAAATGCTTGGCCCGGTCGCTCAGCGCTTCATCGACCGCACCCAGCCTTCGCTGGAAGCGCAGCTGACCAATCTCGCTGACGAAATCGCCTACAACAGCCATGACATCGACGATGGTTTGCGTTCGGGGCTGATCACGATTGAGCAGCTCGAAGAAGTCGAATTCTTCGCGCGGCTGTGGCATGAGGTTCAGACGGCGTATCCCGGCGTGTCCGGGCGGCGCGCGATTTACGAGACCTTGCGGCGCCTGATTACGGCGCTGGCCGATGATTTGATCGCGACGTCGAGCGCCTTGCTGGCCGATGCGCAGCCGGGCAGCGTCGATGAAGTGCGGGCCAGCGGCCCGTTGATCCGGTTCTCGGATGGGATGCGCAAGGACGCGACAGAACTGAAGCGATTCTTGCGGCAGAATTTGTACCGGCATTACCAGGTGAACCGGATGCGCGTGAAGGCGAGCCGGATTGTGCGCGAGCTGTACGATGCGTTCAGCGACGAACCGGTGCTGCTGCCACCGGATTACCAGGACAAATCGGGTGACGAAGGCAAGCAGGTGCGCATGATCGCCGATTACATCGCGGGCATGACGGACCGGTACGCGATTCGCGAGCACCGCAGGATTTTTTCGTTGGAAGAGCTGTAGCCGCAGGCAGGGCGCGGATGCGGGCGTCGCCCTTATCCGCCCTACATGTCGGAAAGTCGAGGGCCGTAGGGCGGATAAGCGCGCAAGCGCGCATCCGCCGAATTTGCCAAGTCAGCCAAACAGCCCCGGCATCGCCAACTGCGCCAGCAGCTTTTTCACCGGCGCAGGCAAGGGCGCCTGTTCAATCCTCGCCAGATCCCACCACACATAACCCGAGTCGAGTTCCGCGCGCTTCGCAATCGCGATGCGGTACGGTGCAATGTGCAGCTTGTAATGCGTGAAGACGTGCACCAGCGGCATCAGCGCCTCGGTTTCCTCGACGTCGCCGAAAACGCCAGCAGCACGCACCACGTCATCGATGGGGATCGCTCCATCGCAGGCCTGGTGCCCGTCGAGCTCCGGCAGCGACATCAGCCCGCCCCAGATGCCGGAATCCGGGCGCTGCTCCAGCAGCACCTGCCCGCCATCCACCACCGCCATCAGCACTGCCTGCTTCTCCGGCACTGCCTTCTTCGGCTTACGCACCGGCAGCTCCGCCGTCCGTCCCGTCGCAAACGCGACGCAGCGCTGCTGCAGCGGGCAGCGTCCGCAATCCGGGCTGCTACGCGTGCACAAAGTGGCCCCGAGGTCCATCAGGCCCTGCGTGTACGACTCGATGCCTTCAGCGGGCAGCAGCGCGTCGGCGCGCCGCCACAGCGCATCTTCAACCGGCTTCAAACCCGGGAACTGGTCGACGCCAAACGTCCGCGCAAACACGCGCTTGACGTTTCCATCCAAAATCGCAGCCCGCGTTCCGCTCGAAAACGCCGCAATGGCCGCAGCCGTCGAGCGCCCGATGCCTGGCAGTTGTGCAAGCAGCGCCGGGTCGCTCGGGAACACGCCGCCGTATTCGGCCATCACGCGCTTGGCGCAGGCATGCAGGTTGCGCGCACGGGTGTAGTAGCCAAGCCCGCTCCACAACGCCATCACGTCTTCGGATGGCGCGGCTGCGAGGTCGGCGAGGGTCGGAAAGCGTTCGAGGAAGCGCGCGTAGTAGCCCAGCACCGCGCTGACCTGGGTCTGCTGCAGCATGATCTCGGACAGCCAGATGCGGTAAGCGTCGCGCGTGTTCTGCCACGGCAGCGCGTGGCGTCCGTGCTGTTTCTGCCAGCCGATGACGGCGGCCGAAAACGTTGGATCGGCCAGGTCGTCGAATTCGGTGGCGCGCTTCACGCGGCCGCTTCCAGCACGCGCAGGTCGGAGTCGATTGCCTTCGTCACGCCGCCGGCCAGCTGGCCAAGGCGCGCCTTGAGCTGGTCCAGTTCGTCCTGCGTGCTTTCGAACGAGGTGATTTTCTGTTCCAGGCTGTCCGTCGCATCGTGGATGCGCTGGATCGAGGCTAGGCGGTGCTTGAGCTGGTCCTTGTGCTGGCGGATCTGCGATTCGAGCGGCGCCATGACAACTTTCAGCCACGCTTCGACATCGGCATTGGCGGCGCGGTAGCTGCGCCGCACGCGCGATGCGATCGAGTCGAAGAAGCGTTCCATGATCGTGTTACGGCTGCTCATGATCAGGGTCGTGGTGCCGAACTGGCGCGCATAGGCTTCTTCAATCGCGTCGATCTCGCGCTTGTATTTGTTCAGCGAGAACGGCATCGGGATCGACAGCGACAGGCCATGCTCGGCCGAGAATTTGCGGTACATCGATTCCATCATCGCGCTGATCTCGCCGATCTTGATGTTCGATGCGTCGAGGTTGCGGCGTGCCTGGTCGAAGAACTGGCGTACCGGCGCGCGCATGCCGGTCGCGAAGCGGGTCGCGGCCATGGCGTCGCGCACGCCGTCAATCTCCTTCTGCACGACGTCCATGCCGAGCGTCGTGTACAGCTCCGTCGACAGGCGCGCGAACACGGCGCGCGTGCCCTGCAGCTTGAACAGGCTGGCGTCGAATTCTTTTTTCTCGACGTCGATGCGGCGCATCATGTGCGCGACCACGCTCTGGTTTTTGCCGCGCAGGCTTTTCAGTTCTTGCAGCTGCTCGACGATGTCGCGCGTGCGCGCCGTGATCATGCCTTGCTGCGTGCCGACCACGCCGGCCAGTTCTTCGGCCAACTGGTTGCGGATGATGTCCTTCTTGGACGGGATCAAGTCATGGAACAGCGCACTTTCAAGGGCGCCCAGGCGGCTTTTTTCGAGCAGCGCCATGTCGCCGTTGATCTTGCCGACCAGCGCCTTCTGCGCCGAGACCGGATATACCTGGCGCGGGTCGAGCGCGAGCAGCTGCGCCACGCTGGCGCGCTGGCGTTCGATGCCGGCGTCGTTCTCGGCGTCGGTTTTCAGTTCGTCCCACATCGCGTCGATCTTGTTCAGCACCGCCATGCGGCCGGCGCCCGCGCCGATGTGGGTGCGCCAGACTTCGATGTCGCTCTTGGTCACGCCCGTTTCGGCGGCAAGGATGAACAGCACCGCGTGCGCGTTCGGGATCAGGTTCAGCGTCAGTTCAGGCTCGGTGCCGATGGCATTCAGGCCAGGCGTGTCGAGGATGACCAGGCCCTGCTTGAGCAGCGGGTGGGGGAAGTTGATGATCGCGTGGCGCCACAGCGAGATTTCAACCTCGCCCTTGTCGTTCAGCGATGCGCTGGCGTCCGGGTCGGTCTCGTCGTACAGGCCGAAACGCTTCGCTTCGTCGACGCTGACGTAGCGGGTCAGGCTGACTTGCTTGAAGGTGTCGATCATGCTGTCCGGCGCGTCGAGCGACAGCGGCAGCACGGTCCATGCCCCCGGGTCGTCGCGGTAGTCGCTGGTCGACAGCTGCTCGCCGCGCGTTTCAATCGGCAGCAGGCGCAGGCAGGGCGGGTACGCGGGGTCGTACATCAGCTCCGTCGGGCACATCGTGGTGCGGCCGGCGCTGGACGGCAGGATGCGCTGGCCGTAGTCGGCAAAGAACAGGGCGTTGATCAGTTCCGACTTCCCGCGCGAGAATTCCGCGACGAAGGCGACCGACAGCTTGTCGTCACGGATGCGCTCGAGCGCGCGGGCGACGCGCTGCTCGCTGGCGGCATCAAACAGCCCGGCCTGGCTTACGCCAGCCTGGTAAGCCTCAAGCGCCACCGCCACGTTCTGGCGCCACGCGCTGTACTGCTCGAAATCCTGCACCATTTTGCTCACATTGCCCTCGCGTGCCGTTCCATTCGAACGGCGCTTCCCGTCATTTCTGACAATTTACACAATAAAAAGTCGACCGCTGACCTTGCTTGATCTGGCGAATCCCGGCGCCACAGTTTCTGCACGGCATCCCTGCACGATCATAGACGAAATACGTCTGCTGGAAATAGCCGGATTGGCCGTTTACGGCAATAAAGTCACGCAAAGTGCTGCCTCCCTGCACAATTGCCTCCGCAAGGATTTCCTTGATGGCCAGGGCCAGGCGGTCGTAGCGCGCGGCGCTGATGCGCCCGGCATGGGTTTTCGGATTAATGCCCGCGCGGAACAGACTTTCGCAGGCGTAGATGTTGCCCACGCCAACCACGATGTCGCCCGCCAGCAGCACCTGCTTGATCGGCGCCTTGCGCTTGCGGGTGGCGCGGAACAAGGTGTCGCCCGAAAAGGCGTCATCGAGCGGTTCGACCCCAAGCCCGCGCAACAGCAGGTGCTCGTCCAGCTTGCCTTCATCGTTGCCATGCCACAGGACGGCGCCGAAGCGGCGCGGGTCATGCAGGCGCAGCACCTGGCGACCCTCCGGCCCGGCGATGACCAGGTCGACATGGTCGTGCTTCTTGAATTCGGTGCCGTCTGGCAGCACCCGCAGGTGGCCGGACATGCCCAGATGGACGATCAGGGTCCCGTGCTCGAAGTGAATCAGCAGGTATTTGCCGCGCCGTCCGGTCGACAGCACGCGGCGGCCGGCCAGCAGCTCGTCCAGGCCGTCCGGAAACGGCCAGCGCAGGCCCTCGCGGCGCAGCAGCACGCCTTCGACCATGCGTCCTTCGATATGCGGCGCGACGCCGCGCCGCGTAACTTCGACTTCTGGCAATTCTGGCATCGGGGCGGGTTCAGATCGTGTACATTGGGGTGGCGGGGGCGGGTGCGCACGCTACCGGAAGGTTAGGCGTAGAATCAGAAATCATCGATGTCATTCTGGAATTGCTTTGAAAAACGCTTTCGTCATTGTAACCCTCTCGGGTCTGTTATCGGCGTGTGCTGTGGCGCAACCGCCGCAGTCCGGGCCCGTGCCGCCGGTGCCGGGAAAGCCGGCCGCCGTGGCCGATGAAACCGCAGCGCCAGAGGTCACGGACGCTGCGGATGACGACGCCGACGACGCGAGCGAGCAGGCCAGGCTGCCCAAAGTCGCGCTGACCAGCGACCTGCTCTACAAGCTCATGAAGGCCGAGCTCGACTTCAGGGAAGGCAACTGGAAGGAGCCTTACGCCGCGCTGCTGGACGCCGCCAAACTGACGCGCGACCCGCGCCTTGCGCGCCGCGCCGCCGAAATGGCGCTGAGCGTCAACGAACACCAAAGCGCGCTGGAGGCGGTAGCGGCCTGGCGCGGCCTGTCGCCCGATTCGGAAGAGGCGGCACGCGCCTATCTGGGCCTGGCGGTCCTGACCGACAAGCTGCCCGAAGCCGAAGCGATCCTCCAGCAGCGGCTGGCCGAGGCCCCGATTACCGAGCGCGGCGCCGCCATGTTCCAGGCGCGCCAGTTCCTCGGCCGCGCCAAGGACAAGGCAATGGCGGCGGCCATGTTCGAACGGCTGCTGTCGCCATACCGCCACATGATCGAGGCGCGCATCCTGCTGGCGCAGAGCGCATTTGCCCGCGGCGACAAGGCGCAAGCGGAAAGCGAAGCGCGCGCCGCGCTGGCGCTCAAGCCGGATTCCGAAATCGCCGTGCTGACCCTGGCGCAGGTGGCGCTGGACCAGGGCGGCGTCGAACCGATGCTGGCCAGGTTCATCGCAGCCAATCCCAAAGCGCGCGAAGTGCGCGCGGCGCATGCGCGCATCCTGGTCGACCAGAAGCAGTACGAAAAGGCGCGGGATTCCTTCGAGGTGCTGCTGAAAGACCAGCCGGAGGACCTTGGCACGCTGTACGCGCTGGGTATCCTGTCGATGCAGCTGGACGACCCCGAGTCCGCCGAGGAATACCTGGTCCACTTCACCGAGGTGCTGGCCAGGAGCCCGGAGGACGAGCGCGATCCGTCGCGGGTGCTGCTGATGCTGTCGCAACTGGCCGAGCAGCGCGGTGACGTGCCGGCGGCGCTGAAATGGATCGGCAAGATCGAAAGCGAAGATCCGGCCCTGTATTTTGGCGCGCAGGTGAAGCGCGCGCAGTTGATGGCCCGGCAGGGCGAACTGGCCGGGGCGCGCAAGCTGCTTGCCGGGTTGTCGCCATCGGAAGCCACGCAGCAGGCGCAGGTGGTGCTGGCGGAAGGCCAGATTCTGCGCGATGCGGGGCAGGCCAAGGCCGCTTACCAGGTGCTCGAAGACGGGGCGCGCAAGTTCCCTAAAAACCCCGACCTGCTGTACGACTTCGCGCTGCAGGCCGAGAAGCTGGGCCGGGTCGAGGTGATGGAAAAGGCGCTGCGCGAAGTGATGGTGCTGGCGCCGGATAATCATCACGCTTATAACGCGCTGGGCTACTCGCTGGCCGAGCGCAATGTGCGCCTCGATGAGGCGCTGGCGCTGATCGACAAGGCCTTGAAGATGGCGCCGGAAGACCCGTTCATCATGGACAGCATGGGCTGGGTGCATTACCGCATGGGTAACCTTGATGCCGCCGAGCAGCAGCTGCGCAAGGCGTATGCGCTGCGCAAGGATGCGGAGATTGCCGTGCACCTTGGCGAGGTACTGTGGCGCAAGGGCGCGCAGGAAGAAGCGCGCAAGCTGCTGCGCGAGGCGCGCGCGAAGGACCCGAAGAACGATACGCTCAAGAACACGCTGGCGCGCCTGCAACTCAAGCTCTGAGATAATTGGCTCATCCATCAATGTCGTTCCCGCGCAAGCGGGAACCCATGCGCTGCGGGCAGGCAAGTCGCAGTATGGGTTCCCGCCTTCGCGGGAACGACGACACTTTATGACATTAATGAATAAAAAGCTGAAACCCTTTGCTGCGCTGTGCGCCGCGATCCTGCTGTCCGCCTGCGCAACCACGGCCCCAACCAGCATGTCGCAAGCCCCCGTTGCCGCCTACCGCGACGTGATCGACCTGGCCGGCCGCCTGTCCGTCAACTACCAAAAAGACGGCAAGCCAGAGACCCTGTCCGGCAAGTTCAACTGGTCGCAAAAAGGCGAGCGCATCGACGTCGCCCTGGCGTCGCCGCTTGGCCAGACCCTGGCAAAAATCAGCGTCACCCCCGACTCGGCCACCCTGACCCAGACCGACCAGGCCCCGCGCGTGGCGAAAGACATCGACAGCCTGACCGCCCAAACCCTCGGCTGGTCGCTGCCGGTATCAGGCCTGCGCGACTGGCTGCAGGGCTACGCCACCGCGCCTGGCGGCAAGCGCTTTGCCGCGTCCCCGGCCACCAATACCGTCACCACCGCCGACGGCTGGCGCCTGACCTTCGTGTCCTGGCAGGATGAAGCCGCGGCCCAGCCCGTGCCGAAGCGCATTGACGCCGAGCGCGTCGCCACCGCGACCTCCGAACCGCTGGCAATTCGCATCGTTATCGACGGCCAGGGCTGAGCAATGGCGCAGACTGTTTTGCGCGATTGTCCCGCGCCGGCCAAGCTCAACCTGTTTTTGCACGTGTGCGGCCGCCGCCCCGATGGCTACCACTTGCTGCAATCCGTATTCCAGATGGTCGACCATGGCGACACGCTGCATTTCACCTTGCGCAGCGACGGCCAGGTGCGCCGGCTGACCGATGTGCCCGGCGTGCCTGAGCAGCAAGACCTGATCGTGCGCGCACTGCACCTGCTGGCGGCCGAGTACGAACGCCGCCACGGCCGCGCCGCGCCCGGCATCGATGTGGAAATCGACAAGATCCTGCCGATGGGAGGAGGGCTGGGAGGCGGTTCGTCCGACGCCGCCACCGCGCTGATGGCCGCCAACCACCTGTGGCAGGCAGGCATGGACCGCGACGAGCTGATGGCGCTTGGCTTGCCGCTGGGCGCCGACATTCCGTTCTTCATTTTCGGCCAGACCGCGTTCGCCGAAGGTGTGGGGGAGGCGCTGCAGCCGGTGGATGTGCCGGACTGCTGGTACGTGGTCATCGAGCCGGGTGTTTCCGTGCCCACCGCGGCAATTTTTTCGTCAGAAGATTTGACAAGGAACACAGAACCCGTCACAATAGCGGACTTTTCCAGATGCCTCGTGAGTCAAACGAATCCGGGCGGGTTTGGAAAGAACGACTTGCAAGCTGTAGCAGAGAGTTTGTTCCCGCCGGTAGCAGAGGCGATCGAATGGCTCGGGCAATACGGCAAGGCCAGGATGACTGGCTCAGGGGCGTGTGTGTTTTGCGCGTTTTCCACTGAAAGCGAAGCCGACGAAGTGCTCAGTGATGTGCCTGCCGTCTGGACCGCGTGGAAAGCAAAATCGCTGGCACGACATCCACTGGCTGAGGTGTTGCAAGTTGATGGAGTTATAGACTAGAATTCGTTTGGCGTTAGATTCGATGTGAAATACGTGGAATGTAACGACAAGCAGTCAGTTGCGTAGGGGAATCGCCAAGCTGGTTAAGGCACTGGATTTTGATTCCAGCATACCAAGGTTCGAATCCTTGTTCCCCTGCCATTCAATTTTGCCTGTTCTGTCGATGCGAAGTTGGCGTCCAGCAGGTAAAGTCGGTGGCCTCGCTCTCGCGAGTCACTTTTAACACAGCGCCGACCGGCCGATCCGGGCGGCGACATTCAAGATTTCAACGCTTACCTCTTGGGACTCCCATGGCTTACGAAAACCTGATGGTTTTTACCGGCAACGCTAATCCTGCGTTGGCAGAAGGAGTCGCAAAAAATCTCGGCATCCCCCTCGGCAAGGCAGTCGTCTCGAAGTTTTCGGACGGCGAAGTCATGGTCGAGATCAACGAGAATGTCCGCGGCAAAGATGTCTTCGTGCTGCAGTCGACCTGCGCACCGACCAACGACAACCTGATGGAAATCATGCTGATGGTCGACGCGCTCAAGCGCGCTTCCGCCGGCCGCATTACCGCAGCTATCCCTTACTTCGGCTACGCCCGCCAGGACCGCCGTCCGCGTTCGGCCCGCGTGGCGATTTCGGCGAAAGTCGTCGCCAACATGCTGGAAGAAGCCGGCGTCGAGCGCGTCCTGATCATGGACTTGCACGCTGACCAGATCCAGGGCTTCTTCGATATTCCAGTAGATAACATCTACGCTTCCCCGATCCTGCTGGGCGACCTGCAAAAGCGCAACTACGACGACCTGCTGGTGGTATCGCCGGACGTCGGCGGCGTGGTGCGCGCGCGCGCGCTGGCAAAACGCCTCGGCTGCGACCTGGCCATCATCGACAAGCGCCGCCCGAAGGCGAACGTGTCGGAAGTGATGAACATCATCGGTGAAGTCGAAGGCCGCAACTGCGTGATCATGGATGACATGGTCGACACCGCAGGCACCCTGACCAAGGCTGCTGAAGTGCTCAAGGAGCGCGGCGCCAAGAAAGTAATCGCTTACTGCACGCACCCGGTCCTGTCCGGCCCGGCGATCGACCGCATCAGCGCGTCGCCGCTGGACGAACTGGTGGTGACGGACACGATCCCGCTGTCGGCTGCGGCGCAAGCCTGCACCAAGATCCGCCAGCTGACCTGTGCACCGCTGCTGGCTGAAACGTTCAAGCGTATCAGCAAGGGCGACTCGGTCATGTCGCTGTTCATCGACTAAGCGCTCGGAAAAGTTAGCTGTATTCATGCGGCGCGCTGGCGAAAATGCCAGCGCGCCGTTGTGTCTTCAAGGTTTCAAGGTTTCATGGGTGCGAAGCTGCATCCATTCTCGAGGTCTCCTGGTCGCGGGAGGTCTCACAACGCAGGGCAATCAAGCCCCGCATTTTTTGGAGTTTCACATGAAAGTTATCGCATTTAACCGCACTTTGCAGGGGACCGGAGCGAGCCGCCGCCTGCGCAATGCTGGCCAGACCCCAGGTATCATCTACGGCGGCGCAGAAGCCCCAGTACTGATCTCGCTGGATGGCAACGCCATGTGGCACGCGCTGAAGAAAGAAGCGTTCCACGGTTCGATCCTCGACCTCGAAATCGACGGCAAGACCCAGCAAGTCCTGCTGCGCGACTTCCAGATGCACGCATACAAGCAACTGGTCCTGCACGCTGACTTCCAGCGCGTTGACGCATCGAGCAAAGTGCACAAGAAAGTAGCACTGCACTTCATCAACGCTGACGTATCGCCAGCGGTCAAGCTGCACGGCGCAACCGTGTCGCACGTCATGCAAGAGCTGGAAATCTCCTGCATGCCAGCTGACCTGCCAGAGTTCATCAATGTTGACCTGGCAAACATCGACGTCGGCCACTCGATCCACGTAGCTGACCTGTCGCTGCCAAAAGGCGTGACCGCGATCACCCACGGTTCGAACCAGACCGTCGCTACCGCAGCTGTACCAGCTGGCCACGTTGCTGCTGAAGCTGCTGCAACGACCGAAGCTGCTGCTGAAGAAAAGCCAAAAGCGAAGAAGTAATCTGCATGCCGCAGTGATGCGGCTGCCGGAAAACCCTCGTAAGCCTTAGCGCGCTCAAGATCGCGCCAAGTGCTAACGGGGGTTTTTTTCGTCCGTTTTCACGGATAATAGCGTTTTTTCTATTTGGAATAGCATGCCAATTCGCCTGATCGTCGGCCTCGGCAACCCCGGCCCCGAATATGAACAGACCCGCCACAATGCGGGCTTCTGGCTCGTCGACAACTTGGCCAACAGCCTTCCCGGCTGCCGCCTGCAGCGCGAGGCGCGCTTTAACGCGCTGGTCGCCAAGACCTCGATTGCAGGGCAGGAAGTGTGGCTGCTCGAACCGCAGACCTATATGAACCGCTCCGGGCAGTCGGTCGGCACGCTGGCGCGCTTTTTCAAGATCAACCCGGACGAAGTGCTGGTCGTGCACGATGAGCTCGACCTGGCGCCGGGCGTGGTCAAGATGAAGAAGGGCGGATCGTCAGGCGGGCATAACGGACTGAAGGACATCACGGCTGCGCTCGGCACCCAGGACTACTGGCGCCTGCGCCTCGGCATCGGCCATCCGCGCAGCCTGAATTCGCAGCAGGCGGTGGCCGATTTCGTGCTGCACCGTCCACGCAAGGAAGAGCAGGTACTGATCGAGGAATCGATCGAGAAAAGCCTGCGCGTGCTGCCGCTGGCGGTTGAGGGCAAGTTCGATATCGCAACCATGCAATTGCACACCGCATAAGCTGGCGTCGTTCCCGCGCAAGCGGGAACCCATTGGTCGCAATCAACTTCCCTTCACGATAATCTGCCCCTGCAAATCGCGCACCATCCGCTGGACCGCCGGCTGCATGCGTTTGAAATCGGCGGGCGTGCACACGGTGCTGCCGTTATTAAACCGTAGCCTGCGTTTGATCTCGACCGAGTTCCCTTTCCGGTGGTACTCGGCGTCATACTCAAAATTTTCATCCCTGAGTTTGAATGACGTCGGCACGGCAAGGATTTCGATGGCCTCGGCAAACTCGAACACTGCCTCATCCCCCACGTCATATCCGCTCGGACATACGAAGTCCTGGGTCCGATCCTTCTCCCCGGTCATCGAATAGACCGCGTCGCCCAGGCCAACCCAGTAATTGATCGTGGTGGCAACGCCGGTGGGCCCCGGGAGATTGATGAAGTTCTCGCTGGTCGCCTTGAACCCCAGGACATACTCATCGCCGTCGCCATCCAGCTTGCCCGGATCGAACACGCCGCTGCCTTGTTTGCCGATTCCCTGAAGCATGCGTTCGACAAACAGGTCGCGTTCGCCGGGAGGCGTGTCGCGCACGGTGCGCCGGTACTGCTCGGCGACCGCGCCGCCAGTGGTCTTGGTTACCGTCAGCTGGCTCTTGCCGTCGGCCGCCACGACATACCTCGCAGCTGTGTGATTGCGCAGGGGCTGGGTCGCCGGCGTCGTGGCAATCGTCCCCGTCTTGGTCAGCAGCACCGGCTTGCCAAGCTGCTGCACCGGCAGGTAGCCGGGGGAAATTTCCGCGGCGGTCGAATCGAGATAAAGCTTCAGTTCCGGGATGTAGGTAATTACGTGGTCGAAAATGCCCAGGGTCGGCGCGCTTGGCAGCCGGTAGGCGTTGCCGCTGTTGATCAGCGCTGGCGTGCTGGCGATGCCTGACGCGCTGAGCAGCGCCTCAAGCAGCACCGCATGATCCTTGCAATCGCCGTAGCGGTTCTCCAGCACCGTCGAGGCTGCGTGGGGCACCACGCCGCCCGGTCCGACATAGACCGCGACATAGCGGATGTTCTTGCGCACCCAGTCAGCGAGCGCAAGCGCCTTGTCGCGGCGCGTGCCGATGCCGCCGGTGAGCTTGCTGGCAAGGGATGTGATGGCCGGGTTGGCGCGCGCCTTGTCGCCAGCGCGGCCGTGGTAGGCCTGCGCGAACGCCGGGTAGCCTGCGAAAGTGGAGACGGCAAGGCGCTTGCCGTAGTCAAAATAGCTGACCGAGTCCGCCTCGAGGCGCTGGTTGGGGCCGTCGACGTAACGCCACTGGTAGCGCTTGCGCCCTGCCGGACTGTCGATCGGTACGGGAGCGAAGCCGACCGCATCGGCGTACAGCGGCATCGATGCCGGCATGTCGTAGATGAGGTCGAACTGCTTGTTGTCGTAGAACTCGGACGCTGACAAGTCCTCGAAATGGCCGGGGAACAAGGGCGCATGGCGCTTGCGCACGAAGTGCAGCACCAGCTTGTCGCCCACTTCAACGTCAGGGAAAACCACGACCTTGACGCGCGTGTCGCGGAACATCGGTGCATCGCTGGATGCCGACTCCTGCTGGTCCTTGATCTGGTCGCTGGTGACTCTCACGATGCGGCCGTCGCGCTTTTGCGTGTGGGCCTTTATCGCAACGATCTCTTCCAGCGCCGTGTTGTAGCTGACCGACCGCTGGCTGTTCGCCTGCACCGCGCGCGGCTCCACAATGGTGGTCACCATGTCGAGTGTGTAAGTGAAGCTTCCGTCCCGGTTCACGACGAAGTGCTGGCGGTGCTTGTCGATCACCAGCGAGGGATCGGTGCCGGTGTCTGCGGGTACTGCGGCGGCTGCCCGGGTGATCAGCAAAAAACACAATATGGCAATGGAGCGCAGCATCATCTTCCCCGGCTGGACGAAAGAATCCATGCTACCCATGCTGTGCTGTTTCCTTTTGACACCTCGCAAGCCCGGCGCCTGGTGCAAAAAAAAGGGACTGCAGCGAACTGCAATCCCCTTGTGCCCACAGCGATTGGTTTAGTCGACGGTGGCGCCGCTTTCCTTGACGACCTTGGACCAGCGCGCAGCTTCAGCCTGGACGAACTTGCTGAAGTTTTCCGGCGTATCGCCGACGAAGTCCGAACCGGTTTCGGCACGAACTTTTTCAAACGCAGGCTGCTTCATGACCTTGATCGCTTCGGCGTTGATCTTGGCGATGACATCCTTCGGCGTATTTGCCGGCGCGAACATACCGTACCACGCATACGATTCGATCTGCGGCAGGCCAGCTTCGGCGAAGGTCGGAACATCCGGCAGCAGCGGCGAGCGCTTGGCGCTGGAAATGGCGATTGGCTTGACCTTGCCGGCCTTAATGTGCGGCATGATCGCGATGGTGCTATCGAACATCATCGAAACGTGGCCGCCCAACAGGTCGGAGATTGCCGGCGCCGAGCCTTTGTAAGGAACGTGCGCCATGTTGAGCTTGGCCACGCTGGCGAACAATTCGCTGGTCAGGTGCTGCGGCGTGCCGTTACCCGACGACGCGTAGGAGAATTTGCCGCCCTTCGACTGGATGAAGGCCATCAGCTCTTTCAGGTTCTTCGCCGGGATGGAAGGGTTGGTTACCAGCACGAGCGGCGCGCGCAGCAGGTTGGTCACCGGCGTCAGTTCCTTCAGTGGATCAAAGCTCATTTTCTTGTAGAGGCTAGGATTGATCACGATTGGCGCGCTCGACGTGATCAACAGGGTGTAGCCGTCCGGATTGGCGCGGGTAACCGCCGCAGTGCCGATGTTGCCGCCGCCGCCAGCGCGGTTATCGATGACAAAGGACTGGCCCAGGTTTTCGGTAAGCCCCTTCGACAGCGGGCGTGCCGCGATGTCCGAAGGACCGCCAGGCGGCCATGGCACGACCACGGTAACGGTCTTGGTTGGCCAGCCCTGCGCGAGCGCGCTGACCGACACGACCGATGCGGCGAAAGCGAAAATGAGGGATTTTCTGGTGCTGGAGAGTAAGCGCATATGTCACATCCTTTAGTTGGTTGTCCACTTCCGAAAACAGTTACCGGCTGCCTGGAAGACCGGGTAATCGCTGTAATGCGGGGCGAATGAATGGCCGGGTGTCCGCCAATATAGCACCGATGCAAGGGAGCGCGCCGGGCAGCCGTTTGCTGGACGATCTTACCCGCACCCGCGATAATCCTGCCATGAACGCACTTTCCTTCCACGCAGGGCCGCGCGCTCTTGAGCACCTCAGCAAGCACGGCCTGCAAGCGCAAGATATCGCCGTCGTTCCCGCAGCGGCCGGCGGGCCGAAGGGCCTGATTTTCCAGGCGCTCGATCAATGGATGTTTGGTTCCTGGCTGCCGTCGGCGCCGCGCGAGCGTACCCTGATCGGCTCGTCCATCGGCGCGTGGCGCATGGCGGCGGCCTGCCAGGCCGACCCGGTAGGCGCTTTTGCGCGCCTTGGCGACCTCTATTGCGGCCAGCGCTACACCGCCAAGCCGAGCCAGCAGGAAATCGACGACGTCTGCCAGAACCTGCTGCGCGCATTCGTCGGCGGGCGCGAGGAGGAAATCCTCAACCATCCGCACTACCGGCTTAAGCTGCTGACGGTGCGCGGCTTGCGCGGGCTGGCCTCGCCTGCGCACCCGCGCGCGGAAATGCGCGGCTTTGCCGCGGCATCGCTGCTTAACTTGGCGTCGCGCGACCGGCTGGCCCATATGCTTGAGCGCGTGGTGGTCGGTGACAGCCGCGACGCGTCGCCCTGGCTGCAAGAGAAGTTCGATTCGTTCACAACGCACTTTTCGCACCTCGACAAGGGCAACCTCGCCTCCGCGCTGCTGGCCTCCGGCACCCTGCCACTGATCATGAAGCCGGTACGCGATCTTGCGGGCGCGCCGGGAGGGGCGTACTGGGACGGCGGAATCATCGACTATCACCTGGCGCTGCCTTACTCGCGGCTGGCAAATGGCGAGGCGGCCGGGTCGCTGGTCCTCTACCCGCACTTTACCGAGCACATTGTTCCGGGCTGGCTCGACAAAGGCCTGCCATGGCGGCGTGCGGCACGCGGCCCGAATCGCGGCTGGCTCGACAATGTTGTCATCGTCGCGCCCACCCGCGAGTTCCTGCGCACGCTACCGCTTGGCAAGCTGCCTGACCGGAAAGACTTCAAGTTTTACGGCCTCAATCATGACGAGCGCATCCGCAACTGGAAGATCGCGATGTCGGAAGGGCAACACTTGCGTGATGAACTGGCAGCGTTCGCGGAGAAGCCTGACCTCGCGCAAGTAAAGCCGATCTGATTAGTTCCCGCTTGCTGAACACGCGGCGAAAACGTGGCGGATTGGGTAGACTAACCGTCGTAGCTTATCTATCGGAGCATAGCAATGGCTGTCGTGAAGAAGACGCGTGGCGAACGTGAACTCGATCTTGCTCATGGCGATAAACGCGAGGCGAGCGGCGAAGAACTGGCGCAGAGGCGACGGCAGCAACGCGTTGAAGCCTTGAAGCTGATTGCCGGCATATGGGCTGATCGCGCGGATATTCCTCGCGACGGCCTTGAGTATCAGCGCATGCTGAGGTCCGAGTGACCGCAGTGATTTTTGACACGAATATCCTCATCGACGCATTGATTGGCTATCCAGAAGCTCTCTCTGAGCTGGCGTACTGGGATATGCCCGCTATTAGCGCTATTACCTGGATTGAAACTTACTCCGGAGCTTCCGCCGATGAGATGCCGAAGTTCGACAAATTTCTTGGAAGCTTAGGTTTTGAGGTCCTTTCTCCGCCTGCGACCTTGAATCCCGGTTGAGCAGTCGTGTAGGGGGGCGAAATTGATGCAGTCCTGCAGCCAGACCTGACGTACCTACCTGTCAAGTTGTCAACCCCGCGCATTTTGCGGCTAACCGGGCCGTCGCGGGGTACAATGTGGGGTTAAGGCACGTCCGCGCGCGGGCCGCCACCGTCAATCGAATTAGAAAGTCTTCCCATGAGTCTCAAATGCGGCATCGTCGGCCTGCCTAACGTCGGCAAGTCCACCCTGTTCAACGCCCTGACCAAGGCCGGCATCCCGGCTGAGAACTATCCGTTCTGCACGATCGAGCCGAACGTCGGCGTGGTCGAAGTGCCCGATCCGCGCCTCAAGCAGCTGTCGGACATCGTCAAGCCTGAGCGCATCGTCAATGCTATCGTCGAGTTCGTCGACATCGCGGGCCTGGTGGCTGGCGCGTCGCAGGGCGAGGGCCTGGGCAACCAGTTCCTGGCGCACATCCGCGAGACCGACGCGATCGTCAACGTGGTGCGTTGCTTCGAAGATGACAATGTGATCCACGTCGCCGGCAAGGTCAGCCCGCTGGACGACATCGCCGTCATCCAGACCGAGCTGGCGCTGGCCGACATGACCGCTGTCGAGAAAGCGATCCACCGCGAGCAGAAGAAAGCACGTTCGGGCGACAAGGACGCCGCCAAGCTGGTTGCCCTGCTTGAGCGCATCATGCCGCAACTGAACGACGCGCAGCCAGTTCGCGCGATGGGCCTGTCCGAGGACGAAATGGCGATCATCAAGCCGCTGTGCCTGATCACCGCCAAGCCAGCCATGTACGTGGCCAACGTGTCCGACACCGGCTTCACCAACAACCCGCTGCTGGACCAGCTGACCGAATACGCCAAGTCGCAAAATGCGCCTATCGTCGCCATTTGCGCCGCGATCGAAGCCGAAATCGCTGACCTGGAAGACGAAGACAAGACCGCCTTCCTGGCCGACATGGGCATGGACGAGCCAGGCCTTGACCGCCTGATCCGCGCCGCCTACAAGCTGCTGGGCCTGCAAACCTACTTCACCGCCGGCGTGAAGGAAGTGCGCGCATGGACCATCCACATCGGCGACACCGCGCCCAACGCAGCCGGCGTGATCCACACCGACTTCGAGCGCGGCTTCATCCGTGCCCAGACCATCGCGTTTGACGACTTCATCACCTACAAGGGCGAAGCCGGCGCGAAAGAAGCAGGCAAGATGCGCGCTGAAGGCAAGGAATACGTGGTCAAAGATGGCGACGTGCTGAACTTCCTGTTCAACGTCTAAAGACTTGCCCTGTCTGCCGCCCGGCACTGTGCCGGGCGGCTACACCTGCTGCTGCTCTTCCATCGCCGCCGTCGCGCGGCCCAGCATCTGCTGCTCCAGTTCAGTGAACGGCATTGCTTTCCCAAACAGCCATCCCTGGGCAAATTCGACCCCGCGCTCGCGCAGGAAGTGCGCCTGCTCCTGGGTTTCCACACCCTCGGCGATCATCCGCAGCTCCAGGCTTTTCGCCATGCCGATGATATGGTGAACCACGTTGCTGGTCGGCGCTTCGGTCGCGATAGCGTCGATGAAACTCTTGTCGATCTTCAGGTAATCGACCTCGAGCGCTTCGAGGTAGGACAAGCTGGAATAGCCGGTGCCAAAGTCGTCGATTGCGATGCGGAATCCCTTGGCGCGTACATCGTGCAACACCTGGCGCACCGCATCCACATTGACCAGCCCGCGTTCAGTTATTTCCACCAGTACGTTGTGCGGCGAGACGCCGGTTTCGGCCGATAAGCCGTCAAGCAGAGTCAGCAGGTGCGGGGAGTGCAGGTCCGCAGCAGATAAGTTGATGGCAATGTGGAAGGCCGGGTGGCGCTGCATGAACGTGCCGGCGTCGCGCGCCACCAGCTGGAATACGCAATGCGTGAGTTGCTCGATCAATCCGTTTTGCTCGGCGAGCGGAATGAAAAAATCTGGCATGATCAGTTCGCCGCCCGGCCTGCGCCAGCGAATCAGGGCCTCCGCGCCGACCCATTCGCCGGTCGCCAGGTCGACCACTGGCTGGTAGAGCAGGAAGAACTGGCGCCGTTTCAGCCCGGACTTGATCGCTGCGGGAATGGCCATTTGCGTGCGGGCCAGCAAAAGCACCGCAATGGCCAATACGACCCCGGCGACTATTCCTACCGGTACCAAACGCAGGGCCACCTCGCGCGTGCGGGTGGAAAGATGGTGCATGGGCACCGCGGCGACTGCCGCGGACCGGTAACGTGTCGACTTGGCGACCGCAACAACGTGCCCGCTGTCGATAAAGGTCGCCTCACTGCGTCTACCCAGGCGCCCGACCCAGTCGCGATTGACGAAGCCGCGCGAACTCATGGGCGTCGCTTCCCCCAGCACGAAGATCGCCAGCGACGAGTCTTGCTCGGTGGTCGTGATATCGATCGGCAGATCCTTGTGAATGACCGCGACGTAGTGATTCTGCCTTAGGGCGATAAATGTTTCCAGGGGTGCGAAAGGCAGGCGCAGGTTTTTGTGCACTGCGACACCACCGGATGTCATGAAATCGGGCGATCCGATCAGCAGGCCCTTGGTGTCCCTGCCCAGGGACGAACAGAGCAGGCGTCCATCTTCCAGGTAACCGATGGCCTGGACGTACTTTGACGACAAGTCGATCTGCCGCATCATGCCAAGCTGAGTTTCCGAACAGGGATTGCCATCTGCGGAGGCTGTAAGCCGTGCGAAACCGTTGGCCACCTGGTCGGCAGTGGAATCGGAGCGCCGCAGGACGTCGCGCGCGTAGCCGAGGGTACGTTCGGTGACCGCTTCAAGCCCCTGGCGCTCCGATTCGACAATCGCGAGCCAGACGGGCAGGCCGACGGCGACCGTGGCGACGACGAGCGTCAAGGCGATCGCGATGGATTTATTCATATCGCCTTCGTCGCAACGGGAGCACTGCCGCAACCGTCACTATTGTTATTCGACGTTAATTGACTGTGGATCATTCTAGGCGAATTAGCGTATTTATGGAAAGCACCTCTGAGGGCTTTTTCATTCTGTTTATAATGCCGGGAAAAATTTCGGAGACAACGAACATGATAAGGATGACGACGCTGGCAGTGGCGGCCGTATTGGCGAGCAGCGCCCCCGCTTATGCAGCGTGGAACGATCCCCAGCAGCCTTTCAATGTGTTCGGCAATACCTGGTATGTCGGCACCAAAGAGTTGTCCGCGATCCTGATCACCAGCCCGCAAGGCCACGTCCTGCTCGACGGCGCCGTGCCGGAGTCGGCGCCCCTCATCGAAAAAAACATCAGGGAACTTGGCTTCAAGGTCGAGGACGTCAAGCTGATCGTCAATTCCCACGCCCACATCGACCACGCCGGCGGGATCGCGGCGTTGCAGCGCGCCAGCGGCGCGGTTGTTGCGGCCAGCGCCCACGGCGCCCAGGTACTCAGGGACGGCACCATCGGCAAGGACGATCCGCAGTACACGGCAGCGAAGCCCGATCATTTCCCGAAAGTGGCGCAGGTAAAGACGGTCCGTGACGGCGAGGTGCTCAAGGCGGGCGCCCTTTCGGTCACCGCACACATGACGCCCGGCCATACTCCGGGCAGCACTACCTGGACCTGGCAATCATGCGACGGCGCGAAATGCCTTGACGTCGTGTACGCAGACAGTGTGACGGCGGTGTCGCTGGGCGATTACCGTTTCTCAGGAGGCAAGGGCGCAGCCGATGTCTCGACCTTGTTCAAAGCCAGCATCGACAAGATCGGCGCGCTGAAGTGCGACGTCTTGCTGACAACCCATCCAGGTGCATCCGGCATCATGGAAAAGCTTGCCGCCAAAACGCCTTTGCACAATCCGTTTATCGACACCGGCGCCTGCCGCGCACTGGCTGAGGGGGCGCAGGCAAAGCTGGCCGCGCGCATCGGCTCCGAGCGCGGCGTGAAGGCCGTGGCCGCGCCGCCGCGGCACTGACGCGCCTCGCGCGCCGCCGCCGCGGGATACAATCGGCACATGGAACCTCAACCGACCACCGAACTGACGCGCATCTTTGCGCTTCAGCATGCAGCATCCCGCGCCAGCCCTGACACGCCATGGGCAGTACGCGCCGACCGCCTCGAGCGCCTGCGCAAGCTGCTGCGCGACCATCGCGGGGCGCTTGCGTCGGCCATCTCGGCCGATTTCGGCCAGCGTTCGCACCACGAAACAGAGCTGCTCGAAATTAACCCGCTGCTCGACGGGATTGCGCATTCGCTCAGGCACGGGCCGGCCTGGATGCGGCAACGGCGGCGCGCGGTCAGTTTCAAGTACCAGCCGGGCGCCGCGTCGCTGATGCCGCAGCCGCTGGGCGTGGCCGGCATCGTCGTGCCCTGGAATTATCCGTTGGCGCTGTCGGTGGGCCCGCTCAACGGCGCGCTGTGCGCCGGCAACCGCGCCCTCGTCAAGCTGTCCGAACTGACCCCGCGTTTCGGCGAATTGATGGCCGCGCTGGTGGCGCAGCACTTTGCCGAGGACGAGCTGCGTGTGTTCAACGGCGACGCCGGGTTTTCCCGGCAGTTCTGCCAGCAGCCGTTCGACCACCTGCTGTTTACGGGCTCGACCGCCGTCGGACACCACGTGATGCGCGCCGCCAGCGACACGCTCACCCCCGTCACGCTCGAACTCGGCGGCAAATCGCCAGCCATCATCGGCCCTTCGGCCATGTCCGACGCACAGTTTGACTTGCTGGTGCGGCGCCTGGTGATCGGCAAAACCTTCAATGCGGGTCAAACCTGCATCGCCCCCGATTACGCCTTCGTGCCGCGCGCCCGGCTGGCGCAGTTCATCGATTCGGCCGGGCGTGCGGTGAAGGCGTTCTATCCATCGCTGGCAGGCACCGGCGACTACACCAGCATCATCAACGCACGCCATTTTGAACGCTTGCAGGCGCTGGTGGATGACGCCATCGCGCGCGGCGCCACCGCGTGGCCGCTGTCGCCAGCCGAGCCCGATCCGCAGCGCAGGATCTTCCCGCCGGTACTGCTGAGCGCGGTCGCGCCCGGCAGCACCGTGCTGAAGGAAGAAATCTTCGGCCCGGTGCTGCCGGTGCTGGCCTACGACCAACTAGACGAGGCGATGGCATGGATCAATGCGCGCCCGCGCCCGCTGGCGCTCTACCTGTTCGAGCGCGACCGCAAGATCGTCGCGCATGTGCTGGCGCACACGGTATCGGGCGGCGTCACGGTCAACGACACCTTCCTCCATGTGGCGCCTGAATCGCTGCCATTTGGCGGCGTCGGCGCCTCCGGCATGGGCGCCTACCACGGCGAGGCCGGCTTTCGCACCTTCAGCCATTTCAAGCCGGTGTTCACGCAGGCGCCGCTGAGCTTGGTGGGCTGGCTCTATCCACCGTTTGGCAAGCTGGCCGAACGCATACTGAGGATGCCGAAGTCGCGCTAGCGGCTGATTACGGACGGCGCGGCCCGGCGCTGAGCCAGTCCTGGATCTTGCCGTACACGTCGGCGCGGCTCAGCAGGTCAAGGTGGTGCACGCCAAAGGCGATGAACTGGCGAGTTTTCGGAAAATTCAGGTTGCGCGCCGGATCCTCGTGCAACCCCAGCGCCGTATCCATCGGAATGACGCCGTCGCCCAGCAAGCGGTCGCGGATATCGCCGAGCCGCCGGCCGGTGGTGCCGGCAATCGCGTAGCACTTGACGCCTTTCGGCAGCGGGACCGGAAGGCGCTGGTCTTGCGCATGTTCAAAGCGGTTGCGTCCGTGCCAGTCCTGGTCGACCAGGTTGCCGTAGCGAAGGTCCGTGATGCCGGCGCTGCGCATTTCGCCGAGCCGGGCCAGCGGTGCGGTCAGGGCGCTGCGCCCCATGACGGCGCCGAGCCAGTTGCCGTGCCGTTCGAGAGGCGCGCCGTGGTGCGGCGTGCCGATCAGGACCATGTGGTCAAGGTGGCGCAGCCAGGCATGGCCTTGTTCCTTCGCGTAAAAACATGCACTGCGCGCCACCAGTCCGCCCATGCTGTGCCCAAGTATGGCCACCTGCTCGACCGGCACCGGCCATGCCTGTACCAACTGCTCCATCAGGCCGGAAAACTCGCGGCCGTTGACGGATATGTGGCGCCCGCTGTTGTAATGCAGGTAGACCGGCGTGTACCCCAGGTCATGCGCCAGTGCCTGGCCATAATCGTGGTTGGCGCGGCGCCATTGCAGGTCGCAGCGGCACAGCCCGTGGACAAGCACCACGATCTTGCCGGTCGGCTCGCCCAGTGCTGCTGACAGGCCGGCCTTTGACAGCACCAGCGGGTGGCCGTCGCTGCGCAGCCGCATGGCGATGGCAAGCGGATTTCCGGACTCGGCCAACAGGTCTCCAAACAGGCCGTTTACCGCTGCCAGCACCACCTCGCGCTCGACAGTGGACAGGTGTGTGCCGGGGGCGCTACGCGACAACCGGGCATCGGACCAGCGCGCGGCCGCCTCGGTTGTCTGGCGCACTCGGCGAAAGGCAAAGCCCGTGATGCCGCCCACAGTGGCGCGCAGCATGCGCACGCCCGCCATCCGCCTGTGTACCGCTTCGGCCTGCTCGAGTACGACGCGCACCGCGCTCAGGGCGAGCCGGGCTACCCCGTGCAGGTCGGCCGGATGCACATGGCGCGCGCCGTCCCTATTGTTCAAGTGTTTGCCTGGCGAGTTCAAGGTCCAGCCTTTCCATTGCGTCGTGCGGCGTCATGGCCGCCGCGTCGCGCCGCAGTGCAAGTGCCTCGGCAGCGTTGTCGCGCTGGTCGAGCATGATCAGCCCGTTAGCATATTCGAGGCGGGCAATTGCCGAGTCCGGATTCAGCGCGAGCGCGGCCTTGAAATGCCGGACCGCCTTGTCGGCGCTGGCGCCGTAGGTCATCCCGCCGATCAGGCTGCCAATCTTGCTGACGACTTCAGCGTGGTAAAGCCCGAGCGCCGTGTGCGCATCGGCATGGCGCGGGGCCAGTTCAAGCGCCGCCTCAAGGCTGTCCTTGACCTTGCTGCCGATGCCCTCCGCCAGTGCCCTGACCACGGAAATGTCTTGTGAATAGCGCCCCAGCGCATATGCGTGCCAGTACCACGCGGCGGCATTCCCGGGCTCCTGTTGCTGCTGCTGCTCGCAGCGCTGCGCCACTTCCAGCAGGCGCCGGTGCTTGTCGGGCGTCGACTCCTCGAGGTAGGCCGCGTGGATGCAGCTTGCCTTGTTGGCCGGCGCGTAGCCAGGCGGCCCCGCGGCGAGGCCCTGGCGCGCGGCGCTTTCGAACTCGCCTGCGTGAAAGGCAATCCACGCCTTGAGCACGGCAGCTTCCGCTGGCCACGGTTCGGCATCGCCGGCGTGCAGGTGCTTCCACGCCTTGCGCAGGCTTGCCGCGTTGTAGTTGTAGGACGGGTCGGGGTAGGGGAATGTGGTCCAGGCCATGGCGTGCTCCTTGTTAGGCGCATTGCCGATAACCGCCGGCGCCCGCCGGCGGCCCCCTGCAATCAATGCGTACCCGAGCCGGCGCGGGCCTGGCGAGGCTTGGGAGCGGCTTTTTTGAGGGTTTTCGCAGCGCCCGGCAGGGTGCCCCTGGCTGCCGGTTTTGTCGCCGCCTTTGCGGCCCGCTTCGCTGGCGCCTTGCGCGGCGCCGGCGCGGCATCCGCCAGCGCTGCCTTGAGCACCGCAATGTCAGCGCGCAGGCTTTCGACGTCCTCGTGCGAGGGCACGCCCAGGCTGCGCAGCGCGCGCGCCACCCGGTCCTCGAATATTTTTTCAAGCTTATCCCAGGAACCGGTGGCTTGCTTGCCGACGTTGCCAGCGAAGCTGCTGACTTTGTCGGCCATGGCGGCGCCGCCGTCGGGCAGGAACTGGCTCAGCCGGTGAAGTTCGGAACCATCGCGCACCAGCTTGTCGAAGATGGCGCCGCCATCCTGCTGGGCCCTGGAAAAGGCCCCCAGGCCAGCTTGCCAGATCTGCTGGGCAGAATTGCGGACCGCTTCGAGCAGGGCGTGTTGTTCCGGCGTTGCTTTTTCGTTGGGTTTCTTGTCCATGTCAGTTTCCGATCGTCGGGTGGTGGGCAGCACGGGGCGGCGCCTCATGCCGATGTTTTTCTTCAGGATAGGACCCTCGGTGCGCCAGCGCCAGCCTTCGCTTCCTCCTCGGCCACGATGCGCCGCAAGATCTTTCCGATAGGCGACTTGGGCAGGGGATCGCTGCGGAACAGCACCCGCTTTGGCACCTTGTAGGGGGTCAGGTATTTCTTGCAGTGCTCGACAAGGTCTTGCGCGGTCAGTGCCGGATCGCGGCGCACGACGACGATCTCGACGACCTCGTTGGAATGCTCGTCGGTGGCGCGTATCGCCGCGACCTCAAGGACGCCCGGATGCATCGTCACGACATCTTCGACTTCGTTGGGATAGACCTTGAACCCGGACACGACGATGACGTCCTTCTTGCGGTCGACCACCTTCACGTAGCCGCTGTCGGTCAGGCAGCCGATGTCGCCGGTGCGCAGCCAGCCGCCGGGGGTGAACACCTTGGCGGTTTCCTCGGGCATGTTCCAGTAGCCTTGCATGACCTGCGGCCCGCGCACGCCAATCTCGCCGGTGGCGCCCTGCGGCAGCTCCGCACCGTCGTCGTCCAGGATCGCGACGTCGGTCGACGGCAACGGCAGCCCGACTGCGCCGGAAAAGTGGTCGAGGTCGACCGGATTGGCGCACACGATGGGCGAGGTTTCGGTCAGGCCGTAGCCTTCGATGAGCGGCGTGCCAAATACCTGTTGCCATTTTTCGGCGACGGCGCGCTGCACCGCCATGCCGCCTGCGACCACCAGCTTGACGCCGTTGGTGTTAACCTCGCGCAGGTCCGGCGCGTTGAGCAGCGCATTGAACAGGGTGTTGACGCCGATCATGACGCTGAACTTCGTGTGCCTGAGCTCCTTGATGAACCCGGCGATGTCGCGCGGGTTGGTAACGAGCACGACATGTGCGCCAAGGCGGCAGAACGTGAGCGTGGCCGTCAGGGCAAACACGTGGTAAAGCGGCAGTGGCACGATGGCCGTTTCCTTGCCCTGTTCGAGCACGCCGGCAACCCAGGCGGCCGTCTGTTCGACGTTGGCCAGGATGTTGCGGTGGCTTAAGACGGCGCCCTTGGGGACGCCCGTCGTGCCGCCCGTGTACTGCAGGAAGGCGGTATCGTCGCCGCTCAGCGCTACCGGCTCGAGGCTGAAACCCTCGCCCTTGCGTAGCGCATCGGTGAAGCGCACCGCGCCGGGGATGTGCCACTCCGGCACCATGTGGCGCACGTGCTTGACGACCAGGTTGACGATCTGTGCCTTGGGGAAGGGCAGCATGTCGCCGACCCGCGTGGTGATGACGTGGCGCACCGGCGTGGCGGGCTTGGCCTGCTCGAGCGTATGGGCGAAGTTATCAAGCACGACAATGGCAGTGGCGCCCGAATCGGCCAGCTGGTGCTGCAGTTCGCGCGGCGTGTACAGGGGATTGACATTGACCACGACACACCCTGCGCGCAACGCGCCGAACAGCACCACCGGGTATTGCAGCAGGTTGGGCAGCATGAGCGCGATGCGGTCGCCCTTGCGCAACCCGGCCGCGTGCTGCAGGTAGGCGGCAAAACAACGCGACTGCGCGTCGAGCCGCAGCCAGTCGATGGTGGCGCCCTGGTTGCTGAAGGCAGGCGCGCCGCGGAACTGGCTGCATACCCATGCAAACAGCTCGGGAAGCGACGCGAACCGGTCGACCTTGACGGCCGGCGGGACGCCGGCGGGGTAGCTTTGAAGCCAGATCTTGTTCATGACAATGACCCTCCGGCACCGCTATGAAGGAGAGTTCGTCCTGGGCGGTGCCTTCTTGAGCACGATGCGCCGCGCGTCCGCGCTTGTCTTTGATTTGCATCAAAGCGTCCACAGTGCGCGCGCATCGCGTCTGCCCGGCCGCCGGCGAACACGCAAGATTTTCCGAACCATCGGTGTGGCGCCACGGTCCAATTATCTGGCCACCCCCGGCCGCAACCTGTCAAGGAGTCCAGCATGCCAAGCACACCTACAAAACCGGCCGCCAATGTCCATCCCGCCGATGCGGCGCATCATCCCGCAAGGGCGGGCAACGGCCAGGCTGCGGCGGAAAGCGCGGCGCAGGTAGTACGACAGGGCATTGTCGACAGTCTTGGTGCACTTGGCGCGATCGAAACGCAGATCACCGCGCTGGTACGCCAGACGGTGGCCAATTCGCTGGGTACGGGCGGGGCCGCGGCAGGCGAACTCGTGCACGTCGTCGAGCACGTCGTCAGGGGCGCCATCGAAGCGAGCGAACAGGTTGGCAGCGGGCTCAACATCAGCGTGCGCAGCGTTGCCAAGGGCATCGTCAGTGGCGTGCACGATGTGGGCGGCGATGTTGTCGCCGCTTCATTCGAAACCATGCGCGCCATCGTCCGGGTCGCCGCGGCGCTTGGCGCCGATATTGGCGCCGTCGCGCGCCATGCCGTGTCTGCGCTGATCGAGGCATCGGCCGACCTGGGCGCCGATGCCGGCCAGGTCGGAACCAAGGGCGCCGAGGGCGCGATCCGCGCTGCCGGGGACATCAGCAACACGGCAGTGCGCACGGTCCGCGATGTGCTCGTCGGCATTGCCGGCGGACTGGGGCAGACCATCCAGGCAGCGTTGCCGCAAGGCGCCTTGTCACCGCCGCCCCCGGCCGGCGGGGCAAAGGTGCGCCACTGAGTCCAGCCACTGCTGCGCCGCGCGCTAACGGCGGCCTGGTGCACGGCTGGCCGGGCGCCGCCGCCGCGTTGGTTCGCCTGGCCAGTGGCTCATCAGCGCGGTAAGCACGAGGGCTTCGAATTCGGTGGCGACGCGTTCCATCAGCGTGGCCGGGTCGGGAATGCGCTGCGCGTCGGACACCGCAGCAAAGCTGACTTCCCCGGCATAACTGAGGATGCTGATGCCCAGGCCAATGCCGCCGGACTGAGGCACCCAGAACACCTGGCGCGTGATGCGTCGGCCGGCCAGCCAGCGCGGCTGCCCGGGGCCGCGCACATTGGTCACCACCATGCTTGCGTTGGCCGCAAGTGCGTCGACGACGCGCTCTTTCAGGAAGTCCGGCGCCACGCCCAGGCCGGCAAGAATGCCGAACGCTACCAAAGCCTGCTGGGATTGCTTCAATGCCAGCATGCGGCGATGCACTTCGTGTACCCGCACCAGCGGGTCCACGATGCTGATCGGCAGATCCAGGAAGACCAGTCCGAACCGGTTGCCCAGTTCGCTGATCGGCCCTGGCGGGCGCAGGTTGACCGGCACCAGGGCGCGCACTTCCTTGCCATCGACGACGTCGCCGCGCTCGAGCAGATACGCCCGCAGCGCCGCCGTCACGCAGGCCACCAGCACATCGTTGACCGAGCAGCCGAATGCGCATGCCAGGCCTTTCACCTCTGCCAGCGGCAGCGGTGCCGACCACGCCGCGCGCTTCATGGCGCCCAGGTCGCCCTTCAGGCGGGTCGGCGAGTCCGGCGTCATCGCAGCGATCGCGCCCGCCTGGTAAAGCAGGCTGGCGGCGCTGGTGCCGCTCGACCAGGCGTTGCCGGGATGGCGCAGCAGGCCGGCCCCGGCGTCCGCCAACGCTGCGGCGCCGCGCAGCACGTCGCCCAGCGTCGATGCCACCGGTCCCAGGACGCGCTCGAGGGCGCTGAGGCCGGCATCGGCGCCGTCCAGGTCGCCCGGCGGCGGGCGCGTCACGCGTTCACCCAGGTCGGTGATCGCCTCGATCACATGCAGCATTGCAAAGCCATCGCCGTAACAGTGGTGGATCCGCATGATGAGCGCGCTTCCTCCCGGGCCGTCGACCAGGTGCCACTGCCACATCGGCCTGGCGGGGTCGAGCGGGGTGCTGATCAGGTCGCTGGTGAGCTCCTGCAGGCTGGCCTCGCCAAGTGCGACGCGGCGCACATGCCAGTCGAGGTCGAAGTGGGGGTCGAGTTCCCAGCGTGGCCGGGACCCCGTGTCGGCCACGCGCTGGTGGAACCGGTGGAGGCACAGCATCCGGGTACGGATGACGTCTTTCAGGCGCTCCAGCTCCACATGGCCGTCAAGCATCATCATCCCGCAGATCATCATGAGGTTGGTCGGCCGGTCCATGCGCAGCCATGCGGCATCGACTGCCGACAGCCATTCTTCCTGGGACATCTGCGCGGCCATGCTACAGGTGCACGCCGTGCAGCAACTGCTGGAGCGCGCGCAGTTCGGGCGAACTGTCCTGGGCAGGGCCCGGCGCGGACGGGTCGGAGGCGGCCGACAGCCGGTATGCGCTGCTCATGATGATCTGCGACAGCTGTGGCGCCGCTGCATGCATGGCCAGTCCCAGCATGCCCACGTTGGTGGCGATGCGCGCCGGCTGCGCGATGACGGCTTCGACTACCAGCTCAGCGGCCTGTTCCGGGGTGATGGCCGGCGCGTCGCGGTATACCTTGCTCGGAGCGATCATCGGGGTCCGCACCAGCGGCATGTTGATGGTGGTGAAGACGATGCCGAGGTCGGAAAATTCGGCGGCGGCACAATACGACCAGGCCTCCAGCGCCGCCTTCGAGGCGACGTAACCGGAAAAGCGCGGCACGCTGGTCAAGACGCCGATCGATGAAATATTGATGACCTGCCCGGCGCGCTGCGCGACCATGGCTGGCAGCAAG
Source organism: Massilia agrisoli (assembly GCF_020831365.1). Classification (GTDB taxonomy): domain Bacteria; phylum Pseudomonadota; class Gammaproteobacteria; order Burkholderiales; family Burkholderiaceae_D; genus Telluria_A; species Telluria_A agrisoli. Next base: position 84,608 of record NZ_JAJHPV010000002.1, read on the forward strand.
CCGAGCGTCATGCGCAGCGCGCCGAAATAATTGAGCTGCATCATGCGCTGGAAATCATGGAAACGGTCATAGCTTTCCTCGACCGCGCGGCGGATCGAACGTCCGGCGTTGTTGACCAGGATATCGACGCGTCCGTGGTCGGCCAGCAGCACCTGCAGCAAGCGCGCGCAATCGTCCATGTCGGCCAGGTCGGCCTGATAGATGGCCAGGTCGAAGCCGCGCTCTTGCACCTGCGCGCGCGCCGCCTCAAGCTTGGCCAGGTCGCGGCCGCAAATGAGGGTGGTGGCGCCGGCCGCGGCAAGCCGGTGGGCGGTGGCCAGCCCGATGCCGGACGACCCGCCCGTGACCAGCGCCACCTTGCCCGCGACCCGCCCGCGCAGGCTGCGGTCGATCAACAGCGCAGGATCGAGGTGGCGCTCCCAGTAATCCCATACCGGGCCGGCGTAGTCTTCGAGCGGCGGACAGACAATGCCGCTGCCTGCCAGCGCGGCGGCGGCTGCGCGGTTGTCGAAACGGGTTGGCCAGTTGGCTAACTGCATGATGCCGTCGGGCAGGCCAAGATCATTCATGATTGCATCGTGCATGCGCCGCACCGGCTGCAGCGCCGCCACGCCCTGGCGCAGCCATTCCGGCAAGTAGCTGAACAAGGCGGCGTTGATACGCAGGCTCATCTTCGGTGCGTGGGCGGCGCGGGCGAAGATGTTGAGGACATCGCCAACCCGCCTGGACTCAGGATCGGTCAGGTGGAAACACTTGCCATCGAGGCCGGGCAGGTGGGCAATATGATTGAACGCAGCAACCACGTAATCGACCGGCACAATATTGATGCGTCCGCCCTCGATGCCCGGCGCCGGCATCCAGGGCGGCAGCAGGGCTCGGATGCGCTGGATCAGTTTGAAGAAGTAATAGGGCCCGTCGGCCTTGTCGGTTTCGCCGCTGCGCGAATCGCCCATGACCAGCCCCGGCCGGTAGACGCGCCACGGCACGGCGCAGGTTTCGCGCACGACCTGTTCCGAAGCGTGCTTGCTGGCGAAATAGGGATGCCACAGCTGTTCGGCTTCGCCGAACATGTCTTCGCGAAAAACACCCTGGTACAGCCCCGCCGCCGCAACCGAGCTCATATGATGGAAACAGCCCGCCTTCAGTTCGCCAGCCAGCGCAACGGCCCGCCGCGTCCCTTCGATATTGGTCGATGCCTGCGCAGCGGCATCGGCGCGCAGGTCATAGATGGCGGCGAGGTGGATGAAATGGTCGATGCGGCCGGCCAGCTCGTCGCGCTGTTGAGCGGAAAGGCCGAGCTCCGGCAACAGTACGTCGCCGCTCACCGGAATGGCGCGGGTGGCATCGGCCTTCCAGAGCGCGAACAGGGCGGGCAGCTTGTCGCGGCTGGCGTCGCGCGCCAGGAAATATACTGTGCTCGATGGCGACTCCAGCAGCACGCGGACCAGCCGCCTGCCGATAAACCCGGTCGCGCCGGTGATGAAATAACGCATGATGGTCTCCTTTAGTCCACCGGGCTGGCAGCGCCGCCGAGGATCAGTTCGGCCGCTTTTTCGGCAATCATGATGGTCGGGGCGTTGGTATTGCCGCCGATGAGGGTCGGCATGATCGAGGCATCCACCACCCGCAGGCCCGCCACGCCGCGCACCCGCAGCGTATCGTCGACCACCGCCATCGCGTCATGCCCCATCTTGCAGGTGCCCACCGGGTGGTAGATCGTCTCGGCCTTGCGGCGGATGAACTGCGCAATGTCGTGGTCGGTCTGAACCTGCGGCCCCGGGAAGATTTCGCGTCCGCGGTAAGGGTCGAATGCCTGTGCCGCCAGCAGGCGCCGCGCCGCCTTGACGCCTGCCACCATCAGCGGCAGGTCCGCAGGATCGGCCAGGTAGCATGGATCGATCAGCGGCGCCGCCGATGGCTCGGCGCTGGCCAGCGTGATGCGGCCGCGGCTGCGTGGCCGCAGGCTGCACACGTGCAGCGCGTAGCCATGGCCGAGGAGGGTAAACAAGGCGCTGCGCAGCGTCCTGGCGTGCCCGTCGAGCCGCGCCGGGGTGAAATGGAACTGCAGGTCGGGGACGGCCACGCCCGGCGCGCTGCTGGCAAAGCCGCCGCATTCGGCCGAATTGCTGGTCAGCGGGCCGCGGCGGTGGCGTAGATAGTCGAACCCGTGGCGCACCAGCGACGGCAGCGTCGCCAACGAAATACCGAGTGATACCGGCTTGCTGCACTGATGCACCACCAGGGCGTCGAGGTGATCCTGCAGGTTGCGGCCGACGCCGGGCACGGCATGGCGCAGCGCGATGCCGTGCCGCGCCAGCTCGTCGGGCGGCCCGATGCCGGACAGCATCAGCAATTGCGGTGAATTGATGGCGCCGCCTGCCAGCAGCACTTCGCGCCGCGCCTGCACGGTTGCCTTCTTGCCGTGGCGCAGATAGGCCACGCCCGCGGCCCGTCCGCCCTCGAACACCACCTGGCTGGCGAGGGCGTGCGTCATGACGTCGAGGTTCGGACGTCCGCTGGCGGGGTGCAGGAAGGCGTGCGCCGCGCTCCAGCGCTGGCCGTCCTTCTGGGTAACCGCGTAGCAATTGACCCCTTCCTGGGTGGGGCCGTTGAAGTCAGGATTGAGTCGATACCCTGTCTGGGCGGCAGCGTCGATGAAGGTGCGCGATAGCAGGTTGGGCGAGCGCAGCCGGGCGACATTGAGCGGGCCGCCACTGCCGTGGAAAGGGCCGGGGCCGTCCTCGTAATGCTCCGAGCGCATAAACAGGGGCAGCACGTCGGCATAGCTCCAGCCGCGGTTGCCGAGCGCGGCCCAATGATCGTAATCGCTGGCGTGGCCGCGCGTGTAGATCATGGCGTTGGTCGCGCTGCTGCCGCCGAGCGTCTTGCCGCGCGGCATGAAAAGACGGCGTCCTTCCAGCTCGGCTTGGGGCGTGGTGAAATAATGCCAGTTGAGTTTTTTGCTCATCATCATGCGAACCAGCCCGAGCGGCATGCGGATGAACGGGCTGCTGTCCCGCGGCCCCGCTTCGAGCAGGCAAACGCGGATGGCGGGGTCAGCAGATAGCCGGTTCGCTAACACGCAACCCGCGGAACCGCCGCCGACGATGACGAAGTCATACATTGTTGGACCCGTTGGACCCGGCACCTGCAGCCGTGCCGGCACTCCCCTTGTGTGCCCCAGGCTGCGCGCCGCCCTTGCGGCGCAGGCCATGACCTCATCTTAGCACCCGGGGGCGTTGGGCGCAGAAGGTATTGGCGACAGGCTGGCTCATGGTCCGCCGGCGATTGATGCGATACTGGCGGCCCCTACACAAAAATGATAGTACGCGCAATGCCGGTTATTTCTGAGCTCATCCTTTATCCGATCAAATCCTGCGCCGGCATCTCGGTGCGCCAGGCCACCCTGACCACCGCCGGCCTGTCGGTCGACAATGTCTACGACCGTGAATGGATGGTGGTGGACGAGCAGGGCCAGTTCCTGACCCAGCGCGAGTATCCGCGGCTGGCGCTGGTGTCCCCGCGCATCAAGCTTGACACCATCGAACTGCGCGCGCCCGGCATGCTGCGCCTTGAAATCCCGCTCGACCTGCCGGCCCCGGAAAACGAAGTGCTGCGCGAAGTGAAGCTCTGGGACGACACGGTGCTGGCCTACGATTGCGACGAAACCACCGCGACCTGGTTCTCCCAGGTGATCGGCGCGCCATGCCGGCTGGTGCGTTTCCACGCCAGCGCCCAGCGCTTTGCCAGCACCAAATGGACTGGCGGCGTCGAGGCGCCGACGCTGTTCGCCGACGGCTACCCGGTGCTGGTGATCGGCTCGGCCTCGCTGGCGGACCTGAACGGCAGGCTGGTGGCCGCCGGGCGCGACCCGCTGCCGATGGACCGCTTCCGACCCAACGTCGTGGTCGACGGCATGGAGCCGTACGAGGAAGACTACGTCGGCGCCTTCAGCATGGGCGGCGCCGAACTGAAGCCGGTCAAGCCATGCCCGCGCTGCCCGATCCCCGCGGTCGACCAGGCCACGGGCCTGCCTGGCCCCGACCCGCTCGACATCCTGCAGTCCTACCGCAACAAGCCGCAGCTCGATGACGCGGTCTGCTTCGGCATGAACTGCATCGTGACAAAGGGCGACGGCGAGCGCCTGTTCGTCGGCCAGCAGGTCGGGGCCGCACTGGCATTCTGACCCGCCAATAGCCTGTTCGGGTAAGATGGCGCGAGTTTAACTATTGCGACGAAGGAGCGTTATGCACGATTCGGGCCCAACGACGAGCGAGCTGATGACGGAGAACGAGTCCCTGCGCGCACGCATGGCTTACCTGATGGAGCAGGCCGAACGCAATCACGAGATCATGCGCCGCCACCAGGCCTTCGACCTTGAGATCGTCGGCTGCGACAACTTCCCCAAGCTCGTCACCGCGATCTTCCGCAGCCTGCCGGTGATCTCCGAACTCGATATCGTCACCCTCAGCCTGGTCGACGAGGAAGCCGACATCCAGACCGTGATGAACGTGCTGGGCGTGGATTTTGGCGAATTCCCGCAACTGCATTTCGTGGCCACCGAGGCCGCGCTGGGCTTCGTGCCGTCGCGTAGCGCGGCCCTGACCGGCCCGCCCAAACCGCTGCTCGGACCCTATTCGCCGGTGCTGCACCAGGCGATGTTCCCGAACCCGCCGGCCGGCCTGCAAAGCATCGCGCTGGTGCCGCTGCTGCGTAACCGCCGCCTGATCGGCAGCCTGAACCTGGGCAGCCTCGACCCGACCCGCTTTACGCCGGCGCTGGGCACCGACTTCGTCGAGCACATGGCCTCGATCATCGCGATCTGCCTCGAGAACGTGATCAGCAACGAGATGTTGAAGTACATCGGGCTGACCGACTCCCTGACCGGCGTGTACAACCGCCGCTACATCGACCGCCGCCTGATCGAAGAGATCGCGCGGGCGCGCCGCCAGGCCTACCGCATCTCGTGCATGTACATCGATATCGACCACTTCAAGCAGGTCAACGACACGGTCGGCCACCAGGGCGGCGATGAAGTGCTGCGCGAAGTGGCCACGCGCATCAAGAACGAGCTGCGCATGTCGGACGCGCTGGGGCGTTTCGGCGGCGAGGAATTTGTCGTGCTGCTGATCGACGCCGACCTGGAGAGCGCCATCGCGGTGGCCCAGCGCATCCGCAACAGCGTGGCCAGCCACCCGTTCCACCTGTCGACCGGCGGCCAGCTGGAGCTGTCGGTGTCGATCGGGGTGGCGACCCTGGAAGACTTCGAGCGCGACCACGCCATCGAAGGCGTGGCGCACCAGCTGGTGGCGCATGCCGACACCGCGCTGTACCAGGCCAAGGCCGAAGGCCGCAACCGGGTGGTGTCGTTCGACTAGCGCAATCGCTTAATTCAGCAGGCGTTCTTCCGCGCGGCTGACCGCTTCGGCCGAGCCGCGCACCACCACCACGTCGCCTTCCGCCAGCACCGACTCGCGGCTGGCGTCGACGCGCTCGCGGCCGCGCCGCAGCACCGCCACCTCGGCGCCCACTTCTTCCAGTTCCAGCTCGCCGATGCGCTTGCCTATGGCGCCTGCGCCGTCCACCAGCGGCACCGAATGCAGGCGCACGAACAGGTGCTCGGGATCGTCGGCCGCGTCCGACAGGCCGTGGAAGTAGCCGCGCATCGAGGCATAGCGCTCTTCGCGCACCGACTGCACCCGGTGCACCACGCGCCGCAGCGGCACCCCCATCATCACCATCGCGTGCGACGCCAGCATCAGGCTGGCCTCGAGCGACTCGGGCACCACTTCGGTGGCGCCGGCCTTCTTCAGGGTGTCCAGTTCGGAGTCGTCATGGCAGCGCACGATGACGGGCAGGGCAGGGGCCAGCTCGTGCACCTGGTGCAGGATCTTCAGCGCCGACGCGGTATTGGCGTAGGTGATGACCATCGCGCTGGCGCGGTAGATGCCGGCGGCGACCAGGCTCTCGCGCCGCGCCGCGTCGCCATACGACACATTGGCGCCGGCCGATTGCGCTTCGCGCACGCGCTCTGGGTCAAGGTCGAGCGCCTGGTAGGGCACTTTTTCGTCGGTCAGCAAGGTGGCCAGGCTCTGGCCGCTGCGCCCGAAGCCGGCGATGATCACGTGCTTTTGCGCGGCCATGGTGCGCGTGGCGATCTGGGTCAGCTGCAGCGACTGCATCATCCATTCGTTGGACGCGACCTTCATCACAATCTGGTCGGACTTCTCGATCAGGAACGGCGCGATCAGCATCGACAGCACCATCGACGCCAGCACCAGCTGGATCATGAACGGGTCGAGCAGCTTGGCGCCAGCGGCCAGCGTCAGCAGCACGAAGCCGAATTCGCCGGCCTGCGCCAGGCCCAGGCCGGTGCGCATGGCGACGCCGTCGGAGGCGCCGAACCACTTGGCCAGCAGCGCGATCAGCGCGAACTTGAGCATGACCGGTATCGCGGTCAGTACCAGCACCAGCCACAGGTGCTCGACCACCAGCTGCACGTTGAGCATCATGCCGACGGTGATGAAGAACAGGCCAAGCAGCACGTCGCGGAACGGCTTGATGTCTTCTTCCACCTGGTGCTTGTACTGGGTTTCCGAAATCAGCATGCCGGCCACGAACGCGCCCAGCGCCAGCGACAGGCCGGCCTGCTCGGTGATCCATGCCGCGCCCAGCGTGATCAGGAGCAGGTTGAGCATGAACAGCTCCTGCGAGCGGCGCTTGACCACGATCGAGAACCAGCGCCGCATCAGCTTCTGGCCGATAAACAGCAGCAGCACCAGCACGATCACCGCCTTGACGGCGGCCCAGGCCAGCGTCTCGACCAGCACTTCGGGCGGCTTGCCCAGCGACGGAATCAGGATCAGCAGCGGCACCACGGCCAGGTCCTGGAACAGCAAAATGCCGATGATCTTGCGGCCGTGCGGGCTTTCCAGCTCCAGCCGCTCGGTCAGCATCTTGACCACGATGGCGGTCGAAGACATCGCCAGCGCGCCGCCCAGCGCGAACGAGGCCTGCCAGCTGATCTGGAAATTGGCCGGCAGCTGGGTCGAGGCCAGCCAGCCGAACGCCATCGCGCCGGCGATGGTCAGCACCACCTGCGCCATGCCCAGCCCGAACACCACGCGCCGCATCGCCTTCAGCTGCGCCAGCGAGAATTCCAGGCCGATCGAGAACATCAGGAACACCACCCCGAACTCGGCCAGCGTATGGGTGGTGTGGTCGTTCTCGGCCAGGCCGAGGGCATGCGGCCCGATCAGGATACCCACGGCCAGGTAGCCCAGCATCGGGGGCAGGTGAAGCATGCGGAACGCGACCACGCCAAGGACGGCGCTGCCAAGTAACAGAAGGGTCAGTTCCAGTCCAGAATACATGCGCGCCTGCGTCCCCTCACGGCTAAATCGTTATTTGTTGCGTCTGGCAAGTTTTTTGCTTTCGCAATTCGTTTATACTTCCAGCATGAGTGTAACCGATGAAAAAACAATGCTGAAAGCTTTTGACAACACCGCCCTGCAGCGCGCAATGGAACTGGCGCGCGAGACCCTCGACATCGAGGCTGACGCGCTGCGCGCTGCGCACGGCCGCCTGCTCGGGGATGACAGCATCGGCCGCGCGGTGGGCATGCTGCTCGGCTGCAGCGGCCGCGTGGTGGTGTCGGGCATCGGCAAGTCGGGCCACATCGCCCGCAAGATCGCGGCCACCCTGTCCTCTACCGGCACCCCGGCCATGTTCGTGCACCCGGCCGAAGCGGCCCACGGCGACCTCGGCATGGTGACGGCGGAAGATGCTTTCATTGCAATTTCCTATTCCGGCGAAGCGGCCGAGCTGCTGTCGATCTTGCCGATCGTCAAACGCATGGGCGCGCCCTTGATCGCCATGACCGGCAAGCCGCAGTCGAGCCTGGCCCAGCTGGCCGACGTGCATTTGAACATTGCCGTTGAGAAAGAGGCCTGCCCGCTGAACCTGGCGCCGACCGCCAGCACCACCGTGACGCTGGCGCTGGGTGACGCGCTGGCCGTGGCGCTGCTCGACGCGCGCGGCTTCCGCGAAGAAGACTTCGCGCGCTCGCACCCGGGCGGCGCCCTTGGCCGCCGCCTGCTGACCCATGTGCGCGACGTCATGCGCAGCGGCGACGCCATCCCGATGGTTAGCGCCGACGTACCGCTGTCGGCGGCGCTGCTCGAAATTACCCAGAAGGGCATGGGCATGACCGCCATCGTCGACAACGCGGGCCACCCGGTCGGCGTGTTCACCGACGGCGACCTGCGCCGCATGCTCGAAAAAGTGCAGGACTTCACCAAGGTCACGATCCGCGACGTCATGCACGCCGGCCCGCGCACCGTGCATCCCGAGCAGCTGGCAGTCGACGCGGTCGCGATCATGGAAGAATTCCGCATCAACCAGATGCTGGTGGTGGACGCCGACGGCAAGCTGGTCGGCGCGCTGCACATCCACGACCTGACCCGCGCCAAGGTGATCTGATGCGCGAACTCGAACACATGCGCCGCGCCGCCAGCGTCAAGGTCATGATCTTCGACGTCGACGGCGTGCTGACCGACGGCACCCTGACCTACGGCGCCGATGGCGAAGTCACCAAGACCTTCTTTGTCCTCGACGGCCTCGGTATCCAGCTGCTGAACAAGACCGGCGTGAAGACGGCGATCATCAGCGCGCGCCAGTCGCCCATCGTGGTCAAGCGCGCGGCCGACCTGGGCATCACCCATGTCTACCAGGGCATCCATGACAAGCGCATCGCGTTCAACTCGCTGCTCGAAGAAACCGGCGTCACCGCCGACCAGTGCGGCTATATCGGCGACGACGTGATCGACCTGCCGCTGCTGCTGCAGGTGGGCTTTGCCGTCGCCGTACCGAGCGGGCACGCCGAGGTCCAGCACCGCGCCCACTACGTGACGCGCGCCAATGGCGGGCGCGGCGCCGTGCGCGAGGTCTGCGACATGGTCATGCGCGCGCAGGGCACCTATGAACAGGCGCTTGCGCCGTACTTCGCCTAGACCGCCGTGCCGCGCCAACAACACAAGCGAACCGCCCACCGCTGGAAGCTCACGGCCATCATGATGACCGCGACCTTCCTCGCCTTCGGCAGCTTCTGGGTGGCGCAGATGATGGAAAACGATCCGGGCATCTCGTCGGACGCGCTTAAGAACGAGCCTGACTACATCGTCGAACGCTTCAGCGTGGTGCGCATGTCGCCAAGCGGGCAGCCGCGCTACATCGTTTCGGGCGACAAGCTGACGCACCGGCCCGTGGATGACACCGCGGAAATCGAGAAGCCACTGGTGCAGAGCATTGGCGAAGGCGTGCCGCCGACGACGATCCGCGCCAGGCGGGCGCGCGTCGACCACGGCAACACCCAGGTGCACCTGATGGGCGACGTCGATATCGACCGCAAGGCGACAGCCACGAGCAGGCCGGTGCGCATGCGTACGCAGGCGCTGACGGTGTACCCGGACGACGACCAGATGAAGACCGACCAGCCGGTCGAGGTCATCTCCGACGGCGCGACGATGACGGGCACTGGCCTGTTTGTCGACAACACGACGCGCCAGGTCAATGTGTCCAGCCGCGTGCGGATCGTTTATCCGCCGCGCCAGTAATCAAAAAATAAATGAGCGAGCTACCGATGAAGAAAATCCTGCTTTGTATCGCACTGTGCGGCGTTGTTGCAGGTTCTGCGATGGCCGAGAAGGCCGACTCGAACAAGCCGACCGAAATTTTCGCTGACTCGGCATCCGACGACGATGTGAAGCAGATCCGTACGCTGACGGGCAATGTGATCCTCACGCGCGGCACGCTGGTGATGAAGGCCGGTAAGGCCGTCCTCCGCGTCGATCCGGAAGGCTACCAGTTCGTGACCTTTACCGCGGCCCCTGGCACGGTGGCGACCTTCCGCCAGAAGCGCGACGGCGGCGACCTGTGGGTTGAAGGCCAGGCCGAACGCATCGAATACGACAACAAGACCGAGATCGTGAAGCTGTTCTCGAAGGCCAAGCTGGCCCGCCTCGAAGGCAGCCGCGTGACCGACGAGGTCGAAGGCGCCTTCATCTCCTACGACAGCCGCAAGGAATTCTTCGCTGTCGAGAACACCGCAACCGGCGAGAGCAAGCCAGGCGCGGGCCGCGTCCGGATGGTGATCCAGCCATCGAACAAGCCGTCAGCGCCGGCCACGCCAGGAAAATAAAACAATGGAAGCAAAAAACTGTGGCAGCACCCTGATCGTCCGCGGCCTGCAAAAGAGCTACGGCAAGCGGCTGGTGGTGCGCGACGTCTCCTTGCAGGTCGAGTGCGGCGAAGTAGTCGGGCTGCTGGGGCCTAACGGCGCCGGCAAGACCACCTCGTTCTACATGATCGTCGGCCTGGTGCCGTCGGACGCCGGCTCGATCGACATCAGCGGCGTCGACATCTCCAGCCTGCCGATCCACCGCCGCGCCACGCTGGGCCTGTCCTACCTGCCGCAGGAAGCGTCGGTATTCCGCAAGCTGACCGTGGAAGACAATATCCGCGCCGTGCTGGAACTGCAGAAGGTCGACGGCAAGCCGCTCTCGAAAGGCGAGATCGAGCAGCGCCTCGACTCGCTGCTGGCCGACCTGCAAATCGAAAAGCTGCGCGAGAACCAGGCGATGTCGCTGTCCGGCGGCGAGCGCCGCCGCGTCGAGATCGCGCGCGCGCTGGCGACCAACCCGCGCTTCGTGCTGCTCGACGAACCGTTTGCGGGTGTCGACCCGATCGCCGTGATCGAAATCCAGCGCATCGTGCGCTTCCTGAAGGAGCGCAAGATCGGCGTGCTGATCACCGACCATAATGTCCGTGAAACGCTCGGCATCTGCGACCGCGCCTACATCATCAACCAGGGGGCGGTGCTTGCCTCGGGCCGGCCTGACGACATCATTGCCGACGAGTCGGTACGGCGCGTGTACCTCGGCGAACACTTCCGGATGTAAGCCATATCATGAAACAATCCCTGCAATTACGGACGTCGCAGCATCTTGCGCTTACGCCCCAGCTGCAGCAGTCGATCCGGCTGCTGCAGCTGTCGACGCTCGAATTGCACCAGGAGATAGAACAGGCGCTGTCGGACAATCCCATGCTCGAACGGCTGGACGATCCGCTCGACCACTCGGTACGCCTGCTGGCCGACGGCGCCATCAACACCGCCACGCCTGGCGAAGCGCCAACCGAGCCGGGATCGCAGGAAGCCGCTCCGGCGGCCGAAGGCGACAATTTCGACAGCCCTGAAGTGGCCAGCGTCGCTGGCGAAGGCGAGGGCGATGGCGACTGGGGTGACGTCGGCAGCGCCAAGGCGCCGGATGATGAAGATTCGCGTCCCCAGCTCGAAGCCAGCGCCACCACGCTGCGCGAGCACCTGACGGAACAGGTCCGCGTCACCTGCCTGAGCGCGCGCGACTGCGCGCTGGTCGAACTGATCATCGACGCGCTTGACGACAACGGCTACCTCGAAGAGCCGCTGGAAGACATCCACTCGCGCATGCCGCCCGAACTCGACATCGAGATCGACGAACTGCACACCGCGCTGGCGCTGGTGCAGAGCCTTGACCCGACCGGCGTGGGCGCGCGCAATGCGTCCGAATGCCTGGCGCTGCAGATCCGCCGCATGCCGGGCGTGCCGCTGGTGACGCGCCGGATGGCGCTGGCCATCGTCGAAAAGCACCTGGCCTGGTTCGCCCAGCGCGAATTCAACAAGCTGAAAAAAGCCCTGGACTGCGACGACGAAGACCTGCGCGAAGCGCAGGCCGTTATCCGCCAGTGCAATCCGCATCCGGGTGCTGCCTATGGCGGCGGGGTGTCCGATTTCGTGGTGCCGGACGTGATCGTGCGGCGCGGCCGCGGCGGCTGGGTGGTCACCCTGAATAACGACGTGATGCCGCGCCTGCGCGTGAACAGCATGTACGCAAACCTGCTCCGCCAGGGCAAAGGCGAAGGGCAGCTCAACACGCAGCTGCAGGAAGCCAAGTGGCTGATCAAGAACATGCGCCAGCGCTTCGACACCATCCTGCGCGTGTCGCAGGCCATTGTCGACCGCCAGCGTAACTTCTTCTCGCACGGGGCGGTGGCGATGCGCCCGCTGGTGCTGCGCGAGATCGCCGATACGCTCGGCCTGCACGAGAGCACCATCTCGCGCGTGACGACGCAAAAGTACATGATGACGCCGCACGGGATGTTCGAGCTCAAGTACTTCTTCGGCAGCCATGTGGCGACCGATGCCGGCGGCGAGGCATCGTCGACGGCGATCCGCGCGCTGATCGTTCAGCTGACCAGCGCCGAAGACCCCAGGAGCCCACTGTCGGACAGCAAGATCGCCGACATGCTGGGTGAGCAGGGCATGGTCATCGCCCGCCGCACGGTGGCGAAGTACCGCGAAGCGCTCAAGATCCCGCCAGTGGCCCTGCGCAAGTCGCTCTAGTCCCGTCATTCCCGCGAAGGCGGGAATCCATGGTGCGTGCGCCAGTGGCCCGGCATGGGTTCCCGCTGTCGCGGGAACGACGTCAGTTACGCGCTTCCGGGCCGAAATCAAGCACCACATTCCCCATCGGGTACTCGTTCGAGCGGGTTTCCCACGCGCCGTCGCCTACCTTCATCCGGTACGTTTCAAACACATGCGGCAGGCCCTCGCTGGCCATCACATCCGGATTGGTCGTCAGCTGGAAGTGCAGGTGCGGCTGGCGCGCGTCGCCTGAATTGCCGACCGCGCCGACCACCTGGCCACGCCTGACCCGCTGCCCGGCCTTCACGCGCACGCTGCCCGGCATTAAGTGCGCGTAGTAGGCGAACTGCCCGCCGCCGAGGTCGATGACAACCCGGTTGCCGGCGACCGATTCCATGGTGACCGGTACCGCCGGCTCGAATCCTGCGGGGGTGCGCGGAATATTGTCGGGATACCCGTCCTGCGCAACGACCACTGTGCCGTCCGCGACGGCCACTGTCTTTTCGCCGTAGGCGTGATACGAGCGCACATCGCGCTGGTCGCCCGTCCATGGTTTGCCGTCCGCGCCGTACTTCTTCCAGTCGATCGCATAGCGGCGTGCAATCTGCGCAGTGCCATCGACGACCCACAACCCCATCCGGTGATGCGAATGCAGGCTCGGACTGTTGTCCGGACTCCAGTTGGTTCCGGCAACCGGGCCTCCAAGCACAGGAAGCGGCGTCGCACGCGTGCCGATTACAGGGCCAAAAGCGGCCGCGCCATCGAGCAGCACGCGGTGGCGCAGGCGCGCCGGCACCTGCGTCTTGCTGTCGAACGCGAGGCACAGGAACGCTACCGCCCCTTGCCCGTTGCCCAGGGTGCGTTTGGTGCCTTCGTTATCGCCGATGGTGACCGTGCGCAGGTGGGCTTCGAGTTGCGCCTCCTTGATGTCGGCGATCGGCGCGGCGTTTGCTTTATCGGCGTCGAGAACCTGGATGCCGCGCAGTGTCATGGCGTCGGCGGAGAAGTTCTGGAGATGTAATTCGTAGACCAGGTAGTTCCTGCCGCCGCCAGGGAGCACAGTGGGCTCGAGCGGCGTGCGCATTTGCAGCTGGAGCGGCGGGAATGCAGGGGCACTGGGCGGAAACGCCGGTGCGACCACAACGCCCGCAACCGCAGGCTCGCAGCCCTGGGGCAGTGGCGCTGTTGCAGCGCTTGCGCCGGCGGCGAAGGCCAGCGCGGCGCAGAGGAAGGAGGCGGTGCAAACTGGGCGAAGCGGCATCCTGGCTGGCATGAAGTAGTCCGGTTGAATTGTTGGGCTGCCATCTTACCGTGCCTTGGTGTTCATTGACACCTAAACTATTTAAGCATGTAGTATACGTCCAGGTTAAAGGACGATCAGGAGCGGTCATGAAGATAGTGTGCATAGGCGGAGGCCCGGCCGGCCTGTATTTTGCGCTGCTGATGAAAAAGCAGGACCCATCGCACGAGGTCACCGTCATCGAACGCAACCGCCCCTACGACACGTTCGGCTGGGGCGTGGTGTTCTCCGACCAGACCCTTGGCAACCTGGTGGCGGCCGACGAACAGACCGCCCGCACCATCCTGCAGTCGTTCAACCACTGGGACGACATCGACGTCCATTTCAAGGGCCGCACCATTACCTCCGGCGGCCACGGGTTTTGCGGCATCGGCCGCAAGCGGCTGCTGAACATCCTGCAGGCGCGCTGCGAAGAACTTGGCGTGCGCCTGGTGTTCGAAACCGATGTCGCCGACGACCAGGCCATCGCCGCGCAGTATGGCGCCGACCTGGTGGTCGCCTGCGACGGCCTCAATAGCCGCGTGCGCACGCGTTACGCGGATACCTACCGTCCCGACATCGACACCCGCCACTGCCGCTTCGTCTGGCTCGGCACCAGGAAGAAGTTCGACGCCTTCACCTTCGCGTTCGAGCAGACCGCGCATGGCTGGTTCCAGGCCCACTGCTACCAGTACGACGGCGACACCTCCACATTCATCGTCGAGACGCCGGAAGAAGTGTGGCGCGCGTCCGGCCTGGACGAGATGAGCCAGGAGGAGGGCATCGCTTTCTGCGAGAAGCTGTTCGCCAAATACCTCGACGGCAACGCGCTGCTGAGCAATGCCTCGCACCTGCGCGGTTCGGCGATGTGGATCAAGTTCCCGCGCATCGTCTGCGAGGAGTGGGTGCAGTGGAACACGATTGATGGCCGCCGCGTGCCGGTGGTGCTGATGGGCGATGCCGCGCACACCGCGCACTTTTCAATCGGCTCGGGCACCAAGCTGGCGCTGGAAGACGCCATAGAACTGGCGCGCTGCTTCACGCAGCAGGACGGCGACGGCATCGGCAAGGTGATGGCCTGCTACCAGAAGCTGCGCTCGGTCGAAGTGCTCAAGCTGCAAAGCGCCGCGCGCAATTCGATGGAGTGGTTCGAGAACGTCGAGCGTTACACGGCGATGGAAGCGGAGCAGTTCGCGTACTCGATGCTCACCCGCAGCCAGCGCCTGTCGCATGAAAACCTGCGTGTGCGCGACCCGGCGTATGTGGGCCGCTTCGAGGAATGGATCGCCGGCCGCGCCTTCGAGCAGGCCGGCCTGCCGATGCCCGCCACTGCGGCCGGTATTCCGCCGATGCTGACGCCATTCCGCCTGCGCGGCACGGTGCTGAAGAACCGCATCGTGGTCTCGCCCATGGCGCAATATTCCGCTGACGGCGGTACGGTTGGCGACTTCCACATGGTGCACCTTGGCAGCCGCGCGCTTGGCGGGGCCGGCATGGTATTCGCCGAGATGACCTGCGTGTCGGCCGACGCGCGCATCACCCCGGGCTGCCCGGGCCTGTACGAACCCGCGCACACGGCGGCATGGAAGCGCATCGTCGACTTCGTCCACACCAGCAGCGATGCGAAGATCGCCATCCAGCTGGGCCACGCCGGCGCCAAGGGATCGACCCGGCGCGCGTGGGACGGCACCGACCTGCCGCTCGACGAAGGCAACTGGCCGCTGGTATCGGCTTCCAGCCAGCAGTACCTGGAGGGCGTGTCGCAAGTGGCCCGCGAGGCCACGCGCGAAGATCTGGAACGAATCCTTAACGACTTTGTGCGCGCCACGGGCGAGGCGCACAAGGCAGGTTTCGACTGGCTCGAACTGCACTGCGCGCACGGCTATTTTTTGTCGAGCTTCATCTCGCCGCTGACCAACCAGCGCCTTGATGAATTCGGCGGCTCGCTGGAGAACCGCTGCCGCTATCCCCTCGACGTTTTTACCGCCGTCCGCGCCGCCTGGCCTGCGGATAAGCCGATCAGCGTACGTCTTTCTGCCCACGACTGGGTCGAAGGCGGCATCACGCCGGACGACGCGGTGCAGGTCGCGCGCATGTTCAAGGAAGCCGGTGCGGACATGATCGACGTGTCCTCGGGCCAGGTCAGCAAAAAGGAAAGGCCGGTCTACGGGCGCATGTTCCAGACGCCGTTCGCGGACCGCATCCGCAACGAAGTCGGCATTCCGACCATTGCGGTGGGCGCGATCTTCGAAGCCGACCATGCCAACAGCATCATCGCTTCTGGCCGCGCGGACCTGTGCGCGATCGCGCGCCCCCACCTGGCCGATCCGGCGTGGACGCTGCATGAAACCGCAAAGCTGGGCTACACCGGCCTGGCCTGGCCGAAGCAGTACCACGCGGGCAAGATGCAAATGGAGCGCAACCTCGAGCGCGAACGCCAGGTGGCTGCCGCCAGCGCCGGGCTGACCCCGCAGCAGGTCGCTGCCAAACTGCTGGAGGGCTGATCATGATCGCTGCCTCACAAGAAGCGCTGGCCGGTAAACACGCACTGGTGACGGGCGGCGGGCGCGGCATCGGCGCGGCCATCGCGCGCCAGCTGCTGCTGGCCGGCGCCAGCGTCACCATCTCGGGCCGCAGCCGCGACGTGCTCGACGCCACGGTGGCCGAGTTGTCGTCGCTGGGCGAGATCGCCTGCGTCACCATCGACGTGGGCCAGCGCGACTCGGTGGCGCAGGCATTCGAAGAAGCGCGCGCGCGTTTCGGCCCGGTCGATATTTTGGTCAACAATGCGGGACAGGCCGAATCCGCGCCCTTCCTTAAAACGGGCGAGGAAATGTGGAACCGCATGCTGACTGTGAACCTCACCGGCACCTACCACTGCACCAGCGAGGCGCTGCCCGGCATGGTGGCGGCGCGCTGGGGCCGCGTGGTCAACGTTGCCAGCACGGCCGGGCTGACCGGCTACGGCTATGTCGCCGCCTACTGCGCGGCCAAGCATGGCGTGATCGGGCTGACCCGGTCGCTGGCGCTGGAAGTGGCCACCAAGGGCATCACCGTCAACGCGGTCTGTCCCGGCTACACCGACACCGACATCGTGCGCGGCGCGGTGGCCAATATCGTTTCCAAGACCGGCCGCAGCGAAGCGGAAGCGCTGCGCCAGCTGGCCGCGTCGAATCCGCAGGGACGGCTGGTGCAGCCAGCCGAAGTAGCCAACGCCGTGCTGTGGCTCTGCATGCCCGGCTCCGGCGCGATGAACGGCCAGTCGATTGCGGTCGACGGCGGCGAAGTAATGTAAGCGTGCGGACAAAGGAAAACATATCATGGCCGATAAAAACGAAGCGCCAGTGCTCGATGTCGAGACCCGCCTGACCGACGACCATCACCAGTCGCTCAAGCTGTGGCTGCGCATGCTGTCGTGTACCACGCTGATCGAGACGGAGATCCGCTCGCGCCTGCGCGCGGAATTCGGCATTACGCTGCCGCGCTTTGACCTGATGGCGCAGCTCGACCGCCACCCCGACGGCCTGCGCATGGGCGAGCTGTCGAAGCGGCTGATGGTCACCGGCGGTAACGTCACCGGCATCACCGACCAGCTGGAGCAGGAAGGCCTGGTGGTGCGCGCGCCGGTAGCCGATGACCGCCGCGCTTACAGCGTCAAGCTGACGCCGGCAGGCCGCCGCGCCTTCAACCGCATGGCGTCGGTGCATGAGGGGTGGATCACTGAATTGATGGATGGCCTGGACGGAAGCGACAAGTCCACGCTGATCGCGCTGCTCTCGAAAATGAAGCAGCGCCTGAACGACAACGAATAGGAGAACCGAATGCGATACCTCAGGGGCGAACCCCACCAGCTGCAAGGCAGCGGAATGGCTGTAGCCGACTACACGCCGCAGCACTTCCTGTTCAGCGTCGACCAGGGCGTGGCGACTGTGACGCTGAACCGTCCGGAGCGCAAGAACCCGCTGACCTTCGACTCGTATGCGGAACTGCGCGACGTGTTCCGCTGGCTCGCCTACGCCGATGAAGTCAAGGCCATTGTCGTCACCGGCGCGGGCGAAAACTTCTGCTCGGGCGGCGACGTGCATGAGATCATCGGCCCGCTGACAAAGCTCGACATGCCCGGCCTGCTGGCGTTCACCCGCATGACGGGCGACCTGGTAAAGGCCATGCGCGCCTGCCCGCAGCCGATTGTCGCCGCGATCGACGGCATCTGCGCGGGCGCTGGCGCCATCATCGCGCTGGCCTCGGATATCCGCTACGGCACCGCGCGCAGCAAGACCGCTTTCCTGTTTACCCGGGTCGGCCTGGCAGGCTGCGACATGGGCGCGTGCGCGCTGCTGCCGCGCGTGATCGGCCAGGGACGCGCGTCGGAACTGCTGTACACGGGCCGCAGCCTTGGTGGCGAAGAAGCCGAGCGCTGGGGCTTCTACAACCGCCTGTGCGCGCCGGAAACCGTGCTGGCCGACGCGCAGGCGTTTGCCGCAATGCTGGCCAGCGGCCCGACTTTTGCGCACGGCATGACCAAGAAAATGCTGCAGCAGGAGTGGAACATGGGCGTGGACGAGGCGATCGAAGCCGAAGCGCAGGCACAGGCGATCTGCATGGCGACCAACGACTTCCACCGCGCCTACCACGCCTTCGTGGCCAAGGAAAAACCTCAATTCGAAGGCGACTGACCATGGCCGATACCGATTACCTCAGCTGGCCTTTCCTTGAGCCGCGCCACCGCGAGCTGGCGCTGTCGCTCGATGCGTGGGCGGCGCAGAACATCCCGCAAGAGCACGGCCACGACGTGGACGAAACCTGCCGCGCCCTGGTGCGCCAGCTTGGCGATGCAGGCTGGCTCAGGCACGCGATCGGGGGCGCCGCCTATGGCGCACATGGCGATGCGATCGATACGCGCGCGGTGTGCCTGATCCGTGAGACGCTGGCGCGCCACTCCGGCCTTGCGGACTTCGCGTTTGCCATGCAGGGCCTTGGAAGCGGTGCGATCACCTTGTTCGGCAGCGAAGACAACAAGCGCGATTACCTCACGCGCGTAGGCCGCGGCGAGGCGATTGCGGCGTTCGCGCTGTCCGAGCCGGATGCCGGTTCCGACGTGGCCGCGATGGCCTGTTCGGCGGTGCTGGACGGCGACCACTACGTGCTCAATGGCGAAAAGACCTGGATCTCCAACGGCGGCATCGCCGACATGTACGTGGTGTTTGCGCGCACCGGCGAAGCGCCGGGGGCGCGCGGCATCTCGGCCTTCATCGTCGACGCCGGCCTGCCCGGCTTCGAGATTGCCGAGCGCATCGACGTGATCGCGCCGCACCCGCTGGCGCGGCTGCGTTTCAGCGACTGCCGGGTACCAGCCAGCAAGCGGCTGGGCGAGGCAGGCAAGGGCTTCAAGGTCGCAATGGCGACGCTCGACATCTTCCGCACCTCGGTGGCGGCAGCGGCGCTTGGCTTCGCGCGGCGCGCCCTCGATGAAGCCACGGCGCGCGCGATGTCGCGCAAGATGTTCGGCAAAACGCTGGCCGACTTCCAGCTGACGCAGGCGAAGCTGGCGCAGATGGCCACCGGTATCGATGCCGCAGCCTTGCTGACCTACCGCGCGGCGTGGCAGCGCGACCAGGGCCGCCGCGTGACCAAGGAAGCGGCAATGGCCAAGCTGACGGCCACCGAAACGGCGCAGCAGGTCATCGATGCGGCGGTGCAGATGTTCGGCGGCCTCGGCGTGGTCAGCGAGCAGCCGGTGGAGCGCCTGTACCGCGAGATCCGCTCGCTGCGCATCTACGAAGGCGCGACCGAAGTGCAGCAGCTGATCATCGCGCGCGAACTGCTGGCAGAGGCCGGGGCGAAGCAGCTTAACCAACCACAGTGAGAGGCACCATGGACTTCCTTCAACCCCCAGGCTGGCAGCGCCCGCGCGGCTACGCCAACGGTATCTCGGCCACGGGCCGCATGGTCTTCGTGAGCGGCATGATCGGCTGGGACGCGCAGTGCCAGTTTCACACCGACGACTTCGCGGGACAGGTGCGCCAGGCACTTGAGAACGTGGTTGCCGTGCTGGCCGAGGGCGGCGCGAAGCCCGATCACATCGTGCGCATGACCTGGTATGTGGTCGACAAAAAAGAGTACGTGAATGCCTATCCCGAGATCGGCGCGGCATACCGCGAGATCATCGGGCGCCATTTCCCAACCATGAGTGCGGTGCAGGTCGCGGGCCTGGTGGAAGACCGCGCCCGCGTTGAAATCGAGGTCACCGCAGTGGTGCCCGGGTAGCGTCGGGGCACGTTCCGCGGCGACCCGGTTCAATTGCCGTGCACCCCTTGTTTTGCGCGGAATAGCTGGTACACTAGGTTTACATGAGGGCATGTTTCTTGTGTGCCAACTCATGCTTTTTCGCATCTAGAAGGAGGCAGAACCCTAAGAAATCCATTTTCCGACAGTAAGATTTGCGGACATGCTGGGAAAGGGTTTCGCGTCGGCACAATACCGTGCCCCTTCGCTTGCACTCACTTCACCCCTCCATACCCCGCCAGTCTTTGTAGCTATCGATTCCTCTACGCGATTCATTCGCGCAAGAACCGGAAGTGTTAGCAACGTCATCAAAGGAGTGTGTATGAATCTCACCATCAGTGGTCATCATCTCGAAGTCACCCCCGCCATTCGTGAATACGTCCAATCGAAGCTCGAGCGCGTCAAGCGCCACTTTGATCAAGTGATCGATATCTCCGTCATTCTCACCGTCGACAATCTCACTGAAAAAGAAAAACGCCAGAAGGCGGAGATTAACCTGCATATGTCGGGCAAGACGGTATTCGTCGAGAGTGTGGCAGCGGACCTGTACGCAGCGATAGATACCTTGATCGACAAGCTTGACCGCCAGGTCATGAAATACAAAAACAAACTCCAGGACCACAATCGCGAGGCGATTAAACGCATGCCTGAAGCGGAACTGCCGGCTGCGGCCTGAGCTTAATTTCCCTTCCTGATGAAAGGCGTCTGCGGACGCCTTTTTTGCGTCTGTGGCCGCTGGTTTGCCGATAAAATATCAGTCTTTTAATCTTACACACACCGTCATGAGCGAATTCGTAAAAACCCGCATCGCCAACCGCACCGGCATCATTACGCTTGACCGCCCGAAGGCGCTCAACTCGCTATCGCTTGGCATGGTGCGCGACCTGGCCGACGTGCTGGAAGGCTGGCGCGACGACGCCGCCGTCGATGCAGTGGTTATTACCAGCAGCAGCGAGAAAGCCCTGTGCGCGGGCGGCGATATCCGCTTCTTCCATGAAGTGGGCCACGCCACGCCGATGGGCGGCAGCGCTTTGCTCGAAGACTTCTTTACCGAAGAATACGCGCTCAACCACCTGATTCATTACTACCCGAAGCCTTACGTCGCGCTGATGGAAGGCGTGGTCATGGGCGGCGGCATGGGCATTGCGCAAGGCGGGCCCGATTGCGGCATCCGCATCGTCACCGAAGGCACCAAGATGGCGATGCCGGAGGTGAACATCGGCCTGTTCCCGGACGTCGGCGGCTCGCACTTCCTGTCGCACGCGCCGGGGCAGCTGGGGAACTACCTCGGGCTGACCGGACTCACAATCGGGGCGGCCGATGCGCTGTACGTGGGACTGGCCGATCTGTTTGTGCCGCAGGCGCAGATGGCGGCGCTGAAGGAACTGATTGAAACGACGCCGGGCGGCGGCTTGCGCCCGGCCATTGTTGCGTTTGCCGGGCAGTTCAAGGGACAGGCCGGGGACAGCACGCTGGAAGCGAACCGCGCCGGTATCGACAAGCATTTTGGCGCCGGTTCAGTAGCTGCGGTGATGGCGTCGCTGGAGCAGGATGACGGCGCGTTCTTCCAGAAGGCGCTGGGCGCGATGCGCCAGCGTTCGCCGCTGATGATGTGCGTGACCCATGAACTGCTGGTGCGCGGCGCCAAGCTGGATGTGGCGGACTGCCTGCGCATGGAACGCACCCTGGTGCGGCACAACTTCGAGCACGGCGAAGTGCTGGAAGGCGTGCGCGCGCTGGTGATCGACAAGGACAACGCGCCGAAGTGGAATCCGGCTGGCCTCCAGGATGTCACGCCGGAGATGGTGGAGAAGTTCTTTACGCCGGTGTGGCCGGCACGGGCGCATCCGCTGCGCCATCTGTAATCTTTGATTGTCTTCACAAGGAGGCTGGCATGGAAACAATGGAACTTCATCGCGGACGTCTCATCGATCACATCCAGCTCGTTGTGCGAGACCTGCCGGCATCGCGCGCGTTTTATACCGCGGTGTTCGATGTGCTGAAGGTGCCGCTGGGCGGCGAAGGCGAAGACTACTTCTGGGCCGACGAGCTGTTTATCTCGACGGCCGGCAGCGAGGCGGCGCAGGGGGTGCTGACCGGGCGCCACCACCTGGCGTTCCAGGCGCAAGACCGCGCGATGGTTGATGCGTTCTACAAGGCGGCGCTGGAACATGGGGGGCGCGACAATGGCGCTCCGGGCGAGCGTGCCTATCATCCGGGGTATTACGGCGCGTTCGTGCTGGATCCGGATGGGAACAACCTCGAGGCGGTGCACCACGGTGAGGCGAAGCGCAGCGCGGTATCGGTCAACATCACGTTCTAAAGCGTAAAAAACGTACGGCGGATGCGGCCTCGGCGGCAGCCCGCTTATCCGCCCTGCGGGTGGCGCCGTCGAACTTTACGATTGCTCGCGGTGCCTCAAGACCACGCGCTCGGTCGGGCTGAAATAGGCAGCAAGCCGTTCGGCCATGTACACCGAGCGGTGCTGGCCGCCGGTACAGCCCAGCGCCACCGTCAGGTAGCTGCGGTTGTCCGTCTTAAACGACGGCAGCCATTTTTCGATGAACACCCGGATATCGTTTAACAGTTCCGCGGCGCTAGGTTGCGCGTCGAGGAAGGCGATCACCGGCGCGTCCTTGCCCGTCATCGGACGCAGCGCCAGGTCGTAGTAGGGGTTCGGCAGCGCGCGCACGTCGAACACGAAGTCGGCATCGAGCGGCACGCCAAGCTTGAAGGCGAACGATTCGAAGAACAGCGTCAGCGGCGCGCGTTCAATCTCCACCAGTTCCTTGATCCATGCGCGCAGCTTGTTGGCCGACAGTTCGGACGTGTCGATCACGTGCCCGAGCTGCTCGATAGCTGACAGGCGCTCGCGTTCTTCAAGGATGCATTCGATCAGCGTGCGGCGCGATGCGGGATTTTCGTCCGGACGCAACTGGTGCGACAGCGGGTGGCTGCGGCGCGTTTCGGAAAAGCGCGCCACCAGCGAGTGCGTATTTGCGGTCAGGAACATGATCTTGACGTCGTGCCCATCGTCTTTCAGCTGGCGCACGTTGGCTGGCAGTTCGACCAGCGACTGGGCGCTGCGCGCATCGACGGCGACGGCCAGTTTGTCGGTGCCGTCGGCGACCAGCGCGGTGACCAGGCTTGGCAGCAGCGCGGGAGGCAGGTTGTCAACGCAGTAGTAGCCGGCGTCTTCAAGAACATTGAGGGCCACCGATTTACCGGAGCCGGAAATTCCTGTGATGAGTACGATTCGCATGCCTTGATGATACCGCAATGGCATCATTTTCGCTCAGCGTTTGGGCTTGCTACCCGCGCCGCGGGCATCATCGCGGCGCAATCGGGCAGACCAGGAAGCGCTTGTCGTCGCAGTAGTTGCCGCGGCATGCCATGCTGATGGCGCCGAAGCCGGGTGGAAAGCGGAGGGTCGGTGTTTCCTCCGAGACCCAGCTGGTCCACTGGCAGCTCGGCCCGCCCAGGGTCGCGGGAAACGCATCCTTGAGCGCCACGCATTCCAGCGCAATGTTGTCGCAGTACCTGCCCTTGCAGGAGAAGCCGCTGATGAAGGCGGGCTCGCCGGCGGGCCAGTCGCCGCGCTCGTACGGGTTGGGGACGTTGCATTGCGCGACCGCCTCGCCTTCTTCCGAGACAAAGCTGGACCAGCGGATGTCGTATAGCTCGCGCCGGCCCGCCCCGCAGATCGCTTCGATATTGTCGCAGTAGCGGCCGGTGCAGGTGATCCCGGCGACAAGGCGGTTGCCGCAGGTGGTGGGCGGGGTTTCTTCCGAAATTGCCTGGGCGAGGGCGCTGCCGCAGAAGCCCAGCGCCATCAATACGCTGGAGACCAGCTTTGCGATCGACATGCCAGCCTCCGGACTCTGGGTGGGATGCTGGTTCGACTTTGCGCCCGGCCCGAAAGTTCGCGAAGTTGATCGCTAGTGAATCCTCATTGTGGCATCAAGCGTGATTTTGTAGGAAGCAGGGTCGTCGGAAAAAAGCTGCAAGGTGGAGCCCAGAATCCCCGTGACCGGCGCTCCCGGAGGGCTATAAACCAATGGCGCCATTTTGTATGTCACCTTCATCGTCTGGTTCGGTTTGATCGTAAAAATTTTGTTTCCAATTCCAGAACCATGATTGCTTCCTGAGATCGGATACGGATCGACCAGGGAAAAGCCGCCATTGAATCCACCTTCCGGAGTCGGCTTGCCGTCGATACTCCATGCTCTCGAGGCCCAGGCCAGTTGAATATGAAGGTCAGCCATACCGGCATTGGACAGGTGAAGGACGGCTTGTGAACTTGAGCCGGCGATGGAGTCCGCAAAGACCATCGGGAAGATGAAGTTTCCATCGTTATAGTGCTTCCCATTAATCACAAGTTTGGGCGCGCGTGCGGGCACGGGACGGAAGGAAATGTATGGATCGCCTTGCATCGAAATCGCATTGCCCCTCAAACTTCCCCTGACTGCTTCCGCAAAGGTGCTCCCGAGCGCCAGGTAAGGATAGACCTCCTGCGCTTGCTCGAACACGAAATTAGAGCTTCCCCATGAAGTGGTAGAAGATCCCATAGTGAGCATCGTCTTCCCTGACATCAGCAACGTCGTTGCGAATGAGCCGCTGCGAAGA
This sequence comes from Massilia agrisoli, assembly GCF_020831365.1. Lineage (GTDB taxonomy): Bacteria > Pseudomonadota > Gammaproteobacteria > Burkholderiales > Burkholderiaceae_D > Telluria_A > Telluria_A agrisoli. The sequence goes on from NZ_JAJHPV010000002.1 coordinate 109,258, forward strand.
AAATCTTGCGAGGAGCACGCTAACATTTCAACGTATTTCGCACTGGCGCCGTTGGATTGAATCTCGCTGCTTGCCATACTGACGTGATCGTCAGAATAATACTTCCCCAGCGCGTCGGGGCCTTCGAACAAAATGCTGCTCGAGTTTCCATGTCCCCCGACCACACACATTTCCCCTTCGCTTGCCAGGCATCGTTTGAATGTGTCTTTGCGGAAGGCGGCTGTCCCATCCGTAACGAAAGCGGGCGAGGGATAATGTTGAAGTCCACCGTTGAGCGTCATTGCTGGCCAAATGTCCGCCAGCGTATCTGCGGGGAGGTAGGGCGCAGATCCGCCCCATAACGCCCAGGTGTACTGAAAATCAGGCGACCAATTCAAATTGTTTTGATCGCTGGCCTTGTGATAGGCAATGAATTGATCAAGTTTTTTTTCAACGTCCGCCAGGTCCGATAGTTGGCTTTGGCCGCGCAATACAGCCACAGGCATCCCGTGCCGGCACGACGGGTCGTTGTCGATTTCCTGGGGAACTGAATCGATGCGGTTGCTGTTGGCTGAAAAGCGATACTCGCCGCACGATGGCAACCGGAATGGATCCATTAACGGCTTCGCAAATCCATCTATGCCATCAATGACAAGAGGCACCGGAACCACGCCGATCAGGATCGCCCCATCATAAGGCTTCAGCTGGTTCCGGACCGCTGGGGCATCTGCGCCGGCGCTGAGAACGTCCACCGAATAGATTGGCCCATTCGATCCCGAGCGGGCGGTGGCGCGCCGGTTCAGGTCGCCGGAAAGTGCAGCAGAAAACTGCTGGATTTTCGCACCATTCGCATGCATTTGGGAGGATGAAACAACCATCGCGATATTGACTGGCTTGGCACGCACTTCCTCAAATTGAAGGGGGGCGGGTTCCGGGACAGGTACAGGCGGTACAGGTACTGGCGGTACAGGGAGAGGCGCCGGAGCTGGCGCATTATTTGCAGGCGGCGGTGCCGATTGGGCGCTGTCGCCACTCCCTCCGCATGCGGAAAGGGCCAGGACCTGGAATGCATAAGCCGAGCATAAAATCCACTGCCTTAATTTCGCCGACATATGTGTTCCCGTAAAGTCTATTGATTGGCTATACCGCAAGTTAACAAAATGATATTAGCTTAATAAACTTTTATTTCAAAGCAAAAAAAAGACGGCTCGCGCCGTCTGGTTAATGCCCTGGTATGGTTCGATCTTCAGTCGCCTGTCATGGCCTGGCGTTGACGCTCCATGAATTCCTGCAGCGTATCGATGCCGCGCAGCTGGAGGATCGTGTTGCGCACGGCAGCCTCCAGCAGAACCGCGATGTTGCGGCCGGCGGCAACAGGAATCACCACCTTGCGCACCGGCAGGCCCAGCACGTCTTCGGTTGGGAAGTTGAATGGCAGGCGCTCGACCTCTTCTTCCGCCGCGCCGCGCCGCACCAGGTGCACGATGAGCTTCAGGCGCATCTTGCGGCGCACGGCGGTCTCGCCGAAGATCGCCTTGATATCCAGCAGTCCAAGGCCGCGCACTTCGAGCAGGTTTTGCAGCAGCGGCGGGCAGCGCCCTTCGATCATGTTCGGCGCGATGCGCGAGAACTCCACCGCGTCGTCGGCCACCAGGCCGTGGCTGCGCGAAATCAGTTCGAGGCCAAGCTCGCTCTTGCCCAGGCCCGAGTCGCCGGTAATCAGCACGCCGACACCCAGCACGTCCATGAACACGCCGTGCATGATGATGCGCTGCGCGAGCTTCTTGGACAGGTAGACGCGCAGGTAGTCGATCACCTGCGCGGCCGGCAGCGGCGTCGAGAACAGCGGGATATTTTGCTCGTCGCAGATGGCGAGGATGTCGGGCGGCGTGTCGAGGCCCTGCGCGATGATCAGCGCCGGCGGGCCGCCGCCGATCAGTTCGGAGATGACGTGCGCGCGCGAGCTCGATTTAAGACGGTGGTAGTAGGCCAGTTCCTGGTGCCCGAACACCTGGATGCGGCCGGGGTGGATCAGGTTCAGGTGGCCGACCTGGTCGGCGGCCGAAGCCACATCGCCCGAGATCAGGCGCTCGCCGCCGGGGAAGCCGGCGAACCAGCCAAGCTCCAAAGACTCGCGGTTATCGTCGTACAGCCTTTGGATGGTCAGCGGGGTTTGCAGCATGAACGGGTCTTTGTAGTGAGGCGCGGCGCGCCTGGTCCGCCAAGTTTAACCCAAGGCCTGCAGGCTTGGTTGCCAGCTGGTGATACGCGCATGCACCGACTTCGGATCCGGGTCAGTCGACAGCGCAGTGCGGAAAGCGTCGTCCGAAAACATCTCTGCGATCTCGGACAGGATTTCCAGGTGCTGCTGGGTGACGTGGTCAGGAATCAGCAGGAAGAACAGCAGGTTGACCGGCTGGCCGTCCGGGGACTCGAACGGAATCGGCTCGGCCAGGCGCACAAACGCGCCCAGCGGCGACTTGAGGCTCTTGCTGCCCTTGATACGGCCGTGCGGGACGGCGACGCCGTGGCCGAGGCCGGTGGAGCCGAGGCGCTCGCGGGCGAACAGGTTGTCCGATACGGTCGAGCGCGCAATGCCGCAATTATTTTCGAAGATCAGCCCGGCTTGCTCGAAGGCGCGCTTCTTGCTGGAAACTTCGAGATCGAGCAGCACGTTCTCGGGCGACAGGATTTTGCTAAGATTGGTCATGACACTCTGTGTAATGTTGCAGTGCACAAAGGTGCTTGCGAGCCAGAATTATAGGCCTGTTTTGCAGCCGTGTAATTCGATTTCGACTTGGGGAACCCGGCAATGCCGTGCACCGGGCCAGCCACAACACCATATGGCGTTGTTTTAACGAAAATCAAGGCTGCCCCGGCTGTGTGGGAAGCGTTGCATTCGGGCTAAAGGTATTCCCGTACGGAAACTAGGTCAATGCTTGCAGGCGGTGCGGATTGCAATCGTTGACCTGTATCAGCGCCTTACTGGCGGGCGTTGCGCAGGTTGGGCGGGCGGCCGGTGGTGAAGTTGGCGCGCCATGGATTGATGTCGAGCCCGCCGCGGCGGGTGTAGCGCGCATACACGGCCAGCTTTTGCGGGGCGCACTGGCGCATGATGTCGACAAAAATGCGTTCGACGCACTGCTCGTGGAATTCGTTGTGCTCGCGAAAGCCGATCAGGTACTTCAGCAGGCCCTCCTGGTCGATCTGCGGGCCCACGTAATGGATCTGCACGCTGCCCCAGTCGGGCTGGCCAGTGACCAGGCAGTTCGATTTGAGCAGGTGCGACACCAGGGTTTCATCCACCGGCGGCTCACCCTTGGCCGCCGTCAGCAGGGCCGGGCTGGGCGAGTAGTTATCCACCTCGATGTCGAGGCGGTCCAGCAGCAGGCCGTCAAGCTCGCCCATCTTCAGGCGGCCAAAGTCTTCCTGCATCGTCACCGTCACATGCACCGGCGCGCCTGCCGCGGTGGAGACGTCTTCGCGCAGCAGTTCGACCAGCGCGTCCTGGTTGGCGAGGCGGGTCTGGTTGAACGAGTTGAGATACAGCTTGAACGACTTCGATTCGATGATGTTGGGGGAATCGGCCGGCACAGTAAAGGTCGCAATCGCCACCTGCGGCTTGCCGCGCATGTTCAGCCACGACAGCTCGTAGGCGTTCCAGATGTCGACGCCGAAGAACGGCAGCGCGCCGGTGATCTGCAGCTCGTCGCGCTTTTGCTGGCGCGCGATCGGGAACAGCAGTTCCGGTGCGTACTGCGTCTGGTAGGCGGAGGTTTTACCCAGCGGAGACTGGTCGGCGGTGTTGGTCATTGGCGTTTAAAGGAAAAGCTTGTACACGGGGTTGGCACTCTCGTCCCAGTAACGGTAGCCGAGGGTGTTAAGGAACTGGCGGAATTCGTCCATCTCGCCGCCCGGCACCTGCAGGCCGACCAGGATGCGGCCGACGTCGCCGCCCTGGTTCCGGTAATGGAACAGCGAGATGTTCCAGTTCGGCGCCATGCTGGCGAGAAAGCGCATCAATGCGCCGGGGCGTTCCGGGAATTCGAAACGATACAGCAGCTCGTCGTGCGCCAGCGCGCTCTTGCCGCCGACGAGGTGGCGGATGTGCAGCTTGGCCAGCTCGTCGTGGGTGAGGTCGAGGGTGCGGAAGTCGTGCTGCTCGAAGGTGCGCGCCAGTACGCTGGACTCGCCACGCGCGGAGACCTGGATGCCGACAAACACGTGGGCTTCGCGCTCGTCGCTGACGCGGTAGTTAAATTCGGTGACGTTGCGCGGCCCGACCAGTTCGCAGAAGCGGCGGAAGCTGCCGCGCTGCTCGGGAATCGTCACCGCGAACACGGCTTCGCGCGCTTCGCCCACCTCGGCGCGCTCGGCGACAAAACGCAGGCGGTCGAAGTTCATGTTGGCGCCGCAGGCGATCGCCACCAGCGACTCGTTGCGCACCGGGTTTTTCGACATCGCGGAGCGCTCGACGTAGGCCTTGGCGCCAGCAATGGCAAGGGCGCCTGCCGGTTCGAGGATGCTGCGGGTGTCCTGGAACACGTCCTTGATGGCCGCGCAGATGGCGTCGTTGTCGACGATGATGATCTCGTCGACGTACTTCTGCGCCAGGCGGAAGGTCTCTTCGCCGACCAGCCGCACCGCGGTGCCGTCCGAGAACAGGCCGACGTCGGACAAGGTCACGCGCTGGCCGGCCTTCAGGCTGCGCGCCATCGCGTCGGAGTCCATCGTTTGCACGCCGATGATCCTGATGTCGGGGCGCACCTGCTTGACGTAGGCGGCCACGCCGGCGATCAGGCCGCCGCCGCCAATCGCCACAAAGATCGCATGGATCGGGCCGGAGTGCTGGCGCAGGATCTCCATGCCGATGGTGCCCTGGCCGGCGATCACGTCCGGGTCGTCGAACGGGTGCACGAAGGTCAGCTTCTGTTCTTTTTCCAGGGTCAGCGCGTGGTTGTAGGCGTCGGTGTACGACTCGCCGTGCAGCACCACTTCGACATTCGCGCCGCCGCGCGCCTTGACCGCTTCGATCTTCACCGGCGGCGTGGTGGTCGGCATCACGACCAGCGCGCGGCATCCCAGCTTGCCAGCCGAAAGGGCGACGCCCTGCGCGTGGTTGCCGGCCGAGGCGCAGATCACGCCGCGCTTTAACTGCGCGGCGTTCAGGTTGGCCATCTTGTTGTAGGCGCCGCGCAGCTTGAAGCTGAACACGCTTTGCATGTCTTCGCGCTTGAAGTAAATGCGGTTGTCGAAACGCTCGGACAGGGTAGGGGCAAGTTCCAGCGGGGTTTCATCGGCAACGTCGTAGACGCGGGCGGTCAGGATTTTCTTGAGATAGTCGATTGTCATGGTCTGCAAGCATAAGGTTCAAAGCCACCGTCGTTCCCGCGCAGGCGGGAACCTATACTGAATCTCAGTAGCCAGCGGCGCATGGGTTCCCGTTTTCACGGGAAGTCGTTTCCGCCAATGGCGGGAACGACGCACTTGGTGACGCGTTCGTATGACTGTCCTGATCGGGTTATGGCCGAGGCGTTCAGTGCGACAGGCGAGCGCGGTTGGCGGGCTCTGCCTATCGTGTCGTTGCGATAGGTTTTCCTCATTATAATGGACGCTTCCCAAGCCGTCTTTTGCCCCCATGATCGAATCCGCAGTTCTCTGGCTGCTCAAAGTGCTGGCCGCCCCTGCGGTCGGCCTCAGTTCGGTCTTCATTATCTCCTTCGTTTCAGCCACCCTGGTGCCGCTGGGCTCGGAGCCTGCCGTGTTCGCGGTGGTCAAGGCCAACCATGAAATGTTCTGGCCCGCGATCCTCGTCGCCACGCTTGGCAATACGCTGGGTGGCGCGGTCGATTACTTCATCGGCTACCGCGCCAAGGTGGCGTTCGCCAAGGAGCGTGAAACGGTATGGTTCAAATGGCTGGCGCGCTTCGGCCCGAAGGCGATGCTGCTGTCGTGGGTGCCGGCCGTCGGCGACCCGTTGTGCACCCTGGGCGGCTGGCTGCACCTGCCGTTCTGGCCAAGCATCGGCTACATGGCCATCGGTAAATTCGGGCGCTACCTGACCATGACCTCGGTGCTGCTCTATGTGCCTGACGGGTTCTGGAAACAACTGGGCCAGATGCTCGCCTGAATATCCTGCCTGCATGAAAATCATGCAAATATCTGGTGCATAAATGACGGTCTGTGCAAATAACATTTGCTTAAAATGTAAATTTTGCAAATAAACGACGTCGGCGACTGGCTGTATAGACCGGAAAAACGGCCCCTGCCCGGGCGTTGTGCAGCGCAATACGCTAGAATGTTCTTCCCTAGGGTCAGTCCGAGAAGTCCACGATACATGAACGCCCCCGCACAAATCCAGGCACTGCTGGCGGAAACGCCGAACGGTCCAGCCACCACCCGCCTGCGCGAAATCCCGTACAACTACACCTCGTTTTCCGATCGTGAAATTGTGATCCGCCTGCTGGGCGAAGAAGCGTGGGAGCTGCTCGACGCCTTGCGCGGCGCGCGCCAGACCGGGCGGTCGGCCCGCATGCTGTACGAGGTGCTGGGCGATATCTGGGTGGTGCGGCGCAATCCCTACCTGCAGGATGACCTGCTGGACAACCCGACCCGCCGCCAGGAACTGATCGACGCGCTGCATCACCGCCTGTCGGAAGTCGACAAGCGCCGCCTCACCGTCGACTCGCTCGAAGCAGGCGACACCGACGCCGAGCTGGCGCGCAGCCGCAGCGCGGCCGTTGAAAAACTGCTGGCCGCCGCGACCCGCGCGGTCGAAGACTTCGGCAACGAATTCCGCGCCACCTATGACCTGCGCAAGCGCGCCACCAAGGTGCTGGGCCGCTACACCGAGAAACACAACATCCGTTTCGACGGCATCAAGCGCGTATCGCACGTCACCGACGCCACCGACTGGCGCGTCGAATATCCGTTCGTCGTGCTGACGCCGGACACCGAAGACGAAATGGCGGGACTGGTCAAAGGCTGTATCGAACTTGGCCTGACCATCATCCCGCGCGGCGGCGGCACCGGCTACACCGGCGGCGCAATTCCGCTGACGCCAATGTCGGCCGTGATCAACACCGAAAAACTGATCGCGCTGGGCGAAGTCGAAATGACCATGCTGCCGGGTGTGGAGCGCGAATACGCGACCATCTACTCCGGCGCTGGCGTGGTGACCAAGCGCGTGTCCGACGCCGCGGAGCGCGCAGGCTTCGTGTTTGCGGTCGACCCGACGTCGGCGGAAGCATCCTGCATCGGCGGTAACATCGCCATGAACGCGGGCGGCAAGAAGGCCGTGTTGTGGGGCACCGCGCTCGACAACCTGGCCTCGTGGCGCATGGTCGACCCGAACGGCGACTGGCTCGAAGTGACCCGCATCGACCACAACCTGTCCAAGATCCACGACACGCCGCTGGCGCGCTTCAAGCTCGAATGGACGCATCCGTCCACGCGCGGCGCGGCCAAGACCGAACCGTTCAAGACCGAGATCCTCGAAATTGAAGGCCGCCGCTTCCGCAAGGAAGGCCTGGGCAAGGACGTCACCGACAAATTCCTGGCCGGCCTGCCGGGCATCCAGAAAGAAGGCTGCGACGGCCTGATCACGTCGGCCCGCTGGATTTTGCACAAGCTGCCGAAGCACACGCGCACCGTCTGCCTGGAGTTCTTCGGCCAGGCGCGCGACGCGATTCCATCGATCGTCGAAATCAAGGACTACCTCGACGGCCTGCCCGCAAAGGGCGGCGAAGCGTTTTCCACGCTGCGCCTGGCCGGCCTGGAGCACCTCGACGAGCGCTACCTGCGCGCAGTCGGCTACGCCACCAAGTCCAAGCGCGGCGTGCTGCCGAAGATGGCGCTGTTCGGCGACATCGTCGGCGACGATGAAAACGCGGTCGCTGTCGCCGCTTCGGAAGTGGTGCGCATCGCGAACACCCGCGTCGGCGAAGGTTTTGTCGCGGTCAGCCCGGAAGCGCGCAAGAAGTTCTGGCTCGACCGCGCCCGCACTGCCGCCATCGCCAAGCACACCAACGCCTTCAAGATCAACGAAGACGTGGTGATTCCACTGAACCGCATGGGCGAGTACACCGACGGCATCGAGCGCATCAACATCGAGCTGTCGATCAAGAACAAGCTGCAACTGGTCGACCAGCTGCGCGACTTCATCGCCGCCGGCCACCTGCCGGTTGCCAAAGGCGACGACGCGGCGCGCGAAGGCATTGGCGCCGACGAAATGCTGGGCGACCGCCCGCAGCAGGCGCTCGAGATGCTCGACGCGGTGCGCGAGCGCTGGACCTTCGTGCTGGCGAACCTGGACCAGCCGCTGGCGGCAGTGACGTCACGCATGCCAGAACTGGAAACGCAGCGGCCCGGCGCGACGCTGTTCGACGTGGTGCAGGACCGCACGGTGCGCATCTCGTGGAAGCAGGAGATCCGCGCCGAGCTGCGCCACATCTTCAACGGCGGCTCGTTCAAGCTGATCCTGGACGAAGCGACCGCGATCCACCAGCGCGTGCTGCGTTCGCGCGTGTTCGTCGCGCTGCACATGCACGCCGGCGACGGCAACGTGCACACCAACCTGCCGGTCAACTCGGACGACTACGCGATGCTGCAGGACGCGCACGAAGCCGTCGGCCGCATCATGAAGCTGGCGCGTTCGCTCGACGGCGTCATCTCGGGCGAACACGGCATCGGCATCACCAAGCTGGAGTTCCTGACCGAAGACGAAATGAAGGACTTCCGCGACTACAAGCTGCGCGTCGATCCGGAAGGCCGCTTCAACAAGGGCAAGCTGCTCAACAACCCTGAATTCAACGCCGACCTGCGCAACGCCTACACGCCGTCGTTCGGCCTGATGGGCCATGAATCGCTGATCATGCAGCAAAGCGATATCGGCGAGATCGCCAACAGCATCAAGGACTGCCTGCGCTGCGGTAAATGCAAGCCGGTCTGCACCACGCACGTGCCGCGCGCGAACCTGCTGTATTCGCCGCGCGACAAGATCCTCGCGACCTCCGCGCTGATCGAAGCCTTCCTGTACGAAGAGCAGACCCGCCGCGGCGTCTCGATCCGCCACTGGGAAGAGTTCGAAGACGTGGCCGACCACTGCACCGTGTGCCACAAATGCGTGACGCCGTGCCCGGTCAACATCGACTTCGGCGACGTCTCGATGAACATGCGTAACCTGCTGCGCAAGATGGACAAGAAGAGCTTCAACCCGACCACCGCGGCCGGCATGTTCTTCCTGAACGCGACCGACCCGACCACCATCAACGCCACCCGCAAGGCGATGATCGACTGGGGCTACAAGGCGCAGCGCGTAGGTAACAGCCTGCTCAAGAAGTTCGCAAAAAAGCAGACCAAGGCGCCGCCGCCGACCACCGGCAAGCCGCCGGTGCGCGAGCAGGTGATCCACTTCATCAACAAGAAAATGCCGGGCAACCTGCCGAAGAAGACCGCGCGCGCGCTGCTCGACATCGAGGACGACAAGGTCATCCCGATCATCCGCAATCCGAAGAACACCACGGCCGATACCGAAGCCGTGTTCTACTTCCCGGGCTGCGGATCGGAGCGGCTATTCTCGCAAGTGGGCCTGGCAACCCAGGCGATGCTGTGGGAAGTGGGCGTGCAGACCGTGCTGCCGCCGGGTTACCTGTGCTGCGGCTATCCGCAACGCGGCGCCGGCCAGTACGACAAGGCCGACAAGATGATGACGGATAACCGCGTGCTGTTCCATCGCATGGCCAACACGCTGAACTACCTCGACATCAAGACGGTGCTCGTATCGTGCGGCACCTGCTACGACCAGCTGGCGACCTACGAGTTCGACAAGATCTTCCCTGGCTGCCGCATCATGGACATCCACGAATACCTGCTGGAGAAGGGCGTCAAGCTCGAAGGCGTGACCGGTACCCGCTACATGTACCACGAGCCGTGCCACAACCCGATGAAGCTGCAGGATTCGGTCAAGACGGTCAATGCGCTGGTCTCGACCATCGACAACGTCAAGATCGAGAAGAACGACCGCTGCTGCGGCGAGTCGGGCACGTTTGGCGTATCGCGTCCGGACATCGCCACGCAAGTGCGCTTCCGCAAGGAAGACGAGATGGAGAAGGGCGCGGCCAAGTTGCGCACCGACGGCTTCGGCGGCGATGTCAAGATCCTCACCAGCTGCCCGTCCTGCCTGCAGGGCCTGTCGCGCTACAATGACGATTCGGGCACCACTGCGGACTACATCGTGATTGAAATCGCGCGGCACAAGCTGGGCGAGAACTGGCTGCCCGAGTATGTGGCGCGTGCCAATAACGGTGGTATCGAACGAGTGCTGGTATGACGTGTGAGCTATGTGACCTGAAGGTGCCGACGGTGTATCGCGACGACAAGCTGTCGGTGATCATCGTCGACGATGCGGCGTATCCTGGTTTCTGCCGCGTGATCTGGAACGATCATGTGAAGGAGATGAGCGACCTGTCGCAGGAAGACCGCCTGGCTATCAACGAAGCAGTCTACCAGGTCGAGCTGGCGCTGGTCGGCGTGATGAAGCCGTTCAAGGTCAACCTCGCGAGCCTGGGTAACATGGTGCCGCATTTGCACTGGCACCTGATTCCCCGTTATGAAGACGACGCCCAGTTCCCGAGCCCGGTATGGGCGCCGGCAGTGCGCACCACCGATGAACAAGTATTGGCGGCGCGCCGCGCGCTGCTGCCGCAACTGGCCGCCGACATTGCGCGGCGGTTTGAGGAAAGAGCATGACACCGACTGAACTGACCGTACGCCAGAAATCGAAAGTCCTGGATATCGCCTTCGATGACGGCAGCGCGTTCTCGCTGCCATTCGAGCTGCTGCGCGTGTATTCGCCATCGGCGGAAGTGCGCGGGCACGGCACCGGGCAGGAAGTTCTCCAGTTGGGCAAGCGCGACGTGGGCATCACGGCGCTGGAACCGGTGGGGAATTATGCGGTGCAGCCGACGTTCACGGACGGCCACAACACCGGCTTGTTCACGTGGGAGTACCTGTACAAGCTGGGTAGCGAGCAGCAGGCCTTGTGGGCGGATTATATGAAGCGCTTGCACGCAGCGGGGTTTGACGGCGATAGCGGCCGTGAACCCGGTGCGATCATCGCGGGCGCGCCGGTTGCAGCGAAAGGCTGCGGCGGCCACTAACGTAGGGCGGACAAGCGCGTAGCGCGCCTCCGCCGAATTGGTGTCAACGGGACGCAACGCGGAGGCGGGCTTCGCCCTTGTCCGCCCTACGTATCGTTGTGCGCGACGTTTACCCCATCTTCAGCCCTACAATCGCGTGAACCTGCACGATCGGCCCGTAGGGCGGACAAGCGCGTAGCGCGCCTCCGCCGAATTGGCATCAACGCGATGCAACGCGCAGGCCGTAGTGCGCGGCGCTTACCCCATCTGCCCCATCTTCAGCCCTTCAATCGCGTGGCCCTGCACGATCGGATCGAGCCTGTCGACCACCCGTGCAGCCAGGTGCCTGCGCACCTCCTGCGGCAGCGATTCGTAATATCCCCTGGTCACCTGCAAATCATGCTTGTCCGCGTTGGTCCCGTCCGGCGCATCGACCCCCAGCACAAACACCGGCCTTGACCTCTGCGACCTGTTGGCCGTCCCCCGGTGAATGGTCAACGCCGACCTGGCCGATATATCGCCCATCTGCGCCAGCTTCTTCTGCGCGCGCGCTTCATACCGCTCGCTCCATTCCGGCCCCGGGAACATCAGGTCCCCGCCCGTCAGGTCATCCCACTGCGTCCCCGGCGCGATCTCGAACGGGCCCATCTCTTCGGTCACATCCACGGTCGTGATATTGAAAGCCAGCGAATTGAGCCTGCGCCCGACCAGCGTCGCCTCGGGCGACGGGAAATCCCGGTGCCACGGCTGCTTCATCGCGCCTGGCCCCGGCACATCGAACCCGGCCTCGACCACCTTGTAATCCGGCCCCAGCACGGCCCTGCATACCGCCACCACCCAGGGATGGCTGATGATGTCGGCAAAGCCGCTGAGCCTTTCCGGATGAATCTCGACGTAATACCTGCTCGGCCCGCGCGCCAGTGCGCCACCCGGCGTGGCCAGCGCCTCTTCAAACAGCATGGCAATGTCGGCGCCCAGCTCATAGACCCACTCGCGCGAAAACGCACCCTTGCAGGCGATGAACCCGTCACCGTACAGCCCACCCATGATGCTGGCGACCTCGTACTTACTATCCGGTGGGAAAGTAGGGTTGTTCATAAGAGACTCCGTCGCTTCCAAGCGAAATATTCTGCCACGCATCCGGGGCTGTTCCGCTTGAAACTTAAGCCAAACTTAGCCTCGCTCCCCACAACCCGGCGCGCTTGTATAATGGGTGAATATAAATCTTGCCTGTAAATATGACCAACACAACCCACTTCGGCTACAAGACCGTGTCGGAGGACGACAAGGTCCGCGAGGTCGCCAAGGTTTTCCATTCGGTCGCGTCGAAATACGATGTGATGAATGACCTGATGTCGGGCGGCCTGCACCGCATCTGGAAGACGTTTACGATCGCCAACGCAGCGGTGCGCCCGGGTTTCAAGGTGCTCGACATTGCGGGCGGTACCGGCGACTTGTCGATGGCGTTCGCGAAAAAAGCGGGCCCGACGGGGGAGGTGTGGCACACCGACATTAACGAGTCGATGCTGCGCGTTGGCCGCGACCGGCTATTGAATAACGGGATCGTCACCCCCACCTTGCTGTGTGATGCCGAAAAATTGCCGTTCCCGGATAATTATTTCGACCGCGTCAGCGTGGCCTTCGGCCTGCGCAACATGACGCACAAGGACCAGGCGCTCAAGGAAATGCAGCGCGTCCTGAAGCCGGGTGGCAAATTGCTGGTGCTGGAGTTTTCCAAAGTGGCGGCGCCGCTGCAGAAACCGTATGACGTATATTCCTTCTCGGTCCTGCCTTGGCTGGGCCAGAAGATTGCCGGTGATTCAGACAGCTACCGTTACCTGGCTGAATCGATCCGCATGCATCCCGACCAGGAAACACTCAAGTCGATGATGCAGGAGGCCGGGCTGGAACGGGTGGAATACTTTAATCTCACGGCAGGTGTGGCCGCTCTTCACACTGGTATTAAACTTTAGGATGACAAAAGCGATGAAAAAACTACTTGTGACCATGATGCTTGCCATTACGACGATGTCGATGGTGGTGGAAGCGACCGCGCGTCCGCTCGGCGGCAAGCGCTCATTTGGCCGCCAGTCGCCAGCTGCCATGCAAAAGGCTAATACGCCTCCGCCGGCACAGGCACCAATGGCGGCACAGCGCCCGGCAGCTGCCGGCGCGGCCGCCGCCGCACCTGCCGCAGCAGCGGCCAAGGGCGGTATGTGGAAGGGTATGCTGGGCGGCGCCTTGCTGGGCCTCGGCCTGGGCGCGCTGCTGTCCTCGATGGGCCTGAGCGGCGCAGCGGCCAGCATGATCGCGAGCATCCTGATGATCGCGCTGCTGGCAATGGCTGGCCTGTTCATCTGGCGCATGATCAAGCGTAAAGATACGCCAGCAAACTCGCGTTTCGAAGGCTTCAACAAGCCGGTCGCAGCGGGCGCGGGTGCTGGCGCTGGCGCCGGTACGCCTGAAATCGGTTCGGCCCTGCCGCGTTCGGGCTTCCAGCCTGCGGCTCAGCCAAGCGCTTTCCAGCCTGCACAGCAGATGCCAGCCAGCGCCGGCAGCAGCCAGCCGCACGTGACCACGCCTTACGGTGTGCCATCGGACTTCGACAGCGCAACCTTCCTGCGCCACGCGAAGTCGAGCTTCATCCGCATGCAAGCCGCATGGGACAAGGCCGACTTCAACGACCTGCGTGAATTCACCACGCCGGAAGTGTACGCAGAGCTGAAGATGCAGATCCAGGAACGCGGCGACGTGGCCGACTTCACCGATGTGGTGTCGATCGACGCCGAACTGCTGGGCATCGAGACCACCGCGACCGACTACCTGGCGAGCGTCAAGTTCACCGGCAAGATCAAGACCGACCCGACCGCGCTGGCCGAGCCGTTCACCGAGGTGTGGAACATGAGCAAGCCGACCGACGGCAGCACCGGTTGGGTTCTCGCAGGTATCCAGCAGCTTTCCTAATTATTATTTAGGAAATTAATTGTGCGGGCGGAATTATGCCCGGCAAATGGTAAGATCAAGGCCGCCCGCTAACACCGGGCGGTTTTTGTTTTTCAGGCGTACGACATTATGGCGACAGCGAACCCGTTCACTTCACAGACCGCCTTGACGACCCCGGTTATCAAGGCCATCAACCACCTGCTGGCGCAGGAAGCCTGGGCGCGCGACGCCCTCGAGCTGCACGCCGGCAAGGAAGCGCTGATCGATGCCTCCGGCATGGGGCTGCGCATGCGCGTCACGCGCGACGGCATGGTCGAGGCCAGCCGGTCCGACGAGCCGGCCAACGTCACCATCCGGGTCAAGCTGGCCGACCTGCCGCTGATTGCCCGCAACCGCGACCGCGCGTTTTCGTACGTGAAGATCGAAGGCGACGCCGAGTTTGCCAACACCATTTCGCAGTTGTCGAAAGGCTTGCGCTGGGAAGCCGAGCACGACATCGAACGCCTGATGGGGCCGGTGGCCGCGACCCGCATTGCCGGCGGCGCCCGCTCGGCCTTCGAGCACGTGCGCACGACGCACAAGAAAGTGACCGAAAACCTCGCGGAATACTTCGTCGAGGAAAATCCGCTACTGGTGCCCAAGGTGGCAGTGCAAGAATTTACCGACGATGTGACGCGCCTGCGCGACGACGTGGAACGCGCCGCCAAGCGCATCGCGCGGCTCGAGCAGAAGCTGGCCGCTAAAACCGACACCCCGGCTGGCAGCGCCGGACAAAAATAAACCTGGACCATTGATGATCTTGAAATTCCTGCGCCTTCTAAAAATTTTTCGCGTCGCCATCAAATACGGCCTCGATGAAATTGCTTTCTCCGGATTCAAGGTTCCGCGCACTGCCAAACTGATCAATGCAATGTTTTTCTGGCGCACCATTACCCAGCCGCGCGGCGTGCGGCTGCGCATGGCGCTGGAAGAGCTGGGACCGATCTTCGTCAAGTTCGGCCAGGTGCTGTCGACCCGGCGCGACCTGATGCCGTTCGACATCGCCGATGAGCTGGCGCTGCTGCAAGACCGGGTGCCGCCGTTCCCCTCCGATCTCGCCATTGCCCAGATCACCCGTTCGCTGCGCGCCCACCCCGATCAATTGTTTGCCAGCTTCGAGCGCACGCCGGTCGCGTCCGCATCGATTGCCCAAGTGCACTTTGCGACCCTGAAGGACGGCAAGGAAGTCGCGGTCAAGGTGCTGCGCCCAGGCATGAAACGCTTGATCGACGAAGACGTGGCGCTGATGCACATGGCGGTCGACCTGCTGTCGCGCCTGTGGGCCGACAGCAAGCGCCTGAAGCCGAAAGAGGTGGTTGCCGAGTTCGACAAATACCTGCACGACGAGCTCGACCTGATGCGCGAGGCGGCCAACGCCAGCCAGTTGCGCCGCAACTTTGCCAACTCGGCTTTGCTGATGGTGCCGGAGATGTACTGGGACTATTGCTCCACGGACGTGATCGTCATGGAACGGATGCATGGCATCCCCATCTCGCAGATCGACCGCCTCGCCGCCGAAGGCGTGGACCTGAAGAAATTGTCGAGCGATGGCGTGGAAATTTTCTTCACGCAGGTGTTCCGCGACGGCTTCTTCCATGCCGATATGCACCCCGGCAATATCATGGTCTCGATCGACCCGAAGACCTTCGGCCGCTACATCGCGCTCGACTTCGGCATCGTCGGCACGCTCAACGACTTCGACAAGGACTACCTGTCGCAAAACTTCCTGGCCTTCTTCCGCCGCGATTACAAGCGCGTGGCCGAGGCGCACATCGAGTCGGGCTGGGCGCCGCGCGAAACCCGCGTGGATGAATTGGAGTCGGCAGTGCGCGCCTGCTGCGAGCCGATCTTCGACCGGCCGCTGAAGGACATCTCGTTCGGCCAGATTTTGCTGCGCCTGTTCCAGACCTCGCGCCGCTTCAATGTCGAAGTCCAGCCGCAGCTGGTGCTGCTGCAAAAAACGCTGCTCAACATCGAGGGCCTCGGCCGCCAGCTCGACCCTGACCTCGACCTGTGGAAGACCGCCAAGCCTTACCTGGAGCGCTGGATGGCCGAGCAGGTGGGCGTACAGGGCATGTGGGAGCGCCTGAAGGCCGAGGCGCCGGGTTACACCCACATCATCCCGCAGCTGCCACGGCTGCTGCAAAACGCGCTGGTGCGCCAGGCCGAACCGCGCGGACCGGACAGCGAGCTGCTGCTGGCGCTGGTGATCGAACAGCGCCGCACCAACCGCATGCTGGCCTTCATGGTCGTCTTCGCGGCGACGCTGGGCCTTGGGCTGGCGGGCATCCAGCTTTACCTGCGCTTGTACGGGGGGCAGTAATGCCTGAATTCGACAGCCGCGACCCGCGCACGCCGGCCTTCTGGGACGAGCGGTTTGAACGTGATTTCACGCCTTGGGACAGGGGCGGTGTGCCGGAGCAGGTACGCGAATTCGTCGCGCGGTCGAAAGCCAAAACTGTGCTGATTCCCGGCTGCGGCGCGGCGTATGAACTGGTGTATTTTTCAGAAGCCGGATGGGACGCGACGGCGATCGACTTTTCGCCGGCCGCCGTCGAACGGGCGCGTGCGATAACGGGGCAGTGGAGCGAGCGCGTGGTGGAGGCGGACTTCTTCGCGTATGAGCCGGCCGCAGGGCTGGACATGATCTACGAGCGCGCCTTCCTGTGCGCGCTGCCGCGGGCGATGTGGCCCCAGGTGGCCGCACGCTGGGCGCAACTGCTGCCGCCGGGCGCTCTGCTGGCGGGGTTCTTCTTTTTCGGCGACGCGCCAAAAGGACCGCCGTTCGGCATCAGCCGGGGCGAGTTGGATCAGTTATTGGGTGAAGATTTTGAGTGCGTCGAGGACGCCGCGGTCGCCGATTCCATTCCCGTGTTTGCGGGGAAGGAGCGATGGATGGTGTGGGAGCGTAAATAACGTCGTTCCCGCGAAGGCGGGAACCCATGCCGGGCGAATTATGCCGCGAAGTATGGGTTCCCGTTTTCACGGGAACGACGGACGTTGTTACTTGGCTTCGACAGGCGCCGCAGGCTGGCCAGCGATCTCAATCTTCGCCTTCGCCTTCATATCGTCAAACAGCTTGGTCAGGTTGGTGCGCTGCACCTGCTGCTTCAGCTGTTCCTTGACGGTCTCGAACGGCGGCGCTTCTGCCTTCTTCGAATCTTCCAGCAAAATCACGTGGTAGCCGAACTGGGTCTTGACCGGCACGTCGGTGAACTTGCCTTTTTCAAGCTTGGACACAGCCGCGCCGAATTCCGGCACCATGCTGCGCGGGTCGAACCAGCCCAGGTCGCCGCCGTTGACCTTCGAACCAGGATCCATCGACTTTTCCTGTGCAATCGCCGCGAACTTGCTGGCGTCCTTCTGCAGCTCGGCGATGATCGCCTTCGCTTCAGCTTCTTCCTTGACCAGGATGTGGCGCGCCTTGTACTCGCCTGCCAGCGCGGCGACCTTGTCGTACTCCGCCTTCAGCATCTCGTCGGTCACCGGGGTGTTCTTGATGTAGTCGGCCACGAATGCGTTAGCCAAAATCGACTGGCGCACCAGTTCCAGCTGGCGCTGGGTCTCAGGCTGCTTGTCGACGCCTTTCTTGACCGCTTCAGCCGCGACCAGCTGCTGCATCGCCAGGTTGTCGATGATCGCCTTGCGCAGCTCAGGGCTGTCCGGCTGGCCCTGGGCGGTACGCTCCTTGACCATCAGTTCAACCGTACTGGCAGGGATCGCCACGCCATTCACCGTCGCCGCGACCGGCTCTTTGCTCGGGGCAGTCTTGATCGCGTCTTTCGAATCACACGCACCCAGGGCCAGCACGGATGCCGCGCCAATGAGCAAAATACGGGACTTCTTCAACATCATTGCATTTCCTTTTTCAGTTCTGGCCCGGCGGATGCAGGGGAGCGCGCATATTACCATTCCGGCACGCCCGTCACGCGTTGCTTGCAGGCAGCCGATCCGCCGACTTTCTGCTGGGAGAGGGCAAAAAGGCATATAATTCAGGGTTTTGACGATTTTTGCGGAGTACTAGATGCCGATTTACGCCTACCGCTGCGATGAATGCGGTTTTGCCAAGGATGTATTGCAAAAAGTATCCGACCCGGTACTGACCGAATGCCCATCCTGCGGCAAGTCTGCTTTCAAGAAGCAATTAACCGCCGCCGGCTTCCAGCTGAAGGGCACTGGCTGGTATGCGACCGATTTCCGCGGAGGCGCTGCGCCGTCCACGGGAACCGCCACCGGGCCAGCGGAACCGGCAGCGCCAGCGGCAGCCCCTGCGGCAACGCCTGCAGCTGCGCCAGCGGCAAAGACCAGCACGGACTGAGAACGGCAGGGCTGCGTGCAGCCCATAACTTGAGAGCTCGATGCGTAAATATTTTATTACCGGATTGCTGATTCTGGTCCCAATCGCCATCACGGCGTGGGTCCTGAACGCTGTCATCAGTACCATGGACCAGTCGCTGCTGATCCTGCCGGAGCAATGGCAGCCGCGTACCCTGGTCGGCTTCGACATTCCGGGCATGGGCACCATCCTGACCATTGCCATCGTGTTCGTGACTGGCCTGCTGGCCAACAACCTCATCGGCAATTACTTCGTCCGCCTGTGGGAACGCCTGCTGCACCGCATTCCTGTCGTCAGCTCGCTGTATGGCAGCGTCAAGCAGGTATCGGACACGCTGTTCTCATCGTCGGGCAACGCGTTCCGCAAGGCGGTGCTGATTCCCTACCCGCACGCCGAGAGCTATACGATTGCGTTCCTGACCGGCACCCCTGGCGGCGACGTCAAGAACCATTTGCTGGGCGACTTTGTCAGTGTCTATGTGCCGACCACGCCGAACCCGACCTCGGGCTTCTTCCTGATGATGGAGCGCTCCAAGGTCGTTGAACTCGACATGAGTGTCGACGCGGCCCTGAAGTACATCGTCTCGATGGGCGTCGTCGCCCCCGAGCATTCGCCAACCAAGATCTGAGGCGCGCTTCACCGCCTCCACCGAATAACCAACCTAGACTGAAAATCCTATGTCCACCATGCGTTCACACTACTGCGGCCTCACCACTGAAGCGCTGCTCGGCCAAACCGTCAGCCTGTGCGGCTGGGTGCATCGTCGCCGCGACCACGGCGGCGTGATCTTCATCGACCTGCGCGACCGTGAAGGCCTGGTGCAGGTAGTCTGCCATCCAGACAATGCAGACGTATTCAAGGCTGCGGAACACGTCCGCAACGAGTACTGCCTGCGCATCACCGGCGTGGTCAACAAGCGCCTCGAAGGCACGGCCAATGCCAACCTGAAGTCGGGCACCATCGAAGTGGTGGCCTCGCAGGTTGAAGTGCTGAACGCATCGGTACCGGTGCCGTTCCAGCTGGACGACGACAACCTGTCGGAAACCACCCGCCTGACCCACCGCGTGCTCGACCTGCGCCGCCCGCAGATGCAGAACAACCTGCGCCTGCGCTACAAGGTCACGATGGAAGTGCGCAAGTACCTCGACAACCTGGGCTTCATCGACATCGAAACCCCGATGCTGACCAAGTCGACCCCGGAAGGCGCACGCGACTACCTGGTGCCGTCGCGCGTCAACGCGGGCAACTTCTTCGCGCTGCCGCAGTCGCCGCAGCTGTTCAAGCAGCTCCTGATGGTGTCGAACTTCGACCGCTACTACCAGATCACCAAGTGCTTCCGCGACGAAGACCTGCGCGCCGACCGCCAGCCTGAATTCACCCAGATCGACTGCGAGACCTCGTTCCTGACCGAGCAGGAAATCCGCGACCTGTTCGAAGACATGATCCGCGTCGTCTTCAAGAACACCCTCGGCATCGAACTGCCTAACCCGTTCCCGGTCATGGACTTCGCCACCGCGATGGGCCTGTACGGTTCGGACAAGCCGGACATGCGCGTCAAGCTGGCATTCACCGACCTGACCGACGTAATGAAGTCGGTCGAATTCAAGGTGTTCGCAGGTGCTGCGAACATGGAAGGCGGCCGCGTGGTCGGCCTGCGCGTACCGCAGGGCGGCTCGATGGCGCGTTCGGAAATCGACGCGTACACCCAGTTCGTCGCGATCTACGGCGCCAAGGGCCTGGCCTACATCAAGGTCAACGAGAAGGCCAAGGGCCGTGACGGCCTGCAGTCGCCGATCGTCAAGAACCTGTCGGACGAAGCGCTGGCACAAGTGCTTGAACTGACGGGCGCGGAAGACGGCGACCTGATCTTCTTCGGCGCCGACAAGGCGAAAGTCGTCAACGACGCCATCGGCGCGCTGCGCGTGAAGATCGGCCACTCGGACTTCGGCAAGAAGGCCGGCCTGTTCGACGACGTGTGGAAGCCGCTGTGGGTTGTCGACTTCCCGATGTTCGACTACGACGACGAGTCGGGCCGCTGGACTGCGACCCACCACCCGTTCACCGCGCCAAAAGACGGCCACGAAGACATGCTCGAGACGAATCCGGGCGCCTGCATCGCCAAGGCCTACGACATGGTGCTGAACGGCTGGGAGCTGGGCGGCGGCTCGATCCGTATCCACCGCGAAGAAGTGCAGAGCAAGGTATTCCGCGCGCTGAAGATCGACGCGGAAGAAGCGCAGCTGAAGTTCGGCTTCCTGCTCGACGCGCTGCAGTACGGCGCGCCGCCGCACGGCGGCCTGGCGTTTGGCCTGGACCGTATCGTGACCATGATGACCGGTTCCGATTCGATCCGCGACGTGATCGCCTTCCCGAAAACCCAGCGCGCACAGTGCCTGCTGACCAACGCACCTTCCGAGGTCGATGAGAAGCAACTGCGCGAACTGCACATCCGCCTGCGTAACGCAGAGCCGAAGGTGGCGTAAGCTAAATCCAAATTGGGTTCCCGCCTGCGCGGGAACGACGGCAGGAATGCGTCGTTCCCGTGAAGACGGGAACCCATGCTGAGCAAGCGTGACCACCCCCCACAAAATCCCCGAATCAGTCCTGGTCGTGATCCACACGCCCGACCTGGAAGTACTGCTCATCGAGCGCGCCGACCGTCCAGGCTTCTGGCAATCTGTCACCGGCTCCCTCGACACCCTTGACGAACCGCTGCTCGACACAGCCACGCGCGAGCTGTTCGAGGAAACCGGCATCGTCGCCGACGGCAGCAGCATCGTGCTGCACGACTGGCACCTCTCCAACATCTACGAAATCTACCCGACCTGGCGGCACCGCTATGCGCCCGGCGTCACGCGCAACACCGAGCACGTATTCAGCGTTTGCGTGCCGCGAAATACTCCGATCGTGCTGAGTGACCGCGAACACCTTCAATACGCATGGCTGCCTTACCTTGAAGCGGCTGATCGTTGTTTCTCATCATCTAATGCAGAGGCAATTCTTCAGCTCCCCAGGCACCTCACATCCCCGCAAGACTAGCTTGCTTTGACGCGCATTAAGCCGTCTAGGGTGATTCGCACGCTAGCATCTCATTCCTGAATGAGGCGGGGAGCATCACCATGCCTGTGGTGTTACGATACAAGGGGTACACGTTCTTCTTTTATTCTAATGAAGGCATACCGCGCGAGCGTAAGAATGCATTTGCCAAAGCATGGAAGGAACATTTTCCAGTACGTCATCAGTGGTGCGGTACGGGCATTCACTGGGATAAGTTGGATGAGGACATCAGCGTCGAGCATTTGCTATTGGGGCACTGGGATCGTACCCGAGCCTCTGTTTCCAGTTAGAGGACAACTCCAACGTTTCCGGCTCATCCAGTCACCAGCAAGTTGATAGTAGTCACTTGCGCGGGCCTGCTCCACCGCGCACGATTGCGTTGCTTCTGAAAAACACGGACTGATGGGGTTAGAATGTTCCCATGAAGATTCGTGTAGCAACATACAACATCCACAAAGGCGTGTCCTCGATCCGGACCCAGCCGCGCGTGCACGCCTTGAAAAAGGCAATTTCCGCATTCGACGCCGATGTGGTGTTCCTGCAGGAAGTGCAGGGGCGGCATGACCGGCTGACGGCGCGTTATGGCGAGGAAAGCCGCGGCCACCGCAATTGGCCGGCACGCGCCCAGCATGAGTTTTTTGCGGGTGATTCTCATCATTGCGCCTACGGCATGAACGCCGTCTACGACCACGGACACCATGGCAACGCCCTGCTCAGTACCTTCGAGATCGAGAATGCGCGCAATCACGACGTGTCGGACCACTCGTACGAACAGCGCGGCATCCTTCACTGCGTCCTGAAAACCGATGTTGGCCCGGTGCACTGCTACGTTGTCCACCTCGGCCTGTTCGAATCCGGGCGCGGGCGCCAGACCCAGGCGCTGATCGACGCCGTCAACGATTCGGCCCCGAATGGCGAGCCGGTGATCATCGCGGGCGACTTCAACGACTGGCGCAATACGCTCAGCGACCGCCTGCGCCAGGAACTGGGCGTGGCCGAGGTCTTCGACGAATTGAGCGGGGCGAAGTCGCACTCCAAGATCCGCCAGCTGGTCAACAACTTCTCACGCCGCCAGCCCGCCATCACGCCGGCGCGCACTTTCCCTGCCGCATTGCCCTGGTTCCGGCTGGATCGCATCTATGTGCGTGGCTTCAAGGTGGACTCGGCGCTGGTGTTGCATGGCCCGCTTTGGGCAAAGCTGTCGGACCACGCACCGATCGTGGCGGAACTGAAGCTGTCCTGAGGCCGGCAACACACCTGAAAATGCGCCAGATACAATTTGTCTCCGATAACGACATTCAACTACTGGAAAGCGGACTCGCGCTTTTTCCGGCGCTGCTGTCGGCGATTGATTCAGCCGAACACGACATCTACTTCGAAACCTACATCTGGGCCTGCGACGACGCCGGCAATGCGGTCCAGGAGGCGCTGATCCGCGCCGCCAGGCGTGGCGTCAAGGTGCGCGTGCTGGCCGACTGGTGGGGCACCGGCCACCGCGGCTGCACGCGGCTTGGCCTGGCCTTTGCCGAGGCCGGCGTGCGCTACCGCGTCTTCAATCCATGGTTCAAGCGCGGCGTCACGCGCACCCATCGCAAGATCGCGGTGATTGACCGCGAAGTGGCTTTTGTCGGCGGCATCAACGTCAACGACGACTGGTACTGCGACTACGATCCCGAGACACGCCTGCCGGCGCCGCGCTGGGACTTTGCGGCCCAGGTGCGCGGGCCCCTCGTCGCTGCCATCCACTTCGAAATGCAGGTGCAGTGGGCGCGTGTCGGCCACCTCGGCCTGATCCGGCGCATCGGCCTGTTCCGCGAGATGCGCAAGCAGCTGCCGATGGATGGCGACAAGCCGATGCTGGCCGCCTTTGTTGTGCGCGACAACCTGCGTAACCGCCACACCATCCAGCGCGCCTATCTGCAGGCAATCGGCCGCGCCAAAAACAGCATCCTGCTCGCCAACCCCTATTTCGCGCCGGGCCACAAGTTCCGCAAGGCGCTCGCCATGGCCGCCCAGCGCGGCGTCGAGGTGAAGCTCTTGATCGGCGTGGGCGAGATCTGGCTGCAGGATATGGTCGCGCGCTCGTTCTACCCGAAGCTGCTGGCCAGCGGCGTGCAGGTGATCGAGTACCGCAAGACGCAGCTGCATGCGAAGGTGGCGGTGATCGACGACGACTGGTCGACGGTCGGATCGAGCAACTGCGACGGGTTGTCGCTGTTCCTGAACCAGGAAGCCAATATCGTGGTCAGGGACATCAATTTCGCGGCCAGCGTGCGCGAGCACATCGAGCGCGGCATGGCCGATGGCGTGGCCGTGGAGCGCGACGAATTCGCCAACGAAAGCTGGGTGCGGCGCGCGGGCTATGGCGTGGCCTATCTTTTCTATAAATTGACGATGCGGATCTTCGCAATCGGTTACGCTTGACGACACATGGATAACGTACGGATCGACAAATGGCTGTGGGCGGCGCGCTTCTTCAAAACGCGCTCGCTGGCGACGGACGCGGTGGACACCGGGCGGGTGAAGCTCGACGGCGACCGCATCAAGCCTGCGCGCGCCGTCAAGGTGGGCGACAAGCTCAGCATCGACAACGGCTCGGATGCCTGGGAAGTGGTGGTGCTGGGGATTTCGGACAAGCGCGGCTCGGCGCCGGTCGCGCGCGCGTTGTACGAGGAGACCGAGGCAAGCATCGTGAAGCGGGAAAATGATTCGCAGGCGCGCAAGATCTACCGCGAGCCGGCAAGTACCATCAAGGGGCGGCCAACCAAGCGGGACCGGAGGCAGTTGGGGAAAGCAGGCGAATAACCCTGCCACGGCGACTCATGGCGGATGCGGTGCCCTTATCCGCCCTACATGCCCGTGGTACCGGTAGGGCGGATAAGGGTAAGGCCCGCATCCGCCATGATCCGCCAAGGACAGCCACCCCTTGTCCGGGCTCAATAGAACCTGCCCTCTAAAGTTCGTGTTTGACATTTCACTTCTAGTGGATAATAGTACGAGCGTTCGGATTTTTAACCTCTGATGGGTAGATCTATTAATACTTCAGTCAAATTCATGCGCAAGGGCGAACTGACCAGGGCCGCCATCCTTGACGTAGCGCTCGACCTCGCCAGCCGCGACGGTCTCGAGGGCATGACCATTGGCTTGCTCGCCGATAAGATGAACATGAGCAAGTCCGGCGTGTTCGCGCACTTTGGCTCGCGCGAGGATTTGCAGCTTGAAGTCCTGAAGCTGTACCACCACCGCTTCGAGCAGGAAGTGTTCTACCCTGCGTTGAAGGAGCCGCGCGGCATCACGCGCCTGAAGGCGATGTACACGCGCTGGATCAAGCGGGTCAGCGTCGAAATCGCCTCCGGCTGCATCTACATCAGTGGCGCCGTCGAGTATGACGACCGTCCGGGCCCGATCCGCGAGGAGCTGGTGGCCATGGTGCGCGCCTGGCAGGGCGCGCTGCTGCGCTGCGTCGAGCAGTGCATCGAAGTGGGCGACCTCAAGCCCGGTACCGATGCGCAGCAGCTGGTCTACGAGATGTACGGCCTGATCCTGGCCCTGCACCACGACGCGCGTTTCCTGCGCATGCCGGGCAGCGTCGACCGTGCCCGCGCCGGCTTTGAGCGCCTCATCCAGAATTACCAGAATCCGCAAAAAACTTAAGCGCAGCCACCGCTCGCTCAGTCATTCAATCATCGTTCGTCAGGAGAAAATCATGGGTCAGTACGTCGCGCCAATTCGGGATATGCAGTTCTTGCTGCACGAGTTCCTCAACGTCTCCGACGAATTGAAGCAGATGCCGAAATTCGAAGATGTCGACGCCGACATCATTAACCAGGTGCTGGAAGAAGGCGCCAAGTTCACGCAGGACGTGCTGTTCCCGCTGAACCACTCGGGCGACCGCGAAGGCTGCCATTTCGACGCCGGCACCAAGAGCGTCACCACGCCGAAGGGCTTCAAGGAAGCATACAAGCAGTACGTCGAAGGCGGCTGGGCGGCGCTGGCGTGCGACCCTGAATACGGCGGCCAGGGCCTGCCTATCGTGCTGAATAACTCGTTCTACGAGATGCTCAACTCGTCCAACCAGGCATGGTCGATGTACCCAGGCCTGTCGCACGGCGCCTACGAGTGCCTGCTGGAGCACGGCACCGACGAGCAGAAGAAATACTACCTGCCAAAGTTGGTGTCGGGCGAGTGGACCGGCACCATGTGCCTGACCGAAGCGCACTGCGGCACCGACCTCGGCATGCTGCGCACCAAGGCGCTGCCGAACGAAGACGGTTCGTGGAGCATCACCGGCTCGAAGATCTTCATCTCGGCTGGCGAACACGATATGTCCGAGAACATCATCCACCTGGTGCTGGCACGCGTGCCGGACGCACCGGAAGGCTCGAAAGGCATCTCGCTGTTCCTGGTGCCTAAATTCCTGCCGAACGCCGACGGCTCCGTTGGCGAGCGCAACCCGATCGCCTGCGGCGCGATCGAAGAGAAAATGGGCATCCACGGTAACTCGACCTGCCAGATGAACCTGGACGGCGCGAAAGGCTGGATCATCGGCCAGCCGAACAAGGGCCTGAACGCGATGTTCGTGTTCATGAACGCAGCGCGCCTCGGCGTCGGCATGCAGTCGCTGGGCCTGACCGAAGTCGCGTACCAGAACGCGCTGGTCTACGCCAAGGACCGCCTGCAGATGCGCAGCCTGTCGGGCCCCAAGGCGCCCGAGAAGGCAGCCGACCCGATCATCGTCCACCCGGACGTTCGCCGCATGCTGCTGACCGCCAAGGCCTACGCAGAAGGCGCGCGCGCATTCTCGTCGTACGTCGCGCTGCAGATCGACCGCGAACTGAACCACCCTGACGAAGAAGTGCGCAAGGAAGCCGCCGACGAAGTCGCGCTGCTGACCCCAGTCATCAAGGCCTTCATCACCGACAACGCATGGATCGCTACTTCGGAAGCGATGCAGGTGTACGGTGGCCATGGCTACATCGCCGAGTGGGGCATGGAGCAGTACGTGCGCGACGCGCGCATCAACATGATCTACGAAGGCACCAACACGATCCAGTCGCTCGACCTTTTGGGCCGCAAGATCCTGATGGACAACGGCGCCAAGCTGCGCAAGTTCGGCGAGAAGATCAAGACCTTCGTCGAAGAGAACGGCACCGACGAAGCACTGTCCGAGTTCATCACCCCGCTGGGCGACCTGGGCGATAAGGTCACCAAGCTGACCATGGAAATCGGCATGAAGGCCTTCCAGAACCCGGACGAAGTCGGCGCCGCTGCGGTTCCATACCTGCGCGTTGTCGGCCACCTGGTGTACAGCTACTTCTTCGCGCAGATGGCGAAGATCGCGCTGGCCAAGGAAGACTCGGGTGATAACTTCTACAAGGCCAAGCTGGCGACCACGCGCTTCTACTTCGCGCGCCTGTACCCGGAAACCGCGATGCTGATTCGCCAGGCGCGTTCCGGCTCGGCCAACCTGATGGCTCTCGACGCAGACCTGTTCTAACACCGCTACCCCGTCGTTCCCGCGCAGGCGGGAACCTATACCACGCAGGCTCAGTATGGGTTCCCGCTTTCGCGGGAACGACGGTAAATTTAGGGACATAAAAAATGACCAATTTCACCGTTAAAAAAGTAGCCGTGCTCGGCGCCGGCGTGATGGGTGCGCAGATCGCCGCCCACTGCGTGAATGCGAAAGTGCCGGTCGTCCTGTTCGACCTGCCAGGCAAGGAAGGAACGCCAAAGAACGGCATCGTGCTGCGCGCCATCGAGAACCTGAAGAAGCTGTCGCCTGCGCCGTTCGGCGACAAGGAAGACGCAGCCCTGATCCAGGTCGCGAACTACGAAGACAACCTCGACCAGCTGGCCGACTGCGACCTGATCATCGAAGCAATCGCCGAGCGCATGGACTGGAAGCACGACCTGTACAAGAAGGTCGCCCCGCACATTGGCGCCAACGCGATCTTCGCATCGAACACCTCCGGCCTGTCGATCAACAAGCTGGCCGAGGGCTTCGACGCGGACCTGAAGGCGCGCTTCTGCGGCGTCCACTTCTTCAACCCGCCGCGCTATATGCACCTGGTCGAATTGATCCCGACCGAAGCGACCCGTCCAGAAATCCTCGACCAGCTCGAAACCTTCCTGACCTCCGTGCTGGGCAAGGGCGTCGTGCGCGCCAAGGACACCCCTAACTTCATCGCCAACCGTGTCGGCATCTTCGGCATGCTGGCCACCATCCACGAAGCCGAAAAATTCGGCCTGTCGGTGGACGTGGTCGACGACCTGACCGGCGCCAAGCTGGGCCGCGCCAAGTCGGGCACCTTCCGCACCGCGGACGTGGTCGGCCTGGACACGATGGGCCACGTAATCAAGACCATGCAGGACAACCTGGCCGACGACCCGTTCTTCGCGCTGTACAAGACGCCTGACGTACTGGCCAAGCTGGTCGAAAAGGGCGCGCTGGGCCAGAAGACCGGCGCAGGCTTCTACAAGAAGGTCGGCAAGGACATCCAGCGCCTCGACTTCGCCACCGGCGAATACGTCGCTGGCGGCGCCAAGGCAGCGGACATCATCGGCCGCATCCTGAAAGAGAAGGACCCGGTCAAGAAATTCAAGGCACTGCGCGAGTCGACCAACCCGCAAGGCCAGTTCCTGTGGGCGATCTTCCGTGACGCCTTCCACTACATCGCGTACCACCTCGACACCATCGCCGACAACGCGCGCGACATCGACTTCGCAATGCGCTGGGGCTTCGGCTGGAGCGTCGGCCCGTTCGAAACGTGGCAGGCCGCAGGCTGGACCCAGATCGCTGAATGGGTTAAGCAGGACATCGAAGAAGGCAAGGCGCTGACCAACGCACCGCTGCCAGCATGGGTGTTCGAAGGCCCGGTGGCAGAGAAGGGCGTAC
The DNA here is from genome assembly GCF_020831365.1 of Massilia agrisoli. Lineage (GTDB taxonomy): Bacteria > Pseudomonadota > Gammaproteobacteria > Burkholderiales > Burkholderiaceae_D > Telluria_A > Telluria_A agrisoli. The sequence goes on from NZ_JAJHPV010000002.1 coordinate 137,648, forward strand.
ACACCGCCGAAGGTTCGTACTCGGCCAAGTCGAACAGCTACGTGCCGCGTTCGACGCTGGACGTCTACAAGCGCCAGGAATTCCGTGCGCCGGTCATCGGCACCGGCGGTGCCGACGCCAAGACCGCGGGCACCACCGTGTTCGAGGACGAATCCGTGCGCCTGTGGCATTCGGGCGACGAAGTGCTGGTCCTGTCGCTCAAGACCAAGATGCATGTCATCGGCGGCGGCGTCATCAAGGGCCTGCAGCGCGGCCTGGAAGAAGCTGAAAAAGGCTACAAGGGCCTAGTCATCTGGAACACCGATGCAGCCGACGGCGGCGCATTCTCGGCAGGCGCGGACCTGCAGGAATCGCTCCCGCTGTTCATGCAAGGCGGCGCCAAGGCGCTCGGCCCGATCGTGGCCGAACTGCAGAACACCTTCATGAAGCTGAAGTACTCGAACGTCCCCGTCGTGGCAGCGGTTGCTGGCCTGGCGCTGGGCGGCGGCTGCGAAATGGCGCTGCACGCATCGAAGCGCGTGGCCTCGATCGAGTCGTACATCGGCCTGGTGGAAGTGGGCGTGGGCCTGATTCCTGCGGGCGGCGGCCTGAAAGAAGCGGCAGTGCGCGCAGCGCGTGACGCGAAGGGCAACGACATCCTGCAATTCTTGAAGAACGGCTTCACCAACGCGGCGATGGCCAACGTGTCGAAGTCGGCGCTGGAAGCGAAGGCGATGGGCTACCTGAAGGAAGACGACATCATCGTCTTCAACCCGTACGAACTGCTGCACGTGGCGAAGGTGACCGCGCGCTCGATGTTCGACGCAGGCTACCGCGCGCCGATCCAGCGCATGGTGCCGGTCACCGGCCGCTACGGCTGGGCGACGATCCGCGGCCAGCTGGTCAACATGCGCGACGGCGGCTTCATCTCGGCGCACGACTTCAAGCTGGCTGACATGATCGCCGAGATCGTGAGCGGCGGCGACATCGACCAGGGCAGCATGGTCAGCGAGCAGTGGCTGCTCGACATGGAGCGCAAGGCATTCCTTGAACTGCTGAACAACCCTAAATCGCAGGAACGGATCATGGGCATGCTTCAGACTGGCAAACCGGTCCGCAACTGATCGCCGCAGAACACTTAGGACGAAAATCATGAGCAAACAACTTCAAGACGCATACATCGTCGCAGCGACCCGCACCCCGATCGGCAAGGCGCCGCGCGGCATGTTCAACAAGACCCGCCCGGACGACCTGCTGGTGCACGCGATCCGCGGCGCGATGGCAGCGGTTCCCAACCTCGACCCGGCGCTGATCATCGACGCGATCATCGGCTGCTCGTTCCCGGAAGCGGAGCAGGGCTTCAACGTGGCGCGTAATTCGGTGATCCTGGCAGGCCTGCCAAACACCGTCGGCGGCGTCACCGTCAACCGCTACTGCGCATCGGGCATCACCGCGCTGGCGATGGCCGCTGACCGCATCCGCGTTGGCGAAGCCGACGTGATGATCGCAGGCGGCGTCGAGTCGATGTCGATGGTGCCGATGATGGGCCACCACCCATCGATCAACATGGACACCTTCAAGGACGAGAACGTGGGCCTGGCCTACGGCATGGGCCTGACCGCTGAAAAAGTGGCGCAGCAGTGGAAAGTGTCGCGCGAAGACCAGGATGCATTTGGCCTGGAATCGCACCGCCGCGCCATCGCCGCGCAGCAGGCCGGCCAGTTCAAGGACGAGATCACCCCGGTTGAAATCACCACCCGCACGCCGGACCTGGCAAGCGGCGAGATCAAGATCGGCAAGCGCACAGTGGACCTGGACGAAGGTCCGCGTTCGGACGCCAGCATGGAATCGATGGGCAAGCTGAAGCCGGTGTTCGCGGCCAAGGGCACGGTGACCGCCGCTACCTCGTCGCAGATGTCGGACGGCGCCGGTGCGCTGATCGTCGTCAGCGAAAAGATCCTGCGCGAGCACAACCTGACCCCGCTGGCGAAGTTCTCGTCGTTCGCGGTGCGCGGCGTGCCACCTGAAATCATGGGCATTGGTCCGAAGTTCGCGATTCCTGCGGCGCTGGCTGCTGCCGGCATCACCCAGGACCAGCTGGACTGGATCGAGCTGAACGAAGCGTTTGCAGCGCAGGCGCTGGCCGTGATCCGCGACCTGAACCTCGACACCACCAAGGTCAACCCGATGGGCGGCGCGATTGCGCTGGGCCACCCGCTGGGCGCCACCGGTGCGATCCGCGCCGCGACCGTCGTGCACGCACTGCGCCGCAACAACCTGAAGTACGGCATGGTGACGATGTGCGTTGGCGCCGGCATGGGCGCAGCAGGTATCATCGAACGCGTTTAAACGTCGTTTAGAATAGTTGAGTAGAAAGGGCGCTGCGGTAGATTACCCGGCGCCCTTTGTTCATCCCCCTCCGTCGTTCCCGCGAAAGCGGGAACCCATACTGAGTGTCAATGGGATTCCCGCTTTCGCGGGAACGACGGGCTAACAAAGGAACACAAGAGACAATGGATATCCTCACCAGCAAAGCCGACGGCATCCTGACCATCGAATTCAACCGCCCGGAGCGCAAGAATGCGATCACCGCGGTGATGTACCAGGCGATGGCCGACGCGATCAACGAAGCGGAAACCGACAGCGCCGTGCGCGCCATCCTCCTGGTCGGCAAGCCTGAGATTTTCACGGCCGGTAACGACCTGCCCGACTTCCTGCAGAATTCCAAGCCTGTCGAAGGCGTGCCGCCGGAAGCGCGTCCAGTCTTCCAGTTCATGCGCGCACTGTCCGGCAGCACCAAGCCGGTGGTCGCAGCGGTATCCGGCGCGGCGGTCGGCATCGGCACCACGATGCTGATGCACTGCGACCTGGTCTACGCAGCCGACAACGCCAAGTTCTCGATGCCGTTCTCGCAGCTCGGCCTGTGCCCTGAATTCGCGTCAAGCCTGCTGCTGCCGCAGTTGGCCGGCTATCCGCGCGCCGCCGAAAAGCTGTTGCTGGGCGAAGCCTTCCTGGCCCAGGAAGCGCTGGAGATGGGGCTGGTATCGAAAGTCATGCCGCTGGCAGAGCTGCGCACCTTCGCCGAAAGCCAGGCCGCCAAGCTGGTGGCGCTGCCGGCGGCATCGGTGCGCGCCACCAAGGCCCTGATGAAGCGCGCCCGCACCCCTGCGATCAATGACGCCATTGCCGCGGAGAACAAGCTGTTCGCCGCGATGCTGCTGGCCCCTGAAGCGAAGGAAGCCATGACGGCCTTCATGGAAAAGCGTAAGCCGGATTTCTCGAGGTTCGCGTAAAGCTGCGCCCGGCACGGCGAACGGTGACTCCGCTTGTATATCTGCCTCGCTTCCCTATGATGAAGTATTGTCAGCGAATCTTCGCGGAGGTGCGTGATGAGTACGATAGGGGTGAGCGAGATCGACGAGCTCCAGCGTAGTCTCAGGGGCAGCTTGCTGGTGCCGGGCGAACCGGATTACGATGAAGCACGCAAGATCTGGAATGCGATGATCGACAAGCGTCCAGCCATGATCGCGCGCTGTGCCGGCTCGGCCGATGTACGCACAGCGGTCAACTTCGCGCGTGACCATGGCCTGCCGCTGGCGGTTCGCGGTGGTGGCCACAATATTGCCGGAAGCGCCCTCGTCAACGACGGGCTGGTAATCGACCTGAGCAGGATGCGCTCGGTGCAGGTGGCCGCGCACGACATGCGGGCCTGGGTCGAGGGTGGGGCCATCCTGGGCGACGTCGACCACGAGGCACAATCTTTTGGGTTAGCAACACCGCTCGGCATCAATTCCACCACCGGCGTAGGCGGCCTGACGCTCGGCGGGGGCTTTGGCTGGCTGACGCGCAAACATGGACTGGCGGTCGACAACCTGGTTTCGGCTGACATCGTCATCGCCAGTGGCGAACGGCTGCATATCGATCACGACAGCCATCCCGACTTGTTCTGGGCCATCCGCGGCGGCGGCGGCAACTTCGGCGTCGTGACCACCTTTGAATTCGCGCTCCATGCCGTCGGGCCGATGGTCACCGGCGGTTTGATCGTCTTTCCGTTTGCCCAGGCCGGGCCTGTGTTGAGGAAATACCGGGACTATGTCGAGGCGCTGGACGACAACGTTTCTGTGTGGGCAGTGTTGCGCAAGGCGCCGCCGCTGCCGTTCCTGCCTGCGGCCGTGCACGGAACCGATGTCGTCGCGCTCGCATTCTTCTCGCCGCAGCCGCCCGAAGCTGTGCAGTCTGCCATTGCCGACGTGCGCGCCTTCGGCGAGCCGGTGGGCGAACATGTCGGCGCCGTGCCTTATGCCGCATGGCAGCAGGTCTTCGATCCGCTCCTGATACCGCCGGCGCGCAACTATTGGAAGTCCCACAACTTCAATCAGCTCAGCGACGCTGCCATCGACGTGGTGATCGCCTATGCCAGCAAGCTGCCGTCCGAGCAAAGCGAAATTTTCCTCGGACTGCTCGGCGGCGCCGCCAATACCCACGCCCCGGATGCGACGGCCTACCCGCACCGCGAGGCGCTGTACGCGATGAACGTCCACACGCGCTGGCTGGACCCTGCCGAAGACGCAGCCTGCCTGGCCTGGGCGCGCGAGTTCTTCAAGGCGGCGGCTCCCCATGCCGCCGGCGGCGTATACATCAACTTCCTCAATGAGGACGAAGCGGACCGGATCGCCGCGGCCTACGGCCCCAACTACCGCAGGCTCAAGGAAGTGAAGGCGCAGTACGATCCGGATAACCTGTTCCGCAGTAACCAGAACATTCGACCCGGAGTGTAGATCGCTAATCCCATCGTTATGTGACTGACCGGCGCAGGATCGTTTAATATGAGGTTGCTTATTTATTAAATAATATTGCAACCTCCTTTATGAACCAATATTCGCTCCAGCAAAAAACCTTCCTGCTTCTCCTCGCCCTGGTCACCATCGGCTTCGGCTGGATCCTCTGGCCATTCTTCGGCGCGGTTTTCTGGGGCGTTGTCTTCGCCATCCTGTTTGCGCCGCTGTACCGCCGGCTGCTGGCCGGCACCAGGCAAAAGCCGAACGCCGCAGCCTTGATCACCTTGCTATCGATCCTGGTCATGGTGATCCTGCCGCTGTCGCTGGTCGGGGCCTCGCTGATCGACCAGGCGGCCCGGGCCTATGAACTGCTTAGCCCGGCCCGGCTCGACCTGGCCGCTTCATTCCAGCAAATCATCCAGGCCCTGCCGCAATGGCTGGTCAACCTGCTGGAACGTTTCAACCTCACCGACTTCGCGACCCTGCAACAACGCCTGTCCGCTGGCGCTGCGCAGGTGAGCCAATTGATCGCTTCCCAGGCCATCAACCTTGGCCGCAATACTTTCGACTTCCTGGTCAGCCTGACCGTCATGTTGTACCTGCTGTTTTTCCTGCTGCGCGACGGCCAGGGGCTGGCGGCCCGCATCCGCCATGCGTTGCCGATGAGCCGCAAGTACAAGCAGCGCCTGTTCACCAACTTCACCACCGTGATCCGCGCCACCGTCAAGGGCAATGTCCTGGTCGCTGCGGCGCAGGGCCTGCTCGGCGGGCTGATCCTGTGGTTCCTCGGTGTCCAGGCCGCGCTGCTGTGGGGCGTGCTGATGGCTTTCCTGTCCTTGCTGCCTGCCGTGGGCGCGGCCCTGGTCTGGGCGCCCGTCGCGATCTATTTCCTGATCACGGGCGTGGCCTGGAAGGGCATTGTGCTGATCGCTTTCGGCGTGCTGGTGATCGGGCTGGTCGACAACGTGCTGCGCCCTATCCTGGTAGGCAAGGACACCAAGATGCCCGACTACGTTGTGTTGCTGTCGACCCTTGGGGGCATGGCGCTGTTCGGACTGAACGGCTTTGTAATCGGCCCGGTGATCGCGGCGCTGTTCATTGCCGCGTGGGACCTGTTTGCTTCGGCCGAGGAGTTCCACCCCGAGTGACATTCTTGCGGTGAGCAGGGCGGTGTCCGGAACCGGACAGCTGGTGCGAGATTTGTATTTATTTCATCAATATTGGCGTATATTTACCCAACATCTTGAACACCTCCCGCCCTTAACCCACCGAAAGGATTCGCCCATGTCACGAGTTTTGAAAGGCTGCCTGGTCCTGCTCTCCCTTGCCGCCGGCCACGCTGGCGCCATTCCCACCGCCACCGTCACCAAGCCGATCGCCATCCCGGCCGATGACGCGGCGATTGCCTACGACGTCAACGTGCGCGGCCAGGTTGCGGCCGTGGTGGAAGACTCAGACGGCCGCCGGCGCGCGGTGATGTTCGAAAAGGGCGAAGTGACCAACCTTGGCTCGCTGGGCGGCGACTACAGCGAGGCCCGCGCGATCAACCGTTCCGGCCAGGTGGTTGGTGCGGCGCAGGACGCCGATGGCCGCTGGCGCGCCTTTATCTACGACCGCCCGGGCGGCATGCGCGACGTGGGGACACTGGGTGGCCCGGGCAGTTTCGGCACGGCCATCAACGACGCCGGACATGTCGCCGGGTATGCCGACAATCTCGACGGCGACTACCGCGCCTTCCTGTACACCGGCAGCGGCGCGCTGGCGGACCTGGGCACCCTTGGCGGCAAGATCAGTTACGCGGCGGGGGTGAACAATGCCGGGCAGGTCGTCGGTACGGCTGCACTGCCGAGCAACTACCGCCACGCATTCATCTGGGACGCCAAGCGTGGCATGGTCGACCTCGGCACGCTGGGCGGGCGCTCCAGCTCGGCAACAGCAATCAATGACGCCGGCGTGGTCGTTGGCGCTTCGGAAACAAGCGACCGCCGGTGGCGCGCCTTCCTGCATGACGGCACCCGGATGGTCGACCTCGGCGCCCTGATCGGCTACGGCTCAAGCTATGCCACCGACATCAACAATGCCGGCCATGTGGTCGGCACCGTGCTGATCGGCGACGAGCGGCGCTCCTTCGTCTGGCGCGACGGCGTGATGACCGTCCACCGCGGCGGCAAGGGCCTGCACCTGATCAACAGCATCAACGACGTGGAGCAGGTGATTGGCGCAACCTACAACCGCAAGCTGGAGGCGGCAACGATGCGCTCAACCGCCGTGCCCGTTGTCGACAAGGGCGGAACGAAATTCCTGCTCGCCGTGTTCGTCACCCTTGCCGCGGCGGCCACGCTGGTGCTCTACCGCCGCCGCTACCGCGGCATGGACATCAACAACGTGGCGTTTATTTAGCCGCTGCAGCCAGCGAAGGGCCGCTATATTTCATTAATAGGCCCTTCGGCCCGACTGCCCAACCGGTAGCGGGGCTGGCGAAGCCCACCGTGTTGATTGGCGTGCGGTCGAGCACTTTCCAGCTCTGGCCGCCGTCCACCGAGTAGCCCGAACCGGCCAGGCCGCCCGCGACCAGCGCGCGCCCGCCGCCTGGCACCGGCATGACCACGGACATATAGCCAGTTGGCAGTACCGCTGCCGCTTGCCATGTGGCGCCGCCGTCGGCCGTGCGCGCGCCATTCACGCCTTCCAGCAGCGCTTGCTTGTAGTCGCCGCCGACCGCCATGCCGTGTTGCGCATCAAGAAAACCGACCGAGAAGATGCCTTTGCCCGGCGCCGCCGCCGGGATCGGCAGCGTTGCCGCGCGCCAGCTCGCGCCGCGGTCTGACGAGCGCAGCACGCGCGCGGCCTGGGCGCCACCGGTGGCAATCCAGGCGTCGCGCGAGCCGTGCACGGTCAACGCGGTGCCGCTGGCGGCAAACGCGCCTTCGTCCTTCTGCGACTCCAGTCCCGCCGCTTGCAGCTCACGCCAGGTGGCGCCGCCGTCGGCGGTCACGTACACCTGGAATTTGCCGTCGACCGGGTCGCCGAACACGATGCCGTTATCGGCGTCCCAGAACCCCATCGAATCCCAGAAGCCATCCTTGTAGCTGTTGAGCGCCACCTGGCGCCAGGTCTTGCCGGCATCGTCAGTGCGCAGGATGCGCGACGCATCGCCCGGGCCCGCGCTCATCACGAGGGCAGTGTCGGCATTGACCGCATGGATGTCGCGGAAATCGAGCTTCTCGGCGCCGGGGACGCTGATGGCCTGCCATTGCGCGCCGTCGGCGGTGCGCAGCACGGTGCCGCGTGCGCCGCTGGCCCATGCGACGCTGGCGCTGACCACCGACAGCCCGCGCAGCTCGGCGCTGGTGCCGCTCTGGACCGGGGTCCACGCTTGCTGGGCGAACGCGCCGGAGGACACCAGTGACAGCAAGCAAAGCGAGAGCAGGGATTGGCGCATGTTCGTGATTCCTCCAGTTGGGTTCGGGCAATCATACAATGGAAACCTTGCACAAGGGCTCACTGCGCCGGCTGGGGCGCGTGGGCTTGCCGCCCTCGCCTAAGGTATATTGGCGGCGGGAGGCTGTCATGAAACAAGAGCGTACGGACCGGCACACCGCACTCAAGGTAGAAAAGGGACTGATCATCCAGCGCTGCTCGTCAACCCAGGACGCGGCGCAGTACCTGCTGGCGCGCGGGGTCCCGATGCATGTGGCCGTGCGCGTGCTGACGACAACGCAGCGGCGCGACATGAGCCGCGCGGGCGCCTTGCCCGGGCAAGCCAGGTAGTTTCCGTCATTACATTTTCAAGGTAGTATCAGGTTTCTTTACCTCAACAGGAGCCTGCCTTGCTGCAACAGATTGCACCCAACCTCTGGCATCTCCAGCATGGATTTTCCGCGCTGGGTATCGGCATCAGCGCGCGCATGACGGTGGTGCGCTTCGATGACGGGCGCTTGTGGCTGCACTCCCCGGTACCGCTCAGTGCGCCGGTGCGCGAGCAGCTCGCCGGACTGGGCGAGGTTGCCTTCATTGTCGCGCCGAACAAGGTGCACCACATGTTCGCAGGCGATGCCGCCAAGGCGTTCCCCAAGGCCGTGCTGTACGGCGCGCCGGGCCTGGCGCAAAAGCGTCCCGGCCTGCGCAACCTGCAGACGCTTACGCCCACGGTACCGCAGGAATGGGCCGCCGAGCTCGACCAGGTGTTTGCCGAAGGCTTTCCGTTTGCCAATGAGACCGTGTTTTATCACAAGGCCTCGCGCACCGTCATCATGACCGACCTGTGCCAGTGGTGGACTGGCGACCTCAACCTTCCTGCAAAGCTGTACGCCGGCGTCACCGGCGTGCGCGCCCGGCTCGGCGTGCCGCGCACCATCCGTGCCGGCGTGCGCGACCCGGTGGCGTTCGCGGCCAGCGCCCGCCGCATCCTGGCGTGGCCGTTCGAGCGCGCGATCGTCGCGCATGACGCGATTATCGACACTGGCGCCCATGCGCAAGTGGAACGCGCCTTCGCCTGCTTCACCGCCAAGTACTGAGCGCAGCGCACGACTGATACACCTCAAACCCGGATCGATTCGGTGGCCGATCATGGATCGGTCACTCGGACTTTTCGGAGCATCACCATGCTACCCATACGACTTGCGGCGGTGTCGGCCGTGGCCGCGCTGCTGCTCTGGCCATCCGCGCACGCCCAGGCGCCAGCCACGCAGCCGGCCCCCCGCGCTGCGACGGCCACGCTGTCCATTCCAGGCCCGGTGCAAGCCGCGCACCGGCAGCTGCATGTGCGCCTGGCGGCCATCGCCAACGCGGGCGGGCGCACCGGCGCTGCGGCTGTCGAGCTCGACCGGATACTGCAACCGCACTTCCGCAAGGAGGAGCAGCTGGCGCTGCCGCTGCTAGGCCTGCTGCCCGGGCTGGCGCAGGGCGCCGCACCGGCGGACCCGGCAGGTGCGCTTGCGCTGGCCGACAAGCTAACGGCCCAAATGCCTGAGATGTTGCGGGAACACCAGGGCATCGCGGCGGCGCTGGGCACGCTGCGTAAGGCCGCGCTGCAAGATGGCAATGCCGATGCGGTCGCGTTTGCTGACCAGCTGGCCGCCCACGCGGCCGAAGAAGAGCAAATACTGTATCCGGCCGCGCAACTGGTCGGCGCTTACTTGCGCACCAGGCGCTAGCGCTGCGGCGGCGATGGCGGTGCATCCGGAAGCAGCAAGCTAACCATGGCCACCGGCACGCAAGCTGCAAGGCCGCCCGTGCGTGTGGTGTTTGGCGGCGACGTGATGCTCGGCCGGACTGTGGCCGCCTGGATCAGGCGTTTCGGCCCGCATTATCCGCTCAAGGGTGTGGCGCGCCAGTTGCGCGATGCCGACCTGGCCGTAGTCAACCTTGAGTGCGCCATCACCGAATCGCTGCAACGCTGGAAGGGTGAACCCAAGGCATTCTATTTCGGCGCGCCGCTGGCGGCCGTCAATGCGCTGTCCGATGCCGGCATCGATCTCGTCAGCCTGGCCAACAACCACATCCTCGATTACGAATTCGAGGGTCTGGCCGATACGCTGTGGCAGTTGCACGCGCAAGGCATCGCCAACGCGGGCGCGGGCGCGGACATCGGCGAGGCGCTCGCCCCGGCCGTTATCGAGCGCAAAGGTTCGCGCTTCGCGATGGTGGCCATGTGCGACCACCAGGCCGACTTTGCCGCCACGCCAGACCGGCCCGGGATGGCGTACATCGACTTTGCCGATGAGTCCGAAGCGCTCGACCTCATCGAGAAAGTGCTTGCACCTGTGCGCAATGCCGGCGCTGACTGGCCGATCTTGTCGCTGCACTGGGGGCCGAACATGGTTCCCGAGCCGTCGCCGCTGTTCCGGCGCATTGCGCACGCCGCCATCGAGATGGGCTGGAAGATCCTGTTCGGGCACAGCGCGCATATTTTCCAGGGGATCGAGTTCTACCGCGGTTGTCCGATCCTGTATGCCGCTGGCGACCTGGTCGATGATTATGCAGTCGATCCCGTGCTGAGGAACGACCACCAGCTTCTGTACGACATGGAGATCGACAACGGCGCCGTGCAAAGGATTTTGCTTCATCCCGTGTTCATCGGCGACTGCCAGGCACGTCCCGCGACTGGCGCGCAGTTTGACTTTATCGCCAGGCGCATCACCGCGCTGAGCGACGCGATGGGGACGAAGGTCAACCGGTTTCATGAGAAATTGTGGATTGACGCGGCGCCCGCGCGGGCGGCATAAAGCGGCTGGCCGGGCGCACCGGCGGCCATAACCTCCATCCCTTTCTTGGTGCTGCACCGCGAAATTGAGCGACCTCAAACCAGCCCAGGGCCGCTGGCCTAATCTGGACCTTCGCATCCACCACCTGCAGAGGTGAACGCTATGAACCCGGTAGACATTGTCCTGTGCCATCCCGTGCGCACGGCCATCGGCGCCTACGGCGGCGTGCTGAAAGACACGCCGGCGCCGACCCTGGGCGCGGCCGTGCTGCGTGAGGTGATCCAGCGCGCCAGCCTGCCCCCTTATACAGTGCAGTCCGTCTTCATGGGTAACGTCATCCAGGCCGGCGTCGGCATGAACCCGGCGCGCCAGGCGGCTATTGCCGCAGGCGTCCCGGTCGAGGTCCCCGCGCTGACCGTCAACCGGGTCTGCGGCTCCGGTGCCCAGGCTATCGTCAGCGCCGCCACCGACATTCGCGCCGGGCTGATCGACTGCGCCCTCGCCGGCGGCATGGAAAACATGGACCGCGCACCCTACCTGCTCCCCGAAGGACGCTGGGGTGCGCGGATGGGCGACGTCACGATGTGCGACGCCATGCTGCGCGACGGCCTGCACGACGCGTTCAGCGGCCAGCATGCTGGCTGGCATACCGAGGACCTGGTCAACAAGCTGGCCATCGCGCGCGAGGAGCAAGACCGCTGGGCCTTGCGTTCGCAACAGCGGTTCGCCCAGGCGCAAGCCGCCGGCCGCTTCGATGCAGAGATCGTCACGCTGGAGCTTGCCTCGCGCAAAGGGCCGGTGAGTTTCAACAAGGACGAGCAAAACCGTCCGGACACAACTGCCGGGATGCTCGCCACACTCAAGCCAGCGTTCCGCAAGGACGGCACCATCACCGCCGGCAATGCCCCTGGCCTGAACTCGGGCGCCGCTGCGATGCTGGTCGCAGGCCGCGGATGGGCTGAGGACAACGGCCTCGAACCCATGGCGCGGCTGGCGGGCTTTGGCATCGCCGCGGTCGAGCCAGGCATGTTCGGGCTTGGCCCGGTGCCTGCCGTGCACCAGGCGCTGGTGCGCGCAGACTGGTCGGCAGCCAGCGTCGAACGTGTCGAGATCAACGAGGCGTTCGCCGCCATCGCGCTCGCTTGCCTGCGGGAGCTCAACTTTCCCGAAGAGATCGTCAACGTGGATGGCGGCGCCGTTGCGCACGGCCACCCGATCGGGGCGACGGGCGCAGTGCTCGTCACCCGGCTCATGCATTCGATGCGGCGCGACGGACTCAGGCGCGGCATCGTCACCCTCTGCATCGGCGGCGGCCAGGGCATTGCGCTGGCGCTTGAGCGCGTCTAGCGGCTTGCCGATGCCTCATCACTCCAGGGACCAGCCATGCCAGTGAGCGAATGCTGCAATGTCGACGTCGTCTGCTGCGACGCCGATACCGCCGTGACGGACGTTGCGGGACTGATGCGCAAGCACCATGTCGGCGACGTCATCGTCACCGAAGATCAGGGTGGCAAGAAGGTGCCTGTTGGCATCGTCACCGACCGCGACATCGTCATCGAGACCATTGCGCTCCAGGTGGACGTTGCCGCCTTCACCGCCGGCGACCTGATGAGCATGCCGCTGGCGACCGTGCCGGACGAGGCCGGCATTGTCGAGACCTTGCGGATGATGCGCAGCCACAAAGTGCGGCGGCTGCCGGTGGTCACCTCGACCGGCGCGCTGTTCGGCATCGTCACCGCCGATGACCTGATCAACCTGCTGGCGATGGAGTTGTCCTTGATGACCGATGCCATCGTCGACCAGCCGCTGCGCGAAGCGCGGCTGCGAAGCTAGGCAGGGCAGGGCGGGCAGCGGGCGCGCAGCGGGGCTGGCGCTGGCGAGCTTGTGTCCTGCGAGGGCTTGGTAACGGGCGAATTTATTGTAGAGTGTCGCTCGGAACTCACTTTCAGCCCGCCCCAATGAAAAAAACAGCCGTCGTCACGATCGTCTCGAACAATTACCTTCACTATGCGCGCACCCTGATGCAGAGCGTGGCGCTCCAGCATCCCGAGGCCGAACGCTACTGCGTGATTGTCGATACCGACATGGCGCCGGGCGCTGCGCTGGCCGATGAATTCACCGCCATCGCCATGCCGGAACTCGGGCTGCCATACGGCGACGATTTCTACTTCCAGTACACCATCCTGGAGCTCAATACCGCCGTCAAGCCATGGGCGCTGGAGCACCTGCTCGATCGTGGGCACAGCGAAGTGCTGTACATCGATCCTGACATCTACCTGTACCGCCCGCTTGAAGACGTGATGCGGCACCTGTCGAGCGGGGCCAGCATCGTCCTCACGCCGCACATGCTGGCCCCGTACGACGACGACCGCAACCCGACCGAAGCGTCGATCCGCATGGCCGGCACCTACAACCTGGGTTTCTGCGCCATCGCCGAGCGTCTCGAAACGCGCGCTTTCCTGCGCTGGTGGCAAGGAAAGCTCGCGCGCGACTGCGTGGTCGACATGCCCAACGGCGTGTTCGTCGACCAAAGCTGGATCGACCTCGTGCCAGGCATGTTCGACAATGTGCGCATCCTGCGCCATCCCGGCTACAACGTGGCGTACTGGAACCTCGCCCAGCGCAGCTTTGCCCAGGGCGAGGGCGGCCTGCTGGTCAACGGCGAGCCGCTGATGTTCTTCCACTACAGCGGCATCGATCCGCAGAACCCGCAGCCGGTGTCGAAGCACCAGGACCGCCATAACCTCGACAGCGTCGGCGCCATTGTGCGCGGCCTGTTCGTCGAATACTGCCAGCGGGTTGTCGCAAACGGCCAGGAAAACTACCGCAAGCTGCCGTATGGGTACGCCACGTTCCGCGACGGTTCGCCTATCCCCGCGCCAGTGCGCGCGGCGTACCGGGTAAGCGGCCAGCTTCGCCTGCTCGCAGCGGGCAAGCCATTCGATCATCCCGCACTGGCGCGAAGCAGCGCGTTCACCGGCCCGGCGCGGCTGACGGGCATCTACAAATACTTCCTCGGCCGTCCTGCGGACGTGGGCGCACTCAGGGATTTCTCGCACCGCTGCACCACGCTGCCAGGCTACCTGCGCACCGCGATCGGCGTTGGCCGTTCGGCCGAAAGCCGCAGGGAGCCGGGCTGGGTGTGGCGCCTGCTGATGTGGCCCGTGGCCGGCATGCGCATGACGCCCACCGCGCACGCGCCGGCAGCCATGCCGGACGCCGCGCCGGCAGGTGAACCTGCACGAGCGAGGGCGCATGAGGCGGCGCCGGCGCCCGACTGCGCGCCCGGCATCAACCTGGTCGGCTACATCGCCGCGGAGCTTGGGATCGGCGAAGCCGCGCGCTCGCTGGCGCGTGCCTGCGCTGCCTCGGGCGTGCCGTATTCGGTGGTCGATGTCGGCTACCAGACCTCGAACCTGCAGCGCGACACCCAGGCACTGGCCAACGCCAGCGCCAGGCGCTACGAAATCGACCTGCTGTACGTGAACGCCGACCAGACCCCGCGCACCGTCGCGCACCTGAAGTCGAAGGGCCTGTCGTCGCGCTACCGTATCGGCTTCTGGCATTGGGAGCAGCCGCAGCTGCCCGACGCCCACCTGGGCGCATTCAGCGAGCTTGACGAAATATGGGTGCCCTCCAATTTCGTGCGCGACGCGGTGGCCGCGGTGTCGCCGCTGCCGGTGGTGGTGATCCCGCACGCCCTGCAGTTCGCGCCCACGCCCGGCATCGCGCGCAGCGCCTTCGGCCTGCCTGACGACAAAACGCTCGCGCTGGTCATGTACGACTTCCACTCCTACCAGCACCGCAAGAACCCGCAGGCCGCCATCGCCGCCTTCCGCATGGCGCAGGCGGGCCGCACCGACTGCGCGCTGGTGGTCAAGACGATCAACGGCAGCCATCATCCCGAAGCCGAGGCCGAGCTGCGCGCCAGCCTGGCCGACCTGCCGGGCACCGTGGTGATCGACGAATTCCTGACGCGCCAGCAGACCTGGGACCTGCAGTCCTGCTGCGACATGCTGGTCTCCCTGCACCGCGCCGAGGGCTTCGGCCTGGCGCCTGCCGAGATGATGTATCTCGGTAAACCGGTGGTCGCGACCGGCTGGTCGGCCAATATGGACTTCATGGATGCCGAAAACTCGATGCCGGTCCATTACACGCTGGCGCCGCTTGCCGAGGCCGTCGGCGCTTACCCCGCCGGCCCGCTGTGGGCCGAAGCGGACGTCGGGCACGCCGCCGAATGCATCCGCCGCCTGCTCGACGATGCTGGCCTGCGCGAAGCGATCGGCCAGCGCGCCGCGCGCGACGTGCGCCGCCAGCTGCACCCGGACACCGTCGGCAAACTGGTGGCCGACAGGCTCAAGGCGCTGGCGCGCTGGTACCCAGCACTTGCCAAGCAGTAAATACTGCCTTTCGGAGAAATTATTCTTTCCGAATGAAAAAGTTGTCTTTTGTTAATCGCCAGTTCGTGAAATAATCGCATGTTTTGTCGCGGTTAAACGGTTAACGAGGGACATCAAGTGTTAGACATGTTTGCATTGGACCGGGACCTCCTGCCATGGGAGGCCGAGCTGCCTTCCGTGCGCGGGGCTGCGCGGGTGCACCTGGCTATCCGGTTGGCGTGGCACCTGCGCCAGCGCGACCCGCAGCGCGCCGCCGCGCTGGCGCGCGAAGCCTCGCCCATGCTCGACATGCTCCCCGACGCCGTCCGCCGCAGCGCCGAAGCGCGCTTCATACTCGTCGAAGGGGAGTCGCGCTGGCTCTCCGGCGAGCTTGAGGCGGCGCGCGCGCTGGCCAACGACGCCCTCGCGCTGTTTGCACAGCATGGCGACGCGGCTGGCCGCGCCGACGCGCGCTGGCTGGGCGCCTGGATCGAATCGGACCTGGGCCATTCCGAAGCCTGCGACGCCGCGCTGGCGGCGGGCGCGCTGGATGCCCGCGAAGCCGGCGACCCTGTGCGCACCGATGTCTTCGACGCGGCGGCCGCGCTGTTCGCCGTGTTCTGCGACCTGCGCCAGGCCCTCGGCCGCTGGGGCAAGCGCTTCGATGCCGACACGGACGCACTGCATCCTGCCGCGAGCGGGTGGATCAACGACTTCCGCGGCATCGCCGCCTTCCACGCCAGTGACTATGGCCGTGCGGTCAGCCTGCTGACCAGGTCCTACCAGGCCGCGATGGAAACCGGCCAGCTGCGCCGCGCCACCAGCATCGCCACCAACATCGGCAATGCCTTCACGGGACTGAACGCGCACCACGCCGCGCTTGAATGGATGCAGCGCGGGCTCGACCTCGCGCGTCCGACCGGCTGGCCGATGTGCATCGGCCTGGGCCTGATGCAAAGCGCCGAAACGCTGCGCCAGCTAGGCCAGCGCGACGCCGCCTGCGAACTGCTGGCCGAGGCGCTGGTAACCCTCGCGCCGCTGCCCAGGTCGCGCGCATATGCGATCACGCTGGAATACCAGGGCGACCTGGCGCTCGACGTGGGCGACTACGAACGCGCGCTGGAAAGCTTCCGCCAGCTGGAAGCACGCGGCGACGCACTGCGCCAGGCCGATTTCCGCAGCGGCGCGCGGCGCGGGCAGGCCCACGCGCTGTCGCACCTGAACCGCCCGCAGGAAGCGCTGGCCGTGGCCGAGGCCGCGCTGGCGCTGGCGCGCGAATACGGCGACGCCAGCAACCAGATTTCCGCGCTGCGGGTGCTGGCCGCGATCCACGCGCGCCATGCGCTGCCCCAGCCAGATGCGATGGCCGCGCCAAGTCCGGCGCTGCACTACCTGCAGCAGGCGCTCGATGTCGCCTCAGGCATCGAAGGCTTTGCCGTGCCCGGCGAACTGCTCGACGCCGTCGCGCGCGAGTATGCGAGCATCGGCGACTACGCCCAGGCCTACGCGGTGGCGCTGCAGGCCAGCGCTGCGCGCGACCAGACCCACAGCCAGGAAGCGACCAACCGCGCCATTGCGATGCAGGTGCAGTACCAGACCGAGCGCGCCGAAACGGAAGGGGAGCACCACCGCGAACTGGCCGCGGCCGAGGCGCAGCGCGCTGAAGTGCTGCTGCAAACCAGCGCAACCCTCGAACACCTGTCCGCCATCGGCCAGGAGATCACTACCCACCTCGACGCCGCCGCCGTATTCCGCGCGCTCGACCGCCATGTGCACGGGCTGCTCGACGCGACCCACTTCTCGATCTTCATGATCGAGCCGGACGGCCGCTCGCTGCGCTGCGCCTTCGGTATCGAAGCGGGCCAGCCGCTGCCGGCGACCCAGCTCGAACTGTCCGACACCCACGCCAACTCGGTACGCTGCGTGCGCGAGCGGCGCGAGATCCTGGTCGAAATCGACGCCCAGGAAACCACTCCGAACCTGATCCCCGGCACGCTGCCGACACTCAGCCTGCTGTTTGCTCCGCTGCTGATCGGCGAGCGCGTGATGGGCGTAATGACGGTGCAGTCACTGGCGCCGCGCGCCTACGGCGAACGTGAACGGCTGATCTTCCGCACGCTGTGCGCCTACGGCGCGATCGCGCTCGACAACGCCGACGCCTACCGCCAGGTTGCCGCCACCTTGAAGGCGCTGCGCACCACGCAGGCGCAGCTGGTCGAAAAGAACCTCGAACTCGAAGAGGCCTACAAGGCGCTGGAAGACGTCAGCCTTACCGACCAGCTGACCGGCCTGCGCAACCGCCGCTTCTTCCTGCAGCACGTCGATGCGGACGTTGGGCTCAGCATGCGCAGCTACGACGAAACCAAGCGCCCGAACATGGCGGACCGCGATTCGCCGCCGCGCGACCTGGTCTTCTTCATGGTGGACATCGACCATTTCAAGGAAGTGAACGACCAGCACGGCCACGCCAGCGGCGACGCGGTGCTGGTGCAGATGCAGGAGCGCCTGCGCGAAGTGTTCCGCGAGTCCGATTACGTAATCCGCTGGGGCGGCGAAGAATTCCTGGTGCTGGCGCGCGCCACTTACCGCGACGATGCGAAGCTGGTGGCCGAGCGGATCCGCAGCGCTGTCGCCAACCGCGACTTCGAGCTTCCCGACGGCACCCGCCTGAAGAAAACCTGTTCGATCGGCTTTGCCTGCTTCCCGTTCCTGCAGTCGCAGCCACGCTTGATGTCGTGGTCCGAGGTGGTCGAACTGGCCGACCAGGGCCTGTACCTGGCCAAGCGCTCCGGCCGCAATGCCTGGGCGGCCATCTACAGCACGCCGCAGGCCAATCCCGACGGCTTGTTCCAGCGCCTGATCCACCATTTCGACGAAGTGCTGGCCGACGGCGAGGTGAAATTGGTGACCAATCTCGAAAGCCCGCTGGTGACAGCCGGGCCGAAGAAACGCCGGCTGGTGATGCCGGCCGAGCTCAAGGCGTAGGGCGGGCCGGCTTTACCTTCCACTTGCCTTCCATGCGGTCGATGCGGATCTCGATGCCGACGATGGCCGCCATCAGCTTGCCGATGTAGTCGGGCGGGGCATCGCTGACGGCCCACGGCGCGCTTTGGCCCGCCTCGTGGCGGCTGGTCAGGCGCTTGAGCAGCGCCGCCAGCCACGCCGGGTCGTCCACCGCGCGCAAGGCGCCGTGCACATGCACCACGGCGTAATCCCAGGTCGGCACGACCCTGCCGCTGACAGCCTTCTCTTCAAACTCCGACGGCGACACATACCTCGCTTCGCCCTGGAACGCGGCCAGTACCCCGGCGCCATCGCGGCGCCATAAGGGATTGGCGCGCGCGACATGGGCGCGCAGGACGCCAAGCGGCGCGTCCGCGGTCGGGGCCGATACTTCAAACGGAATGTGGTCCGCAGACAGGCCGTTGGCCCCGTGCGTGACCACCATGCCGAGCGGATGGGCGGCGATCAGGCCGTGCAGGATGTCGGTGCGGGCCTCTTCATATTTCGCGGGAATGTACATCGTCAGCGCGCCTCTTCCACCACCACATCGGCCCTGATCGAATTGGCGATGTAGCATTTTGCATGCGCTGCGTGGTGGATCGCCGCCAGCTCGGCGGCGTTCGGCGGCGTCAGCGAAAAGGTAATGGCGGGGCGCAGCACGATCTTCGTCATCGCGATGTTCCCTTCATCGTTCTTTTCCAGGTAGCCGACCGCGTGGTCGTGGTAATCGTCGACCACAAATCCGCGCTGCGCCGCGATCGACAGGAAGAACAGCATGTGGCAGCTGGACGCGGCGGCCACCAGCGCTTCTTCCGGATCGACCGCGGCCGGATCGGACATCGGCACCGGCACCGACTGCGGCGACGACGACGCCGGCACGCGCAGGCCGCCGTCGAAAATCCACTCGTGCGCGCGGCTGTAGCGCTGGTCCGCGAACGACTGCCCGCCGCGCTGCCATGCCAGCTTTGCCTCGAACTGCTTCATGCTGTGCTCCTGCTATTGGTCGAAAAGACAGGCTATCGTAACGCCTGATTTGGCTTGCTTAAATGGCCAATAAGCGCGAATATTGAAATACCAATCCACTTTGACCCAGCATGCATAGTTCGGACATCCTCGCGGCACTGCCGCTCGACCGCGGCGCGCCGGAACCGTTGTTTCGCCAGTTGTACGCCGGGGTGCGGGACGCCATTTTGCGCGGCACGCTTGGCCCCGGCATGCAGCTGCCGCCGACGCGCGAGTTCTGCCGCCTGCTCGGCGTCTCGCGCCAGACCGTGCTCAACGCCTATGACCAGCTGACGGCCGAGGGCTACCTGAGCGGCAGCGTCGGGAAGGGTACCTTCGTCAGCGCGCACTTGCCGGTCGCCGCGCGCGACGCTGCGCCCGCCAGTACTGGCCTGCTGCGGCCCTTGTCGGCCCGCGGCGAGGAGTACGCGTGCGCCATGGCCTACGTGCGCTACCACGAGGGAAAGTTGCGCGCCTTCCGCGCCAGCATGCCGGGCATCGACCTGTTCCCCTTCGATACCTGGAGCCGGCTCGAGGCGCGCCGCTGGCGCCGCCCGGACCATCAGCTGGGCTACAGCGACCCCGCCGGATACCTGCCGCTGCGCGAGCTGCTGTGCGTCTACCTGCGCGCCTCGCGCGGGGTCAACTGCTCGCCCGACCAGATAGTGATCACGTCGGGCTCGCAGCAGGCCTTGTTCCTGCTGTCGCAGCTCCTGCTGGCCCCCGGCGATGGTGTATGGATCGAGTCGCCCGGCTACCAGGGCGCGAGCGCGCCGCTGTTCGCCGCGTCGGCCCGGGTGTGCACGGTTCCAGTGGACGCCGAAGGCATGGATGTGGACTACGCGGCGCGCCACTACCCCGATGCGAAGATGGTGCTGGCCACGCCATCGCACCAGCTTCCGCTGGGCGTCACCATGAGTTTGCAGCGCCGCCTTGCGCTGCTGCGCTGGGCCGGGGCGAACAAGGCCTGGATCGTCGAGGACGACTACGACAGCGAGTATCGCTACACAGGCCCGCCGCTGGCCTCGCTGCAAAGCCTGGACCGCACGGGCTGCGCGATCTATGTCGGCACGCTGTCGAAGGTGCTGTTCCCGGGCCTGCGCCTCGGCTACCTGGTGGCGCCGCCCGCGCTGGTCGAGCCGCTGGTGCGCGCCAAGGCAGTCGTCGACCGCCACAGCCCGATCGTTGCGCAGATGGTCATGGCGGACTTCATGGCGGGCGGCCACTTCGGGCGCCACATCAAGCGTACCCGCGATGCGTATGCGGAGCGGCGCGAGGCGCTGCTGTCGGCGATAGCAAGCGAACTTGACGAAGAACTCGCTTGCGGACCATCGGACGCGGGCCTTGACCTGTGCGTGCACTTCCGCCAGCCGCATGACGAAGCCGCAGTGGTGCGCGATGCGCTCGCCAAGGGCGTCGAGCTGCGGCCGCTGTCGTACTACGCCAACCGGGCCGCCACGCACGCATGCGCGGTTGCTCCCGGCCTGCTGCTGGGCTTTTCGGCCATACCTCCCGCGGAGATCAGGCAAGGCGTCAGCGTGCTGGCGTCGGTGCTTCGCAAGACGCGATGATTTATACTCCCGCCATGACTCCGATCCGCTGCACATGGGCCAATATGGCCAACCCCCGCTACGTCCAATACCACGACGAGGAATGGGGCGTGCCCTGCCACGACGAGAACCGGCTGTTCGAAATGCTCAACCTCGAAGGCGCGCAGGCGGGCCTGAGCTGGGAGACCATCCTCAACAAGCGTGAGAACTACCGGCTCGCCTTCGATGGGTGGGATGCCGAAAAAATCGCGTGCTACGGTCCCGATAAAGTGGCCGAGCTGCTGGCCAACGCCGGCATCGTCCGCAACCGCCTGAAGGTGGCAGCGGCGATCACCAATGCGCAGGCCTACCTGCGCCTGCGCGCCGAAGGCAGCTCGCTCGACCAGTACCTGTGGGGCTTCGTCGGCGGAGAGCCGATCGTGAACAGCTTCCCCAACGGCGAGCGTCCGGCAAAAACCGAACTGTCGGACCGCATCTCGAAAGACCTGGCCAAACGGGGCTTCAAGTTCGTCGGCTCGACCATCATTTACGCTTACATGCAGGGCATCGGCATGGTCAACGACCATGACATGGCATGCTTCTGCCGCACGGGGTGACACAGGTGGACCTGGCGCCGCACTGGCGCGGGCGCGACCGCTTCGTCATCCTCGATTCCGCCTGGGGCGCTGGCGAGCGCTTGCGCGCCGTCCTTGCCGCCTGGCGCGCCGACGAACAGCGGCCGCGCCGCCTGCATTACATCGCCATCGCCGACCCCGCGCTGCCGGGGTTCCGGCGCATTCCCCAGCAAGACAGCAACGTCACGCTGGACCTGCTGCATGCGCCGATCGAACAGGCGCTGGCGCAGCTTGATGCACGCGCGGACGCCATCGTCCTGCACGAACTCGAAGGCGCCGGCGTAGCGTTCGTGCGACCCTTGGCCAAGCTGGCGGCGCCGGGCACGGTGCTGTTCTCCGAAGGCCTGGACGGCGAGCAGGAAGAAGCGCTGGCGAAGGCCGGCTTCGCCAGCAGCGCCAACGGGCCGTCGATCTTCGCCAGCCGCAAGCCGTTCGCGCCACGCCCATCGCCCGCCGAGCGCCGCGCCATCGTGGTGGGCGCCGGCGTTGCCGGCAGCGCTGCCTGCGAGCGCCTGTGTGCGCGCGGCTGGCAGGTGACGCTGGTCGAGCGCCATGCGCAGCCGGCGATGGAAGCGTCCGGCAACCTGGCAGGCATCTTCATGCCGCTGCTGTCGCGGGACGACAACATCCCCACGCGCCTGACGCGCGCCGCCTACCTGTTTGCGCTGGACTACTGGAACAACCTGGGCGGGATCGGCCAGGCCATCGATGGCGGCCAGTGCGGCGTGATGCAGTTGGCGCGCGACCCCGCGCACGCCAGGGTACAGCGCGAGATCGCGCAGCAGTGGCGCTATCCCGCCGAATTCGCGCAATGGCTGGAAGCCGCAGAGGCGGGCGCCATGCTTGGCTCTCCAGCGCCCGACGGCGCCTGGCTTTTCCGCCAGGGCGGCTGGGCGCGTCCGGGCAGTGTGTGCGCAGCCATGCTGGCTGCCTGCGGTGACCGGCTGGCCGCGGTATTCAATGCGGGCAGCACCCGCATCGAACGCCGGGACGGCCAGTGGCGGGTCCTCGACGCTGCCGGCGGCGTCATCGCGCAGGCGCCAGTGCTGGTGCTGGCCAATGGCACAAGCGCGACCTCGGTCAGCGAAGCGTCCCAGCTGCCGCTGGCGAAGGTGCGCGGCCAGGTGTCGCACCTGGCGGCGGGCACGCTGCCAGCGCTGCCGTTCGTGCTGTGCCGCGAAGCCTACCTGACGAGCGCGCCGGGGGCAGTCCAGTGCGCCGGCGCGACCTACGACCTGAACGACCCCGACCCGCAGGTGCGCCAGTCGAGCCACGACGAGAACCTGGCCAAGGTGCGTTCGCTGCTTGGCATGGAAGACGCCGCGCGCGGCGCGCCACTGCGCGGGCGCACCGGGTTTCGCTGCGTGGCGCCGGACCGCCTGCCGCTGGTCGGCGCGCTGGCCGACGCAAGGCCGACCGGGCGCGCGGAGCGGCTGCGCGACCTGCCGCGCCATCCGGGCCTGTACGGGCTGCTCGGCTATGCATCGCGCGGCCTGATCTGGGCGCCGCTGGCCGCCGAACTGCTGGCCGCGCAGCTGGAAGGCGAACCGTTGCCATTGGAACGCGCGCTGGCCGAAGCGCTCGACCCCGCCCGTTTCATGCTCGGCCGCGCGCGAAAACACGATATAGTGGCGCCAACCCCAAGCAGAGACGCCGCCGATGAATGACAACCCTGGCTCGAACGAGCTATCCCTGTTCCTCGCATCCACCGCGCATGACATGAAGAATTCCGTCAGCGTCCTGGCTGGAACGCTGGAAAAGCTGCTGGCCGGCGCCTCGCCCGAGACCGAGGCCGCGTATCCGCAAATGGCGCACATGCTGTACCAGACCAAGCGCCTGAACGACAACCTGATCCAGCTGCTGGCCCTGTACAAGCAGGTGGGCAAGCCCGACTATCCATTCGATGTGCAGGCGCTCGAAATCGGCGGTTTCGTCGACCAGGTGATCGCCAGCGTGCGCGTGCTGCTCGATTCGCGCGGCGTCACGCTGGAAACCGATGTCGACCCGGCCCTGATCTGGCACTTCGACGAGGACCTGGTCATCGGCGTGATCGGGCACGCCATCAACAATGCGGTGCACTACACGCTCGACAAGATCCGCTTTGCGATCGGCGTCGTCGACGGCTGCCTGGAGATCCGGGTGGAGGACAATGGCCAGGGCTATCCGCAGTCGATGCTGGACGCGGGCGTGTCGGCGATGAGCGGTATCCACTCGGGCGTCAACTTCCTTACCAACAGCACCGGCCTTGGCCTCTACTTTTCAAGCGAAGTGGCGAAGATGCACAAGCACCGCGAGCGCACCGGCGCAATCAGGCTTGAAAACGGCGGCGCCTACGGCGGCGGGTGCTTTGTACTGAGGTTGCCATGAGCGTCGCCAGCCTCGATGAACGCGCGGTCGACTGGGCCAGCAAGAACTACCTGGTAGTCGATGATTTTGTCGGCATCCGCCAGCTGCTGCGCGAAAGCCTGCGCAACCTGGGCGCGAAGAATATCGACCAGGCCTCGTCCGGCGGCGAGGCGATGGGCATGCTCGCCAAGGTCCGCTACGACGTCGTGCTGTGCGACTTCAACCTCGGCGAAGGCAAGAACGGCCAGCAGGTGCTGGAAGAAGCGCGCGTGCGCAACCTGCTGCTGCCCAGCAGCGTGTGGCTGATGGTGTCGGCCGAGAAGAGCGTCGAATCGGTGATGGGCGCGGCCGAGCACCAGCCCGACGCCTACCTGATCAAGCCGATCACCGAAGGCATGCTGTTGACGCGCCTGAACCGCGTGTGGCACAAGAAGCAGGTGTTCCGCGCGATCGACCAGGCTTACGCCGAGAAGGACTACCTGCGCGCGGCCAGGCTGTGCGACGAGCAGATCGAAGCGAACAAGGTCCACGAAACAGAACTGCTGCGCATGAAGGCCACGCTGATGCTCAAGAGCGGCGAGCCGGAAAAGGCGCGCGAAGCGTTCGAGCGCGTGCTCAAGGAGCGCGAGTACCAGTGGGCGAGGTCGGGCCTGGCGAAGATCCGCATGGCCAATGGCGAGTACGAACAGGCGCGCCAGATTTTCCAGGGCGTGATCGCGGAGAACCGCAACTACATCGATGCCTACGACCAGATGGCGCTCGCGCACCAGCACATGGGCCAGCCCGAGGCGGCCTGCGACGTGCTGGAACGCGCCGCCAAGCTGTCACCCAATTCGGTACAGCGCCAGCGCAGGCTCGGCGACGTGTCGCTCAAGCTGGGCAATATCGGCGTGGCGGAGAAGGCCTTCCGCAAGTGCATCGCGATCGGCGAATACTCGGTGATGAGGTCAGTCGACGCCTACTTCGGCCTGGCGCGCGTGTGCGGCCAGAAGAACGAGACCAAGGAAGCGCTGCAGCTGCTGGCGGCCGCGCGGCGCGATTTTCCGGACGAGGACATCGAGCTGCGCGCGAAGATCACCGAAGGCCTGGTGTACCACGAAAGCGGCGACTTCCGCCGCGCGCGCAAGACCGGCGACGAGCTGGAAGAGATGCTCAATGCCGACCCGGCGCGGCCGGATACGGCCACCTGCATCGAACTGGCGACATTGCTGTTCGCCGTGGGCGTCAAGGATGCGCCGGCCGAGCTGCTGTGCTACGTCATCCGCAACAACCACGACAACATCCTGCTGCTCGACGAGGTGCAGCGGATCTTCGACAAGGCCCGGCTGGGCGAAGAGGGCGAGGCCTTGATCAGGAAGTCGCGCAAGGAGGCGACCGACATGATGAACCAGGGCGTCCTGCTATGGAAGACCGGCAAGCTGGCCGAAGCGGTGGCGTGGATGCGCGACGCCCGCGCGGCGCTGCCGAACAACCTGCGCATCCTGTTCAACTCCGCGCAGATCCTGATCTCGCACATGGACAAGCACGGCTATGACGCGGAGCTGTCGGCCGAGACGTCCGGAGTGCTGCTGCACGTCGATAAAATCCAGCCTGGCCAGCAGCGTTTCGCGCAGCTGATGGAGCAGCTGGCAGCCTTGACGCCGGCGCCGGCCGATCCATCCGAACCGCCGGCCGGGGAAGCCGCGCCAAACTAGGGCTTGGCGGCGCGTGGCTTGCTTGGGTTTTTCCTGGGCGCGGCATCGGCTGCCTTCGCCATCGACTCCACCACCGCCTTGCCCATCTCGGCGCCAGGCATGGCCGCCGCCATTTTTCCCGCAGCCTCCTGGGCGCGCGCCGTCGCTTCGGCCATGGCGTCGGGCGACATCGCGCTGCTGACCGCCTGCTTGAACTGATCCTGCAGCATGTTCCACCATGCGGCCGGATCGGCAAACTGCGGCGCCGCCGCGCCGGCTTCGGCGGGTTGTCCCTCCTTGCCGCCGGCCGGCTGCGCCGCCGCCTTGGCGAACGCGTCGCCCATCGATTTTAGCGCCGCCAGGGTCCCGCGCTGTACTTCCAGCGCCTGGATGGTTCCGCGCACCATCGACGAATTGAGCGCAAGCCAGGCTTCGACCGCCTTCAGGTCGGCGATTTTTTTGTCGAGGTCGTCGACGGAGAGCGTCGGCGCAGCCATGCCAGGCACGCCCATCCCACCCCACAAATTCTTGACGAACTCGAGTGTGTCGGTCACGGCGCCGGCGCCGGACATGTTTGGCATTGGGGAATTTTGCATCGTCTCTCTCCGTCGGGTTGAACCCTTAGCGTAGCAGATTATGCAAGCGCCGCTCAAACGATTCTTGTGCAAAAGCCAAGCGCCATCAGGTGGTGCTCAATAGTGTTCAGCGGAAATTTGCCATGCCGCGTTACACTAGCAATATGACCTTTGCCTTGCCATCATTCCGCTTGCGCCTGCCGTTGCTCCTGGGCGCGACGCTGTTGCTGCATTATGCCGCGATCAGTTGGGTGGGGAAGGGCATCGGGCTGCCGCAGCCAAGGGTCGAGCCGGCAGCAGCGGCGCCAATCGTGGCGCAGCTGCGCGCGCCGCCGCCGCCGGCCCCTGCCGCCGAGGCGAGCCCAAAGCCTGCGCCCCAGCGCAAGATGGCGGCACGGGCGCCGGCGCCCGCGCCGGTGACGGAACCTGTGCCGGCAGAAGCGCCGGTGCTGGAGGAAGCTGCTCCAGCGGCGCAGGAAGCGCCGCCGGCAGTGGCGGCCGACGAAGCACCGGCGGAAGAAAAGCCTGACGAAGCACCCGCCGAAGCGCTGCCGCGGCAGTACAGGGCAGACGTGCCGCCATCGTCCGAACTGGCGCTGGACCTGGAGCGTATTGACGCCAAAGGCACGCTTTGGCACGGGGTGGCCGAAATGTCGTGGCAGGCCAGCGGCGGCAGCTACGCGGTGAAAGTCGACGCCGGCATCAGCATGGTGGTCACGCGGTTCAACCTGCTGTCGATGGGGAGCGAGGGCAGCATCGGCGAGAGCGGCTTTGTGCCGCGGGTGGCGACCGAACAGCGCCGGGGCAGGCCCCAGACGGCTACCCACTTCAATGCCGGGCAGGGCAGCATCACGTTTTCGGCGTCGCAAAATACCGTGCCGCTGGTGCCTGGCGCGCAGGACAAGGCCACGCTGCCGCTGCAGCTTGCGGCAATTGCGCGCGCCGATCCGGCGCAATTCGAGGGCGGCCTCGAAATTACTGTCGGCGAAGAACGCGGCGCAAGCGTTTATAGCTTTGTCGTGCTGGGGCAGGAAGAGATCGAGACCAAACTGGGCAAGCTGCAAACCTGGCGCCTGTCGCGGCCTCCGAAGCCCGGTTCGTACAATTCGCGCCTCGACGTGTGGCTGGCGCCGGACCGGGGATGGTATCCGGTCCGCATCCGCAACACGGAGGCTAATGGCGCAGTGACCACGCAGACGGTTACGCAGATCGTAGTCAGAGATTCGGGAACAGCAAATGCACAATAATGTTTTCAAGACGGCCATGGCGGGAACGGCGCTTGCGCTGGCGATGGCCGCTAGCCATGCGGCGCCGGCGCGCGCCTTCAGCCTGCCGCCCCCGGCGGACCTCAAGTACGCCATCAAGGCTGAACAAAAAGGACTGGCGCTGGACGGCGAGGCGACCGTCAAATGGCGCGCCGGCGATGGTAAATACTCGCTGTCGAGCGAATCGCGCGCGTCCATCCTGGGCAAGATCAACGAGAACCGCAGCGAAGGCCTGGTCGACGAACAGGGCCTGGCGCCGGAAAAATATACCGAGAAGCGCTTCCGCAAGGACCCGTATTCGGTGACGTTCGACCGCGCCGCGCGCGCCATCCACTTCACCGAAGGCAAGCAGGGCTATCCGATCAAGGGCGGCGAGCAGGACCGCGCCTCGGTGCCTTGGCAGCTGTCGGGCATGGCGCGCGGCATGCCGGGCAAGTTCGTCGCCGGGTCCGAGTGGCGCATCGTCGTCGCGGGGCGGCGCGATGCCGAGTCGTGGCTGTTCAAGGTGGCCAAGACCGACAAGCTGCGCACCCAGATGGGGCAGCTCGACGCCGTCCACCTGGTGAAGGCGCCCTCAAGCGGCTCGAAGGACCAGCAGATCGACATCTGGCTGGCGCCGGCGCACGAGTGGTACCCGGTGAAGATACGCTTCAGCGACAACGACGGCGGCGACGTCGTCGAACAAACCATTTCCAAAATTACAAAACGCTGAGCGGCTGCTTTCCCCCTCGGGCGACTGTTGCTTAGGGGGATGGTTTTGGTTCTGGTTGCTCGGGCTTAACTGATATACTGACGCCCCGTGTATGAGTTAAAGAAACGCCCGAAACAATGATGGAATTAACGGCAGGTGCGGCCTCGGCCGCGGAAATACTGACAATCGGGCAAGACGACGCGGATTCGCTGCAGGCGCATTTCCACGCCGGCATCGCCGCCGATGAAATCGAGCAGGTATTCCACCTCAAGCGCGCCCAGCCGACCTTGCAGGCCTTCACGGCGCTGTTCCATGGCGGCTTCGACGGCGTCTTGATCCGCCTGCTGGTGCTGCGCGAACTGGCTTCCGACACCGCGAGCGCCGGCTTTTCGCGCTCCGACATCAACCAGAAGCTCGCCTACCTGATCCCCGAAAGCCTGGAAACCGTGCTGGGGCGCCTGCGCTCGCACGGCCTGCTGGCCTGGGATGCGTCGGCTGCCGTCTACCGCATCACGCCGATGGCGCGCAATGTCCTGTCCGCGCTCGACACCATGCTGTCGATGGGCCAGGCCGATGACGAAGCCGAAATGGGCTTCCTGCTGTCGCAGGTCGCGGGCGCGCAGGCGGTCGGCGGCGTCACCGTCGAACAACTGAAGCACCTGCTCGGCCGCCTGGTCGACCTGACCGAAGAATTCCGCGACGCGATCGCCTCCGGTTCCGAATTCCGCCTGCGTACCTCGCAGGCCAAGTGGCATATGGCTTGCGACTGGGTCGAGAAGGGGTCCGAGATCCTGCGCGCGATCACCTCCGACGAGCGCGCCGATTCGGCCACCCACAAGGCGGCCCAGGCGATCGGCCGCGCCCAGAGCGCGTTGCTGAACATGCAGGGCATGTTCTCGCGCGCGCTCAACCAGATCGAGCGCCAGCGCGTGCACCTCGGCCAGTCCGGCCTGTCGACCACCGACGTCAAGCGCTGGCTGCTGGCGCACGACGACCTGTCGTCGCTGGCCGCGGGCGCGATCGACCGCCCGGTGGTGCCGCTGTTCGGCACCCCGGCCGAGATGATCGACGTCGCCGAAACCGAACTGCTCGCCGAACGCAGCCTTGTGGCCGGCCCGGCCGGCCTGCCGGAAGGCCAGGATGCGCCGCTAACCGTCAACGATGCGCCGGCCATCCAGGTCGAACTCGATGACTGGCTGGCGCGCCTGTCCGACTTTGCCAACCTGGGCAACTTCCCCAGCTTCTCGGAAGAGGGGCCGAAATCGGTGCCGATCCAGGATTCGCTGCTGCCGGCCAGCTTTGCCGTCGCGTCCTACCGCGCCTCGATGCTGCCGCTGCTGGGCGACGCTGCCGAGGCCAGCCTGCAGGGCGCCACCGCGCAGCTGGCGCGCCTGCCCGTGACCTTCACCCCGACCGACGAAATGGTGCAGCTGGACGATCCGCACGTCGCCGCCATCTCGATTGCGACCCTCTCACTCGACCTCGAAAGCGGCCCGCTTGATGAATGACGACTCCCAAATCCTGATTGCGCGCCTGCTGACGCACCAGACCCTGCGCCGCGACGACAAGATGGTCAAGCGCGTGCTGTCGGACGAACAGTTCCGCGCCGAAGTCGACAAGCGCCTGCTCGAATCGGGACTGAAGCTGCTCGATAACGTCTATGCCGACCATGTCACGCTGGCGCTGCACCGCGCGGTGGAACCGAAGATCTTCGGCGCCAAGGACATCTGGCAGAACAATAATTTCGGCCTGACCCGCGACGGCGTGGCGCTGCTGGTGGTGCTGTGGGCGCAGATCATCCTGCCCAAGCGCGAACGCCAGGAGACCCACCAGAGCGCCGACGACGACCAGACCGACCTGTTTGGCAAGGAAAAGCCGATGCCGCGCGCCGAAGATACCTCGATCGGCATCTCGTACACCGCGCTGCTGGCGGACTTCGGCGAAAAGCTGGGCAAGAAGACGCGCATGGACATGAACCTCGGCACGCTGTCGAAGCTGGGCTTCATCGAACGGCGCGGCGACGTGATCCTCGAAGGCCCGCTGCTCGACCTGATGATGGACACCGACGTGCTCAAGGAGCGCATCATCAACGGCGCGCTGGCCGACGTGTTCAAGCGCGCGCCGCTGGCGGTGGCGCCAGCGCGGCGCGCCCCGGCCGGGGAGGTGGCTGTCGAAGAAGCCGCCATCGACGAGCCTGACCCTCACACCGATGCGCCCGACGCCATCGACACCCCAACCTGAGGCTGATCCATGTTCCACATCAAATCACTAGAACTGGTCCATTGGGATTACTGGCAGCGGATCAAGAACATCCCGCTGGACGCGAAGATCATCACCATCGCAGGCCAGAACGGCTCGGGCAAAACCACTTTGCTGGACGCGCTGCGCACCCTGTTCGGCCTTGATTGCTCGATGGGCCGCACCTACAAGCACTACGCGCGCCACTCCGGCCAGCAGACCGCGTGGATCCGCGCGGTGGTCGACAACCAGGCAGTCGGACGCCAGCTGTCGAACCGCCCGTTCCGCAGCTCCGGCTTTTTCAGCGACGATGAAGTGACGCTGTTCTGCCAGATCCAGAAGAATGGCGGCGACTGGAAGCGCCAGTACCTGATGCGCCCCGGGAACGTGCAGATCGAGGAAGTAACCGAGGCGACCGACTGGCTCGGCGTCGAGAACTACCGCAAGCGCCTGGCCAACGCGGGCCTGTCGCCGGCGATGGCCAAAGTACTGGCGCTCGAACAGGGCGAAACCGACAAGCTGTGCGAATACGCGCCGCGCCAGCTGCTCGACCTGGTGTTCCAGGTCTTCGGCGACAAGGAAGTGCTGGACGCTTACGACGAGGCCAAGCGCCACCAGCGCGACACCGAGACGGAACTGAAGCGTTTCGAATCCGAGCTGGAAGCCTCGCGCACCAACCTGGAAGGCCTGCGCCTGCGCGTGGCCAACTACCGCCAGTGGGAAGACCTGCACAAGGAACGCCGCAACCTGCTCGAAGAAGTGCTGCCAAGCCTGCAGTACCACGAAGCGCGCGAGAAGGCCGCCTCGGTCAGCAAATCGCTGCGTGACGCGCGCCGTCCGCTGGCGCAGGCCGATTCGCAGCTGACCGAAAAGCGCAATGCGGTCGCCGCGCAGGCGCGCGCCCTGACCGACGCACAGCAGCAGGAAACGCTGCTGGAGCAGGAGGCAGCCGCATTGGCCAGCCGCCTGACCCAGCTTAACGGCAAGCTCAAGCCGCTCGACAGCCTGATCGAACAGCGCGACCGCCTGCAGAAGCTGGCGGCGGACGCCGGCGCGGACATCGCCGAAGTCGCGTCCCAGCTGGAAGCCAAGGAAGCCGAACTGGCGCGCCAGAAGCAGGCGCGCGAGGCCATCTCGGCGCGCATCGCCTCCGAAATGTCGACCATCTCCGCCTTGCAGGGCAAGACCGCGATGCCGGAGCCGGAAGCGGTACGCGGCATGCGCCGCGCCCTGCGCGACGCCGGCATCCCGCATGCGATGCTGTCCGATATCGTCGAGGTGACTGACGCCAAGTGGCAGGGCGCCGTCGAAGGCGTGCTGGGCGGCTATGCATCGGTGGTGCTGCTGGAGCGCGCCAAGGACGCTGCCGCCGCGTACCGCCTGGCGGAGAAGGAGCGCTACCGCCACTTTATCGTGCCGGAATGCGTCGAAGCGCCGCAGTCGAAGGACGACAGCCTGCTGTCGGTGGTGCGCTTCTCCGCGCCGGCGCCGTCATGGCTGATCGACCAGTTGTCGCGCATCAGCCGGGTCGACTCGGTCGACGAAGGCTTCCGCCTGTCGAAAGACGAAGAGTGGATCACGCCGGACGCCTACCACCGCGAACGCCGCGGCGGCCGCTCGCTGTTCGTGGAAGCCTCGCGCTACCGCTTCGGCCAGGCCGGCCGCACCCAGCGCATGGAAGCGATCCAGAAGTCGCTGCCCGCGCTGGAAGCACAGGAAGATACGCTGACGCTGGCAATCAGCAAGCTGGCCTCGGAAGTGGGCGCGCTCAAGGGCCGCATCGCCGGCGTCGACGCCGCCAAGGAACTGGCCGCGCGCCAGGCCGAGTTCGAGGAAGCATTGCGCAGCATCGAACCGCTTAAGGCCGAGCGCCTTGAAGTCGGTTCGCGCCTGGGCGAGCTGCAGTCGCTGACCAAGGCGGCCACCGTAACGCGCACCCGCGCCGACACCACCTGGCAGAACGCGCGCATGGCATTGTCGGAAGCGGAAGCGGGCCTGCGCCTTGGCCACCGCCGCCAGATCGAGCAACGCGCCGAGCACGCGCAGGCGCTGCTGGAGCTGCGCCGCAACTGGCGCCACCTGCCGAAAAGCTGGCGCCGCGCCGCGCGCCGCGCGTCCCTGGTGTCCGAGCACCAGAACTCGCACCAGGTCGACCTGCGCGTCACTTCGCTCCAGCATTCGCTGGCGCGCGACGACTGGGAGCTCGACGCCACCGTGATCGACCAGTACCAGCGCCTGAACGACCAGCTGCATGGCCGCCAGTCCGAGACCGACGAGCGGCGCTACCAGAACAACCGCGCGATCGAAGCGACCGCCAACGCGCGCGGCGCCTACATCGAGCGGCTGCGCTACACCATCAAGACCTACAGCAAGAACATCAGGGAACTGGGCGAGCTGGCGGGTATCGACGTGCATGCCGACCCGGTGCGGCTGGAGAACGACGACGTGCAGCTGTCGCAGGCTGGCCTGCACGTGCGCTTCAAGTTCGACGGCAAGGACCAGATCGGCATGAACGACGGCGAAGCGTCGGGCGGCCAGCAGGTGATGAAGTCGCTGGTGCTGCTGATCGGATTGCTAAAGTCCGAGGAAGGGTCGGGCGGCTTCGTGTTCATCGACGAACCGTTTGCCCACCTCGACATCCGCAACATCCAGCTGGTCGGCGAGTTCCTCAAGAACACCGAGGCGCAGTACCTGATGACGACGCCGCTGACGCACAACACCGACGTCTACGATCCATCCGAGCTGACCCTCATCACCAGCAAAAAGAAGAAGGACACGCCGTGGGCGCAGCCGATCTTCGTGCTGCAGCGCCGTACCCTGGAAGCAAAAGCGGCTGCATAAAGCAGCCGCACGGTCCCGCCAAGCCGTCGCCAGCTTAATCGTTGGCGGCGGCTTTTTTCATGGCGTAGCGCCAGCGCAGCATGCCGGCCGAGTAGGCGCCGAAGTAGCCGGCGAAGACGCCCAGGCAGATCAGGGTCAGCGGGCTGTCCGTAAAGCGCGGCAGCGTGTTGGCGGTGCCCTGGTTGACGAAGATCTCGAGGCCGACATAGATGATGCGGCCGACGAACAGCATCGCCACCAGCATGCCGAGGCGCGCATTGGGCGTGAAGAAGTAGCCCTCAGGCGTGACTTCGTAGCGCGTCTTGCGCAGGCCCCAGACGGCGTAGGCGATGCCCGCCGCCGTGCCGACCGCCAGCCAGCCGATCGAGGCCGGTTGCTGGACCACCAGTTCGGAACCGGGCACCAGCACCATCGCGGTGAACACCGCCAGGCCGGTCCAGTGGCGCGACATGACCGACTGCTGGCGCGCCATCATGCGCTTCAGGCGCGCATACACGCGCCACATCAGCAGCGGAACCAGGATGAGCAGGGCGATAGTCTGAATGTTCATGGAGTCTGAAAGTTATAAAGAGCGGCAATTGTAAACCACCGCTGCGTACCGTACGCCCACCCGTCGCAGCCCATGGTAACGTCATAATTTAATGACAATCGAGGACCCGAACATGAACCTTGCCGCCATCGAAGCCCACCGCGCCCCGGAGCCGCCCGGCCCCATCGACGAACCGACGCCCGAGCCGTTCGACAATCCGCATCCGCACCATCCGCCGGTGCAGACGCCGCAGAACGAAGACCCGGTACCTGACCACAATCCCAAGGTCCTGCATTAATCGAAGGCCCACGAATACAGCACGTCCAGGGCGGTGTTGGTACCGGTCTGGAACTGCAGGGTCACGCGCGGGTTGAGCTTGTAGCGGA
Source organism: Massilia agrisoli (assembly GCF_020831365.1). Lineage (GTDB taxonomy): Bacteria > Pseudomonadota > Gammaproteobacteria > Burkholderiales > Burkholderiaceae_D > Telluria_A > Telluria_A agrisoli. Next base: position 171,703 of record NZ_JAJHPV010000002.1, read on the forward strand.
TACGCACCAGGCTCGATGCCGAGGTCGCGCCCTGCTCGAAGCTCAGGTAGGCGCGCGAGGACAGCCGCTTGCCGATCGTGACCACGGTGCTTTCCAGCCCCTTGGCCTGGGAGACGCCCAGTTCGTCCACGCCCAGCGAATCCTTGAGGCGCGACTGGAATCCGCCGCTGCCGCCCGAGCCGCCCAGCAAGGCGCCTGCGGCAGCGCTCAGCAGGCCCGCCTCGTTACCCGAAACGCCTTCCATGCCGTGGCCGAGCACCAGCCATGACAGCTTTTCGCTGTCGGGCACCGATGGCGTGGACACCAGCTTCGCCACCGGGGCGAGCGCCGTGCCGCGTACCTCCACACCCGCCTCCACATTGGTCTCGGACAGCTGCTCGCCCTCCGGCCGCTTGCGCACGGCGCGGATGTTCAGGGCCGGGTTGTCGTAACGCCCGCTGAAGGTCAGGATGCCGCGCTCGATGGCCAGCTTCTGGCCGTAGGCGGCATAGGTGCCGTTAACCGCGCGGATGGTGCCGTTGACCCGCGGCGCCCGGTTGTCGCCGGTGCGCACCCGCACGGTGCCGGCCAGTTCGGCGTCGGCGCCCATGCCGCGCAGGCGGAACGCGTCGCCCATGTCGATCTCGACGTCCGCTTCCAGCGGGATGGCGGCTTTCTCGCGCGCCTTGGCGGCTGCGCTGGTGCGGCCCAGCACGATCACGTCGTCCGACATGGTAGGGCGGCCTTGCGGCGCCAGTTCCACCAGTGCGCGGTCGACGCGGAACTTGCCGTCGACATTGAAGCTGGTTGCGGTGCGGTTGACCGTACCGGTGCCGGTAACGACCACGGTGCGGTCGGGCCGCGACAGCGCTTCGAGCTTGTTGGCCACCAGCTTGAGCTGCATGGTGGCTTCGCCGCCGGCGAAACGGATCGCGCCGTCGGCCACCGCATTGCCCTGCACGCCGTCGAAGCTCAGGCGCTGCAGCAGCATCTGGTCGCCCGCCAGCTGGGCGCGCAGCTGGCCGTTGCGCAGCCTGACTCCCTGCTCGGGCCAGCGCACGGCCAGGTTGTCGCCGCTGACCGTGCCGTTCAGGGTCGGCGAGCCAATGGTGCCCGCGCCCGTGACCGCGAGCTTCATCGCGCCGTTCAGTTCCAGCCCCGGCTGGGCCAGCAGGGGAGCCATCCAGGCGATCGAGGCCATGTCGGCATTGGCCGACAGCCGCAGCGGGCTGCCGGTGCCGAGCCGGCCATTGAGCAGCTGGGTGGTGGCGTCGATGCGCGCAACGCCAGCCTTGGCGCCGTCGACATTGACCCGGGTGCGCAGAGCGCCGCCGGCGACATCGGCGCGCAGGTCGAGCGTGCGCAGGCCAAGCACCACAGGCACCTGCGAGCCGACAATCAGGTCGCCGCGTTCGCGGAATACGTGGACCATGCCGGCCAGTTGCGGCGCGCCGCCCGCCGCGCCCGCGGCCTGCAGGTCGAGCCCCCATTCGCCGCCGAGCGCAAGGTCGCCGCGCATGTTGTCCTGCAGCGCGGGCGAGAACTGGGCGAGGTAGCTGAGCGGCACGCCGGTCGCCGTGCCCTTGCTGCTCCAGCGCGAACCGTCCTTGACCAGCGACGCGATGTTGATGGTGCCGGCTGGCAGGGCGATGACTGCGCCGTTGAATGCGATCTGCTGCGGCCGCGCCAGGCCCATCGCGCCGGCACCCGGCGCCACGGCCAGGCGCAGGGGCACCGGCCTGGCGAGCGACATCGCGTAGCGGCCGCGGTTCTGCAGGCTTTCGAGGACGCCGGACCATGCATCGCCGTTCCAGCCGCCTCTGGCCTGGACCGCGGCGTCGAAGGCCTCGCCGCGCGCGGCAAGGCTGAGGGTGTGCGCGGCGCGGGTGCCGGTGGTTTGCAGTCGCGCGCTGTCGATGCTGGTGTCGCCGCTGGTGTAGCCGGTGATCTCGACGTTCGATACCATCGGGGTCGCGCCGCCCTGGCGCGCGCCGATGTTGGCGCTGGCGCGCAGCGCCCTGACCTGGTGGCGGCCCAGCACCTTGACGTTCTGGCCTTCGAGCGCGGCAGTCAGTGCGGGCGCCTGAGCGGTGCCCGACAGCGTGCCCGAACCGCGCAGCAGGCCGCCGAAGTCGCCCCCCAGCACGGCAAGCTGCGGCGCATCGATGCGCCAGTCGAGCCGGTCCGCCGGGGCGCCGAATTGGCCCTTGGCCGCGATGACGTTGGGGCCGACGTGCAGGTCGACGTCGGCGCTGGAAATGCGCTGCGCGCTGCCGCCGAGGCGCGCGTGCCCCCACAGCGGGGCGTTCGACAAGGTCGACGGTTCGAGCACGATGCCGGCGCTGCCGCTCCAGTTTTTGGCGAGGCGGCCATTGGCGTCGAACTTGCCGTTGATGCTGCCAGCCAGCGGCGAGCCGAAGGCGGCGGGGTCGAAGCCGCGCGCGGTGCCGCTGGTCTTGAGGTTGATGTCGCCGGCGGCCAGCCATGCCTCGCCGCTGGCGTGCAGCACGCTGTTGTTGGCCTTGCCGGCCTTGCGGGCGAAGCCGAGGCCGCGCGCATCGGCCACGAAGGTGGTGCGCGGCGCTTCCATCGTTCCGCTGACGACGCCGTTGGCCGCCAGCGCGCCGGTAAGGCCTGCGCGCAGGGCCGACAGCTGGCGGGCATCGAGCTTCCACAGCAGGCGTTCGCCCGGTGCGCCAAAGCTGCCGCGCAGGTCGACCGTGTTCTGCCCCATGGCGAAGCTGGCGTCCACGCCGGTGACGTGTTCGGCGTCGGCGCTGAACTTGCCTTTGCCGGACAAGGGCTGTCCGAACAGGCGGCTCGGGCGCAGCGTGAAGTCGGACGACACCCGCAATGCAGGCGAAAGCGCACCGCTGGCGTTGACCAGCGCATTGATGTCGGCGGCAGGAAAGTCGCCCAGTGCCGCCGGGTTGAAGTGCACCGCGGTGGCGCCGACCTTGAATTCGCGCTTGCCTTCGAGGCTGGCGCTGCCCGCCAGGTCGAGGTGGCCGCTGCCGGCCGTCAGCCGCGCGCGTTTGATGTCGAGCACCTGCTTGGCCAGCGTGGCCTGCGCATCGAGGCGCATGCCGCGTTGGGACAACTGGGCGCCGAAGGTCTGGATGTCGCCGGTGCTGGCGAGCTGGATGTCGCCGGCGATGGCCGTCGCCTTCATGGTGCTGTACAGGGCCTTCAGGTTGATGCGGTCGGTGTGCAGCTTGAACTGCGCGCCGCCGATGCCTTTTTCGTCGGGGCCGCGCTGCACGGCGCCGCCACCGGTAAATTTACCGGCCGCGCCCAGGTCGACCAGCACATCGTCGATCTGCATGGCCGCCAGCGTGCCGCCCAGCCGCCCGCGCATCGACAGCAGCGGCAGCAGCTGCTTGTCGAGCGGCCCGACCTTGCCGTCGTTGGCGATGTCGACGGCGCCGGAGATGGCCTTGGCCGGGTCGATTTTCGCCTTGACCGCCATCGACAGGTCGGCGGCGGGCAGGGCCGGGTTGAAGAAGCCGGGGTTGATGTTGCGGCCCTGGAGGTCGAGCGCGCGTAGCGGAACCGGCTCGAACGGCGCCAGCGTGAGCTTCATGTCGCCCACGGCTTTGCCGGCCTGGCCGGCCGCGTTGACCTGGGTGCTCACCAGGTCGCCGCCGGCGCGCACGGACAGCTGCGCCGGTGTTTGCCCCGCCTTGGCACCGGTCTGGACCAGGGTGGCGGCGGCATCGAGCTTGAACGGCCGCGTGGATTCAATGCTGCCGCTGGCGGCGGCCTTGCCCCACGGCGTCAGCGCGGTGGCGTCGCGCAGTTCCCACTTTTGCTTGTCGCCGTTTAATTTGAAGCGCACGTCGTCGATGACGGTTTTGGCGCCTGCGTTATTCATCGTCAGCCTGGCCACGCGCGCGTCGGCGATCGACAAGGTAAACGGCGGCGCCAGCGACACCGGCATCTTGGCCGGCTCTTCCGATTCGCGCAGGGTGTCGACCTGCACGCTGGCCACGTGCAGCTTGCTGATCGCGATCCCGCTCGACAGGTACTGCCACGGCGACCAGTCGATATCGAGTTTTTTGGCGGTGATCAGCTGTTCCGGGCTGCGGTAGACCAGGCTGTCCATCTGCATTGCGCCGTACAGCGAGCCGCGCACGCCGGTGATGACGATGCTGCCGCCGCTGGCGCTGGCGACCCTCTGCGCGAGCATCTGCAAGGTGGTCTCGCGGCCCAGGTACCAGTAGGCGCCAGCCAGCAGCACGCCGGTGGCACCGAGGCCAATGGCGACGTAGCGCGGCCAGCGGCGCTTGTGTGGCGCCGGCGCCTGGGGTGGTGTGGTTTCTTCAGTAGTCATCAGAACGTGAACCCGACGGAGAAATGCAGGCGTGCTTTTTTGATCGCCTGGCCATATGCCAGGTCGACATTGATCGGGCCGACCGGGCTGCGCCAGCGCGCGCCGATGCCGTAGCCGAACTCCGGCTTCAGGTCGGCCATGCGGTCGGCGGCGTTGCCGGCGTCGACGAACACCGCCACGCCCCATGGCGGCCGGAACCAGTACTGGTACTCCACGCCGCCGGTCAGCAGGTAGCGCCCGCCGACGACGGCGTTGCCTTCCTCGACGCCCAGCTCCTGGTAGCCGTAGCCGCGCACCGACTGGTCGCCGCCGGCGCGGAACAGGAAGGTGCTTGGCACGCCTTCCTTGTCTTTCGAGCCGAGGGCGCCGGCTTCGGCGCGCAGGATCAGGGTGGAGTCCACCGAGATCGGCCGGTAGTTGACGAAGCGGGTGTAGGCGCGCACGAAGCGCTCGTCGGTCAGCACCGGCAGCAGCGCGCCGCCCAGCTGCGCGTTGATGACGTAGCCGCGCGTCGGCAGCACCAGGTTGTCCAGCTTGCGCTTGGTGATGCTGTAGGTGAGCGGCAGGCTCTTGCTGTTGCGCGACAGCTGGCCTTCGACGGTCTGCTTTTCAGCGAGGTATTCAAAAGTCAGGCTGCGTTCGAGCAGCGGGGTGCCCCAGGAGCGGCGCACCGCGACGGTGGCGACGTTGGTGATTTCGCCGCGCACGTCGTTGCGCTCGAAGCCTGCGCCGAAACTGTCGTTGTAGCCTTTGGCGGTGGTCGGGAAGTAGAAGTCGGCGCGCGCCGCCTGGCGCTTGGTTTCGGCGATCAGCTGGCTTTTCATGCGCAGGCCATACACGTTCAGGTCGTCGTAGTTGACCTGGGCGCGCGCGCCCGTGTTGGTCGAGTAGCCAAGGCCGACCGACGCATTGCGGCGCTTGTTTTCGGTGACGCGCACCAGCACCGGCAGCACTTCGGGGCCGGAGGGCCGCAGCGCCGGCGCGCCTTGCTGCTGCTCCTTCAGTTCCTCGATGTTCTCGTCGAGCACAGCGGCGGTGTCGGCCGAGACTTCAACTGTGCTGAAGTAGCCGGTGTCCTGCAGGCGCGCCTGGAACGACTGCAGCGCCGCTTCGCTGTACTCGTCGCCCGGCTTGATCTGGTTAAGGTTGGTGATGATGCGCTCAGGGTAGCGCTTCAGGCCTTCGATGCGCAGCTTGCCCAGGCGCACTTCGGGGCCGCTGTCGACGACCACGCGCAGCAGCGCGCGGCGCACGTCCGGGTCGACCGTGGCGCTGGTTTCCACCAGCTGGGCGCGCGGGTAGCGGGTCTGCATCACCTGGCGCAGCAGGTTGCGCTTGGCCGCTTCCCAGTCGGCCTGGCGGAAGCGCTCGCCGACGTTGAGGGTCCAGTTGTTGCGCAAGGTGGCCGGGTCGAACGGCTTGCTCCCCGGGGCGAGCGGTTCGAAGCCGCGCAAGGCCAGGTCGACGTCGCCGACCAGCACCGGCTCGCCCGGATCGACGATCACGCGCGCCACCGGCACCGTGGTGCTGGTATCGAGGCCGGCGCTGACCTTGGGCGAGTAATAGCCCTCGGTGGCGATCAGGGTGCGGGCCTGCTCGGGCGCGTCCTTGACGAGGCGCTGCAGCTGTTCGAGGTCGAGGCGCGGGTTGCCGCGCCAGCGCACCAGGTCGAGGTTGTCTTCAAGGAGATCGTCGAGACGGCCCGGCGCATCGATCTGCACGGTGTAGTCGATGGCCTGGGCGCAGGCGCTTCCAGCGGCAGGAAGGGCGAACACGATGACGGCAATCTGTGCCAAAATTCGTGTTCGCCCCGCCTGCACTGCGCTTATTGTTGGTCTTGCGAGAAACATGTCTCTCCGTCTGGGAAAATGTTGAAAACATATTACCGGATCGGCAAAAATGATGGCGAACGCCTAACACTCTCTGGAATCGACAACATGCATCAATCCGACAGCGCGCTGGTCTTGTTCAGCGGCGGACAAGACTCTACCACTTGCCTGGCCTGGGCCCTCGAGCGTTACGCGCGGGTCGAAACCATCGGTTTCGACTACGGCCAGCGCCATGCCATCGAACTGGCGGTGCGACCGAGCGTGCTTGCCGGCGTGCGCGCCTTGTCGCCGGAATGGGACGCGCGCCTCGGCGAAGACCACATGATCGACCTGTCCCTGATCGGCAAAATTTCGGATACCGCGTTGACCAGCGACGTGGAGATTGCGATGCAGGCCAATGGCCTGCCCAACACCTTCGTTCCGGGCCGCAACCTGATGTTCATGATGGTCGCGGCCACCCTGGCTTACCGGCGCGGCCTGACCGTGCTGGTGGGCGGCATGTGCGAGACCGATTTTTCCGGCTACCCCGACTGCCGCGACGACACCATGAAGGCGCTGCAGGTCGCGCTCAACCTGGGCATGGCGACGCGCCTGAAGGTCGAGACGCCGCTGATGTGGATCGATAAAAAGGAAACCTGGGAGCTGGCCGAAGCGAGCGGCGGCCAGGCGCTGGTCGACCTGATCCGCACTGAAACGCACACCTGCTACCTCGGCGAGCGCGGTGCCCTGCACCCGTGGGGCTATGGCTGCGGCGCCTGCCCGGCGTGCGAATTGCGCGCGCGCGGCTACCAGCAGTTCGTGCAGTCCAAAGGCGCCCGCTAAGGCATGCGGATCGCGCTGCTGACCGACCTGCACGCCAACCGCGAAGCGCTGGACGCCTGCCTTGCGCATGCGGGCCGGCAGGGCGCCGACAAGTATGCCTTTACCGGCGACCTGGTTGGCTACGGCGGCGACCCGGCGCGGGTGCTCGACACGGTGATGGCGCATGCCGCGCGCGGCGCCATCGTCGTCAAGGGTAATCACGACGAAGCCACCGCCAGCGGCCCGCGTCCGGGCATGCATGCCGAGGCGCGCGAAGTAATCGCCTGGACGCGCGGCCAGCTCAGCGAGGCGCAGCTGGCCTGGCTCGATGCGCTGCCCCTGACCTCTGAACTGGGCAACATGATGTTCGTGCACGCCAGCGCGCACGAGCCGCAGCGCTGGGAGTACGTGATGGGCGTAGCCGAAGCGGAACGCAGCCTGCGCGCCAGCCACAGCCGGATGGTGTTCTCGGGCCATGTGCACGCGCCGGCGCTGTACCGCCGCGCCGACGACGGCCGCATGGGCGCCCATGCGCCCAAGCCGGGGGCAATGGTGCGTATCGCGCCGCAGCACCAGTACCTGGTGATCCCGGGGTCGGTGGGGCAGCCGCGCGACGGCAACTGCGCCGCGTGCTACGCCATCTACGATGACGAAGCACGCGAACTGACTTACTTCAGGGTGGCTTACGATCACGGCGCCGCGGCGCGGCGGGTGATCGCGGAAGGCTTGCCGATCGTGTTTGCGATGCGGCTGGTGGAAGGCATCTGAGGCCGGCCAGGCTCAGATGGCAGGCGCTTCCTGCTTCATGCGGTTGCGGCGCGAGCGGCTGACGAAGAACCACACGATCGCGACCGGGATCAGCAGCGGCAGCAGCAGCGGCGACACCGCCAGCAAGCCGAGGCAGGCGGCCAGCGCCAGTGCCCCCACCAGCATCACGCCCACGCCGGCAAACACCACCACCAGCAAGGCGCCGACGCACACGGCGACGATCGTGCCGATGATCAGGCCGAGGCTGCCGAACAGCAGGCCGAGCAGGGCGCCCAGCGGGCCGTCGAATTCTTCACCGTCGATGTCCATGTGGAAGCCGCTGGTGTCGGCGAACATGTCCCAGGCGATCAGTGCGACCAGGAACAGGATGATGTAGGGGGCGATCTTTTTCATGGCAGGACCTCGTGGTGGTGTCGTTGGTATGGCTCCACTGTAGCCATGCCCATATGCATCAGCCATCGGATTGCGACAGACTGCAATTTTTGCGGGTCGGGCCAGCCAGAATGCGTGACGAAGAGTTTTGCCGGGTTCAGCCTTGTAAAACTTCGGTCCTTTCCTATACTGAATGCCTGCCTTGCTTTGGGGGATCAGATGCGATACGACTACTTTGGCGAAAAAGGCCCGCCTTCCGCGCCGCCGGCAGTGCCCCCGATCATCATCAATCCGTTCAGCTACCACACACCCCGTCCGGCGATCGATCCGGCCATCACGCCGGCGCGGCCGCCGCTGGTGCCGCCCGGCCAGCCGCGCATCCGCGCCGCGGCACTTCCCAGCTAACTACCTGTAAACACAGCTGGTTTTGCGGACACGCTCGTGTGCGCCCGGCCGAATTCGTCTATCATGCGTCACTTCGATGTTTATTAGTAAAGTTACCCAATGATTGATGAAGGACCTGAGCTGCCGGACGACGCGCCCATCCAGGAGGCGCGCGTGTGGCAAGGCAACGGCTGGACGGCACGTGTCATCAAGAATGAAGACGACGAAGGCTGGGCCGTGGCGATGATCAAGGACGGCGAGCCGGAACCGGCGCTGGTCGGCCCGTGGACGATGGGCCGCGACAAGAAAAACCCCAAGCCGCTCGATACCAACGCCTTCAATACGCTGGTGAAAACCGCATCCGAGGTGCTGCGCCGCCACGAACAGCAGCTGCACGCGCAGTTGCACAAGAGCACGGTCGTTGCGACCGACGAGGCGGTCATCAAGGTTACGCTGGACATCATTCCGGACGACGACCATCCTTACGCGGTGCTCACGGCGATCGACGAAATGGGCGAACAGCTGGCCCAGGAGAAAGTCGCGGCCAGCTTCAAACTGTCGCCGGGCAGCGCCGCGGCCTGGGTCGAATCGGGCTTCCGCGCCCCGCGTTAGTTGCTGCTGTGCGAAACCGGGGCCCCGCCCCGGCGCCTGGCGGTGATCCTGCTTCGCTTTTTCCCCCTCTCCTGATAGTATTTCCCGAGTGCATTAGAAAAGGGAATATTGATGGAAAGCCGTCTTAAACGCCTCGAAGCGGTGCAAGCCATGGTGCTGGAAATCGGCCAGCTGTCGACCTCCTGCGTCGACATCACCGAATTCATCCGCGCCGTGCACCGCGCGCTCGGGCGCATCATGTACGCCGCAAACTTTTATGTGGCGCTGAGCGACCGCGAGGACGGCACCGTCCGTTTCGTCTACTTCGTCGACGAACGCGACGAAACCCCCGACCCGGCCGAAAGGGTGACGCTGGCTTCGCCAGACCAGTCGCCTACCGCCTGGGTGATCCTGAACCGGCGCAACATGGTCGTCACGGCCGACGAGTTCAACGCGCGCGGCGACGGCAGCGGCTGGGGCCGCGGCAGCATGTCGGAGCACTGGATGGGCTGCCCGCTGCTCGACCAGCAGCACCAGGCGCTGGGCGCCATCGTCATCCAGAGCTACACCCCGGAACACACCTACAGCGACGAAGACCAGGCGCTGTTTGCGCTGATCGCCAGCCACGTCTCGAACGCCCTGCAGGGCCTGCAGAGCATGGACCGCCTGGAACGCGCGGTGCAGGAGCGCACCGCGCTGCTGGCGCATGAGGTGTCCGAGCGGCGCCGCGCCGAGTCGGTGCAGCACGCGCTGTATGAGATCGCCAACCTGTCGGCGGCGGCGATCGAATCGGACAAGCTGTCGGCCAGCCTGCACCGCATCATCAGCGAGCTGATCGTTGCCGAGAATTTCCTGATCGCGCTGTATCACCCGCGCTCGCAAGAAATCAGCATTCCGTATTTTGTCGACCAGAAGCACGCCGAGGCGCCACTGGCGCGCTTCCGCTATGGCATCGGCATGAGCTCGTACGTACTGGCCAGCAAGCAGGCCAGCCTGCACGACGGCGCCAGTTTCGCCAGGCTGGTGGCGGACGGCCTGGTCGACGAGCCGCTTGGCTGCACCGAGATCGCCAGCTGGATGGGTGCGCCGATGCTGGTGAACGACCAGGCGTACGGGGTCATCATTGTCCAGAGCTATGACCCGGCCATCGTCTACACGGCGGCCGACCTGGAGTTGCTGGCCTTCATGGCCAGCCATGTGGCGGTGGCGCTGGCGCGCATGCAGGCCGACCAGGCGATCCGCAAAACCAAGGAAAGGCTGGAGGAACAGAATGCCGCGCTGAACTCGGCGCTGACCGCGCTGCAGGAAGCGCAGTCGGAACTGGTGCGCCAGGAGAAACTGGCCTCGCTGGGCCGGCTGGTGGCCGGCGTCGCGCATGAGATCAACACCCCGCTGGGCATTTGCGTGACGGCGACCAGCCACCTGGTGCAAGAGCTCAAGCTGACGCGCGAGGAACTGGAAGCGGGCGAGATGACCGAAGACAGCCTCCAGCAGTTCCTGGAAATTATCGACCAGTCGCTGCGGATACTGACGACCAACACGCAGCGCGCCGCGGCGCTGGTGCGCAGCTTCAAGCAGGTGGCGGTGGACCAGTCGTCCGACGACATCCGCACCTTCAGGCTGAAGAGCTACCTGGATGAAGTGCTGCTGTCGCTGCAGCCCAAGCTCAAGGGCCGGCCGGTGAAAGTGGAAGTGGCCTGCGCCGACGACATCCACCTGGAGAGTTTCCCGGGCGCGGTATCGCAGATCGTGACCAACATGGTGATGAACTCGCTGGTGCACGGATACCAGCGCGACCAGGCCGGCAAGATCCGGATTTCAGCGGCGCTGGAGGATGACGACACGGTGGTGTTCGCGTACAGCGACGATGGCGCGGGAATGGAACCGGAGATGCTGGCCAAGCTGTTCGACCCGTTCTTTACGACCCGGCGCGGGCAGGGCGGCAGCGGGCTGGGCGCGCACATCCTGTACAACCTGGCGACGGGGCCGCTGGGTGGCACGGTGAAGGTGGAAAGCGAGCCGGGCAAGGGCTTGCAGTATTGCTTGCGGTTCCCGCGCAGCCGGCGGGAGGCGAAGGCGGCGGCGTAAGCGGCGAATTCGGCGGATAAGGCGAACGCCGCATCCGCCGAATTAAACCTTAATCCGGCCAGTTGCGGTTGATTTCCTGCGCCTTGTCGATATTCTGGATCAGCAGCTCGACATAGTGCGGGTCGAGATGCCGTCCCGCCACTTCACGCATGTGCCCGACCACCTGCTCCATCGGCCAGGCTTCCTTGTAGCAGCGCTTGTGGCTCAGGGCGTCAAACACGTCGGCCACCGCCACGATCCGCGCGTACTTGTGGATGTTTTCACCCTTCAGGCCCTGCGGATAGCCGCTGCCGTCATATTTCTCATGGTGCTGGTGCGCGATGACCGCCGCCGCCTTCAGGATCGGGCGGGTCGAGCCATCCAGGATCGACAGGCCCACCGTCGGGTGCTGTTTCATGATTTCCCACTCTTCCGGGCTCAGGGCGCCCGGCTTGAGCAGCACCGCGTCCGGGGTGGCGATCTTGCCGATGTCGTGCATCGGCGCGGCGTGCATCAGCACGGCGGTTTCATCGTCCGGCAGTCCGGATGCCTGGGCCAGCAAATGGCAGACCTGCGACATGCGGCGCACGTGGTTGCCCGCTTCGTTGGAACGCGATTCGACCACGTCGCCCAGGCGCAGGATCAGCTCAGCCTGGGTGTCGGTGATTTCCTGGGTCAGCAAAATATTGTCGAAGGCGATCGCCACGCCGGAGCAGAACACTTCCAGCAGCTGGGCGTCGATCTCGGAAATTTCTTCCACGCCTTTGAGCACCAGCAGCGACGCCTTGCCGCTGTTGTTCGGAAAGTAGCCGACATAGGTGTCGCCCTGCAGCTTGGAAATGCGGTTGCTGCGCGCGTCGTCAAGCTGGGCCATCAGTTCAGGCCCGAGCATCTCTGCGCCGATGTCGCCGATCTGCGCCAGCACTTCGTATTCGGTGTCGCCGGCCAGGATGCTGGCGCCGGAAATGCGCAGCAGCATGCTTTGTTCTAGGCGCAGCAGGGCCACGACCTGCTGCAGCAAGCCGCTGGCGAAGTCTTTCAGGTTGCGCTGCTGGAAAATGTGGGCCGAGGCGGCGATCACGCGCTCGAGGCCTTCGCGGTAGGTCATCTGCACGCGGCGGGCGTCTTCCACCTTCATGATGTCGCGGTAGGCGCGCAGCGCGGCAAAGGTGGTGGTGAACAGCTTGGTGCGGTCGAGCTCGGTCTTTTCCTTGTAGTCGTTGATGTCGTAGTTGACGATCACGCGCTCTTCCGGGGCCTGGCCGGGCTGGCCGGTGCGCAGCACGATGCGGGTAAAGGTGTTGTTCAGGTCTTCGCGCATCCAGCGCGCCACCTCGAGGCCGCTGTCTTCGTTTTCCATCACCACGTCCAGGAACACCAGGGCGATGTCCGGTTCGCGCGCCAGCACCTCCTTCGCTTCCGCACCGCTGTAGGCGTGCAGGAAGGTCAGCGCCCGGCCGTCGAGGCGGAACCGGTTGAGCGTCAGCTTGGTAATGTCATGGATGTCCGGTTCGTCGTCGACGAGCAAGACTTTCCATGGCGCTAACTTAGGCGTAGTTGAGGACAAGAATGACATGGTTGCGATTCCGATACCGGTGATGTTTCGTGTGAGCGCGGTTGCCGCCATCGATATTTAACGGTCCACTTCGCTCCGATTGTAGTATGCCCCCAGTCTATTAACAACAGGCAATAGATGGGCTTTATGTGGAATACGACATATTGTTTGAGGGATTTGCCGCGCTGTCTTTACGAATAGCGCTTCTGGCAACGGTCACAGTAAAAACTGCGGCGTTTGGCGCGCCCCAGTACCGCTTTCGAGAATTTGATGTTGCAGCGCGGGCAAATGGCCTTCGCGTGCGCGAGCCAGTGTTTTTTCAGTTGGTATTTTTTCTTCCATTCCAAAAAGTCAAAACTGTATTCACGCGCTTGTTCGACCAGCGCGCGCAGTTTCGGCGCCGGCATCGCACCAATGGTGGACAGCGGGTGCAGGCGGATGCGGAACAGGACTTCATTCTTGATGATGTTGCCGACGCCGGCGAAGATGTCCTGGTCGAGCAGGGCGTCGCAGGCCAGCATGTCCGGCGCGGCGCGCAGTTTCTTGCGCGCCCTGGCCGCGTCCCAGCTGGGCGACATGACGTCGGCGCTCCAGTCGTAGGCCGCGTCGAGGTCCTTGCCGATCTCCCGCACCGAGCAGGCGTAGAAGTTGAGCTCGCTGCCGTCGGCGAAGCCGAGCGACAGCCGCGGCACCCGCCCGGGCTTGCGTTCGTCGATGCGGTAACTGCCAAACAGCAGGAAATGGATGCGGATGGCGAGGCTGGGCAATTCGATCAGGAACTGCTTGCCGAAGGTGCGCATCGAGACGATTTTTTGTCCGGCCAGCCGCTCCGGGTCGATCGCCCTGGTGTTGCCTTGCGCAGTGGCGATGGTCTTGCCGACAAAGCGGCTGCTTTCTCCACGCAGGATAACAAGTGATGGTCCTTCGGGCATGGATGAGCCTCCTTTCCGCCGATTGTCGTGGGGAACAAGGAAAGCCCCGGTGCGGTGCCTAACATTTCGATACAAAACACGACATTTCGTCGCTAACCGCGCGTGGCGAAACGGCGTATATTGGGATGAGGAACACGTGTCTTTCGAAAGGAAACCAGCATGAAAACCGCGATCAAGGGGCTGGCCCTGGCCAGCATGGTGCTGATGTCGTCCGGCAGCGCATTCGCCGGCGTCACGGTATCGTATTCGCAGCCGGAAAAATATTCCGACCTGCCGTTCGCCTCCTGGGAGCGCAAGGATGTACTCGATGCGTTGACCAAGCATTTCCAGAAGTTGGCGGAAACGCTGCCGCCTGGCGTCGATATGAATGTCGAGGTGCTCGACATCGACCTGGCCGGACGGCTGCACCACCGGCGCGCGAATGAAATCCGGGTGATGCGCAACAATGGCGCCGACTGGCCGGTCATCCACCTGCGCTACACCCTGGTGCAAAACGGCGCGGTGATCGCCAGCGGCGAAGAGCGGCTGCGCGACATGATGTACCTCGATAACCTGCGCAACCGCTATTCGTCCGGCGATCCGCTGCGCTACGAGAAGCGCATGATCGACGAATGGTTCAATAAGAAGATCGCGCCCAAGCGCGTCGGCTAGGCGCAGGCTCCAAGCCAGGTACCCGCCGCGGTACCTGGCGCTGTGGCCGTTTGCGGCCTTACTGCTTTTCTTCCTTGCGCTTTTCCATGCGCATGCCTGCATCCGTGACCGTGTAGTCCGACGGCACCGCAAACAGCGAGGCCGCCGGTTCTTCCCGCTTCAGGTTTTCCACCCGGTAGGTATTCTCGCCCGTGCGCGGGTCGCTGTGCTTGGTGTACAGCGTCAGCTGTAGTTCCGGCGAGTACCAGGTTTCGTGGGTGACGACGATCGGGTTGCGATTGCCCAGCTCCCCGGCAGGGATCTCGTAGCTGCGCATTTTCCCTTCCGCCTTGATGCCGCCAAACTCGCGGCTGCCGAGCTCGCGCGTGACTGCCTTGGACGACCATTCGCGGTCGGCGAATGCGCCGGCAATCCGCATGCCCAGGCCGTGACCGTGGCGGTGGCCGGCTTCGCCGGCAATCCGCTCGACCCGCTTGACGATGATCGCCTCGCGCGCCGCGGCGCTGGCCGGCAGTTTGCCCTCCTTGCGCAACTGCGCGATGCGCGCGCGGGCTTTTTCACGGGCGGCCGCGGCCATTTCGCCGCGGGCGCCGATGCGGATAGCGGTCTTGTCGCGCGGGCGCAGCACATAGGTGACGCCGTCGGCATCGCGGATCATGATGTTGCGCGCCTCGCCATCATCGCCCGTCATGTCGCGGCGGGTGCGGCCGGCGCTGTCGCGGTAAAAGGTGCTGACGTTGCGCACCGTGATCTGGTTACCGTCGGACAGGGACTGCACCTTTTCCGAGACGGCCTGGGCCGAGTAGGGGGCGTTCTTGACGACCTTGCCTTCATGGATCATCAACGGAGCGGCGAGCGCGAACGCGGGCAGGCAGGCGGCCATCAATACGGCGAGTGCGAGTTGCTTGGTCTTCATGTCATCCTCTTTCTGGTGGGGGTTAGTGGGTCGCCGTCAGGCGCAGGGCAAGCGGCTCACCGTCGGCGCTGACCAGCATTTCGGCAAGGACGGATTCGCCCGCGTCTTCCGGGCTGACCGGCACGCCGAGGCTGGCCAGCTCCATGCGCGGCACCTCGGTTTCGATCATGCGCGGGTTTGGTTCGCCCTCGATGCGCTCGAGCGAGTCGAGCGCGATGAAGTAGCCGCGCTCGTCGCGCTGGACCAGTTGCGGGCCGCCGGACTGGGGCGCGGACAAGCCGAGGGCCAGCACGGCCACCACGGCCAGCGCGGCGAGGCTGCCGGCGCCGGCCCAGGCCGCGCGCGGGATGCGCTGGTACCAGCGGCGGCGCGTATGCTGCCTGGCAAAGGCGGCCATCAGTTCCTTTTCGACGCAGCGTGGTGCGTCGACCTCGTCCATCGCGGTGCGCAAGGCAGTGAGGTGGCCGTCGAGGCCGTCGTTGTGGGTAGTGGTGTCCATGTTTTTCCTGATTCAGGCGTTGACCGTGCCGGGGCGGTAGGCGCGAAGGCGTTTGGCCAGCAGGGCGCGCCCGCGCGACAGGCGCGAACGTACCGTTCCGATGTCTACCTGGCAGATGCCGGCGATCTCCTGGTAGGACAGGTCGTGCATTTCGTAGAGGATGAGGGCGTCGCGGTAATGCGGGGCCAGCTGGGCCAGGGCGCAGCGCACCTGTTCGGCCAGTTCGTTGCTGAGCATGCGGGCCAGCGGTTCGGCGCCGTCGTCGGCGGCGCCGTCGGAATCCGGGTCGTCATCGTCGGGCAGGCTGGCGCCGCGGCCGCGCAGGTGTTCGTGCTTGAGGATCAGGTTGCGCGCCACGCCGAACAAGAAATGCTGCAGCTGGCCGCGCAGCGGGTCGAAGCGCAGGGCGTCGGTGAGCACGCCCATGAAGACTTCCTGCACCACGTCGGCAGCCACTTCGGGCGAACCGCAGCGCAGCACCGCGAAGCGGTAGAGCGGGCCCTGGTGGCGCCGGTACAGCGCCTGGAAAGCGGCTGCCGTCCCGCTGCGCATCTGGCGCAGCAGTTCGGTGTCAGGGATGGGGTGCGTGGTCGTGGTCATCGTCGTCTTCTTTCACTGTATTCCCGGCACGGGGCCAAAAAGTTCCAGCTATTTTGCGACGATGGCGCTTGGCGCTAATCGATCCAGTTAACCCGGCTGAACTTGTTGCGGAATTCTTCAGGCATGGCGACCACCTGGCTGGACTTGTAGTTGAAGAAGACGAAGCCGGACTTGGCCATGGCGACCAGCACCTTGTCCTTGGGACGGGTGACGCGGAAGGTGATGTCGCCGCCGTATTTATTGAAGTCCATGACCCCCACTTCAAACAGCAACTGGTCGCGCGCGTGCGCTTCGGCCCGGTAGGTGGTGGCCAGGTCGGTGACGATGATGCCGGTGCCGTCGCGTTCGGTCTCGGGCACGCCGAACTCGAACAGGAAGCGCGCGCGCGCCTCGGAAATCATCGAGATCATCGAATCATTGCCGAGATGGTTGGCGGCATTGATGTCGGTGACGCGGACCGACATCGGTGTGGTGTAGTAGTACTGGTCTTCAGGAAAATCCAGGTGCAGGCGTGCCATGTGCTTGGTCTCTCGCAATGTGCGGAGTCAAATTTTAGCCTGCCGGCGGCGAACTCCGGATAATTTTGTGAATGCGCCCGTCCGAGGCCACCATGTACAGCTCGCCATCGGCATCGCGCCCGAAGGAAACGACGTTGCCGATATCGGGGATATTCCAGTCCACATGTTCGCGCACGCCGTTGCCGGCGCCGGTCGCCTGCAGGCTCTTCAGGTAGCCGCCGCAGAAGTCCGAATAGAAGTAGCGCCCCGCCAGTTCGGGCAGCGCCTTGCCGCGGTAGACGTAGCCGCCGATGATCGAGCAGCCGTTGATGTCGTTGGTGCCGTGGTCGTATTCGAAGGCCGGCAAGGTCAGCGCGGCCTGGTTGCAGGTGGCCGCGCCGAAGCACAAGGTGCCTTCCATGATGTTCCAGCCGTAGTTCAGCGCAGATTGCGACAGGGTGGCGATATTGATTTCCTCGCGCCGGTCCTGGCCCGCGTCGGCAATGTACAGGCCGGTGGTGTCGAAGGCGAAGCGCCACGGGTTGCGCAGGCCGCTGGCCCAGATTTCGTTGCGGCGCGAGCTCATGCCGACATACGTATTGCTGGGCGGGATCGCATAGCGGCTCGATGCGCTGGAATTGTTGACGTCCAGCCTCAGCATCTTGCCGAGCAATGAAGTGAGGTTCTGGCCATTGCGCAGCGGGTCGCCGGCGCCGCCGCCGTCGCCCGTGCCGAGGTAGAGGAAGCCATCCGGGCCGAACGCGGCCAGGCCGCCGTAATGGTTGGTGAAGGCCTGGTGCGCGATGCTGATGATCTGCAAGCCGGAGGTGGGGCTGGCGAGGTCGCGGTTCAGCGAGATGGTGTAGCGGTCGACGACGATATTGCGGTCGAAGTCGGTGTAATAGACGAAGAAGTGGCCATTGCTGGCAAACTGGGGATGGAAGGCCATCGACAGCAGGCCGCCTTCGCCCTGCATGCTGATGCGGCCTGAAATGTCGAGGAAGGGCTGGGTCAGCATGCGGCCGTCGCGCATGATGCGGATGCGCCCGCTGCGGTCGACGATGAACAGGCGCGGGTCGCCCTCGGGCGCGGTGACGAAGACGGCATTCTCGACATCGGCGACCTCGCGCAGGCCAAGCGCCAGCGCCGCCGCGCGGTAGTTGACGGTCACCGTGGCGCTGGCCCCCGCGGCCAGCGCCACGGTCTGTTCCGGCAGGGCTGGCGAGTAGGTGGTGGCGCCGCCGACGACGCTTTGGGCGGTGACGGTGTAGCTGCCGGCGGCCAGGCCAGCCAGCGTGGTGGTCTGGCTGAGGTCGCGCGCGAAGCCGGCCGGGCCGGCGACCTTGACCGGGCCGCCGACGCCGGCGGGCAGGCCGGCCAGGGTAATGGCGAGGCTGGCGGTGCCGGCTGGCGGCGGATCGTCGCGGTCATCGCCGCTGCCGCCGCAGGCGGCCAGCAGGGAGAACGCAAACGACAACAGGATGAGGCGCGCACGATCGGTCAGCATCTGGTTCTCCGCGGGGCAGATTGGTGGCTGTGGCCAGCTGCCAGTCTACCCCTTTTCGGGCGCCGCAAGGCGCGCAAAATGATGCGCCATCGCGCCGCGTCAAGCTATCAGCGGGTCAGGCGGTAGAGGAAGATGGCGGTGCGGATGGCGGCGCGTTCGATCGACGCCAGTTCCAGGTCTTCCAGCGGCGAGTGGGCGCCGCTGCCGGTGGCGCCGATGCCGTCGAGGCTGTCGACGTAGGGGGCGACGAACTGGATGTCGCCGGCGCCGCGCAGCCCGGCCGGCACGGCGGCGATCGCGCCCAGGCCGGCGTCGCTGCTGGCCTGGGAATACAGTTCGAGCACCTTCAGGTTGCCGGGAGTGACGGCCATCGGCGGGTAGGACTCCTCGAAGGCAATGCTGGCGCTGGTGCCCGGCAGGTTCTGCGCGACGATGGCGCGCATCCTGGCGTGGGCGCGGTCGCGCTGGACCGTGTCGAGGTAGCGCAGGTCGCCTTTGACGGTGACGGTGTTGGCGATCACGTTGGTCTTGCCAAATGCGGTGCCGCGCGAGCCGGCCTCGTCGTAGCCGACCTGGGTGCCGCCAAGGATCACGCCCGGGTTGAAGGTCAGGTCCGGCTCGATGACCTGCTGGCGGAAGCCGTCGAGGATGCGCGCCGCTTCATAGACCGCGCCGTAGCCGGCGCGCTCGCTGAAGATGCCCGAAGAATGGCCCTGCTTGCCGCGCACTTCGAGCGCGAAGGCCGACGATGAGCGGCGCCCGACGGTGGCGGTGGCGCGTCCTTCCTTGTCGAGCACGGTGCCCTCGAAGGCCAGCGCGATGTCGCTCTTTTTCGCCAGCGCGATCATGTCGCCGCGCGAGACCTCTTTCGGGTCGCCCGCGTCTTCCTCGTCGCCGGTGAACATGACGGCGATGCTGGTGTTGTCGAGCGCGCCGACCTTGTGCAGCGCGCGCAGCGCTTCGATCACGACCACATTGCCGCCCTTCATGTCGGACACCCCCCTGGCCGCTGACCCGGTCGCCCTTCAGTTGCCATTTCTGGACCGGGCTGTCGGGTTCGAACACGGTGTCGAGGTGGCCGAGCAGCAGCAGGCGCTTGCCTTGCTTGCCGTCGCGGGTGGCAAGCAGGTGGCCGGCGCGCTGCATGGCGGCCGGCATCTCGATCCAGCGGGTCGAAAAGCCCAGTTCGTCGAACTCTTTACGGAAGACCTTGCCCACTTCGCGCACGCCGGCGTGGTTCATGGTGCCGCTGTTGATGTTGACGCTGCGTTCGAGCAGGGCCAGCGCGGCCGGCGCGCGCGCCCGGACTGCGGCGACGATGCGCTCTTCGACCGGCGACAACTGCTGGGCGTGGGCGGCGCTGGCGGACAGGGCGGACAGCAGGGCAAGGACGAGGGCGCAAGGTTTCATAAGCTGGGGTTTCCAATCAGGTCGGGCTCGGGAGGTCATGGGCAAGGCGGGGCGTGGTGCGGACCGCCATCAGGTAGCACATCAGTGAAGCGACGGCGACAGTCAACAGCACGCTAAACAGCAGCAGCGGCGCCGGGTTGTACTGGATGATGGCGGCGACCGCCAGCGGCCCGGCCGCTTTCGACAGCATCGACGGGCCGGCCATCGCGCCGGAAATGGCGCCATAGTTCCTGGTGCCGAACATGGCTTGCGGCACGGTGCCGCGCACGATCGTCAGGATACCGTTGGACAAGCCATAGAAGGTGCAGAACAGCGCCATCGCCCATTGGCGGGCGCCGAAGAACAGCAGGGCCAGCAGGGCCGCAGGCAGCAGCGCGAAGGTGATCTTGCCGACCGTCTGGGGCATCAGCTTGCGCCCGAGCGTCATTTCGCCGATCCGTCCGGCCACCTGCATCGGCCCGATCAGCGCGGCCATGAACACGACGGTGCCGATTGGATGGCCGAAGCGCTGCAGGATAGGGATCAGGTGCACCGACAGGGCCGAGAAGATGAAGCTGTTGGCCGAGAAGGCAAAAGCCAGGGTCCAGAACGCGGGGTGGCGCAGCGCCTGTTTCAGGGTGAAGTCGGCGGGCGCGCCGGGCGCCCGGGCGGCCTGGCCGTGGCGCGGCGCGCTGCCGCGCAGCATCAGGTGCAGGGGCAGGCACACGCACAGCTGCAGCGCGGCATAGTACAGATAGGTGTCGCGCCAGCCGACCAGGGTGTTGAGCTTGAGGGTCAGCGGCCAGAACACGGTGCTGGCAAAGCCGCCGAACAAGGTCAGGGTGGAAATCGCCTTGCGCGCGGACAGGCCGTATTGATGGTTGATGGTGGCAAACGCGGCTTCGTACAGGGTCGCGGCGATCGACACGCCCAGCAGGGTCCAGGCCAGGTAGTAGGAAGCCAGGTCGCGCGCCTGGCTGAGCATGAGGAAGCCGAGGCCGCAGGCCAGCGAGCCGGCGCCCATCACGAAGCGACCGCCGAAGCGGTCGAGCAGCATGCCGACCGGCGCCGACACCAGTCCCCCGACCAGCAGGCACCAGGAAAAAGCGCCGAACACGGTTTCGGCGCGCCAGCCGAGTTCGCGCTGGATGTCGCCCGCAAGAATCGCGAACGCGTAGTACAGCGTGCCCCAGGCAATCACCTGAGTGACGGCAAGAATCGGGATCGTGTTGCGGGCGGGCGCGGCGTTGTTCATGTCTTCACGGGTTGGCGCTTGCACTCGCACCGATCGTGAAAGAATAACATGCTTGGAAGAAATTGCCGGCTTGGGCCTGATGCAGTTGCGGGCGCCCCAGCTCGGATTCCCGCTTGCGCGGGAACGGCCAGGTATAGGGGGCGCGGCATCAGGGATCGCGCGTGCGCGCTTTCCTGACCACGCCGTCGGGGCCGACCAGCACGACAAACTCGGTGTAGCGGCCGGCGCCGGCCGGGGACAGGTAGAGCCAGGCTTCATAGCCGCTGTCGAACACGACGGACCGGGTGCTGCCCAGCCTGGCGGCGAGCTCGGCCCGGGTGGTGACGCCGGGGACTACCGCCTGCGCGAAGCGCGCCGCGGTCACGACGGTGCCGGGCGGCGGCGGGGCGCTGGCGCAGGCGCCCAGCACCAGCAGCGCACACAGCACCGGCAACACGCGGGTGCGCAGCCGATTCATTGCGGCGCTCCCGGTGGATCTTCCATGTACTCGAACTCGACCAGGGTGTCGTCGGGCCAGGACTTGTCCCACAGCGGCGCGTAGTAACTGCGGTCGAGCAGCACCTGGCAGTCGCAGAAGGGCAGCGACGCTTTCGTTTCATTGCCGCCTGCGTAGAGCAGCTTGAACGGCAGCACTTCGCTGCGGCCGCCGTGGCGCAGGGTGACGCTGAACACGGGCCGCTCGGCAAAGAACAGGTAGTTGCCGTCCTCGGAGGAGCAGACCTGCTCGGTGTCGGTGAGCGCGTTGGTTAGCCAGGCGAACATCGGCGAGGTGTTCGAGATCAGGCCGGAATCCATGCCGACCCGGCATTCGAGGCGCAGGTCGCCCAGCCGCCGGCTTCCTTCCGGCAGGCCCGGCGTCTGCACCCAGGCGCGCCAGGTCATGCTGGTCGACTTGCGGTTGGCGACGACGGCCGCGTCCTCGCGTAGCGCCTGCTCATTGCGTTCCAGGGTGAAGCTGTTGTCCGGGGCAAGCTTGATCGGCAAGGTGATGTTGTCGCCCGCCACGCGCAAGGTGATGCCTTCCATCTTTGCGTTCGGCAGCCGGGGCAGCAGGCGAAAGCGCAGGATGGCGGCGGGCGCGTAGGCGCGGTCGCGCGCGAACCTGTCCATGCCATTGATCATCTTGCGGTAGGACTTGTCAACCGGGTCGCGCACATAGGGAACGTGCACGGTTGCAACCGGCGCCGCCGCGGCCTGGCTGTCCTGTGCGGCCAGCGCCGGCCCGGCGGCCGTCGACGCGAGCATGGCCAGGGCGGCGGCTGGGAGCAAGGGTGTGAACATGGGCCAAGTTTAGGCCTTCGCGCCTGTGTCCGGCGCACCGCTGCCGTGCCGCGCCGGGTCAGGCGTGGACAGGCTGGCCGGCGAGCCGGGGCGGCGCATTTTTGAGCAGCACATCGAATTGGTCGGCGGGAATCGGCTGGCCGAACAGGTAGCCCTGGCCATAGTCGCAGCCGGCGCGGGCCAGCATGTCGCGCTGTCCCGGCGTCTCGATGCCTTCGGCGATCACCTTCAGGCCGAGCTTGTGGGCCATCACGATGATGGCTTCGCACAGCGCGCAGTTGGCGGTATCTTGTTCCAGGTTGTGGACGAAGGACTGGTCGATCTTCAGGTAGTCGAGGTTGAACTTGCGCAGGTAGGACAGCGACGAGTAGCCGGTGCCGAAGTCGTCGAGCGAGATCTTGATGCCCGCGTTCTGGAAGGCGGCCAGCTTGTCCATCACGGTTTCGTCCGACGCCATCATCAGGCTTTCGGTGATTTCAATGCTGACGGCCGGCCCGGCGCCCGGCGGCCCGCCCAGCGTTTTGCAGTTGTTCAGCCATTCGCGGTAATAGGCCTCGTTGCTGCGGTAAAACTGGACCGGCGACACATTGACGCTGACGGTGAAGTCCGGCTGCGTGATGCGCCATTCGCCGGCCTGCTGGAGCGCGCGCTGGAACACCCAGTTGCCGATGCCGACAATCATGCCGGTGTGCTCGGCGATGGGAATGAAATCGACCGGGCTGATCTCGCCGTTCTCGGGATGCTGCCAGCGCAGCAGCGCCTCGGCCTTGACGATGCCGCCGGCATGCATGTCGACGATGGGCTGGTAGAACACGGTGAGCTGGTCATTGCCGATGGCGCGCCGCAGGTCGTTGCTGATCGCCATGCGCGTCTGCGCCGCCTCCTGCATGCTGTGCGTGAAGTAGCAGAAGCGGTTGCGGCCGAGCGCCTTGGATTCGTACATGGCCTGGTCGGCGTTGCGCAGCAGTTCGCCGACACTGGCGGCGTCTTGCGGATACAAGGTGATGCCGATGCTGGCCGAAATATAGGCGACTTCGTCATCCAGCTGAAACGGATGGGACAGGTCGTCGAGGATTTTCTGGGCCACGTCGGTGACGGTGGCAATGTTGGTCAGTTCGGCCAGGGTGATCGTGAATTCATCGCCGCCGAGGCGGGTGACGGTATCGCTGGCGCGCACGTACGAGGCCAGCCGCTTGCCCACCTGTTTGAGCAGCACGTCGCCGGTGGCGTGCCCGAGGGTATCGTTGATTTCCTTGAAATGGTCAAGGTCGATGAACAGCAGGGCCACCGGACGCTGGGTGCGGCGCGAGCGCTTGATGTCCATTTCCATGCGGTCGTGGAACACGCTGCGGTTGGGCAGGCCGGTCAGGCGGTCGAAATTGACTTCGCGCAGCGCCCGTTCGACCTGCTTGCGGTCGTACACCTCGGTCGACAGCGCGTAAGCCTGTTGCTGGAGCAGCGCGATGGTGCGGCGCATGGTGTCGAGGTCGGCGCCCATGTCGAGGTTTTCGGCCGGCAGCACTTCGGTATGCAGGCGGCACACCTCGCCGAACATGGCGCGGTCGTCCCCATGCGGGAAGGCGCTCAGCGGATAGGCGCACAACAAGGTGAACGGGTGCTGCTGCTGGAGTTCGTTGAAATAGTTCTCGACGTGGATCGCGGCCTGGTGCTTGCCGACCGTGTGCACATGGCAGTACTCGCCGGCGCACAGCAGCGCCACCATTTCGCCAAAAATGTAGACGTCGCCCTGGTGGGCGTCGGAGGCCCATTGCCGATGGCTTCGTGGAAGCGGGTCTGGTCCGGCAGGCCGTTGGCCATGAACAGCGGCAACATGTGGTTGGCGTCGAGCGGGATGTAATTGTCCCGGTGCGCAGCGCCGGGCAGGCCGCGCTGGGCCAGCGTTTTTTCCAGCTGGTCGAGGTGCTTGCGCGTGGCGATGACGATGCCCTTGTCGCCGGCGGACAGGGCCGAACCGATGAAATCGGCCAGCCCGTTGATGAGGAATCGGTCGTTTTCGTAAAACTGGACCAGGTGTGCTTGCGGCCCGTGACTGTGCATTGCCTTCACCTGCTTTGGTGAGAAAGACCATTAGACACGGGGGTGGGGGGCTGAGTTCAGCCCCCCGTTGCTACCAGGTACGGACGCGGCCGGTATCCATGTGCACGAACTGCGATTTGGGATAGTAGCCGACACCGCCGCCGCGCGCCGCCAGCGCCGCCTTGTGCAGCTGCGCCAGGTCGCGCCCCGGCAGGCGGATGTCGATGGCCTTGCCGTCCAGGTGCATGCTGTGGCGGGCCACGCCGCCGCTGGCCGCCGCCAGTTTGCGGTTGGTTTCCGGCGAACGGTAGCCGGAAATGACGTGCAACACATCGCTGCCGCCGAATTTGCCGGACACGCGGTCGAGCAGCATCAGCAGCTGCGGATCAATTTCCGCGATGGTATTGCTGCGGTGGTCGCGCAGCAGCTTGTTGATGTCTTTGAGTGCGTCAGGCACGAACTGACCCTCGGCCCAGAAAATACTGCGCAGGCTCTCACCCGTGTGGGTGTTGTACAGGCGCAAGGTGCGCTCGACAGGCTCGACTTTGGTGGTTTGGGCAGCGCGGGCAAAGGCCGGGACGCTGAGGGCAGAAGCCAGGACGACTGAGCTTTTCAGGAAAGAACGGCGTTGGTTCATGGTGGTCCTCCTCCATGTTCACAGACCTTCCATGATACACGGACGAGCCAAAGCGTGCATGCAACCGTGCGCATGCACGCCGCCATCCCTGGCGGGCTTGCCAGCCTGGCAAGCCTTATTCGGCGCTGACCCCGGCGCCGCCCTTGACCAGCACGCAGCGATTGGCCACGCAGGTGGCGCCCGGGTCGCGTTCAACCATGCAGTTTGACAACATGCCGCTGCGCTCGTTTTCGGCCTTGCGGGCCGCCGCATACTGCTCGCCCAGCGCCAGCAGGCGCGCGCTGTTGCCCGACTTGGTCGAGTACGCTACATAGCCTTCCGGCCCGCCACAGGCCTTGTGGCCGACCGGCATGGTGCGGCACTGGCTGGCGTTGTCGCACTCGGCAGTGCCGATTTCGTCCTGGATCTTCTTCCACAGCGCCAGGTGGGCCTGCCCGCCTGGCGCCGGGGCCGGAGCCGGGGCCGGCGCCGGTGACGGTGACGGTGACGTGGACGCGGGCGGCGCAGCCGCGGGCGGCACGGGCGCCGCGGGCGCATCGCCGTTAGCGGAAACGCCGCTGCAGGCGGCCAGGCCTAGCAACAGGGCGAGCGCGCCAAAGCGCGCGGAGCGGAGCAGTGTCGGATTGTTCATGCCGCCTATCTTGTACCGTCAATACCAAAATGGCAAGCGCCGCACGTTTGCCGACACATTGCAGTGCAGCACCATCGGCCCATCGCATCTGCTAGAGTGTGCCTCCGATCCACCCCCCGAATCCCCGAGGAATTACCGTGCTAAAACACCGACTGATCCTTGCCAGCGGCATGCTCGCGCTGGCCGCCAGTTGCAGCGCCGGCGCCGAAGCCGTCGCCGACAAGAACATGCTGCGCGCCCACCTGAGCTTTTTGGCCGATGACCTGCTCGAGGGCCGCGAAACCGGCAGCCGCGGCTACGACATCGCGGCCCGCTACGTGGCGTCGCAGTTCCTCCAGTACGGGGTCAGGCCGGCGGGCGACAAGGGCGGCTTCCTGCAACATGTGCCGCTGCGCGCGACCCGGCTGGTGCAGGAGTCGCCGGTGGTCGAGCTGCGCAGCGCGCGCGGCGCCGAAACGCTTGCCTATCTCGACGATTACGCGGTCAGCGGCAGCTTGCTGGAGGACCAGTCCGAGGTGGCGGCGCCACTGGTGTTCGTCGGCTACGGCATCCACGCCGACCGCCTGCGCCACAACGATTACGCCAACATCGATGTGAAAGGCAAGATCGTGGTGGTGCTGTCCGGTAAGCCGGGCAGTTTCCCGACCGAGGAGGGGGCCCATTTCGCCAGCGGCGAGCACAAGCGCAGCCTGGCGCTGCAGCACGGCGCGGTCGGCATGGTGACCTTGCAGACCCCGGTGGCGGAAAAGGCCGCGCCGTTTGCCAGGAACAGGGACTACCGCCATATCCCGTCGATGAGCTGGGTGCAGGCCGACGGCACGCCGGCGCGCGAAGCGGCGGCCATGCAGAACCGGATCAGCCTCAGCATTCCGGCATCGAAGAAGCTGTTCTCGGAAGTCGACCTGCGGCTCGACGACATTTACGCGCTGGCCCAGGCCAACCGGCCGCTGCCGCGCCTGGACCTGAAGCTGTCGATGCGCATGTTCAAGAAGAGCGTGCGTAGCGAGGTGGCCAGCAGCAACGTGGCCGGCATGATCGAAGGCAGCGATCCGGTGCTGAAGCACGAATACGTGGTGTTTTCCGCCCACCTCGACCACCTTGGCCAGGTCAAGGAGCGCAGCGGCGACAATATCTTCAATGGCGCGATGGACAACAGCACTGGCGTGGCAACCCTGATCGAAGCGGCGCGCCTGTTTACGGCCTCGGGCGTGAAGCCGAAGCGCTCGGTCCTGTTCATCGCCGTCACCGGCGAGGAAAAAGGCCTGCTGGGCGCCGACTACTTCGCCACCAACCCGACCGTGCCGCGCGGCTCGATCGTGGCCAACGTCAACCTCGACATGCCGCTGCTGGTCTACGACTTTAACAATGTGATGGCGTTCGGCGCCGAGCATTCGACCTTGAAGGACACCGCCACGCGCGCGCTGAAAAAAATGGGGATGGACCTGATTGCCGACCCGTGGCCTGAAATGGGCTTGTTCACCCGTTCCGACCACTATATGTTTGTGCGCCAGGGGATTCCGTCGATCTTCCTCGCCACCGGCATGGGCTCGGCGCGCAAGGACGAAAACCCGGGCAGGCTGTGGAACGAATTCCTCACCAAACGCTACCACCAGCCCAACGACGACCTGACCCAGCCGATCAACTACGACGCCGCCGCGCGCTTCGCCCAGCTCAATTACATGATCGCGCGCGAGATCGCCGACGCGCCGGCGCGCCCGGCCTGGAACAAGGACGACTTCTTCGGCGATACGTTCTCGAAATAAACGGGCCGCGCGGGCATGATTGAGATGCCTCAAGCGCGCGACCGAATGCCAAAACGAAGCGCGCGCAGGTCCATCCTACATGGACCCCGACTACCGCGCGTGCTTCCCCATGGCCAAACTTCCCCCCGACCAGCAAGCTGCCGTCGCCGCCGGCGCCGCCGCCCCGCGCCAGGTGATCGGGCTGGCCGAGGCGGTTGCGCTGATCATCGGCGTGGTGGTCGGCGCCGGCATCTTCAAGGCGCCGGCGCTGGTGGCCGGCCTCACCGGCCAGCCCGGCTGGATGTTTGCGGCCTGGGCGCTGGGCGGGCTGATGTCGGTGGCCGGGGCGCTCTGCTACGCTGAGCTCAGCACCGCCTACGCCCACGTCGGCGGGGACTACCATTTCCTGCGTCGCGCCTACGGCCGCCAGGTGTCCTTCCTGTTTGCCTGGGCCCGCTTCTCGGTCATCGCCACCGGCTCCATCGCGCTGCTCGGCTTCGTGTTCGGCGACTACATGCAACGCGTGCTGCCGCTGGGCGACCCGCAGGCGCCGTGGGGCGCGGCGGCCTACGCCGCGCTGGCCATCATCGCGCTGTCGTGGCTGAACATGCGCAGCGTGAAGGCGGGCACCTTCGCCCAGGCCTGGCTGACCACCATCGAGGTGGGCGGGCTGGTGCTGATCGTGTTTGCCGCGCTGTTCCTGGTGGCGGGCGGGGGCGCGCCGCCGGCCGACCCGGCCGCCGCGGCGCCGGCCTGGCCGGCATCGTTCGGCCTGGCGATGGTGTTCGTGCTGCTGACCTACGGCGGCTGGAACGAGGCGGCCTACCTCTCCGCCGAGCTGCTCGACGCGCGCCGCAACATGGTGCGCGCGCTGGTGCTGTCGCTGCTGATCATCACCGCGCTCTACCTGCTGGTCACCTGGGCCTACTGGAAAGGCCTCGGCATGGCCGCCATGAGCCGCTCCGACGCCGTGGCCGCCGACCTGCTGCGCGCCGCCTTCGGCGCACCCGGCGCCGCCATCATTTCGCTGGTCATCGCGATTGCCGCACTCACCTCGATCAACGCCACCATCATCGTCGGCGCGCGCTGCAGCTACGCGGCCGGGCGCGACTGGCCGCTGCTGCGCCGGCTGGCGGTGTGGGACCCGCGCCGCGGCACCCCCGCCAACGCGCTGCGGGTCCAGTGCGCCGCCGCGCTGCTGCTGGTGCTGGCCGGCGCATGGACCGGCAGCGGCTTCAAGTCGATGGTCGAATTCACCGCCCCCGTGTTCTGGCTGTTCTTCCTGCTGGCCGGGCTCTCGCTGTTCGTGCTGCGCGTGCGCGAGCCGGCCACCGCGCGGCCGTTCCGGGTGCCGCTGTTTCCTTTCGTGCCGCTGGCCTTCTGCGCCATGTGCGCCTACATGCTGTGGTCCAGCCTGTCATACGTGTACAGCCAGTCGCTGGGCGGATGGAACGCGGCGTGGGTCGGGGTCGCCGTGCTGGCGCTGGGCGGCCTGTTGCTGCTGGCCGCGGGCCGCAAGCCTGCGGCGGCCTGATCCCTTCTTCCATCGGTCTTTTTAAGGAGTCAACATGAGATACCCGCACCGCATCGAACATCCCCCCGGCCTGGCCGGCCTGTTGTCCCGGCTGGCCCTGTTGCTGCTGCTTGCCGGCGCCGCCGTCGCCCAGGCCTGGAGCCAGTCGCCGCGCCTGGACGTGCCCTTCGTGCCGACGCCCCAGCCGGTGGTCGACCGCATGCTCGACCTGGCCAAGGTGCAGCCCGACGACCTGATCTACGACCTCGGCAGCGGCGACGGCCGCATCGTCATCACCGCGGCCAAACGCTACGGCGCGCGCGGCGTCGGCATCGACCTCGACCCGCAGCGCATCCGCGAAGCGCGCGAGAACGCGCGCGAAGCCGGGGTCGAAGGCAAGGTCCAGTTCATCAACGGTGACCTGTTCAAGACCGACCTGTCCAAGGCCAGTGTGGTGACCTTGTATTTGCTAAACAGCGTCAACCGCGACCTGCGCCCGCAATTGTGGAAGCAGCTCAAGGTCGGCACGCGCGTGGTCTCGCACGCGTTCGACATGGGCGACGAGTGGCCGCCGGAGCGGGTAGAGGAGGTGGACGGCCGCACGATTTACTACTGGACCATCACCGAGGCCAACAAGCGGGCGGCGCGGCGCAGCGCCGCAGCGGGCGGGCGCGCAGGGCGCTGAGGGCAGTGCCGCGGCGGGGCAGGCAGCGCGGAAGGGGGCAAGGGCGGCGGCGAAGCTGGCCGCTGGACTGCCGGCCTGAGGTGGCGGATCGGCCTGCGGCCTTGACCTGGCCGGGCGAACTATCTATGCTTTTCGCGTACAGCCGTGTTCGCCAAGCGGAGCCGGCCTTCGTTCAACCGCCCATTCTCCGACTGGACTACGCCATGCCGACCTGCCAATGAGGGTGCTCCTCCGTGCGATTACCATGACCGCCAGCGCCTGTATCGCCTTCAGCACGGCCGGCTGCGCCTGGCTGGGGCCGCGCCCGGCCCCGCTCGATGCGGCGCGCTTCGCGCCCATCGACCATGCGATCGGCAGCGTGATTGCCGAACGGCGCATGCCGGGCGCGGTGTTCCACCTCGAACGCGCCGGCATGGCCTACCAGAAGGCTTACGGCAGCTACAGCTATGAAAAGGGCGCCGCCGCGGTGACGCCCGCGACCGTGTTTGACGCCGCCTCGCTGACCAAGATCGTGGCCACCGCGCCCTCGGTCATGCTGCTGGCCGAGGAAGGCCGCATCGCGCTCGACGCGCCGCTGGTGCGCTACCTGCCGGAATGCGCCGGCCAGGGGCGCGACCCGATCACCGTGCGCCACCTGCTGACGCACACCTCGGGCCTGCCGGCCGGCTTGCCGGCCACCCCGGGCTGGCACGGGCTGGCGCGCGCGCTTGAACTGGCCTGCAGCCGCACCCCGACCGACCCTCCCGGCACGGCGTTCCGCTATTCGGACGTCAACTACATCTTGCTGGGCGAGCTGGTGCGGCGCGTCTCGGGCCAGCCGCTCGACCGTTTCGCCCGGCAGCGCATCTTTACGCCGCTGGGCATGCGCGACAGCCGCTTCGTGCCGCTGGCGGCGCTGGAGGCGGCCCGCATCGCGCCCACCCAGCGCCTTGCCGGCGACGGCCTGCGCCTGCTGCAGGGCGAGGTGCACGACCCGACCGCGCGCCGGATGGACGGGGTGGCCGGCTCGGCCGGCTTGTTTACCACCGCCGCCGACCTGGCCCGCTTCGCGCGCATGCTGCTGGCCGGCGGCGAGCTCGATGGGGTGCGGGTGCTGTCGCGCGACAGCGTGCGATTGATGACGACAGCGCAGACCGGACCGGCCATCGTGGCCCAGCGCGGCATGGGCATGGACATCGACTCGCCGTTCGCGCGCCCGCGCGGCAAGCTGTTCCCGCTGGGCAGCTACGGCCATACCGGTTTCACCGGCTGCATCCTGTGGATCGACCCGGCGTCGGGCACCTTCTATGTGTTGCTGTCGAACCGGGTGTATCCGGACGACCGGAACAACATCCTCGACCTGTACGCGCGCCTCGGGACCCTGTCCGCCGAAGCCGTCAACGGCTTCGATTTCGCCGCACTGCACAAGACAAACCCGGCCAGGTAAGGCGGCCCGCGAACGCGGCGCCGCCCGTGAATGCGGAGGGGCCGGGCCGCGTCTTCCCCTGCACAGCTTGTAAAAAAATCTTCCCTGCTCGGCAATCGTGCGGGGTAGACAAGATATACATACCCGCATAGACTCGGTTTTGTCCATTACGACAGGGGGTCATGTGAGGCAGCCGCCGACAGCAGGGCAGCTCGATGCAGGCGCAAGCGATGGCATGGCGGTGGCGCCTGAGGAACAGGCCCGCGCCGACATGTACGCGCTGCTTGCGCGCATGCTGCATGCCGCCCCCGACGCGCCAATGCTGGCGACCCTCGCGGGCGCCGACGCCATCGTGGCCGGCCAGTCCGGCCATCCGCTCGACCGCGCTTGGGAACGCCTGGTGCTCGCCGCCGGCGTCATGGACGAGCGCGCCGTGGCGGAAGAATTCGACGCGCTGTTCATCAGCGTCGGCACCCCCGGCATCAACCCCTACGCTTCGCTCTACCTGTCCGGCTTCATCAACGAGAAGCCGCTGGTGGCCTTGCGCGACGACCTCGCGCGCCTCGGCCTGGGGCGCGCGCCGGGCCAGCGCGAAATGGAAGACCACCTCGGCGCCCTGTGCGAAGCGATGCGCCTGATGATCAGCGGGGCCGGCGGCGGCGCCATGCAGCCGCTGGCGCTGCAGCAGCAGTTCTTCGACACCCATATCGCGTCCTGGTACGGGCGCTGCCTGCACGACATCCGCTCGGCCCCGGAGGCGAACTTCTACCGCCTGGTCGCCGATTTTGCCCAAGCGTTCCTCGACGTCGAAGCCGAAGCCTTCGCGCTCGGCGAACAATGCGAAGCCGCGTGAGCGGCGCCAACGGAGTACACATGGACAAGCACGATACCGAGATGCCCGATGAATCGCGGCGTTCGTTCCTGAAGGCGGCCAGGGGCGCCGGCGCGCTCGGCGTGCTGGCGGCCGCGGCTGCCGGCGGTGCCGCCGAGGCCGCGCCCGCGCCGGAGCCGGCCGCGGCCGCGCCGCAAGCGAAGGGCTACCGCGTTACCGAACACATCCAGAAGTACTACAGTACCGCCCGCTACTGGTAAGGCGGGCAAGCACAGGAGCACTACTCCATGACGCTGGTAAAGACTGACAAGACTGCTGGCAGCGGCGCGTCCACGGCAAGCGCCGCGCTGCCCCAGGGGATAAGCCGTTCGGCAGGGGCCACGCTGCGGCGCCGCTCCTTCCTGGTCGGCGCCGGGGTAACGGCGGGCGCGGCCGCGCTGGCGCGCAAGCTGCCGCTCAACGTGATCCAGCCGGCCCAGGCCGCCGACAAAACCACCGCGGCCGCGCCGCCCGAAATCAAGCACACCGTGTGCACCCACTGCTCGGTCGGCTGTTCGATCGAGGCCGTGGTCAGCAACGGCGTCTGGATCCGCCAGGAGGCGGCCTTCGATTCGCCCATCAACATGGGCGCCCACTGCGCCAAGGGCGCCTCGGTGCGCGAGCACGGCCACGGCGAACACCGGCTGCGCTACCCGATGAAGCTCATCGGCGGCAAATACCAGCGCATCTCGTGGGACCAGGCCATCCACGAAATCGGCGACAAGATGCTGTCGCTGCGCCAGCAGGCCGGGCCCGATTCGATCATGATCATCGGCGGCAGCAAGCACAACAACGAGCAGGCCTACATGATGCGCAAGTTCGCGTCGATGTGGGGCTCGAACAACTGCGACCACCAGGCCCGCATCTGCCACTCGACCACCGTGGCCGGCGTGGCGCAGACCTTCGGGTACGGCGCGATGACCAACTCGTTCAACGACCTGCACTTCAGCAAGGCGGTGCTGTTCATCGGCTCCAACCCGGCCGAGGCGCACCCGATCTCGATGCTGCACTTCCTGCACGCCAAGGAGCTGGGCGCGAAGATGATCGTGATCGACCCGCGCTTCACCCGCACCGCGCGCTTTGCCGACCACTACGTGCGGGTGCGGCCGGGCACCGACATCCCGCTGGTGTGGGGCCTGCTGTGGCACATCTTCCAGAACGGCTGGGAAGACAAGGCCTTTATCGAACAGCGCACCTACGGCATGGAAGAAGTGCGCAAGGAAGTGGCCAAATGGACGCCGGACAAGGTATCGGACGTCACCGGCGTGCCGGAGTCGGCCGTGTTCATGGCGGCCGAGATGCTGGCCAAGAACCGGCCCTCGTCGGTGGTCTGGTGCATGGGCATCACCCAGCACCACGTCGGCACCGCCAATGTGCGCGCGCTGTCGATCCTGCAGCTTGCGCTTGGCAACATCGGCGTGGCGGGCGGCGGCGCCAATATCTACCGCGGCCATGACAATGTGCAGGGCGCCACCGACGTCGGCCCGAATCCCGATTCGCTGCCCGGCTACTACGGCATCGCCGAAGGGGCCTGGAAGCATTTCGCCAATGCCTGGGGCGTCGACTACAACTGGCTGCTGTCGCGCTACGGCTCGAAGGAGCTGATGGAAAAGCCGGGCCTGACGGTATCGCGCTGGTTCGATGGCGTGCTGGAGCGGAACGACTATGTCGACCAGCCGTCCAACCTGCGCGCCGTGCTGTACTGGGGCCACGCGCCCAACAGCCAGACCCGCCTGCCCGACATGAAGGAGGCGATGCAAAAGCTGGAACTGCTGGTGGTGATCGACCCTTATCCGACCGCCACCGCCGCCATGCACGGGCGCCAGGACGGCGTCTACCTGCTGCCGGCCACCACCCAGTTCGAAACCCAGGGATCGGTGACGGCGTCCAACCGCAGCATCCAGTGGCGCGAGCGGGTCATCCAGCCCCTGTTCGAGTGCAAGACCGACCAGGAGATCATGTACCTGTTCGCCAAAAAATTCGGTTTCGCGAACGAGTTCTGCAAGAACATCAAGGTGGTGCACAACGAGCCGGTCATCGAGGACATCCTGCGCGAGATCAACCGTTCGTGCTGGACCATCGGCTACACCGGCTGCTCGCCCGAGCGCCTCAAGCTGCACATGGAAAACAAGCACACCTTCGACCCGACCACCCTGCGCGCCGAGGCCGGCCCCTGCAAGGGCGACTACTACGGCCTGCCGTGGCCATGCTGGGGCACGCCGGAAATGAAGCACCCGGGCACGCCGATCCTGTATGACGAGTCGAAGTCGGTGGCCGAGGGCGGCCTGCCGTTCCGCGCCAACTGGGGCGTCGAGCGCGACGGCAAGACCCTGCTCGCGGCGGACGGCTCGGCCACGAAGGACAGTGAACTGGACACCGGTTACCCCGAATTCGACCACGTGTTCCTGAAAAAGCTGGGCTGGTGGAGCGAACTGACCCCGGCCGAGCAAGCCCAGGCCGAAGGCAAGAACTGGAAAACCGATGCCTCCGGCGGCATCATCCGGGTCGTCATCGCGCATGGCTGCGCGCCGTTCGGCAATGCCAGGGCGCGTTGCAACGTGTGGAACTTCCCCGACCCGGTACCCGTGCACCGCGAACCGCTGATGTCGCCACGCCGCGACCTGGTGGCCAAATACCCGACCTACGACGACAAGGCGAACTTCTGGCGCCTGCCGACCCTCTACAAGTCGGTGCAGACGGTCGACTTCGCCAAGGACTACCCGCTGATCATGACCTCGGGCCGGCTGGTCGAATACGAAGGCGGCGGCGACGAAACCCGCTCCAACCCATGGCTGGCCGAGCTGCAGCAGAACATGTTCATCGAAGTCAATCCGCACGACGCCACCCAGGCCGGGGTCCAGACCGGGCGCTACCTGTGGGTCGAAACCCCGAGCGGCGCGCGCCTGAAGATCATGGCGATGGTCACGCCGCGGGTGCCGGCCGGCATCGTCTGGATGCCTTTCCACTTCGCCGGATGGTGGATGGGCGAAGACCAGCTGGAAAAATACCCCGCCGGCGCGGCGCCGCTGGCGCGCGGCGAAGCGGTCAATACCGGCTGGACCTATGGCTACGACGCGGTGACGATGATGCAGGAAACCAAGGTGTCGTTATGCAGGCTGGCGGCCGCCTGAGGGCTGCCCGCGCGAACAACAGGAGACGAAGATGGCAGCAAGGATGAAGTTCATTTGCGACACCGAGCGCTGCATTGACTGCAACGGCTGCGTTACGGCGTGCAAGAGCGAGCATGAGACGCCGTGGGGCGTCAACCGCAGGCGGGTGGTCACCATCAACGACGGGATACCGGGCGAGCGCTCGATCTCGGTCGCCTGCATGCACTGCACCGACGCGCCCTGCCTGGCGGTGTGCCCGACCAACTGCATCTACCATACCGAAGACGGCATCGTCCTGCACAGCAAGGACCAGTGCATCGGCTGCGGCTACTGCTACTACGCCTGTCCGTTCGGCGCCCCGCAGTTCCCCGAGACCGGCATGTTCAACCACCGCGGCAAGATGGACAAGTGCACCTTCTGCGCCGGCGGCCCGGAAGTCGACACCTCCTCGGCCGAGTTCAAGAAGTACGGGCGCAACCGTATCGCCGAAGGCAAGCTGCCCGCCTGCGCCGAGCAATGCGCGACCAAGGCCCTGCTGGCCGGCGACGCCGACGTGATCGCCGACATCTACCGGCAGCGGGTGGAAATCCGCGGCTACGGCCCGGAACTGTGGGGCTGGAAAATCGCCTACGGACGCAAGCAGCGCACCGAGGCGACCAAGGCAAGGCGCGAGAACCAGGACACCGGCGACGCCCAGAACAACCCGCGCAGGTTCCCGACATGAGGCCGGCGCGCATCGCAGCGCTGGCAGCCTTGTGCGCCTTGCTCGGCGGCTGCCTGGAAGTCGAGCAGCACCCGGTATGGGTGAAAGGCCAGATCGCCGGCAAGCCGGACAACCTGCCGTACCAGGTCTGGTTTCACAACGACAAGCTGGCGTGGTCGGCGGCGATCCAGAACCGCACGCTCAAGCAGAACGAGTACCTGCGCGCCATGCCATGAGGAAGGACACACAATGACTCCGATCGACCTCCTGCGCCGGCTGCCGTTTGCCGCCTTGCTGGCGCTGCTGTGCGCATTGCTGCTGCTGCCTTCAGCCGCCCGGGCCGAGGTGCCCAACAAGGATGCGGTGCCGGCCTATGCCGAGGAACAGACCATCATGCAGGCCGAACACGATTCGGTGGCGCGCTCGCCCGGGTGGGGTTCGTCGGCATCGGGCAAGGTGCATGTCGACCGCAACTTCCTCGGGCAATACGGCGCCAGCGAAGGCAACGTCATCCTGCAACGGGGCGGCAATACCTGGCGCGTGCTGCGCAACGGCCCCATGGCCACCCTCAGCGGCACCGTGCTGCTGGTGGTGCCGCTGCTGCTGTTCGGCTTTTACCTGATGGCGGGGCCGGCCCGCGTCGAGCAGCGCGAATCGGGGCGGCGCATCGTCCGCTTCACCGCATGGGAACGGCTGGTGCACTGGGCCACGGCGATCAGCTTCATCCTGCTCGCCGTCACTGGCCTCCTGATCATGTTCGGCAAGCTCCTGATTCCCCTGGTCGGCGCCACCGCCTTCTCATGGCTGGCCATCATTTCCAAATACGTGCATAACTTCATCGGGCCGCTGTTCATCGTCTGTTCGGTGATCATGTTCTTCACCTTCCTGCGACGCAATGTCTTCCGGCGCTGGGACTGGACCTGGATCAAGCAGGGCGGGGGGCTGATCAGCCACAAGCATATTCCCGCCGATTATTTCAATGCCGGTGAAAAAATCTGGTTCTGGGGCGGCGTGGTGTTGCTGGGCCTCGTGATGTCGGTCACCGGGCTGATACTCGATTTCGTCACCGTCGGCCAGACCCGCTACGTGCTGCAGGTCGCGAACATCCTGCACATCGTCGGCGCCACCTTGTACATCGCCGCCTCGCTCGGCCACATCTACATCGGCACCCTGGGCACGCCCGGCGCTTACGAGGGCATGCGCCACGGCACGGTCGACGAGGAATGGGCGCGCACCCACCACGAGATCTGGTACCAGAAAGTGATCGACGGCACCCCGGGCGCGGCGCCGCCGGGTTCCGGCCCCTATGGGCCGGATACGACCAGTCCCGGCCGCGCGCACTGACCTTGCAGGGAAAAGGCACATGAAACGACATCTCCACCTTCCCGCGGCGCTGGCGCTGCTGGCCCTGGCCGGCGGCTGCGGCGAGCGCGACCTTGCCGCCACCAGCGCGACCACCGGCGTGCGCCAGACCACCTTCCCCGGACAAATTACCGCCGGCGGCGGCACCAGCGGTGCGGTAATGGCGCGCACCGCGCGCCCTGAAACCGACGCCACCTACGCGGGCGGCACCCCGGGCATTGCCGGCGGCAGCGGCGGCAACACCGGTGGCGCCGCCACCGCGGGCACCGTCGTCGAAGCGGGGCAGGGCCCATCGTCGGGCACTGCGCCGGTGACCGGAGCGGGCGCCGGCCCGGTAGCGCCAATCGCGCCGGGCGGCCCTGCGCCGTCGGCCGCGCCTGTGGGCACCGTGCCCCCCGCGGGCGCCTCGCCGCGTGGCGGCACGGCCCCCACCATCGGCCAGATACCGACGGCGGGCAGCGAGCCGCCGCCCCGCCCGCCCCAACCCTGAACAACGGTGATCCCATGTCCCTGATAAAAACCACGACGGTCTTGCTGCTGCTGGCCATGCCCGCACTGGGGCTGGCCAGGCTGCCGCCACCCACGCCGGCCCAGGCGCAGCTAGCTGCCGAGAAAAAGGCCCAGGCCGCGGCGCAGGCCGAAAAGGACAAGCTGGCGCTGGTCGCGTCGATGGACGCCTTGTCGGCGCGCTGGCGCAGCCGCGCCGCCAGCGAAGGCTGGAAGGCCAATCCCCCGGTGTCGCTTGCCGCCCCGCTGCCGGCGCTGGTGCAGCCGAACACCCAGACCAGCCCGTCGGGCCAACCTGGCGGGGTGATGGGGCCGGCCGCCAAGCTTGCGCCGATGACCAGCGAAAAAAGCGGCACCGCCGCCCCCAGCGCCGACGTGAAAAAAGCGCCGTCGAAGCCCTACCAGCAAAAAAAGTAAAGGAAACAGCATGCGCATGGCCAGCTTGCCGATTGCAGTCATCATGCAGCGGCGCTCGTTGCAACACCGCTGGGCCACCGAGGCATGGTCGGCCGTTGGCGTGGTCGCCGACGGCGGCCTGCCGCCGTACCGGGTGCTCAGCCAGGACGAGCACCGCGAGACCTACCTGGTCGGCGGCCTGACGCTCGAGCTGTACCCTGACGAGAACGACGGCTACTTCGAGAACTGCGTGGCGCCCGAAGCAAAGGTGTTCATCAAGTGGCGCATGGAAGAAGGCCGGGCGATGCCGGTGCAGGCCTCGGTCAGCTACGCCGACGGCGCCCGCATGTTCGATTCGGGTGAAAGCGCCGACGGTGTGCCGATGCCGTCCGACATCCATGCGTGGCTGGCGGAGTACCTGCGCACCCACTACGCGCCACCGGTCCGGCGCGGCAAGGAATACAAACAACGCAAGCAGGACGGCCATGCCGGCTGAAGGCTTCTTCCAGCGCTGGTCGCGCCTGAAAACCGAACCGGTGCCTGCTGGCACGGTGGCGGACGACAGGCCGCCTGGCGCGCAGCGCGAGGTCGCGCCGGTGCCGGACAACCGGCCCGCCCAGCCGGAACCGCAGGCCGACGGGCAGCAGCCGGCGGTACGCCCGCCGACGCTCGACGATGTGGCGCAACTGCGGCCCGACTCCGATTATTCCGCCTTCGTCGCGCGCGGTGTCGACACCTCGGTGCGGCGCGGCGCATTGAAGAAGCTGTTTGCCGACCCGCATTTCAACATTGGCGACGGGCTTGACCTGTACATGGGCGACTACAACAAGCCCGACCCGATCCCGGCGGCCATGATGAGCGCGCTGCGCCACACGCAGAGCTTCTTTGCCCAGGCCTATCCGGACCAGAAGGCCGATGAGGAGGACAAGGACAGCCAGGGCGTGGACACCGGCACGCTGGCAGCCGTGGACCAAGCCGCCGGCGCGCCTGCGCCCTGCATCCCGGAACCATCGACGCCAGTCACAGCAGCAGCTGCCGCCACCACCGCCGCCACCAGAACCATCACCGAGGACCAGGCATGAACGACAGGCCAGCAATTGACTGGGTACAGGAACACCGCAACGCCGCCGCCCGCGAGGCGGCCCTCGCCGTCGTCCTGGCGCCGCCGCCGGACAGCCTGCAGACGGTGTCCTATACGTCGGCCGGCAAGACCCTGGTGATCGGCAGCCCCGACCTGGCGCTCAGGTGCGCCGACCAGCTGTGCGGCGTGCTGCCAGTGACGGTGCTGCTGACCGGCCCGGCCGCGCAGCCAGCGTCGCCTGCCTACCAGGCGCTGCACTGCAGCGAAATCGAGCTCAGCGGCTGGCTGGGCGCATTCGACGCGCGCTGGCGCGACGCTGGCCGCGGCGTGCTGCGCCGGGAGGGCCGCTTCGACCTGGTGCTCGACCTGTCGCCCGCACCACTGATCGGCTCGCACCAGAAGCCGCACGGCTACTTTGCGCCGGGGGCCGGCGACGCGGACATCGCCGCCGCGATCGACAGCCTGGCCCAGATGATCGGCGAGTTCGACAAGCCCAAATACTTCAGGTACAAGGACAGGCTGTGCGCGCACAGCCGCAATGGCCAGGCCGGCTGCAGCGCCTGCATCGACATCTGCTCGGCCAGCGCGATTGCCAGCGCGGGCGACCTGGTCCGCGTCAACCCCTACCTGTGCGCCGGCTGCGGCGCCTGCACGACCGTGTGCCCGACCGGCGCCCTGGCCTACGCCTATCCAGGCGCGCCCTACACGGGCGACCGCCTGCGCGCCGTGCTGGCCAGCTATGCGCGCGAGGGCGGACTCGACCCGGTCATCTTGTTCCATGGCGCGGGGCAGGGAAGCAGTGTCGTCTCGATGCTGGACGCCAACAGCGAAGGCCAGCCATACGGCTTGCCGGCGCGCGTGATTCCGCTGGAGCTGCACCACATGGCGGCGACCGGCATCGACGTGTGGCTGAGCGCGATCGCCTACGGCGCCAGCGGCATCTCTGTGCTGGTCACCGACGAGGAAGCGCCGCAGTACGCGGACGCGCTGGAAGACCAGATGGGCATGGCGCAGGAAATTTTGTCGGCGCTCGGTTACGCCGGCGTGCATTTCCAGCTGGTGCGGGCCGCAACGCCCGCAGGGCTTGGCCAGGCGCTGGCCAACGCGCCGGCCGGCGTCGCGCCGCGCCAGGCCGCCACCTTCCACCTGGCCCAGGAAAAACGCAACGCCCTCGACATGGCCCTCGACCACTTGTTCCGGCACGCCACGCTCCAGCCGGTGCACGTGCCGTTGCCGCCGCGTTCGCCGTTCGGCGCGATCGCCGTCGACAAGGCCAGCTGCACCCTGTGCATGTCCTGCGTGGGCGCCTGCCCGTCGTCGGCCCTGATGGACAGCGATGCGGCCCCGCAATTGCGTTTCGTGGAAAAGAACTGCGTGCAGTGCGGACTGTGCGCCAACACCTGTCCGGAGGACGCGATCGCGCTGGTGCCGCGCATGTCGTTTGCCGATACCTGGAACAAGGCGGTGGTGCTCAACGAAACAGAGCCGTTCTGCTGCATCCGCTGCAACAAGCCCTTCGGCACCTTGCTGATGATCCAGAGCATGCTGGGCAAGCTGGCGCAGCACAGCGCCTTCCAGGGCAACCTCGACCGCATCCGCATGTGCGGCGACTGCCGCGTGATCGACATGATGCAGTCAAACCTTGCCGGCGACGGAGGCAAAACCGCCGGGCGGGTGGCTTAAGCGGCGGCGCCGCCGCCAGCCTCGCCGGCGTCAAACACGGCCTTGCGCGGCAGCACAACCTTGAACACGGTGCCCGTGCCCACTTCGCTGCGCACCTCGAACTGGCCGCCGTGCTTTTTGACGATGCCGTAAGACAGCGACAAGCCCAGGCCCGTGCCCTTGCCAACCGGCTTGGTCGTGAAGAAGGGCTCGAAGATGCGGCCCAGGTTTTCCTCGCGAATGCCCTTGCCCGTGTCCTCGACTTCGACCCAGACGAAGTCGTCGTCGAAACCGGTGCGCAGGGTGATTTTGCCGCGGTCCTCGATGGCATGGGCGGCGTTGACGATCAGGTTCATGAACACCTGGTTCAGCTGCGACGGGTAGCAGTCGATGGCGGGAATGCCCGCGTACTGCTTGACGACCTCGCACTTGTACTTGAGCTCGTTCCAGACCACGTTCAGGGTGCTGTCCAGCCCCGTTTCGAGGTTGGCCTGCTGGTGCCCGCCGCTGTCCACATGCGAGAAATCCTTCAGGTCGCGCACGATGCGCTTGACCCGTTCCAGCCCGTCGAGCGACTCGGCCAGCAGGCTGCCAACGTCTTCGCGCAGGTAGGCGGCGTCGATTTCCTGCTTGATCTTGCCGAGCTCCTGGCGCTCGGCCGGCGTCAGGCCCGGCTCGCGCTGCTCGTAGGCATCAATCAGGCGCAGCATGTCGGTGGTGTAGCGCTGCAAGGTGCCGAGGTTGGAATTGACGAAGCCGATCGGGTTGTTGATTTCGTGGGCCACGCCGGCCGCCAGCACGCCGATCGAGGCCATCTTCTCCGACTGCAGCAGCTGGCTTTGCGCCTCGCCCAGCTTGCGGATCAGGTCGGCCTGCAGCGACTTTTCCGTCTCCAGCGTGGCATTGGCCTGCTGCAGCGCCGCGGTGCGTTCGCGCACCCGCTGTTCAAGCTGGTCGCGCGATTCGCGCAGGGCTTCGGCGGCCAGCTGGCGCTCGGTGATGTCGGTATACCCGAACACCCGGCCGATGATGCGTTCGCCCAGGTATTGCGGGCGCGAGCGGCATTCGAACACGCGGCCGTCGCGCAGCCGGAACACATCCTCGGCCTCGTTGCGGTCCACCACCTCGTGCAGGCGGGTGACGCACAATGCGCGGTCGACCACCTGGCTGCACAGGTAGTCGAGGATCGCAGCGTCGTTGCGCTCTTGCAGCAAGGCATCGGGGATCGCCCACATCTTGCTGAACAGCCGGTTCATGCTGGCGATCTTGCCGTGCCAGTCCAGCACCAGGATGCCGTTGCCGGTGGACTCCAGGGTGGCGCGCAGCTGCGACAAGGTATGGTCGAGCGCGTCCTCGACCTTGCGTTCATGGCGGCTGTCGCGCGCCTGCACCAGCAGCAGCGCGGCGCCGTCATGGTCGACCACCCGTACCTGCTTGGTGACGGTCAGTTGCGAGGCATCGGCGCACTGGTACTCGCCTTCCTGGGCATCGATGTCCAGGTACTGGCCGTTGCGCACGTCTTCCCAGTAAAACACGTCCTGCAGCGAACTTTCGATATCGGTGATCGTCATCGTCAGCAGCTGTTCCTGGCTGTAGCCCAGCGCCTGCGCGGCCGCCCGGTTGGCCAGCACGATGCGCAGGCCGGCCGGCTCGACCAGCAGCATCATGTTCGGGCTGTGGTCCAGCATCAGTTGCTGAAGATTGCTCATCAGGCAGGTGCTCCGGCGCCGGGGTCGAAGTAGTAGCTGACCCGCTTGCGCGGGCTCAGGTACATATAGATTTCGCGCGGCACCTGGGCCGGGCGGATCGACTTGACGATGTTCAGGTCGGTCTCGCGGTCCATGTCGACCAGGATCGCTTCTTCACGCGGCACGCCCTGGTCGTAAATCACCAGCACCGGCTTCATCGGCCGCGTGGTGTTGACGGTGGCGACCATGCCGATCACGCCGTTCGACAGCTGCACGATGGTCCCGGGCGGATACACGCCCAGGCAGCGGATGAACACCTGCAGCAGCTTCGGGTCGAACTTGCTGCGCAGCTTGGTGAACATCATCGACAGCGCCTCGTGCGGCGTCAGCGCCGCCGCCACGTTCAGCGGGTTGCACAGTTCGTCGTAGCAGTTGGCGATGGCGATAATGCGCGGCAGCACGCCGATGGCATCGCCCTTGAGCTTGCGCGGGTAGCCGGTGCCGTCGAAGGCTTCGTGATGGTCGCGGATGACCGAAATCACCGGCGCCGGGAAGTGCAGGCGCTCGCCGATCTCGACGCCGTACTGGGTATGCAGTTCGTAGAAGTTGCGCTCGGCCTGGGTCAGCGGGTCGCGCTTGTTAAGGATCTTGTCCGGGATGTTCTTGTGGCCGACATCGTGGAACAGTCCCGACAGCGCCATCGGCGCCGCCACTTCCGGCGGCAGCTTGATGTCGCGCGCGATGATCATCGACAGCATCGTCACGTTCAGCGAGTGGTAGTAGACCTCCTCGCCGCCCATCTTGTCGCCCATCACGTGGATCGCCATCTCGGGCGCCACCAGGATCGAGTCGACAATCTGGCCGATCAGCGCGGTGGCCTTGCGCAGGCTTTCTTCGGGCTGGGGGAACAGGTTTTTTTCGATGTCGCGGATGGCCCGCGCGGTGTTCAGGAAGGCGTCTTCGATGCGCGCGGCGGCGGCGCGCTGGTCCTTGATGCGCTCCATCAGCGCCAGCTTGGCCTGCAAGGCCGGCGACATCGGCGCCGCCGCGGCCGGCGCGGCGGGCGCGGCCGCGGCGCCGGCCGGCTGGGCCGCCGCCGGCAGGCGCGGCGCCACGTCCGACAGCGCAGGATCGTAGCGCACCTTGGCCAGGCCGAGGCCGGCAATGGTGCGGATCTGCTCTTCATTCTTGATCTTGAAATGGCTGAAGGCGAAAGGATGCTCGAACCACTTCAGGTCAAGGTGGATGTACAGGCCGACTTCAAGCTGGTCTATGGATATTTCGAAATTATCGAGCATGGGCAGCCATCCTTTTCGTGCTCTTAGGATACTCGGCTGTCGCGCGAACAGCAACAGCGGGCGCGTGCGCACCGTACCAGCATGGTTTTAAAGGTATGATTTTCATTTAGGTCACTGCCTTATTCAGGCGCGGAACCAGCAGGATTTCCCGATGTCAAACTGTCCTGTTGCCGCGCGCAGGCTGAGGGGGAACGATGTCGATCACTACGCGGCCAACACGCGCCGTTGGCGGATCGCCGCAAGGGCTGTCCGGTGGCTGCGCGCGCCTCGAATGGCCTGCAGGCGTCGATCCCGGCGCCGCCCTGGCTGATGCGCGCGTCCCCTTGGTACTGGTGAGCGGGGCGGAACGCAGGCTGGCCTTCAACGACAGCTGCATCGCGCTGGCGCACGCCCACGGCGTGCC
This sequence comes from Massilia agrisoli, assembly GCF_020831365.1. Taxonomy (GTDB): domain Bacteria; phylum Pseudomonadota; class Gammaproteobacteria; order Burkholderiales; family Burkholderiaceae_D; genus Telluria_A; species Telluria_A agrisoli. The sequence continues at coordinate 215,640 of NZ_JAJHPV010000002.1, forward strand.
CGTCGATGCGCTGCTGGCCGCCGTGGAGGACGCCGCGCGCGCCGGCGCCGACGCCTGCTTCAATGGCATTCCCACCGACGGACGCACCTTCACCGTCCCGGCGCGGCACGCCCGCGGGCAGGCGGCGATGTGGTTCAGCCTGGTTTGCACGCCGTTGCTCGATGGCAACAGTGAGGTCGCGGCGGTGCTGTGCGCCGTGGCCGACCGCACCGCCCAGGTCCGCCTCGGCCAGCGCGTCGCCCAGCTCGAGGAAGCGGCGCGCGCGCGCGACACCGAATACGGCATCGTGTACTCCAACATGGAGGAAGTGGTGTACCACGCCACCGTCGAACCGGGCGAACGCTTCCGCTTCGTCTCGGTCAACAAGGCATTCTTCGACGCTACCGGCTTGTGCAAGCAGGATGTGATCGGCAAGCTGGTGCAGGAAGTCATTCCCGAACCCTCGTATTCGCTGGTGCTTGGCCACTACCGCGACGCGATGGCGCGCCGCGCCACCGTGCACTGGGAAGAAGTCACCGACTATCCGACCGGGCGCAAGGTGGGCTCGGTGTCGGTCACGCCGGTGTTCGACGCGTTCGGCAACTGTACCGACCTGATCGGCACAGTGCATGACATCACCGACCGCAAGAATGCCGAAGATGCGCTGCGCGTGGCCAACGCCAACCTCGAGCACGCCGGGGCCGAACAGGCGCGGCTGGCCAACGACCTGCGCATCAGCGAGGAGCGGCTGGCGTTTGCGCTCGACAGCACCGGCGAAGGCGTGTGGGACTGGAACATCGCCGCCGGCACGGTGTTCTATTCGGCGCGCTTTCGCGCCATCCTGGGCCTCCCGGACGATCCGCGCAACGACACCGGCTACTGGTGGGGCCGCATCCACCCGGACGATGTGGCCGACCCGGTTGCGTTCGCGCAGTACCTGCTTGGCCTGGACCGCCAGCTGTTCGTCTGCGAACACCGGCTCAGGCACGCGGACGGCCACTGGGTGTGGGTGGAGACGCGCGGCAGCATCGTCGCTCGCGACGCCGGCGGCAAGCCGCGCCGGATGGTCGGCACCATCGCCGACATCACCGCCACCAAGCTGCTGCGCGAGGAGCTCGAAGCGAGCCACAACCTGTTCGCCAAGCTGACCCAGCAGGTTCCGGGCGCGCTGTTCGAGTTCGTCATGCAGCCCGACGGGCGCCTCGGCTGCACCTTCATCAGCGCGATGAGCGAGGAGATCTTCGAGCGCACGCCCAGGGAGATCGAGGACGACATCAATTGCCTGCACAGCCGCGTGTACCGTCCGGACCGCCCCAGGATGCGCCAGTCGCTGCGCGAGGCGGCCGACAAGATGCAGACCTGGCACATCGACTACCGGGTGATGCTGCCGCACAAGGGCGTGTGCTGGCGCGAGCTGAGCGCCAAGCCGACCCGCAGCCAGGACGGCGCGATTGTCTGGCATGGCTTCACCACCGACATTTCGGAACGCAAGCGCCACGAGCACACGATCCGCCTGTTCAATGAAAAGCTGGAGCGGCGCGCCCATTACGACGCCCTGACCGGCCTGCCGAACCGGGTGCTGTTCCGCGACCGGCTGGAACAGGAAATGAAGCACGCCCACAGCGCCTCGCACACGATGGCGCTGCTGTTCATCGACCTCGACCGCTTCAAGGAAGTCAACGACCTGCTGGGGCACGACGCCGGCGACATGCTGCTGACCGGCGCCGCGCGCCGCATCGAAGGCTGCCTGCGCCCGGGCGACACGGTGGCGCGGCTGGGCGGCGACGAATTCACCGTCATCCTCACCGAGATGGCGGAGCTGCCGCACGTCGAGCAAACCGCGCAGGCCATCCTCGACGTGCTGCGCCAGCCCTTCCAGCTCGGCATCGAGCAGGCCTATGTATCGGCCAGCATCGGCATCACCGTGTATCCGGGCGACGGCCAGGGGCCGGAAGAGCTGATGCGCAACGCCGACCATGCGATGTACCGCTCCAAGGCCGCCGGGCGCAACCAGCTGACCTTCTTCGAGTCGGGGATGCAGGAAGCGGCGATGCGGCGGCTCAAGCTGACCAGCGAGTTGCGCCGCGCCCAGGCCGACGACCAGCTCGAGCTGCATTTCCAGCCCATCATCGACGTCGAAAATGGCAGCGTCTGCAAGGCCGAAGCGCTGCTGCGCTGGCGCAGGCCGGGCGGCGCGCTGGCGCTGCCGGCCGAATTCGTCGGCATCGCCGAAGAAACCGGCCTGATCCACGAAATCGGCAACTGGGTGTTCCGCGAGGCGGCGGCCTGGTCGCAACGCTGGAGCGGCATGCTGGGGCGGCCTTTCCAGGTCAGCATCAACAAGTCGCCCGTCCAGTTCCAGCCGCACGCGCGCGCGATGGACTGGGTCAGCTACCTTGACGCATCCGGCTTGGCGCATAACAGCATCGCGGTGGAAATCACCGAAGGCCTGCTGCTGAACCTGACCGACGAGGTGTTCGACAAGCTGCACGAGCTGCAGCGCGGCGGCATGGAAGTGTCGATCGACGACTTCGGCACCGGCTATTCATCGATGACCTACCTGAAGCGGCTCGACATCGACTACCTGAAGATCGACCGCTCCTTCGTCAGTGAAATGATGCATGACCGCACCAGCCAGACGATTACCGAAACCATCATCGTGATGGCGCACAAGCTGGGCCTGAAAGTGATTGCCGAAGGCGTCGAGTCGGCCGAGCAGCGCGACTGGCTGGCGGCGCAGCACTGCGATTACCTGCAGGGTTTCCTGTTCGGCCAGCCGCTCCTGCCGGCCGAATTCGAACAGCTGCTGGCGGGCCAGCCCTTCCTGATGGCGCCCCCGCATCGGCTACAATCCCCCTCCTGAATCACTACACGATAAATCATTGGCCTTTGCGCCAGGAGGGGATTGCATGAAGTTACGTTTGCTGTTGTTGGGAACGGCTGTCGCGGCCGGCAGCGCCATCGCCGCGCCGCGCGGCTTTACCGTGGAAGACCTGGTCGCGATGGAGCGGATCGGCAGCCCGGTGCTGTCGCCGGACGCCAGCCGCGCCGTGTACACGGTGCGCACGACCGAACTGGACAAAAACCGCGGCCATACCGAACTGTGGATGGTCGACCTGCGCGCCGCCAAGCCGGTACCGCAGCGCCTGACCAACCATGCCGCCAGCAGCAGCGACCCGCAATGGGCGCCGGCCGGCGACGCCATCTATTTCCTGTCTGGCCGCTCCGGCTCGTCGCAAATCTGGCGCCTGCCGCTGGCCGGCGGCGAAGCCGCGCGCGTCACCGACCTGCCGCTCGACGTCGACAACTTCCGGCTGGCGCCGACCGGCGACCGCCTGGCCATGAGCCTGTCCGTGTTCCGCGACTGCGCCGACCTGGCCTGCACCAAGACCCGCCTCGACCAGGCCGGCAAGCGCAAAGCGTCCGGCCGCGTATACGACCGCATGTTCGTGCGCCACTGGGATACCTGGGCGGACGGCCGCAACGCGGTGCTGTACTCGGCGCCGGTCGACAGCAGCGGGAAGGTGACCGCCTCCCCGGTCAGCCTGACCGGCGCCCTGGACGGCGACGTGCCCTCCAAGCCCTTCGGCGACCATGAGGAATACCGCTTCAGCCCGGACGGCAAGAGCATCGTGTTCTCGGTGCGCATCGCCGGCAAGGAAGAATCGTGGTCGACCAACTTCGACCTGTACAGCGTTCCCGCGGCCGGTGGCGCCGCCCCGCGCAACCTGACTGCCGAGAACCCGGCCTGGGACACCAAGGGCACGTTCTCGCCGGACGGCCGCACCCTGGCGTACCTGGCCATGGCCCGCCCGGGTTTTGAGGCGGACCGCTTCCAGGTCATGCTGATGGATGTCGCCACCGGCAAGAAACGCAAGCTGGCCGAAAGCTGGGACCGTTCCGCAGGCGAGCTGCGCTGGACTGCCGACGGCAAGACCCTGGTGGTGGATGCGCAGGACATCGGCCAGCACCGCCTGTTCGGCATCGATGTCGCCAGCGGCAAGGTGACTGCCCTGACCGGCCCCGGTTCCGTCGGCGGCTTCGACGTGCGCGGCGACACCATCGCGTACACGCTGTCGACGCTGGAGTCGGGCGCGCAGCTGTTCAAGTCCAGCCTGAAAGGCAAGCCGGTGCAGCTGACCTGGCAGAACCGCGAGGCGCTGGCCGACGTGCGCTGGGGCCAGTACGAGCAGTTCTCGTTTGCCGGCGCGAATGGCGCAACGGTGTACGGCCACGTGATGAAGCCATGGAATGCGGTGCCGGGCCAGAAATACCCGGTCGCCTTCCTGGTGCACGGCGGCCCGCAAGGCAGCTTCGGCAACGGCTGGAGCTACCGCTGGAACCCGCAGGTGTACGCGGGCGCCGGCTACGCCACCGTGTTCATCGATTTCCACGGCTCGACCGGCTACGGCCAGGCCTTTACCGATTCGATCAGCAACGACTGGGGCGGCAAGCCGCTGGTCGACCTGCAGAAGGGCCTGGAGGCAGCCGTCAAGAAGTTCCCATGGCTGGACCGCGAGCGTAGCTGCGCGCTGGGCGCGTCGTATGGCGGCTACATGATGAACTGGATCCAGGGTAACTGGTCCGATGGCTTCCGCTGCATCGTCAACCACGACGGCGTGTTCGACAACCGCGGCATGGCGTACTCGACCGAGGAACTGTGGTTCACCGAGTGGGAAAACGGCGGCACCTACTTTGCGGTGCCGGACAACTACGAGCGCTTCAACCCGGTGCACCACGTCGCCAAGTGGAAGACGCCGATGCTGGTGATCCAGGGCGAGAAGGATTTCCGTATCCCGACCTCGCAGGCGCTGGGCGCCTTCACCGCGCTGCAGCGCCAGGGCATCGACAGCAAGCTGCTGGTGTTCCCGGATGAGAACCACTGGGTCCTGAAACCGGCCAACTCGCTGATGTGGCACCACACGGTGATCGGCTGGCTCGACCAGTACCTGAAGCCGAAGAAATAAGATCCCCCGGCAGCGTCGTTCCCGCGCAGGCGGGAACCCATGCTCCGTGTGACTGCCTGAGCAAGGGCGCCGCGGTACTGTCTGGCAAAGTATGGATTCCCGCTTTCGTGGAAACGACGTCAAACGTTCCGCTGGCCTGGCCAATAAACAACCCGCCTGATTTTCATCAGGCGGGTTTTTTTTGGGAGTCGCGCTTTTAGTGGCTGCTGCTGGCCAGGGCAGGGCGGGGACGCGCCGCCGCCAGCTGGCGTCCGGCTGGCGCGCCCGCCGTCTCGAGGTGGAACACGCGTACCGCCTGCAGCAGGCGGGCAGCCTGGCCCTGCATGCTTTCGGCGGCCGCCGCGGCCTGCTCGACCAATGCGGCATTCTGCTGGGTTGCCGCATCCATCTGCGCGATCGCCTGGTTCACTTGCGAAATGCCGGCGCTTTGCTCGCTGCTGGCGGCCGTGATTTCACCCATGATGTCGGTGACCCGGCGCACGCTGGCCACGACTTCATCCATCGTCTGGCCCGCATCCGACACCAGCTTGTTGCCGACTTCGACCTTGTCGACCGAGTCGCCGATCAGCGCCTTGATTTCCTTGGCCGCCGACGCGCTGCGCTGCGCCAGGTTGCGCACTTCCGAGGCCACGACCGCAAAGCCGCGGCCCTGTTCGCCCGCGCGGGCCGCTTCCACCGCGGCGTTCAGCGCCAGGATGTTGGTCTGGAATGCGATGCCGTCGATGACGCTGATGATGTCGACAATCTTCTTCGACGAATCGTTAATCGATTGCATCGTATCGACCACCTGCGAGACCACCGCGCCGCCCCGCGTGGCCACCTCCGACGCCGACGCGGCCAGCTGGTTGGCCTGGCGCGCGTTGTCGGCATTCTGCTTGACGGTGCTGGTCAGCTCTTCCATCGAGGCGGCGGTTTCCTCCAGCGAGCTGGCCTGTTCTTCGGTGCGTGCCGACAGGTCGATATTGCCCGAGGCGATTTCGCTCGAGGCGGTGGCAATGGTGTCGGTGCCGTCGCGCACTTCCGTGACGATCTTGGCGAGGTCGTCGCGCATGGCGCGGATCGCGTGCAGCAAGCTGGAGCGGTCGTTCTGCGCGACCTCGATCTGCACGCCCAGGTCGCCCTCGGCGATGCGGCGCGCGATGCCGGCCGCGTAGGCCGGTTCGCCGCCCAGCTGTTGCAGCAGTGCGCGCCGGATCACGAAGCCGATCCCCATCAGCACGGCCGCCATCGCCAGCGCCGCCAGCGAGAAGGTGATGATTCGGCCCGTGATGGTTGCCGCGACGGTATCGGTGTACACGCCCGAGCCGATGATCCAGCCCCATGGCGCAAAGCCTTGCACGTAAGAGACTTTCTGCACCGGCAGGTCGCTGCCCGGTTTTGGCCACTTGTAGTCGACCGCGCCGGCGCCGTTCGCCTTGACAGTGTTGACGAATTCCACGAACAGGAACTTGCCATCGGGGTCCTTGTTCGTGGAAAGATCCTTGCCTTCCAGTTCGGGCTTGATCGGATGCATGACCATCACTGGTTGCATGTCGTTGACCCAGAAATATTCGGTGCCGCCGTAGCGCAGTCCGCGCAAGGCGGCCAGCGCCGCCTTGCGGGCATCGGCATCCGTCATCGCGCCGCTCACGGAAAGCTTGTGGTAGTGGACCAGCACGCCGTGCGCGGTCTCTACCGCCTGGCGCACATTGCTCTTGCGTTCTTCCAGGATCAGGTTGCGTTCGGAAACGAGGAAAAATGATGTCAGCAAGACAATGCCGACGAAGGAACTGACGATCAGCACGGCGAGTTTCTTTGCCATGCTCATGGAGTGCAGAGACAGGAAATTCATGGCGCTATCCTTCAACGATGGCAGCGGGGACCGGCGTCCCCCTGCATGAGATGCGGGCTAACAATGCGGAACCAGGAGGGCGGGAGCGCGTGCCGTCCCGATGATTCCGTAAGGAAATAGTAGTCCTCGCCAGGAAACAGGTCAACGTATTGATGGGCCTGTGTCGCAAATGGCACGCATCCTTCGCCCCCTCAAGGACTTCATCACAAGCGCAAGCTTATCGATCGGCAATGCGCGTTGCGCGGCGGCTAGAAGGCTTCGGCTTCTGCTTCCTTGCGCAGCGCCTGGGTGACCCTGGCTTCGCTCAGTTCGGCGGCGCACAGCTCGATGAAGCGGTAGGCATAACGGCGCAGGTAATGGCCGCGCCGCACGGCGATGCGCGCAACGTTTTCCGGGAACAGGTGGGCGCTGTCGAGCTGGCGCAGTTCGCTGTCGCGCGTCGGGTCGACCGCCATCGACGCCACGATCCCCACGCCAAGCCCCAGCCCGACATAGGTTTTGATCACATCCGCGTCCAGCGCCGACATCACGATGTCCGGTACCGCCCCGGCCGCCGCAAACGCCTTGTCCAGGTGGGTGCGGCCGGTGAAACCCTCGTGGTAGGTAATGACGGGATGCTCGGTGATCGCTTCCAGCGTGAGCGGGCGCACGTCTTCCAGCGGGTGGCCGGCGGGCACGATCACCGAGTGATGCCAGCGATAAAAAGGAAACGAGGCGAACGCCGGAACATCGGCCAGCGCCTCGGTCGCCACGCCGATGTCGGCCTCGCCGTCGAGCAGCAGCTTGACGATTTCGCCCGGGCTGGCCTGGTGCAGCTTCAGGTGGACTTTCGGGTAGGCCCGCTTGAACCCGGTAATCACGGCCGGCAGCGCGTAGCGCGCCTGCGTGTGGGTAGTGGCGACGGTCAGCTGGCCGACGTCGCGCTGGCTGTACTGGTCGCCAAGGCGCTTGATGTTGGCCGCCTCCAGCAGCATGCGCTCGACCATGGCCAGCAATTCCTGCCCCGGCTCGGTCAGGCCCAGCAAACGCTTGCCCTTGCGCGCGAACAGCTCGATGCCCAGCTCGTCTTCGAGGTCCTTGATGTGCTTGGACACCCCCGATTGCGAGGTGAACAGCGCACCGGCCACGTCGGTCAGGTTGAAGCCGCGGCGCACTGTTTCGCGGATGATGCGCAATTGCTGGAAGTTCATGATGGGTCCGGATACCTGGTGTGGCAGCCAGTCTATGCCGGGTGGCGCTGTATCCGGAAATACAAAAAACTCAACAATTTATTACGAAAAGAGCTAAGCGCCGCAGCGCCAGCTTACTTCGACGCGTAGATCTGGTCGAAGGTGCCGCCGTCGGCGAAGTGCGTCTTCTGTGCCTTCTGCCAGCCGCCGAAGGTGTCGTCGACCGTGAACGTCTTCAGCTTCGGGAAGCGCGCCACGTCCTTTGGGTCGGCCAGTTCCGGCTTGACCGGGCGGTAGTAGTGCTTCGCCACCAGCTTCTGGCCCGCAGGCGAATACAGGTAGTCCAGATAGGCGGACGCTACCTTTGTGGTGCCGCGGCGCTCGGTCACGCCGGGTACGACCGCCACCGGCGGCTCGGCCAGCACGGACACCGACGGCACCACGATTTCGAATTTGTCCGGGCCCAGCTCATTTACCGAAAGGAAGGCTTCGTTTTCCCATGCCAGCAGGACATCGCCGAGGCCACGGTGGACAAAGGTATTGGTCGAGGCGCGGGCGCCGGAATCGAAGACCGGGACATGCTTGAACAGCTCGGCCACGAAGGCCTTGGCCCTGGCTTCGTTGCCGCCCGGGCGCTTCAGGGCGTAGCCCCAGGCGGCCAGGTAGTTCCAGCGCGCGCCGCCGGAAGTTTTTGGGTTCGGCGTGATGACCTGCACCCCCGGCTTGACCAGGTCGCCCCAGTCCTTGATGCCTTTCGGATTGCCCTTGCGGACGAGGAACACGATGGTCGATACGTAAGGCGAGCTGTTGTTGGGACGGGCTTTTTGCCAGTCGGCGGGAAGGCGCTTGGTTTTCTCGGCGATGGCGTCAATGTCGTAGGCCAGCGCGAGCGTGACGACGTCGGCCTCGAGCCCGTCGATCACGGCGCGCGCCTGCTTGCCGGAGCCGCCGTGCGACTGGCGCACCGTGACGGTGTCGCCGGTCTTGCCCTTCCAGTACCTGGCAAATTCCTGGTCGTATTCCGCGTACAGTTCGCGGGTCGGATCGTAGGACACGTTCAGCAAGGTGGTTTGCGCCAGTACTGCGCCGGAAAAGCCGGCAAGCAGGGTGGCAAGGATGAGCGAACGGCGGGCAGGGCGGAGCATGGTTTCCTCGATCTTTGGTGGAATGGACAGGGATCGAGTCTAACGGCCGGGTTCGCGAAACCGAACCAAGAAATTCTGCAATGCTTATCAGCGCAGGCGTAAAAAAGCCCCCTTCCGGGGGCCGTGCGCCGGGCCGGTCAGGCGTCCAGCGATTCGAACTGGTCTGCCGGTTGCGGGCGCGCAATGCGGCGGTGCGCGGCGACCGGTTTGTGCCGGGATGGGGCCACGGCACGGGCGCGCGCTGGTGAGGCGTTGCCGCCAGCCAGCTTGAAGACGCCGACTGCGTCGGACAGGCGCTGCGCCTCGTCCTGCATCGACGCCGATGCGGCCGCCGCTTCTTCGACCAGCGCCGCGTTTTGCTGGGTCACTTCATCCATCTGGCTGATGGCCTGGTTAACCTGTTCGATGCCCGCGCTCTGCTCCTGGCTGGCGGCCATGATCTCGCTCATGATGTCGGTGACCCGGCGTACGCTGTCGACCACTTCATTCATCGTCGAGCCGGCCTGGTTGACGAGGCTGCTGCCCACCTCGACTTTTTCGACCGAGTCGTCGATCAGGTCCTTGATTTCCTTGGCTGCCGCCGCCGAACGCTGCGCGAGGCTGCGCACTTCCGCGGCAACCACCGCGAACCCGCGGCCCTGCTCGCCGGCGCGGGCGGCTTCGACCGCCGCGTTCAGCGCCAGGATGTTGGTCTGGAACGCGATGCCGTCGATGACGCTGATGATGTCGACGATCTTCTTGGACGACGCATCGATCGATCCCATCGTGTCGACCACCTGCGCGACCACCGCGCCACCCTTGACCGCCACCTCCGACGCCGATACCGCCAGCTGGTTGGCCTGGCGGGCGTTGTCGGCATTTTGCCTGACGGTGGAGGTCAGCTCCTCCATCGACGACGCGGTTTCTTCCAGCGCCGAGGCCTGCTGTTCCGTGCGCTCGGACAGGTCCTGGTTACCCGATGCGATTTCACCCGAAGCGGTGGCGATCGTTTCCGTTCCCTGGCGCACGTTGCCGATGATGCCGGCCAGGTTGTCGCGCATGGTCTTCATCGCGTGCAGCAAGCTGGTCTGGTCGCCGGGCGCGACCGGAATGGCCACGGCCAGGTTGCCCGCGGCGATTTCGTTTGCCAGTTGCTGGGCGGTAGCCGGTTCCGCGCCAAGCTGGCGGCTGATGCGCAGATATAACACGGTGAACGCGCCGGCGATGCCGACCACCGACATCAGCATCAGTGCGGCGGCGGCCATGAACGCCCGCTCGCTCGCCTCGGTTGCAGCGCGTACGGCCAGCCCGGTGCGCTCGTCGAGCAGGACGAAGAACTCGTCAACCGGCTTCATGATCTGCGCCTTGTACTTGTGATAGTCAGGGCTGTGCACCAGCTGGCGCGCCATCTCCATGTCTGGTCCGGCGCCCGGGACAAACTTGCCGCTGCCGTCATCAAACAAGCCTTTCACGGCATTCATGGCGATGACTTCTGTTTTCACCAGCGCGTTGGAATTGTCCTGCGCCTCCTTCAGCTTGGCGAATTCCGCGTCCGAGTAGCCGGCGCGCTTCATCAGCTCGGTCAGGGCGACGGTCTCGCCTTCGCCGCGCGGGCTGGCTTGTCCGGCCGCCACGAAATCCCAGTAGATGCGTTCGTAGTTCAGCGGGCGCGGCTTTTTGCCGCCGCGGATGTCGAGGATATCCATGTACTGGCGCTCGTAGCTCGCGTCGCCGGTCACCACGTAAGTGCGGGCGAGGCGGGTCAGGTCGTCCGAGCTCTGCCGCAGTTCATCGGCCAGGATATAGGACTGGTACCGCATCTCGTTGGTGGCGGCAACTTCGGCCCCGGTACGCCACACCTGGAATAGTGCGCCGATGAACACCAGCGCGAAGGCCAGCCAGCCGAACAAGGCAAGCGTAAAAAGTTTCTTAATCGTTATTGGTTGCTTCACAATTTTTCCACGGGAAGAAGTCATATCAATACGGCACGCGCCGTCGCGCCATGCACAATACGCTATTTCTTCAGGGAAATAAACATATGGAAAACCAATGTTTTAAAATTAAACACAGGCGCGCAACACCGGTCATCCCGGACGCCTATTCCCCGCGCTTCGATCTATGCAATTTGCATGTATTGGAAGAACGGAGCGAATTGCTGCGGCGTGTAGAATTGGCTCCTTTATCGCCGCCATCGATTGCAGATCGCATATGACCTTGTCCCCCGATCCGACAGCACCAGCTGGCAAGACCAGGCCATATTCCCTCAGGCGCCTGGCCGCCGCGACGGCGTTGTTGATCACGGTGCTGGGCGCCGCCACGTCGGTGATGCTGTACGCCAGCTACCATGACGCATTGCGGGCGCAGCAGGCCAGCCTGCGCAACCTGTCAATTGCCTTTGCAGCCCAGACGCTGACCGTCGCGCAAGCCGTCGACCAGCTGATGCGGCAGGTTGGACGGGCCTACCGGACCGGTGCGGTGTCCCTGGCGCCGTTGTTTACGGAGAATGGACCGGCCCAGGAATACCTGCTCGCGGTACACTTGTACGACGCGGCCGGCCAGCCAATCGCCAGCGGCACCCCGGCCAGCGTGGCAATTGCGTCCGAGGCTGCGCGTGCGCCGGACCGGGCGCCTGCTGTTGAAAGCCGCGACGGGGTCGGCATCACGATCAGCGGCATCGACCGGCAAACCGGGCGCGGCGTGATTAATTTTTCGCGCGCCATCAGCAACGCGCGGGGAGAGCGTATCGGCACCGTGTTGGCCCAGGTCGATTCAAGGCGATTCGAACAAATTTATGGCCTGGTGGAATTGGGCAAGGGCGGTTCTGTCACACTGTTCCAGCGCGACGGCACCATGCTGGTGCGCGGTCCCAGCCTTCCTGCGCGCATCGGCCGCAATCTCCGCGATACGCCGCTGTTCACGCGCTACCTGCCTGCCGCCGAGCGCGGCGGCATGCGAGAGGTCAGCCCGATCGATGCTGTGGTACGGTTGTACGGTTACGATACCGTGCCCGGTTTTCCGTTGGTAATTGTCACCGGCATGAACATGGGCGATGCGCTGGCGACCTGGTATGGCAGGCTGTGGACCGCGCTCGGGTTCTTCTCGCTGGTCGCGCTGGCCCTGGTCTTCCTGGCATGGCGGGTCGCGCGCGACGCCTCGCGCCAGGCCCGCCTGATCGAACGGCTGGCAGCCAGCGAAGCGCGGGCTGAAGCGAGCGCCGGTTATCTTGCAAACATCCTCAACGCGGTCGGCACGCCGATCTGGGTGCTCGACAGTGCGCGCAAGTTTGTCATGATGAATGAAGCCTTCGCCCGCTTTGTCGGCCGTCGCGCACAGGAGCTGGGCGGTCGGGCCGAGCACGAGGTGCTCGACCCGGGCAACCTGGACGAGCGCGAGCGCCGCTATCGGGAAGTGCTCGACGACGCGCGGACGCGCGAAGCCTTGGGCGAACTGCGCGATGGGGCGGGGCAAACGCGCACCGTGATCCAGCTCACCTCGAAACTGGTCGACCAGGACGGCCAGGCCCAGCTGGTAAGCGTGCTGACCGACATTACCGAGCGCCAGCGAGCCGAGCAGCGCCTGGCTTACCTGGCCGACTTTGACGTGCTGACCGGCTTGCCGAACCAGAACCAGTTCCGGCGCGTGCTCGCTGCGGTGGCGGCCGATGCCGCGCAACATAACGGCAGTGTTGGCACCGTGGTGGTATCGCTGACCCGGCTGCATGAAATCAGCGACCTGCTGGGACAGGAGGCCGGGGAGCGCGCCCTGCGGCAAGTCGGCGAGACTTTCCGCGCCTTGCAACCGCGCGCGGTGATTGTCGCGCGTATCAAGAGTACGGAATTTGCCGTCATCGTCGCGGCGGACCGTGGCCGCCTGGCGATCGAAGACTTCGTGGGCGACCTGCAGCACCGGCTGTCCGGGCCGATGACCATCGGCGGGCGCGATTTTTACCTGGGACCGGTGATGGGCGTGTCGGTGTTTCCTGAAGACGGAACGACGGCGGACGAACTCTACCGGTGCGCGGAAAGCGCCCGCAACCGCGAAACAGGCAATGATGATGAGGCCATCCACTTCTTCTCCGCCAGCACCCATCACGACCTCGACGAGCGGCTGGCGATCGAGGCCCAGTTGCGCCGCGCGCTGGAGCGGCAGGAGTTTCGCCTTGAATACCAGCCCAAGGTCAACATCGCAGACGGGCGCATCGTCGGTTTCGAGGCACTGCTGCGCTGGGCCAACCCGATGCTGGGGGAAGTGTCGCCGGTCCGGTTTATCCCCATTGCCGAGCGGACCGGACTGATTATTGCAATCGGCGCCTGGGTCCTGGAGGAGACCTGCCGCCAGATGCGCAGCTGGACGGCGCGAACCGGTGTGCCGGTCAAGGTGGCGGTCAACCTGTCGCCGCGCCAGTTCCACCAGAAAGACCTGCTGCCGAGCATCCGCGACTGCGTCGGCCGTTGGGGCGTGCCACCGGGCTCGCTCGAGCTTGAAATCACCGAGACCGCGCTGGTCAGCCGCGAGCAGGAAGTCGACGTGCTGATGCGCGGCATTCGCGCACTGGGAGTCGAGTTGTCCATCGACGACTTCGGCACCGGTTACTCCAGCCTTGCTTACTTGAAGCGCTTCCCGGTACAGCGGCTGAAGATCGACCGCACCTTCATCCGCGACCTTGGCCAGGACGATGACAGCGCCGCCATTGTCCATTCCGTCATCAGCCTGGCGCGCAACCTGAAGCTTGCGGTGGTGGCGGAAGGCGTCGAAACCGAAGAGCAGCTGGCGATGCTGCGCGAAATGCAGTGTGACGAATTCCAGGGCTTCCTGTTCAGCCGCGCCGTCAGCGCCGACCAGGTGATGGCGCTGCTCGAGGCAAACAAGTCACTGGCCTGAACCGCCGGCCGATCCTGCCAGAGAAAGATGTCAACGAGACAGGGTTACGGCGCGTTTTCTTTCTTAGCATTTCGCCATTTACTGAGGAAAACGCAATGAACAAGTTCATCTTTGCTGTAGCCGGCCTGTTTTTGTCCAGCCTCGCTGTCGCCCAAGCCCCTGTTTCCTCAGTGGCAACCGCGCCCGGCGCGCAGGGCTGCGAGTCGCGCGCCATCGACAAGAACGGCAAGATGCTCGCGGGAGCGGCGAAAAAGTCGTTTATGAAGAAATGCGAAGCCGACAGCATGGACCCGGTGGCGCGCAACTGCGAGGCCAAGGCGATGGGCAAGAATGGCAAGGCCCTGGCGGGCGCTGCAAAAAGCTCGTTCATGAAGAAGTGCGTGGCGGACGCACCGAAATAAAGGCCAGGGCACTGCGAGGCTGTGCAGTTTGGCGGATGCGTGCTGCGCACTGATCTGCCCTACGGTGCTGCGGGCCGTGCAATTCGGCGGATGCGTGCTGCGCACTTATCCGCCCTACGGGGCGCGGGGTCGTGCAATTCGGCGGATGCGTGCTGCGCATCCGCCGTTTTCGCGTGAACCACCTTCACAGCAACGCCAGGTCCGGCCCCTCACGTTTGCCCAGCCACGTCGTGTCGAACCGTTTGCGCGCGGCCGCCAGCGCTGCGGTGTCGCCACGTTTGTCGTATACCTCGATCAGCCCGCGCAGCGCCCATCCGTTGCTCGGCGTGCGCGCCAGCGACGCGCGGAACACCTGTTCCGCCGCGTCGAGCTGGCCGGCGCGCAGCAGCGCCGCTCCCAGCGACTGGCGCACCGGGTAATACCAGTAAGGCGGCTCGGTATAGGGCAGCGCATCCTGGACCGCAATCGCTTCCTGGTAAGCCTTGATGGCCCCGGGCCCATCGCCTTGCGCATCGGCCAGCCGGCCAGTGGCGACGGCGCGCGCCGTGTGCACAATTTCTTTCGCCGGCACGCCCCATGCTTGAATCGGCTTGAAATCCGCCGCGCGTTCCAGCTGCCTCAACGCGTCAATTTCCTTGCGGCTGTCAGCCAGCGCCCCTTGGCGGGCAAACCCGGTGGCGCGCGCGTAGTGCCACATCGCCTTGACCAGCACAAAGTCCGGGCCCGGGTCGGGCAGTGCCACCAGCACCTCGGGGCTGCTGAACTGGACGTGCGAAAAATACGGCGCGGCCTTCACCGGCTGCATGCCGGCGAAATCCTTGAGCAGCTCGGGCGGCAGCGCTTTGTCCAGCTTGGCCGCCGCGTCGAGGGCCGTCTTGCCGTCGCCGCCCATCAGCGCGGACACCATCACGAAATGGATGTTGTGCGGATAGTAGGCGCCCCGGTAGACAGGGTCGCTGCCGGATTGGCGGAAGTATTTTTCGTCCGCCGCGATGGCGTCGAGGTTCGACTTCAGCGCTTCCTTGTACAGGCCCACCCTGTAGTAAATGTGCGAGGGCATGTGCACGATGTGGCCGGCGCCCGGAATCTGCCTGGCCAGCACGCGCGCCGGGGCGAGCGCTTTTTCGGGGTGCACCGAGGCCTCCATGGCGTGGATATAGTAGTGCGCAGCGCCTGGATGGGTCGGGTTGCGCTCCAGCACCCGTTCAAGCGCATCGACCAGCTCGGCGGTGCGGTTCTTGGGCCGGGTGCCGCCGCCTTCCCAGTAATCCCAGGGCGACAGGTCCATCAGCGATTCGGCAAACAGCACCTGGATGGTGTCGTTATTGGGAAATGCCTTGGCGGCATCGGCCATGGCGTCGGCATAGGCCTTGTCCAGCGCCGAACGGTCCGGGCCAGCGGCTGGATCGTAGCGGCGCGCCACGGCGCGGATCAGCGCCTGTTCTGCCGGCGTGGCCCCTGCGGCAAGGCGGCTTGCGTTGGCCGCCGCCGCCACTGCCGGCGCTACCGCAGCGGGGAACATCGGCGCATTGATGTTAGGACCCAGCACCAGCGCCTCGCCCCAGAAGCACATCGCGCATCGTGGGTCGAGCTGCTGGGCGGCACGAAATGCGCGCGCCGCTTCGGCGTGGTTGAAGGCGTAGGCCAGCCGGATGCCCTGGTTGAAATAGGCCTGCGCGGCGGGATTGCGTGTGCTGACCGGTACGTGCAGCTTGCCGAGGTCTTTGTAGAGCGGAGGCTTGTCGGCAGCGGCGGACGCTGCTGCCTGCTGGCCCGGCTTGAATGGCGCGGTTTCGGCCTGCGCTTGCGCCAGCACCAGCTGCTCGAGCAGGGGCGGGCGGCCACCCTGCCGCGGCGCGCAATTGGCGCCACTGGCAAACAAGGGATCGAAGGCGGCCCCGCCAGCGGGCTGGCGTTCGGCCAGTGTCGGCGTAAAGGCCAGCAGAGCGCCAGCCACGCCCGCAATTGCGGCTGCAAGCTTTTTCTTATTCATCAGCGTCCCCTTTTCGGAAGGAACCACCAGGTTGAACGGGGCTGGTGTTTAGAGTCGTATGGCTTTTCCGAGTTCCGCGCAGTTTCTGGCGTGCGTGAGCGCATTTGCCTCCAGCACATTCTTGTGCCAGCATGGGCGGTTTGCCGTTTAACCCCAACTCCCTGGATTATGAACCCGATGCCGACAATACCGATGAAAACACTGCTTGCCGGCGCCTTGCTGGCGCTGTCGATCAATGCCGCTGCCGCCGGGGCCGTTACGCTGGTGCATGCCGGCCACCTGCTCGACCGCCCGGGACATGCCCAGCGCGGCGCATCGACTGTGGTCATCAAGGACGGCAAGGTGGCCGAAGTGCTGGACGGCTTCGTCAGCCCCGATCGCTACGCCGGCGCAGCGGTCGTCAACCTGCGCGACCGCTACGTGCTGCCTGGCCTGATCGACAGCCATGTGCACCTGACCAGTGACCGCGCCGGAATCGAAGGCCAGCTCGCCGGCGTTACCGACAACGTCGCCGCATCGGCCTACGAGGCGCAGATGAACGCCGGCAAGACCCTGCAGGCCGGGTTCACCACCGTGCGCAACCTGGGCGACGGCGGCGGCGTGACGCTGGCGCTGCGCGACGCCATCGCCAGGGGCTGGGTGCAGGGACCGCGCGTGATTGACGCGGGCAGCCCGATTTCAGCGACGTCGGGACACATGGACGGCCGGCTCGGCTACGCCGACTGGGTGCAGCACGCCGTGCCGACCACCAACCTGTGCGACGGCCCCGAGAGCTGCCGCAAGGCGGTGCGGGTGCAGATCGGCCGGGGCGTCGATGTCATCAAGATTGCCACCACCGGGGGCGTCAACAGCGTGGTCGGCGCCGGCGTCGGCAAGCAGATGTTCGACGACGAGGCCAAGGCGCTGATCGAGGCTGCCCACCTGTACGGCAAGAAGGTCGCGGTGCACGCGCATGGCGCCACCGGCATCAGCCTGGCGCTGGCGGCCGGGGCCGATTCGATCGAACATGGCACGCTGCTTGATGAGGAAGGCATCAGGCTGTTCCTCAAATCCGGCGCGTATTACGTCCCGACCCTGTCGACCGTCAACGGCTACAAGGAAAGGATCGCCAACAACCCGGACGCCTACCCGCCAGCGGTGCGCGCCA
Organism: Massilia agrisoli; assembly: GCF_020831365.1. Lineage (GTDB taxonomy): Bacteria > Pseudomonadota > Gammaproteobacteria > Burkholderiales > Burkholderiaceae_D > Telluria_A > Telluria_A agrisoli. The sequence goes on from NZ_JAJHPV010000002.1 coordinate 233,132, forward strand.
AGATCGACTGGCGCATCGGCATTACCGGCAAGGCGCTGCGCCAGGCGCATAGCCGCGGTATCAAGATTGCGTTTGGCACCGATGCCGGCGTGTCCAAGCATGGCCGCAATGCCGACGAGTTCGAATTGATGGTCCAGTTCGGCATGACCCCGGCCGAAGCGATCAAGGCCGCCACCGTGAACGCCGCGGACCTGCTCGGCATCAGCGCCGTGGCGGGAACGCTCGAGGCAGGCAAGAGCGCCGACCTGATTGCGGTTGCCGCGAATCCGCTGGCCGATGTCACCGTGCTCAAGAAAGTCGATTTCGTGATGAAGGCGGGGGAAGTGGTCAAGAGCCGCCAGTAAGACGGCGACGGTAGGCGCGAACTTGGCAGGCCGGTTCGCGTCAAACGGTATGAAGAGTGGCTTCCGATAACCAGGAGGATCCGTCATGACCGAACCTGTTCCATCCCCGGCCGCCGGCCAGGCGCCGCGGCCGCCCGACATGCCGGACCTCGGCGCGATCAAGCAGCGCCAGCAAGCCACGTGGGCAAGCGGCGACTTTGCCGTTATCGGCGTCACCTTGCAGATTGTCGGTGAGTCGCTGGCCGAAGCGGCCGATATCCGCGCCAACGAACGCGTGCTCGATATCGCCGCCGGCAACGGCAACGCCACCCTGGCGGCGGCGCACCGCTTCGCGAAAGTGACCTCCACCGATTATGTCCCGGCGCTGCTTGAAAAAGGCCGGCGGCGCGCCGAGGCCGAAGGGCTGCAGGTGGAATTCCGTGAAGCCGACGCCGAAAACCTGCCGTTTCCCGACGCCAGCTTCGACGTGGCGATATCCACCTTTGGCGTCATGTTCGCTCCCGACCACGCGCGCTGCGCCAGCGAAATGCTGCGGGTGGTGCGCGACGGCGGCCGTATCGCGCTTGCCAACTGGACGCCGGAAGGCTTCGTCGGCCAGCTGTTCAAAACCATCGGCGCGCACATCGCGCCGCCGGCCGGCCTGGAATCGCCCGCGCTGTGGGGGACCGAGCCCCATCTCGGCCAGCTGTTCGGCCAGCAGGCGGCGAGCATCCATGCGGCGCGCAAAATGTTCAATTTCCGCTACGCGTCGCCGTCGCACTGGCTGCAGGTATTCCGTGATTTCTACGGACCCACCCATAAGGCCTTTGCCGCGTTGGACCCCGCAGGCCAGCAAGCCCTGGAAAAGGACATCCTTGCCTTGCTGGACCGCTTCAACATTGCGGGCCCGGCGTCGCTGGTGGTGCCGGCCGAATACCTTGAGGTGGTCGTTACCAAGCGCAGCACCTGACATTCGCGCACGTGGTGCGCAGGGCGGGCGCTCAGCCCTTTCCTTGTCCAAGCCCGATCCGGTCTTGTTCAAAGGAGCGTGCCAGCTCGTCGCGCGCGGCCTGCTCGATGGAGATCATGGCTTTCTCGTCGCGGTAGTTCGGGAAAATGGTGTCCAGCGTCGACAGGTTGTGCGCGCGGAACTTGAGGCGCGCGCGCTCGGCGGTTACCGGGTCAATGCCCATTTTTTCCAGTGCGTGCTGGCCGATCAGCAAGGCCGTGTCGAAGGTTTCGCGTTCCACCAGTTCGACGCCGCGGCTGCGCAATTCGAACAGGTGCGTCACATTACGCGCCCGCGCAATGATCTTCAGCTGCGGGAAGTTCTCGCGCACCACGTCGGTCAGCTTGAGGCTTCCCTCCATGTCGTCGATCGCGTTGATCAGCAGGTGCGCCTTGTGCGCTTCGGCAGCGCGCAGCAGGTCGAGGCGGGTCGCGTCGCCGTAGAACACCCGCATGCCGAATTTGCGTACCGTCTCGATCAGGTCGGGATCGTTATCGAGGACCGTCACCTTGATGCCCGAGGCAATCAGCAGGCGCGCCGTGATCTGGCCGACCCGGCCGAGGCCGGCGATGATCACGCGCGCGCCTTCTGGCTCAATCACGTCCGGCTCCATCGCAGGCCGGCTGTGCAGGCGTGCGCTGATCCAGTTGCCGGCTACGAGCGCCAGTGGCGTCAGGGCCATCGACACGGCGACGACCACGACCAGGGTTTCATTCATTGCCGGCGGCAGCACTTGCGCCTGCCGCGCCACGGCAAACACCACGAACGCAAATTCGCTGCCCTGGGCCAGCAGGGCGGCAAACGGCCAGCGCTGCACGGCCGGTATCGGCAGGGCGCGCGCCAGCAGCGCCAGCAGCGCCATCTTGAGCGCCATGTAGGCGATGGTCAGGCCAACAATCTGCAGCGGCCCGTCGGACAGCAGCCCAATGTTCACCGACATGCCCACCGACGTGAAGAACAGTCCCAGCAGCAATCCCTTGAATGGCTCCAGGTCGGCCTCCAGCGCCTTGCGGTATTCAGAGCCGGCCAGCAGCACGCCGGCCAGGAAGGCGCCCAGGCCCATCGACAGGTCGGCCAGGGTCATCAGCTGGGCGATGCCCAGCACCAGCAGCAGTGCGAACGCGGTAAAGATTTCACGCAGGCCGGTCTTGGCGATGAGGCGCAGCGCCAGCGGCATCAGGTAGCGGCCGATAACCAGCACGGCGGCGATCACGGCGGCGGCCAGCGCCCAGTTGAAGCCGGGGCCGCTGGCGGCGGCCGAGCCCAGCAGCGGCGTCACGACCAGCAGGGGAATGGCGGCCATGTCCTGGAACAGCAGGATGGCAAACGCGGCCCTGCCGGCGGGGGTGTGGTCGAGATGGCGTTCCTGCATGCTCTGCACCACGATGGCCGTCGATGACAGCGCCAGCGCGCAGCCGGCAACCAGCGCCGCCGTCCACTGCATGCCCAGTACCCAGGCGCCCGCGGCCAGCGCCGCGCCGCAGCCCGCCACTTGCAAGGCGCCGCCGCCCAGCACCAGCGCGCGCATCGCCAGCAGTTTCTTCGGCTGCAGCTCCAGCCCGATCAGGAACAGCATCATTACCACGCCGATCTCGGCCACATGGCTGATCAGCTCGAGATTGCCGATCAGCGCCAGGCCCCACGGCCCGATGATGCATCCGCCGATCAGGTAGCCCAGCACCGACCCGAGTCCGAGCCGCTGGGCCAGGGGCACCAGCATGACTGCCGCCACGAGGAAGACGATGGGGGTAAGGAGAAGTTCATGCATGGGCGTCCCCGGCCGGTATTGGGTGTGGCCCGGCTACGCCGCCGGGTTGCCGGCCCCGAGGGCCTTGCGAGGATTATATCGACCTCCCCGGCTGCCCGTTGGGTCCCTGGCGTGCTACGCCGGGCGCGGGTCGGGAGTAACGTGGAGGTTTGACCAGTCGGGCGGATAGGCCAGCAGCCGCAACCCGCCATCACAGCAAGGAAGGAGGAAACACCATGAACGCGATCGACCCCGGCGCCATCGATATTTTTTCTCCATACCGGCTTGGCCCGCTGCAAATGAAAAACCGCATGGTGATGGCGCCGCTGACGCGCAGCCGCGCCGAGCCTGGCAACCTGCCATCGAACATGGCCGCCGAGTATTACAGCCAGCGCGCCGGCGCTGGCCTCATCATTACCGAGGCCACCCAGGCAGGTGCTGGCGGGCAAGGCTACATCGCCACGCCCGGCATCCACAGCCAGCAACAGGTGGCCGCATGGCGCAAGGTCACCGGCGCCGTGCACCAGCGGGGCGGCCTGGTCTTCGTCCAGCTGTGGCACGTGGGCCGCATCTCGCACCCCGATTTCCGCAACGGCGAGGCGCCGGTTGCGCCGTCAGCCATCGCCCCGCGCGGCGTGCAGACCTATACCGCGCAGGGGCTGAAAGACATCCCGACCCCGCGCGCCCTCGAAAAGGACGAGATTGCCGCCATCGTCGGCGAATTTCGCGCCGCCGCCGCGAACGCCAAGTCGGCCGGCTTCGACGGGGTCGAGATCCACGGGGCCAATGGCTACCTGCTCGACCAGTTCCTCGAAGACGGCACCAACCAGCGCAGCGACGACTACGGCGGCAGCATCGAAAACCGTGCGCGCCTGCTGTTTGAAGTGATCGCGCAAGCCAGCCAGGTGCTGGGCAGCGACCGGGTGGGGGTGCGCCTGTCGCCCGGCGGCACCTTCAACGACATGTGCGAATCGCATCCGCACGATACCTTCGGCTACGTTGTCAGGCAGTTGTCCACCTTGAACCTGGCTTACCTGCACCTGATCGAACCGTCCTCCACGCCAGGCGAGCACCCCTTGCCCGATTTGTCGGCGCGCTATTTCCGCCCGCTGTATCCGGGCACCCTGATTGTTGCGGGCGGCTACAACCACGAGCGCGCGAATGCGGTGCTGAAGGCGGGCCTGGCGGACCTGGTTGCGTTTGGCCAGCCATTCCTTGCCAACCCCGACCTGCCAGAGCGCCTGCGCCGCGGCGCGGCGCTCAATGCGCCCAACCCGGCCACGTATTACGGCGGCGGTGCCGAAGGCTATATCGATTACCCAACCCTGGCGCAGGCAGCGTCCTGACCGGGCCGCCGGCGCGCGCGGCGCAGGTGCGCTATGATCTTTCTTCATTTTTTCCAATTACCAATTGCTCACTATGAAAACAAAAGCCGCTATCGCATGGAAGGCCGGCGCCCCGCTGACGGTCGAGGAAGTCGACCTGGAAGGCCCGAAGGCCGGCGAAGTGCTGGTCGAGATCAAGGCCACCGGCATCTGCCATACGGACTACTACACCTTGTCGGGCGCGGACCCGGAAGGAATCTTCCCGGCGATCCTGGGGCATGAGGGCGCCGGCGTGGTGGTCGATGTGGGGCCGGGCGTGACGACGGTGAAGAAGGACGACCACGTGATCCCGCTTTACACGCCGGAATGCCGCCAGTGCAAGTTCTGCCTCTCGCGCAAGACCAACCTGTGCCAGGCGATCCGCTCGACCCAGGGCCGCGGCCTGATGCCGGACGCCACCTCGCGCTTCTCGATCGACGGCAAGCCGCTGTTCCACTACATGGGCACGTCGACGTTCTCGAACTACATCGTGGTGCCTGAAATCGCGCTGGCCAACATCCGCAAGGACGCGCCCTTCGCGACGGCCTGCTATATCGGCTGCGGCGTGACCACCGGCGTGGGCGCGGTGGTGTTCTCGGCCAAGGTCGAGGCGGGCGCCAACGTGGTGGTGTTCGGCCTGGGCGGTATCGGACTGAACGTGATCCAGGCCGCCAAGATGGTGGGCGCCAACAAGATCATCGGCGTCGACATCAACCCGGCGCGCGTCGAGATGGCGACGCGGTTCGGCATGACCGACTTCATCAACCCGAAAGAAGTGGCGAATGTGGTCGACCAGATCGTCCAGCTGACCGATGGCGGCGCCGATTATTCGTTCGAGTGCATCGGCAATACCACGACGATGCGCCAGGCGCTCGAGTGCTGCCACAAGGGCTGGGGCCAGTCGTACATCATCGGCGTGGCGGCGGCGGGCGAAGAAATCAGCACCCGTCCGTTCCAGCTGGTGACGGGCCGCGAATGGAAAGGCTCCGCGTTCGGCGGCGCGCGCGGGCGTACCGACGTGCCGAAGATTGTCGACTGGTACATGGACGGCAAGCTGCGCATTGACGAGCTGATCACGCACACCTTGCCGCTCGAGCGCATCAACGAAGGTTTCGACCTGATGAAGCGCGGCGAATCGATCCGCTCGGTCGTTCTCTACTGAACCTGCTTGCGAGACAAACAGGCGGCGCATGGTGCGCCGCCTTTTTTTTGGCTCTGTCACCGTTAGGTATGGAATTGAGCACGTCGTGCCCGCCACTGGCGGACCCGACTTCCCGCGAAAGCGGGAACCCATACTATGATGCGCTGGACGTCGAATCGCTTTATTACTGATCGTCTTCAGTATGGGTTCCCGCGTGCGCGGGAACGACGAGGGTGTAGCGCTTCCACACTTAACCGTGACATAGCCTTTTTTTTTCGCCGCAGGCGCTTACGCTTTGTGGTGCTTGTCGGCAGGGTCGAGCGGCTGCGACAGGTCGCGATGCACCTGGGCGGTAATCTGGTACGAGCGCAGGCGCGCCGCGTGGTCGTAGATCTGCGAGGTAATCATCAGTTCGTCGGCGCCGGTGCGGGCGATGAATGCCTGTATCTCGCGCGACACCGTGTCCGGTGAACCAATTGCCGAGCAGGCCAGCACCTGGTCGAGCATCGCGCGCCCAGTCGGCCCGATCTGGTCAAGGTAGCCAGCCACCGGCGGCTGCAGGCGTGACGCCCGTCCGCTGTGCAGGTTGACGAAGGCTTGCTGCATCGAGCTGGCAAGCACCTGGCCTTCGGCGTCGGTGTCTGCGGCAAACACGTTATAGCCGAGCATGACGTAGGGCTTGTCCAGCTGCGCGGACGGCTTGAAGTTGCTGCGGTAGAAGTCGATGGCCTGCATCATCATGGTCGGCGCGAAATGCGATGCGAACGCGTACGGCAGGCCCAGCGACGCGGCAAGCTGCGCGCCGAACAGGCTGGAACCGAGGATCCAGACCGGCACCTTGAGGCCAGCGCCCGGCACTGCCTGCACGGAACGCCGCGAGGAACCCGCGAAATAGTCCATCAGTTCCACGACATCTTGCGGGAACTCATCGGCGCTCGAGGCGAGGTTGCGGCGCATCGCGCGCGCGGCGGCCTGGTCTGAGCCTGGCGCGCGGCCCAGGCCCAGGTCGATCCGGCCCGGGTAGAGCGATTCAAGCGTGCCGAACTGTTCGGCGATCACCAGCGGCGAATGGTTGGGCAACATGATGCCGCCCGCGCCGACCCGGATGGTCGACGTGCCTCCCGCGATATAGCCAAGCAACACCGCTGTGGCAGCACTGGCAATGCCTGGCATGCCATGGTGTTCGGCCAGCCAGTAGCGATTGAATCCCCAGCGCTCGGCGCTTTGGGCCAGGTCGAGGGAACGATGGAACGACGTACGGGCATCGCTGCCTTCGGTAATCGGGGAGAGGTCGAGGACGGAAAAGGGAATCATGGCTTCTTTCGCTTGCGGTAAGGGCGGTTGCTGTTCCTGTTATGGGGACGGAAAGGCCGTTTGAAAGTGAAATAGCCGGGCAATCAGCGCGGCGCGGCGAATACCTGCGTCCAGTACGCCCGCGGCACCTTGCGCGACCGGTCGACGGCGTAGCCGGCGCCCATCTCGGTAAAAGCGTTGTTCATGATATTTTCGCAGTGGCCGGGGCTGGTCAGCCAGCCCGCCACCACTTCTTCCGGTGAAGTCTGTCCTGAAGCAATGTTCTCGCCGACACGCAACCAGCGGTAGCCGGCTTGCCTGGCGCGTTCCGCCGCGTTGCTGCCATCCTTGCCCTTGTGGCTGAAATCCCTTGTCGCCGCCATGTCGCGGCTATGCGTGAGCGCCGCATGGCCCAGGAAAGCATTCCACGACACGCTGCGGGCGGCCGGAAAATAGCGGGCGCCGCAGTTGCGCGGGGTGGCGCGCGCGGCGTTGACCGCCTCAAGTACTGCCTTGCCCGCGGTTTCCGGGTCCGGAAGCAGGTTGATCGCGGGCGGTGGCGCGGCCGTGGCCAGCACGATCAGCCAAGTGTCGCCAGAGCGGATTGCGCCGATATCGGAAAAATCCGGATTCAGCAGCGAATTGCAATATTTCGCTTCGATGGAAGCCATCACCGCCGGCGCGTCGGGCGGTCCGGCGACGTAGATCGCCTCTGCCTTTGCGGCCTGGTATCCGGCCTGCTCGATGGCCTGGTCAAGGAATGTGCCGGCCGCGACTTTGACGCGCGCCAGCGCAGGATGCGCCGCCAGCGGCGCCCTTGGCCTCACCTGGCTGCCGCCGCAGGAAGGCGGGGCTGCGCGGTATGCGTTGATCAGCCTGACCAGTTGGTCGTTGCCCTTGGCATGCGCAGCGTGTGCGGCAAACAGGCCGGCGCTGGCGAGAACGCAAGCGAAGATCGCGTGTGGCCTCACGGCCGGGAGCTTGATGTTCAAATGACCTGCCTGTAATTCACTAACTAACGGGAAAGCATACACCGCAACCCCGTGCGCGTGCAGGCCCCGGCTGATCCGTGCGCGGCGATTTCGTCCGCCGCAGCCGCAGTTTGCTATGCTGTCGGCTTTCAAAGGCCGGGACGCGACCCGCGCTGGCGCAATTCATTTATGGAGTAGCAAACATGGCCTCTTTGCAAGAGCAGTTTTTGAAAGCCGGACTGGTCGACAAGAACAAGGTCAAGCTGGTCAACCAGGACAAGAGCAAGCAGAAGAAGGTCGAACGCCGCACCGGCACGGTCAGCGTCGACGAAGCGCGCATCGCCGCGCAGGAATTGCAGCGCAAGAACGCCGAGCGGGCGCGTGAGCTGAACGCGCAGCGCGATGCGGCGGCGTCGCAGAAGGCGATTGCGGCGCAGATTGCCCAGATGGTCAAGCAGAACCGCCAAAGCAAGGGCAATGGCGACATCGCCTACAACTTCACCCACGGTAGCAAGATCGAGCGCATCTACGTCTCGGCGGCGGTCCAGGCCCACCTGATGGCAGGGCGCCTGGTGATCGTGTGCCTGGGCGGTGTGACCGAACTGGTGCCGAAGGTCATCGCCGACAAGATCGCCGAGCGCGATGCCTCGCTGGTGGTGCGCGTCAAAAAAGTCAGCAACGAAGTGGACGAAGACGATCCATACGCAGCCTTCCAGATTCCTGACGACTTGATGTGGTAACAGGCCAAGACAATGTTTTTGGTGCGCCCACTTATGATTTAGGGTAAGTTTTACGTCAAGGCATCAATTCGATCCGGTATGGCGCCGGTCCCGCACACCTGCTTGGCGTAAACATGAAAAACAATCCTGCAGCTTCAGACAACTGTGCAACACAGCGGGCGGCGCAATGAGGGTACTGTCCGCCCTCGATGTACACCTGCTCGACATGCGCGCGCGGGAACTGAGCGGCTGGCGCCGCGGCCTGGTTGAGTTCTGGTATTTCGGTATCAAGAATGCGCGCGCCTGCCTGTTCGTCGGCCTGTTCTTCATCGCGATGATGGCGATACCGCGCGCGGGCATCGGCGGCATGCCGCGTTACGATGTACTGCTGGCGGTGGCCTTGCTCATCCAGTTCTGGATGGTCTGTTCGAAGCTTGAAACCATGGACGAGCTGAAAGCCATCTGCCTGTTCCACATGGTCGGCTTCGCCCTCGAGGCGTTCAAGGTATCGGGCAGCATCCGGTCGTGGAGCTATCCGGACTTCGGCTATACCAAGATACTCGACGTGCCCTTGTTTGCGGGCTTCATGTATGCGGCGGTCGGCAGTTATGTGGTGCAGGCCTGGCGGCTGTTCGACCTGCGCATCCGCCACCACCCGCCGTACTGGATGGCGGCGACGGTGGCCATCCTCATTTACGCAAACTTCTTTACCCACCACTACATCGGCGACTACCGCTGGTACCTCGCGGCCTGCGCGCTGGCGCTGTATTTCCGCACTTCAGTGGTGTACCGGCCGCTCGACCGCGACCGCCAGATGCCGCTGATGCTGGGATTTGTGCTGATCGGCTTCTTCGTCTGGCTGGCCGAAAACGTCGGTACTTTCTGGGGCGTGTGGCGCTATCCCAACCAGCTCGGCGCATGGTCACTGGTGCACGTCAGCAAATGGAGCTCATGGTCGCTGATGGTGATCATGACCTTCACGATCGTTGCCAACCTCAAGCACGTCAAAACCAGGATCCACGTAGCCGACAAGGGCTGGCATACGGGATGGCGGCGCGGCCCCACAGGCAGCGCCGGGTAGTGCGCGACGAAAACCCTTAGACCCGCAGGTTTCCTTCAATCGAGTCGTCCAGGGTTTTGCCGATGGCGGCGCCGATCAGCATCTTCGCGCCCGCGATGGCGCTGCCATGCTTGTTGTCCCAGTAGTAGCCGTGCGACGGCGCCACTTTGATGACCGTGATGCGCGGGTCGTCCTCGCCCTCGGTGAACCAGGTCTTGAGAATGAAGTTCCACAGCTCCTTGATCTTGGCCTTGTCGCGCGAGATGCTGGCATGCCCTTCCAGGCTCAGGAACTCGGCGTGTTTTGAACCCTGGAAGAACAGCTTCACGGAAGGGTTCGCTGCGATTTCGCGGTTCTTGTAGCTGTCGCTGGCGCTGAGGAACCACAGGTTGCCTTGCTCGTCGACCTGCTGCACGCTCATCGGCCGGACGCCTGAGCTGCCGCCCGTTCCGCCCTCGGTGCAGAAGAAACACGTTTCCGCTTCTTTCACCAGTTCCGTTAGTTTTTTGATTGCCGGCGCCCCGGACAGGTCTTCAAAATTATGTTCGGGCTGCTGCTTGTTGATTGAATCCATGAAGTGCTCCTCGGCTGACTGATTCAGGACATCCTATCAATCACGCTGCCCGGTGTGTGTTGGCGGATTAACCGAGTGGGCTGAACATTGCCTTCAGTTGATGACGCTTTGGAACATCCTAGGAGCGCCACCCCGAGGATGGCGCTTCCCTTGCGCATTACTTCGGCATCACTACCGTGTCGATCACGTGGATCACGCCATTGTCAGCGGCAATATCGGTCTGCACGACCGTCGCTTTGTCGAGGCGCACTTTGTTGCCCATCATGCTGACCGTCAGCGCGCTTCCTTCGACGGATTTCACGGCGCCCGGCTTGACGTCAGCAGCCATGACCTTGCCTGGAACCACGTGGTAGGTCAGCACCTTGGTCAGCGCGGCCTTATCCTTCAGCAGGGCATCGAGCTTGGCCTTGGGGATCTTGGCGAACGCCTTGTCGGTCGGGGCAAAGACCGTAAATGGGCCGGGACCTTTGAGCGTATCGACCAGGCCGGCCGCTTCGATTGCCGTGACGAGGGTGTTGAAGTTGCCTGCCGACTTGGCGGTATCGACGATGTCTGCCGCTTGCGCCGCGCCAAATGCCAGGGACATTGAGACTGCCATCAAAACTTTTTTCATTGCTCGCTCCTTGGGTAGATGAGATTGAACCGCTCAACGGCTCTGCACTGTTTTTGAACCGTTATGTAAAGAATTATGCGCCTGAATTTCTAGCCGTCCCGTTGATGACGCGATAAAATACAGACATTATCGGTTCAAGAACGGGTCATGAGAATGGAAGCCAAAGATAAAGCCGAGGCAGGCCAGGCCGCTTACCGCAGCGGAGTTGCCGCCCGGTTAGCGGGCCTGCCGGTAGAGACCTTGCGGGTGTGGGAGCGGCGCTACGGGGTGTCGGACACGCAGCGTTCCGAGCATGGCCAGCGCCTGTATTCGGCCGACCAGGTCCGGCGCCTCGGCCTGCTCAAGCAGCTGGTCGACCAGGGACATCCAATCGGCTCGATCGCCGGCCTGCCGGCGGACCAGCTCAGTGCGCTCGCGGCCCCGGCTGCAGCCGGTGCGGCGAGCCATGCGGGGCCGGTGCGGGTGGCCGTCATCGGCGAGGGTTTGCGGCGCCGCATCGCCGCCGACGGGCGCTATGCCAACCAGCTGGAGATGGTGGGAAGTTGCGGCCGCCTGGAGCAGGCCGAATCGATGCTGCACGATATCAGGCCGGAAGTGCTGCTGGTCGAATTGTCCGAGCTTGACGACGCCGCCTTGCCAAAAATTGCGGCGGCCCGCCAGCAGGCAGGCGCTGCGGCAACCCTGGTGATGTACCGCTTTTGCGCCAGCGCGACGATTCGCGAACTGCGCGCGCAGGGCTGCCTGGTCGCGCGGGTGCCGGCGGAACTGGGCGAGCTGGTGATGTTGTGCCGGACCGCTTCGTCAGGCAAGCCGCTGCTGGCCTTGCCCGCGCGCGAGGCGGTCGCGCCGCGCCGCTTCGACGACGCTACCCTGGCCGCGTATGCGGCCGCTGGCAACAGGCTCGAATGCGAATGCCCGCGCCACCTGGCCGATCTGTTGATGATGGTTGGCAGCTTCGAACGCTACAGCGCGCAGTGCGCTTCACGCAACGAGGCCGACGCACGGTTGCACGCTGAGCTGGAGCATGCGGCGGGCGCTGCCCGCACGGTCCTCGAGGCAGCAATGGAACGGCTGGCGCTGGCGGAGGGGCTCGACGGCAACAGGGCTTACTGAATAAGGGAGGACAGTTCGGCGGCGATGGTTTGGGCCAACAGGTGGATGTGATAGCCATCGACGAAGCCGTGGTGCGCCTGGACCGAGAAGGGCAGCTGCATCCGTCCGTTCGCGCCGTCCCTGAATTTCCCCCATGCGAGCGAAGGAATGTCCGGCGAGCCCACCGACGCCATCGGGTGCTGGATGGATGTGAAATCCAGCCACGGGATGCAGGTGACGAACACCTGGTTCTTGCACTCGCGTGGCGACATTCCCTGGTAAGTGTCGTTCAAGGCGCCCATATGGCTCGCTTCGTCGCGCGCCACCAGGCTGCGCGCGACGAATTCACGCAGGTCATCCGACCACGCGAACTGCGCGAAATTCAGGTCATGGTGCTGGTTGACCACGGTATAGGAAGGCGTCAGCCGGTCGATGCAAATCACTTCACCCTCGAAAATGCGGTAGCGGAAGTTTTCGACCTTCAGCACCGCGCGCAGCACGGCGCACAGCAGCACATGAAAGGGCGGCAAGCCCTGCGCCTTGCACCATGGCCGGAAGTCCGGCAAGTCCATCGTGAAACTCAGATTGACTGCGGGGCTGTCCATCCGGTCGAAAAGTTCAAAGCGGTCGCGCCGCCGTTCAAAGTTCTGCATACGTTCTTGCTCTTAAGGAAACTGGCCTGCGAAGCGCCGGAAATCAGCGATTGTATGTTCAAATCGTCCGCGCAGACACTCCAGGGAGCTCAGCATGGCAGACGCATTCAAGGTCGGCGACAAGGTGCAATGGCATTCGCCGCAGGGAACGGTAGATGGGAAGATCAAGAAAAAGCTGACCGCGCCAACCGACATCAAGGGGCATCATGTCGCCGCATCGCCGGACCATCCGGAGTACCTTGTGGTCAGCGACAAGACCGGCGCCGAAGCTGCACACAAGGCAAGTGCGCTCAAAAAAATTTAGGCAGCCGGCGCGGGTTCTTCCCACCACCCTTGTCAATGTCCGTGGCCGCGCCACCGAAAGGCAATTCTTGCTAATCTCGCGCCGGATGAGGAGGGCATAGCCATGCAACGCGCACTGATTGTCATTGGATTGCTGATCGCCGCCGCTGGCCTCGCGTGGCCATGGCTGAGCAAGCTGCCGCTGGGCCGCCTGCCGGGTGATATCCATATCGTCCGGGAAGGCGTCAGCTTTCATTTCCCGATCGTGACCTGCATCGTGATTTCCCTGGTGCTGTCACTGCTGGTCTGGTTGTTCCGCCGCTGAGCCGGCTATGATACTGTGCCGATCTTGCCGTTCTTATTTGATGGAGACAAGCATTGAAAAACGCCACCTTAGTATTGTTGACCCTTGCCGCAGCGTCCGCGCACGCTGCTGACACGCCGAAGTTCGATCCGAAGCGCCTGTCCCAGGATGTCAAAGTGTTGTCGTCGGACGAGTTCGAGGGCCGCGGCCCGAACACCGCCGGCGAAACCAAAACCGTGAATTACCTCGTCGAACAATTCAAGGCCGCCGGCCTGCAGCCGGGCGGCGACCTGGCGGGCGGCAAGCGCAGCTGGACGCAGGACGTTCCGCTCGGCCGCTTCGAGATCAAGGGCCCGGTCAAGCTGACCCTGCACGAAGGCAAGAACAGCCGCCCGCTCGCCCAGGGCGACGACATGGCGGTGCGCGCGTCGATGAGCGGCGCGAAGACCGTCGACTTCAAGAACGCGCCGCTGGTCTTCGTCGGTTACGGCGTCACTGCGCCTGAGCGCAAGTGGGACGATTTCAAGGGCATGGACCTGAAGGGCAAGCTGGCGGTCGTGCTGATCAACGATCCCGACTTCGAAACCGGCCAGGGCGATTTCGGCGGCAAGGCGATGACTTACTACGGCCGCTGGACCTACAAGTACGAAGAGATGGCGCGCCGCGGCGCGCTCGGCACGATCATTGTCCACGAGACCGCGCCGGCATCGTATGGCTGGCCGACGGTGAAGAACTCGAACACCAACGTCATGTACGACGTCGTGCGCAAGGAGCCGCGCAAATCGCACGCGCCGATGGAAGCGTGGATCCAGCGCGATCTGGCAGCAAACATGTTCAAGACGGCCGGCATCGATTTCGAGGCAGCCAAGAAGCAGGCCCAGGCCCGCTCCTTCAAGCCGATCGAACTCAAGGGCGTGACCCTGTCGGCCAACTACGCCGTCGATGCTCAGGTCATCAAGTCGAAGAACGTGGTGGCGATCCGCGAAGGCAGCAAGCTGCCGAAGCAGTACGTCATGTACAGCGGCCACTGGGACCACCTTGGCGTGGGCCAGCCAGACGCCAACGGCGACAAGATCTATAACGGCGCTGTCGACAACGCCACCGGCATCGCCGCCATGCTGGAACTGGCGCGCGTCTACGCCAAGCAGCCGGCGCCGCAGCGCAGCGTGGTGTTCCTGGCGGTGACCGCGGAAGAAAAGGGCCTGCTCGGTTCCGAGTATTACGCGTCGAACCCGCTGTATCCGCTGGCGTCGACCGTCGGCGTGATCAACATGGACGCGCTCAGCCCGCGTGGCCCTTCGCGCAACTTCAACATCTCGGGCAGCGCCCGGCTCGACCTGCTGGACCAGCTGGTGGCCAAGGCCAAGCAGTGGGACATCGCCTACTCGCCTGATCCGAAGCCGGAAGCAGGCTACTTCTTCCGTTCCGACCACTTCCCGTTCGCCAAGCGCGGCGTGCCTGCGCTGTCCTTCGGTTCGGGGAACGACTGGGTGGAAGGCGGCGTGAAAGCTGGCGAAGCGGCCGAAGCCGAGTACACCGAGAAGGCCTACCACCAGCCTGCCGACGAATTCGATCCGAAGTGGACCTTCACCGGCATGGCGCGCGACCTCGAAGTGCTGTACTCGCTGGGCGCCGACCTGGCCAATTCGAAGACCTGGCCGAACTGGTCAGTCGATTCGGAGTTCCGCGCGGCGCGCGACAAGTCCGCAGCTGAACGCAAGTAAGCCAGCAAATTAGCGTCGTTCCTGCGAAAGCAGGAACCTGTACACCAGCTGACCTGACGTGCCATGGGTCCCTGCCTTCGCAGGGACGACAGCACGTCGTTCCTGCGAAAGCAGGAACCTGTACACCAGCTGACCTGACGTGCTATGGGTCCCTGCCTTCGCAGGGACGACAGTCTTCTAAGGCCGGGCTGGAATGTTCAGTCCGCGCTCGACGGCAGGGCGCGCGGCAAAGCCGGCCACCACCCTTTGCACGTTGGGGAAATTGTCGATACCGACCAGGTCGCCTGCGGCATAGAAACCGACCAGGTTGCGCACCCACGGGAAGATCGCGATGTCGGCGATGGTGTATTGCTCGCCCATCATCCACTCGCGGCCTTCGAGGTGGCGCTCCAGCACGCCGAGCAGGCGCACGGATTCGGCCAGGTAGCGGTCGCGCGGGCGCTTGTCCTCGTAGTCCTTGCCGGCGAATTTGTGGAAGAAGCCCAACTGCCCGAACATCGGCCCGACCCCACCCATCTGGAACATCAGCCACTGGATGGCCCGGTAACGCGCGCCTGCGTCCTTCGGCAACAGCATGCCGCTCTTGTCGGCCAGGTACAGCAAGATGGCGCCGGATTCAAATAGCGCCAGCGGTTTGCCGTCCGGACCGTTCGGGTCGATGATGGCCGGTATCTTGTTATTCGGGTTCAGCGACATGAACTCCGGCGACAGCTGGTCATTGGTCTCGAAGTTCACCAGGTGCGGTTCATAGGGCAGGCCGGTTTCTTCGAGCATGATCGAGGCCTTGACGCCGTTGGGCGTGGGCAGCGAATACAGCTGGATGCGGTCGGGAAAGGCTGCAGGCCATTTGGCATGGATGGGGAAGTCGGCGATTCCGGTCATGGTCATCCTCTTGTGAACAAATGATCATCATTATCGTTGAACCGGCGCGAACGCGCAGGGCGCCGGAGCGTGCTGTAAAATTTGCGGCAGCCTTCCGATTTCCAATTGCCGGAGTACACAAAATCCTACGTTTTTTCCTCATAGCGGCGATGCGCATGCCGAAGCTGACGATCGCCCTTGCATTACTCGTGCTGGCAGCGTTGGCCAGCGCGATGACCTACACCGGTTTCCTTGTCGTCGGGGTGTTGGCTGATCACCTCGGCACAGGGCGCGTCGCGGCAGGCTTGCTGCTTGCCGCCCTTTTTGCAAGATTTCCTTGGATAAGCAAAGGCAAGCTGCGCATCGTTGGCGTATTGCCTCAACCTGTCCGTCGTCCGCTCATGGTGGGCTTGCTGGCGCTTTGCTTGCTGAACTTCCTGGCCCGAGGCGAGTACGTGCCCGCAGCTTTTACTGGTTTCACGACGACTTTTCTTCTTGCCTATCCCTGGTTGAGGCGAGCAATCTTCGAGCGAATGTTATCGTCTTTCCTCACATTCGCTGGCCGAAACCCTCCTGCCGCCAAGGACGACATGGTGATCGATGGCGAATTCAGGGAAAAGAAAGAATGACGGAAACGACGATGTGACCGCGCCGTGCCGTGGCCCTGCGCGGTATCGGTTAAAATCGTTGTCATCATTTACATTCCACCTCACTCGATGAAACGCGGCCCGCTGCTAGTCACTCTCGCCTTCGTGGCCGTCGGCGTCGTGGCATGGGGGCTGGTGCAGGGGATGCGCGGGCCGACGCTGCCCGGTTACGAAGTGGCCGCGCGGCCACTGGTGCAGACCGTCGTGGCCACCGGCCGGGTCGCCGCCGTGTCGCGCGCACAGGTCGGCAGCCAGGTCACCGGCGTGGTGGTCGAACGGCGCGTGCGCGAGGGCGACAAGGTGCAGCCTGGCGACGTCCTTGCGGTGCTGCGCGCCGACGACCTTGAGGCATCCGTCCGTGAAGCAGAGGCTGCCCTGGCCCAGTTACAGCAATCGACACGCCCGCAGGCGCAAGCCACATTGCGCGAGGCGCAGGCAAGGCTGGAGCAGGCCGGCCGTGAAGCCCGGCGGCGCCGCGACCTGTACCAGCGCCAGATGATCACGCGCGAAGCCATGGAGCAGGCGGCACAAGCCGAAACCATCGCCCGCATCGCGGTCGAACAGGCGCAACTGGCTGCGCGGTCATTCTTGGCCGGCAATCCGAATGAAACCGCTGCGCGCGCGCGGGTCGCCAGCGCCAGGGCGCAGCTGGCCAAGACAATCATCCGCGCCGAAGTCGCCGGCACCCTTCTGACGCGCAACGCCGAACCGGGCGACCTGGTGCAGCCCGGCCGCGTGTTGTTCGAAATCGCCCGCGCCGGCGACACCGAAATCCTGGTTCCGCTGGATGAGAAAAACCTCGACGTGCTTGCCATCGGCCAAGCCGCGATGTGCGTCGCCGACGCCCACCCGGCGCGGCCGTTCCCCGCCACGGTCAGCTTCATTGCCCCCAGCGTCGATCCACAACGCGGCACCGTGGATATTCGCCTCGCCGTGCCTCCGGCCACTGCATTTTTGCGCCAGGGGATGACGGTCTCCGTGAACGTGGAAACGGGCCGCCGGGACCGGGCCATCGTCGTGCCTAACGATGCATTGGCTGCCATGGACGGCAACCGCGCCGCGCTGTGGCTGGTGGCCAATGGCCGCGCCACGCGCCGCCAGGTGCAGCTCGGCCTGCGCGGCCTGACCGAAACAGAAGTGACGTCCGGCCTGCAGGCCGGCGACTGGGTCCTGGCGGATGCGCAGGCCGCGCTCGAACAAGGCGACCGCGTGCGCGTGGTAGCTGCGGGCGCGGGCGCCGATCCTGCCACACGCAAAGAATTGCCGGTCAAGCTGGACTGACCCGATGTGGATCGAGTGGACCATCGCCACCAGGTTCCTGCGCGAAGGCAGGGTGCAGAGCACGCTGATCCTGGTGGGTATCGCAGTCGGTGTCGCCGTGATTGTCTTCCTCACCGCGCTGATCACTGGACTGCAA
The DNA here is from genome assembly GCF_020831365.1 of Massilia agrisoli. Classification (GTDB taxonomy): domain Bacteria; phylum Pseudomonadota; class Gammaproteobacteria; order Burkholderiales; family Burkholderiaceae_D; genus Telluria_A; species Telluria_A agrisoli. The sequence goes on from NZ_JAJHPV010000002.1 coordinate 250,926, forward strand.
GGCAACATTATCAAACGCACCCTCGGCACCCAGGCCCATATCAAGGTGCTGCCTCCCGACGAGCGCAACCACGTCTTCGCCCCTGCCGCGGGAAGCGCGCAGCTGCTGCTGGAGAGTAAGCGCGCCCAGCGCCTGCGCTCGATCAACAACTGGCAGCAGGTGCGCGACGTGCTCGACACGCTGCCGCGTGTTGCGGCGGTGTCGCCCTTGATCTCCGGACCGGCTTTCGCGCGGCGCGGCGAGGCGCTGCAGTCGGTGGCGCTGGTAGGCATCGACGCGCCGCGCTACCAGCGCATCATTCCGATCCAGGACGACATCATTGCCGGCGTGTTCCGCATCGGCGCCGGCGACGCCGTGATCGGCAAGCAACTGGCAAGCGACCTCGGCATGCGGGTGGGCGACAAACTCCGGCTGGACGGCGGCCAGGGGCGCGAGAGCGTCGTCAACGTGGCCGGCATCTTCGAACTGGGCGTGCGCGAGCTTGATGCGCGCTACGTCTACCTGGACATGAAACAGGCGCAGTCCCTGCTCAACCTGCCTGGCGCGGCCACCATCATCGACGTGACGGTGGATGAGATCTTCGACGCGCAGGCCATCGCCGCGCATATCGCCCGCTTGACGGGGCTGAAGGCGGAAAGCTGGATGGAGACCAACGCCCAGCTGATGAACGCGCTGCGCTCGCAAAGCCTGTCCACCCGGATGATTAGCGTATTTGTGGCGTTGAGCGTCGCGCTGGGCATCGCCAGCGTGCTGTCGGTGAGCGTGGTCCAGCGCACGCGCGAGATCGGCATCCTGCGCGCGATGGGCACCACACGGCAACAGATGCTGCGCGTGTTCCTGGTCCAGGGCGCCTTGTTCGGCTTGTCCGGCTCGCTGCTGGGTGGCCTTGCGGGCTATGGGCTGGTGGGTGCGTTCAACACCTTCGGTCCAAGGCTGTTCTATATCCCGGTGGATCCATGGCTGCCGGTTGCCGCGATGGGGCTGGCCACGGTCACCGGCATCCTGGCGGCAGCGGTGCCGGCGCGCCGCGCCGCCGCGCTCGACCCGGTGGAGGCAATTCGCCATGTCTGAGCACGATGCCAGCCAGGAGGTCCTGCGCCTGCAGGGACTTCGGAAAAGCTACAACGTTGGAAAGCCCACCGAAGTGGAAGTGCTGCATGGGCTGGACCTGCGCCTGCAGCGCAACGACTTTGCTGCGCTGGTGGGCGCGTCGGGATCGGGCAAGAGCACGCTGCTGAACGTGATCGGCCTGCTGGACCGGCCGACCGCGGGCGAGCTGCTGCTACTTGGGGAGCCGACCCGGAACATGGACGACGCCCGCCGCACCGCGCTGCGCGGCAGCGCAATCGGCTTCGTTTTCCAGTTCCACCATCTGATCCAGGCGTTCACCGCGCTCGAAAACGTGCTGATGCCGCTGATGGTGGCCACCGGCAAACCCACGCCCGAACAGCTCGCGCGCGCGAAGGACCTGCTGGCCGAGGTGGGCCTGGAAGGGCTCGAACAGCGCAAGCCAGACCAGCTTTCCGGCGGCCAGCAGCAGCGTGTGGCGGTGGCGCGCGCGCTGGTGACCCGCCCGGCGTTGCTGCTGGCCGACGAGCCCACAGGCAACCTTGACACCAAATCCGCCGCCGAAGTGTTCGAGCTGTTCCGCAAATTCAACCGCATGTTCGGCTGTGCGGTCCTGCTGGTGACGCATGATCCACGCCTGTCCGAGCAGTGCGACCGCACGATCAGGCTAGTGGACGGCAACATCGAGAGCGACCAGGTACGTGGCTAGTACGCGGCAGCCCTCAGTTTGCCTATGCGATACGTCAGCAGGCAGGGGTCAGTGACCGTAGATCGCCAGGTTGTCGAGGTAGTACGTGTCCCCGGTCAGGGTGTTGGGATTCGGCAGCAACACTAACTGGTTGACAGCGGTATCGGCGGTGCTGCCGTCGATCCTGTCATTGAGCAGGAATTTCAGGCGCTGCCAGCTGTTTTGCACCGTCGTGTAGGCGATGTATTTGGAGTGCCGCCCGAGCGGGAAATTGCTCGCAGTTGCCACATTCGCGTTTTCAAGCTGGAGCAGCATTGGCGTTCCGACCGGCGCGTTGCTGTAGACGTCGAGGTAGAAGGCCTTGTCGCCACGCACATAGAACGAGGCGTCAGGCACCAGCGTCGTCCCCATGGTGATCAGGTCATAGCTGCTGGCCGCGCTGCGCACGTACTTCGCCACCGTTGGCGAGCCATTGACGGCATTCGGGGCGGGATTTGCGCTCGACTGGGTGAGCTGGCCGGTGACGGTCGTGTAGCTGACTTTACGATTGCTTTCGTAGTCGTCCAGGATGGCGGTGCGCGTCAGTTGCGGCGAGACCAGGACCGGCACACTCTTGTTGAACGTACCGCAGCTGTTGCTGATGGCAACCGACACCGGGCCGCCGGTGCTGCCCCAGTTGACCGTCAGCGACTTGGCGTTCGAGGTCTGGCCGGTTGGCGAGGTCCACACATAACTTGATCCGGTACCCGCCTCGTCGACGATGCTGTACGTGGCTGCCGTGTTCGGTTCCACGATGTGCGGACCGCTCAGCGATGGCTGCGGATTGGCGTAGACGCGCACATAGTCGACCTGCAGGGTTTGGGGCAGGGCGGCGTCGTTGACCTTGCCGCCCAGGCTGCCGCCGACCGCCATGTTCAGTATCAGGTAATAGGCATAATTCTCGAACGTCCAGTCAGCCGGATTGGCCATGTCCGACGGTGTCTTGGTGGCGTAGAGCAGGTCGTCGATGTACCAGCTGATCTTGTACGGTGTCCAGACCACCGAGTACACATGGAACGCGTCGGCCCAGCTGTCGGGCTGCTTGTAGATGCTGCTGGTAAGGAATTGGTGATTGGCATTCGACGAACCGTAGTGGATCGTTCCGAGCGCGAACATGTGCTTCTGGCCGGTTGACTCCTGCACATCGATTTCGCCGCTGGCAGGCCAGGCCACGGTGGTATTGGCCGGCAGCGCCCAGAAGGCTGGCCACATGCCGCCACCGGTAGGGATCTTCATGCGCGCTTCAAAACGTCCATGCGTCCACTGCCCGCTGCCGGGCATGTTCAGCGTCCTGAGGCGGGCCGATGTGTATGCCTTTGAGCCGACGCGCTGCTTCTTGGCCGTGATCGACAACACGCCATTGGCGACCGTGGCGTTCGCGGTCTGGTAGGACTGGAGTTCGTTGTTGCCCCAGCCGCAGATGCCGTAGCTGCAGCCGTCCCCGTTCTGGAATTGCCATTTGCTGGTGTCGACGGCGGTGCCGTTGAACTCGTCGGCAAAAACGGGCGTGGCACTTGGGCATTGCTGCGCGTAGGAAGCAGGGGCAGCCAGGAATGCGCAGGCAAACAGCAGCGAGCGTAGCGGGGTAAACCGGGATGAATCGATGTTGTGCATTTTGCAGTATCTCCGTGAATTTTTTATAGTTAGCGTCTTGGAAGCGCTTCAATCGGACCGCGTAAGCTGAAATTGGAAACGATTCCAAAACTGTGTATGAGTTTGTGCCAATTTTCAAGGAGTGTCAATCGGACGCGCCATGAACGCGCGAAAGGGAGCTTGTTTGCGATCGGTGCCGGAGCAGCGGCCCAGGTTGCCTGGGTGCTCCATGAAAAACGCCAACCGGGAGGGTTGGCGTTTGCACTGGGATGTTCTTGGTGGCCCGGGGCGGAATCGAACCACCGACACAAGGATTTTCAATCCTCTGCTCTACCAACTGAGCTACCAGGCCAAGGGCCAGTATTTTACATGAGCGCCCCGACGCTGGCCAGATCGCCCATCGAGTGTTCCGTCTAGCCAGGCTGGTGCATTCGCTCAGCCACGCCAACCGCCAGTTGCACCACCTTGCCTTGCATGATGCGCTGACCCGCCTTCCCAACCGCACCTTGCTTGAAGACCGTATCGAACACGCCATTGCGGCAGGCGGACGTGGCGGCAAGCGCTTTGCGCTGATGTTTCTCGACCTCGACCGCTTCAAGACCATCAACGATTCGCTCGGCCACCATTACGGCGACAAACTGCTCCAGGGCGTGGCGGCCCGCCTCACCGGCTGCCTGCGCGTCGAAGACATCGTGGCGCGGCTCGGGGGCGACGAGTTCGTGGTGCTGTTGGACGAAGTGAGCGGGCCGACCGCGGCCGCCAACATTGCCCAAAAACTGCTCGACACGCTCGCCTTGCCGATCGTGATCGAGGAGCAACAGCAGAGCGTGTCGGTAAGTATCGGTATCAGCATGTTCCCGGCCGATGGCACCACCTTGCGCGAGTTGATGAGCAACGCGGACAGCGCCATGTACCACGCCAAGAAGAATGGGCCGCGCCAACCACCAGTTTTTTGCGCCGGAGATGAATGCGGCGGCCGGTGCCCGCCTGCTGCTGGAGCAGCAACTGCGGCGGGCGCTGGACAACAATGAATTCGAGCTGCATTACCAGCCCAAGATCAATGTGGCCAGCGGCGCCGTCGTGGCGATGGAGGCGCTGGTGCGCTGGCGCAGCCCGGAGCGCGGCCTGGTGTCGCCGAACGACTTCATTTCGGTTACCGAGGAAATCGGACTGATCGTTCCCTTGGGCTGCAGGCCGTGTGAGAGCGGGGCGGTAAAGCGATATCACCGCCAGATCCGTCGTTCCCGCGCAGGCGGGAACCCACTCGGCCCTGACTTAGTGGTACCAGTTTTCTGACTAAGCGCACCTTGCATGGATTCCCGCCTTCGCGGGAACGACGGCCAAAAACAAAAACGCCACCCGAAGGTGGCGTTTTATTTATTCTTGGTGGCCCGGGGCGGAATCGAACCACCGACACAAGGATTTTCAATCCTCTGCTCTACCAACTGAGCTACCAGGCCAAGAGGCATGATTATAGTCAGCCAGTTTGCGGATTGCAAGGGCAGGCAAGACAATTTTTTCAAAATGCCAGCTAGCGTGCACGGAAACGTTGCTTTTTCTACCCGCTATAATGGAAGCCATGACTACTCCAACTTCTCCTACTGCGCGCACCACGGGCGACGTCTGCATCGTCGGCAATGGCGCCATCGCCAAAACCGCGGCGCTTGGGTTCTCCCAGGCTGGCCACAGCGTGACCATGATCGTTCCCCCTGCGGCGCCGGGCGCATCGTCCCCTTCAGCCGCCGGTGAGCAGCCCTGGGACGTGCGCGTCTACGCCCTCAACCACACGGCCCACACCTTGCTGTCTTCGCTCAAGGTCTGGGGCGCGCTTGACCAGTCGCGCGTGCAGGCAGTCGACTCGATGGCGGTCAACGGCGACGGCGAAAAAGCCGGGGATGTCGAATTCGACGCCTTCGGCGCCCACGTCGGCGCGCTGGCCTGGATCGTCGAAGACCGCAACCTGTGCCAGGCGCTCGACGCAGCGCTCAAGTTTGCACCGAACGTGACCATCGTCAGTGGCCGTGCCATCCGCATCGAGACCAGCGACGACGGCGCGCTGGTCCACCTCGAAGGCGGCAAGACGGTGGCGAGCTCGCTGCTCGTCGGCGCCGACGGCGGCCACTCGTGGGTGCGCGGACAGTGCGACATCGGCCTCGATTACCGCTCATACCACCAGCGCGCTGTGGTCGCCAATTTCTCGTGCGAGAAGCCGCACCACGGCGTGGCCTACCAGTGGTTCACCGGCGCCGATGGCATCGTGGCGCTGCTGCCGCTGCCGGGCAACCGCGTGTCGCTGGTCTGGTCCGCGCCCGATGCGCTGGCCGATACCCTGATGCGAGAAAGCCAGGGTGAACTGGCCATCCGCCTGGCCGAGCTGGCCGAAGAAAAGCTGGGCGTACTGCGGCCGCTGCAGCCCGAGACGGTCAGGGACTTCCCGCTGGCGCTGATTCGCCCGCATGCCATTACCGCGCCGCGCGTGGCGCTGGTGGGCGACGCCGCCCACGTCGTGCATCCGCTGGCCGGCCACGGCATGAACCTCGGCTTCGCCGACGTGGCCGAACTGCTCAAGGCTGTCGCCGGCCGCGAGTCCCACCGCGCGATCGGCGACGAGCGCGTGCTGGCCCGCTATGCCCGCGCGCGCAAGGAAGACATCTTCCTGATGCAGTTTGCCACCGACGGACTGGCGCGTCTTTTCAGCACCGACCTCGAACCCGTGCGCGTTGCGCGCAATTTGGGATTAAACTTGCTGGATAAGTTGCCGATGCTCAAGCGTCGGCTCATCACGCATGCAATGGGCAAATGAGCCTTTACCGGCTCAAATTCACTTGCAGGACAACCGGAGAAGTCATGGTAAAAAGTAAACTCGCACTGTTGATGTTGACCGCGCTGGCCGCTGGATGCGGCAATGCCCAGACGCCAGTGGAAGCAAACATCAAGAAAGTGATCGAGCCGCGCCTCGGTGGAGGCGTCAAGATTGATTCGGTCAAGGCCACGCCTTATTCCGGGCTGTACGAAATCCGCGCCGGCGGCGATGTCATCTACACGGACAAGAAAGGCGAATACCTGTTCATCGGCCAGGTGTTCAACGCAAAGACCTCGGAGAACCTGACCAAGGCGCGCCTCGACGAGATCAACAAGATCAATTTCGCCGACCTGCCGTTTGAATCGGCGCTCAAGATGGTCAAGGGGAATGGCAAGCGTGTGATGGCGATCTTCGAAGATCCTAACTGCGGCTACTGCAAGCGCTTCCGCCAGACCACGTTGAAGGAAGTCGATAACGTCACCGTCTACACCTTCATGTACAACATCTTGTCGGAAGACTCAATCGCCAAGTCGCGCAACATCTGGTGCTCGGCTGACCGCAACAAGGCATGGGACGAGTGGATGCTCAACGGTAAAGTCGCCGCCGCCGCGCCGGCCAAGTGCACCGACCCGCATGACAAGATCTTCGCGCTGGGCCGCAAGATGCGCATTGAGGGCACGCCGGCCATCTTCTTCACCGACGGCACACGGATTCCGGGCGCTGTGGATTTGAAGGTGCTCGAAGCGAAGTTCGCTTCAATCAAATAAATTGTACGCGGGCCTTTGGGCCCGCGTTTCACATCTGCGGTACCAAATACAAAAAAATATCAGTCCAAACGGGAGCAGGGCATGGTCACACTAAATATCAACGGGCGCGACATGCAGGTCGACGCCGACGACTCGACGCCGGTACTGTGGGCGCTGCGCGATAACCTCAACATGACCGGCACGAAGTTCGGCTGCGGTGCGGCCCTGTGTGGCGCGTGCACCGTGCACCTGAATGGCGCGCCGGTGCGCTCGTGCGTCACCCCGATCGCGGCGGCCGTGGGCCAGAAGATCACCACCATCGAAGCGATGGAAGCCGACAAGGTCGGCAAGGCAGTGCAGGATGCGTGGGTACGCCACGACGTGCCGCAGTGCGGCTACTGCCAGAGCGGCCAGGTGATGAGCGCGACCGCGCTGCTGCGCACGAACAAGGCGCCGAGCGACGCCGACATCGATTCCGCCATGAGCGGAAACATCTGCCGCTGCGGCACCTATCAACGCATCCGCGCCGCCATCAAGGACGCCGCGAAAACCCTGGCCTGAGGAGAGCACCATGCGTAAAGAATGGATCGACCAGGCCGCGCTCGCGCGACCTGAGCAAGGCGGCATGTCGCGCCGCAGCTTCATCAAGGCCGGCACGCTTGCTACCGGTGGCCTGGTGCTGGGCTTCTTCCTGCCAGGCGCGAACAAGATCGCGCAGGCCGCCGGCGCACCGAAACCGGTATTCGCACCCAACGCCTTCCTGCGCATCGCGCCGGACAATACGGTGACTGTCATGGTCAACCGCCTCGAATTCGGACAGGGCGTGCACACTGCGCTGCCGATGCTGATTGCCGAAGAACTGGATGCCGACTGGTCGCAGGTACGCGGGGCGCTGGCCCCGGCCGGCGACGCCTTCAAGGACCCCGCGTTCGGCATGCAGATGACTGGCGGCTCGGGTAGCGTCGCCCACTCGTTCATGCAGTACCGCGAAATCGGCGCAAAAGCGCGCGCGATGCTGGTCCAGGCCGCCGCGCAGCAGTGGAACGTCAAGCCGGAGCAGTGCCGCACCGGGAATGGCTTCGTCATCGGGCCTGCGGGCCAGAAGGCGGATTACGGTTCGCTTGCGGATGCGGCGATGAAGCTGCCGGTGCCAACAACCGTCACGCTCAAGGACCCGAAGGACTTCCGCTTCATCGGCAAACCCGCCAAGCGGCTCGACGCGCGCGCCAAGTCCGACGGCACGCAGCAATTCGGCATTGACTTCACCCTGCCGGACGCGAAGGTTGCGCTGATTGCGCATCCGCCGGTATTTGGCGCCAGGGTGGCGAAGTTTGACGCGACCAAGGCGAAAACCATCAAGGGCGTGCTCGCCGTGTTCGAAGTCCCGGCCGACCGTGGGGGCAGCGGCGTAGCGGTTGTCGCCACCGGCTATTGGCCTGCGAAGCAGGGCCGCGAAGCGCTGGCCATCGAGTGGGATACCGCCAGCGTCGAGAAGGTCAGCAGCGACAAGCAGCTGGCGGAATTTGCCGCACTGGCCAAGACGCCGGGCGCGGTTGCGATGAAGGCTGACATTTCGGCCCTGCGCACCGCGCCAAAGAAGATATCGGCCCAATACGAATTCCCGTATCTCGCGCATACGCCAATGGAGCCGCTCAACTGCGTGGTCGACCTGAAGGCGGACAGTTGCACCGTGTGGGCGGGTTCGCAGTTCCAGACCACCGACCACGCGGCCATCGCCAAAACCTCCGGCCTCAAGCCGGAACAGGTGACCCTCAACACGATGATGGCGGGCGGCGGTTTCGGCCGCAGGGCGGTGCCTACTTCCGACTACATCGTCGAAGCGGTCCATGTGGCCAAGGCCTGGAATGCTACGGGCAAGGGCGGGCCGGTAAAGGTGGTGTGGAGCCGCGAGGATGACGTCCGGGGCGGATACTACCGCCCGTCGTACGTACACCGCGCCGACATCGGCCTGGACGCGAAGGGCAACATCGTCGCCTGGGACCATACGATCGTCGGCCAGTCGATCACGTCCGGCACGATGTTCGAAGCCTTCATGGTCAAGAACGGCGTCGACGCCACCACCGTGGAGGGCATGGGGGCGCCATACGATGTGCCGCTCAACCTGTCGGTCCATTCGCCGAAAGTGAATGTGCCGGTGCTGTGGTGGCGTTCGGTGGGTTCGACCCACACCGCCTTCGTGATGGAAACGCTGATCGACGAAGCCGCGCACATCGCGGGCGCCGATCCGGTCGCGTACCGCCGCAAGTTGATCGGCGAGAAGCATAAGCGCCACCTCGCGGCGCTCGACCTGGCAGTGGCCAAGTCGGGTTACGGTAAAAAGAAGCTGCCGAAGGGGCGCGCATGGGGCGTGGCGGTGCACGAGTCGTTCAACTCGGTGGTGGCGTATGTCGTCGAAGCTTCGGTGACAAAAGGCGTGCCGAAGCTGCACAAGGTGACCGCCGGCGTGCACTGTAACCTCGCCGTCAATCCGCTGACGATTGAAGCGCAGGTGCAGGGCGCGGCGTTGATGGCGCTTGGAACCACGTTGCCGGGCGCCGCGATTACGCTGAAAGACGGCGTCGTCGAGCAGCAGAACTTTGGCGACTACACGGTCGCGCGCATGAACGACATGCCGCAGGTCGACGTGCACATCGTTCCGTCGTCCGATCCGCCGACCGGGATTGGCGAGCCGGGCCTCCCGCCGCTGGCGCCGGCGTTTGCGAATGCCGTGTTCCGGCTTACCGGCAAACGCTTGCGCAAGCTGCCGTTCGACCTGAAGTCGGCGTAAGGCGCCATGGCCATTGTCGGCATCCTTCTTGCCGCCGGCAGGGGGCGGCGCTTTGATCCGTCCGGTGGACGGAACAAGCTGTTGCAGTGCTTGCCCGGCGGCGCAACGGTCGTCGCGTCGAGCGCGAAGGCCATGCTTGCTGCGCTGCCCAAGGTGGTTGCCGTGGTCGGGCCGCAGGGCGGGGAGGTTGCAGCCCTGCTGCGCGACCTCGGCTGCGACGTGACGGTGTGTGCCCGCGCCGACGATGGCATGGGCGCCTCGCTGGCGCATGCCATCGGCCAGTCTGGCCAGGCAGGCGGATGGCTGATCGCCCTGGGCGACATGCCCCATGTGCAGCCGTCGACCATCGCCGCGCTCGCGAATGCGGTGGAAGAGGGTAGCGGCATCGCGGTACCGGTAATGCAGGGACGGCGCGGCAACCCGGTTGCCTTCGGCCGCCAGCATCTGGCGGGACTGCTGGCGGCGGGTGGCGACCAGGGCGCCCGCAATATCGTCAAGGCGAATCCTGTGCGTGAGGTCGAGGTCGACGATCCAGGCATATTCCAGGACATCGACACCGCCGCCGACCTCAGTACCCGGGGTGTTTCAGGCTAAACTATGCCGTCAAGCGTGACGACCTACAGGATAAGTATGAAAAAGACATCGGCGAAAAAGACGCCAGCCATCCAGTACACCATCATTCCAAAGAACCTCGCGGGCCACCTGTTCGACGTCACCGTCACAGTGGCGGCGCCTGCGCCGGACGGTCAGGAGTTCGCGCTGCCCGCATGGATCCCCGGCAGTTACATGATCCGCGAGTTCGCCCGCAATATCGTCCAGATCCGCGCCGAATCGAACGGCAAGTCGGTTGCCCTGACCAAGGTGGACAAGCACACCTGGCGCGCGGCGCCCGTGGCCGGGCCGCTGACCTTGCTGTATGAAGTATATGCATGGGACCTGTCGGTGCGCGCCGCCCACCTGGACCAGACCCACGGCTTCTTCAACGGCACCAGCGTATTCCTGCGCGTGGCGGGCCAAGAGGACCTGGCGCATGAAGTCGATATCCAGCGCCCGCTCGACCCTGCCGCCACCACGTGGCGCGTCGCGACGGCGATGGCAGAGCTTGGCGCCAGGCGCTATGGCTTTGGTACGTATGTGGCATCGAACTACGATGAGCTGATCGACCACCCGGTCGAGATGGGCGACTTCGCGCTTGGCACTTTCAAGGCGCACGGCGTCCCGCATGACATCGTCATCACCGGCCGCGTTCCCAACCTGGACATGGCTCGCCTGCAGTCGGACCTGAAAACGCTGTGCGAAACCCAGGTCGCGTTCTTTGAGCCGCGCACCAAGCGCGCGCCGATGGACCGTTACGTGTTCCTGACGATGGCAGTGGGCGACGGCTACGGCGGGCTTGAGCACCGCGCTTCCACCGCGCTTATCTGCAACCGCAACGACCTGCCGAGTACCAACGCGCCCAAGTTTTCCGAGCCGGGCGACGGATACGTCAAGTTCCTCGGGCTGTGCAGCCACGAGTACTTCCACACCTGGAACGTCAAGCGCATCAAGCCTGCGGCCTTTGCCCCATATGACCTGCAAGCCGAAACCTACACGCCGCTGCTCTGGCTGTTCGAAGGCTTCACCAGCTATTACGACGACCTGCTGCTGCTTCGCAGCGGCCTGATTACCGAAGCGGTCTACCTCAAGCTGCTGGGCAAATCGATTGGCGGCGTGCTGCGCGGCAGCGGCCGCACCAAGCAGAGCGTGGCCGATTCGAGCTTTGACGCGTGGAGCAAATACTACCGGCAGGACGAAAACGCGCCGAACGCGATCGTCAGCTATTACGGCAAAGGCTCGCTGATCGCGCTGGCGTTCGACCTGACGATCCGCGCGAAGACGGAAGGCCGCAAATCGCTCGACGACATCATGCTGGCGCTGTGGCAGCGCTTCGGGCATGACTTCTATCCGAGCGTGGGGCGCGGCGTCACCGAGGCGGAAGTCGAGGCGCTGTTCGATGAAGTCAGCGGGCTGAAACTCAAACCGATGTTCGAGCGCTATGTACGCGGCACCGAAGACCTGCCGTTGGCGAAACTGTATGCGCCATTTGGCGTGAAGCTGACGGACGAGCGGAAGAACGCCAAGCCCTCACTCGACGCGAGCATCGGGCGCGAAGGCGCGGACTGCAAATTGAGCCAGGTGCACGAGGGCGGCGCTGCGCATGCGGCGGGCTTGTCGGCGGGTGACCTGCTGGTGGCGGTGGATGGGCTGCGGGTGGCGGGTAATCCGAACAACCTGGACGGGCTGCTGTCGCGCTTCAAGGTTGGCGATACGGTGACGGTGCACGCGTTCAGGCGCGATGAGCTGATGACGTTCGATGTGGTGCTGCAGGGTGACCGGGTACCGACGGTGACGCTGGCGGCGCCGGAGAAAAAGGTGAAGGGTTTGATGCGGCCAAGCGCGGCGCGTTGAGCTTTTAAATCGGCGGATGCGCGCTTCGCGCTTATCCGCCCTACGTGGTTGCTTACTTGTAGGGCGGATAAGGCCGAAGGCCGCATCCGCCGTTTTTTATCCGAACAGGCGCTCCAGTTCAACGCCTGGGTCAGGCGCGCGCATAAACGCTTCGCCAACCAGGAACGCATGCACATTCGCGTCACGCATGCGCTTCACATCATCGGGCACCATGATCCCCGATTCGGTCACCACCAGCTTATCGCCCGGAATGCGCGGCAGCAGGCCGATGGTGGTGTCCAGCGACGTTTCGAAGGTGCGCAAGTTGCGGTTGTTGATGCCTACCAGCGGCGTGCGCAGCTTGAGCGCCGCGGTCAGCTCATCGCCGTCATGCACCTCCACCAGCACATCCAGTCCCAGTTCGAGCGCGCAGGCTTCCATCTCCGCCATCAGCCCATGGTCGAGCGCCGAGACGATCAGCAAAATCGCATCGGCCCCCATCGCTCGCGCTTCGTAGACCTGGTACAGGTCGACCAGGAAGTCCTTGCGCAGCACCGGAATGTCGACAGCCCCGCGGGCCTGCTTCAGGTACTCGACCGAGCCCTGGAAAAAATTCACGTCCGTTAGCACGGACAGGCACGCGGCGCCGTGGCGCGCGTAGCTCTCGGCGATATTAGCCGGACGGAAGTCCGCGCGCAGCACGCCTTTCGACGGCGAGGCCTTTTTAACCTCCGCGATCACACCGGCATTGCCCGCGGCGATCTGCTTGCGCAGGCTGGCCTCGAAGCCGCGCAGGCCACGCCGGCCCTCGTCGTCTGCCTCGACTTCGCGGCGCAGGCTGGCCAGGTCACGGTGCTTTTTTGCGGCGGCGACTTCGTCAGCTTTGACGGCGAGGATTTTATTGAGGATGTCGGACATTATCCCGCTCCGAGTTGCTGGGTAACTTGTACAAACTGCTGGAGCTTGGCAGTCGCCGCGCCCGAGTTGATTGCTGCGCGCGCCTTGGCCAGGCCGTCTTCGATCGAGGATGCCACGCCGGCGGCGTACAGCGCAGTCGCCGCGTTCAGGCAGACGATGTCGTATGGCGCGCCCGGCTCGCCGTTCAGCGCCTCCATCATTTTCGCCATCGATTCGGCCGAATTGGCTACCTTCAGGTTGCGGCTCGCGATCATCTGCATGCCGAAGTCTTCAGGGTGGATTTCGTATTCACGGATTTCGCCGTTGACCAGTTCACCGACCATCGTCGCGGCGCCCAGCGATACTTCGTCCATGTTGTCGCGGCCCCAGACCACGACCGCGTGCTGCGCGCCGAGGCGCTGCAGGACGCGCACCTGGATGCCGACGAGGTCGGGGTGGAAAACACCCATCAGGATGTTCGGTGCGCCGGCCGGATTGGTCAGCGGCCCGAGGATGTTGAAGATGGTGCGCACGCCCAGCTCTTTGCGCACCGGCGCTGCATGCTTCATCGCTGCGTGGTGGTTCGGCGCGAACATGAAGCCGATGCCGGTCTGCGCGATCGACTGCGCGATCTGCTCTGGCTTGAGGTTGATGTTGGCGCCCAGCGCTTCGATCACGTCGGCGCTGCCGGACGAGGAGGACACGCTGCGTCCGCCATGTTTTGCAACGCGCGCGCCAGCGGCGGCGGCGACAAACATCGACGCGGTGGAGATATTGAAGGTGTGCGCGCCGTCGCCGCCCGTGCCGACGATGTCGAGCAGGTTGGTGGTGTCGGCCATCGGCACCTTGGTCGAGAACTCGCGCATCACTTGCGCCGCGGCGGCGATCTCGCCGATGGTTTCCTTTTTGACGCGCAGGCCCATGGTCAGTGCCGCAACCATCGTCGGCGACATTTCGCCGGACATGATCTGGCGGAACAGGTGCAGCATCTCGTCGTGGAAAATTTCGCGGTGGTCGATACAGCGCAGCAGGGCTTCTTGTGGGGTGATAGGCATGGTGGCTCCTGGGTTATCGCGCTGTGCGCTCGAGGAAGTTCTTCAGCAGTGCGTGGCCGTGTTCCGACAGGATCGACTCGGGGTGGAACTGCACGCCCTCGATGTCGTATTCCTTGTGGCGCACGCCCATGATTTCGCCGTCGTCAGTCCACGCGGTGACCTCCAGGCAGGCTGGCAGCGACGAGCGTTCGATCGCCAGCGAGTGGTAGCGGATCACGGTGAACGGGCTTGGAATGCCTTTGAACATGCCTTCGCCGGTGTGGGCGATCAGCGAGGTCTTGCCGTGCATGACCTGCTTGGCGCGGATAACCTTGCCGCCAAAAGCGGCGCCCATGGCCTGGTGGCCGAGGCAGACGCCAAGGATCGGCAGCTTGCCCTTGAAGTGTTCGAGGATCGCAATCGAGATGCCTGCTTCGGCAGGGGTTTTAGGCCCTGGCGAGATGCAGATGCGGTCGGGATTCATCGCCTCGATCTCTTCGATCGTGATTTCGTCGTTGCGCACGGTGTGCACTTCCTCGCCCAGCTCACCGAAGTACTGCACCAGGTTGTAGGTGAACGAGTCGTAGTTATCGAGCATCAGCAGCATGTCAGAGCTCCCCATCCAGGCCGTCTTGCACCTGTTCTGCCGCGCGCAGCACGGCGCGCGCCTTATTTTCGGTTTCCTGCCATTCCATCTCGGGGATCGAGTCGGCCACGATGCCTGCCGCTGCCTGCACGTACAGCATGCCGTCCTTGACCACGCCGGTGCGGATCGCAATGGCCACGTCCATCTCGCCGCCGAACGACAGGTAGCCGCAGGCGCCGCCGTAGATGCCACGCTTGGTCGGCTCCAGCTCGTCGATGACCTCCATCGCGCGCACTTTCGGCGCGCCGGTCAGGGTCCCGGCCGGGAAGGTCGCGCGCAGCACGTCGAGGTTCGACATGCCTTTTTTCAGCTTGCCTTCGACGTTCGAGACGATGTGCTGCACATGCGAGTATTTTTCGATCACCATGCGGTCGGTGACAGCCACGCTGCCGATCTCCGAGATGCGGCCCAGGTCATTGCGGGCCAGGTCGATCAGCATCACGTGTTCGGCGATTTCCTTCGGGTCGGCCAGCAGTTCTTCGGCCAGCTGGGCATCGCGTTCCGGTGTCGCGCCACGCGGGCGTGTGCCTGCGATCGGGCGCAGCGTGACTTTGCGGCCGCCGTCAGGCAGGGTCTCGTTGCGGACCAAAATCTCCGGCGAGGCGCCGACGATCTGCATGTCGCCGAAGTTGTAGTAATACATATACGGCGACGGGTTCAGCGAGCGCAGCGCGCGGTACAGGGTCAGCGGATTGTCGACGTAGGGCTTGCGGATGCGCTGGCCGATCTGCACCTGCATCAGGTCGCCGGCCATCACATACTCGTGCGCGCGGGCGACCGCCTTCAGGTAGTCTTCCTTGCTGAAGTCGCGGATCGCTTCGGTGCGTACCGAGCTCGATGTCACCGGCGCGCCCACGCCACGGCGCAGCATCATGCGCAGGTCCTTGAGGCGCTGGCGCGCCTTCGAGAACGACTCTGGCTGGGTGGTGTCGGCGTAGACGATCAGGTACAGCTTGCCGGACAGGTTGTCGATGACCGCCAGTTCCTCGGTCACCATCAGCTGGATGTCCGGCAGGCCCAGGTCGTCCTTCGGCGCGCCCTCGGCGAGCTTGCGTTCGATGTGGCGCACCGTGTCGTAGCCGAAGTAGCCGGCCAGGCCGCCGCAGAAGCGCGGCATGCCTGGGCGCAGCGCGACTTTAAAGCGCGCCTGGTACTGTTCGATGAAGTCGAGCGGATTGCCGTCGTGGGTTTCGATGACGCTGCCGTTCTTGACGATCTCGGTGCGGCTGCCAAAGGTACGCAGTACGGTGGTCGCAGGCAGGCCGATGAAGGAGTAGCGGCCGAAGCGTTCGCCGCCGACCACCGATTCGAGCAGGAAGGTGTTCTTGCCCGCGTTCTGCGTCTGGGCCAGCTTGAGGTAGAGCGTGAGCGGCGTTTCGAGATCGGCGAAGGCTTCCGCGATCAGTGGAATACGGTTGTAGCCTTCAGCGGCCAGCGATTGGAATTCGAGTTCGGTCATGCTTTTCTCCGGGCCGCCAGGCATAGTTGGGGATGGCGGTGGGTTTCAAAAAACCTGTCGACGTGCAGGTGCAGGCGACAGCAATCAGTACGGGTTACTTAGCCCAGGATTGCCAGCGTCGCCAAAGCCAGGCCTCAATCGAGCCGGCTTGCGTGACATTGTGTTTTTTGATGAAAAACATGCGATTTTTGTTCAGTGTGCGCTGTGGTTATGCGTTTGAATCAGGGTTGCTGCTTGAAGCAACGATTCAACTATACCATCGGAATCCGTTTCGTGTATAGACTGTCCGTGGTTATAACCATATGGCACAGTCAGCACGTAGCAGCCGGCCGCGCGCGCCGCTTCGGCGTCGTTGGATGAGTCGCCGATGGCCACCACCTCATGCGGTTTCAGGCCAAAGTCGCTGCACACCTGCAGCAGCGGCATCGGGTCAGGCTTCTTGCGTGGGAAGGAGTCGCCGCCGTAGACGATCTCGAAGTAGGGCGCCAGGCCCTTCTGCGCCAGCAGCGGCAGCGCGAACGCCACCGGCTTGTTGGTCACGCACGCAAGGCGCAGGCCCTGCGCTCGCATGGCTTTGAGGCCCGCTTCGACGTCGATGTAGGGCGTGCTGTGCTGGCCGTTGATATCCAGGTAGTGGCGCTGGTAGGAATCGAGCGCCTCCCCGATGCGGTGCTCGACGCCGGCGGCGTCGTAGTCCTGCGCCAGCACGCTGCGGATCAGGTTCTCGGAGCCTTTGCCGACCATCAGCGCAATGGCTTCCTGCGTGATGGCGGCCAGGTCGAACTCCGCACGCATGCGGTTGATCGCGACGTGGAAGTCAGGAATCGTGTCGAGCATCGTGCCGTCCAGGTCGATGATCGCCGCGCGGATCGGGGAAGCGCCGGCCTTCATTATTTGCCGGTGGTGGCCAGCTGTTCGCGCATCGCGTCGATGACACCCTTGTAGTCTGGCTGGCCGAAGATGGCCGAGCCGGCCACAAAGGTGTCCGCGCCAGCGGCTGCGGCGGCGGCGATGTTGTCGATCTTGATGCCGCCATCGACTTCCAGCATGATGTCGCGGCCGGATTCGTCGATCTTCTTGCGCGCGTAGGCGATCTTGTTGAGCGCTTCAGGAATGAACGACTGGCCGCCGAAGCCCGGGTTCACCGACATGATCAGGATCATGTCGATCTTGTCCATCACGTGGTCGAGGTAGTGCATCGGCGTGCCCGGGTTGAACACCAGGCCGGCCTTGCAGCCGTTGTCGCGGATGAGCTGCAGTGTGCGGTCGATGTGCTCGGACGCTTCAGGGTGGAAGGTGATGATGTTGGCGCCTGCCTTGGCGAAGTCGGGGATGATGCGGTCGACCGGCTTGACCATCAGGTGCACGTCGATCGGCACTTGCACGTGCGGGCGGATCGCCTGGCATACCAGCGGCCCAATCGTCAGGTTGGGAACATAATGATTGTCCATCACGTCGAAATGGATGATGTCGGCGCCGGCTGCGACGACATTGCGGACTTCCTCGCCAAGGCGGGCGAAGTCGGCGGACAAAATGCTGGGAGCGATGCGGAAAGTGGTCATGACGTGGTCTTGCATTGGATTAAAGATGCGCTATTTTACGCTGTTCGCCACCGGCCCTTGCGCCACGCCTATATTTTGCGGCCCGTTGTATCATGGACGGAACACCCGCCCTGCGGGCACCTTTAGTTCACAAGAGCAACACAAACAGCATTACGCGAGGGGCACCGATGGCCGTTTATGACTTCGCTGTAACCGTCAGGACCCAATACCTGCCGGAGCAGTCCGATCCAAGCCGCACCAATTATTTTTTCACGTACTCGATCACCATCAAGAACACCGGCACCGTGCCGGCGCAGCTGATTTCACGCCACTGGGTCATTACCGACGCTAATAACCAGGTGCAGGAAGTGCGCGGACTGGGCGTTGTCGGCCACCAGCCGCTGCTCAAGCCCGGCGAGCAGTTCGAATACACCAGCGGCACCCAGCTGGCGACGCAGCAGGGGTCCATGTTCGGCGAATACTTCTGCGTTGCGGAGGACGGCCATCAGTTCGAGGTAAAGATTCCCGAGTTTGTGCTGTCGCTGCCGCGCACTTTGCACTGATCAGCGGTCCTGCTCGCCCGGCGCTTTGTCATCGGCGGGCACGTTCGGCGTATCGGCTTGCTGGTCATCGGTAGGCTTGGGGCCAGAAAACATGGTCCACCATACGATAAACAGCAGTAAGAACAGCGCGATACCCGCTTCAATCATCAGCAACCACATATCATTCCTTATGTTATCTACACGCCGCAGTTTACTCGTTTCGCTGGGAGTCGTCGCATTGACCTTGACTGCCTGCACGACCACGCCGCCGCCCCAGCCGGCGCCGCCCATCATTATGCCGCCGCCGGTCAAAGTGGTTCCGCCCCCTGAGCCAGTGCCGGTTCCGCCTCCCAAGCCGGAGCCAGCGCCGTTGATGACGCCGACCACGTTCAGCGCCTTGCCAGGCTGGGACCGAGACGAAGTGCGCGAAGCATGGCCGTCGTTCATGAATTCGTGCATCGTGCTGGTGCGCAGGGTCGACTGGACCGAGGCGTGCAACGCCGCGCGGGTCATCGATGCCAATGATGGCGCCGCCGTTCGCGCCTTCTTCGAGAACTACTTCGTACCGAACCTGATCCGCGCCGAAGACGGGTCGGACACCGGCCTGATCACCGGCTACTACGAGCCCTTGCTGCGTGGCGCCCGCAAACGCGGCGGCGTATTCCAGACGCCTTTATACAGAGTGCCGGATGATTTGCTGACGGTGGACCTGGCCAGCGTCTACCCGAGCCTGAAGGGCATGCGCCTGCGCGGCCGCCTGGTGGGCAAGAAAGTCATCCCGTACGGCACCCGCGCCGAGATCGAGCGAGCCGACGCCAACGGCAAGGAACTGCTGTGGGTCGACAACCCGGTCGATGCGTTCTTCCTTGAGGTGCAGGGTTCAGGCCGGGTCGAGCTGGCCGATACCGGCGAGACAGTGCGCGTTGCTTTCGCCGACCAGAACGGCCATCCGTACAAGGCGATTGGCCGCTGGCTGGTGGAGCAGGGCGAGCTGACCGTCGAACAGGCGACGATGCAAGGCATCAAGGGCTGGATCGAAGCCAACCCGACCCGCCGCCAGGAGCTGTTCAACGCCAACCCGAGCTATATCTTCTTCAAGGAGGAGCGCCTGCCTGACCCGCGCGTGGGGCCGAAGGGCGCGCTGGGCGTGCCGCTGACGCCGGCGCGCTCGGTGGCGATCGATCCAAAGTTCATTCCGCTTGGTGCGCCGATCTTCCTGTCCACTACCGAGGCCGCCAGCGAAGTGCCGATGCAGCGCCTGATGATGGCGCAGGATACCGGCGGCGCCATTCGCGGTGCGGTGCGGGCTGACTTTTTCTACGGCTTCGGCAGCGAAGCGGGGGACAAGGCGGGGCGCATGAAGCAGCGCGGCCAGGTGTGGGTGCTGATGCCCAAGCGTGTCGGCCAGTAAGCGCGTCTGCGCCGGGCGTTTCCCGGACCGGGTAACAGACGCTACAATCGCGAATTCCGTACCATTCTAATAAAGGGGTGTCCCATGCAGTACTCTGATTTGCTGATCGAAACCCATGGCAAGGTTGCCGTCATTCGCCTGAACCGTCCAAAAGCGTTGAACGCGCTTAACGACAATATGATGAACGAGCTGGGCGACGCGCTGTACAAGTTTGACGCCGACAGCAACATCAATTGCATCGTCCTGACCGGCAGCGAGAAGGCTTTCGCCGCGGGCGCCGATATCGCGGCCATGGCCGACTATAACTACCAGGATACGCACGGCGGCAACTACATCGGCCGCAACTGGGAACATATCCTGAACATCCGCAAGCCTGTCATCGGCGCCTGCGCTGGCTACGTGCTGGGCGGCGGCTGTGAACTGGCCATGATGTGCGATTTCCTGATCGCGGCCGAGAATGCCAAGTTCGGCCAGCCGGAGATCAAGGTCGGCGTCACCCCGGGCGCCGGCGGCACCCAGCGTTTGCCGCGCACCATCGGCAAGTCGAAAGCGATGGACATGCTGCTGACCACCCGCATGATCGACGCGGCCGAAGCGGAACGTACCGGCCTGGTGTCGCGCGTTGTGCCTACCGAAAAACTGCTCGAAGAAGCGATCGCCGTTGCGACCCAGATCGCGGCGATGCCGGTGTCGGTTGCCATGCAGATCAAGGACGCGGTGAACCGCGCATTTGAAACCACGCTGACCGAAGGCGTGCGCTACGAGCGCCGTTATTTCCACGCCGGCTTCGGCACCCCTGCCCAAAAAGAAGGCATGCACGCCTTCCTCGAAAAGCGCACGCCGAACTTCGACGGCCTGTAAGCAAGCGCACTGCAGCGGGCGAGTTGCTTTTTTGACTTGCCCGCCTGTAACCGTCATGCTACTGTCGCGTCAATATGGTGTTTGCATACGACTGACGCGACCAGGAGCGTTGTGGGTTACAAGATGATCGATTGGCAGGACGCGCACCTGCACGCTTTCCTGTCTGCCAAAACAGAAGCAGAGTTTTTTGCCAGCCTGTCGAAGGCGGCCAAAGAGCTCGGCTTCGACTATTGCGCTTACGGCATGCGCAAGCCGCTGCCGTTTTCCAATCCCAAAACCTTCATGCTCAATAACTACGCGCCAGCGTGGCAGGAGCGTTACGTCGCCGAAAATTATTTGTCCATCGACCCGACAGTCGCGCATGGCATGAAGTCGGTCATGCCGCTGGTGTGGTCCGACAAGGTGTTCGAGGACTGCCGGCATTTTTGGGAAGACGCCAATTCGCACGGCGTGCGGGTGGGTTGGGCGCAGTCTTCTTTCGACGCCAGGGGCGTGGCCGGCTTGCTGTCGCTGGCCCGTTCCGAAGAATCACTGTCCGAAGCGGAGCTGCGCCATAACGCCCCGCGCATGGCCTGGCTGGTGCAGCTTGCCCACGAGCGGATGACCTCGCTTTTGTCGGCCAAGGGTGGCAGCGATGAACCGGTTGCGTTGACCGCGCGCGAAACCGAGGTGCTGCGCTGGACGGCGGACGGCAAGACGTCCAGCGAGGTTGGCGAAATCATGAATATTTCCGAGCGCACGGTAAATTTTCACGTTAACAATGCCATCGCAAAGCTGGGCACGACCAACAAGACCGCCGCCGTCATCAAGGCGGCCATGCTTCGGCTACTCTAGTTCCCCATCGCCGACTGTCAGTGTTGACAGTACCGCCGGCGCCGCCCCTGCCGTCTAATACAGCCTGGATTTAAAATCAGGAGACAACAATGGCGCCATTCGACCAAACCTTTCACGCCGCGCCGCCAACGCATATGGCGCAGGGCGGCCTGCTTCGACTCGACGGGGTAAGCTTCCGCTATCCGGGCGGACACGCGGCGGTGGATGACGTCAGCCTGTCACTGGGTCCCGGCATCCTGGGGCTGCTCGGTCCCAACGGCGCCGGCAAGTCGACCATGATGCGCATGCTGGCCACGCTGACCCGGCCAACGGCAGGGCGCATTATCTGGAATGGCGTTGATATTGCGCGCCATCCCGATGGGCTGCGCGTGTCGCTCGGTTACCTGCCGCAGGACTTTGGGGTTTATCCGGCCCTGAGCGCGCGCGAGTTCCTGCGCTACCTCGCCGCGGTCAAGGGCCTGCCGCAGAAGCTTGCGCGCCACCGCGTTGACGCGTGCATCGAACAGGTAGGCCTGGCCGGGGACGCCGACCGGCGGCTGGGCGACTTTTCCGGAGGCATGCGGCAGCGCGTCGGCATCGCCCAGGCCTTGCTCAATGACCCCCAGCTGCTGATCGCGGACGAGCCGACTGTCGGCCTCGACCCGGGCGAACGGCTGCGCTTCAGGCATCTGCTGACGGAACTGGGCGGACAGCGCCTGGTGATCCTGTGCACGCATATCGTGTCGGATGTGGAAGCGTCCGCCACCTCGCTGGCCGTCATGCGCAAGGGTAAGCTGGTGTTTTCCGGCAGCCCGGATGCGTTGCTCGGCCGCGCTCATGGCAAGGTGTGGGACTGGACTGTCCAGCCCGAGCGCCTGGACGAGGTGCGCGCCGCGTATCACGTCAGTAACAGCCTGCGCCGTGCCGATGGCGTGCGCGTGCGCCTGATGTCGCCTGTGTCGCCGGGGCAGGGAGCGGAGGCGGTGATGCCATCGCTGGAGGATGCTTACGTGTCCTTGCTGGCCGACAGCGAGGGGAACTGATATGGAAAGCGTGCGCCGATTTGGCGCCATCGTCGGCGCCGACTTGCTGGAACGGATACGCTCGGCGCGGTTCTGGGTGATCCAGGGCTTGCTGTGCATTGCCAGCTGGTGGAGTTTTCCGACCATGGAGAAGGACTATATGGTGCTGGCGCTCAACGGGCACCTGCGCGGCGAATACTCCAGCGCGTGGATCGGCATGGTCGTTGCCATGCTGGCGATATGGTTGTCGCTGATCGGCTTCTATCTTGTGCGCGGGACGCTGGTGCGGGACTTCGAGACGCGCGTATGGCAGCTCCTGGTAGCGACGCCGCTGACCCGCTCCTCGTACCTGCTGGCCAAATGGTGCAGCAATATGGCTGTCCTGTCGCTGGTGATGGCCGGCGCGCTGGCCGTGGGCGTCGTGGCGCAGCTGGTGCGCGCGGAAAACATGCATGTGAACCTGGTCGAGCTGGTCAAGCCGGCGCTGCTGCTGGCGCTTCCCTCCCTGGCACTGACTTCCTTGCTGGCGCTGGTGTTCGATCTGGTCCCTTGGCTGCGGCGCACTGCGGGCAATGTGCTGTTCTTTATTTTATGGGTAGCCTCGCTGGCGGCAACCGCGCCGGCGATCCAGTCGGTCAATCCGGCTGAGGGCGCGCCCTGGCTCGGTGATCCGCGCGGCATGGTGGCATTTCAGCACTCGGTAGCCCGCCAGGTGGCGCCCCAGCTTAAAGACGAGCAGATGAAGAATGGCTTCTGCGTGGTCTGCGGTGTTAAAAAAGACCAACGAGCCACTTTCATGTGGGACGAGTGGAGGCTGGATGGAACGATGGTACTGGGCCGCATGCTATGGCTGCTTCTGGCCGTCGGTGGCGTTCTGCTAAGCTCGCGGTGGATTGACCGAGCGGCGGCCAGCTGCGAAAAGACACGGACTAACTCCGCCAACGGCAGCGGGCGCAGGCTGCGTTTATTGGAAGTGATGATGACGCCGCTCCAGAAAACGCAGTTGGGCACCCTCGTTGCCGCCGAGCTTCAGCTGACCCTGCGGCAGAGGGCTGGCTGGTGGTGGCTTGCTGTACTAGCTGCTTCCGGTGCAGGGATGATTGCGCCGATGCCCGGTGCGGCGCTGGCGGTCGTTGTGAGCTGGGGGCTGCTGCTCGATAAGTATGGGCAGGCCGCATTGCAGGAGCGCAGCACTCGTACAGGCGCGATCGTCTTTAGCGCTAGCGGGGCGGGCAAACGGGTCTTGCAGGCGCGATGGATCGTCCTGTCCGCCCTCGGAGTGCTGGTGAACCTGCCTGCCGTGCTGCGCTTCAGCGTGTCCGAGCCTGTTGTCGCTGTCGCGATTGTGATTGTTGCCGCATCGATCCCCGCATGGTCGCTGGCGTTCGGCGCGCTGACGGGAAACTCCCGGACCTTTGAATTGTTGGCCTGTGTGTTTGGGTACCTGGCTTTAAACGAGGTCGCAGTGTTGAATGTGAGCGTCAATCCAGGTTGGACGGCAGTAGTACACGGGCTTATGTTGCCGCTGGCTTTGATTCTGGCCGTGTGGAGTTGGAGGCGGCTTAGCCAGGGGTAAGCAGTCCGATTAAAAATACTTGCAAGCCCGCGCCAAGGTTTGCTATAGTTCGCCTCCCGGTGATTTTGCACACGAAATCAAGTAGTTGCGAAGTATTCATCGGGCGTCTTCTGAAGAGACGGTAGCAAAAAAGAAGTTGACGATCATCGCGAAACACTGCATAATCTCACTTCTCTGTTGCTGACAAACACAACGCTTTGTCGATGAGCAGCAAGTAGCACCGAATAAAGTTCTTTAAAAATTAACAGTCGATAAGTGTGGGCGTTTGATGAAGGTGCCAAGAACTTCGGTTCTTGAATACTTAAATTATCAAATGTTCACAAAAAAGAAATACGTTGCTCAGCAATGAGTAACGGTCAGTATTTTGAGTGAGCGACCTCGCAGCAATGCGAGTGACAGAAATGTCAACAAACAGAGATTAAACTGAAGAGTTTGATCCTGGCTCAGATTGAACGCTGGCGGCATGCTTTACACATGCAAGTCGAACGGCAGCGCGGGGCAACCTGGCG